>NZ_CM181702.1:0-4056455 GCF_059338445.1 Shewanella sp. 492
GTGGCGGTTTCACTTTGGCAGCAATGTATCGGACGACTACAAGACGAGCTTTCGGCTCAGCAATTCAGTATGTGGATCAGACCGTTACAAGCCGAAATGGACGGGGATACTCTAGTGCTGTACGCACCGAATCGGTTTGTTCTCGATTGGGTAAGAGACAAGTACCTTAATACCATTAATCAATTCTTTACTGAGCAAATGGGCAGTAATGCGCCTAAGTTGCGTTTCGATATTGGTAGCCGTCCAGCGAGCCAGCCGGTTCGACCGACCGCTTCAGTAAAGAGTGCCACGATACCGTCGGCCAATAAGTCCCCTGGTAAGCCGTCGTTCAACACCAATGAACCGTCAACGATGACCAATCATCGTAGCAACATCAATCCAACCTATCAGTTCGAAAACTTCGTTGAAGGTAAGTCGAACCAACTGGGTAAAGCGGCTGCATTGCAGGTGTCTGAAAACCCAGGTGGCGCCTATAACCCACTGTTTTTATACGGTGGTACCGGTTTAGGTAAGACGCATTTACTGCATGCTGTGGGTAATGGCATTATCAAGAATAATCCCAACGCCAAAGTGGTTTACATGCATTCTGAGCGCTTTGTTCAGGATATGGTTAAAGCGTTACAAAATAATGCGATTGAAGAGTTTAAGCGCTACTACCGCAGTGTGGATGCGCTGTTTATCGATGATATTCAGTTTTTTGCTAATAAAGACAGATCACAAGAAGAGTTTTTCCATACCTTTAATGCCTTGCTTGAGGGAAATCATCAGATCATTTTGACCTCTGATCGTTATCCTAAAGAGATAGACGGCGTTGAGGATCGTCTTAAGTCGCGCTTTGGCTGGGGCTTAACCGTGGCGATTGAACCACCAGAGTTAGAAACTCGTGTTGCAATTTTGATGCGTAAGGCACAAGAAAGCGGGATTAACCTTCCTGATGAAGTGGCATTCTTTATTGCTAAACGCTTACGCTCCAACGTACGTGAACTTGAAGGCGCATTGAACCGTGTTATCGCTAACGCAAACTTTACCGGTCGGCCGATCACCATCGATTTTGTGCGTGAAGCGTTAAGAGATCTCTTGGCTCTGCAAGAAAAATTGGTCACTATAGACAATATTCAGAAAACCGTTGCTGAATATTACAAGATCAAGATGGCCGATATGCTGTCTAAGCGTCGTTCACGTAGCGTGGCACGCCCACGACAGATGGCAATGGCACTGTCGAAAGAGTTAACTAACCAAAGCTTACCTGAGATTGGTGATGCGTTTGGTGGTCGTGACCACACTACCGTATTGCATGCGTGTCGCAAAATCGCACAGCTACGTGAAGAAAGTCATGACATTAAAGAAGATTATGCTAACTTGATCCGTACGTTATCTTCATAAAATCAGGGAAATTGAAACACATGAAATTTTCAATTGATAGGGATGCCCTATTAAAGCCACTTCAACTGGTTAGTGGAGCGGTGGAGAGACGACATAACTTGCCTATTCTGGCAAACCTTTTAGTTGAAGTAAGTGGTCACTCACTTAAGCTGACCGGCACCGATTTAGAGGTAGAGTTGGTTGGCCAAGCACAGCTTGAGGGTGAGGTCATTGAGGGGCGGACGACCGTCCCGGCTAAGAAATTTCTCGATATTGTTAAATCACTTCCTGATCAAGTCGAACTTAAAATAGAGCAACAGGAAAACCGCCTGTTGCTTCGCTCTGGCCGCAGTCGTTTTACTTTAGCGACTCTGCCTGCTGAAGAATATCCCAATGTTGACGCCTTTCAGGCGGATATCGAGTTTACCCTCAAGCAAGGCACCTTAAAGTCGCTCATCGATGCAACCCAGTTTTCGATGGCTAACCAAGATGTGCGTTATTACCTTAATGGTTTGTTGTTAGAAACCGAAGGCAATGTGCTCAGAGCCGTTGCAACCGATGGGCATCGTCTGGCGTTGAGTCATCGCACCTTAGCCGATTCATTACCTGAAAAGCAGGTCATTGTGCCGCGTAAAGGTGTGTTAGAGCTGCAACGTTTATTTGAAGGTGAAGATCTCGATGTCACCATCGCCATTGGTGACAATGCCATCCGTGCTATCACTCAAAGCGCGGTATTTACCAGTAAACTTGTCGATGGGCGTTTTCCTGATTACCGCCGAGTACTGCCTAAAGGCGGTGATAAGGTAGTGATTGCCAGTCGTCATCAATTAAAGCAAGCCTTGCTACGCGCCTCTATTTTGTCGAATGAGAAGTTTCGCGGGGTGCGGGTTCAGCTAGAACAAAATTTAATTAAGATCACCGCTAATAATCCCGAGCAGGAAGAAGCGGAAGAGATCTTAGATATCGAATATGACAATACTCCGCTAGAAATTGGCTTTAACGTCAGTTATTTATTGGATGTTTTAAACAACCTACCTTCCGATGATGTGCGTATCACCCTAATCGATGGCAACTCCAGCGCCTTGATTGAAAACCATATTGAAGAAGATTCTATGTATGTTGTGATGCCAATGCGTCTGTAACGCAACAGGTAACGCCACTTTTGGGTGGCGTTTGTTTTACCCGTCTGGTTGATCAATTGAGTATTTAATGAGTTTAACTCGGCTTCATATCGACGCTTTCCGTAACATCACTAGCGCGCAGTTGCAGTTAGGCGATGGCTTAAATCTTATCTATGGTCAAAACGGTAGCGGCAAGACCAGCATCTTAGAAGCGATTTACTTTCTGGGGATGGGGCGTTCGTTCCGCAGTCATCTGTCGCAGCGTGTCATTCAAAACAGCGAAGATAAGCTCACGCTGTTTGCTAATCTAAGCCTCGGCGATCAACAACACAAAATTGGCTTACGCCGTTTTCGCTCCGGTGATACCGAGGTTAAAATTAATGGCGATAAGGTCAAAAGATTATCGACCTTGGCCGAAACTTTACCTATTCAGGTGATCACTCCTGAGAGTTTTTCACTGCTTTTTGAAGGCCCCAAAGCGCGGCGACAGTTTATCGACTGGGGAGCCTTTCATACCGACAAAAACTTCCACAGTGCATGGGCGAATGTCAGACGTATTTTAAAGCATAGAAATCAGTTACTTAAAAACCAAATTGACTATCGGCAAATCCAGTTTTGGGACAAAGAACTGGTGCGTTATGCCGAAATCGTCACCGAGATACGAAAGCAATATGTAGGCTCGTTAAATGAACGACTTAAGGGTATAATCGAAGAGTTTTTACCTCAGATAGATGTTAAAGTTTCCTTTACTCGAGGTTGGGATAGCAAAACCGATTATCAGGCGCTATTGCAGGCACAATATCCCAGAGATTTAGCGGCGGGACACACTGCGAGTGGGCCCCATAAAGCGGACTTAAGACTGCGTGTGGGCACTTTGCCGGTGCAGGATGCATTATCTAGAGGTCAACTGAAATTGTTAGTGTGTGCGCTGCGCATTGCACAGGGCAAGCTGCTAAAACAACAAATCGATAAAAACAGTATTTATCTGGTGGATGATCTTCCATCGGAACTGGATGCAAGACACAGGCAACTGTTGTTGCAGCAGCTATGCGATACCGGGGCACAAGTGTTTGTGACGGCAATCGAGCCTGCGGCAATAGTGGATTCGTTAAACACACCGCCGGTAAAGGTGTTCCATGTGGAACAAGGGTGTGTAACGGTAATTGAATAACCGACGAGAGAATAATATGTCAGAGAATAGTTATGATTCTTCGAGTATTAAGGTTTTAAAAGGCCTTGATGCGGTACGTAAGAGACCGGGAATGTACATTGGTGATACCGATGATGGCACAGGTCTACATCACATGGTATTCGAAGTGGTCGATAACTCTATCGATGAAGCACTTGCTGGCTATTGTAGTGATGTCACCATCAAAATCCATTCTGATGGCTCGGTATCGGTTAAAGATGATGGCCGCGGTATTCCTGTCTCTATCCATGAGGAAGAGGGGGTATCTGCTGCCGAAGTAATTATGACGGTTTTGCACGCCGGTGGTAAGTTTGATGATAACTCTTACAAAGTGTCTGGTGGTCTCCACGGTGTAGGTGTTTCAGTGGTTAACGCGCTGTCTGAAAAGCTGCAAATGACCATTCGTCGTGACGGTAAAGTATATGAACAGTTCTATACCCATGGTGTACCTGACGCACCGATAGCTGAAGTGGGAGAAGCCACCACAACGGGTACCGAAATCCGTTTTTGGCCAAGTAAAGAAACCTTCACCGACGTTGAATTCCATTTTGATATTCTGGCTAAGCGTGTACGTGAGTTGTCATTCCTTAACTCTGGTGTCGGTATTCACCTTGTTGATGAGCGTGATAACCGTGATGAGTTCTTCAAGTATGAAGGCGGTATTAGTGCCTTTGTTGACTACTTAAACGTTAATAAGACGCCAGTAAACAAAGAAGTATTTCACTTTATCCAAGAGCGCGAGGATGGTATTACCGTTGAAGTGGCGATGCAGTGGAACGATGGCTTCCAAGAAAACATCTTCTGTTTTACCAACAACATTCCTCAGCGCGATGGTGGTACTCACTTAGCGGGTTTCCGTAGTGCATTGACCCGTAACCTGAATGCGTATATGGATCGTGAAGGATTCAATAAAAAGGGTAAAACCAGCGCCACCGGTGACGATGCTCGTGAAGGTTTGACGGCAGTGATTTCGGTTAAAGTGCCTGATCCTAAGTTTAGCTCACAAACTAAAGATAAATTGGTTTCAAGTGAAGTGAAAACTGCGGTAGAGCAAACCATGGGTGAGCAGTTAAGTGATTACTTAATGGAGCATCCAAACGAAGCTAAGCTGATTGTTGGTAAGATTATCGATGCCGCTCGTGCTCGTGAAGCGGCGCGTAAAGCCCGTGAAATGACTCGTCGTAAAGGTGCATTAGATTTAGGTGGTTTGCCAGGTAAACTGGCTGACTGCCAAGAGAAAGACCCTGCGCTTTCTGAAATATACATAGTGGAAGGGGACTCTGCTGGCGGTAGCGCCAAGCAGGGGCGTAACCGTAAGAACCAAGCGATTCTGCCACTAAAGGGTAAAATCCTTAACGTAGAGAAGGCGCGTTTCGACAAGATGTTGTCGTCACAAGAAGTGGCCACGCTGATCACTGCATTAGGTTGTGGTATTGGCCGTGATGAATACGATCCAGATAAGACCCGTTATCACAACATCGTTATCATGACCGATGCTGACGTCGACGGCTCGCACATTCGTACCTTGCTGTTGACCTTCTTCTTCCGTCAAATGCCTGAGCTTATCGAGCGTGGTTATGTGTATATTGCCCAGCCACCACTGTACAAAGTGAAAAAAGGTAAGCAAGAGCAGTACCTAAAAGACGATCCGGCGTTAACCGAATACCTGACTAACCTAGCTTTGGATGGGGGGGAAATTCACCCATCGAAAGATGCGCCGGCAATGTTGGGTGCGCCATTAGAGAAGCTGGTTTATCAATATCGCGAAGTTGAGCAAATTTTCGATCGTCTTGAAAAGCGTTTTCCATTGATGCTGACCGAGCGCATGCTGTATCAAGCTCCGTTAACTGACGAACTGTTAGCCGATGAAGCCAAAGTTAAGCAATGGTGCGACACTTATGTGGCTGCGCTAAAAGAAGCCGAGTCTGGTGGGTTTATCTTTAGCGGCGAAGCTGTGTTTGATCCTGAGCGTAAAGTGTATCTGCCGCAGATCACTATTCGTAAGCATGGTATCGACGCCCATTACCTGTTCTCGTATGACTTCCTGCATTCAAGCGATTATCTGCGTATGGCGAAACTGGCCGATGCTCTTGACGGTTTGATTGAAGAGGGTGGCTACGTTAAACGCGGTGAGCGTACTAAAGAGATCAGCTCTTTCGTTGAAGCCTTAGATTGGTTGATGGGCGATTCAAAGCGTGGTCTCTATATCCAACGCTATAAAGGTTTGGGTGAGATGAACCCTGAGCAGCTGTGGGAAACCACAATGGATCCTGAGTCGCGTCGTATGCTTCGAGTGACTATCGAAGATGCCATTGGCGCCGATCAGCTATTTACCTGTTTGATGGGTGATCAGGTTGAGCCGCGTCGCGAATTTATCGAGTCCAACGCACTTAATGTGGCTAACTTAGACGTGTAAGTCTTATTGACCATTAAGTTCTGGCAAAAGCCTCAGAGAGATCTGGGGCTTTTTTGTTGCTCATTTTTGACTGATGATGGTGATAAAGAATGAGTTGGAAGTGGGACACGTTGGCTCTCATCCATGCCCTATGACTCACCAGAGCGCGAGTGAAATAAAGCTCGCAGCTTATGTTGATTGGGATAGGTGTTGACTAATAAGCTTAGCGAAAGCGAGTGCATGGTCATTGTCGCCATGTAGACAAATACTACTCGCCTTTATGATGACCGATTTAGCATCTAACGTGGTAATAGGCTGATCATTGATAATATGCTCAACTTGTTTCATCGCCGTTTGCGCGTCTTCGATGACGGCGCCGGCAAGGCTGCGTGATGCCAAAGCGCCGCTGGCTAAATAAGCCCTGTCGGCAAAGGCTTCTTCAATAACGTCGATACCTTGCTCACACGCTTGCTGGACTAGTGAGCTACCCGCTAGCATCATCAGTTTTAAGTTTGGATCGACGCGCTTTATCGCATCGATAATGATTTGCCCCAAACCGCTGTTTTCAGCCGCTTGATTGTATAGCGCGCCATGAGGCTTAACATGATGTAGTTTTACCGCTAAGGCGTCGCAAATTTGCTTTAAAGTGATGATTTGATTATATAGCGAGTCCAACAGCTCATTCTCGCTTAGCTCCATGGTTTGACGGCCAAAGTTTACTCTGTCTGGATAACTCGGATGGGCGCCAATTAGCACATTACATTGCTTAGCCAGTGTTACCGTTTGGCGCATGGAGGCTTGATCGCCTGCGTGGCCTCCACAGGCGATGTTTGCGCTGGTGATGATGTGCAATAACGCTGCATCGTGTGCGCCTCCCTCACCCAAATCGGCGTTGAGATCGATTGGATAACGCCGCTCAGCTTGCTTTGTGTTAACTGCCATCCATTGCCTTTGCTAAACGATAATGATACTGCTGCCATTCATAGTTGGCACTTTGTGCCTGACTTGGGCTGATATGTTGGAATATCAACCCAAGTCCCGGCCTCATTTGCGCTACTTTCCATAAATCGGCTGCTATCACGCAGGCAATTCTAGGATATCCGCCAGTGGTTTGCGCATCTGCCATCAATACAATAGGTTGGCCATTCGGTGGAACTTGTACCACCCCTGGCATTACGCCGTGTGAGCGTAAGCTCATGTCGGTTTCGGTTGTAAGGGGTTGACCATTCAGCCGAGTCCCCATGCGGTTGCTTTGATTGGAGACTTTCCAAGACGTATGCCAAAAGGCTTTTTTACTGGATGGACTAAATAGCAGTAATTCGGGGCCGGGAAGGGCTCTTAGGATACCGTCGTTGGCCCGTTGTACCGCGCCAATTGGACGACTGAAGTTACCGAAGGCTGTCACGCCGATGTTCAAGCGATCCCCCGCTTCAAGGTAGCGCCCTTGATGTCCGCCAAACTGGTTGGTGATGTCGGTGCCTTTACCCTTTAAAACCGTCTCACAATCTATACCTCCCATGATGGCAAGGTAGCCGTACATCCCTTGTTTCGGGCCGCGAACATGCAGTGACTCACCTTTATTTACCTTGCCACGCCAGCCATTCCATAGGGGTCTATTATTGATGCTGGCATCGAAGTACCCGCCACATAGGGCGACCCAAGTGTCAGTTTCAAAGCGGAGCGTAAATTCACCCGCGCTAAATTCTAATGCTGCACAGTTGTCGGGGTTTGCCACTAAACGATTCGCGAGGAGTAATGCTTGTTTATCTATTGCGCCGCCAATAGGAATGCCTAAATGGGCGACTCCAGCGCGGCCTAGATCTTGGATCGTAATATGGCTGTTTGCTTGCTCAATATGGATCATGATGTAAATGACCGAGTGGCAACGAAAGTAACGATATCACCAGGTTGTAATAGGCTAGGTGAGGAGTGATGAGGATTAAACAACTTAAGGTGGGTTTGACCGATAAGTTGCCAGCCTCCAGGGCTTTGACTTGGATAGATCCCCGTTTGTTCTCCACCTATGCCGACTGAACCTGCGGGTACTTGCAGCCGAGGCGTTGATAATCTTGGGGTATGTAATGAGGCTGGCAAGCCATCGAGGTAGGCAAAACCGGGTTGAAACCCAATGAAAAACACTTGGTATTTGGCGCTACTGTGTTGGCGAATGACCTCTTCGACACTCAGCTGGTGGGCATTGGCGACATTGTTGATATCGGGGCCATATTCACCACCGTATACCACGGGAATTTCGATATGTCGTTGCGCCAATGAATGCTGCGCCGCCTCATCCCATAGTTGTTGTAGTATCGCTTCGCCAGATTTAAGCCGTTCGGCGTTATCAAAATAGAGGGTGAGGTTATTCATTCCTGGGACGGCATTGAGCACACCGGTGATATTTCGGCAGCTATCTGCTATCCAGCAAAGTTTGTTTTGCAGGGCAAAATCGATTGTAGCTCGCGGCGCAGGGTCTAACACCAAGGCGTTTTCACCTAGAGGATAGATGATACTTTCAGATACCATGGCGCTTTAGACCTAGTTGTGGGAACGATAGGGTTAAGTCTAACTTGGCTTTGTATCGTCGCTCAAGCATTGCACTAAAATGAGTGGGATTATTATCCTCGGTCATAAAAAAACGCACCACTAAGGGTGCGTTTTTATTAGCAAAATTAATGCTTACTGCAGTAACGAAATGTCAGCTGCGTGTAAGAACTGCTCGCGTAGGCTCGATAGCAAGGCTAGGCGGTTGTTCTTCAGCGCTTCATCATCGGCCATCACCATCACATCTTCAAAGAAGGTATCTACGCTTTCACGTAGGTTTGCGAGCAGTGAAAGGGCTTCTTGATAGTTAGCTGCAGCAAACAGCGGCGCTAGCTGAGGTTGAAGTTCATTAAGCTTAGCGGCTAGAGCTTTTTCGGCGCCTTCAACTAACAAGTTAGCGTCGATAGTGGCTGGAAGCTCACCTTCAACTTTCGCTAGGATGTTAGATACACGCTTATTGGCTGCAGCGAGTGCTTGCGCTTGCTCAAGGGTTCTAAAGTGAGCAACCGCTTTAATGCGGCTTTCAAAATCGGCTGGTGAAGTAGGGCGACGTGCAAGCACGGCCAAGATCACATCGACACTCACACCTTGATCTTGATACCAAGCGCGGAAGCGGCCCATAAAGAACTCAAGTACCTGTTCGGCGACTTTGTCATTGCTGAGGTTTTCACCATGAAGCTCTTGTGCTTTTGCAATCAGATCAACCAAATCAAGCGGTAAGTTGTTCTCTAAACAGATACGCAGCACACCAATGGCGGCGCGGCGAAGGGCGAATGGATCGGCTGCGCCTTTTGGTGCTTGGCCAATACCAAAGATACCCACTAAGGTATCTAGCTTCTCTGCTAATGCTACGCAGATAGAGATAGGTGCGGTTGGCACGGTATCGCCAGAAAACTTAGGCTTGTATTGCTCCGCAAGTGCGACTGCTACCGCATCGGTTTCACCATCTAGACGTGCATAGTGCATGCCCATGGTGCCTTGTAGATCGGTGAACTCCATCACCATGTTGGTCATCAAGTCTGATTTAGATAGAAGACCTGCACGAGCGGCTTCTTCTTGGTTTGCACCAATGCTGCTGGCAATGAAGCCAGCTAACGCTGAAATGCGCTCAACGCGTTGCTTAATGGTACCCAACTGCTTTTGGAATACCACGGTTTCAAGGCTAGCAAGACGAGACTCGAGCGACTGTTTTTTGTCGGTTTCGAAGAAGAACTCTGCGTCGGCAAGACGCGGACGAACCACTTTTTCGTTACCTGAGATAATCTGCGCCGGATCTTTAGATTCGATGTTAGTGACGAAAATAAAGTTGGGTAGTAGTGCGCCAGATTTATCAAATACTGGGAAGTATTTTTGGTCGCCTTTCATGGTGTAAACCAAGGCTTCGGCTGGTACGTCGAGGAATTTCTCTTCGAAGTTGGCGGTCAATACAACTGGCCATTCAACCAGTGAAGTCACTTCTTCGAGTAGGTCATCTTCAAGATCGGCCACGCCACCGATTTTAGCGGCAGCAGCTTCGGCGCCCGCTTTAATGATCGCTTTACGCTCAGCGTAATCGGCTAACACCTTACCTTGCTCTTTAAGCGCGCTGAGGTAGTTGTCTGCATGGTCTAGCTCTAAGGTGTCTACACCCATAAAACGATGACCGCGTATGGTGCGAGCAGATTTTATGCCCAGTAATTCGCCTTCAATTAGCTCGCTACCCATTAGCATAGTCACTGTGTGCACTGGGCGGATAAATTGTGTCTTGTTGCTGCCCCAACGCATAGGTTTAGGGATAGGTAGCTTGTCTAGTGCGCGCTGGGCCATATCTGAGATAAGTGACTTTGTTTCTACACCAACTACTTTAGCTTGATGCAATAACCACTCGCCTTTATCCGTTTTAAGACGTTCGGCTTGTTCAACGGTAATGCCGTTACCACGAGCCCAGCCCATTGCGGCTTTAGTTGGGTTGCCATCGGCATCGAATGCTTGCGCAATTGCAGGACCACGTTTTTCTACCACTTTATCGGCTTGCGCCAATACCAGTTGCTTAACATTGATGGCTAAACGACGAGGAGCTGCATACCAAGTTGCTGATTCAAAGCCCAGCTCTGCTTTATTTAGCTCTTCGGTGAAGTTAGCTAAAAATGATTCTGCTAAGTTACGTAGTGCTTTTGGTGGTAACTCTTCGGTGCCTACTTCAATGAGTAAGTTTTCAAATTTCATCTTTATAACCCTCTACTTACACATTGGGAAACCAAGCGCTTCACGGGCTTGGTAATAGGATTCTGCAACCGCTTTTGCCATAGTACGAACGCGTAAAATATAACGCTGACGTTCGGTAACCGAAATAGCATGGCGAGCATCGAGTAAGTTAAAAGCGTGCGAGGCTTTCATTACTTGCTCATAAGCGGGTAGTGGCAGCGGTGTTTCAAGTGATAGCAAATGGTTACAGGCTTTTTCGCAGTCATCGAACTGCTTGAAAAGCACTTCTACGTTGGCGTGTTCAAAGTTGTAGGTAGACTGTTCAACTTCATTTTGGTGGAAAACATCACCATACATAATCTTGCCCATTGGGCCATCAGTCCAAACAAGATCATAAACGCTATCAACCTCTTGAATGTACATGGCTAGACGTTCTAAACCATAGGTGATCTCGCCAGTTACAGGGCTACACTCTAGGCCGCCTACTTGTTGGAAGTAAGTGAACTGAGACACTTCCATACCATTTAGCCAGACTTCCCAACCCAGTCCCCAAGCACCGAGCGTGGGTGATTCCCAGTTGTCTTCAACGAAGCGCACATCGTGGATACCCATATCGACACCTAACGCTTCAAGTGACCCCAAATAAAGCTCTTGAATATTGCTTGGTGAAGGTTTTAAGACTACTTGAAATTGGTAGTAGTGTTGCAGGCGGTTAGGGTTTTCACCATAACGGCCATCGGTTGGACGGCGACATGGCTGGACATAGGCGCTGCTCATTGGTTCTGGGCCTAATGAACGCAAGAAAGTCATAGGGTGGAATGTACCCGCACCTACTTCCATGTCCAGCGGTTGAACGATAGCGCAACCTTGCTGCGCCCAGTATTCTTGCAGGGTTAAGATAAATCCCTGGAATGTTTTTACGTCGTGTTTCGTCGTCATGTCTACTACTGTCAGCTGGTGATAGAAAATGGTTTCGATTATACCTTGTTGAAAACGGCTTATGTAGGTTATTTTTTATCTTAACTTGGGAAAATTGAGAAAAATGTCATGCCTATAACGCGTTGTGGCTGGGTGAGTGATGACCCTTTATATCAGGCTTATCATGATGATGTATGGGGAAAGCCTGTTTACGATAGCCAAGAACTGTTTGCTAAGCTCTGCTTAGATGGCCAACAAGCGGGCTTGTCTTGGCTCACCATTTTGAAGAAACAGCAAAATTATGAGGCGGCCTTTGCTAATTTCGATCCTAAAATCATTGCCACCTTTGATGAGCAAAAAGTGGAGGTCTTGTTGCAAAACCCCGGTATTGTGCGTAATCGTTTAAAGGTGAATTCGATTATAAAAAATGCTAAAGGCTATTTGGCATATGTAGAGCAGGGTAATGATTTTTCGACATTTTTATGGAGTTTTGTCGATGGAAAACCTAGGGTTAATCATTTCACTTCTTTAGCGCAAGTACCTGCACAAACGCCTGAGTCTGAAGCTATGTCAAAGGCGCTTAAAAAGCTCGGTTTCAACTTTGTCGGGCCGACAATTTGCTACGCCTTTATGCAAGCGGTAGGCATGGTAAATGATCATCTAGTCGATTGCTGTTGTTATCAACAGCCAGATAAATGATTTCGAGAAGAGTGGGGTGGATGATTCCATTGTTATATTTGTTATCGCTAAAGTTATGTAAATCGAATATTGATTGCATTTTAATATGGTATTAAAAAGGGTGTTCCACGTGGAACACCCTTTTTAAACGCCTGAATGGGATTTTTACTTCATTTTGAAATTTTCATGAAATTAAAATTTGCGGCTAAACTCCGGCAGATTTTAAAATTGAAAATTGATTAAAGTTCGAAGAAAAATGGTTTGCGTTTGGTTTTATCACCATTGAGCTGGTCCATGGTTTCAGCGTTGTAAAGTTTGCCGTTGACCATAGTATAAGTTACTCGGTCGGTGACCCGGATGTCATCGAGCGGATTGCCATCGATGATGATCAAGTCAGCAAGCTTACCCGCTTTGATGGAACCCAATTGCTGCTCCATGCCAAAGGTGGTGGCAGGATTAATAGTTGCCGTTTTTAACACTTCCATATTGCTCATGCCACCTTGGGCGAACATCCACATCTCCCAATGCGCGGCCAACCCTTCTCGTTGTCCGTGGGCACCAATATTAGGCTTTACACCGAGTTCATTTAGCTCATTGGCAACGCGTGCAACATTGAAATGGTTATAGTGTGCATCGGGTGCGGTAGGTCTGCGCATTGAACGGGCCTGTAAAAGATCACTAGGTACATATTTAGAGAGGCGAGGGTGAGACCACACATCTGTCTTATCATACCAATAGTTTTCGCCTGAGATACCGCCATAGGCAACCACTAGAGTCGGGGTGTAATGAACGTCGGTTTGGCTCCAGAATTGTTTGATATCGTTGTAAATGGCCCCAGCTGGTAGCGAGTGCTCAACGGTTGAGTGGCCATCGGCGATCATGGTGAGATTATGCTGTAGTAAGCTGCCACCTTCTGGAACCACCATCATTTCCAATTCTCGCGCTGCGGCAATCACTTGTTGACGCTGGTTACGACGCGGTTGGTTATAGCTCTTGACGCTAAATGCCCCCACTTTTTTGAGCCGTTCTAAGTGAAACTTGGCATCGTCGAGTGAATCGATATGCGAGGTATATCCCGGAGCATTGGCTCCATACAGGATAGTGCCCGTAGAGAAGATACGTGGTCCGGCGATATTGCCTGCCTTCTGTTGCTCTGAAGCGGCAAAGATCTCGGTAGTGTCGTTAGAGGGATCATGGATGGCAGTGACACCGAGCGACAAGTTGGCATAAAGCTCCCAGTTTTGCTGCGGGATAATTTCACTTTCACCTTGTGATCCGTGAGCGTGTGCATCAAATAGACCTGGCATCAATGTTTTGCCTTTGATGTCGATAACCTCTGCACCAGCAGGGATCTGGGTTGTTGCATCACCTACAGCGACAATCTTGTTGTCTTTGATTATCACTATGCCGTTATCGATAACCTTATCATCTTCCATGGTGATCACTTGGCCACCAATAAAGGCGATAGTTCCACGTGGAACATCCGCTTTCTTGCTAAAGCCGATATCTGTGATCTTAGGTTCGCTGCTCTCTGATTTGGCGCTTTTCTCTGCTGCGGTGTAGCTGCTATCGACGTTAACTTGATACAGTTCTGGGCCCAGAGTCCAGTAAAGCTGATCGCTGTTGCTGTTCCAGCTGATGCTCTCACCTGCACGCACGCTTAATTGGGTAACGGGCAGGTTGCTGGCTTTCGGGCCGATATCTATGGTTTCGCCATGTTTAGCGAATGGGGTGACCCAGACTTTAAAGCGCTCAGCAAACGCGAGTTGTTTGCCGTCCGGTGAGACCCTAAATTCTGTAGCGTGCTTACTAGTGTAATGCACCCGCTTTTGGAATCCATGCAGATTAATTGAAGACAGCTGTGGCGTCTCGCCGTGGTCTAAAAAGAAGACTCGGTCTGACTCTGCGCCAAACTGAGGCTGATAGCCATCTGGGGTTATTTTGCTGTTGGCTTTACCTTTGATGTCGACTACGTATAGGCCGGGTTCCTGAGACCAAGTCCTTGGCGTGATATTGCCACCTTTGGCTTTACGGTAAACCACTAACTCGCCATCTGGCGAAAAGGTGGGCTCAACATATTTGCCCGGTTCCTGGGTGAGTATTTTGGCTTTGCCGCCACGAGCACTGATAACGCGGACACTGCCTTGCTTGTCATCATCCCAAGTGGTGAAGACTATCAGCTGGCCGTCGCGAGACCATTGCGGGAATAGCTCTCGCAGGTCTGCATCAAGCTTAGTGAGTCGAGTGACCTTGCCATCAGGTAAAGTTTTAACCCATAACTTACCTAGGGCTTCATAGACCACTTTCTTTCCATCGGGAGATACCTGTGCCATGCGCAGCATTTTGACATCGAAGATATCCTTGTCGATGTTCTGCTTAAAGCGTACCGAGGGTTGTATCGCAAGTTCTGTTTTAACCGAGAAGGGGATCTGCTTAACTTGCTTATCTGCTACCTTTAGGCGGTTAATTTTGCCACCGGCCCAGAACACAAGTTCTTCATTATCGGCGGTCCAGCTCATTGTTGGATATACGCCGTGAATAGCCCAGGTCTCCTGCATGTCGCGGTCGAGTTTGTCGTATAGTTTGGTTTTTTTACCAGACTTCAAATCGAGCAGATAAAGCGATGACTGAAATCCATCACGTTTAATGAAGGCGAGCTTGCTTCCATCCGGGCTTGGGGTTGGACGTATCGCACCACCAGTGCCTTCGATGAGCACCTCAATGTCACCCGTTTGAGTGTCGTAGCGCTTAATCTTATAGATACCCTTGACTGAGTCTTTTGAGTAGTGGAAGGTTTTTCCTGGTGTCGCATCTTGGCTAAAGTAAGCGTAACGGCCATCCGGCGAATAAGCGGGTTCGCCCAGATCTTTTTGTTCGTTAGGGCGCTCTGTGAGTTTTACACCATCGCCACCGGCAACATGATAAAGCCACACTTCGCCAGCACCTAAGCTACGGCTGCCGGTGAAATGCTTACGCGCGATAAGGTACTGTGAATCTGGGCTCCAAGCTGGGCTGTTGAGTAAGCGGAATGTCTCTTTTGTCACGGGGCGAGGGTTGCTGCCATCGGCATCCATAATCCATATATTGTCGCCACCATCTTCATCTGAGGTAAATGCAATGGATTTACCATCAGGGCTATAAACGGGCTGCATCTGCCAGGCGATGCCTTTAGCGAGAGCTTTTGCTTCGCCACCTTCGATTGGTATTTGGTAGATATCGCCCAATAGATCAAACACTATGGTTTTGCCATCAGGGCTGACACTGACGTTCATCCAGGAGCCCTCAGACACGTCGATTTTGACTTGTTGAAGGGGAGCGTTTGCAGGAGCATTAACTTGCCAAGTGGTGGTATCTTGAGTGGTTTCTTGTGCAATTATCTGGGGGCTTAGTGTGAGTGCTATTACTGCACATAAGGGCTTAATTTGTTGTGTTAGCATTATTATATCCGTCTAGTTGTTATTGTTTCCATAGGCATGCGTTGTGCCGAGTATCGCTAGTTTTTACTTATTGATGGTGAAATGTGTATAGCTGCAAAATTATGTGCTGGCGACATTTTATATCACTGTACTGTCAGTTTTATCGATGCAGTTATATTAAATACAGTCTTATAAATAATAGTTATCGCATAAATTGGTTAACAGTAACACCCAATTTATGTGACAGAAAATGAATGGTATTTGAGATGGCGAAATAGAGTCTAGAGTGAATGTAAGCCACTTGCGTCAGTGGCTAGTTCTGAGGTAATAAAGGTGTGGCGTCGATTAAAGTAATTGCAGCTGTTCACTAAAATGCACTTTATTACCAATATCTATGGTAGCGTCATTGAGCACTTTGCAGGTGACGCCACCACGCCAATCTGGAGTTAATGCTTTCTCTAAGCCTGGGAAGGCTGCTTGCATCTTTCTGCAGGGATCGGTTTCACCTGTAACGAGAAGCTGTAGATCTCCAACATGCATAATTTTACCGACATCTTGCGGCCCAAAGCTGACACCTTCGACCAGTAAATTGGTTCTGCGGGTTGTCCATGGTAGTTGAGCGTTAAGTGATTTGCAGGCCTGCTCCCATTGTTCGAATGAGAGCACTGTGACTTGTCTGTTGCCTGGTTTACCAAAAATATCTTGGGCAACGCCGCTGCTCGTAGTGACCAATGCGGTTGAGGTTTCTAACATTGGGCCGCGCTTGACCACTTTATAGCTAATGCCTTGTAAAATTGCCATTTATCCGTCCTTTTGATGACTATCACTCAGTGTAAACTGTGCTCGACTCAGCTGGCAAGTGTTACTAAAGGGCAAACTCTTATGGGCTATAAGCCTTTTTTTATCAGATATTGGTATGGTACGGCTTCGGTGTTACTGGCTATTAAGGTATGGTCCATAAATTCACAAAAGCTGGGGATATCCCGGGTGGTTGCCGGATCATCTGCAATGACCAATAAGGTCTCGCCATCATTCATATTTCGGACTGACTTTCTAACCATCATGACTGGTTCTGGGCAGCGAAGTCCCATGGCATCGAGTTGGTGTTGGGCGTCTGAAAATGGATTACTCATATATTCAACCTTAGAAGATGAAAAAAATCACTTTAAACAGAAGCAGCTAATATTACGCTAGCGGCATGACTAAGCCAAGATGTGGGCACGGTTTTGTGAACTCAAGAGGGGTTGTTTCACGTGAAACAACTTGTTTATATGGTTTACTCGAGTGGGTCACTATCGGTTAACCAAGCATATTTACCGTTCGTCGCGCGAATAAGATCTTGTGGTGTGATGCCAATATCTAAGCCGCGACGCCCACCACTGACATAACAGCGTTCGAGTTTTTCTGCACTTTGATGAATAAAAGTGACGAGACGTTTTTTTTGACCGATAGGGCTGACCCCTCCCAATATATATCCTGTGGCTCGCTGCACTACATCGGCAGGCGCCATGGCTGCTTTTTTGGCTGCAGAGGCTTTAGCCAAACGCTTCATATTGAGCTTTTCATTGACAGGGATGATGGCGACCACCAATTGACCTGAGTCCAGTTGGGCGACTAAGGTTTTAAAGACCTGTTCCACCGGAAGGTTAAGTTTTTCTGCAGCCTCTAAACCAAACGCTTTGGCGTTGCTCTCATGTTGATATTCGTGAAGGCTGTAGCTGATGTTGGCTTTATCTAAGGCTTTGGTTGCTGGTGTCATTGCTCTTTCTTTATAGGCGTCGGTGCATGACCGAAAGTGTCAACGCATGATAAGGAATTTTAGCTATCGTTTGCCAACCTTGACTGTGATAAAGGCCGACATTTTTACTTTCTATCTGTAGGTATAGATGATTAATATTGAGTTGTTTAGCCTGTCCGACAATGCATTGAGAACCTTGGGTTACTCGTCTTTGTTTTCGATATGCAGTATCGACAAAAATACCCTAACCAATGGTTGAATATCGATAATGTTCATCAGCTATTGTTCTCATCACGGTGAACTTTTCTCAAGCCTGTTTCACGTGAAACAGCCAAAAAAAATCGAGTAAGCTATTAGCTACTCGATTTTTTATAACGGTGATGGGTAGTTGGCGTTAAACGCGTTCAAATACCGTTGCGATACCTTGACCCAAACCAATACACATTGTGGCTAAGCCTAAGTTAGCATCCTTACTTTCCATGAGATTGATTAAGGTGGTAGAGATACGTGTACCTGAACAGCCTAATGGGTGACCCAGTGCAATCGCACCACCGTTAAGGTTAATCTTTTCGTCGACCACATCCATCAATCCAAGATCTTTAACACAAGGTAGTGATTGTGCTGCGAAGGCTTCGTTAAGCTCAATCACATCAAGGTCATTAATGGTGAGACCTGCACGGGCAAGTGCTTTTTGTGTGGCAGGAACGGGGCCGTAACCCATGATTGCTGCATCACAGCCGGCAACAGCCATAGAGCGAATGCGGGCGCGGATTGGTAGACCAAGCGCTTTCGCTTTCTCTTCTTCCATCACCAGCATAGCCGAGGCACCGTCAGACAATGCCGAAGAAGTCCCTGCCGTTACTGTGCCGTTAGCTGGGTCAAATACAGGGCGAAGACCTGCAAGTGATTCTAGTGTGGTTTCAGGACGAATGACTTCATCGTGGTATACCTTTACAAGAGCACCGCTGGCATCGTGACCCTCAATTGCATGGATTTCGTTAGCAAAGCGTCCTTCAACGGTGGCCGCATAGGCGCGTTGATGAGAGCGTACGGCAAACTCATCTTGCTGCTGGCGGGTGATGCCGTGCATCTTACCTAGCATCTCGGCGGTTAGCCCCATCATGCCCGAGGCTTTAGCCACGTTGTTGGCAAGGCCTGGGTGGAAATCGACACCGTGATTCATCGGCACGTGACCCATGTGTTCAACGCCACCGACAATAAAGGTATCACCCATGCCCGTCATGATGGCGCGAGCAGCTTGATGCATGGCTTCCATTGATGAACCACAAAGACGGTTGATGGTGACAGCGCCCGCTTGCTTAGGAATACCAGCCAGTAGGGCGGCATTACGCGCGATGTTGAAGCCTTGCTCTAAGGTTTGCTGTACACAGCCCCAAATCACATCTTCAATGGTATTAGGGTCAAGTTGTGGGTTACGAACCAGTAACGCTTTCATTAGTTCGGCCGACAAGGTCTCTGCACGAACGTTTCTAAATACTCCAGCTTTAGAGCGGCCCATAGGAGTACGGATGCAATCTACAATAACTGCTTGTTTCATTATTCTATTCCTTCCGGCTGATTAGGCTTGGTAGTAGCTACCGTTGTTGGCAGCAAGTTCACGCATCTTGTCTGTTACTTGGTACAGACCGCCTAGGTGAGCATATTTGTCGGCTAATGCAACAAAATTAGCTACGCTCATGGTGTCGATGTAACGGAACACACCCCCTCTAAATGGAGGGAAACCAAGACCGTAAACCAGCCCCATATCAGCTTCAGCTGGGGTGGCAATGATGCCTTCTTCGAGGCAGCGTACTGTTTCGATAATCATTGGGATCATAGTGCGAGCAATGATTTCCTCTTTGGTGAACTCTTTGAGTTCACCAAAGGTATTACCTAGGAGTTCATAACTTACAGGATCGATATCTTTCTTTGGCTTACCACGGCGATCGACAGAGTACTGATAGAAACCTTTGGCATTTTTTTGTCCAAAACGCTGCGCTTCAAACATTACATCAATCGCATCTTTACCGGTTTTGCCCATTCTGTCGGGGAAACCTTCAGCCATCACTGCTTGTGCGTGGTGGCCGGTATCTAGACCTACTACGTCGAGCAGATAAGCAGGGCCCATTGGCCAACCAAACTGCTTTTCCATTACCTTGTCGATAGCCGCAAAATCGGCGCCATCGGCAAGTAGGCCACTAAAGCCGGCAAAATAAGGAAATAGCACGCGGTTCACGAAGAAGCCTGGGCAGTCGTTAACAACAATAGGGGTTTTCCCCATTTTGGCAGCATAAGCCACAACGGATGCAATCGTCTCTTCTGAACTATTTTCACCACGGATAACTTCAACCAAAGGCATCTTGTGTACTGGGTTAAAGAAATGCATACCGCAGAAACGCTCAGGTTTCTTAAGGCTCTTAGCCAATAGATTGATTGAGATGGTTGATGTGTTGGAGGCGATAATAGCATCTTCACTGACATGCTCTTCGACTTCAGCCAATACCGTGGCTTTCACTTTTGGATGCTCAACAACGGCTTCAACAACAACATCGGCTTGTTTTACCGCACTGTAATCGAGTGTGGCAGTGATGTTATTCAGTACTGCAGCCATCTTCTCTGGAGTCGAGCGTCCACGTTTGATTTGCGCTGTCAGTAGTTTAGATGCTTCGCCTAAACCAAGTTCAAGTGCTGGCTGAGCGATATCTTTCATGACGATTGGCGTGCCTTTGCTGGCACTTTGATAGGCAATACCACCGCCCATGATGCCTGCGCCCAACACTGCGGCACTGTTTACGGGTTTAGCTTGCTTAGAAGCTTTCTTTGCCTTTCCTTTAACGAGTTGATCATTAAGGAATATACCGATAAGTGCTTGAGCAACTTCGGTTTTAGCCAGTTTAAGAAATGCCTGATGTTCGATTTGTAGCGCTTCAGCTCGCTTAGCGCCTGCGGCTTGCTCTATTATATCAACCGCAGTCATTGGGGCTGGGTAATGTTTGCCTGCAACCTGAAAGACCATGCCTTTAGCTGTGGCAAATGACATCATTGCTTCAAGCTTAGGTAGCGTGAGTGGAGATAATTTACGGTTACGACGTGATTGCCAATCAATCTTCTCGGCAATGGCATGGTTAAGCATTTGAATCGCTGCGGTTTCTAGCGCTTCTGGTGCAACAACAGCATCGATAGCGCCGACTTTTAATGCCGCTTCTGGGCGTTGATCTTTACCTGTGGTGATCCACTCAAGCGCGTTGTCTGCGCCAATGACGCGAGGTAGACGTACCGTGCCGCCAAAACCAGGAATAATACCCAGTTTAGTTTCGGGCAGACCAATGCGAGCCGTGGTATCAGCCACGCGCATATCGGTTGCTAAAATGGTTTCACAGCCACCGCCTAATGCAAAGCCTTTGATTGCTGAGATGGTTGGGAAGGGCAAATCTTCAAGCTTATTAAAGATCTTGTTAGCTTCTTCTAACCAATTGAGCAGTACGGCATCATCTTGTGCGAACAGACCTAAAAATTCGGTGATATCTGCGCCGACAATAAATGCATCCTTTCCAGACGCCAGCATTAAGCCTTTAAGGTTTGGCTGTTGCTTAATGGCATCTAATGCGGCATCGAGAGACGTTAAGGTTTCTCTGTCAAATTTGTTCACTGAGCCTGCGGCGTTAAAACAGAGCCGAGCGATATTGTCTTCAAGTTGTTCAACCTGAATCGTAGGACTTTGGTAGATCATTGCTTGCTTCCTTATTGCTTTAAAGAGCACTACCTACTATTGATTTTGTATGACGTAGGTAAAATCTCTATCTTACAGCAGGCCATCATTTGACCAGTTGCTGCTCAGTGTGCGTCTAAATCGAGAAAATTTCAACACCCAATTTAAACGGTTGTTTAATTTTCTTCGGTTAGGCTGAATTTTGTGCTTTATGTTAGACTGACGTCAATATTGTCGCCGCCACTGACGCCTAGGTGTTAAGCATCTAGACGTGTGCCATAAAATAATAATAGGAACATAGACATGGAAAATTTAGCTACCCTTTACCCTGACCATATCCTTGAGTTAAATCATCGCGTTGCTGAGATTATAGAGAGGGAAAAACTGTCTGGATTGGTGATCCATTCAGGTCAGCCTCATCGTCAGTTTTTAGACGATATGGATTACCCGTTTAAGGTTAATCCACATTTTAAGGCGTGGTTACCCGTTATCGATAATCCCCATTGCTGGTTATTGGTTAATGGTAAGGATAAACCACAGCTGATTTTTTATCGTCCAGTGGATTTTTGGCATAAAGTGGCTGACCTTCCTGATGCATTTTGGACCAGTGAAATTGAAGTTAAGCTACTCACCAAAGCCGACAAAATAGCCGATTTTTTGCCTAATGATATTGGTAACTGGGCCTATATTGGCGAACATTTGGAGGTTGCCGAAGTATTAGGGTTTACATCGCGTAATCCCGATGCCGTAATGAGTTATTTGCACTATCATCGTGCAACGAAAACACAATATGAACTAGCCTGCATGCGCAAAGCCAATGAAATTGCAGTGAAAGGGCATGAGGCTGCTAAGAGTGCGTTTTACGGTGGCGGCAGCGAGTTTCAAATCCAACAAGCTTACCTCAATGCGGTTGATCAGAGTGAAAATGAGATGCCCTATGGCAATATTGTGGCACTTAACCAAAATGCTGCGATATTACATTACACCGCACTAGAGCATCAGGTGCCTGCTCAGCGTTTATCTTTTTTGATTGATGCCGGTGCTAACTTTCATGGTTATGCCGCCGACATTACTCGCACCTACGCCTTTGAAAAAAATCGCTTTGGCGAGCTGATCGTGGCGATGGAACAACTGCAGCTAGCGATTATCGACATGATGCGACCCGGGGTAAAATATGTTGATCTACACATAGAAACTCACCATAAATTGGCGCAAATTCTACTGGATTTCAATTTAGCTACTGGTGATAAGCAGGGCTTGGTAGAGCAGGGGATCACCAGTGTGTTTTTCCCTCACGGCTTAGGCCACATGCTTGGATTGCAGGTACATGATATGGGAGGCTTCTTGCATGATGAGCGTGGTACTCATATTCCTGCGCCAGAGGCACACCCATTTTTACGCTGCACGCGCACATTAGCAGCCAATCAAGTGCTAACCATTGAGCCTGGGTTGTACATCATTGATACCTTACTCGACACCTTAAAGCAGGATACTCGTCAGCAACAGATTAATTGGGATAAGGTGGCTATGTTACGTCCATTTGGTGGCATCCGTATTGAAGATAATGTGATTGTTCACCATGATCATACTGAAAATATGACCCGTAATTTAGGTCTTCACGGTTAAGGGTTAATAATAGTTGAGTGAAAGTTATCTTATTCCGGCTCAGCGCCTAGTGATAGAACAGGAGATAAAACACAGTCGTTTTATCTCCGTACTGTTTCATTGCTCATCTGAACAAACTCTGAAGTGTGTGCTTACTAACGTCAAGGCTGAGTATCCTGGAGCTAATCATTATTGTTATGCTTTTATCGCCGCTGACCCCAGTAATACAGTAACGATGGGCTCAAGTGATGATGGTGAGCCTGCAGGGAGTGCTGGACGGCCGATGTTAGCCACGTTACAAGGGGCCAATGTTGGTGAGATTGGTGCCATAGTGGTGCGCTACTTTGGTGGTACTAAGCTCGGCGTCGGTGGATTGGTGAGAGCCTATAGTGCGGGCATTAAGCAAGGGCTCACGCAGCTGGAGACCGAACTTAAATTAATCCGTTATCCCGGTCAGTTAGTGTGTGAGTATCATCAGCTTAAGGATGTGGAGCACTTTTTAGAGCGTGGTGAAGGGCTGATCACCGACAAAATATTTTCAGATAAGGTACAGCTACATTTTGAGATACCCAAAGGGCGTCAGCAAATATTTGCGCAAGAGTTAGCCACCATCAGTCAAGGCCAATTGAAAGTGCAGTTTACCGAGTAACTGTCATTATTCTGGGTAATATAAATATGGTCAAATTAGCTCTGCGCTAAAGCTTTAAAGATAAAAGCGCTTGGTTTTTGATCATTGCCTTGGTTGGGTTACGTATTAGGGTTATAAATTTTATACAACAGCATGTTAAATATGTGCGAAAATGGCCGATTGTGCATGATGCCGCTAAAGGACTAATAGAAAGCCCAGATGCAATATAGAACAATCATAAGAATTACCGGGCTGTTGATGGGCCTGTTTTCTTTATCGCTACTTCCCCCAGCGCTCGTCGCCGTGATCTACAAGGATGGTGGCGGCGCGGCGTTTATTCAGGCTTTTTTTCTGAGTTTATTGCTCGGCTTCGTGCTTTGGTACCCCAATCGTCACCACAAGAAAGACCTGCGAACCCGCGAAGGTTTTTTGTTGGTCGTGTTATTTTGGGGCGTGCTGGGATCGATTGGTGCAGTGCCCTTTATTTTCTCTAGTCAACCAGACTTATCTCTTGCAGACAGCTTCTTTGAGTCTTTTTCAGGTTTAACCACCACTGGGGCTACAGTTTTGGTGGGGTTAGATGATCTGCCCAAGGCGATCTTGTTTTACCGCCATCTATTGCAATGGTTGGGCGGCATGGGGATCATTGTGCTAGCGGTTGCCATCTTACCCGTACTGGGTGTTGGGGGGATGCAGCTCTATCGCGCTGAAATTCCTGGCCCCGTTAAAGACAGTAAGATGACCCCAAGAATCGCCGAATCGGCAAAAGCATTGTGGTATATCTACCTAGCATTGACCATTGCGTGTGCATTTGCTTATTGGCTTGCCGGCATGGATCTATTTGATGCGATATGTCATTCATTCTCGACCATTGCGATTGGCGGTTTTTCTACCCATGATGCCAGTATGGGCTACTTCGATAGTACGGCAATTAACATGGTGTGTGTGGTGTTTTTATTGATTGCTGCACTAAATTTTAGTCTGCATTTTGCGGCATTTACCCGTCGTGGCATTAATCTAAAAGTCTATTTTCGCGACGCCGAATTTAAAGCTTTATTGGTTGTTCAGCTCACCCTCACCCTGATCTGTTTTGCGACTCTCTATCATTCAGGGATCTATGATAGTCCCGAAGAAACCTTCGATTTTGCCCTGTTTCAAGCGGTATCCATTTCCACCACTGCAGGTTTTGGCACCGAAAGCTTTCACATGTGGCCGCTATTTTTGCCAATGCTACTGATTTTTTCTAGCTTTATCGGAGGCTGTGGGGGCTCTACCGCCGGCGGTATCAAAGTGATGCGAGTCATCTTACTCTTGCTGCAAGGATCGCGCGAACTTAAGCGTTTGGTGCACCCTCGTGGCATGTTCTCGATTCGAATTAATGGCAAGGCGTTACCTGATCGGGTGATCGATGCGGTATGGGGGTTCTTTTCTGCCTATGCGCTGGTTTTTGTCGTTTGTATGTTGATACTGATGGCGTTGGGGCTGGATAATATTACCGCCTTTAGTGCTACCGCGGCTTGCTTAAATAACTTAGGTCCAGGACTAGGTGAGGTGGCGAGTAATTATGCCAGTATCGGCGATGGTGCCAAGTGGGTGCTCGTGGTCGCGATGCTATTTGGTCGTTTAGAAGTGTTTACTTTATTGGTGTTATTTACACCTACTTTTTGGAAGAATTGATGAGCCGTACATTAATTATTTATTCGACAGTGGATGGGCAAACCAAGGCGATTTGTGACCAAATCCAAGAGATCTGTCAGGCTGAAACGCAAATGGTAACCGTGGTTTCATTGGAAGAAGCGCAGGCAGTTAATCTGTCTTATTTTGATAAGGTGCTGATTGGTGCCAGCATTCGTTATGGCAAGCATAGACCCGAACTGCTGCAATATGTTAACCGTCATCGCGCCGTGTTAAATAGCAAGAAAAACGCTTTTTTCACCGTTAATGTGGTGGCCAGAAAACCGGAAAAAAACACCCCAGAAACTAACCCTTATATGAAAAAGTTTTTACAGCTGTCGTTATGGCAGCCGCAGCAACTAGGTGTTTTTGCCGGTAAGATTGACTACCCTAAATATCGTTTTTTTGACAAGTTTATGATTCGATTCATCATGTGGATCACCAAAGGACCAACTGATACGACTGGCACCTTCGAATTTACTAATTGGGACAAGGTAAAAGCCTTTGGTAAAGCTTTTAGTGAGCGATAACGCAGCGAGTAGCGCTACTCAGCCTTAGGCACAGTAGCGTTTATAAAGAATCGAAATAACCTCGGTAACCTGCTCGTTTTTCAGGGTGTAATAGACAATCTGTGAACTCTTGCGCGTCGCGACCAGATCTTCGGCGCGCAGCACGGCCAGATGCTGAGATAACGCCGACTGACTCAGTGGCACAGTTTCATTAAGCTGAGTGACGCTGAGTTCATTATCAAGTAACTGACATAAGATCATCAGGCGGTAGGGATTGGCAATCGCCTTGAGCCACTTGGCAGCACTTTGAGCATTGGTGACCATGGTATCTACATCGATATCTTTTTGCATAGGTTAGTCTCTTACACTCTACTTGATTAGGTGACTCTAATTGAACGGCCAGCTTAAGGCAATGATACTTAGTCTATAGCTCGAACTCAATTTGTGAGTCTACAAGCTTAATCAGTATTTTAATTGAGATATTGTACCGCGATTTTTTTAATGATTAGGTGGCATATTTCACAAAACCCTTAACTAATTTGTGATCCATTGATATGTTTTCAAAGCATTAAGCTGTAACAATGTAATTTAACTGGTTTTGATTATGGGTGCGATATGGCTTCAGTGTTACTTATTTACTATTCTCGTGGCGGGCATACAGCCAAAATTACCCAAGCAATAGCAACACATATTCGCCAGCAAGGGCATCAATGCGATGTGGTGCAGATAGGCCATGTCGAGACGATTGACTGGGATAAGTATGATTGCGTTGCTTTAGGCGCCTGCGTGCTTTACGGCAGTTATGATAAATCGGTATTTGCCTTTGCGACTCAATATCAGCAGCAGCTAGCCTCAAGACCCAATAGCTTTTTTAGTGTTAACGTTGTCGCGCGTAATCCCGAGAAACGTGTGCCTGAAAACAATAAATACCTGCAAAAATTCATTGAGTTGTCACCTTGGAAACCTAAAGATGTCAAAGTGATTGCAGGCAAGGTTGATTACCCCTCTTGGCGTTGGTATGACAGATTGATGATCCAACTGATCATGAAGATCACTCATGGGCCAACCGACCCTAAAGCCGTTATCGATTACACGGATTGGGACGATGTGAAAGTATATGGTGAGCACCTTATTAACCTTACCAGATAGCGTTAGATTACCGTGAGTTTAAAAGAGCCATCATGGCTCTTTTTTTGTGCTTATTAGACTAAGAAACACTGTACTTGCCCGTGTCATTACGACTGAAGTGCAGGCCGATATCTTGCTTGTTATCAGGTATGACCTCTGCTAGCCTTTCGGCTTCATTTTAAAGGACGCTAATGTAATGAATCTGTATTTTCGCTTGATTTGGTTGATGTTATGGCGTGTTCGCCATTGTCGTAGTATTGATTTTCTCGGTACCAGTACGATTGATTATCGTGCGTTACCTTTGGATTGTGATATCAACTTTCATCTTACCAATTCACGTTACCCCGCCTTTATGGATCTGGCCAGAACCTACATGTTGGCAGAAATGGGGTTGTTGAAACGCTTTCTTAAGCTCAAATGGATGCCCATCGTCAATGCGGCGGAATTTACTTATATTCGCGATATTAAGCCGCTGAGAAAATTTGAAGTGCAAAGTAAGGTGGTCGGCTGGGATGACAAATACTTTTATATTGAGCAGCGATTTGTGAGCGAAAATATCCTGCGTTGTATCGTCCATGTGCGCGGCGTCTTTGTGTGCGATCGCAAGCAGATACCCATTGCTACTATGGTAAAAGAAGCGGGTTTTGAAGGCCCCGCGCCAGAGCTGCCTCCTGAGGTGGTAAAGTGGAAAGCATTCTTGCAGCTGAAAAAAGAACGTAATCTATAACGTATCTCAAATCGATGAGCTGGTAGCATTAGGGAATAGGGCGAAAGCCTCCCTGCGCACTTGTCTTCGCCAGCTCAATCTCTTGTTGAACCTGCATCCATGAGCCGCGATTTTCAGCTTGGTGCAGATAGCGATTAAGTTGATCAAATTGGTACAGCTTAAAGCGCTTTCTGACGTCGATGATGGATGGGATTAGCGCACAATCTGCCATGGTAAACGCATCACCACATAACCAGTGATAATGACCCAATTGTTCATTTAAGCTACTCAGGCTGGCCACAATGTCATTTTCAAGTTGTTTGATTTTCAATGGGGTTTGTTCGGCGCGCATTTGCATTTTTTCAATCATATATAGCTTGTTGCTTATATCGTTATCAATAATACGATCGCACAGCCTGACCTGTAATGCATGTTCAAAGTCTGCAGGAATAAGCTGGGTACCTGTGGCGAATTGATGATCAATATACTCGATAATAATGCTGGATTCGGGCAGTAATTTGCCCGAAGGTGTTTTGAGTAGGGGTAACTTACCTAAAGGGTATTGTTGTTTAAAAGCATTACGTGAGTAAGGATCCTTGACGTCGATAACTCTAGGATAGAAGTTGGCCTGTTTTTCATAAAACGCCACCAGTACTTTTTGTGAGTACCTTGAAAGTGGATGATAAAACAGTTCCATCTTAACTTATTGCCATGCGCCGCCAATTGATACCCTAACTTTAGTCTGCTTTTTGCTTTACGGTCGAGTTTTTCACATTAAACCTGCGCTGTAAAAACGTTAGTATTAACCTTACTCTTGGCGGCAGAGTACGGTGATAGCCATGCACGGCGTAAATGGTATTGTGCTGTAGCTGATAGTCGGGCAGCAGCGGTATTAATGCCCCCTGATGTGTTGTGCTATTGAGCAAATAATCGGGAAGGACAGCCAGTCCCAACCCCGCTTTAGCGAGTGTTAATGTTGCCTGCAAGGTATTACAGCTTATGGTAGGGCTCAGCTGCAATAAAAATACGCAGCCATCGCGGTGATGAAACTGATAGCTACGAGGCCGGCTATGCGTCCCCTGCATTAACCACTGATGGTGGGGTAAACTGTCGGGATGTAATGGCTTGCCATAACGACTGATATAGCTGGGGCTGGCCACTAATGAATACTGTTCTTTAGCCAGCTCGACTGTCATCCAGAGGCGCTTGTCTGGCTGGCCAACTTGAATCGCGACATCAATATGCTGTTCTGGCCAGTCGCGGCTGTTATCTGTAAATAGCAGTGACAGGTTGAGCAAAGGGTAATGCTGATGGAAGTCTGCCAGTATCGGCGCCAATAAGTGCTCAC
Source organism: Shewanella sp. 492 (assembly GCF_059338445.1). Taxonomy (NCBI): domain Bacteria; kingdom Pseudomonadati; phylum Pseudomonadota; class Gammaproteobacteria; order Alteromonadales; family Shewanellaceae; genus Shewanella; species Shewanella sp. 492. Next base: position 28,850 of record NZ_CM181702.1, read on the forward strand.
CTAAGGCAACTGGTGCTGCAATAGTAAGCTTACCTTGCAGTTGTTTATCTTCTGGGAGTAGTAACGCATCAGCTTGTTTTGCCAGTAACAGTACTTCGGCACAGTAGGAATAAAACTGCTGTCCTGCCTGAGTGAGCAATTGCGTGCGAGTGGTGCGCTTTAGCAGTGTCTGCTGGCAACGGCTCTCAAGCCGTTTAAGGTGTTGGCTCACCATAGAGCGGCTGATCCCAAGTTGTGTTGCCGCCGCTGTGAGCGAACCCTGCTCAACGACATTGGCAAATACCAACATGCGATAGAGTTGTGAGGCATCCATACAGTCTAATTTCCATTTATTGTTTAATCTTAATAATAAAATTAGCCTATAAAATATTTATTGGTTACTTAGATAGCCTAATTAGTCAGGGTGCTAACCCGATAACAAGGGGGGATTGTCATTGTAAATGATCGCTTTGTGCTTCTGAGGGGTATTGAGTGGTTAATCGACGGGCAATGGCTATTAGTTGTCCTATTGGTAAAACGACCAAGATTAGAGAGACGTTATTTTGGAATCTTTTGAGAAAATTTACGAGCGGGCCTGCCAACGTAAAGGGGGGAAGGCTGCATTAAAACGCTTGATGCCTGTGGTGGAGTCTGACGATTCAATTAAGCGTTACAGCGACGGCCAGCTACTGTCTGAACTCTGTAAAAAGGTGTTCCAGTGTGGTTTTGTGTGGCGCATTGTCGATAATAAATGGCCAGCTTACGAGCAGGCATTTTTTGATTTTGAGCCGCATAAGGTATTAATGCTTTCACCTGAGCAGCTGCAGCAAAGAGCCAGTGATGAGAACCTTATCAGGCACCTAAAGAAAACCATGGCCATTTATGACAACGCATTAATGGTGCACGAGATTAAACTCGAGTATGGCAGTTTTGCCCAGTTTATCGCCGACTGGCCAAGTGATGATATTACAGGTCTATGGAGCGAACTCAAGCGTCGCGGTAATCGTCTTGGCGGCAATACCGGAGCCTACTTTTTACGCGCGATAGGCAAAGATACCTTGCTATTATCTGATGATATTAAAGGTTATTTTCAGGCGCACAAGTTAATCGACTTCGGGTTTAGCACCAAGAGTGGCTTAGCGCAGGTGCAGAGGGTATTTAACACTTGGCAGCAAGAGTCCGGTTTGCCGCTGGCTGAAATTAGTCGCATTGTGGCTTGTAGTGTGGGTGATAACCGAATCTGATGACAAAAAGGGTGGCAAGTGAATCGCTAGCTTCAATGCAAAAAAAGCCAGCCTATTTTTGGCTGGCAAAAAGTGCAGAGATAAAACTATTAGAGATAAACTATGGCGCTAATTTAATGACGGTTAAAAGTGCTTACTGATCCCGACAACAACCCGGTCATCAAATATTTCTGTTTGTGTGCCATAGACTTTATGGTCTTCATCTACTGTGCTGCCGTGATAACGCAAATCGAAGTCTAAGCCGGCAAAGGCCTTAGTGACACCAAGGTTCCAGTGACTCCAACCTTCAGCTCCTTCGCCATCAAGATCTTGATAGCCGAGACTGCCAGAAACCTTAAGGCCATTATCGAATGTATAGCTAGGGTGAAGTGCGTAGTTGACGCCTTGCCAGCCATCTACACCGAACCAATCATCTACCGTAGGAGTGACTTCGAGTTGCACATTGGTGCGGCCGAACTGTTTACCCACTTTCAACCATAACTCGGTGTAGTTCGAGTATGATGCGCCTGGATAGAGGTAGGAAAATAGCATGACATCATAGGTGATACCGCTATCGCCAAATTCGCCAAATTTACCCAGATAGGGGGCGGTGACAATTTCTAAATTAGGATCGGCAAATTTGATATTGGAAGCGAAGACTCCGGCATACCAGCCGCCATCGTTACCCCAGCCTAATGTACCTTGTACCACAGGTACATCACCGTCCATGGTTTCGGATTCACCACGAAATACATAGTCAGATGCGAAAGTAAGCTTAGTCGTGAGTTTGCCACCAAATAATTCATTATCTTCTTGTGCTTGTGCAACGGATACTGCTGATAGTAGTAAGCTGCCAATGAGGGCTGAGTATTTTAGCTTTGTAACGGTATTCATGATCATCATCTCGCTAACGGTAAGTTTTGTTGTGATGACTATAAAGTGAACTTATGAATGACTATTATGCTGAGAATGAACTAACGACCAAAAAATATGAACAATTGTGAACGGTTGTGTTCGCTTAATGCTAAATTTACTGTTGTTAGCGTGGTTGATACTGAGTTGTGTCACATTCTCACTACATAGATTGTGTTTTTCTGGGGGTAAACGTCCTTTTTTAACCAGTTGTTAACAACACTCGATGCTTGCCTATAAAAATTTGCATTAACTTACAAAATGAGCAGGTTATTGTTCTTGTTGACATACGCTAGGTGTGAGATAAATGGTCTCAATATAAATAATGCTTCCAAAAGATTGCCCTGTAGCATGTTGTGCTGCCAAAGGGCATTTTTTGTTGTGGCCTTGATTAGGAGTTATCATGCGGCAAATAGTGAAAATTGCCTCTGTTTTAAGTGTGGCGTTATGGATAACGGGTTGTGGAAAGCAAGAGGCACCGAGTCAATCAGCAGCTGCGCCACGAAGTCTTGAAGTTGGCGTGATGCAGGTTGTGGCACAACCTCAAGCGATTCAGGTTGAACTGCCTGGTCGTAGCAAAGCGTTTCTTGAAGCTGAAGTCCGTCCGCAAGTTTCCGGTATTATTACCGAGCGTAGCTTTATCGAAGGGGCTGATGTTGTCAAAGGACAGTCACTTTATCAAATAGACTCTGCTACTTACAAAGCAGCATTAGTGAGTGCTGAAGCTGATTTGGCGCGTGCAAATGCAGGTTTAGCCTCGGCGAAAGCTAAAGCGGCTCGTTATCAAGAGTTAGTTAAAACCAATGCGATTAGCCAGCAAGAATTTGATGAAGCAGAGGCGGCATACAAAGAAGCTTTAGCTAACGTTACCGTCGCGAAAGCGGCGATTAATACCGCAAAAATCAACCTTGAATACACTCAAGTTCAAGCCCCTATCTCGGGTCGTATTGGTAAGTCGAATGTGACTGCGGGGGCGTTAGTGACGGCGAATCAAAGCCAAACATTGGCGACCATTCAGCAACTTGATCCTATCAATGTGGATATTGCTCAATCGAGTGCGCAATTATTGCGTCTTAAAGCTAAATTGAAGCAAGGCTCATTACAGGCTGTCGATAACGCCGATGTCACCTTAGTGCTGGAAGATGGCACGCCATATTCATATACGGGCACGTTGCAGTTTTCAGAAGTCAGTGTTGATGAGAATACCGGCTCAGTAACATTACGCGCCGAGTTCCCAAATCCAGATGGGGTGCTACTGCCAGGTATGTATGTGCGCGCCATGTTAAATACGGGCACAGATCCGCATGCGATTTTAGTTCCGCAAAAAGCGATTACGCGCAATCCCAAAGGCCAAGCCATTGCAATGGTGATAGGTGCTGAAAGTAAAGTGGAAGCGCGCGTAGTGACTACGGCAGAAGTTATCAACCATCAATGGCGTATCATCGATGGTCTTACAGTTGGCGACCAATTGATTGTTGAAGGCTTACAGAAAATTCGTCCCGGTGCGCCAGTGACCGGAAAACCGATTGACGCAGCGCAATCAGATAAGCAATCACAAAAGTAGGGTAAAGTTATGGCTCGTTTCTTTATCGATCGCCCTATCTTTGCTTGGGTGATCGCCATTATCGTTATGATGGCCGGGGTGCTCTCTATTATGAAGCTCCCTGTGTCACAATATCCCAGTATTGCGCCACCAACCGTCGTGATTAGTGCTGTTTATCCAGGTGCTTCGGCAAAGACCATGGAAGATACCGTTACTCAGGTGATTGAGCAGCGAATGACGGGGATTGATAATCTACGTTATATCGCCTCAACCAGTGACAGCTTTGGTAACGCGCAAATTACCTTAACCTTTAACGCCGAGGCCGATCCTGATATTGCTCAGGTGCAGGTGCAAAATAAACTGCAGCTTGCCATGCCATTGTTACCACAAGAGGTGCAGGCGCAAGGAGTTAAAGTTAACAAGTCGAGCTCGGGCTTTTTAATGGTATTGGGTTTCGTTTCATCTGATGGTTCATTGGGTAAAACCGATATTGCCGACTATGTTGGCTCAAATATCCAAGACCCTATTAGCCGTGTAGCGGGTGTGGGTGAGATTCAGTTGTTCGGTGCCCAATATGCGATGCGTATTTGGCTCGATCCGTTAAAACTGACCCAATACAACCTGACCAGCCAAGATATTATGGCGTCGATCCGTGAGCAAAATGCGCAAGTGTCGGCCGGTCAATTAGGTGGGGCGCCTGCGATTGCAGGTCAAGAGTTAAACGCCACCGTTTCGGCTCAGAGTCGTTTACAAACTGCCGATGAGTTTAAGAAAATCATCATCAAGGCAGACAGCTCTGGTGCTAAGGTCTTCTTAGAAGATGTGGCACGTGTTGAGCTTGGCGCAGAAAGCTATGCGGTTGAATCGTTTTATAACGGTAAGCCTGCGTCGGGTCTAGCGATTAAGCTCGCCACTGGTGCTAATGCGTTGGCGACAGCCGAGCGTGTGCGTGCAAAAATTGATGAATTAAAGGTGTTCTTCCCGCAAGGGTTAGAGGTTGTTTATCCTTATGATACAACGCCTTTTGTTGAAAAATCGATTGAGGGCGTGGTGCACACCTTGCTAGAAGCCGTCGTCTTGGTCTTCGTGATCATGTACCTGTTCTTGCAAAACTTCCGCGCGACGTTAATCCCAACTATTGCGGTTCCCGTTGTCTTGTTAGGTACGTTTGCCATTTTGTCGGCGACCGGCTTTTCGATTAACACTCTCACCATGTTCGCCATGGTGTTGGCCATCGGTTTGCTGGTGGACGATGCGATTGTGGTGGTGGAGAACGTTGAGCGTGTGATGCAAGAGGAGGGCCTGAGCCCGCTCGAAGCGACGCGTAAGTCGATGGATCAGATAACCGGCGCTCTAGTGGGTATCGGTCTTACCTTGTCGGCGGTATTCGTACCCATGGCCTTTATGTCGGGCTCGACAGGGGTTATCTATCGTCAGTTCTCGGTCACGATTGTCTCTGCCATGGCCTTGTCTGTGATGGTGGCGATTATCCTGACGCCGGCACTGTGTGCGACCATGTTAAAGCCTATCGCGAAAGGCGAAGGGCACGTCAAAACCGGTTTCTTCGGTTGGTTTAACCGTAAGTTCGATGCTATGACATCGCGCTATGAGGCCAGTGTGGCTTCTATGATTAAGCGTACCGGACGTGTCATGCTGGTCTACTTGGCATTGACCGTGGCCGTAGGCTGGATTTTCATGCGCATGCCTACCGCTTTCTTACCGGATGAAGACCAAGGTATCTTGTTCACGCAAGCTATTTTGCCAGTAAACTCGACTCAAGAAAGCACCAAGAAGGTGATGGAAAAAATCACCGACTTTTACCTTAACCAAGAGGGCGACAGTGTTAACTCAGTGTTTAGTGTCTCTGGTTTTAGTTTTGCCGGTAGTGGTCAAAACATGGGTCTGGCGTTTGTCGGTTTAAAAGATTGGTCAGTTCGTGGTGAACCCGGTCAAGATGTTCAGTCAATTGCTGGGCGTTCTATGGCGATGTTCTCGCAACTGAAAGAAGCCTTTGTGTTTGCCTTTGTGCCGCCAGCGGTGATTGAACTGGGTACCGCTAACGGTTTCGATTTCTATCTCCAAGACAGAAATGGTCAAGGCCACGATAAGTTGGTTGAAGCCCGTAATATGTTACTTGGGCTAGCCGCGCAAAACCCCAACTTGGTCGGTGTACGTCCTAATGGTCAGGAAGATGCGCCTATGTATCAAATCCATGTGGATCACGCCAAGCTTCGTGCCTTGAGTGTCGACATCGATGCGGTAAACAGTGTGCTAGGCACGGCCTGGGGCGGCAGTTACGTTAATGACTTTATCGACCGCGGTCGTGTGAAGAAAGTGTACGTACAGGGCGATGCTCAGTACCGTATGCAACCGGAAGATCTTGATACTTGGTATGTACGTAATGCCGAAGGTGAAATGGTGCCTTTCTCGGCCTTTGCTACCGGTTCATGGGAATATGGATCACCGCGTCTAGAGCGTTTTAACGGCTTGCCGTCAATGAACATTCAAGGGGGCACTGCGCCGGGTTATAGTACTGGTGCGGCGATGGATGATATCGAAGCCATGGTTGCCAAATTACCACCAGGATTTGGTGTTGAATGGAATGGCCTGTCTTATGAAGAGCGCCTATCGGGTAATCAGGCGCCGGCATTGTACGCACTCTCTATCATAGTCGTGTTCTTAGTATTGGCTGCGCTGTACGAGAGTTGGTCTGTGCCGTTTGCGGTTATCTTAGTGGTTCCGCTTGGGATCATTGGTGCGCTACTGGCGATGAATGGTCGGGGCCTGCCCAACGACGTATTCTTCCAAGTAGGTCTGTTAACCACAGTGGGTCTAGCGACGAAGAACGCAATTTTGATTGTCGAGTTTGCTAAAGAGTTCTATGAGAAAGGTGCAGGCCTAGTCGAAGCGACCTTACACGCGGTGCGGGTACGTTTACGTCCTATCCTAATGACCTCTCTGGCGTTTGGTCTAGGGGTTGTGCCGTTAGCGATAAGCACTGGTGTTGGTTCTGGTAGTCAGAACGCCATCGGTACCGGCGTACTCGGCGGTATGATGAGTTCAACCTTCTTGGGGATCTTCTTTATTCCGATCTTCTTCGTGATAGTTGAACGGATCTTCAGTAAGCGTGAGCGCAATGGTGGCAGTGATGCCGCTATCGCCAAGGCGGCTGACAAAGAATCATAATTGACTCTATCGTACCAAAAAGCCCAGCACTTGCTGGGCTTTTTATTGGCGCTAGAGTATTGCATTTAAAGGATATTTCGTTAAATATGTTTGTCTAAAAATAAGCCGTAAGGTCAACATCTATGCGCCCTCAGTTATCGACACTTTTCCTGTTACTCCCTTTTACGTTTGGCTTGCCTGTATGGGCAGAGCAACCCACTGCAACCCCACAGGTTGCCACAACCTATGTTAACGATGCCATCCTACCGCCTAGCTTGGTGTGGCATGGGGCAAGTGAATCGTTATTACTCGATGGCGACGCGCCATGGGCGACTCCGTTTGAACAGGGCGGTTTTAAGGTCAGCCCAAGTTACGATGAGACGTTTGTTTGGTTAGATAAGTTGGTGGCCAGTAGCGACATGTTACACAAGGTGTCGCTGGGTAAGAGTCCTCAGGGGCGTGATATTTGGATGGTGATAGCCTCGAATGAGGGGGCAGGTACCCCTGAGGCCTTGGCTGCGACGGGTAAACCCACAGTGTTAGTGCAAGCTGGGATCCACGCCGGAGAAATTGACGGTAAAGATGCCGGAATGATGTTACTGCGAGACATGGTATTGGGTGATAAAGCGGCGCTGCTCGATGGGGCTAATTTGCTATTTGTGCCGATTTTTAGTGTCGATGCCCATGAGCGCAGTGGTCAATATAATCGCGTTAATCAGCGCGGCCCGATAGAGATGGGTTGGCGCACGACCGCCAACAATCTTAATTTGAATCGTGATTATGCCAAGGCCGATACAGTAGAGATGCAGCATATGTTGGGTGCGATAAATCGATGGCAGCCCGATCTGTATATCGATGTACACGCTACCGATGGCATCGATTATCAATATGATGTCACCTTTGGCTATAACTTAGCTCAAGGGCTGAGCCCGTCGAGTTTTCGTTGGTTAGAGACCCAATACCGACCTTATGTGGAGCAGGCATTAACGCGGCAAGGGCATATTGCGGGCCCCTTGGTGTTTGCTATCGACAATAATGATTTGAGCAAGGGAATGTCATTATGGAATGCCAGTCCACGTTACTCTAATGGTTATGGTGATGCTCGGCATCTGCCGACGATTTTAATTGAAAATCATAGTTTAAAGCCGTTTAAGCAACGAGTGCTCGGTACCTATGTCATGTTAGCGGCCACCCTTGAATTGGTGGGCAACCAAGCCACTTCACTGCGCTCGGCGATTAAGCAAGACAGGTATCGCTATAGCGATCGCATTACCCTAACGTGGGGCGACCAGCAACAGCAGCAAGGGTGGGACTTCAAAGGGATTGATTACCACACCGAAATCAGCCCCATCAGTGGTCAGCCGGTGGTGCGTTGGAGTGGCCAGCCTAAGCTCTATAAAAATTTACCCGTGATAGGTAATACTCTGGCTGAAATAAAGGTCAACCGTCCCTCGGCCTATTATATTGCGCCTCAATGGCTTGATGTGATTGAGCGCCTCGCAATTCATGGGATCCGTATGACAACGCTAACCGAACCCAAGGTGCTTAAGTTGACCCAATATCAATTAACTGCGCCGCAGTTTGGCAGTCAAGATTATGAAGGTCGCCAGCGAGTGAGCGCGCAATTGAGCGCACATGGGCTACAGACCACACTGCCGGCAGGCACGGTCAAGATTGATACCCGGCAGCCTTTAGGGGATCTGGCGATATTGCTGTTAGAGCCTCAGTCGCCTGATTCCTTATTACAATGGGGCTTTTTCAATCCCATATTTACCCGCACCGAATATATCGAGCATTACGCGGTAGAGCCGCTGGCGGCGCAAATGCTTGAGGCCGACCCCAGCTTGCAGGCCGAATTTACCCAAGCGTTGCAAGACCCTGCCTTTGCCGCTGATGCCCAGGCAAGATTACGCTGGTTTTATGTTCGAAGCCCTTATTATGATGCGCAATACCAGGTCTATCCGGTTTGGCGAGACGAGTAATGGCCTGCGGCATCATCAGTATTAACGCAGCTTAGGCTGCGTTTTTTATTGCGCATGGTTTAAGGGGGGGGGATGGGTAAATGTTCCTCAAAAGGTTCGGGGGGACCTCGTTTGATTATCACCGTCAGGCAACAGTTAACACTTGATGCTACACAGTTACAACACCTCGTAGCCGAAACTGGGGCGGGTTCGCTGACTATTAAAGGGGTTGATGGCCTCAGTAAGGTGCATATCGAGGCGGGTATTTATGGGTATGATGGCGCCGAGCCAGAGCTTAGCTTAGTACAGGAAGGTCAACATGCCAAACTGATCGCCAATTTTGACTCCTTCAGTCGGGTCTCGTTGACGAGTGGTAACTCTCCCTATATGGAGCTGGTGGTTAAAGTGCCTGCCAATATGAAACTAACGCTGGATGATGGCTCAGGTAGTATTGAGATTCGTGGCGTGAACGCCGAAATGATTATTACCGATGGCTCTGGCAGCATCACTATCGATGGCGCTAAGGGATTAACTATCGATGACGGCTCAGGCGGTATTGCATTGCAAAATATTGAAGGGAATATCAGCTTAACGGATGGCTCAGGCAGTATCGAGAGCCAGCAGGTGAATGGCGATGTGTCAGTGCTTGATAGTTCTGGCTCGATAGTCATTAATCATGTGGCAGGCTTAGTCACCATCGATGATGGTTCTGGAAGTATTAGTGTCGATAACAGCAAAGGATTACACATTATCGAGTCTGGTTCGGGCGATCTGAATTTTGACAATATTCAAGGGCCCGTCACCATGGATTAATGGCTTTCCCCCTGATTGCCTAGAGCAGATTAGGGGGAGTCCATAAGCGTAGTTGTGAATTGATGATAGCGGTGGTCATCGCCCACTTAGCGTCAAGACCGTTTACGCATGTCTATTACACTTTTGAACCAAAGCGTTGTATCAACAGCTGTTTAATATTGTATTGGCGTAAGAACAGAGCCGCGGCGGTAAACAGCAGTCCCCATCTTAGTAGTAACACTTGCCAAATAATGTCCTTATCAAAGCTTTTTTCCAGCTCGCAGATCATCAACACTAACCATAAAAACATCAGCATTAATGCGTTATTGACCCGCTGTAACTGAGTTGGTGGACAATACGCAGCAGCATAAGCGCAGAGTAATCCGACGATCGCACCCAGCATAATATCTTGTGGCCAGTGAGCGCCAACAATGATCCTCGATATGCCAACGATAGCACCAAGCGCGATGGCTAATGTTTTAATGGTGCGGCTTTGGTAAGCAAACCATAGGGTACCTGCAAACAGGAAAGCACTGGCAGTATGGCCCGAGGGGAAACTATGGCTTAACCGGGTGTCGCCAATAATATTAAGTACGTCTAACACCGCGGCGGGGCGCGGTGCATCAAAATATTGTTTTAAGAGTGGTACTAACAGTAATGACAACACGCTGGCAATGATCACCCGTAATATTAACTCGGGGCGTTTAATCAAGAAGCATAAGGTGATCACCCCAAGAGTGACGCCATTGCCTAAATCTGTAAGTAGCAATATGGGCCAATCGGGTAACACTGCCGCAATTCCATTGAGTAGTCTAAACAGAGTAAGGTTTACATCGGGAAGCAGCGTGATTAAAAAAATAGAGCTTAACACTAACATTAAGCCGAAAAAGCTGCGTTGATGCTGCTTATATTGTTTAGGCAATCCATCAGCCTTTTCGTGTGTGGTGGTGCCCATAATCGTCTCAAATAAGCAATTTTTGCCTACAATAGAGCTTTGCTATGACTAAGTAAAGCCGCGTGCTTATGATCAAGCCGCGGCAGGTATTTAGATTGATTGTCGATGGATATTTCTATGGGGATAATCACTAAACATCATCAATATAAAGCTGAAATTAGCTAACGATATGAATATTGGCCTCATTTTGTATTAATGTCAGCTTTTGTTTTTTGGTGAGCTTCTTAACCGCTATTTCGCGCTTCAGTGCCGTAGAGTGACAACTTAACTGCTCATGATAAACCAATTGCAGCGGCCCCTTACCGCGCAGAAATTTAGCGGCTTTAGGGCCGCCGCTTTGGTGTTCTTTAAAGCGGCGTGCTATGTCGGTTGTCACGCCGGTATAGAGCTGGCCTTTATGGCACTCAACGATATATAAAAACCAAGGTTTGCCTGTCGTCATCGATAGCTCTTGTGTTGCTCGGCGAGGTTAACGACAGTTTTTGCTGTTGGTTAATATTGGCTCTGCGCCTAACAGCCCTAATAAAAAAGCATACTCTTCAGCCGTGTCTTGATAGCGGCGATAGCGACCGCTTTTGCCACCGTGCCCAGCCTCCATATCGATATGGAACAGTAATAAGTTGTCGTCGGTCTTATATTCTCTTAATTTCGCCACCCATTTAGCGGGTTCAAAATATTGCACCTGAGAGTCATGCAGGCCAGTGGTGACCAAAAGGTGAGGATAAGCTTGACGCGTAATTTGGTCATAGGGCGAATAACTTAACATATAGTCGAAGGCATCTTTGTCGTTAGGGTTGCCCCATTCGTCATACTCATTGGTGGTGAGTGGGATCGACTCGTCCAGCATGGTCGTTACTATATCGACAAACGGCACATGGGCGGCCACGGCCAAGTAGAGTTCGGGTGCTTGGTTAATCACGGCGCCCATCAACAGGCCACCTGCGCTGCCTCCCGTCGCAACTACTTTATGAGGATCGGCATATTGTTGCTGGATCAATGCTTGGGTGACATCGATAAAATCGTTAAAGCTATTTTGCTTGTTAAACAGCCTGCCTGCGTCATACCAAGGTCTGCCGAGCATTTCGCCACCGCGCACATGGGCAATGGCATAAACCACGCCTCGGTCGAGTAGGCTTAATATGGCGCTGTCGAAATCCGCATCTATGGTGTAACCGTATGCGCCATAACCATATTGGTACAGTGGGTTGCTGCCATCTCGTTTAAATAGGCTTTTGTTGTACACCAAGGTAACGGGAATGCTCGCGCCATCTCTGGCATCGATAAAGAGGCGTTCAGCCTGATAGTGCTCGCTATTAAAGCCGCCTAATACGTTTTCCCTTTTGAGTAACTGCTTGGGTGAGGCTTGGGTCAAATCGTATTGGTAAATCGATTCTGGGGTGGTGGGGCTAGCATAATAGAGCCTAAGCTGGTGGCTATCTTGGCGAGGATTAACATCAAAACCCACCACATAAGCGGGATCATCGAAGTCGATTTGATAGCTAGGTAGCTGATCCGGATAGACGGTGATCTGGCTGAGTCCCTGACGGCGCTGCTGCACAATAAGGTAATCTTGCAGTACCAAGAACTCCTCTATGCGGCATTGGTCATCGGCAGCAATCACCTCCTGCCAAACATGCTTATTGGCAAAATCCGCTTCGGCCACTTGCATCAGGCGAAAGTTAACCGCCTGCCAGTTGGTAAGAATAAAATAGTTGTCACCCCGTTTAGCCACCGAATACTCATGGCCTGTTTCTCTGGGCAGTAGTGCAGTGAAGTGGTCAAGAGCTTGATCGGCATTGAGCACCGAGACCTCACTGGTGATCGTGCTTTCATGGTATAGTTCGATACGAGTTTCATCTAAACTTTTACCTAAGCTGAGATAGAAGCTGTCATCTTGCTCTTCATACACGAGTGTATCGGCCGATTGTGGTTGTCCTAAACGATGACGGAACACTTGGTAGCCCAGCAGGGTTTGTGGATCTTTAGCGATGTAAAACAGGTGCAGGTTATCGTTAGCCCACACTATGCTACCGTCAGTGCCTTCGAGTGTATCTTCCAGCAGTTCGCCTTGTTCGAGGCGCTTAATGTGTATGGTGTAAATGCGCCGGCTCAGTTTATCTTCACTGAAGGCCAATAACTGTTCGTCAGGGCTAATAGCGAAGCTGCCCAGACCATAAAACTCATGGCCGTGGGCGCGTTGGTTAACATCTAACAGCACCTCTTCGGCATCGCTATTAAGCTGTGGTTTACGCAGTAAGATAGGGTATTCCCCCTCTCTATGGTAACGACTCCAATACCAATGGGAGTGCCAGTAGTAAGGAACACTCGACTCATCTTTATCTAGCCTGCCGACCAACTCATCGAATAAACGTGCCTGTAAAGGCGCGAAGGGCTTAAAGCATTGTTGATGGTAGCTGTTTTCGGCATTGAGATGCGCTATCACCTCGGGTGACTGACGCGTATCGTCTCTTAACCAATAATAGTTATCTATCCTCTCTACACCATGATGTATCAATGAGTGTGGCTTTTTGGCGGCGATCGGTGGAGAAATTGAATGCATTAAAGACGACCTTTATTATCGATAGCGTGGTAAACCAGTGCGAGTTTGCCTGTAAAGCTTGAGCTTAGGTGATTTAGTTTAGGCTTGTCACCTGCTAGCTTGTTATTTGTTTCAAATTGGCGCACCCTATTTGCGCCTAATGTGCTGATCCTAAGTAATTAAGATTAGCCCCTCCAGCAATATTTACGGTTTTACTGCTGTTACGCAGACCCAGTGTGAGCCCGTTAGCGAGTCCGTTTAACAGTGACGCTGCGCCGCTTAAAAATAGGCAGTTGAGCCGATATTCAGTGAGTAGGTGACATTAATAATTCTCAGGGCGGGGTGTAACTCCCCACCGGCGGTGATAGTTGTAGATGCAACTTAAGCCCGCGAGCGCCTAATCTTTTCCAAGGTTAGGGTCAGCAGATCTGGTGCCCTTGTTGCGTGTAGAGATAGCATGTTAAAAGTATTCCAGAGCCGACGGTAATGAGCGCGTAAGCGCACTGAGTCCGGATGAAAGAGAATATAAGAACCACAAACAGCGTATGCTGCGCTCTAAGCTTGGGCTTAGTTCGCTAACGTGACCCTGGCTCTTATTCAACACCACCATAAGCGCAGGCTTATCGGTGTTATTTTCTATATGCCCTGATTCTGGCACAAAACCATTTTATTAGTATTACTAAGGATTTAACCATGAATCAGTCTTTACTCTCAGCCTTTGGCGATGCCAATACCCGTGTTGAAGCCGCGTTGACAGCCTTACGCGCTGGCCAAGGCGTGTTGGTGGTCGACGATGAAGATCGCGAAAATGAAGGTGATCTTATTTATTCAGCCGAGCACTTAACCAATCAACAGATGGCGCTGCTTATTCGGGAATGCAGTGGCATAGTCTGTTTATGCCTGCCTGATGAGCGGGTTAAACAATTGCAGTTACCGCCCATGGTGGCTGATAACTCAAGCCAGTATGGCACCGCGTTTACCGTGAGCATCGAAGCCAAAGTTGGGGTGACAACCGGCGTTTCGGCTGCCGATCGGGTTACCACTATTAAAGCGGCGATCGCCGATGGGGCTAGTGCCTGTGATCTGGCTCGTCCTGGTCATGTGTACCCGCTACGTGCTCAGCCCGGTGGCGTATTGACTCGCAGAGGCCATACCGAAGGCACCATAGATCTGATGCTGCTGGCAGGGCTGAAACCTGCGGGCGTATTATGTGAGGTGACCAATCCTGACGGCACCATGGCGAGATTGCCTGAGATCATCGCGTTTGGCGAGCAGCATCAAATGCCAGTATTGACCATAGAAGATATCGTGATTTACCGTAAGTCGTTACTGGCTCAAGCGAGTTAATAGGCTTAATAAATAAACAAAGAGCCAATATATGGCTCTTTGTTTATCATTTACCACCAATATCGACCACTCATAAGGTCTATTTCAAATAGACACTAGCGATCTGTTAGCGGTTTATTGACCCGAGGTCATCACGCTCGCCGACTCTTCAATGGCCATTTGCGCCAAATCCTTATCGACAAAAAATAACGCCTTACCATCTTCGCCAATCAGGCGAATCTTATCGACGATCGATTTAAACAACTTCTCTTCTTCATGTTGCTCAGAGACATACCACTGCAGGAAGTTAAAAGTAGAATAGTCTTGATTAGTGAATGCAGCATGAGCAAGTGCATTGATTTTACTGGTTATCATCTGCTCATGGGCGTAGGTGTGTTCAAATAGGGCCAGTAATGAATCAAACTCAGCTTGCGGTGCTTCAATGGCGCCAATCAGTGGCATGCCGCCCGTTTCGCTAACGTAGGTAAATAGGCGGTGCATGTGCTGCATCTCTTCGTCAGCATGGGCACGCATAAATTTAGCGGCACCCTCAAAGCCCTTGTCTTCGCACCAAGCGCTCATTTGCAGGTAGAGGTTTGAGGAGAAGAACTCCACATTAATTTGTGCGTTCAACTGATCAATCATCGTTTGTGCCAGCATAGTAGATCCTTGTTATGTTCATTGTATTAAGCTGGACTATTGTGTAAAAGCAGGCGGTTAAATGCAACTAAATTTACTTAACTTAATGTTTCAAATACAAATATTTATCATTGCGTCAGTGTTGAGCCTATCAAATATTTGTCGGATTAACGGCCCCTTGATTAAGTCATTAACAAGCGGTGCATTGTAGGCATAAGCCTTGCGATTGGCGGTAGGTGACAGTCTTGTTTCGCGCTATATTAAGTCGTTAATTGCGCAAGCTGCTCAGTTAGCTTGCTGAGGATTGATTTGTTCGCACTATGGCAAAAACTGCCATGGAGATCATGGCCTTCTCTCATCAGCGTGGCATAATGAGCATCAATCTTTGCTTAAACACTTATCTTTAAGGTAACCGATGCCCATGAAATTTGATCCATGTTCTCAGCCTAGCCTTATGCACCCAGACGAAGCGATTGTTAAACTGCTCGATCAAGTCATGCCTCTTAGTGACTCTGAAATGGTGCAGCTTCCCCATGCCTTAGGCCGAGTATTAGCTGAAGATCTGGCATCGAGTATTGATTTGCCTCCCTTTAATAACTCGGCAATGGATGGCTATGCTTTTCGATTGCAAGATTTAAGCAACAACGACACCCTGACGCTGATCGGTCACTCTTTTGCAGGACATCCGTTTGACGGCGAGGCCAAACCCAATACCTGCGTGCGCATTATGACTGGCGCACCATTGCCAGCCGGTTACGATACCGTGCAGATGCAAGAAAAAGCCCGTGCCAACGGCGATAGCATTACCATTGAAGCGCCTGATGCGGTTGGTGCCAATGTGCGTTATCGCGGCGAAGAGCTTAACACTGGCGATAAAGTCTTACGGGCTGGCACCCAGATTGGCGCCGCCGAAATGGGCGTGCTCGCCACCATAGGAGCGAGCCAAGTACGCGTTGTGCGTCGTGTCAAAGTGGCCTTTTTCTCAACGGGTGACGAACTGCGTCCGGTTGGCAGCGAGTTAGCGCCGGGGCAGATTTATGATTCTAACCGTTACAGCATTCAAGGTTTATTGACTCGATCCAATGTTGAGTGGGTCGATCTGGGGGTGATTGCAGATGATCCTGAGGCGATTCGTGAGGCATTTCGTACCGGAGCTGCCCAAGCGGATATGCTACTCACCTCGGGTGGTGTCTCTGTAGGCGACGCCGATTACACCAAACAAATTTTAGAAGAAGAGGGTGAAATTACCTTCTGGAAGCTAGCCATGAAACCGGGTAAGCCATTTGCTTTTGGGCGACTGGGTAAGGCGATATTTTGTGGTCTACCAGGCAATCCGGTGTCATCTATGGTGACCTACTATAAATTGGTATGGCCGCTTATCAATAAGATGCAAGGCTTGCCACGCGCTAAGCCGTTATTACTGCAGGCGAAACTGAGCAGCGATCTGCGTAAGTTTGCTGGTCGGGTTGAATATCAACGCGGTATTTTGAGCCACAACGAACAAGGCCAAGCTGAGGTGAGCATTACCGGTGGGCAAGGTTCGGGTATGTTGACCTCGATGAGCTTGGCTAACTGCTTTGTTATTTTAGCGCGAGAGCAGGGTGACACGCCTGCGGGTAGCTTAGTGACGGTTGAACCCTTTAATTCTGTGCTCTGTTAAGTAGGTAAGCTGAGATGACATCGACACTCGATAATGACGACATTCTGTCGGACAGAGAGATCTTACGTTACAGTCGCCAAATCTCCATTAAGGCGATGGACTTTGAGGGGCAAGAGAAGCTGAAACAAGCCAAGGTCTTAGTGATAGGGGTTGGCGGCTTAGGTTGCGCCGCAAGCCAATATCTTACCGTGGCGGGTGTAGGGCAATTGACCTTAGTAGACTTTGACACTGTTGAGTTGTCTAATCTGCAGCGCCAAGTGCTGCATCAAGCGGATAATATCGGCCAACCTAAGGTGGCCTCGGCGCAAGAAACCTTGAGTCAGCTTAATCCTCATGTGGCGATTACCACTATCAATGCCGTGCTAGATGACTCAGAGCTTGATGCCTTAGTCATGCAGCACGATATCGTGATGGACTGCACTGACAATATGACGGTGCGTGAGCAGTTAAATAGCAGTTGCTTTACCCATAAGGTACCACTGGTTTCGGCCGCCGCGATCCGTATGGAAGGCACTGTCACTGTGTTTGACTATCAGGGGGATACACCTTGTTATCATTGCTTTAGCCAGCTGTTTGGCGACCAGCAACTGACTTGCGTCGAGTCAGGCATCTTGGCTCCAGTTGTGGGCATGATTGGTTGCCTGCAAGCGGTAGAGGCCATTAAGGTGATTGCTCACATGGGCAAACCTTTAGTGGGCCGCATTTTGATGATAGATGCGATGACGATGGAGTTTCGCGAGATGAAACTGACCAAGCAGCAAAACTGCAGTACCTGCGGTGCATAAGCGCTGTTAGCTGATACGCTAGCCCAGATGGTGGGCTAGCTGTTTTGCGTTGCAATATTAGGTTTTTTCGGCGCCTATTCTTTTAACTCTCCATTATTTCAAATTACTATTACTTCAAATCACAAGCACTTAAAATACCAATGATTTTTATGGCTAATTACTTTAAATGCCTGCCACCATCGAGCGCCAATGAGCGTCCGGTAATGTAGTGGCTTGCCATAAGATATTCAATCGCCTTAAGCACCTCAACTTCACCGGCTTCACGTTGCAGTAGCGATTTAGCTAATGCTTGCTGTTTATATTGCTCGTCATCATGTTCATTAAAACAGATCAGCGCAGGCGCAATACTATTGACCTTAACGTGCGGAGCTAACTTAGTCGCAAACGATAGCGTCATATTTTCTAAAGCTGCCTTACTGGCCGCATAGGCTATATGTTTTTTGCTGCCTTTTTGGGCGACATAATCGGTGAGGTGAATGATGTCGCTTAGGCGGTCACCCTGGATCAGCAGCGGGGCTAACCCTAGATTGATCTGATACGGTGCCGTCACATGTACCTGCATCATGGTGGCCATTATTTGCTCTGGCGCCAGCGGGCTGTCATCGGGTAACCACAGAGAGGCGTTGTGAACAATGGCATCAAGTTGTGGATACTTAGCCATGATGGCATCAATGAAGGTTTGCACCTCTTCAGCTTGGGTAAAGTCACAGCAATACAGATCAGCACCCGCCTCGCTTAAAGCGTCGATGCTGGGGTAGTGGCGCCGAAAAGTCCCGATAACCTGATAGCCTTTGTCGATGAAGGCCTGTGCTAAGTACAAACCAATGCGCTTGCCTACGCCTGTGATTAAAATGGTGGGTTGCATAAGATCCCTGTAGGTAAGTTAGCCAAGAAATTCGGCTCTAGTATGGTGATTCGACTTAAAGCAGCCACCTAATGCGGTGGTTTGCGTCGATGATTGACTGTCCATAATGCCGCGTGATTTGACGCAATAATGGGTCGCTGAAATCGATACCGCCACATCATCGGTATTGAGTAAGGTTTGCAGTGCCACCAATATTTGTTGGGTCAGCCGCTCTTGCACCTGAGGCCGTTGAGCAAAAAAGCGTACGATACGATTGATTTTCGACAAACCTATGATCGATGACTTAGGGATGTAGGCCACTTTTGCCGTGCCATCTATGGTAATAAAGTGATGTTCACAGGTGCTGGTCAGGCTGATGTCACTGACTTTGACCATCTCGTCAACACCCATTTTATTGTCAATTTGAGCAATCGCGGGGAAGTTGTCGTAATCGATACCGGCAAAGATCTCATTGACGTACATTTTGGCAATACGATGTGGGGTTTCACACAGGCTGTCATCATTGAGGTCTAGCCCTAAAGTGTCGACCACTTCGGTCATTAATCCTTTTATCCGCTCATACTTCTGTTGCGAAGACAGGGGATTATCACGCAATGGGGTTTCTAAACCTTGGGCGATTAACGCTTGTCTCACTTGCTGTGCAGCTGGATTCATAACAAATACTCCGCGATAAAACGGTTAATGATGACTATCTGTCATCTAAGTGGCTTTCTAGCGATAATGAGACTGAGTCGGCAAATCGCAGGGCGTGGGGTTTGTCTACTGTCACTTGGCAGTAACGCACCCATGGATGCTCACAGCTAATGGTGAGTATGTCGGACACTAATTTTTCCAGTAATAAAAAGCGACCTTCCTCAACGTGCTGGATCACTTTTTTGGTGATCACTTTATAGTTGAGTGCGTCACTGACATCATCTGTCTGGGCCGAAAGTGCGGCTGGGTAGTGGATCTCAATATTGATCACCACATCTTGCTGTTTCTCACGTTCATCGGGATTAAAACCGATAAAGGTGCGTAACCTCAAATTGGTGATCTTGATTTTGGCATGGCTAATTTTGGCGTTGGTAATGGTCATGACATTTCCTCATCATTTGCAGGCAGTACGTTGGTCGTGAATCGTTAGATCAGTTGTTAAAGTAAAACAGATAGGAATATAGATGTTGGTGTGAAGTCATTTTTTTATCAAGCTTTGCTTAATAAATCTTGTGTTTCTTACTTTCCCTATTTTAATGAGAGCTATTTTTCGTCGT
Source organism: Shewanella sp. 492 (assembly GCF_059338445.1). Taxonomy (NCBI): domain Bacteria; kingdom Pseudomonadati; phylum Pseudomonadota; class Gammaproteobacteria; order Alteromonadales; family Shewanellaceae; genus Shewanella; species Shewanella sp. 492. The sequence continues at coordinate 48,444 of NZ_CM181702.1, forward strand.
TTAATTGAGCTTCTTGTTAACTTTTTACTAGGTACTCTTTCATTTTTAAGCATCATCAGCATTCAGTTGATTGATCATCATAGGGAGTGATTCGTTTATCCTGTTGCCCGTCCATATCGAATACTCAATGTGAATAAACCATATTTGATGGGTACCGATTATTGAGTTCAGATACAGATGAATAGCAACTTTTTAGTTAGTGCTCTAATCATGGTGGTGGGTTTCAATAACTGTTTATTCTTGGGATAAAGCCTATTTAACCGCCTAAAGGTCGTTAAAGTTAGTAAAAATTGGCATTTTATTGGACGTGGCCATATAGAAGAATACAATAGGAGAAAATAATATTTACTATATTACTATGAGTTGAAATCATTTTTGGCAATCTGGAATGATTTTTCAATAGTTATTCTTTAGGTTTTTTTAGTGGGGATAATCGATGACAAAAGGTATTGATAAGTACAGTATCGATAGTACCGACTATACGGTTGGTCAGGATAATGTGCAGAAGTGGGGGTTTGATGTACATAACCCTGTATTTGGTATTAGCGCGGGGCTTATTGTTGCATTTCTAATCGCAACCTTAGTCACAGATGCCGAAACATCGAAGGCGGCATTGGATGGTATCAAATGGAAAATTATTGGTTTATTTGATTGGTTATTTATTTGGTCAGGCAATGTTTTCGTCTTGTTTTGCTTGGGATTAATTGCTTCACCCTATGGCAAAATACGGTTAGGTGGGCGTGAGGCGACAGCTGATTATTCTTTCTTCTCTTGGCTATCTATGTTGTTTGCTGCGGGTATGGGAATAGGATTAATGTTTTGGAGTGTTGCTGAGCCTGTTGCTTATTTTACTGGTTGGTATGAAACTCCCTTAGGTGTAGAGGCTTATTCGCCTGAAGCTGCCAAAATCGCGCTAGGTGCGACTATGTTCCATTGGGGGTTGCATCCTTGGGCTATTTATGGCGTTGTGGCCTTATCTTTAGCTTTCTTCGCCTACAATAAAGGACTTCCTTTATCAATTCGTTCTATTTTTTACCCAATTTTAGGTGACCGAGCCTGGGGATGGGCGGGGCATATTGTCGACATATTGGCAGTGTTGGCAACCTTATTTGGTCTGGCAACTTCTCTGGGGTTAGGGGCGCAGCAGGCAGCGAGTGGTATTCATCATGTATTTGGCATAGAGGCTGGGTTAGGTCTGCAGATTGGGGTGATTATTGGCGTAACTTTACTGGCGGTCGTTTCTGTTATGCGAGGCATCGATGGTGGTGTAAAGGTTATCAGTAATATCAATATGATAGTGGCTCTTATACTACTTATTTTTGTTGCGGTGATAGGTTATTACGTTAGCTTTGGATCGGTATATACTACGCTGATGTCCTATGTTGAGAACATTATCCCTTTAAGTAACCCTCATGGCCGTACCGATGAAGCCTGGTTCCAAGGTTGGACTGTATTTTACTGGGCTTGGTGGATATCTTGGTCACCATTTGTAGGTATGTTTATTGCGCGAGTGTCTAGAGGACGCACCGTGCGTGAATTTATCACCGCAGTATTGTTGGTTCCAACCTTTGTAACGCTTCTCTGGATGTCGGTATTTGGCGGGATGGCAATCGATCAAGTGGTCAATAAAGTAGGTGAACTTGGTACGCAGGGGCTTACCGAAGTGCCTTTAGCAATGTTCCAGATGTTTGATGTTTTGCCGTTTGGTACATTATTATCAGCTATTGCTGTTCTCTTAGTCTTGGTCTTCTTTATTACTTCTTCAGACTCAGGGTCATTAGTGATCGATAGTATTACAGCCGGAGGTAAGATGGATGCACCGGTACCTCAACGCATATTTTGGGCACTATTAGAGGGCGCTATAGCGATTGCATTATTGTGGATTGGTGGAGCTCAAGCGATTGAGGCTTTACAGGCCGCAGCGATCTCTACTGCCTTGCCATTCACATTTATATTGCTGTTGATGTGTGTCAGCCTGATTAAAGGGATGCGTACTGAACGCTTTTAGTTGATGAGATTATAGTGAGGCTAGGTTACTGGCCTCCTTTTTTATAGGGAGGCCTTAATCTCTTGTGGACTCTATTGCCAGAATTCTTTGATAGGTGATTGTGGATCATAGTGATGTGCAATTTGTGCTTGAAGAAGCTCAGCCGTAGCAATCGCATCGGTTAAGGCATGGTGAGGCGAGTAAGGAGGTAATCCATACCGTTGCCGACAGGATCCAAGCCTTCTTGAAAGAGATTTGCCGCCTTTGAGCCTGTTCCATATTCTAGCGCGAAGTTTATGTTGGATTCTCGATTCCAGTTCCATGGTGTCCACCACGGGAAATTCGATGCCATTGTTGATTCGGGTCATTAAGGCCCGCTCCAAAAATAGTCGTTCTATTTGTTGGCAATGAACCACTATTATTTTACCTGCCATCTCATTTAATACCTGCTCGAATATAACCGATAGGTCCGGTGCATCTAAGATGTCGGTATGGGTAATACCGTGGATGATGACAGAATCTTCGGCTAACTTTTCTCTTGGCCTCACCGTCCAAGATTTTGCGCGATTGAGCAAGATACGATCTAAGTTAAAAGGCACTGTTCCTATGCTGATGATGTCGTCTTTATCTGCATTTAGACCTGTTGTTTCAAAGTCCATGGAGAGGAACTCTATTTTGCCGATGGGGTTATTTCCATCGGGAAGCGATGTGGCATAATAATCGCGTAAGCTACCCTCTTTTAGCGTTTTTAGTTTTTGCTTGAATTTTCCCGGCCAGTCGATAGTTGGATGCGAAAGCCATTTTTTTAGCATAGTGCACTCACTTGAATTGATTATTGGCTTGATAGCGGAACTTGAGAAAATTCTGTCCGTTACTTAAGATTTGAAATGCATCTTTGAGGTTCCGTCGTTCAAAGTCAGATAAGTTTTCGGGCTCTATGTTGTTATCAGGATCTATTCCAAGTTTTACATCAAAGGCTTGGTGACGGATACGCACCATGGATATAAACTCCATGGCATCGCGTAGGTCTTGACCGCGCCCTTTTGGAAGTATAGCGGCGTCAATAATATCATCGAGTCGTTCGAACGAGTTTCGTGCCCTAGAACCTACAGATAGCGCATGTACACGAATGAGATCTACAAGAGGTGCAGTGCCACGACGCTTGAGGTTAATGGAATTATTATGACGACCATCTTTTTCCATGACAAAGTCTTTGAAGAATCCCAATGGAGGTTTACGATTGAGAGCATTCCTTGCTAAACACGCTAAGAAGCGATTGTTTTTTCTAGCTCGGCGGACGATAAAACCATTGAGCTGTTCAGCCCATTTAAGCCTGCCATATACACCATCAAGATCAAAGAAAATAGAGGCGTTAAGTAAAGCTTTGGGGTTGGGGTTATCTATCCAATCAGCAAAGCACTCTTCCCATTCCTTGCGTGTCATACGCCATGTGGGATTGGTTGCCATAATGTCACCCGTGCAATAACTGTAACCACATTTATCGAGTCCATCACAGACAAATTTAGCCAAGTTTGCAAAGTAATCATTGTGTTTTTCCTTATCATAACTCTCATCCAAGATAATAGCGTTATCTTGATCTGTAACGATAAGTTGCTCATCTCTCCCCATTGAGCCCAATGCTAGAAAACAATAAGGGATAGGTGGTGGGCCAAATTTTTCCTCGGCGAGTTCCAGTATGCGTTGTTTGAAGCTACGCCCTATCACTGACATAGCGCTACCAATCATATGAGAATTAGCGTCTTCATTAACCATACGCTCGAAGCTGTCTTTAACTTGCTTTGATAGCATCACTAGCTCGTCAACCGATAGTTGCTGAAAGATACTACTTACTAGCAGTAGTGAGTTTTGTGATTCGTAGCGCACGATATCAGTGGCTTCAATGATGCCTATAGGTTGGCGCCCCTTCAAAATAGGTAGATGGTGAACGTTGTAACGAAGCATAGTTAGCATCACTTCGTGGACATAGGCGTTGTGATCTAGACTGATGACATCTGTGCTTACAACAGAACCGACTTCATGGCTTGGATTTATGCCTTCGGCTAATACACGGGTACATAGGTCTCTATCTGTGATGATGCCCATTAATGGTGATGTATCATCTTCATCATTTTCTAGTACATCAGGATCTATTACTAACAGAGAGGAAACATTGTCTTTAGCCATCAATATAGCTGCATTTTGTATACTTTCTGTCTTGTTTATATAGGGGGGCTCGCGAGTTAATAAGGTCCGTACTTTAGGTGAGGTGAGATCATTTTGATTAGTAGAATTTGATACCGCCTGACGTAAACGTGCGTTATCTTCAACTTCGACAAAATCGGCAAAGACATCATATTGCTCGTAAAGTTCTTGAAAAATGTTTTCAGGAAGACAGTAGACCAATGTGTCTTCAATAGCTTTAACCGGAAAGCGAATTTTATTGTTGGTAAGTAATCCCATTTGGCCAAAAAGATCACCAGTATCGAGCCTGTTATAGAGCTCTCCTTTTCTGCGGTATACTTCGACCTCGCCGCTACGAATTATGTAAAGATCATTGATATGATCACCAAGATGAATGATAGGCGTATCTTTACGATAATAAGATATCTCTACATGCCGGCTAATGCGTTCGATAACTTCTTCAGGTAACAAGTCAAAAGGCGGATATTTTACTAAGAAGTTTTGGATCTCGTTTAACTCAGCTTCCACGATATCTCCTTTGGTCTCGTGCATGGGTTATGCGGCGTGTACCCTATCACATCTAAATTTCGTTAAAGAATATAAAACATGATGTGGCTTAATTATGACGCGGTCCAGAGCATTTGTCCGCACTGGCTCAGGTCATATCCGCCTAATTGTGTAGCCAGTTGTCGGGTCTGGGTACTGCTGAGCATATCGAATAACGCTTGTAGCTGGCGGCGAAAGTAGATGCCTTGCGGCATAACAAAGTCGAATGACTCAGTGATTAGCGGCACAAAGCTTAAGCCGCTTTCCATTGCGACCGATTGGCAGCCAAAGCCGATGTCGGCCTCGTTACGGGCAATAAATCCTGCCAACTCCCGTTCACTATAGGCGGTCACGGCAGTATTTAGCTGTTCGATACTCGCCCCTTGTTTCATCAGCCAGTGCTCTAAATGCTGTTGGCTACCGGCCCCCGATTGGCGGCCCACCCAGCGCCAAGGCAAGCTAACTAGCCTGTCCTCTTCTTGGCATCTATGGTGCATTTCGGCGCGCATCATTAAGCCTTGCTGGCGGGTATAACCGTGAACCATGACCCATTGCTGGTGGTTAGGGTAGCCCTTGAGCAGGGCGGGGTGGCGAATATTACGCTCTTCGATATTGCCCCAGTGTAGGGTGCATACATCGGCATAGCCGCGCGACAGCAGATCCAGCCCCATGCGTGAGCCTGTGGCACTGTAACTGACTAAATCACTCTTACCGATACGCGACATTAGGCGAGCCACCAACATGGATAGCAGCGGATCGTCACTGCCGGTGATGTGCATTCTATCGGACAGCATACCGCTGTGGCACGAGTCCATAACCCAGCGGTCGATGAGTATTTTGGGGAATAGCCACTTCCCAGTGACTTTAGTCGCAGGTAATATTCTATCGTTTGCCATTGCATAGACCTTTTTTTCATTAAGGTCTAAGTATTCAGCCACCTGTTTTGCACTCATGTAGATGAGTTCACTTGGCTCGGTCATCAATATTCCTTTAAATCTCTATTGGTTAGTTGATGTTGCGTTTAGGTGGTGTGGCATCAAATTCAATGTTCTCGGCGCCATTGTAAACCAGAAAATGGCGTCCCTTGGCACGGGCAATCATAGTGATGCCTAACTTTTGTGCTAGTTCAAGCCCCATCTGGGTTGCGCCACTGCGGGACAGCAGTACCGGTATGCCCATCTTAGCGACTTTTATCACCATTTCAGAGGTGAGTCGCCCAGTGGTATAAAACAGTTTATCGCCGCCTAACTCTTGCTTGAGCCACATTTCACCGGCTAAAGTGTCGACTGCATTATGGCGGCCCACATCTTCGATAAAACCGGTTATTTGGTCGCCCTGACAAAGGCCACAACCATGTACGGCACCCGCATTTTTGTAGGTTTCATTGTAGGCACTAATATTGTTTAACAAGCTATAAAGCATGCTTTGTTTAAGCTGGGGAGTGGGCAGTTTTATATCGTCTAGCCCATCCATAAAACCGCCATACACTGTACCTTGACCACAGCCCGTGGTGACGGTCTTTTCTGCCAGCTTTTCATCAAGATGCTCGGTCGTCTCTTGGGTGAGTACGGCGGCAGAATTAACATCCCAATCGACGATGACTGACTCGAGTTGTTTTACATCAGAAATAAAGCCTTGGTTTTTAAGATACCCCAGTGCTAAAGCCTCCGGTCGGGCTCCAAGTGTCATTAGCGTCACAATTGGACGCCAATTCAGGTAAACCGTGAGGGGACGTTCACAGGCAATAAATTTATCGACGATTTCACCTTGCTCGTTGGTTGCCTTTACTGCAATGGTCAACGGCACATCGGCTTGGGTTTTTAAAAAAGTGAGTTGTTTACTCTTAGTCATAAAGATCATCTATTCGCAATTGGCTGCCTGCAGCATAGCAATAATCATTCCGAGACTATGATTTTATGTTGCAATGCGTGATCGAGTTAAATACTCAGACTTAAAACGCCCTTTTATGTCCCGTCTAAAATGTCAGTTAGGACAAATTGTCCTACCCTGGGCATGGAATTGATGATCTAGCTCAAACTTATTTGCTAATTGCACTGGCACACTTATTGCTTCATTCGTAAGTATATCGCAACCCATGGCTTGGCTTTGTAATCGCTTTACAAACAATGGCCAAGCCCTCTAATCAACGGAGTTGGAATGCAACGTACCGAAAGTCAATGGCCCATGTATGTTTCGCTGAAAAAGGTGGAAAAACAAATGGGGCGCTGGACCGCCGAATCTTGGGAATTAGATCAAGTTGTTCCAGCCACGCAACCTGCACCAGAGGGCGCTCGATTGGTGGCTTTAGAGCTGCACAAGGATGAGCGTGGCAGCTACCGTATCAATTTGGATATGGATAACGCCATGTTGTATATCGTCTGTGATGAACTTGAAGATGGCACTTGGATTCCGACCTATATCTCAGCCGATCAAAATGTCGCAGCAGGTTGCCTTGAGGGCGACACCCCCGTATTGAACATGCTAATGCCCAATGCCGTAGCATGCTGGATTGAAGCGTTCATTACCCGCCATGGAGAGGTAGAAATTTGTGCCCATCGACGCAAGCACGTTAATCGTCGTAAAAATGAAGGGCCAAGTACTAACCACAACCGAGGGCAGGTTTCCTAATGAGTGAAAAACCGAGTGGATTGTTAGCACGATGGAACCTTCGTCGTCAGCAGGTGCAGCAAGAAGAGGAAGCCGAGCAACTTGCCCAGCAAGCTCCTGAGCCAACCACACAGCCGACCGAACATGCCGATGCAGTCAATGCAGAACCAAGCGAGGCTAATAAAACCTTGATGGCTGAAGATCTTCCTGATCCTGAGTCTATTGAGGTAGGGGGGAGCTTTGCCAGTTTTATGGCCGATAACGTCGATCCTAATGCCAAGGCTGCCGCGTTACGTGCCTTGTGGAAGCAACCACACTACAGTGAGATAGATGGTTTGCTCGAATACGCGCTCGATTATACCAATCAACCTAAGCTTTCAGCCGAGGTCTCGGCGGAGCTCGCCAAGAAAGTTTTCCGCCACCTCAACAAAGATGAGGAGCAAGAGGTGCCTAACGAGTTAAGTGAAGCTGAGGAGATGACAGCTTCTACCGCCGAGCAGGAGGTTAATTTATCCGGCACAGGCCCAGCGGACATTTTGGACGATGAATCAGCTGATTTGTCCCAAAATGAACCAGAATCACTAGCTGCACCTAAACCGCCCGTTGCTTGAGGTCAGTTTAGAGTGCTTTTAAATCCATAATTTTGGTACGTGAATTGCTGCAATAAGGCACATTTACAACGAGTTAGTTTCTTGTTGATATTGAGGTGAAGCTGGCGCAAGTAAAGCGCATGCCAATAGAGTAGACAGCCACCTCGCTGACGGCAGCAGCCAAAACTGTTCAGGAACGCAATGTGAGTATGCATTTAAACGGTAACGAAAATCTGACCGACCTCAAACAGGTTCGTCAGCAAGTGTTGGGACAGACGCAAATTCTTCAAAATCTGATCCCACCCACAGTAAGCTACACCACCGAGGGCAATGTACTTATCATTGGCCCAGAGGATTTAGCGCGCCTCGCGGCAGACAAATTGTCAAACATGGGCCAGCGGGCCATTCTCGCTAACGAGTCCGTTACCAGCCAAGATGAAGACCACCTTGAAAAGGTGATGGCCGCGGCGGAAGGCGTTGAAAGTTACTACAATAAGTTAATTGAAATTAAAGGGTTTTTGGGGCAGTTTCAGGTTAAAGTTGAACATGAAAACGGTGCTGCCGAGCTCAGTTTAGTCGCTATTCGTAAAGCTCATTTCGACCTTATCCTCGACCTCAGTCACTCGCCATGCATTAGTCTAGAGATGCTGCCACCAGGCTATTTCTATGTAGGCCAAGATGAAGCCAAATTGGCCGATGCCATCGCCCAGTTACCCGACTTAATTGGTGAGTTTGATAAGCCGCGGTATGTCAAAGTCAACAGCGAGATCTGTGCCCATAACCGTAATGGTATCGATGGCTGTAATCGCTGCCTTAATTTCTGTCCTGCCGATGCTATTGCTAGTGTGAACAAGAAGATTGAGATCGATCCTTATCTTTGTCATGGCGCCGGCAGTTGCACCAATGCCTGTCCAACAGGTGCAATCAGTTACGATTTACCTACGCCACAAGCACTGCATTCATATCTACATAAGCTTGTGAGTCGTTTTCGTGCGCAGGCGCAAACAGCCCCGGTCATTTTGTTTCATGACGCGGCTAATGGTGCCAGCTTAATTAACGAGGAACTGCCGGGGGCAGTGATTCCTGTTGAGCTAGAAGAGATCACCGTTGCCAGCATGGATCACTGGATGTCCTCGCTGGCTTGGGGCGCACGTCAAATCATAGTGCTGAATACCGACGCTACGGCGCCGACCCTAACACAGATGCTAAATGGCGAACAACAGTTGGCCAATGACATATTCGATGAGATGGGACAACCGCAACGCGTTAGCGTTATCAACCAAAATCAACTTGATGAGCTCGCCGCATTAATTGAAGTGAGTGCAAGTTGGCCTGTGATTGTGCCTGGTGAATTTAGTCCAACCACTAAGCGCGCCACCCTGTATGCGGCAATCGATCATCTCAATAGCCAAGCGGCCTCAATCGAAAGCACCTTGAGTAAGGGCAATATCCCGTTCGGCAAAGTCAGTGTTAACACCGACAGCTGCACCTTGTGTCTATCGTGCGTGTCGACCTGTCCGACCCAAGCGTTAACCGATGGTGGCGATATGCCAGCATTGCATTTTGTTGAGCAAGACTGTGTGCAGTGTGGTTTATGTGAGTCGGCCTGTCCTGAGAATGCGATTAGCCTGACAGCACAGATGAATTTTGATGCGGCTGCACGTCAGCAGCGCCAAACCTTGAAAGAGGAAGCCCCGTTTGATTGCATTCGTTGCGGCACCCCTTTCGCGACCCAATCCATGGTGCAACGGATGATGGATGTAGTCGGAGGCCATAGCGCCTTCAGTGCCAACACAGAACGCTTGAAGATGTGTAGCGACTGCCGGGTAAAAGATATGTTTGAAGATATTCTTCAAGATCCTGAAAAGCAACTGCGATAAGAGTGTAGCTATGACCGAATTAGTAAGAGAAGTATCAGAAAACGATCAATTAAGAGCCGATATCTATCAGCTGTTAGCCGCACTATTACGTTGTCAGCCAAGCGCTGAATTGCTGCAGTTTCTTGCCAGCCTTGAGATAGATGCCAACGAAGATGATAGCGACATGACTAAGGCCTGGTTGGCATTAAAACTTGCCGCAGGTCAGTTTACTACCGACCAACTTGAAGAGGAGTATTTTAATATCTTCTTGGGTGTAGGCAGTGGTGAAATCTTGCCTTATGGCAGTTGGTTTATGACCGGCTCTTTGATGGATAAGCCGTTGGCCTTGCTGCGTCAAGACTTGGCTCAACTCGGGTTTGAGCGTACCGATGAGGTGAAAGAGCCTGAAGATCATGTGGCTGCTCTGTGTGAAGTGATGGGTACCCTAATTTTAGAGGCACCAAGCTATCGTCAATTAGCGTTTTACCAACGTCATATCGGTAGCTGGATCGACCGCTTCTGTGATCACTTGGCTCGCACCCCTAGTGCGGCGTTTTATGCCACAGTGGCTCAGTTGGCTAAATCTTTCTTTGCTATTGAAGCCAATGAATTTGAACAATTGAGTTTAAACATTCCGGTGAACTGCCCTGGCAGCGAAGCGGAAAAGATCCAACCCACCAGCAATGAACTCGTTTCATAGGGTGGCAACTTGTTATGCCTGTGTCATCTGCTGCAGGCATAGTGAAATCTGAGGGCTCGCCCTCAATTACCATCGGGTCGCTGCGCCAGTGAGTTTCACATATCGGCAACGCGACTCACTTTGAGTTAATAAAGGAGACACTATGAAGAAGCAAGCTTCCGATATGGGTCGTCGTCAACTGTTAAAAGCCTTAGCCATAGGGAGTGCTGCCGGTGCTGTTGCTACCGTCAGTGGTCAGGCTGCGGCAGCTACACCAGCACAGGCTAAAGAGTCTGCTCGTGGTGATGGCTATCAGGAGACGGATCATATTCGTAGTTATTACGCGTCGTTACGTACGAAGTAAATCACTACTTAGGTAGTGAATCAAAGCGTAATTACGCAGTAATTCAATAACATTAGGAGAGTGTGTGATGCGATTAACACGCAAAACAGACCAAGCTGACGCTACTAAAAAGCCAGCCCTAGGTCTAAATCGTCGCCAATTCCTCCAGACAGCAGGTCTTGCTACTGGTGGTATTGCTGCGGCTTCAATGCTTGGCGCAGGTATGATGCGCAAAGCCGAAGCAAAAGAAGTGCCTCATGATGCACCTACAGAAGTAAAACGTACCATCTGTTCTCACTGTTCAGTGGGTTGTGGTATTTACGCTGAAGTGCAAAACGGGGTGTGGACAGGGCAAGAGCCTGCATTCGACCATCCATTTAACGCTGGTGGCCATTGTGCTAAAGGGGCTGCGCTGCGTGAACATGGTCACGGAGAGAAGCGTCTTAAGTACCCAATGAAGCTTGAAGGCGGTAAGTGGAAGCGTATCTCATGGGATCAAGCCATTGAAGAAGTCGGCCAAAAGGCGCTGGATATCCGTAAAGAATCGGGTCCAGATTCAGTATTCTTCATGGGTAGTGCTAAGTTCTCTAACGAGCAAGCGTATTTATACCGTAAATTCGCCGCGATGTGGGGCACTAACAACGTCGACCATTCAGCACGTATTTGTCACTCTACCACTGTAGCCGGTGTTGCTAACACTTGGGGCTATGGTGCGCAAACCAACTCTTTCAACGATATTCGTAATGCAAAAGCGATGATGTTCATCGGGTCTAACCCATCAGAAGCACATCCTGTTTCAATGCAGCATATCCTGGAAGGTAAAGAGCGCGGCGCGAAAATTATCGTTGTCGACCCACGTTTCACCCGAACGGCAGCAAAAGCTGACGAGTTCGTGCATATCCGCCCTGGTACCGATATTCCCTATATCTATGGTCTGTTGTGGCATATTTTTGAAAACAAGTGGGAAGATCAAACCTTTATCGACCAGCGCGTTTACGGTATGGAGCGTATTCGCGAAGCGGCCGCTAAGTGGACCCCTGCAGAAGTGGAAAACGTTGTCGGCGTACCCGAAGCACAGATGTATCGCGTTGCTAAGTTGTTGGCAACCACTAAGCCTGGCACTATCGTTTGGTGTATGGGTGGTACTCAGCACCATATCGGTAATGCCAATACCCGTGCCTACTGTATCCTGCAGCTAGCCCTAGGTAACATGGGTGTGTCTGGTGGTGGTACTAACATCTTCCGTGGTCACGATAACGTACAGGGTGCAACGGACTTTGGTCTACTGTTTGATACCTTGCCAGGCTACTACGGCTTGAAGACTGGGTCATGGAAACACTGGTGTAACGTATGGGATTTGGATTATGAATGGGTGAAAGCTCGCTTCGACCAAAACCAGTACTTGGGTCAAGACCCAATGACATCAACGGGTATCCCATGTTCGCGTTGGCATGATGGTGTACTTGAAGATAAATCTAAGATTGCGCAGAAAGATAACATTCGTATGTCATTCTTCTGGGGTCAGTCTGTTAACACCGAAACCCGTGGTCGTGAAGTGCGTGAAGCATTGAACAAGATGGATACCGTGGTTGTTGTGGATCCATTCCCAACCATGGCTGGTGTTATGCACACGCGTAAAGATGGTGTGTATCTGCTGCCTGCATCGACTCAGTTTGAAACCTACGGCTCTGTATCAGCATCTAACCGTTCACTCCAGTGGCGTACTCAGGTCATTGAACCACTATTTGAGTCTAAGCCTGATCATGTGATCATGTACAAGCTGGCGAAGAAGTGGGGCATAGAGCAAGAGTTGTGTAAGCATATCCAAGTCAATGGCGATGAGCCGCTGATCGAAGATATCGTCCGTGAATATAACAAAGGTATGTGGACCATCGGTTACACAGGTCAAAGCCCTGAGCGTTTGAAGATGCACCAAGAAAACTGGGGCACCTTCGATATTAAATCGCTTGAAGCGCCAGGTGGCCCTGCTAAGGGTGAAACCTATGGTCTACCTTGGCCATGTTGGGGGACGCCAGAGATGAAACACCCTGGTACGCAAATTCTGTATCGTACCGGCCGTGAAGTAAAAGACGGTGGCGGTAACTTCCGTGCCCGTTACGGGGTTGAGCACGAAGGTAACAATATCTTGGCTGAAGGCTCTTTCTCTAAAGGCTCTGAAATCAAAGATGGTTACCCTGAATTTACCGACAAGATGCTTAAGCAACTTGGCTGGTGGGATGATCTCACCGCTGAAGAGAAAGCCGCTGCTGAAGGTAAAAACTGGAAGACTGATATTTCTGGTGGTATTCAGCGTGTGGCGATTAAGCATGGCTGTATCCCTTACGGTAACGCTAAAGCGCGTTGTATCGTGTGGAACTTCCCTGATGATATCCCAGTACATCGTGAGCCGCTTTACACTCCTCGTCGTGACTTGGTTGCTAAGTATCCTACTTATGATGACCGTATGGTTGCGCGACTACCTACTCTATATAAAACTATTCAGGATCAAGATTTTGCCAAAGATTTCCCACTGGCATTAACCTCGGGCCGCTTGGTTGAGTATGAAGGTGGTGGTGAAGAGACCCGTTCAAATCCATGGCTAGCTGAACTGCAACAAGAGATGTTCATCGAAATCAGCCCGGGTGATGCGGCGGATCGCGGCCTTCGTGATGGTGACGAAGTATGGGTTCACAGTCCAGAAGGCGCCAAAATTAAAGTTCAGGCAATGGTGACACCTCGGGTGATTAATGGTGAATGTTTCATGCCATATCACTTCGCAGGTATCTTCGAAGGTGAAAGCCTAGAGAAGAATTACCCAGAGGGCACAATCCCTTACATTATTGGCGAATCAGCCAATACGGTATTGACCTACGGCTATGACGTTGTGACCCAGATGCAAGAGACTAAGTCTAGCTTGTGTCAGATCACTAAAGCCTAACTGAACTTGATGAGGAGATAGCCATTATGGCAGTCATGAAATTTTTATGTGACACCAAACGCTGCATCGAGTGTAACGGTTGCGTCACAGCATGTAAGAACGAAAACGATTCCGCACTCGAGTGGGGAATTCAACGTCGCCGCGTCGTGACGATTAACGATGGTCAGCCAGGCGAAGCATCGATCTCAGTGGCATGTATGCACTGTACCGACGCCCCTTGTATGGCAGTTTGCCCAGCTGATTGTTTCTATCGTACCGAAGACGGCATTGTATTGCATAACAAAGATACCTGTATTGGTTGTGGTTACTGTTTCTATGCCTGTCCTTTCGGCGCGCCACAGTTCCCTAAGAAGGGGGCTTTTGGTAGCCGCGGTAAAATGGATAAGTGTACTTTCTGTGCCGGTGGCCCAGAAGAGACCTTCTCTGAAGCCGAGCGTCAGAAGTACGGTGCTAACCGTATCGCTGAAGGTAAGTTGCCGATGTGTGCAGAGCTTTGTTCAACTAAAGCACTGCTCGCTGGTGATGCTGAAGTGGTATCGAACATTTACCGCGAGCGCATGGCTGCGCGAGGTAATCCTAATGTGATTTGGGGTTACAACCCTCAAACGGCTGAGTTCAACTAAGCAGAGCAAGGGTTAGTGCGTCAGTACTAACCCTTAAGTAAAGGAGTGACAATGTTAAACAAACTGTTAAACAAATCACTGCGTAGTCTGTTTGCTCTGTTAGTGCTCATCACGGGATTGGGTATGGGGGCGACGATGCTCTCTATGCCTGCTCACGCGAGTGATCAGCAATCGAGCCAGCAACAGGCTAACGCAAAGACCAGTGATGCTGACCTATGGCGAGCGGTAAAAGCCGGTGATTCGGGTTATACCACAGCTAAAGGTGTTGAAACTGGGGTGCTGATTAACGTTGCCGGTAATGAAGGTAAAGAGGTCCGAAATAAATACCTCACGCCAGTTATGGCCATAGCGGTCGTCGGTGTTTTTGGTGCATTTTTACTGTTTTACTTGGTAAATGGTGCATCTAAATTAAGCCATGGTTTTTCCGGCAAAATGCTATTGCGCTGGACAAAAGCCGACTTGTGGCTGCACTGGGCGATGGCGATACCTTGCTTAGCACTGATCTTTACTGGTTTAAATATCATGCTAGGTAAGTATGCCTTGCAACCTTATGTCGGAGCCGATATTTGGGCTGCATTAATCTATGGTAGTAAGACTATCCATGATTATGCCGGTCCTTTGTTCATTATCGCTTGGGCGTTATGTGTCATTAAATGGATGCCAATGCAGACATTTAAGATGTATGACCTTAAATGGTTCCTCGTGGTGGGTGGTTACATCAACTTCGGTCCATTTAAAGGTAAGCACCCTGACAGTGGTTTTGCTAACGCGGGTGAAAAAATGTGGTTCTGGACACTGGCCTTCTTTGGTCTATTTATCAGTGTGTCCGGTATCATGTTGGTTCTACCTGGCTTAGATCTGCCACGTGAAGCGTCAATGGCAGCCCTACTTATTCACGGTATCAGCGCTATTATCTTGATTGCCTTTACCATAGTACATATATGGATGGCGACGGTATTGAGTGAGGGCGGTATGGAATCGATGAAGTCGGGTTACTGTGATGAAAACTGGGCGATTCAACACCATAATCTTTGGTTCGATGAGATCAAAGAAAACGGTACCTTGCAGTATAAAAAGTAAGTTTATTACCTAAACTTCACTTATAAAAAGCACCTCGTTGGTAATCCAATGAGGTGCTTTTTTTTGGCTCGCTTTCAAGTCAAATTGGCCAAAGGTGTTGCCGAATATTGTCTGCGGATGAGTTCGTTAGTGCTATCAAAACGTGGCAACCATGTCGGCCCCCATTTTCTAAAAGACCAGCCATTTATCGGTTAACGGTCAAGTGTGGCGTTGATGGCGTATACCAATATCTATTACGCTCAATTCAGCATGCAACATTTAATTTACATCTGTGTTTGGGTGTATCACGCCTTTATGACGAACCGCTGCTCTGGATATTTGAATATACATGATTGGCTTAACACTTTGGCTATTTACTCTATTTTTGCGTAGTTCTTACCCCGTTTAGATCAATATTTTATGCATCAAATCCACCTATATTGCAGGGGCAATTAATCGGATGTTTTTAATAAATATATAAAATTTACCAAATCAGCACCTAGGCGCAACATTTGTTTAACGTGTGTTTTATCGCTTGATTTGAATGAAGCATCCCAACTATTTGAATCGTCCTAATACTAGGAGCAAAAATGAAAAAGCAACAGCCCGATCTCAATCGTAGATCATTGCTGAAAGCACTCTCCATTGGTGGTACGGCCGGTGTGGCCATTGCCGCAAGTGGTGTCAGTGTTGCCCATGCAGCGGAAACTAAGCCAAGTGTAAAACACACCGACAGCTACCATGAAACTGCGCATATCCGCAGCTACTACAACAGCTTGCGTAGCTAATTAGGAGAACAAAAGCGATGAAGTTAACTCGCAAATCAAATGAGGCGCCTACCGTTGCTAAGTCAACACTAGGGATCAGTCGTCGTCAATTTATGAAGCACGCAGGTATCACCACCGGTGGTATCGCAGCAGCATCTCTTCTTGGTACTGGCATGATGCGTCGCGCCGAAGCCAAAGATATTCCTCATGATGCACCTATCGAAATCAAACGCACC
Organism: Shewanella sp. 492; assembly: GCF_059338445.1. Classification (NCBI taxonomy): domain Bacteria; kingdom Pseudomonadati; phylum Pseudomonadota; class Gammaproteobacteria; order Alteromonadales; family Shewanellaceae; genus Shewanella; species Shewanella sp. 492. The sequence continues at coordinate 64,859 of NZ_CM181702.1, forward strand.
GTATGTAGTGCCTGTGCGGTTGGTTGTGGTCTTTATGCTGAAGTACAAAATGGCGTTTGGACAGGACAAGAGCCTGCATTCGACCATCCATTTAACTCTGGCGGCCATTGTGCTAAAGGTGCTGCACTGCGTGAACATGGTCACGGTGAGAAGCGTCTTAAGTACCCAATGAAATTGGTTGATGGTAAGTGGAAAAAATTGTCGTGGGAGCAGGCTTTTAACGAAGTGGGCGACAAGATGCTGGACATCCGCAAAGAGTCGGGTCCAGATTCACTTTACTTTATGGGTAGCGCTAAGTTTTCTAACGAAGGCTGCTACATGTACCGTAAATTCGCGGCAATGTGGGGCACCAACAACGTCGACCACTCGGCGCGTATTTGTCACTCTACCACGGTAGCCGGTGTTGCAAACACTTGGGGCTATGGTGCGCAAACTAACTCGTTCAACGATATCCAGAACGCCAATGCGATCTTCTTTATTGGGTCTAACCCAGCTGAAGCACATCCGGTCGCGATGCAGCATATCCTTATCGCTAAAGAGAAGAATAACGCGAAAGTGATTGTTGTCGATCCACGTTTCTCTCGCACTGCAGCGCATTCAGATCTGCATTGTGCACTGCGACCAGGTACCGATATTCCATTCATCTACGGTATGCTTTGGCATATCTTCGAAAACGGTTGGGAAGATAAAACCTTTATCGAGCAGCGTGTGTTCGAAATGGAGACTATCCGTGAAGAGGTGAAGAAATTCCCACCTAAAGAAGTGACTAATATCACGGGTGTGAGTGAAGAAGATGTATACCAAGCGGCTAAATTAATGGCCGATAACCGTCCTGGTACCGTAGTTTGGTGTATGGGTGGTACTCAGCATCACGTGGGTAACGCGAACACGCGTGCTTACTGTATCTTGCAGCTCGCCTTAGGCAACATGGGCGTGTCTGGTGGTGGGACTAACATTTTCCGTGGCCACGATAACGTACAGGGTGCGACTGACTTAGGTCTACTGTTCGATACGCTACCTGGTTACTACGGTCTTAAGACTGGTTCTTGGAAGCATTGGTCAAATGTATGGGAACTGGATTACGAGTGGGTTAAAGGTCGTTTCGACCAAAATGAATACCTTGGTCGTATCCCAATGAATACGCCTGGTATTCCATGTTCTCGTTGGCACGATGGTGTATTAGAAACGCCTGAGAAGCTAGCACAGAAAGATCGTGTGCGTATGGCGTTCTTCTGGGGTCAATCGGTTAACACCGAAACTCGTCAAAGCGAAGTGCGTGACGCCCTAGATAAGATGGACACTGTAGTAGTAGTCGACCCATTCCCAACTATGGCGGGTGTGATGCACCGTCGTAAGAATGGTGTTTATCTATTACCAGCAGCGACTCAGTTTGAAACTGAAGGTTCAGTGTCTAACTCCGGTCGTAGCCAGCAGTGGCGCGAAAAGGTCATCGAGCCGTTATTCGAGTCTAAGACTGACCTTGAGATCATGTATCGTCTATCACAAAAGCTTGGTTTCGCAGATGAGTACACTAAGCGCATCGCCAAAGATGCTAATGACGTACTGGTGATTGAAGATGTTACTCGCGAAATTAACCGCGGTATGTGGACTATCGGTATGTCTGGTCAAAGCCCTGAGCGTTTGAAGCTACACACCCAAAACTGGGGTACGTTTAGCAATAAAACTCTTGAAGCGGTAGGTGGCCCAGCAAAAGGCGAAACTTACGGTCTACCTTGGCCATGTTGGGGTACGCCAGAGCAGAAACACCCAGGTACGCAAATCCTATACAACACACACAAACATGTGCTTGAGGGCGGCGGTAACTTCCGTGCGCGCTACGGTGTTGAATACAAAGGTAAGAACCTATTGGCCGAAGGCAGCTTCTCTAAGGGTGCTGAGATCCAAGACGGTTATCCAGAGTTCAGCGCAGATATGCTCAAGCAACTTGGCTGGTGGGACGACCTTACAGCAGAAGAGAAAGTCTCTGCCGAAGGTAAAAACTGGAAGACTGACCTTTCAGGTGGTATCCAGCGCGTGGCTATGAAGCATGGTTGTATTCCATTTGGTAACGCTAAAGCGCGTTGTATCGTATGGACCTTCCCTGATCAAGTACCTGTGCACCGTGAGCCTCTGTACACGCCACGTCGTGATCTTGTGTCTAAGTACCCAACTTATGACGATATGCAAGTGCATCGTCTACCTACGCTGTACAAGTCAATCCAAGAGAAAGACAGTTCAGTCAAGTACCCATTAGGATTGACCTCAGGTCGTCTGGTTGAGTACGAAGGTGGTGGTGAAGAGTCACGCTCTAACCCATGGCTAGCAGAGCTTCAACAAGAGATGTTTGTTGAAATTAACCCTGCCGATGCCGCTGACCGTGGTATCCGTAACGGTGACACTGTATGGCTAGAGGGTGCTGAAGGTGGCCGCATTAAGATTCAGGCGATGGTAACCCCACGGGTTAAACCTGGTGTGACTTGGATGCCTTACCACTTTGCGGGTGTGATGCATGGCGAAAGCCTCGAGAACAACTATCCAGAAGGTACAGTGCCTTATGTGATTGGTGAGTCAGCGAACACGGCATTAACTTACGGTTATGACCCTGTGACGCAGATGCAAGAGACTAAAGCTTCGCTTTGTCAGATCACTAAAGCCTAAGTACCGGGAGAATTGCCAATATGGCTACAATGAAATTTTTATGTGATACCAAGCGCTGCATCGAATGTAACGGCTGTGTCACTGCATGTAAAAACGAAAACGACTCTGCTCTAGAGTGGGGTATTCAGCGTCGTCGCGTTGTCACCATCAATGACGGTGTTCGAGGCGAAGCGTCTATCTCTGTGGCGTGTATGCATTGTACAGATGCACCTTGCCAAGCGGTTTGCCCTGCAAACTGTTTCTACAAGACAGAAGATGGCCTAACGCTACACAACAAAGATACCTGTATCGGTTGTGGCTATTGCCTATTTGCTTGCCCATTTGGCGCGCCTCAGTTCCCTAAACAGGGGGCATTTGGTAGCCGCGGTAAAATGGACAAATGTACTTTCTGTGCCGGTGGTCCTGAAGAGAATCATTCAGATGCAGAACGTCAGAAGTACGGTGCAAACCGTATTGCAGAAGGCAAGCTGCCTATGTGTGCTGAACTGTGTGCGACTAAGTCGCTACTGGCAGGTGATGCTGAGGTTATCTCAAACATCTTCCGCGAGCGTGTTGCATACCGTGGTTCAAAAAATGCAATTTGGGGTTAATCCTCAGCTTGCATAACGCCACTATAATCCACACCGTGCCCTAGGGCCGGTGTGGACGATAAGGATGTAATATGAACAATTGGTTCAAACAAATTAGCCTAGTGTTAGCCCTTGTTGTGGGGACAATGTTTAGTGCATTGTCGTTTGCCCATGATGATGCCGCGGCGCACGCTCAGGCAACAGAAGGGCAGATCTGGTCGCAGCTACAAGCAGGCGTCACCGGTGAAACCACTTCAGATGGTCAATTCCATAATCAACCCATTAACACCTATGATTTACGCGTACTCGAGCTACGCAGTGACTGGCTAGCACCAGCGCTAATGGCTGCGCTGTTTGGCATGATTGTCATCTTTATACTGTTTATTAAAGTGAATGGTATCTCTAAGTTGCATCATGGCTTCTCGGGTAAAATGGTGTATCGCTGGTCGAAGTTTGATGTATCGATCCACTGGCTTGGCGCCATTCCTTGCTTACTGTTGATCCTCACCGGATTAACCCTGTTGGCCGGACGTTTCTTCTTCCAACCTTATTTGGGTGAAGGCTTCTGGGCGGCACTGGTGTATGGTGCAAAGCAAGTGCACGACGTGATGGCCATCCCCTTTATGTTGGGCTGGGCGCTCATGGTCAGCTTATGGGCTAAAAACCAGCTACCTAAGATGTATGACGTTAAATGGTTCATGGTGGTGGGTGGTTACATCAACTTCGGTCCATTCAAAGGCAAACACCCTGATGCGGGCTTTGCTAACGCCGGTGAGAAGATGTGGTTCTGGGCGTTCGCGCTATTTGGCCTAATCATCTCAGCGTCTGGCATGTTGTTGCTGTTCCCGAACTTGTTCGAGCCTAGCCGTACCCTGAGCTTAATTGCTTTGGTATTGCACTCAGTTAGCGCCATCATCATCACCGCGTTCTCAATCGTGCATATCTTCATGGCAACCGTGATGTCTGAAGGTGGCATGGAGTGTATGGTGTCGGGTTACTGTGATGAAAACTGGGCGACTCAGCACCACAACTTGTGGTTCGATGAGATCAAAGCCGACGGTACGCTTAAGTATAAAAAATAGGCTGTAGTCTTAGGTGATAGTGCTTAGGCGCTAGCCACTACAACCGCTTTGATAAACACCTCGTTGGGTAACCAGTGAGGTGTTTTTTTATGCCTGAGTTAAGGGGGCTTATCATACATGGTGTGATGGCGATAAATGTGCTCAACGCTCTGCGCCAACCAAGACTGAGCTTGAATATAACTGGATACCGCAGATATTGTTAAATAATCAATATTCTCAATGAATTGATTGGCTAGTGGGCAGTGAAGTCGTCGGTTTTGATCTAAGCTCAACAGAGGTGGATTGAGAAGGGGGTGGCGATGAAATACAAAACGGTGCGAGACAGTATGGGGGAGATTAAAGTGCCATTTGATGCCTTGTACGGCGCGCAAACGGCGCGCGCCTTGGATAACTTCCCTATTAGTGGCGACCCCATGCCTGAGGCCTTTATACGCGCCTTATTACTGGCCAAGCGCGCGGCAGCAGAGGCCAATGGCCAGCTCGCATTACTTGATAGCGTGACGGTCAATGCCATTGTCAATGCGGTGCAACAACTGCAGAACGATCCACTGCTGATGCAACATTTCCCTATCGATAGGTTTCAAACCGGGTCGGGAACCAGCAGCAATATGAACGCTAACGAGGTTATCGCCTGCTTGGCCAGCCAGCGCCTAGGCCGTGAGGTGAGTGCCAACGATGAGATCAATTTAGGCCAAAGCAGTAACGATATTATTCCTAGCAGTATTCATATCAGTGCCATGTTGGCGCTTGAGCAGCAATTATTGCCCGCACTAAGCCATCTGCAACAGATTATCAGTCAAAAAGCTCTGACCTTAACCGAGCGGGTTAAAACTGGCCGTACCCATTTGATGGACGCTATGCCAGTGCGCTTTAGCCAAGAGCTTGATGGCTGGGCCAGTCAAATTGAGCAATGCCAGCTGATGCTCATCGCGCTGCAGCCGTCATTGTCGGCGCTTGCCCAAGGCGGTACGGCAGTCGGCACTGGGGTCAATACCCACCCCGACTTTGCAAGTTGTTTTTGCGATAAGCTCAGTAGTATCACTGGAGTTAGATTTCGTCCAGCCGATAATCTGTTTAGCCGTATGGGCAGCCATGACACTGCAGTGGCGCTATCGGGGCAACTGAAGACCTGCGCGGTGGCGATGATGAAGATAGCTAACGATTTGCGCTGGATGAACTCGGGGCCACTGGCCGGACTCGGCGAAATAGCGTTACAGCCCTTGCAGCCCGGCTCATCCATTATGCCGGGTAAAGTCAATCCGGTGATCCCCGAAGCGGCCTGTATGGTGGCTGCACAGGTGATAGGTAATGATGCGGCCATCACCCTTGGTGGCCAGTCGGGTAACTTTGAACTCAATGTGATGCAACCGCTAATAGCGGTTAACCTGTTGCATAGCATCGAATTACTCAGCAGCACGAGCCGTTTGCTGGCCGATAAGGCAATTATCAGTTTTAGCGTGAATCAGGCCAATATAGAGGAGCCGCTTCGGCGTAACCCCATTCTGGTGACAGCGTTAACACCTGTGGTTGGTTACCTTAAAGCGGCTGAGATTGCGAAACAAGCTTACGAGCAGCAACGTGAAATCGTCGAGGTGGCTGCCGAGCAGACCGACTTAAGCCGTGAAGAGCTGCGGCGCTTACTCGACCCCAAACGGTTAACCTATGGCGGATTGGGTAAATAAAATTAGGTCTTTTTTAATCTTTACATCTTATTTTTTAAGCGTTTATACGATGAGGCTTTCTGGTCAGATGTCTGTAGCCCTTATGTTTGCTGACATGTTGTCGATATCTAATGGTGTAAGCCTAGTACGGATGGTCATGCTGTGTAATAACTAAATCTAATGGATTAAGAGTCTGTCATCGACAGTAAAAACAGCTCCTATACTTACTTCTTGGGTAGTGAATGAGGCAGTAATGAGAGAATGTCGCTCACAGACAGAGTCTACTAAGCGACGGTTTTCTTATTGGTTATCGCCTTCACTGCTCACCTATCACGTTAGAGGTTTATTATGATCCAGCACACCAAAACCAGTATTCTGACTGCGTTACCAACTGTACTCACAAGTATTCTGCTTGTTGTTATCGGCTTTCTTTCTTATAGCACTTTCGTTGGACTGGAAGAGGCTAATCAGCGTTTAGTGCATAATACTCAACTCGCAGAGGGCGTTACTGATGTGCGTGAAGCCTTTTTTCTATTACGTATCGCCACTGCTACGCATAATGCCAGCGAGGTCGTTAACAGCCAAAACAGCGCACGCCAGTTAATTGCTAAGTTGAAGAATTACGATGTGACCTTTTTAGACCAAGCCAGCAGCAAGATTGAAAGGCTCCAGCCTGCGGTCGAGCGGTATGTACGCTTATATAATGAAGAGCTCGCGCTGGCGGAGCGCACAGGTTCTGAGCCGGTTTTTACCAGTGAGCGCAGCGCATTAGGTCCTGAGATCAGTGATATTATTCGCAGTTTGGTATCGGCTATTACCGCGCGTAATCATGATTTGGCTGGGGTGGCGGCTGATGACATTAGGCAGGCAGAAATCACCATTATTAGCCTCATTATATTGACCATTGCCATAGCGTTAATCTTGGCCTTGGTGATGAGTCATAAATTGGTTGCCATTATCAATCAAATTAAATCTGTGGTTGAGCGACTAGCCCAAGGTGACTTAACCCATAAAACCAATATCAATGGTAATAATGAGCTGTGCTCTCTGGCTGGGGATCTCGACAGTGTGATTGATAACCTGCGCCTAATGCTCGCCGATATCTCTCAAGCATCAGATCATATGTCGCAGCAAATTGGGCAACTCAATGAGCAATCGACCAGCAATAGCCAAGCGCTGCAGACTCACACGATTGAAACCGATCAGGTCGTGACGGCGATGACAGAGATGAGCGCCACCGCACAAAATGTGGCAGGTGATGCCGCCTCGGCGGCGCAATTTACTCAGCAAGCCAATGCCCAAGCCGATAAATCGAAACAGGCTGTCGAGGAGGCCACAGGTAGAGTGATTGCCTTGGTCGGTGAGGTAGATAAAGCCGCGACGACCATTGGCGAAATGCATGAAAATACCCGTCAAATCGCCACTGTGCTCAATGTGATTGGAGAAATTGCCGAGCAGACAAACTTGTTGGCATTGAATGCTGCCATCGAGGCGGCGCGCGCTGGTGAGCAGGGGCGCGGTTTTGCTGTGGTGGCTGATGAAGTGCGGGCACTCGCGGCGCGCACTCAGGCCAGCACCTCTGAGATCAATACCATGTTAGATCGTTTGCGCAGTGGGGCAGAGCAGGCGGTGGCGGCGATGGATCAAACTAAACGTAGCTGCCAAGATGCCGCCGATAACACAGGGCTAGTAACCGATAATCTTGATGGGCTGGTGGCTCATGTATTTGATATTAATGGCCTTAGCAATCAGATTGCCACAGCCGCTGAGGAGCAAAGTGCGGTATCGGAAGAGATTAACCGTAACTTAACCACCATTCGTGAAATGGTCGATGAGCTTAATTTGAGCGCCAGTGCCACTCTGTCTAGTGCCACATCGCTGGCAGCGACGAGAGAGCAGTTAAGTGGTGTCGTGGCCAATTTTAAGTTGTAACTGCTAGCCGAGGTCCTTTAGGCTAATGGATAAGTAAAAAAAACCGCCTTTCAAGGCGGTTTTTTATTATCTCACGCGTTGGCAGAAAGATTACCAAGCCATCTGTAAAATTTCACGGCTGATATCTAAATCAAGATCGCCAGATTCTGATAGCGCCGTCATACCATGTGCCTTGAGAGCATCAATGACTAACTCAATTTGATCTTGGCTAATATCATGATCGCGTAAGCGCGTTTTCAGGCCGACCTGTTGGAAGAAGGCTTCTGTCTTAGCGATAGCCTGCTCGATACGGCTATCTTCATCACCTTCGGTGATGTCCCATACGCGCTCTGCGTATTGCAGTAACTTGGCGTGCTTTTGGGTTTTACGCACGCGCCACACTGATGGCAATACCGCGGCCAGTGTTTGCGCATGATCGATATTAAACAGCGCCGTTAATTCATGGCCAATCATGTGTGTGGTCCAGTCAAACGGCACACCGACCCCTATCATGCCATTAAGGGCTGAGGTGGCGCTCCACATCAGGTTGGCGCGTGCCTGATAGTTTTCTGGCTCAGCAACTGTGATTGGGCCAATTTCAATTAGGGTACGCATAATGCCTTCGGCCATGCGATCTTGCACGCGGGCATCTACTGGGTAGGTTGCATATTGCTCAATTACGTGCACAAAGGCATCAACCACACCATTAGCCACTTGAATTTTTGGTAGGCTAAAGGTCAGTGTTGGGTCCAGCATAGAGAAAGTTGGGTAGATGCTCGGGTGGTTAACCGGAAACTTACCACCTTGATAGCTTATCACGCCAAAAGCATTCATCTCTGAGCCTGTTGCTGGCAAGGTAGCGATGGTTGCCAGTGGCAATACATCTTTAGCATCGACAGGAACAGGGCTAAAGCCGTGGAATAGCAAGCTGCTGCTGTCACCTTCAAACTTGGTCGCGAGAGCGATAAACTTAGTGCCATCCATTACCGAGCCGCCACCGACAGCGAGCAGAAAATCGATAGATTCTTTACGCGCCAGCTCAGCGGCTTTAGCCAAGGTTTCATATTTTGGATTGGCTTCAATACCGCCAAATTCAAACACGGTGCGCGACCCTAGAGCGGCGATGACCTTGTCTAAGGTGCCGAAACGTTTCACGCTGCCACCACCGTAAGTGACTAATACACGGGCATCGGCTGGGATCAATTTATCCAGTTCGGCGATTCTATCTTTACCAAACACAATGTGGGTTGGGTTGCGATAATCAAAATTGAGCATGTTAAGTACCTTGTAGTCGAGCTGAAATGATAGCGTTAATGTTAGGCTTATTGGCGTAAACATAAATACCCATTGCTGGTCAATTTGTGCCTATTCCTATCACATCTGGTGGATATTGATCTTAATTGGCACAATTTGATGCTTTTTCCTGTCTTGGTGATAAAGTCGCTGTAAAATGATGATAGAGACTAATGATGACAAATATTGCAAGTTTGATGCTGGCGTTAGCGCCGCAGGAGGGTTTTAACGACACCGCCATTGCGGGGGTTAAGGTATTTCGCAGCTCCGCTTATGGCTCGCGTGGCCCCATGTGTTATTCCCAGGGCATCTTAATTGTAGGCCAAGGTAAGAAGCGGGTGTATTTGGACAATCAGGTCTTCGACTATGATCCACAAAACTCCTTGGTGATGACGGTGCCAGTGCCGTTAGAGTGTGAAACCTTTGCATCGGTTGCTGAGCCGGTATTGGTGTTAATTGTCGATATCGACTTGCCTTTATTGACCCAGTTAGTTCGCTTGATGGACGAGCATAATCAGGTGCCTAGCGATCTCAATGAGACGCGCCAACCCGGTTACTTTGTTGCCGCGAATAGCGACGATATGGCCTGTTGTATCGAGCGACTATTACAGGTGTTGCAGTCACCCTTAGAGGCGCAAGTATTAGGGCGACCTATGGTGCAAGAGCTGCTTTATCGGCTACTGGCGCTCGACAATGCGGCGCCTCTGTATGCCTTGGCGCTGAGCCACACTCGTTTGTCGCGTATCGATAAGGCGCTCACTTTTTTACATCGTCATTACGGTGATAGCGTCGAGGTGGAACAATTAGCCAATTTAGTGAATATGAGCCCTTCGGCGTTTCACCGCTGCTTTAAGGAGGTTACGGCTTCATCACCTATCCAGTATTTAAAAAAAATCCGCCTCAACAAAGCCCGTGAGTTATTGCAACTGCGTCAACTCAAGGTGAAAGAGGTCGCACTGGCCGTCGGGTATGAAAGTCCGGCGCAATTTAGCCGTGAATTTAAGCGTTATTTCAATCAAAGCCCAGGTGAGAGTGCTAAGGCGGCATTATAGACGTGCGGGGTGAGTAGCGGTTACGGATTGTGGAGCGTGTTGGATTACTGATGGTCAGCCACCTAATAAATCATTTGTTGCTAAAGTATGACATGCTTAACAATTATGCAGTTTATCTCGTGCTAGGTGTTGTAACTGGCGGCGAGTTCACGTTTTATATACAGCGAAGCTGATACTTTTATGGTCCACAAAAGGTTAGGTATCTTTTTTAAGTCATTATTTATTCAACGGCTTTGCTATTCAAGGTCTGTTTCAGTTAGGAATGTTTATGTCTTCAATTGTTCAAGCGGTGTCTGGTGATATGATTCAGCCGTATCAAGCGAATATTACTGTGCCCAACTGGATGCTCAGCTCAATGGAACGAGTGATGCAGTATTATGTTGATAAAAATTTGCGACTCGATACCCAATCAGCGTCTATGATGCCTGCGCCCGTCGAAGGCAAAAAATACATGCTGTATGCCCACATTCCTTTTTGCCATACCTTGTGCTCTTTCTGCACCTTCCACCGATTTATATTTAAAGAGGATAAGGCGCGCGCCTATTTTATTTCGCTGCGTAAAGAGATGGATATGGTGAAGTCGCTTGGTTATGACTTTGAATCTATGTATATCGGGGGGGGCACTACCACGGTATTAGAAGATGAGCTCGCGCGCACCATTGAACATGCTAAGACGCTATTTCCTAGCATTAAAGAGGTGTCGTGTGAGTCTGATCCACAGCATTTAGACAGCCCCGGCTTTAAACAGTTAAAAGGCCTAGTCGACCGCATGTCGATTGGGGTGCAAAGCTTTAATGATGATATTTTGGCGATGACAGATCGCTTAGAAAAGTTCGGTTCGGGCCAAGAAACCTTTGACAAGATCATGGCGGCCAAAGAACTCTTCCCTATTATCAACGTCGATTTAATCTTTGGTTTTCGTGGTCAAACCGATGAAGTGATCCAGCATGATTTAGATATGGCCGCGCGTCTCGATCCACGCCAAATTACCACGTATCCTTTGATGATCACCCATCAAACGCGTAAGAGTGTTAAGGGCAAGCTGGCGGCGCCGCATGGCGATATGGCTCGTCAATATCGTCAAATTCTCAATAGTCTCAATGGTCAATACAATCAGCTATCGGCATGGGCATTTGGTAAGGCCAATAATGAAGGGTTTGATGAGTATGTCATCGATTATGATGAGTATTTAGGAGTTGGCTCAGGATCATTTAGCTTTCTCAATGACACCTTATATGTGAACAATTTCTCTTTGCGTAAGTATCAAGAAAATATCGCCGCAGGCCGTATGGGTGTCGAGCAGCAGAAGAACTACAGTAAAAAAGATGTGATGCAGTATCGCTTCTTGCTGGGCATGTTCTCCGGTCGGTTATCGCGTAAGTATTTCCGCGAGACATTTGGGGTCAATTTGGATTGGGCGCTGTTTAAAGAGATGACCTCAATGAAGGCCATTGGTGCCATTAAGGATGATCCGACCGATCCTGACAACTTGATCGTCACCGATAATGGCAAGATGATGGGCTTGTTAATGATGAAAGAGTTCTATTCTGGCATGGATAACGTCCGTGCTCAGCTGCGTAAGCCGCTTAAGGCCTGCGACATGTAATGGGTTAACCCTCTTGAAATGATAACTAAAAAAGGTTGAACTAGGTTCAACCTTTTTTGTATTGAGGAGCCAGCGTTGCGCGAGTTTGAACAGCAATTTTCACAGTTTATGCAATTACAGCGCCCCAGTGATGCGGCGCACGACTTGCAACATGTGTTGCGGGTAGTTAAATCGGCTAAGCAACTGTGCCGTGAAGAAGCCGCTTGCGCCGATGTGGTGGTGCCGGCAGCTTGGTTACATGATTGCGTATCGCTGGCGAAAGATGATCCTCTGCGCGCCCAATCCTCACGTTTGGCAGCCGACCAAGCTATCGAGTTTTTAGGCCAGATAAGCTATCCCTCAAGGCATTTTAGTGCGATCCACCATGCCATTGTCGCCCACAGTTTTAGTGCCAAAGTGACGCCACAAACCCGAGAGGCACAAATCGTACAAGATGCCGACAGGCTAGATGCACTAGGTGCGATAGGTATTACGCGATGTATTCAGGTTGGCAGCAGTTTGCAACGCAGCTTATACAGCCTTGACGATCCATTTTGTCAGCAGCGTCTCCCTGATGATACGCAATTTACCCTAGATCATTTCTATCAAAAGCTACTGGACTTAAGCGACACCATGTGCACCACTGCGGGTCGTATTGAAGCGCTAAAACGTAGTGAGTTCATGCGGGCTTTTTTACAGCAGCTTGCCAGCGAAATATAACCGCAGTTGTAGCACTTTTTCATCGTCACACGCTATCTATTACCAAGCCAGACTATGAAAAGTTGAGCTATTATAGCCGGCTTGGTATAAAGAGAGGTTGCCACACGGCGCATGGCTGATTGATTGAGTTTAGTGCGTCACCTGACACTCATTTTATGGCTAATAATAACCACATTATCAGCTCAATTGCCCATTATGCCGGAGTCCCCATGGCTAATATCTTGCTGGTTGCCAACTTAAATTGTGACCGTATCTTAAAGCTCAATAAGCCACTTAAAATGGGGGGACGATTCCACTATCAAGATGGTGGTGAGCGCCTCGGCGGTGGCGGAGCCAACACAGGTATTGGCCTCGTCTGGGCGGGTCATAATGTGGCGCTGGTGAGTCAAGTGGGCCGCGATAAAGTGGGCGATTGGCTATTAGCGCAGGTAAGTACCTTAGGGATCGACTGCCGTTTGATGCAGCGTCATGACGGTAATACCCCTGAAATGCTCCTAGTGATGACACCCGATGGTGAGCGCACCATTATTCGCCCGCAGCGGCCGTTGTTCGAGTTAGCCGCTCCACCTAAGTGGTCTAACTGGGATGCGCTTTATATTAATTCGTCGGCCGAAGGTGCGGTGAGTTGGGCTAAGACCGCATTAAATCATTGCTGGGTGATAGCGCAACTGGCTAAGGATAATCGTCCTCGGCCTTGTCATGTGTTAATTGCCTCTAAGGCCGACATGCAAGGACGAAGTGAGTTATCGCCTTGGCAATACGGTTTAACCATAGCAGGTGCCAGCTTACAAGCCTTTGTGGTGACCGATGGTGAGTCGGGGGCAATGGTATACCAAGCCGATGGTGAGCAGCACGTGGCGGCGCAGCCTGCCGAGGTGGTGGATACGACAGGGGCGGGCGATGCTTATGCTGCTGGATTAATCCATGGCTTAGTGCAGGGGGATCCTGTTGTGGTGGCTATGGAGGAAGCCGCGCGCTGGGCGGCATTTGCGGTGTCGACTCACAGCTCTATTCCGGGGCCGCAGCTACAGCACTACTTAGAGGCATCGATGGGTGATAAGCTTTGAGGTTGGCACACGGTGTTAGCTTGTAGGCCGTCCCTTTTGACTTTGAATCAATCCGCCGATATTTATTTAACACTGTCATCTTAGTGTCATCATTGCCGCTTATAGTGGCTTCATGGTCACAGCGTAGCGCTGACCAAAAGTCTGACTTCTATTGAGTAGCGTGTTTCTGTTCTCTTGCCCTTATCCTGGGGCATTTTTTTTGCCTGTTATTTATCCCTATTGACGAACTTTTTTGTGGCAATAGCATGATTTAAAAGTTGTAACATTTTGATCTTATTACGATGTTAATCAGTTTGTGACGCAAAAAATCTCTGTGGTCGCTGCTAGCAATCAAGCCATTTTGTGTTAACTTATCTTGAGTTTAGGGGGATATTGATAACATAAAACCCATATATGAATCGTACTATGATTGCAGAGCTGGGTGATTCACTTCTTGTGGTGGTAACTGATGATTGAAAAAATATCTGGCTTATATGCTGGCGATCAGGTGTGCCTAGTCGCAGCGGTTAATAGCATGATCGATGCAAAGCAGCCTTGCCAGCAGTTGGTTGTGGGCACCTTGGGAGTCGAGGGTGATAGCCAGGCTGACCCTAAGCATCATGGCGGTTTAGATCGCGTGCTACATCATTTTCCGCGCGAACATTATGGCCAATACCGGCGCTGGGATATGATGACTGGTTTTAAAGATGCGCCGGCGATGGGCGAAAATATCAGTACGGTCGGTCTCGATGAAACTCAGGTCAATATTGGTGATATTTTTGCTATTGGTGAGATACGAGTGCAGGTGACGCAGGGACGTTCACCTTGTTTTAAACTTAATCATCAATTTGGTCATCCTGAATTTGCCTTAGCGATGCAAACCAGCGGTTTGTGCGGTTGGTTTTATCGCATTTTAACCCCAGGAACTTTGTATTTAAGTGATGGGATCCGCTTGATTGAACGTTGCAGCGATATCAGTGTACGCGAGTCTATGGCGATCTATTTTGCGAATCAATTTGATGCCGCAGCTTACGAACGTCTTGCCCATTGCACCGGCTTAGCACTGGCATGGGTGGTCAGTTTGCAACACCGTTTAGCCAGCCAAAAGATTGAGCCTTGGCAGATGCGTCTGCTCGGTCCAGAGGCGATACATTCTGGTTTACGTGCTGAATATAAATAAGATGAATACCCATAATAAATGATGTATTACCAAGGAGAGAGTCGTGACTGAATACGAGGCATTGTCCAGAGATGATAAAAATATGGCGGTAGCAGTACATCTTGCCAGCTTCTCCGGTTATCTCATCCCGCTGGGGTCGATATTAGGCCCCTTGATTGTATGGCTGATGAAGCGCGACGAGATTGCGTTTGTCGACCACTGTGGCCGTAACTGTTTAAATTTTAAGATCAGTATGATTATCTATGCGGTGATCTGCTTTATTCTGATGTTTATCGGCATTGGTTTTATTTTGTTTGGCGTACTGGCGATTTTCGATATTGTGGTCACCATTATTGCGGCGATGAAGGCCAGTGAGGGGATCTGTTATCGTTATCCCTTAGCGATCCCTTTTTTTAAGCCATAGGCGCCTTGTTAGCGGTTAAGCCCTTGTAGACCTCTAAATATAAGTTGCAATAAAAAGCCCGCGAATGCGGGCTTGTTATTTTTTTACTCAGGGTTTTACACTTTAAAGCCCGCGACTAAAGTGTCTAAGCGTAAGGCCAGTTGATTAAGCGATTGGCTGGCTTGCGCGACGGCATTGGACGTTTCCGTCGTGCGCTGGGTGATCTCACTGATCTCGGTGACATTGCGATTAATGTCTTCCACCACGGTCGATTGCTCTTCAGTTGCAGCAGCCACTTGGATATTCATGTCGCTGATGGCACCAATCTGTTGGCTTATCTCGACTAATGAATGGCGCGCCTTATCAACGGCCTGCACCCCTTGTTCGCTGCGACTTTTGCTTTGCTGCATCGCAGCGACAGCTCGGGCTGCTTCGGCTTGCAAGTTATCAATCATTTTTTGTACTTCATCGGTTGATACCGCGGTGCGAGAGGCGAGATTACGTACCTCTTCGGCGACCACGGCAAAGCCTCGGCCAGCTTCACCGGCACGCGCCGCTTCGATAGCAGCGTTTAATGCCAGTAAATTGGTTTGGTCAGACACGGCGCGGATCACATCTAAAATACTGCCGATAGAAGTGGTGTGGTTGGCGAGAGATTCAATAACATTGCCCACTTGTTCAACATCCTGCGACAGGGCGTTGATGGTATCGCGTGCATCACCTGCAACATCTTGGCCCGATTTAGACTCTCGATCGGCCTCTTTTGCACTGTCGGCTGCTTGCGCTGCGTTGCCAGCAATTTCGTGAACCGTAGCGCCCATTTGATTAATCGCGGTCACCACCATCATGGTTTGATCTTTCTGTAGCAGGCTGTCATCTAAAGTTTGCTGGGCTTGTTCGGCCACCTCTTTAGCCGCGTGGCTTAACTGTACACTGGTGTCGGTAACTTCGATAATAGATCGTTGAATTTTTTCGATAAAACTATTAAACCCTTGCGCCAGTTGGGCCAGTTCATCATTGCCATCAACGGGCAGACGTTGGCGTAAATCGCCTTCGCCTTGGCCAATATCTTGGAGCATGTTAGCGACTTTGGCGATAGGTTGGCTGACAGAGCTTGCGACGATCACGGCCAAACCAATAAAGGCGGCGGCGATCAGTACGGTCCACATTAAAATTTGGTAGGCGGACTCTTCTAATAAGGCAAACACTTCACTTTCGGGCACTTGAGCGATTACATACCAATCCATCGAGGTTAAATAACTGCTGGCAACTAATACTGACTCGCCGTCTATTTCGGTTCTGATCAGCTTAAATTCGCTTTTAGATAATAGAGATTGAGTATCACTTTGCGGATAGAGAGAGGCGACATTGGCCTTGCCAATTTGGCTGGTATCTTGGTGCAGCTGTACCTGACCTTTAGCGTCAACAAGGTAGACAAATCCGCTCTGTTCTATGGTGAATGAGCCGAGTAGGCGCACCATATCGTCTAGGGATTTCCCCAGCCCCACTAAACCTCTGTCATTGGGTTGCTGGTAGTTGATAAACAGTTTGACCTCGCCATTGGCCTCGGTAAATACGTTGAGCATGCGCTCTTGACGACTGTCTCTATAGTCGAAGAACCAGCCATCTTGCTCTGGGCTTAGGACGCGTAAAAAACCGTCTTGGGTATAATAGGCGCCGGTTTCGCGGTCAGCATAAGAGGTTTGAGCTAGCTGATATTGCTGCTGCATACTCTTGAGCTGCTCGATGACAATCGCTTCGCTTTCAGCAGGACGTCCGGCGACCAGCCACTGTTTCAACATTTTGCTACTGGCGAGTTGCTCGGCGGCCTCCAGCAGAATAGCGATATCCATTTCAATTTTATTGCGGATCGCAAACAGGGTGTTGGGCAGTTCAGAGGTCAGCATGCGTTGCTCGACCACATCTTTGGCACTGCGTTGACTGAGCACACCGACGAGGGCGGTTGATAACAACACGGCCAAGGCGACGGTGAGTAAGATTTTTTGTTTAATGGTTAGCATATTAAGCGTCATAGCGGTCACTCACATCTACAATTGTTAAATAGCGGTAGCTAATTTGATGAGTCAATCTAAGGCCGAGCAAGAATGATCAAACATGCTCAAACATTCGATAGTGTATTGGTAGGATGATGTTAAATGTGCGCTTTAGGTAACGCTTGTAGGTATGGTGAGCGATTATGGTTACTTATTATCACAAGCGCAAGCAAAAACACGCTCATGTGAGCGTGTTTTTATTTACAACTAAGTTGGTTACATATTAGGGTAATTGGGGCCTCCGCCGCCTTCTGGCGTTACCCAGGTGATGTTTTGGCTGGGGTCTTTAATGTCGCAGGTTTTACAATGGATGCAGTTTTGAGCATTGATCATAAATTTCTTTTCGCCCGCTTCTTCAACGATTTCATATACCCCGGCGGGGCAGTAACGCTGGGCGGGTTCATCAAATTTTACTAGGTTAACCTGCAGTGGAATACTCTCGTCTGTTAAACGCAGGTGACAGCGTTGATCTTCTTCATGATAGGTGTTTGACAAGTACACCGAAGAGAGCTTGTCGAAGCTGAGCTTACCGTCAGGCTTAGGGTAATCAATTTTATTGTAGGCACCCACTTCGGCCATTTGAGCGTGATCAGGATGCTCGTCGCGCAGCGTGATAGGGAACTTGCCGCCAAACCAGTTTTGGTCAATATAGTTAAATGCGCCACCAAGGTAAGCGCCAAATTTGTGCATTGCAGGGCCAAAGTTACGTGAGGTATAGAGCTCCTCTTGCAGCCAGCTTTGTTCAAATTTTTCTTGGTAACAGTCGAGATCTTTGCCACCGTCTACCCCGGCATGTAATGCATGACAGATGGTCTCAGCAGCAATCATGCCACTCTTCATGGCAGTGTGGGTGCCTTTGATCTTGGCAAAGTTAAGGGTGCCGGCATCACAGCCGATGATCAGTCCGCCAGGAAAGCTCATTTTGGGCAGTGAATTTAGTCCGCCCTTGGTAATGGCGCGTGCGCCATAGCTGATACGTTCACCATTTTGCAAATATTGACTGATCACTGGATGGGTCTTATAACGCTGGAACTCATCAAAAGGACTGAGATGCGGATTTTGATAGTTAAGGTCGATAATTAACCCCACCGCCACTTGATTATCTTCTAAGTGGTATAGGAAACCGCCACCCGATGCACCATCATTGAGCGGCCAACCGCCAGTATGGACCACTTTACCTTGCTGGTGCTGCTCGGCAGGGACTTTCCAGATCTCTTTAAACCCTAGGCCATAGTGCTGTGGCGTCTTGCCATTGTCTAGGTGGTATTTTTCGATCAGTTGTTTACCTAAATGGCCACGGCAACCTTCACTAAAGACGGTGTATTTGGCATGCAGTTCCATACCCGGTTCATAGCTGTCTTTAGGTTGGCCATCAGCGCCAATGCCCATGTCGCCAATGATGATGCCTTTGACGCTGTTGTCGTCATTAAACAGCAGTTCGCTGGCGGGGAAGCCGGGAAAAATCTCAACGCCAAGTGCTTCGGCGCGCTCAGCCAACCACCGGGCAAGGTTGCCGACGCTGATGATGTAGTTCCCCTCATTGTGCATTGTCTTGGGGATTAAGGCATTAGGCATGGCACGCGAAGCGGACTCAGATCCCAACATAAAGAGTTCATCGTGAGTGACTGCAGTATGAAGAGGCGCACCTGTAGTTTTCCAATCACTAAAGAGCTCACCCAGTACCTTAGGTTCAAACACGGCGCCAGATAAAATATGGGCACCGACTTCAGAGCCTTTTTCTACCACGCAGACAGATAACTCTTGGCCACTGTCTTGGGATATCTGCATTAGTCGACACGCTGTGGCTAGGCCTGCAGGCCCAGCCCCAACGATAACAACGTCAAACTCCATCGATTCGCGTTCCATCACTTCACCTCTTTTATTACTTATCCCCCGATTGAAACGGGTGTTTTATTCTTTGCCAACACCTTACCTTAAATTTGCTAGATGGCACAGAGTTTAAGCAGTCAAGATAGACTAATTGATAGCAATTATCTGCGTGAGCGCTGTCACAGAATGTTAACGGTGACAGGGGGGCGGAGTAAAAATGTGGCGTGAAAGGTGTTAACTAGGCAGCAAATCGGCCTATAATTAGCAAACGACGGTTCTCCGAGCTTTCTGTCCTACGTCTATGATATGGACAGTAAGCCGTGGCAATAGTGCCACCGGGGTGAGAAGAGAAATTGACTCACCTCCCCTTACTTGGAAAGGTGATCATGTCTCAACTACAAGACAATTTCGGTCGAAGATTTCACTATTTACGGATGTCAGTCACTGATGTTTGTAATTTCAAATGCACTTACTGCCTCCCCGATGGCTACCGTCCCGATGGTAAGCCTAAGTTTTTAGATCTTAATGAGATTGAAAATCTAGTCGGCGCCTTTGGCGAAGTGGGTACACAAAAAATTCGTATTACGGGTGGCGAGCCCAGCCTGCGTAAAGACTTTAGCGACATTATTCGTATTGTGGCCGATAACGACAATATCTCCACTATTGCCACGACCACCAACGGTTACCGCTTAGAAAAGCACGCAAAGGAATGGTTTGATGCGGGCTTAAGACGCATCAATGTCTCTGTTGATAGCTTAGATCCGCGCATGTTTTATCAGATCACCGGCGAAAACAAGTTCGATGAGGTGATGCGTGGCGTCGATGCGGCATTATCGGCCGGCTTCGAGCGGGTGAAAATTAATGCTGTGCTGCTGAAAGGCCTGAACGACAAAGACTTACCGCGCTTTTTGCACTGGATTAAAAATACGCCTATCGATCTGCGTTTTATCGAATTGATGGAAACTGGCTTAGGGCGTGACTATTTTCAGGCGCATCACCTTGCTGGTGCGGACATTAAAGCTCAGCTAATACAAGACGGCTGGCATTTAGACCGTTCGGCAATTGATGATGGGCCAGCGCAAAACTTCAGCCATAACGACTTTAAAGGCCGTATTGGTTTGATCATGCCTTATGAGAAAAACTTCTGTGCTAACTGTAATCGTCTGCGGGTATCGGCTAAAGGTAAATTGCACTTATGTCTCTTTACCGAACACGGCGTCGATCTTCGAGACTTGCTACAGCAACGTGAGCAGCGCAGCGAGCTTATCGAGCGGTTGCATGGTCAACTGCAGACCAAAAAGCAAACCCATTTTCTTCATGACGGCATCACTGGCGTTACCCAGCATTTAGCATCTATTGGCGGTTAATCGGCTTCTATGACCTAACGCAATACCACGGCGTTAGTGCATAGGTATACTCGGCTGCCAGCCAGATGCTATGGCTGGTTATCGAATCCATTATTGAGTGAAGAGGCGTTATGGGTCATTGTACTACTTCGAAATTTATACCATTAAATATTGCGATCTTAACCCTATCAGATACTCGCGATCTGAGCCGCGATACATCGGGCCAGTTTTTAGCCGATGCGGTTGTCGATGCTGGTCATCGCTTGTTGGATCGTCAGTTGTGTAAAGACGATAAATACCAGATCCGCGCGCAGCTGTCACAATGGATCGCGGCCGGTGACATACAAGTTATCATCACCACAGGTGGGACAGGCTTTACCGAACGTGACAATACTCCTGAAGCCGTGCGCCCACTGTTTGACCGTGATATTGATGGCTTTGGTGAGTTATTTCGCCACATCACTTATAACGAGCTTGGCACCTCGACGGTGCAATCTCGTGCATTAGGCGGTTTTGCCAATAAGACGGCGATTTTTTGTTTGCCAGGCTCAACTGGAGCCTGCCGTACTGGCTGGAACCAGATTATTAAACAACAACTTGACGCCACACATAGGCCTTGTAACTTTGTAATGCATCTCAAAAAGGTAGCGACAGATGAGTAACCAATTCACCCATATTAATGCCGACGGTAATGCCCATATGGTCGATGTGACCGAAAAAGCGGTTACCGAGCGCGAAGCTCGCGCCGAAGCCTTTATCGAAATGGCGCCTGCGACCCTTGAGATGATCATGAGCGGCAGCCACCATAAAGGTGACGTATTTGCTACGGCGCGTATTGCCGGTATTCAAGCGGCGAAGAAAACCTCCGATTTAATTCCACTGTGCCACCCATTGATGCTGACTAAGGTTGAGGTTGAGCTTGAGGCGCAGCCCGAGTTTAATCGAGTGCGTATTACCAGCTTATGTAAGTTATCGGGTAAGACAGGGGTTGAGATGGAAGCCCTTACTGCGGCCTCCGTGGCGGCGTTGACGATTTACGATATGTGTAAAGCGGTGCAAAAAGATATGCTGATTTCGCAGACACGTCTCCTAGAGAAGCGTGGCGGCAAATCGGGTCACTTCAAGGTATAACGGCTACAAGCGTTTAAGGTGTCGATAAATGATAAATGTACTTTTTTTTGCTCAAGTTCGTGAGCTATTGGGTGAAGGTTCGATAAAGGTAGAGGCATCCGATGTGACGCGTACCGCTGAAGGATTGCGGGCGCAGCTGGCGGCCAAAGATGACAAGTGGGCTAAAGTGCTGGCCTCAGATAAGTTGCTGGTAGCCGTTAATCAAACCATTAGCAGCTGGGATTCCCCAGTGGAAGATGGCGATGAAGTGGCCTTCTTTCCTCCAGTGACGGGAGGCTAATATGACAGCGATGTTCGATCGGGTATTGGTGCAGACTGACGATTTTAGCGTGCCACAAGAGTATGCCCGTATTGCCGATGATAATAGCGACGGCGCTGTGGTGACGTTTGTGGGTAAAGTGCGTGATTTTAATGATGGCAGTGCTGTTACCGATCTCACCTTAGAGCATTACCCCGGTATGACAGAGGCCGTGCTGCAACAAATCACTGCACAGGCGCGTGAGCGCTGGCCGCTCAACAAGGTGACCATCATTCACCGCGTGGGGACCATGGCGCTTGGCGAGCAGATAGTGTTTATTGGTGTCACCAGTGCGCACCGTAAGGCCGCGTTCGCCGCCTGTGAGTTTTTAATTGATTTCCTTAAAACTAAGGCGCCATTTTGGAAGCTAGAGGCGGGCGATCAGGGTAAAAATTGGGTCGAAGCCAAAGATGCCGATGAACAAGCGGCGCAGATGTGGCAACAAAAATAGCCGCGATTTAGGCGTATTCTAAGATGGCGTTTTGCTAGCATTGGGGAGAGTAGTGTGAAGAGCTTTATTCGCGCTGTGGCGATATTCATTATGTGTGTCGGCGCATCGCCAAGCTGGGCAAGTGACGTCCCCGCCATCGCTGCGGCGGCCAACATTAAGTTTGCGCTCGATAAAATTGCCGCTAATTTTACCCAAGATACGGGACAGCGAGTGCGTATCTCCTATGGCTCTTCGGGTAATTTAGTGGCGCAGATCCGCCATGGCGCGCCGTTTGAACTGTTTTTATCAGCCGATGATAAATATATTTATCAGTTGCATAAGCTTGGTGTCACCACTAGCGATGGCGTGTTGTATGCCATTGGGCGTCTAGCCTTAGCGGCTCCAAAAACCTCTGCATTAGCGTTAGATCCCCAGCTAGAGGGGTTAAAAAGCATGCTGCAACAAGGCCTGCTACAACGGTTTGCCATCGCCAATCCCGATCATGCGCCCTATGGTGAGCGAGCTCGCGAATACTTTGAGCATCTTGGTATGTGGCAGCAAGTACAATCCCACCTTATATTTGGCGAAAATGTCTCCCAAGCCGCCCAATTTGCCTTGAGTGGCTCCACCGATGGCGGCATTGTGGCGTTATCTTTGGCGATGGCACCCCAATTTCAAGCCGTTGGCCACTATGTGGCGTTGCCCAGTGAATGGCATACGCCGCTCAATCAACGCATGGTATTGACCGAGAAAGCGGGCGATACCGCCAAACTCTTTTATGGTTACTTGCAGCAGGCAAGGTCGCGCTCGGTGTTTACCGACTTTGGTTTTAGTTTGCCTGAACTCACAGCACCGGGAGAGTAACAGATGGATTGGCAGGCGTTAGGCTTATCGATCAAATTGAGCACTGTAACCGTGCTCATACTGATCCCTTTCGCTATCTGGGTAGGGCGCTTGTTGGCCTATCATCAATTTCGCGGCAAATCTTGGGTCGAAGCCTTGATCATGGTGCCTTTGGTGTTACCGCCTACCGTTATCGGCTATTACTTGCTGGTGGGACTTGGCAGTCAGTCTTGGTTAGGCCAGTTGCTACAAAATGTGCTTGGCCAGCAGTTAGTATTCCACTTTTCTGGGTTGGTGGTCGCCTCGGTGTTAGTCAATATTCCGTTTGCTATTCAGCCCATTCAACGTGCCTTTGAGGCAGTACCCGAAGAGGTGCGTGACGCTGCAGCGTGTTGTGGTATGAGTCCGTTTAAAGCGTTAACCAAAATTGAGCTGCCCCTCGTATGGCCTGGTGTGCTGACCGCCTTAGTACTCTGTTTTTCGCATGTATTGGGTGAATTTGGGGTGGTATTGATGATGGGCGGCAACATTGCCGGTGAAACTAAGACCATCGCCATCTCTATTTATGACAGCGTACAAGCCTTCGATTTTGCCAGTGCAGGGCAGATGTCGTTGGTATTACTGCTGTTTGCGGTTACGGCACTAGCGCTGACCACCAGTCTGTCACGCCGCTTAGGAGGCTTAAGTGTCTCAAGACGTCGCTGATCTGTATTGCAGGGTTAATCAAACCCAAGAGATAGTGCTCGATGCCGAGTTTACCTGCCGTGCTGGAGAAGTGTTGGCGGTAGTGGGGCCATCGGGAGGCGGTAAGTCGACGCTACTGCGGATGATCGCCGGATTAGCCAAGCCTCAAGCGGGTGAGATCCGCTACGGTGAGCGTCAGTGGTTTAATAGCCAGCAGGGCGATTACCTTACTCCGCAGCAGCGTCATTTAGGCTATGTGCCGCAACACTTTGGTTTGTTTCCCAATATGACGGCGCTCGAAAATGTGGTGGCGGCGCTCGATCATATCCCCAAGGACGAGCGCGTTACTCGAGCCAAAGATTGGTTAGAGCGAGTCAATTTACATGGCCTGCCTGACCGACTCCCCGCTAATTTGTCGGGTGGCCAGCGTCAACGGGTCGCTTTAGCACGCGCCTTAGCGCGTCAGCCTTCGGTATTGCTGCTTGATGAGCCTTTTTCTGCGGTCGATCGCGAAACCCGCGAGCGCCTGTATCTTGAGTTAGCGAGGCTTAAAGAGCAGTTAGCGATTCCGGTGATTATGGTCACTCATGATCTCAATGAAGCCCTGTTGCTCGCCGATAGCATGATTTTAATCAGCCAAGGCGTGTTGTTACAACAAGGCGCTCCCAGAGACGTACTCACCCGGCCACGTAATGAAGCGGTGGCAAAGCAGATGGGACTGCGCAATGTGTTTGATGCCGAGGTGGTGGCGCAAGAAGAAGCGCGGCAGATCACTTGGTTGAAGTTTGGTGATCACCTCATCGCCAGCAGTTATTTTGACAGCCTAGATATTGGCTCCACGGTGCGTTGGGTGATCCCCAATCAAGGTATTCGGTTTAACTCCATCACCAAAGGACGCCTGTGTCGCAGCTTTAATAAGTTGATTATCACTGTGGAGTCGACCTTGGCGATGGGCGAAACCATGCGCATTGTTGCCAGTATCAAGGGCGTAAAGCATAGCCTTAACGCAGAGGTGCCGTTACATTTGGCGCAAAAGCTTGCCCTAGCCCCTGGGGTTGAGACTGAGGTGGCACTGAAATCAGAGCTTATCCATATCCTAGAAATCTGTGCTGCAGGCTAACTCGCCCTAGTCGATTGTATGATCAATCATTAATCTTTGTTCCATCTCTTTTCCATCATAGGGGCTCTACAATTCGCTTATTGAGATAAGTGCGGTATAGGAGCAAATATGACTAGAAAATTAACGGGTTCATTAATATTAGCTTGTGTATTGACCTTGCCTAGCGTGGTGGCCTATAGCTATGCCAGCCCATCTGCGGTGCAGACGGCAGCAGAAGCGGCTAAGGCTAGACCTGATACTCCCGTTGCGCTCACAGGACACCTGATAAAGAGCCTAGGGGAGGAAAATACCTGTTTAAAGACCAGAGTGGTGAGGTAGAAGTCGAAATCGACAATGCCTTATGGCGTGATATTGAGGTGTTAACCAACACCACTGTTACCCTAAAAGGTGAGGTGGATGATGAATGGCAAGGGGTTGAGATTGCAATTGATGAAATCGATCTCCTAGCAGATTAACGCTAGCCCGCAGCTTGTTGCTGGGGTTAAGATACCGATATTAAACATTTTATGGAGGAGTTATGGCTCGTTGGTTAATCAGCTTAGTGCTGTTATCTAGTGTCAGTGTTGCTGGGTTTGCCAGCGCGAACTCGACAGTTCTGGAGTTACTATCAGATAGCCAGAGTCTGACCCCGCAGCAGATCATTGCGCAAGCGGAGAAAAGCTACCGTGGGATTATCTCAGAATTTGATATCGATGTGGTTAATGGTGAGCTGATCTATGAAGTGAGTATGATCAACACCCAAGCCGATACCGTGACAGAATTTGAATTTTGGGCTAAAGATGGCAAGCTTATTAGGCAGAAAGTGGCAACCTTAGAGGCCGACGATCGTGACGAACTGAAAGCTGTGCGCCTGATGCAGGATATGGATCTGGAGTTTTCACAGTTGCTTAAAACAGCCATGGGCGATAGCACGGCACATATTGTCGAAGCACAACTCGATCATGACTTAGGGATCAGTTACTTAGAGCTTAAATTAATTGATCAATATGGCAAACGTCGCTTGGCGTTTGATATTGAAAATCAGCGGCCTTTGCCCCTACTTAAGTGGGATTAACTTAATGAAAATATTGCTCGTAGAAGATGACGCTACCACCATCGATTATGTGGTGAAAGGCTTTACCGAACAAGGGCACAATATTGAAACCGCAAGCGATGGCCATCAAGGTCTGCTGCTTGCGACGAGTATGCAATACGATCTGATTATTTTAGACCGCATGCTACCCCAGCTTGACGGACTCAAGGTATTAGCCGCGCTACGAGCAACGGGTAATCAAACCCCTGTGCTGATCTTATCGGCCCTTAGCCACGTGGATGAGCGAGTTAAGGGCCTTAGAGCTGGTGGCGACGATTACATGACCAAGCCGTTTGCTTTTTCGGAGCTATTAGTGCGTGCAGAAAAACTGATGCAACGAGGCAACTCGGCGCCTGCGCACACCGAATTAGCCGTCGGCAATTTGGTGATGGAGCTGCTAACGCGTAAAGTGACCTTGGCAGGCCATGAGATCCCGCTGCAACCCAAAGAGTTTCAATTGCTTAAGTACTTGATGGAACATCCTAATCAGGTGATCAGTCGTACCTTGCTGTTTGAAGCGGTATGGGACTATCACTTTGATCCGCGCACTAATGTGATTGATGTGCATATAGCTAAGCTGCGTCGCAAGTTTGAAGAGCTTGGCTTTGGTGAACTAATCGAAACCGTTCGAGGGGCTGGTTATCGCCTACGTCAAGGGCATTAAGCCCTACCAGAGTAGTGCCTGGCGGATCACTATCATCTTTTCGGGCTTAGTGACCCTGATCATTGGCACCTTGCTATTTGGTATGTATCGCCAGCTGATTAACGAGCAAGAGCTGCAAACCAATCAACATTTAGCGGCAGAAAAACAGCGCTATCAACAGATGGCGCTGACGCTCGATAGACGCAGTTTTGCGACTCAAATTCGTACCGCCGACCCCAAAACTGCCCTAGTGGTGTGGCGCAGCTCGCTCGATCTAGTCGGGGCCTTGAGCCTCATGCCCGATGACATGCCTATCTTGCCTGAAACCCGAGAGTTTCCTATTTTGGCGGGAGGGGCAGACAAGCTGCATATTCTAACGGGTGGCTTAGTTATCACCCGTTATGGCCCTGTGTTAATTGCCACGCGAACCGACCAGTTAGCGACCTTAATCGAGCGATTTGTGAACGCGGCGATCACCGCTCTGATGTTGACCATTGTATTAACTTTAGCCTTAGGTTACCTGTTTTCTAAGGCGATCCTACGCCGCTTAGTGCAGTACAATCGTTTAAGCCGCCGTATCGAAAAAGGGGAATACTCGACACGGTTACCCGTGAGTTGGCGTCAAGATGAATTCGACATGCTGGCGGTAAAATTTAATGGCGTATTAGATACTCTAGAGAACAACCTTAACGCGGTGCGAGGGGCTACCGACAATATCGCTCACGATTTGCGCACTCCGCTGTCACATCTGCGCATGGGGATAGAACAGCTGCCCAATAAGTCGGTAGATGAACTCGGTGAAGCCTGCGCAATCTTAACCGAGGAACTCGACGATTGTTTAGCCACCTTCGATGCCATGTTGTCATTAACCCGTATCGAAGAGGGGCAACAAATTCTCGAACTGCAGCCCCTAAGCCTACAAGCCCTGTGTGGCGACTTGTATGAGATGGCAGATGCAATGGCGGAGCTTAACGAGCAAACATTGTCGCTGCAAACCGCTGACGATTATACGGTGATGGGCGATAAATACTTGTTGTTCCAAGCTTTATTTAATCTGGTCGATAACGCGATTAAGTATGCAGGCCAAGGCGCCAGTGTGCAGATAGTGCAGCGTGGAAACCAAGTACAAATTATCGATAATGGCCCGGGTATTCCGCCTGAGGCGACCGAAAAGGTGTTTGATCGCTTAGTACGGCTCGATCCCAGCCGTCACCATAAAGGCACCGGGTTAGGATTATCGCTAGTGAAAGCCATTTTACAGCGTCATAATGCGCGCATTACTCTCAGTGACAATCAACCTGGGTTGATTGTCACCATTGAATTTTCCTAACCTACATAGGTCCACATGTATCAGATCATCGCCGATGAAGCCGATTTTTTAGTGATCGATAAGTCACCCAAGGTGCATTTTCACAGCCAAGATGGTAGCGCGGGCGTGATGGCGCAGATTGAGCAAGATTTAGCAATTAAGCTCTACTCTGTACATCGGCTCGATACCATGACCTCTGGGCTATTGTTGTTTGCTAAAAGCAGCCAAGCCGCGGCCCGTTTTACGGCGATGTTTACCACGCACCAAGTTCAGAAATATTACCTCGCGCTGGCGAAGGGAAAACCCAAGAAGAAGCAGGGCAGCATCATAGGTGATATGGCAAAGTCGCGCCGTAGCATGTATAAATTACTACGTAGCATTGAAAATCCAGCGGTGACGCAGTTTTTTTCGCAGTCAGTTGCCGAAGGGCTGCGGCTCTATTTGCTTAAGCCTTTAAGTGGTAAGACCCACCAATTACGCGTGGCGTTAGCCAGTCTCGGTGTGCCTATTTTAGGGGACGAACTTTATGGTGGTGCGCCCGCGGATAGGGGGTATTTACACGCCTATGGATTACATTTCGAGTGGTCAGGACAAATGTACTCTTACTTAGTGACGCCGACATCGGGTGAGTGGTTTGGTCATGAGGCCATTGAGCGTCAATTACACACATGGGCTGAGCCTGAGTTGTTGGCTTGGCCAAAGCAAAAGTGATGACATAAGGAAGCGGCTAAAATGGATACAAATAAATTATTACTGGTGATTATTGCCATCTTATTGCCCCCGGTTGCGGTATTTTTAAAAAGCGGTGTCGGTAAAGATCTGCTGATCAATATCATTTTATGTTTGCTGTTTTTTGTCCCCGGATTGCTGCATGCACTCTGGGTTGTGACTAAATGATAAGCAGATGATTAAAACAAAAGCATAGTTAAGGCTGTGCTTTTTTGTGGGCGAATTTTAGTAATGCCTTTTTCTTTACTGTATGATTTAAAATGATTTAATATTTGAGTTTACTTAATAGTTTGAGATATATCACACAACTACGCTAGTAGATGCTTGCTTTAAAAATGTACTGACGTGGCGCTGCAGGCTCACAAATAGCCATTTTTGGGGTATACTCGCCGCCATGAATAGAAAGAAAAAAATCAATCAAACCCTAAAAGCTAAGGCGAAGAAAGCGAACGCTAAGCTTCATCACACAGGTAAGCCTAAATATATTTCGAAGGCTGAACGTGAGCGTTTAGCGGTTGAGATTGAACATTCATCCGAAAATGCGTCTTAGCACTAAGCGCATAAATTTACCCAATTTCATTTTCCAGTCACTGAGATAATTACCCATTGTTAACTTGTTCGGATGCGTTGCAGAATGACTCTGTTGGCGTCTCTGGATAGCGCGTGGCGTTTAAACGATTATGCTTAATCAATCGTTACCGCACTAAATGGGATTGTTTTAACCGCCAGACTCATTTTGTTATGAGCCCGGCGCATAGGGTGAGGCCGCGATAGACGCTGTAGTATCGGTCGTTGCGGACGGTTTTGCCGAAATAGGAGTGTTATGAATACTGTTTATTCTGTTGGAGAGTTAGAGTCGTTTCTGGTGGCCATTTTAGTGCTGTTTATCGGTCACTCGGTCAATCGTCATGTGCCTGTATTTAAAAAATATAATATCCCAGAGCCCATAGTTGGCGGTTTAATTATCGCTGCGATTATCGCCATACTGCATTTTAATCAGATCTCGTTAGAGTTTACGCTGTCGATGCAAAACACCTTGATGATGATGTTTTTTGCCACAGTGGGTTTAGCGGCAAGTTACAAATTATTGATGAAAGGCGGTACTAAGGTCTTTCTCTTTTTAGGTATCGCCTCTCTTTATATTGTGATTCAAAATGCGGTGGGAGTTGGCATGGCTTCCGCATTAGGGCTAGAACCTCTAATGGGCTTAATTGCAGGGTCAATTACCCTGTCGGGGGGCCATGGTACAGGCGCCGCTTGGGCGCAAACCTTCTCTAACAATTATGGTATCAATACCCTTGAGTTTGCGATGGCTGCAGCCACGTTTGGGCTCGTGATGGGCGGTATTATTGGTGGCCCCGTTGCGCAGCGACTCATCAATAAACATGGCCTAGTTTCCTCTTATGGCGTGGGGGGCAACCATCATAAAGATCACCCAGATTTGGTGACTTATGATCAATTAGAAGAAGACCGAGTTACCGCTAAGAGCATTCTTGAGGTGTTGTTTATTTTGCTGCTCTGTGTGGGCGGTGCTAAGTGGTTTAGCTCGTTGGTGAGTATGTTCGAACTCAGCTGGTTACGGATGCCAGACTTTGTTTATGCGCTGTTTTTTGGCGTGATGATCACCAATATCACCGAGCTATCGCGTGGCTATAAAATTAATAGCGAAAGCGTGGATGTAATTGGTACCGTGTCTTTATCGCTGTTTTTGTCTATGGCATTGATGAACTTAAAGCTGTGGGAAATTTTTGACCTCGCGGTGCCGCTATTGATTATTTTACTCATTCAAACGGTAGTGTTGGCGCTATTTGCCTACTTTGTTACCTTTAAACTGATGGGCAGTAATTATGATGCCGCAGTGATGGCAGGTGGCCACTGTGGTTTTGGTATGGGGGCGACGCCAACCGCAGTGATGAATATGGGGGCATTAGTCTCGAGAACCGGGCCTTCGCCACAAGCCTTTATGGTGGTGCCCATTGTGGGTGCTTTCTTTATCGATATCGTCAATGTGGTTATTTTAAAAGGCTACTTGAGCTTTATCATGTAAGCACTTAGTGGTGTAAGCATTAGCATGGCGCGCCATGTTGCTCGCTTTGCTTAAACGACCTAACGACACACGGCACTTACTTAAGTAAGTGCCGTGTGTCGTTAAGCAGTAAGTGGGTGGCTTCAGTGCAGCGCCGGAATGAAATAGAGGCTGTTACTGTAGACCTTTTGCGCGTCGAGCCAGCTATTTCTAAACAGTAGGTTATCGGTTAGCGCCACTATCGCTCCCTGACCATGGCGTTCAACTCGAATGGCTGGTGTTTGGCTCAAGCTGCGTTGATATTCCTTTGCCAGATAGCCATCCAGTAGCGGTTCATCAGCGTAATTCGCGGCGGTGGTAAAGGCGCTTGAACCGGCGAGTAATCCCAGTGGCTTATTCTTGAGTATCGGCAGAGTGCTGCCTTGTAGGCCGAAATTAATCGGGTGAGAGGTATCAAGAGCCAGTGCCAGTATGGCTCCGCCAATCGCTTGGCGTGCCTGTAGTGTCGCTTGCTCTTCAAAGCGCATGCCATCAGTGGCAAATAGCTGTTCAAATGCGCGTGGATTTCTCACATCACTCTTTAATAAGTTGCCTTTGCTTAGCCAGCTTAAGGCCCCCTTTTGCGCCACGATCACCCCGCCATTATTAACAAACTGCCCCAGTTTACGGGCGAGCTTTTCATCGACATTTTGATAGCTGCCATCGGCAAGAAACAGATGGGTGTATCGGTTAAGGGGCAGACTCGGCAAGCGAGACACATCCACTTGAGTGAGCGGCGCCGCCAAATGTTGATCCATAAAATACCCTAGCTCACCCACTTCTGACGCCGAGGTACCATAACCTGTGATCACCACAGCTTTGATTGGCGCAATAGGGTGAAAATCAGGACTGCCTAAATCGATACCTGATAACGCGCGGCTACTGGTAACCGTGGCCATGGTGAGCCGATGGTGAGTGGCGAGCGAAATAAGCAGTTCTTTTAATGGTGCGCTCGCCATGGTTTGACGACCTAGGGCGATTTGCAATGTGCCGGCGGTAAAATCGCTCTCACCAGTTGCGGTCATGATACTGAATGGTTTGGCGGCAAATTTTACTTTAACCCCATGACTAAGGAGCTGCTGTAGTACGGTCGCCGCATGATGTTGTCGCCAATCAATGAGCACGGCTACGCTGTCAGCAGCAATGCTTAGTGGCGCGTCAAGCGGGCGCTGGCTGCTGAGTGTATCCACATCTAGGCTGACATCGCGGGCCAGTTGTAAATGATAGGCGTAGGTGAAGTTCCAACTGGAGACATCATAAAAGGTGGCATCGTCGAATTCGGTGCGTTGATCAAATAGTGCCAGTAGTAGACTTTTTTGCGGCTGATTAATCGGGATAAATAGGCTATCGCGCGGCGCGTAATCATGGCGTCCTTGGCGCAGACCTTCTCGCAGGTAAAAAAATAGGATCTGATGCTGCTGTAACACCTGGGCTAAGTCATCGCGCCGGCCCGGATCGTGACTCGTGCTGATCAATAAGCCGCTTTCGCGCCCCGAAGGCTGATGCTTATCCTTACGTTGATAAAAGCGTGTTTGAAACTGTTGTAACTCTTGTTTAAGCGCTAACGCGCCTTTAAGGCTGGAAAACGACGTCGCCACTTGGTTTGCAATCGCCTGTTCAAAAACCAGCATGCCATTGTCAGATTCCTGTTGCTGTCCACGTACACTGGCCTGCTCAAACAGCATCCCGACAGAGCCGTTGATATCAGGGTAGGTTGAGCCTTTACCATAGTAAAAGTCATCAAACATTTGTTGGCTAAAATAGGGTTGCTGCCGTGTATCGAGCGCCTTGGCATGGTAAGCGGCTAGTTTAAGGGTCAGTTGTTGATTTTCTTCTGGGGTCAGCGGATGAGTGCGTTTAGGCACTCCAGGTTGAAAGAAGTAACTTTGGTTGTGGCCCATTTCATGAAAGTCGCCAACATAGTGGGGTTGCCAGCGATGAAACAGGGCGATGCGTGCGCGCGTCTCCGGATGGCGCAAGAACAGCCAGTCACGATTAAGGTCGGCAAAATAATGATTTGAACGCCCAGCGGGCCAATTTTGTTGATGTTCATTATGGTTGCCATCACTGTTTTTTACTTTGCCAGTGTAGTTATTGGCCCAAGTAGAAAAGCGGTCTAAACCATCAGGGTTTTGGGTTGGGGTAATGAGTACCACAGCGTTATCGAGCAAGTCGATAACCCAAGGCTCTTGGCTACTACTGAGCTGATGGCTCACAGTTAATGCGGCATGCGCACCACTGGCTTCGTCACCATGAATGCTATAGGCCAACCAGATGATCAAGGGCCCCGTTTGTGGCTGGCCGCTTTTAACTTGTGCGCGCTGAGCCATGATCTGTTTAAGATTGGCTTGGTTTACTGCCGAGGTGATCACCGCCGTGAGTTGTGAGCGGGCTTCATGGCTGTTGCCAGTCGACTCGAGGCTAACCCGAGGGCTTTGGCGTGCTAACTGCTTGAGATAGAAGTTTATTTGGTCGTGCCGTAGATGCCAGCTGCCTAGTGGATAACCTAAAAACTGGCTCGGTGATTCGATGGCCGAGGTTGTTTCTAAAGCAGATGTGGCGATAGTCACATTTTGATTAATCGATGCTGCTTGAGCAATAAGTGGCGTAAAAAACAGCAGCAGTAGGCAGAGTCGCAGCATCATTAGAGTCTTTATTATTGTATATAAAGGTTAAATTAACAGCTCGGTCAAGTCGTTACTATAGCCAGTAGTCACTTTATACGACACTTTTTAGACAAAAAATTACTGACTAATCGCCATAGGGGCTACAAAGCTGATAGGAGTCGGAGTATCATAGCGGTAATTCTTACTAAAACACTCGGGTTTAACCTGACGGAGCATGTCTTAATGATCACCATTTCCGATGCAGCTCAGGCACATTTTGTAAAGCTACTCGCTGATCAGCCTGAAGGAACTCATATTCGCGTATTTGTTATCAGCCCTGGTACTCCATCGGCAGAGTGCGGCGTGTCTTATTGCCCACCCGATGCCGTTGAAGCCGATGATATCGAGCTAGAGTTTAATGGTTTTCATGCCATGGTTGATGAAAAGAGCGCTCCTTTTCTGGAAGATGCCTCAATTGATTTCGTCACCGATCAACTCGGTTCGCAACTGACGCTCAAAGCGCCTAATGCCAAGATGCGTAAAGTCGATAATGATGCGCCATTGAAAGAGCGTATCGAGTACGTGATTCAATCTGAAATCAATCCACAGCTGGCTAGCCATGGTGGTAACATCATGCTGGTTGAAATCGATGCCGCAGGCGTTGCTGTACTCCAATTTGGTGGTGGATGTAACGGTTGTTCTATGGTTGATGTGACTCTGAAGGATGGTATCGAGAAGCAACTACTTGATATGTTCCCAGGCGAATTGACTGGCGTACGTGATGTGACAGAACATCAGCATGGCGACCATTCATACCAGTAATCTTATTGGATGAATTCTGCTTGTTGCAGGATGACGTTTATTACGGGATGACTTAGGTCATCCCGTTTTATTTTGTCGCCAATGGTGCATCACCATCCTATGGGGGCGCTAGGCCTGCATTAATCTGGTTTTTAAACGATAGTGATAATGCCATGCAAGGGTGACACTTCTGGCAAGCATAAACACACTCATCGCGGCCCATAAGGCATGATTACCACTGTCTTGCAGTAGCCACCATGTGGGAAAAAACACGCCAAAGGTCGACAATATCATGCTATTACGCATGGTGGCACCTTCGGCTGCGCCAATATAAACACCATCAAACAGGTAAGAGCCAAACGCCAAAAACGGCATAAATATCACCCAAATCAGGTACTCTTGTGCCACTTGCTGCACCGCATCAATACTGGTGAGGAGGGTAATGAATTCTCCGCCTAGTGTGGCAAAGCATAATACAAATAGCAGGGCAGCGATGGCTGACCATAGGGTGGCTAATGTCACCGCCCCTGACATTCGCTGTGGATTGTGTTCGCCAAAGGCCCGCCCCACTTCAGCCTCGGCGTAGTAGGCGATACCATCTAAGGCATAGGAAATTAACAATAATAGGTTGAGTAATACCGCATTGGCCGCGACGGTATTGTCGCCTAAGCTGGCGCCTTCGAAGGTCATAAAGGCAAATGTGAGTTGTAAGCAGAGGCTACGAATAAAGATATCGCGATTGAGTCCCAAGAGTTTGTGGTAGCTGCGAAGTGATAATTGGCGACATAAAGTGAGTAGGTGAAAGCCACCCTGTTTGGCAATCACTCGGGACACCATGGTCGCCGCTACCGCAAAGCCCGTGATATCGGCAAATACCGATGCCCATGCCGCACCCTGTACGCCCCAATCGAATGCGATAACAAATAACAGATCCAATAAAATATTGGTACAATTGGCCGCGATCAGTTGCCACATGGCGGCTTTGGGTTGTTGCCTTCCGAGGAGCCACCCCAGCATGGCTAAGTTCATCAGCGCAAAGGGAGTCGACCAGATCCGTATATGAAAGTAAGCCTGGCTGTAATAGAGTACCTCGGCGCTCGCATCAGATAGTGATAGTGCCAAGGTCATAATAGGCGACTGAAATAAGATAGCTGCAGTTCCCAGTAACAGGGCTAAACTGGCCGATTGCAACAACAGTCGATATTGCGCTTGCGTGTCGCCAGCCCCAAAGGCCTGTGCCACCAAACCTGTGGTAGACATGCGCAGAAACCCCAGTACCCATAAGAGCAAAGTAATAAGGGTTGAGCCGACAGCAACACCCCCTAAATAATAAGCGTTACTCAGATGTCCCACCACGGCCGTATCGACTAAGCCTAATAAGGGCACGGTAATGTTTGACAGAATCATGGGCAAAGCAAGTGCAAGCAAATGCCTGTTTTTCTGTTTATCTAACAGTAAATTAACTAGGGACATAGATTCTCAGAGGTTACTTAATATGTTAAAACGCGTTTTAGTTACGCTGATATGCTGCTTGAGCTTTTCGGCTCAGGCGGTGGTGATTTTACAGTATCATCATGTGTCAGAAGATACACCTAGGGTCACCAGTGTGACGCCATTAGAGTTTCGTCAACAGATGGCCTACCTGAGTGATAATGGCTTTACCGTTATCCCTCTGTCAGAGGTGGTCGATGGACTCAAAGCCGATAAAGCCTTTGCCGATAAAACGGTGGCGATCACTTTCGATGATGGCTATCAAAACATTGCCGATAATGCCCATCCAATTTTAAAAGAATATGGTTTTCCTTACACCATCTTTATCGCTGTCGAGCCAATAGAGCAGCAATATCGTGATGTGATGAATTGGACGACCTTGAAGCTGTTAGCCGCTGATGGCGTCGAGTTGGCGAACCACAGTTGGGGGCATGAGCATTTGATCCGTCGTCTCGACGGTGAAACCGAATCCGATTGGTTGACGCGTATTGAAACTAATCTGTTGGCAACCGAAGCGCAAATAGTGGCGAAAACGGGTCAGAGTTTGAAGATGTTGGCTTACCCTTATGGCGAATATAACGCGGCGATAGAAGCATTGCTGAGCAAGCTAGGCTTTGTCGGGTTTGGGCAACAGTCGGGGGCCGCAGGCCATTATTCTAGCTTAACGGCGTTACCTCGCTTCCCGGTGGCGGGCACCTATGCGGATCTGTCTAGCTTAAAAGTGAAGTTGTACAGTTTAAACATGCCGGTATTGGCATTGTCTCCGTCGAATACCGAGCTAGCGCTAGGTGATTGGCGTCCAGAGATGAAGGTTAAGCTAGACATGAGTGATATCTACCCTCACCAGTTGATGTGCTTTATACAAGGACAGGGAGCCGCTAAGCCACTGTGGGTAAGTGAAGATGAGTTTGTTGTGCGCGCAGGACTCGACCTGCCACCAGGTCGGTCACGCTACAACTGTACTGCGCCCAGTAAGCAAAGTGGGCGTTACTATTGGTTCTCCCAAGCTTGGGTGCGACCTAAAAACGACGGTACTTGGGTTAAAGAGTAGCAGGCGTTAGCTTAAAGCCAATGATACGGCGTTATCCATGCGGGCGATGCAGCTTGCTGTTTACAGCGCGTCATTGGCGGTGAGTTGCTGCAGGTCGGCGACCAAGTTTTGGGTTGAGATCTGCGGCAGGCTGCTGAGTTGTGTCAGCTTAGGTTTAACCGTCGCGTAGCGTTCACCTTGCGGTGAGATGAGTGTCATCGAGGCGCTATGATCTACCTGATAATTCTCCCCCTCGCCAACCATGGCATAAACAAATCCAAGCTCGCGGGTCAGCGGCAGTAGCTGCGCGTGTGGCGCGGTGACCGCTATAAAGTCAGAATTAAAAAAATTCACATAATCTAATAACTTATCTGGCGTATCACGGCTCGGATCTACAGATAAAAAGATCACTTGTAAATCCAGCTCCGGCGGTAAGCTCTGCACTGCGGCGGCCAGTTTTGCCATCGTAGTAGGGCACACATCGGGGCATGAGGTATAGCCGACAAACACCAGACTCCATTTATGTAATAATTGTTGGTTGGTAAATGCTTGCCCATGTTGGTCAACTAAGTTGAACTGTGATAAAGGCCGTTTAGTGGGATATAAATAGCTGGTGGTTAAGCTTAATGGCGGCGTCGCTGTTTGGTTAAGTGTATAAGCGGTTATCGCCCCCAATGTTGCACACACCAGTAGTATGCCCAGCAGCACAATTTTTTTCACAGGCGTTAACTCCATAAATAGTGGTCGACTAACAAAATTAAAAATAAGGCCATAAGATGGTAAATGGAAAATCGAAACACTTGCATTGCTAATTCCGGCTTATCGCGATATTTGAGCTGCCACGCCTTGTAGATAAAGCCACAGCTAAGCAGTGTCGAACCGATTAAGTAGAGCGGGCCGCACATACCAACCAGCACAGGATAAAGGCAGGCAAGAGCCAATAATATGGTATAGAGCAAGATGCAGGTTTTAGTAAACTCAACGCCGTGAGTCACCGGCAGCATAGGCACATCCACCTTGGCATATTCGGTTTTACGGTGAATCGCTAATGCCCAAAAGTGGGGCGGGGTCCAGGCAAAAATGATGATCACCAATAACAGGGCATTAGCATGAAACTCGCCAGTGATGGCGGTCCAACCTAATAGTGGCGGCATGGCTCCTGCGAGTCCGCCTACGACAATATTTTGTGGTGTCGCGCGCTTTAGGTAGGCGGTGTAGATCACCGCATAGCCAACGAGACTGGCAAATGTTAACCAAGCGGTGAGTGGATTGACTAAGGCATACAAAAGGATAAAGCCCAGCAATGCCATAGTGGTAGCAAATATCATCGCTTTAACGATGGAGATACGGCCTTTAGGCAGTGGGCGATTGTAGGTGCGCGCCATGAGACCATCTATACGGCGATCAATAAGATGATTATAGGCCGCAGCCGCCCCAGCCATCATGCCGATACCCACAAGGCCAGCAACCAAAGGTTGCAGAGGGACAGCCCCTGGCACGGCTAAGCACATACCCACCAATACCGTAAGTAACATTAACGCCACCACTTTAGGCTTGGTCATCTCTAAATAGGCGCGCCATTGAATATGGCTGGCTGCTGGATTGCTGAGCGTTATCGGTTTTGTCATCGCTGCCTCGCTTATGCTTTACGCCACAGGGTGTAATTAATAAAGATCATGGTCAGCAGCAATAAAGCTGCCCCCGCGTTATGAGCCACGGCAATGCCAAGCGGCAGATGCAGCACGACATTGGCGATCCCCAGCCCCACTTGTATTACTAGTAAGGTGGTAAGCACCCAAGCGCTGCGCTTAATCATGGCCGATCTTGCCTGTATCAATAGCCGATAGGCGAGCCAGAGAAGCAGTGTGGCGGTGATAATCGCGCCCATCCGGTGCGTGACATGTATGGTCATGCGTGATGCGTAATCGAGCACCCCAAATTCGTAGCTGCCTTCTGTTTGGTAGAACAAGTTGAACGCTTGCAGGGGTTGCAGATTATTGAGCCAGTCGCCCTCGCAGATGGGTAACGCAGTACAGGCGAGGGCGGCGTAATTAGATGAGGTCCAGCCGCCAAGCATAATTTGCAGCACTAACACGACAAGGCAGAGTAGTGCGAAGGGCGCGAGTTTTCTCACTTGAGGATCTCCCCCTACAATGCGCAACGGTGTGGTGCGTAAATACAAGAGCCATAACAGCGACAGTAAGCTAAAGCCGCCAATGAGGTGTGACATCACCACTATAGGCATCAGCTGCATGGTGACCGTCCACATGCCCAGTGCCGCCTGAAATAGGAGTAGGAGTGCGATAACGCTAGGCAGTTTTTTAGGGGCATCTTGAATTTTAAAACTGATATATAAAATATACAGTACCAGTAGCCCAAGGGTACCGGCAATATAGCGGTGTATCATCTCTAGCCAGGCTTTTTGGGTATCGACTGTATGCTCGGGGAAGGCTTGCTGCACTTGGCTTAATTCATGGCTTTGTGTAGGCACTTTTAGCATGCCGTAGCAGCCGGGCCAGTCTGGGCAACCAAGCCCAGCATCAGACAAGCGGGTATAGGCGCCCATTAAGATGACACATAAGGTAAATACTAATGTGAGTTTTAGCAGTGGCGTCATCTGCATTAGCCTATCCTCGATAATTTAAGCATCTTGCGTAAATCTGCCACCATGGCCTTACCCAGTAATACTTGCTGATCTTTAGTGTCCACCTGCTGATAACGCATCACCATAGCCCCAAGGGGGTCGACAATGATCAGCTGTTGCTGCGCCAGTAGTGCGCTAACGTCATGACTGGCCTTGGCGGTAGCAAAGTCAAACCCCTCAAGAGCGGGGCGATCGCTATTTTCTTGCAGCAAAATAATGGGGGTGACTCTTAATTGGTCACGTCCTAGGGCAATATGACTTTGGTGTAAAATATACAGGCGGTTGAGGCAAGGGCTATCACAGTGTGCGGGTAACAAGTAGATCATCTGCCATGATTTGGGATGAGGGTTACTCATGTCGAGCTGGCTATATGTGGTATCAGGCATCAGCAGTTCGCCCTTGTTGGTCGCTCCACCGTGATACAGGTTCATGCTGAGCACCAACTTAGCCGCCACCACAGGTAGCACAAATACCAGTAGCAGTATCAATAATGGTTTAGTGCTTTTATGCTTGGGGGAGTTCATCTTAGCTCCTCTTGTTGATCACTTTGTGGCTGACATGGACTCAGCGCAGAAAAAGGCCAACTTCCCGAGACGGCTAGGAAGTGATTACAGGGTGCGGTATCGATAATCGCTGTATTTATGTTCTAACCTACAAGGTCTTGTGATGTTAAGCAACTGCTGAATATTGCCTTGTTTCGTTATTTATTTTGACGCTAAACTACTGTTTTTTAAATTCATTCTCCATACGTATCCCATGAGTAAGGCGAAGGCGGCCGCCATTGCAAACCACTGTAATGCATAGCCGTGATGCTTGTGAGCACTCAAGGGGGTGGGCTGCCAAGGGTGTGCTAACTCTATCGGTAGCCTAGAGGTGGGTTGCAAGACCGCTGGGGCCAAGTGATGCTGTAACTGCTGTTGCAGTGCCGTAATATAGAGGTTTTGAATACGCATAGGATCACCGGGCTCAGCAAATAGCTGCTCGCTCAGTGGGTTGAGAGATTTTTGATATAGCCTGCCACTTAAGGAGAGTGAGCTCGTTATTGGCTGCACTTGAGGTAAGATGCGCCGATCGACTCCACCAGGAACAAAGCCTAATTCAACCAGTAATGCCGTTTGATACGAGGCAACCTGCATCACTTGCAGCACCAAATAACCGACTTTGCCGTTATAGACTTGGTTGTCGAGCAGAATAATGGGGGTATCGGTTGGGTTGACGTCGACCTTTAAACGGTAACCCGTTAGGGTCGTATCTGGTGCCATAGCCAGCAGTTGGGCATATGACAGTGGCGCAGAGGCTTGGCGAGCGGTTAATTGCTGCTGCCATGCGACTTTTTCATCGGCACGACTGAGCTGCCAAAACCCGAGCTTGACCAAGATGCTAAACACCAGCACAGTAACACAAACAACCAAGGCGGTTGTCCATGACAACCCACGTTTAGGAGCCTGCATGAGTGCAATATTGCTATTTAAAGTCGTGCTAGTGTTACTGCTTTTTTTCATCATTTTTAATCTTGGGCGTGCGTTGTTTATCTTAGTGAAAGGGGATAGTAAGGTACCCATGAGCCAATATTTAGGCCGCCGGGTATTGTTTTCGCTATTGGTGATCCTACTGCTGTTACTGGCACTAGGCTTGGGGCTAATTGCTCCCAACCCTAGGCCTTATTAGCTACAGCACATACACAAAAATAAATAAGCATAGCCAGACCACATCGACAAAATGCCAATACCAACTGCCCGCCTGAAAAGCAAAGTGCTTATCTGGGGTGAAGTGACCTTTTAACACTCTAAAAAACAACACCAATAAGAAGATGGTGCCTAAGGTCACGTGCATGCCGTGGAAACCGGTGAGCAAGAAAAAGGTGTTGCCATAAACGCCAGAGGAGAGGGTCAGCCCCATCTCCTGATAAGCATGAGCATATTCTTCAACCTGTAACAGTAAGAAGGCCAACCCGAGTAAGATGGTCAGCCCCAACCACAGGGTGAGGGCGGTGCGTTTCCCCTTTTCAAGACTAACATGGGCAAAGTGTAAGGTGACCGATGATGTGAGTAATATGATGGTGTTGTACAGTGGTAAGCCCGTCCACCCCATTGCTTGGGTTTTGGTGCCATCTGGCGTGGTGACCAAGGGCCACATCGCTTCAAAGGTAGGCCACAACACTTCGTGTGTCATGGCGTTATTGGAGGCTCCGCCTAGCCATGGCACGGCTATCATACGGGCATAGAGTAACGCGCCAAAAAAAGCGGCAAAAAACATCACCTCCGAAAAAATAAACCAGCTCATCCCTTGGCGAAACGATCTGTCCATCTGTTTCGAATAGAGTCCCGCCATCGATTCGTCAATCACGGTTCTGAACCAGCCAAAAATCATATACACAATCACTGCAATTCCGGCAGTCAGAATATAACCGCCGCTCGATTGCTCGCTATTGAGCTGCTGTATATAAGTGCCTGCCCCAAAGGCGATTAAAAATAGCCCGATGGCGCCTATTATGGGCCAGGCACTTTGCGCTGGCACATAATAGTGTTCGTGTTTAGTGGTCATTTTGCCGCTCCTTGCTCAACAGCGCCGACATAACCCTTGTCGGTAATGTTGTAGAGAGTATAGGAAAGTGTCAGCGTCGATATCGTGTCTGGTAGATCGGGATCGACATAGAAAATTAGCGGTAATGCAGCACTACCTTGCGCCGCTAACAGCTGCTGATTAAAGCAGAAACACTCGGTTTTATTAAAGTAGGCTGCCCCCTGCCCAGGTGAAACCGAGGGAATGGCTTGGCCTACGGTGGTCGCGAGCGCTAGGCTCTTAGCGTTAAAGTTGGTGCGTACAAGCTCACCAGGGTGAACCTGCATACGTTTGACTTCGGGCGTAAATTCCCATGGCATATCCTGTTGTATGTTAGCCATAAATTCGACGGTTATCACTCGCGACGTATCTATGGTCATTGGCTTGTAAGTCGACGCTGTCGATTGTGTTTTACCGTTAATCCCCAATTGTTCACACAGCACGTCGTATAACGGCACCAAGGCAAATCCAAAGCCAAACATGCCTATGGCACCAGTCATTAGCCAGATGATCAGCTTACGATTTGATGTTGCCGGGGG
The DNA here is from genome assembly GCF_059338445.1 of Shewanella sp. 492. Lineage (NCBI taxonomy): Bacteria > Pseudomonadati > Pseudomonadota > Gammaproteobacteria > Alteromonadales > Shewanellaceae > Shewanella > Shewanella sp. 492. The sequence continues at coordinate 107,225 of NZ_CM181702.1, forward strand.
CTGAGACATCTTATTTCACCTCGGGAGGAGTCGAGAATGAGTGATAAGGAGCCGGGCTTGGCAGCGTCCACTCTAACCCCTCAGCACCATCCCAAGGTTTAGCTGGTGCTTTTTCACCGCCCTTGATGCACTTAATCACTAAGGCGAGAAAGATAAACTGCGATAGCCCGAAAGCGAAGCCGCCAATAGAGACAATTTGGTTAACATCAGCAAATTGAATTGCATAATCAGGAATTCGACGCGGCATTCCCGCGAGTCCTAAAAAGTGCATAGGGAAAAACAACACGTTAACTGAGATAACCGAACACCAAAAATGCAGTTTACCCAGCTTCTCGTCATACATATGTCCAGTCCATTTAGGTAGCCAATAATAGGCGGCGGCCATAATGGAGAAGATGGCCCCTGTGACCAATACATAATGGAAGTGAGCCACCACGAAATAGGTATCGTGATACTGGAAATCCACCGGAGTAATGGCTAGCATCAACCCCGAAAATCCGCCTATGGTGAACAGTATGATAAAGGCGATGGCAAACAACATAGGTGTTTCAAAACTGAGTGATCCGCGCCACATGGTGGCGACCCAATTAAAGACCTTAACCCCAGTTGGCACCGCGATGAGCATAGTACAATACATAAAAAACAGCTCAGCAAATACTGGCATGCCGGTGGTAAACATATGGTGTGCCCAAACCAAGAAGGATAAAATCGCAATACTGGCAGTGGCATAAACCATAGAGGAGTAACCAAAGAGACGTTTGCGACTAAAGGCGGGCACAATAGCCGATATGATACCAAATGAAGGTAAGATCATAATGTAGACTTCAGGGTGGCCGAAGAACCAGAAAATATGTTGGAACATCACAGGATCGCCGCCACCTGCTGCATCAAAGAAGCTGGTGCCAAAATATTTATCCGTCAGTACCATAGTGACCACCCCAGCAAGCACAGGCATGACGGCGATCAACAAGAAAGCGGTGATTAACCAGGTCCACACAAATAGCGGTAATTTCATCCAGCTCATGCCGGGGGCGCGCATATTCACAATCGTCACCACCACGTTGATGGCTCCCATGATGGAGCTGATCCCCATAATATGGATCGAAAATACAAACAGTGCCGTGCTATCGGGGCTATAAGTGGTGGATAGCGGAGCATAGAATGTCCAACCAAAGTTGGGCCCACCACCTTCCATAAAGAGTGAGCTTAATAATATGGTAAAGGCGAAGGGTAAAATCCAAAAGCTCCAGTTATTCATCCGTGGTAGCGCCATATCGGGCGCGCCAATCATCATGGGTATTAGCCAGTTTGCAAGCCCTGTAAAGGCGGGCATGACGGCACCAAACACCATGATCAAGCCGTGCACTGTGGTCATTTGATTAAAAAAGTTGGGCTCGACTAATTGTAATCCAGGCTGAAACAGTTCGGCTCGGATCACCATGGCCATGGCACCGCCAGTAAGAAACATAATAAAGCTGAACCATAGGTATAAGGTGCCGATATCTTTATGATTAGTGGTAAATAGCCAACGTTTTATGCCGGTTGGGTGAGCTTCGTGGTGTTCGTTAGACTCTTCAATATGAGCGGCATCCATATTGGCTTCGCGCGTTGTTGTATTCATCATGCCTCCCTATTGACCATGTTGACTAACGTCAGCGGCTTGGACGATATCACCGACATCATTGCCCCAAGCGTTACGCTCATATGTCACCACAGCCGCTATCTCCTGTGGTGTTAGCTGTCCAGCGAAGGCTTGCATTGCGGTGCCCGCCTTACCATTAACCACAATATCGATATGTGCTGTGACTGGGCCGGTGGCAATGGCGCTGGCTTTTAATCCGGGGAACACTCCTGGAAGTCCCATGCCATTTGGCTGGTGGCAGGCGGCGCAGCGTGCCATGTATATCTGCTCACCTTGGGTCATCAGTTCATCCATAGATAAGGTTTGCGATAACGAGGCTTCGGTTGCGGCGGCGGCGATTGTGGCTTGGTTTTTTTGCTCATCGATCCAGAGAGCAAAATCGGCCTCAGACAACACTTCAACCACTATGGGCATAAAGCCATGGTCCTTACCGCATAGTTCAGCACATTGGCCGCGGTACGTGCCGGGTTTATCCACGCGGGTCCAAGCTTCATTGATGAAACCGGGGTTAGCATCTTTTTTTACCGCAAAGGCTGGCACCCACCAAGAATGGATCACATCATCTGACGTCATCAAGAAACGCACTTTTTTATTAACGGGAAGCACTAGAGGTTTGTCGACTTCTAATAGATAGTTTTCGCCCTTCGTTTCACTGCCTTCAATTTGTGCTCTTGGGGTAGCGAGTAAACTGTAGTATTCGATATCGTGATCAAAATAACTGTAATGCCATTTCCACTGAGAACCTGTAACCTTGATGGTGATATCCGCATCGCTAGGGTCTTCCATGGCGATAAGAGTTTTAGTGGCAGGGATCGCCATCAGGATCAAGATGACAAAAGGGACGATAGTCCAAGCGATTTCGACTTTAGTGCTTTCATGAAAATTGGCAGCCACCGCACCTTTGGAGCGACGATGGTTAATGATGGAATAGATCATCACCCCAAACACTATGATGCCGATAGCGCAACAGATATAAAGAATGGTCATGTGAAGGCTAAAAACCTTGCCACTGATCTCAGTTACCCCTGGTGTCATATTAAGGGGCATATCGGCTGCGAATATGGGTGGGGCTAGTAATAACCCGAGCAAGCTATACCACAGATGCTTCACTAGACTTCTCCTCTGTCAATTGCGAAGGCAACTACAAAGAAAAGTTACACAGTATGTCTCGGCTCTATGCAAACTTTTCAGTTCCCAAAAAAGCAACGATGACTTCACAGTGCGCTGGTGGTATTGCTGTTGTTATTGCTGGTGGTTACCACGCTTGCACTTACGGCTGACTATATCAGGCTAATTTCCGCTTTATTGGACGCAGTGAGAGATCTACACTCGTTGGCCAATGAAACAGACCACTAAATTGTTCGGATATAACAAATAATCGTTGATATCTATTACTAACTTAATCGCTGTTTAAATATTGATCAAGATCACTTTTTTTTAATTTTTTTAAAACAGCAACAAAAAAGCCCCTCGCGGGGCTTAAGTATGGAAAGTTTGAACTGTAATGCTAGTGCAGTGAACTAAATAATGATGCTTGTTGATAGCCCAGATCTTGCTCTGTCAGGGCTGTTACAGGTAAGTGACTATTATCATCTTCAATCACAACACCTAGAGCCTGGGTACTTTTGGCGACCAATTGTAAGCGGCGGCAATCGCGAGCATCGAGTGCTTGGGTCCAACTGATCACCGCACTGGATGTACCACTAGTAAGCGCTTTTTCCATCGCCCACAGTGCTTCAACTTCATCTTTGGTGTGCACTAATAAGATTCTATCCATGCGTACCCCCGCATCGGCGAGCATCTGCTTATAGCCAATATTCGGTGGGCTAATCAGTACGACCCACTGGCCTTGTTGGCTTAATCTTGCTAATTGCGGTGTTAGCGCTTGCAACTCATGCTTACCTTGGGTACGACTCGATAATGTCGCAATGGTACTGTGCTGAGTTGGTTTGTGTTGCTTATTCATATCGACCCAAAGGCCGGGATGTCGCGGGGCATTACCCATTAGATTATTCATTGCCAATCTCCGTTGCGGATAACACCTACGGCCAGCCCTTCGATGCTAAGGCTTTGGGTAGATAGGTCGACGACTATCGGTGAATATTCTTCATTTTCGGCGTGAAGATATACAGTATTACCTTTCTTTTCAAAGCGCTTTACTGTGACATCATCTTCGACGCGAGCTACGACAACCTGCCCATTACTGGCTTGCTCCACCTTATGCACCGCAAGTAGATCGCCTTCGAGAATACCAATATTTTTCATGCTATCGCCGCGGACTCTTAAGAGAAAATCAGCGCTTGGGCGAAACATCGCTGGGTCAACTTTGTAGTGTTGCTCAACATGTTCTTGGGCCAAAATGGGTTCACCGGCAGCGACTTGTCCAATCAGTGGTAAACCAAGATCTTCGCTATCATCTTCTTGAGTTAGCTTAATACCTCGCGAGGTCCCAGGCATTATTTCGATGCAGCCTTTTTTGGCTAAGGCTTTTAAGTGCTCTTCGGCCGCATTGGCGCTTTTAAAGCCTAGGCGACGAGCAATTTCAGCTCGGGTAGGCGGCATGCCTGTATCGGCAATATTGCGTTTAATTAATTCTAATATTTCAGCTTGTCTAGGGGTTAATGGTCTCATTACAGATCCTGTCTTTTCATACAGTAACTGTTAGTGTATACAGTATTTAAAGTAGCGCAAGGATTAAGCATATTTTTGTCGGCAATGTGGTGGGATTTGCTTAAAACTGAAAATAAGGTCGCAGATTTATTTTTATTGCAATCTGACTTTTTTAATTTAAATCAATGTTATGAATTTAATTTTACGGAAAGGATTCATTGAGTGTCGCTGAGTGGCGCGATTGCTCTCTTATCTGTTGAGACGATTTCAGTGCCAAGTTCGGGCGGTGAAACAAATAAGCAGGCTATAGGGTTTGGTTGCACCATGCACCTGCATTTATCCTTATCTTATGTCATTGAGCGAGGAGCTATTATGGCTTACTGGCGATAAGATCATCTAACAGGTGGTGGTAATCATGGATTGCGGGAAAGTCGGTAAATATTTTATGGGGCTTTTTACTATCAGGATTGCTTATGCCAAGCAAATACCCAACTCCAGCTTGTTTGGCGGCATGTAAGATAGCTTCGCTGTCATCGATAAATAAACACCGACTGGGTTGCAATTGATATTGGTTAAATAAGCTAGACCAAAATTGAGGGTGCTCTTTAGCAAAACCTGTTTCATGGCTGGAGATCATATGGTCTAACCCTTGCGCGAGCTCTGTGTGTTCTAGTTTGAGAGCTAGGCTTTGAGGATGGGCATTGGTCACTAATATTCTGGTTTTATGCTTTTGAGTCAATGCGCGTAGAAATGGCATGCTGTCTTGGCGTAACTGTATCCTGTCGGCCAATGTGCGTTGCAGCTGCACAATATCCAGTTGCAGTTGTTGCTGCCAGTAGTCGAGGCAATACCAATCCAAGGTGCCAACCACTTGGTCGTAGGCTTGTTCTACCAAGACATTAGCTTCATTTAGAGAGATGTTTCTGCTGTGACTTAAGGTTTGCGGCACTAGCTTGAGCCAAAAATGGCTATCAAAGTGTAAATCTAGCAGTGTGCCATCCATATCAAGCAGTACAGTATCGATTTTATCCCAAGGAAACATAAGGTCAGTAAAAAAATTCTATCGTGAGAGTTGTGGATTAGGCCCATCATAGTAAGATTGAACTGTGATGCAAACGTCATTTTATCAGGGACATTCATGTCGGACCAAAAGCCACAGATATTACATACACAAGTTGTTGCCCAGAGTCGGTTATTTCAAATTGAACAAGTGCACCTGAAATTTTCTAATCAGGTCGAGCGCCAGTATGAACGTATGAAAGGTAATAATCGTGGTGCCGTAATGGTGGTCCCTGTGTTGGGTGAGCAACTGCTGCTGGGCAGAGAGTACGCCGCAGGAACCCACAGCTATGAACTGGGCTTTCCCAAAGGGCTGGTTGATCCGGGAGAGACGCCTGAGCAAGCCGCTAATCGGGAGCTGCAGGAGGAGATAGGCTTTGGGGCTAAAAAATTAACCCATTTGATGGAGTTAAGTCTGGCGCCCAGCTATTTTGTCAGCAAGATGCAGATCTATATTGCAGAAGATCTGTATGAGAGTCGCCTTGAAGGCGATGAGCCCGAGCCAATAGAGGTTGTTTCTTGGCCGCTTGCACAGTGGTCAGGGCTATTGGCATTGGAAGACTTCTCAGAGTCTAGAAGTGTGAGTGCCTTGTTTTTAGCCCAGAAGCATTTAAAACTAAAATAGTTATTTCAATTCGGATATATGCATTACCTGTCTAGGTTGTTGGAGTTGTGATGAAGCCAGAAGAGTGTGTGGAACAGGTGATCGCCATCGCCGTTGAAGCGGGAATGGCCATCAAAGATATTTACCTTGAAGGTAGCTTTGATAAAGAAATTAAGGCGGATAATACCCCTGTGACGTCTGCCGATCTCGCTGCGCACCAAATTATCACCGCTGCGCTGACTCAGCTGACTCCTGATATTCCTGTGTTATCTGAAGAAGATGCCGACATCCCGTTATCCGATCGCGTCGATTGGCCCAGGTATTGGCTGGTCGATCCGTTAGATGGCACCGGAGAGTTTATTGCTGGCAGCGGCGACTTTTCGGTGATCATCGCGTTAGTTGAGCATAATCGCCCCATTATGGGGATTGTTTATGTGCCCATGACCGAGGTGATTTATTATGCCATCGCGGGACTGGGGGCTTATAAGCGCTCAAGTAAAGGCGAGCAGCGTATTGCCAGTCGTCAATTGACACTCGATGATTCGCGCTCATTGCGCTTGGCGGTCAGTCGTCGCCAAGATCCGCAGTCGGTATTAAAGCTACTGAACCAGCCTAAACATTGTGAGCTCGTGGTGCTCGGCGGGGCAGCGCTTAAAAGTTGCTTGGTCGCCGAAGGGCGCGCCGATTGTTATGTACGCATTGGCCCTACTGGCGAGTGGGATACCGGCGCGGCACAAATTATTGTCGAAGAGGCGGGCGGGCAGATCATGGATCTTGAACTGCAGCCGCTCAGTTATAACGAACGTGAATCGCTCGAAAACCCTAATTTTATCGTGGTCGGTTCGACCCATTTACCTTGGGATGAGTTGTTAGTCAGTGAATAAGCCCGTTGATATTACCCTGCGTGCGGCGCAAAAGGGCGAACTGGCCGGCGTTTATCGGCTTGAACAGCGTGTGTTTGGCGAACATTGTTATCCGGATTTCTTTTTTCGTCAGAGTTTCGATTGTTGGCCAAGTGGTTTGCGTGTTGCAATAGATCACAATAATCGTCTTCTTGGCTATATCCTAATGGTGCCAAGTGAGCTGCGGCATATAGGTTGGATATTATCTGTCGCCGTGGAGACACTCGCCCAAGGCCGAGGTATCGGCAAACGTTTTATAATCGATGCACTTAATCACTTGGCGCCGTCGGTCACTCAGGTAATGCTCACTGTGGACCCAGCTAATCCAGCGCGTCATTTATACCTAGCATTGGGGTTTGTCGAGTTGCAAACAGAAGCTGACTATTTTGGCCCAGATGCATCACGGGTGGTGATGTGTCTGATGCGCTAAGCCTTGTCTATTGTGCACGGCCACAGCTTGGCAATGGCTTATATAACCCTCTACTGCCGTCTAAATGGTTAGGCTAACCTAAGGTCGCGGCAAGCTGGAGCAAATATGCTGTTAACAAAACGATTTTTGCCCTATTTTGTCACCCAATGTTTAGGCGCATTAAACGATAATATTTATAAAAATGTTTTACTCTTGATGGTGGCTTATAGCCAGATCAATGAGTTGCCAATCAGTATTAATTTATTTGTTAATTTGGCCGCGGGCCTGTTTATTTTACCCTTCTTTCTTTTTTCCGCTCATGCCGGGATGCTCGCTGACAATATGGACAAGGCGAAGCTTATCCGCAGACTCAAACAACTCGAAGTGGTTATCATGTCGTGCGCTGCGATGGCGATGTTGTCTCAAAGCTACATGGTGATGTTACTGCTGTTATTTTTAACCGGCTGTCAGTCGGCCTATTTCGGGCCGGTAAAATATTCACTCTTACCGCAAGTATTGGCCGAAGAAGAGTTAGTTACGGGGAATGCTTGGGTCGAAATGGGCACATTTTTAGCTATTTTAAGTGGCACATTGAGCGCCGGGCTGTTGATGACGAGTGCGCATGGGATTGTCGCCAGTGCCTTGATTGTCTTTGTACTTTCCCTGTGTGGTTATTTGGCCAGTCGTGCCATTCCGGCTTTGCCTTTACAGCATGACGCAACCCCAATTCGTTTTGCTCCTTTATCTGGCACGTGGCACGCCATTACCAAGGTGAGAAAGACGTCAAGCATCTGGGTGGCGATCATCGCCATTAGCTGGTTTTGGTTTCTCGGTGCCACTTACCTAACGCAATTTGCTTATTTTGCTAAGTTACATCTGTCGTCTGATGCTAGCGTAGTGTCGCTATTATTAGCGCTATTTTCGGTGGGTATCGCGGTGGGCTCCTTTTTGTGTGAACGCTTATCTTATGGTCATGTTGAGTTAGGTGTCGTGGCTTTAGGCATGGCGGGGTTGACCCTGTTTGGCCTCGATTTAGTCTGGGCTATTCCACCAGCGCCGTTAGATCCCTCGTGGGTTTATAGTGTGGGAGACTTTATCGCCACAACAGCGCATTATCGACTGATGTTTGACTTGTTGATGGTGGGGGTCAGTGGGGGCTTGTTTATCGTCCCGTTGTACGCTTTTATCCAGTCGCGTGCTGCGCCGGGGGAATGCGCACAGGCGATTGCTGCTAATAATATTGTTAATGCGCTATTTATGGTGTGCTCGGCGTTATTGGCCATGTTACTGCTGGCGGGATTTGGGTGGAGTATCCCTGAGTTATTTACCTTACTGGCGGTTCTTAATCTGGTGGTCGCTGCCTATGTTTATGGACAAGCGCCAGAGTTTCGCTGGCGCTTTATCAGTTATCTCTTTCGTCATGTGCGTTACCGCTTCTGTGTTGAAGGGCGTGAAAAACTGCCCAAACAGGGGGCAGTGCTGCTGGTATGTCCTCATATCAACCAGTTCGATGCTTTGTGCGTGATGGGCGTATCGAGTCGTCCGGTGCGCTTTGTTATGCCATCCTCTATCATAGCGAGCTCTGTTAAGCCGACTGGAGCGATCCCTGTGGCTATGGGTGAGATAAGCGGCGCAAGCAATAATGAAGCATTAACCATGATTGAGCAGGCGTTAGCCAATGGCGAGTTACTGTGCCTGTTAAGCGATAATTTAACCGCGAGTGATGCCATGACGGCGAGTTATCAGGCTCAATTTAACGCCTTGATGGCAAGTTTCGCAGTGCACCATCCCGTAAAGGTGATACCGCTTGCAATGAGAGGATTAGCAGATCCGAGTGAGAGTCAAGCAAACACACTTCAACCGCGGCGGGTTTGGCCAAAGGTGTCGCTGATTGTCGGTGATGCCATGGCGGTATCTCAGGTGAGCGCCGCGTCACTGCAACAGCAAATCACCCGCTTGATGACTGCCGCATCATAAAATCAAGACCCCGGCTTAAAACCGAAAACTCATTATCTACATTTTGGAGCTTAGCTTTGGGGGTGAAATAATCCTAAATAGCTAAGCTATCTCGGATTATTCCATCGTTTTACTCGAATTCAGGTGAGTGATTCAGTCACGTTTAATGGCGATCATGTCATTAAGTGATGTTATTGGGGCGTGTATTGATCGAGCCACTGATGCACAGCTTGATGATCACCTTTAAAAATAATCCGATCGGCTTTTTTATCAATCTGATATTGGTACATAGGATCGTAGTATTTACTCAGCAGCACGTTTATCCACTCGAGATGAGCAGCTGTCGTGCCCTGGCTTTGTTGTGCATGTAAGGCATGATTCACCATCGCCTGCAGTTCATCATGTTGTTTGCCGCCAAGGCGTTTTTTTATGCCGCTGATGCTTTGCGACAAATAATCGGCAAAAGCGATAAAGCCGGCCTCTTCGCCGAGGCGATCAAGATAACCTTGATGCATCTTATGGACATATTCGTCGAGCAATCGGTTTAATCTGGCTGTTTGGCTCTCATCTAATACCACCACTTTTGCCACTTGCATGCCTTTATAAAAGGCTTGTGGTAGCGCCGAGCGACCAATGAGGTAGCTCTCATCTTCGAGCAGTAACGATTTGGCTGCGCTAGCTTGGTGTTTTAGCAGTGCCACAGCGAGGCTATTTTCGAAGTTGATCTGCGAAGGTTGCGGCTCGTGGTAGCGGCCAAAGCTTGAGCCGCGATGATGGGCAAGGCCTTCTAAATCCACGCCTTCTGGGCGCTGTAATAAAAAGTCCGTTTTACCACTGCCGGTGATGCCGCTGAGGATCAACATGGGTTTTACCCTAGGGGCTTGATCTATGGTGTCTATCAAAAACTGACGCATCGCCTTATATCCGCCTTCGATATAGGGGACGGATAGCCCAGCCTCCTTAAGCCATTGCTGTGTCAGTTGTGAACGCAGTCCACCGCGGAAACAATATAGGTAAGCATTAGGGTGACGAGCAAAATACTCGCGCCATGCATCGACCCTTTGTTGTTTGATATCACCATGAACGAGCGTATGACCTAAGGCAATCGCGGCGGCTTGGCCGCGTTGCTTATAACATGTGCCCACCTGTTCGCGCTCATCATCTTGCATTAAGGGTAAGTTAGTACTGGCCGGAAACGCCCCTTTATCGAACTCGATGGGCGCGCGCACATCCATTATGGGGTGGTCGTTGATGAACAGCTGGGTGTATTGGTTTTTAGAAACCATAAGTGGTGACATTAGCGCAGTTCCACGAGTTGCTTCGTTGCGGGTTTGGTGACCAAATGACCAATACTGATTGGGGCAATATCATTAGCCTCGAGCAGGCTAATTAAAGCCGCTTCATGGCTTGCTGAAACGGCAATCAATAATCCGCCACTTGTTTGTGGATCGCACAATAGTGCTTTTTGTTCCTCATTGACCAGGGGTAAATGTTCGCCATAGCTGTCGTAGTTTCTATGGGTACCACCGGGAATGCAGCCCATCTGCAGGTAGTCTTTCGCTTTGGGTAACAAGGGCAGGGCGTCGATATCAATCTTAGCTGCTACATCAGCACCTAAGCACATCTCAATGAGATGGCCCGCTAAGCCGAAACCTGTCACATCTGTCATGGCACTGACGCCGGCAATTTTTGCGATAGCTGGGCCGATTTTATTGAGCTGGCACATGGCCTCTGGAGCGATATTACTATCTTCATCGGCTAGCTTTTTTTGCTTCTGAGCCGTGGTCAAAATACCGATCCCCAGTGGTTTAGTGAGATACAGTTTATCGCCGACTTTAGCGGTATTGTTTTGTTTGAGCTCGGTTAACGGAATTTGCCCTGTAACGGCCAGCCCAAAAATGGGTTCAGGTGCATCGATACTGTGGCCACCCGCCAGCATGATGCCAGCATCGGCGCACGCTTGGCGACCGCCATCGACAACTTGCTGAGCGATCTCTGCTGGTAACGTATTCACTGGCCAGCCCAATATGGCGATAGCCATCATTGGTGTCCCGCCCATGGCATAAATATCGCTAATCGCGTTGGTGGCGGCAATGCGGCCGAAGGTAAAAGGATCATCCACTATCGGCATAAAAAAGTCAGTGGTGCTGATAATGCCCGTGTCATCATTAAGCTTATAGACGGCAGCATCATCGCGGGTACTGTTGCCAACGAGAATATTCGGGTCGTCGAAGTGAGGTAGTTGTGATGCCAGAATCGTTCCCAATACTTTGGGAGAAATTTTGCAGCCACAACCTGCGCCATGACTGTATTCGGTAAGTTTGATCTTGGTATCTGACATGAGCTCGAACTATCTCTAAATGAACGGGTTAGCCGCCCATGATAGACCCATCTATTTAGCACTTCAATCTGTGGTAAGGCAGATGTGCGTTACGCACGTCAAAGGGGCGGTTAAATTTATGTGGGGGGAGGAAAAACCGGGTCACTGATAAGTGGCCCGGTGTGATAAAACCCTAACTTAGATATAATTGGCGGTGAGTAATTTCCAGTTGCGCTTACGCATGAGTAGATCTTGTTTGAGTTCTTCGACCCTGAGCATTAACTGTTTGTGGGTCAGTTTTTGCCGCTTGGCGTCTAATAACTCTTTGTGCGCTTGGTAATATTCGCTAATGTGGGTTTTGAGTAACTCATATTCGTCATGCAGTTTCTCGAGTATCTCTTCACCATTGGCTAACTGTTCGACTTTGTTGCGAGTGCGTTTTAGCTGCATCTGTAATTTAGCGCTCTCGATTCGTTCCTGTGGCGTGACGCGCAACTGGGTGGCCAATCCTGTCCATGCCATCATATTGATAAGCCACTTGGTGGGGTCGTATTGCCACCAATGGATGCCATTGCGATAGTCGTTTTCAAAAATATGGTGGAAGTTATGGTATCCCTCACCGTAGGTAAAGACCGCTAAGATACCATTATCTCGTGCGGTGTTTTTATCTGTGTATGGCTGTTTACCCCAGATATGTGCTAGCGAGTTAATGAAGAAGGTGCAGTGATGAACGACGACTAATCGAAGTAGGCCTGCCATGAGTAACATGGCCCATATATCGCCATTGAGCCAACCCAGTAACGCAGGTAAGCCAATGTTCATGATCAGCATGAGTGATAGATAATGTTTGTGCTGCCACATCACAATTTTATCATTTTGCAGGTCACGTACGTTTTTATAATCGTGGTAACGCTGGGCTTGATATTCTCGCAACATCCACCCTATATGGCTATACCAGAAACCCATGTTCGCCGAATAAGGGTCTTTATCGTTGTCATCAACATGCTTATGGTGAATGCGATGATCTGATGACCAGTGTAAGGCACTATTTTGTAAAGCCAGCGCGCCACCTAATGCAAATAATAGACGCATTGACCAATGTGATTTATAGGTGCGATGAGACCAAAGTCTATGATACCCAGCGGTAATTGATAATCCGCTCGCAAAGGCCAAGCCGATAAAGGCCACCCATTCGGCAATACCATAACCGTAGGTGATGCCGTACCAAGGTACGAGTATGACAGCACCTAAAAAGGTGATGGCAAACAGCAGTATATTAGTCCATATGAGGGGAGGTTTTTTCATTATAATATCCAACAGCCAAATTGAGCGTACATCTGTAAGCCAATTTAACGTGCTTAATAGGCTAGGTCAAGATAGGCTGCGTTTTTATGTTAAAGAATGTATTATTGCTAGATTCTCTTTATCTAGTGGATTCATCATGATGGGCGTCAGGGCACAGCAGAAAGAAAAAACGCGTCGCGCGTTAGTTGATGCTGCATTTAATCAGTTAAGCGCAGAGCGCAGTTTTTCTAGCCTAAGCTTGCGAGAAGTGGCTCGTGAAGCCAATATCGCGCCAACTTCATTTTATCGTCACTTTAAAGATATGAATGAACTGGGTTTGACCATGGTCGATGAGGGCGGTTTAACATTACGCCAGATGATGCGTAAGGGACGTCAACGCGCCGAGGCGGGTGGTAGCGTGATCCGTATCTCGGTCGAGACCTTTATGGAGGTGCTTGAATCTAACCCTAACGTATTCCGTATTCTGTTACATGAACGTTCGGGCACATCGGCGCCGTTTCGTGCTGCGGTCGCGCGTGAGATTGAGCACTTTATATCAGAGTTAGCGCATTACACCGAAGCCACGGCGAGGCGCTCACCAGAATTAGCCCGTGCCCAAGCTGAGGCATTGGTCACATTGGTGTTTAACGCAGGAGCTGCAGCGTTAGATATGAAACGAGTGGATCGTAAGATATTAGCCGACAGGTTGGTTATCCAGTTGCGTATGGTGGCGAAAGGGGCTGAGTCGTTACAACAAAAAATGGAAAACCGCTGAGCCAGTATGAGGTTTTAGCGAGACTCGATACGCAAAAGGGCCTAATGGCCCTTTTTGGATCTTAATACTTAGATCTTAAGGTTTTAGTGTGAGCTGAACAATTTGGTGTTTAGCGTTTTTCTAATAACACACCAGACTCCATGTGATCGGTATATGGGAACTGATCAAATAGCGCAAAGCGGGTGATTTTGTGGGTCTTATCCAACACTTTGAGGTTATCTATTAGCGTATTTGGGTTACATGAAATATAGATGATCCGCTGATAACCTTGCACCATGGCTAAAGTATTGTCATCAAGACCGGCCCGTGGCGGGTCAACAAATATGGTGTTGCAGTTATAGCTGTCTAAATCTATCCCTTCGAGACGTCTATAGCTGCGTTTCTTGGCTAAGGCGTCGGTGAAGTCTTCGGCCGACATACGAATGATCTGCACATTCTCTATATTATTGGCTTCAATATTATATTGCGCAGAGTCGACCGAAGGTTTAGCTAATTCAGTGGCGAGCACGCGGTTGAAGTTTTGTGCCAAGGCAATAGAGAAGTTGCCATTACCACAATAGAGCTCTAACAGATCGCCACTGCTCTCTTTGGTGCTATCGATCGCCCACTCTAGCATCTTGATAGACACTTGTCCGTTAGGTTGAGTAAAGCTATTTTCTACCTGTTTATAAATCAAAGTCTGCCCATTAACGGGCAATGACTCAATCACATAATCGCGATCTAGCGTCAGCTTTTGTTTGCGCGCACGGCCAATTATATTGACGTTAAATTGTGTACCCAGACGTTGCTTGAGGGCTTGTGCTTCATCTTGCCATTGTTGGTCAAGCTGTTTGTGGTACAGCAATGAGACTAAGATCTCACCGCTTAGGGTAGACAAAAAGTCGACCTGAAATAGCTTATGGCGTAATACAGTGTTAGGACGAAGCTCGGCCATTAACGCTGGCATCATTTGATTGATTAGCGCACTGGCAGGTAAGAACTGCTCACAGCGCACTTTTTGATTGAGCGCCTTGTCGAACATATAGTAATAAAGATCTTCGCCCTCATGCCATACGCGAAATTCGGCGCGCATACGATAGTGTTCGGGTGTCGACGCGAATACTTGCAATGATGGGGTGTCAAAGTCAGCAAAAAGTTGCGCTAATTGTTCACGTTTAGCATCGAGTTGCTTATCGTATTGGTTAGGATCCATTGCTTCTAAATTCATTTTTAAACACCGTTACTATCATTGGGGCGCAAATAGTATACTACCCTGCCTTGATGTCCAATATCTGGCTTTTGATTTATCCCTCGCTATGGGAAAATATCATGTTTATCTTATTTTGAGTTTACCCACGGGGAATTGAGTTTGTCGGCAAATATTTTAGTATTCGATTCAGGTGTGGGTGGGCTTTCCATACTCTCTGAAATTAAACAAACACTGCCCAATGAAAACTATTATTATTTATTTGATAACGCCAGATTGCCTTATGGTGAGCTTGAAGAACAAGTATTGATTAGTGGCGCCGTGCAGCTAATTACTCAAACGGTAGATAAAGTTGCCGCCGATATTGTTGTCGTGGCTTGTAACACTGCCAGTACCCTGGTATTACCAGCACTGCGTGCTCAACTGGTTATTCCGGTAGTTGGGGTGGTACCTGCGATTAAACCCGCGGCCGCCATGAGTATGAATAAACGTATCGGATTACTCGCCACTCCAGGAACCGTTAACCGCAGCTATACACATACGCTAATCCAAAAGTTTGCCGCTGATTGCGAAGTGACATGTTTTGGGTCATCAGAGTTGGTGCTGTTGGCTGAAGCTAAAATGGCGCAAGAACGCATTGATTATGAGTTACTTGCCCAAATCTTGTTACCCATAAAACAATCAGGCATAGATACATTAGTCTTAGGCTGCACGCACTTTCCTATTTTAAAAGTGGAGTTACAAGATTATCTTGGTGAAGGGGTCAGGTTATTAGACTCTGCAAAAGCGATAGCTGCCAGAGTTAAAACCTTGCTCAATAGTGATATTGCAGAAGGAGGTAGGGGAGCAAGCCATGCTTTCTTTACGACACAAGAGATATCTAAAGGATTAAAAACAACACTAGTGGAATATGGCTTCTCATCTATTGGTCAGTTAAGGCCATAGAGTCTGACATAAGACCACTAATGTTATTTGCTCATACTATATAAGTATGCTTTTACTGCTAAAGGTAAAAGAGGATCGCTAACTAGTTAGCTTCCTGAGTAGATTCTGGCTTGTCAGCATCTTGTGACTTTGCTTCACGCACTTTAAGTGTACGCTCCTGAAAATCAAACTCGTTTAACTTAACCATGGCTTTCTTAGCACCCGCTTCTGACATCTCGATAAATCCGAAACCTTTACGGCGTCCCGTTTTACGATCGCGAACTAAACGTACTGAGTTTACTGGGCCGTACTTACCAAATAACACCTTTACTTCGCCTTCATGGACACGATATGGCAAGTTGCCAACATACAGTGTCATCGTAGGGCCTTTATACTGTTCATCAGTATCGGTATCTGACTTAGGTGATTGAAGGGTAAAAATAACGCTTGCGATAATAGCACCAGTGAAAAACGCGATTGCAGAATAGAAGTCTGGCGCGAACTGAGATATTGCCAATGCGCCAACAAGGGCGACGATCAAAACAATAAGAAATGGCTTTTGCATATATTTGTTCTCTGAAGAATTGATAATTAACTGTTAACAGCTCGTATATGGTAATGAATTATTGGCAATTACACTAGTATATTGACGAAAAAACGAACTTAATTAACGATTAATATAACTGAGTCGTTAGCCCCATCGGTGTAAAACCACACAAAGTGATATAAAAAGCGCCATAACGGCGAAAAGATCATCGAGCGATCGCCGAACGTTTAAAAAGCCCTTGCGCCCCCCAGATATCTCCCTATAATGCGCAACCACTGACACGGCGAAGCTCGCAGAGATAAGTCGTAAAGCACTAAGTAACTTGGTTAAACACCTAGCTTACAGCGTGGTCAGGCACTGAAAAGTGCCGCATCAAAAAGTTTTCAAAAACTGCTTGACGCGAACCACGGATTGCGTAGAATACGCAGCCCTAGCCACTTGGAACTACCGAGATGTGCTAACGCTCTTTAACAATTTATCAAGTAATCTGTGTGGACACTCACAGGTGTTGAGTTAATCGAAATTGCCTAACCTTCGGGTTGGCAATCAAAGAATTAAATCAATGTAACGATGAGTGTTCATAGCAATATGTACAAACGTTTTTAAGATTCTTCCGAGTCTTTTAAACGGAATCAGAATTCATTGAGCCGAATCGCAAGATTCAACAAAACTTTAATTGAAGAGTTTGATCATGGCTCAGATTGAACGCTGGCGGCAGGCCTAACACATGCAAGTCGAGCGGTAACAGGAAGAAAGCTTGCTTTCTTTGCTGACGAGCGGCGGACGGGTGAGTAATGCCTAGGGAACTGCCCAGTCGAGGGGGATAACAGTTGGAAACGACTGCTAATACCGCATACGCCCTACGGGGGAAAAGAGGGGACCTTCGGGCCTTCTGCGATTGGATGTACCTAGGTGGGATTAGCTAGTTGGTGAGGTAATGGCTCACCAAGGCGACGATCCCTAGCTGTTCTGAGAGGATGATCAGCCACACTGGGACTGAGACACGGCCCAGACTCCTACGGGAGGCAGCAGTGGGGAATATTGCACAATGGGCGCAAGCCTGATGCAGCCATGCCGCGTGTGTGAAGAAGGCCTTCGGGTTGTAAAGCACTTTCAGCGAGGAGGAAAGCTTAAGCGTTAATAGCGTTTAGGTGTGACGTTACTCGCAGAAGAAGGACCGGCTAACTTCGTGCCAGCAGCCGCGGTAATACGAGGGGTCCAAGCGTTAATCGGAATTACTGGGCGTAAAGCGTACGCAGGCGGTTTGTTAAGCGAGATGTGAAAGCCCCGGGCTCAACCTGGGAATTGCATTTCGAACTGGCAGACTAGAGTCTTGTAGAGGGGGGTAGAATTTCAGGTGTAGCGGTGAAATGCGTAGAGATCTGAAGGAATACCGGTGGCGAAGGCGGCCCCCTGGACAAAGACTGACGCTCAGGTACGAAAGCGTGGGGAGCAAACAGGATTAGATACCCTGGTAGTCCACGCCGTAAACGATGTCTACTCGGAGTTTGGTGCCTTGAGCACTGGGCTCCCAAGCTAACGCATTAAGTAGACCGCCTGGGGAGTACGGCCGCAAGGTTAAAACTCAAATGAATTGACGGGGGCCCGCACAAGCGGTGGAGCATGTGGTTTAATTCGATGCAACGCGAAGAACCTTACCTACTCTTGACATCCAGAGAATTCGCTAGAGATAGCTTAGTGCCTTCGGGAACTCTGAGACAGGTGCTGCATGGCTGTCGTCAGCTCGTGTTGTGAAATGTTGGGTTAAGTCCCGCAACGAGCGCAACCCTTATCCTTATTTGCCAGCACGTAATGGTGGGAACTTTAGGGAGACTGCCGGTGATAAACCGGAGGAAGGTGGGGACGACGTCAAGTCATCATGGCCCTTACGAGTAGGGCTACACACGTGCTACAATGGCAAGTACAGAGGGTTGCAAAGCCGCGAGGTGGAGCTAATCTCACAAAGCTTGTCGTAGTCCGGATTGGAGTCTGCAACTCGACTCCATGAAGTCGGAATCGCTAGTAATCGTGGATCAGAATGCCACGGTGAATACGTTCCCGGGCCTTGTACACACCGCCCGTCACACCATGGGAGTGGGCTGCACCAGAAGTAGATAGCTTAACCTTTCGGGGAGGGCGTTTACCACGGTGTGGTTCATGACTGGGGTGAAGTCGTAACAAGGTAGCCCTAGGGGAACCTGGGGCTGGATCACCTCCTTACCTATACGACTAACTTAATGTTTGTTGAGTGTTCACACAGATTACTTGATAGAAAGAAAGAGCAAAATATCGAAAGATAATTTTTGAGGGATTTGATTCAGTTAGAATTAAATAACCAAAAAGAATGGGTCTGTAGCTCAGCTGGTTAGAGCGCACCCCTGATAAGGGTGAGGTCGGTGGTTCAAGTCCACTCTGACCCACCAAATCTTCGTTTATTCTACGTTAACTTGTTACTCGTTTAGTGAACTAAACGTCGCAACAAGTTGCCTTGACTAAACTCGATTTGGCTTCGCCAAAATTATTTGGCATTCGATATATTTGTTTGACTGCATGTAAATGGGGCTATAGCTCAGCTGGGAGAGCGCCTGCCTTGCACGCAGGAGGTCTGCGGTTCGATCCCGCATAGCTCCACCATTTACTTGCACATGGATAGAGATGCCAAAGATAAATGCAAAATTTATCTTTGGCTTTTTTAAGCCCGCTCTTTAAAAATTTGGAAAGCTGATAGTGTTAATGTGAAAGGGATAGTGACGTACTTGTACGTGATTATTTGTAGCATTGACGCGAAAATTAAAATTGAGTTCTCAAACACTTAAATCAAGTGCCGAGTCATTGTAATGATGATTCATGAGTATTCTTTTGGCGAAAGTAAACACCATTAGTTGCGATACAACATCAAGCTTACCCGCTTGATAGAGTTTGTTTCCTTGTGAAACTCATTTGGGTTGTATGGTTAAGTGACTAAGCGTATACGGTGGATGCCTTGGCAGTCAGAGGCGATGAAGGACGTAGTAACTTGCGAAAAGCGTTGGCGAGCTAGTAACAAGCATTTGAGCTAACGATGTCCGAATGGGGAAACCCACATGCATAAGCATGTATCACAACATGAATACATAGTGTTGTGAGGCGAACCCGGGGAACTGAAACATCTAAGTACCCGGAGGAAAAGAAATCAACCGAGATTCCCCTAGTAGCGGCGAGCGAACGGGGATTAGCCCTTAAGCGTAGAGGGTGTTAGTGGAATGTGTTGGAAAGCACAGCGGCACAGGGTGATAGCCCCGTACATGAAAACTAACTTTACGTGAAAACGAGTAGGACGGGACACGTGACATCTTGTCTGAACATGGGGGGACCATCCTCCAAGGCTAAATACTCCTGACTGACCGATAGTGAACCAGTACCGTGAGGGAAAGGCGAAAAGAACCCCTGTGAGGGGAGTGAAATAGAACCTGAAACCGTATACGTACAAGCAGTGGGAGCGGTTCTTGAGACCGTGACTGCGTACCTTTTGTATAATGGGTCAGCGACTTACATTTTGTAGCGAGGTTAAGCGAATAGCGGAGCCGTAGGGAAACCGAGTGTTAACTGCGCGTTTAGTTGCAAGGTGTAGACCCGAAACCCGGTGATCTAGCCATGGGCAGGTTGAAGGTTGAGTAACATCAACTGGAGGACCGAACACACGTATGTTGAAAAATGCGGTGATGACTTGTGGCTGGGGGTGAAAGGCCAATCAAACCGGGAGATATCTGGTTCTCCTCGAAAGCTATTTAGGTAGCGCCTCGAGCGAATACCATTGGGGGTAGAGCACTGTTAAGGCTAGGGGGTCATCCCGACTTACCAACCCTTTGCAAACTCCGAATACCAATGAGTACTACTCGGGAGACACACGGCGGGTGCTAACGTCCGTCGTGAAAAGGGAAACAACCCAGACCATCAGCTAAGGTCCCAAAGTTATTGCTAAGTGGGAAACGATGTGGGAAGGCTTAGACAGCTAGGATGTTGGCTTAGAAGCAGCCATCATTTAAAGAAAGCGTAATAGCTCACTAGTCGAGTCGGCCTGCGCGGAAGATTTAACGGGGCTAAGCAATACACCGAAGCTATGGGTACTAGCGCTTGCGCTAGTGCGGTAGAGGAGCGTTCTGTAAGCCGTTGAAGGTGAAGGGGTAACCCACGCTGGAGGTATCAGAAGTGCGAATGCTGACATGAGTAACGATAAAGGGGGTGAAAAACCCCCTCGCCGAAAGACCAAGGGTTCCTGTCCAATGTTAATCAGGGCAGGGTGAGTCGACCCCTAAGGCGAGGCCGAAAGGCGTAGTCGATGGGAAACAGGTTAATATTCCTGTACTTCTGCTAACTGCGATGGAGAGACGGAGAAGGCTAGGCTAGCGCGGCGTTGGTTGTCCGCGTTTAAGGCTGTAGGTGGTGCACTTAGGCAAATCCGGGTGCACATACACTGAGAGTTGACGACGAGGTTCTACGGAACTGAAGTAGTTGATGCCATGCTTCCAGGAAAATCTTCTAAGCTTCAGGTTAGCAGGAATCGTACCCCAAACCGACACAGGTGGTTGGGTAGAGAATACCAAGGCGCTTGAGAGAACTCGGCTGAAGGAACTAGGCAAAATGGTACCGTAACTTCGGGAGAAGGTACGCTCCTGTTGGTGATGAGACTTGCTCTCTAAGCTGACGGGAGTCGCAGATACCAGGTGGCTGCAACTGTTTATCAAAAACACAGCACTGTGCAAACTCGCAAGAGGAAGTATACGGTGTGACGCCTGCCCGGTGCCGGAAGGTTAATTGATTGGGTTATCTTCGGAGAAGCTCATGATCGAAGCCCCGGTAAACGGCGGCCGTAACTATAACGGTCCTAAGGTAGCGAAATTCCTTGTCGGGTAAGTTCCGACCTGCACGAATGGCGTAATGATGGCCACGCTGTCTCCAGCCGAGACTCAGTGAAGTTGAAATTGCGGTGAAGATGCCGTATACCCGCGGCTAGACGGAAAGACCCCGTGAACCTTTACTATAGCTTGGCACTGAACATTGACCCTACATGTGTAGGATAGGTGGGAGACTTTGAAGCAGGAACGCCAGTTCTTGTGGAGTCAACCTTGAAATACCACCCTTGTAGTGTTGATGTTCTAACTCTGGCCCCTGAATCGGGGTTGAGGACAGTGCCTGGTGGGTAGTTTGACTGGGGCGGTCTCCTCCCAAAGAGTAACGGAGGAGCACGAAGGTTGGCTAAGTACGGTCGGACATCGTACGGTTAGTGCAATGGCATAAGCCAGCTTAACTGCGAGACATACACGTCGAGCAGGTGCGAAAGCAGGTCATAGTGATCCGGTGGTTCTGAATGGAAGGGCCATCGCTCAACGGATAAAAGGTACTCCGGGGATAACAGGCTGATACCGCCCAAGAGTTCATATCGACGGCGGTGTTTGGCACCTCGATGTCGGCTCATCACATCCTGGGGCTGAAGTCGGTCCCAAGGGTATGGCTGTTCGCCATTTAAAGTGGTACGCGAGCTGGGTTCAGAACGTCGTGAGACAGTTCGGTCCCTATCTGCCGTGGGCGTTGGATGATTGAAGGGAGCTGCTCCTAGTACGAGAGGACCGGAGTGGACGAACCGCTGGTGTTCGGGTTGTCATGCCAATGGCATTGCCCGGTAGCTACGTTCGGAATCGATAACCGCTGAAAGCATCTAAGCGGGAAGCGAGCCCTAAGATGAGTCATCCCTAGGACTTTAAGTCCTCTAAAGGGCCGTAGGAGACTACTACGTTGATAGGCAAGGTGTGTAAGCGTTGTGAGGCGTTGAGCTAACTTGTACTAATGACCCGTGAGGCTTAACCATACAACCCAAAAGGGTTTCTAACTAAGTGAATACTTAGCGAAAGAATACCGACACTTGATTTAGTGTGACCAATTTTAATCTCTCTTGCTTCTTGAAATACAGAATTGAGAGCAGCTTTCTAAATTTCCAAATTTGTCTGGAAACCATAGCATTGTGGTACCACCTGATCCCATCCCGAACTCAGAAGTGAAACGCAATCGCGCCGATGGTAGTGTGGGGTCTCCCCATGTGAGAGTAGGTCATTTCCAGACGCCTAATACGATAAAGCCCGTTGCTAATGCAACGGGCTTTTTTCGTTATTGTTTTCATAAAATAGATCTAGATAGCTCTCTATATTAGCTAAATTGAGAACCGACAGTCTTATTGGATCATTGCAAGGATAACCTCTCTTGAGATCTGATCGATAAAAGTGAGACTAACGGTTACAATAGCTTTTTTTCATGCTACTTAGAATTATGGACTCCATTATTACTCATTCATTAGTCACGCATAATACCTTAGGTATAGATGTCAGTTGTGAACGCTTAATAAAAGCGACTGATGAGCAACAACTCATCGATACCTGTCTTGAGACGGCAAATACTAACAGGCCGTTATTGGCCATTGGTGGCGGTAGCAATATCGTGTTAACGGATAGTTTCATGGGTACCGTGGTGCTTATTGCAACTAAGGGGATTAATGTCGTTGAAGATGAAGACCGTTTTTATTTATCGGTGGCTGCAGGTGAGAATTGGCACGAGTTAGTACAATTTTGTTTAACGCATAATATGCCAGGTCTTGAGAATTTAGCGTTAATCCCAGGTTCTGTAGGCGCTGCACCTATCCAAAATATAGGTGCATATGGCGCTGATTTTTCGCAGTTTTGTGAATGGGTAGAATATCTAGATCTTACCACTGGAGAGCGTGTAAGGCTTAGTTCGGAGCAATGTTTATTTGGTTATCGGGATTCGATTTTTAAATCGACATTAAAAGATAAAGCAGTGATTTTGAATGTGGGCCTTCGGTTAGAAAAACAGTGGCGCCCAAATTTAAGTTATGGCCCATTGCAGCAATTAATATCAGATAGGTTAACACCAACAATGATTTTTGATTGTATCTGCGAGACGCGTAGCAGTAAATTGCCTGATCCCGCAGTATTAGGTAATGTGGGTAGCTTTTTTAAAAACCCTATCGTTTCTAGTGAACACTTTACTCAACTACAACAAGAGTACCCAGCTATTGTTGGCTACCCGGTGAACGTTGATAGCGTAAAGTTAGCAGCGGGTTGGCTTATCGAAAATGCGGGATTAAAAGGCCATGCTATTGGTGGTGCGGCCATACATTTAAAACAAGCCTTGGTTATCGTAAATGTCGGCAAAGCCACAGGGGCTGATGTCTGTACATTAGCGCGTGAGGTGATACAGCGGGTTAACCAAATATATTCGGTCTGTTTAGAGGTTGAGCCACGTATCATCGGTGCAGTAGGAGAAAGGGAATTAAATCATGCATGAACAATGGCTGCGTAAACGCGCAATTATTAAATCACTCGCAGGTGGAGAGTTTGTTTCGGGAGAAGCGCTAGCTCATGAGCTTGGGATCTCAAGGGCTGCCATCAGTAAGCATGTGGCAAGTCTAGAGGAGTTTGGGGTTAATATTTATAGTGTTAAAGGTAAAGGCTATAAATTATCGACTCCATTGTCTCTTATCGATGAGCAACGTTTGAAGGCACAAATTAAAGGTCGTTGTTTTTACTTTAATGATATCAATAGCACTAATGCGTTTTTATTAAATCATGTCAATGAACTCAGCAGTGGTGATATTTGTGTTGCCGAGCATCAATCGGCTGGGCGAGGCCGAAGAGGGCGCACTTGGGTTTCGCCCTATGGTTGCCACCTATATACTTCCTTTTTTTGGCAGTTCTCACAAGGTATGTCGCAAGCTATGGGGTTGAGCCTTGTGGTTGCGTGTTCATTAGCCACAGTATTGCGTGTGTTAGGCGTCGATGGAATAGGGGTTAAGTGGCCAAATGATATCTATCTTAATCATAAAAAATTAGCCGGTATTCTTATTGAGATGAGTGGTCAGGCTGACTACGAATGCAATTTGGTTATTGGAATAGGGATTAACCTTTCGATGTCGGCAGAGCAGGCGGATAAGATTGATCAGCCTTGGAGTGATCTGTCTGAGTTAAGTCAACAACCTGATAAGACTGAGCTAATGATAGCGCTGCAGCAGCAACTGGTGAGTGATCTTAGTTTGTTTGAATCGCAAGGACTGAAGGCGTTCAAGCAACGTTGGCGAGAAGCCGATTTGTTTGACGGTAAAGTCGTTAAATTGCTGATGGGCGACAATAGTGTTGAAGGTATTTGTTGTGGCATAGATGAGCAGGGAGCCATTTTACTTGATAACGGCGATGGTATAAAGGCGTATGTCGGCGGTGAAATATCGATGCGGCCAGTATGAGGCGCTAAACTAGCGTACATGATAAACGCACGCTAGTTTACTGCCTATTTACGTAACAGCACCTGATTCATCATATGGTCGGTGCCTTTACTTAAAATCAGATGCGCTCGATCGCGGGTCGGTAAGATATTTAAATTAAGATTGGGGCCATTGATACTGTCCCAGATGTTGGCCGCAATACGAGTCGCTTCAGTGTCGTTGAGATCCGAATAGTGATGAAAATAAGAGTTCACATCACTAAATGCTCCTTGTCTAAATTTTAAGAAACGCGATATATACCAATGCTTTAGTAGTGATTCGTCTGCATCTACATAGATAGAAAAATCTACAAAGTCAGATACAAATGGTTGTGAGATTGCTACATGACTGTCTTGGCTGGTTTGTAATACATTTAACCCTTCGATAATCAGAATATCGGGTTGTTCAATAACCTGCTGAGTATCAGCGACTCTGTCATAGGTTATGTGAGAATAGATGGGGGCATGGACTGTACTTTCGCCGGCTTTTATCTTCGATATAAATTCGACCAACATCTTCATATCATAGCTTTCGGGAAAGCCCTTACGCTGCAATAAACCACGACGCTTCAATTCTGCCAGTGGGTACAAAAAGCCATCAGTGGTGACCAGATCAACCTTTGGATGTTCTGGCCACTGTCTTAATAAGGCTTGCATGATACGCGCTGTGGTGCTTTTACCCACAGCAACACTGCCTGCGATACTAATAATGTAAGGGCGCTTTGGCGGTTCTCGGCCTATAAATTGGCTTAATACTAGGCCGCGTTGTTGTTTGGCACCGATGATAAGGTTTAATAGTCGACTAAGGGGTAAGTAAATATCGGTGACTTCATCGAGTGAGATAGATTCATTGATACCGCGTAAGTCTTCGAGATCTGTTTCACTGAGGGTAAGTGGTACCGATTTTCGTAGTTCAGCCCATTGTTGGCGCTCGAAAGCAAGATAAAGCGCATTGTGAATTTGATTAGTGGCTAACATGGATAAATCTCCCCTTAGGCAACGCACAGTACACCATCGTGTTTATGTGAACAACTGCAAAAATGCTATTCCTATAGTAGGAAATAAGTAATTGCTCAATTCTGATTGAATCGTGCACAGTGAGTAGTGTTTTTGGTTGAAAAAGCGCCGTTCGAATGGTTTTTTTACATATTTTTGAAATTAGCTATTGCACTTGTGCTCATGATTCCCTAATATCCGCTACCGAAATGACACGCCGGCATAGCTCAGTTGGTAGAGCAACTGACTTGTAATCAGTAGGTCCCGAGTTCGACTCTTGGTGCCGGCACCATTTCTCTGGAGGGGTTCCCGAGTGGCCAAAGGGATCAGACTGTAAATCTGACGGCTCAGCCTTCGAAGGTTCGAATCCTTCTCCCTCCACCATTTTTTTAGGTAGTTAGGTAACCTTAGTTAGGTTGCGCGGATGTCGTATAATGGTATTACTCCAGCCTTCCAAGCTGATAACGCGGGTTCGATTCCCGCCATCCGCTCCAATTTTCGCTGATTGTGCCCATATCTAAGAGCAATCCCATCTATAAAGGGTCAGTTCTCGATAACTGCCTTCAGCTCCTACTAAAGTCCCCTAATTATCTTAATGAATCGATTCGATGTCATAAATGCATCGGATTTTTTGTTGTATGTAGATTTCATCACCAAGTATCTCTAATTGGGGCAATACCATGGCTAAAGAAAAATTTGAACGTAGCAAACCTCACGTAAACGTGGGCACCATCGGTCACGTTGACCATGGTAAAACCACTCTTACTGCAGCAATCTCTGCTGTATTAACTAAGACATACGGCGGTGAAGCTCGTAACTTCGCACAAATCGATAACGCTCCAGAAGAGCGTGAGCGCGGTATTACAATTAATACTTCTCACATCGAATATGACACTCCATCACGTCACTACGCACACGTAGACTGCCCAGGTCACGCGGATTATGTTAAAAACATGATCACTGGTGCTGCCCAAATGGACGGCGCGATCCTAGTAGTAGCTTCTACAGATGGTCCAATGCCACAGACTCGTGAGCACATCCTGCTTTCACGTCAGGTTGGCGTACCTTTCATCATCGTATTCATGAACAAGTGTGACATGGTTGATGACGAAGAGCTTCTAGAGCTAGTAGAAATGGAAGTTCGTGAACTTCTATCTGAATATGACTTCCCAGGTGATGACCTACCAGTTATCCAAGGTTCTGCGCTTAAAGCCCTAGAAGGCGAGCCAGAGTGGGAAGCTAAGATCATTGAGCTTGCAGAAGCACTAGATACTTATATTCCAGAGCCAGAGCGTGCAATTGACGGTGCATTCATTCTTCCAATCGAAGACGTATTCTCAATCGCTGGCCGTGGTACTGTTGTAACTGGTCGTGTAGAGCGCGGTGTCATCAAAGTAGGTGAAGAAGTAGAAATCGTTGGTATTCGCGATACTACTAAGACCACTTGTACTGGTGTTGAAATGTTCCGTAAACTGCTTGACGAAGGTCGTGCAGGCGAGAACTGTGGTGTACTACTACGTGGTACTAAGCGTGATGAAGTTGAGCGTGGTCAAGTATTGGCTAAGCCTGGTTCAATCACTCCACACACAACATTCCAGTCAGAAATCTATGTTCTGTCAAAAGAAGAAGGCGGACGTCACACTCCATTCTTCAAAGGTTACCGTCCACAGTTCTACTTCCGTACAACAGACGTAACCGGTACTATCGAGTTGCCAGAAGGCGTAGAGATGGTAATGCCTGGTGATAACGTACAGATGACAGTAACACTAATCTGCCCAATCGCGATGGACGAAGGTTTACGCTTCGCAATCCGTGAAGGTGGCCGCACAGTTGGTGCTGGTGTTGTAGCTAAGATCATTGCTTAATCGCAAAGTGTCTTAACACAATACTGAAAAAGGCAGCTTAGGCTGCCTTTTTCATTTTTAGTCACTAATATTTGTTGGTAACAAGTCCTGAGTCGCCTTGCCAATTGTAGTGAATAAGAATACAATCTATGGCCGATTTTTGACCCTCAGGGCTTACTTTTTGCTCTAGTAGTGGGTAAGCTCGGGCATACAGTGGTATGGTCAACAAAATCTTACTTGATAAAGAATTTTGCGACTGACCAAACTTAAGCTCAGGTCGTAGTGAGTAACGGAAGTAACCGATGACAACAAATACTGAAAATCAGGGTAACTCTCTTGATATCGTTAAATGGGGCGTAGTAGTTATTCTGCTGGCCGCTGCCATTATTGCTAATCAAATGTATAGCGAAGCAAGCGTATTAGTCCGTGCTATCGGTGTCGTAGTGACATTCGCAATAGCCGGCTTTATCGCTCTTCAAACCGAGAAAGGCAAGCAAGCGTTGACCTTTGCTCGTGAGTCGCACATTGAAGTTCGTAAAGTGGTTTGGCCTACGCGTCAAGAAGCGCTAAATACGACTTTTATCGTTTTAGCGGCAACCGGTATTCTGGCACTTATCCTTTGGGGTATGGATGCCGTATTGCTGAGAATTGTTAATTTTATTACAGGCGTATAGGCATTTCGTATGACTGAAGCTAAAAAAAGATGGTATGTGGTTCAGGCCTTTTCGGGTTATGAAGGTCGCGTATGTAAATCATTGCTTGAACACATCAAAATGCATGAAATGGAGCACTATTTCGGTGAGGTCTTAGTACCGACTGAAGAAGTGGTTGAAATGCGTGCAGGCCAGCGTCGTAAGAGTGAGCGTAAATTTTTTCCTGGCTATGTATTAGTCCAGATGGAAATGAATGACGAAAGCTGGCACTTGGTGAAAAGCATCCCTCGTGTAATGGGCTTCATTGGTGGTACGTCAGATCGTCCAGCGCCGATTTCAGATAAAGAAGCCGATGCGATTTTACAGCGTCTACAAGAAACTACTGAGTCGCCAACGCATCGCGTGATGTTTGAACCTGGTGAAGTCGTGCGCGTGACCGACGGTCCATTCGCTGACTTTAACGGCACGGTAGAAGAAGTCGATTACGAGAAGAACCGCGTCAAAGTATCGGTAATGATCTTTGGTCGTTCAACGCCAGTAGAGCTTGATTTTAGCCAGATCGAAAAGAGCTGATTAAATAAAGCGCAAAACGTATTGGAAATGGCTGCGGATTTTTGTATAATCCGCAGCCATTATTTTCGGGGAGCTAATAGGCATGTCGCCTTTAGCGTTTGTACCCATACTTGAGGAAAATGTCTCATGGCAAAGAAAGTTGATGGTTACATCAAACTACAAGTAGCAGCCGGTGCTGCAAACCCGTCGCCACCAGTTGGCCCTGCATTGGGTCAGAAAGGTGTTAACATCATGGAATTCTGTAAAGCATTCAACGCTCGTACTGAGAAGTTCGAGAAAGGTATGCCAATTCCTGTTGTTATCACTGTTTACACTGATCGCTCTTTCACTTTTGAAACTAAGACTCCTCCAGCTTCGTTCCTACTGCTTAAAGCAGCGGGTCTTAAGTCTGGTTCAGGCCGTCCTAACACTGAAAAAGTGGGAACTATCAAGCGTAGCGCTGTCCAGGAAATCGCTGAGACTAAAGCCGCTGATATGACTGGTGCTGATATTGAAGCGATGATTCGCTCAATTGAAGGTACTGCGCGTTCAATGGGTTTGGTAGTAGAGGATTAATATCATGGCAAAGCTAACTAAACGCGCGCGTTTGATCCGCGAAAAAGTAGAAGTAACTAAGAGCTACGACATCAACGAAGCTGTTGCACTTCTTAAAGAACTAGCAACTGCTAAGTTCGTTGAGAGTGTAGACGTAGCGGTTAACCTAGGTGTTGACCCACGTAAATCTGACCAAAACGTGCGTGGTGCAACTGTACTTCCACACGGTACTGGTCGTGATGTACGTGTTGCTGTGTTCACTCAAGGCGCTAACGCTGACGCTGCTAAAGAAGCCGGTGCTGAACTTGTTGGTATGGATGACCTTGCTGCACAAGTTAAAGCTGGCGAAATGAACTTCGACGTAGTTATCGCATCTCCAGATGCAATGCGCGTTGTTGGTCAGTTAGGTCAAATCTTAGGCCCACGTGGTCTAATGCCTAACCCTAAAACTGGTACTGTGACTCCAAACGTTGCAGAAGCAGTTAAGAACGCTAAAGCAGGTCAAGTGCGTTATCGCAATGACAAGAACGGTATTATCCACACTACTATCGGTAAAGTGGATTTCGATACTGTTCAACTAAAAGAAAACCTAGAAGCTCTACTTGGCGCGCTTATCAAAGCTAAGCCAGCTGCTGCTAAAGGCGTTTTCGTTAAGAAAGTAAGCATCTCTACCACTATGGGTGCAGGTGTGGCAGTTGATCAGAGCACTCTGACTCCAGCAGCTTAATTTCTTGGCATGATTTTACAAAGTGGGCAAGTTAGCATATAATGCGCGCACTTTGTGGGTTGAGGTCTATTTTCGTACTACTTTTAGTATTACAGAATAGACCCTCGTCCAAGACCGTAGGTGTTAACGCAGTGCGCTAACTTAATTTCCTACGTAGACGGTGTCGGACCCCAGTTAGATTTTATTCTGCCTGGATATTCGCGCCGTAAGTAACTAAGTTAATTGACTTAGTTTGGTAATTGCTAGGGAATTCCCTAGATAGAATCCAGGAGTAAAGCCAATGGCATTAAGACTCGAAGACAAAAAAGCGATTGTTGCTGAAGTCAACGAAGCTGCCAAAGGTGCTTTATCTGCAGTTGTTGCCGATTCACGCGGTGTAACTGTAGGTGATATGACCGGTCTTCGTAAAGCCGCTCGTGAAGCTGGTGTGTACGTTAAAGTTGTACGTAACACTCTAGTTAAACGCGCTGTTGAAGGTACTGCTTTTGAGTGCCTTAGCGATACGTTTACAGGTCCTACTTTGATCGCATTCTCTAATGAGCATCCAGGTGCAGCAGCGCGTCTTCTTAAAGACTTCGCTAAAGTACAAGGTAACTTTGAGATCAAAGCAGCAGCCTTTGAAGGGGAACTAATCCCTGCAGATAACATTGATCGTTTAGCAAAACTACCAACATACGAAGAAGCACTAGCTCAGTTCATGATGACTCTAAAAGAAGCATCTGCAGGCAAGTTCGTTCGTACATTGGCCGCTCTACGCGATCAGAAAGAAGCTGCTTAATTTTACAAGCCGCTTAATTAAATTGAATTCAGTACAATTAGGAATTTTTTGTTATGTCTATCACTAAAGACCAAATCTTAGAAGCCCTTGCAGCAATGTCTGTAATGGAAGTTGTTGAACTAATCGAAGCAATGGAAGAGAAGTTCGGCGTTTCTGCCGCTGCTGCTGTTGTTTCTGGTGGTGGCGAAGCTGCTGCTGCTGAAGAGAAAACAGAATTCGACGTAATTCTTACTTCTCACGGTGACAACAAAGTTGCTGTTATTAAAGCACTTCGTGGCGCTACAGGTCTAGGCCTGAAAGAAGCTAAAGGTATGGCTGAATCTGCTCCAGTAGCAGTTAAAGAAGCTATCTCTAAAGAAGAAGCTGAAGCTCTTAAAACTGAACTTGAAGCAGCTGGTGCTGCAGTAGAGATCAAGTAAGTTATAATATAACTTACATCCCACCCGAGTCATCGGGCGGAGGCTGGCGGTTTTTTAACCGTCGGCCTTTTTTGCGCTGTAAGCGTTGGCGATTTTTTTTTCACCGTTTGTCGCCAGATTTTGCAGTCCCTAGCAGAGATTACTGGTTAGGTTCTTGCTTTCAACGGTGATGGGCAAACGTGCTGATTCAACCCCTTAGCGTTGATTCAGTCTTGGTCACATCTCGCAATCAGAGGAAACCCATGGTTTACTCCTATTCTGAAAAGAAGCGTATTCGCAAAGACTTTGGTAAGCGTCCACAAGTTTTGGATATCCCTTACCTATTGTCAATCCAGTTGGACTCCTTTAAGAAGTTCACCGATCAAGATCCTACAGGCGAGCGTGGTTTAGAAGCCGCTTTCCGTAGCGTTTTTCCCATCAAGAGCTTTTCTGGTAATTCTGAGCTGCAATATGTCAGCTATAAACTAGGTGAGCCTGTTTTTGATGTGAAAGAGTGTCAAATTCGCGGTGTTACATACTCAGCACCACTACGTGTTAAGTTACGTATGGTACTGTATGACCGTGAAGCGGCACCTGGCACAGTAAAAGATATTAAAGAACAAGAAGTCTATATGGGGGATATCCCTCTGATGACTGATAACGGTACTTTTGTTATCAATGGTACTGAGCGTGTTATCGTATCTCAGTTACACCGTAGTCCCGGTGTATTCTTCGATCACGACCGTGGTAAGACCCACTCTTCTGGTAAGGTGCTGTATAACGCACGTATTATTCCTTACCGTGGTTCATGGTTGGATTTTGAGTTCGATCCAAAAGATGCGCTATTTGTTCGTATTGACCGTCGTCGTAAACTTGCGGCTTCAATCATTCTGCGTGCACTAGACTACTCTACTCAAGATATCCTTG
This sequence comes from Shewanella sp. 492, assembly GCF_059338445.1. Classification (NCBI taxonomy): domain Bacteria; kingdom Pseudomonadati; phylum Pseudomonadota; class Gammaproteobacteria; order Alteromonadales; family Shewanellaceae; genus Shewanella; species Shewanella sp. 492. The sequence continues at coordinate 139,177 of NZ_CM181702.1, forward strand.
ATCTGTTCTTTGAACGCGTTCAATACAAGATTAAGAAAGATACCTTGGTAATGGAGCTAGTCGCTGACCGTCTTCGCGGTGAAACAGCAAGCTACGACATTAAAGATGCTGAAGGTACTATCTTAGTTGAGAAAGGACGTCGTATTACTGCGCGCCATATTAAGCAACTAGAGAAAACCAACACGACTGAGCTTGAAGTACCAGTTGAATACATCTCAGGCAAGATTTCTGCACAAGATTATATCGACCCAGATACGGGCGAAGTGTTGGTGTCTGCAAACGCAGAGATCAGCCTAGAAGATCTTGCTAAGCTTTCAATGGCTGGTATCAAAGAGATCGATACACTGTTCATCAACGAGCTTGATCACGGTGCATATATCTCTGACACGTTGCGTATCGATTCTACAACTAACCGCTTAGAAGCGTTAGTTGAGATCTACCGTATGATGCGTCCTGGCGAGCCACCAACCAAAGATGCTGCAGAAGCCCTATTCCAGAACTTGTTCTTTAGCGAAGAGCGCTATGATCTATCTAAAGTAGGTCGTATGAAGTTCAACCGTCGTCTCGGTATCGACGATGACGAAGGTACTGGCATTCTGACCAAAGAAGATATCGTTGCAGTAATGCAAAACATCATCAAGATCCGTAACGGTAATGATGAAGTCGATGATATCGATCACTTGGGCAACCGTCGTATCCGTAGTGTTGGCGAAATGGCTGAAAACCAGTTCCGTGTAGGTCTCGTTCGTGTAGAGCGTGCCGTACGTGAGCGTTTAAGCCTTGGCGATCTGAATGAGCTAATGCCTCAAGATCTGATCAACGCTAAGCCTATTTCTGCTGCAGTGAAAGAGTTCTTCGGTTCTTCTCAGCTGTCTCAGTTCATGGACCAAAACAACCCACTATCAGAAGTGACTCACAAGCGCCGTATTTCGGCTCTTGGTCCTGGTGGTTTGACACGTGAGCGTGCAGGTTTCGAAGTTCGAGACGTTCACCCAACTCACTATGGACGTCTATGTCCAATTGAGACCCCTGAAGGTCCAAACATTGGTCTAATCAACTCGTTAGCAAGCTTTGCACGCACTAACTCTTATGGTTTCCTTGAAACACCTTACCGCAAGGTAATTGATGGTGTGATCACTGATCAAGTTGATTACTTGTCAGCAATCGAAGAGGGCCGTTACGTTATTGCACAGGCTAACATTGAGCTTGATGCCGATGGCCGTATGGTTGAAGAGCAAATTGCTTGTCGTCATAAGGGTGAATCTACCTTTATGCGCGCTGCCGACGTTCAATATATGGACGTATCGCCACAACAGATCATCTCAGTTGCTGCGTCACTGATCCCGTTCCTAGAACACGATGATGCTAACCGTGCATTGATGGGTGCGAACATGCAACGTCAAGCGGTTCCAACATTGCGCGCCGATAAGCCGCTGGTTGGTACGGGTATCGAACGTACGCTAGCGGTTGACTCAGGTGTTGTTGTTGCAGCTAAGCGTGGTGGTTATGTTGATTACGTTGACGCTAGCCGTATCGTAGTTAAGGTAAACGAAGCAGAATTGACTCCAGGTGAAGCTGGTATCGATATCTACAACTTGACCAAATACACTCGTTCTAACCAGAACACCTGTATTAATCAGCGTCCATGTTGCAGCGTTGGTGACCCAGTTGTTCGTGGTGACGTACTTGCCGATGGCCCATCTACCGATTTAGGTGATTTGGCACTTGGTCAGAACATGCGTATCGCGTTCATGCCCTGGAATGGTTACAACTTCGAGGATTCGATCTTAATCTCTGAGCGCGTTGCGCAAGAGGATCGTTTCACCACTATCCACATTCAAGAGCTTTCATGTATCGCTCGTGATACTAAGTTGGGTAGCGAAGAGATCACTGCTGATATTCCAAACGTAGGTGAGTCTGCGCTTTCTAAGCTAGATGAATCAGGTATCGTTTACATTGGTGCTGAAGTTAAGGGTGGCGACATCCTAGTGGGCAAAGTGACACCTAAAGGTGAAACTCAGCTAACGCCAGAAGAGAAGCTATTGCGTGCGATCTTCGGTGAAAAAGCATCTGATGTTAAAGATAGCTCACTACGTGTACCTAACTCAGTTAAAGGTACCATCATCGACGTTCAGGTATTTACCCGTGACGGCGTTGAGAAAGATAAGCGTGCGGTAGAAATCGAAGAGATGCATATCGCCCAGGCTAAGAAAGACCTCACTGAAGAATTTAAGATTCTTGAAGATGGTGTGATTGGCCGTGCTCGCAACCTATTAATAGGTGCTGGCTACACTGAAGCCCAGCTTGATGCCATTCCTCGTTCACAGTTGTTAGTGCAAACTATCGACGATGAAACTAAGCAAACTGAACTAGAACAGTTAGCTGAGCAAGCGGAAGAGCTAAAAGCTGACTTCGATAAGAAGTTCGAAGTTAAGCGTCGTAAGATCACTCAAGGTGATGACTTAGCGCCTGGCGTACTTAAGATTGTTAAGGTTTACCTAGCAGTTAAACGTACTATTCAGCCTGGTGATAAAATGGCGGGTCGTCACGGTAACAAGGGTGTTATCTCTAAGATTAACCCTGTAGAAGATATGCCGTACGACGAAAATGGTAACCCAGTGGACATCGTATTGAACCCACTAGGTGTACCATCGCGTATGAACATCGGTCAGGTTCTTGAAGTGCATTTAGGCGCAGCGGCGAAAGGTATCGGTGACAAGATCACTGCTATGCTAGAAGAGCAGCGCGAGCTTGCAGAGCTTCGTAACTACATCAAGCAAGTTTATGAACTTGGTGAAGACGTGCAACAGCGCGTTGATATCGATTCATTTACTGATGAAGAAGTTATTCGTCTTGCTAAGAACCTAAGAGGCGGTGTTCCGACTGCGACGCCAGCATTCGATGGTGCAAAAGAGAAAGAAATTAAGGAGATGCTTGAATTAGCTGGTCTTCCTACTTCTGGACAGCGCACCTTGTTTGATGGTCGTACCGGTAACCAATTTGAACGTCCAGTAACCGTAGGTTACATGTACATGCTTAAACTTAACCACTTGGTTGACGATAAGATGCACGCGCGTTCAACTGGTTCTTACAGTCTTGTTACTCAGCAACCACTGGGCGGTAAAGCTCAGTTTGGTGGTCAGCGTTTCGGTGAGATGGAAGTATGGGCACTTGAAGCATACGGTGCCGCTTACACTCTACAAGAGATGCTTACTGTTAAGTCTGATGATGTTAACGGTCGTACTCAGATGTATAAGAACATCGTCGACGGTAACCACCAGATGCAACCAGGTATGCCTGAGTCCTTCAACGTATTGCTGAAGGAGATCCGTTCACTCGGTATTAATATCGAGTTGGATCAAAAGTAAGACTTGGCCATCGCCGAAGTTTGGCAATAAACGGTGCTCCGCGCAAGCGGAGCACCCGGTTTAACTCCTTCAGGAGAGAAACGTGAAAGACTTATTAAAGTTTCTGAAACAGCAAAGCAAGACTGAAGAATTTGAAGGGATCAAGATTGGCCTAGCGTCGCCAGATCTCATCCGCTCTTGGTCATTTGGTGAAGTTAAGAAGCCAGAAACCATCAACTACCGTACTTTCAAGCCTGAGCGTGAAGGTTTGTTCTGTGCGCGTATTTTTGGTCCAGTAAAAGATTATGAATGTTTATGCGGTAAGTATAAGCGTCTTAAGCACCGTGGTGTGATCTGTGAAAAGTGTGGCGTAGAAGTTACCCAGACTAAAGTACGTCGTGAGCGTATGGGTCACATTGATCTAGCAAGCCCAGTGGCACACATTTGGTTCTTGAAATCACTGCCGTCCCGTATCGGTTTGATGCTAGATATGACACTGCGTGATATCGAACGTGTACTTTACTTCGAATCATTTGTTGTGATCGAGCCTGGCATGACCAGCCTTGAACGCGGCCAAATGCTGACTGAAGAAAATTACCTTGACGCACTCGAAGAGTACGGTGATGAGTTCGAAGCTAAGATGGGTGCAGAAGCAGTTCTTGAATTGCTACGTGCTATCGATCTTGAAAAAGAGATTGAGATGATGCGCGAAGAGTTGCCATCAATCAACTCTGAGACTCGTCGTAAGAAGATCACTAAGCGTCTTAAGCTCATTGAAGCGTTCTTCACTTCAGGCAACAAGCCTGAGTGGATGATCCTCAAAGTGCTACCGGTTCTGCCACCTGACTTGCGTCCTCTAGTTCCACTAGATGGCGGTCGTTTTGCTACGTCTGATTTGAACGACCTTTACCGTCGTGTGATCAACCGTAACAACCGTCTAAAGCGTCTATTAGACCTAGCTGCTCCAGACATCATCGTGCGCAACGAAAAGCGTATGTTGCAAGAGTCTGTTGATGCGCTACTAGATAATGGTCGTCGTGGTCGTGCTATTACTGGTTCTAACAAGCGTCCGCTTAAATCTTTGGCCGATATGATCAAAGGTAAGCAAGGTCGTTTCCGTCAGAACTTGCTAGGTAAACGTGTTGACTATTCTGGTCGTTCGGTAATTACCGTAGGTCCTACTTTACGTCTACACCAGTGTGGTCTTCCTAAGAAGATGGCACTTGAGCTATTTAAGCCATTCATCTATGGCAAGTTAGAAGGTCGTGGCCTAGCTACTACCATCAAAGCTGCTAAGAAGATGGTTGAACGTGAAGTACCTGAAGTATGGGACGTGCTAGATGACGTGATCCGCGAACATCCAGTGATGCTTAACCGTGCACCAACACTGCACAGATTGGGTATCCAGGCGTTCGAGCCTGTCCTTATTGAAGGTAAAGCGATTCAGCTACACCCACTCGTTTGTGCGGCATACAACGCCGACTTCGATGGTGACCAAATGGCTGTTCACGTGCCGCTAACGCTCGAAGCGCAGCTAGAAGCACGTTCACTAATGATGTCGACCAACAACATCCTTTCACCTGCAAACGGTGAGCCAGTGATCACACCGTCACAGGACGTTGTATTGGGTCTTTACTACACCAGTCGCGAGCGCGTGAATGGTTTAGGTGAAGGCATGGCGTTTGAATCTGTTGATGAAGTAGAAAAAGCTTACCGTACAGGTGTGGCTGAGCTACATGCGCGCGTTAAAGTACGTATCACAGAGACAACGATTGCTGACAATGGTGAGCGTACAGAAGCACGTCGTATCGTAGATACTACTGTGGGTCGTGCACTGTTATCTCAGATTCTGCCAAAAGGCTTATCGTATGATTTGGTTAACCAAAACATGGGTAAGAAGCAGATCTCTAAGCTATTGAACACTTGTTACCGTCAACTAGGTCTTAAAGATACCGTTATCTTTGCTGACCAATTGATGTATACCGGTTTCCACTTTGCGACAGTATCGGGTGCCTCTGTTGGTATTAACGATATGGTTATTCCTGATGAGAAGTACACGCTTGTAGCAGATGCTGAAGCTGAAGTACTTGAGATTCAAGAACAGTTCCAGTCGGGTCTGGTTACCGCAGGTGAGCGTTATAACAAAGTCATCGATATCTGGGCAAGTGCGAACGAAAAAGTTTCTAAAGCGATGATGGATAACCTGTCTACTGAGACAGTGATTAACCGTGATGGTGAAGAAGAGACTCAAGCATCGTTCAACAGCATCTACATGATGGCCGACTCAGGCGCTCGTGGTAGTGCTGCACAGATTCGTCAGCTAGCGGGTATGCGTGGTCTGATGGCTAAGCCAGATGGCTCAATCATCGAAACCCCAATTACGGCTAACTTCCGTGAAGGTCTAAACGTACTCCAGTACTTTATCTCTACTCACGGTGCACGTAAGGGTCTAGCGGATACGGCACTTAAGACAGCGAACTCGGGTTACCTGACTCGCCGTCTAGTTGACGTTGCGCAAGACTTAGTTGTTATCGAAGACGATTGTGGTACCCACGAAGGTCTAACAATGAAGCCGCTGATTGAAGGTGGTGATGTTGTTGAGCCGTTACGTGAACGTGTGCTTGGTCGCGTAGTAGCAGAAGATGTTTACTACCCAGGTACAGAGAATGTACTTGTACCTCGTAACACCCTGCTTGATGAAGCATGGTGTGACACGTTAGAAGAGCATTCAATCGATGAGATGATCGTTCGTTCTGTTATTAGCTGTGATACTGACTTCGGTGTTTGTGCTGCTTGTTATGGTCGTGATTTGGCTCGTGGCCATATCATTAACCAAGGTGAAGCTATCGGTGTTGTTGCTGCTCAGTCAATTGGTGAGCCAGGTACACAGCTGACGATGCGTACCTTCCACATTGGTGGTGCGGCATCTCGAGCGTCTGCAGAAAACAACGTCCAAGTTAAGAATGCTGGTTCGCTAAAACTGCATAACGCTAAGCACGTTAAGAACAGTGTAGGCAAGCTGGTTATCGTATCGCGTTCATCAGAACTGGCTATCATTGATGAGCTAGGTCGTGAGAAAGAGCGTTACAAAGTCCCTTACGGTACCATCTTAGAAAAGTTAGAAGATGCATCAGTTAATCCTGGTGAAATCATCGCTAACTGGGATCCGCATACTCACCCAATCATCTCTGAAGTGGCGGGTAGTATCAAGTTCGTTGATATGATTGACGGTGTCACTATGACACGTCAAACCGATGAGCTAACGGGTCTGTCTTCGATTGTTGTGTTAGACGTTGGTCAACGTCCTGCAGCCGGTAAAGAGATGCGCCCTGCGATCCGTCTAGTGGGTGCCGATGGCAACGACTTGATGATCCCAGGTACTGAAGTACCAGCGCAATACTTCTTACCAGGTAAGGCGATTGTAAACCAAGACGATAATGCACCAATTAACGTTGGTGATGCGTTGGCACGTATTCCACAAGAATCGTCTAAGACGCGCGATATTACCGGTGGTCTACCACGCGTTGCCGACTTGTTTGAAGCGCGTAAACCAAAAGAGCCTGCAATTCTTGCTGAGTACTCAGGTACTATCTCGTTTGGTAAAGAGACCAAAGGCAAGCGTCGTCTAGTGATCACTCCTGCAGATGGTGGTAAGCCATATGAAGAGATGATTCCTAAGTGGCGTAACCTAAACGTGTTCGAAGGTGAAAAAGTCGAACGTGGTGAGGTTATTGCTGACGGTCCAGAAGCGGCGCACGATATCTTGCGTCTGCGTGGTATTCACAAAGTGGCTAACTATATCGTTAATGAAGTCCAAGACGTATACCGTCTACAGGGCGTAAAAATTAACGATAAGCACATTGAAGTGATTATCCGTCAGATGCTTCGTAAGTGCGAAATCACCGAAGCGGGTGATAGTGATTTCCTACCTGGTGAGCAAGTTGAAGTCTCGCGCGTTAAGATCGCTAACCGCGAACTTGAAGCGCAAGGTAAGGCACCAGCTAAGTTCGAACGTGAACTACTAGGTATCACTAAGGCTTCTCTGGCGACTGAGTCGTTTATCTCGGCTGCATCGTTCCAGGAAACGACACGCGTATTGACTGAAGCTGCCGTTGGCGGTAAGAGCGATAAGCTACGTGGCCTGAAAGAGAACGTGATTGTTGGTCGCTTGATTCCTGCCGGTACGGGTTATGCGTATCATCAGAAACGCAACCAAGTGAGTGCTAATAAAGGTCAAGCTGAAGAAGCTCCCGTTATTAGTGCAAGCGAAGCTGAGCAAAACTTGGCAGATCTGCTTAATCTAGCAGGTAGTGCTGAGTAATTAGCGCTTAAACGTAAACAGGTTGTAAAAAAGGCACCTAGGGTGCCTTTTTTTTACTTAAATTGGGTAAAAAGTTGGCTATTTCTTGACAGGAACTGATTACCTTTCTAAAATTTCGCGTCCCACACCTGTGGGATATAGATTTTTCACACCTTACTGTTGAGTTTATCAACTGATTCGGAGCTATACATGGCAACTGTAAACCAGTTGGTACGTAAGCCTCGCTCGCCAAAAGTCATCAAGACTGCTGTGCCAGCGTTGAATGCGTGTCCACAAAAACGTGGTGTTTGTACTCGCGTATACACAACCACACCAAAAAAACCTAACTCTGCACTACGTAAAGTAGCTCGTGTGCGTCTAACTAACGGGTTCGAAGTCACTTCGTACATCGGCGGTGAAGGCCACAACCTGCAGGAACACAGCGTGATTCTGATCCGTGGCGGTCGTGTAAAAGACTTACCAGGTGTTCGTTATCACACTGTACGTGGCGCATTAGACTGTGCTGGTGTTAGTGAGCGTCGTCAAGGACGTTCTAAGTACGGAGCTAAGCGTCCTAAGTCTTAACGTTTTCCGTTAAGTAAGGCCAAGCTAGAGACATATTGAGATTCCAGTTTTGGGGTCCCTGAAGCATACGGAGAAATTGTTATGCCAAGACGTCGCGTTGTAGGACAACGTAAAATCCTACCAGATCCAAAATTTCATAGTGAGTTGTTGGCTAAGTTCATCAACGTCATTATGCAGGACGGCAAAAAGTCGACTGCAGAAAAAATTATTTACAAGGCATTAGATGTTGTTGCTGAAAAGAAAGGCGAAGAGCATCTAACTATCCTTGAAGCAGCCCTGGATAACGTCCGTCCAACAGTCGAGGTTAAATCTCGTCGCGTTGGTGGTTCTACTTACCAGGTACCATGTGAAGTTCGTCCAGTGCGTCGTAACGCACTAGCGATGCGCTGGTTGGTTGAAGCTGCACGTAAGCGTGGTGAAAAATCTATGGCTCTACGTCTAGCTGGTGAAATGCTAGATGCTTCTGAAAATAAAGGAACTGCTGTTAAGAAGCGCGAAGACGTGCATCGTATGGCAGAAGCGAACAAAGCGTTTGCTCATTACCGCTGGTAATCTTTTGGTGCAGGCTATTGTCTGCACCACGTTTTACATGACCCAGGTATTTGCCTGGGTAAAGAGGGTTTAATCGTGGCTCGTACAACTCCTATTGAGCGCTACCGTAATATTGGTATTTGTGCTCACGTTGACGCAGGAAAGACCACAACTACAGAACGAGTACTGTTCTTCACTGGTATGTCTCATAAACTCGGTGAAGTCCATGATGGCGCAGCCACTATGGACTGGATGGAACAGGAGCAAGAGCGTGGTATCACTATCACCTCAGCTGCAACTACGACGTTCTGGCGCGGTATGGAAGCACAGTTCGCTGAGCACCGTATCAACATTATTGACACTCCTGGCCACGTTGACTTCACTATTGAAGTTGAGCGCTCGCTGCGTGTTCTAGATGGCGCTGTTGTCGTATTCTGTGGCGCATCGGGTGTTGAACCTCAGTCAGAAACTGTTTGGCGCCAAGCGGACAAGTATCACGTTCCTAGAATTGTATTCGTCAATAAGATGGATCGCTCTGGTGCGGATTTTGAACGTGTAGTTAAACAGATACGTACCCGTCTGGGAGCGACTTGTGTACCAATCCAAATGAGTATTGGTGCAGAAGAAGAGTTTAAAGGGGTCGTCGACCTGATCAAGATGAAAGCCATTAACTGGAATGAAGCTGATCAAGGTATGACCTTCACTTATGAAGATATTCCTGCAGAGCTCGCTGATAAAGCGGCTGAAATGCGTGAATATCTCGTTGAGAGTGCTGCTGAGGCCTCTGACGAACTGATGGACAAGTACCTAGAAGGTGGTGAGTTATCAGAAGCAGAGATTAAAGCCGCATTACGTAAACGAACTCTCGCTAATGAGATCGTACTTGCTACTTGTGGTTCTGCATTTAAGAACAAAGGTGTGCAAGCGGTACTCGATGCTGTTGTGGATTATTTACCGTCGCCTGTCGAAGTTCCGCCTATTAAGGGAATTGACGACAAAGAGCAAGAGGTTGAGCGTCCTGCGGACGACAATGCGCCTTTCTCTGCGCTAGCATTTAAAATTGCAACAGACCCATTCGTCGGAACCTTAACCTTTATACGTGTTTATTCTGGTGTATTGGAAACCGGTTCTGGTGTGTATAACTCGGTTAAGCAAAAACGTGAGCGTATCGGTCGTATGGTGCAGATGCATGCAAACGATCGTAACGAGATCAAAGAAGTGCGCGCTGGTGACATCGCCGCAGCTATAGGTCTTAAAGATGTCACCACTGGTGACACGCTCTGTGATGCTGACCATAAAGTTATACTCGAACGTATGGAGTTTCCTGAGCCCGTAATCACGATTGCTGTGGAGCCAAGATCCCAAGCCGACCAAGAAAAGATGGCTATTGCATTGCAAAAACTTGCTGCAGAAGACCCATCATTTCGCGTTGAGACTAACGAAGAGTCTGGTCAAATACTGATCTCCGGTATGGGTGAGTTACACTTGGACATTATTGTTGACCGTATGCGTCGCGAATTTAATGTTCAATGCAATGTGGGTAAACCACAAGTAGCGTATCGTGAAACTATTCGCTCGAGTGTAGAAGTTGAAGGCAAGTTCGTGCGCCAATCAGGTGGTCGAGGACAATTTGGTCACGTTTGGTTAAAGTTAGAACCGCAAGAAGAAGGTTTTGGCTATGAATTTGTCAACGAGATTGTTGGTGGTGTTATTCCAAAAGAATACATCCCTGCAGTAGATAAAGGTATCCAAGAGCAGATGAAGAACGGCGTTGTCGCTGGCTTCCCTGTGTTGGATGTCAAAGTCACTTTGTTTGACGGCTCATACCATGATGTCGATTCAAACGAGATGGCGTTCAAAGTCGCTGGTTCAATGGCTTTCAAGAAGGGCGCTCTAGAAGCTGACCCAGTGTTACTCGAACCTTGTATGAAGGTCGAAGTAACCACTCCTGAAGACTATATGGGCGATGTAGTAGGTGACTTGAATAGACGACGTGGCATGATTGAAGGAATGGACGACGGCATTGGCGGCGTTAAACTTATTCATGCTGTAGTACCTCTATCTGAAATGTTTGGTTACGCAACAGATTTGCGTAGTGCAACCCAGGGGCGCGCTTCATACTCTATGGAGTTTTTGAAGTACTCTGATGCACCGCAAAATGTCGCAAAATCTGTTGTAGACTCGCGCGGATAACCGCAAACTAGTCTATAACTCATATTGAATGCTATTGCTCAGCAACGCTGGGCATTTTCTGAAAAGAAAGGAATATATCGTGGCTAAAGAAAAATTTGAACGTAGTAAACCCCATGTTAACGTTGGCACCATCGGTCACGTTGACCATGGTAAAACTACTCTTACTGCAGCAATCTCTGCTGTATTAACTAAGACATACGGCGGTGAAGCTCGTAACTTCGCACAAATCGATAACGCTCCAGAAGAGCGTGAGCGCGGTATTACAATTAATACTTCTCACATCGAATATGACACTCCATCACGTCACTACGCACACGTAGACTGCCCAGGTCACGCGGATTATGTTAAAAACATGATCACTGGTGCTGCCCAAATGGACGGCGCGATCCTAGTAGTAGCTTCTACAGATGGTCCAATGCCACAGACTCGTGAGCACATCCTGCTTTCACGTCAGGTTGGCGTACCTTTCATCATCGTATTCATGAACAAGTGTGACATGGTTGATGACGAAGAGCTTCTAGAGCTAGTAGAAATGGAAGTTCGTGAACTTCTATCTGAATATGACTTCCCAGGTGATGACCTACCAGTTATCCAAGGTTCTGCGCTTAAAGCCCTAGAAGGCGAGCCAGAGTGGGAAGCTAAGATCATTGAGCTTGCAGAAGCACTAGATACTTATATTCCAGAGCCAGAGCGTGCAATTGACGGTGCATTCATTCTTCCAATCGAAGACGTATTCTCAATTGCTGGCCGTGGTACTGTTGTAACTGGTCGTGTAGAGCGCGGTGTCATCAAAGTAGGTGAAGAAGTAGAAATCGTTGGTATTCGCGATACTACTAAGACCACTTGTACTGGTGTTGAAATGTTCCGTAAACTGCTTGACGAAGGTCGTGCAGGCGAGAACTGTGGTGTACTACTACGTGGTACTAAGCGTGACGAAGTTGAGCGTGGTCAAGTATTGGCTAAGCCTGGTTCAATCACTCCACACACAACATTCCAGTCAGAAATCTATGTTCTGTCAAAAGAAGAAGGCGGACGTCACACTCCATTCTTCAAAGGTTACCGTCCACAGTTCTACTTCCGTACAACAGACGTAACCGGTACTATCGAGTTGCCAGAAGGCGTAGAGATGGTAATGCCTGGTGATAACGTACAGATGACAGTAACACTAATCTGCCCAATCGCGATGGACGAAGGTTTACGCTTCGCAATCCGTGAAGGTGGCCGTACAGTTGGTGCTGGTGTTGTAGCTAAGATCATTGCTTAATCGCAAAGTGTCTTAACACAATACTGAAAAAGGCAGCTTAGGCTGCCTTTTTTATTGGTAATTTTGTATAGATACAAAGACTAGCTTTCTGGATGTGGATGGGTATAATAACGGCCACGTTTGAGAGTTACTGCCAATGTGGTGTTAATTCATTCAACGGGGTTGATCTCTATGTGCAGATCAGTATAATACCCCCTCTCGCCTTAACCATTAGGCGGGTAAATTGTCGGTTCTAGAAGCCGACGTAAAATAATACAGCGACTCCGATTTGGAGTCGAACGGTTAAATCATCTCGCTCTGCTTTTCCAGTAAGGAAGAAGCTAGAGGGTGATTTTTTATGTGTCCATTTTAGGAGCTCTGGTCAATGCAGAACCAAAGAATCCGTATCCGCTTAAAAGGATTTGATCATCGTCTGATCGATCAGTCTACTGCGGAAATCGTTGAAACTGCTAAGCGCACAGGCGCCCAGGTACGTGGTCCAATTCCACTACCAACGCGCAAAGAGCGTTATACCGTTTTGATCTCTCCACACGTTAATAAAGATGCGCGTGATCAGTACGAACTTCGTACTCATAAGCGTCTTGTTGACATCGTAGAGCCGACTGAGAAGACTGTAGATGCATTGATGCGTCTAGATCTTGCGGCAGGTGTTGACGTTCAAATTAGCTTAGGTTAATTGAGATCCTTAGAAGAGGTTTGAGAGATGGCTATCGGTCTTATCGGTCGTAAAGTAGGTATGACTCGCATCTTCACTGAAGATGGTGCGTCAATACCTGTAACAGTAATTGAAATTGCAGCTAACCGCGTTGCTCAAGTGAAAACTTTAGAAACAGACGGCTACCGTGCACTTCAAGTTACTACTGGTACCAAAAAAGCTAATCGCATCACTAAACCAGAAGCAGGTCACTTTGCTAAGGCAGGCGTTGAAGCCGGTCGTGGTTTGTGGGAAGTGCGTTTGGCAGATGGTGAAGGCGAAGGCATTGAAGTTGGTGCCGAGCTTAATGTTGATATCTTCGCTGACGTAGCGAAAGTTGATGTTACTGGTCAATCAAAAGGTAAAGGTTTCCAAGGCGGTATTAAGCGTTGGAATTTCCGTACCCAAGATGCAACACATGGTAACTCATTGGCACATAGAGCTAACGGTTCTATCGGTCAAAACCAAACACCTGGTCGCGTTTTCAAAGGTAAGAAAATGTCAGGCCACATGGGTGCCGAGCGTGTTACTACTCAAAATCTAGACGTTGTACGTGTAGATGTTGAACGTAACTTGCTATTGGTTAAGGGTGCAGTTCCAGGCGCTACTAATGGCGACCTGATCATCAAGCCTGCCGTTAAAGCTTAGGTCTGAGGAGATAGTAATGGAATTGGTATTGAAAGACGCACAGAGTGCTCTTGAAGTTTCCGAAACTACCTTCGGCCGTGACTTTAATGAAGCACTGGTTCATCAGGTAGTTGTAGCATACGCTGCAAACGCGCGTCAGGGCACTCGTGCTCAAAAGACTCGCGCAGAAGTAACTGGCTCTGGCAAAAAGCCATGGCGCCAAAAAGGTACAGGCCGTGCACGTGCCGGTACCGTTAAAGGTCCAATCTGGCGTGGCGGTGGCGTAACATTCGCTGCTAAAGCACAAGATCACAGCCAAAAAGTTAACAAGAAGATGTACCGCGGAGCGCTTAAGAGCATTCTGTCTGAATTAGTACGTCAAGATCGCCTTGTTGTCGTTGAGTCATTTGGTGTTGAAGCTCCTAAAACTAAAGAGCTGAAAGCTAAATTGGCAGAAATGAACCTGGAAGACGTTTTAATTGTTACTCCAGAAATTGACGAGAACTTGTTCTTAGCTGCACGCAACCTATACAAAGTTGACGTTCGTGACGTTGCTGGTATCGACCCAGTTAGCCTAATCGCGTTCAACAAAGTACTAGTTACTGCCGATGCTATTAAGCAAATCGAGGAGATGCTGGGATGATAAGCGAAGAACGTTTGCTAAAAGTTATTCTAGCGCCACACATCTCTGAAAAGAGTACTGTATGCGCTGAAAATAACAACACGGTTGTTTTCCGTGTGGCTATCGATGCGACTAAAGCTGAAGTTAAAGCTGCAGTAGCTAAGTTGTTCGAAGTTGAAGTAGATTCAGTTCGCACTTTGGTTAACAAAGGTAAAACTAAGCGTCACGGTGCCCGTACTGGCCGTCGTAGCGATTGGAAAAAAGCCTATGTGACTTTAGCTGCTGGTGCTGATATCGATTTCGTCGGCGCTGAGTAAGCAAAGGAGAATTATCATGGCAGTTATTAAGTGTAAGCCAACCTCTGCTGGTCGTCGCCACGTAGTTAAAGTGGTAAACAGCGATCTGCACAAGGGTAAACCTTTTGCTGGCTTGTTGGCGAAAAAGTCTAAAAGTGGTGGCCGTAACAATACTGGTCGCATCACTGTTCGTCACGTAGGTGGTGGACATAAGCAGCATTACCGTATTGTTGACTTCAAGCGCAACAAAGACGGTATCCCTGCAAAAGTTGAACGTTTGGAATATGATCCAAACCGTACAGCTAACATCGCACTTGTTTTGTATGCTGATGGTGAGCGTCGTTATATCCTTGCTGCTAAAGGCATGCAAGCTGGAGATAAGATCCAGTCAGGTATCGATGCAGAAATCAAAGCGGGTAACGCTTTGCCATTACGCAACATCCCAGTAGGTAGTGTTGTTCACGCAGTCGAAATGAAGCCTGGTAAAGGTGCTCAAATCGCTCGTTCAGCAGGTACTTATGTGCAAGTTGTTGCTCGTGATGGCGCTTACGCTACTCTACGTCTTCGCTCTGGCGAAATGCGTAAAGTACCTGTAGATTGCCGCGCGACATTAGGTGAAGTTGGTAATGCCGAACACATGCTACGCCAGTTAGGTAAAGCAGGTGCTAAGCGCTGGAGAGGCGTACGCCCAACAGTGCGTGGTGTTGCAATGAACCCTGTAGACCATCCACATGGTGGTGGTGAAGGCCGTACTTCTGGTGGCCGTCATCCGGTTTCTCCATGGGGTGTCCCAACTAAGGGTTATAAGACCCGTAGTAATAAACGCACCGACAAGTACATTGTACGTCGTCGTAACAAAAAGTAAGAGGATTCGCCATGCCACGTTCTCTCAAGAAAGGTCCATTCATTGACCTACACTTGCTGAAGAAGGTAGAGAAAGCGATGGAAGCGGGTGACAAAAAGCCTATTAAGACTTGGTCTCGCCGCTCTATGATCATCCCTAACATGATTGGGTTGACCATCGCTGTCCATAATGGTCGTCAGCACGTACCTGTGTTCGTAACTGACGAAATGATCGGCCACAAGCTTGGTGAATTTTCACCAACTCGCACTTATCGCGGCCATGCTGCTGATAAGAAAGCGAAGAAGCGTTAATACGGGAGACTCAAGATGGAAGTTTTAGCTAAACATCGTTTTGCCCGTACGTCGCCTCAAAAGTGTCGTTTGGTTGCAGATCAAATCCGTGGACTGCCTGTTGCTAAGGCTCTCGAAATTTTAACTTTCAGCCCTAAGAAAGCAGCTGTACTTGTCAAAAAAGTACTTGATTCTGCTATCGCTAATGCTGAGCACAATGAAGGTGCTGACATTGACGAGCTGAAAGTTGGAAAAGTCTTTGTAGACGAAGGTCCAACAATGAAGCGTATCATGCCACGTGCTAAAGGCCGTGCTGATCGTATAATCAAGCGTACCAGCCACATCACTGTGGTTGTATCAGATCGCTAGGAGTTAGCAATGGGACAGAAAGTACATCCTAATGGTATCCGTCTGGGTATCACTAAGCCTTGGATCTCGACTTGGTACGCTGATAAATCAGATTATGCCAATAACTTGAGCAGCGACTGGGAAGTGCGTAAGTTTCTAGAAAAGAAACTTAAGCAAGCCTCAGTTTCTAAGATTGTTATCGAGCGTCCAGCTAAGAGTGTTCGTGTTACTATTCACACTGCCCGTCCAGGTGTTGTGATTGGTAAGAAAGGCGAAGACGTTGAAAAACTACGCAACGAAGTTGCCAAGTTGACTGGTATTCCAGCTCAAATCAACATCGCTGAGATCCGTAAGCCTGAGCTAGATGCGAAGCTTGTTGCCGAAGGCATCGCTTCACAGCTAGAGCGTCGTGTTATGTTCCGTCGTGCGATGAAGCGCGCAGTACAAAATGCAATGCGTCTTGGTGCCAAAGGTATCAAAGTTGAAGTGAGCGGCCGTCTAGGCGGTGCTGAGATTGCGCGTTCGGAGTGGTATCGTGAAGGTCGTGTGCCTCTACATACACTGCGTGCTGATATCGACTACTCTACTGCAGAAAGTCACACTCAATACGGTGTGATCGGCGTTAAAGTTTGGGTCTTCAAAGGTGAAGTCCTAGATGGCGTTGTTCCTGCGCATGAAGAGCCGAAACAGCAGCCGAAGCGTAAGCCTCGCGGTAAATAGGAGAGCTGGCAATGCTGCAACCAAAACGAATGAAGTTTCGTAAAATGTTCAAAGGCCGTAACCGCGGTCTAGCGAACGGCACTGAAGTTAGCTTCGGTGAATTCGGTCTGAAAGCTGTTGGACGTGGTCGTCTTACTGCTCGTCAAATCGAATCTGCGCGTCGTGCGATGACACGTCACATTAAACGTCAAGGTCAAATTTGGATTCGCGTTTTCCCTGACAAGCCAATTACCTCTAAGCCTCTTGAAGTGCGTATGGGTAAAGGTAAGGGTAACGTTGAATACTGGGTTTGCCAGATTCAACCTGGTAAGGTTCTTTACGAGATGAATGGTGTATCTGAAGTTCTAGCGCGTGAAGCGTTTGCTTTAGCTGCGGCCAAGCTTCCGATTAAGACTACCTTCGTAACTAAGACGGTGATGTAATGAAAGCGAGCGAACTAACACAGAAGAGCGTTGAAGAATTGAACGCTGAACTGCTTGGTCTGCTGCGTGAGCAGTTTAATCTGCGTATGCAACACGCCACTGGTCAGTTGACTCAAACTCATCAGCTTAAAATCGTGCGTCGTAACATTGCGCGCGTTAAGACCATTATTACTTCTAAGGCGGGTGCATAATGACTGATAAAATCCGTACTATGCAGGGTCGAGTAATTAGCAACAAGATGGACAAGTCTATCACTGTCGCTATTGAGCGTATGGTTAAACATCCTTTATATGGGAAGTTTATCAAGCGTACTACTAAGATTCATGCACATGACGAAACAAATCAGTGTAATGCTGGCGATATCGTGACTATTCGCGAATGCCGTCCGCTGTCTAAGACTAAGTCTTGGACTCTGGTTGAAGTAGTAACGAAAGCCTAATTTATTTAGGTATTAGTGAAACGGCTCCTTCAACTGGGGCCGTTTTTATTTTTAGTACTATCTATTCCTATTTTTGGGTGTTATACTTGCGCGCCTTTTTAGACAATAATGTCGTCTAAATTGGTTAAAATATGCCCCAAATGTGGGATTTGTGAAGTAACGATAGCGGAGCACTTAAAATGATCCAAATGCAATCGACTCTAGAAGTCGCCTGTAATAGCGGCGCTCGTAGAGTTCAGTGTATTAAGGTCTTGGGTGGCTCTCATCGTCGTTATGCCGGTATCGGCGACGTCATCAAGGTTTCTGTAAAAGAAGCAATTCCTCGCGGTAAAGCGAAGAAAGGTGATGTGTATAACGCGGTGGTAGTCCGTACTAAGAAAGGCGTTCGTCGTCCAGATGGTTCTGTCATTCGCTTCGATCGGAATGCAGCGGTATTGCTTAACGCAAACCTAGCACCGATTGGTACTCGTATCTTTGGACCAGTGACGCGTGAATTGCGTACCGAACAATTTATGAAAATTGTTTCTCTGGCACCAGAAGTACTGTAAGGAGCTTCAAAATGGCAGCTAAAATCCGTCGTGAAGACGAAGTAATTGTACTAGCAGGTAAAGACAAGGGTAAACGCGGTAAGGTTTCTCGAGTTTTGCCAACTGGTAAATTAATTGTAGAAGGCATCAATCTTGTCAAGAAGCACCAGAAGCCTAACCCACAAATGGGTGTGACTGGTGGTATTGTTGAGAAAGAAGCACCAATACAAGCATCAAATGTAGCGATTTTCAACTCTGCCACTGGCAAAGCTGATCGCGTTGGTTTCCGATTTGAAGACGGTCAAAAAGTCCGTTTCTTTAAGTCGAACAGTGAACTCGTTAAGTAATTGGAGTAAACGATGGCGAAACTGCATGATAAATATAAAGAGACTGTTGTCGCTGAACTTGCAAAGAAGTTCGGTTATACCAGTGTCATGCAAGTCCCTCGGATTGAGAAAATCACCCTTAATATGGGTGTTGGCGAAGCTGTAGCAGATAAGAAAGTTATGGAGCATGCGCTTCGTGACATGACTGCTATTGCTGGTCAAAAGCCAGTAGTAACTGTTGCTCGTAAATCAGTTGCTGGTTTTAAAATCCGTGATGGCTACCCGATCGGCTGTAAGGTAACTCTGCGTGGCGAACGCATGTGGGAGTTCCTTGAGCGTTTAGTTGATATCGCAATCCCGCGTATCCGTGACTTCCGTGGTTTGAGCGCTAAGTCGTTCGACGGACGCGGTAACTACGCAATGGGTGTACGTGAGCAAATTATCTTCCCGGAAATCGAGTACGATAAAATCGATAAAATCCGTGGTATGGATATTGTTATCACTACTACTGCGAAGAATGACGAAGAAGGCCGTGCTTTACTAGACGCCTTTAACTTCCCATTCAAGAAATAAGGGTAGCGAAATGGCAAAAAGTTCAATGAAAGCACGTGAAGCAAAACGTGCCAAGCTCGTGGCTAAGTATGCTGAACAGCGTCTAGCTCTTAAGGCTATCATTAGCAGTCCAACTACTTCTGATGAAGATCGTTGGGATGCAGTTCTTAAGCTGCAAGGCCTACCACGTGACTCAAGTTCTGCGCGTCAGCGCAATCGTTGTAGTCAAACTGGTCGCCCACATGGTTTCCTACGCAAGTTCGGCTTAAGCCGTATTAAATTGCGTGAAGCTACCATGCGTGGTGAAGTTCCTGGCCTGCGTAAGGCCAGCTGGTAATACTTGTCACGGAGTAAGCTAATATGAGCATGCAAGATCCAATTGCGGATATGTTAACTCGCATTCGTAACGGCCAAGCTGCTAACAAAGTATCAGTATCTATGCCTTCTAATAAGCTAAAAGTTGCTATTGCACAGACGCTTAAAGAAGAAGGTTATATTGCTGACTACGCCGTAGCAGGCGAAGCTAAGCCGGTTTTAGAAATCACTTTAAAGTATTTCCAAGGCCAACCAGTCGTTGAGACTATCCAGCGCGTAAGTCGTCCTGGTCTTCGTATTTACAAAGGTAAAAACGAACTTCCAAAGGTGATGGGCGGACTGGGTGTCGCAATCGTGTCCACTTCTAAAGGTTTGATGACTGATCGTACTGCCCGCCAAAATGGCATGGGTGGGGAAGTTATCTGCTACGTAGCATAAGGAGCTAGCAATGTCTCGTGTCGCAAAAGCACCAGTCGCTATTCCTGCAGGCGTAGAAGTGACTTTAAACGAACAAACTATCACCGTAAAAGGTTCTAAAGGTAGTTTGACTCGAGTAATTAACGCTGATGTTTCTGTTGTTGTAGAAAACAATGAAGTTAAGTGTTCACCAGTTGAAGGCGCTAAAACCGCTGCACAAGCTGGTACTGCTCGAGCTCTAATCAACAACATGGTTGTTGGTGTTCACGAAGGATTCGAAAGAAAACTGACTCTAGTAGGTGTTGGTTACCGTGCAAAAATTGCTGGTAACGGTATCGACTTGACTCTAGGTTTCTCTCACCCTCTAGTACACCAGCTTCCTGACGGCGTAACTGCAGAGTGCCCAAGTCAAACTGAAATCGTACTGAAAGGTACTGATAAGCAGTTGATTGGCCAAGTTGCTGCAGAGATTCGTGGCTACCGTCCACCAGAACCTTATAAAGGTAAAGGTGTTCGTTATGCTGATGAACAAGTACGCCGTAAAGAGGCTAAGAAGAAGTAGGTAACGCGATATGGATAAGAAAACATCTCGCTTACGCCGCGCTACTCGCGCCCGTAAGAAGATCCAAGAGCTGGGCGTTAACCGTCTGGTTGTACATCGTACACCACGTCACACGTACGCACAGGTTATTGATGCCAACGCGCAAGTTGTGGCGGCAGCTTCTACTGCTGAGAAAGCGGTATCAGAGCAGCTTAAATACACAGGTAACGTTGATGCAGCAAAAGTAGTGGGTAAAACCGTTGCAGAGCGTGCTATCGAAAAAGGCGTAACTGTAGTTGCATTCGATCGTTCCGGCTTTAAGTATCACGGACGCGTTGCTGCATTAGCAGACGCAGCTCGTGAAGCTGGCCTACAGTTCTAAGGAATGATTAAAAATGGCTAAATTTGAAGCTCAACAACAAAAAGATGATCTGCAAGAGAAATTGGTTGCAGTAAATCGTGTTTCTAAAGTAGTTAAAGGCGGACGTATCTTTAGCTTCACTGCACTAACTGTAGTGGGTGATGGTAACGGTAAAGTCGGCTATGGCTATGGTAAAGCGCGTGAAGTACCTGCAGCAATTCAGAAAGCAATGGAAAAGGCTCGCCGTAACATTGTTTCTGTTGAACTTGTAAATGGTACTTTGCACCACCCTGTTAAGGGCCGTCACACTGGTTCGCGTGTTTACATGCAACCAGCTTCTGAAGGTACTGGTATTATTGCCGGTGGTGCTATGCGCGCCGTATTGGAAGTAGCAGGCGTTCATAACGTTCTGTCAAAAGCATACGGTTCTACTAACCCGATCAACATCGTTCGCGCAACTGTAGATGCGTTGGTGCACATGAAGTCACCAGCTCAAATCGCAGCCAAGCGTGGCCTGAATGTTGATGAAATTCGAGGTTAAGCACCATGGCTACTAAAACTTTAAAAGTGACTCAGACTAAAAGTTCAATTGGACGTTTGCCAAAGCATCGTGCCACTTTGACTGGTCTAGGTCTACGCCGTATTAATCACACTGTTGAAGTTGAAGATACTCCTTCAATTCGCGGTATGATTAACAAGGTTTACTACATGGTTTCGGTGGAGGAAGTATAAGATGCGTCTAAATACTCTATCACCTGCTGCAGGTGCTAAATCAGCAGCTAAGCGTGTAGGTCGCGGTATCGGTTCTGGCTTAGGTAAGACTGCTGGTCGCGGTCACAAAGGTCAGAAGTCTCGTTCAGGCGGCGGCGTTCGCGTCGGTTTCGAAGGTGGTCAAATGCCACTTAAGATTCGTTTGCCGAAGTTTGGTTTCACCTCGCGTAAAGCGTTGGTTTCTGCCGAAATTCGTATCAGCGAACTAGCTAAAGTTAACGGTGATGTTGTCGACTTGAATGCACTGAAAGATGCGAATCTCGTTACTCGCAACATACAGTTTGCTAAAGTCGTTCTTTCAGGTACCATTGAACGCCCTGTGACCGTTAAAGGTCTTAAGGTAACTAAAGGTGCTCGTGCAGCTATTGAAGCTGCCGGCGGAAAGATCGAGGAATAATACGTCGATGGCAAAACCAGGACTTGATTTAAAAAGCGCGAAAGGTGGATTTTCTGAATTGAAGACTCGCCTCCTGTTCGTGATTGGTGCGATTATCGTCTTTAGAGCCGGTTCGTTCGTACCAATTCCTGGTATTGACGCAGCTGTATTAGCAGAGCTGTTTAATCAGCAGAAGGGGACCATCCTAGGCATGTTTAACATGTTCTCTGGTGGTGCCCTTGAACGTGCTTCTATCTTTGCATTAGGTATCATGCCGTACATTTCGGCATCGATTATCATGCAACTATTGACTGTTGTACATCCAGCACTTGCCGAACTCAAAAAGGAAGGCGAATCTGGGCGTAAAAAGATCAGTCAATATACACGATATGGCACCTTGGTCTTGGGTACATTCCAAGCAATCGGTATCGCAACAGGGTTACCAAACTTAGTCCCAGGTTTAGTTGTAAATCTTGGCTTTGGTTTCTACTTTGTTGCAGTTGTAAGCTTAGTGACAGGAACAATGTTCCTAATGTGGCTAGGTGAACAAATTACTGAAAGAGGCATAGGTAACGGTATCTCGATTCTTATTTTCGCAGGTATTGTTGCTGGTCTACCATCTGCTATCGGCCAAACGGCTGAGCAGGCGCGTCAAGGCGACTTGAACGTACTAGTATTATTGTTGATTGCGGTAATTGTATTTGCTGTAACCTATTTTGTTGTGTTTGTTGAGCGTGGACAACGTCGTATCGTTGTTAACTATGCTAAGCGTCAGCAGGGCCGTAAGGTGTTTGCCGCGCAGAGTACTCACTTACCGCTTAAGGTTAATATGGCGGGTGTGATTCCACCAATTTTTGCGTCAAGCATCATATTGTTCCCAGGCACACTGGCTCAGTGGTTTGGACAAAATGAAGGTTTGTCTTGGTTAAGTGATTTTTCACTTGCTGTATCACCAGGTCAGCCGCTTTACTCATTATTATACGCAACAGCAATTATCTTCTTCTGTTTCTTCTATACTGCGTTGGTGTTTAACCCACGAGAAACTGCGGATAACTTGAAGAAGAGTGGTGCGTTTATTCCCGGGATCCGTCCTGGAGAACAGACTTCGCGTTATATAGATAAAGTAATGACTCGCCTAACATTAGCTGGCGCATTATATATTACCTTTATCTGTTTAATTCCGGAGTTCATGTTAATTGCGTGGAAGGTACAGTTCTATTTTGGCGGTACCTCACTACTAATTATGGTAGTCGTGATCATGGACTTCATGGCTCAGGTTCAGACCCATATGATGTCTCATCAGTATGAGTCTGTGATGAAGAAAGCTAACCTAGTTAACAAAGCGAACTTAGATCGCTTTGGACGCTAAGTAGCTTTACGGAGTGATGAAATGAAAGTTCGAGCTTCCGTGAAGAAGATCTGCCGTAACTGCAAGATCGTCAAGCGTAGCGGCGTTGTACGCGTTATCTGTGTTGAACCAAAACACAAACAGCGTCAAGGCTAAAAACTTTTGACCAGCTCAAATATTGAGCTGGTCAAAATATTATTTGCAAAATCGTCATCTGTCGAGTATCCTACCGGGCTTTTCACAGATGGCCTTTAACTTATGAGGAGTGCATAGTGGCCCGTATCGCTGGCATTAACATTCCTGATCAAAAGCATACAGTCATTGCATTGACTGCTATCTATGGTATTGGACTTACTCGCGCACAACAAATCTGCGCGGCGACTTCAATTGCTGAAGATGCTAAGATCAAGGAATTGAGCGAAGCTCAAATAGACACACTACGCGAAGAAGTTGCTAAATACATTGTAGAAGGTGACTTACGTCGTGAAGTATCCATGAACATCAAGCGTCTAATGGACCTTGGTTGTTATCGTGGTCTTCGCCACCGTCGTAGCCTGCCCCTTCGTGGGCAACGTACTAAGACCAATGCGCGTACGCGTAAGGGTCCACGTAAGCCAATTAGAAAGTAACGGGAAGGTAAACCAATATGGCTAAAGTTCCGTCACGTTCAACGCGCAAGCGCGTACGTAAACAGGTTGCTGATGGCATGGCTCATATCCATGCATCTTTCAACAACACAATTATTACCATTACAGATCGTCAAGGTAATGCACTATCTTGGGCAACATCTGGTGGTTCAGGTTTCCGTGGTTCACGTAAATCTACCCCGTTTGCTGCACAGGTTGCTGCTGAGCGTGCAGGTGTCGCTGCTCAGGACTACGGTGTTAAAAACCTTGAAGTTTTTGTGAAGGGTCCAGGTCCAGGTCGTGAATCAGCTATTCGAGCGCTGAACGCGGTTGGTTATAAAATAACCAACATTACCGATGTGACGCCGATCCCTCATAATGGTTGTCGTCCTCCTAAGAAGCGTCGCGTTTAATCGCCCGTTTTTAATAGGATAGTTGGAGAAAGAACATGGCAAGATACTTGGGTCCAAAGCTCAAGCTCAGCCGCCGAGAAGGTACAGACCTTTTCTTAAAAAGCGGTGTGAGAGCAATTGATTCGAAGTGTAAGCTTGAAGCTGCACCTGGACAACACGGCGCTCGTAAGGCTCGTTTGTCTGAGTATGGCGTTCAGTTACGCGAAAAACAAAAAGTTCGTCGTACTTATGGTGTGCTTGAAAAGCAATTCCGTAACTACTACAAAGATGCTGCACGTATAAAAGGCAACACAGGTGAAAACCTACTGACCCTTTTGGAAACTCGTTTAGATAACGTTGTTTATCGTATGGGTTTCGGTGCTACACGTGCTGAATCACGTCAGCTAGTTAGCCATAAGTCAATTATGGTCAACGGCCGCGTTGTTAACATTCCATCATTTAAAGTGTCTGCGAATGATGTAATTAGCGTTCGTGAGAAGTCTCAGAAGCAAGCTCGTATTAAAGCTGCTTTAGAAGTTGCTGCTCAGCGCGAAAAGCCAACATGGGTTGAAGTAGATACTACTAAGATGGAAGGTGCTTTTAAGCGTCTACCGGAGCGTAGCGATTTATCTGCTGAAATTAACGAACAGCTGATCGTCGAGCTTTACTCTAAGTAAAGCTAATAAACAAGAGAGGACACAATGCAGGGTTCTGTTACAGAATTTCTTAAACCGCGTCTCGTTGATATCGAGCAGGTTAACCCAACACGTGCCAAGGTTACACTCGAACCGCTTGAGCGTGGTTTTGGTCATACTTTAGGTAACGCGTTGCGTCGTATCCTATTGTCGTCTATGCCCGGCTGCGCGGTTACCGAAGTCGAGATTGATGGTGTACTGCACGAATACAGCAGCAAGGAAGGCGTACAAGAGGATATCCTAGAGATCCTATTAAACCTTAAAGGTTTAGCAGTGGTTATCGAGGGTAAAGACGAGGCTATGCTTACTTTAAGCAAGTCAGGCGCAGGCCCTGTTACCGCAGCAGATATCACGCACGATGGTGATGTTACTATTATGAATCCTGATCATGTTATCTGTCATTTGACTGGTAACAACGATATCAGCATGCGTATCCGTGTTGAGCGTGGTCGCGGTTATGTTCCAGCTTCGGCTAGAGCACAAACCGAAGACGACGATCGCCCAATCGGTCGCTTGTTAGTGGATTCATCTTTCTCACCTGTCGCGCGTATTGCTTACAATGTTGAAGCAGCACGTGTTGAACAGCGTACTGACTTAGACAAACTCGTTATTGATATGACCACTAATGGTACTATCGATCCTGAGGAAGCAATTCGTCGTTCTGCGACCATCTTAGCCGAACAGCTAGATGCGTTTGTTGAACTACGTGATGTCACTGAGCCAGAGCAGAAAGAAGAGAAACCAGAGTTCGACCCAATTCTGTTGCGTCCTGTCGACGATCTAGAGCTAACTGTACGTTCGGCTAACTGTTTGAAAGCCGAAGCGATTCATTACATCGGAGATCTGGTACAGCGTACTGAGGTTGAGCTACTTAAAACTCCTAACTTGGGTAAGAAATCTCTTACTGAAATTAAGGATGTGTTGGCTTCTCGCGGACTATCATTAGGTATGCGTCTAGAAAACTGGCCTCCAGCTAGTTTAGCAGACGACCTATAAGTCTACGTTTGTACAGATTTAGGTAATAAGGATTAGGTCATGCGCCATCGTAAGAGTGGTCGTCAACTAAACCGTAACAGCAGTCATCGCCAAGCTATGTTTCGCAACATGGCAAGCTCATTAGTCCGTCACGAAGTGATTAAGACTACTGTAGCTAAAGCGAAAGAACTGCGTCGCGTAGTTGAACCTCTAATAACACTTGCTAAGAGTGATAGCGTTGCAAATCGTCGTTTGGCGTTTGCTCGTACTCGCGACGCTGAAGTCGTTGGTAAGTTATTCAATGAGTTGGGTCCACGCTACCAGGAACGTCCTGGTGGATATACCCGTATCCTAAAGTGCGGTCTACGTACTGGTGATAAAGCGCCTATGGCGTATATTGAACTAGTAGGTCGTCCAGAAGCTGCTGAAGCTGTTGAAGACGCTGCTGAGTAACACTTGGATTAATTGTTAAAAAGCCGGGCTAATGCCCGGCTTTTTTATGTCAAAAATTTATACGATCCTAGATATCCGCTTTCGTTTTCCAGTCATTAGGCGGGTTAGCCTTGTTATTTATCAATATTGGTTTTATTTTTACTAGTCAATGACTTCACAGTTATATGATTTCAATCCCGTGATAATACCAACCTGAAGATAGTGTTGAATAACTATTAGGCTAGGGAGGGGGGACTGTGATGACTTGGTTGCAGTAATACTAATGCCAGATAAATAAGAGTTAAGTGGTGCAAGCTTCAAGTCGATATTCATGCGTGGCAGTATCGGTATGAATTCAAGCTATATCCGTATTAGCCGGTTAATCAACCCAGCGAGCTTCCTTTTTAAGGTTTTCTGGCAAAGATAAATGCCATTTCTTCATTCCCGAACGACTAAATATAAATTGACCTTGGCGATCGCTGACATAAGGAAGATCACTTGGGCTGGTTCCTAAGAGTATTTGTGTAATGAGTCTCCTTGCAAGTTTTTCATGTTCATTTCCATTAAGTATGTAACCACCGATATTGGCATATTTATTGACACTAAATTCCCAAAACCCAAAATGTGGAATAGGCGAATGAGCAGCTGTCCAAGCTAGTATTTTGTCTGCGTTGCTATTTTGGCCAAATTATTGGTCAAGGTGTGATAGAGGGCGATGAACAGTGCATCATAGCCATCATTCTTGGCGTTACTGACAGTCTGTTTTCAATGAATCTCGTTGGTAACGAAGGCTGAATCTAACTGAATATTGCCAATCATAATCGTTTGTTTATTGTGGTTGATGGGATCCAAGGCTGCTATTGAGGTTGGGCTGGTATCCGATAAGATGAGTAATTTTTTCTCTTTTTTATCGGGGAGTAGCAAATCAACAAACAATAAGGAACGCTTGAATAATGGATGCTCTAATACTCCAGTAAAGTTTTTATAACCGTGGAGTTGGTATTCTCTTGGGTTAGCATTTAACCCAAGAAATACCAAAGGTGTTCTGGTTTCACTCAGTCGCTTGCTAAGCAATGAAATTGCAATATCGTCGGCAAGCACTACCAAGTCAGGCTTGGTCGATAGATAGAGCTTCCAGGCTTTGTCTGATTGTGCTGAATAGGTTGCGGGGGGAGTACGTTTAGCATCTAGATAGAAGTCAGTTATATGGTCATTTTTGTTTAGTCGCTCTTAATACCCATGCTGTAATTGCTTGTCCAAAGGTTACTCCTATGATAACGGTGGATGAGCATGATGTTAGCAGCGTTGAGTGGCCGGCTTACTATGAGTAGTAGAGCCAACACCATACGCATGTATTATATCCTTATGGAAATAGCCTTTATAGTTACTGCTTTGATGTTAAAAAATAGGCAATAAAAAAGGCCTCAAATGAGGCCTTTAAATATCATTAATTAGTAACTGGATTTTTGCTCGCTACCATATTCAAGTTTTTCGTGTGTCTGCCCCATTGCTTCGGCGACTTCGGGCGGCATGTAGTTCTCATCATGCTTAGCTAACACTTCGGTTGCTTCGAGTTTACCGCTGTCAACTAATACACCTTGAGCAACGATACCTTGGCCTTCACGAAACAGATCGGGTAGAAGATCGTCGTAGGTTACGATAACCTCACCACCGAGCGAATCATGTACTGCAAATTCTACGTGTAGGCTATCAGGATCACGTATCATCGAGCCGACGGTAACCATGCCACCAACGCGAATACGTTGACCTACTTCTGGTTTCACTCCGGTATCTTTTTTACCCTGTACAATTTCAGTAGGGGTATAAAATAGGTTTAGGTTCGAATTCAACGCATATAGTAACAGCGATGCTATGGCGGCAACTCCACCGATTAAAGCAGTTGCAAGTGCAAGTCTCTTCTTACGTCTGGCGTTCACTATTGAGTACTCCGGTTTGCTTTGAGGCGTTCCTCACGCTGCATCTTCTTTGATATTTCAATGAGGATCTTACGTTTTTGACGTACACTGAAAAAAATCAAGGTTGCTAACGAGAAGACCGTTATTCCATAAGATAGCCACACATAAAAAGCATAGCCACCCATATTAAAAAAATCTGTTAATGAATCGAATTGCATTATTTGACTCCTTCAGCCTTAGCGAGTTCCCGTACCCATGGACGCATCCCATTTCTGGCTAAGATTTCAGCCCTAAAACGAACTAAAGTGATTGCACCAATCATTAAACCAAATCCTAAGATATTTATCAGTAATGGATAAAGCATCTCAGGCGCCATTGAAGACTTCTCGGTAATCTTAATTGTTGCTGGTTGATGTAGTGAGTTCCACCATTCAACCGAGTACTTGATGATTGGGATATTAATCACGCCAACGATTGCTAAGATACCCGCAGCCCTTGCTGCAAGTACTTTATCTTCGAAAGAGGCATATAAAGAGATCACACCTAAATAGAGGAACAGAAGCACTAGCTCTGATGTCAATCTTGCATCCCATACCCACCACGTTCCCCACATAGGCTTGCCCCAAGCTGCTCCCGTGATCAATGCGATAAAGGTAACGACGGCACCAATAGGAGCAATGGCCGCGGCGGCCCAATCAGCTGATTTGATTTGCCATACCAAACCGATAAAGGCTGATGTTGCCATGGCCATATAGGCAGACATCGACATCGATGCTGCAGGTACATGGATAAAGATAATGCGATAACTGTCACCTTGCTGGTAATCAACTGGTGCAAAAAGAAGTCCCCAAATCGAACCTACACCAATAAAGGCTATTGCCAACGTGGCAAACCAAGGCAGCAGTGTACCCGAGAGATTATATGCACGTTGAGGATCTGCGTATGAATGTAGCCATTTCCACATATTAGTTAGTACTCACTCTTAGTGAAGCGCCTATTGCAAAAGGTGCTAAAATTAACGAACCGACCAACATCGCGCCGATAATCGCGAGATGGCCACTATAGGGTAGGTTTAATCCTGCGGCATCGATAGCGCTGGTCGCGAAAATCAATACCGGAATGTATAACGGTAGAATCAATAAGCTGAGTAATACACCGCCTTTACGTAATCCTACAGTTAATGCTACCCCGATAGCGCCCAGTAAGCTCAGTACGGGGGTGCCGAGAGCTAGGGTTGCCATCAGGGCGCCATAGCTATTCTCTTCAAGATGTAATAACACGGCTAGTAATGGCGCAACTAAAATTAAGGGGACGCCGGTTAATATCCAATGGGCTAATACTTTGGCTAATACCATTAGTGACAGTGGCTGTGGACTTAATAACATCTGCTCAAGACTACCGTCGACAAAGTCAGCTTTAAAAAGGCGCTCCAACGACAGCATTGATGCGAGCAATGCTGCAACCCAGATGATACCAGGTGCTACACGCGACAATACTTGTGGTTCAGGCCCTATGCCGAGAGGAAATAGCGTTACCACTAGGATAAAAAATAACAGTGGATTAAAAATATCTCCCTTGTGTCTGATGGCTATCTGCAGATCACGCTTAAGCAGGGTATAAAATGCTTGAGTAAAACTAATGCCTTTGTTCATTTACTGGACCTTATACAAAGCGATAATCGAGGCGAATTTTTCGCAGAATATCATCACCTATAATACTCATATCTTGATGGGTCGTCATAATGACGCACCCCCCGTTTTGGGCATGACGTAAAAATAGGTGTTCCAACTCTTCAACGCCTTTCTTATCAATGGCAGTAAATGGTTCATCAAGCAGCCATACCTTACAATTGGTATGCCACAGTCTGGCTAATGCTGTTCTTCTATGTTGCCCAGCTGAAAGATGTCCAGCCAGTGCTTCTTCAAACCCAGACAAATTGACTTGAGCTAAGATGTCATTGGTACTGAAATCATCATACCCACTGATTCTTAAATTAAAGTTAAGGTTTTCTTCTGCGGTTAATTCACTTTTTACGCCTGCTAAATGACCAAGGTATAATAGGTCATCATTGTATTCGTCACGACAGCGGTTAATGTCTTCGCCTTTATAACGGGTTTCTCCGGCGTAGGGGCGGGACAAGCCAGCGAGTATTCGTAATAGGCTCGTTTTGCCGGCACCATTAGGCCCTTCAATCTGAACTATTTCGCCAGCTTGGATGTGAAAACTTAGTTCATCAAATAAGATCCGCTCTTCTCTAATGCACGTTAAGTTATCGGCTGATACCAGTGTTGTTGCTATTTTTTCTTTTACCACTGAACCCTCTATCTCAAGCCATATGTCATCTAAAGCGATATTAACATACTCCCCTAATAGGGTTTAGTAATGGTTACTTTTTAGTGTCAGCAATTTGATATGCTTCCAAAAAGTGAAACCTTTTAACACCTAGCATTGAACTTTTTCAACTTTTTCTAATGTAGCAGTTATGTTTGCTTAATAGGGTGGGGTGACACTTGAATTTCTGACGTTAGTCACAAAAAGATGAGATTTATTGAAGTTTGATGTATCCTAGAGGCGCTAAAAATTAAGTCTACCCAACGTACTGTCAGGGTGGCATTGAGCTTTGTTAATATTTGCATTAGGAACACTGAACATGAAAAAACTGTTAGCATTGTCAGCAGTGGCTGCATTGACCTTGTCAGCAAACGTATTTGCACAAGAAGGTGAAGCTATTTATAACAAGGCATGCCAAGTATGCCACAGCATGGGTGTAGCTGGAGCACCAAAAGCTCACGATGCAGCTGCATGGGAACCTCGCTTAGCTAAAGGTATTGACGCCTTAGTGGGTAGCGTGAAAACCGGTCTAAACGCAATGCCACCAGGTGGTATGTGTACAGATTGTACTGACGAAGATTACAAGAACGCTATTGAGTTCATGTCTAAGTAATTTGTTCGTTAATGAAAAAACCGGCGCAGAGCCGGTTTTTTTGTGCCAAAAATTAATCATCTGTCTAAGTTTGATGAGTTTTAGTCACAAAAAAGCCGACCTAATGGGGTCGGCTTTCTATGTGTTAACTGTGGTCAGTATCTTTGCAGGGTTATTGCACCTGAGTATCCAGGACCAGAGTCGCTGTCGATCCCACGGCAACGGTTTGTAAGTGGCCTTGTATATCACCTGGTTGCGCTTTAACCGAACCATGTTTTGACAGTACTGCAATGATTTCAACATTGCTCACGTCACTTAACTTTAAGTCTCCGCCCATACCAGTACTGTCATCTAAGGTGATTGTCATCGGTAATGACTTTGCTGATATTTTTGTTGCCGCTAGCGGAACTTTAGGGCCTTCAATATTACGAGCGAAGATGAACAACATATCGCTACTGCCGACTTGTGCTTGAAGCTCTGGAGAAATTGATACATTGACGTTAATGGTTTTGCCAATGCCTGCCTGCTGATGCGTTGCATCGTTTGGCATTTCGCCTGTCTCAGCTTGCATTCTCATCTTGGCGCTTTCGATGGCGTTAATAATGGCACCGCGGTCAACATCACTGCGATCACTGTCGAGAATGGTTTGCCATGCTTCAATCGACTTATTGTAATTAGCACTAAAGAAGGCATCCATTGCCACGAGTAATAGGGTGGAAGGATCTTGAGGATCTAATGTTAATGCTTGATCGATAAGTACTTGAACTTCCGGTGTCATGCGTTGATCAGCCTGATAGTACATGGCGGTTGCTTTTGGCCCCAGCAATTCAGCGTGGGTACCGACAAGCTCCATTGCCTTATCAAATGCCTTAACAGCATCATTATAACGGTTGGCACTAATATAAGTATGCCCTAAACTAAAGAGTAACTGGCTATTGTCTGGCTCTGCTTTTAATTGGGCTTCCATCATGTTGATACGTTGAGCCATAATTTGGCTTGCATCCATTCCTGCATGAGGGTTTGCAGGTTCGGCGCGATCTAGATTAGCGTATGCCCCTAAGTTGCTATACATATAACCAGAGATGCCTAATACTGCGACCGACATCAGGACTGGCCATAATAGACCTTTAGGTTTGGCTTGATTGACTAAAGATTCATCTTCACCTTGCTTCATATCTTGCAGCAAGCTGATTTCAAGTTCTTTCTTCAGGGCATTAAATTCATCTTGATCGAGTAGCTCATCTTGGAGTTCTTTTTCTAGAGTAGCGAGTCGATTATTAAAGAGATCGAGGTTCGTTTCGTTACGAACGCCAGTCTCTGCCGCCTGCAGCATTTTTCGCTGACGGAAGTGAGGAAACCAAATCAGCGCGAGGCTGACTAATACAAAAAGCGCAATAAAAATCCAGAGAGTGGTCATTATTTCATTTTCACATTAGTTGCAGGAGAGCGGGTACACCGCAGGATTAAGGGTCAGATTATACGGAAAGATTATTCATTGAACAGTAATATAAGCCATTAAATGACTTTAAAAAGCGATACTTTTGCACTGGTTCACAGTTCGATTCTATTTTAAAAAATTGTTTGAAACTTAAGTTTCAAACAAGGGTCAGAGATTAAAATCTGTCAGTTTTTAACATAGTTAGCTGTGACTATTGATAGAGTAAGAATGAGACAGGTCACCCATTATTGGCCGAAAGAAGCAGACAGATACAATAGCAAATACTAAAATGACTCAAAATTTGTACCTTGAGTAGTGTGAATCGCAAACTCTCGTGAATCAGTAAAGCGCTGGCTTAACTGATGACTATATAGGACTGAGGAAACCCCATGATCCCTGAATTAGGACACTTTTCGTTGATAATAGGTTTGGCTTTTGCCTTTCTATTAGCCAGCGTGCCTTTAATCGGTGTTGCCCGTAAAGATCAATACCTTGTACGATATGCTTGGCCATTAAGCTATGGCATGTTCTTCTTTATTTTTCTCTCTGTTATCGTGTTGGGCTATAGTTTTGCCGTCGATGACTTCTCAGTTGCTTATGTAGCGCATCACTCCAATTCTCAATTACCGATTTTCTTCAAAATTGCCGCCGTATGGGGCGGACATGAAGGCTCGTTGCTGTTCTGGGTATTTGCTTTATCCGTATGGACCGCCGCGGTAGCGCTTTTCAGTAAAGGGCTAGAAGAGGTGTTCACTGCTAGAGTGTTAGCGATCTTAGCTATGATCGTGATTGGCTTTAGTTTGTTCATGTTATTGACATCGAGTCCTTTTGAGCGTTTGTTTCCTATCCCAATGGAAGGACGCGACCTTAACCCTATGTTGCAAGATGTTGGATTAATCTTCCATCCACCTATGCTGTATCTCGGTTATGTCGGTTTTTCTGTAAGCTTTGCATTTGCGATTGCGGCATTAATGGGTGGACGCCTTGATTCGGCATGGGCACGCTGGAGTCGTCCTTGGACATTGGCCGCATGGATTTTTCTTACCGGCGGCATCTCATTAGGTTCATGGTGGGCATATTATGAACTTGGCTGGGGCGGTTGGTGGTTCTGGGACCCGGTCGAGAACGCCTCATTCATGCCTTGGTTGATTGGTACTGCATTGTTGCATTCGGTTATTGTGACCGAGAAGCGTGCCACATTCCGTAACTGGACTGTATTGCTTTCAATCTTCGCATTTTCATTAAGCCTGTTAGGTACCTTTATTGTACGTTCAGGTGTATTGACATCCGTTCACTCATTTGCAGCCGATCCTGGTCGCGGTATGTTTATTCTGCTGCTACTTGGTTTAGCTATCGGTGGTTCGTTAACCCTATTCGCTTTCCGTGCTAGCGATATGAAGAGCCCTGCACGTTTTGAGTTAATGTCAAAAGAAACCATGCTACTGGTGTGTAATATTCTGCTAACAGTGGCTTGTGGTACTGTATTGCTTGGTACCTTATACCCGCTGCTTATTGATGCACTAAACATGGGTAAGATCTCTGTAGGCCCACCATATTTCAACGCGGTGTTTGTACCCATAGTACTTGTGCTGTTTGTGTTTATGGGGATTGGTCCCAGTATTCGTTGGAAACGCGCTAAAGCCGGCGAGCTTAGACGTAAATTAGTTGTACCGGCAATCGTTGCGGCCATTGTTGGTATTGCGGCGCCTTTCTTAGTCGATGGTAAATTTAATATCTGGGTCACTCTAGGTATAGGTATTGCGACTTGGGTGGTACTGGCAACACTACGAGCTGCCTACGACATTGTTAATGGTAAAGATGGCGTTAGCCTTGCGCGTATGGGACGCAGCCAGCTAGGTATGGTGATTGCTCACCTAGGTATTGCCGTTTCTGTTATCGGCGCGACTATGGTCTCGAACTACTCTATTGAAAAGAGCGTGCGTATGGGACCTGGCATCACCCAAGAGTTGGCTGGTTACAGTTTCCACTATATTGAAACCAAAAATGTCGTGGGGCCTAACTATACCGCACAGCAGGGCCAGGTTGAGGTGAGTAAGGATGGCGAGTTTATCACCCTGCTTAAGCCTGATCGTCGCCAATATAATGTCCGTACTATGGATATGACTGAGGCGGGTATTGATTGGGGGCTGTTCCGTGATTTATATATCACTATGGGAGATCCAATTAGCCGTACTGAATTTGCAGTACGTCTGAACTATAAGCCATTTGTACGTTGGTTATGGTTTGGTAGTATTTTCATGATGGTGGGTGGTGTCTTTGCGGCTTCAGATAAGCGTTATCGTAAAGTCAAAGTAAGCGAAACAACCAAAGAAAAAGCTAAAGAAGATTTAGCAACGGCATAACTTGAATTGGGGCAAGTATGAAAAACAGGTTAGTACTATTTATTCCGTTGGTATTATTTTTGGTGATGGGGGTATTTCTTTACAAAGGGCTATTCCTTAATCCCCAGCAGCTCGATTCCGCTCTTGAAGGAAAGCCAATTCCGGCTTTCCAACTAGAACGTCTAGAGAATGCGAACGAAATAATTACCAATGAGAGCTTAAAAGGTCAGGTGTCATTACTCAATGTGTGGGCAACATGGTGCCCATCTTGTAAGTATGAGCATCCGCATCTAATGCGGTTAGCAAGACAAAACATCTTGCCTATCTATGGTATTAACTATCGTGATGAACGCCCTTTAGCGATCCGCGAACTTAGCCGTGAAGGAGACCCCTACACCAAGAACATTTTCGACCATGATGGTCGTTTAGGTTTAGATCTGGGGGTCTACGGTGCGCCAGAAAGTTATCTAGTCGATCACAACGGTATCATTCGCTACCGCTATGCCGGCCCGATCGACATGCGAGTGTGGAATGAAACATTGTATCCAATGATCCAAGAGCTACAAGCTCAAGCTAGAGCAGAGGGGGCTTCTTAATGAAAACCTTTATCGCTTTAATTACTGCGTTATTGCTATCAATAAGTGTATTAAGCTCTGCGCTGGCGACACCAGTCGACACCTATGAGTTTAAATCGGTTGATAATCAAAAGCGTGCACTTGAGTTGGCGCATTCACTGCGCTGCCCACAGTGTCAAAACCAAAACCTAATTGACTCTAATTCGCCAGTTGCACAAGACTTACGCCTAGAAGTGTATCAAATGGTCGATGCCGGTAAGGCAGATGAAGAGATCATTAACTTCATGACCAGTCGCTACGGTGAGTTTGTGTTATATAAGCCCAAAATGGAGGCCAAGACCTATGTTTTATGGCTTGGCCCTATAGGCTTATTACTGATTGGTTTGTTAATTGGTTTTATCTTTGTTCGTAAACAACGTATTTCAGGAGCTGTAGAGCAAGAGATCAGTGCCGAAGAGCAAGCGGAATTAGATAAACTACTTAAGCGAGCATCAAAATGACTAAGTCCTTTGCTGCTGTGCTTGTAGCCTTGTTATCAATGGCATCATTGTTTACCGCAAATGTACAAGCTTACCCAGGGATGCAGCAACAAACACAAGGACAAATCGAATCGAGTGTCGATCGTATCAACGTGTTGCCTAAGTCCTACCCTATCGATGTGGTCGCTTTTTCAGATCGAAATGGTAAGGCTATCGATTTTAGCCAATATCGTGGGCAAGTGATCATGGTAAACATGTGGGCAACATGGTGCCCGCCATGTGTACGTGAGCTACCAGCACTCGATCGTTTTAAGGCTAAGTTCGATCAAAGTAAATTTAAGGTACTGCCGATCTCTATCGATATAGATGGTACGGCTAAGGTTGAGCCTTTTTTAAAGTCACTGGATATGGAAGGATTCAAAACCTACTATGATCCTCAGCAGGCATTAAGTGAAGTGTTCCCCTTAGATACAATACCCGCCACCTTTATACTCAATGGTGAAGGTGAGCTGATTGCGTTTGTCAGAACCTTTGTCGACTGGGATGATGCTAAAGCGGTTGAATTGATTAATGGCTTTATCGAACAAGAGAGCATTAAATAGTCTTAAAACAGCTAATTTGATGCAAATCTAAACAGGGAAGATCGCATTTGTCGAAAAGATCGGCAAGCGATCTTTTTTATTATAAAAATCCCTTGCGCCCATCCGAGAACTGCCTATAATGCGCATCCACTGACACGGCACAGCAGGCCAACTACCTAGGTAGTACGGGACTTGCAGCGGTGTTAGCGAGTTGAACTCTTCGGAGATTAACTCAGGTGATAAGCACTTTTAAGGGCTTCGACTGATGGCTTCTGTTTAAGAAATCATCGCTTGGAAAGCTTCTTAAAATAAGCACTTGACGCCAACAACGGGACGTGTAGAATACGCATCCCTAAGCCAGCGACCTAGCGTCTAACGGCGGTATCTGAGAGATTGATACCAACGCTCTTTAACAAGATGAAACAAGAAATCTGTGTGGACACT
This sequence comes from Shewanella sp. 492, assembly GCF_059338445.1. Lineage (NCBI taxonomy): Bacteria > Pseudomonadati > Pseudomonadota > Gammaproteobacteria > Alteromonadales > Shewanellaceae > Shewanella > Shewanella sp. 492. The sequence continues at coordinate 176,051 of NZ_CM181702.1, forward strand.
CACAGGTGTTGAGTTAATCGAAATTGCCTAACCTTCGGGTTGGCAATCAAAGAATTAAATCAATGTAACGATGAGTGTTCATAGCAATATGTACAAACGTTTTTAAGATTCTTCCGAGTCTTTTAAACGGAATCAGAATTCATTGAGCCGAATCGCAAGATTCAACAAAACTTTAATTGAAGAGTTTGATCATGGCTCAGATTGAACGCTGGCGGCAGGCCTAACACATGCAAGTCGAGCGGTAACAGGAAGAAAGCTTGCTTTCTTTGCTGACGAGCGGCGGACGGGTGAGTAATGCCTAGGGAACTGCCCAGTCGAGGGGGATAACAGTTGGAAACGACTGCTAATACCGCATACGCCCTACGGGGGAAAAGAGGGGACCTTCGGGCCTTCTGCGATTGGATGTACCTAGGTGGGATTAGCTAGTTGGTGAGGTAATGGCTCACCAAGGCGACGATCCCTAGCTGTTCTGAGAGGATGATCAGCCACACTGGGACTGAGACACGGCCCAGACTCCTACGGGAGGCAGCAGTGGGGAATATTGCACAATGGGCGCAAGCCTGATGCAGCCATGCCGCGTGTGTGAAGAAGGCCTTCGGGTTGTAAAGCACTTTCAGCGAGGAGGAAAGCTTAAGCGTTAATAGCGTTTAGGTGTGACGTTACTCGCAGAAGAAGGACCGGCTAACTTCGTGCCAGCAGCCGCGGTAATACGAGGGGTCCAAGCGTTAATCGGAATTACTGGGCGTAAAGCGTACGCAGGCGGTTTGTTAAGCGAGATGTGAAAGCCCCGGGCTCAACCTGGGAATTGCATTTCGAACTGGCAGACTAGAGTCTTGTAGAGGGGGGTAGAATTTCAGGTGTAGCGGTGAAATGCGTAGAGATCTGAAGGAATACCGGTGGCGAAGGCGGCCCCCTGGACAAAGACTGACGCTCAGGTACGAAAGCGTGGGGAGCAAACAGGATTAGATACCCTGGTAGTCCACGCCGTAAACGATGTCTACTCGGAATTTGGTGTCTTGAACACTGGGTTCCCAAGCTAACGCATTAAGTAGACCGCCTGGGGAGTACGGCCGCAAGGTTAAAACTCAAATGAATTGACGGGGGCCCGCACAAGCGGTGGAGCATGTGGTTTAATTCGATGCAACGCGAAGAACCTTACCTACTCTTGACATCCAGAGAATTCGCTAGAGATAGCTTAGTGCCTTCGGGAACTCTGAGACAGGTGCTGCATGGCTGTCGTCAGCTCGTGTTGTGAAATGTTGGGTTAAGTCCCGCAACGAGCGCAACCCTTATCCTTATTTGCCAGCACGTAATGGTGGGAACTTTAGGGAGACTGCCGGTGATAAACCGGAGGAAGGTGGGGACGACGTCAAGTCATCATGGCCCTTACGAGTAGGGCTACACACGTGCTACAATGGCAAGTACAGAGGGTTGCAAAGCCGCGAGGTGGAGCTAATCTCACAAAGCTTGTCGTAGTCCGGATTGGAGTCTGCAACTCGACTCCATGAAGTCGGAATCGCTAGTAATCGTGGATCAGAATGCCACGGTGAATACGTTCCCGGGCCTTGTACACACCGCCCGTCACACCATGGGAGTGGGCTGCACCAGAAGTAGATAGCTTAACCTTTCGGGGAGGGCGTTTACCACGGTGTGGTTCATGACTGGGGTGAAGTCGTAACAAGGTAGCCCTAGGGGAACCTGGGGCTGGATCACCTCCTTACCTATACGACTAACTTAATGTTTGTTGAGTGTTCACACAGATAACTTGTTCTTGTTAGAGCAGGTGGCACGTCTTAACGGCGATGCTTGTTCTTTAAAAATTTGGAAAGCTGATAGTGTTAATGTGAAAGGGATAGTAACGTACTTGTACGTGATTGTTTGTAGCATTGACGCGAAAATTAAAATTGAGTTCTCAAACACTTAAATCAAGTGCCGAATCATTACCTTTAGTTAGGATGATGATTCATGAGTATTCTTTTGGCGAAAGTAAACACCATTAGTTGCGATACAGCCATCAAGCTTACCCGCTTGATAGGATGTGTTTTGTAAACATTAGTTTGTGAAACTCATTTGGGTTGTATGGTTAAGTGACTAAGCGTATACGGTGGATGCCTTGGCAGTCAGAGGCGATGAAGGACGTAGTAACTTGCGAAAAGCGTTGGCGAGCTAGTAACAAGCATTTGAGCTAACGATGTCCGAATGGGGAAACCCACATGCATAAGCATGTATCACAACATGAATACATAGTGTTGTGAGGCGAACCCGGGGAACTGAAACATCTAAGTACCCGGAGGAAAAGAAATCAACCGAGATTCCCCTAGTAGCGGCGAGCGAACGGGGATTAGCCCTTAAGCGTAGAGGGTGTTAGTGGAATGTGTTGGAAAGCACAGCGGCACAGGGTGATAGCCCCGTACATGAAAACTAACTTTACGTGAAAACGAGTAGGACGGGACACGTGACATCTTGTCTGAACATGGGGGGACCATCCTCCAAGGCTAAATACTCCTGACTGACCGATAGTGAACCAGTACCGTGAGGGAAAGGCGAAAAGAACCCCTGTGAGGGGAGTGAAATAGAACCTGAAACCGTATACGTACAAGCAGTGGGAGCGGTTCTTGAGACCGTGACTGCGTACCTTTTGTATAATGGGTCAGCGACTTACATTTTGTAGCGAGGTTAAGCGAATAGCGGAGCCGTAGGGAAACCGAGTGTTAACTGCGCGTTTAGTTGCAAGGTGTAGACCCGAAACCCGGTGATCTAGCCATGGGCAGGTTGAAGGTTGAGTAACATCAACTGGAGGACCGAACACACGTATGTTGAAAAATGCGGTGATGACTTGTGGCTGGGGGTGAAAGGCCAATCAAACCGGGAGATATCTGGTTCTCCTCGAAAGCTATTTAGGTAGCGCCTCGAGCGAATACCATTGGGGGTAGAGCACTGTTAAGGCTAGGGGGTCATCCCGACTTACCAACCCTTTGCAAACTCCGAATACCAATGAGTACTACTCGGGAGACACACGGCGGGTGCTAACGTCCGTCGTGAAAAGGGAAACAACCCAGACCATCAGCTAAGGTCCCAAAGTTATTGCTAAGTGGGAAACGATGTGGGAAGGCTTAGACAGCTAGGATGTTGGCTTAGAAGCAGCCATCATTTAAAGAAAGCGTAATAGCTCACTAGTCGAGTCGGCCTGCGCGGAAGATTTAACGGGGCTAAGCAATACACCGAAGCTATGGGTACTAGCGCTTGCGCTAGTGCGGTAGAGGAGCGTTCTGTAAGCCGTTGAAGGTGAAGGGGTAACCCACGCTGGAGGTATCAGAAGTGCGAATGCTGACATGAGTAACGATAAAGGGGGTGAAAAACCCCCTCGCCGAAAGACCAAGGGTTCCTGTCCAATGTTAATCAGGGCAGGGTGAGTCGACCCCTAAGGCGAGGCCGAAAGGCGTAGTCGATGGGAAACAGGTTAATATTCCTGTACTTCTGCTAACTGCGATGGAGAGACGGAGAAGGCTAGGCTAGCGCGGCGTTGGTTGTCCGCGTTTAAGGCTGTAGGTGGTGCACTTAGGCAAATCCGGGTGCACATACACTGAGAGTTGACGACGAGGTTCTACGGAACTGAAGTAGTTGATGCCATGCTTCCAGGAAAATCTTCTAAGCTTCAGGTTAGCAGGAATCGTACCCCAAACCGACACAGGTGGTTGGGTAGAGAATACCAAGGCGCTTGAGAGAACTCGGCTGAAGGAACTAGGCAAAATGGTACCGTAACTTCGGGAGAAGGTACGCTCCTGTTGGTGATGAGACTTGCTCTCTAAGCTGACGGGAGTCGCAGATACCAGGTGGCTGCAACTGTTTATCAAAAACACAGCACTGTGCAAACTCGCAAGAGGAAGTATACGGTGTGACGCCTGCCCGGTGCCGGAAGGTTAATTGATTGGGTTATCTTCGGAGAAGCTCATGATCGAAGCCCCGGTAAACGGCGGCCGTAACTATAACGGTCCTAAGGTAGCGAAATTCCTTGTCGGGTAAGTTCCGACCTGCACGAATGGCGTAATGATGGCCACGCTGTCTCCAGCCGAGACTCAGTGAAGTTGAAATTGCGGTGAAGATGCCGTATACCCGCGGCTAGACGGAAAGACCCCGTGAACCTTTACTATAGCTTGGCACTGAACATTGACCCTACATGTGTAGGATAGGTGGGAGACTTTGAAGCAGGAACGCCAGTTCTTGTGGAGTCAACCTTGAAATACCACCCTTGTAGTGTTGATGTTCTAACTCTGGCCCCTGAATCGGGGTTGAGGACAGTGCCTGGTGGGTAGTTTGACTGGGGCGGTCTCCTCCCAAAGAGTAACGGAGGAGCACGAAGGTTGGCTAAGTACGGTCGGACATCGTACGGTTAGTGCAATGGCATAAGCCAGCTTAACTGCGAGACATACACGTCGAGCAGGTGCGAAAGCAGGTCATAGTGATCCGGTGGTTCTGAATGGAAGGGCCATCGCTCAACGGATAAAAGGTACTCCGGGGATAACAGGCTGATACCGCCCAAGAGTTCATATCGACGGCGGTGTTTGGCACCTCGATGTCGGCTCATCACATCCTGGGGCTGAAGTCGGTCCCAAGGGTATGGCTGTTCGCCATTTAAAGTGGTACGCGAGCTGGGTTCAGAACGTCGTGAGACAGTTCGGTCCCTATCTGCCGTGGGCGTTGGATGATTGAAGGGAGCTGCTCCTAGTACGAGAGGACCGGAGTGGACGAACCGCTGGTGTTCGGGTTGTCATGCCAATGGCATTGCCCGGTAGCTACGTTCGGAATCGATAACCGCTGAAAGCATCTAAGCGGGAAGCGAGCCCTAAGATGAGTCATCCCTAGGACTTTAAGTCCTCTAAAGGGCCGTAGGAGACTACTACGTTGATAGGCAAGGTGTGTAAGCGTTGTGAGGCGTTGAGCTAACTTGTACTAATGACCCGTGAGGCTTAACCATACAACCCAAAAGGGTTTCTAACTAAGTGAATACTTAGCGAAAGAATACCGACACTTGATTTAGTGTACTCAAATTTAAAACAGCTTTCTAAATTTCCAAATTTGTCTGGAAACCATAGCATTGTGGTACCACCTGATCCCATCCCGAACTCAGAAGTGAAACGCAATCGCGCCGATGGTAGTGTGGGGTCTCCCCATGTGAGAGTAGGTCATTTCCAGGCGCCTAATAAGCTCAATAGAGCACGTCTCCTAGCCATGACACGTTAGCGACGATAAAAGAATTTAGACTTCGGTCTAAAGGAGCGGTAGTTCAGTTGGTTAGAATACCGGCCTGTCACGCCGGGGGTCGCGGGTTCGAGTCCCGTCCGCTCCGCCAACTTAAGACGAAAGCCTCAGCAGAAATGCTGAGGCTTTTTTCGTTTCTGCATCACGGCTTCTGATATGTGAATCGCCACTGATTTCCTATACAGCTTTTAGTTATACTTGGACTGCCCCGGGTCTTATGGACAAATTTCACCTAAGCTTGGACTGACCAGATTAATCCAATCTCTATCACATATTCTTTTGTGCGGCTTCTCTCGCTCCTAAAACGATTCCATGCGTTAGTACATTGATTCACTATATCGTCCTATTCATCAAACAACGGTTGGCTAGCTCATTTTGTCTCATCCATTGCCATACTTGCTCGACAAGATTAAGTTCTGGGGAAGTAGAAGCACTTATTCCCTTTACAAGACCAGCGACCATTTCTAGTTGTTGTGGCGTTAATCTAGATGGCCGAACAGGATTAGGCTTATCGTTTAAACTATCAATTCCGTTCTTCAAGTAGAGGCTGACCTACTTATTAACACTTCCCCTAGCTACCCTGAGGTACCTTACGATCCCTGCTCTGGATTTGTTTTCGAGAAAATGGCTGATGGCAAGGTAGTGAACTTTAATCCGATAATACTTCGCTAAAAAGACATATTTAGCTCAATATTCTCAGAACCGATACGATGAGGTAGCAGAACAACTAAATAGCCGTCCTAGAAAAATATTAAACTTTAAAACCCTACTACAGATAATTGAAAAGAGTGTTGCATTGACAGGTTGAATCTACAGCGGCGTACTTTGCAAGTCACCCAGAGTAAGGTACGCCTTTATTCAAGAGCGTCACCACTACCACTCTCTACGGCAACGGTGTCAGTTGTTTGAGCTTCATTATTCTGGCGGGTATTGCGTTGACCTAAGTCAGGCTAAAGTGAAGCGACAACGTGATGCAGCGAGCATAACTGCGAGTACAGTTGGATATCGTAAGTCTAGAGTTCGTGGTGGTGAGAAACACGTGGTGATACCAAATCGTTTAGAGCTGCGATTTAATCCGTTACCCAACAAAGCTTGGGTAACGGATATCACCTATATCAAAACAAATGAAGCTTGGCTCTATCTTGGAGCGGTGATGGATTTGTTTTCTCGCCGCATTATTGGTTGGCCAATGGGCAGCCGAATAACTAAAGAGCTTGCATTAGATGCGCTATTAATGGCGTGTGGCGATGTAAATCTGAAGGTAAAGTGTTAGTGCACTCAGATCAAGGAAGTCATTACACCTGCCATGCTTGGAACGCGTTTTTGAGTGCTCATGGTTTGCAAGGAAGCATGAGCCGTCGAGGCAAATTGCCATGATAACGCGGTGGTGGAGAGTTTCCTTCAATTGCTAAAACAAGATCGGATCAAGCGGAAACTCTATGCGACAAGAGAAGCCGCGAAGATGAATGTTTTTAATTATATTAAGATGTTTTATAACTCCAAAGGATACTATCTATCTAGTAATTGGCTATCATCGTTAGAGTATGAGCGTAAGTATTTTAATGAAGCTAAATTATTGCCAGATACAATATGCAATGATGTAGGAGGATGTTGTCAGGCTATGGCTATCCTACTAGCACTTTGTTACCTCGTGAAGCAGTGATAAGTTTGATTGGTTTATGCGTTAGGTTGTTGTTTTGTGGGTAAGTCTGTGCATAACCAGTGTGGTCTATGTGCTTAAGTGAGGTATAAAAACTAATTGCTTTTTTAGTGAAAAAAGCCCTTGCGCCCATCCGAGAACTGCCTATAATGCGCATCCACTGACACGGCACAGCAGGCCACTTCCCGAATCGAAAGCTTAGGTAGTACGGGACTTGCAGCTAAGTCAGCCTCTCTTTTAACAAAGAGAGGCGAGTTGAACTCTTCGGAGATTAACTCAGGTGATAAGCGCTTTTAAGGGCTTCGATTGATGACTTCTGTTTAAGAAATCATCGCTTGGAAAGCTTCTTAAAATAAGCACTTGACGCCAACAACGGGACGTGTAAAATACGCATCCCTAAGCCAACGACCTAGCGTCAACGGCGGCTAAATGAAAGATTGATTCTCTCATGCTAGCAACGCTCTTTAACAAGATGAAACAAGAAATCTGTGTGGACACTCACAGGTGTTGAGTTAATCGAAATTGCCTAACCTTCGGGTTGGCAATCAAAGAATTAAATCAATGTAACGATGAGTGTTCATAGCAATATGTACAAACGTTTTTAAGATTCTTCCGAGTCTTTTAAACGGAATCAGAATTCATTGAGCCGAATCGCAAGATTCAACAAAACTTTAATTGAAGAGTTTGATCATGGCTCAGATTGAACGCTGGCGGCAGGCCTAACACATGCAAGTCGAGCGGTAACAGGAAGAAAGCTTGCTTTCTTTGCTGACGAGCGGCGGACGGGTGAGTAATGCCTAGGGAACTGCCCAGTCGAGGGGGATAACAGTTGGAAACGACTGCTAATACCGCATACGCCCTACGGGGGAAAAGAGGGGACCTTCGGGCCTTCTGCGATTGGATGTACCTAGGTGGGATTAGCTAGTTGGTGAGGTAATGGCTCACCAAGGCGACGATCCCTAGCTGTTCTGAGAGGATGATCAGCCACACTGGGACTGAGACACGGCCCAGACTCCTACGGGAGGCAGCAGTGGGGAATATTGCACAATGGGCGCAAGCCTGATGCAGCCATGCCGCGTGTGTGAAGAAGGCCTTCGGGTTGTAAAGCACTTTCAGCGAGGAGGAAAGCTTAAACGTTAATAGCGTTTAGGTGTGACGTTACTCGCAGAAGAAGGACCGGCTAACTTCGTGCCAGCAGCCGCGGTAATACGAGGGGTCCAAGCGTTAATCGGAATTACTGGGCGTAAAGCGTACGCAGGCGGTTTGTTAAGCGAGATGTGAAAGCCCCGGGCTCAACCTGGGAATTGCATTTCGAACTGGCAGACTAGAGTCTTGTAGAGGGGGGTAGAATTTCAGGTGTAGCGGTGAAATGCGTAGAGATCTGAAGGAATACCGGTGGCGAAGGCGGCCCCCTGGACAAAGACTGACGCTCAGGTACGAAAGCGTGGGGAGCAAACAGGATTAGATACCCTGGTAGTCCACGCCGTAAACGATGTCTACTCGGAATTTGGTGTCTTGAACACTGGGTTCCCAAGCTAACGCATTAAGTAGACCGCCTGGGGAGTACGGCCGCAAGGTTAAAACTCAAATGAATTGACGGGGGCCCGCACAAGCGGTGGAGCATGTGGTTTAATTCGATGCAACGCGAAGAACCTTACCTACTCTTGACATCCAGAGAATTCGCTAGAGATAGCTTAGTGCCTTCGGGAACTCTGAGACAGGTGCTGCATGGCTGTCGTCAGCTCGTGTTGTGAAATGTTGGGTTAAGTCCCGCAACGAGCGCAACCCTTATCCTTATTTGCCAGCACGTAATGGTGGGAACTTTAGGGAGACTGCCGGTGATAAACCGGAGGAAGGTGGGGACGACGTCAAGTCATCATGGCCCTTACGAGTAGGGCTACACACGTGCTACAATGGCAAGTACAGAGGGTTGCAAAGCCGCGAGGTGGAGCTAATCTCACAAAGCTTGTCGTAGTCCGGATTGGAGTCTGCAACTCGACTCCATGAAGTCGGAATCGCTAGTAATCGTGGATCAGAATGCCACGGTGAATACGTTCCCGGGCCTTGTACACACCGCCCGTCACACCATGGGAGTGGGCTGCACCAGAAGTAGATAGCTTAACCTTTCGGGGAGGGCGTTTACCACGGTGTGGTTCATGACTGGGGTGAAGTCGTAACAAGGTAGCCCTAGGGGAACCTGGGGCTGGATCACCTCCTTACCTATACGACTAACTTAATGTTTGTTGAGTGTTCACACAGATAACTTGTTCTTGTTAGAGCAGGTGGCACGTCTTAACGGCGATGCTTGTTCTTTAAAAATTTGGAAAGCTGATAGTGTTAATGTGAAAGGGATAGTGACGTACTTGTACGTGATTGTTTGTAGCATTGACGCGAAAATTAAAATTGAGTTCTCAAACACTTAAATCAAGTGCCGAATCATTACCTTTAGTTAGGATGATGATTCATGAGTATTCTTTTGGCGAAAGTAAACACCATTAGTTGCGATACAGCCATCAAGCTTACCCGCTTGATAGGATGTGTTTTGTAAACATTAGTTTGTGAAACTCATTTGGGTTGTATGGTTAAGTGACTAAGCGTATACGGTGGATGCCTTGGCAGTCAGAGGCGATGAAGGACGTAGTAACTTGCGAAAAGCGTTGGCGAGCTAGTAACAAGCATTTGAGCTAACGATGTCCGAATGGGGAAACCCACATGCATAAGCATGTATCACAACATGAATACATAGTGTTGTGAGGCGAACCCGGGGAACTGAAACATCTAAGTACCCGGAGGAAAAGAAATCAACCGAGATTCCCCTAGTAGCGGCGAGCGAACGGGGATTAGCCCTTAAGCGTAGAGGGTGTTAGTGGAATGTGTTGGAAAGCACAGCGGCACAGGGTGATAGCCCCGTACATGAAAACTAACTTTACGTGAAAACGAGTAGGACGGGACACGTGACATCTTGTCTGAACATGGGGGGACCATCCTCCAAGGCTAAATACTCCTGACTGACCGATAGTGAACCAGTACCGTGAGGGAAAGGCGAAAAGAACCCCTGTGAGGGGAGTGAAATAGAACCTGAAACCGTATACGTACAAGCAGTGGGAGCGGTTCTTGAGACCGTGACTGCGTACCTTTTGTATAATGGGTCAGCGACTTACATTTTGTAGCGAGGTTAAGCGAATAGCGGAGCCGTAGGGAAACCGAGTGTTAACTGCGCGTTTAGTTGCAAGGTGTAGACCCGAAACCCGGTGATCTAGCCATGGGCAGGTTGAAGGTTGAGTAACATCAACTGGAGGACCGAACACACGTATGTTGAAAAATGCGGTGATGACTTGTGGCTGGGGGTGAAAGGCCAATCAAACCGGGAGATATCTGGTTCTCCTCGAAAGCTATTTAGGTAGCGCCTCGAGCGAATACCATTGGGGGTAGAGCACTGTTAAGGCTAGGGGGTCATCCCGACTTACCAACCCTTTGCAAACTCCGAATACCAATGAGTACTACTCGGGAGACACACGGCGGGTGCTAACGTCCGTCGTGAAAAGGGAAACAACCCAGACCATCAGCTAAGGTCCCAAAGTTATTGCTAAGTGGGAAACGATGTGGGAAGGCTTAGACAGCTAGGATGTTGGCTTAGAAGCAGCCATCATTTAAAGAAAGCGTAATAGCTCACTAGTCGAGTCGGCCTGCGCGGAAGATTTAACGGGGCTAAGCAATACACCGAAGCTATGGGTACTAGCGCTTGCGCTAGTGCGGTAGAGGAGCGTTCTGTAAGCCGTTGAAGGTGAAGGGGTAACCCACGCTGGAGGTATCAGAAGTGCGAATGCTGACATGAGTAACGATAAAGGGGGTGAAAAACCCCCTCGCCGAAAGACCAAGGGTTCCTGTCCAATGTTAATCAGGGCAGGGTGAGTCGACCCCTAAGGCGAGGCCGAAAGGCGTAGTCGATGGGAAACAGGTTAATATTCCTGTACTTCTGCTAACTGCGATGGAGAGACGGAGAAGGCTAGGCTAGCGCGGCGTTGGTTGTCCGCGTTTAAGGCTGTAGGTGGTGCACTTAGGCAAATCCGGGTGCACATACACTGAGAGTTGACGACGAGGTTCTACGGAACTGAAGTAGTTGATGCCATGCTTCCAGGAAAATCTTCTAAGCTTCAGGTTAGCAGGAATCGTACCCCAAACCGACACAGGTGGTTGGGTAGAGAATACCAAGGCGCTTGAGAGAACTCGGCTGAAGGAACTAGGCAAAATGGTACCGTAACTTCGGGAGAAGGTACGCTCCTGTTGGTGATGAGACTTGCTCTCTAAGCTGACGGGAGTCGCAGATACCAGGTGGCTGCAACTGTTTATCAAAAACACAGCACTGTGCAAACTCGCAAGAGGAAGTATACGGTGTGACGCCTGCCCGGTGCCGGAAGGTTAATTGATTGGGTTATCTTCGGAGAAGCTCATGATCGAAGCCCCGGTAAACGGCGGCCGTAACTATAACGGTCCTAAGGTAGCGAAATTCCTTGTCGGGTAAGTTCCGACCTGCACGAATGGCGTAATGATGGCCACGCTGTCTCCAGCCGAGACTCAGTGAAGTTGAAATTGCGGTGAAGATGCCGTATACCCGCGGCTAGACGGAAAGACCCCGTGAACCTTTACTATAGCTTGGCACTGAACATTGACCCTACATGTGTAGGATAGGTGGGAGACTTTGAAGCAGGAACGCCAGTTCTTGTGGAGTCAACCTTGAAATACCACCCTTGTAGTGTTGATGTTCTAACTCTGGCCCCTGAATCGGGGTTGAGGACAGTGCCTGGTGGGTAGTTTGACTGGGGCGGTCTCCTCCCAAAGAGTAACGGAGGAGCACGAAGGTTGGCTAAGTACGGTCGGACATCGTACGGTTAGTGCAATGGCATAAGCCAGCTTAACTGCGAGACATACACGTCGAGCAGGTGCGAAAGCAGGTCATAGTGATCCGGTGGTTCTGAATGGAAGGGCCATCGCTCAACGGATAAAAGGTACTCCGGGGATAACAGGCTGATACCGCCCAAGAGTTCATATCGACGGCGGTGTTTGGCACCTCGATGTCGGCTCATCACATCCTGGGGCTGAAGTCGGTCCCAAGGGTATGGCTGTTCGCCATTTAAAGTGGTACGCGAGCTGGGTTCAGAACGTCGTGAGACAGTTCGGTCCCTATCTGCCGTGGGCGTTGGATGATTGAAGGGAGCTGCTCCTAGTACGAGAGGACCGGAGTGGACGAACCGCTGGTGTTCGGGTTGTCATGCCAATGGCATTGCCCGGTAGCTACGTTCGGAATCGATAACCGCTGAAAGCATCTAAGCGGGAAGCGAGCCCTAAGATGAGTCATCCCTAGGACTTTAAGTCCTCTAAAGGGCCGTAGGAGACTACTACGTTGATAGGCAAGGTGTGTAAGCGTTGTGAGGCGTTGAGCTAACTTGTACTAATGACCCGTGAGGCTTAACCATACAACCCAAAAGGGTTTCTAACTAAGTGAATACTTAGCGAAAGAATACCGACACTTGATTTAGTGTACTCAAATTTAAAACAGCTTTCTAAATTTCCAAATTTGTCTGGAAACCATAGCATTGTGGTACCACCTGATCCCATCCCGAACTCAGAAGTGAAACGCAATCGCGCCGATGGTAGTGTGGGGTCTCCCCATGTGAGAGTAGGTCATTTCCAGGCGCCTAATACGATAAAGCCCGTTGCTAATGCAACGGGCTTTTTTCGTTTTAGCCTGGAGCTAACCACTCGAACATGGGGAAATAAATAGTCCGAACGTAGTGAGGCTCAAACCCACCATGTGATAGTAGGGCGAATATCGCGTAAGCGATGTGTATATGAGCGCGAAGCTTTAGCGTAGCTGACCATGACAGACGCCTAATAAAGCAAAAAGAATCACTCCGATGTCGGTTGATAAATGCCCTATACCATATCGACACTTCCACCATCCTTGGCGATCGACCGCCGCTGAGCGGACTCCTCAGCACTCTGTGTGGGGGATTTTTCGTTTAATCGCTGTTGAAATTATTACTCGAACATGGAGGATAGTGAGACATCTGCAGTTATCAAACAAAACTTGATACTGGCTTGGTAGTCAATTATTCCTGCTATTTCCTACATCTATATAGGTCTGCGCCAATGGTATTGTGTGGGCAAGCTCGAAGTAGAGCATCACAGACCCATTTTTGATTCCACTTTAAAAAAAGTGAAGACAAAAAAGAGTTCTCGAAAGCTCGAAAGGAAAGATAGTCTATAAAGCCCGTTGCTAACGCAGCGGGCTTTTTTGTATTTGGGCTTACCTTGTCTGTTTCTAGTAACTATGTTGCTTGTTATATTCATATAGAAGCGTGAAAAGCACAATACAGCCCAAGGCTGCCAACACCGTGTGTGAAGTGGTATAACTGCGCCCTGGGATTTTTGACGCCGAAGAGTCAACGCATTAATGTCGATACTACCTAGAGGAACTGTCTATTGGTCGAAAATACTATTGCTATTGAATCTTGTGTTGCCTACCTTATGGCAAGATAAGTACGTGGTCTCAAGGGATAGATATGAAAATAGAGATGATTTGCACTGGTGAAGAGGTGCTTTCAGGACAGATTGTAGATACCAATGCCGCGTGGGCAGCCAATGCATTGATGGATCACGGCATAGAGATGCAACAACGTGTCACCGTTGGCGATAGATTGGATGATTTGGTACAGGTCTTTCAAGAAAGAAGCCAACACGCTGATATTATTTTGGTTAATGGTGGCTTAGGGCCGACCAGTGACGATCTATCTTCGTTAGCGATGGCCAATGCTAAAGGTGAACCATTGGTTGAGTGTGCAGAGTGGCGTGCTCGCCTTGAAGAGTGGTTCACTCGAAATGGTCGTCAAATGCCGCCAAGTAACCTTAAGCAGGCGCTGCTACCTGAGTCGGCAATCATGGTTGATAACCCAGTGGGCACGGCTTGTGGTTTTAGGGTAAAGCTCAATCGAGCTTGGTTATTCTTTACTCCGGGCGTGCCATTTGAATTTAAACGTATGGTTGAAGAGCAATTTATTCCATTTGTTAAGCAACAGAGCGACGTCCATGCCGAAGTTGAAGTTTATAAATTATTAACTATTGGTAGTGGTGAATCCGTGTTGGCCAATCAGCTTGAGGAGTTAAGCTTACCTGAAGGGCTGACTTTAGGTTATCGCTCGTTTATGCCGTATATCGAAATTAAATTATTTGCTCGTGGGGCCGAGGCGATTGCACAATTACCTGAGGTGGTTGCTGTTATAAAGCAGCAACTCGGTGAGTGTGTGGTGGCGGATAATAGTGATTCATTAGCTAAGGTCGTGCATCAGTTGCTCCTTGAGCAAGCAAGCAGTTTGAGCGTAGCTGAGTCTTGTACTGGGGGCATGATGGCCAGTAATCTTGTGGCTTTTGCTGGGAGTTCTGGTTATTTACATCAAGGATTAGTCACTTACAGTAACGAGTCTAAGATAAAGGTGCTCGGGGTCAAATCGACCACACTCGATGAGCATGGGGCCGTCTCAATCGCAACAGTCACTGAGATGGCGCAAGGTGTGCGAGGTCTTTTAAACAGTGATTATGCTTTGGCAACTAGCGGCATTGCTGGCCCTGATGGGGGGACAGAGCAAAAGCCAGTTGGTACTGTCGCTATCGCACTGGCCACGGAAAGTGGCACCTATAGTCAAATGCTCAAGTTTCCGGGACGATCTAGGGAGCTAGTACGCGCCCTAAGTACTGCGGTAGCTTTCGATATGTTACGACGCGCACTGTTACAGCAAGCGGTGATCGTGGATTATGGTTATTACCACAGAGTCGAATAGTGATTAAGGTATATTTTTAATCTTTAAAAATCAGTTTTAATTTACCCGGAGTGACCTCAATTCGTTTGGTCATTTCGGCAATTAATGCCTGATTGCTTTGTTGGGTATCGAGTACATAAACGGGTTGAGTCTCAAGAAAGTGGGTTAAAAACCCCATCAGTTGCGGCGCTATTGGTGCGATAGCTGTTTCGATATCTTTAGGCGTTGAGGCGACTTCAACCAAACGCAGTTGGCGTAGATACACACTGTGGGTGTTGGCGTCATACCAAGGCTTGGCTTCAAATTGTGTAGTTAACTTTGCCATGAGTGGCATCAAGGGGTTACGTACCTTAACTGTACTACTGGCAGTAATGGCCATGATGTCAGGTTTATGCCCTAACTTCACAGCCACATCATTAACGCGCATTTCAATGCCAAACAGGGTATTACCCTGCTTGGTGTCGAAATGTATAGCATCATTAAGATAGTTGCTGAGTTGTTTTTCGCTGATGCTGTATTGACTGGCGCACCCAGTCAATAGCAGCAAAATACTCAGCATCGCTATGCGTAAAAGGTTCATCAACCGGTATTTCTCATGCCTGCTGCAACGCCTGCAATGGTGAGCATTAGGGCTAATTCGACATTGCTTGATGCGGCCTCATCTTTGCGAGTTCGGGCCAGTAGCTCTGCCTGTAAAAAGTTTAGGGGATCGATATAAGGGTTACGAAGCTCAACCGATTCTCGATTCCATGGGGTATGTGACATCAAGGTTTCTGCTTGAGTCAGCGCTAACACCGCCTTTATACCCGTGGCCATTCTGCTGCGTAACTCCTCACCAAGATGGTGCAACTCTTTGGGTACTAAGCAGGTTTCGTAATATTTAGCTAGATTAGGTTCGGCCTTGGCATACACCATCTCTAACATAGAAATACGAGTTTCAAAAAATGGCCATTGCTGCTCCATCTCTTGCAGTAGTGCTAGCTCGCCGCGATCGGCTGCCGCTTGTAAGGCTTCACCTGCGCCTAACCACGCTGGCAGCATAAGGCGGTTCTGTGACCAAGCAAAGATCCATGGGATCGCCCTAAGGCTCTCAATTCCACCATCGACCCGGCGTTTGGCCGGACGACTTCCTAAGGGTAGCTTACCCAGTTCTACCTCGGGGGTTGCTGCACGGAAGTAGGCGACAAAGTCAGGTTCGTCTCTGACTATCCTACGATAGGCTTTAACCGAATCGGCTGCTAGCCGCTCCATAGCATCACGCCACTCAGGCTTAGGCTCTGGCGGTGGTAAGAGCGTCGCTTCCATAACGGCCGAGGTGTAGAGTGCCAAGCTTTGTACCGCTAATTTTGGGAGGCCAAATTTAAAGCGGATCATCTCACCTTGTTCTGTTACGCGGATGCGTCCATCTACTGAGCCAGGCGGTTGGGATAAGATCGCTTTGTGTGCCGGTCCGCCCCCACGGCCAATGGTGCCGCCACGACCATGGAACAAAGTGAGTTTAATATCGGCTCGTTTACATATTTGTACTAGCTGCTCTTGAGCGCGGTATTGTGCCCAAGCTGCTGCCATAACCCCGGCATCTTTGGCTGAATCTGAGTAACCTATCATCACCTCTTGGCTACCTTTACAGTAGCCACGATACCAGTCGATATTAAATAGCGCTGACATGCAGCTTGAGGCATTGTTGAGATCATCTAAGGTTTCAAACAATGGCACCACACGCATGGGATGCGGACAGCCGGCTTCTTTTAGCAATAACAGTACGGCTAGCACGTCCGAGGGTTGACTGGCCATGGAGATCACATAGGAACCAAGCGCTTTAGCTGACTGATTGGCGACCAATCTAACGGTGCTTAAGACCTCTGCCACATCATCACTGGGTTGCCAATTATGCGGGATGAGTGGGCGCTTACCCGTAAGTTCTCTAAGCAAGAAGGCTTGTTTTTCGTGTTCATCCCAGTGGTGGTAATCCCCTAAGCCTAAGTAGCGGGTAAGTTCGGCAATGGCATCGCTATGGCGCTGGGCATCTTGGCGAATATCGAGTCTTAGCATGTGGATGCCAAAACAAGCGATACGGCGCAGCATGTCGAGCAATAAGCCGTTAGCAATCAGGCTCATGCCTGACTCTGTGAGGCTGTTGTACAGCAAAGTAAGCGGCTGCTTTAGATCATCTTCATGCCAAATGAGGGTGCTTAAGTCCACTTCGGGAGAGTGACCCTCGAGTCGCAAGTTTAGGTAATCTATGGTATCGCGTAATTTTTGTCTTAAGTCTCGCAGCACATCACGGTAAGGCTCATGACTATGGTTAGTGAGTGCTGACAGCTCTGCGTTCGCCTCTTCCATTGACAGTTCATTGACCAGAAGCACCACATCTTTAAGGTAGAGTCTTGCCGCCGTATGACGGTTACGATCTAAGACTTCTTGGGTAATTTTGGCGGTAACAAAGGGGTTGCCATCACGGTCACCTCCCATCCAACTAGAGAAGCGCACTGGGGCGATATTGGTGGGCAGCTGTTTGCCGGTGCGCTCTTCAACTTGTTCATTGAGTTGACGTAAAAAGTCTGGAATGGCCTGCCACAATGACGCTTCAATAGTGCTCAATCCCCAGCGCGCCTCATCGACGGGTGTTGGGCGTTCATGGCGGATCTCATTGGTATGCCAGATTTGCGCGATCAGTTGGCGTAATCTAAGGTGGTTCTGCTTTTTTTCGCGGTCGGTGAGCTGTGGGTTTTCTAAGGCTGCGAGAATATCGACGACTGCCGAGTATTTTTGGATCAGCGTGCGTCGAGAAATTTCAGTTGGATGGGCTGTCAGTACCAAATCGATATCGAGTGTTTGTAAGCACTCGAGCATTTTGTCTTGATCAACTCGTCCATTAAGCATCCGCCCCAGCAACTGCTCTACAGGATCGGGCACGCAGACTAATTCGTCGCAATTTCTACTGATGGTGTGAAACTGCTCGGCAATATTGGCAAGGTTTAAAAATTGATTAAAGGCTTTGGCAAATGGCACTAACTCATCATCGGGAAGGGCGGCTAATAGCGTCAGCATCTGCTCTCTTGCCGCATCATCTCCTTGGCGTGAACTTTTAGCCAAGTGCCTAATCTGTTCAATTTTATCTAAAAATGGCTCATCCAAGTGGGTGCGAATGGTATCGCCTAAGATCTGACCTAAAGTCCCTACATTGGATCGTAATGATGCGTACATATCAGCCATAAATGCTCCATACCTCTAAGTTAATCATTCACAATACCCAGCCAATTAGGCTGCGGTCAAGATAGCACATCTGGATATTACAAACTTATGTGCTGCACATCACTGCTTAACGACTCTTAAATTGCATTGTTATTGCATTATCACTTCTGTTTTGGGATTGCTGCGGGCTTTATGGCGGCAGCCTAGTTATCGGCTACTATCCTAGGGCTGGGCTGAGTATCAAGTAGCCAAAAAAGCATCAGTTATGACGTTTTTTCGCAAAAACCATCACAAATATATATTCACAAGTATTGCATAAATAATTTCTCGTGATAATCTATCCAACAGCTAAGGCAAGAGCCTTTATTTACAGCGTATTATTGAGACGATAAATGAAGATTTCATACTTAAAAACAGATTATAAGGTTAGCTACACAAACTTCCTGCGACGATAAACTTGTCATGTTGGTATCTCTACCAGGGCTTAAGTTGTGCCCCTCTTTTTCCTTTATGGTTAATTAATAAGAAGTCTATAAGTATGAAAAACATCGCTATAATTGGCGCCAGTGGATACACAGGTGCACAAATAACTGCATTAATTCAGGCCGATAAAGAGTTACAGATACAAGGTCTGTATGTGTCTGAAAACAGTCTCGATAAGGGCAAAGCCCTGGCCGATTTGTATCCTGTATATTGCCATATCACCTTACCGCTATTGCCGCTTTCTGAAGCTGCTAAGCAGACAATAATTACTGAGGCCGATGCCGTTGTGTTGGCGACTGATCATGGTGTCAGTTTGCATCTTGCTGCTTACTTTTATGCTCAAGGATTAACGGTGTTTGACTTAAGTGGTGCTTATCGGTTTGCCGATATGCAGCAATACCCTAAATGGTATGGCTTTGAACATGAATATCCAGAGGTGCTTGCTAACGCGGTTTATGGGTTGGCTGAATGGAATCATGCAGCAATTGCAAACAGTAAAATGATTGCTGTACCAGGCTGTTACCCTACCGCATCGTTGACAGCCCTAAAGCCATTAGCCTCATTACTAGGTGAAAGCCTGCCGGTGATCAATGCGGTTAGCGGAGTAACCGGCGCCGGGAGAAAGGCGCAGCTGCACACCAGCTTTTGCGAAGTAAGCCTCACCCCTTATGGTGTGTTAGGGCATAGACATCAACCAGAAATTGCCATTCAGTTAGGCAAAGAGGTTATCTTCACGCCGCATCTTGGTAACTTTAAGCGTGGGATTTTAGCCACGATTACTGTGCAGCTTAAAGCCGGGGTGACTGAAGCCGATATAGCTAACGCGTATAGCGTCTACAATGAATGCCCACTGGTTCATGTATATCAACATCAATTTCCTAAGGTCGATGATGTCGTGCTGACGCCCAACTGTTTATTAGGCTGGAAATTCGATGCCCAAACGGGGTACCTCGTAGTGGCGAGTGCAATCGATAATTTGATGAAAGGGGCAGCTAGCCAAGCTCATCAATGCATAAAGATTCACTTTAATTATTCATAATCAAATTCACGAGAGAATAGCCATGATATCTTCACAGCAACCTTTAGTACTTAAAGTCGGTGGCGCGCTATTACAGTGCGAAATGGGAATGGCTCGCTTAATGACCACAGCAGCCAATATTATCAAGACAGGACAAGCTGTCATTATGGTGCACGGTGGTGGTTGTTTGGTGGATGAGCAATTGGCCGCCAATGGCATGCAAACCGTTAAGCTTGACGGTTTACGGGTTACGCCAGCTGAGCAGGTACCGATAGTCGTGGGGGCGTTAGCAGGGACATCTAACAAGATATTACAGGCGGCGGCAGTTAAAGCCGGTGTGACCTGCGTAGGCATGAGCCTAGCCGATGGCGGTATTGTCTCGGCGCAGATAAAGGATGAGCAGCTGGGATTTGTCGGCGAAGTTAGCCCAAAAGATGCGACCTATCTGAATTTTATTTTGGCACAAGGCTGGATGCCCATCGTCAGCTCCATCGCTGTGGATGACTTAGGTCAGCTATTAAATGTCAATGCCGATCAGGCAGCAACTGTCTTAGCTAAATTGGTTAATGGCAAATTAGTTTTACTGTCTGATGTGAGCGGCGTACTTGATGGTAAAGGGCAGCTTATTACCTCTTTGAATAAGGCCGAAGCTGCTGAGTTGACTCGTCAAGGTGTTATCGACAAAGGCATGAAAGTTAAAGTGGAAGCGGCTTTAGAAGTGGCGCAGTGGTTGGGGCAACCCGTGCAGGTTGCTTCATGGCGCGATAGTGCTCAGTTAGCGGCATTGGTGCAAGGTGAAGCCATCGGTACTCAAGTACTGCCGCAATAACCTTAATTGAATATTCGCCAAGGATTTTTATTTTCAGGAGTAGAGTTATGAACCACCTATTATCGATTAAAGAGCTGAGCCAACAAGAGTTGGTGGAATTACTGTCATTGGCTAAAACGATCAAAGCGAATCCTGGTGACTACCGCACCGCATTAGACGGTAAGAGTGTGGTGATGTTATTTGAAAAGCCTTCACTACGCACTCGTGTTAGCTTCGATATCGGTATCAATAAACTCGGTGGTCATAGTGTCTACTTAGATCAACAAAATGGTGCCTTAGGCCAGCGCGAACCCGTGTCAGATTTTGCCGCTAACATCTCTTGCTGGGCCGATGCGATTGTTGCGAGAACCTTTTTACATTCAACCGTTGAGGCGCTTGCCGAGCACGGTACAGTACCTGTAATTAATGCCTTATCGGATATGTATCACCCTTGTCAGGGCTTAGCCGATTTCCTCACCTTGGCAGAACAATTTGACGATTTGAGTCAGCTTAAATTGGCTTATGTTGGCGATGGTAACAATGTGACTCACTCCTTGATGTACGGCGCGGCATTATTGGGTGCCACCATGACGGTTATCTGTCCTCAGGGACATTTTCCCGATGGTAAGGTTGTACTCGAAGCGCAAAAAATTGCAGCCGCTCACGGTGGTGAGTTAATGTTAACCACCGATGTTGACAAGATTGCCGGTCACGATGCGATTTATACCGATACTTGGATCTCCATGGGCGACAACACCAGCCTCGATGACATTAACGATAAATTTGGCCCTTATCAGGTTAATAGCACCATGATGCAAAAGGCAGGAGCAAAATATTTTATGCATTGCCTGCCAGCTTACCGCGGCGTAGAGGTAACTGCCGATGTGGTCGATGGCGAAGGATCATTGATTTTACAGCAGGCCGAAAATCGTATGCATGCACAAAATGCCGTATTAGTGACACTATTAAGTTAATTAATTTCCCCTACAACACCGTTGAATGCCTTAGCGTTCATGAATACATCATTAGGAAAGAGTCATGAGTAACGAAACAACAGCAGTAAAAAAAGTGGTATTGGCCTACTCAGGTGGCCTGGATACCTCGGCAATTATCCCTTGGTTAAAAGAGACCTACGATAACTGCGAAATCATCGCTTTCTGTGCCGATGTCGGCCAGGGTGAAGCAGAACTTGAGGGATTGCATGAGAAGGCTATCGCTTCGGGTGCATCAGAGTGCCATATTGTCGATTTAAAAGAAGAGCTGGTGGCCGATTATATCTATCCTACTATCGCCACGGGTGCCATTTATGAAGGGACGTATCTACTGGGTACTTCTATGGCTAGACCGATTATTGCCAAGGCTCAAGTGGAAGTGGCACGTAAAGTTGGCGCCGATGCTTTATGCCATGGCTGTACGGGCAAGGGCAATGATCAAGTGCGTTTCGAAGGCTGTTTCGCGGCACTGGCTCCCGATCTGAAAGTGATTGCACCATGGCGTGAGTGGGAGATGGTGAGCCGGGAAGATCTGCTCGACTACCTTGCCGAGCGAAATATTAAAACCACAGCGTCGGCGACTAAGATTTATAGCCGCGACGCTAATGCTTGGCATATTTCTCACGAAGGTGGTGAACTAGAGGACCCATGGAACGAGCCAAGTAAAGGTGTTTGGACCATGACAGTGGCGCCAGAAGATGCCCCAAATGAAGCCGAATATGTGTCAATTGAAGTGGAAGCTGGCCGAGTCACCAAGGTTAACGGTGAAGCATTATCACCGTATGCGGCGCTCATGACACTTAACACCATTGCCGCGGCACACGGTGTAGGCCGTATCGATATTACCGAAAACCGTTTGGTAGGAATGAAGTCACGTGGTTGTTATGAAACTCCTGGTGGCACTGTGATGTTTGCCGCGCTGCGGGCGATTGAAGAGTTAGTGCTAGATAAGAGTAGCCGTGAATGGCGTGAGCAAGTGGGCGCGCAAATGGCTCATTTGGTTTATGACGGTCGTTGGTTTACGCCGCTGTGTGAATCACTGCTGGGGGCATCGCAGCCGCTGGCAAATCTGGTTAACGGTGAAGTGGTGATTAAGCTCTATAAAGGGCAAGCACAGGCAGTGAAGAAGCGTTCTCCCAATAGCCTATATTCAGAAGCCTTTGCCACCTTTGGTGAAGATGACGTTTATAACCAGAAAGATGCTGAAGGTTTCATTCGTTTATATTCATTAGCTAGCCGCATTAGAGCATTAAACGCTAAGTAATTTAATGAGTTTACCGCTTGCAAGGGGCGAGTTATCGCCCCTGTATTTTTACCGTATTAAGAGGATATCGAGATGGCGTTATGGGGTGGAAGATTTAGCCAAGAGAGCAGTGCACTGTTTAAACTTTTTAACGATTCGTTGCCCGTTGACTATCGCTTGATCGAAGAAGACATTGTTGGCTCAATAGCATGGGCCGATGCTATCGCCTCGGTTGGTATTCTAACTGATGTTGAATGTATTGAACTAAAAAGTGCGCTTAATCAGCTTCTCGATGAAGTTAGCGACAAGCCTGAATTAATTTTGGCCTCAGGAGCGGAAGATATTCACAGTTTCGTCGAGCAATCACTGATTGCCAAGGTCGGCGACTTAGGTAAAAAATTGCATACGGGTCGTTCTCGGAATGATCAGGTGGCCACCGATCTTAAGTTATGGTGTAAAAAAGAGGGGCAAAGCCTATTAGTTTTGCTGGGTAAACTTAGAAGCGCCTTACTGGATTTAGCCGAACGTGAGCTCGATGCTGTTATGCCGGGCTACACCCATCTTCAACGTGCTCAGCCCGTGGCATTTGGTCATTGGTGTTTAGCCTATGTTGAGATGTTCGAGCGTGATATTAGCCGCTTAGAGGATGCGTTAACACGCGCCGATACTTGCCCACTGGGCACTGGTGCACTTGCGGGTACGGCTTATCCTATGGATCGTTACGCGCTGGCGAAATCATTAGGGTTCGCATCACCGACCCTGAACAGTTTAGACACCGTCTCTGATAGAGACCATGTAATTGAATTATGTAGCGATGCGTCGATCAGCATGATGCACTTAAGCCGTATGGCCGAAGACTTAATCTTCTTCAATAGCGGAGAAGCGGGTTTTATCGAGTTAGATGATCAAGTCACTTCTGGCTCATCATTAATGCCGCAAAAGAAAAACCCCGACGCGTTAGAGTTAATACGGGGCAAAACTGGCCGAGTTTACGGTAGCTTAATGGGGATTCTAACCACCATGAAGGCTCTTCCTCTGGCTTACAATAAAGATATGCAAGAGG
Organism: Shewanella sp. 492; assembly: GCF_059338445.1. Lineage (NCBI taxonomy): Bacteria > Pseudomonadati > Pseudomonadota > Gammaproteobacteria > Alteromonadales > Shewanellaceae > Shewanella > Shewanella sp. 492. The sequence goes on from NZ_CM181702.1 coordinate 199,586, forward strand.
ACAAAGAAGGGCTATTTGATGTGATGGATAGCTGGTCTATTTGTCTGGAGATGGCGGCGTTGGTGTTGTCTGGTTTAAAGGTGAATCGTGAAAATACCCTAAGAGCAGCGCAGCAAGGGTATGCGAACTCGACTGAACTGGCGGATTATCTTGTTGCTAAAGGGATGCCTTTTAGAGAGGCGCACCATGTCGTCGGTGAAGTGGTTGTGGCCGCTATTGCTGAGCAAAAACCGATTGAAGATTTTGCATTATCTAGCTTACAGACCTTTGCCAGCGTGATAGAGCAAGATGTTTATCAATGCCTGACTATCGATTCATGCTTGGCTAAGCGTGAAGCCTTAGGGGGCACTGCATTACCGCAAGTCAAAGCGGCGCTGAGTGCCAAGCAGGCATAAGTGTTATCGTTATCACATTTATGTGAAAAAAAACCTGCCGCGGCAGGTTTTTTTATGGTCAATATTCTGACTTCAATGAGGTGTAGTCGCTCACTCATGTCGCTTATTGGAACAGTTCTTCTACGGCATCATCGATAAAGATGTCATCTTGCTGCTGGGGCTCTGTGGCCGTTTCAGTCGGCTCGGTGCCGCTGATAAAGTATTCAAATGCACTGGTATAGTCAGTTTTACGGCTGAGTTTACCTGTGGCTAAATCAATGCGCGCCGAAACAATCCCCTTGGGTGGTTGCGATGGCTCTTCTGGGGTATTGGCGAGGGCATTTTTCATAAACTCGTTCCAGGCCGGCCCTGCGGTTTTTGCGCCGGCTTCGGCGCCCGATATCTGATCTTTCGCGCCATTAGCATTCCAAGCGGTGCGCCCCAGTTCTTTGCTGTGGTCATCGAAACCAACCCACACCGTGGTGACAAGTTTTGGATTAAATCCACTAAACCAGGTGTCGCGAGATTCGTTGGTGGTACCAGTTTTACCGGCAATATCACGTCGATTAACCACGCGAGCGGCGCGCCAGGCGGTGCCGTTCCAACCCGTGCCTTTGCTCCAATCGCCCCCACCCCAAATAACACTTTTGAGTGCATCGGTAATTAAGAAAGCGGTTTGCTCTGAAATAATGCGCTCGGCATGACGCGCTTCAATAGGGCAACCATTTACGCTTACCGCTTGTGATAATTCATTAGCCGTCTCTGCATTGGTGGCCAGATCTATACCTGTGATCAATGCTGGCTGCGTTTCATTAGGCGCCTCCTCAATTTCGGGAGTACAGGCAAGAGTCGGATTCGACTGCTCAATAGTTTGTTCGTACGCGTTATCAATATGGTCGATATAATAGGGCTCGACGCGATACCCCCCATTAGCGAAGGCCGAAAATGCGGTGACCACCTGCAATGGCGTTACCGAGGGCGAGCCCAATGCTAACGATTCATTTTTGGGCATATCTTCTCTATCGAAACCAAAACGGACTAAGGTATCAATAGTCTCCTCTAAGCCGGCATAACGCATGGCTCTGACAGACATGACGTTAATGGATTGCGCTAGACCTACCCGTAAACGGGTTGGGCCTGTGTATCTGTCGGGGGAATTCTTAGGTCGCCATGCGGTGCCTTGACGGATGTCGGCGTTATTAATGGGCGCGTTATTAATCAAAGTTGCGAGGGTATAGCCTTTTTCTAGCGCGGCAGTATAAATAAACGGCTTAATGTTAGACCCCAGTTGACGTTTAGCTTGGGTCACGCGATTGTATTGGCTGGTGTGGAAACTGTAGCCACCGACTAATGTTTTGATGGCACCATTATGGGGATCAAGAGAGACAATGGCGCTTGCCACCTCGGGGATTTGAGACAACTGCCAGATATCGGCATGGCGGATCCAAATTTGCTCACCGACATTTAATATCTCGCTGGCCACTTTAGGAGCGCGACTTTGACGAGTGTTGCTAATGAACTTACGCGCCCATTTTAATCCCTGCCACTCGAGGGTGATAGTCTGTCCCTCTGCGGTAAGTACTTGGGCATGTTGTTCGGCCACTTCGAGCACGGCAGCGGGTTCTAATCCTTGGAAGCCCTGTGTCTGTTTGAGCTGCTCGATAATGCTTTCGTTTGCTGGTGTAGCAGCGCTCGGCTGCCACAGTACCTTGGTCGCACCGCGGTAACCGTGGCGTTCATCGTAGGCGTAAACATTATTTCTTAAGGCTTGCTGCGCCAGCTGTTGTAGCCTTGAGTCGATCGTGGTGTAAACGTTATAGCCACCAGTATATGCTTCTTCTTCACCATATTTATCAGCTAGATAATCGCGTGCCATTTCAGAAATATAGGGTGCGTATAACTCAACTTCTGCGCCGTGATATTCAGCAGTAATAGGAGCCGCTATCGCCGCTAAGTATTCCTGTTCGGTAATATTATTTTTTTCGAGCATACGGCTAAGTACCCAGTTACGACGATTGATGGCGCGAACGGGATTGCGAATGGGGTTAGCTGCGGATGGCGCCTGTGGCAGACCTGCAATCATGGCCATTTCTGGTAAGGTGAGTTGCGTGAGATCTTTGCCGTAATAGACTTGAGCCGCTGCACCTACGCCATAGGCGCGATTACCTAAAAATGAGCGATTCAGATAGAGGGTGAGGATCTCTTCTTTGTTGAGTGCTTTCTCAATTTTAAGGGCTAAAAAAATCTCTTTAATTTTACGAATATAGGTTTTTTCTCTGGATAAGAAAAACCCCCGGGCAACCTGCTGAGTAATAGTACTTGCCCCTTGACTCTTTTTACCAGTAGTGGCCAAAATAAAGGCAGCGCGAATGATACCGATAGGATCGATCCCTTTGTGTTCAAAGAAACGAGCATCTTCGGTATCGAGCACCGCGTTGATCAGTTGCTGGGGGACCTGTGAGTATTCCACCGGAATGCGGCGCTTTTCACCGAACTGTGAAATTAGCTTGCCATCGGCACTGTAAATGCGCAGCGGAGTTTGTAATTTTACCGTCTTAAGGGTGGTGACATCGGGAAGATCGGGAAGTACATAAAAGTAGGCGGCGGCAATAGCACCTACTCCTAAAAGAGTGAGGCTAAATAGCGCGATAATAATTCGTTTAAACCACTTCACCAGATTATTCCAATAAATAGAGCAGGCACAACAGTATATAAGGCGAGCGGCTATTGGTGAAGCAAAAATGGTTGTCAAAAAAATGGCAATTGTAAAAGTGACAAACATTTTGTACAAATAGCTATAACGAGTTGATTTTGTGCTAATCTAATTGCTGAAATTATAACAAAAAAGTGATGATGGATATGCTTTCAAATTTATGGAAGCGTCAGGCTCCGCAGATGGTGGGTATCGATATTGGTTCTCACGAAATAAAAGCAATCCTGCTGAGTAAGACTGCTGATGGTTATAAAATTTTGAGTCATGTGGCGGTACCTGTCAAAAAGGGAGCGGTAACCGATCATGAAGTACGTGATACCGACGCCGTTTTAGAGTCGCTTAAATTAATCAAGCGCGCATTGCCTAAATCGGTTAAATATGCGGCAGTTGCCGTGTCGGGTTCGGCTGTTATGACCAAAGTTATTTACATGGACGCTTCGCTGAGCGAAGAGGAGATGGAAACTCAAATTGAAATTGAAGCCGATAACTTAATTCCTTATTCACTCGATGAGGTCAGCATCGATTTTGAAACACTCAATGTGAATAGCACCGATCCTTCAAAAGTCGATGTGCTACTCAGCGCATGTCGCACTGAAAATATTGATGCTAGAGTCGATAGTTTGGATGACATTAATCTCGAAGCTAAAGTCGTCGATATTGAAGGTTATGCATTGGGGCGCGCTTTTGAATTAGTTGCGGCACAACTTCCTGACGGTGGTAAAGATAAAGTCGTTGCACTCGTCGATATTGGTGCCAACATGACGACTTTTTCAGTGGTTGAAGGTGGAGAAACTACCTTTATTCGCGAACAAGCATTTGGTGGCGAGCACTTTACCCAATCGATTCTATCTTTTTATGGCATGTCTCATGAGCAGGCTGAAACCGCGAAAGTAGCTGGTTCCCTGCCGCGCAATTATATGTTTGAAGTGTTATCGCCCTTTCAGAACCAGTTGCTGCAACAGATTAAACGTACGCTGCAAATATATTGTACCTCCAGTGGTAAAGATAAAGTCGATTATATTGTTTTATGTGGTGGCACTTCGAAACTTGAAGGAATGGCAAGCTTGCTGACCAATGAATTGGGTGTGCAAAGCATTATTGCCGATCCCTTTTCTGGATGTTTACATGCCGATGAAGAAATAAAAGCTCGCCTGCAGCCAACAATTAATAAATATATGGTTGCGTGTGGTTTAGCGCTTAGGAGTTATTCTGAATGGCGAACATAAACTTACTTCCATGGCGAGAAGAAGCGCGAGAAAAACAAAAGCGTGATTATTTGGGCATATTAGTAGCGGTGTTTATTGCAGCCTCGCTATTGGTTTATGCCGCATTAATGGTCGTGGATATGATGACCGAAGAGCAGCGTGGCAGGAATGCCTATTTGCAATCTGAAATTCAGTTATTAGAAAAGCAGATTGCTGAAATCAAGAAAATTCGCGAGCGCAAAAAAGATATCGAACGTCGCACCGAGATTATTCTTAATTTGCAACAGGCTCGAAATCTACCCACTCACGTGTTAGATGAACTCGTGCGCATTGTTCCCCCCGGAATATACCTATCAAGTATCGAAAAGAAAGGCAGCTTGCTATGGATAGAGGGGCGGAGTGAATCTAATAACAATGTGGCTAATATGATGCGTAAAGTTAAAACATCACTGTGGCTACATGATCCCAATATGCAGTCTATTGTTGCTCAAAATGAAGCGATGCGTCAGTTACAACGATTCAGTTTACGTGTTTCTATTAGTGACGAGAGTGCAGAAAATAGTACTGCCCAAGGAGCCAGCAAATGAAACTCGATCTGAGTGAATTTAACGATCTCGACTTTGAAAATATTGGGGGTTGGCCAACTCAGGTTAAGGTGGTTTTTGCAACGTTATTGGCGATTCTGATTTTTATTGCCAGTTACTTCTTATTTATTTCAGATGCCATTGATACGTTAAACCGGGAACAAGATAAAGAGATCACACTGCGTGATGATTTCAAAGCGAAATATCAACTAGCGGCTAACCTCAAGTTATATCGTGATCAACTTACCGAAATGGAAATTCAGTTTGCAGAATTACTTAAAATGTTACCCTCGCAAAATGAAATGCCAGGACTGTTAGACGATCTGACGTTTGTTGCTACCGATTCAGGTCTGGGGATAGAAAGCCTCGAATGGCAAGAAGAGATCCAGCGTGATTTCTATATTGAATTTCCTATCAGCATGTCGGTCACTGGTGATTATCATGAGATGGGACAGCTAGTGAGTGATGTCGCCAAACTACCTCGCATCGTGAGCTTGCATGACTTTGTGATTAAGCGGAGTGATCAGGGTCTGCTAGCTATGGAGATATTAGCCAAGACCTATCGCTTTAAAGAAGGCGCTCAGTTACCCAAAGATAAAAATGCCAAGGGGGCTAAGTAATGAAACTGCTACCCTGGTTAGTATTAATTATTGCTTTAACAGGTTGTATGGGAGATCGCAGCGATTTAGAGGAGTTTGTTACTACCACTAAGGCGCAGCATGTTGCTTATGTTCCACCATTAAAACAACCGCCGACATTTGAACATTTCGTATATCAAGCTCATTTGATGCGCAGTCCTTTTGTGCCACCATCACGTGAATTAACTGAAGAGGTGATCGATACGACAAAAGATTGCCTTCAACCCGATTTAAAGCGTCGTAAAGGGCGATTAGAAACTTATGCGTTAGATAATTTAAAAATGCGTGGTACGTTAAGTGAAAAGGAAACGATTTGGGCATTAATAGAAACAAACGATGGTAGTGTTTATCGATTAGGTCTCGGTGAGTATTTAGGGTTGTATCACGGACGAATTGCTAAAGTAACACCGCAAACAGTCGAAATAATAGAACTAATTCCAGATGGTTCAGGTTGCTGGGCTGAAAGATTAAGCAACATGGAGCTGACTGGTGAATAACAAGCGAAGGATGAGGGGAATGATGGAGTCTTCTGCCGCGAAACATGCATTACTAACAATGTCACCTTTAATTAAGGCGGCCTTAGGGCTAGCGTTAATATTAGGTGTGGCACCGTATTCTTCAGCTGCAAACCGCTTAGTGGATGTTAAATACCACTCGGTCGTTGATCACCAGCTAGAGCTACAGTTGATATTTGAAGAGAATGTCGCAGAGCCAGAGATTAATCTCAATGCGTCACCCGCCCAAATTATTTTGGGATTTGATGACAGTTTATCTGGTTTAGAAAAATCGCGATTACCCGTCGATAATGTCGGCGTCAAAGCAGTGTCAACATCTCAAAATAGCGACAGGCTGAATGTGCTGGTGGACTTAACTAAGGTAAAGGCGTACCAAGGTAAAGTGCTTGGCAATATCTATAGATTAACGATTAATGATGAAGTTGTCGATCGCAGTGAAAGCTCGGTTAATCCATTTGTTAATGGTGTAAAAAACATTGATTTTCGTCGCACGACTGAAGGCGGTGGCGAGTTATTGATCAAACTGAATAACGCCTCAGTTGCCGCCAATGTTGAACAGATTGGAGCCAAATTAGAACTCAAATTATATAACACGGATATTGGCTCAGACCTGTTATATGTCATGGATGTACAAGACTTTGCCACTCCAGTTAGAAGTTTTGAAACTTTTAAAGAAGAACTTACCACCCGCTTACTCATCAATATTGAAGGTCAATATGATTTTGATTATAAGCAGGAGGGCGAGCTATTTCGCTTAAGTGTAAATAAGGCAGTAAGGGCGAATGTCGTAAAAGAAGAAAAGAAGTATGAGGGACGCTCGCTGTCACTTAACTTTCAGAGTATTTCGGTACGTACCGTGCTGCAAATCATTGCCGACTATAACAACTTTAACCTAGTCACTAGCGATACCGTTGAGGGGGACATTACCCTTAGACTCGATGATGTGCCATGGGACCAAGCTTTAGATTTAATTCTACAAACTAAAGGGCTAGATAAGCGCATCGAAGGCAATATTTTGATGGTTGCACCAGCCGAGGAGATGGCAATACGCGAAAGCCAAGAGCTTAAGAATATGCAGGAAGTGAAGGAGCTTGCTCCGCTTTACTCTGAATATTTACAGGTTAATTATGCTAAAGCGCTCGACATTGCCGCCTTGTTGAAAGGAGAAACGTCGAGCTTATTGTCTGCACGCGGTACGGTTGCAGTCGATGAACGAACCAATACCTTATTGGTTAAAGACACCGAAGAAAGTTTAGAAAATATTCACCGTTTAATTGAGGTATTAGACATTCCCATTCGTCAGGTTTTGATTGAATCGCGTATGGTTACGGTGAAAGATGATGTATCGGAAGACTTAGGAATTCGTTGGGGTATTACCGATCAACAGGGCAGCAAAGGCACTTCAGGTAGTTTAGGTGGCGCCAATGATATCGCTAACGGTATTGTGCCTGATATTGGTGATCGTCTTAATGTTAACCTACCTGCTGCCGCATCCAACCCCGCTAGTATTGCATTTCATGTGGCTAAGTTAGCCGATGGAACCTTACTGGATCTGGAGTTAAGCGCACTTGAGCAGGAAAGCAAAGGTGAGATCATCGCCAGTCCGCGCATTATGACCTCTAATCAAAAGGCGGCTTATATTGAGCAAGGTGTTGAGATCCCTTATGTGGAGTCGGCTTCTAGCGGTGCAGCAACGGTGCAGTTTAAGAAGGCAGTGTTATCGCTACGAGTAACACCGCAAATTACCCCGGACAACCGAGTTATTTTGGATCTTGAAATTACACAGGATTCACAGGGTAAAGTGGTGGATACTCCGCTTGGGCAGGCTGTTTCTATTGATACTCAACGTATTGGTACTCAAGTGCTAGTGGATCATGGCGAGACGATTGTGCTCGGCGGCATTTACCAGCAACAACTGATCAATCGCGTCAGTAAGGTACCAGTATTGGGTGATATTCCTTTCGTGGGCTATCTGTTTAGGAATACTTCTGATAAAAATGAACGTCAAGAGTTGCTCATTTTCGTAACGCCAAAAATCATTTCAGAAGAACTTTAAGCTTTGATGCTTATGGCAAAAAAGCCAGCGTGTAGACGCTGGTTTTTTTATAGGTGGGTATAATTTCATAGAATTTACTCGCATCACTTGCCTTTGAGGTGGGATAACTGAGATAATCCATGGTCAAGTCTCATTAGAGCAAGGTAACATTTAAGGTCGACCTGATTTTCTGGTTGGCGTAGGCAAACTTCATATAAGATTCAGACGTAAAGCAATGGCTGAAAAACGTAATATTTTCCTAGTAGGTCCTATGGGGGCTGGTAAAAGCACTATAGGTCGTCATCTGGCGCAGATGCTCCATTTAGAATTCCACGATTCAGATCAAGAAATTGAAAACCGCACTGGTGCGGATATTGCGTGGGTATTTGACGTTGAGGGCGAAGAGGGTTTTCGTCGTCGCGAAACACAAGTTGTCGCTGACTTAACTGAAAAACAAGGTATTGTTTTAGCAACTGGCGGCGGATCAATCGAGAGTAAAGATATTCGCAACAATCTTTCTGCTCGTGGCATAGTGGTCTATTTAGAGACCACTATCGACAAGCAAGTTGCGCGTACACAACGAGATAAGCGTCGTCCGTTACTACAAGTAGATGACCCTCGTGAAGTGTTAGAAAAACTTGCTGAAACGCGCAACCCTCTTTACGAAGAGATTGCTGATATCATCGTCAAAACCGATGAACAAAGTGCAAAAGTGGTTGCCAATCAAATTATTGAACAGTTAGGTTTTTAATCATTAGGCGGTAGCATGGAACGGATTCAGGTTGAACTTGGTGTACGTAGTTACCCGATTTATATTGGCCCGAATCTGCTGGAGAAGCTCGAATTATTTGAGCCGCACCTCCAGAACAAAAAAGTGCTTATCGTCAGCAATGATACAGTAGCGCCCCTGTACCTTGAAAGGGTACAGGCGCTATTGACTCCTTTTCAATGTGCTACGCCGGTCATCTTACCTGACGGTGAACAGTACAAAACATTAACAAGAATGGATGATATCTTGACCTCACTGCTGTCGCAGAACATGGGGCGAGATACTGTGCTTATCGCGCTGGGTGGCGGCGTTATCGGTGATATGACCGGTTTTGCAGCGGCTTGTTATCAACGCGGAGTCGACTTCATTCAAATACCGACGACATTATTATCTCAAGTTGACTCTTCTGTTGGCGGCAAAACGGCAGTTAATCATCCCTTAGGGAAAAATATGATTGGCGCGTTTTATCAACCGCAATTAGTGGTCATAGATACACAATGTTTACACACGCTACCGGCGAGAGAATTTGCTGCAGGTATGGCGGAGGTGATTAAGTACGGTATCATTTGGGATCAGGCTTTTTTCTGTTGGCTTGAAGATAATGTCGCGGCGCTGCAGCGGTTAGATGAATCGGCCTTACAATATGCGATTGCCCGTTGCTGCCAGATAAAAGCAGATGTTGTCGCACAAGATGAAACCGAACAAGGGGTGCGAGCCTTGCTCAATCTCGGCCACACCTTCGGCCATGCCATTGAGGCTGAAATGGGTTACGGTGTTTGGCTGCATGGTGAAGCGGTTGCTGCCGGTACTGTGCTTGCTGCTCAAACGGCTTGTAAAATGGATCTGATCGAACAAAGTGTTGTTGAGAGAATTACAACACTCTTTACTGCTTTCGATCTACCGACTCAGGCGCCTAATTGCATGGGTTTTGAACAGTTTATTAAGCATATGCGTCGTGATAAAAAAGTGCTTCAAGGCAAGCTTAGGTTAGTGTTACCCGAAGGCCTAGGCCAAGCGGGGATTTATGCTAACGTTCCTGAGCCTCTGTTAGAAGAGATCCTTTGCCGCGCTTAACTTGTGTGGTGATCTTGTGACATTTCAAGCTTCGATATTATTACCTAGCCAAGAATCCTTGCTGCATCGTTTGCAGCACGTGATCTTATATGGTCAGCAGTTGACCGTATTAACAGGTGATGATGGTGCAGGTAAAACCACCATAGTCACAGCGCTTGTCGATGCACTCGATGGGGTTAGTTCCGCCTTGGTTACGTGCCCGCAGCACGCCGATTGCGCTGAAATTCGTCGTAAAATCTTGGTGCAGTTATTGTCAGAACCTGTTTTCGATGATGAGTTGCCACTGCCAGAAACCCTGCTAGATTTAGCACAAGCTTTACCGACTCAGAGCCATATAGTGCTCGATGATGCTCACCATCTCCCGCTGGATATTTGGGCCGAATGCATAGTGTTAAGCCAAATGCAGTTGGTGGGTAAAAGCCTTTCGGTAACACTTACCGCCCCCAATGTATTTTTAGGCCAATTATTAGCACAACTGCCAGAGAGTCAACATCAACTGTTACTTCCCATGGTGATCGAGCCGTTAACCTATGCCGAGCGCGAGGCACTCTATTACACCTTGTTGCAGCGCAGTGAGCAAACCACGTTTACCCCCAGAGATATTGTTAAAGACCAACTGCAACAGCAGCGAGGTTTACCGAGTGAGGTGGTGACGTTACTGTCACTTGCGCTTGATGGCGAGCCTGACCCCCAAGTTAAAAGAGGCTGGCTTAAGCCGGCGCTACTGATACTGTTGGCTGGTATCATTGTCGTTGCTGGGTATGTTTACATGCTACCGGATGTTGAGCCACCAGTCTTACCTCAACAAGATACTGTCGCCTCCGTTCGTGCAAGAAGCGCTAATATCGCTTATGGTGAGGCGTTGTTAGCCCGCTATTTTTCAGGCTCGCAAGTGCCTCATGCTGAGGTGATTGTTGAAGGGTCGATAGTGGTCGTGCCCTTGCGGCATGATGCCGTGATAGCTGCTGAGCAGAGCGTGGAAAATCCGTTAAGTGATGTCGTAGAGGCCGAATATAGTGAAGTGGGGCAGTTTGAAACCATCAGTAGCGATAGGGCGGAGATGCAGCTGCATAATGATAAGGTGGAGGTTTTTGCTGTCAAAAATGATGCTGCTGCAGTGGCAACACCAGCGCTACAGCCACAGCCAGAGGTTGAGTCGAGCCAGAATAATAGCGGTGCATTAAACAACCAAATGCCACAGGTGGGCTACACATTACAACTAGCCAGTGTTAAAAAGCTCAAGTCACTCAATGAAGTGATTGCACAGCTTGATGGCTCAGATAATATCAAAGTAGCACGCTATAAGCAGCGCTGGGTCGTGCTATACGGGCGTTATAACTCTCGTGAACAGGCAATGGCAGCAGCCCTGCGTTTACAAAATGAATTAGGAGTTGCACCACCTTGGTTGCGAGTGTGGAGTGATTTATCTCAATATGAGTTACAACAACGGCTCCCGACTCGTGAAATTCAATAATAAACAGAGTACAATCGGCACCTTGTTTTCATGGCGCATTCAATCGATTTAGATGATTAAAAAGCAAAGGGCCTTTCTTAAGTGGGCTGGTGGAAAATTTAAGCTGGTTGATGCTCTCACGCAACACCTTCCCCAAGGCGACCGATTAGTCGAACCTTTTGTCGGTGCTGGTTCAGTATTTCTCAATACTGATTACCAGCAGTACCTGCTATGCGATATTAATCATGACTTGATTAACCTGTACAAAATCGTGCAAGCCACCCCTGAAAAGTACATTCGGGCGGCTAAGGCAATGTTTGTCGATGCTAAGAATGACAAACAAGTCTATTACCAAGTTCGCAGCGAATTTAATCAGGTAAGCGATCCATTTTTACGTTCGGTCTATTTTCTCTATATGAATCGTCACGGCTTTAATGGTTTGTGCCGCTACAATAAGAAAGGCGGCTTTAATGTGCCTTTTGGCTCATATAAAAGACCCTACTTCCCTCACGATGAGATCATGGCGTTTGCCGAAAAAGCTCAGCAGGCGGAGTTTCGCTGTATCGGATACGAAGAGGCGTTCAGCTTTACCCAAAGTGGTGACGTTGTTTATTGCGATCCGCCGTATGCGCCATTATCGACGACAGCCAGTTTTACCACCTATGTGGGCTCAGGTTTTAGCTTAGATGATCAGGCATTACTGGCCCGAAAGGCGCGGCACACCGCGATTGATCGTGGTATTCCCGTGTTAATTAGTAATCATGACATTCCATTAACCCGCGAGCTCTATCACGGTGCCCGTTTCGATACCATTCAGGTGCAACGTAACATTAGCCAAAATGGCAGTGGGCGTAAAAAAGTGGATGAGTTGATGGCGCTATATGATGATAGATATCATAGCGAAAACGATTAAGTCAGTACCAGATTAACAATAACGATTAAGCCTATCACCAAGCCAATGGCTAAAATTATCCCCATGATAAGATAGGGGATAGCAGAGTGAGATTGAAAGTCTCGCTGGCGGTTATGCTCGGTTTGCACGCCAAAAAAAGCAGCTAAAGTGCTAAATAGTAGTTGGATGAGGGAGCGCCTTTTAGTAGCGATTTTTTGGGCTCGTGGGATTAATGTCATCCATCGGGCTGCTTTTATGGCCATGGAGTAATTCTAGTAGGTCGACAAAATGGAACTGACTCGAGCGGCTGTTACCTGTTAACCAATTTATCCAGCTAACATTATCCGATGGTTGCGGACAGCGATTAGCCGGGTGACTTGCAGGTAATGCCGAGTTATAAGCGGTATTGCTATCATGTTCACAGGTCGATGAGTTAGTGCTCTGGATATTCCCCTTAACGTTTACGGTTACAACCCCGACAGCAAATGCTGTAAACGCCAGCAGTCCTGCTGACTTAAGGTTGCCCGACAGTTTTAGCTTATTATTCATGTCTACATCCTGTATCGCACGTAAATATAACAATTGGCAACATTATAGCAAAGCCGTTTATATTTTGAACATCTATTTCCACAGGCGTTCAAGCGGCCTGAATAAAAGCACTCATTTCTGAGTTTGAGCACATTTAATGCCACTAAAGCCCTAGAGAGGCAGTAAGGCATTGAGGTAGAATAGCGTATTTATTATCCACACTAGTGAGTTAACCATGCGTCCATTTTTAATTGCTCCCTCGATTCTTTCTGCCGATTTTGCCCGCCTTGGGGAAGATGTTGATGCCGTGCTCAGTGCGGGTGCCGATGTCGTTCACTTTGATGTGATGGACAATCATTACGTACCTAACCTAACCATAGGTCCTATGGTGTGTAAGGCGCTGCGTGACTATGGTGTCACGGCCGATATAGATGTGCACCTAATGGTTAAGCCTGTGGATCGTATTATTCCGGACTTTGCTGACGCTGGTGCGTCGATCATCACCTTTCACCCAGAAGCCTCAGAGCATATCGATAGAAGCTTACAGTTAATTAAAGAGGCGGGCTGTAAGGCTGGGCTGGTGTTTAATCCTGGTACGCCACTGCATTATCTTGATCATGTGATGGATAAGCTGGATGTGATTTTATTGATGTCAGTTAACCCTGGATTTGGCGGTCAGTCGTTTATTCCATCAACACTGGACAAATTACGTCAAGTGCGTCAGCGCATCGACGCCAGTGGCTTTGATATTCGTCTCGAAGTCGATGGCGGCGTTAAGGTCGACAACATTGCCGAAATTGCTGCCGCTGGCGCCGATATGTTTGTGGCGGGCTCGGCGATTTTTAGCCAACCAGATTATAAAGCGGTCATTGATGAGATGCGCGTAGAACTGGCGAAAACAGAGGTTAAGTCATGATCCATGCAAAGCAAATTAAGGCAATAGCCTTTGATCTAGACGGTACGCTCATCGACAGTGTGCCTGATCTTGCAGCCGCCACCAATGCCATGCTGGCAGAGCTAAATCTGCCTAGCTGTAGTGAGCCACAGGTACGTTCGTGGGTGGGCAATGGTGCCGAAAAGTTAGCCGAGCGAGCACTCAGCTTTGCCCATGATAGGGTGATAGATGCGGCCGAATTAGCCGATGCTATGCCGCTGTTTATGCGCCATTATCAAGCCAATTTACAGCAACACAGTAAATTGTATGACGGTGTTAAGCCGGTATTACAGCAGCTGCATGCCGCCGGATATCGCTTGGCTGTGGTCACGAATAAGCCTTATCGTTTTACCATGCCCTTACTCGAGGCCTTCGACATTGCCGAGTTCTTTAGCCTAGTGCTGGGCGGTGACTCGTTAGCCAAAATGAAACCCGATCCTATGCCGTTAACTCACCTATTAACCCAGTGGCAGTTAACACCAGAGCAGCTTTTAATGGTGGGCGATTCTAAAAACGACATTTTAGCGGCCAAAGCGGCGGGTATTGCCTCAATCGGCTTGACCTATGGGTATAACTACGGTGAAGATATCGGGCTCAGCGGTCCAAGCGCCGTATGTGAACAATTTAGTGAAATAACAGCATTAATTAACTTAACTGCTGAATCAACGGAGCAATAAACGAATGACTGCAAAACCTATCGTGTTTAGTGGTGCTCAACCATCTGGTGAGCTGAGTATTGGTAACTACATGGGTGCTCTGCGTCAGTGGGTGGGTATGCAAGACAGTCATGACTGTATTTATTGCGTTGTCGATCTCCATGCGATCACCGTTAGACAAGATCCGATTAAATTACGTGAAGCCTGTCTAGACACGCTAGCCATCTATTTGGCCTGCGGTATCGATCCTAAAAAGAGCACCGTCTTTTTACAGTCTCAGGTTCCTCAGCATACGCAATTAAGCTGGGCGTTAAACTGCTACACCCAAATGGGTGAGCTAAATCGAATGACCCAGTTCAAAGATAAGTCACAAAAACATGCCAATAATATCAACGTAGGTTTGTTCGATTATCCCGTATTGATGGCGGCCGACATTTTGCTGTATCAAGCCAACGAAGTGCCTGTTGGCCAAGATCAGAAACAGCACTTAGAGTTAACGCGTGATATTGCGACTCGCTTTAATAATGCCTATGGCGATACTTTTGTGGTACCAGAGCCCTTTATTCCGGCAACGGGGGCTAAGGTGATGTCGCTGCAAGATCCGTTGAAGAAGATGTCTAAGTCTGACGATAATCGTAATAATGTTATCGGCTTACTTGAAGATCCTAAAGCGATCATGAAGAAAGTCAAAAAAGCGATGACCGATAGTGAAGAGCCACCAGTGGTGCGTTTTGATGTCGATGCTAAGCCAGGCGTGTCTAACTTGCTGAGTTTAATGTCGGGCTGTACTGGCCAGTCGATTGCCAGTCTGGAAGCCGAGTTTGAAGGTAAGATGTATGGTCATTTAAAAGTGGCCACAGGTGAAGCTGTAGTGAATATGTTGGAGCCACTACAAGCGCGTTTTCACGAATTTAGAGCCGATCAAACCTTCCTTAATCAAGTGATGCAAGAAGGGGCTGAAAAAGCACGAGCGCGTGCCGAGGTTACGCTGAAGCAGGTATACGAAAAGATTGGCCTTATCGTCTAATCGATAGCCAATATTTTGTGTTAAAAAGCCAGCTAAGCTGGCTTTTTGCATTGCCACCAATGAAAACGTTCTATTGCTGCAGCAGGAGCCAATTAATAAAACTGGCGATGGCAGGTTCTTTGACGCGGCGTTGTTTGCATAAAAAGTTGAACTCAAATCCAGTATCTATGCTGGGAAAGGGCAGCGCGATGAGACGGTGGCGAGCAATATCGTCGGCCACCATAAAATCCGATGCTAAGGCCACGCCTTGGCCTGCAATCGCCGCTTCAATGGCGAGTAACACATGGCTAAAAAGGTGCTGCTTAGTATGGCGAGTCACGGCAAGCTGATGATGGGCTAACCAACGCTGCCAATCGAGCCCCAGCGGCCCCTCATCGACGGTCAGTAAAGGTTGCTTTATCAACCAAGGTAGATCCAGCGTCTGCCCTTGATTGACAAAGTCGGGACTGCAAACCGGGATAAGGCGTTCTCGATGAAGCAGTTGTTGCCAATAGCCTTTTTGTTGTTTTTGCCCGGTAATAAACATATCGGCTTCACTATGGGACAGCACAGGATCGTCGGTGACCATGTCGAGGCGGATCTGAATTTCGGGTTGATGCCGCCTAAATTCACTTAGGCGTGGGATCAACCATTTCACTGCAAATGAGCTGTATACCGCTAAGCGTAATGCTTGTTGCTGCTCACCAATCATCTGTTGATTGAGCACGCTCAATTCATTAAAAATTCGTGCCGCTTCTTGGTAGAGCAGTTGTCCTTTAGCGGTGAGTTTTAATACGCGTCCTTCACGCTTAAACAAGGGTTGCGCAAAATGCTCTTCAAGCAGCCGAATTTGATGCGACACCGCGCTTTGGGTAATGCACAGCTCATCGGCCGCACGGGAGAAGTGTTGCTGACGCGCGGCGGCTTCAAAAACCTGCAATGCCCTTAGTGGCGGAATTTTTCTCATTGAAGTGCCTCTTGCGATCTCATTTGGTTGAGGTATGAATTTAATTCATCTATTAAAAGAAATCATCACTTCTGCTTTAGTTTTTTGCTGCTTATGATGCAGCCATTATGGGAGATAGTTGAGATACCGCCAATGCCGCGAAATATTGTGATTGGGCTGGGGCTACTGATTCTGGGCAATGTATTTAGTGCGCTATACGATGTCTCGATTAAGTGGTTGCCACAAGAGAGTAACGCGGCAATGTTTTTGCTGCTGCGACAAATGACGGCCATCGTGATGATGCTGCCGTTATGGTGCTATGCCGGCCGACCGCGATCGCAGTTTATGAAGTTACATGCGCTGCGAGCTAATAGTGGTGCTATTGGGGCGTTATGCTTGATAGCAGGGTTATTAGCGTTGCCATTGGCCACAGTAGGCTCGCTGTTTTACTCGGCGCCGTTAATGATCATTGTCATGGGGATGCTGTTTCTTAATGAGCAATTAACGCGCACGCAAGTGATGGTGGCTGTGCTGGGCTTTATTGGCATAGTGATCATATTACGTCCGAGTGAGCTCAACATGGCAGGATTAGCTGTGCTGTTTTCTGCCATGATGTTTGCAGGTAATCAATTAGCGCTGCGTAAACTGCCTAGCACCGAAGCGGCAAGCCTTACCGTGATG
Source organism: Shewanella sp. 492 (assembly GCF_059338445.1). Lineage (NCBI taxonomy): Bacteria > Pseudomonadati > Pseudomonadota > Gammaproteobacteria > Alteromonadales > Shewanellaceae > Shewanella > Shewanella sp. 492. The sequence continues at coordinate 216,589 of NZ_CM181702.1, forward strand.
CTATATAACTTACTCAGCCTACCGCTGGTGGCCTTAATTGCCGCGTTAACAGGGTTTATTGGTTTTAGCTGGCAAATGTTAGGGGTGGCAATATTAAGTAACGGCTTTTTGCTGGCGTATCAGCTGTTTTGTGTATTGGCGTATCGCCGAGCACAGGCGGGCGATATTGCGGTGGCCGAATACAGTGGCTTGTTATTTGCTATCTTTTTTGGCTGGCTGTGGTTTGATGAATGGCTCGATGGGCTCAGCTGGTTTGGCGCGGCATTAATTGTATTGCCATCGCTGATTTTTCCACAAATTAAGTTGGCACTGGCTAAGCGAAAGCTGGCGTTGTCTTCACTGTAGCCATTATGCCTGGCGCCAATTAGGTACTAGGCGTCTCGAGCACTTTGATCACTTTACGCACGCCAGCAGTATTGCGGGCTATGTCTACCGCGAGATCGGCTTGCTCGCGACTGACGACGCCAAGCAAAAACACCTCGCCGTTTTCGGTGATCACCTTAATACGGGTAATATCGAGTGCGTTGTCATTGAGCATACGCGTTTTGACTTTGGTGGTGATCCAAGTGTCATTACTGCGCGTGGTAAAAGAGGTGGGGTTACCTATGCGAATCTGATTATGGATCTTACCCCCTAGGTTGAGCCCTTGGATGATATTAATCGCCTTGTCACGCAACATAGAGTTAGGTGCTTGGCCGATAACCAGCACATTACCATTCATGGCGATACCGGTAATATTAGTTTGGTTTTTAATATCATCGTGGGCGCCTAGGGCGCTCGATATTTGGAAGTCCGCATTGGTGTCATCGATTTGCGTCGAAAAACTCCGCTCATCGTTGACCATCATGGCACCACCAACCGCACCGACCATTACAGCACCGGCGCAGCCTTGAAGCAGTAAAGCAATAGCAATTAATGGGAGCCAAGCTCTCATGCTTGCTCGTCCTGCGGGAATAGCGTGCGATCGATATTGTCGCAGAGGCAATGGATCACCAATAAATGCACCTCTTGGATACGCGCGGTCACATTCGAGGGCACACGTACTTCAACATCGTTAGTGCCCATCAGGCCTGCCATCGCGCCGCCATCTTTACCTGTTAGGGCCACGATAGTCATATCACGGCTCAGCGCCGCTTCCATCGCCTTGATGACGTTACCCGAATTACCACTGGTTGAAATCGCCAGTAGAATATCGCCAGGTTGACCTAGGGCTAAGATTTGCTTAGAAAAGATCTCGTCATAGCTGTAATCGTTACCGATAGCCGTAATGGTTGAGGTGTCAGTGGTTAACGCGATAGCCGGTAACGGTGGACGCTCAATCTCATAACGGTTAAGCAGCTCGGCCGAGAAATGCTGTGCATCACCAGCGCTACCACCATTACCACAAGCTAGAATTTTGTTGCCACCTAATAGGCATTGCACCATCATTTCAGCTGCTTTCTCAATCGACTCAGGCAATGCTTCAGCAGCATCGATTTTGGTTTGGATTGAGTGAGTAAAACTATCTTTAATACGTTCTAACATGGGTAGGTCCTTAAAAAACAATAACTCTGTCAACAAGCCTTTACTTGTGTGCATGAGGCTTAGTGATCACTAAAATGCATTGGTGATCCAATTTATATCATTGGCATCTATGGCGACGACATCAAAGCGGCATTGTGCATCAATATGATTGCGCTGCATATAATGATTTGCTGCTCGACGTAGTCGCTCGATTTGGCCTCGGCTAATCGCGTGTATTGCACCACCAAACTGTTTAGATTGGCGGTATTTTACCTCAATAAAAATCCATTTTTGGCCCTCATTCATGATGAGGTCAATTTCACCAAACGGGTAGCGCACATTGCGTTCGACGAATGTCAGCCCTTGAGCCTGCAAATAAGCTAACGCCGCATCTTCTGCTGAGCGGCCTCGGCTTAAATGGGCTGGCAGCGTCATAGTGGTCGCAGATTTCCGCGTTGATAACGTCCCCAGCTTAGCTGGCGGTTAATAGTACCATCCGGCGCGGCCGAAAGCAGTCCACTGCCACCAGAATATTGATAACCCGGTAAGGCTCGCATCTGGGCTAATTTACTCACCAATTGCAGCGCATCATAACCCATAATATAGAGGCGTTTTTGACTGTTGCTCCAGTTGGGCCACAGCTTAGCCACCTCTGCCGTTTCGGCATTGGCTTTTAATAGCCAAGGGATATCACTAATGGTGAGGTTATTGAGCTCCTGTGCGACGCTACGAGAGTTTCCTTCGATGCGGCTTCGACTAGTGCTGTAAAGTGGTACTGGCTGAGCAAACACACTGAAATTAACGTCGATAAAGGGTTTAAGTAAGGGCAGGTCTTGGCTGCTGGAGATCATGTAAATAGCATCAATATCGCGACGAGAGCGAAAGTCTGCCTCAATTTGATTACCCAGTAAGGCTTTAATGCGCGCAATGCGCTCTTTACTGTCAATCACGCCCAGTGACTTTTGCACTGTCACCTTCATTTCATCGCCACTATTATAAAAGTGTACCTCAGCAGTTTCCTCAGTCAGGGCTTGCCACTTTTCGTTAAAGGCATCGGCCATGCGGCGGCCGATATTATCATTGCTGGCTAATAGGAGCGGCCTTTCAACCCCGTCTTTAAACAGCTTTTGCGCGGCATCGATAGCCTCGTCGGTTGGCGACAAGGCGAAGAAAAACTGATCGGCATTAGGGGTTATGTTGTCGGCTTTATTCAGAAACAGTTGCGGCAATGGTGTGTTCTGTGGCGCCGCATTTTGCGCCTCAAGAATGGTGGCAACTTCCGATTGTAGTAGTGGGCCTATAATAAATTCGGCGCCAGCATTCACCGCCTGCTGGTAGGCGATATCGGCCCCCTGAGCTGAGTCGAAAAAGTTCACCGAAACCGAATCGTCAGGATTTGCCAGATAACTCGAGACAATACCTTGCTTAATTGGGTTAGCGATAGCGGCTCTTGAGCCGCTAAGCGGTAATAACACCGCGATATTTTTGGGTCTGTATGGCTTAGCGTTAACCGCACGCTCAAGATCCGTTGGCAGCTTCATGGCTGCTGGGTGGCGCGGATTATCATGTTGCCAAGCCGATAATTGCTGCACGAGCACTTGCGGATCTATGGCATAATGCTTAGCAATATACGCCAGCTGTAACCAACCGGTAAAAACCGGGGTGCTGGTATCTTGGCTAAATGACAACAAGGTTTGTTCATGCAGCGGCTGTAAAATCCGCCAAATCTCGTCATTAACCCGATATGAGTCTGGCTTAGGAAGATAAAGGCTCAGCAGGCTCAATTGTCTTGCTTGTTCGATAGGCTGTTTAATCAATTGGTAGAGGCGCGCCTTAAGCTGGTAATAGTTAGCCATTTGCCATTCGGCTAAGCGCCACTGACTTGGATAATTGAGCTGGGCGAGTGCATCATCATAAGTCGAGGTAAGCTCTAGCACGCGTGCGGTTAAATATTTATGTTGCGCTAACAGTTCTGGCTTTTGCACTAAGTTAGCTTTGATTGACGCCAATGTTTGCGCCGCATTAGTGGTATCGCCCTGATTAATAAAGGCGTGGGCCGCTTGCAACATGAGTCTATCGCGTTGCTCTGCAGATGATGCCTTTGCAGCATCGGCTAAATACTGTGAGGCATTGAGTGGCGCGCTGCTCAAAGAGACCTGGCTTTGGGTCTCCTTAACTGGCGGTGTCGAAGTGGCACAACCAAATAACACCGTTGATAAAACCGCGATAAAGATAAATTTAGTTGTATTCAGTCTTTTTAACACAGGACTTCACTCTGGTAAGATGCTGGCTGTAGTTTAACCTGCTCTTCAGCTTGACGAAAGTCTTGTGACAATCATTACAGAGGTAGATATGGACCTGTCGGTCGCGCTTTACATAGTTCCAACCCCCATAGGCAACCTTGGAGACATCAGTACTCGTGCAATCGAGGTGCTGAATCAGGTGTCACTTATCGCCTGCGAAGACACGCGTCACAGTGGTAAATTACTTAGCCATTTTGGTATCGAAACCCGTAAAACGGCGCTACATGATCATAATGAAAGGGATCGTGCCCAGTGGATCATTCAAAAACTGTCCAATGGCGAAGCGGTCGCGTTAATCTCTGATGCGGGCACGCCTTTGATTTCAGACCCCGGATATCACTTGGTTTCTCAGGTGCGAGAGGCAGGTTACAACGTTATTCCGCTACCTGGGCCTTGTGCTGCCATTACCGCACTGAGTGCGTCAGGGTTACCATCGGATCGCTTTTCTTTTGAAGGCTTCTTGCCGGCCAAAGAGAAGGGCCGCCTCGATAAGTTAACCGAACTGGCTGAAGATCCACGTACGCTGATTTTTTATGAATCGCCTCACCGCATCGTCCACAGTCTCGAATCTATCGTGGCCGCGCTAGGCGAAGATCGCCATGTGGTGATGGCGCGAGAAGTGACTAAGACCTTCGAAACCTTCCTCTCAGGCTCGGCCGCTGAAATCTTGCAGACGGTAAAGCAAGATCCTAATCAGCAAAAAGGTGAAATTGTGCTGATGTGCCATGGTCATCGAATTAATGATGATGAAGGCATCCCAACGGTGGCTATCAACACGCTTAAACTGTTAATTGAAGAGTTACCGTTAAAAAAGGCTGCTGCCATCGCTGCACAGATCCACGGATTGAAGAAAAATGCCCTATATAAATATGGCTTAGAGATCGGATTGTAATCGATTATCCAGTGTAGCTTGTCTGTGACGAAGATTAGGTGGAATGCCAAGTGTCATTAAGCTATAATCCGCGCCGAGTTGGCCAGACAGTTGCTGCGTTCGCAAGAACGGGGAGGAAAGTCCGGGCTTCAAAGAGCAGGGTACCAGGTAACGCCTGGGCGGTGTGAACCGACGACAAGTGCAGCAGAGAGGAGACCGCCAGCTTGATTTATCAAGTTGGTAAGGGTGAAAGGGTGCGGTAAGAGCGCACCGTGCGGCTAGCAATAGTCCGTAGCAAGGTAAACTCTACCCGAAGCAAGACCAAATAGGGTTCCGTATGGCGTGGCTCGCGTTGGAACCGGGTAGGTCGCTTGAGCCTGTGAGCGATTGCAGGCCTAGATGAATAACTGTCCACGACAGGACCCGGCTTATCGGCCAACTCAACCTCTTTAAACAAAAGGCCTCGCAGCAATGTGAGGCCTTTTGTGTTTCTGCTTATGCCAATCTCGGTAGGATAAAGCATCGGTACACATTGTTTTTCACCGACGATTATCTCATCTCTCCCTTATTCAAGTCTAACCATCCGAAGCGAGTTTTTCTCATCCATAGGCGGCGATGAATACTGCATCATTTTAATACAGCAGAATAAAGTCGTATATGCTTCATAATCACGTTCAAATGATCTTTTTTATGTTAACATCTCACCGCTAAACATTACTAAATATAAACATTGTAAAAATACAAATAAGGTCACCGCTCATTTTGCCATTAATGCAAAGCCTAAAAGGGTTGAAATGAAATTCACCAATGCAAATGGTCTTACGCGGTTTATATGCAAATATTAGATAATCGTACTTTACTCGTTGTCACCGCACTTATTTCATTTGGCTCTGCGGTGGCGTTAATGTCGTTGTGGCGAGCACAAAATCTGCGTAATGGCTCAGGCTTTTGGGCATCGGGTATGTCTTGTATTGCTTTGGCGAGCGTCCTGCTTTTTGGGCGGGGTAACCTGCCAGATTTTCTCTCCATCGTTATCGCTAACACTTTTTATGTGATTGGTTTTCTGCTTATTTATCGCGGCGTGCGTATTTTTACGGGTCGTGCTTCCATAGAGTTATTGGATGTTGGTTTTCCACTGCTGACATTGCTGCTGTTTTGTTACTTCTACTATATCGATAACAATCTCAATATGAGAATCGCAGTGCTTAGCGCGGCCTTTTTTATGATATGCGCCATGATAATAAAAACGTTATTGGCCGAGAAGGCGGCGCCGTGGCGTACTGCGGGTTATGCGGTTGCATTTATGTTTGGCTTATTTGGTTTATCCCATGCTATTCGCGGTGTCATTGCGGTCTTTTCTGCCTCATATAGGGATTTTTTAGATCCGAGTATGACGTCAACGCTGGTGTTATTGAGTGGCGTTTTTATTATTGGCGGCATTGCTATTTCATTGGTTTTACTGAGTTACGCGGTATTAGAGTCGAAATTACGCATTTTATCCTTGGCGGTTGAGCAGTCGGCATCATCGATTGTTATCACAGATAATGTAGGGGCGATTAACTATGTTAATCCGGCCTTTATTGAAAAAACCGGTTACTGCTCAGATGAACTGATGGGCCAAAATCCGCGAGTGTTGCAATCGGGTGAAATGAACCCTAATGAATACTCAACCTTGTGGCAGGCGATCTCTTCTGGGCATACGTGGCGTGGCGAATTTCATAACCGTAAGAAAAACGGTGAGCTTTTTTGGGAGATAGCGTCTATCGCGCCAGTGAAGCAGCGTAACGGTAACATTAGTCATTTTGTCGCGGTTAAGGAAGATATCACCGATTTAAAAGAGGCTAAAAAACGTATCCACCACTTAGCCAATCATGATGCCTTAACTGGCTTGCCCACCAGAGCGTTTTTTATGCAGAGCCTGAATGATGCTTTGGTGACGGCGCACAGTAAAAACGGCGCATTGCTCTTTGTTGATTTAGATGGGTTTAAGACGATCAATGATTCGCTTGGCCATGATGCGGGTGATCAGTTGTTAATTGAAGCGACTCAGCGCCTTAGTTGCAGCGTTCGCGATATCGATACCGTTGCGCGTATTGGCGGCGATGAGTTTTTGATTTTATGTACAGAAGTTGAGAGTCAGGCTTTGGTCAAGTTGGTCGCCGAGCGGATTGTCAATGTGTTAGCTCAGCCCTTTACTTACGATGATGTCGAGGTCAAGATCACGGCCAGCATAGGCATCGCCTTGTATCCTCAACATAACGATACTGCTGAGGCCTTGGTGAAAATGGCCGATCAGGCGATGTATCAGGTTAAAAGGCAAGGTAAAAATAATTACGCGTTCGCGACATTACCTTCGTAGTCGTCAGCGGTGGCGCGTGATCATGGGGTACAACCCTGAATCTTTAACCTTACCCTGTAACTTAAACCTTAGTCGCTAGGCGATAGGTAAGCTGACGGTAACCGTGAGCCCCGCTTGGGGTCGCGATGTTAGGGTAAGTTTACCGCGATGCAGTTCAACAATATGCTGACAAATCGATAATCCTAAGCCCGCCCCTGTACCTTCATTTTCATTGACTCGATAGAAGCGCTCTACGGCATTAGCAATTTGCTCTGGCGTCATCCCTTGGCCGTTATCTGTAATATCAATATCGATGTAGTTGGCGTTTCTTGTCGCGCTAATGCGGATAAGTGATTCTTTTGGGCTGTATTTACAGGCGTTTTCTAGTAGGTTTTTAAGCACTAATTCGATATAAAAATGGTCGGCGGCCACATACAGATCACTGGGGATCGCCATCTCCCATTCGAAATCGGTGATCCCTGGCATAAGCTGATTTAATGCCTCCTCCACCATAGTTTGTACATGGCTAGGGCCTAACGTTAGTTCCTCTATCGAATCGACCCGTGCGAGTAATAACAGTTGTTCTACAGTATGACTGAGACGGGTGACGCCGCTGTTAATGGCGGCTAAATGTAATTTAGCTTGTTGTGACGGGGGGATAAGCTCTGCTAGTCCATCTTGATGCAGCTTAATGACCGACAGTGGCGTTTTTAATTCATGCGCCGCATCAGCGCTGAAGCGTCGTTCTCGCGCTAAGGCGTTGGCAAAGCGGTTGATGTATAAGTTGAGCGCTTTCTGCACCGGAAGAAGTTCGCTCGGCAGGTGCATAGAGATAGGCGTGACATCATGAGGGCTACGTTGGTTGAGCCGTTGCTCGAACGCCTTGAGCGGTTTAAATAGCCAATAAGAGAGCAGTAACATAGCCAGCAGCACAATGGGTGCGATCATTAAGGGGGCGCTGACGGCATTATGCATAATTTGTGATACCAGCTCTTGGCGCACGTCATCTTGCTGGGCGGTGACAATCCAGATGTGGTTATCTTTTGAATAATAGCTAAACACATGCCACAGTTCATCGGTTAAGATTTTTTGATGATAACCGGCGACAAACTCAGTTATCGGCTGGGCGGTAATGTTGTCAGACAGAATTAATGGCTCACCGTTATCTGACCATATTTGAAACGCTAATTTGTGTTCATAGGAGAGTTGTAGGGCGTCAGCCTGTTCAGCAAAAGTATCTACATCACTATTTTCAATGTGAAATAGCTGCGCCTGCTCGGTTAGTGCTTGGGCATCACTTGCTGTGATGCCATGTTGATAAAACAGCTCCAACATTTTAGCCGTTTGCATCATTTGCGCATCGAAAAGTTCTTCAATCTGCTCTGAAGCATCACGGGTGCTCATCCAGCTCGATAAGCCAACCGACAGGGCGATGCCTGTCAGCATCAGCGTGGTTAGCATCAAACGTAGTGAATACATTATTCGGTCTCAACCAAGGTATAGCCTATGCCGCGTACGGTTTTGATCAATTCATTGGTGGTTTTTTTGCGTAAGTGATGAATGTGCACTTCGATAGAGTTACTACCGACCTCATCCCAGCCATAGGTGAGCTGCTCAAGCTGGTGGCGAGTTAGCACTCTGCCAGCCGATTGCGCCAACTCATGTAACAGCTGGTACTCGCGCCGAGAGAGTGAGATTAAGCGCTCACGAAACTGCACCTCGCGGGTATCTAAGTTCATGTGCAAGGCGCCAACGCTTAAGCTGTTGTTATTTTGCCCATGATGACGGCGTACAATGGCGCGGATCCGCGCGGCGAGCTCGCGCACATCGAAGGGTTTGCTAAGGTAATCGTCGGCGCCCATGTCTAAACAGGCCAATTTGGTGTCGAAATCGGTATTGGCGGTTAGCACTATGGTGGGGGTGGACAACCCTTGCTTACGCCAATGTTTTAATAGGTCTTTGCCGCTGCCATCGGGCAAGCCAAGGTCGAGCACTATGGCGCTGAAGGTCTCGTTGTGTACCGAGTTGAGCGCCTGTTGATAGCTACTAAGGTGATCGATCTGCATGCCAACTTTGCCGAGGCTAAGGCAGATCCCTTGGGCGAGTAACTCATTATCTTCCACAAGCAGTATACGCATATTGATCCTATTGCGATGACCCAACATGGATGCGGTCGGTTTATTTATATCAAGTTGTGGGTCAATTATCGATATACTTGAAAATAGACGCCTTGCGCCGTCAAAAAGGCCTCGGCGTTAGCGCCTTCTAACATGGCCATGGTCGACAGCATGCCAGCCATCACACAATTTTGTGCTAATACGGTGACCGATAGCGGTGCGTTTTCTACGGGAAAACCACTACTCGGGTCGACAATGTGGCCGTAACGCTTATGGTCCTTTTCAAGGTAACGCCTTGTTGTGCCGCTGGTGGCGAGAGCGCCTTGGCGGATCTGTAATAACGCGCTCGCGCTATCTAACGCATTGGGGTTTTCGATGCCCACTTGCCAAGCACTTTCGGGGGATGTGCGTGCCACAGGGCAGGCGATATCACCGCCAAAGTTCACCAGTACCGAAAGCGCTGGCCAGCGCTCGGCTATTAACCTGGCGGTATTATCGACCGCATACTCTTTGGCGATGCCGCCAAAATCTAAACTCATGGCCTTGGGCATCTGTAGGCTGGTCGGGGTGATGTGCAGCGCCGAAAAGTCGACCAAGGATTTAGCGTGGTTGATCTCTTGGGCTGAGGGGATGCGCCCATGTTGGAGGTCTTCAAAGCGCCATAGCTGCATTAATGGGCCCGCGCTGATGTCGAAACGGCCATCACTGAGGCTATAGCACTGCTGCGCAAAGCTGAGCAAACGATGGGTTTCAGCGTCGATGGGCATGGGGTTGCCATCGCCATGATTAAGCTGCCAAAGAGGATTATGGCTGATAAATCGGCTGTATTTGGTTTCTATTCGCTTAGCTTCATGGGCAGCGAGGTTAAGGATGTGGCTGGCCGTGGTCACATCTGACGTGGCGATAAGTAATTCGCAAGGACTGGCCATGGCGCGAAATTGTCCCAAAAATCCCCACGGGCGGGGATGCAGCTCTGCACCTTGGGCTAAAGGGGGCAGCGTCATTTCGGTGTGCGTCATTGGGGCATGTGAGTTACTGAGCGCCATAGCTGTCCTTAAAGGCCCGCATCTGCGGGCACGAGATTGGCTAAAATGAGTAGCTAAATTGCGCCATGATCGCCTTTACCTGAGGGAATTGATCATAGTTTTTCAATTGGCCTATCAACTCGGTGCCATTATTTTCAGGGTTTTGTTGATAATACTCCAATCGATAGCTTATTTCATGGCCGCCCGCTAAGCGTTGACCAAATTTAATGCCAACGGTATAAGCCGTCATGTCACCAATACGGTAATCGGCGCTGGCATATTCAGGCAGTGGGTCTGAGGTGAGCAGAAACGGTTGATAAAAGTTAGCCGCCTGTTGTTGATAGTAGCGCAAATGAATTTGACCATAGAAATTACCACTGAAATAGTAGCGATAGTGGGTTTCTAAGGTGTGTGATTGAATGTCCCAATCGTCAGTGCTGTAACGATAAGAGAAATCCACCACGCCTGAGTCCAGTGCGCCTTTCGTCATCATGTAAAAGCTATGCTTTAGGCGTGAATCGGGTCTGTTTTCATACAGGTAGTCTTGGGTGGTACCTGTGCTATCGACTTGGCTTAATATTTTGTACGGATCATTCATGTAGCCAGAGACGCTTGATAAGCCGTAGTTGGCTTGGAGCAACCAGCGACGGTTAAGCACTTGAGTCACCCCTAGCAATACATCGGCGGTACTCTTGTCTTCGGTGCCCTCGATACGGGTGCGATTGAACGCCGCGCGATAATCATCTTCATTTTGAAAGTCGCCACGATGCACCATTGCCGAAAATGCCACCGGTTTGCCGCCAACGGGATCGATAACATCATAGGTATAGGAGCCAGATAACGCTAAGGTAGTGTTATCTTTATTGAAGCTGCGCTCTACGCCGCCATTGAGACCCATCGACATATAATCGAACTCTTTGGAGCCATAAATACCGCCGTTAACCTTCCATTGGGGGGTTAAGGTTTCACTCCAGTTGACGCTAGCCTGTACGCGAGTGTCATGAAAGGTGTCATCAAGGGGCGTTTCGCCAGGGGCAACCACATATTCACCATTGCCCGAGGGGCGAGTGAATGTTTGGCTGGTGTCTTGCGCCACTGCCCCCGAGGCCGATGCGCCAGTTAGGCTGTCGACGACTAATTTCATGTCGAGTAGCGAGGTGTCGCCAAAGGCTTTTTGTACGTTACCTATCGCCTCGACCGCTTGCACTCTGTCTTGTTCGCCGTAATACATTACGGCGGCATCGACCTTCCAATCATCAAGGCTCGTTTCAGTTGCTTGCGCTTGCTGGCCAACTAAGGAGCAGCTCGCCATCGCCAGTGCACTGGCAATATTGCGATGTTTAGTTAATTGCATCCGCAACCTCCACCCGCAAATGCGCGGCCACCACTGGTACCTTCTTTACTGAAATAGATATGATCATCAAGGGCATAATCGAGCTTTTCAGCATCTAACGCCATGTCGGCGCGGGCCAGTTGATCTTTTTCCCACGGCTCTACACCTAGGTTCGAACAGGCCGATAGACTGGTGATAATGGTTAAGGTCAGAATTGTTTTTTTCATTGCTTACTCCTTTAATAGCGTCACGAGCTCTTGCTCATACTGCGATGCATATTCTTCGAAAAAGCCCATGTGGCTCTGAACGAGCTCGCCTTGTTTGTTAAAGATAAAGCTGCTTGGCATACCTTGAAGATTAAATGCTTGCGCTGTGGTGCCTTCGGGGTCGAAACGCACATGAAATTGCGCCGGTAACTTACTGAGAAATTTATCCGCTAACGCTTTTTCGGTATCCAAATTAATGGCGACGATGGCGAGTCCTTGTTGCTGATATTTAGCTTGCATGGCGTTCATCCAAGGAAAAGATTTGCGGCACGGACCGCACCAAGAAGCCCAAAAGTCGACATAAACGACTTGGCCTTTAAATTGGTTAAGTGTGGTTTGCTCGCCTTGTGAGGTTAATACCGGGTGCGACAACGAAGGCGCAGCATAGGTTGGCAGCGAGAATAAACTTGAACAGGCCAAGCTAAGCAGTAGCAGCAATTGCTTCATAAAGTCGATTCCAGATGAGGTGATGCTTATCAATCTAGTGTGCAAATCTTAAGGTTTTCTTAACACTTGCCAGTAAAGATTGAGTTGATTTTCATGTGTAGAACATCATCTGGCTGGCCGACCCGGCGAGTAGGAAGTGGGTGTGAGCCATGGTACCCAAAAATGCGTAGGCTAACCGATATCCAAAGGGGGGGGATGCTGAGTTCACACAGTTAAGCGTGGATTAAGCGATTAAAAATCTTGCTAAAAGCTGGATTATCAACTGTTATTGAGCTACCTCAAGAATTATCCAGGCCCTGTATATGACCCAGGCTCAGATGCTGATTTTTATTGTGCTTGCCGCCACAGTGACCCTATTTATTTGGGGGCGTTGGCGGCATGATCTGGTGGCGATGGCGGCATTACTCGGATCTGTTTTACTGGGGTTGCTCCCGGCCGACGAGGCATTTTTAGGTTTTGGTCATCCGGCGGTGATCACTGTGGCTTGTGTGCTGGTATTAAGTAAAGGGCTGCAACTTTCTGGTGCGGTGGATGCCATGATGCAAAAAATGTTGCCCTCCAGCGACAGCCCCACTGTGATGATCACCGTATTAATGAGTATCGGGGGGTTATTCAGTGCCTTTATGAATAATGTCGGCGCCATGGCGCTACTGATGCCGGTGGCCATACAGGTGGCAAATAAGTTATCGCTACCACCGGGACGGGTGTTAATGCCGCTGGCATTTGGCACCATTTTGGGGGGAATGACGACCCTTGTCGGTACGCCACCTAACATCATAGTGTCTGGGTTTCGCGCCGAAACGGGATCCCAAGGTTTTGCCATGTTTGACTTTACGCCAGTCGGCTTGACTGTGGCTTTGGTGGGGGTAGTGTTTGTGGCACTGCTCGGTTGGCGTTTAGTGCCATCACGCAAACAGGCGGCCGGCAGCAGTTTCGATACCGGGACGTATCTGGTCGAGGTGCGGGTCGATGAGGGCAGTCGGTCACTGGGCAAGTCTTTACGTCAAATTGATCAAGAGATGGATGAGACCGATGCGCAGGTGGTGGGCTTAGTTCGCAACGCGTTTAGGGTCTCGGCCCCGAGCCAGTCGAGAATCTTACGTGCTGGCGATATTCTTATTATCGAGGCTGAGCCCGAGTCACTATCACAGGTGTTGTCTAAGTTTGAATTTAAATTAGTCGAAGATCGCATACCAGCTAAGGTCGATAAGGAGCAGCAGTCTGATCCGGCCGATGTTGACAGCAATGACGACGCGCCAAGTGAGAAAAAAAAAGAATCTGAATCTGATGATATTGTGTTGCAGGAGTTGGTCGTGATGCCGCGTTCTGCCATCAATGGTCGCACCGCAAAGGGACTACAGATCAGGGGGCGATATGGCGTGAATTTATTGGCTATCTCGCGGCGGGGGCGGCGTTCGATTAAACGGTTACGCTTAACGCGCATCGAAGCGGGAGACGTGTTGCTGATGCAGGGCGATCTCGAGGCCATAAGTGATTTTGCCGCCAACTTAGGCTGTATGCCCTTAGCACAGCGAGAGATTGGGATCCCAGTAACCAAGCGGGTGATGCTGGCGTTGATCATCATGGGGTTGGCTGTCACTGGCGCCGCAACCGGGCTTGTCCCTACTGCGATCTCATTTGCCATGGGGATGCTTGCGTATATGGCACTAAGCATAGTGCCACTGCAAAGTGCCTATGATGCTGTCGATTGGTCGGTTATTGTCTTGCTTGGGGCGCTGATCCCTGTTGCCAGCATTACCGCCTCGACAGGTGCGGCCGATCTGCTGGCTAAGGCGTTGCTCGATAACGTGGCGCAGGGAAATCCCATCGTCGCCTTGGGGTTGATCCTTGTGGTGACCATGAGTCTGTCAGATTTTATGAACAACGCCGCCACCGCTGCAGTGATGTGCCCCATTGCCATCAGTACCGCCACTCAGCTCGGGGTGAATCCAGACACCTTTTTAATGTCGGTGGCCATCGGCGCCTCGTGCGCGTTTTTGACTCCGATAGGGCATCAAAATAATACCTTAATCTTAGGTCCTGGCGGATTTCGCTTCGGTGATTATTGGAAGATGGGGTTGCCGCTTGAGCTATTGGTCGTGGCGGTTAGCTTACCGTTACTGCTTATCGTATGGCCACTGTAGGACGTTACTAAGTCTATCGCCTCGGGCTGCATAGCCGTTAAAAATGCTGTTTTACTTGAAAGCGCCATTCCCAACTGTTGACTTCGGCGCCACTGGTAAAGGGCACTGATAAATCGATATGGGCCACACTGCCATAACTGGACCGCGACGAGTAAATGCGCGCCCCAATGCCAAAGCTACCTATGGGGCCGGACTCTTCATTATCTTGGTCGGTTCCGCCTGTGGCATGGCCATAATCACTAAATACCGCCCAACCAAGTTCGGCCAGTTGATACAGATTAATATTAGGGTAGTTACGAATTTCGGCAGTGACTAACCACTGGTTATCACCGTGTTGGTAATCATTGGGGTAACCCCGTACGCCTGTGTTGTCACCCAGAGCAAAAGTTTGATCGAGGTAGTTGTTTTGTGAGGCGCTCAAGCGCATCTTGGCATAAGCGGTCCACTTAGGTGACAGCTTATAAAAGTATTCCGCTGTCGTATTCACCTTAAAGTAGTCGGGTTGGCTGGTGGCAAACACGCCTTCGCCATCGATACTCATCAGTAGCAATTGTGCTTGGCTTTGATATCCCCTCGATGATCGCCAGTTGATGTGATAACCCACAGGGGAGCTGTCATTAGTGTCTTGGGTTTCGATACCCAGGCTGACATAGTGTTGCCAACCAAGGTTAATGTCTTCGTTATAGTTAATCAGGTAGACATTGTTGAGCACTTTAAAATCATCTTGCAGATAGTGATAGCCTATCCAAGGGTAGTGATAATCTCGGTCTTGTGGCAGCGGGCCGTCAACAAAGGTATCGATATGCTTAAAGGTGTGTTGATCTTGAGTGATCCCCACTAATACACGTGAACGCCAGTCATTGACCTTGTTGAGGCGCCAACCGTATTGCGCATTATAGAAATTGATTTGATGCTCAAACTGATCCACATCAACCCCATTTTGGCGCAGAGTATCGGTTCGTAAATCATTGATATAACGCCCTGAGTACATATCGGTATCGTCAAGAGTATAAAACGGCTTGGTGAAGTCAACCATGGCCGCTTCACCGTCACTGTTATCGTAAAAGTTTGCCGAGAGAGTGGCGCGTCTTATCCAGTCATCCATGGGGGCTTGAAAGGCCAGCTGGTAGCCGCTGCGATCGGCGCTGGATTTGTATTTCAAACGAGTGCGGATGCCGTAACCGAGTAAGTTATCTTCTTTAATACCGATAGAAATTTTACTTTCACCACCACTTCTACTGGCGCTAAATGTGGGCAGCAGTGACCAGTTATCCCAGGTTTCCACTAATACGGTTTTTCCTGGGTCACTTGGCGCCGCATCAGGATCGGGCTGCGCAAACGTTATCTTGGCGTCGCGAATGTAAGGCTCGTACCTTAAAATTCGCTGTGCTTCTTCAATATCTTGTTGTGACACCTCGTCATTCACATTGAAGCTGAGTTTACTCAGTAGGGTCGACTCGCGGGTATTGATGTGCAGATAATTGGCCCAACGGTGAATAAAAAAAGCATCTGGATCGGACTCATCGAATATGGCGTGGCTAACCACGACAATATTGTTGATGGGGGTTTTTACCGTTTGGGGATCGGTTTGTGCTGTGTTGGCTAACCCTGCTTGAGTATTCGATGGCGCAGATGTCGGCTCAGGGGAGATAGCTGCATGCAGCGGGGCTAGCAGCAGGTAACTTAATAGCGCAATACAGCGAGCGACATATGGCATGGAGCGACCCACCTTATTGTTATGTGATGATTAAAGCATCTCGTGACCACAAAAAAGATACATTTTAATAACACACCCAGTGTCAGTATTAGTCAAGCTGGGAATTGAAATAAGGTAATGATTTTATTTACGCAAATGCTGATACATGCGGCGCAATGTATCAGCATAGTGCATAGGCTATAGGGTTCCGCGCGGTGGTACGGCCACGTTGGCAAATATCAGCCCGGCGATTAGCGACATAAAAATTAAGAAAATTTGTGAGCCAATATGGGATTGGTTGAGCATGGTTTCACCCAATATGAGGGTATTGAGACCAATATAGGTTTTACTGCCGGGAACCAAGATAACGATCCCCTGCAGTAGTGCAATGGAAGCGGGAGCCTTCATCCAGCGGGCATATAAGTTGGAATAGATCCCGACCGCCAAGGCGCCAAAAAAGATGCCGATAGACTCGCCCAAGTAGATGCCCGCGAGCATGGCGGAAAAGAAGGCGATAATACCGGCAAACACCCCCCAAGCGGCATCCTTTAAACGCGCCTTAAAGATGATAACCAGCGCCATCGACAAGATGGGTACCGCTGACCAAATGGCCCAACGAGGCAAGGGATCGGGTTCAAAATAGATGGTTTCACCAAAGATTGCCGAGCCAATCACCATGCCAAATATGGCGCCAAAATAGAGCTTAAACAGCAGCATGCACGCGTCCATGATACGCGCGGTGCCGGAGATTAAATCTCGCGCGGCCAATTCGGCCAAGCCCAGGGTTAACGCCAGCCCGGGGACAAAGATAATGATGCCCGACAGAATCACCACCGGGATATTAATAAAAGGGTCAAAATAGGCGATGCCACAGGCGACGATGGCACATAAAATGGCTGCCAGAGGTTCTAGGGCTTCGGCAATACGTGTCGAGCGTTCGGCGCGGTAAACGAGGCCATACACCATGAGCCCCAGGGCCGCCGACCAAAATACGTCATGCCAACTGGTGCCCATTAACATAGCAAAGGCGCCCGCCGAACAGCCAAACGCCAATAAGGTTAATAGGGTGCCGTAAGGGCTAGGTTTGTTAGCAATCTCTTCCAGTCGGTCGGTGGCCTCTTGTAAGGTGCGTTTGCCAGATACCAGCTCACCCACCAACTCGTCGGTTCGTGCCAGTGAGCCTAAATCGAGATCGCCGGGCCTGACACGAGCCACATGGTTATATTCTTGGTCGGCATCATGTTGTAATACAAAGGTCATCGAGGTGGGCGAGATGAGAAAATAGCCTTCAATACCCAATAACTTTGAGATGCTCTGAAGGTGAGATTCTAAGCGATAAGCTGGGGTGCCAAATTTATGCAGGTACTTACCTAACTTGATGATAAATTTGCGCTTTTCTATAAATTCTTCGCTATCCACTTGTTTGTTCCATGATGATAAAACCGATGGGTGACCCTAGATCGAGCGCATCTTACCCCATCTTAGGTTAAAAAGGTTAACGGCTTGGTAAGTTTTTACTGCCTATCGCTGTCGATGCCGCCGCGGGAATTAACCTTAAAGTTACAATTAAGCGGCCTGCTGACGTAAGCTAACTACTCTGCGCTGTACGATTGGCGTGAAGATTCACCACGAGGAGAGACAATGTCGGTCATAGTATCCAGTTTATATATCGGGTTAACCGCCATAATGGCGGTTTATTTTGCATTGCGAGTCGTAAAACTAAGGCGTCGTTTAAAGGTTGGCTTAGGCACAGGCGGTCAGCCCACATTGCGCCTTGCCAACCGAGTGCACGGTAACCTGATTGAGCATGCACCTATGGCGCTGATGTTGCTGCTGGTGGCCGAGCTTAACGGTTTACCGCAAGCATATGTGCATCTTTTGGGGCTGATTTGGCTGCTAGCCAGAGTGTTGCACGCGCTGGGATTAACCTTGGGGCAAGGGGGTTATCATTGGGGGCGATTTTGGGGGGTATTATTAACCTGGATCCTTATCCTTACGCTGTCTGTGGTTAATATTGGCTATTTTATTATTGGCGCGTAATATTACCGGGTTGCTGCTTTTTTGGTCGCAATAATGAGGGGGTAGCTGTTATACTCCGCGTCTTTTTTAAGGTTGCGCCGCGAGTGTTACCTCGCTGCGGTAATTGGCGCACATGGCTTGGTCTATTGGGGCATCTCCCTGAGTGACTACACTTATTTATTGGTTTGATAGTTAGGCAGTATTATTCATGCAGGTTGAATCCACGTTATTTACTCATCCCAAGTATCTGGGCCGTACTGAACCAGCGGCGCCTTTTTTGCCTATGTCGCGCAAAGAGATGGCTAAACTGGGCTGGGATTCATGTGACATTATTATTGTCACAGGCGATGCCTATGTGGATCACCCCAGTTTTGGTATGGCGGTGATTGGCCGTATGCTTGAGGCGCAAGGGTTTCGCGTTGGCATTATCTCGCAGCCCGATTGGTCGAATAAAAATGACTTCATGAAGTTAGGCAAGCCTAACCTCTATTTTGGTGTGACCGCTGGCAACATGGACTCGATGATCAACCGTTACACTGCCGAGCGTCGCCTGCGTCACGATGATGCCTATACCGCGGGTAATATTGGCGGTAAGCGCCCCGATCGCGCCGTCACTGTTTATACCCAGCGCTGCAAAGAAGCCTTTAAGCAAGTGCCTGTGGTGATTGGTGGCATCGAAGCGAGTTTACGCCGTATCGCCCATTATGACTATTGGTCAGATAAAGTGCGTCGCTCTGTGATCCTCGATGCCAAGGCCGATATCTTAGTCTACGGTAACGCCGAACGTCCGCTGGTTGAACTGTCGCACCGCCTCGCAGCGGGTGAGTCTATCAGTGAGATCCATGATGTGCGCGGCACCACGGTGATTCGTAAGGAGCCGCTGCCGGGCTGGAAAGGCATGGACTCGCGTAAGCTGGATCAACTGCATAAAATCGACCCGATCCCCAATCCTTACGGCGCCGACGATGTGGGCTGTCAAAACCTCTCTGGCCCGAGCGATGTTAAGGTGTTCGACAACGATGCGCCTAAGCCTATTACGGTACAACCGCCGCGCCCTAAGCCATGGGAAAATACCTATGTGTTGCTGCCCAGCTATGAAAAAGTCGCCGAAGATAAGTTTCTCTATGCCCATGCATCGCGCATCTTGCATCAAGAGCAGAACCCCGGTTGTGCCCGTGCGCTATTTCAGACTCACGCCGAACGGGCTGTTTGGGTCAATCCGCCAGCATGGCCATTAAACACCGACGAGATGGATGGCGTATTTGATCTGCCCTACCAACGGGTGCCGCATCCTGTCTATGGCGATGCCAAGATCCCCGCCTATGACATGATCAAGACCTCGATTAACATTATGCGTGGTTGCTTTGGTGGCTGCTCGTTCTGCTCGATTACCGAGCATGAAGGGCGGATTATTCAGAGCCGCTCGCAAGATTCTATTATTAAAGAGATCAAAGATATCCAGCAGAAAGTGCCCGGTTTTACTGGAGTGATCTCTGACTTGGGTGGCCCGACGGCGAACATGTATCGCTTAGGCTGTAAGAGCGAAAAAGCCGAAAAGACCTGTCGTCGTTTGTCCTGTGTGTTCCCGGCCATCTGTGGTCATCTGGACACCGACCATCAGGCGACGATTGATCTGTATCGCGCGGCACGTGACGTGCCGGGCATTAAAAAAGTGCTTATTGCTTCGGGTGTGCGTTACGACTTAGCCACCGAAGATCCACGCTACGTTAAAGAGTTGGCCAGTCATCATGTGGGCGGTTATCTCAAAATTGCCCCCGAGCACACCGAAGAGGGGCCGCTCAATAAGATGATGAAACCCGGCATGGGCACTTACGACAAGTTTAAAGAGCTGTTTGATAAGTATTCGGCCGAGGCGGGCAAGAAGCAGTATTTGATCCCCTATTTTATTTCGGCGCATCCAGGCACCACAGATGAAGATATGGTGAACTTGGCGTTGTGGCTTAAAGGGCAAAAATTTAAGCTCGATCAGGTGCAAAACTTCTATCCATCGCCGATGGCGAACGCCACCACCATTTATCATACAGAGCTCAATTCGCTTAAAAATGTGAAACATACCAGCGAAACAGTGCAAGTACCCAAGGGCGGTCGTCAACGTAAGCTGCATAAAGCCTTGCTGCGTTACCACGATCCTGCTGGCTGGCCGATGATCCGTGAAGCCTTAATTGCCATGGGCAAAGAGAAGTTGATCGGTAGCGGCGCCCATTGCTTAGTGCCGGCTGAAACCCGCCAAGAGCGTCAAGGCTTTAGGGCTAAGCCTGCTAAGGGCAAGACGCCAGCAGGTAAAAAAGCCGTGACTCGCTTCTCGGCCGATCAGTTTGATGAGCGTAAGAGTATGGATAAAGCGGGCAAGCCTAACGCAGGTAAACCTAAAGCCAAGGGGAAACCCTCGGCCCATAAAAGCGGTTCAGGCCAATCGGCCCCTGCAGGGCAAGGCGCAGGCAAAGGGGCTAAGCGGCCGGTTAAAAATGGTTGGGGGACTACGCCAAAACATCAACGTTAGTGAGGTCACAGACCTAGTCAAATAGATTAAAATAGGGGGATATCATCGATATTGCCCTATTTTTTAAGGAGCTTTCCATGAGTCAACACGGGTCAAATGATGGCAGCGACACCTATAGCGATGCAGGCTTTTGGCATAAGGTGAAGCTGTTTGCCAAGCAAGCGGGTCGAGACGTGATAGAAAAAGCCCTATGGCTTTACTACGCCGCGCAGCGCCCCGATACCCCTAAATGGGCCAAGACCATTATTTTTGGTGCGCTAGCCTATTTTATCGCCCCCATAGATGCGATACCCGACCTAACACCTCTGGTCGGTTTTACCGATGATTTAGGTGCGCTTGCCGCCGCGCTGACCATGGTGAGTCTGTATGTCGATGACCATGTCAAAAGCCAAGCGGCAGAAAAAACCGCCGCTTGGTTTGATTAACCTACAAGGATTAATATAGCGAGGCTTCACCCTCTGGACGAGTCTTGAAGCGGCGGTGAAGCCACATATATTGCCCTGGGGCTTCCATGATCGAAGCTTCGACAATTTTATTAATAAAATGAGCGCCGGCCTCGGGATCATTTTTGGGAAACTGATTAATCAGTGGCGCTTTTACCGTTAGGGTGTAATCCCCTTTGTCGTTATTGCGCACCATTACTAGCGGCACAATGGCGCAGTCGGAGCCATCGACTAATATACTGGTGCCGGTTGTGGTGCAGGCCTTTTCAACGGCAAATAGCGGGGCAAAGGTTGAGCGGCGGCGGCCATAATCATGATCCGGTGCATACCAGAGACGCTCGCCATTTTTTAATGACTCCAGCATAAACTTGATATTTTTTCTATGGATTAACGCATGCCCGCCACGAGAGCGGCCTTTATATTGAAAATAGTCAAAACAGGGATTGTTATTCGGTCGATATACGCCCATGCCCGGTATGTGTAGACCGAATGCGCGGCCACCGAGCTCAAGATTAAGTGAGTGCACCGCGACTAACAGCACACCGCGACCTTCGGCGGCCAGTTTATCTATGTGCTCCATTCCCTTAATAGTCACATGCTTTGCTACTCTGGCATCAGACCAAAACCACGCCATCCCCGTTTCAAACAGGGCTAACCCCGTGTTGTCGATATTCTCTTTAACCAGCTGTTCACGCTTATCCGGACTCATGTCTGGAAAACAAAGGGCTAAGTTGCGCTCCATCGTTTTGCGGCGACTTTTCATAAAACGAATAGCCAGACGTCCGAGCATTTTGCCCATACGGATCTGGATGAAATAGGGCAGCAGACTGCAAAGGTAACTAGTGCCCACGAGTGTCAGTACTCCCCAATATTTTGGGTGCAGCAGTGAAATCGAAAATGTCGGCGCGGTGTATTTACTCATAATAGGATGGGGTTTATTGATTAAGAAATGATGTTGGACCAAAGATTATACGTGATTGCCGAATAAGGATCTCAGATATATCGGGGCAGTTTTTATTCAGTTTTAATTTATATGAATGTGGTACTGTTTTTTGTTACTTTAATGGAGAGCAGAAATACAATGAAAAAACAGTTACCTCTATTTATTATGACGGCCATGTTCGCGATCCCCGCTATCGCTGTAAGCACTGAGCAAGCTGCGTTTTTTGACCGTATCGCCGCACATTGTGGCAAGGCCTTTGAGGGCGTTGTCACTGCAGGTAATAGCGCCGATTCGGCGTTTAGCGGCAAAACCTTAGTCATGCATGTGCGTGAGTGTAGTGATAATGAGTTAAAAGTGCCGTTTCATGTCGGCGAGGATCATTCACGCACTTGGGTCATCACCAAAACCGACACCGGGCTTAGATTAAAGCACGATCACCGCCATCAAGACGGCAGTGAAGATAAGGTCACTATGTATGGTGGCGACACCATCGACAGTGGCAGTGCCCAGCTGCAATCATTTCCGGTTGATCAATTTTCTATCGATAATTTCAAGCAAAATGGCCTTAGCCAGTCGGTCACCAATGTGTGGCACATGGGGATCACCGATACCCGTTTTATGTATCGCTTAACTCGAGCAAATCGCGATTTTAAGGTGGAGTTTGATTTGACTAAGCCGGTAGCGTTACCGCCAGCGCCATGGGGGCATGAATAGCCGTGGCCTTGGAATGAAGGTTTGGCATTTGATGTTTGCTTGAGCGGCGTTAGGCCTGCAGATTAGGGGTTATAGCGGCTTGCTGAATGGGTGTTGGTGGGGTGTGTTTTAAGGTTGCCCCTTCATGGTAGCTAATTGCTTGCGGCTCGTGCTGTATAGGGATATATCAATCTCTTGTTTTTTTGGGGCAGATAGCGAAATGAAATGGGCAACTTAATGCCCATACATTTTCAGTGGGTTTTAGTTTTTGCAGCCATTTTTGTCACATGTGATTTTTTCATGTGAATTAGTCCAATGATCAGCGTTTTTCTTCGTATCAGTGCCACAGCCAGTGGCACCACCTTTAGAGCCGCTGTGAACAACACCTGTTGGAGTGTGTTTTACAGACATAATTTTACCATCCTTAGTTAGAAATTAGATTTAAAGGGTCAAAGACCAACATAACATCTAGTATCAAACTTTAGATATGTCAAAGAGTTTGTAATAGATGTATAGGTACATAACTAGTTGTACCTAACTTTTTATATGTTGTGGGTCGAGATTTAGCCCTTACTCGTGTTGGGTGAAAATGTTTGAAGCTCGTACCTTCACTGTAACCAATCGCCTGTCCGGCGGGGAATGTGCAAGCGCTCTTTTGGCTCGGTGAGTGAAGCGTCGCTTCATGCTAACGAACGAGAGACAGGGATTGTCGAACTGGCTTTTAGATAGGGATATCGTTGTGAACACGTCCTTGTGGGCTCTGCGAAATCATCTGACCTCCAAGGACGGAGGGAATGCCGAAAAATGTCTGGAACATTTTCGGCCATGATTTCGAAGGCCAAAACCGCGCTTACACCGATCTCTAACGCCTCTTCGATTTGGCTTCAATTGGAGCGAATAGCAAATCAAAAACTAACGTGTTTTTGCCCCAAAGTTTGTTGGCCTTGGCATGAAGAACAATGACATTTGCTTGAGTAGCGGCTGGCTGCATTTTTATTTATTGGAAGTGGTGAAGGTTGAACCTTCAATGTGAGTTAATTGCTTGCAGCAGGCTAATGTGCAGATACTGCTTCGGGGCGCTTTTCGCCGTCCTTGGCCGCTTAACGAAAACGTCCCTGTTTTCGATACCCTCAGCCGTATCTACACCGGGTTATTCTGTCTCTTCGATTTAGCTTCACTTGGTGTGAGCCGCTAGTTCAAAAGCTAACAAACGTTCGCCACGTTCGATGCGCGCTAGAAAACAGAGCAAAAAACCTGTTTTTTATGCTCGATAAACTGCCTGCAATTTTATAATTAGTTGAATTGTTGTGATTTAATAATTTGTTGTAGAGACCTCTACATCAACTTGTTAAGTTATGCGTGCGACTCATTCAAATTTATTGAAACTGATGTTAACTTTGTCGCTTTATTTCAATGTATTAGCGTGGCATAGTTGCTGTAAGTTAAATTTTAGGCAGTTTATTGAGCTGCTATTCAATAAGCTGTTATGTGTTTAATTGTATTCTGAGAGTATATTTATGATTGCGTGGTTCCAAAAAACCTTTGAGACAGCAGCACAGCAAGCGACACTATTTTCTATTTTAGTTTCAACATGTTTGGCTATTTTCTTATTGCTATTAAGCCAATGGTTTAATAGCAGAAAGGATATTAAAAATCTTAAAGTTACGAAACTAGAAGAGCTAGCATCTACTACTTATGCTTATGAAAGGCTGTGTTTTGATATATTATCGAGGCTATACAATAATTCTCCATCTGACCAAATAACACTAAATAAAATGGCTGATAGTGTTGAGCTTTCAGACAAAATTGAAATGCTCGTGACACTTTACTTTCCAAGTATAACTTTTGACCCAAAATCGACTCAAACTACGTTGTTAAAAGTCCATCATCAATTTGATATGGTTGAAATGAATAATAAATCGAATCCTTCATCATATGAGTCCTATGAAAATAGCACTAATACAGTGAAAGAAATTCTTTCTACATTAAAGTCATCAGTTAAATATGAGATGAGTAAAAACACATAACAAGCGCTTTAAACGGAACAAAAACAGTTGGTTAGGTTCCGCTTCGCTCCACATTATAACCAACAATTTTTGTCCGCTTAAGCGGGCGTTAATCTATACAAATATTAATCTGAAACATACCAATTAGAACATTAGTCCTAACAAGCTTTGGTTCAAAAATAAGTTAGCTTTTGATTGTCCGAGTGACACTAGTAAGGTCAAATCGAAGAGATTAAGAACTCGGTGTAGGTGCGGCTGAGGCCTTCGATTTCAGGGATGAAATCGCAGAGCGCCCAAGGATGGGTTTACAGCGGTGCCGAAGAAGCACCTGCACGAAAGGCATGCTGCAGGCAATTGGTTGCCATGAAGGTTAACGCTACCATCAATCAATAAAAACTAACTCGACTAAATGTTACAAGCCCAAAAAAGCCAACACCTTCATTCGAAGGCCAAGATACTTTTGTCCAAAAACTATTTTGCTTTTAACGGTTCTGTGGATACCAATGACGGCTAAATCGAAGAGAGTGATAAGTCGGTGTAGGTATGGCGGTGGGGGTTGGTGGCATGGCCGCTCTTTGACATCCATGTCACTACGGCATTTGTGAATCCATTCACATCAGATGCCACCGTCGAGCTTATAGGGATATACTTGCAGCGCCCCACCGAAATACCTGCACGAAAGGCATGCTGCAGGCAATTGGTTGCCATGAAGGTTAACGCTACCATCAATAAATAAAAACTAACTCTACTAAATGCAACAAGCCAAAAAAAGCCAACACCTTGATTCGAAGGCCACAATTACGGCTAAATCGAAGCGATTAAGAACTCGGTGTAGGTGCGGCTGTGACCTTCCGTGACAAGGATGTCACGGCAGAGCCTACAGGGATTGTACTTGCGGCGTGTCACAGAAGCACCTGCACGAAAGGCCTGCGGCAAGCAATTCAAAATGATGAAGGTTAACGCTACCATCGTTAACTAAAAACCAATCACGCAAAATGCCTCAACCTTCATTCGAAGGCCAACACACTTTTGTCCAAAAATAATTTAGCTTTTAATGCCCTGAATGACACCTGTAACGCAAAATCGAAGAGATAGATAAGTCGGTGTAGGTGCGGCTGTGACCTTCCGTGACATGGATGTCACGGCAGAGCCTACAGGGATTGTACTTGCGGCGTGTCACAGAAGTACCTGCACGAATAGCCTGCGGCAAGCAATTTAAAACGATGAAGGTTAACGCTACCATCAATCAATAAAAACCAATTCAACTAAAAACTAATTCAGCTGAAAACCATAAGCCAGATGGGAAGAAGTTTAAATAGATGGGGGAGCCATCTGGCTCCCCTGTTAGATGATGACTATTTGGGCTCAAAAGTGAAGGATTGTCCAGCAAGCGCCGCTTCATACATTAAGCCACCTTTAGCGGCGGTAAATACCGCCATGCCATTGATGTATGAGGCACTTGCAGCTTTGTTGCTGCCCGATTGCCCCGCACCAGCCGAGTTACCTGTGGTGCCCACTTGGGCATTGGCGCCGACGTTAATCGCGACCGCCGATGCATTCGCACTAAACTCGAAACTACCGCTGGTAAATTCTTCATACGCTTTGGCGTCTTTAAAGAAAATAATTTCGCTGTAAGCCTGACCGCCGAGTTGGAAACCAATCGACAGTTGCGACAAACTGGTATCGCCGGTATGCACGCCGCCACGATAGACGCGCCCTTTGCCGTAGGCTGCGCCAATGCCTATGCCGCCTTTACCTACGGTGGGGAAAATAGCGTAGCCATAGGCGCTATTAAAAAATTGTTGGGTGTCTGGGGCTTTTTTAAAGTTGTTTAGTGCTTCGCTGTAGCTATCGGCGGCAAATGAGGCTTGGGCAAACAGTAAGCCAACAATGACACAACAGCTAGCGGTTAAACGTGATATCCACTTCTTCATGATGCACTCCTTTATTTAGATACGGTTATACCCACTGTTATCAATATTCGTTTCGTACAGCGGCGATGCTAAAAGCCAGCGCACAACCTGTTTTAAGGTTGTCATTTCTGCATGGGATGAATCGCGCTAGGCTAAATATTTGGCCTATTATCTGTGTTATCAACCCTTGGCTAACTCTCATCTATTGATGTGGATGCTTATTAGCATACGCACAGATAGCTAAAAACTGAATGCTATTTGATGAAAAAAGCGCCTATAAAAGCGCTTTTATTGAGTTTTGTCAGCTAAGGTTCAGCCCATTCATTCTGGTAGCCAGTTGCTGTGTCATGGTTTTACTTAGCCGTTTTAGGTTGCTCTTTACCCAGCACATAGTGTTCGAACCATTTCTGGTCCCAATCCATTTTGGCTTGGCGATGTTGATAGTGGCTCAGTCCATGGCCTTCACCGGGATACACCAACAGCTCCACAGGCACATTAAGGTAATGTTTTAGGGTGCGATATAGCCCTTGGGCATGGCCCAGCGGTACGCGTTGATCGTTTTCGCCAATGTGAATTAGGGTCGGCGTGTTGATGTTATTGGCATGGGTGAGCGAGGATCCATGAGTGTAAGCGTCGGGTTTTTCCCAAGGCAAACCCTGCATAAAGTTAATCACATGGCCTGGGGTGTCTTCGAGCATCCATTGCAGGCGTTGATCGAACACCCCTGCACCAGAACTTGCCGCTTTGAAGCGCTGGGTGGTACTGATAAGCGCATTGGTGAGATAACCACCGTTACTCCAGCCCATCACCGCCATTTTGTCACCGTCGGCAACGCCTAACGCGATAAGGTGATCGACTCCCGACAGGATATCGGCAACTTCGATGTCATGTTCTTTGCCTACAAGGTCGGTTAAGAATTTATCGCCATAGCCTGTCGAGCCGCGGTAGTTAGGCGACAACAGTGCCCAGCCATTGGCGGTAAAGGTTGAGCGGCCGTAGGAGCGATGTTGTAAGGCGTACGGTGTCGCAGACGTTGGGCCGCCATGCAGTTGGACTATTAGCGGCAGTGGTCCGTCACTCTGTTTGTAGTTGGCGGGTAAGTCGAGGATGCCTTCGACTTGTGTTCCATCTGGCGCGGTCCATTTGACCACAGATATTTGTGGCAAAATCCAGCTGTCGACTTGCGGATTAATGTTAGTGATGCGCTTATATTTGGCTTTCTTGCTGGCGGCATCGGCAATAAACAGATCGCTAAAATGCTCGAGTCCGTTGTGGTTAAAGGCGAGTTTTTTACCGTCATGGCTAAAGCTGTAGCTGCCCATCACCAGATCGCCGGCGATCACCGTGCGCGTATCACCCTGCAGTTGTTGGTTGATATCGGTGCAAAATAGCTTAACGCGGCCATGGTCGGCACCGCGATAACAGATCTCATCACTATTGGGGCGCCACTGAATGTCGCTGCCATTGAGGGTGATATCGCCGCTACGTTTAATTTCTAGCGGTTTGACCTGTTTTTGCTGTGGTGTAACGACAAAGAGTTTACCCGGATGGCCATCGAAATCGATTCGAAAGGCCAGCTGTTGGTTGTTGGCGTGCCAGTCGAGGCCGAGTAACCAACCATAAGGCGATGGTGCATCTTGGCGCCAAGCGCTGTCGGGGAGTAGGGTATTGCTGTTCGTGCGGGTGTTGTATACCTCGAGGTTTGACCAACCTTCTAAGTGTACTAGTTCGTTATCGGCAGTGGTGATGCGGGCAATTTGGCTGGCATCTTGGTTCACCTTAAACTCCCATACCACTTTATCGTCGTCGAGTAGCAATGATTGCTGATAATGCTCGAGATCCAGCTTATACAATGGGTTGGTGGTGATCTTACCATGGCCATATTTAGGGGCGCTGTGGCTGGCACGCATATCGGCCCAATCATCGGCTTCGGTAGTGGTTTTATTGGCTAAGAAATAGAGGTTATGACCATCATGGCCGACTTGAAACGCCTTAACGCCTTCGGTTTCTTTGGTCACCGGGACGGTGTCGCCGCCTTGTATCGACAGTCTAAAGACTTGGGCTTTACCGTTGTATGGCGCTATTTTGTCTTCGTGGGTTTGCTGGCCTAAGTAGTAAATATATTGGCCATCTGGACTCCACTGTGAGCTAGATTCACTTTCATTGGTGAAGGTGAGGCGGCTGGTTTTGCGTGATTTAATGTCGACTAGCCACAGATCTTTTTGGGCTTTGTCTAATGCTTTATCCCAGCGAGATTCTAACCACACAGCCTGTTTACCGTCTGGGCTTAATTGCACATGACCCATGTTAGCTATGTCAAAAAAATCGTTGTTAGTAATGTGGTGAGTTCGTTCGGTAGCAACAGTTTGGCCTGTTAATCCCATTAGTCCGGCGGAGATCACCGCAAGTACGGTGAGTTTATTGACTCTTCCCATCTTGATCCCTTCAGTTGTGCATTTGTCATTATTGTTTTAAGTGGCTGAGTTGCCGTGGGATACATTAACTCAAAATGGTTTTTGTGCAACAGAGTTAGGGTTCTTTTGCGTCGGTGTCCTGGGTATCCTCCGCTTTTAAAATATGTTGCAGATAATTGAGCTCTTCGGCATCGAGCAGTTGTTGACTGGTTTGTGGTCGGCTGGGATGCGCCATTTTAGATGATAGGCTGCCCCTGAGGTAGGCGGCTAGGGTGATCTGTTTAAGTCCATATAAGGCCAAAACATAGACGGTTAATAATAAACATAAGCGGGTGATGGCTTGGGCGGTGATAGAGACATGGTCACCAAAATAAAAGGGTAATATGACCAGTGCCGTTCGAACGAGCCAGTTAATTAACATGGCAAAGGTTAAGGCCAGTAGCCACCTAAATTTAATATCTTTAAGGCTATTTTGATGGGCGCGGCGCGAACGTCCTTTAAATTGATTGAGCAGCTTGATGATCAAATAGAAATAGATAAGGGCTTGCAAGCTTAGTAGTGCTGGCAGCAGAGCACCTAAAAAGGTGACGAGGCTAATATTGCTAACGTGCTGAACATTGAGGGAAAAGTCGCTATCTAAAATAAAAGACAGGCTTATCAATATGCTCAGAATTATTGCCGGATAGAAGTGACCCGATAAACGAACGTCGCGATTAATATTATGCAGGCTGCGGTAGCAATACAGATACAACAGCGGCATCAACAGAAAATACACCGGAATAATCAGAATAAATAACATGGGTAAGGGCAGTGGAGTGTTGGTTTTGCTGATAAGCCCGGTTAAAAAGTACAGAGCTAGCAGGCTAAATATCGCCCCCAATAGCTTATGGTTGTTGTGGTTATCGCGATATATATGACGAACATAGATGGCCAGTCCAATACAGTGCAGTCCACCGATTAGAGAGAGCCACCAATAGCCTTCGTATAAAAAGTCGTTGTAGGTCATTTGCCTATCATCAACGCATTCAGGGAGCTTCGCAAGTGAATTGTGCTTTTTTTGAGCGTTAATATTGAGGCGTTAAAGCTACGGTTTCTTGTTGTTGGCGAAGTTAGTCTTGACGTTTCTGTTGCGCCATTCTCAGGTGGCGATTCGAGCTTGCTACAGGAGGCTGACTTGGCACCGCCGCGCGTTCGGACCACAAGTGGCGTATTGCCATAATGGGATGGGGCAGCAGCATGCGCGGTCCGGCAAAAAGCATGATTTGGCGGGCCTTGGCTTTTAGTTCTGGTTTATAGCAATGTATCGGACATTTATTACACGTCGGCTTGGCTTGCCCATAAGGGCAGCGGTCGAGTTTAGTGTGTGCATAGGCCAAGAACGCCTGACATTGCTGACAGGCTTCCAGCTTACCTTTTGCTTGGCAGTGAGCTTTGCAATAAATATGAACCATCGCCTTTATGGTCTCAAACTCACGTTGCAATCTACCATTGAGCAGCATGTCGTCCATCGATATACCCGAGTTATTTGCTAGGTTATATTGAGAGTAGCGCGAGCGAATGCCGAACACAAAAATCATCATCGATTTTATGAAGGTGCGCACAAAATAGTGCTTTAAAGATAAGGGCGATTAGTGTCGCTTTACATCAATATTGCGATGTAAAGCGACAAACTTAAGCCGAATATGGCATTTTGGGCGCCACTTTTTGATACCCGAGCGAAAAAGAGGTATAAATAATTGATTTATAGCAAGAGAATCGATGCGTTATATCGGTTACTATCTGTACATCTTTTGTAAACTAAAATCAGCCCGTACATGAGGCGCGATCAACCAACGGTGGATGATAATGAAATATATAGCCATTATTTTGCTAGTAGCTGTCGGCATATTCTTATATAGACGAGCACAGCGATTAGCCCAAGAGGAGCAGCAGGAAGCACAGCAGCCTGTTGAAAAGATCGTGTCGGGCGAAGATAAGGACCTTGTGGTGCCAACCACTACGCCAGCCGATAACGCCGATGCGGCAGCCTCTGATGAATCCGCGTCGATAGAGACCGTTCCTCCTGTTGTAACAGAGCGCGAAGCGGTTACCCTCGCTGCAGAGCCAGAGCCAGAGCCAGAGCCAGAGCCAGAGCCAGAGCCAGAGCCAGAGCCAGAGCCAGAGCCAGAGCCAGAGCCAGAGCCAGAGCCAGAGCCAGAGCCAGAGCCAGAGCCAGAGCCAGAGCCAGAGCCAGATGATAAAAAATTACCTCTCGCCGATGAATCTTGGGCTAACGAAAAGTTGACCAAGGCGCTAGATGACTACCGTGGTGCTAGTGCAACTACCGATAAACATAACGCTTTATTGCAGGTGATAGGTGAGTGTTATAAGCAACGCAAGCAGCAGCAATACCGTGAATATGGGGCGCAGTTGTCATCTGACTATCAGTCACTTTTTGCCACTTTAGCCGCTCCAGATAAAGAAAAAGGCACAGGCTTTATGCAGTTGTCTACCCTGCTCAATGATAGTGGTCAGTACGATGGCGCATTAAAGTTGTGTCAAGCGGCTATCGATTATGGCTTAAGCGATGGCACTATTACCGGTTTTGAAGGGCGTATGGAGCGTATCGAAAAAGCCAAGGCTAAAGCATCGTAGTAATCTACTGCAACACGCGCATAAGCCGTGTAAACTGGCATTTATATTGACGTTAAAGGCGAACAGGTGTCGCCTTTTTTATGTCTGGAACATTTATGTCAATTTGCCATTATTTGGAGCATTTATGCAAATTCGTTATCTCGTATTATCCAGCTGCGCGCTCTTACTCGGATTGACTGCATGTACTCAAGTGCCGCAATGGACATTATTTTATTATCCCGAGCAAGATAAGGTGAGCGAAGGGGAGTTAGCCCCCTATATTGCCGGTTATTATGATCAGCTAGAGCAGTGCCTCGCCAAAGGGGCGGGAATGGCAAGGTTGAGTCAATCGGGTCAGGGTGCCTATCAATGTGGCTATCAATGTAAAGAGGACGAGGCGGGAAGCATTCAATGTGACCGTTTCGAGCAACCGACACCATGAACTATTCACTCGATAAAAATGCAAAGAGCTTAATGATTAATGGCGACATTGATTTTGATCAGTTTGAGGCTTTTGCGACTCCGCTAGTACAAAGGTTGGATTGTCGAGTCATTGAGCGCCACTGGGGGGCCGATAGGCATCAGTGGCAGTTAGAGTTTGAAGGCACACTTATTAGGCTACACTATGAGTTTTACGGCGATATCTGCTGGCTTTCGGTTGAGTTAGATGAAGAGTTTGAAGTGCTAGAGTACTTAGTGACATTATTGGAGTCTTCTCGATGAGCGATGCGTCAACCCCTGCTGGTTTTCACTACCAAGCATTAACCCCTGATTTAATTCTCGATGCGATTGAGTCTTTGGGTATTTATCCAGAAACTGGGTTGCTAGCGCTCAATAGCTACGAAAACCGAGTCTATCAATTTCGCTGCGATCGCCAAATTCGTTACGTGGTTAAGTTTTACCGCCCCGAGCGCTGGAGCGATGCACAGATCTTAGAAGAGCATGAGTTTTCCGCCGAGCTGGCCCAGCAAGAGATCCCCATCGCCACGCCAGTGCTTATCGAGGGGCAATCATTACATCATTATCAAGGTTTCCGGTTTGCGCTTTTTCCGTCGATGGGGGGGCGCGCCTTTGAAGTGGATAACCTGGAGCAACTCGAAGAGGTGGGACGCTTTGTCGGGCGCATGCATCAATACGCTAAAGCCAACACCTTCACTTACCGCGAAACCTTAAGCCCTGCATTATTAGGCGATGAGTCACTCGCTTGGCTTAAGGCCTCGGGTCATGTGCCACCGAGTTTAGAGGTGGCCTACTTCACCATAGTGGAGCAAGTGCTTGCCAAGGCTAAACGCTTATGGGCCGAAGTGGATGCAACATCGATGCGCCTGCACGGCGATCTGCATCCGAGTAATATTATGTGGACCCCTGACGGGCCGGGGTTTGTCGATCTCGATGACGCCAAAATGGGCCCTGCGGTGCAAGATCTGTGGATGATGCTAGCCGGTGATCGGCAGCAACAAACCTTACAACTCGACATTTTGCTTGAAGCCTATGAAGAGTTTTGCGAATTTGATAAACGCCAACTTAAGCTCATTGAGCCGCTTCGCGCCATGAGAATGCTGCACTATAACGCTTGGCTCAGTCGCCGCTGGGAAGATCCCGCCTTTCCGATGAATTTCCCTTGGTACGCCGAGGAGCGGTATTGGGAGCAGCAAATTTTGGCCTTTAAAGAGCAGTTGGCCCTGCTAGATGAGCCTCCTCTGAGTTTAATTCCACAATATTAATTAGGGATAAGTGAGTATCTTGTAACAGAAAAAATGAACTAATGCGCTTGAGGTACACTCCAAAGCACATTATGTTATGTGCAAAATTATTGTTATTGTCGATGGTGCGTTAGCACCCAAAAGGAATCATCATGAAAAAAGCGTTACTGGTAGCATTGGCATTATTAATGGCCCCTATGGCGGCACTGGCTGCCGATTATAAAGAGGGTGTGCATTACACTGTGGTAAATAAAGGTCCTGCGACAGCTAAGCCTGAAATTGCCGAGTTTTTCTCATTTTATTGCCCTCACTGTTATAGCTTTGCCAAAGTGCAGGTACCGCAGATTAAAGCTAACCTCCCCGAGGGTGTCGTGTTTAAGCAAAATCACGTGGAATTTATTGGCCGTGAAATGGGCACAGAAATGTCGCGTGCATTCGCTATTGCGCATCAGTTGAAAGTGGAAGATAAGATTGAACAAGCGCTATTTGCTGCCATTCATGACAAGAAGCAACGCTTTGTTACTCGCGATGATATTCGCCAAGTGTTTATTGCCAATGGCATATCAGGCAAAGAGTTTGATGCAGCGGCTAACTCGTTTATGGTGAGTGCGCAGATGGCGCAGATGAAACGTGCAACTGAAAACGCTCAGTTATCTGGCGTGCCTGCGTTAGTGGTTAATGGTAAGTATCGTGTCGAAACTGGGGCAATTAAATCTTACGATGAACTGTTAGACATTGCTTTTTACCTAACCACGCTTAAATAAGTGTAACGGTAAATCATCAAAAGGAGCTTTTAAGCTCCTTTTTTTGTGTCTATTCAATACTGGATTATACCTATGGTATTAAAAGACGGATCTAAATAGTGAGCTGATAGCAAAGAACATTTTTTGTATTTATGTGATGTGTTGCCGCAATGAGCAAAAAAGATGAATTGAGAGGAAACTTACTGCGGTTTTATGAGGTCAAACTTAGCAATAATTACAATAACGCAGAGCCGTTTGCTTGGAGGTCTTATGAGATTTTTTCCGGTTTACGCCCCAAAACTCATTGTAAAACATGCGCGTATTTTTGTGTCAGGTGTTATCTGGGTAAAAGATTTGGGTCGTCTGGAGTTCGACAAAGGACGATTTTTACTGCCAAGGCAAAGTTTACCTCGAGTGAAGCAAGCCATTGTCGAGTTGAATCAGTTAATCGAGCGTCAACATAACGAAGCGAAGACGGTTTAGGTCTTCGCTGTTAGTGAGTGAATTTACTCGCTCACT
Source organism: Shewanella sp. 492 (assembly GCF_059338445.1). NCBI lineage: Bacteria > Pseudomonadati > Pseudomonadota > Gammaproteobacteria > Alteromonadales > Shewanellaceae > Shewanella > Shewanella sp. 492. The sequence goes on from NZ_CM181702.1 coordinate 251,162, forward strand.
TCGTCATTTAATAAACCCACAAGGCCAGTGACTTTTTCATTCCATGAATGAAGATCTTGGCTTAATTGTTGGTTCTTTTCACTTAGGCTGCTGTTCTTTTGTTTCTCTTCTTCGAGCTCCATTTTTAGTAGCTCAATCGTTTCGAGTGCAGCTTGGATTTTTGTCTCCAGCTTGGACAGTAGTTCAAGGCTCATCGGGAGTCCTAATAGTTTCTGGATGGGTCTATGATTCTATCAGCGCCGCCATGACAGTGAATAGCTAATTTATACTAATTGTCCAAAAAGTAACCAAGAATTCAATTAAACATCGTTTATTTTCCCCCTGAGTGCCATGAGTTACATTTTTGCAGGGATTTTAACGAGATAAGCTTCGCCATTGCGATGCTGCTCGGTTTGACCTGTTGAAAGCGCGGGAAGCGATATCTCTGCCATTGGCACACAATTTAAGGGGGAATTTATCTGAATGACGTATAACACAACGCCGTTATCCATAGATAACGGCGTTGTGTGGAAACCCCTTCTAGATTAGAAGCGGTAATCAACAGACAAGTAAACTTGCTGGCTATCATCAAGTGAGAAGGAGGCCGAACCTGCATCTGTGCTGATCCCGATATCGTAGTCTTGCTTGAGATAGCGGTACCCAATTTCTGAGCTCAGGTTATCGTTAATTTTATACATTAACCCCGTTTGACCACCCCAAACAAAACGGTCTTTTGACGATAGATATGAGGTGTCTGGACTGATGTGATTAACGCCCGCCGTGGCTCCAATAAACCAGTTCAGCTTGTTGCTGGCATCAAGCCCAAGTAGGTAGTCATATGAGAGCAACAAACTTTGCTGCTTGGCTAAGTCGTCAGAGTTATATGAATAAGTTGCATAGAGGCGATTATTATCATTTAAGTAAGCGCCCGCTCTGACTTCGTATACGGCGTCGTTTTCACGCTCTTTAGTAGAAAAATAATCATTATTAAATTCAGGATCGACCCCCAGCGCGGTCCCTTTGTAGGTATTTTGCTGGGCACCGACACTGCCACCGATGAACCAATCTGCGGCCATGGTTGGTGCTGATAATACAGCGGTGATAACGGCTGCTAAGGCTAATTTCTTGCTATTCATAATATGCTCCTTGATGAAATAAAGTGTTACCGTCTTTCGTTGAGGTAATAGTATTTCAAGTGAACTGAACGAAAACTGAATAATATCTAGATGAATTATTAAGCTATTTTGATAAAAAAATAGCCATCACTAGCCTGCTAGGGTAAAAGCTACATGGTTATGGCTGGCAAATATTGAAGTCGAAGATAGGGCGTTGAGACACCTACTGAGTGTTTACGTTGCGGCAAGAGCTCAAGATTAAGTAGATTAAAACCGATAGTTTGTGATATTGAGCTAAGTTTAGGGGCCGATTGACAATCGGCCCCTAGAGAGCATGGTGTAATGCTATTGCGGCTGGTTACTTTTTAAAGAAAGCTTCGTTAGTGCCGTATGGCCCTAAGTTGAGATCGCGCTTACGGATGGCATCTACGCGGTCAAAGGCTTCTTCGGCAACGCGAAGGTTTTTAACGTCTTTACGCCAGTAATATTTAAAGCCATCGAAATGGGCATTGTTTGGATACCAATACATCACACCTAAGCCTTTATCAGACATGATAGGGGTGTTGTGAATGGTAGCGCCTGGAATGTAAAAGTATTGGCCAGTGCCTAGCTTATTAAACTTATTATCGGCCAGTGTTTGACCTTCACCATTAACGACGTAATAACACTCAGGTTGACCATGAAAATGTGGTGCGTGATCTGACTTGCCACCATCGGTGATACCAATAACCACAGGGCTGTCTGACAGCTCTTTCCAGATATAGCCAACTGGTGACTTAGTACGATCACAGTCTTTAACTTCTAGAATATTGCCGTCGTCATCCAAGGTCTTACAGAAGCGCTGATCCATGGGGATGCTGTCGTTGGCTTGAATGGTGTTGAAATCAATCTTACCTGCTTCCCAAGCGGCAATATAGGCTTCAACTTCAGGGTTGCTGCACTGCTCAGGCATAGTGTCTTGCGGAACATATGGTGTGCTGTCGTATGGTACTGGCGTCATCTGTTGGTAAGGGAGTTGGGCGTGGTTACATTGTGGCCCTTGGGCAACTGCAGCAGTTGATGCTAGTGCTGCAATACCAAACATCATTTTAAGTTTCATCATTCCTATCCTATTTTTAGTGCCGCAACGCTGCGGTATTTTGCTTGTAAATTGGTGCTTGAGCTAACAATAAAGTGATTGGTTTGTCGTAAAGGTGAATTGGATCACGCCGCATTTTTAACAGCAAAATTATTCGTGACTCAGCTCGCGAATAATCTTACCTATCCACGCGATCACAGATGAAACTGCATGCTGAGTTGGACGTAATTAGAGGCACCTTGTGCCGGAGCCGTTTCATGATATGAGCTGATGGTGTCATCGATTTGATAGCAGCCAACTTCAAAGCCCAGTACTAACGCTGGGGTTAAATTGGTAAAAACATTGAGGCCAATATGGGCGCGGTCAGTGGCTTCGACATCGGTTTTTGTGCGGCCGTAAAATAAGCTTGAACGCGTGCGTTCGGTCCAGAAATGACGATAAGCCAGCATTGCTGCTGTGGTTGTTTCTAATTCACCCTTTATTATGTCACGCGCCGCATCGGTACCGACATAACGGCCAAGGTTGCCGTAATGCAGTTGCAGCCTAATATCATCACGGCCGAAGGTGTTTAGCTTGGCGGCGAGCGACACTCCAGCACCAAATTGGGCTGTGTCTTCGGGATCTAAATACCGAAACAAGCTCGACAGTGAGACGTTGCCCCAATCCCCGCCTTGGTTATAGCGAATAATCGCATCGGGCACATAGTCGTTGTCAGTCTCTATCCATTGCTTATCTGTGGTTTTTGTCTCTGTTTGAGTGCCATAGGTATAAGGGTTTTCTAATGCCAGTTGCCAATGTCCGCTGGTTAATTTGACCAGCGCTTGACGCACCATCGCTTGGCCAACTAGCGGGCCACCTAAATCGGCTGTTTCAGCAAACGTACTGCTGTTGACCAGCGTTGACCAGGTTTGCCCTACGGTAACACCTTGGTATTCGACATAGGCATGCCTAAGGCGCGGGCTATAGGAGTTAGAAAACACCGCATTGCCTTGCGATGACCCTGCAAAGTCGACTTCCACAAACCCTATGACATCGCCATGCTCGATCCCCATATTAAAGCGACTCTCTGCGGCACTGAACTGGGTTCTCTTAGTGGCATCAGTGACGCTGCCACCGCCTGTCCAGCTGTCTTGAAAAGCGATGTTGCCATCGACAAAGCGCGCATTTGTTTTAAGAAAACCGCCAAATTGGTATTCACTTGCCGTTAATGGAGTGGAGAAACAGCTAATCAAACAGATACAGATGCATGTTTTAGTCATTAATTTCATAGTTATTTAAAGTGGGCTGTCAGAGAAAGTCGAAAAAGAGTGAGAACCATCTAGGGGGTGGTAGCCGGGGGAAGTGCCGTAACCAATCTAAATGTTGGCAGACTCTAAAAGAGTCGCCAGAGTTTGGCAGAAGCGAAGTGAGAGCGGCCTCGCTTCTGCCGGTAACGTCATATAGCTTTAGAAGTAGTAACCAAAGTTAATGTTAACGCGTTTGTCCCAGCTATCGCCCATCTCTGGTAGGCCAACATGGTCGTTGTTGGCGGTAGAGAAGGTCATGTTCTTACCCATTACAAAATCGACCATGGTGTAAGTTGGGCCTGCTGAAATCGCGCAGCCAGTGACGTTTTGCATGCTGTTGTCATAGCTGTCGTCATCGACATCGGGCGTCATTAAGCCAAAGTCGTTGTAACATTTAACGCTGCCCCAATCGGTATCGAACGTTTTTGCAATATTAACGTTATAAGCTTGGCCTTTAGCGGCAATTTCGTACTGCCAACTCACCACAGAGACACCGATTTTATTTGGGTCTTCAGCATCGGCGGCATCATACTCATACTGCATCGCCTGCATCTGTAAGTTCCAGCCCTTAAAGCTGCTGTCTAAGTGCAGTGCCACGGCGTAACGGTCGCCGTTATTACCCGTTTTGCTGTTATAGATTTGGCCATACTGCACCGAGCCACCAAGGGTGGTTTGGCCGCCTTGGTGTTCAGCGGTGTAGGTTTGGCGAATGTTGAGCTGGTTGGTCTCTTCGTTGTTATACTCGGTACCATTGATGGTGCCTGTGTATAGGTCGGTCGAGTAACGTTTGTTTTCTGTTGGGCCGTATTCTGCATTTTTGTAGAAAGCTAAGTCAGTGTGCCAGCCATTTTTTTCATAAATAGCTTTGATACCCACATCATGGTCATCTTCAAAGCCTAGGTAGTAGGGTAGGCCAAACCACCAGCTGTTGGAGATGAAATCACGGTTACCAAACGGCACTTTATTAATACCAAACTGTAGCTGCCAGTCTGGATCGATGTTGTAAAAGCCGTAGCCATATTTGATATAGTTCGTGCTTGAGGTAAAACGGTATTCTGCCGCAAGCCCCCAGTCACCTTGTTTACCGTCAAATTTGATCGCAGTCATATCAAAAGAAAAGTCTCCGCCCTTATCTTTTGAGGCTTCATCGTAGTCTTTGTAACCGTAATTAACACGTACGGCGCCGCCAACCTTGATGCCATCTTCTTGCTCAGCCGCGAAAGCGGTTGAGCCTGAAAGTGCTATCGCCGTTGCCACTATCGACAGCATAAACTTAGTGGTATTTCTCATCATCATTTCCTATTAGTCTTTTTAGTATTTACAGCAGAAACTATTACATTTCACCAAACCAAGTTCGGTGGCATTCGGCGCAGACGGGCGCTTTTTTCTCGTGCTCGCCATGACAGGCTAAGCAGCTTGCCCCTTGGTTGTAATGCAGTGATTTGTGCGGATGCGCTTCGGGGATCGCTAACTTGCTTTCATCGACTGCAATACTGTTGATATCGCCATGGCATTCAACACAGGCAGCGTCGGTCGCATTCTTTTTACCTGAGCCTTGGTGGCAAGTCTGACAACCATCTTGGTAGATAAACTCGTGGTTCACACGCCCTTGGGTGCTGCCTTTCATTTTGACGAGGTCGCCCGCCATAGCGCTGCCTGAAACCGCAAGGCCTAGCAGTAAACTCAGTAATAATTTGTTCATTAGACAGCTCCTTGAAGGTCGGCTTGGATGGTTTCTGCAACCACTATGCCCATCACTAGGCACTCTAGGCAGGAGGTAGAACTCAAACGGGCTTCACCATGGATGCCGCCAGTGACTTCGCCTATCGCGTAGAGGTTTTTGATGGATGCCATCGAGCGGCCATCGATCACGCGAGCGCCTAAATCGGTTTTTAGTCCACCCATGCAGTAATGCACTTTTGGCCAGATGCGAGATACCACAAAGGGGCCGGTTAACACTTCAGCCGTGTCCATTTTACGGTTAAAGAGCGGATCTTTGCGGGCTTCAACATGGGTGTTGTATTCAGCGATGCTACGTTTCAATGGCGCCGCAGGAATATCGAACTTAGCCGCTATCTCATCTAATGAGTCGAGCTTCCACGCCATCTTGTCGCGTAAGGCGCGGATCACTCGATCGTCTTTGGCGTAGTTGCTGTAGTTAAACAGTACAATTGGATACGCGGGGCTGCCGTCAGCATTACGGTTTTTCATAATGGCTTCAGAGCAGGTCTTGCGGTCTGCACGCTCATCCATAAAGCGTTTGCCGTTGAGCACGCTGATTGCCGCGCCTTGATGCCAACCGATAGAAAGCAAGGCGTTAGACCAACCAAATCCGCCCTCATCAGGCGATCCCCAGTGACCTGTTTGAATAAGGTTCATGTGCACTGGCAGGGCACCATGGGCCATAGCCGTCAGGGTTACCTCACCGGTTGCGCCGAGCGCGTTAGTGCAATCAAGGGTTGGGTCAAGTGAAGGGTCAACCGCTTCACGCAGCGCCATGTTTCGAGCAAAGCCACCATTAGCTAGCACAACCGCCTTGTTGGCTTTGATGAATATTGTGGTACCAGTCTTTAGATCTGGGAAACGGTAATTTTTACGTACCTTAACGCCGATGATCTTTTGCCCATCCATAATGAAGTCTTCGATGTAGTGCTGCAGACGATAATCTACGCCCTCTTTTACACCCGCTTCATAAAGCTTGGTGGTGATATCGCCGCCAGTGCCATGTTGAGTACGGATGGCGCGTGCTTTATTGTGGCCACCCACCTGAATGTTAAAGCCTTCACGGAATTTAACGCCAGTATCTACGCATAAGTTATACGCATCGAGCGAGCGGTTAGCGATTTGACGCAGTGCATCTTCATTTTGCATGCCACGACCCGAGATGATCTGATCTTTTACTAGCTCTTCGGGTGAATCATCCTTGATGCCTTGGGCTAACTGAGTAGGGTTTTTAGGTATGGCTAACCAGCCGCCGTTGATGGCAGAGTTGCCACCAATCACTTGCATTTTCTCTAACACCAATACCGAACCGATGCTCTGGCGCTTGGCGTTTAATGCGGCCGATAGACCAGCAAAACCTGAGCCGACCACAATAACGTCGTGGGATTCATCCCATTCGATGGTGTTGCATTCGCTGGCCGATACGGTTCCGGGCATAGAGGCGGCTATCCCGCCAAGCGCGGCACCCGCACTGAGTTTTAAAAAGTTTCTTCTGTTGTGCATTTGATTGTCCTCTGTATCTGCGTGAGAGAAAGATAGAGGTTCTGCACTTGGTTAAAGGTGAAGTAAGTCACGGCTTTTTTTCAGTGGCAAACTTATTCGTGAGCCATGTCCCGAATAACTTTTTTTGGATGTTTTTATTCGCTGCCCATTGTTGCTGGGAGTTTATATGGAGCCGATATTTTTTATGCCAATCTTTGTTTGATGTAATTCACAAACCCCGCCAATAAAGCCCATTTAGCGTGAGGTTTATCCCGATACATTAAGCATCAACTGTCATTACGGTAAGTTGCTGGAGCATACTTCAGCTAAATTGATATTAAGGCGAAGAGCATGAAGTGCCCCTCTGAAACATTACCTATGATGCGTTGCAACCAAATTCTTGATGCGGCGGAGCGGCTCATTGAGACTCAGGGCATAGTGTCATTTAAGTTCTCTCAACTGGCTAAAGAAGTAGGGTGTTCTACTGGGACCTTGTATAAATTCTTTGAGCGCAAAGAGGATGTATTGGTGTGCTTATTTTTAAGAAGTGCGACCTCGAATCATCTGCCCATCTTTATTGCTCAATACCCAGACCTTAGTGAGCAAGAGAAGGTTCTGCTGCCTATTATGTTTACCTTTGAAACCATTAAACGCTCAAAAAGCTTCTTTACGCTACGCTCTGTCTCGGTTAATACCATGGTGTGGCAGCTAGCCAGTGATGAAAAGGTTGAGCGTTTTAAAAAGCGTATCAATGCTTTTTGGGGATGGTTTACCGACTCACTCAATGCTGCTGTGGCTAAGGGGGAACTTGAGGCGACACCACTACAGGTTAAAGAGTTAGTGCAGGGAATCGTATTCTATTTAACCGGATCTTTGACCCAATTTGAAAGCCAGCTCATTGCACCTGAGTACTTGTCTAATCGCCGCGAGACCTGTTATCGCCACTTGGCGAAATTGATGGGGCAATATAAATGGCTGCAGCCGCTTACCCATGAGTTATTTGATTGTTTAGAGGCACGCACGGTGAAATTTTTTGATCAGCACTATCGTGACCATATGAGCTGCGCAGCGTGCAGTGCTCTGTCACAGGTCGATCTTAATGCTAAGTCAACTTGTACTCGTCAACGCGAATAGCAGAATTAAATTTGTTACTTTAACGTTCACAAACTTGTACTAAAGCATATGCCTACGGGCTTACTGAACGCTGTCGTTTGGCTTGACTTTATTGCGATGCATCCATAGTCTGCTTATTCAGTAATCAAGGTGGTATGCAATGCACATAAACTATAATTTAAAACCTGCATGTGAACGTCGTACTGAGCAGTTTGAGCCTGAAACCAATGTGGGTTTTGGTAACCTAAGAACTGATCATATGTTTTTAATGGATTATCGCGACGGTGAGTGGCGAGATCCTAGAATTGTCCCCTATGGCCCGTTTGAGGTCGCTCCTGGTGCCATTGCACTGCATTATGGCCAATCCGTGTTTGAAGGCGCCAAAGCCTTTATGCATCAAGATGGTGAGATCTATACCTTTCGTTTAGATAAAAATGCTGAGCGTCTTAATACCAGTGCCGATATTCTCTGTATTCCTGCGCTGCCCGAAGCGATGCAGTTGGCAGGTATTAACGCCTTAATTGACGTCGACCGCTTGTGGTTCCCAATGCAAGAGGGGGCTTGTTTGTATATTCGGCCGTTCATCTTCGCCACTGAAGATAGGCTGTCGGTGAGTCCGAGTCAGCAATACACCTTTTGTGTGATGCTTAGCCCGAGTGGTGCTTATTATGCTGATGGTTTCGATAAGGCGATTCGTTTGCTGATTAGCGAACGTTTTCACCGTGCCGTGGCTGGTGGAACCGGGGCATCGAAAGCGGCAGGTAACTATGCCGCATCGTTGAAAGCGGGTAAGGCTGCTGCCGAATATGGCGCCGCGCAGGTGCTTTATCTTGATGCCAATAATAAGCAGATTGAAGAAGTTGGGGCGATGAACCACTTCCATGTGCTCAAAGATGGCACCATTATTATTCCTAAGTTTACCGATACCATCTTAAAGTCTATTACCTCGCAATCAATATTAGATTTAGGTGAGCAGCTAGGCTGTGAAGTGCGCCAAGAGACGGTGATGCTGGATAAGTTTATTAGCGACATTGAGTCAGGTGAGATTATTGAAGCGGGTGGGTTTGGCACCGCAGCGGTGGTCTCTCCTGTGGGGTCCTATATTTTTGAAGATAACTGTGTGGTGACTGTCGGTAATGGCGAAGTGGGTGAGCATACTCGGCGTATTTACCAAGTGTTAACCGATATTCAAAAAGGGCTGCGCCCAGCGCCAAATGGCTGGCTTGGACGGGTTGAGCGAGTGGAACCGGTAATTGCAATAGCGCGTTAGTCGTTATCGTGATACCAATAAAAAAGCGCCGATGAAAGGCGCTTTTTTATTGGCTTGTACTGTCATACTTGAGCCATGGTGTGTCTTTATTCATTGAATAATATGGTCGCATTCACCCGTACCGGTATTGCATTGGCATTTTCAGCGGTTGCTTTAAATTTATAGGATTCAAGATCTGCAATTACCGCGTATTGGTCTTTATAAAGCTCATCAATGGCAAGATTGACAATGTTACCTTGGCTGTTAATCTCAAATTGGACATGAATACGCTGTAAGTTGGGGTATTGGTTAGCGACTAACTGCCAATCGATGGCTCTGTCTTGGATAACCCAGTAGCGGCTCAATTGTGAGGGCGTGACATTAACCGCCGCCGCCGAGTAGTTATGCATTAAGCTGCTTTGACAGCCAGTTAATAATCCCGTTATGAGTAACAGCGCCGCCATGAGCAGTGATGATTGATGTGGTCTGTTAAACATAATATGCCTGTCAAAAAAGGGTTGCATGACCCATCCTATTATTTATATCGCTTTAGTACTGTGACCAAGCAGGCCTGTTAATCATTTTGTATTTATAAACTAACATGTAGCCATAATGTTGGCAAAAGATATACCTTATTATCAATTGTATCGCCGCAGTGGGTTTTCATGATGAGGGGGGGGGCAGTGCTATTTATGTGGTTATGTGGCGCGGTGGGTCATTAATTCTGGCTTGGGGCTCAGGTAGGTATAGAGAGGTCTATTTGCATCAATGGGATATATTCAATGGAAAATGGCTTGATTAGGGTGGGTCGCTATTAGCGATTAATGAGCGCGCTATTACGCTGCGCGCTTATCGTTAGTAACGAAGCGGGTTACTGCTGAGTTGGACTAGATGCTAGCTTGTTGCTCACTCGTTGGTGAGAGTGATAACGCTGCAAAATTTGATGGATCTGCTCATCTTTTTGCTGCCAAACTCCATTGAGCCAGCGTTGAAATTGAGCGCGGCAATCGGCATCACTGAAATAGCGAATATCATCGACCTCGGGTACGGGGAGAGTTTCTATGCGGATCACTATCCGTTTGATTTTGCCGTGCATCACCTCTGAGAGTGTGTTGCCTTCAGAGTCTGGATAGACCAAGGTTACATTTAATAGGCTGGTAAATTGCTCGCCCATGGCCGAAATAGTAAAGGCGATGCCGCCCGCTTTAGGGCGTAACAGATAGCGATAGGGCGACCGTTGGCGTGCGTGTTTTTCTTTGGTAAAGCGGCTGCCCTCGACATAATTGATAATAGCGGTAGGGATGGTTTTAAACTTCTCGCAAGCGCGCCGCGTAGTCTGTAGATCTTTGCCTTTTAACTTGGGGTTTTTTCTCAACTGTTTAGCGCTGGTTCGGTTCATAAATGGCATATCTAAGGCCCAGCAACCCAACCCCAAAAACGGCACATAAAGTAGCTCTTTTTTGAGAAAAAACTTTAACATCGGAATATTGTTACGCAATACGTAGGTGAGTGCTGCAATATCGAAGCCACTAAGGTGATTGCTAATCAGTAGATACCAGCCATCTTTACGAAGCCCTTCTAGCCCCTCAACATCCCACTCTATCTTGGCAATGAGGTATAAAATACCACCATTACAGCAGGCCCATCCCCACATGCAGCGGTTCATCATGTGGGTCAGCATATTTCTAAAAGTGGTTATCGGCAGCAGTAATTTTACAAAGCCACCGATAACAATGAGGCTGCTCCACCATACAGTGTTGATGATCAACAAGAACATACTGAGTGCGAATAAAACTGAGCCGGGCAAAAAATTTAACATCTTTTAGAAGTCTCTTTTATAACAGGTTATTGCTTAGCGAGCTGATCCAATACGCTATCTTTCTCTTTCCAAATACGATTTAACTCGTCCTGAAAACCGATTTTAAATGCCCTATCATTTAAGTAATCACCGCGCATTTCACTAGCGATATCAGACACCTTTATATGGACTCTTACCTGCTTTACTTTGCCCGATATATAATCCCAATAGCTTGGGATATCACCAGGATAATAAATGGCCACATCGACCAGCTTATGAATATGCCCACCCATGGCTGATAGAGCAAATGCCATTCCGCCCGCCTTAGGTTTAAGTAAATGTTTAAACTCAGAGTTTTGTTTTTGATGTTTGGCAGGCGTAAAGCGGGTGCCTTCAACAAAATTCATCACGCTCACAGGCTTAGATTTAAATTTTTCACAGGCTTTACGAGTGATCTCTATGTCTTTACCTTTAAGCTTAGGGTTTTTACGCAGTTGCGCACTGGTGTAGCGACGCATAAAAGGAAAGTCGAGTGCCCACCAAGCCAATCCTAAGACAGGTACATAAATGAGTTGTTGTTTGAGGAAAAACTTTAAAAATGGAATTTTGTAGTTAAATATGCGTTGTAGCACCGGAATATCGACCCAAGATTGGTGGTTGGCGATCACCATATACCACTCTTTCGGCGACAGCTCGGCCTCGCCTTCAATTAGAATCTCGACCGGATGAAAGATGCGCTCGATAATGGTGTTAACACTTATCCATGCGGTAGCACAATGATCGAGTATATAGCTACAGCCAGTGCGTAAAGGCCCGATAGGTATTATTTTTACTATACTTACCAATAAGATAGGTGTTACCCAGAAGATGGTGTTAATAACATAACAGCTAAATGCTAGGCTGCCTCTGATCAGCGATATAACAGAGCCCATTAAATTCCCCATAAAAAATTTGAGACCTATGTTACTCGGCCTAGGGCTTTAGCTCAATGCTCTTAATATCAGAGGTTTTTTTCATTTTTTATGCTGCTGTTATTATGCGAGGTTATTTTGCAGCTTAGTCTGTTCAGTTTGCATCTTAGCCTGGTACGCGATTGCAAAATTATCTTTAACTTATCGAGCGGTTAATAACTATTTTTCAAGCTGTTAAGTAGCCTGTCCATGGCGCGATAACCTAAGGCTTGGGCGATATGACTGCGATCTACCGTTTGAGATTGCGCTAAGTCGGCGATGGTGCGGGCTACGCGCTGCAGTCGGTGATAACTTCTTACCGAGAGCCCAAGTTTATTGACACTTTGCTCTAAAAATTCCAGATCCGTTTGCGCAAATCCCCCGGTTTGCGTCAGCTGTTTACCACTCAACTCGGCATTTAAGACGCCAGCACGACTCAGTTGACACTCACGAGCCGCCTTCACTCTGCTCGCGATTGTCGCGCTGGTTTCGGCGGCATGTTGTTGCTGCGTCAAGGTGCCTTCGGGCAGTCGTGGGACATCTATGGTCAGGTCAAATCTATCGATAAACGGGCCCGATAAGCGTGACAGATAGCGCTGTATTTGATCTTGTGTTGCCCGTGCGTTTGCGGTGTCGCCGCAGGGGCTGGGGTTCATGGCTGCGATAAGCTGAAAGCGACTGGCAAAGGTGAGTTTAGCCGCCGCCCGTGAGATGACTACCTCACCAGTTTCCATCGGCTCACGTAAACAGTCGAGCACTTTTCTAGGAAATTCAGCCACTTCATCTAAAAAAAGTACTCCTCGGTGAGCCAAAGAAATCTCTCCCGGTTTGGGATGACTGCCACCGCCGACCAGTGAGATAGATGAGCTAGTATGGTGGGGGCTGCGAAAGGGGCGTTGATAAAATTGGGCTTTAGGTACGGTCTGCCCCGCGACAGAATGGATAGCGGCTACCTCTAATGCTTCGTCATAACTCAAAGGCGGCAGTAGCTGAATGATCCGGCTGGCTAACATGGTTTTTCCTGTGCCAGGTGGCCCTAAAAACAATAAGTTGTGGTTGCCTGCGGCGGCAATTTCTAAGGCGCGCTTAGCTTGATATTGACCGATCACATCGCTTAAACAGGTTGTTTGCGACGGCGCATTGTTAGCAATCCACTCTAAGCCAGTGGTGATCCTCGGTAGGGATTGCTGCCCGTGGAGGTAGGCACTGAGTCCCTGTAAGTGAGTGGCAAAAAAGCAGTTGTGGTATCCGACCAATTCGGCGTCGCTGCGGTTGTCGAGGGGCAGAATTAAATACTTGTGGTGCTTGCGGGCAAAAACAATCACCGGCAAGAGCGCCTGACATTGGCGAATGTGTCCAGATAATGCCAGTTCACCGACAAACTCGTGATCTTTTAACATGGCCGCTGGGATCTGTTTTGATGCCGCCAAGATACCGATAGCGATCGGCAGATCGTAACGGCCACCCTGTTTAGGCAGATCCGCAGGCGCGAGGTTGACCGTTATTCGCCGCTGTGGAAATTCAAATCCAGCATTGATTATCGCGCTGCGTACCCGCTCTTTAGCCTCTTTGACCGAGGTTTCCGGCAGGCCGACCAAATTGAAGGCGGGCAGGCCGTTACTGAGATGCACTTCAACGATAACTTCTGGGGCTTCGACCCCTAAACTGGCTCTGGTGGTGACGCAGGCAATTGCCATAAACAAATCCTTTTGTTTTTAGTCTTTTGTAGGAGTCTAGCATTAGCGCGAATGCGCAGTCCTAAGTGTAGCAGCTAAAAATGGGCCCGTTATTTAAGCAAAATATGCCGATTTATGTTGCCTATTGGCTATTTTCTGATATATAGACGCCAGATTGTGACATTGTCGTCTTGTCGAGCGACATATTGGCATCGAGATTGGGTTTTCGGTGGACTTGAGCTGACAGTCCTTGTTGCATCGTGTTGGCACTAGAGCCGATACCATTGGCAGCTCACACCTCATTACGATTAGGCGTACATATGATTTAAACGCAAATGTACCGCCAAGAGGTGGCTGCTCGGTCGCTATTGACCACTGCCTTAAAGAGTTAGGTGTAAAATGAGTTTTGTTGATAATGCATTGATTATTTTGTTGTTAATTGGCATCAGTTGCTTCTTTTCCATGTCTGAAATAGCTTTGGCTGCGGCGCGTAAAATCCGTTTGCGTCAAATGGTCGATGAAGGTGATTTACGCGCGGAAAGAGTGCTTAAACTGCAGGCTCATCCAGGAAGTTTTTTTACTGTCGTACAGATAGGGCTTAATGCTGTGGCGATTATGGGTGGTATTGTCGGTGAGTCGGCATTTACCCCCTATGTTAAAGCGGCTTTAACTGGCTGGGTCACTGAACCTTGGCTGGGGCAGTTAAGCTTTATCTTGTCATTTGCCATCGTTACTAGCCTGTTTATTTTGATCGCCGATTTAATGCCCAAGCGGATCGCGATGGCGATCCCCGAGCGTGTGGCTGTGGCTTTGGTTGGCCCTATGATGTTATGCATAGTGCTACTGCGTCCATTAGTGTGGTTTTTTAATGGCTTAGCCACTTTTGTGTTTAGAATATTGCAAATTCAAACCGTACGTAATGATCAGGTTACCTCGGATGATATTTACGCGGTTATGGCCGCAGGGACCGAGGCGGGCGTACTCGATAAGGGTGAGCAGCAGATGATGGAGAATGTGTTTGAAATGCAAACCGTTCCCGTCACTTCGGCGATGACGGCACGTGAGAGCCTAGTCTATTTTCTGCTGCAGGACAGCGAAGAAGATATTAAGCGTAAAATCACGAACGATCCACATACCAAGTTTTTAGTGTGTGATGGACAGCTTGATTGCATTAAAGGGGTGGTTGACGCTAAGGAGTTGTTGATCCAAGTGATTAATGGCCAAAGCATCACCCTTAAGGGCAGCCCATTGGTGCGTAATTGCTTAATTATCCCTGATAGTTTGAGCCTGTCTGAAACCATGGAATATTTTAAAAATACCCGCTCAGATTTTGCCGTGGTGATGAATGAATATGCCTTGGTTGTGGGGATTGTTACCACTAATGACCTGCAAAGCGCGGTGATGGGCGCGTGGTCGCTGCACGAGAGTGAAGAGCAGATCATTGCCCGTGATAAAGACTCATGGCTGGTGGATGGGGTAACGCCCATCACAGATGTGATGCGTGCCTTTAACATTGAGCAATTTCCACAAAGCCAAAATTACGAAACCATTGCCGGCTTTATGATGCATATGCTGCGTAAAATACCTAAGCGTACCGAGTTTGTTAATTACGCTGGTTACAAGTTTGAAGTGGTCGATATTGATGCCTACAAAGTTGACCAGTTGATGGTGACACGCATCGATAAGCAGGATGAACTTTTGCTCCCCATCGACTAGTTGCACAAGTTGACCGCCAATGCTGGTTAACTCTTTGGCGTGATTGATGACATTCTCATGCGTTGTAACTCTTGCAGAAATGCCGCGATGACGGGCTCGTCTTCGCGGCTTTTTTTACTGCAACACCCCAACTCAAAAGGCGCAATCGCTACTGGCGACGCTAACTGCTGGATCCTATCTTTTACCGGGCTGTTATTGATCACCACCTCTGGAGTAATACTGACGCCACAGCCTAGCGCGACCATAGAGGCGATGGCTTCTTGGCCAGAGACTTGGGCATAGACATTGGCATTAAGCCCTAACTGCTTAAACCAGTTATCAATACGTTGCCGCCCTGGACCATGTTCGGGGATGATAAACGGTAGCCTATCCCAGGGAATATACGACTCACACAGTAACTCCTGCACCGCACATTTAAACGTAGGCGCGATGATAACAAGGGGGACATCGTCGATTTTAATAAAGCTGAGTGATTCTGGCAGGGTGTCTGGTTTGGCGGCGATACCAATATCGGCACGGTTTTGTTTCACCATATCCACAGCATTAGCCGCATCGCCAGTGATGAGGGCGATTTCCACCAATGGATGCTCGCTTCTAAAGCGGTCCAATAACCCGGGCAGATGGCTATATGCTGCCGTTACCGAGCAGTAAAGATTAAGTCGGCCGCGTAATCTATCTTGCTTAGGATCGAGCCGATATTTAAGTTTGTTCCAATTATCTAAAGTTTGTTCGGCAAAGTGGCGATATTCCACCCCAGCACTTGTGAGGGTCACGCTGCGGTTATCCCGTTCAAACAGTTTAGCGCCTGCC
Source organism: Shewanella sp. 492 (assembly GCF_059338445.1). Lineage (NCBI taxonomy): Bacteria > Pseudomonadati > Pseudomonadota > Gammaproteobacteria > Alteromonadales > Shewanellaceae > Shewanella > Shewanella sp. 492. Next base: position 267,136 of record NZ_CM181702.1, read on the forward strand.
TCCTCCTCTAGGCGCTTCATAGCGCGGCTTAATGTTGAAGGACTCACATGCATCTGCTGCGCGGTCTTCGCAAAGTGCAGGCAGTTAGACAGGTGCAAATACAATTTAATGGTGCGAATATCCACAAAATTCCCCCGATGCCTTGTAGTGTAAACTTAATGGTATTGTTGCATAAAATGCAATGTGATGTTTCGAATATATCATTTTAAGCAATAAGCGCCATAGGCTATAGTGATTTTAATCACAGCTTAGCCATCGTCGGTTGAGCCCGTTTTTAAGTCCTCACTCAAAGGTGGAATATCTGATGGCTAACTATTTTAATTCTCTGAATTTGCGTCAACAATTAGCACAGCTAGGTCAATGTCGTTTTATGGACCGCAGCGAATTTAGCCAAGGCTGTGATTACATTAAAGAGTGGAATATTGTGATCCTAGGTTGTGGCGCTCAAGGCCTTAACCAAGGTTTGAACATGCGTGATTCGGGCCTCAATATCTCATTTGCACTTCGCCCACAGGCGATTGCAGAAAAGCGCGCTTCATATCAAAAGGCGACCGGTAACGGTTTCCGCGTAGGTACGTTCGAAGAGCTCATTCCTGATGCGGATTTAGTGCTTAACCTGACTCCCGATAAACAGCACACCGACGCCGTTAACAGTGTGATGCCATTGATGAAACAGGGCGCAGTGCTGTCTTACTCTCATGGCTTCAATATTGTCGAAGAGGGAATGCAAGTGCGCCCAGATATCACGGTGATCATGGTAGCGCCTAAGTGCCCGGGCACTGAGGTTCGTGAAGAGTATAAGCGTGGTTTTGGTGTACCAACCCTGATTGCTGTCCACCCAGAAAACGATCCTAAGGGTGACGGTTTTGAAGTGGCTAAAGCGTATGCGAGCGCCACGGGCGGTGACCGCGCTGGCGTGCTGCACTCATCATTTATCGCCGAAGTGAAATCTGATCTGATGGGTGAGCAGACTATTTTATGTGGCATGCTGCAAACGGGTGCCATTTTAGGTTATGACAAGCTCGTTGCCGACGGTGTAGAGCCTGGTTACGCGGCGAAATTGATCCAACAAGGCTGGGAAACCACCACCGAAGCACTTAAGCACGGTGGTATCACTCACATGATGGATCGCCTATCTAACCCTGCAAAAATTAAAGCCTTTGAGATGGCAGAAGAGCTAAAAGGCATTCTGGCGCCGTTATTTGAAAAGCACATGGATGACATCATCAGTGGTGAGTTTTCGAAAACCATGATGGCAGACTGGGCTAATGATGACGCTAACTTGCTTAAGTGGCGCAGCGAGACCAATGAAACTGGTTTTGAAAATGCGCCACAGTGCGACGAAGCGATTGATGAGCAAGCCTATTTTGACAAAGGTATCTTCCTTGTGGCCATGATTAAAGCGGGCGTTGAGCTTGCGTTCGATACTATGGTGTCAGCCGGTATTGTTGAAGAGTCAGCTTACTACGAGTCACTGCATGAAACCCCGCTTATCGCCAACACCATTGCACGTAAGCGCCTGTATGAGATGAACGTGGTTATTTCTGATACCGCCGAATATGGCTGTTACCTATTTAACCACGCAGCAGTGCCATTACTGCGTGATTATGTCAACCAGATGTCGCCAGAGTACTTAGGCGGTGGGCTTAAAGATGAGGGGAATGGTGTCGATAACCTGCGCTTAATCGAGGTTAACGATGCGATTCGTCATACCGCCGTTGAATATATCGGTGCTGAACTTCGCGGTTATATGACCGAAATGAAGCGCATCGTTGAAGAAGCATAATCAGTTTTAATGTTATCGCGAGCAGAGCCCAGCTTAGCCAGTGGGCTTTGGCGGCGCAATGACCCGATTTATAGGCTCAATGATAAAAACAGAGCCAATGGTTTACTTAAAGTGAGCAGGCCATTGCCGCGAAGTTAGCGAATGAGGGTCAGTGTTTGACCCAAAGGATTCACTGTTTCGTTTGATGGCCATCAGTTTTGGTTGTGTTATTCACAGGCTTTGTGATATTGATTAAAAGGTCTACTAAAACTAGACGCCAATTTAAGCAAACACACTGATTAGGAATACCCATACACCATGTTTAACCAAGCTGCCCTGCTCATTATCGAGATTATTACCGTGGTGATTATTAAATCACAGCGGGGGCATCGTATGGCGCATCAAACCACCTAATTAGGTCAAGATTGCAACAAGAACCCCCGCTCCGAAAGGACCGGGGGTTTTTTGTTTTTAGCGGTTTACGCCGTTTGCTTAACCCCGACAACACTTACAATGCAGGATGTAGCACATGGAACCAGGGCAGCAGATCAGAGGCGCAGACGCCGTTATCAAAGTACTTGCCGCGCATGGCGTAACCACAGTATTTGGTTATCCAGGCGGCGCAATTATGCCCATCTATGACGCCCTGTATGGCGCGCCAGTTGAACATCTGCTCAGTCGTCATGAGCAAGGCGCCGCATTTGCTGCTGTAGGCTACGCTAGAGCGAGCGGTAAAACAGGGGTCTGTTTTGCAACATCGGGGCCGGGTGCCACCAATCTTGTGACCGCGCTGGCTGATGCTCTGCTTGATTCAGTTCCCTTAGTCGCTATCACAGGCCAAGTTTCTACCGCCGTGATTGGCACCGATGCCTTTCAGGAGATCGATGTACTGGGTATGTCGCTGTCGTGTACCAAACATAGCTTTATGGTGACTGATATCGACGAGCTTGTACCGACGCTATATCGCGCCTTTGACATTGCCGCATCTGGCCGCCCAGGTCCTGTTCTGGTTGATATTCCTAAAGATATTCAAATAGCCATGCTCGATTATAAAGCCCCGCTATTAGGCTTAACAGCTGAGCCTCAGGCAGATGCGAGTCAGCTTGAAGCAGCCAGGGGGCTGCTCGTACAATCGAGCAAACCCATGCTTTACGTGGGTGGCGGCGTTGGCATGGCGGGCGCGGTTGAGCAGCTTAGAGATTTTATTGATGTGACTGGCATCCCCTCGGTAGCGACGCTCAAAGGGCTTGGCTGTATTGCCCATGATAGTGAAGGTTACTTAGGTATGCTGGGGATGCATGGCGGCAAAGCGGCGAATATTGCCGTGCAGGAGTGCGATTTACTTATCGTGGTTGGTGCGCGTTTCGATGACCGCGTGACGGGGCGGTTAGCCTCCTTTGCCGAACATGCCAAAGTATTGCATCTGGATATCGATGTCGCCGAGCTTGGCAAGCTGCGTCGCCCTGATGTGGCCATTGCTGGCGATCTACGCCAAATCTTGCCTGCTATTGCCCAGCCTATGGCTATTGCCCCTTGGCAAGCTGAAGTTGCAGGTTTGAAGGCACAATATCAATGGAATTATGACCGACCAGGCGAGCTGATTTTTGCACCTAAAATGCTCAATAGTCTGGCAAATAAATTACCCGAAGACAGTGTGATTGCCTGTGATGTGGGTCAGCACCAGATGTGGGTTGCGCAGCACATGTGGTTTCGACGCCCAGAAGATCATCTGTCCAGCGCTGGCCTTGGCACTATGGGCTTTGGTTTGCCGGCGGCGATTGGCGCAAAAGTCGCACGCCCCGATGCCTGTGTGGTCGCGGTGTCAGGTGATGGTTCCTTTATGATGAATGTGCAGGAGCTCACCACAGTTAAGCGTCGTCAAATTCCCCTCAAAATTTTGCTTATCGACAATCAGAAGTTGGGCATGGTTAAACAGTGGCAACAGCTGTTTTTTGAAGAGCGCTTTAGTGAAACCGACCTGTCCGATAACCCTGATTTTGTCACTATGGCGTCGGCGTTTGATATTCCAGGGCGCACCATTACCCACAGCGCGGAGGTTGACGCTGCGCTTGATGAAATGCTTAACACCCAAGGGCCGTTTCTGCTGCATGTGAGAATCGATGAAGCCCATAACGTATGGCCACTGGTACCTCCTGGGGCATGTAACCGCGACATGATGGATGAGATGGAGAAACAGACATGATCTATAACCTAGCCTTAACCTTAGCTCAGCAGCCCGAAGTGTTAGAGCGCGTATTACGTGTCGTGCGCCATCGCGGTTTTAAAATCACTACCCTAGATATGCAACTGGCTGCTAACGGCACCACACAGGTCGACATGGTGGTGGAGAGTGAGCGAGCCCTAGAGCTGCTCAGCCATCAGCTCAATAAACTGATTGATGTCACCGAGTGCAAAGTGTTATCAGCTGAACAGCTATCAACAAAACTCACGACAAGACTATCTACAACACAAATACAACCCGCTAGCGCCCTAAACGCCTAAGCCCTATAGATGAGAAAATATTATGGCCGCAAAAACTGCAGAATTGATTTGGTTTAATGGTGAGATCATGCCGTGGGGCGATGCTAAGGTGCATGTTATGTCGCATGCGCTGCATTATGGAACGTCGGTATTTGAGGGGATTCGAGTTTATGCGACTCATCTTGGCCCAGCGGGTTTTCGTCTAACTGAACATGTGCAGCGACTGTATGATTCGGCAAAAATATACCGTATGCCAATTCCTTATCGCTTTGAGCAAACGATGCAAGCCTGCCGAGATATTGTGCTTGCCAACAAGTTAGATGGTGCCTATATCCGCCCATTGGCGTTTTATGGTGATGTGGGCATGGGGATCACTCCGCCTAAAGATGCCAAATGTGAATTAATGGTGGCTGCGTTTCCTTGGGGCGCCTACTTAGGCGAAGAAAGCATGGAGCGTGGCGTCGATGTGGCGGTAACTTCTTGGAATCGTCTTGCGCCAAATACCATTCCGACTGGAGCAAAAGCCGGTGGTAACTATCTGTCATCTTTGCAAATTTCCACAGAAGCAAAACGTAATGGCTTTGACGAAGGTATCGCTCTCGATGTTAATGGCCTCGTCAGCGAAGCCGCGGGCGCTAATCTGTTCGTCATTAAAAAGCATAAGCTGTATACCCCGCCAGCCACGGCAGCGATCTTAATGGGCATCACCCGTGACACCATTATTACCTTGGCGCGAGATAAAGGTTATGAAGTGGTGGAAGAGCCGATGTCGCGCGAGTTTTTATATTTAGCCGATGAGATTTTTATGACAGGTACCGCGGCCGAAATTGTGCCGGTGCGAAGTGTAGACCGTATTGAGGTAGGCGTGGGTAAGCGCGGGCCTATTACTAAAGAAATTCAAGCGAGCTTCTTTGGCTTGTTTAACGGTGAAACAGAAGACAAATGGGGCTGGCTAGAGCCGCTCTAAATGGCTTGCCATTTTTTCATCCGTTAGCCTCGATTTACGATAAGATGAGTGAAAGTCCGATAACGCGAACGCATTATCAAAGGGCAACATTAAATACTAGGCATGACAATGGCCTAGCGACAAAAAAGGAAGTAGTCTCATGGCAAAATTACGTTCAGCTACCAGTACCGAAGGTCGCAATATGGCCGGTGCTCGTGCACTTTGGCGAGCGACAGGGGTAAAAGATAACGATTTCGGTAAGCCGATTATTGCCATTGCCAACTCCTTTACTCAGTTTGTGCCGGGGCATGTGCACCTTAAAGATATGGGCTCGTTAGTGGCGGGCGCGATTGAAGAAGCCGGCGGTATCGCCAAAGAGTTTAATACCATCGCGGTTGATGATGGTATTGCCATGGGGCACGGCGGCATGCTCTATAGCCTACCGTCACGAGAGCTTATCGCCGATAGCGTTGAGTATATGGTCAATGCCCACTGCGCCGATGCCTTAGTGTGTATCTCAAACTGCGACAAGATCACCCCTGGTATGTTAATGGCGGCGCTACGTCTTAATATTCCTGTGGTGTTTGTTTCGGGCGGGCCGATGGAAGCGGGCAAGACTAAGCTATCGGATAAGATCATTAAGCTGGATCTGGTCGATGCCATGGTGGCCGCGGCTGATGACCGTATCTCAGATGAAGACAGTGAAAAAATTGAGCGTAGCGCCTGCCCAACATGCGGCTCATGTTCAGGCATGTTTACCGCCAACTCAATGAACTGTTTGACCGAAGCGCTCGGTTTATCTTTGCCGGGTAATGGTTCGATGCTCGCTACACATGCCGATCGCCGTGAACTCTTTTTAGAGGCGGGTCGCCGCGTAATGGCGCTGGCGACTCGCTACTATAAGCATGACGATGAATCAGCCTTGCCACGTAATATTGCCAACTTTAAAGCGTTTGAGAACGCCATGGCACTGGATATCGCCATGGGCGGCTCGTCCAATACCGTATTGCATCTGTTAGCAGCGGCTCAAGAGGGTGGCGTCGATTTTACCATGGCCGATATCGATAGAATGTCGCGTCAGGTGCCGCACCTTTGTAAAGTGGCGCCATCGACACCCAAGTATCATATGGAAGATGTCCATCGTGCTGGTGGCGTAATGGGCATTTTAGGTGAGCTAGACAGAGCCGGCTTACTGCATACCGATGTGAGCCATGTTGCCGGTGAAAACCTTAAAGCGGTATTGGCTAAATATGATATCGCCCAAAGTAGTGATGCAGCGGTGCACAAGTTTTTCTCAGCAGGGCCAGCCGGTATTCCAACAACCAAAGCCTTTAGCCAAGATTGCCGCTGGCCAAGTGTCGATGTCGACCGTAAAGCGGGCTGCATTCGTACCCGTGAATTTGCGTTTAGCCAAGAGGGTGGCCTAGCTGTCTTGTCGGGCAATATTGCGCTGGATGGTTGTATCGTCAAAACCGCTGGCGTCGATGAAGCTAACCATACCTTTGTGGGCAGTGCTCGAGTCTATGAGAGTCAAGATGACGCCGTCGCGGGTATCTTAGGTGGTGAAGTGGTTGCGGGTGATGTGGTGGTCATTCGCTATGAAGGCCCTAAAGGTGGCCCTGGCATGCAAGAGATGCTTTACCCAACCAGTTACTTGAAATCTAAAGGCTTAGGTGCGGCTTGTGCGCTTATCACCGATGGCCGATTCTCTGGCGGCACATCGGGTTTATCCATAGGTCACGTCTCTCCAGAAGCGGCTGCGGGTGGCACTATCGGGCTAGTTGAAACCGGCGATCGAATCGAAATCGATATTCCTGCACGTACCATTAAGCTTGCGGTTAGCGAGATAGAGCTGGCGAGTCGCCGCGCAGAGATGCAGGCGCGTGGCAAACTGGCTTGGAAACCCAAAGATCGACAACGCGCGGTATCGCTTGCGCTTAAAGCCTACGCCATGCTTGCCACCAGTGCCGATAAAGGCGCTGTGCGAGATGTTAGTAAGCTGGAGGATTAATATGTTGGCATTAGCCTCACAATCTCAGTTAGATTTAGCGCACTATTATCTGCAGAAGATCTTACTCTCCTCTGTCTATGATGTGGCTAAAATCACCCCGCTTTCTAGCCTAAATAAGCTCTCTGCGCGTTTAGGCTGCCAAGTGTTTCTTAAGCGCGAAGATATGCAGCCTGTGCACTCGTTTAAGCTGCGCGGGGCTTATAATCGTATCGCTCAGCTTGATGCAAAAGAGTGTGAGCGCGGCGTCGTGTGCGCCTCTGCCGGCAATCACGCCCAAGGTGTGGCGATGTCTGCTTCGGCGCGCGGGATCAGTGCTGTGATCGTGATGCCAGAAACCACACCCGAAATTAAAGTCGATGCGGTGCGCCGCCTGGGTGGCAATGTGGTGCTGCATGGCCAGTCTTTCGATATGGCCAATGAGTATGCCCAGCAACTCGCTAAAGACGAGGGGCGCGTGTATGTCGCCCCGTTCGATGATGAAGCGGTTATTGCAGGTCAAGGTACGATTGCACAAGAGATGTTGCAGCAACAGCGCGATCTCGAGGTGATCTTTGTGCCCGTTGGCGGCGGCGGCTTAATCGCAGGTATCGCGGCTTATTACAAAGCGGTTATGCCGCAGGTGAAGATTATCGGGGTTGAGCCAGAAGACTCAGCCTGCCTAAAAGCGGCGCTTGCAGCCGATGAACGTGTGGTGTTATCGCAAGTGGGGTTATTTGCCGATGGCGTGGCGGTAAAACAGATTGGTGCAGAGCCTTTTCGTTTGGCGCGAGAATATGTCGACCACGTGGTGACCGTTACCTCAGATGAGATTTGCGCCGCGGTTAAAGATATTTTTGAAGACACCCGTGCCATCGCAGAGCCCGCAGGTGCCTTATCACTGGCTGGACTGAAAAAATATATCGGTGATGAAGGCAAAGGTCAGAAGGTGGCTGCCATCTTGAGCGGTGCCAACGTTAACTTTCACAGCCTGCGTTATGTGTCGGAGCGCTGTGAGCTGGGTGAGCAAAAAGAGGCTATTTTGGCGGTTAAAGTGCCAGAACGTCCCGGCATCTTTTTACGCTTTTGTGAGCTGTTAGATAAGCGTGCTATGACCGAGTTTAACTATCGTTTCTCTAGCCGTGATAAGGCGGTGGTGTTTGCGGGTATTCGCCTGTCACATGGTCAGAGCGAGCTCGATGAGATCATCGCGAGATTAGAGGGCGATGGTTTTGAAGTGCAAGATCTCTCCCATGACGAGACGGCTAAACTGCATGTACGTTATATGGTGGGGGGGCATCCGCCAGAAGAACTCGATGAGCGCCTGTTTAGCTTTGAGTTTCCAGAGCACCCAGGCGCCTTGTTTAAGTTTTTGACGACCTTGCAGAGCAAATGGAATATCAGTCTGTTTCATTATCGCAATCATGGCGCTGCCTATGGGCGCGTACTTGCTGGCTTTGAAGTGCCAGAAAGCGATGCTATCGCGTTTCAGCAGTTTCTAACCGATGTAGGTTTTGTCTATCAAGAGGAAACCCATAGTCCAGCTTATAAGCTGTTTTTAGATAATCGACAGTAGTCGATATGCTTGCGGCTAAATGAGACGATTTTAGGACGCTGTTGCGTCCTTTTATATGTTATCTTGCTATGCAGTAACACATTGAATTCGAATACTAAGCACGAATAATTAATGACTCTAATAAGATGCCACTCATGGCACAGACATAACTGTGAATACGTAGGGATGTGGTAGGCAGGCTTAAATCTCGTCATCACATAAACCAACAGTTAGCCCGAACCCTAATGGATAAAGCGAAGGCTTTATAGAGGATATAAGATGTTAGCAGCACTGAAAGTAAACGCATTTAACCCCCCACGTAGGATCCTTATGGGACCAGGCCCGTCCGATGTACATCCTGAGGTATTAGCGGCACAGGCGAGACCCACTATAGGTCATCTCGATCCGCTATTTGTGGGTATGATGGATGAACTCAAATCACTGATCCAATATGCCTTTCAAACTGAAAATGCCATGACCCTCGCGGTATCGGCGCCAGGCAGCGCGGGGATGGAAACCTGTTTTGTTAACCTAGTCGAACCTGGCGAAAAAGTGATAGTGTGCCGTAATGGGGTATTCGGTGAGCGGATGCGTCAAAACGTTGAGCGCGTTGGTGCAACTGCGGTGGTCGTCGATAACGAGTGGGGCACGCCCGTTTCAGTTAGCGATGTTGAGGCTGCACTAAAAGCTAACCCTGATGCGAAGTTTTTAGCCTTTGTCCACGCAGAAACCTCAACTGGCGCATTGTCAGATGCCAAGAGCTTGTGTGCCTTAGCTAAACAGCATGATTGTCTCTCTATCGTCGATGCAGTGACCTCTTTAGGCGGCGTGGAGCTTAAAGTGGATGAATGGGGCATAGATGCGATTTACTCGGGCAGCCAAAAATGTCTCTCCTGCGTACCAGGGTTATCGCCAGTGTCATTTTCGCCTGCGGCGGTAGAGAAGCTTAAAGCACGTAAAACCCCGGTACAGAGCTGGTTTTTAGATCAAAGCCTAGTGATGGGCTATTGGAGCGGCGATCAAGCTGCGGGTGGCAAGCGCAGCTATCATCATACCGCTCCGGTGAATGCGCTGTATGGATTGCATGAATCACTTCGTTTGCTTGCCGAAGAAGGGCTCGAAAATGCATGGGCACGTCATCAAAACATGCATCAAGTGCTGCGCGAAGGGCTGGAGTCATTAGGGCTTAAGTTTGTAGTCGATGAGCAATCTCGTTTGCCGCAACTCAATGCTGTTTATATTCCTGAAGGGGTAGATGATGCCTTAGTGCGTAAGCAGTTATTGGAAAACTATAACTTAGAGATAGGCGCTGGCCTTGGCGCATTAGCCGGTAAAGCATGGCGTATCGGTTTGATGGGCTTTAGCGCAAGACGTGAGAACGTGGCGTTATGTTTACGAGCGCTTGAAGAGGTACTGCGTTAGTTACGGCTGATGGCTGGTACACGAAAAAGGGGAAATTAAATTCCCCCTTTTTAGTGGCGATAATTAGCGTTATAGCAAACAGGATCACCATTGCTGTTAAGCGAATTTGATGGTGAAGACTTTAAAAGATCGGTCAATGGCTCAGTTCAACTCTTAATTGAGCAGCATTAATCAAGCGGTGCCTTTGAGCTATTAATGGTTAACCAGAAACCAACTGCACTATGATAAGGGTGATTAATACCGGACAAACAAATTTGACGTACACAGGCCAAGTCTTCCAAAAAAGACCATCGGCATTGGCGCCTTCTTGGGCTCGGATTGTTGTAATGAGACTGTGTCGGTTCCATACCCAGCCAAGGTAGATAGCGATACCCAAAGCAATCAGGGGCTGGGCGCGCTCGGTAGTTATGGTGATCATCAAGCCAAACAACTGCTCAAAGTTAAACACCATGATAGTCGACAGTAGGGTGATAACGCCCGCTACCAAATAGGTGGCGCGGTGGCGCTCTATGTTGGTTTTCTCAACAATATAGCTGGTCGGTACTTCGACTATTGAGATAGCGGAAGTTAAGCCTGCAATGGTCATCAGTATGAAAAAGATGATGGCAATCAGCGGCCCTAGCACACCACCTAAGGTGTCAAACAGGGCGGGCAATACCGTAAATACCAGAGTATCGGCATTTAACAGGCTACCGTCGGCGCTGAAGATCTGCACGCCATTATGCTGCGCCACATACATGGCCGGGATGATCATTAACGCCGCAAGAAAGGCCACACAGGTGTCGGTTAAGGTGACATAAGCGGAGAGCGTAGCAATGTTTTCCTGCTTATTGAGGTAGGCGCCGTATACCATCATAGCGCCAGTTCCAATGGTCAGAGAAAAGAAGGTCTGCCCCAGCGCACCGACTAAGACCTCGGTTTCCCAAATCCGGCTAAAATCAGGCACCAGTAGTGCAGTTAACCCGTCAGCAGCACCGGGCTGAGTAAGAATATAACCAACGCCCATCACCAATATTACCAACAGCAGTGGCATTAGCCGTTTAGACCAACGCTCTATACCTTGTTGCACGCCCTGGCGGATCACCATGATCACTAGCAGGGTGAAGATGATGGTGAAAACCAGATTACGCTCTACAGAGAAGGCCATTAGCCAGTTGGCCGCCTGTTCAAAACCTGATAGTTGGGTGATAGGCGCGATGGCAAAACTGACAAACCAGCCAGATAAGATCATATAAAAAGTGCAGATCAAGGTGGCGGTGATGATAGAAGCAAAACCGATCACTTTACCGACATAACGACGGTAAGAGGATTGAGCGATATTAGCCATAGCGTCGGCAGGGTTGGTTTGCCCATGGCGGCCAATCATCAACTCGGCAACTAACATGGGATAGCCAAGGATAAGGATGAGAACCAGATAAACCAGTAAAAATGCACCACCACCATGAGTGGCGGCTTGGGTTGGAAAGCCCCAGATATTACCAACACCGACAGCGCTGCCCGCTGCGGCCATAATGAAGCCAACTCTTGAACTAAAATGGCTTGAATCGTTTGAACTCATTGCGTTGTGCGCTCCTTTAGCAAAGAGGCCGCATCATAGCGCTTGTAACGATTAGGTCAATAGGTTGAAATTGCGAGATTATTATTTATGGGGGTGATTGTTTTTGTTTTTTGGCATTTTTACGATTTATTCTTGCTGTTAGATTCATTTTGGTGCGATTTTATTGTCCTGAGTTGCAGGTGTGGTTATGTGACGCAATTAGATTGCGTGAGTAAATAATCGCTAATGGGTGCTGATTATCGCAATGTTTGGCTGATGTTTAGCTTACGATGAGTTTAGTCATGTGACTTGGGGAGTGGTATGGCGGTGTGGTTTTTTGCTTGTTTGAGCACAAAGCTTGAGCGAATACCGGCGATATCTTGGTTGGTAGTGAGCTTCTCTAGCAAGAAGTGTTTAAAAGCCGCCATATCAGCGACTAACACCTTGAGCTGGTAGTCGGCGTCACTGCCGGTGAGTAGGCAACATTCGAGCACCTCGTCGTAGCGGTTCATCGCTTGTTCAAAGGCATTGAGAACCCCTTGGCTGTGTTTTTCCAGTCTGACCTGTACATAGGCTGTTAAATGCAGATTAAAGAAGTCTGGACTCACCAAGGTGGCGTAGCCAGTAATAATGCCACTATCTTCAAGGGCTTTGACGCGGCGCGAGCAGGGGGAGGGAGATAGGCCAACTAACGCGGCCAGTTCTTGATTCGATAAGCGCCCATGTTGTTGAAGTAGCGATAGGATTTTAATATCAATTTTATCGAGTTGCATTGTCGTCATCGGGTGCTCGTTAATAAGGTGCCGCTAAGGGGCGTCGTGGGGTGATACCGTTGCCATAGCGGGTAATAGTTTTTGCTGGAACTGAATGATAATCGCGATACACAATAAGGCCATTACCCCGCCGATAACCGTTGCTGCCAGTACATCTTGCGACCAATGCATTCCCAGTAACATGCGGCTTAACCCCATGGTTAAACTCCATAATCCTAATAATGATGGCAACAGGTATTGACCGCTCAGTAAGAGAAAATAACTTAACACCATCGATAAGGTGACGGCAAATAAGGTGTGGCCCGAAGGGAAAGAGAAGCCGACTTCGTGTTGCCAGTGATCGGCAATTTTATTCGACAACCTGATCTCGGGTTCAGTGGTCACTAATGGGGTGTTTGTAAGTTGGCTAAGGGCGTGGCCCAACATTGGGCGGCGCTGTGTGGCCGGAAGTTGATAAAACGCTTCTAATTGCAGTAGGCTTTGCTGCGCCATCAAAGCCGCGTTGGGTCTGGGCTCGCCAAAAAAAGGTTTCAGAAAATGGTTGAGCCCCAAGGTGGTAAACATGCTCAGGCCTACGGCAAATACCAGCGCGATAAACTGTCGTTGAGGCACCATGGTATAGCAAATAGCGAGTAACACTAGAGTGGTTAAAGCACCATAGGGCGCAGTGCCAGAGGTCGTTACCCAATAGAGTAATTCAGCCAAGGGAGAATCAAGCGCGATTAACGGAAATAGCGACGTACCATTTAGCAATAGCACTGTAGGTACTAGCAGTATGAGTAACCATCCGATAGTCAGTGCCAATAATAAGCGCCTCGAGAGCGTCAAAATGTTACCTCGCACAAAAGCCATTATAAATCAAAGAGGTTGCAGCAACCTCGCAGGTTAGCCCTGTGCTGCTCAAGCTTGATTCGTTGAGTCAGCATCAATTTTGATATCACATCGCAGTGACACCGCCTTGATTCAGTTTATTCGCCTGCGGTTTGGTTGAGCTTGGCTTCTAAGGCATCAACTTGGGCTTGCAGGGCTTCGAGTTTTTCACGGGTTTTAAGCAGAACGTGTTGTTGTACGTCAAACTCTTCGCGTGACACCACATCGAGTTTCATCAGTTGGTTTTGTAAAATTTGCTTACTTTTATCTTCGAATTCGCCAGCGAATTGTTTTAGACCGCTAGGAAGGTTATCGCTAAGCTGCTTTGCCATCTCTTCGATTTTCTTTGGATTAATCATGGTTTTTCGCCTCTGGGCAATCAAGTCAATATGCTGAGAATTGTACCTGAGCTACTGCGGATAACAAATTAAAAAGCCGCTGGTTATTTTATCTCAATAGATGGGCGTAGATTCTGGTATGATCTGCCTCTGATTTAGACCCTTTTATCTGCTTGGTAGTTGTAAATTCATGAAGCTCAATCCCGGTCAAAATGATGCTGTCCATTATGTTTCAGGTCCTTGCCTCGTCTTAGCTGGCGCAGGCAGTGGTAAGACGCGCGTGATCATTAATAAAATTGCTTATCTGGTGCAAAAGTGCGGATATCAAGCCAAAACGATTGCCGCAGTGACCTTTACCAACAAAGCGGCTCGCGAGATGAAAGAGCGTGTTGCCCAATCTATGGGACGTAAAGAAGCGCGCGGTTTATGGATTTCAACGTTCCACACCTTAGGACTGGAGATCATTAAACGTGAATATAAAGTATTGGGGTTAAAGCCCGGCTTTTCACTGTTCGATGATCAAGATTCCCTTGCGCTACTTAAAGAGTTAACTGAAAACGAACTCGATGGTGATAAAGATCTGCTGCGTCTGTTAATGACCGCTATTTCTAACTGGAAGGGCGATTTGGTGATCCCCGCTCAGGCGCGCAAACTTGCCAAAGATGAACAGTCGCAGTTATTTGCCTTGTTATATCAGCGCTATGCTCAGCATATGAAGGCCTATAACGCATTAGATTTTGATGACCTCATTTTATTGCCTACGTTGCTGCTAAGGCATAATCAAGAGGTGAGAGAGCGTTGGCAAAAGCGTATTCAATATTTATTGGTCGATGAGTACCAAGATACTAACACCAGCCAATATGAGCTGGTTAAATTGCTGGTGGGTGAGCGTGCCCGCTTTACTGTGGTGGGTGATGACGATCAGTCTATTTACTCATGGCGTGGCGCTAAACCACAAAACCTAGTGTTGTTGGGTAAAGATTTCCCCTCATTAAGGCTGATTAAGCTCGAGCAAAACTATCGTTCTAGCCAGCGTATTTTGCGCGCCGCTAATATATTGATTGCCAATAATCCCCATGTGTATGACAAGTCGCTGTTCAGTGAGCTGGCCTATGGCGAGCCGCTGCGGGTATTGATGGCAGCCAATGAAGAGCAAGAAGCTGAGCGGGTGATTGCCGAGATGATTAGGCATAAATTTGTTGGTAGAACCCAATTTGGTGATTACGCAATTCTGTATCGTGGTAACCATCAATCGCGTTTACTTGAGCGGGCGTTAATGACTAACCGCATTCCCTATAAGCTCAGTGGCGGCACCTCATTTTTTGGCCGCGCCGAGATTAAAGATATCATGGCGTATTTGCGTTTAGTGGTGAATCCTGACGACGATAATGCCTTCTTACGGGTCGTTAATCTGCCTAAACGTGGTATTGGCCCTGCGACACTGGAACGCTTAGGCAATTACGCCAATGAAAAACAAATTTCGATGTTTGAGGCGATATTTCAAGGCGAGCTTAATCATCATCTACCACCTGCGGCAATGGCGTCGTTATATAAGTTTGGCAAGTTTATCGTCGATATGGGCGAAGAGGCCAACCGTGGTGAACCCGTAGAAGCGGTTAAGCGCCTTATTCGTAATATCAATTACGAAGATTATCTATACGAAACCAGCACCAGCGCCAAGGCTGCAGAGATGCGCATGAAAAACATCTCGGAGCTGTATCGCTGGGTGACCGAAATGCTGCAAGGGGATGATCTTGATGAGGCCATGACCTTACCAGAGGTGGTGACGCGCTTAACATTGCGCGACATGATGGAGCGTAACAGCGAGGATGAAGCGGGCGATCAAGTACAGCTAATGACCTTGCATGCCTCAAAAGGGCTGGAGTTTCCTTACGTGTTTATGGTGGGGGTTGAGGAGCGCATCTTGCCCCATCAAAGCAGTATCGATGAAGACAACGTCGAGGAGGAAAGGCGTCTGGCTTACGTGGGCATTACTCGTGCACAAAAAGAGCTGTGGTTTATGATCTGTCGTGAGCGGCGTCAGTTTGGCGAGGTGATGCGTTGTGAACCGAGCCGTTTTTTACTCGAATTGCCTCAAGACGATCTGATTTGGGAAAATCGCAAGCCGGCACAAACTGAGCAGCAGCGGGTGCAATCAGGTAAAGCCAATATTGCCAACATTCGTGATATGTTCAAAAAATAATGAGACGTTAGCCTCATTATTTTGTGCGTTTAGGCTGTCAAACTATCTGGCGCTTGTTTGGGCGTGGTTAAGTTTTTTGCATCAATCGATTCACCAAGTGCCAGTCCTTGTCCCTGAGTAAAGCCGAGATTAAGCAGTTGTTGATGCTGCCGCTCGGTTTTAACCCCCTGAACAAATATGTTTAACCCTAATGCCTTAGCGGCTAACTGGTGGGCTTTGAGGAGCTTTTTATGTTGGGGATGACTTAAATGACCAATGTAACTCGGGTCAAGTTTGAGGCCGCTCAATGGTAAAAAGCTAAGGCTACTCAAGGCGCTGTGGGCACTGCCATAGGCATGTAGCCCTAAATTTATCCCGAGTTTATGCAACATCTCAAACGCATTTATATGGCTGTCGGTATCTTGCACAAACGCTTTTTCATCGAAGAACATCCAGATCATTTCTGGCTTACTGCAGCTCTGTTTTAGACGGTTTTTCAGTTTACGTACCGCATGTTTATGTTTCAAATGACGGCTGGAAACATGTAAATGCAGTTGTATCGGGCCGCTGACGGCGAGCAGTTTAGGGTAATCGAGATTAAGTTGCTCAAAGAGGTAAAGATCGAGCTCTTTGGTGAGATTACAATGCTCGGCAATATTATTAAGTTGTGCTTGTTTAAGTTTACCCAATTGCTCATGTTGCCAATAGAGTCTTGGCTCGTACGCCAATACCTCTTGGCTGTCTAAAGTCATAATAGGGAAGTATTGCAGGGCTAGGCTTTTGCTGGCTAAGGCTTCACGCAATTCTATCTCTAAAGTGATGTCGTGGGCCAGTTTTCCTCTTGTGCGGTTGTCGCTGACAACATAACAGCCTTTGCCATTGGATTTTGCCTGATACATGGCGGCATCTGCATCTTTAAGCAAGGATTCGCTGGTATCATTGTTATTTTGACCGCTAAAGGCAATACCAATGCTAGCCCCGGAGGTAAAGCTCTGCTGTTCTAATTGGTAAGGCGCCGATAACTCACCGAGAATGCGTTCGGCCACTTCGATGGCATCATTACTGTCGTGAATGCTATCGAGCAGGATGACAAATTCATCGCCACCAATGCGTGCTAGTGTGTCGTTATCACGGATACACAGGTTAAGTCGTCGAGCCGTTTCAATCAAAAAGCGATCGCCTTGTAAATGCCCCAAGGTATCATTGATCAGCTTAAAACGATCTAAGTCGATAAACAGCAAAGCAAAACGATCTAAACTATGGCGTCTGACATGCTTAACCGCTTGGCCTAAACGCTCCATAAACCGTGCCCGATTGGGTAAGCCGGTCAGAATATCGTGGCAGGCATCATGCACTAACTGTTGCTCAATTTTACGTCGTTGGCTGATCTCATTTTCTAAATCTTGATTGAGCATGGCTAATGCGCGGGTCCGCTGGGCGACTTTCTCTTCTAACTGTTCATAACTTTGCTTTAATGACTCGGCCGATAATTTACGCTCGATGGCAGTGGCAATATGTTGCGACACAAAGGTTAATAAGCCGAGATCTTTTTCTTGATAGGTTTGAGAGGCACTGAAGCTGTAAATGGTTAGCGCCCCTTTGACCACCCCCTGAATAAATAGTGGCACGCCGATCCATTGATTAATCGTCTCGGTATGATTGAGTTGGGGCGCGATAGCATACAGTTGTTGGGTGTCGATCAGCGCTTTGATATCGGACTTTTCGAGTAACATGGGTTTCTTGTGCTTCAGTATAAACTCAACTAAACCGTCAGCCAGCGGCCGTTTAGAGGGGAGATCCATGTTTAACTGTGATACATAGAAGGGGAAATTCAAATAGTGACTGCTGTCGTCCAGTAGACCGATATAACAATTATTGGCGGGTAACAGATGGCTGATCACTCGATGTAACTCGGTGTAAAAAATATTGTCATCGATATTAGAGTTAGACAGTTCGGCAATTTCAAACAGTGACTTTTGTAGATGCTCCGCTCGGCGCCTCTCATTGACCTCTTGCTTGAGCTTGTCGTAAGCCAGGCTCAGTTCTTTGGTACGATGCTCGATAGCGGTTTCGAGGTTGTGTTGATACTGTACCCGTTCAATGACGCCAGAGACATGCTGGCTAATAAAGGTAAGTAGCTCGAGTTCAATATCGCCATAACTGATCGCGGGGTTATAACTTTGAATGGCCAGCACGCCAATGGTTAGTTCACCACTAAAAATAGGGACACCAAGCCATTGGTGGCAGCTGGAACCACGACTGACAATTTGGTTATCAGCGATCAGCTGGTTAAATTTATCCTCATCGCACAGCAAGGCTTGCTGTTGACGTAACACATAGCCGGTTAAGCCACTGTGTAATGTGTTGGAAATTTTCTCTGCTGGATAAAGCTCGCTCGGGTGAGGATCTTTTTCATCGACGAAGAAGGGAACATTGAGTTCGTTTGTGTCGTGATTAAGTAGAGCGATGAAAAAATTATCAGCAGGCAAAAGCTTATTGAGGTTTCGCTGTATCCCAGAATAAAAATCATCAGCACGTTTTGCACTTGCAGCGACGTTCGAAATATCTAATAAAGCATTCTGAATAACTTCAGATCGTTTATATTTACGCGCTAGACTTCTTAAGCGGGAAATCCTTTTGCTTAATTTGTCAATTTCACGAGTCGCAAGTTGGTCTGTTTTTTCCCTAAACATGACTCCGCCAATTTCAATATAATTATCATATCTGTTAGTGCATTAGATGAAGATTATAAATAGCATAAAAAAGAAACAGCACCAAGTCATTATTTTGACTTTAGCACGGTATATTGACCATAAGAGGCGCAGATCTGTTAAAAGTTGAGCAAACGCATAAAAAAAACGATGTTTGCTATAGACGAGCCGTTAAATAATCCATATTATATGCGGCGCTAACAAGGCAGGCACCCATAGCTCAGCTGGATAGAGCGCACCCCTCCGGAGGGTGAGGCCGAGGGTTCGAATCCTTCTGGGTGCACCAGTTGGAGTTGATGCTAAAGTTAGCAGTTAAGTAGTAATATCAGTGGTGATTGTAGCTCAGTTGGTAGAGCCCCGGATTGTGATTCCGGTTGTCGTGGGTTCAAGTCCCATCAGTCACCCCATTACTTCTTATTCAAACTTGAGGGCGACCTCATAAAACATCTACTACTTTTTAAAGTAGAGACTCGGTGATTAGCGCAGCCCGGTAGCGCATCTGGTTTGGGACCAGAGGGTCAGAGGTTCGAATCCTCTATCACCGACCACATTATAAAATAGTGAGTCCAACTCGGTGTTTTGACAAATTAAAGATTTTCGGTGATTAGCGCAGCCCGGTAGCGCATCTGGTTTGGGACCAGAGGGTCAGAGGTTCGAATCCTCTATCACCGACCACTTTCGAAAAGCCCGCTGAGCAATCAGTGGGCTTTTTTCGTTTAACGCGGACATTCTCTTAAAAGAGTTATCATTTATGCAATAGGGCAGTGGTCGTATGGTAATCCGCCTCACTATTTTTCGGCATAAAAAAGCTGCCATTGGCAGCTTTTTTATTATTAACTAGGTACTTTCTCGGGTGGGGAGATATAACCCATGTAAGCCTCGGTTTTGAGTGGTTCAAACCTGGCCAGTTGCGCCTGCTCTTCAATCCCTGTGGCAATCACCTGAATATCCAGCCCTTTAGCAACGTTAACGAGCGCGCGGCAGAGTTCACTGCTATGCTCATTTTCATCATAGTAGGCGAAGGACTGATCTAATTTGACATAACTTGGACGCAGCGTCTGTAGGTAAGCCATTGAGCCAAATTGACGACCAAAGTGGTCGATGCCAAAGTGTGCGCCATTGTCTCTAATGATGGTACATAGAGCTTGGCAGGCATCAGGGTCGCTATAGACACCCGCTTCTGGGATATCAAACACAATTCTTTGGCTAAATCGACTGTTGCGTAGAAACTGATTTAACCATTTATGAAACTCGACATCTCTTAGGCTGTGGAATGTCAGGTTGATTGCAATCGGCTCATCATGCTTTTCGATAATGCCATTATCGATAATTGACTCTATAAGGCAGCGGTCCAGTAAAGAACCTAATGACAATAGCTCAACATAAGGCATAAATTGTCCTGCGTGGATCTCTTTATCGCCAATAGTTAATTGGCAATACAGCTCGCGCTGTACCACAGTGGTCTGATTGTTGAGAGAAACGGGCTGCCATTTAAATTGAAAGTGTTTGTTTGTAATCGCTGCGCTAAGATGTTCACGCCACTGCTCTTTGCTGTAGAGTTGCTTCTCATTGCTCTCAAACCAGTGAAACACATTATTTTCGGCGGTGGCTTGCTGCAATGCATTGTCTGTTTGTGACAAGAGCTCAGAGACTGTCATCGTCTCTGAACGCTGGGCGATACCGATGGTAAATTGTTCATTAGGTTTGCAGCCTGCCTTAGAGATCTCCTGATTCACGGTTCTAATCAAGGTGTGTAAGTATTTGCTGCTTTGCTCGTGTTCGGCGCTGGTGATCAGAAAAGCAAATTCATAAGCCGCAATACGCGCAATAACAGAAGGTGCTATTTCATCGAGTTGTTGCTGCAACCTTTGAGCAAGTAAACGTATGGTTTCGTCACGAACTTGGTAGCCATATTTGCTGTGCACCTCTTCTAGCCAATCAAACTTCGCCATCATTAACGAGCCATTATTAGGCTCGTTCAGCCAGCTTTGGATACGTGCCATCATGTATTGGCGGTTAGGTAATCCAGAGACTTGATCGACGAGATTTTTCTTCCTTAATTCAGTTACCTCTTCATCGAGAGAGTTGAAGATTTTCTTCAGCTGATGTGACATACTATTAAAAGCTTCGACGACTGACCTGAGTTCAGAGGTCTTGGGAAGAGGCATGTCTGGACCAAATTTGCGTTTAGCCACTTCAGTGGCGTGCTCAGCGATATCATGCAAAGGTCGCAGAATCCACGTGAGTCCGAAGCGAGCTAACATAATGGCGATTAAAAATAGAATTGAAATAGCGATTATGGCATTGGTCATGGTGCGCCATAGTTCGTTATAACCAAAACCGGGATGCGCAGTAATTTCTAATTTGGCTAATTGTAACCAGCCTGAGGTGATGGTGCTTTCACGGCTGATGGTGTCAAAAAATCCCAGATCGATAAACCATTGTGGCACCCCTTGGATTTTTAGTTCGTTTTCCCATACTTGTTGTTTACCATCAATTAACCAAGTTAGTTTGACCTGTTGATAGTAACCGCCCTCAAAGATCACATTGATCAAGGTTTCGGCGCCAACAATGTCACCCGCTTCTAAATCAGGGACTAGCATGATTCCTAGGCTGTGGCTGGTGTTATTGAGGTCAGACTCCATTTGCTTGGTTAAAAAGCTTTGGGTCTCAGTAAACTGTACGTAAGCTAAGCTAACGACAACAACCAGAAACAGGCCCAAAAGTAGTGAGTATATCTGTCGAAACAGTGTCATTGTTATAGCTACTCCAATCTTAATTTGGGCATTCTAAGTCGTTCGACACCCAATCTGTGTTTGAGATCATTCCATTTTTCAAGACGTTCAGATGAGCCTGCAAGCACACCTCGTCCTTTCTCTTTATTTAACCATAGCTGTCGACCATTGAAACTATACACAGGAATAAGGTCGTTTCTTTGAGTGGCGGGTTTTATCGTTCTATCGAGATTATCGAGGACTAAGGGGATTGAACCGGGGGTCTCGTAGTAGGCCAGTACCATATGATATTGATTCACCGAAGTGGCTTTGACCATAGTGATGCGCAGTTTGTCATCGGCAATACCAAGTTGCAATAGAGTGAAATATTTTGCGATAGAAAAGTCTTCACAATCACCCCCATTGACACCGATAAATTCCATAGGACTTGCCCAGTAGTTGCTCTCGCCCCAAAGCTTAATATCATCGACAAACCGAAAAAGATTGAAAAAGTTATTCACCTTGGTGATTTTTTCTTGTTCACTTAACCCTTGTGCTTCATTGAGCACCTTAAACCAGGCTTTAGCGCGTTTACCGGCGCGCTCACCGTATCGGCTCTCTAGAGTAGAGGTGATACGGTTTGCGTCCAGTTTTTGCGTCGGAGAAGCATAAAGACATGAAAACCCAAGAGCCAGTGCCATCACGCTAAGTTGGCAGACTTTTAAGTATTGTCGATGTCCGCCAAGTTTCGCTTTCATGTTCTCCGACTATCTTGGTTATTTAGCTTCTTCGTCTACGGTATAGATATGCCACTTCATATCGGCAGTGGTATCTTCTCCGGTCAATTCAGCGATCACACGGCGATTGCGCTTATGCGCCTCAGCCGTATGAGTTGGATCAACTGGGCGGTCGTAGCTGTAGCCAATGGCTGTGACTCGACTGTTATCAATACCAAAACGTTCTGACAGTAATGAGCTTACCGCATTAGCTCTGTTTTGTGACAAAGTTAAGTTGTGATCGTAAGAGCCTGTTTTACTACAGTGGCCTTCGATTGTAACTTGAGTATTAGGAAACTGCCGCATAAATGTCGCGACGGTTTCCACTTGATCATAGTATTGTGGATCAATATAGAAGGAATCGTTAGCAAATAATATCTTTAACTCCTGCCGTTCGTTAATCGGTTTTATTTTACCACAACCGTAGTTATCGATAGTGGCGCCTGTGACGGTATCATTGCAGCGTTCTCTGGCAACAATGACGCCATCTCTATCATTATCATTGAGGTCAAATGCCTGCTCTGTAGGTGTGTCCATGTTGACAGTGTCACGCATCGAACAGCCACCAATTAAGGCGATACTGACGAGTATTAATAGAGCTTTCATTATTTCACTCCCCCTTCATATTCGTGTTCACCCTTCCACACATCGGGACGAGTAACTCGAAGTGATTCTAATAATCTTCCTGTGGCATTAAGAATTCGGTATTCAGAAATGATCTCATCATACTCGGCTTCTAAATAATCTTTACGTGCTTCAAATAGCTCGTTTTCTGTATCGAGCAGATCGAGCAGGGTACGCTGACCTAAATTAAACTGCTGGCTATAGGCCACTTGTGTATCCTTGGCGGCCACAACGTGGTCGCGAATATACATCTTTTGAGGCTCGAGCAGTTCATAGGCGTTCCAGGCTAAGTTAACCCCTTCGACGACTTGACGATAAGCGCGTTGGCGAATCTCTTTGGCTTCGCCCAGTTTGTAGGCCGCCTCTTTTTCACGGGCTACATCTTTACCACCGGCAAACAAGTTGTATTTGACGCGAACCATGGCCACTAAGTCATTACTATGGCCGCCCACATTCTGCGAGGCAATCGGTGAATAACCATCTTCACCGTCGATGTCGTTATTCCAATTACCACCCAACTCTAACGTTAGCTTGGGATAGTAGTTAGATTGTGCCGATGAGCGTTCATATTCGGCAGCAGTGATATCACTAGCCGCCGATTTTAATACCGGATGGTTGTCTTGAGCAATTTGAATGCTGCTGTTTAAGTCAGCCGGTAGCATGTCATCATCGGGTACTGGGACAATGAGATCTTCAGGTTGTTTCTCAACAATTCTGACGAACTGCGCTTTGGCATCGTAAAAATTGTTTTTCGCTGAAATCACATTGGCATTGGCGCGTGCAAGACGCCCGGTGATCTGTGATAAATCGGCAATTGAACCTAAGCCAGAATCAGTACGCTGCTTAATTTGGTCGTAAATGTCTTTATGACTTTGCAGGTTTTTCTCCGCTAAGGTTAATACTTGCTCAGCACGGATATAGTTGACGTAGACATTGGCTACATCGAGTGCAATATCTTCGGCTGCGGCAAACAGTGCCCACTGATCGGCACTGGCTTCAAAGCTATAACGATCGACTTCGCTAGAGGTATAGAAACCATCGAATAACATCTGTTTGATGCTAAAGCCAGCTTCACCGCGGGTGAGCTCGATAACCCCATCGCTATCAACGTCACCTTGGCCTGCTTTTCTGCGGGTTGATGGGCTGTTGGTTTGCTCCCAGCCGTAGCCAGCGCTAATATCAACGGTTGGCATGTAGCCCGCGTATGCTTGGCTCACTTGCTCTTCGCGTGCTTTAAAGCGATTAAACGCGATACGAATATCTGGATTGGTATCCAGTGTGTGAGCGACAGCTTGTTCTAGTGTTTGGCTAGAACCGACACCTGGTAGTAACATCGCGCCAATAGCTAGCGCCATGGCGCTGCGCTTTAGCTGACGTACAGTTTGCTTACTCATGTTGTAACCCCCCTGGTTAATTTCGGTGAACTTAACGTTCACGTAGAGCAGTATCTCTTGCTCTTAAAATTGGATTAAGTATGTACTCCAGCACGGATCTTTGCCCAATTATTACATCTACCGAGGTCAACATCCCCGGAATAATCGGCATTAAGGTTCCATCGTCTTTCGTCAAACTTGATAGTTCAGTTCTAACCCTTACAAGATAGAAACTGTTTCCCTCTTCGTCCTGTGTTGTATCGGCACTGATGTGCTCCACAACGCCATTTAAACCACCATAACGGGTAAAGTCATAAGCGGTCACTTTAACTACGGCGGGTAAGCCAGGATGTAAAAATGCGATATCTTTTGGCAGAATTTTGGTTTCAATCAGTAGTTGGTCTTCTGACGGCACAATTTCGATAATATCAATACCAGGCTGAACAACACCGCCTAAGGTGTTGATATGCACTGTTTTAATGGTGCCGTTTACGGGTGAGACGATTTCGGCTTTACTGACCTTATCTTGCGCACCCACTTGCGCTTCGTTAATGCGAGACAAGCGAGTTTGCATCTCATTAAGCTGAGTCCGAGTGTCGGCGGCAAACACAAATAGTGCTTCACGTCGCTTTAAAATGGCTTCGTCTTGTGATGCTTTCACTTTGGGGCGCAATAACCTAACCGACGCTAACTCACCGCGAATATCATTAACGATACGCTCGAGTTTGAGTAGCTCAACTTCAGGCACAATGCCTTTTTTAGCCAGTGGACGAGTCAGCTCTAATTCTCGTGTGACCAGCTGAAAACTGGTGGTTAACGTCGATATTTTTGATGCCAGCTCTTGGGTTTCTTGTTGCTTTTGCTGGATCTGACGCGCCAAAATTTCAAGTTGATTACTGAGGTTATCGAGACGCCCCTCATACTCTTCTTGTTGACGGCGAACTAAGTCGGGTTCGTTATCTATGAGTGTTTGCGAAAATTGTAGTGGCTGTTTAACAATTTTGACCTGCTCGCGCCAATCCGATGCGACATCGGAAATGGTAATGCTGTTAAGTTCGGTGCGCAGGCGCAACACATTAGCTTGCAGGCTGTAAACCTCTTGTTCTTGCTGGGCAAAGTCAGATTTAAAGCGGGTATCATCGATACGCACTAACGGCTGCCCCTTAGTGACCATCATCCCTTCTTGAACGTACAGCTCTTGCATAATGCCGCCATCTAAACTCTGGATGACTTGAATTTGCGACGAGGGAATGACTTTACCCATGCCTGTGGTGACGCGATCTAATTCGGCAAAATAGGCCCACAATAAAAAGCACACAACTAGTGCCGATAAAGCCCAAATAATCAGCCTATGACTAGTCGGAGCGTCGGTCATCATG
This sequence comes from Shewanella sp. 492, assembly GCF_059338445.1. Classification (NCBI taxonomy): domain Bacteria; kingdom Pseudomonadati; phylum Pseudomonadota; class Gammaproteobacteria; order Alteromonadales; family Shewanellaceae; genus Shewanella; species Shewanella sp. 492. The sequence continues at coordinate 292,569 of NZ_CM181702.1, forward strand.
GCACCATAAACATCATCCACCATCTCTAAATCATGGGTCGTTAAGTGTTTACTCACTCTTTGGACCTCCAGATAAAAGCCCTTTGGCGAGTTTATTCAGCACAGCTTCTTTGGGGCCGTCGGCCACGATATGGCCGCGATCTAACACTATGATGCGATCGACTAAGTTAAGCAGATGCATTTTATGGGTGATCAGTAACAAGGTTCTCTCTTTGGTGACGTTTTTCATGGCGCGAATAAACTGCTTTTCGGCGCGCGCATCTAAGCTGGCCGTAGGCTCATCCATTAGCAGGACTGGTGGATCGTTAAGGGTTGCTCTAGCAAGTGCAATGGTTTGGCGCTGACCACGTGACAAAGATTGACCACCTTCACCCACTTGTTGATCTAAGCCTTCAGTCTCAATATCAGTAAATTGATTGACGCCAGAGAGTTGCACTGCCCGAATCAATTGGTGTTCGGTCACTTGACGAGTACCAAAGAGAATATTGTCACGAATGGTGCCATGAAATAGGGTAATGTCTTGTGGCAAATAACCAAAGTTACGTCGCAGATCGGTAGGGTGTATCTGGGCGGCATCGAGACCGTCGTAACGCAGGCTGCCTTTAGTGGGTTGATATAAGCCCACAAGCAGTTTAGCCAAAGTACTTTTACCCGAGCCATTGCGACCGATAATTGCCACGCGCTCACCAGGTGAGATAGACAAGGACATAGGGTGTAGTACTGGGCGTTCAGAGCCCGGATAATTAAAGCTGACATGGTCGGCGTTAATTTGCCCTTGTAAGCGCTGCTTGCTGACCAAGTGCCCTTTGTGTTGAAACTCATCTTCTTGCGTCATTATCTGATCAAGTTGACGCAGAGCGCTGGCGGTATGATTCCCCCGAGTCATTAAGCCGGCTAGCTGCGCCATTGGTGAGATGGCACGGCTCGATAAAATCACCGCGGCAATAATGCCACCCATGGATATTGCGTTATCGGCTACTCGATAAACCCCTAAAATCACCACACAGACCACCGAGAGTTGTACGGTGAAATTGGCAATATTGGTGACTGATGTGGATATTTTTTTGGCTTTTAATTGCCAATTAGCAGTATGGCCTATCATCTGTTGCCAGCTTTTTTGTACTAGCCCTTCAGCGCCACTGGACTTTATTGACTCTAAAGACGCAAGCGATTCAATAAGATGACCATGCTTTAAGCTGGCAAATTTATTACTTTCTTCGATAGCGACCTTAAGCCGAGGCTGCATGAATAAGGTGTAAATGATGATGATAGCTCCGCCAATTAAGGGGATAAGAGCCAAGTCGCCAGCCACAATGTAGATGATGATGACAAAAAATATCGCAAACGGAAGATCGACTAAGGTGGTGATGGTGGCCGAAGTTAAGATTTCACGTATGCTGTCAAATTCACCTAATTGTCTGGCCATTCCACCGACACTAGGAGAGCGTTTCTCTAATGGGATGCCAATGGCTTTGGCAAAGAGCTGTGATGACACAATAATATCGACTTTTTTGCCAGCGACATCAATTAGGTAGGCGCGCAGTTGCCGCATAATCAAATCAAAGATATAGGCGATACCGGCACCAATCGCTAATACCCACAGCGACTCAAATGCAAGATTGGGTACCACTTTATCGTAAACGTTCATAATGAACAGTGGTGATACCAGCGCAAACAGGTTCACCAACACTGAAGCTATTAATGCATCACGATAAATCGGTGCCGAATCTTTTAGGGTCTGCCACAGCCAGTGAGTCTTATTATCGTGCAGGCGCAGATCAAAGCCCATGTCGCCACGGTATTGCTGTTTAACCAAAAAGAGATAACCCACATACAGGGCTTCGAGTGCCTCTATGGTCAGTTGCTCTTCACCACCGGTTTCGGGCAATTGAATGACAGCGCGATCGTTTTCTAAATCTATTTCTCGAAGTAAACAGGCTTTTTGGTCTTTAAGCAGCAAGATACAGGGAAGAAAAATAGGCGAGATTTGATCTAAGCCTTTGCGGGTTAATTTGGCGGTAAGGCCAGCTCTGCCCGCAGCTTGTGGTACTAGTTCTGGGGTTAAAATGCTGCCAGACAGCGGTAAACCTGCGGCTAGTGATTCGCTAGAGCAGGGGCTACCGAAAAATTCGGTTAATAGGACTAAACTGTCTAACAATGGGTCAACCGTCACTCGTTGCGAGGCTGAAATGCTCCATTGCTCAGTTTTTGCAGACGCTGTTGATTGCACCTTAAAAACATATCCTTAAGATTTTATTAAACATTATTTGATTTTAATTATAGAAGTATTAACGGGACATAACAAAAGGATTGATAGCACCAATTAGTATGACTAACTAGTGCTATCATCTATCATCTATCATCTATCATCTATCATCTATCATCTATCATCTATCATCTATCATCTATCATCTTATGCATTAACTACATAATTTTGCTATCAAGCTCTTGTGGAGTATAGAAAGTTAATGGTTCGGTACTGCTACTAGAATAAGCAGAACTTGCATCGTCTATGATTAGCGCTCCATCCCCATTCGTGCCTAGGAGTGAGTTGATCGCTTCGGCATCACTGTTAACACCAAGTTCGGCAAATAAATCGACCCCATCAAGTACAATCATCTGATCGACATGATCATCACCATTGGCATCAATTTCGATAGTCGTGTTGCCATCTTCAACCGTAAAATGTAGATAGTTTTCTAAGTTATCTTTAGTTTCACCTTGAAGCAGATCGCTTAGATCGAGTCGATCTTGAGTGACGTTAAAGTCAGTAATATGGTCGGTACCTGTATCGCCTTGTTGCCAGACGAAGGTATCATTGCCTAGACCGCCGATCAGAGTGTCGTCGCCCAAGCCACCTATGAGATAATCGTCGCCAGACTGACCATCAAGCAGATCATTACCGTCTCCGCCGATAAGTTCCGAGCTTTCTGAGCCTCCACGAATAGAAATAGAGGTATCTGTACCATCGACAATGACAATTTCTATACGGGGTTCGAAATCAGACGGTAATGGTACTTCGGTTTGCACTATCCAATCTTCAAGGTTGAATACGCCACCATTGAGGGTGAACGCGTTCGAATCTATGCTCCAGGTACCATCACCATTCGAGGTCATCTCTATAGCACCATCGCCATCACCATCATAAATAATCGCATTAGCGTCGTCGGGGAAACCCGATAAGGTGATGCTTTGTACACTCTCGCTGCCATCTAGATCGCTGAACGAATAGGAGGCTGTCAGCGGATAGGCATAGGCTGTTTGGGTTACGCCAATTGTGGTCATGCCTTCAAGTGTCGATCCGTTTCCGCCGTTAGAAGTACCCGAAACGACGAAGCTGAACGAATTAAAGGCAATGTCACTGTGCAGTATCATGCTGGTACTGCTATTGGCATCCTCCGGGAAAGTGTATGTCTGTTCTGTGGTGCTACCATCGATATTTTGCATGGTAAAGGTGAGGGTTTGCCCCGAAGCATTTTTGAAAGACAATTTAATATCAGTTACGTAGCCTGGCATATCTATGTTGAGATAGTCATCGTCATTAATCCTAAAATCACCTCCGACACCGACACCTATACCCTGGCCGTTACTAACTTGTAAATATTCGCCATCGCTAGTGGTGACAGTAGTGCCGTCTGCATATTCAATTTTTGTTATTTTATTTTGACTTGGGTTACCTTCTGCGTCATAGGTCGTTTCACCCTCATTAAATGTAATGTCGACCAGAGATACCTCACCGACAGCAACGGTGAGGTCATCGCCTACAGTATCGGCTACGGGAATCACTGTGCCCGTAACGGTAGCAGTTTCTTCACCACCGTCGACATCTTCGATAACATAATCAAAGGTCACAGTACCACTGTAGTTATCGTTAGGGGTAAAAGTGATCTCTCCATCGGCATTGATGAAAATCGAGCCGTTATCGATCTCAATGGATTGTTCACCACCAGTTAGCTGCACGCCGTTGATAGACTTAATCGTTAAACCTTCGCCAATATCATTCCCTAACAGATCTAACGCGTCAGAGGTGTGATCTTCAAGTACAGAAAAAGTATCATCATTGGCAATAGCGGTGTCATCGACGGCGTTGACATCAACGTTGACGGTGATCGGCTCAGAGACGTTGCCCTGCGCATCTTCAATGGTGTAGGTAAAGATGTCTTGCGTGGTGTCACTGCCATCATGGCGGTAAGTGACGGTGCCATCGGCATTGACGGTGAGCGTGCCGTTGGCAGGCTGGCCGACAATCACGATGCTGCCTAAGTTCAGCTCACTTTCGCTGTCCGCGTCATTACTGGCGACATCAATCACCACCTGCGCGCCTTCGTCGACGTTAGCGGCATCATCTGCACCAATCGGCGCGGTGTCATCGACGGCGTTGACATCAACGTTGACGGTGATCGGCTCAGAGACGTTGCCCTGCGCATCTTCAATGGTGTAGGTAAAGGTGTCTTGCGTGGTGTCACTGCCATCATGGCGGTAAGTGACGGTGCCATCGGCATTGACGGTGAGCGTGCCGTTGGCAGGCTGGCCGACAATCACGATGCTGCCTAAGTTCAGCTCACTTTCGCTGTCCGCGTCATTGCTGGCGACATCAATCACCACTTGCGCGCCTTCGTCGACGTTAGCGGCATCATCTGCACCAATCGGCGCGGTGTCATCGACGGCGTTGACATCAACGTTGACGGTGATCGGCTCAGAGACGTTGCCCTGCGCATCTTCAATGGTGTAGGTAAAGATGTCTTGCGTGGTGTCACTGCCATCATGGCGGTAAGTGACGGTGCCATCGGCATTGACGGTGAGCGTGCCGTTGGCAGGCTGGCCGACAATCACGATGCTGCCTAAGTTCAGCTCACTTTCGCTGTCCGCGTCATTGCTGGCGACATCAATCACCACCTGCGCGCCTTCGTCGACGTTAGCGGCATCATCTGCACCAATCGGCGCGGTGTCATCGACGGCGTTGACATCAACGTTGACGGTGATCGGCTCAGAGACGTTGCCCTGCGCATCTTCAATGGTGTAGGTAAAGGCGTCTTGCGTGGTGTCACTGCCATCATGGCGGTAAGTGACGGTGCCATCGGCATTGACGGTGAGCGTGCCGTTGGCAGGCTGGCCGACAATCACGATGCTGCCTAAGTTCAGCTCACTTTCGCTGTCCGCGTCATTACTGGCGACATCAATCACCACTTGCGCGCCTTCGTCGACGTTAGCGGCATCATCTGCACCAATCGGCGCGGTGTCATCGACGGCGTTGACATCAACGTTGACGGTGATCGGCTCAGAGACGTTGCCCTGCGCATCTTCAATGGTGTAGGTAAAGATGTCTTGCGTGGTGTCACTGCCATCATGGCGGTAAGTGACGGTGCCATCGGCATTGACGGTGAGCGTGCCGTTGGCAGGCTGGCCCACAATCACGATGCTGCCTAAGTTCAGCTCACTTTCGCTGTCCGCGTCATTACTGGCGACATCAATCACCACCTGCGCGCCTTCGTCGACGTTAGCGGCATCATCTGCACCAATCGGCGCGGTGTCATCGACGGCGTTGACATCAACGTTGACGGTGATCGGCTCAGAGACGTTGCCCTGCGCATCTTCAATGGTGTAGGTAAAGGCGTCTTGCGTGGTGTCACTGCCATCATGGCGGTAAGTGACGGTGCCATCGGCATTGACGGTGAGCGTGCCGTTGGCAGGCTGGCCGACAATCACGATGCTGCCTAAGTTCAGCTCACTTTCGCTGTCCGCGTCATTACTGGCGACATCAATCACCACTTGCGCGCCTTCGTCGACGTTAGCGGCATCATCTGCACCAATCGGCGCGGTGTCATCGACGGCGTTGACATCAACGTTGACGGTGATCGGCTCAGAGACGTTGCCCTGCGCATCTTCAATGGTGTAGGTAAAGATGTCTTGCGTGGTGTCACTGCCATCATGGCGGTAAGTGACGGTGCCATCGGCATTGACGGTGAGCGTGCCGTTGGCAGGCTGGCCGACAATCACGATGCTGCCTAAGTTCAGCTCACTTTCGCTGTCCGCGTCATTGCTGGCGACATCAATCACCACCTGCGCGCCTTCGTCGACGTTAGCGGCATCATCTGCACCAATCGGCGCGGTGTCATCGACGGCGTTGACATCAACGTTGACGGTGATCGGCTCAGAGACGTTGCCCTGCGCATCTTCAATGGTGTAGGTAAAGGCGTCTTGCGTGGTGTCACTGCCATCATGGCGGTAAGTGACGGTGCCATCGGCATTGACGGTGAGCGTGCCGTTGGCAGGCTGGCCGACAATCACGATGCTGCCTAAGTTCAGCTCACTTTCGCTGTCCGCGTCATTACTGGCGACATCAATCACCACTTGCGCGCCTTCGTCGACGTTAGCGGCATCATCTGCACCAATCGGCGCGGTGTCATCGACGGCGTTGACATCAACGTTGACGGTGATCGGCTCAGAGACGTTGCCCTGCGCATCTTCAATGGTGTAGGTAAAGATGTCTTGCGTGGTGTCACTGCCATCATGGCGGTAAGTGACGGTGCCATCGGCATTGACGGTGAGCGTGCCGTTGGCAGGCTGGCCGACAATCACGATGCTGCCTAAGTTCAGCTCACTTTCGCTGTCCGCGTCATTGCTGGCGACATCAATCACCACCTGCGCGCCTTCGTCGACGTTAGCGGCATCATCTGCACCAATCGGCGCGGTGTCATCGACGGCGTTGACATCAACGTTGACGGTGATCGGCTCAGAGACGTTGCCCTGCGCATCTTCAATGGTGTAGGTAAAGGTGTCTTGCGTGGTGTCACTGCCATCATGGCGGTAAGTGACGGTGCCATCGGCATTGACGGTGAGCGTGCCGTTGGCAGGCTGGCCGACAATCACGATGCTGCCTAAGTTCAGCTCACTTTCGCTGTCCGCGTCATTGCTGGCGACATCAATCACCACTTGCGCGCCTTCGTCGACGTTAGCGGCATCATCTGCACCAATCGGCGCGGTGTCATCGACGGCGTTGACATCAACGTTGACGGTGATCGGCTCAGAGACGTTGCCCTGCGCATCTTCAATGGTGTAGGTAAAGATGTCTTGCGTGGTGTCACTGCCATCATGGCGGTAAGTGACGGTGCCATCGGCATTGACGGTGAGCGTGCCGTTGGCAGGCTGGCCCACAATCACGATGCTGCCTAAGTTCAGCTCACTTTCGCTGTCCGCGTCATTACTGGCGACATCAATCACCACTTGCGCGCCTTCGTCGACGTTAGCGGCATCATCTGCACCAATCGGCGCGGTGTCATCGACGGCGTTGACATCAACGTTGACGGTGATCGGCTCAGAGACGTTGCCCTGCGCATCTTCAATGGTGTAGGTAAAGATGTCTTGCGTGGTGTCACTGCCATCATGGCGGTAAGTGACGGTGCCATCGGCATTGACGGTGAGCGTGCCGTTGGCAGGCTGGCCCACAATCACGATGCTGCCTAAGTTCAGCTCACTTTCGCTGTCCGCGTCATTACTGGCGGCATCAATCACCACTTGCGCGCCTTCGTCGACGTTAGCGGCATCATCTGCACCAATCGGCGCGGTGTCATCGACGGCGTTGACATCAACGTTGACGGTGATCGGCTCAGAGACGTTGCCCTGCGCATCTTCAATGGTGTAGGTAAAGGTGTCTTGCGTGGTGTCACTGCCATCATGGCGGTAAGTGACGGTGCCATCGGCATTGACGGTGAGCGTGCCGTTGGCAGGCTCACCGTCAATCACGATGCTGCCTAAGTTCAGCTCACTTTCGCTGTCCGCGTCATTACTGGCGACATCAATCACCACCTGCGCGCCTTCGTCGACGTTAGCGGCATCATCTGCACCAATCGGCGCGGTGTCATCGACGGCGTTGACATCAACGTTGACGGTGATCGGCTCAGAGACGTTGCCCTGCGCATCTTCAATGGTGTAGGTAAAGGCGTCTTGCGTGGTGTCACTGCCATCATGGCGGTAAGTGACGGTGCCATCGGCATTGACGGTGAGCGTGCCGTTGGCAGGCTGGCCGACAATCACGATGCTGCCTAAGTTCAGCTCACTTTCGCTGTCCGCGTCATTGCTGGCGACATCAATCACCACTTGCGCGCCTTCGTCGACGTTAGCGGCATCATCTGCACCAATCGGCGCGGTGTCATCGACGGCGTTGACATCAACGTTGACGGTGATCGGCTCAGAGACGTTGCCCTGCGCATCTTCAATGGTGTAGGTAAAGATGTCTTGCGTGGTGTCACTGCCATCATGGCGGTAAGTGACGGTGCCATCGGCATTGACGGTGAGCGTGCCGTTGGCAGGCTGGCCCACAATCACGATGCTGCCTAAGTTCAGCTCACTTTCGCTGTCCGCGTCATTGCTGGCGACATTAATCACCACCTGCGCGCCTTCGTCGACGTTAGCGGCATCATCTGCACCAATCGGCGCGGTGTCATCGACGGCGTTGACATCAACGTTGACGGTGATCGGCTCAGAGACGTTGCCCTGCGCATCTTCAATGGTGTAGGTAAAGATGTCTTGCGTGGTGTCACTGCCATCATGGCGGTAAGTGACGGTGCCATCGGCATTGACGGTGAGCGTGCCGTTGGCAGGCTGGCCGACAATCACGATGCTGCCTAAGTTCAGCTCACTTTCGCTGTCCGCGTCATTACTGGCGACATCAATCACCACTTGCGCGCCTTCGTCGACGTTAGCGGCATCATCTGCACCAATCGGCGCGGTGTCATCGACGGCGTTGACATCAACGTTGACGATGATCGGCTCAGAGACGTTGCCCTGCGCATCTTCAATGGTGTAGGTAAAGGTGTCTTGCGTGGTGTCACTGCCATCATGGCGGTAAGTGACGGTGCCATCGGCATTGACGGTGAGCGTGCCGTTGGCAGGCTGGCCCACAATCACGATGCTGCCTAAGTTCAGCTCACTTTCGCTGTCCGCGTCATTGCTGGCGACATTAATCACCACCTGCGCGCCTTCGTCGACGTTAGCGGTATCATCTGCACCAATCGGCGCGGTGTCATCGACGGCGTTGACATCAACGTTGACGGTGATCGGCTCAGAGACGTTGCCCTGCGCATCTTCAATGGTGTAGGTAAAGATGTCTTGCGTGGTGTCACTGCCATCATGGCGGTAAGTGACGGTGCCATCGGCATTGACGGTGAGCGTGCCGTTGGCAGGCTGGCCGACAATCACGATGCTGCCTAAGTTCAGCTCACTTTCGCTGTCCGCGTCATTACTGGCGACATCAATCACCACTTGCGCGCCTTCGTCGACGTTAGCGGCATCATCTGCACCAATCGGCGCGGTGTCATCGACGGCGTTGACATCAACGTTGACGATGATCGGCTCAGAGACGTTGCCCTGCGCATCTTCAATGGTGTAGGTAAAGGTGTCTTGCGTGGTGTCACTGCCATCATGGCGGTAAGTGACGGTGCCATCGGCATTGACGGTGAGCGTGCCGTTGGCAGGCTGGCCCACAATCACGATGCTGCCTAAGTTCAGCTCACTTTCGCTGTCCGCGTCATTGCTGGCGACATTAATCACCACCTGCGCGCCTTCGTCGACGTTAGCGGCATCATCTGCACCAATCGGCGCGGTGTCATTCACCGGAGTGACGACGATGGTTAACGTCGCTTCTTCGCCGGTATTGGTGGTGTAAGTGATCACCGGGACGTTGCCGTTCCAGTTATCGTTGGGCGTAAAGGTGTATGAGCCATCGGCGTTGATCACCAGGCTGCCGCCTTCTACTTCAACTGTGGTACCGGCGGTGACGGTCTGACCGTCGACGCTGAAGCTGACCACTGACAGATCGCTGTCGATGTCACTGTCGTTATCCAGTACGTTGCCGGTGGCGACTGTATCTTCTGCAATCGTGTTGCTGTCGTTGGTCAGCACTGAGGCATCATCCACCGGGGTGACGACGATGGTTAACGTCGCTTCTTCGCCGGTATTAGTGGTGTAAGTGATCACCGGGACGTTGCCGTTCCAGTTGTCGTTGGGCGTAAAGGTGTATGTGCCATCGGCGTAGATGACGACTGTACCGCCGTCGAGTTCAACTGTGGTGCCCGCTGCAACGGTTTCGCCGTCAACGGTGAAGCTGACCACTGACAGATCGCTGTCGATGTCACTGTCGTTATCCAGTACGTTGCCAGTGGCGACTGTATCTTCTGCAATCGTGTTGCTGTCGTTGGCCAGCACAGAGGCATCATCCACCGGGCTGACTTCAATAGTTAACGTCGCTTCTGCGCCCGTATTAGTGGTGTAGGTGATCACCGGGACGCTGCCGTTCCAGTTGTCGTTGGGTGTGAAGGTGTATGAGCCATCAGCATTGATGACGAGTGTGCCGCCGTCGAGTTCTACCGTGGTGCCCGCCGTAACGGTTTGGCCATCAACCGTGAAGCTGACCACCGATAGGTCGCTGTCGATATCAGCATCGTTATCTAAGACGTTGCCAGTGGCGATAGTATCTTCATCAATACTGGCTGTATCATTTGTTGTCAGCGTTGGGCTTTCATCGGTAATGATGGTTGTTTCTACAGCTGTATTAGCTAAATCCTGCGGTAGACCTTGGGTGTTAAAGCCTGCAGCTGCCATGGTTTGTGCGCCATCACGGCCAAGGGAGATGAAATCAGATCCACCTTCATTATTCGTTGTTCCACCTGCAGCTGTCTCTGGTAAATTAGCTGTTGGATCTTCTCCTGATTGAATCAGTGCTTGTAATTGCTCGATTTCAGTCAGTGCATCAACACTTTCGGCGTTAGTGGTATCGCTATTTTCTGCCATATTAGATGGTTTCGATGCGGAGGCGCTACTGTCAAACATGCTGCCATCGTCATATGCGATAAATAGACTGGATTCGGTGGGGATAAGCAGCGTCGAACCTACGGGAATGTGCTCGCCAATCGTTAAAGGTTTCTGACCATTACTGGTTTCAATCGAGATCTCTCCGCGAGCATCTATGACCTGTCCATTTGCCGTTGTAACGATTGATTGCATGACCTGCTCCCACACCTTAAATTAACACTTACTAATACACGATGTATTGCAGTTGTTATAAAATTATTTCCAGGATAGGATGCTAGCAAGCTGCTGTCTTCGGGTCAATTTTTTGACGCTTAAATCATGCTAAGGTTCGTTATTAATTGTTATCTTAGTCTGAGTAGGCTAGGGAATAGGCTTATTAACGCAAAAAGCCAAACAACTTTTATGGAGTGTTTGGCTTTATTATACTGTTAATATTTTGACTTAAGGGATAGTATCTACTACCAATGGGCTATAGCCAAGTAAGTTATTGATGTCTGTTAAATCACCCAGGGTAACATTAGTGTCTTGAAGGACAATGGTCAGATCGTTAAATCCACTACCATCTCCATTGGCATCGACAGTAATAATGGTGTCTCCATTTACTGCATCAAATGTGATATTGAGGTAATCATTTAAATCACCTAATTGCTCATCTACTAAAATATCTGATAAATCAAGCAAGTCATTGTTTATGTCGAAGTTAATGATGGTGTCTATGCTTCCGTCTGCTGCTCCTACCTCCCAAATGGCAATATCAGCGTCAGTGTCATCTCCTAAATCAATCGTATCAGACCCATTTGTGCCGATTAGAATTTCTCCCCCTGTACTAGGGTCAGTAGATTCATTCACGATTAAGCCTTTAAGGCTACTATTATCTGCTGACATTGTTGCTAATTGCATAGTTTCGGATGGCTCAACTACAATAGTGAAATGCCCATCATCTGGATCACCAGCAAAGATAACGCTATCGTTATCACCATCTGTTGCTGTATAAGAGAATTCTACTCCGATAGGCAACTCTGTAACTATTGTATTTGATGAGACAGCAAAAACTTGGAAAGCTTCTCCGGGGTTATTAGGGTCATCATCATGGGTATTATCATAGAAAATTTCAATGGCTAATATTGTGTCTCCGATGGGAGCAATGATTTCTATATCTTGAGTGCCAACGAAAGACTGATCTGTAAATTCAACGACCCCAGCGTTTTGATAAGTCACTTTATAATAAAAGTAACTTGTTCCATCACGAGTATCATTATTACCTACTCCGAGACTAATCAATGCTGAGCTAGTACCACCATTTACATAATCGAATCTAACGGCCTCACCATTGCCAATTGAAACATTGTCATCAACGCCAATGCCAGCGTTGTTAGAGTTGATCTTGGATTGACTGCCTGTGCCTGTTATTTCTGCGATGACAGTAAGCCCCGGTGTTGGATCCCCAGCTGATATTGAGCCATCAGAATGAACGAAGTAGGTGCCTTTGCTGTTTGCAGGAGCGCCACTGACATCATAACTGATTGTCGATTCTAATTGAATTTCCTGTAACAGATTAAACTGATAGTCGTAATGACCATCAAGATCTTGAACTGCTGTAAGGGTAAATACATCTATAGTTGTGAGTTCATCGATTTTGGCCGTCGCGGTTAATGTATTACCGCTCATGCTATAGCTTAAATATTCACCATTGTATTTAAGCCCAGCAGTTTCCACTGTAAAAACAACTTCACCAATTCCATCCGCACCAGGAGCGAAGAGATCGCCTGATATAGACTGACCAATAGCGTTGAGTATTGAAAGTTCGGCAGACTCGTCAACTTCATCTATGGGAGAGTCATCTTCAATAGTTACCAGCAGCTCGCTTGGAATACTGTTACCCAGCATATCATTTATCGTAACCCCTAAATTGAACTGTAATATATCCTCATCGTTGTTTGAGGGGTGATCAATGTTTGCATTTAGAGTGATTTGATAGCCGACGGTGTAGTCAGGAGAAGTGCCTTCAACCTCTCCGATTATAATGGTCATTACAAGAAGCCCATTTTGTGTGCTACCTGTCCAAGTGTTACCATCTCGCTCCCACACATCTACGGGCTCACCACCCGAGGTCAATCCTACGGGATCAGAAATCAATACATCAAAGGAGGAGCTATCAACATCGGTAAAGCTAATAATGCCAGATGTACTGACCTCATTGGTGGTATCAGCATCACCAGTATTATCATCCTCTATTCCATAGAGTAGTCCTTCTTCTGAAACCCTTGCCGGATCAATATTTGTGATCTCAGGAACATCGTTAACGGGATCAACGGTAATGGTGACGGTGGCCGGTGTAGCATCGGCCAAATCATCATTATCGACTGAGTGATAGGTAAAGGTGGTTTCACCGTTCCAGTTCGCATCGGGCATAAAGGTGAGGTTAGCCGCATCGGCGACGAGCACGGTCATACCAAGGGTGACCGCCACGCCGTTGAGCATCAAGGTGCCGTTGGCAGGCAGACTGTCAATCACAAAGCTCACCACCTGGCCATCAAGGTCACTACCACTTAAGGCCGGCACCGTAATTAAGGTGTCCTCGTTACCTGAGGTGGCTAAATTGTCGGTCTCAGGCGCATCGTTGACGGAATCAATGGTGATAGTGACGGTGGCAGGCGTGGCATCGGCCAAATCATCATTATCGACCGAGTGATAGGTAAAGGTGGTTTCACCGTTCCAGTTCTCATCGGGCATAAAGGTGAGGTTAGCCGCATCGGCAACGAGCACGGTCATACCAAGGGTGACCGCCACGCCGTTGAGCATCAAGGTGCCGTTGGCAGGCAGGCTGTCAATCACAAAGCTCACCACCTGACCATCGAGGTCACTACCACTTAAGGCCGGCACCGCAATCAAGGTGTCTTCATCGCCAGTGGTGGCTAAATCGTCGGTCTCAGGCGCATCGTTGACGGAATCAATGGTGATAGTGACGGTGGCAGGCGTGGCATCGGCCAAATCATCATTATCGACTGAGTGATAGGTAAAGGTGGTTTCACCGTTCCAGTTCTCATCGGGCATAAAGGTGAGGTTAGCCGCATCGGCAATGAGCACCGTCATGCCAATACTCACCGCCATGCCATTGAGCATCAAGGTGCCGTTGGCAGGCAGGCTGTCAATCACAAAGCTCACCACCTGACCATCGAGGTCACTACCACTTAAGGCCGGCACCGCAATCAAGGTGTCTTCATCGCCAGTGGTGGCTAAATCGTCGGTCTCAGGCGCATCGTTGACGGAATCAATGGTGATAGTGACGGTGGCAGGCGTGGCATCGGCCAAATCATCATTATCGACCGAGTGATAGGTAAAGGTGGTTTCACCGTTCCAGTTCTCATCGGGCATAAAGGTGAGGTTAGCCGCATCGGCAATGAGCACCGTCATGCCAATACTCACCGCCATGCCATTGAGCATCAAGGTGCCGTTGGCAGGCAGGCTGTCAATCACAAAGCTGACCACCTGACCATCGAGGTCACTACCGCTTAAGGCGGGCACCGCAATTAAGGTGTCTTCATCGCCAGTGGTGGCTAAATTGTCGGTCTCAGGCGCATCGTTGACGGAATCAATGGTGATAGTGACGGTGGCAGGCGTGGCATCGGCCAAATCATCATTATCGACCGAGTGATAGGTAAAGGTGGTTTCACCGTTCCAGTTCTCATCGGGCATAAAGGTGAGGTTAGCCGCATCGGCAACGAGCACGGTCATACCAAGGGTGACCGCCACGCCATTGAGCATCAAGGTGCCGTTGGCAGGCAGGCTGTCAATCACAAAGCTGACCACCTGACCATCGAGGTCACTACCGCTTAAGGCGGGCACCGCAATTAAGGTGTCTTCATCGCCAGTGGTGGCTAAATTGTCGGTCTCAGGCGCATCGTTGACGGAATCAATGGTGATAGTGACGGTGGCAGGCGTGGCATCGGCCAAATCATCATTATCGACCGAGTGATAGGTAAAGGTGGTTTCACCGTTCCAGTTCTCATCGGGCATAAAGGTGAGGTTAGCCGCATCGGCAACGAGCACGGTCATACCAAGGGTGACCGCCACGCCATTGAGCATCAAGGTGCCGTTGGCAGGCAGGCTGTCAATCACAAAGCTCACCACCTGACCATCGAGGTCACTACCACTTAAGGCCGGCACCGCAATCAAGGTGTCTTCATCGCCAGTGGTGGCTAAATCGTCGGTCTCAGGCGCATCGTTGACGGAATCAATGGTGATAGTGACGGTGGCAGGCGTGGCATCGGCCAAATCATCATTATCGACCGAGTGATAGGTAAAGGTGGTTTCACCGTTCCAGTTCTCATCGGGCATAAAGGTGAGGTTAGCCGCATCGGCAATGAGCACGGTCATACCAAGGGTGACCGCCATGCCATTGAGCATCAAGGTGCCGTTGGCAGGCAGGCTGTCAATCACAAAGCTGACCACCTGACCATCGAGGTCACTACCGCTTAAGGCGGGCACCGCAATTAAGGTGTCTTCATCGCCAGTGGTGGCTAAATTGTCGGTCTCAGGCGCATCGTTGACGGAATCAATGGTGATAGTGACGGTGGCAGGCGTGGCATCGGCCAAATCATCATTATCGACCGAGTGATAGGTAAAGGTGGTTTCACCGTTCCAGTTCTCATCGGGCATAAAGGTGAGGTTAGCCGCATCGGCAACGAGCACGGTCATACCAAGGGTGACCGCCACGCCATTGAGCATCAAGGTGCCGTTGGCAGGCAGGCTGTCAATCACAAAGCTCACCACCTGACCATCGAGGTCACTACCACTTAAGGCCGGCACCGCAATCAAGGTGTCTTCATCGCCAGTGGTGGCTAAATCGTCGGTCTCAGGCGCATCGTTGACGGAATCAATGGTGATAGTGACGGTGGCAGGCGTGGCATCGGCCAAATCATCATTATCGACTGAGTGATAGGTAAAGGTGGTTTCACCGTTCCAGTTCTCATCGGGCATAAAGGTGAGGTTAGCCGCATCGGCAATGAGCACCGTCATGCCAATACTCACCGCCATGCCATTGAGCATCAAGGTGCCGTTGGCAGGCAGGCTGTCAATCACAAAGCTCACCACCTGACCATCGAGGTCACTACCACTTAAGGCCGGCACCGCAATCAAGGTGTCTTCATCGCCAGTGGTGGCTAAATCGTCGGTCTCAGGCGCATCGTTGACGGAATCAATGGTGATAGTGACGGTGGCAGGCGTGGCATCGGCCAAATCATCATTATCGACTGAGTGATAGTTAAAGGTGGTTTCACCGTTCCAGTTCTCATCGGGCATAAAGGTGAGGTTGGCCGCATCGGCGACGAGCACGGTCATACCAAGGGTGACCGCCACGCCGTTGAGCATCAAGGTGCCGTTGGCAGGCAGGCTGTCAATCACAAAGCTCACCACCTGACCATCGAGGTCACTACCACTTAAGGCCGGCACCGCAATCAAGGTGTCTTCATCGCCAGTGGTGGCTAAATCGTCGGTCTCAGGCGCATCGTTGACGGAATCAATGGTGATAGTGACGGTGGCAGGCGTGGCATCGGCCAAATCATCATTATCGACCGAGTGATAGGTAAAGGTGGTTTCACCGTTCCAGTTCTCATCGGGCATAAAGGTGAGGTTAGCCGCATCGGCAATGAGCACCGTCATGCCAATACTCACCGCCATGCCATTGAGCATCAAGGTGCCGTTGGCAGGCAGGCTGTCAATCACAAAGCTCACCACCTGACCATCGAGGTCACTACCACTTAAGGCCGGCACCGCAATCAAGGTGTCTTCATCGCCAGTGGTGGCTAAATCGTCGGTCTCAGGCGCATCGTTGACGGAATCAATGGTGATAGTGACGGTGGCAGGCGTGGCATCGGCCAAATCATCATTATCGACCGAGTGATAGGTAAAGGTGGTTTCACCGTTCCAGTTCTCATCGGGCATAAAGGTGAGGTTAGCCGCATCGGCGACGAGCACGGTCATACCAAGGGTGACCGCCACGCCGTTGAGCATCAAGGTGCCGTTGGCAGGCAGGCTGTCAATCACAAAGCTCACCACCTGACCATCGAGGTCACTACCACTTAAGGCCGGCACCGCAATCAAGGTGTCTTCATCGCCAGTGGTGGCTAAATCGTCGGTCTCAGGCGCATCGTTGACGGAATCAATGGTGATAGTGACGGTGGCAGGCGTGGCATCGGCCAAATCATCATTATCGACTGAGTGATAGGTAAAGGTGGTTTCACCGTTCCAGTTCTCATCGGGCATAAAGGTGAGGTTAGCCGCATCGGCAATGAGCACCGTCATGCCAATACTCACCGCCATGCCATTGAGCATCAAGGTGCCGTTGGCAGGCAGACTGTCAATCACAAAGCTGACCACCTGACCATCGAGGTCACTACCACTTAAGGCCGGCACCGCAATCAAGGTGTCTTCATCGCCAGTGGTGGCTAAATCGTCGGTCTCAGGCGCATCGTTGACGGAATCAATGGTGATAGTGACGGTGGCAGGCGTGGCATCGGCCAAATCATCATTATCGACCGAGTGATAGGTAAAGGTGGTTTCACCGTTCCAGTTCTCATCGGGCATAAAGGTGAGGTTGGCCGCATCGGCGACGAGCACGGTCATACCAAGGGTGACCGCCACGCCGTTGAGCATCAAGGTGCCGTTGGCAGGCAGACTGTCAATCACAAAGCTCACCACCTGGCCATCAAGGTCACTACCACTTAAGGCCGGCACCGTAATTAAGGTGTCTTCATCGCCAAGGGTTTGTAACGCATTGGTTTCTGGGGCATCGTTAGTACCTGTAATCGTGATAGTCAGTGGTGAGTTGACGATATCACCGTCACCATCGGTCAGTTGATAAGTAAAGATATCGGTGAGTTGCTCACCTTCTGCTAATGACTGAATAGCCGCTAATGAATTATCTAATTGATAGGTATAGCTACCGTCGGCAAATACGATGAGTACACCAAATGTTCCTTGGATAGACGTTGCTCCAGCTATCGCTATCGTCTCGCCTTGGCTGTTGGTGACCGCGGTGACTTCGGCTGAGTCGGCGCCCAAGGTATCATTCGAAAGTAGATTACCTAGGACTTGCCCCCCTTGATCTTCTGCGACGCTATTGATGTCGGCAGAACTAGTTGGCTGGTCGTCAATAATGTTTATGGTAATAATACCGTTGGCAACGTTGCCAGCCCCGTCGATTAATTCAATATTAAACAGTAATTGGGCTTGATCACTGACATTATGATCGACACTGGAGTCAAGGTTGTAGTCATAGTCAAATTGGCCAGTTGCATCATTAAAGCTAGTGATCGTCAGTACACCATTGGCGGTATTAATGACTAATGGACCGACAAATTGGCCATTATCAATAATAGTAATGCCGTTGATTTTAAGGATATCGATTCCTGCTTCAGCATTCGCTCTTATGTTAGATGCCAGTCTATTGAGTAACGCTGACGGATCGCTCCCTTCTGGCATGTTAGCTTCAAAAATGGAGAAAGTTGCTGAAGAAACCGTGGGCGTATCAAGTACGATATCTGGGATCGCTAAGGCTTCGGCTGTAGTCGCCGTTGCTTGAGTGAATCCAGCGGTATCCCAACCCGCATTGGCGAGCGTTTCATCGCCATTACGTGTGAGGGATACAAAGTCAGACCCCCCCTCATTTCCCGGTGTACCAGCACCTGCTGCGGTTTCTGGTAATCCTTCAGTAGGATCCTCACCTGCCAGTATTTGTGCTTGAAGCGCTGCGATTTCAGGGTCGAGGGCGACCGGCGTATCAGCAATTTGGTTGGTATTATCTACCTCTACCGCCTCATTGCTGTTGGCTTGCTGCTCCACTGTGGGCAGGGCTATTTGTGTTTGATCTACTGAAGTACCATCTTCATAGGTTAAGTTAAATGTCGCGTTTTCAGGAAAAATCAGCTGCTCACCCGCTTTAATGGTATCGCCAATATTAATTTCTCTGATATTTCCCTGCTCATCCTTAACGGTAAGTTGACCGACAAGATTAGTGACTACAGCGTCTTGTGTCGTAATTGATGCACCCATAATAATTTCTCGCTTTACTAGGCATAAAACATTGAGCTAATACAGCGGTATTGCTCTAGTTATGCGTGTTTTTGGGGCTTGCTTCTACTTACATTAAGTGTGGTGAGCTTTGAATTGATGTCAACTGTTCGGCGGGGGGGAGAAATGAGTGCCAAAATAAGCTTTTGCAGTAAAAATAAGTAATCATCTGTTTTAACGGGGTTTACTTTTTAC
The DNA here is from genome assembly GCF_059338445.1 of Shewanella sp. 492. Lineage (NCBI taxonomy): Bacteria > Pseudomonadati > Pseudomonadota > Gammaproteobacteria > Alteromonadales > Shewanellaceae > Shewanella > Shewanella sp. 492. The sequence continues at coordinate 311,642 of NZ_CM181702.1, forward strand.
CTTGCCATAAGGTTGTTCATTCTTTAAACAAAAAACCACCATGAAGGTGGTTTTTTAGTTAAAAATAATATAAACAATCAGCAGTCACTAAAGGCGTTGCGGTAACTTTGTAATGCTGCGTGTAGTTCGCCAATATGCTCTTGAGCCGTCGCGAGAGCCAGCCAGCGATTTTTGGTGGGAGCTTGAAAGCATACTTTTCGCCACCACTTGAGTGATTCAGTAAACTCTTTGCTTTGATCGTAAAGGGTGGCTATACAGGCTTGATAATCTGGGTTTTCAGCATATTTATTTTGCAGATCAAATAGCTGCTTTCTTGCCTCAAGATCGACTGGAGTGACGATGGCTGTCATCGCGGCAAAAATATCCTGATCAGCACTATGCTTCAATTGCTTAAATAATAACTTTAAAGCCTCCTCTTTTCGCTCATAGCTCGCCAATCCAATGGCATATTGGGCGATAAATAGAGGTTGCTTACGATCAGCGCGGCTCAACCAGTGCCAAGCTTTCTCAAGCTCTTGCTCATTTTGCTCTGCCGCACTTTGTAGTAATGCCTTATTGGTTTCGGTGTTGAGTGCTTGAAACTCTTCTGCACTGAGCAAGCCGCGTTTACTAATGATAGGAAGCAGTAACTTGAGTGCGGGCCAATCTTGTTGAGCTTGATATAGCTCTAATGCCAAGCGGAGCAGCGGGGCTTTACTTTTACTGGTCGGATTGAGCTTATCTAAAACGGTTCTGGCTTGTTCGAGTTCGCCTTGTTGCATAAGGTAGCGTACTCGGGTCGTTTGCACGGCTTTACTGGCCTGAAGATCTTTTTCGGCCTCGAGTAAATAGTGATCGCGAGCCTCAATATTGTGTTGATGATGCGCCGCTCTTGCTGCTGCTAATAGATTCAGTGCCGGGAGTTCACCCTTGTTAGCCCCTTTAGCCATGGCCTGTTCTGCAGCGCTCCAATCCTCTTCTGCAAGGGCTAATGCGCCCTGAAGAGTATGTTTTCTAGCGGCTTTTCTACGCCATTTTTCCGGTAAAAAACGACTGCTTAATATTAAATTGAGGGTCCAAACCACCAACCATTCAATCAGCACCAAGGCGGCATAAAATAAGATGGCTGCAAATAGGGCGAACATCAGGCTGGTTTCTAGCTCATAGTCGCCAATGGCCAAATAAAGGTAGCCATTAATACCCGATAGATAAGGGCTGATGACTAAGCCAATTAAGATGATAACAAGGTAGACAAGCGCCTTAATCATAATGGATTCTCCTGCTCGCTTATCAAGCTCCCTCGTGTCACAAGTTGTTGTAGCAGTGGGGTTGATGCGAACTGGTTGATGGTTGGCGCTTGAACCTCCAAGGTGACCAAGGCATCTAAAGCGGCTAAGGTTTGCTCGGTTTTGCTATCGGCTAAATCAAAATACTGAAAAATCCACTTTCTTGCCAAGCGGATAGATTGACGATAGTTGACCTGATCTTGGCGCAATAACGCGAGTTGGGCTTGCAGTAATTTATTGCGAATATTTTCGACTAAATACCACTGCTGATCGGGCGCTAATAAGGGGGCCTGATCTGTGGTGCGCTTACGTATCACCACAAACTCCTCTATTAGCGCTTGCCATGATTTTGCTAAATTGTCTTGCCAATCATCCAGTGACTCTGTCATTGCCGATGAATCATCTTTGCTGCTTAATATTGATTGGGTACGATTTAATTTTAGTTTTGGCAACTTGTCTATCATGCTGTCTAAGGTCAGCACTGTGCCTGCAATATCAGTGGTTTTAATGGCGGCCACATTGCTCATATCTTGCGCTAATGCTTTACGCAGCGGCGTCAGCGAGGGATCTTTCATGGTTTCAATGCGGTCATCAGCGACTTCGAGTAGGCTCAATGCGGTTTGAGGATCTTTTTCGAGCCAGAGTTTACTCCCTGCCATTCTAACTAAATACTTGGCTTCTTCAGCCATCCAATGATTGGGGTTTTGTTGAGCGAGTTTATTCACTTGCTCCTGCAGTAGCTGTTGTGAGTCAGTGATGCGGTTAAGCTTATTGGTCACCTCACGCTCTATCATACGTTGCTGCTGCTCTAAATGAGTGAGACGAGCGACAGGATCATCGAGGCGTTGCTGAAGCTGGGCCGATAAATCGAGCGCCTTTTGCTTTTGAATGGTTAACTCTTGGTATAGGTAGAAGCCGCCCGCTATCGTGGCGAACAGTAGCAATAAGATAAATACCAGGTTAAATAAAAATCCCCAAGATACTCCAGTCGATGCTTTAGGTTCACTCGTGGGTTCTGTCGATGATGACGTTGGCGAAGTCTCAGCAAATGTCGCCTCTATGCTGTCATCGGGCTCAGGTGTGGCGACGGTGTTGCTTTGTTGCGTTTTATTGTCCATTCAACAGATCCTTGAAGACGAAAGCCAGTATTGCAGGCGGCTAAAAGGTTTAAGCTGTTAAACCTAAAGCTGTTAGGACTGCATCGCTGTTGGCTGCTTTAGCATTAGTAACGTGTGTAAACCCGGCATTTATGGCTTGGTCATAAACCCGCGAGCTCGGCACTATAATATGACATGCGTGTAACCAAGCAAACAGTTCTTTGGGTACAAGTTGCATTAGATGGCTGAGAATTTGTCCACTGGTAACAACAATAGTGTCGATATTTTGCTGTTGCCAATCGTAAGCAATCCTGTGACTGAGCGGTGGGCATTCCCGTTGATAAACCTGCCAATAACTGACAATAGCACCTCTTTGGGCTAATTGCTCTGCCAAGGCTTCGCGACCACCGACACCACGAACTATGGTGATCTTCTGGCCATCTAAGGTTTGCAGTGAGGAGAGTGTCAATAGGCCCTCTGTCTGTTGGCAATCGGCTGGCGCCTCAATAGCATTAAGCCCTAGGGCTTGCAGTGCCAGGAAGGTGGCTTTACCAACGGCATAATAGTCGATGTTATCAGGGAAGTGATTGTTGAGCGCCTGAGCGGCATATTCCACTGCATTAGTGCTGATGAAGATAACGATATCGGCTCGATGAAAAGCGGTAATATCTGCTTCATTGTAGATATCATCGGTCGCGATGACTTCGAGTAAGGGGGTAACGACAAAAGGCACCTGTCGTTGACTCAGTGCCTCTATCATTGACTGATTGCGCCCTTCAGGGCGCGTCAGCAGTACTTTCATGTTGATTACTTAGCGTAAACAGCATCTAAGATGGTTTTAGCACCTTTAGCAAGTAGGTCTTCGGCTAGTGCAATACCCAAGGCTTCAGCATCGTTTCTTGAACCGACCGTTGTGCCTTCGATAATTTGGCTACCATCAGGGTTACCGACTAAACCGCGAAGGGTGAGGGTATCGCCCGATATTTCGGCAAAAGCGCCAATCGGCACCTGGCAACCGCCTTCTAAACGGGTGTTCATGGCACGTTCGGCTATTACGCGATGGCGAGTTTCTGTGTGCTCAAGTGGCGCCAATAAGGCTTTAACACGCTCATCATTAGAACGGCATTCGATGCCTACGGCACCTTGACCATTGGCCGGTAGTGAATCTTCAGCCGAGATAAAGCTAGCAATGCGATCTTCTAGCTTGAGGCGAATGAGCCCGGCAGCGGCAAGGATAATGGCATCGTAAGTACCGGCATCTAACTTGGCAAGACGAGTACCGACGTTACCACGCAGATCGCGAATTTCGAGATCTGGGCGAGCCGCACGGATCTGGCACTGACGACGTAAGCTTGAGGTACCTACCACTGCGCCGTGTGGAAGTTCATCAATGGTTTTATAGGTATTTGACACAAAAGCATCACGTGGATCTTCGCGTTCACAGATCACTTCCAGTCCTAATCCTTCAGGAAAATCAACCGGAACGTCTTTCATTGAATGCACGGCAATGTCGGCTAAGCCTTCGAGCATGGCTACTTCAAGTTCTTTTACAAATAGCCCTTTACCGCCCACTTTTGCTAAAGGTGTGTCTAGCATGACATCCCCCTTGGTGCTCATTGGCAGCAGTTCTACAACTAGCGCTGGATGCGCTTTTTCTAATTCGGCTTTTACAAATTCAGCTTGCCACATTGCAAGTGGGCTTTTACGTGTCGCGATACGAATGACGTTTTCAGACATGCTCGATATTCCATCAGAGGCCATAGTTGCGCTAATGCTAACATTGGTTTCAAACTTATGTAAGAATCGACTGTCGATTCTTTGAAGTGTACCCATTTGAATCGGGGTAACCCTCTCAATAAAGTGTGACCCGCTTCACATATACTTGCTGTTTTTGTATTAACTGTTAGCATGCGTAAGTGGAATTAATTTGTAACAGGGTCACTAAACATTGAGTAACCAAGTGCATGATATCGAAACGGCTGAACGCTTAAACCAAGTTCGTTTTGCACGAGCTTTGGCGATACTCACCCCCTTGCAGCGCCACCTTTTCCATTTGATTCCTATGCTTTTTCATGGTCACAGCAGCGAACTCCCCGGTTATAACGGCCCCTTGACTCCCTTTGGTATTGAGCATTACACCCTAGACGACAAGGTGTTAGAAGCATGTAACGTTTTTGAGATCCCTATCCCAGAAAGCAGGCTCGATGAGTCAAGCGCGATCTATGGCGTATATTCCATGGGGAGCACGGCCACCTTTGGTCAAAACCCGAAAAGTGATATCGACATTTGGGTGGTGTATGACCCCAATTTGTCTCGTGATGAACGTCTATCGTTACAGCAAAAATCAACCCAATTGACCGCTTGGTTTGCCCAGTATGATTTTGAGGTCAATATCTACTTGGTGCACCCGAAGCAGTTTTTACTTTCAGTCAGTCAAGATGATGGCATCGCATCGACTATTGGCATTGAAAACAGCGGTAGCTCACAGCATTGGTTGTTACTCGAAGAGTTCTATCGTAGCCATATTTGTTTAGCGGGTAAGCCTGTTGCTTGGTGGCCGCAATCGGCGACCCCCAAGACACACCTATTTTTGGGGGATGTGAGCAACTTACCCGCGAGTGAATATTTTGGTGCTTCGCTTTGGCAGCTATATAAAGGACTAGATAAGCCCCATAAGGCGCTGCTTAAGGTAATGTTGCTCGAAGCTTATGCCAGTGATTACCCCGAGAGTCAGCTGGTCAGTGCCCAGGTGTGGCAGCGTACCTTGGCGGGGGATTTTTCCGCATTTAATGATGCTTACTTTCTATTGTACCAATCGATAGAGCGTTATTTAGAAAGTAAAAATGATCAACGCCGTCTTGAAATTGTTAGACGCTGTTTTTACCTCAAGTGTGGTATTAGATTGACTGTTGCCGATCACCCCAAAGACTGGCGTTATCACAAACTGCAGCACTTAGTTGAGTGTTGGGGCTGGTCTACTAACCTGCTAAGTACCTTAGATCAGTGCGCTCATTGGCACTGTGGACAACTGCAATGGTTTAACGAGCAGTTAAATGAATTGATGCTGGGAAGTTACCAAACCTTATTGCATTTTGCCTCGGTGAACAAGCTGAGTGAAAGCCTTAAGATCTCCGATCTCGGCTTGTTAACCCGTAAGCTACACACCTATTTTAGCGAAGATGACACTCAAATCACGCGGCTCAATTGGCTGTGGAGTGAGTCAATTGCCGAAACCGATTTAACCGTGGTGTATAGCCAGCAAACGCAAGACTACCACTTGTATCGTTGCACGCCTGAGTCGAGAAACTTTATGGCAAACCGCGCGGTATATCACTCGCCCAGCAAGGCGAAGCTATTGGCGTGGGCGGCATTAAATGGCGCTTCTACCGCCACAACCCATTGGTATGAGTTCAATGGTAGCTCGCATCAAACTAAGCGGTTAACCAAAGCGGCTCGGCGCTTACCGGCGATTTTAAAAGAGACAGAGTGGCGGGCTTCAAAACTCGATCTTTGCCAACCTTGGTACTTTCGTAAATTGATTTTTTTGATCAATTTCAATAGCGACCCCACCGTGAGTTGGCGTGGCCAAGAGATCATGGTCGATTATATGAATGCCAATATCTTTTCGCTGGGGCGTCAGCATACCAATATGCTGCAATCGTTAGACGTGATCTGCCAAAATAGTTGGGGAGAGTGGCATTGTCATCATTTTGATGGCAATGAAGCTATTTTAGACGCGCTGTCTTACACCAATCCTGGGGTGCAAAGGGCGCCCAATGAGGTACAAGTGGACGTGGTGAGCTGCTCTAGTCGCCTAGCGTCACAATTTGAGAAAGCGATAAGATTATTGGTGCAACGTGCCAACCGGTTAAGTAAACAAGCACAAAGCTCATCGACCATGGCCTACCCGCTAGAGGTCGGGGGGATAAAATACGGCTTGTTTTTTAACTCCAAAGGGATGAACTATAAAGACCTAAGTCAGGCATCTGCATTTTATCAGCGCCTGTCTAAACAGCGGATGTTAGAGCTGCCTCGGCCAGATTTAGGCAATGAGCCTTTTAGCAAAGTCCCGCAGGTGATCCAAGAGTTTGCCGCGTTAGGCGCGATTCAGTATTTCTTACGTCAGCATGAAGAGGGAATTGATGTGTATGTGCTGGATGAAAAAAATGAGCTTAATCATTACACTCAGCTGGGCACTAATATTGACGAGTTAGCCAGTCAGGTGAGCCATCACCATGCCTTTAACAAATCGTACAACGATAACCAGCGTTTTAACTTGCCACAGTTTTTTAGGTTGGTGCGCATCGATGGCCAATTGCGCGCATTACCGTTTGGGGTCAGTATTGAGGAGGCGTCGGCGCAATTTTAGCGGTGCAGAGACGCCGCACCGCCATCGTGAGCTAACGCTTATAACTTAAGGGTTACATTACCTTGTCGACGAATAGACTCGACGACAAACGGCATAAATTCACCCGCATCACTGCGTTCATCAATCCACTTACCATCGACAAAAGAGAAATGGTATCCACCAAATTGAGTTGCTACCCAAATTTGATGCAGTGGCTCTTGTTTGTTGATCACAATTTTTGAGCGGTCCTGAAATTCCAGTTGTAATACGTTGCCTGATGCGTCGACATCGATATCAGCATCTTGCTCATCGATTGCATATTCTATGGCATCTTCTAGTGCGCTAAACATCTCGTCGGCGAGTTTGTGATACTCGGAGTCAGTCATTGCCATGGGGCATCCTTCAATGAAATGATTTTCAGAGTCAATATAGTAGCAACGCTATCCATTAGGCTCCATTGATTTTTATGCTAAGCGCGGTTAAGCAGTAAAAATATTCACAATGGCGGTCAAGAGGTGGATATCTGCTTGACGTTTTATAGCTATCTCTGCAAACATCACAAATAATGCATATAAACGCGTGTGGCTGGGCTGTTTTAGCCGATAAAGCGCCTGAGCCAAAGGCGGGTCGGCTGATTGAAAACATGTGGATTTTCAGCAGCTGAATCGCTTAATGCGTGAGTTGGTTATTTGGGGGTCCCCCCTGTGGCGCGCGCCATTAAATTAAATTGCTGGCGTAGGTCGATTAGCCATGTAGTATAGGGCGATACAAGCGTGCTAAATCGCAAACTGCGGCGCTGTTGTTGTGTCGTTTATCATCCCTCTAAATCCCGGAATGTCTGATGTTGAACAAGATGAAGTTGATGTCGTTACTGCTGCTAGGCAGTGTATTTATGGTGGCCTGCGGTCAAAAAGGCCCACTATACAAGGCCCCAGAGGTGCAAGATAACCAGGCTGAGCAAGCAACCCCCCAGTCTGAGGTGCCCACAACAACATCTGCAGTAAAGGAATAACCATGGATTATTTTCTGTATCAAGAGGGCACGCTCCATGCCGAGCAGTGTTCAGTGGCTGACTTAGCGCGCACCTATAGCACGCCGCTTTATATTTATTCACGCGCGACCCTTGAGCGCCATTGGCATGCCTTTGATAGTGCCGTGGCTAATCATCCCCACCTTATTTGTTATGCAGTGAAGGCTAATTCTAACTTGGCGGTGCTTAACGTGTTGGCGCGCCTTGGTAGCGGTTTTGATATCGTTTCAGGTGGCGAGCTGGCACGAGTTATGGAAGCCGGTGGTGACCCGAGTAAGGTGGTGTTTTCTGGGGTGGGTAAAACCGTTGCAGAAATGGAGATGGCGTTAGGGCTAGGTATCTATTGCTTTAATGTGGAGTCGGCCGCCGAACTTGAGCAGCTTAATGAAGTGGCGCTGCGTGTAGGCAAGATTGCCCCGGTCTCATTGCGGGTCAACCCCGATGTCGATGCGGGCACACACCCTTATATTTCCACTGGACTGAAAGAGAACAAGTTTGGTATTGCCATGGAAGAGGCCGAAGGTATTTTTATGCGGGCTCACCAATTACCTGGGCTAGAGGTCAAAGGGGCCGATTGTCATATCGGCTCGCAGCTGACCGAGATACAGCCCTTTCTTGATGCGATGGACAGAATGCTTGGGCTTATCGATCGCCTCGCCGAGCAAGGGGTGAAGATTGCACACCTTGATGTGGGCGGTGGCCTTGGGGTGACTTATGATGATGAGCAGCCGCCTGCGCCCAGCGATTATGCCGCGGCGTTACTCGATAGGCTCGACGATCGCGATCTTAAATTGATCTTCGAGCCGGGTAGGGCTATTGCCGCTAACGCCGGTATCTTTGTTACTCAAGTGCTTTATTTAAAAGAAAATAGTGACAAAAATTTTGCACTTGTCGATGGTGCAATGAATGACTTAATCCGCCCATCGCTGTACAGTGCGTGGCAAAAAATTATCCCCGTAGTGCCGCGTGCAGGGATTGAGCGTAATTACGATGTGGTTGGCCCTGTGTGTGAAACTGGGGATTTCTTAGGTAAAGACAGAATGCTCAATCTGCAGGCCAAGGATCTACTGGCGGTACGCTCATCGGGCGCCTATGGCTTTACTATGTCATCTAACTACAACTCTCGCCCCCGAGCGGCAGAGGTGATGGTCGACGGTGATAAGCATTATGTGGTCAGAGCGCGAGAAACCGTGTCGCAATTGTGGCAAGGTGAGCAGTTACTGCCGTAAACTATGGTTAATTCAGCTAGGTAAGCTATTTAAAGGAATATACTTTTGATCCAATTCTCCAAGATGCATGGTTTAGGCAATGATTTTATGGTGGTCGATGGTGTCACCCAAAATGTCTATTTCTCGCCAGAGCAGATAAAGCGATTAGCGGATCGAAATTTCGGTGTCGGTTTTGATCAACTTTTATTGGTTGAACCGCCTTACGATCCTGACTTGGACTTTCATTATCGTATCTTTAATGCCGATGGCAGCGAAGTGGAACAATGCGGTAATGGTGCGCGTTGTTTTGCCCGTTTTGTACGCAATAAAGGCCTCACCAATAAGCATAAAATTAAGGTCAGCACCGCATCGGGTAAAATTACTTTACGGTTAGAGCACGACGGTAATGTCACTGTGAATATGGGCGTGCCCATTCTAGAGCCAAGCCAGATCCCTTTTAGCGCCAAAAAAGCAGAAAAGACCTACTTACTGCAAACCCAGCGTGGCGATGAGATGCGCACCTTTTTATGTGGCGCCGTGTCTATGGGTAACCCCCATTGTGTGCTCGATGTTGATGATATCAGCAGCGCCGATGTGGAAGGCATAGGCGCGCTACTCACCAATCACGAACGCTTTCCCAAAGGGGTGAATGTGGGCTTTATGCAGGTGGTGGAGCGCGGCCATATCAAGCTGCGGGTATATGAGCGTGGCGCCGCCGAAACTTTAGCCTGTGGCAGTGGTGCTTGCGCGGCCGTGGTGGTAGGTCAGTTGCAAGGTAAGCTAGATAAGCGAGTGCGTGTTGAGCTACCCGGTGGCACGCTCACTATTAGTTGGGACGGTGAGGGGACTCCCTTATGGATGACTGGCCCAGCAGAGCATGTGTATGACGGACAAATATAATAATGAATGATGCTATGAATACAAAAACACCGCTGCCTTTTGATGAGATTTTGATCCGCGAGTATCTTCTTGATAATCCAGATTTCTTTAGTCGTTACCCTGAATTGTTGTTGGCAATGCGTATTCCCCATGCGCAACGTGGCGCCGTCTCGTTAGTCGAACGCAGACAAGAGATGTTACGCAGCCGAGTGGCTCAGTTAGAAGAGGAGATCACCTCACTGCTGACCATGGCCTCGCGTAATGAGCAGATCTACATGTTTAATACAGCTTTATCGCTTAAATTATTGCAGGCCGCCGACTTAGGTGAACTAAGGCAGGTGCTCTCCAATGAGCTGCAGCAACAATTTCAATTTACTCATGTGCGTTTAATTACCGTGCACGATATCGACAGTGAGCTGTCGCATATTTGGAGTAACCGGTTGAAGCAAGGTTACTATTTTGGCCGTTTGACCCAAACAGAGTCTAAACGGTTATTTGGTAGCGAGGTCGGTTCGGTAGCCTTATCGCGTTTATCTAAGCAATGTGGTCAGGTGATCTTTGCTATCGCCAGTGCCGACCCGGTACATTTTCATCCTGAGATGGATAACTTGTTGTTAGACCAACTAAAACAGTTGCTCGATCACCTGCTACCTAAGTTGTAATGTTATGCACGTAGCAGACTGGACGGCGCGGTTTGAACGTTATCTCACCTCAGAGCGGCAAGTTTCTCCCCATACCGTGCGCAACTACCGCTTTGAGTTACGGCGGGTGCAAACCTTATTACCCCAAGGGCTGAGTTGGCACCAGCTGGATGGCGATCATCTGCAAGGGGTGCTCAATAAGCTGCATCGCCAAGGGTTAGGGCCACGCTCTATCGCTCTATGTGTATCGGCATTAAAACAGTTTTATCAGTATTTATTGCGAGAGTCGCTCGTTAGCCTCGATCCAGCCGCCCAGTTAAGTGCGCCTAAGCAAGGCAAGCCGCTGCCTAAAAACATGGACGTAGATTCGGTGACCCACCTGTTATCTATCGAGGGGGACGATCCTTTGTCGCTGCGCGATAAAGCGATGATGGAGCTGTTTTACTCCTCTGGGCTGCGACTCGCCGAACTGGCCGCGCTCAATACCTTGGATATTCAATACAGTGATTATCAGGTCAAGGTCATGGGTAAGGGCAGTAAAGAACGTATTGTGCCTGTCGGCCGTATCGCGATGGCGGCGATTGAGCAATGGCTGATGGTACGCGCGAGCTTACCTTGTGTTGATGACGCCCTGTTTGTTACAGCTAAAGGTAATCGTTTGGCCCATCGCAGTATTCAGGCGCGGCTGAATAAATGGGGGCAAGCCCAGGGCTTGAGCATGCATGTGCATCCGCATAAACTGCGTCACTCTTTTGCGACTCATATGTTGGAGTCGAGCGCCGATTTAAGGGCGGTACAAGAGCTCCTTGGTCACGCCAATTTATCGACTACCCAAGTGTATACCAGTCTTGATTTCCAACACCTTGCTAAGGTGTACGACGGGGCTCACCCTAGAGCCAAAAAACGAGGTGATAATGATTAGTGTTGCAATTCGGCCAACGGCTATCAATGCAATCAGCTTCGACTTAGACGATACCCTTTATGATAATCGTCCTGTTATGCGCAACGCCGAGCGTCAATTATGGGCCTTTTTAGCTCAGCAATACCCTAAGACACTGCAGTGGCAAGCCCAAGATTGGCAACACCTTAAGCAGCAACTAGTCATCGAGTCACCTTTATTAGCCCATGACACCACGGCGGCCAGACTCGTCACCTTAGAGCAAGGTCTACTCATGCTCGGTTACGATAGAAAAGTGGCGGCAATAGGGGCAAGAGAGGGCTTAGATTATTTTCGTTATCATCGCGCCGACTTTAGTGTAGCGCCCGAGGTGTTATCGATTTTACAGCAATTAGCCGCGCGTTATTGCCTAGTGGGGATCACTAATGGCAATGTCGATGCCGAGCAAATTGGACTCGGCGAGGTCTTGGAGTTTGTGGTGCATCCGGGTAATGGCACTCGTATGAAGCCTTATGCTGATATGTTTTATCAAGCGGCCACACGTTTAGCTTTACCCACTAAGTTGTTACTGCATGTGGGTGATAGCTATACAGCCGATGTGCAAGGCGCACGCCTTGCGGGTTGTCAGGCGGCGTGGTTAAACCCGGCAGTTGGCCGCGAGTCTCAAGTGGCAGGCTCTGGGCTGTTGCCGCACTTACACCTAACCGCCCTGAGCGATCTACTGCAGCTGGTTTAGCACTGGTATTAACTAGTTGCTTGTAAGTGAAAAATTAGTATTTCACCTACTCCATTACATTGTCGATTGATATGGTATTCAGGGAAAAAGCACGCCTTATTATCAATGGGGCGTGCTTAGTGTGTTCTGAGTTATTGGTCTCGATTCATGATCCAATGGCTTAACAGACGTACACCGTGACCAGTGCCACCCTTAGGCGTGATCCCTTCATCTTTGGCTGCGAGTGCACTGCCAGCGATATCCAAATGGGCCCATGTAGTGTCACCACTGAACTGTTTCAAAAATACTGCCGCCGTGGACGCACCGGGGCCGCCATAGCCGGCATTTTTTAAATCGGCAATGGGACTCTTTAATAGATCCTCATAGGCTAGAGGTAGTCGCCACAACTTTTCATCGACGGTATGCCCAGAGAAGGTTAACTCATCGACTAAGGTGTCATCGTCACTAAAGATGGCGGTATAGCGTTTGCCCAGCGCACGCACTTTTGAGCCAGTTAAGGTGGCGATGTCCACCATGACTTGTGGCTGATAGTGGTGGCGGGCATACCACATACCATCGGCGAGAACTAATCTGCCCTCAGCATCGGTATTGAGTACTTCAACGCTTAAACCTTCGGCGGTTATCACGACATCACCCGGCGCAAAAGCGGTATCTGACACCATGTTGGCTGCCATTGCCATCACGCCGACCACATTGACATCAGCTTGCTGCAGGGCCATTGCTTTAATGGTACCCAATACGGTCGCTGCACCAGCCATATCCGATTTCATACGTGAGATAGAGTCGCCGGTGGCTTTTATGTTATAGCCACCAGAGTCGAAGGTGATCCCTTTGCCGACAAGGGCGATGGGGGTATCATCATTACCCGGCCAGTGAGCCACCACTAAACGTGCTCCCTCCTTCGAGCCACGACCCACCGCGTGCAAGGCGCCCATACCGAGCTGTTCAATCTGCTTGGGCTCTAAGATGGTGATCTTTACCCCGAGTTTTTTGAGTTCTTGGGCCGCGTTGGTAAAATCGACAGGTGTCATGGCACTGGGAACTTCTGAGGTGAGATCGCGAGCTAAAAAGACGCCTTTTTCAATGGCGGCAAGCTGTTGGTAGCGCTTGTCAGTGGCTGCGGGATTATCGACACTAATCTGGTAGTGCTTCTCGGCTGGCTTTTTCTCGGTTAGGTATTTATCAAATTGATAGGCGCGTAAGTTAATCCCGTGGGCCAGTTCTGCGGCGAAACTAACATTGCTGCTAGCATCGCTAAGCCCCGAGGTGAGAATAGATATCGCTTGGTTTTGGCTATCACCAAAGTAGGCCGTAATGCTAGCACCTAGCTTGTTAACATCACCAGGCGTCATGCCATTGTTGTCACCGATCCCCATGACGATGAGCCGTTGGATATCGAGTCCTTGTGGCATTAACACTTCCACGGTTTGTCCCATCTCTCCGCTGAAGTTTTTTAGCTGTAGTGCAGCTGAGATCCGTTGTTGAGATAATGCATCTAGGCGAGTTAAATCACTGGATGCGTGCTCACCCGTTTGAAATACCACCAAGGTATCTTGAGTTTCTGGCTGTGGCATAAAGTCGAACGTCTCTGCTTGTGCAGTTGTTCCCCATAAGCCAAGGGTCAGTGCGGTGGTGATCAGATTTTTTTTAGTTAACATAATATCCTCTAGCGCCAATCGAGCCCGATAGGTTGTTGTATTTTTTACTTGAGTTGGCGTGTGCTTAACTTGACAATTTTCTTATTATGGCCAGTAGCATGTAATGAAAAGATGTCACTGTAATTTAACAGAGGGGATAACTTTCATCATGAGTTGCCACATGGCGGGTAAGTTTACAAAATAAACATGAGTCGAAACTTAAGTTACCCCTAACCTGACTTGTTAATATGCTGTTTTTAATTTGAAATCTTAGATAACCAAGTGTCTGTGGTTGCTAGGCTATGTTACAGACCGCGTGAGCGCAATGTATGCGGCGTTATCTTGCCATGTGCAACTATAGAGTCATTAGCGGGCAACTAAGCCCACTGGCAAAATAATTTGAATGGGGTCGAACTATTGCTACACTCCGGCGGTCATATCCATCACTATATTGAAACCAACCCGTTTTACCTGCACTATCAAACACAACAAAACGTTTATGTGCGTTATTAACCCCAAGAGAGATTGCTATTTTTAAGTTAGCGACTAAGCAAACAGGTAGTTTATGGGGCACAATGGTCTTTACCATTTTGACCCTGCTCTGTTTGACCCAAAATAGTGGAATGCTTAACTTGCTGCTCAAAGAGATGAGCGCGCAAACCGATTCGGCTACAGCGGTGACAAGCGTTAATTCTGTTGCAAGCAGCACGCTTACGCTTGGTAATATCGATGGCCCGTCATCGGCTACAGCGTCTGGCACGGCTCAGGTAAAGCCATGTGAGTTGTCGGAAAAGTCGATGCGTCTCGGTAGCGATAGCAACGATCTGACCCCGTTATTGATCTTACTGTGTTTACTGCCTCTTTTTCCCCTGACTTCTCGCGTGTTTACGCGTTTACCTCTACTTCAGGTTTACCAGGCTAAACCTCGGCGAATACATCTCACTTTTTGTCGTTTTCAAGAATGAAAACAACTTATTTATCATATTGATAGGTGAGTATGTGTCGATGTGTCAGTTGTCACTCCCTTTCGCATTATTACGCGAGATTGAGTCATTGCAGCATCCCCTAATTAGCACTCCTCCTATCTGACTTTTTGATACCGATCTTCTATCGCATCGCTGAATGCTAAGTCATATCGACGTGTAGCTCGTAGCGTAAGCCCGAGTATAGAAGTGACCTAATGCTAAGTATTACTGCTGTATCACCTAAATGAGCTGAATCGAGAATATCAGAGTGATTAGCCGTTATGCTGACCAAAGAGATTAAATATATGTTATTGAATAATAATTATTTTATTCACAATCAGGGGACGAAATGAGTCATTTAAAATCCCTATTAACGACCTGCTGGATATTCGTTTTATTGTTAGCGAGTCCATCGTTGCTCGCGGCGTCAACCGGATGGTTAGTTAATGATAATCATCCGCCCGCCAAGGTACGTTTGATGCTGACTGGTAAGGTGGATGTTAGCACTCGTACCTTACCAGCCGTGTTAGAAGTACAGCTGGATGGCGATTGGAAAACCTACTGGCGTAGCCCTGGAGAGGGAGGGATCGCGCCCTCTATCAAGTGGGATAATTCGAGCAATTTACAACAGGTGGATTGGGCATGGCCAGCGCCCGAGCAGTTTTCGTTATTAGGGCTGCAAACCTTCGGCTATAGCGGCAATACCACGTTTCCGCTAACCCTGACCTTGGCAGAACTTGCAGAGCCCACGGCCCTGCGCGGTAAAGTGACGCTGTCGACTTGTACCACCATCTGCGTGCTGACGGATTATCACATTAGCCTAGATTTTAACGCTAATAACTTACCAGCAGACACGGATGCCATGCTTGCTTACAACAAGGCGGTGTCACTGGTACCGCAAAAGGTGGTCACGCCAGCAGCCATGACATTGGGGTGGGATGAAAGGCAAGGCATACTCGAAGTGCGACTGAGCGATGTTCACTGGCAACAGCCGATGGTGATTATCGATGGCGAGCCAGATACCACATTTAAGCTGGTAAGCCTTAAGCGCGCAGAGAGTGATGCAGGCGGTGAGCAACTGGTTGCGCTGTTCAGTGGCACGAGCTGGCTTGGTGAGCCAGCCCTGTTGGGGCAATCGCTTAACGTCACGGTTGTCGATAGTGAGCGTGCGCTGGAATATGCTGCCAAGGTCACCCCCACAGTTGTAATGCAGGAGGGAAGCTCACTGTTTAACATGATCCTGCTAGCGCTTATCGGGGGATTGATCTTAAACGTCATGCCCTGCGTGTTGCCTGTATTGGGGATGAAGTTGAGCTCTGTGATTGCGGCACCTGAGCTGAAACGCAAACAAATTCGACAACAGTTTATCGCCTCAGCACTGGGCATTTTAGTCTCTTTCTGGTTATTGGCAGGTTTTATCTTAATGCTTAAGTTTACTGGCCAAGCCATTGGTTGGGGGGTGCAGTTCCAAAATCCTTGGTTTATCGGCTTCATGGCGCTGGTGACCACTGTCTTTGCCTTTAATATGTTAGGTGTATTTGAGATCGCCTTACCTGCGAGTGTACAAACCAAGTTGGCGACAACCGGTGGCAATGATAATCGAGGCCACTTTTTACAGGGCATGTTTGCCACTTTACTTGCAACTCCGTGCAGTGCGCCTTTCTTAGGAACCGTAGTGGCCTTTGCCTTAGGCGCCGATGTGCTGAGTTTGTTGGTCATCTTTACTGCATTGGCTGTGGGCATGGCATTGCCTTGGTTGATCGTGGCGGCGTTTCCGCAAGTGGCAACCTACCTCCCAAAACCCGGTCGCTGGATGAATACGGTAAAGATCCTGTTCTCAGGCATGCTACTGCTGACCAGTTTATGGCTGATTAGTCTATTAGCTAATTTTATCGATGCCTTGTATCTGTGGCCGCTAGCCGGTCTTATCACACTGACATTTATGCTGTTTATGGCTAAAAAATATGGCGCTATTGCCATTGTTAGCTGTTTCAGTGTCGGCATCATGTTGTCGGCGCTACTAGGCTTTATGACAGTAAATCAGTGGGCTAAGCCTTTGCCAGCAGATTTAGCATGGACACCGCTGGATCAACAGGTGATCGATCAACTGGTCGCCCAAGGTAGGACAGTCTTTGTCGATGTGACCGCAGATTGGTGCATCACCTGCAAGGCCAATAAGATTGGCGTGATCTTACAAGACCCGGTTTACAGCAAATTGCAACAGCCGCATATGCTACCGATGCAAGGCGATTGGACGGAGGCGTCAGCGCCAATTACTCGTTATCTTCAGCGTCATAACCGTTTTGGGGTGCCATTTAACATGGTATATGGCCCTGGTGCGCCACAAGGAATTGAATTACCAGAGATTCTAACGAGTGACTTAGTGATCGAGGCAATCGATAAGGCGTCCATGTTACCCAGATTATCCGCAGATGCTCAACCCAAGGTAGTTCAAGACAAATTAGAGCTCAGCTTAGCGAAAATACCAAGGAGTAACATATGACTAGCGAACAGTCATCCACCCCATTGTTTAAGCGATTATGGGGTGGAGTTAAGACAATTGCACTCTGGTTAGTGTTAGCCATGGTGTTAACTGGTGTCATGGATATGTGGCGTGGTAAAGATATTCCACGGGATAATTTACCAGAACTCAAGGGGATAACCCTAGCAGGGCAGGCGGTGGATATTGCGACGCTAAGCCAAGAGCAAGCGGTACTGGTTTACTTTTGGGGCACTTGGTGCCCCGTATGTAACTTTGTCAGTCCGGCGGTCAATCAAATGTCGGCTTATTTTCCTGTGGTAACGGTGGCCATGAACTCGGGTGAAGATGATAAGTTAGCAAAATATCTTCAACATCAAGAATATGGATTCGACACCATTAACGACAAGGATAATAGCATCGCCCGTACCTGGTCGTTGCAGGCCACCCCCACACTGATGGTATTTAAAGAGGGGGAGCTGAAATATTACACCACAGGCTTTACCAGTCTGCCCGGTATGTGGTGGCGCATGCTCTTAGCCTAACCATAGCTGTTTGCCGCTGGCAAAGCGCTCAAGGCATTGATACGTCTTTCGTTAAGGTTATATTGACTTGAGCGTGCTAGCGACAAACAGCATCACTTCATCGCGGTAAGCACGGCTGCTTCGTAAAATAAACAGATAGATAGCGCCATTATGTAGAGAGTCGAGGGCAACTCTTGTGACGTGATCTCAGCGGTGGGAGTTACCGATTAGAGCGTGTAAGGGGACAATTATGTGCAATAGATAGCAAAACGGGCTTCCCATTTCTGGAAAACCCGTTCTGATACAGCTGGTTAAGAATTACTTCTTAGTTCATGCCGTATTTTCTAATCTGTGTTTTTCCCTGTTCGGGTTTGTTCTGTTTTTTATTTAAAACTTGCTATTTTTTAATATCTTAGTAAAACTCTTGTTCGTATTCGTTTAAGCGTGTTTCGTGCCTTTAAGCAAGCCGTGTGTAGCACGGTGTGTAGCACGAACGGTCACAATCCAAGGATTCAAATGGGCGTTATCAATAAATTATCAGACACATTTCTACGTAAAGTTTCCGGTAAGCCTTACACCGGAAAATCAGTCATTTCTGATGGTGATGGCTTAGCTGTACGTATTTCAAAAACGGGTGTTATTGGTTGGGTTTTTCGTTACAGATTGGGTGGTCGTGAAACCAACCCTAAGTGGGCAAGCTTGGGTAAGTACCCAGAAACCTCAATCAAACAGGCGAGAGATAAGCGCGATCAATGCCGTGAATGGTTGGATAATGACAAAGATCCAAGTGTCGAGTTAGCACTGGCTAAAGTCGTTCGCAAAGAAGCTGTGACAGTTAAAGAGGCGCTAGAGTATTGGCTGGTGGAATATGCCACTGATAACCGTAAAAATGTTGATAAGCATAGGGCGCAGTTTGCACGGCATTTGTATCCGTACATAGGTAAGTATCCATTAGAAAAAACAACTAAGCCTCAATGGCTAGCTTGTTTTGATCGAATTAGAAAAGGCATACCTAATGAGCAAAGGGCGGCTCCTGTTGCTGCTGGGCAAGTTTTACAAGGGGCTAAGCAAGCGCTGCTGTTTTGCCGTAAGCGGGAATATGCCACCAGCTATGTGATAGACGACTTAACTATCACTGATGTTGGCAGTAAGCAGAAAAAGCGCGATAGGGTACTGACTGAAGCTGAACTGCAAGATGTGATCAATCAAGTCAAAGCCGGTGAGCATCAAGAGTATTACAACAATCTTATCTGGCTGTTGATTATCTTTGGTGCGCGTACACAAGAGGTCCGTTTGTCTTCTTGGGATGAATGGGACTTTGATAAAGGCTTGTGGACAGTCCCTAAAGCTAACAGCAAAACTGACGAGCTAATTATCCGGCCAATACCGCCTAGGTTGTACTCGTGGTTAAAGCAGCTCAAAGCTAAGAACCAGAAGTCAGGCTATCTGCTTGGGCAGTTAAAGAGCCCTGAGTCAGTCAGCGTTTACGGTGGCAAGATTTGGGAAAAGCTACAGCACGAGAAGAAGTGGACCTTGCACGATTTAAGGCGAACCCTTGCGACTCGACTTAATGACTTAGGTATCCCACCTCATATTGTAGAACACCTCTTAGGTCACTCTGTCTTGGGTGTTGCAGGGATCTACAACCGCAGCCACTATATCAATGAGAAAAAGGTAGCGCTTGATAAGTGGCTTGATGAGATACAGGGAGAGTCTGTTGTGGAAGAGGGGAGTTTATCAAATCAAAAAGGGTAATTATCAACTCTTCAGGTTGATGTGTTCTAGTAGAGACTCATAAAAGTTAGATTCTCATTAGAAATGATTACCAGTTTTAATAGGAGTCAATACGTATCACATACACTTGATGTTGATGCTTACAATGCTGAGTGGTAAATAGTATTGGCTCTGTTTGTTATTCACTTTTTGCTTTGTGAACTAACTTTAGTAATTGCTTGTATTTGCTGATGAACTCATTAATACCACTGCCGTCTCTACCTTTATTCCTCCAATATAGTTGGTTAGCTAAAACCTTAGAGGCAAGTGCTTCTAGCTGCTCCTTTTGTTCTTTCGCTATCAAATCTGTGCCTAGAGGTGTTTTCTCTAATGCCAAACGTTCTTTTGTAAAGTCTTCAATGTGTTGTCGCATTGTAAATTTTTGTGACGCTGGATTTTCTTGTTGTTCTGAACAAAAATCTAAAAATTGATTCAACCCGATGTTCGCTTGATTGCAAACAGCCATAATGCTTTCAAAATCTTCGATACTACAAAAGTGTGTCTTATCTAACGATATGGTTTCCCCACATTGTTCTACTATTTTTTTGGTATTATCAGGGCCTAAAATACTTTTTAATCGTTTGCCGAAGCCTAAATAAAAGTCTTGATGAGTGATTATCAATGCGTACTTTTGTCTGTTTTGGTATAGGCTTGGATTAAGGGCTTCAAGTGTTTCAGCGCACTCCGCTGCCTGCTCAATACCTTTTAAGTAACTATCTTTTAACTTGTCTCTGATAACCCTTTGATCTTCGCTTACTAAAATTTTAGCATGCGGCTCTACGCCTTTGGCGTCAATAAACACCACAGCACCATCAGATTGATAAAGAAAATCGACAACTTTAGCTTTAACTCCATTGCTTTGATAAATTTCTTTGATTTCATTTTCAGTGATAAAGCTACAATCATTTTCTTTTAAAACTGTTTCAACATATCTTTCAAATGACACTGTGAATTTTTTACGAAATCCTTGATTATCTGCTGTTTTCAATATCTGGAGAGCAAGTTCACTAATCCCTTCAGTAACAATAGATATATGTGCACATTGTACTGTTCTTTCAGTTAAAAAAATGGGACTCTTCAGCAGTTGAGGTTTGCTGAAGTACTGCTCTGGAGAGCAATTTCCTTTATTATCTATAATCAGTTTTAAATCTACGGGAAGATTACCTATAACACGTAAAACCTTTGCGATCTTAGCTATGTTCCACTCAGGGTAAAAGTGCAAAAGAATATTCTCATATGAAATCTCACACCTATTTTCTTTAAATCCAGCTAATATCCATAATGAAAAAGTAAAAAAGTCTTTTAGTTCTACCCCAGTAACTTTCAGGAAGCTCTGTTTAAAAGGATTAGATTTAGATTTTACGTCCATCAAACTGTAGAGGCGAGATAAAGAAAATAAGTGAAACTCAAAAGCTCGCTGACAGCGCATTTGGCCTATCATAATTTTTCTCAATCCAAGCTCTATAGCGAGTGGACCGTTTAGTTTTACTGCTTCACTTTGTAATAAGTAGATCTGATTTAAAATATTATGAACTTGGCTAGGCTTGGCTGTTTTAGCATTACTTTTAGGTTGTATTTGGTAAAGCCACTCAATAGCAAGAAAGCAAACCCATGGCATTTTCTGGGCTTCTTCATAAATATTATGAGTAGGTGCATGGAGATGGCGTAAAATAGCTTCAAAAACTGATTTTTGATTATAGTTAGATAATCTATCTTGTATTTTTAACGCTTTGTTTCTATAGATCATAAGCCCATCTCAATCCCAAATATTCGAAAACTATTAAAATTAATTTGCACCGACCAATGTTGCGTTATGTCGTTCTTTTATCCAATGCACCATACCATCAGAATTCAGAAGACCATGGCATAATATCGATAGCCAATTATTTTTAGAATTTGTTAATTCATCATTATTATCCAAGCAATCTTCAATAGCTTGCCTTACTTGTGCTTCGGACTGCTGCCTTCTTCTTGGCAATGTCTGAATAACATTTGAAGGTCGATTCTTTAGCTTACCAATTTGACCTTTAAGCCACTTTTCTATACCAGACTTAATCACAATATTTTGAGTGTGATACTTTATCGAGGCTATCTCAGGGTGGGTGGGGTCAACATAAACAATGCCTAAATCAAACCAGCGATAATTGTCGCGATGGGTTATTTTACAACTAAGTAGTCTTTCAGATAAGACATCATCAAAGTAAGGGTGCAAGACTCTGGCTTGAGCTGCTGCATCTCCCTTTAGTGCAGTACCTCGTTTCAAATTGCAGTCACATGCGGGAACCAAATTCTTTGAGAAAATTGCCCATGCTTGGTAATTCGATTTTGGGAGTATATGATCTCGAGTAAAAGGCTTAAAACCGCCACACATAGGGCAAACCTCAGGAGAGGAATCTTTTATTTTATCTAAATAATCTATAGATACAGGTGGTGAGGAGTAATGTTTTAGTAATCCCGATTTCAACTTATTATTGATTAAAGGCATAGAAATTAACCAAGGGTTACCTCCATTGACCTCATAATCATTATACGCCTGAACTATTAGCTGTTTCTGATTCCTAAGCTCAGGATATGAGGTTTCATTCAATCCACTATTCTCAGCTAGATGGTCTAAATGCCTGAAGTCGTTAACCCTAACAGGAGTTAGTTTTTTCATAGCTAAGCCTCTAACCTAGATTTCAAATCCATTAGCGCACCTAATGACAATTCATCACCTAGCTCTTCAGCAACCGAACTAAACTCTCTACCTTTTACTTTCTCAAAGATCTTATCGGTCAATCGATTTTCAATATCCTCTTTAAAAACGAATTGAGATATAGACTCCACATCAGCTCCGAAAGTTCTTAATCTAGGAATCGATATGTCTATAAACCCGTTATCAGATGAAAAGATATGAACCTGTTTACGACCAACCTCCCTTACAAAGTAAGGCGAATGAGTTGCTATAACAGCGAAGGATCCCGTGTGCTCTAGCAGATAATCTAACAACTCAACAAACTCACCAATAAAGTTAGGATGCATATGGGTCTCAGGTTCATCTAAAACAATAAGAGTCCCATTTTCGATATATAAGCAGCATTGCAATGCAAATTGAAAAAATGTTAATTGTCCACTACTTAAAGGATAATATTCATCAGCTACTTTAACTACAGGTTGTTTACAGTTCTTAACTTGCTCGGCAATTTTCAAGTCTTGCTCCGTAAATCCATCTACAAACCTCATTTTTTCAACAGGAATGTAGTATTTGTCCGTTACTTTTAAATATAACGTTTTGATATCAATAGCTTTTGATAGCGCCTCTTTAAATATATCAATACGATAGCTTTTTCTAATATAGCTATCGCTTCTCAAAAGTTGCTCAAACAAGTCGCCTATAGATTTATTGTTCGTAGTTGAAGAACTATTTAGGTCGATTTTGCGGTAAAAAAGCTTTTGACTATTTGCATATTCTCCGGGAAATGTAGCACTTGCCTCCCCAGGACTAACAAGCGCTAATAGCCGGTTTAACATCGGTTGATTTAAGGGGTTATCGTTTGTAGAAATCTTAGTTGTATTAGGTTCAGACCTTCTCAAGAGCGCTCGACATAACTTATTTAAGCTTTGGCTTTTTCCTAATCCATTTTTTCCTATAAGCACACTGATACGGCTTGGTATCAACGCCTTACTATCGAAATAGAAATTAATTTTATGACTATTTTTAAAGTTGTTTAATTGGAACCCTAAGGTAAAAGAGTCTGAAATCGCAGAGTAATTTTCGAATTCAATCCCTCTGATAACTGACTCTGCATTATGAAAAGCAAAGAAAGACTCTGACTTACGCATAAAAGCGCGGCTAAAGACTGCTGATGCAAGCACCTTTTCGTAAAAACCGCTTGGGGATGAGAAATTGTCAGCAACTAGGACGTTGTTTATTGATTTCAAAAGTAATGCTGTATGTTTTACACCTAGGTTTAGAACAACTTTTCTGTACTCTTGCAAGTTCGGGAAATGAGTAAAAAAGACAAAATCTTTACCATAGTTTTGGTACTTCAAGGCTTTATCTATATTACCAAGTAGTTCAAAATACTCTTTATCAATGTCTTCTAAGGCTAGATTTTCATTAACTTCCGGTAAGAAACCAACTAGCAACTCACCTTCTAAAACAGTCTTGCCGTCCCACATACACAACTTGTAGGTCGCATTAATATTGTAGCCAAAATCATTCCAATCATTTGACTGTCTAATTAAGACCTGACCAGCAAGAGGTGAAGCAGAAATCCCTTTACTTTCACAAAATATAACCTCTAACTTTTTATTTTCTTCCATAATTACACCGCCTGTTCGACGATGGCGTCGGTGAGGTGGAGTTGGGTTGTTTGGGCGTCGCTTAAACGGGCTTTGAGTTGGTCGCACAGTGCCATTAGCTCATCGACTTTGGCTACTATGCGGTGTTGCTCTTCGAGTGGTGGTAACGGAAATTCAAATTGCTCAAGCACCTTCTTGCTAAGTCCTTCTATCGCCATACCAACTTGTCGCCCCCATACTAAACGCTGTACTAACGGAGAAATAATTCCCAAATGCAGAAACTGGCTCATTTTAGGTTCTATTAATCGGATAACAGTAACGTGTTGACTGACGTTTGCAGTAATGTGCTCTTCAGGAAATATTGTACAGCGGCCTAAAGATGCCCCTGTTATGTTAAGAAGCACATCATTGGGAAATACATGCGTATTAGACATTTTCTCATGAGTTTCTTTGCTGATGTAGGCAGTATCATCAAGCTTAAGGCCATCACTCCATACGTTTTGAGATCGTAAAAAAATCACTCCCTCATCCACGTATGCACTTTGTCCGCCTCTTGGAGTGCTGCCCGAACCAAGCCTAGAAGTTAAATCCCCGAGTCTTACAAACTCCCAGCCATTCGGTAGTTCAAATGGCTTTTCTTCGTCGGTGATGGCTGGCAGTAGCTTCTGTTTTTTGATTTTCTTGTCGGCTATTAATTGGGCTTTTTCTGCGGTGATACGCTCTAGTAGCTTAGCTGCAGGTTCGTCATTAGAGTTTTGTTCCACCAGCTTGCCCATGACAGCGAGTTGTAGGATGGTTTGCTTTAGCGTGTCGATGCTGGCGCTGGTGGTGAATAGCGTGTCGAAGTGCTCGGCAACACGTTGCCAGCTCTCTATAAAGTTCTGCTCAGAGCTTTCTACCGGCTCAAGGCTGTTAGCATCAGCAGAAGGAAGCAGTAACGCCCCTAGCAAGGTTTCCACTAAGGTTTGGTGTGCAGATATGCTCGTTTCTGTTTTCGCTTCTAGGGCATCACACAAGCTCATCAGCTCATCGACTTTTGCGACGATGCGGTGTTGTTCTTTTAAAGGAGGTAATGCAATTGGACAGGACATTACCTGCACTTTCTTTAAGTTGGATTGCTTTTTACCATCATTATAGCTAAGTAAATATTTGTTACGGTCTAACGCTATCATCAGATAACGCATGTTTAACTCTGGTGATGAAGACAGTCCACAAATTCGCTGATTTAAAGTATATTTATTATCTTCTTCAACGAGATAACATCTCGCTAATGCTCTACCATTAGGGACATCACTCATAACCATAGCAATATCAAAACGACTTAATGGTGTTAAGCGTTCAGTAGTATACTTTTTTATCGTGCCATTGTTTGAAACAAACTTTGAGTTTATCAATACGAAACCTGATGCATCTGTTACGTATTGTTCATGAGCTTTACCATTCAAAAACAATGTGATGTCCTGCAGCTCACACCACTGCCAAAGAGCTGGCAATTCATAATGAAACTCTGATGGTTCAAATACAGATTTATCACGCTTTAAAATAGGTAAACTCTTTTTTCCTATTTTATTACATAGGTAACTTTCTATACGCTCATATAAATATTTAGCAGGCTCATCTTCAGCGTCCTGTGGAACTAGCTTACCGCGCACGGCGAGTTCTAAAATCAGCTCACGCAGCTTTTTGATGCCATGCAATGAAAACTTCTTCGATGAACCACGGCCTGAAGCTGACTTTTGCTCGATGGCGCTGGTCCAGATATCTAGGTTTTCAGTAATTAATTGCTCTGCGCTTTTCTTAGCCGCAACTTTTACATCATGCTCAGCCATTATTTAGCTTCTCCCGCTGGATCTTTTGGAGAAAGGGCGGCAGAAAGAATGCCTTTTAGCTGATCACGTAAGGCTTGAATATCGGCTTGCTGCTTGGCGTAGTCTTGTAATAACTCTTGAGGATCGTGGCTGACCACATCACCTAC
This sequence comes from Shewanella sp. 492, assembly GCF_059338445.1. Classification (NCBI taxonomy): domain Bacteria; kingdom Pseudomonadati; phylum Pseudomonadota; class Gammaproteobacteria; order Alteromonadales; family Shewanellaceae; genus Shewanella; species Shewanella sp. 492. The sequence goes on from NZ_CM181702.1 coordinate 337,381, forward strand.
ATGGGGGTTTTTAATATCGAGGTTGTAGTTGCGAGCGATGATGTCATCGATAGACACCTTCCATGCTTGCTCGTTTTCAACTCGTGATGCAAAACCGTCGGCCTCGCTACCCCACCAGCTCAGTTCAGTTGCAAACTCTTCAAACTTCATTGGCTTGGTTTTGTTGTAGTTCTTCACCCCAGCAGGATATGGGTGCTCATAGAACCAAACATCTTTAGTTGCTGTTTTTGCAGAGCCATCCCCTTTAGTGAAGAACAGGATATTCGTTTTGATGCTAGTGTATGGGTTAAATACACCGTTAGGTAAACGCACGATAGTGTGCAGATTACACTCTTCAGTCAGTAGCTTTTTGATTTTGGTTTTAACGCCTTCACCAAATAGGGTGCCGTCTGGCAATACCACAGCTGCGCGGCCTTTCGTTGCTAGAACTTCAATGATTAGCTGTAGGAATAGATCAGCAGTTTCACGGGTTTGCATTTCGCTTGGGAAGTTCTTCTCAATACCGTCTTCTTCGGTGCCGCCAAATGGTGGGTTAGTGATGATGACGTCAACTTGGTCATCCCAGCTTGATAACGGTTTATTGAGGGTGTTGCCGTGCTTAATCTGTACTGGTACTTCAATACCGTGCAGCATCATGTTGGTAGTACACAGTAGGTGCGGCAGCTGCTTCTTCTCAACACCAAAGATTTGTTGCTGCAGAGTCTTGTGGTCTTCGCCTGATTTAACGTAGTTAGTTTTAACGTGGTCAAACGCGCATGCTAAGAAGCCGCCTGTTCCGCAAGCTGGGTCCATAATAGATTCGCCAAGTTTAGGGTCTGTTACCGCGACAATAAACTTAGTGATGGCGCGTGGGGTATAGAACTCGCCCGCATTACCTGCGCTTTGTAAGTCTTTTAAGATCTGCTCGTACAGGTCACCAAACAAGTGACGCTCTTTTGAGTCGGTAAAGTCGATTTCATTGAGCTTGTTGATCACTTGGCGCAGTAGGGTGCCGTTTTTCATGTAGTTAAAGGCATCTGAGAATGCTTCTTTGACTACATAACCACGTGGGTTTTTATCTATCGGCGCAGTGAGGTTTTTAAGCTGCGGGAATAGCTCATCGTTAACAAAGTCCAGTAACTCTTCACCTGTGATGCCTTGGTTGTCTGCAGCCCAATTGCGCCATAGGAACTCTGCTGGGATCGGCTCACGGTAATCGTCTAGTTCAAGTTCTAACTCTTCCTCTTGGGCATCGAACACTTTAAGGAAAAGTAACCAAGACATTTGCCCTAGACGCTGGGCATCACCGTCAACTCCGGCATCTTTACGCATAATATCTTGGATGGATTTAATCGCTGAACTGATAGACATAACAAAGCTACTTTAATTGCTAAATATAATGCCGGGCAGTATAGCAATACCTGCGCTGGTGATCAGTGAGTTAGTTATGATTATTTTGCTGCTCTAGTAGGGCTAGCACCCCTATGGTCGCTGCATATTCTAACGGACTAGAATGTTAGTCATGTCGGGGGCACGGGCTTTAGTTAGCCGGTAGTACAGGTAAGCGGTGATGATGGCATCGATTGTTATTCCTAAGCCAAACATGATGGCGATTTTATCTAGTGATGGAACGAACCAGCCCATTTGATAAGACATAAATGCACTGCCGTAGAAGCCGATGTTTACGATTAAAGACTGGTATAACATTAAGTCTGTTCGGCCTATACCGTAAAAGTAACTATCAATGACATGGTTAAAGGCAAACACAATGTAAAAGCCAAGCATGAGTAACACTAGCTTGGTGACAGCTTGTGACTGGCTAACACCCATAACGTGTTCGATAAAAGGCTGCCATGCAGGCATAGACCCCAGCCAGCCGCATATAAATACCAATACTATGCCCATATAGCTGTTCACCTTACCTTTGCTTAATCCGCCATTATTGGCCGCATCGCGCTTTACTAACTGGCCTAGCGCCAGAATAGGTAATAGTAACCAACCCCAGATAAACTGATTCGCCAACCAAAATACTCCGGCTTGTTGAACCTGATTTACCAGCTGCAAGATCATCACCACAAAAGCGGTGTTGCGTACTAATGACTCTAAGCCTGACTTAGCGCCAACCCTTAGCCAAGTTGTAAGCCATGGTTGCTGATTAAACTGAATGCGGCGTAGCGATAGGCCCTTACTGGTTAAATATAAAATGGCCACGCTAGATAGAACCAAGCTGACGATAATATTGGTCCACGCAATGCCATTAACCCCAAGGTTTAAAGAGAATGGCAGCTGACTGACAAACAGGCTGTCGCATAATAGGGTGAGTAGGGTCTGGATAAGTAATAACTGGTAGATGAGTTTTTGCTTGTTTTTGAGTACGAGCACTAAGCTTGCAAATGAAAATACACTCGACAATAAAATCGCGAGGGACTCTAGGCGAATATAACTGACGGTTTGCTCTATAAGCGCGGCTTGCTGCTGCATAGCTGCAACCATTTGTGGTGCCAGTGTTATTACCGTAATAGTAACTATGGTATAGGCCATGACCACGATAGTAAGCCCTGTCGATAACCTGATATGGTACTTTTTAGGTTCTCGTATCACTTGACCAAATACGAATGCTAGCGGCAAAAGTAGCGCTTCACTAAGCACCTCATAAATTACGTTAAGCCAAGCCACTTGCGCTGCGATACTGAACGCCCATGGATTAGGGATATCGCCTAAAAAATGTATCCGAGTAGTGGAATATATTAACGGGATTAAGCTGGTTAAGACGAGCACCAATAGCAGCTTGAAGTTGATACTTTGATAGCTCTTCAAATAGGCGGTTACAAAGGCTGAAGCTTTGAGGTTTGGTTGCATGTGTATTGGATTCGTAGTGGCAGTTTAGGGTTCTGTTTGGGTTAGAGTTCGTACTAGAGCTAGTGCAGTGACTAACTAACGGATTAGTCACTGCTCATTCTTATAATAATGATTCGGGCTTTAGCATTGAGCCGCTAAGAATAACCCTTATGCTGATTGCTGGTGGAGCTGATAAATCTCAGCTTCCAACTCGCTAATCGCTTGATCGTACTCTTTTTTACCACCAAAGCCTTTTTTAACGATTTCACTGAGACTGCCAATCTCGTTAAAGGGTTGTACTTTGAGCACCTGCATTGATTCAATTTCTTGCACCCCAACATCGGCGTATTTTAACAGTAAATTCTGTAATACTGCTTGGGCTGTGTCAGAGTATTTGGTGAAGTAATTACGCTTTTTAACGTTATTTGCACGTTCTTTACGCGTTAGTGGTGGTTGGTCGTATACCACATGACAGATCATGTCGAAGGGGTCCATCTCTTTGCCAACCTCTTCTTCAAGTGCGGCCCAGATAATGCCTTCTTGTGCGAGCTCATCGATGATGGCTTGTTTACGGTCAGAATCATTCCAGCGCTTTACGAACTCATCGAGAGAGCTGAACTGCTTAGCCATGGTTTTGCGAGTGTAGTCTTTGAAAGACTCGGTAACTAACTTGCCGTCGCTATCGTAATACTGCACACGCTCTGCAACTTTACTAACGCTTACACCCGACACGCGGTATTTGGCTACTTTACGAGTTTCATCGTCTGTCCATTCACCTTCACCAGTTTGACGATCATCGCCATTACCATCGGGTTGATTATTACTGCTATCGCCACCAAGCTCACCATCATCGAATGGATTATCTTCATCACTTGGGTCATCAATCGCATCTGTGCCATCAATGTCAGTATCGTCATCTTCTATATCTGTAGGGGTAACGACTAAGACCTTCTCTGGCGTACCATCAAAGCGCTCATCGGCAAACAGTTCGGTAGCTTTTTTGAAGTCTAAGATGGTGAACCACAACTTGCCGTATCTGTCATCGATACGTGTGCCGCGACCAATGATCTGTTTAAACTTGGTCATTGATTGAATGTTTTGATCCAGTACTACCAGCTTACAGGTTTTAGCATCGACACCTGTGGTCATCAGCTCTGAAGTAGTGGCAATGACAGGATAAGGCTTTTTAGGATTGATGAAGTTATCAAGCTGGGCTTTACCTAGCTCATCATCACCAGTGATTTTCATCACGTACTTATCGTTCTTCGCCATTTGCTCTGGGTTGAGGTTGGCGATAGCACGGCGCATGCGTTCGGCGTGGTCGATGTCGTTACAAAATACAATGGTCTTTGCCATTGGGTCTGTACGTTTTAGGTAGTTGGTTATCGTCTCGGCCACCAGCTGAGTGCGCTCATCAATCACCATGGTGCGGTCAAAGTCTTTTTGATTATAGATCCGGTCTTCTATTACCTCTCCTTGATTATCGACTTGGCCTTTTGTTGGTCGCCAGCCTTGCAGATCAACATCAATATCAACGCGCACTACTTTATAGGGCGCTAAGAAGCCGTCTTCAATACCTTCTTTAAGGGAGTAGGTATAAGCCGGATCGCCAAAGTAGTCTGAGTTTGATACTTCAGTCGTTTCTTTAGGGGTCGCCGTTAAACCTACTTGAGCTGCACTTTTGAAATACTCTAGAATCTCACGCCATGCGCTGTCTTCAGAGGCACTACCGCGATGGCACTCGTCGATAATGATTAAGTCAAAGAAGTCTGGGTCTACTTGCTTAAAGGCTTTCTGGCTCTCTTCTGGGCCAGTTAAGGCTTGATAGAGTGCGAGGTGTATCTCGTATGAAGGGTCAACGGTTCTGCCTGAGACTTTGGTCATTGCGGGACCAAAAGGTTGAAAGTCACCTGTCTTGGTTTGGTCGACTAAGATATTACGGTCGGCTAGGAATAGAATGCGTTTTTTAGCGCGAGACTTCCATAAGCGCCAGATGATCTGAAACGCCGTGTAAGTTTTACCCGTGCCTGTTGCCATAACTAGCAATACACGGTCTTTACCTGATGATATTGCTTCTACGGTTTTGTTGATGGCTTGCAGTTGGTAATAACGAGGGTGCTTGCCGCTACCATCGTCATAGTATTCTTGGTTGATAATCGGCAGCTGTGCTTCAGTATAGCCCTTCCAGACACAATATTTAGCCCAAAGCTCTTGGGGGGATGGGAAGTCTTCAAGACGGATTTCGGATTCTAGGTTGTGTGCTTCAGGCGTTCCTAGTTTTGTCTTATCATGGAAGATAAAACCATCACCGTTAGAGGCGAAGATGAAAGGTACTTCAAGCAAGCGCGCATAATCGAGACCTTGCTGCATGCCTTTGCCTACTTCATGTTTGTTCGCCTTAGCCTCAATCACTGCAAGGGGCATGCTTGGTTTATGGTAAAGCACAATATCAGCAGACTTTACTGTTTTGCGCACACCGAGCTGGCCACGCACAATCACCTTACCATCGCGCAGCTTCACCTCTTGGCGAATTTGCGTCATATCATTCCAGCCCGCATCTTTAATCGCTGGCATGATGAATTTGCTGATGATATCGGTTTCAGTCAGTTTTGCTTTATTGATGCTCATAACCTAACAAGGTCCTTCTAGGAAAGATAACAAACAGTTACGGACAGCTTTGCCCGTTTCGATTGTGTCATAAAGCCTTAAGGAAGCACAGGATTTAGCTCAAGGATTGATAAGGAGAGTGTTTGACTATTTACCTGCCTTAATTACTTGAGTGGATCTTGCAGGTGGCATTGACGTCATAGGTCTTTGTACATTTTCTTCAGTGCTTTTATCTGCTTGTTGAATGCTCTCATTCCCGGGGTTAATCTAGTGCTGCCTGTGTAGAAAGGTCCTTTTTTTCTGTTAGTATTAGCCATTAACTTCATCTGATGATTGAATTCAGCATTGGAACCAATAAGCCTTTGAAAGAAAGGTGTGGGGTATATTGGCGCATGAATGTGGAAGAGTAAGTGTTGGTAGGCATCATCTTTATAGTAATGATCTAACGCTGATTGAATGAGCAATAAAGCTGCTGCGCCATCACGCTCTGCGATGAGGTATTTGCACATTTCTAGCTCAACTCTATATTGGTTAACGAGGTTGAAAACCGTATCTTTTAGTTCACGAGAGTCTAGGTCTATTAATTCAATTAGAGTTAGATAGGCGGTAAGGGCGCCTTCAAGGTCTGAATTTTTGATTTGTTGATAGATTGTTTTATCGCAGTGCCAGGCAAAAACGTTGAGTAAGGCATTAGTACGTAGCGCCATTTTTCCCTCTTTAGTTTTTGCACCAGTAGAGCGTCCACCATGTAGCTTACAGCGGCCATTGGTAATATTTCCATAACGCTGGCAAGGCTTTCCACTTCTGGTTTTAGCACCGCATTTGGGCAAGTTATCAAGGTTAAATCTAGCCATTTTTGTTTCTGCTCCTTTGGATCAATCGAGTGATCACTTTTTGAAATTGCTTCGGTTCATGGGCTTTGTTCTGCATTTTGAAATTTGTCGTTAGCAGTTGATCACTGAAATGCTCACAACACCCCGAGGTTTATTGGTTTTCTGTTGTTTATAGCGGTCTTATGATTTGCTCATTGATGAGCTAAGTGATCCAAAAAAGAGTGATCACTTTTCGGTTCATGGGCTATCAGTCGAGTGATCACTGTTACATGCTGAGTGATCACTTCATTAGCTTGATCATTTATGAGCGAGTCTTTGTAGCGATACTTTGGTTTGGCATCACTTAGAGGGTTATTGGTTAAATGCTTTAAGCTGGTGGGCCTTTCGGCAATACACGCTTTTAGCTGCTGCTCATGAGAAAGCGGATTAAACCAGCCATATTTTGATGGCCGAGTTGTTTGGCTATTGAATTGTGGATTAGTTATTTGGAAATGTTTAAACGCTTGTTTTCGCCTGTTGTTCTCTAAGGTGATTTCTGGGTCCACCAGCATGAGATCTGTAGTTGGGTCGAAGCCTGTTGCCGGAGCGAGCTTGTTGCTTAAAAAGCCTTTAGCTTTGCCATTTAGCTCTTTAGTGTGCTCTTTAGCCAAGTAACTTGAGCGGTAGATGGCACTCTTGAGTGAGGCTTTGTCGCCTCTGTAAGTGATGCAATAAGGGTTTTCAACAAATGACACTGTGCCATTTGCATGCATTTCCCACATTGCTTTAATAAGCGATTGTAATCGGTATGAGTGCTTTATCTTGTGGGCGCTTAGCATGACTTCAAGATGATAATGCTCAATCTCCGATGTGTTCTGCTCTCTGGCGCAATGGTAAATAACCTTGCACTGGTATTGGGTTTCAAGCAATTGCTGTAACTGCTTTAAGAATTTTGTAATTGTTTGATTATCAACAGAGTAATAGCTTGGGTGTAGGTCAATCCTAGCAACCAGCAGTCGCTTGTAATGGCTAAGCATGATCTCGTAATTAGAGATCATGGTATTGACTATGCTTTTACTTAAACACTTATGATCCGGTTTAAAAACATCGTAAGCATGGTTCTTGTAAGCAAACAATGTTGAGTTGTGTTTGGTTATACAAAAGGGCTTTTTACGGGACTTAGCTTTGCTGCTGGGTTTATTTGTCTTTTTAGCCATGGTTAGTTTTTCTAGTTGTTTGCATTACTGCTAGCCTAACGGGGTATATTATTTAATATCCGCCGTAATCCATTATTGGTTTTTGCCTGAACGATGCTGCGTATCTGGGTTCGAGGGCTTTTCAGCTTGTTAATGTTAATTTCATAAGTGGGTCAAAGTGTGTCAGCGGCGAAGCTTGTCTTTTGAGACCCAGCTGACGAACCCAATGAGTTATTTAGGGTATAAAAAAGCAGGCCTGAGCCTGCTTATTGTTTATCACTTAGTAAGCCATTTATGGATGTCTTTGAATCGCCAAAATGAGCGACCATTCTGTATCAGTGCTGGTAATGGGAATTGACCTGACTTAACCCTTCTCCCTAATGTTGAACGACTGATCCCTAAGAGCTTCTGGATTTCAGGTTTCTTGAGCAACCGGTTTTCATCTAAGTACATTGCTAAGTGATCATTTTCTATCTTCGGCATCTTAACTTTCCCTAACTGATAGCTTGGCGTGAGCTGACCCACTCATTGAGCTCTGATAGCAACCATCCGACAGCGGTGCCTTGGGGATATAGTTGGCGACGCTTTGGGAAAAGGCCTTTACGCTCTAGAGTCCAAGCCGTTGTACGTGATATAGAGGTGATACTTTTACGCTCGGCTTCGCGGACGATACGGTCTGTTGAGATAGGGTTTAGTGTTGTCATAGTCACTCTCGTTTAAGTTTGTTCGAGAGTGACTTTACTTACTTTTTTAATCGTGAAATAGAAGGAGTAGGGGGGGGAGGGTAATTAAACTTTTAGCAGGAGGTGTCCATAACACCGAGCAAAATCATCAGAGTCTATAAAGGTCGATCCCTTTATGCTGCGACCAACTTTTTTTGCTTCTTTAGTAGCAAAGACTAGGATTTTTTTATAAAAATCAGTGTATGCCTTACTATCCTTGGATTTTGGATATGGGACATCGTTGTCTTTACAGTAATTATTTATCACCTTTATGAGGGTATGTACTTTGTAGTGTCGATTTTCTTTGAGCATATAGAACTTACTGAACACTTCATACGTAAAGTCTAGAGCTATTTCGTACTCATTATTAAATTTCTCGTACTCATCAAACGAAGCCTGAGCATCAGTAAGTTTGGTGCGTTTTATATATGGGTAATCTTCAAAAAACTGATTAAACTCACCAATTAACTTATATAGCAACATCAAGTTGTACATAAGATATATTTGGTTTTTTTCAAATTCAGTTTGCATTACTTCATCGCTTTTTGCAGCTGATATTATTAACCTATCCAAGCCCTTATTGATTGCAGTTAAACCACTAACGACCTTAAGTTGCCTGCACATTTTGAAGAAGATACTTAAGCTTGCATGCTCTTCTTTATACGGTGAGGGTGAAAAAATCTCTATAGGGGATTGCATTAAAGGTTCTAACACTAAAACTTGCTGTTCAATGGCTGCAATTTCAGAGTAGATAAAATCTATATCGATATCTTGAAAATATGTGTTGATTTCACTGGTTTCAATTTTGAACATGGTGTCAATGTTAATGTATGTGTTTTTATTCATATTTTCGATGCTAGCTAGTAAGGGCTGAGTTGACGTACCTCGATACTTCCTTGTGACTTAGTAGGTTGTGGTTTTCTGCTTTGTGGTATTTTCCCGATGCAAAGATTGTCCGTGTGTAGCATCGTGTGTAGCACGCATAGCAAAACGGGCTTCCCATTTCTGGAAAACCCGTTCTGATACAGCTAGTTAAGAATTGCTTCTTAGTTCATGCCGTATTTTTTTAATTTCTTGCGTAGCGTACCACGGTTGATACCTAGCATGTTGGCGGCGCGAGTCTGGTTGCCACGAGTGTGCTGCATGATGATATCTAGTAGAGGTGCTTCAACTTCACATAACACCATTTCGTAAACTTCTTCAGCTTCTTGGCCGTCCATTTGAGCGAAAAAGTTAGTTACTGCGCGCTTAACTGCGTCACGTAGTAACTGAGGCTTGATAGTGCCGTTAGCGGTTTCGATTTTGCCTACGGTAAGCTGATGAGCTTCTGGTTGAGTTGTCTGATCAAACATTCGTATTCTGCTCTTTATTAATTCTTTACTAATTCATCAAAATAACGTTCCAACATGGAACATTGTTCTTCAACAGTTTCCAGCCGATTAAACTCGGCTCTCAATGGTCTCTGCGCTTCTTGGTCCAGATACCATCCAACATGCTTTCTGGCGATACGTAACCCTTTGTATTCGCCATACAATGCATATAAGTCTTTGAGGTGTTCCAGCATCACTTGACGCTTTTCGTCCACTTCAATTGGCGCTAGCTTATTACCTGTTTCCAGATAATGTTGGATCTCTCTGAATACCCAAGGCCGTCCTTGAGCGCCTCTTCCTATCATCAGGGCATCGGCACCAGTATGGTCAAGCACAAAGCGTGCTTTCTCTGGGGTGCAGATGTCTCCGTTAGCGACAACCGGAATAGAGACATTCTGTTTAATAGCGGCAATGGTGTCGTACTCGGCTTCGCCTTTGTACATACATTGTCTCGTGCGGCCATGTACGGCTAACGAGGCAATACCACAATCTTCTGCTATTTGGGCTATTTGAATACCGTTACGGTGTTCTGGTGCCCAGCCGGTGCGAATTTTCAGTGTAACCGGGACATCCACTGCGGCAACGACAGCTTGCAAAATCGCTTTTACTTGCTCTGGTTGCTGTAGTAGTGCCGATCCAGCCAGCTTCTTATTCACTTTTTTTGCAGGACATCCCATATTGATATCGATGATCTGCGCCCCTTGTTGTACGTTGACAACGGCGGCGTGAGCCATCATATCCGGATCGGCTCCTGCAATTTGTACTGAGCGGATCCCATTCTCACCAGCATGTGTCATACGCTGACGGCTTTTGTCGGTATCCCAAACTTCAGGATTGGACGAAAGCATCTCTGAAACCGCTAAGGCAGCGCCATAACGTAAGCAGAGATTTCGAAAGGGTTGGTCGGTGACTCCTGCCATAGGAGCCACGATCAGCTGATTTTTCAGTTGATAGGGTCCAATCTGCATTTATCATTACACCTTGCGCTTCAAAGGGGCGCTATAGTACGCCTTTTTCAAGCCGGTGAAAAGGTCAATAAATGACCTGGGAGCAACTTTTTTACTTGACTTTTGTGTGCTGTGAAGTCAGTGGCGGCCTTGCGGCCGCTGGCTTTTACCGTTATTTGCGGGTGCCTGTCAAGCGGCTCCAATCTTCTTTGTGAGCAGGCGCGTCCATGTCAAACCATTGGGCGTAATGTTGGCTAATTTCGTCGGCTTGCTCTTTAAGCAAACCCGATAGTGCCAATAAGCCGCCCGGCTTGACTTTTTCGGCGATAAGCGGCGCTAATTCTCTCAGTGGGCCGGCGAGGATATTGGCCACGAGCACGTCCGCTTTTAGGTCAGCTGGCTGATCTTCGGGTAGGAATAGCGCCAGTTTATCGGCAACACCGTTGCGTTCGGCATTGGCTTTAGAGGCATCGATGGCTTGGTAGTCAATATCGATGCCTGTGACTTTTGCTGCGCCAAGTTTCAGCGCGGCTACGGCTAAAATGCCAGAGCCACAGCCAAAGTCGATCACCTCTTTGCCGTTAAGTTGCAGTCCATCTAACCATTCTAAACACAGCGCCGTGGTTGGATGGGTGCCGGTACCAAAGGCTAGGCCTGGGTCGAGCATCACATTCACGGCTTGTGGGTCGGGCACTTCACGCCAGCTAGGGCAGATCCACAGACGTTTGCCAAACTGGATGGGGTGGAAATTGTCCATCCATTCCCGTTCCCAGTCTTTATCTTCAACTTGCTCTACTTTGTGGCTAAAGTCGACGCCTAAGTAAGGCTGCAGCTTGAGCATGTCAACGATAGGGGCTAGATCATAGTCGGCTTCAAACAGCGCCGTCAGTACGGTGTGGCTCCATAGCGGAGTCTCACCTAAATTTGGCTCGTAAATCGGGTTGTCTTTGCCATCTTCATAGGTGATCGACAGGGCACCAAAGTCCATCAGCATATCGCTTAATTGTTCGGCGTGTTGATTGTCGGTATCAATTTTTAACTGGATCCAAGCCATGGGATCTTCTCTCTTAGGTCAATAATGGCGTTATTGTAAACCATGCGGCGGTTAAAGGCAGAGTGATCTGTTATTGATATTTGCGCTCGGTAGAATAAAAGTGCCGATTCAAGCACTTATAACGCTATTTTCGAATGGATTGTTTTGTTTAAATTGGTTGTTTAACTCTATGATTATATTTGGTTAAGTGGTTTGACCTTTGTTTTGTATTTTAAGGTTTGTTTGTGAACTAAGTCAAAAGTTGCTTGCTTGCTGGGTGAGGTAAATCACGCTTTGCTTATTACAGGCGTTTACCCTGCACGCTTGCTGCTATGGTGTAGATCCCGACACTAGGCGTTGAATGATAATGAATCCCAAAAGTATGCAATCTCATCATATCCATTATGCGTCGCTGGGCAGTCCATGGTCTGCCAAGGCGGACAAAATTCAAAGTGCAACTGGCATCATGCTGGGGTGCTTTTTATTGGCTCACCTGCACTTTGAATCCAGTATTTTATTAGGTAAAGAGGCATTTTATCATGTGGTGCAGTTTCTTGAAGGGGGGCTGTTTACCTCGACAGGTCATGGTATGCCGATTGTCACTAAGGTATTTTCGATTTTTATCATGTTAGTGGTCATTGTTCATGCGGCGGTGGCACTGCGGCGTTTTCCGGCGCAGTTGGGCCAGTGGCGCGCCTTAAGGCGCCATATGCAGGGCATTAACCATAAAGACAGTCACGCCTGGTTTTGGCAGTTAGCCACGGGCTTTATTTTGTTTTTCTTAGCGCCAGTGCATATTTTTACCATGATCACTAACCCTGAGATAGGCCCACATCTTTCTGCTGAACGCGTGTATCACGCCAATGCGTGGTTACTGTATGCCTTGTTGCTGCCGGCTGTGGTGATCCACGCCATGATAGGTTTGTATCGAGTGGCATTGAAGTGGGGCTTGACGCTTAATCGTCGTGGGCTGCGTAAGGTTATCAAGATATTGATTATTTATCTTATTAGCATTGGCGTGTTGAGCTTGGTGTCATACCTCATTATTGGCCGTGAGCTGACATTGCCTATCACACCTTTTGTACCTTGATGATGGGTTAGCTTAGGTAGTTTAGCATTTTGTGAAGTATTAGTTAGTGTTTTGATCTGCCTCACGGTTTAGTGACTGTTTGTGAGCGACATTAGGGCTATTGGTTACCAATTTTAAGGCAACCTGATGCCATCGATAAGGGGAAGATATGTCGCTGACTCGTTATAACAATAAATTAAGTGGCTGGCTCGATCTGAGCCAGAGTCTCACCGGTGTCATATTGACCCTGTTTTTATGGACTCACCTGCTGTTAGTGTCCTCTATTTTACTGGGAGGCGATGCGATGACCATGGTGGCCAAAACCATGGAACTGAGCTTTTTAAGTGCCGATGGTCATGGTTATCCTTGGGTAGTATCTATTATCGCCGTAGTGGTGGCTGTGCTGGCCTTGATACACGTGTTGGTGGCGGTGCATAAAATGCCACTTAACTTGGCACAGCAGCGAGCTTTGCGTAAGCAGATGACGGTGATCACTCATGGCGATACTAAGTTATGGGTCTGGCAGGCCATCACGGGCGTGGGGATCTTTTTGTTATTACCAGTACACCTGTGGTTGATTGGTAGTGCCCCCGAGACTATTGGTCCATCCGGCAGCGCCGAGCGCATTTGGAATGATGGTGTGTGGATGGTGTATTTACCATTGCTATTATGTGTCGAGCTTCATGCCGCCATTGGCCTTTATCGAGTCGCCATAAAGTGGGGCGCCGAGAAAGCACTTAATCATCGCGCGCGAATTAAAAAAATAAAAACCATTATAAGTGTTGTGTTTGTGGTGATTGGCATCGCGTCATTGCTCGCCTTTCTTCCCTATGCGAGCCAATAAGTGGTGGTTCAATACCCTGTTAAGGAGCAAGTGTGAAACTGATATATACCGATTCTCTGGTCGTTGGAGCTGGACTCGCGGGGCTAAGGGTGGCAATCGCTTCAAAAGAGCGAGGTTTAGATACTGTTGTATTGTCATTGATCCCAGCTAAACGTTCGCATTCGGCCGCCGCCCAAGGGGGGATGCAGGCAAGCCTTGGCAATACGGTAAAAGGGATGGGCGATGATGAAGATGTCCATTTTCAAGATACGGTAAAAGGATCGGACTGGGGTTGCGATCAAGAGGTCGCGCGTATGTTTGCCCATTGTGCCCCCAAAGCGGTGCGCGAACTGGCAAACTGGGGTGTACCTTGGACGCGGGTAACCAAAGGGCCGCGTGATGTCGTGGTCAATGCCCAAAAGGTCACTATTGAAGAAGCTGAAGAAGCGCATGGGTTAATTAATGCCCGCGACTTTGGCGGCACCAAGAAGTGGCGCACCTGCTATACGGCAGACGGCACGGGTCACTCATTGCTTTATGCTGTCGATAATAAAGCTATTTCATTAGATATCCCCGTTCATGAGCGTATCGAAGCCTTAGCCTTAATTCACGATGGGTCGCGCTGCCACGGTGTGGTCGCTCGCTGCCTGATCACGGGCGAGTTACGTGCCTATATTGCTAAATCGACCACGATTGCCACTGGCGGTTATGGACGAATTTACGAAGTCTCAACGAATGCCATTATCTGCGAAGGCATTGGTCAAGCATTAGCGCTTGAAACCGGTGTGGCCAAGCTGGGTAATATGGAGGCGGTGCAGTTTCATCCCACCGCCATTGTGCCAGTGGGGATTTTAACCACCGAAGGCTGTCGGGGGGACGGTGGCTTACTGCGTGATAAAGATGGCCATCGTTTTATGCCCGATTATGAGCCAGAGAAAAAGGAGCTGGCATCCCGTGATGTGGTATCGCGGCGCATGACTGAGCATATTCGCAAAGGGAAAGGGGTCGATAGCCCGTATGGGCCGCACCTGTGGCTCGATATTACCTTGTTGGGGCGCAAACATGTCGAGACTAACCTGCGCGAAGTCAAAGAGATCTGCGAAAACTTTTTAGGTATCGATCCAGCCAAAGATTGGATCCCAGTGCGCCCGACCCAGCACTATTCGATGGGCGGTATTCGCACCGATGCCACAGGTCAAAGCCCGCAGCTTAAAGGGTTATTTAGCGTGGGCGAGGCGGCGTGTTGGGACATGCACGGCTTTAACCGTTTAGGCGGTAACTCCTTGGCTGAAACCGTGGTAGGAGGCATGATCATAGGTAAATATGTCGCCGATTTTTGTCAGCAAAATACCTTAGAGATTGATACTGCGCTGGTGGAAAAGTTTGTTAATCAGGTACGCGGCGAAATCGATGATTTAGTTGAAGGGCAGGGCAGTGAGTCAGCGTTTGATATTAAGCTTGAGATGCAACGGATTATGATGGACTACGTGGGCATTTTCCGTAATGGTCCCGAGCTGCAAAAAGCGGTGGATGAGTTGCAAGCCTTGTTGCTGCGCTCGCGCAATATCGGCTTAACCTGTAAAAAGCGCCACGCTAACCCTGAATTGGTAGAAGCACTGCGAGTTAAGCGCATGCTTAAAGTGGCGCTCACAGTCGCTTGTGGGGCTGAGGCGCGCACCGAAAGTCGCGGTGCCCACGCCCGTGAAGACTTTCCACAGCGTAATGATAAAGAGTGGCTCAACCGCACGCTATCGAGCTGGCCAAGTGCTGATGCCACGCTACCCGCGCTGGATTATGAACAGTTGGATGTGATGAAAATGGAATTACCACCAGGTTACCGTGGTTACGGAATCAATAATGCGATAGCGCATCCTGATACCGCCAAGCGTGAGCAACAAATTACCGAAATTTTGAGCGGATTAGGTGACAATGCCAATCGCTTTGAGCGGCAGCGGGCTTTGATGCCTTTTGAGGTGCCGCCGTCTTTACAAGAGAAAAATGAGCGCTTGCATGACAAGCCGTTCGACAATCGCCCAGCGGGAGAGCAAAAGTAATGAGTCAGGGTCGTCTATTAACGTTTTCTATCTTTCGCTATGATCCGCAAGAACCTGGCGATAAGCCCAAGATGGTTAAATACCAGCTTGAAGAAGCCCCCGGCATGACGGTATTTATCGCCCTTAATATGCTCAGGGAAAAACAGGATCCCTCGCTGCAGTTTGATTTTGTCTGTCGCGCCGGTATTTGTGGTAGCTGCGCCATGGTGATCAATGGGTATCCCACACTGGCGTGCCGCACCTTAACCAGTAAATACCCTAAAGGTGAGATCACCTTGATGCCGCTGCCCGGCTTTGAATTAATTGGCGATCTGTCGGTCAACACGGGTAAGTTTATGCGCGAACTCGCCGAACGCCTAAAGTTGTGGTTGCATCCAAGGCAAGATGAAATCGATATCCATCGCATCGAGGCGCCAATGGCCCCAGAGGAGGCGGCAAAGCTGTATGAGCTCGATCGCTGCGTTGAGTGCGGTGTGTGTGTGTCTGCCTGTGCCACCAAGCAGATGCGCGACACCTTTGTGGGTGCCGTAGGCATGATGAAAATCGCTCGCTTCGAACTCGACAGTCGTGATGCTCGTAGCGTGGAAGATTTTTACCATGTGATTGGTAATCAAGATGGCGTGTTTGGCTGCATGACCTTACTTGGTTGTCAGGATAACTGCCCGAAAGATTTGCCGCACATGCAACAAATTGCCTATTTACGCCGCAAGATGGCCGGTGCCTTGGTATAGAAACAGCATCTGCTTACCATAAAAAATGCCGCTAATTAGCGGCATTTTTATTCAGTAAAGCTAACTTATCATTAGCTTTTAGAGCGTTTCATGGCGGTAAAGAACTCTTCGTTCGTTTTCGTCATGGCAAGCTTATCGATAAGGAACTCCATACCCGTCACTTCATCCATTGGATTAAGGATTTTGCGTAAGATCCACATTTTTTGTAGCTCTTCAGGTGTGGTCAGTTTCTCTTCACGACGAGTACCAGAGCGGTTGAAATCAATCGCTGGGAATACACGTTTTTCTGCTGCTTTACGCGACAGGTGAAGCTCTTGGTTACCTGTACCTTTAAATTCTTCGTAGATCACTTCGTCCATTTTCGAACCCGTATCAACCAACGCTGTCGCGATAATGGTTAAGCTGCCACCATGTTCGATGTTACGTGCCGCGCCGAAGAAGCGCTTTGGACGATGCAGTGCGTTAGCGTCAACACCACCGGTAAGTACCTTACCTGATGATGGGATCACTGTGTTGTAAGCACGTGCTAGGCGGGTAATCGAATCGAGTAAGATCACCACGTCTTTTTTATGTTCAACTAAACGCTTGGCTTTTTCGATAACCATTTCGGCCACTTGTACGTGACGACTTGCTGGTTCATCGAAGGTAGAAGCGATAACTTCACCTTTTACCATGCGTTGCATTTCGGTCACTTCTTCAGGGCGCTCATCAATCAGTAGTACCATCAACACTACTTCAGGGTTGTTGTAGGCAATGCTTTGGGCCATGTTTTGTAGTAGTAGTGTTTTACCGGCTTTTGGCGGCGCCACGATCAAACCACGCTGACCTTTACCAATTGGTGAGCACAAATCTAAAATTCGCGAGGTAATATCTTCAGTTGAACCATTACCACGCTCCATACGCATACGCTCTTCAGCATGCAGTGGGGTAAGGTTTTCAAACAGGATTTTATTACGAGAGTTTTCAGGCTTGTCGAAGTTAACTTCGGTGACTTTCAATAAGGCAAAATAACGTTCGCCCTCTTTTGGTGGACGAATCTTACCAAAGATGGTGTCACCGGTGCGCATGTTGAAACGGCGAATTTGGCTGGGTGAAACATAGATATCGTCTGGGCCAGCGAGATATGAGCCGTCAGCACTACGAAGGAAGCCAAAACCATCTTGCAGAATCTCTAAAACACCACCACCGAAAATATCTTCGCCGCTTTTTGCGTGGGCTTTAAGGATTGCGAAAATGATGTCCTGCTTGCGAGCGCGGGCCATATTTTCTAGCTTCATGTCTTGGGCGAGTTGTACTAAATCTGAAATCGGTGTGTCTTTTAATTCTGATAAATTCATCTTGGTGGGTCTTGTTCTTACGTGACAATGCTATCTTTGATCAATGAATGTACAACATATTAAGAATATCGATCGAATAGCAAGAAGTGGGTTAGTTAGAATGAGTCTGGTTATTAAAGTAGCACTAACAAGGCTAGGCGTCTAGAAATTTAGCGAATCCCGACACAATTACTTTTGTAAGCTGTGTCGAGAGTCACTTTCTGCGATCAAAATGTCATAGAGATCGGGATATTACAGCTGTGCGTCGATAAACTCTTTAAGTTGAGTCTTAGACAATGCGCCCACTTTTGTGTCGGCTAGCTCACCGTTTTTGAAGATAAGTAAAGTAGGGATACCACGTACGCCATACTTAGCAGGTGAAGCATTGTTTTGGTCAACGTTTAGCTTGGCGATAGTTACCTTGCCTTCGTACTCTTCTGCTACGTCATCTAGGATTGGGGCGATCATCTTACAAGGACCACACCATTCAGCCCAGAAATCCACCACTACAGGGATGTCAGACTTAAGTACGTCGTTTTCGAAGCTGTCGTCGCTTAAGGTAATAATTTTATCGCTCATGATGTTCTCCAGTTGAGGTGCCATTACTGGTTTGTTAATGGCTTAAGCTGTATATTGGGTCTGAAATCAGCTTTTCAAGATTTTTTTAGCGGCTTTCAGAGCTGTTTTTTCATTAGCCGCTATTTCAAACGATTAAGTTCCTTATTGCAACCCTAACTGGTATGCTTGCGCTATGAGCGAAACACATTTAACAAATACAAAGTTTGCCGACTTTACTCTGCATCCAGAGATACAACAGGCACTAATCGAAAGCGGTTTTGAATATTGCACGCCAATCCAAGCATTATCATTACCAATTTTACTCCAGCATAAAGATATTGCGGGTCAAGCACAGACAGGCACAGGTAAAACCTTAGCCTTTTTGGTCGCCACCTTTAACCACTTATTGACCACTCCAGCTCCTGAAGGACGTGAGATCAATCAGCCTCGTGCGATTGTGATGGCGCCGACACGCGAACTAGCGATTCAAATTGCCAAAGATGCCAACTTGCTGGCCAAGCACACCGGGCTAAAAGTCGGGATTGTTTTTGGTGGTGAAAGCTACGACGTTCAGCGTAAGGTGCTTGATAAAGGCGTCGACATCTTAATTGGTACCACTGGGCGTATCATCGATTACGTTCGCCAAGGGGTACTCAATGTCAGCTCGATTCAGGCAGTGGTGCTCGATGAAGCCGATCGCATGTTTGACTTAGGCTTTATTAAAGATATTCGTTTCCTATTTAGACGTATGCCAGACGCCAAATCGCGCCTGAATATGTTGTTCTCGGCGACGCTGTCGATGAAGGTGCAAGAGCTGGCTTATGATCATATGAATGATCCCGAGAAAGTGGAAATTGCCCCAAGCGAAAAAACCTCAAAAAATATTACTGAAGAAATTTTCTATCCTTCACAGGAAGAGAAGATGCGTCTGTTGCTGACGCTGATTGAAGAAGATTGGCCAGATAAAGCCATTGTCTTCTCTAACACCAAGCACAGCTGCGAGAATATCTGGGCCCACTTAGAAGGTGACGGACATCGTGTTGGACTGCTAACGGGTGATGTGCCACAGAAGAAGCGTATTCGTATCTTAGAAGATTTTACCCAAGGTAAGTTGGATATCTTGGTAGCCACCGATGTAGCTGCACGTGGTCTGCATATTTCTGACGTATCTCATGTATATAATTACGATCTTCCCGATGATTGCGAAGACTATGTACACCGTATTGGTCGTACGGGACGTGCGGGTCAAAAAGGGAAGTCGATCAGTTTTGCCTGTGAAGAGTATGCCCTCAACTTACCGGCGATCGAGAGTTATATTCAGCACTCTATTCCTGTCACTAATTACGACAGTGAAGCCTTGCTGAGTGATTTACCGCCGCCTGTACGCATTCATCGTAAGCACACCACGCGTCCCGCTGGCCGCCCTGGTAGTGGCAAACCACAAGGTGCACGTCCTGGCGCACGCCCAAGACGTCACGATAGGACGCGTAGACACAGCTAAATGAAGCGCGCTGGCTTAGGGCCTAAGTATGCGGCCATTACCTTAGGATCAAATAGTTTTAATATGCTGGTGGCGCAAACCGTCGCCGGCAGCCCTAAAGTGGTGGCAAAATATAAGCGCAAGGTGCGCCTTGCCGAAGGCATTGGCCCTGATGGCGTATTAAGCCCCGAGGTGTTTACCCGTGGGCTTGACTGCCTAAAGATGTTTTCACAGATGCTCGATAAAGAGGGCATTAGCCGCGACCATATTACCGTTATTGCCACCGCGACACTGCGCAGCATCAATAATGCCAGCGCATTTTGCCAAGCGGCGCTGCCTATTTTAGGTCAACCGATTGAGATTATTTCGGGGCTGCGTGAAGCGGAATTGATCTATCAAGGCATGGTTGCGACTACCACCACAGAGGGTCGCCGATTGGTGATCGACATTGGTGGTGCCAGCACTGAGTTTATTATTGGTGATGGCGACAAAGTGCTCCTCAAAACCAGCCTTTCTATGGGCTGCGTTACGTTTAAGCAACTGTTTTTCACTCAATTTCCATTTCAGCTGGCAGACTTTGATTCTGCACAGGCACAGGTCGTTAACCTGTTGGGTGATTATCGTGCTCAACTGCTTCAGCTTAGTTGGCATAGTGTGGTTGGCGCATCGGGTACAGTGCAATCAATCGTTGAACTACTCAACGCGCGTGGCCTGTCTGCAACCATCACTCCTGCGATATTGTTGCAATTACGCGATGAAGTGCTAGGTCAAACCGATGTTAGCATGCTGCAGATTGCAGGCTTACATCCTGAGCGAGCCCCCACTTTTGCCGCAGGATTATCGATTTTACTGGGCTTATTTAATGTGCTGCATATTGAGTCGTTAAATTTGTCGGGCGGTGCGCTGCGTGAAGGCGTATTACTACAATTATCTCGGCGAATTGCAGCTACATCTGCTGCATAATCACGTCTTTATTGTCCACATATATCTGCGATTAACCCACAGTTGCAGCCCCAGAGCGTCTCATTAAGCAAGAGCTCCCGCTTAATTTGCATGCAACAAGTTAGCACTGGATTAGTTAACATGACTGCACAAAAAAAGCCGCTAATGCGGCTTTCTTATGAGTCATGGCTAACGGCCTAGTTGAGGATGTTGGCCAGATCGACTTCTAGTGAGGTCTGTGGACGCTCAACAATGCGGCCAATCTCTTCACCTTGCTGTTTGACGATAAAGGTCGGAATACGGCTAAATTCGTACTGCGCCGCTAAGCCTTCGCTATCTTGTTTGCTGCGATCCACCCCTATGTAGGTCACCTTGACGTTGGGATTGTTCAACTGCTCTATGATGCGAATAAAGCGCGGTGTTTCGCGGTGACAATCAGGGCACCAAGTGCCAATAATAACGACAATTTCAGTCGGCTCAGTGATCGCTTTTAATGGTTCGATGGCTGCTGTATCGACTTGATAAGTTTGGTAACCTTCGCCAAATTCGCTAAGTTCGGTCACTAAGGTTTGTGCTGGAACGATACCGGTTAGAATCACTTCTTGTTTCTCCTCACTGCAAGTGGCAATAAAGCCTTCTTGCTTGCCTTCAAAGGCGCAACCGCCATTAGCCAATACCTGAGTGCTAAAAAATAGCGCCGTAGTGGCGAGTAAGGCTGCAATATTATTGGTCATGATAATTCCTCAGGGACGATAAGCACTAGATTCATTTAACCCTATTCAATCATCTAAATCGGTTAGCGAGTAGTGCTTATTATCTTAGCTGTTAACTGGGTCACGGCTGGGATTCAATTAATGATACCTAGGTCTCATCTCATTTCAGACGGATCATGTTAGACAGCTCCTGAGAAGGATAAATTAGGCTTTTATCAAGCGACTTAGATCGGCAGGGCGGTAGTAAACTGATTTTAGCACCTTGCCTTGGCGCACGACTTTACCTGCCATATCAACATCTTTAGCACATTTAGCTATGATGAAGTCGCCTTTCTTGCTACCGATAATGTCAACACCCTGTTTAGCATAATGAGCGACGGTTTCTGCTAACTCTTGTTCATTACGGCACACCTTACTCATGTTGCTCGAGTGCACTTCATCCCAGCAGCGCACAAAATCGATATCACGATTATTGGCCACATGCAGCAGCAGATCGATAAGGTAGCTGATAGCAATACAGTCGTTAACCTGTTTGGCACCCATATGCACCAGACGCCCCATCAATACATAAACAGAGTCGACAATCGCATCGGCTTGTTCTATGCGGCAATCGGCTTCAGCTAGCTCGGTCAGCTCTTCAATCGCTAAAGAGGTGTGTAATGTATCCGCTTTATCGTCGAGGCTGCTGGTATCTTCAATGGGCAGATCGAAGGTAGAGCGGAACTGGTGAATATCGCGATAAAGGTGATCATAAAGCGGTTGCTGTAGTGCGGTTAATTTCATCAAACTGGCCTTGGAACATAACGATTAATGGCGCAATTCTAATTTAATGGTGCGGTAATTGAAAGTCGTGGTCGCAGCTCAAGCTAGCGATGCCGAGATAAAAAAGACCGCCCGACGAAAGGGTCGCGTTGTCGGGCGGGAGCAATGAAAGCGGGGGGATAAACTATGGCAAATTAAGAACGAGTGGGTGATGCATACTTGGCGGTGAGTTGTTCAAGGTAGGGTTGCACCTCTTTATCGCCCCAATCTAAATAACCGCGCAAAAAACCGATGAGGTTACCTTCGCCATCAAACACATAGGTAGCAGGCACTACATCTGCTGGAAGCATCTTATCGATCTGCTGCTGTGGATCGATCAACGTAGGGTAGTCTCCTAAGTTATGGCGGGTTAAAAATGCGGCCACTTGCTCGTATTGCTCATCGATAGACAGTGGCAGTACCACTAACTTATTGGTGTGATTATCGCGCCGGATCTTGTCCATCATCGGGATCTCTTTAATGCAGGGGGCGCACCAAGTGGCCCACAGGTTAACCAGTACCAGATTGCCGCGATAATCGCTCAGCTTAACCTTGGCCCCCTCAAGCGTTTCAAAAGGGACTTCACTGACTTTGCGCGCGTGTTGCATCTCGATAAAGCGCGACATGATCATGGGTTTAGGTAAGTTATCACCAGTGGCGTACACCTTTTCATTTGGCATGGCCCCCTGCGATTGTCCCATGGTGAGTAGCATTGATAAGCCGATGATAACCAGCAGTTGTTTAGTCATGATGCGTATCCATATTACTAATTTTAGAGGAAGATGTTGTCGATTGATGTTGCTTGAATCCCCATGCCGCCACCAATAGCAATAACCCCAGCGGAAACAGATACAGCACTAAAGTTCCTACGGAAAATGTTGGCATATAGCGGATCTGCTGGCCGTAACGGGCCACCATAAAATCGATGATCTCGCTTTTACGTTTGCCTTGTTCTAACTGCAGAAAAATTTCTGCTTTGAGCTCATTGGCTATCTTAGTTTGCGAGTCCAACAGGTTTTGATTGGCCGACATGGGACAGCGTAGCGACTTAGCGATATCAAATCCCAGGGCTTTTATTTCGGCTTGCGAGTAGACAGGGGCTGGCGTTGATGCTGGCAAGGATGACGGCGTTGTAGCGTTGGCCGAAAATACGCTTAATCCTAGCCATAACAGGCAGTTGAATGTGACAAGTCGGCAAAGTGTGAGCTTAGACTTCATCACAGCCCTCCATTATGTACTGACGGCGCACCAAGGCGATGCCCTGCGCTGTGAGGGTTACGCGCAGCGCTGGGAGTTGCTGGGCGGCGTAGCAGGCAGATACCGGCCACCATCATCATTAAGGCTCCTATCCAAATCCAATTGACCAAAGGTTTATAACTGATCCGCACAAGGTATTCGCTGTCGCTGAGCGGCGTCCCCATGGAGATGTAGATGTCGCCAAACAAACTGCGATGGATCCCCGCTGCCGAGAGTTGCATGCCGTTGGTGTTAAAGGTCTGTCGCTGTGGGTAAATATAAGCAAACACTTGCCCCTTGGCATCGCTAACCTGAATTTTGGCCTGAATCGCACTGTAGCTTGGATATTCAACCTGCTCAGTTGCTTCATAAACAAAGGTGTACCCCGCGACGACTTTACCTTGTCCCGGGCCCATTCGCAGTAACTCTTCCTGCTCAAAATGAGACACAGTGGTTGCGCCTAAAATACTCACTGCCACGGCCAAATGGGCCAGGCACATGGCGTTAAAATGCTGGGTTCTGCCAGTACTGGGCGCTCGGTGACCATAGTGCAACCGCACCGCCGCCACGATGCAGATAATCAACCATAGAGCAGAAAAACTGCCGCAAATAAAGTAGCCGCTAAGCTGGGGTAACGCTATCAGGTTCAGTAGCAACGCCAGCCCGAATGCCAGCCCAGCATACAGGCCTAATTGCATAAACACCTTGGGCTGTGCCTGTTGCCAGCGCACCAGCGGCGCTGCGCCCATTAGCAGGCAAATCAATACCAGCAACGGAATAAACAGACTGTTGAAGTAGGGCGCGCCAACGGAAATGCTTTGCTGGGTAAGGACTTCATACAGCAACGGGTAACAGGTGCCAAGTAAGATGGAAAGAGCTGCAACGAGAAGGATAAGATTGCCCAGCATCATCAGGCTTTCTTTGCTGTGCAGGCTATAGCGGCTAGTTTTGAGTAATGACGGCGCGCGGTAGGCAAACAGGGTAAAGCCCCCAGCCGAAAATAATATCAGTAGAGTCAAAATCGACACGCCTCGGCTCGGATCGGCGGCAAAGGCATGGACCGATTGCACCACCCCTGAGCGCACTAAGAAGGTGCCCAGTAGGCAGATGGCAAAGCCTAACAAACAAGTGAATAGGGTCGAAGCATAAAAATCATCTCGTTTACTGCTCAATATGAGTGCATGCATCATGGCGGTGGCCACTAACCAAGGAATAAATGAGGCGTTTTCGACTGGGTCCCAAAACCACCACCCTCCCCAACCTAGCTCGTTATAGGCCCACCATGAGCCAAAGGCGTTGCCACCAGTGAGTGCTACCCAAGTTAAAATAGCCCATGGACGGATGCGCTTGCAGTGGGCTTGAATGTTAGCTTGGGTATCGAGTAGCGCGGCCACGGCCGCAGCAAAACAGACCGTCAGCCCCACATAGCCGACAAACAGCAGTGGCGGATGCAATATTAGCCCAATGTCTTGCAGTATAGGGTTTAGGTCGCGTCCCTCGAGCGGGATGTTGGGCAGCAAGCGTGCAAACGGGTTAGAGGTAAACAGTAAGAAGAGTAAGAAACCGCACATGATGGCGGCGAGAATGGCGCAAAGGCTGCGCATAAAGGCATTGTTAGCTTTGTGCTGGTTGACGATATAACTGCTCCACAGAGCGGTGGCGGTTATCCAAAATAGCATTGAGCCTTCATGACCGCCCCATACCGCCGCCACCTTATAGATGCTGGCTAATTGGGTGTTGGAATGGTTGGCCACGTAAGCGACCGAAAAATCGTTAGTAATAAACAGATAGCCCAAAATAACAATTGCCCCCAGTAGGGCAACAGTATTGAGATGAATTAATAAGCTGGTGAGTGTATGGGTTTGTGGTTCACCGCTGCTGCTTTTAAATAGTGGTAACGCTGCGATGAGTAAACACATTACTGTTGCAATAATAAGTAGTAATAACCCAATTTCTGCCGCCATAGTTCCACCGATGATATTAATTATTTGCGTGTCTGCATTTATTAATCGATAGCGTTAACTTTGCTTATATAGATAAATAGAGACTGTGTTAAATGCACAGTAAATTAATGGCGCAAGCGTTTCTGTGAGCTTAAGCAAGTAAAAACAATCCATCCTATTCGCTGAATATTTTTGAAAAATAAATCTTTATTTTGAGGTGTTTTTACATCTAAAAGAGTTCAATTCATATCTAAAAAACAGATTTCAACATCACGTTAAAGTGTTGTTTTTAATTGTCTTTTGCTGTTTTTACAACTGTTGATAGATAATGGCGCAGGAGGTGTGCGCTAGCTCATGTTTTTAATGGTTTTTATGTGAAGAATACTGAACTTGCTCAGTTGTATAAGTCGTTCGGTTAACGGTTGTTTTTATTAAATCCAACAGATGGTTGTGTAATGGATGAGCAATTAAATGTTGGTTATAGCAATACAAAATAAAATAAAATTTAGGAGTGAATGATGAGACGATGGAAACACAAGGTAGCCTTAAGCGTGCTATTTTGTTTCGGTGCCATTGCTAATGTTAACGCTGCTGGTGGTAAATATAACAGCGTACCAGAAATGGGCAAAACCGCGCAAAATGCGATTGCTAACTATCAAGGTACAGAACAAAAGAATGGTGTGAAAACACTGCAAGATTACGTGGTTCAAGAAGCAGAGCTATTTGACTTCTTATTTGAGAACCACCCCATGTTTAAATACCATGAAGCCGGTAATTTAGTCGGCGAATATCACATTAGTGACCGTGGTGAAGAATATTTAGATACAGGTCACAGCCCTAAATATAGCGCCAGAGTCGGTACGCCGCGTGCGGTGCAGTACCGCTTAGGGGCTAAATCGATTCTTGACTATCCTAATAACTTTGTCGGCCCCGAAAAATGTGCCGAATGTCATGCAACCCAATATGAAAAGTGGCAGCGTTCTCGTCATGCTAAAACAATTCGTTTCCCTGGTGAGCACCCAGAAGTGGGTAACGACATCGAACAAACCATGTATCAGACTAAGGATACCTCCATCTTGCCAGATGGTATTACCCCTGATGCGATTTATGCCACAGTGGGTACGCCCCGCACCAAATATGGCTTTATCGACTCTTGGCTAGTCCGCGGTACTTATCATATCGAAGGCGGTTTACTTAAAGATGGTACCGGTAAGATGATTGCCGGTGGTAACCAGTTCTCTCGTGGTTGGGCGGAATGGCTCACCCCAGAAATGGCTCAAAAAATCAATGCAGTTATCCCTGAATTCCCCACCACAATGGAAGAGTTCGGTGCCAGTGGTTCGCATCAGTGGGGCATGAGCTCTTACGGCGCTAAGTACCGTAAAGAGTTATTGTTCCAACCAGCGAGTTCATACTGTGAAGTGTGCCACACCTTCAAGTTCGACTTCCAAAGCAAGCAAGAGTTCTTTGATGCCTTGGGCGATCCGAAGAAACTGCAAGAGCACACGATTAGCCGCGGTATCGCGTGTGAAGAGTGTCATGGCGCAGGCGGTCACTTAGATGGTGGTACCGGTGGTATGGAGTCAAACTGTGAGCGTTGTCATCAACGTTTCCAATATGACGAGACCTTGGCCGATACACCGCAAGCTCAAGAGAAGCGTGAGTATGCCTTTGGCGTGAAAATGAAGTCACTTTGTCCTTCATGTGGTACCGAAGGGTCGCAAATGTACAACTCTGCTCACTATGAAAAAGGCATGCGCTGTACTACTTGTCATGATCCACACGAAGTCACCGATGGTGATTGGAAGTCGGATATCACTAAGCCTAAGCTGAAAACAGATTGTAAGGATTGCCATGAAGCGCAAACCCTAATCGCTAGCAATACCGATACCCATAGCGAACAAACGTGTCAAAGCTGTCACATGCCTAACATGGGCAGTTGTGAAAACTTCAAAGCGATTCAATTCCCAGACCAAGCCGGTTTCGACGCCGTGCGTAAGTCACACATGTGGAAAATTGACGTCAACCCAACGCGTAAAACTCTTAACCCACCAGAAGGCCAGTCGCGTGTTGCAGGTCCTGAAGGGGCGAAAGGTTGGACAGTGGCGAAAAATGAAGAGGGTCGTTCATACCTTGACTTAATGTGGACCTGTGCTCGTACCTCAATTTCCGACCACGACGTGGTTGAAAACAAAGGTTGTCATAGTCAGTTCCAGTCAGAGCTAGAAACTGGTCTGCATTATGAAGATCAGATGGAGATCTACGGTGAAGTGATGAAGTGGCAGAAGCCAATCAAAGAGGTGTTCACCCAAGTCGAACAAGCTTTGGTTCGCATCGATCAGTTACTCGAAGTCACTAAGCTATCAACTGAAGACAAGACTCAAGTGCTTATGCTCGCAGAGAAAGCACAAGAGGCAGTTGATTTGATTAAGAAAGATGGCTCTTGGGGTGTGCATGGCTTCCGTTATAGCCAAAAACGTCTCGATGCAGCACTGACCTATGTAACACAAGCGCAAAACATTTTAGACGGCAGCGGCTATTCGGCTAAAGCTCACTAAAAGGGATTGCTAACGGACCTAGGCATGGGGGACTGATAACCCTTTGTGCCTGGGTCAATAGGAGCAAGCATATGAAACAATGCGTTGGAATGATCTTAGCGGCCATGATAGCAAGCGGTATCGCCCCTTGTTATGCCGGAGGGGGCGGGGAGATGGCGCCTGCGACCTACCATGAGATCAAGCTCAACACCATCAGCCTGCTGGAAGCCGAGAGCTTACTCAAGCAAGGGGGAGTGTATTTCTTTGATGTGAATACTTTAGAGCTTTGGGCTGAAGGGTTTATTCCTGGGGCAGTGTACTTCAACGTCGACAACTGGAAGGCGTTACTGCCTAAAGAGAAAGATGCCGTCATGGTGTTTTACTGTGCCAATCGTCTCTGTAATGCCAGCGAAATCGCGGCGCGAGAAGTGATGAAGCTAGGGTACACCCAAGTGAGGCAGATGCACGATGGCATCTATGGCTGGCGCCTATCGGGTCGAGCCACTGAAAAACCATAACAATAAGATTTTTATCCATTTGACATTCATTCGAGCAATAACGTTTAGAGAGAATCAATATGAAAACGATCACCAAGAAGTCTTTATCGCTGACCACTTTATCCCTACTTTGCGGTTTCTCGTTGATGGCCTCGGCCAGTGAAGTGAGCCAAGAAGTGAATGATGCCTCTTATGCCATGGGGGCGTCGGTTGGCCATTATATCTCCGGCAAAATTTACAATCAGACTGAGCTTGGCGCCGAGATCCATATCGACACTGTCATCCAAGGGATGATTGATGCGCTTAAGGGCGAGGGCAAGATGTCAGACGAGGAGATCTTGACCCATTTAAATACGCGAGCCGAGCTGCTCAACACTATTCGAGACCAGCGTATCGAAGATCTGTCGATTAAAAATATCGCTGCCGGCAGCGCGTATCTTGCCACCAATAAAACCAACCCAGGTGTTACGGTGACCGACTCGGGCCTGCAATATGAAGTCATCACCTTAGGCACTGGGCGTAAACCGCTAGAGTCCGATGTGGTTACCGTGCATTACAAAGGGCAACTGGTCGACGGCACCGTTTTTGATAGCTCTTATGATCGCAATGAACCCAATCGTTTTGCCTTAATGTCGGTTATCGATGGCTGGAAAGAGGGCATCGCTCTCATGCCTGAAGGCTCCACTTTTCGTTTGACCATTCCATCGGATCTTGCTTATGGCAAAGAGGTGGTGGGCATTATTCCGCCTAGCTCAACCCTGATATTTGATGTGGAGCTGGTCAAAGTCGAAGAGCCCGGTGAAAACGCCAAAGGCATGGGGCTAAGCGGTATGGGCATGGGTGGCATGATGGGCTCTGGTCACTAAGTTTACTCACCAGCAGTAGGGATGGTTA
Source organism: Shewanella sp. 492 (assembly GCF_059338445.1). Taxonomy (NCBI): domain Bacteria; kingdom Pseudomonadati; phylum Pseudomonadota; class Gammaproteobacteria; order Alteromonadales; family Shewanellaceae; genus Shewanella; species Shewanella sp. 492. The sequence continues at coordinate 366,479 of NZ_CM181702.1, forward strand.
TGAATAGTCTGGTTATTGCCATAGTGGTTACGTTAATGAGTTTCATCGCTCCTTTATGGATACTTCATCTCCGAGCCATAAAAAACGTTGACACTAGAGACCTCAAGTCTGCCACCTTGACACGGGATGGCTGGAAAATTCCCAGTGCTATGACGGCTACCCTGCTGCTGGTTCCCCTATTAATTTACAGTCAACTTGGTCGTTTTAATGAGTGGGATAAGGGCTTTATCGATGAAAACATCGACTACCTTATTGCCGCCGATATTAATAAAAATGCCCAAGCCGCCAGTGAAACACCAAGCAATAAAATTGCTTTACTCAACTTAGCCTACGCCTATACAGAGGGCGGGTTATACCGTGAGTCGGTCGTCACACTGGACAAATTACTGGCAATAGAGACAGACGCTGAAGTGCTCGGCATGAAAGCCAATGCGCTCTATTACCGTGATGGTCGAGACATGAGCGAAGAGGTGGCCGATGCCATCTCTCAAGCCCTAGCACTCGATCCGAATGAAGTTCAATCTCTGCTACTAATGGCGACTCACGCTTACTTGAATAGGGACTTTCAGCAAGCGATCGTCTATTGGCAACAGTTATTGAATAGCGACAACCCAAGTATTAACCGAGCATCAATTAACAATGCGATTTTGAAAGCTGAGCAGAAAATAGCTAACCGTATCGTGACTGCATCTGAGTAAAAGAGTCACCTAAAAATCAGGTTAAAACAGGTGGGCATCAATGCCGACCGATGGAGGATGCTGTGAGTGAAAATATAGAGAGACGGAGGTTCCTTAAATGCTTGGGAGCCAGCTCTTTGATACTGGGGCCCTTAGGGTGTTCATCTGTCAAAGAGGAAAACGCCAATAGCAACAAACCGCATTACGTGATGGTGTTCGATCAAAATAAATGTGTGGGTTGTGGCGATTGTAAAGTGGCCTGTAATACGGCCAATAACTTGCCCGAGGGGCAATCTCGTTTACTGCTAGAGCAGCAGTCAGGCCACGTTGAGGGGCAAAAATGTCCTCATTGCGGTAAGACCGACTGTGGTTGTGAACGTAAATATGTACGTGTGTCGTGCCAGCAATGCCAAAACGCGCCTTGTGTTTCGGTGTGTCCTACGGGCGCTGCGCATCGCGATCCTGCCACGGGCATCGTCACTATGGATGCCAGTAAGTGTGCGGGCTGTAAATACTGTATTGCGGCGTGTCCTTACAATGCGCGTTACATCAATGAGGCCACAGATGTCGCCGACAACTGTGATTTTTGTTTAAACAGCAAATTGGCGAAGGGCGAGTTACCAGCTTGTGTGCAACAGTGTCGATACGACGCATTGATCTTTGGCGATATCAATGACCCTAACTCTTATGTGAGTCGGTTATTGGCGGTAAAAGACTCTGTTCGTATCAAGTCGCATTTCGGTACTGAACCCAGTTTACGATACATACCTGTAGTGAAATTGGGAGTATAGCTATGGACGGAACACTTGAATTTACCATCGGGCTGTCTGAAGGCGTCGCCTGGCCATGGCCCATTGCCGTATACCTGTTTTTTGCAGGTATTTCGGGTGGGGCGTTAGCGGTAGCCTTGTTTATTCGGTTTTATAAACAACAAACCATCAATACCCCTTTTTTGAAGGCCTCGGCGCTGGTGTCGTTTGTTACTATCGCCTTGGGGATGCTGTGTCTGGTACTGGACTTAACTAATCCGCTGTTTTTCTGGCGCATATTGGTTTACTACAACCTTAACTCGGTGATGTCGGTCGGGGTGATTGCGCTGACAGCTTATATTCCGCTGGTGGCTGTGATCGCCCTGTTTGCCTTGGAAGAAGAGATTAAGCAGATCCCATTGCTACGTCCACTGTTACCCATTATCGACAAGTTACGCGCCTGGCGCCGTCCTTGTGAGGCATTGGTATTGGTGCTGGCATTGGCGGTATGTGCTTACACTGGCTTTTTGATCTCGGCGTTGATCCGCTTTCCGATCATTAATACTTCGGTATTACCGGCGCTGTTTGTGGCATCGGGATTATCGGCCGGTGCGGCGGCGGCTAAGATGTTGGCCGTGAGCCTATTTAAGGAAGATAGACACAGCCAAGATATGCAGATTTTGCACGGTGCAGAGTGGCCGATTATGTTTGCTGAGGCGCTGTTCCTGTTCATGATCATTATGTCGTTGATGACAGGCAACGCTGGCGCACAGAGTGCGTTTGAAGCCTTTCAATCGGGCACGTGGGCGGTGGTCTTCTGGTTAGGTGTTGTCGGCGTGGGCTTCGGTGGTCCGCTGCTGCTTAACTTCGCCACTGGTAAGCAATTTAGCCATTCATCACAGGCATTTTACCTCTCGGGTTTATGCGCGGTGAGCGGCATGATGTGCTTGCGTATGTTTATTCTGTATGCGGGGCAAAACTTCGCAATTTAACTGTTCGTTCAAGCCTCATCTCGCGGCCGCGAGGTGAGGCATTGAATCGCCACTCTGGCATCGCCATTAAGGAGTCGATATGGCCATCAGAACCCCATTGTTAGTGATATTACTGTCGTTGTTGACCTTCGGCTGCGACACCGCACCTGCTAATGCCGGTCATGAGCACGCCAAGGCCATCGGTGAGCATGAACGCTGCCATATGTGTGGCATGATGATTAAGAAATACCCCGGCCCTAAGGGAGAGTTGCTGCTCAGCGGCGGCGAGATTAACCCGAGTTTCTGTTCAACGCGGGACATGTTTATGTTTGCCCTGCAGCCGGAAAATCAGCGCAAAATTAGTCAAGCATATGTTCATGATATGGCGGTAACTGATTGGGACCATCCAGACGACAGCGCCTTTATTGACGCGACTCAGGCGTGGTATGTCTATGGCACCAGTCGTAAAGCGGTAATGGGCAGCGCCGTGGCGCCTTTTTCAACCCAAGCGGCCGCCGAAGAATTTGCCCGTAAATATGGCGGCGCGATATTCAGTTATGAGCAGATCACCTTGCCCTTGTTAACGGCAGAATAAGTTGAGCCTGCAGCAATGAGAGCCCGGCAGTGGTGCACTGTGACGCTATTGATGCCTTTAATGAGCATGGGCTTAGTGTTGAGCCTAAGCAGCATGGCGCTTAGCGCCAGTGAGATAGATGTCGCTAACACAAGGTGCACGGCAGCGGTTAAGCAGCAAGATACGGCGCCGAATGGGGCGACTATCGAGGTCAGTGATGGTGCTGAACTGACGCAGCAGTTAGCACAGGCAGCAGCGGGGAGCCATATTGTGTTGCAACCTGGCATCTATTCGGGGCAATTTGTTATCGATAAAAGCCTGTATCTCAAAGGATCACCCGGTGCGATTATCGAGGCGCAGCAGCAAGGATCGGCGCTGACGATTAACGCCGCTAATGTGACTATTAATGGCCTTACCATTCGTCAGTGGGGCGATGACCTGTACCAAAAAGATGCCGCCATTTTACTGCATGCTGGCAGCGATGATGTTCAGCTGCTGAATAATCAATTGCATGGCCAAGGCTTTGGTATTTATGCCCAGCGGCTGCAGCAGTTGACCATTTGCGGCAATCGCATCACCGGTGACAGCTACACCTTTAAGTTAGATCGCGGTGATGGCGTCCATCTGCAGCGAGTGGATAGCGCTTTGATCAGCGACAATCAGATCCAGCAAGTCAGAGATGGTATCTATTTAGAGTCGGGTAAGGGCAGCCAAGTGTATGGCAATCAGATGAGTGACATGCAATATGGCATTCATTACATGTATACCCAGCAAGACCGCGCCATGGACAACCAGGCCAGCCGCGTCGATGGCGGCTATGCGTTGATGAACTCCACCGATATTCACCTTGCCCATAATCAAGTCACCCATGCCAAAGAGTTTGGCGTATTGCTTAATATGACCAATGGCGCCTTGGTTGAGGCTAATAGAATGGCCTATATCAGCGCGCCTGATGCAGTTAAAGGCGATCTGTTTTCCGAAGGTAAGGGCATTTTTATCTATGGTGCCCGCGATAACCGCATTAAGGATAATCATATAGCCAATAATGATGTCGGCATTGCCATGGCGCTGGGCGGTGAGAGTAATCAAGTGTCCCTCAACCGCTTTATTGATAACAGCACTCAGGTGCGTTACGTAGGGGAGCAGAGCGTCGAGTGGAGCGAGCAACAGCGGGGCAATTATTGGAGTGACTATCGTGGCTGGGATCTCAATGGGGATGGCGTGGGCGACAGTATGCATCTGCCAAACGATCGTCTCGATCGATTGTTTTGGCTCTATCCCGAGGCGAGTTTTTTAATGGCCAGTCCTATAGTCACACTGCTTAAGTGGCTCGATAACCAAATACAGGCGGTCGACGCCAGTGGTGTTATCGACCGTTACCCTTTGATGGAAAATAGCGCGGCGACGCACACGAGGGGCACATTATGAGTGTCAATAACTTAGTAGTACAACTTGAAGGCGTTGGGCATCAGTTTGCCGAACTACGCGCCCTTAATCAGATTAATCTTAGCTTGCCCAGTGGGATGACAATGGCGCTACTGGGCCATAACGGTGCGGGTAAGTCGACCTTAATCAAGGTGATATTAGGCCTGTTGCCCCCAGATACTGGCCGGGTCGAAGTGTTGGGGCAGAGGTTAATGCCAGGGCATAAACCTAGCAACGTGGGGTATTTGCCAGAAAATATAAATTTTTATGACAAGTTAACCGGGTTGGAAATTTTACGTTATTTTGCCGCTCTCAAAGGGGAGAGTCATCAGCGGGTCGCGCAGTTAATTGAGGAGTTCGGCCTAGGTTATGCCCAGCATAAATTGGTTAAGGGTTACTCTAAGGGGATGAAGCAGCGGCTGGGCTTTGCGCAAGCGATTTTGGCTTCACCACAGTTATTACTACTCGATGAGCCGACGGTGGGCTTAGATCCGCAAGCATCGAATTTTCTCTACCAAAAAGTGGCCCAATTAAAGCGCCAAGGTTGCGCGGTGATCATCTGTACCCATGAGCTTAATTTAGTGGAGTCGCAGCTGGATGTGGCGATGATGTTAGGTCGCGGTCAATGCTTGGCGTATGGCACGTTTGCCGAGCTGGCAAAGGCGAGTCCGTTGCTGGTTAAAATTGAACTCGACGGGGTAGCGTCGCTGCTGGCGGCGCACCCCTATTTACAGCCGTTTTATCGCCAAGGTGCGCTGCGCTGCGCCCAGTCTGAGCAGCCCGCGCTAGTTAAGTACTTAACCACTAAATGCCAGCGTTTTGATTTCACCTTACATTTGCCTGGGCTGGCCGAGATTTATCATCACAACATGGCGCAGATGCAGCACTGCTCAGAGCAAGGTTTAGGTTTCGTTGCCGAGCCCGTATTGCAACCAATGGGAGTATAAATGATGTCGATAATCGGTGGGGCGATCTGGCGCCAGCCTATGATGATCATCGCTGCAAAAGAGTTTAAAGACAGCTTGCGTAATCGTTGGGTGGCGGTAATTTTTGGCTTGTTTTTTCTGCTGTCCTTCAGTGTTACATTTGCTGGTAGCGCAGTGTCTGGCACCTTAGCGTTCCCATCGCTGGTGAGTGTTATCGCCAGCTTATCCACCATAGCGGTGGCTATTATCCCTTTGGCGGCCATCTTACTTTGCTACGATGCATTTGTTGGTGAAGATGAGTCGGGAACCATGCTGTTACTGCTCAGCTATCCACTGACTAAAATGGATATTTTCTTAGGTAAATTACTGGCCCATAGCGGTATTATGTTGGCCGCCATCGTGAGCAGTTTTACCATGAGCGCGATCATTTTGTGCTGTTTTGGGCAAGATTATCAATGGCTGCAAACCTTGTGGGTGTTTGGCCAGTTTATTGCCAGCAGCAGTTTATTAGCCCTGACGTTTATTTTGCTAAGCTATGTGGTCAGTCTGCGGGCCACAGAAAAGGCCAAAGCGGTCGGCATACTATTATCGTTGTGGTTCGCTTTAGTGTTAATTTATGATTTACTGTTATTGGCGTTGCTGGTGGCCGATTTAGGGCCAAGAGTACAATGGCTAGTGCAACTGTTAATGGCATTAAATCCGACCGATATCTACCGGGCTATCAATCAGCTTGCCACCCATGCACCTATGGGCAGCTTACCTTTATTGAGTCAATTTCAGGGGGGCGAGTTGTGGTTATATGGACTGATGTTGTTGTGGACGGGGTTGTTAGCTTGGCTGACCCTGCGCACCTTTGAGCGTAAGGCCATTTAGTTTGTCAGCCGAAAGGCTTGATATTCGATTTTAAAGCCATCACACTCTCGCAGCATTAAGCCTTGATGATGGCGACTTTAGACGTGAATCGCATTTATTTCACATTATCGGTACATATCGCACTTAATGTTAAAAAAAATGAGTAATTTATCACAGTAAACCAGTCGGGCTTTTACTAAAATTTTTAATGATAATAATAAGATATTCCTAATTTTGCTATTTGGAATGATAGAGGTGCTAGGTGGTGAAAATTACTCCATATCTGGAGTTCGATGGTGAAGCGCAACAATTATATGACCGTGCAACGGCGACCACGATCCATCTGACGTTTTCCGAGTCGGCGATTTTGGCCCATTTGCTGTCGGTCCCTGATGCGATATGCGATAAGGATCTGCTGCTGCAGGTGGGTTGGCCAGACCGTGTGGTTGCCGCAACCTCATTGACACAATGCGTCAGCACGTTGCGTAAGAAGCTCGAACCCTATCCAGAAATTCAATTAAAAACCGTGGCCAGACGTGGCTATCAGCTGCATGTATCGGCTAAATCCCACGTTACCATGTTGGCGGTCAACGATGCCGAATCGATTAAGCATGCGCTGATTGATGTTTCCCTAATGGTCAAAATTGGTGGCATTGTAGTGCTGCTAGCCTTAGTCGCGGCCTTTTGGTACAACAGCGACTACCATCAAGTGGTCAAGCAGGCTGGCCATTGGCGCGCCGACAAAACCCTCGATATTAACCTTGGCGGTAAAACCAGCCCATTAACCCTGATTTATCCCCATGGCGAAACTCAACTGCATCCGTCGATGTGGCAAAAACATATCGCGCCTGAGACCAATCATATCGACGCTATGCAAGATTTTAAGGGATTCGCCCTTACCGACGGTAATCATTATTCCTTAGCGATTTGCCCTCCCGATGAGCAGGGCCATTGCATGGGCGATCATCTGATCAACTTAACCGCCACAGGGCAAGTGCCCGCCGGCCTCAATATGGTTAAGTTTAATGAGCTCAGCGAAATGATGGAGAATCGTATTCGCTACAATCGCATCTTAATCCCTTCGGGCGACTCAGATGGCGATGAGTTGGTGGAGCATCATTATCACGGTGATATCTATTTTCCGGTGGCTAATGAGTTGTTAGTGCGCGCGGATATGAGTATCTCCATGGTGTATGATCAGCCGCTGAGTGGCAAATTTTACTCCAGTGCCTGCATTACCGATCAAGATTGTTTAACCACCCCGATTAAGTATCAAGTGCGCGGCGTGTTTGAGCAGTATCGCCAGCACATTGGCGAGCTCGAGGTGGATGTGTTTCATGTGAAGGTGCTGCAAAAAGATTTGATTAAACCTGAGGTGGTAAGCTCATCTGCGATGCATTTTTACCGTGAGATCCGCAAGCACAATATTCGTGACGAAGAGCTGTTTTATTATCGTATCTATAATGATCAAGGTTCAGCCGTGTGGGTGGTGCCGCTATTAGGCAACTTAGTCACCTGGACCAAATATGAGAAAGTCTCGCTGTAGTGGGTGAAGCGTGGCAGTAAGGCTGCGAATAACTAAGCTACAAAAAGGGCGCTATCTGTGGCAGTGGATGTTACTCCAACACTTACCGCAGATAACGCCCTTTTTACGCTATCAATAAGCCATTATATTGGTCGTGTTAATCACTTAATAAAAGCGAACGCATCGCCGTAAAGGTGCTCTTCTTCGACACCTATGTCACGGAACACTTCGCGCGCCGCACCTACCATATCAAATCGTCCTGCAATGTAGATGTCGTAGCCGCTTAGGCTGATAAAATCTTGTTTGATCTGTTCTAGCAAGTTGGCTTGCTTTCCCTGCCAGTTTGCCGGTGCTTGCTCGACTACGGGCACAAAATGCAACCAAGGGTGAGCCTGATGCCACTGCCGCGCGATGGTTTCAAAGTACATGGCGTCTTGATCGCGGCAGCCCCAATAGAGCATGGTTTCAACCGTTTGCCCCAAGGCAATCTGCTGCTCGACAATGCTCTTAATGTACGAAAAACCAGTGCCACCGGCGATCAGTAGGCGTGGACGAGCGCTATCGCTACGCAGGTGAGCGTTGCCACCGGGAGCTTCGATATCGATGTATTCGCTGTGTTGTAGTTTTTCGACCACTTGCATCGGGTAGCTTTCGCTGACGGCGGCGCCAATGTGCAGCTCGATATGTTTTGCACCAGGGGCCGATGCTATCGAGAAGGGGCGTTTGTCTTGCTCACCCATGACGACACAAAGGTATTGGCCAGCATTAAAGTCAAATTCAGTTTCAGGGGTCAAGGTGACCTGATAGACGGCATCATTAAAGGCGGTGACGTTTTCTACTTTACAGCGAATGGTGTTCATTTTGTTTCCTTCTAGACCTCTCTCTGGAGGTTTCTATCTCCTTCGAATAGTCGCTATCCAAGTTAACTATGCAATGGGTTAGAGTTTTCAGTTAATGTTGTGCACTGTAAGGCGGCCTAGGCTAGGCCGCTGTCGCAGCTCAATTATAGGGTTGGCGCATCATCGATGCCCAATTCGTCCCAAATCTTATCGACTTTCTGTTTGACCGCTTCATCCATGACAATGGGGGTGCCCCATTCACGATCGGTTTCGCCCGGCCACTTGTTGGTTGCATCCATGCCCATTTTCGAGCCTAGGCCTGCCACCGGAGAGGCAAAGTCGAGATAATCGATAGGGGTGTTATCTATCATCACAGTGTCGCGTTTAGGATCCATACGGGTGGTAATGGCCCATATGACATCGTTCCAATCGCGACAATTGACATCATCGTCGACCACCACAATAAATTTGGTATACATAAACTGACGCAAGAAAGACCAAGCGCCCATCATCACCCGTTTAGCATGCCCTGGATATTGCTTACGGATGGAGATCACCGCCATGCGATAAGAGCATCCTTCAGGTGGCAAGTAAAAGTCGGTGATCTCAGGGTATTGTTTACGCAAAATAGGCACAAAGACTTCATTCAGTGCAACCCCAAGCATGGCGGGCTCATCGGGCGGCCTGCCGGTATAGGTGCTATGGTAGATGGCGTCTTTTCTGTGGCTGATATGGGTGACGGTAAACACTGGAAACTCATCGGTTTCGTTGTAATAGCCGGTGTGATCGCCATAAGGACCTTCTTCGGCCATCTCGTCTGGGTCTATGTACCCCTCTAAGATAATTTCGCTGGTCGCCGGCACTTCAAGATCGCAACTAATGGCTTTACAGACTTCGGTGCGCTCACCCCGTAATAACCCGGCAAAGGCATATTCGCTCATGGAGTCCGGCACGGGGGTTACCGCCCCTAAAATAGTGACCGGATCGCTGCCCAGCGCCACCACCACAGGGTAGCGTTCGCCCGGGTGCTGCTGCTTAAAATCTTTAAAGTCGAGAGCGCCGCCGCGATGGTCAAGCCAGCGCATGATAAGCTTATTTTTACCCAGTAACTGTTGGCGATAGATCCCCAAATTTTGCCGTTTTTGGCGCGGCCCTTTGGTGATGGTGAGGCCCCAAGTGACCAGTGGCGCAACATCGCCAGGCCAGCAGTGCTGGATGGGCAGTTGAGTTAAATCGACATCATCGCCAGTTAGCACCACCTCTTGGCAGGGTGGGTTGCGTACGGTTTTAGGCGGCATGTTGAGTGCCTGCTTAAACATAGGGATTTTGGCTATCGCATCTTTAAAGCCGCGCGGCGGTTCAGGCTCTTTTAAAAAGGCGAGCAATTCACCCACATCACGCAGAGCCAATGGGTCTTCTTTACCTAGCGCCATGGCCACCCGTTTAGGTGTGCCAAATAAGTTGGCGAGTACCGGCATGGTTTTACCCACAGGATTTTCAAACAGGAGTGCCGGGCCTTTAGCGCGTAAGACGCGGTCGGCAATTTCTGTCATCTCTAGGTGTGGATCGACAGCATAGCTAATACGTTTAAGTTCACCGTTACGCTCGAGGTGATCGATGAAACTGCGTAAATCCTTAAAACTCATGTGGAAATACTCGCGCTAAGAATAATGTGATATGGCGCGCACTATACCATTTTTGCTGGCTATTCCCAAATTCGTTAATGGGTCATTTTTCAGCAAAATGGCCTGAGTTTGAAGCCAGCATCAATCGGCGTAATATGAGGTGATGTTTTTCTCTGGAGCATAGCAGATGAAACAGCTTAAACCGGTTTATCGATACCTTATTAAAAGGCATGTTTTGCCTGCCATTGGTCTAAGTTTACTGATGTTATTGGGCGTGATGCCTGTGGCCGCAGGTAATCAAGATGACGATCGTTTCAGTTGGCGTAGCAATGTTTGGCTTGAGCCCAGCTGGAGCTCAACTTGGGATCACCGCTGGGGGCATGACTACAGGGAGCCTTGGCGTTGGGGCATAGGGTTTAGTACAGGCTCTGCCTATTGGCGTCCTTACTCTTATCGTCCATATTACCGCCCTTATTGGCAACAGGCGTGGCGCTACCCTTACCGTTATGAGCGGCGCGATGTCGTTAAGCCTGCTACACAGTCGATACCTGTGCAGCCGCCACTGCAAATCACCACCGGAGTGCAGACCAGCCACGCGATTAAGACTCTGCCAGCTAACGCGCGTGTTAAGCAACGCAATGGCGTAATAGTGTATGAGTGGCAAGGGGTGTTATATCGCTACGATTGGGCCAGTGATAGCTATCAAGTCGTGAAATAACCCGCGTGGCATTGAGGGCTGTATTGGCTGACTTAAGAGTTGGCATTAAGGTCGCTTGGCATTAAAGTAGCCGCAATAAATGGTGAGTTGACGTAATTGGAGCGTTTGATGAAGTACCAATGGATATTGTTTGATGCCGACGAAACCCTGTTTCATTTTGATGCCTTTCATGGTTTACAGCTGATGTTTTCGCGTTTTGGCGTGGATTTTACGCACACCGATTTTGAGGTGTATCAAACGGTCAATTTACCGTTATGGGTTGCCTATCAAGACGGCAAGATCAGCGCAGCTCACCTGCAGATCACCCGTTTTCAGGCATGGGCCGACAAGTTAAAAGTGACCGCCGAGCAGCTTAATAGCGCCTTTTTGACCGCCATGGCCGACATTTGCACCTTGTTACCGGGGGCGAAAGAGTTGATCGATGCTCTGCATGGTAAAGTTAACATGGGCATCATCACCAACGGCTTCACTGCGCTGCAGACCATACGGCTGCAACGCACAGGTTTGTTACACGCGTTTTCGCCAGTGGTGATATCTGAAGAGGTAGGGGTCGCCAAACCCGATGTGGCCATTTTTAATCATGCGTTATCGCAGATGAATCACCCGCCAAGGGAACATGTATTGATGGTGGGTGACAATCCCCACTCAGACATTCAAGGTGGGCTCAATGCGGGATTCGATACTTGCTGGTTAAATCACAGCAATCAAGTGCAACCAGAGGGGATAACGCCCCATTATCAAGTGGCTTCACTGTCTGAGCTACAACAGTTGCTGGCGACCTCATCAACGCGATAGAGGGGGACACTCTTATTGGCTAAGACTTAATCGCCATTTGAATCGTCATGAGTCATTAGAAGTAAAGCGTCACTTTTATCTAGATACGCCTCAGTCTGCGGGTGATAAACGTGGCTGTACGGGATAAACATGGGCTTATTGTGAGCCGTTGCAGCGATATTAGCAGTAGCATCAGGCCAATCAAAGCTAACTTTAGTGTGTAAATTGACAGCATAAAGATGGTTTTTAAGCCGGTTATCATTAAAAATAGCCTTAATGGGCTATTTGTTAGTCATTCAGTACAATTTAGGCTTTACATTTTTCGGCGGTATCCTTATTATTCTCGGCGTTCGGAGAGATGGCAGAGTGGTCGAATGCACCGGTCTTGAAAACCGGCATGGGTTTATAGCCCATCTAGGGTTCAAATCCCTATCTCTCCGCCACATTAAGAAAAAAGGCTTCCAGTAATGGAAGCCTTTTTTCGTTTAATTTATTGTCTTTTTTAAAAGGCTTATGAAACAGCTTGAACCCTAGGGTTCCTAGCGTTTAAAGCCTGCTACCTCTGCAGCATATTAAGAAAAAGGGCTACTCGAAAGAGTGGCCCTTTTTTGTTATGGTTCTAACCTTGAGGCAGTCGTTACAGTCAGTTTTTGAACCCTAGGTTCTTATTATTTAAAGTCAGCTATCTCAGCGCCACATTAAGAAAGCCCGTTATCGAAACATAACGGGCTTTCTGCTATCTGAATTTTAAAAGAGTTTTTGAGATAGATATTGAAGAGAATTGTTTGAGCTGTTTGAACCTTAGAACGTAACAGCTTAAAGTCAGCTACCTCTGTGATCGATTAAGAGGAAGAGGGGCGAGAGTGGCTTGTTATTTAGGTTTTTTGCTTTATTAAAAAATCAATTTTTTTTGAGGTGGGTAGAGATTGATGTGTGTCGTGTTGACATGTTGTCGATGTGTGACTCAGCTCAATAATTTGAATAATAAACGGCTCAAATAATAATCAACATTCATTGATTTGTATCAATAATGTTGTCCCTTTGAATTGGTTGGTGTTTCATTTTTGTTGTCTTTGTGTGTTTCTGGTTTCTTTTTGGTTAATGGTTGTGTGCGCTATTGGTAATATGGATAAGTCCGATTCGATTTTATAATTTATCACCTCCTCATCTGTTTGTTAATTTGTTATCAGTTTATTACAGCAGATCACTTTTGATTATTGAATGATCGTTACATCACCCTACTTAAAATTATTAAAATAGTAATAGGATATCACTATGGATATAAGTAATACTCTGGGCAATGAAGTCGAATCCCCCAGCATATCGGCCTTCACGGATCGGGATAGGCAGCGTCTTGCTGCACGGGGTTACGCCGATGAGGTGCTGCCTCTAGGGCCTAACAAGCGGACTTGGGGAACGAGCAACTTTGTCACTGTGTGGATGGGGCCAATTCACAACATTCTCAGTTACTTTACCGTTGTAGGCTTCTTTGCCTTAGGACTCAATGCATTACAGGTTGTTGCTGCCATCCTTCTCGCGGCCATAATCGTGTCTATTGGCTATGTGTTAAATGGCCGAGCAGCGGCTAAGTATGGTATCCCTTTCGCGATGCAAATTCGTGATACTTTTGGGATCAAGGGGGCGGTCTTTCCTGCCATGATCCGCGGTTTTGTTGCCGGATTCGTGTTTTTTGGTCTCTGTACTATCTCCTCTGCTAAGGCCCTCGATATTGTGCTCGAGATCCTGTTCCCTGGATTCTCCCAAATTGGCGGTGGCACGACCATTGCGGGTCTGGCGATACCAACAGCGATCTCATACCTTATTATGGCTGGCATCACTGTGGTTTTATATCTCGCAGGCCAAAAGCTTATCGATAAATTCTCCACCTGGGCTTCGCCTGTGGTGTGGGTGCTTATGGTGATTGGGGTATTTCTTGCGATTCAAAATGTGGGAAGCCTAGGCGAGGTGTTTAGTTATCATCCCGCACCTGATACTGAGGTGACGGTTATTAGCTTCATTACCTGTGTCTCTATGCTGGTATCAAATTGGGCTGCGCCGATCGTTAATACAGGCGATCTGACGCGTAACGCCAAATCGATGTCAGATCCCATCAAGGGATTTCCTTTAGGCATGCTCATCTCATACATTCTGTTTGCCATCGTCACAGTGAGCTTCATGGCTTCGCTCTGGGCAATATCAGGTGGTTCGGTGGACATTAATAATCCAACGATTTTTGTTGATGCGATTAACTCTATCGGTAATCCATTCATCGTAATATTACTGCTTCTAGCGATGAACGTGGGCGCTACGGCATTCGTGGTATTTGGTAATATGTTGCCATCGGGGCTTCAGCTCACTGCTCAGTTCCCTAAATGGTTCACCGTTAAGACGGGCGGTTTAGTTGCAGCAGTGGTTGGTACGCTTATCTTGCCTTGGAAGTTTGTCGAAAATACCACAATGCTCTTTCTGTTTTATAGTTTCATTGGCTCTATGTTAGGCCCTATTGCCGGTATCATGCTCGCCAGCTATTACTTTGAGCGACGTCAAAAGCTTGATCTTGATGCGATTTACCCAGAGCCTGGCTCAGACGGTGGGCATAAAGGCGGAGTCAATCGACGCGCGGTTGGCGTGCTGATCACTAGCTTTATCATCACTATGGCTGGCAAGGCATTTCCAGATGTAACTGTACTGGCGACGATCAACAGTTGGGCATTCTTCAGCGGCTTAACCATCGGCTTTATCGGCTACCTGCTTGTCGGTGCTCGTAAAAGCGCATAATCGTATCTAAATAATTATATTGAATAAATGGAGACTGAACATGATCAATCAACAAGATATGGACAACTATTTTCCGCCTGCCTGTGATGTCACTATCAAGGGGATGCAGGAGGGAACTGGCGGCCCATTTGGCGCGACACTGGTACGCAATAATGAGGTCGTCTGCGCCGTAGGCAATACTGTGCTCAAAGATACTGATATCTCTGGTCATGCTGAAATGGTCGCTGTACGTGAGGCGTGTAAAAAACTGGACACACTGGATCTGTCCGATTGCGTCATGTACGCCACATGTGAACCTTGTCCCATGTGCGTGGCGGTAATGATGTGGGCAGGTATCAAAACCTGTTACTACGCCTCAACCCATGTGGACGCCGCTGAGCATGGGTTCTCCGATCAGCACTTACGTGACTATCTAGATGGGACCGACACGACGACCCTTGCGATGACGCACATTGAGGAGGGACGAGAGGATTGCGCTGAGATCTGGGCTGAGTTTCGTAAGCTGAACGGTAGCGAAAAACAGGTGTAACCCATAGCATCATCTAGGGCGCCAAAGGGGATCTCTTAGGCGCCTAAATGGCATCATAAATTTGCCAATTAACGATACCGCTTCAATGAATATAAGTGTGCCAAGGCTCAACGGATGAATCCAAGCGTTATTCCTCATTACTAATCGAATGCTGTCTCTTCAATAGGCCAGATTAACCGACTCATGTTATGCTAGCGGCATGTATGTAGCAGTGAGTAGACGTTGTGAGCCAGCAACATTTTCAGGGGAAATTTGAGGTCGAATTAAAGTACCGCATCCCATCTAAAAGCAGATTTCTAGCAAAATTACGCAGTATGCCCCATGAGGTGATGCTGCAAGATAACCTAGAATCAGACACCTATTTCGACACGCCTGAGCAGCACCTATTAGCGCAACATAAAAGCCTCTGTATCCGAGATATGCAGCCATCGGGGATCAAACTTTGGATAGTCAAAGGCCCCGAGGCCGACCGTTGTGAAGCCACCAATATTAGCGATGTCTCTAAAGCCATCAGCATGCTGCAGACGCTGGGATATGTGAGTGTGCTGCAGATGAATAAGGTGCGCAGCATCTATTTTGTCGGTGATTTTCATATTACGGTCGATCATCTTGAAGGGCTGGGGGATTTTGCCGAGTTTGCCATCATGACCGATGAGGTCAGCTTGCTTGATGATTATCGACAGCAACTGCTGAACTTAGCCGCGCAATTTGGCTTAAGTGAGCAAGATCGCGAGCATCGTGCTTATCGCACCTTGCAAAGTGATGAGTTAAAGGCGTAAATTGATCTCCTTTTTGGCAGGTGTTGAGCCTGCCCTAGATGTAGAGCAAACTGTTGGAGCGTGATGATGAGTAAGTTACTGCAAGTTGATTTTGATTTTTCGGGTCCATTTGGCGAGGAGATGTCACGAGCATTGCAAGGGTTAGCCGAGTCGATCAATAACGAACCTGGGCTTATCTGGAAAATTTGGACTGAGAGCGCAGGCGATAAGCTTGGCGGTGGTATTTACCTGTTTGAGGATGAAGCGTCGGCTAGCGCCTATTTAACCATGCACACGGCTCGACTGCAGGCGATGGGGATTACTGAGGTGCGCGGTGTCATTTTTGATATAAATACGCCCCTATCGCTGATCAACAAGGCACCGATCGCCTAATCACCGCAGATTTAACCGTTAACCTTAATCTAATATCGATACCATTATGCAGCTAAAACCGCTGGCTAAAGGCCGTTTTCAGCCGATGTGGCAACAGGAACATGATGCCATTGAACGGGTGATGCGAGAGTGCATTACCGAAACCAAAACCGTCGCGGCGCAGCATAAGTTAATGCAGCAAGGCCAGCGGGTTGATGCGCTGATTTTGGTGCCCCATGGGCGTATTTCTATGGGGTATACCGCTCGAAATGGCCGGAGTTTTCAGCTGGGAACCATGAACTGCGATTCGCAGTTGTTTGGTGAAATGGAGTTTTTTACCAACTATCTGTGCCAACTCGACATTATCGCCGAAGAACCTTTAGCTATATCGATTATTAATGGCGATAAGCTGCAGCAGGCTTTGCTTAAAACGCCCCAATTTGCATTGTTTTTTGCCAGTGCCATCGCCATCGATTATCAAGATACGGTGGACATTTTTACGCGTAGAATGCTCTATCCCATCGCGTATAACATTGCCTATGATCTTTATCATCAACATTTAAAAGACCAACCAGTAGAAGGGTTTACTAAGTGTTATTTAGAAGCTGAGCGTTTTGCTACCACAGATAGAGTGTATCGCCGCGCAGTGAAAAGCCTTGAAGATTTAGGGTTGATTAAACGGGATAAAGAGGGCTTAGTGATCTGTGATTTAGCGGGTCTTAAAGCCTTTATTGAATAGGCCCCAAATAAGATATTCGGGGCCTAAGTTTACCATCAAGTACGGCTTAAGATTAATTCGTTTGGGCTGTTAACCCGACTTGCTGACGATTTGAAACCACTAACATGGTGATGATTAAGGCGTAAATTACCGGAATCGCATACATCACGGTTTGCAGACCGATAACACTTTCAAATAGCGAGCTAATGGCGGGGCTAAACATGGCGCCAGCGCTACCGCTGATTAAAATGTATGACACATTGCGGCTACTGGCAGTTTTAACAAACGAAACGCCATAAGCAATAAAGGCGTTATACAAGGCGGCGCAGGCAAAGCCGTAACCATAAGTTAGGTAGCCAATCGACTCCAAGTTGTCTGTGGTCACAATCAAGCTGGTGATGATCAAGGCGAGGCTTATCATCCCCATCACGAAATGCTGGATTTTGACCCGCGACACAATCACAGTTGAGACCAAGGCACCAACCAGTGCAGCAGACCAATATTGAGTAATGATATTGCCAGCGTCTTCGAAGGGGATGTCGAACTTGGTTTTTACAAACATTGGCGCCCAAGTTAGGAAGGTGTACAGCGCCAACATGCCAAGAAATAAGCCTACGCCACCGCTGATGATCCCAAGGTTCCATTCAGACTCATCTTTAGCCCCAGTGGTTTCATTGCTGCTTTCACACAATGAAAAGTTGGTTAATAAGGCCACAAATGCGGTACCAAGGGCGACAATACCGACAGCAAGGTAGCTGTAACTCCATGATAACGCATTGCTCAATGCGTAAGTGGTGATCATCGGAAACACCACGCCTGCCACGTTAAAGGTGGCGTCTTGCACCACAAGCATGGTGCTTTGGATTTTATCTTTCCAAACCGAGACCACAATGGTGCCAGCAATACATAGCCCTACACCACCGCATAACCCAATCAGGGTCATGGCAAGCATGACGACGCTCAATGAGCTGGTGAAGTGCATGGCCGCTGCACTGGCCGCAATAGTGACATAGCTGATTAAGGTGATGCGTTTGACGCCTATTTTTTCAATTAAGAAAAAGGCGGCGATGGTGCCGGCGAGCGCGCCGCCATTGAGTAGGGAGAAAATTGAGGCGACTTCGTTAACGTTGGCTGAAAATTTGTTGGCTATCGGTTCTATCAACATACCGAATTGGGTTGCGAAGCCTGCCATGACAAAATTGGCTAAAAAGCTGAGCAAGGTTAAGGATATTTTATTTTTCATTTTTTACGTCCTAATTTGCTGATGCTGCTCATAATGAGCGCGCCTAAATGGCATGAAGCTAACCTTCATGCCGAGTGGTGTTACTGATGAGCGGTTGCTAATGCCAGCTCAATCATCTGATTAAAGGTCAGTTGGCGCGCCTCGGCAGTGGTCTCTTCACCGGTTAAGCAGTGATCGGATACCGTTAAAATCGCCAATGATTCGATGCCTTTGTGATGCGCTAAGCCATATAAACCGGCCACTTCCATATCGACGCCCAGTACCCCAAAACGTTCTAAGGCAGGGATCATGTCTTCATCTGGGTCGTAATACATGTCACCACTGAAGATGTTGCCCACTTTTACGTTGATCTGTTTCTCTTGGGCGATAGTGTAGGCTTTATGCAGTAAGTCGAATGTGGCTGAGGTCGCCATCTGATAGCCGCTGCTACGTTTGGCATTGGTGGGTGAGTCCGTGCCTGCCGCTTGCGCTAGGATTACATCGTTAATCTTAACGTGGTGTTGCGTCGCCCCAAGGCTACCGACACGAATAATGCGTTTAACATTAAATTCGGCGATCAGTTCATGGGCGTAAAGCACCATAGAGGGAATGCCCATACCATGCCCCATGACGGAGATACGTTGGCCTTTATAAAACCCGGTATAGCCCAACATGTTACGAATGTTGGTGATCTCTTTTACGTCATCGAGATAGTGTTCGGCGATATATTTAGCGCGCAGTGGGTCACCAGGCATGATGACGGTTTCGGCAAAATCGCCCGCTTTGCCATTGATATGTGCAGTCATGAATAATCCTCAGTCATTGATTATTCTCGATAGTAATGGCCGCGTTAAAATGGCTAGAGGACATAAGTCCGCATTGACGCCATTAGATTAAAAATATCTGCCTGGCTCACAAAATAAGCGATGTTATGCCTCGAAGAGTCGCTGGAATAGGCATTTTTGGGGGAGCGTTAACGATAATCTCGGTGGGAATTAATAGCCGCGATGTTTCCAAAAGGCACTGACTTGGCTCTGTTCATCATGTAAGTGGATGTGAAATGTTTTTTCGGCTACCACCTTATCTTTTAGTGCTAAGGTCATGCGCCATTTGCCCACTTTATTGTGTTCAGGCGCCCAGATGGTGTCACCGAGGTAGAATGTCCAGTCGTTGGATGCGACGAAAACATCGCCCTCAAAAGGTGGGCGGACATTCCCCTTATCGTCAGGAATATCGGGATGATAGATGCAATATTTGAGCTGTTGATTCTTGGCTTTTTTAATTTGCGCCACAAAGCCAAATTCGATATTTAGGGTGGCGGGCACATGCACGGTTGCCTTAAGAAATTTAGGCAGGGCATCGCTCTCGTCATCCCATTGACTGAAAATGCCTGCTTGGATGATAGACACATCGGCTTTGAGTTTTGACATGCAGCGCTTGCCCTTGCGTAGATTGAAAAGAGATCAGCAGCCCCTAGTTATGGTATTTAACCGCCATATCAATCATAGGTTCACGGCTTGCCTTAGCGGCGCGTAGTCTAGCGAGATAGTTTTCCCACAGTTCGACCTGATTGGTGGCTAAGTCATACAAGACTTTCCAAGAAAATAAGCCGGTATCATGACCATCATCGAATATCAGTTTTACAGCATAGTTCCCCACGGGCGTAATGGCGTCGATATTGACGTTTTTCTTATGAGTCACTAGTACGGGATTACCGTGGCCGTGTACCTCTGCCGAAGGCGAATAGACTCGCAGCAGTTCACAGCTTAGGGCGTAGGTGTTGCCATCATCGAAACTGACTTCTAATAGACGAGACTTGCGCTTGAGTTTCAGTCCTGTGACCTTGGGGCTTTCTACTGACATCTGATTGGCCTTGTTATGTGAGGTAAAGAGCAATAATACTTACATTTATACCAAAGGGGCCTAGGTGATACCGCCTAGGCCCCTAAGTATTACAAGATAAAGCGGCTTAAGTCTTCGTCTTGTACTAAGTTATCTAGGTGTGCATTGACATAGTCGGCGTCGATAATGGTGCTGCTCCCCGATTTATCCGAGGCTTCAAAAGAAAGCTCTTCCATGAGGCGCTCCATCACAGTGTGTAGCCGACGGGCGCCGATGTTTTCGGTGCGCTCGTTAACCTGCCATGCCGCTTGAGCTATGCGCTCGATGCCTGATTCGGTAAACTCAATCTTAACCCCTTCGGTTGCCATAAGTGCCACGTATTGCTCGGTGAGCGAGGCGTGTGGCTCGGTTAAAATGCGTTTAAAATCATCGGCCGATAGCGCTTGCAGTTCAACACGGATCGGCAAACGTCCCTGCAGCTCTGGGATCAGATCTGACGGTTTAGACATCTGGAACGCGCCAGAGGCGATAAACAAAATATGGTCGGTTTTGACCATGCCATGTTTAGTGGTCACAGTGCAGCCCTCAACCAGCGGCAGTAGATCACGTTGTACCCCTTCGCGTGAGACATCAGGACCTGATGACTCGCCGCGCTTACAAATTTTGTCAATTTCATCAAGAAACACAATGCCGTGCTGCTCAACCAATTCAATGGCTTGCTCTTTTAGGTCGTCCTGGTTGACCAGCTTAGCGGCTTCCTCTTCGATAAGTAGCTTGTAAGCTTCCTTGATGGGCATCTTGCGGCGCTTACTGGCGCCTGGGCCCATGTTTTGGAACAGGCTTTGCAGCTGATTGGTCATCTCTTCCATGCCGGGAGGCGACATGATTTCGATACCCACTTGCGGCGCTGAGATGTCAATTTCAATCTCTTTATCGTCTAGCTGGCCTTCGCGTAACTTCTTGCGAAATACCTGACGCGTGGCCGAGTCATCTTTGCTTTCGCTGTCCCAATCTTCTTTAGGCTTAGGCAATAATGCATCGAGAATGCGCTCTTCAGCGGCTTCTTCGGCCCTGAATTTGCATTTGGTCATCTGCTCTTCGCGGGTCAGCTTAATTGCGGCGTCGGTAAGATCGCGAATGATCTGCTCAACTTCTTTACCCACATAGCCCACTTCGGTGAACTTAGTCGCTTCCACCTTAATAAAAGGCGCCTTGGCCAGCTTGGCTAAACGGCGAGCAATTTCGGTTTTACCGACACCGGTTGGGCCGATCATCAGAATATTTTTGGGGGTGACCTCTTGGCGCAGATCTTCGTTAAGCTGCATACGGCGCCAGCGATTACGTAGGGCAATGGCGACAGAGCGTTTTGCCGCTTGTTGGCCAATGATATGACTGTCCAGTTCGTGAACAATCTCTCTAGGAGTCATCTCAGACATAGTTTTCCCTTAATGCATGCTGCATTGGTTATTGATTTCGAGCTGAGCTCAAGATCAGTAATTCAGTTCTTCTATCGTTTTGAATTGGTTGGTGAACACGCAGATATCACCGGCAATAGTTAACGATTTCTCAGCGATCTCTTTCGCGCTGAGCTCGGTATTTTCAAGCAGCGCCGTGGCCGCGGCTTGGGCAAAATTACCCCCTGAGCCGATGGCAATCAGATCGTTCTCTGGTTGCACTACGTCACCGTTACCCGTAATGATCAATGAGCATTCGCTATCGGCTACGGCCAATAGGGCTTCGAGCTTGCGTAGCACCTTGTCTGAACGCCAATCTTTGGCCATTTCGACCGCGGCGCGCATCAGGTGTCCTTGGTGCATCTCTAATTTTGCTTCGAAGCGCTCAAACAAGGTGAATGCATCGGCAGTGCCACCTGCAAATCCGGCGAGGACTTTATTATGGTAAAGGCGTCGAACCTTTTTTGCGTTTCCTTTCATCACTGTATTTCCCAGTGAGACTTGGCCATCACCGGCAATGACAACTTGATTGTTGCGACGTACTGAAACGATTGTGGTCACGATATTTCCTCTTCTCTAGCCGAGGGGTAGGAAACCCATCGGTGGACAATGTTTAAGATATGGGGGACGGCCGTTAAAAATTCAAGGCAAGTGAGTGGCCGTTGTTAGCGTTTGCCGTTTTTTAAGCTGAAACTGCGTGCGGTTGCGGTATTTTTCATCATTTACAGCAGGCCAAAAAAGGGGGGCAATAAAAAACGGGCACTAGGCCCGTTTCAGTTAATAGAGGCTTAACTGCCTTCCCAAAACCAAATCTGGCAACCGTTGAGGCCACCGCGCTGTAGCACATGGCGCTGCCTTTCAGCCATGCGTTTACGATCATAAGGACCAAGTACCACCTTGTACCATATGCCGCTACTGCCTTCTACTCTTCGCACTTGGGCTTCGAGTCCTTGAAAGGCTATCATCGCCTTCATCTCATTAGCTTGGGCTTCTTTTCTAAAGGAGCCGCACTGCATCTGATAGGGACGAGTCGGTTGGGTCTGCTCTGGAATATCGACTTCAACGCGTTTATTTTCTAATTCGCGCTGATAAGTCCACTCTTCCTTGGGTTTGGGCGGCAAGGCGTTAGGATCGCGCTTTTCAACCTTAGGTTGAATTGCCGGTTTAACCACAGGGGCTGGCGCTTGCTCGTCGGCGCTATCGTTAATGCTCCAGAGAAAATAACTAAAGCCGCCCAGTAGGGCGACTGTCACTAAGGTCAGCAATATCGGTAAGCGTCGTGGTGCTTGGGTAGCCGATTTTCCTCGGCCACCACGGGACCGGCCTTTTTTGGCCGGTTTTCTGTTGGCGTAGTCGCGATTGCTCATGTTACCGCCTTTCGTTACATGCGCTCTAAGGTGTCGATACCTAATAGATCTAGACCTTGTTTCAACGTTTTGGCGGTAAGTTGCGACAAGAGTAAACGGCTCTTCTTCTCGGCTTCTGAATCGGCCGCAAGGACTGGGCAGGCCTCATAAAAGCTTGAGAATGCACCCGCAAGCTCAAACAGGTAACCACATAGGGCATGGGGCTGACCTTTGTCGACCATGCGATTAAGCACTTCGCCAAACTGGGCCAATTTAGTGCCAAGCTCTTTCTCTTTGTCATGCTCAAGTGTGATGCTGGCATCGCTTAAGTCTATATCGGCGGCACGCTTGAAAATACCGGCTACGCGGGTATAGGCGTAAAGCAGGTAAGGTGCGGTGTTGCCTTCAAAACTGAGCATCTGCTCAAAGCTGAAGATGTAATCGCTGGTACGGTTTTTCGACAGATCGGCATATTTGACCGAGCTGATGCCCACGACTTTAGCGATCTGCTCCAGCTCAGCTTGATCCATATCTGGGTTTTTGCTGCGCACTAATTCTAATGCGCGCGTTTCTGCTTCGCTGAGCAGATCCACCAGTTTCACGACGCCACCGGAGCGGGTCTTGAATGGACGGCCATCTTCGCCGTTCATGGTGCCAAAGCCCATATGCTCAAGGCTCATGTTCGGATTAACAAAGTTGGCTTTGCGCGCTAAATTAAACACTTGCTGGAAGTGTAGCCCTTGGCGCAGGTCGACAAAGTAGAGCGCGCGATCGGCTTTAAGCACATTTGAGCGATAGCGCATCGCCGCCAAATCACTGGTGGCGTACAGATAACCGCCATCGGCTTTTTGGATGATCACCGGCAGCGGCTCACCCTCTTTGGTTTTAAATTCGTCTTGGAACACCACTTTAGCGCCATTGCTTTCAGACAATAGGCCTTGTGCGTCAAGGTCGGCCACAACTTGGGCTAAATCGTCATTGTAAGCACTTTCACCGCGCACATCGGCGCGAGTCAGGCTCACGCCTAAACGCTCATATACTTGATGGCAGTGGCTTAAGGATATGTCGTTAAACTCACGCCATAATTTGTTGCAGTACTCATCGCCTGACTGCAGTTCCACCACCAGCTTACGGGCGCGGATGGCGAACTCTTCTGACTCATCGAAGCGCACTTTGGCGGCGCGGTAGAAACTTTCAAGATCTGACAGTTCCATTTTGGCTTGCTCGCCTTTCGCGGCGCGCAGTTCTTCCATGTAAGCCAGTAACATGCCGAACTGGGTGCCCCAATCGCCAACATGGTTTTGACGGATCACCTTGTGACCCTGAAATTCCAGTGCGCGTACCACACTGTCACCAATGATGGTTGAACGTAGGTGGCCTACGTGCATCTCTTTGGCAAGGTTTGGTGACGAGTAGTCAACCACCACAGTTTGTGGGGTGGGAAGTACCACGCCAAGGTGATCGTCTTTGAGCGCTGTCATTAGCTGTGTGGCTAAGGCATTGTCATCAATAAAGAAGTTGATAAAGCCCGGCCCTGCAATTTCCACTTTAGCCACTTGGCTGTCTTGCGGCAAACTGTCGATGATCAGCTGGGCTAACTCACGCGGATTTTTGCGCGCCACTTTAGTCAACATCATGGCTAAGTTAGTGGCAAAATCACCGTGGGTTTTGTCTTTAGTTCGGTCGACTTGAATGCGCGCTTCAAAATCGGCAGGCACGATCTCCTGCTGCTTTAGGGTCTGAATGGCTTGTTCGAGCAAAGATTGAATATGTGATTTCATTGGCGTTTAATCGACAGTTACTTAAAGATAAAAAGATTCAGGGATAACCGTACATTTTAGCCGCTAGTGGTGGCTAATTGCTATCCTCTGGCATGAATTTTATATGCTATTTAGCATATTTTTTATTACAACAGATCTTGCGGGTCGCGATCTAAGCTCCAGCGGCACTTTTTGGCCAAGGGTAAGGCTTCGATTTGTGGTAGCGCGACCTCGAACGACTTTTGTAGCAGGCTGCGCTCTTTGGTTTGAAACATCAATTGGCGGCGAAATTTGCCCGCTTTCTTGTCCATGGGGGCAGGCATGGGGCCTATCACTTCACACTGCTCATTTTGCGGTAAGATAGCGGCAATCTGCGTTAAAAACTCGTCAGCATCTTCGGCGCGATGAGCTTCGGCGCGCAGCAGCAACATGTGCCATGCTGGCGGTAACAAGGCTTGCTTGCGCTCCTCTAATTGACCCCGAGCAAACTCACCGTAACCTTTGTGCATCAGCTCGCGCAAGATGGGATTATCGCACTGATGGGTCTGTAATAATACCGTGCCAGCTTTGCTGGCTCGCCCTGCGCGTCCCGACACTTGGGTATAGAGCTGGCCAAAGCGCTCTGGCGCGCGAAAATCGGCGCTAAAGAGGGCGCCATCTACGTCCAGCAACCCCACTAAGGTAACATCGGGAAAGTGATGCCCTTTTGCCAGCATCTGGGTACCGACCAAGATTTTATATTCCCCCTTGTGGATGGCATTGAGATGACCCTCGAGCGCCCCTTTGCGGCTGGTGGTGTCGCGGTCGATGCGCACCACAGGATATTGGGGAAACTCTTTCGCCAGCGCTTCGGCTAATTGCTCTGTGCCCACCCCTTGGCCCATCAACATGGTGCTACCACATTGATGGCACTGGCGCGGTATGGCGTACTGATTGCCACAATGATGACAGCGAATTTCGCCCAATGATTGATGCACGGTAAAAAAGGCATCACAGCGATCACACTCATGCAGGTGGCCACATTCATGGCACAACAGGGCGGGGGCGAATCCACGGCGATTGAGAAACAGCAGCACCTGATTGCCCGCATCGAGGTGAATACGCATCTCATTGAGTAGCGCATGAGACAGCCCATTTTTGAGCGGCTGATTACGAATATCGATAATGCCTTGGCGCACTTTTTCGGCCGCGCCGGCGCGTTCCCCTAAGCTTAGGTGTTGGTAGCGACCGCTAAGGGCATTTTGCAGGGTTTCCAGTGACGGCGTGGCGCTGCCAAGTAACACGGGGATTTTTTCTAAATGGCCACGCATCACGGCTAAATCGCGGGCGTGATAGCCCACCCCCTCTTGCTGTTTAAAGCTGCTATCGTGCTCTTCATCTAAGATGATAATGCCGGGATAACGCATCGGGGTGAACAGCGCCGAGCGCGTGCCAATAATGATGGCCGCTTCACCCGCGCGAGCCTGTCGCCAGGCGCTAAGGCGCTGATTGTCCGTCAATCCTGAGTGGATCACCGCGACTTGCACCTTAAAACGTTGCTTAAAACGGCTGATGGTTTGCGGTGTTAGGCCAATTTCGGGGACTAAAATGAGTGCTTGCTTCCCCTGTTTGAGCACGGTTTCTAGCAAGGCTAAATAGACCTCTGTCTTGCCCGAGCCGGTGATCCCTTCGAGTAAGGTGCTGTGATAGCCTGTTTGCTGGTTGAGGGTTGCCACCGCAATTGCCTGCTCTGGATTGAGCTTATGGGGCTCTTCATCGAGGGTTAAGTTGTCACGCCAGCTAAGGTCGAGTTGATTGGCTCTGTCTTGGTGGGTTATCCAGCCACGCTCCTGCAATGCTTTTAGCGCGGGTTTACTCAGTTCGAGCGCGTTTAATTCTTCTTGAGTCAGCTCACCTTGCAGCAAATGTTGCATCACTTTGCGTTGGGCTGGCGCGCGCTTTAAGGTGTCGAGATCGGCAGCTTGCCCTGCGCTGGTTAGGCACCAAAAACGGGTGCTTTCGGCGCTAACCTGTGCGCCTTTTCGTAAGGCGACCGGCAGGGCTTGGGAGAGCATTTGGCCCACACTGCAAAAATAGTAGCGCGCCGCCCATTGAGTCAGTTGATATAAAGAGTCGGGCAGCAGTGGCTCAGTATCTAAAAATTCACTTACCGATTTTATCTGCTGCGGCGCTAAATCACAGGTGTCAGTTACCCCTGTGACCAAGCCTATAAGTTGCTGACGACCAAATGGAACTTTCACGCGCACGCCTTTGACCGCCAGAGGGCTGTCGCTCTCTTTGACGCGATAACTAAAGTTTTGGCGTAGTGGGACGGGCAGGGCAACTTCGACAAACACAGACATAAAACCAGACAAGCAAACTTAAGGTAGAGCAAGTGTAACCAGCGTACATCGTTAGGGCTACCACTATCTTTTCTTGGCGGCGGTTTTACTATATTTTCGGGAGCTTAGTGGCGTTGTGGTCCCTGTTGCAGTGGATAAATAGATTGAATCGTTAGCTGGATTTGTGCTTAATAGTTGTACGGTTTTTGACTATAAAAATGTGGCTATGAAAACTCTGATGTACCTCCTATTACTCGCGCAGCTATCGGTAAGCCACTTTGGCTGGGCGGCAGTGACTCACGTGAGTATTAATCAAGTGCAATTTAATCTTGGGTTCAATCCTAAGCTCAAACTTAACATAGTGACCGACCAGCCTAGTGTCGACAAATTGCAGTTTGTGGTGGCGCAGCAAAGTGGACAAGAACGTTTAATGGTTACACCGGTGAATAATTTTATGTTGCAACTCACCGGTCTTGAAGATGTGACCGACGCCAGTGCCGAGTTGATTGTGCAGGAGTATCACGTTAACCAGTGGCGCGAGGTTAAGCGGATTAAACTGTTTGATGCTGCTCGCTCAGCGCATTTCCCGGCTCAGTCTAAGCCAAGCATCACAGCCAAGCCGCTGGTGGCAAGCAATACGCTAACCACGCAATCCTCAAAGCCATTAAAAGCTCAGTCCAAGGCTCGGCAAAATGCTCCACAAGGGGATGTGGCAGCGGATTTGGTGCAGGCCGATTGTGAGTTAAACTACGATGCACAGCAAACCCTATGGCGTATTGGCAGTGCCTATGCCAAGCCGTGGCAACTGAGTCCTTATGGCGCCATGTTGGCGATTTTTGATGCCAATCCCAAGGCATTTAATCGAGGTAAAATCCATGGTCTGCGCGCCGACGTGGTGCTGCGTTGCCCATCACATCGCGTGAAGGAACGTTATCGCGATGCCAAGCAAGCTCAGCAGATATTTGAGGCCATGTAAGCTAAGCTCTATTGACTGCCTGAGCCTAGAAGTGAGCCAATACAGAGGCTAATGCTGCGCCTGGCAGGATGGCGAGTACAACGGTCATGATGATAATTACTCTGATAGGTGCAGCCTATGCTTGTATCTCCTGGTCGTATCCTGTACTATCTCGCGCCTGAATATTCTATTAACTGCATGTGGTGTCCGACTTCGGGTTGGAAGAGCGACATGGCCTTTAACTTGAGGTAATCCCAATGAAACCAGGCATTCATCCTGATTATGCAGAAATCACTGCAACTTGTACTTGTGGCAACGTTATTAAAGTAAACTCAACTGCAGGTAAGCCACTGCATTTGGACGTATGTGGTGCATGTCACCCATTCTACACTGGTACCCAGAAAGTTATGGATACTGGCGGACGTATCGACAAGTTCAACAAGCGTTTCGGCGCACTTGGCAAGAAGTAATTATTACTTTTGCAATGAACGTGAAAAAAGGTGCCTTAATGGCGCCTTTTTTGTTGCCTGCGATTTGAATGATTAACGGCTGATTATGGATTGTTGTGTAAGCTAAAGCCTGACAGTATGTAAGGTCAGTTTGATATAAAGTAGCCTGGGCCATTATCGATTTCAATTCATGAATGGTCATACTGAATTCAGGCTATCTAAGTGAACCGTTAATCGAAGGATATGATTATAGATGAACAGATACAGCAGATACCTACTCGTCTTATGCGGTTTATTGCCCTGCTACTGTTTTGCAGCCCAGCCCAGTGTCTGTGTGCCCACCCAATTCGATGAAACCGTGACACTCAGTCATGTTATCGATGGCGACACGTTAGTTCTCAGTGATGATCGCCAGGTACAGCTTATTGGTGTCGATGCACCAGAAATAGACTCGCAATATCCCGAATTATCTGAGCCGTTTGCCAATCAGGCACGTCAGTTTTTACTGCAACAGCTTCAGGCCGGACAAACGTTACAGTTAGCGTTCGATCGCAAACGTTTAGATCCCCACGGTAGAACCTTAGCTTATGTTTTCACTCAAGCGGGCGAGCATTTGCAAGAGTTGCTGCTTAATCATGGCTATGCTAAAAGCCGGGTGTATCACAATGATTACTTTTGGCAATGTTTCGACACATTAGAGCGCCAAGCCAGAGCAACAAAGCAGGGGTTATGGCGCCATCCTAGTTATCAAGCGAAGCGCGTTGAGCAACTTAACCGAGATGATTTGAACCGTTGGCGAGAGGTGGCTGGTACTGTGACCGGTTTTGACACAAAAGGGCAATATTTGTGGCTCATTATCGATGAAATATTTTATGTAGGCATACGTAGAGAAGAATCTGGTAAATTTAACAACATTTTGACCTTGGACTTGCTTCAAAGCCGCGTAATTGTGCGTGGAGAGTTGTATTATTCCTACAAAAAATGGCAGATGATCAGTTATCATCCATCCCAGATAAGTTTGCAAAATGAGCCTTAGCCTGTTTGCTGACATAATAAACTGAAATTTTCTAATATCTTGTTTAAAAAGTGGGTTGATTCGAGTATCTTAGCCTCTAACGACGCTACAGCTTAGCTCTGTTTGATTCAGGCTGAGATAGTAGGGCGTAAGACCTCACTCTAAGATTTAACTTGTCGCACTTTTCAGGATTATTAAGATGGCCGATTTTCGTCAACAAGCCCTTGACTACCATGAGTTCCCCGTTCCAGGTAAAACCGCAGTTAGCCTGACCAAGCCCGCCGAGACCAGTATGGATCTGGCGTTGGCGTACAGCCCTGGTGTCGCGGAACCTGTCCGTGAAATTGCCGCCAACCCTGATAACGCCTATCGCTTTACCGCTAAAGGAAATACCGTGGCAGTTATCTCTAACGGCACGGCAATTTTGGGCCTAGGTAACCTTGGACCGCTGGCGTCAAAACCTGTAATGGAAGGTAAGGCATTATTGTTCAAACATTTTGCTAATATCGATGCGACAGATATTGAAGTGAAACACCGTACAACGGAAGAGTTTATTAATACCGTTGAGGCCATTGCCGATACCTTTGGTGGTATTAACCTTGAAGATATTAAGGCGCCAGAGTGTTTTGAAATAGAAAAGGCCCTAATCGAGCGTTGTAACGTACCGGTATTTCATGATGACCAGCATGGTACAGCCATTGTTACCGCGGCGGGAATGATCAACGCACTAGAGATCCAAGGCAAAAAACTGGAAGAAGCGGTTTTTGTTTGTATGGGCGCTGGCGCAGCCGCGATTGCCTGTATGACCATGCTTGTAAAGTGTGGCGTGCAGCGTGAAAACGTTTACATGCTTGACCGTAAAGGGGTTATCCATACTCGTCGTGAAGATATTAACGAGTACAAAGCCCTGTTTGCCAACAACACCGACAAACGTACCTTACAAGATGTGATCAAAGGCGCCGATGCGTTCTTGGGTCTATCGGGTCCAGATGTATTAACCGCTGACGATGTTATGTTAATGGCCGACAAACCAGTGATTTTTGCTTGTTCTAATCCAGATCCTGAGATCAGACCCGAGCTTGCCCATGACGTGCGTAAAGATCTGATCATGGGAACGGGTCGCAGTGATTATCCTAACCAAGTTAACAACGTCTTATGCTTCCCATTTATTTTCCGCGGTGCGCTGGATGTGCGCGCCTCGCAAATTAACGATGAAATGAAGATTGCCGCAGTGCATGCGATTGCGGCATTGGCCAAAGAGCCAGTACCTGCCGCCGTATTGGCCGCTTATCCTGATGTCTCTGAGTTAACATTTGGCCCAGAGTATGTCATCCCTAAGCCGATGGATACACGTCTACTCTCAAACGTAGCCAAGGCGGTAGCGCAAGCGGCTATCGACTCGGGTGTGGCGGCGATAGAAATCTTGCCAGAGCACTATATGGCGTAAGCGATATCCCGCTGACTGATAAAGGGCCTGAGGGCCCTTTTTTTATTTGTACCCAATACGGTTTGTTTGTATGGTAATTAAGCTGATTTTGACTTTATCAGGGTTACATTTAGCCATTGGCTAACGAGCGTAGATAAACATTTGTCGCATTAATAAATTAACCATTTAATTTTATTGGTATAAAAACCAGTAGCAGCAAAAAATATAACAATAATTCTGCAGGAAGCGGCATGAAAGCAACTGTACTATTAACTAAAAAGCTCACCAGTTTCTGGCTGTTATCGCTAGTGGCAATGGCGTTTATTTTTCTGCTGACTGCGGTGTTTAGTGTCATGCAGCTGACCTATAAACAGCAGCGACAGCAAGTCACACAACTCAGCACTATTTTGTCGCAGCATCAAACGCCAGCGCATATACAAGGGCTCGATCTTTGGCTACCACAACTATTGTCGGCCTATCAGGCACAGCAGTTTGTGTTAACACGTCAAAATGAGGTGTTATATCGCTATGATAGTCCTCAAGGCGAGCGGCGCGTTATTCGTTATGAACGCTCTATTTTACCTGCAGCGTCGCTCACAAACTTATCATCAACTGCCGAGCAAATGGCGCTTACGTTTCAGCTCAGTGTGCCCCGCCCACTGCAACTTAATCAGATCAGTGGTTATGGCGTGTTGATCTTACTGCTAGGTCTAAGCGCCGTCGCGCTCTTTGTGCGCTGGGGATATCTCTGGTTAGCCCAACAACTCGAAGGCATTGAAGATTTAGCTAAGCGTAGCCACCTTATCTTATCTGGCGATTATGACAAAGCTTTGGCCGAACGTGGTCATGGGCGACCAAGGCTCATTAACCGTGCCTTAACACAATTGCTGCTGGAACTCGATGATGCGCAAAAACAGCGAGCGCGTTTCGATAAGGTGATTCGGTCTAACACCTTCCTTGATCCCGTCACGGGCATAGGAAATCGGTTGTTTTTAAAAAATCGGCTCGATGCGTTAAGTAACGATCAGGGGATGATCGCCCCAGGAGTGCTGTTGCTGCTTGAGATGGAAGATCTGGATCTATTGCAGCAAGAGCATGATGAGTTCACCATCCAAGAGATGCTGAGCCACACCATTAATGACATTAACCAGTTGCTCAACAGTTACGCTAACAGTATTTTTTCACGCCGTTCTTATAATCAGTTTGCCATTGTTATTCCGCAAATTTCCTTGGTCGATGTTGAAAAGCTGGTGGCTAAATTGCTTAAGGTCTGTTTGGCACAGCCATTGGATGACTTGGTTAATCGTGATGATTTTTTCCATATTGGTGTGGCTTATTTTAAGGTGGGCGACAGTAAAGAGCAGTTGATTGAAGAGGCGGAAATGGCGTTACGTGCAGCGCAGTTTCAGGGACCTAGCGGCTGGTTTATGTATGACAAGGGGGCCGTCGATGAAGAGTTTGCCCGAGGTTCGGTGCGTTGGCGCAGCTTTTTAGAATACGCCCTGGTGAACAAGCGGGTGGTTATCTATTCTCAGCCGGTGTTGGACAGTGATGGGGTAGAGCACCACAGAGAGGTGTCGAGTAGGCTACGCGACAGCAAAGGTAACTTGGTTCGGGCCACCCTGTTTTTACCCATGGCGATTAAGTGCGGTCTTACCCCTCAAATTGAGCGTCAGGTGATAGAAGCTGTGTTATTTGACTTGTTAGGCAGCAACCCTCAAAGCACTCAGCGTTACAGTATCAATCTTAGCCTCGATACCCTGACCAGCCGGGCATTTATTCGTTGGTTTAAAACCACCTTACTCGAATACCGTAATCTGGCATGCAAACTTATTATTGAGGTCAATGAAGATATTGTGGTCAATAATATTGAGCAGTTAACGCCCACATTGAATATGATCAGTAAAATGGGGGCTAGCCTGTGCGTTGACCGAGTTGGCCAACAGGTGGTGAGCATGCAATACATCACTAGCTGTAAATTCGATATCATTAAATTGCATCGTTCTATCGTGCGGCAGATTCATTTACGCCAAGAGAATCAATTGTTTGTAAGAAGCCTTATCGGCGGCTTATATCGCGCTGAAGTGCGGGTGTTTGCCGAAGCGATAGAGTCATTCGAAGAGTGGCAAACCCTTAAAATTCTAGGGGTCAGTGCCGGGCAGGGCAGCCTGTTTAGCGATCCGGTACAAGAAATATAATAGTGAGAGGGGTAAGGGCGTTGGCAAATATGACTATGCTAGAGTGAACTAAATTGAAGATATCGCATGGTTCTGGGCTTTTTTCTATAAAATTAAGAAATTAGTCGCTACAATGACCACAATTTTTTCGATGTTTAACACTTACCCTCTGGTTCGATATTGCGCTGTGATTGGATTTTTTGGTGGTTTGGGTGTCTCAACTCAGATTGGGCATAACATAGTGGGCACAGCTTAATGCAACAACGTTTTTTCAGTAAACTGGCTTTTTGGCAAACATCACACCCTAGTGCTAATGTTGGTGTTTATATTGGCGTCGACGAACTGACGGTATATTGCGGGGCTGAATCGCCAGCCTTGATTAAAATTCCGCTAATCAAACATGATTGGCATCTTGCTTTGGCAAGTCTTGCTGAACAAATTCCCGCTGCCAATATGCACATTGTCCTTAGCGATTGCTATTACCAATTGCTACTAGTCGACAAGCCACCGGTTGCCGATGAAGAGATAAGCCAAGCCTTATTTTGGTCGATTAAAGATATGGTGGTCAAACCCGTCAATGCGCTGCATTTAGATTATTTTGAAGCGCCGCAATCGAGTAGCAACAAGTTAACTGTGGTGGTGGCCGAGCGTGCCATGCTCAGCGCTTTGGCGTTGGCCGCTAAGCAACATGAACTCACCATTGCCGGCATCAGTATTGAAGAGATGGCCATCAGTAATTATCAGGTGAATGACAATCAAGCGAGATTGGTCTTGTGCCATATGCCAAACAGTGAGCTGATGCTGGCTGTGATTAAGCAGGGGCAACTGTTTATGCAGCGCAGCGTCAGAGGCTTTAATCAGATAGATACGGTATCGGCGGCGGATCTGCGTTTAGGTATAGCCGATAATCTGAGTATCGAGCTGCAACGCTCGATGGATTACTTTGAAAGCCAATTCCGTCAAGCCCCGGTGGCCTCAATTGACTTGTTAATGGAAGGCGATCGTAATGAGTTGGCTAATTTGCTATCGGCCAACTTTGACCAGCAGGTCGAGGTGATCCCCTGCGAGCGCGTCGCAGACAAACTGGCTGAGCTTGCTTACGCCGAGTTTAGTCGAGATGCTCAACAGGAGGTGGCGTAGATGGCGCAAAAACTCAGGGTTAACCTATTTCATCCCTCACTGTTACCCCCCCAATTACGGCTCTCTTTTGCACGTTTATGCCAAGTGGCGATAGCGGTGGGACTCTTGTTACTGATAGCCAATGGCATCACCTATTGGAGCGTTAATCGTCTGCAGCAACAACATACGCAATTAAGCGCGCAAAAGGCAGACTATGACCGCCAAAAACTGCAGTTAGAGCAGCAGCTCGGCGCGCGCGGGGCTTCACCGACGTTAGTGGCTAAGGTGGATCTGGTGACCCAGCAGCTTGAGCTGAAACGCCAATTGCTGGGTGAGCTCGGCCAAGTGCAAGCGCTCACCAGTCATGGCTACTCCTCCTTATTAACCGACTTGGCCAGTGTGGCAGACAGTCGCACATGGCTGACCCGTATCCAGATTATGGAAAAACAAGTGATATTTGAAGGCTACAGCAGTGCGCCGCAGGATGTGCCGCGTTGGGTGGAGCGTTTAAAGCAGGTCGATACCTTAAAAGGGCAAGCCTTTAGCACCTTGACCATCAGCCGGGGCGAAGGCGAGCCGCTGTCATTCGTGCTTCGCAGTGAAGCCGCAAAGGAGTCGAGCCAATGAAGCCATTTTGGTCCCAATGGGGCGCTCAGTTTAATGTACTCACTCAGCGTGAGCGGCTGATGATAGCTGGCGCTGCGCTTATGGTTATCGCTGCGCTACTCTATTTTCCATTAGAGTCGTTACTGCTTAAGCGTGATACGCTGCAGCGTCAAGTAAGCGCGATGACCACAGAAAACAAGGTCTCAATGCAGCAAATTGAACTCTATCAGCAGCGCTTAGCCCAAGATCCCGACCAAGAATATCGGCAACGATTAACCACGTTAGAGCAACAGTTGGCGGATATCGACCAACAGCTGTCATTTCAGATGGTTGATATGGTGCCAGCTGAGCATATGCCGGCGATGTTGAGCCAATTGCTGGGGCAGATTAAAGGAGTGAAATTACATTCGTTCGATACCCTCGCTCCACAACCTTTACTGCCGGTCGGTGATCAAGACAAGCTGAATTTGTACAGTCATGGTATTAAGCTCACCTTCGTGGGCGACTATTTTGCCACGCTGAAGTTTGTGCAAGCGGTAGAAAATATGCCCAATAAGCTTTACTGGAAGCAGCTCGATTACAGCGTCGATAAGCACCCTAAGGCAAGCGTGGTATTGGAGTTATACACCTTAAGTATCAATAAGGACTTTATCAGTGTGGCGAAATAAGATGAAATCTGGCTTAGCCTTGTTGATTGCTTCAGCCTGTATGCTGGTTATCCCGGCGCAGGCGCAATCGTTACGGGATCCGACTCAACCGGGCGTTGGCGCGGTGTCGCACTCAGTCAGTCAACAACAAGGGGCTGATACACTTAAATTAAACAGTGTGTTGATATCGGATAATAGCGCGACCGCGATTTTTAATAATAAGATGTTCACCCTAGGTGACCGGGTACAAGGGGTTAAAATAGTGCGCATTAACGCCAAAGGCGTGTGGCTAGCCGATGGCCGACACTTCTCCTTGTACCAAGCCGTAACAGAGACTAAGGGACAATAAATGACCGCAATAAGAACCTTCACGCCACTCGTGGCGCTGCTTTTAGTGGCATGTCAGACAACGGATCGTCCGCAGCCTGTCGAGTCAAAGTCGGCATTATCCAGCTCTATTTCTCAGCAAGAATATCAGGTGAATATGCCGCCAGCGGCTGTCATGCCAGACTCGGTGCAGCGTGAGCTTGCCTCGGCCTCATTACTGGGGAGCCCAGCGCCCATGATGCCCCCAGAGCGACGTTTCGATGTGTCGGCTAATGACGTTGATGCCAAGGTGTTTTTTCCAAGCCTAGTGCAGGGCACCCCACTGAGTGTGGCGGTGCATCCCAATGTCAGCGGCACGATCTCACTGTCATTAAAAGGGGTGACATTGAGTGAAGCCTTGCAAGTCGTGGAAGATATTTATGGCTATGAAGTGAGTCGTGATGGGCGTATTTTACGCGTCTATCCTGCGGGCATGCGCACCGAGACCTTCGCGCTAAATTACCTGCACATGGAGCGCAACGGCCTTTCGCTCACTTCGGTCAACTCGGGACGAATCTCCGATACCAATAACTCAAACAGCAACAGCAATAACAACGGTAACAATAATAACGGTAATTTTGGCTCCAATAACGATTCGAACAACAATAACAGTAACGACACCACCAATGGCACCTTTATCCGGTCGACCACCAAGAGTGATTTTTGGGGCGACTTGAAAGAGACCTTAGTGTCGATTGTTGGCGAGACAGGCAACGGCCGCCAAGTGGTCATTACGCCGCAGGCCGGTTTAGTCACGGTTCGCGCCTTTCCTAACGAGTTACGTCAGGTGAAAACCTTCTTGCAAACTGCCGAGAGTCACCTGCAACGGCAAGTGATCCTCGAAGCCAAAATTTTAGAGGTCACCTTGTCGGACGGTTATCAGCAGGGGATCCAGTGGGATAACGTCGTGGGCACCGCTTTAGCCAATGGTAATACCAGTGTTAACTTTGGTACCTCGGCGGGTTCGTTTGGCGATCAGATCAGCGCCGCGATAGGGGGCGTAACCTCCTTACAAATCACTGGCAGTGATTTCGCTAGTATGATCACCTTGCTCGATACCCAAGGCGATGTCGATGTGCTGTCTAGTCCAAGGGTGACCGCCTCGAACAACCAAAAGGCGGTGATTAAAGTGGGCAGCGACGAGTATTTTGTCACCGACGTCTCTTCAACTACCGTGGCGGGCACCACACCAGTTACCACCCCGGAGGTAGAACTGACGCCATTTTTCTCTGGTATCGCCCTAGATGTTACGCCGCAAATCGATGCCGAAGGTAATGTGTTACTGCATGTTCATCCGTCGGTTATCGACATTAAAGAGCAAAATAAATCCATCAAAATTTCTAACAGCACTCTGGAGTTGCCACTGGCACAGAGCGAGATCCGCGAGTCAGATACCGTGATTAAAGCGCGCACCGGTGATGTGGTGGTGATTGGTGGTTTGATGAAGAGTGAAAATATTGAGCTGGTTTCTAAAGTGCCCTTCTTAGGCGACATCCCCTTGCTTGGTGAGGTATTTACCAACCGCAGTCAGTCACTGAGAAAAACCGAGCTGGTGATTTTACTCAAACCTACCGTAGTCGGTGCCGATACTTGGAAGGCTGAGCTTGAACGCTCAAAAGCCTTGCTCGACCGTTGGTATCCAGAGCCTGTAAAGGAGTAGCGTCATTTGTATCAGCAGCACTTTGGCATGGCGCAGACCCCGTTTTCATTAACGCCCAATACGGAGTTTTTCTTTGGGCTAGCGCCTCATGTTGAGGCGCTGCAAGTGCTGCAAACGGCGTTGCAAACTGGCGAAGGCTTTATCAAGGTGATTGGCGAGGTCGGCACAGGTAAGACTCTTCTCTGCCGCAAGCTGCTTAATGATATTCCCGCTCGGTTCCATTGTGCGTACCTGCCGAATCCTTATCTCACGCCCGCTGAACTGCGCTGGGCGGTTGCGTTAGAGCTGGGGCTTAAATACTCAGCCAATATTGATCAACAGCAGCTGACCACCTTAATTCAGCAACAGCTGATCGCCTTATCGGCCCATGGTCACGCCATTGTGCTGGTGTTAGATGAGGCTCAGGCGTTGCCTGACGAGAGCCTCGAGGCGCTGCGGCTATTTACCAATCTCGAAACCGAAAGCCGTAAGTTATTGCAGGTGGTGTTGTTTGCCCAACCAGAATTAGATGAACGTTTGAGTTTAAAGCCGTTTCGCCAGTTAAGGCAGCGCATCACCTTTAGCTATCGATTACGGCCGTTAACCTATGACGAAACCGCCGCTTATCTCACCCATAGGTTACACATTGCGGGCTATCAAGGCGCCGCGTTATTTTCACCCAGTGGTTGTCGGCATATTGCCAAGGCGGCACGAGGGATCCCAAGGTTGATCAATATTTTGTCTCATAAAGCGCTGTTATTGGCCTTTGGTGAAGGGGCGTCACAAGTGCTGCCTCGTCATATTCGTGCAGCCATTAGCGATACCGAAGATGCAGGAGCCGAGCGGCGCAGTCCACGTTGGTGGTTTGCTGCGATTGCCACCGTATCAGTACTCTCTATCGCGGTGTGGCGCTGGGTGAGTGGGGCTCTCGTATGAGTGTGATTAATACCATGCTCAAAGATCTCGATAAGCGTCAGCAAGCTCAGCCCATAGAAACCCTTCCTGTGCCTGAGGTGCAGTATGTTGCACCTACGCCGGGTGCTTTTGCTCGTCTCTTGCCTTGGGCTTTACTCTTGTTATTGTCTGTATGTGGCACTATTGGCGCCACCATGGCGTGGCAGCAGCTGGCCATTTTAACCCAAAATAATACCCAGCTTGAGCAAGACTTACAGCAAGCGCAGCTGCCCGCAGTCAATGTCGCGGCACAAGAGTTAGCGTCATCTGAGCCTACAGAAGCAAAGGATATGAACGCGCTGGCAGAGTCACAGCAGCAGTTGCCTGATGTCGCGGCTAAGGGGATAGATAACCAAACATTAGTGGCGAATATCACGACAAATGCGAAGGCAAACCCCAATACCGATAGCAGTCCCCATGGCAGCGTCGATGCCATCACTGGCGACAATGCGGGCAGACATATTGCGATGCAACATACATCAGACAAAAATAGAGTAGCCGCCAGTGAGGTGAATCAACAACTAGTGCGCCAGCCTAACGCGGCAGAGCCTCGTCAAGTGGCAGGTGCAATGGCGGTGAAAGAAGTTAAGCTCACGCCATCGGCACTGGCCCAAAAGCGGTTTGCTTTAGGGCAGAGAGCACAAAATGAGGGGCAACTTCAGCAGGCCCAGGACTATTTTTCTGAAGCGATTGGCCTCGATCCTAGCCTGCATCAGGCAAGGCAACATTTAGCGGCGCTCTACTATGGTCAAGGGCGGCTCGGCGATGCCGACAGCACGTTAGCGCAAGGGCGAGTCTTGTATCCTGAACATTTTAATTATGCCCTACTGCAAGCCAGGCTGTATGAGGCATCCGGGGCCATAGATAAGGCATTAGCGGCGTTAGCGA
The DNA here is from genome assembly GCF_059338445.1 of Shewanella sp. 492. NCBI lineage: Bacteria > Pseudomonadati > Pseudomonadota > Gammaproteobacteria > Alteromonadales > Shewanellaceae > Shewanella > Shewanella sp. 492. Next base: position 405,475 of record NZ_CM181702.1, read on the forward strand.
CGATTCCTGATGCTGATCTGCTTGCAGTGCAAAAGTGGACCATGCAGAGCCATTTAGCGCAGCAAGTACAACAGTTTGCGTTGGCTGAGCAGAGTTATCGCCAGCTGACGAGAGTCGATCCCAATCAAGCCAAATGGTGGATGGGGCTGGCCTATGCGCTCGACTCTCAGCAACAGTTTTTATCCGCGAAACAAGCCTATCGCCAAGCGTTGGCTCTCGATGGCTTATCAGCCTCTGCCAGCGCCTTTATCGAACAACGTTTAGCGCAGTTAGGAGATGTTGAGTGAAACCCAAGTTAAAAATGCGCCTAGGCGACCTGTTGGTACAAGAACAGATCATTAGCGAAGAACAGCTAATTCAGGCCTTGGCGGAGCAAAAAAAGTCCGGTAAAAAACTGGGGCGCACCTTAATCGATCTGGCTTATATCAGTGAAGAGCAGCTACTGAGGTTTTTATCTCAGCAGCTTAATATTCCCTTTTTGGATATCAGCCGCCGAGCGATCGCACCGCAAGTGGTGAATTTACTGCCAGAGGTTCAGGCGCGCCGTTATCGCGCCTTAGTGGTTGAAGATCACGGTGACAGCGTGTTAGTGGCCATGAGCGATCCGGCCGATCTGCAGGCGATGGATAACATCGAAGTGTTGCTTGCCCCTAAAACGATCCAAATTGCGGTGGTGACCGAAACTCAACTGCTGCACGCATTTGATAATTTGTATCGCCGCACAGGTGAAATTGCGCAGATCGCGGGCAAGCTCGATGAGGAGTATGCCGCCGACGATCAATTTAATCTGGCCAGTTTGACCGATGCCGACAGTGACAATGAAACCACAGTGGTTAAGTTACTGCAGTCGATTTTTGAGGACGCGGTGCAGATGCGCGCCTCGGATATTCATATTGAGCCGGGCGAAAAAGTATTGCGTATTCGTCAGCGTATTGATGGCCAGTTGCAGGAGCATACCCTGTCGGAAGTCAATATCGCAGCCGCGCTAGTGTTACGCCTTAAGTTGATGGCTGGGCTGGATATTTCAGAGAAACGTTTGCCCCAAGATGGCCGTTTTCACATGACGGTCAAGGGCCATAAGATTGATGTGCGTATGTCGACCATGCCGATTTATCATGGCGAATCTGTGGTGATGCGTTTGCTCGACCAATCCGCTGGGCTGTTAACGCTTAATGAAACCGGCATGCCGCCTGCCATGCTCGCCCGAGTACGGCGACAGATTAAGCGTCCCCACGGTATGCTATTGGTGACGGGGCCCACGGGTAGCGGTAAAACCACCACCTTGTATGGTGTACTCAGTGAACTCAACACCGCTGATCGTAAAATTATTACTGTTGAAGATCCGATTGAATATCAATTGCCTCGCATCAATCAGGTGCAAGTGAATCACAAGATTGGCCTAGATTTTTCTAATGTATTGCGCACCACGTTACGTCAAGATCCCGACATCATCATGGTGGGGGAGATGCGTGACCAAGAAACGGTCGAAATTGGCCTGCGAGGCGCGCTTACCGGTCACTTTGTGTTATCGACCCTGCACACTAACGATGCCGTGACCAGTGCGCTGCGCTTACTCGATATGGGCGCCGCCAGTTACTTGGTGGCCAGTGCGCTGCGGGTCATTATTGCTCAGCGTTTGGTGCGCCGGGTATGCCAGCATTGCGCGCAGCCCTATGAGATGAGCGCCCAAGATAATGCCTGGCTTAGTTCGGTAAGCAGACGTGATTTTTCCCACGCCAATTTACGTATCGGTACAGGTTGTCAAAGCTGTGGTGGTAGCGGTTATCGTGGCCGAGTGGGGGTGTTTGAAATTTTAGAACTCGATGATGCCATGATTGAGGCGATGCGCAGTGGTAACCCACAAGATTTTGCCGCTGCAGCTTATCGCAGTCCTAACTTTACGCCATTGGCCGAATCGGCCTTTGATTACCTCGCCCAAGGCATCACCACCATAGAGGAAGTGGCTAAGTTGGTAGAGGATGCCTCTGAGACCCAGATACCGCTGGCGAGTCAGATGCATAGCCCACAGAGTGAGGGATAACCATGCCGGTTTATCAGTACCGTGGTAGAGACGCCCAAGGCAAGGCGGTGACCGGACGGCTCGACGCCGTATCGGCAAGCGCCGCCGCCGACCAATTAATGTCGCGCGCGGTGATCCCTCTAGAGCTGATTGAAACTAAACCTAAGCGTGACTTTAATTTAGGAACCCTGTTTAAAGGCAAGGTAGGGTTAGATGAGTTACAAATTTTTACTCGGCAGATGTACTCATTAACACGTTCAGGGATCCCTATTTTACGCGCGATAGCAGGGTTGTCGGAGAGCACCCATTCACAGCGAATGAAGCTGGCGTTAAAAGATATTTCTGAGCAGTTGACCGCTGGTCGGCCCTTATCGTCGGCGATGAATCATCATCCAGATGTCTTTGATGCGCTGTTTGTGTCGATGATCCATGTGGGAGAGAACACGGGTAAGCTCGAAGATGCTTTTATTCAGCTCTCGGGTTATATCGAGCGCGAACAAGAGACGCGCCGTCGAATTAAAGCCGCGATGCGCTACCCCATTTTTGTATTAATCGCCGTAGCGTTGGCCATGGTGGTGCTTAATATTATGGTGATCCCCAAGTTTGCCGAGATGTTTTCTCGTTTTGGTGCTGACTTGCCTTGGGCCACCAAATTGTTGATCGCCACCTCGAACTTTTTTGTCAATTATTGGTATCTATTATTGCTGGGGCTGCTGCTGGGGTTTGTTGGGATCCGCTACTGGCATAACAGCGAGAAGGGCGAGAAACAGTGGGATCAGTGGAAGCTCAAGATCCCTGCGGTGGGCAGCATTATCGAGCGCTCGACCCTATCACGTTATTGCCGTAGCTTCTCGATGATGCTCAGCGCTGGCGTGCCAATGACTCAGGCGCTCAGCCTCGTCGCCGATGCAGTCGACAACGCCTATATGCATGACCGCATCGTGGCGATGCGCCGTGGTATCGAGTCGGGTGATTCTATGCTGCGGGTGTCGAATCAGAGCCAGTTGTTTACGCCGCTAGTGTTGCAAATGGTGGCCGTCGGTGAAGAGACCGGTCAAATCGATCAACTGCTTAACGATGCCGCCGATTTTTATGAAGGGGAGGTCGATTATGATCTCAAAAATCTCACCGCAAAATTAGAACCTATTTTAATTGGGATTGTCGCAGTCATAGTATTGATTTTGGCCCTAGGAATTTACTTGCCGATGTGGGACATGCTTAATGCGGTCAAAGGGGGTTGAAAAATGAGGCCGCGCACTTATATTCGGCAGGTATTGGGTAGGTGCTAGATGCAGCGACAACAACTCGCCGATAGTGAGTTAATCAAGCTTTACGGCAAGGTGGTCGCCATCGTGGTGGTGTTGATCATGTTAGCGGTATTAGCGTTTCGTTTTATGGGGAGTGTCGAGGATGTCTCTGCCCAAGGGTTGAAAATGGAACATACCCGTTTAGTAAACGTACTTGCCATGGTGCGCTCTCAGTGGTTGAGACAAGGTCGGCCGGACACTTTGGTGTTGCACTGGTCGACAGGTGAGGCGAGCCCCAGCGTTGAGCCAGTGCTGATTAATCAACAAGGGCTGCCAACCCTTAAGCACGCAGATGAGGCCGGGTGTCGGCAGTTGTGGTTGCAGTTATTGGGGCCAAAACCTCAGCAGGTTGCTGTAAGAGTTGCAACGACCGATAGTGGGCCAGTTTGTGAGTATGTCAGCCGCAATGGCGATAAGTTAAGTTATCAGTTAAATAGCGGCCGAGTTATTTGGAAAAATTTGACTAAATATTGATATATCAATAGTTTTTAATTTTTGTGTAACTGTTAGAATTAGCGCTATATAGCATAGAGGCAATAAATATGAATATGACCACCAAGATGGGACGACTAAAGCAGCAAGGGTTCTCGCTTATTGAGTTAGTTATTGTCATCGTGATCTTGGGCATTTTAGCGGCAACCGCGATCCCGCGTTTTCTGAATGTGACCGATGATGCCGAAGATGCCAGCGTCGATGGCGTTGCTGGTGGGCTTGCCACTGCAGTTAGCTTTGTGCGTTCACAGTGGGAAGTTGATGGTCGCAATGCGAACAGTGTCGTACTCGACGGCACCACCATTTCATTGGATCCCCGCTTTGGTTTTCCAACAGCGACAGTGCCTAACGCCAGTGATGTCACGCAGATGAGCGATGCCAGTTGCCAAGAGGTATTTAATGCCATATTACAGAGCCCACCGCGTAATGTGCTTTATACCCAAGATGCGCGTAATCAAAGGTTTACTGCGAGAGTGCTAGACGGTAGTGGGGGCAGCGCGGTTGATCTCAATGGTGATCTAGTCAGTAATATCGATTTGTGTGTTTATCATCAAGTCAATTCATTGGCATTAGATCAAGCTAGTGGTATTGCCACTCCGACTCCAGATTTAGATGTGGGTAAAGGGGTGACCTATAACCCCGCAACAGGTGCAGTAGTGAGCTTCACTCATTAATGTCATTAAGCCTAAGTCATTTATATAATTTATTATTTTTAATTAAAGGAAACACAGTATGAAAAAACAACAAGGCTTTACGCTTATTGAGCTTGTCGTGGTGATTATTATTTTAGGTATTTTGGCGGTCACCGCCGCGCCTAAATTTATTAACTTGCAAAGTGATGCGCGCGCATCGACCATCGCCGGCTTAGAGGCGGCGCTGAAAGGGGGCGATAGCCTTATCTATTCCAAGTCGCTGATTGCCGGGAATGAAGCGCTGGGCGTTGGTGACGGTCCAACTGTTAAAGTTGATGCTGCCGGAACCCCTGTAAAGCTCAATTATGGACATCCTATTGCAGAATGGACCGGCAGCTTAGAGCATGTTTTGGATATCGATGTATCTCTTGAGTCAGCTGACGATGAGACGACTGAGTGGGTTTATTTGGAAGTCGGTGCAGAAAAGAGCATCTACTTTTACCCTCAAGGGCAAGACAGCCCTAAAGCAGATGCACCGGATACAGGCGCTTGTTATGTCCAATATCAGAACAACCTTGATGCACCTGGTAGTATAACTATCACCAGCGTGACCACGGGTTGTTAATAAAATACCCAATGAAAAGGCCTGCTTAGCAGGCCTTTTTTGTCACTGCTTTTTATACGCATCATTTTTACCAAGCTGTGCTATAAAAATCTGAAATGGGCGGCATTATTTGCCATACTCATTGAGTTACTAGAAAATATAACGCTATCAGCGGTTTGTGGGCGGAATATCAATGGGAAAACAGCAAGGCATTACCCTTGTGGAGTTAGTGACCACTATCATGTTGATTGCCATCTTGTCTGTGGTGGTGTTGCCACGGTTTTTTTCTGCTAGCAATTTTAGTGCCTTCACCTTAAGAGATGAGTTTATCGCCGAATTGCGACGGGTGCAGTTGATGGCGATGAATAATCAAGACCGTTGCTATGGCGTCAATGTCGATAAGAAGGCCTACCGGATGATGATCTACCAAGAGGATTGCAGCAGCGTTATCGTGACAGGTACAGCGCAAGCACTGCCCAATAACACAGCATTAAGCCTTAACGGCCTGTCGGTGTTTGCGCTGCAATTTGCCCGTGATGGCAGTGTCCCCGCATGCAGTAATGGTTGCGATATTAAGGTGAGCGCCGATGAGGTGTTAACGCTTACGATTGAAAGTCAGGGCTATATCCATGGGCGCTAACACTTACCATCGCAGTTACTTTATCCGCCGCCTAGATCATCATGGGGCGCAAGGGTTTACCTTAATCGAGCTGGTGGTCGGCATGTTAGTGCTCAGCATCGCCTTGGTGATGCTATCGACCATGCTGTTTCCCCAAGCCGACCGCGCCGCCGAGACTCTGCATCGTGTACGCTCGGCCGAGTTAGCCCATTCATTACTCAATGAAATTTGGGGCAAACGTTACGATCAAAACACCAACCCTAATGGCGGCGTGCCAGCATGCGGCGCCGCAGCGCGCCCCGAGAGAGGCTTGCCAGCAGGCTTACCCTGCACCGCAGAGAGTGACTTTGGCGCCGCTGGGTTAAACCGTAATGCCTATCGTGATGTGGACGATTACCATAATCTTTCCCAAGATAATCTCATGCTTAACTCCTCGCGCACCTATGCGCAAGAATATCCCAACTATCAACTTGCGGTGCAGGTTACTTACCCTAATGGCGATAGCAATAGTAAATTAATCACCATTACGGTGATCACGCCCAGTGGCGAAGCCATCGTCTATAACGCGCTGCGGAGTAACTACTGATGCACTATCGCTTCCTAAGTGTTCATACCCGCCGCCAGCACTCTGGGTTTACGCTGGTTGAGATGGTAACAGTGATCATTATTTTAGGGATTTTAGCGGTCGGCGTGAGCAGTTTTATCGTGCTGGGCACCCGTATTTTTGTTGAATCGACTTCGGTCGATCAGGTGTTGAGCCAAAGCCGATTTGCCATCGAGCGTATGACGCGCGAGCTACGTAACGCGCTGCCTAATAGCATCCGCGTTACCCCAGCATCGACCACTTACCAGTGCATCGAATATTTGCCCATCATGAGCAGTGCCAGTTACCTGCAACTGCCTATCGCGCCAGGTGGGGCTGCCGCTAGCGGCAGTATTATGCAGCCATCACAAACGATTGATGAGGCTCATAAAATGGTAGTTTACCCGCTAACGGCTGCGCATGTTTATGGCGCAACGCCTGCAGGGACGACAGGGCGCATGTTTGATATTAAACAGGTGAATGGCAGTTTGGTGGAGTTTCACCGCGCGGTGCGTTTTGATGAAGCGTCGCCGCAGCGGCGCTATTTTACGGTAACGGAGTCCGTCAGTTACTGCTTTTTGGCCAGCGGCGAGGTGAGGCGTTATAGCGGCTATAATCTTAGTGCCGCTCAGCCTAGCCCCGCTCAGATGGGGGCTGGGGTATTGATGGCCGAAAATGTGGTGAATAATCTCATCAGTGACGCGCCCATTCGTTACACACCTGGAACCTTAATGAATAATGCGGTGGTGCAGTTAAGCCCACTATTTGAGGTTAACGGTCAAACATTTCAATATCAGCACCAAGTGCAGGTGATCAATGTCCCCTAAGACGAACCCTATAATATCATCGACCTTGAGTGCCCAGCGTGGTGGCGCCTTGGTGATCGGCCTGTTTGTCATCACAGTGATGTTTTTGCTGGCCTCGGCGCTGATTAATGTGGTGCAAGATGCTGACGAACAGGTGAATTTAGAGGTGCTGGGCACTCGGGCTTTTGCCGCAGCCAACAGTGGCGCCGATGTGGCGCTAGCACGCTTATTTCCGCTCGATGCGAGCGCCGGAGAGTGCGATTACAGCGCTCAATCTTGGACGCCACCCAATGTGGTGGGCTTTAAGGGGTGTAGCGTCCAGCTTGCATGCCGAGTGACCGATTACAGTGGCGCAGTGCAGTACCTCGTTAGCAGTGAGGCTACCTGCTTCGCAGGGCCATGTGACGGTGATAATTGCATGAGAGTTAACCGTAAAGTAGAGGTCGAGGCGCGTGATTAAATATAAGTTAGCCAGTTTATGTCTATTGGTCGCGGGGTTTTCATCACCGTTACTGGCTTTTGACGCCATTGACTTTTCAACGGTTTTTCCTGCCGTGGTGCAGGCACATCATGGTGACGTTGGTGGATTGTGTTCTGATAACAATGCCAATAAACACCAATTACAACAAAGTGGCAATGCACGCATTAATGGCACCCAGGGTAAGGCATTGGCTTTTTGTTCATTTAACGATACCAGCTCTCGCCCTGTTGCAGGTTGCGATACCTTATCGGGTAATGACAGAGCCTGCTCAATTACCGGCATCGATATTGATGGCCTGTCATTAACCGGTCGTAATGCGTTTAAAGGCAGTAACAGTAAATTTAAATATGACCGTTGTAGTGCTGGTGAGCTGTTTATCGATAACTCCGAGATGGGGGATATCAAACTCGGTGATGCCTGCACCATACGTTTTTCTGCGACGAACAGTGAATATCGAATTAAATCATTAGATCTCGATGATGGCTCAGTGCTGATAATGCCCGCCGGAGATTACTGGATTGATGACTTTGCTAAGGGCAAGGCCAACGAGCTGGTTTTTAAGCCGCAAGGTGATGTGAGAGTTTTCATCAAAAAGAAAGTGAATTTTGATGATGTGCGCATTGAAGCTAATCCGCAGGGTGATACCACCATTATTGGGTACGACAAAGTCGAGATTAAGGGTGATTCAATCATCAATGCCTTTATTTACAGCGATCGAGAAACCAAATTAAAAGATGAGGCCATCGTCAGGGGGCGCATTACCGCCGCAAAGTTGACCATGCAAGATACCAGTTCGGTTTTCGCCACGGCGCGAGTGGGGAAGTTCGATCTCAAATTTGGCAGAGCGACAGTGGGGAATGTGGTTTTTGATACCCCATTTGCTAATGATGTTACGCCACTGGTGTTTGTCATGCCGACCATTAGCGCTAATGCTACCAATAATGATGGTCCTGCGTCGGTGTTTCTGTCACAAGTCTCATCCCGAGGGTTTAGTTGGCGCCAAGTTCAGCCACCTCAATCAGATCAGGTTGCTCAACCTATGGCGGAGATCCATTGGGTCGCAGTACTTCCTGGAGAGTATGTGTTATCCGATGGTACACACCTGCAAGCAGGGCTCGTTGATATTAACCTTCCCATTTATGATAGAAGTGAAAACTATCAAGAGGTAGCCACCAATCGGCGTTTTGATGTGGTGCTGAATCAAATTCAATCTTCAGCGAACCGCTGCTGGTTAACCAGTACAACAAAATGGAATGACAGCAATATTTCCCTTGGTATCGATGTATCTGAGGTCGTTGAGGCGGGTCAGGGGGAAGGGTTTGGTAATAAATTATGCCAGCCAGAAGGTACCCAGTTAAACCGGCTCAATAGTGAACAAGTGGGGTATTTGGCCTTAGAAAGTGGTAACGGTATCATCACGTTAGATGGACGCGATGTACGGTATCAATTTGGCTCAGACGCCATGACGAGCAATGCAAATTATGCAGTGAGTCCACAAAGCCAATGTAATTATTTAACACCCTTAATAGGCTTTAACCATTCGCCCACCTTAGTGGCGGGTAAGCAGTCGCGCAATGGCACTAACGGTGGTTGGCTCAGGCGATGTCAGTTGAGTCGTGATAATGTCAGCATGGTGACCGATGAGGACCAATATCAAAATAGCGAGCGTTATCATCTGGGTGAAGCTTACGGTTTTGTGGCGTTAGAGTGGGTCGATGACGCTCCGGTATTAAGCTGTTTTGAGGATAATTTTAACCGAGCCGATCTCGGCAGTGACTGGGCCATTAAAACCCTAGGGAATTCAGCACCGCCGGCGATTAACGGCCAGCGTATGCGCATTACTCCAGCCAGTCGTAATCAATCTTCTTCGAGTACTTTTCAGCGTTTATTTCCGGCTGAAGATAATCTCGTCCAGGTCGAATTTGATTACTTTGCTTGGTCGCCAGTTGGTGGAAATGGCGGTGATGGGGTTACCATTATTTTATCCGATGCGTCCATCACACCTCAGCCTGGCAGTTTCGGTGGAGCCTTAGGTTATGCCCCCAGAGACAATGGCACACCGGGCTTTGCGGGTGGCTGGATAGGCATAGGTCTAGATGAGTATGGTAATTTTGCCAATCCCAATGAAGGTAAAACGGGTGGCCCAGGATTTCGGCCGCAGTCGGTTACGCTGCGAGGTTCAACCAGCAGCAGCTATCGTTATCTGGCGGGCACGGCGGCTAATCTAAATCCGGCAATAGATGTGAGAGGCACTAATACTGCTGGGCCCAATCATCGCTATCGGATCACGGTTGATTCACGTAATTCAGGCCAAGCACTAGTCTTGGTTGAGCGTGATATTAAAGACGGTAATGGGTTTAAGGTATTAGTTCCCGAATTTGATGCGCGTAACATTAATGGGCAAGGCGGGGTGCCAGATGACTTTTATCTCTCTATTACTGGCTCGACCGGTGGCGCTAACAACAACCATGAAATTGATAACTTTGAAGTGTGCGCCCTTGATTCTCGACCTGTTGGCCAGCAGGTACACCATTTCGAGTTCGACTATTCGAGCAACCCATTAACCTGTAATCCAGAGCCCATGACGCTGCGGGCGTGTCGTAATGCCCAGTGCGATCTGTTCACCGGCCCGGTAACGGCTTATCTTGCGCCAGCGGCAATGGCTAACGGCGGTTGGCTCGGCGGTGGAGCGGTAAATTTAGTCGATGGCATTGCACAAGTCAGTCTCAGGTCAAATACTCCTGCGCCAGTAACAATTGGCGTGACCAGTTCGACTCCCGCCACGATTGCTGGCAGCGATACCCTGTGTCGCAAGGGGAATGGGCCGCTCGATGTGGCCAGTTGTACCTTAAGCTTTGCCGAAAGTGGTTTTATTATGGCGGTGCCTGATGAGCTGTCGAATAAACCTGCTAAGGACATTTGGGTAAAAGCAGTAAAGCAGGGCGATGCCAATCAGCAATGCGTACCCGCTTTTCAAAATCAACGTAAAACCGTGAGTTTTTGGAGTGATTATATCTCGCCCTCGAGCGGCACCCTACCTGTGGTTGTCACCACCGAGGCGGGTGAAAAATCTGTCGGTGTCTCGCAGGCCAGTGCCGAGGGGGTAGAGTTAGTTTTTGATCAAAATGGCCAAGCGCGCATTGAGGTTAATTACGCCGATGCCGGCCAGATGCAGCTCAATGCTCGCTATAGCGGCAGTGGCGAGGAGCAGGGTTTAATCATGAATGGCAGCAGTAAATTTGTGCGCCGCCCGGTGGGCTTATGTATCGAGTCTGCCGTGTGCAGCGATTGCACTGTCAATGGCGCGCCATTTTCTCGAGCTGGTGAGCCATTTGAGATGACCGTTAAAGCGATGGCGTGGCAATCTGATAACGATAGCGATATTTGCAGTGGTAACAAGGTGACACCTAATTTTGCCTTAAGCGGGATTGAATTGACCCATGAGTTGGTCAGTCCCACACTGAACGAAGGGGGGGAGAAAGGCACCCTAGGGCTAACCGAATATGAGCAACAATCCGGCGAGCAGTTGCTTCAGCAGTCGATTTCTGAAGTTGGGGTCTTTAATTTTTCGGCGCAGCCACGTCCGTTTAGTTATTTTGGCTATAGTATCGCTGGCGCGACAAGCGGCAACATAGGTCGCTTTACGCCTTACTATTTAACCGTTACCCCTGTGGAGCCATCGCTGCAGAGTGCTTGTGGTAGCTTTACCTATATGGATCAACCATTCGGTTTCAAGTCTGGGCTGGAACCGCGTTTATTGGTTATCGGTAAAGATAAGCAAGGTAATGAAACCAAAAACTATCAGATTGGCGATTGGTGGAAATACACTAATAATTGGGATAAGCGGATATTTAGCAATACTGCGGGCTCATCGTTGCCGCCCTTGGTTGAAGTCGATGCAGGTGAAATAGGCTATTTATCGGGGAGCGAGGATACAGCGCGCTCGGCCTATTTGCTCAACAGCTCGCTCAGTTACGAGCGAACCCCAACACCGATTGCGCCGTTCGATGCCTTGCTAGAGCTACAACTATCAAGCGATGACCTTAAGGATAGCGATAATATTTGCTATCAAGCCAAGGCGAACGCCAGTTGTAGCGGCATCAACTTTGACGACATTGGTCTCAATGATGATGTGCAATTACGTTATGGTCGCATGGTGTTAGAAAATGGCTATGGCCCAGAATCAGAAAGCCTGCGCTTACCACTGAAAGCCGAATATGTTGCCAGCGTTAGCGCTAACGGGGAAGCTGAATGGATGACGAACAAACTCGATAATTGCAGCCTGTATGAGGTAACGAGTTCAGCGGATGCGGGTGAGTCCAGTACCACAGGTCTCTATATGGCGCCCCCCAGCGGTTTTCCTGAGGTGACGGCCTACAGTGAGCCTGGGCTCACTCTGCAACGCAGCACACTAAATTTTGGCAATGAATATCTGTATTTTTCGATCCCCAATGCCAGTGGTCAAGTGCCGTTAAAGCAACATGTGGCGCCGTGGTTAAAATGGTTTTGGAATTACGATGGAGTAGCGCCAAGTAACTTGTATGATCCACGTGCGAATGCTTACTTTGGCACTTATCGAGGTCACGACAAGGTGATATTTTGGCGTGAAGTACGTTAAGCCAATAGTGAGTTATTAACTGGTTATGATGATGCGATGGGCGGTATAAATTCTTACGATGAGATGCAGGGTTAGCCCAGTAATCTCACTTGTGATACAAACCCTCACAAATGAACAGATATTTATGGTGCGATCGGCATAATATCCTTGTGGAATCGGGGGGTGATTGATAAAGTTACCTGATTTTTATTTTTCCGACTCGACTGAGACAGGCTGGTTACATGTTCAAGAAGCTGCGTGGCATTTTTTCTAACGATCTTTCGATCGATTTGGGTACGGCAAACACCTTAATTTACGTTCGCGAAGAGGGCATAGTGTTAAACGAGCCTTCAGTTGTTGCTATTCGTGGCGAACGCGGCAGTGGTGGGCAAAAGTCTGTTGCCGCTGTGGGCACAGAAGCCAAGCAGATGCTGGGCCGTACACCGGGTAACATTCAGGCCATTCGGCCAATGAAAGATGGCGTGATTGCCGATTTTTATGTCACCGAGAAAATGTTGCAGCATTTCATTAAGCAAGTGCATAACAACAGCGTTTTTCGTCCAAGCCCACGGGTGTTGGTGTGCGTGCCTGTTGGGGCGACTCAAGTGGAGCGTCGCGCGATCCGTGAATCGGCGATGGGCGCAGGTGCGCGTGAAGTCTATTTAATTGAAGAGCCAATGGCGGCGGCAATAGGTGCAGGTCTTCCAGTGTCGGAAGCCACAGGCTCTATGGTTATCGACATCGGTGGTGGTACCACCGAAGTGGCAATTATCTCGCTTAATGGCGTGGTGTACTCCTCTTCAGTGCGTATTGGTGGTGACAAGTTTGATGATGCCATCATCAATTATGTGCGTCGTAACTACGGCAGCCTGATTGGTGAAGCCACCGCCGAGCGGATTAAACACACCATAGGCACGGCTTATCCGGGTGATGAAGTACTGGAAATTGAAGTGCGTGGCCGTAACCTTGCCGAAGGGGTTCCGCGCAGCTTTACGCTTAACAGCAACGAAATTTTAGAAGCACTACAAGAGCCACTGTCTGGCATCGTTAGTGCCGTGATGGTGGCGCTAGAGCAGTCGCCGCCAGAGTTGGCATCAGATATCTCTGAGCGCGGCATGGTGCTCACCGGTGGTGGTTCGCTACTGCGTGATCTCGACCGTTTATTGATGCAAGAAACCGGTATTCCGGTGATGCTGGCCGATGACCCACTAACGTGCGTCGCTCGTGGTGGCGGTAAAGCCTTAGAGATGATCGATATGCATGGCGGCGATCTCTTTTCAGAAGAAAATTAATTCGACTTAATTTAGGCAGCTTAATGCTGGCAACCTGGTTTATGCGCTTTTTGTACTCATTTAGCCAAACGACTCGAGTCGAGTTGTTATCCCAGTCGCCGCAGGTAGCTGCCTTAAGTGTTTTATGAAACCCATTTTTGCGCGCGGTATTTCAAATCAATTCAGGCTAACATTGGCAATTATGTTGTCGGTGATCCTGTTGGTGGCTAACGATAGGCTTGAGCCTGTGCGTCAATCCATCTCCTCCATTTTAAGCCCCTTACAATACGTTGCCAACATCCCAGGTGCGGTACTCGACTGGTCGGCAGAAAGCTTGGCGACCCGTAACATGCTGGCTAAGCAAAACAAAGAGCTACTACGCCAACAACTGCTAATGAGTGAACGCCTGCAGCGTTTTGAACACCTGCGCCAAGAAAATGATCGTCTGCGCTCCCTGCTGGGGTCTCCTGTGCATATGGATGCCAAAAAAGTGGTCGCCGAGGTGATGGAAGTGGCCAGCGATCCCTATCGTCATTATGTGGTATTAAACCACGGTGCACGCAGTGGCGTGTTTGTCGGACAGCCAGTGGTCGATGCTCACGGCGTGGTCGGTCAAGTGGTAGAGATTAGCGAACTCACCAGCCGGGTGTTATTGATCTCAGATGTTACCCATGCCATTCCGGTGCGAGTAACCCGCAATGATGTGCGTCTGATGGTGCAAGGTACGGGTGAAATTGACGAACTGGAGCTACGCCACGTCGCGAAGAGTACCGATCTTCGAGTGGGCGATCTCTTGGTGTCATCTGGCTTAGGTAAGCGTTTTCCCGAAGGATATCCCGTGGCGCGTATTATCAGCGTCGGCAAAGACGATGGCCAGAGTTACGCCACCGTTACTGCCCAGCCTCTGGCAGCATTAGACAGAATTCGCTATCTGCTATTGCTGTGGCCCGATGGTTATGCTGCGCCTAGCAGTGATGAGACTGACAAGCCGGATGACGCTGCGGTAGAGGTAACACCATGAGTATGCATGTTCCCAACGGCCGCTGGGTCGTATGGTTAAGTTTTCTGGTGGCGATGTTGTTTCAAATCATGCCATTACCTAGTATCGTCGAAGGTTGGCGCCCCGATTGGGTCTTGCTGGTGATGATCTACTGGGCGATGGCGTTGCCCCACAGATACAATATTTTATCGGCGTGGATCTTAGGCGTACTGCTGGATATTTTACTTGGGGCACATTTGGGCATTCGGGCTCTGTCGATGTCATTAGTTGTCTATGTGGTGGTATTGCATTTTCAGCGCCTGCGGACCTTCCCCATGTGGCAACAAGCCTTAGTGATCGCCTGCTTGGTGTGCTTGCACCATCTGGTGGTATTTTGGATTGAGTTTGTGGTCGATGTGGCCCGTTTCGATGTCAGCCTGTTTTTACCTGCCGTATCGAGTTTAATCATCTGGCCTTGGGTCTTCTGGATGCTCAGACGGGTGCGGCGCACCTATAAAGTGAGATAAACATGACATTAGTATTAGCCTCAGCGTCGCCGCGTCGCCGCGAATTATTAGCCCAAATTGGCATGGCCTCCCCCGAGTTTAGCTTTGACGTATTAGCTGCCGATATCGATGAGAGTCACCAAGCAGGTGAAACCGCC
This sequence comes from Shewanella sp. 492, assembly GCF_059338445.1. Taxonomy (NCBI): domain Bacteria; kingdom Pseudomonadati; phylum Pseudomonadota; class Gammaproteobacteria; order Alteromonadales; family Shewanellaceae; genus Shewanella; species Shewanella sp. 492. The sequence goes on from NZ_CM181702.1 coordinate 420,530, forward strand.
GCCCAGTTTGTGCAGCGTCTAGCGGTGGAAAAAGCGCAAGCTGGCTTGGTGCTTTACGGCCAGTCACCCGCGGTGGTATTGGGCTCGGATACCATAGTGGTGCTCGATGGACAGATCTTAGGTAAACCAGTAGATGCAGCCGATGCCGAGCAGATGCTGCAGCAGTTGTCGGGGCGCGAGCATAGCGTAATGACGGCGGTGGCCGTGACCGATGGCACCAAGACGTTATCGTGTCTCGTTGAAACTAAAGTGCAATTTTGTGGCCTAACACAACAAGATATCCTCGCGTATATTGCCACCCAAGAGCCGATGGATAAGGCCGGAGCCTATGGCATACAAGGTCTCGGTGGGTGTTTTGTCGAAGCGATCAAAGGCAGCTATTCGGCGGTTGTTGGCTTGCCCTTAGTGGAAACCAAAGCCCTGCTGCGCGAGATGCAGGTCTTATAATTTTGAGCCAATTAGCTGTAGTGTTGGGAATAACGCTAACGCCTTAAATTAGAGTAAGTGAGTAGTCATGAGTCACATTGTCAAAAACAGAGTGCAGCGTAAGATTGGTTCTGAGTTATTGATCAATGTGACGCCGACCGAAGCCCGGGTCGCCCTGGTTGAATATGGCATCTTGCAAGAGGTGCATATCGAGCGGCGCATGAAGCGTGGCTTGGTTGGCAATATCTACAAAGGCAAAGTCAGCCGTGTATTACCCGGTATGCAAGCAGCCTTTGTCGATATCGGTTTAGATAAAGCCGCCTTCCTGCATGCCTCTGATATTGTGCCCCATACCGAGTGTGTCGCCGATGTAGAAAAAGGCAACTTTGTGGTGCGTGACATTGGTGAGCTAGTCCGTCAGGGGCAAGATATTATGGTGCAAGTGGTGAAAGATCCCTTGGGCACTAAGGGGGCGCGTTTAACCACAGACATCACCCTGCCTTCGCGTTATTTAGTCTTCATGCCGGGTTCAAGCCACATTGGGGTATCGCAACGCATCGAGTCTGAAGAGGTGCGTGCCCGCCTAAAAGGGTTAACCGAGCCTTTTGTTGATGAAGATGGCGGCTTTATTATCCGCACCGCCGCCGAAAATGCGGGCGAGCAAGAGCTAGTGCAAGATGCCGCCTTCCTACGCCGTGTTTGGGGTAAGGTCAGCGAGCGCCGTAAACGTCCTGGCGTGGCGCTGTTGTATCAAGATTTAGCGTTGCCGGTGCGTATTGTACGGGATTTTGTCGGCACCGAACTGGACCAAATTCAGGTGGATTCGGGCCAGACCTATGAAGAGCTGCTGCAATTTGCCCAAGAGTTTATGCCGGAGATCGCCGAGAAGATTGAGCACTACTCGGGTCGAGTGCCCATTTTTGATCTTTATGATGTCGAAAATGAAGTGCAGCGCGCTCTTGGGCGCAAGGTCGAGCTAAAGTCTGGTGGTTACTTGATCATAGATCAAACCGAAGCCATGACCACGGTCGATATCAATACCGGCGCGTTTGTCGGCCATCGTAATCTTGAAGAAACCATTTTTAACACCAACCTCGAGGCGACCCATGCCATTGCCCGTCAGCTGCGGCTGCGTAATTTAGGTGGCATTATTATTATCGACTTTATCGATATGCTTAATGAAGACCACAAAAAACGGGTATTAACCACCTTAGAAGCCGCCTTAGCGACCGATAGAGTAAAAACCAATGTCAGTGGTTTTTCAGGCCTTGGCCTAGTCGAGATGACACGTAAACGGACCCGAGAAAGTTTAGAGCATGTGCTGTGCGGTGAATGCCCGGTTTGTTTAGGTAAAGGTACCTTAAAAACGGTGGAAACGGTTTCTTATGAAATTTTCCGTGAGATCATTCGCCTCGACCGTGGCTATGATGTCGATGAGTTTTTAGTCTATTGTTCACCAGCCGTGCACACCAGTTTAACGGGTGAAGAGAGTCATTTATTAGCTGAGCTGGGCGCCTATATTGGTAAGCGGGTACGGCTGCAGAGTGAGCCTATGTATGCGCAGAATAAATTTGATGTGGTGATAATGTAGTGTCACGTTCATTTTGTCCCCGTAGCTTTGGCCGTTTATGCTGGCAAACGTTAGCGATTATTTTGGTGGCGTTTGCCCTTAGTGTGAGCTTGTTTCGTGGTTTGCTCCCCAAGCTGGATCAGGTGCGTCAGCAGCTGGTCAGCTATATCGAACAAGAATACCAAGTCGTGGTTAATGTCACCGAGTTGACCGCTGAATGGCAGGCGTTTGGGCCAGCGATGACGGTTAAAAACTTGGTGCTACCACCGCAAAATAATTTACCTTTTACTTTAGTGATCAAAGATGTGCATGTGAAACTCGACTTTTGGCAAAGCCTAGTGTCGGCCTCACCACAAATTGAGAATGTCATTTTTGAAGGGGTGCAAGTCGCCCTAAATATCGATCAATTAAACTCAAGTGCTAGCACTAACGCAGCATCGAGTGGGCCTGTAGCCAATACCGACTGGGTATATAAGTTGCTATTAGAGCAGCTCGATAGGTTTGCCATTACCGATGTTAAAATGCAGCTACTCAGCGATGGACATCAATATCCGCCTATTCATATCAATAATTTGCGCTGGCGCAATCTTGGTGACTCTCATCGTGGCCAGGGGCAACTGTTTCTCGACCATGGGGCCTCCGAGGTCGAGCGTTTATCACTTCGTGTCGATATTAATGGTGATGGGAGTCGCCCCGATGAATTGATCGGCCAACTCTATGTTGCCGCTAACGCGTTAGATCTCGGTGAATGGGCTTCAAAACAAGTTAATCCTTACGATAAAAACCGCAGTTTACCGCTTGAAGGAGTGGTGAACTTACAGGCGTGGGCTAGTTTTGCACGGCGGCAAATTACGTCTGCCACTATGGCATTTACCCCTAGCTGGTTACAGTGGCAGCTAAATGGTGAGCAGCAAAAATTTGAGATCCAAGCGGGGCAATTTAATTGGGCCCCTACCAGCCAAGGTTGGCACTTAACCAGTCACAATTTAGCCTTTGTGACTAATCAGCAAGCGTGGCCAGAGCTTAATGTCAGCCTGAGTCAGCAACAAGATCGCCTACAAGGGGCGATCAATCGGCTCGACGCCAGTGTGCTGCTGCCGCTGCTGCCCTTGGTACCGGGTATGGAGTTGGCTGGGCTTAATACTTGGCAAGCGATGTCGCCCAGCGGCTCGATTGTCGATGCGCGCCTCGAGTATGAGCTTAACCAAGCTGCGCCCGCGCTGCGTTTTGCTGCCAAGGGACAACAGCTGGCTTGGCAATATGAGCAAGGTATCCCGGGCAGTGGCCCTATCGATGTCGTGCTTGGCCTTGATGGTACAGACCTGTATGTGTCGTTACCTAAGCAGGATTATCGCATCGACTTTGATAGCGGCTTTGCTGAGCCGCTGCGCCTAAGTGGTGAGCCAGCAACCGTTAAGTATGATATGGACAAGGCGGCGCTGATCGCCCCGCGTTTACAGCTTGCCAATGCCGATTTACGTCTCGACGCCGGCCTAAAAATGCAGTTTGTTGATAAGGCACACTTGAGCTTGCTGGCCGATGTGATAGTGAAAGACGCTGCCAATGCTAAGCGCTACTTTCCGCAGCATGGCATGAGTAACACCTTAATCGATTACCTGACTGGCGCCATTAAGGCTGGACGCAGTGACGATGCCAAGGTGTTATGGCATGGCCCCTTAGCCAACTTCCCTTATGACGATAACAGTGGTGTGTTTCAGGCGGGATTTACCCTGCAACAGGCGCGTTATCAATTTGTGCCCGATTGGCCCGAAGTGGACGCCTTGAGCTTAAGCGCCTTATTTGAAAATGCGGCCATGGATATCTGGGTCGAGAAGGGCAAACTACTCGATGTGGTCGCCGACGGTACTCATGTGGGCATTGCCCGCATGGGGAAGGAGACTGTCTTAACCGTCAAAAGTGATCTGCACACCCATGGCGATGCGGCAACCGCCGTATTGTTACAGTCGCCACTCAGAGATAGCGTTGGTGCCACGCTTGAGGTGGTGCAGGTGCAAGGCGAGGTCGATGCCAAGTTGGACTTGACCATTCCCTTGTATGACGGTGGTCAAGAAGATATTCGTGGCAGCGTATCCTTTAACCAGACGCCGGTGTACATCAGTCAACCCGGCGTACAGCTCAATGATGTGACGGGTAAGATCTATTTTGTCAATGAAGTGGTCACGGGCGAGGCCATTACGGCGCAGTTATTCGATCAACCCATCTCTTTGAGTTTCGACACTGGTAAGGTTAACCAGAATTACGGGTTAAACCTGGATATGCTGGGGCGTTGGCAGCTCGATGGTTTATCGCCCATGCTAGACAACCCCTTGAGTGACTATTATCAGGGCAACCTCGATTGGGTTGGCGCGCTCACATTAATTTTCGACCCCTTGGGTTATCGCATGCAAGCGCAGATCAGCAGCGATCTTAAGGGCGTAAGCCTTACCTTGCCCGGCGATTTTGCCAAAAGCGCCGACACTACCACCAACCTATCCCTTGAACTCATCGGCGATAATAAGCAATCGTCACTGGGAGCCAAACTGGGGGAGAAACTCGAATTTTGGGGCGGTTTCAATGAACAATCGGCCGGCCAATTAGCTCATTTTGACCTGCTACTGGGGCGCACCTTCAAGCCCGGAGATGAATTACGCCGCGATAAAGGTCACCTGCAACTGGATCTGCCCGAGACCGATTTTGTGCAGTGGCTGCCTATTATCCAAGCATTGATAGCGGCCGTGCCCGCCAGTACCGATGAACTCGATACGGCCATGGCTAAGGCCTTAACGCCAGAGTCATCAACGGCTCAATCCCCACAAATAGATCCTGATCATAGCATCGCCTCAACCTTGATGAGCGCCGAGATAGTGGAAGATAAGGCGGTCGAGCGTGGATTTTTTCCTGCGCTTATCTCTCTCGATGGCAACATAGATAAATTATTGTTATTTGGTCAGCCGCTGACCGATTTGGCGTTGCAAGGTCACACCACAGAGCATGGCTGGCGTTTTGAGGGGCAAGCCAAAGAGTTTTTAGGTCGCATCGATTTTTACCCCGATTGGGCCACCCAAGGAATCAAGGTGGTTGCTAGTCATTTTGACTTTGCTGTGGCGACTCAAAGCGAGTCGTCAGCGGCGAATTTTACTCAAGACACCGTCTTGAACCATCTGCCGCCATTGGCCATCGATGTCGATGAATTTAGTGTGTTTGATAAGCCTTTAGGTCATCTGGTGTTGCAAGCCTCACCTGAAAATGGCAATTATCAAATTCAGACGATCTCGCTCACCACTGAAGGTATCACCTTTAAGGGCAAAGGGGCTTGGCTTAATCGCGAACAGCAAAATCGTACCGAGTTTGAACTAGATCTTAAGGCTAACACCTTCGATGAGGTGTCAGAACGTTTAGGCATAAATACAGGGCTTCAAGAGTCGCCCGTGGCGCTGCAAGCCCAGTTATCTTGGGCCGGTGCACCTTATGCGTTTTCGTTAGAGACCTTAAATGGCCAAGTGAACTATCAACTAGGTAAAGGTCATCTGTCGCAAGTCAGTGATAAAGGCGCGCGGATTTTCTCGCTGTTTAGCCTAGATTCTTTGCTACGTAAGCTGTCGCTGGACTTTTCGGACGTATTTGGCAAAGGGCTCTATTTTACCTCTTTTACTGGCACGCTTAAGATAGACAATGGCGTGGTTAAAACCACAGATTCTGAGATGGATGCCGTGGCCGGTAATATGCGGGTGCGCGGTTATACCGACCTGACCACCGAAAGCTTAAATTATGATATTCGCTTCGTGCCGCAACTGGCCTCCAGTGTACCGACTGTGGTATTACTGAGTACTGGCGGTTGGACCTTAGGCTTGGGGGCATTTGCCTTGACCAAGGTGCTAGAACCTGTGATTGAGGTGATTTCAGAAATCCGCTTTAGGCTCACAGGTACCATGTCAGAGCCTAAGCTCGAAGAACTCGAGCGTAAGAGTAAAGAGATAGAGATCCCCGAGTCTGTGCTGCCAGAACATCTGCGCAAGCAAGTGGTGCCCAAGGCAACGTCGCCTACCACAATGGAAGACGAGGCGCCGATTGAGACTAACGCCGCAGGAGTTGAGATCCCACAGCCAGCGGTTGAGGCGCGGCCAGCGTTTAATGAGTCGCCAAAACCGATAACACAGCAGGGCAATCTTTCCAGCGCCAATTCGACCCGTGATAACAAGGAGCCAGTGTATGCAGGTCAGCTTATTACAATGTCAAAGCAGCCGCGATGTCAGCGAAAATCTTCAATTTATCGACGAGCAGCTTAAGCTATTAGCGCCGAGTGCGCAGCCACATCTAGTGGTGTTACCCGAGTGTTGTTTGTTGTTTGGTGGCCATGAAAGCCAGCAACTCGCCTATGCAAGTACTGACCAGCACAGCCCGCTAAAGCAGGCTTTGGCGCAAAAAGCGGCGCAATATGGGGTTTATCTGGTGGCCGGCACGATACCGATTTTAGCCGACGATGGACGGGTTTATAGCCGCAGTTATCTGTTTGATGATAAGGGCGCTACGTTAGGCCACTATGACAAGCTGCACCTGTTTGATGTGGATGTGGCCGATGGCACTAAAAGCTATCGCGAAAGTGAGACTTTTTGCCCAGGAGAGCGGATCACTGTGGTCGATACACCTTTCGGTAAAGTCGGTATGGCGATATGCTACGACCTCAGATTTGCCGACCTGTTTCGCGCCATGCGAGAGATGGGCGCCGAGATCATTGTGCTGCCTGCGGCGTTTACTAACGTCACTGGCAAGGCACACTGGCAGCCCTTGTTGCAGGCGCGGGCGATAGAAAACCAATGTTTTGTCTTGGCTGCGGCGCAGTGGGGGCAACATAATCAGGGCAGTCGCGAAACCTGGGGTCACAGTTGTGTGATAAACCCATGGGGCGACATAGTGGCACAGAAAAATGAGCAAATCGGGTGGCTGTCAACGACTATCGAGCTGGATGAGCTAGCGCCTATTCGCCGTGCCATACCTGTGGCTAAACATAATCGGTTTAGCGTGCCTAAGCTCAGATCCTAAGCGATCTGGGTATTGAATGAATCATGAAATAACTCGCACAAGGCGAGCTAAAGAGAGAGTATTAATGCCATTTTTAACCCAAGTAGAACAGAGCTTATTGCAAGATGGATTGTCGCTTGATCAGTTGCAAGGCTATTTAAATAGCATTCATCAGCATCAGGTCGATTTTTCTGATCTCTATTTTCAAGGCAGTCGTCACGAATCTTGGGTATTAGAAGATGGCATCGTTAAGGATGGCAGTTTCCATATCGAACGCGGCGTGGGTGTGCGGGCGATCTCAGGTGAAAAAACCGGGTTTGCTTACGCCGATGAAATTACCCCTAACGCCTTAAACGCGGCCGTTGAAGCGGCGCGCGGCATTTCGGCGGCGGGCAACAGTGGCCAAGTTAAAGCCTGGAAACGACAGCAGGTGCAATCGCTGTATCAAAGTGCTGACCCGATCGCGGCCATGGAAGAGGTGAAGAAAATTGCCTTACTTAAACAAGCCGATGCCTATGTGCGCAGCTTAGACAGTCGCATTATTCAGGTGGTCATTAGCCTCTCTGGCGTCCATGAGGAGATCTTAGTTGCCGCCAGTGATGGCACGCTTGCAGCCGATATCCGCCCCTTGGTGCGCTTCAACTGTAGTGTGATCTTAGAGCAAGACGGTAAACGTGAACGCGGTGCCAGTGGTGGCGGTGGACGTCATGATTATCAGGTGCTATTTGATGCCGATGAGACCGGCTTACCTTACTGTTTTGGATTTGCCCGCGAAGCGGTGCGCCAAGCCTCGGTGAACCTAACTGCCATCGATGCCCCTGCTGGTGAAATGCCTGTGGTGTTGGGCGCAGGTTGGCCGGGCGTGTTACTGCATGAAGCGGTCGGTCATGGCCTAGAGGGTGACTTTAATCGCAAGGGCAGCAGTGCCTTTAGTGGCAAAGTGGGGCAACAGGTGGCATCTAGCCTAGTGACGGTGGTGGATGATGGCACCATAGTTAATCGTCGTGGTTCACTGAGCATCGATGATGAAGGGGTGGCGACCCAAAAGACAGTCTTGATCGAAAACGGTATCTTAAAAGGCTATATGCAAGACAAGCTCAATGCGCGCCTAATGGGCGAACAATCGACGGGCAACGGTCGCCGCGAGTCTTATGCCCACCTCCCTATGCCGCGTATGACCAACACATACATGGAAGCGGGTGAGTCCGATCCGAGCGATATCATTAAGTCGGTAAAAAAGGGCATTTATGCGCCTAACTTTGGCGGTGGTCAAGTGGATATCACATCGGGTAAATTTGTTTTCTCGGCTTCTGAAGCTTATCTCATTGAAAATGGCGAAATAACCCAAGCCATTAAAGGCGCAACCTTGATCGGTAATGGGCCAGAGGCCATGGGGCAAATTTCTATGGTGGGGAATGATTTGGCCCTCGATAAAGGGGTTGGCGTGTGTGGTAAAGATGGCCAAAGCGTGCCCGTCGGGGTGGGGCAGCCTAGCCTTAAACTGGACCGCTTAACCGTGGGTGGTACCGCGTAAGGTATTACTCATTCGAGCTATGTTGATCTGGCTCAGGCCACAATAGCGTAATATGAGTCGGTCAATCGGATAGGTAAAGCGTACCTAACGCTCAACTTCATTCATACAGAGTGATAGTCTGAATGAAGTTGAGCACAGATGCAGACAGTATCGAGTGTGTTTGTGCCCATCTGGCTACTACTTATATGGGATGGATGTTAACATCCGCCAAGGATTAGAGTTATAACTCTAGAGGGGCCAATGAAATATTTAACCAGCATATTGTTATCACTGTGCGTGAGCAGCGTTATGGCACAAACTGCGCGTCCAGTGTCAGACACTGCCGCTCAAACTACTCAACCTACAGCGGCTCAAATTGATGCCGCTAAGGCGCTTCAATTTGCCGATGCGTGGCAACAACTGCTGAAGGTCAGCGACAAGCAGCAAGCCAGTGAGCAACAAGTGAATCGGGCGACCGCGCAGCAAAGCGCCACCGACTCGCTGAACTTTCCCTCTCTCTCTGTGAACGGTAGCTATACCCGGTTAGAGCAACCCATTGAGCTGGATCTGCGCGATCTAAATCCGTTGGCTAGCCTCGACCCCGGCAGTTTACCCCCAGCCTTAGGTGGGGCGATTGGTGCCATTCCCGGATCGTTGTTTGTGACCCCCTTTACCGAACAAGATATTTTTCGCGCTAGCCTACAGGCGATGTGGCCTATCTATACCGGCGGGCGCATCACTGCGGCGCAAGCGATTCAAGCTGCCCACGTGGTGGAAAAACAGCAAGAGCACCAACTGTCGACTCGCGATCTGTTTGTGCAGCTGGTGGAGCGATATTACGCCGTGTCGGTGAGCCACGCGTTAGCCAGTACCAAAGGGCAGTTGGTTGAATCGCTCACCGAGCATGCCGAGCATGCGCTTAAGTTGGAGCAGCAAGGACAAATTGCTAAGGTCGAGCGCCTTAATGCTCAGGTCGCATTAGAAAATGCCAAGGTCGATCACGCTAGTGCTCGACGTCAGTTAGAGATGACCCAAATAGCCTTGTCGCGCATGTTACATCAGTCCTCGGTCGATACCGCATCGCCCTTGTTTTTGCTGCCAACGCCGCCCTCTTTGCCGCAATTAAGCCAACTGATGCTGGCTCAGCACCCGGCGCTGAAGCTACTCGAAGCGAAAGAAGCCCAAGCCCAAGGGCTTATCGATGTAGAAAAAGGCGGCTATCGGCCAACGGTGTTTTTGTACGGTAACTATACCCTGTATGAAGATGACAGCCTGTTTGCCAAGGTGGAGCCCGACTGGATGGTGGGTGTCGGGGTGAAGGTGCCGCTATTAAGTCGTGATGGTCGCAGTGGCAAGGTGGAAGCCGCTAAGAGCGCACTATTACAGGCGCGCTACACAAAGGCGCAGACGCAACAGGACTTGAGCCTGCTGCTCGACCAGAGTTATCGTCAGCTACAACAGGCTGAAGAGGAGGTGAAGTCTTTAGATCTGTCTTTGTCTTTAGCTCACGAAAATAAACGCTTACGTGATTTAGCCTTTAGCCAAGGATTATCTACCTCCATTGAAAAGGTCGATGCCGAGTTAAAACTTAGCGCCGTAGCCACCCAGCAATTAGCGGCGCGTTACCGTTATGTGGTGGCTTATGCCAAGCTCATGGCGGTCAGTGGTCAGTTAGATGAATTTATCGGTCGCGCACGCGGCGCACAGGAGAAATAAACATGCGCACCAATCGAATTGTAGCCATTGTGGCGTTACTGGCCTTGGTGGCTATTTTAGCTTACGGACTGACCTTGGCTTACACCCCAGTGCCCGAGCGCTTGCAGGGACAAATTGAGGCGCGTGAATACAATATCTCCTCCAAAGTTCCGGGCCGAGTATCGCAGGTGTTAGTGCGCCGTGGCGATAAGGTGGCTAGTGGCGATCTATTGTTTGCCATCGATAGTCCAGAACTCAACGCCAAGTTGATGCAGGCGCAAGGTGGGCGCGATGCCGCTAAGGCCAAGCAGCAAGAAGCCGATAATGGCGCACGTAAGCAGCAAATCACCGCCGCTAAAGAGCAATGGCTTAAAGCCAAGGCCGCCGCAACGCTGGCGCAAACTACCTATCAACGTGTAGAAGCCCTGTTTGTTGAAGGGGTATTGGCTCGACAAAAACGTGACGAAGCCTTTACCCAGTGGCAGGCGGCAAAGTATACCGAGCAAGCAGCCTATGCCATGTACCAAATGACCGACGAAGGGGCACGTGAAGAGATTAAAGCGGCCGCCGAAGGTAACGCTCGGATGGCACAAGGGGCGGTTAATGAGGTGAGTGCCATTTTAGCCGACAGCCAGATGCGTTCACCCAAGTCGGGTGAAGTCAGTGAGGTGTTACTGCAAAGTGGCGAGCTGGCCCCGAGCGGTTTTCCTGTGGTCAGCATTATCGACATGCAAGATGTGTGGGCGATTTTTCAGGTACGCGAAGATCAACTCAAAGACTATAAAGTCGGCCAACAGCTAGAAGTGCAGATCCCGGCCTTAGGGGCCAGTTACCCCTTTACGGTGGATCACATTAGTGTGCTGGGCCATTTTGCCACGTGGCGCTCGACCGAGAGTGGTCACGATTTTGATATGCGCACCTTTGAAATGGAGTTGCGACCCACTGAGCCGATTGCCGATTTGCGCGTCGGTATGACCACCCTGTTGGTGCGTTGATGTGATGCCCTTTAGGCAGCTTTTACAACGAGAGTTAAATGCGCTGTGGCATGATCCTTGGCAGCTGGCGCTGATCAGCTATATCCCACTGCTTGGGGTATTTGGCCTGTGGTGGCTGTTTAGCGCAGGTGTGCCACGTGAATTGCCTGTGGCCATTGTCGACCAAGATCAAAGCCAGCTTAGCCGCATGCTGGTGAGGCAAATTCAAGCCAACTCTGTGATAAAACCGCTGCATTACCCTGATGTGCTGCAAGCAAAAGCCTCGATGCAGCGTTCAAACACTTATGCCATGGTCGTATTGCCTTATCAACTTAACCACGACCTATTGACGGGCCATCAGCCGACTATCGATATTCGTTATAACGGCCAATATTTATTGGTGGGAAAATTGCTTTCAAGCCAACTGCAGTTGACTCTTGCCACAGCACTGCAGCAAAAGGCGCTGATTAAGCAGCTCGCAGCGGGTGTGCCTATGGCTCAGGCTGAGATCAATATCAATGCCCTTAGTAGCCAAACCAGCGCCTTATATAATGCTAACAATAATTATGTGGTATTTTTACTGCCACCCGTGCTACTGGCGTTGCTGCAGATCATCGCCATGTTAGTGTTTGCCAACTCACTCAATCGTGAGTTAAGTCTCGGGCATCCACAGCCTTGGTGGTCATTGGGCACCTATCGAGTGATCGCCGTTAAAATAGGGCTGTATATGCCACTACTCTTATTACACGGCGCGGTGATTTTCAGTCTTTTATATCGTTATTTAGGCTTACCGCTGGCGGGAGACAGCTGGCAGCTGTTGTTGGGGCTATTCGTGATGCTGCTGGCAATCTGGTTGTTGGTGTTAACCATTTTTTGGCTACTACAAGACAGTGCAAGAGTGATCAGTTTTTGTACCGCGCTCTTTGCACCGGCGTTTGCCTTTATGGGGGTGACCTTTCCCACCCAAGAGATGCCGATATTGGCCCAGTGGTGGCGTTTGGTGATGCCATCGAGCCATTATATCGACACTCATATTGGCGTGGTCAGTTATGATCAGACCAGCACGATACTCGTGCAGCAACTGGGCAGCTATTGGGGCTTTTTACTGTTATTGCCCTTAATCGTTTTCCTCAAGTCTAGAGCCCAAGCTTCGGCCACGGCTGTCGATAATCTGGCTCACAATGAGGAGCGCTAATATGAACTTTGGCGCATTGATCTGGGCTGAGTTGAAATCAATCGTGACCGATAAGGCCATCGCTATCACCCTCTTTGGTGGTGTGCTGTTTTATGCTGTACTTTATCCCTTACCTTATCTCAATGAAGTGGCGACCCTGCAGCAGATAGTGGTACTTGACGCCGACCACTCTAGTTTGAGCCGGCGTTTGATCCGCCATGCTGACGCTAACCCTAAGTTAGATGTGGTCGCACAGGTGACGAGCATCAATGAGGCCAAGGCGATGATTGTCAGTGGCAAGGCCCATGGCTATTTAGTTATTCCCGAGGGCTTTAGGCGCGATTTACTGCGACAAGAAGGGGTGACGTTGGCCTATGGCGGCGATGCCAACTATTTTCTGATCTACTCGGCGATTATTGAGGGGTTAACCGCCGCGGGGATCGATGCGGGTAAATATGTGCAGTTTAATGGTCTACTGGCCCATGGTCGCTCGGCTAAGCAGGTTGAGCGAGACTTAAATCCGATTAAGCTCAATAGTGTGCCTGCATTTAACCCATCACTAGGCTATACCGCTTATGTGGTGCCTGGGGTATTGCTGTTAGTGCTGCATCAAACCTTGCTTATTGGCGGCAGCATTTTAGGCGCGGGCCAATGGGGGCGACAAGGTTACTGGAGCGACATGAGTCCGCTGCAATTGATCGGCGCGCGCGTTACCACCCTTGGTCTCATCTATAGCGTAATGACTAGCTTTTACTTTGGTTTTTGTTACTACTGGTATGGCGTGAGCGTGCAGGGAAAATTGTTGCAGGTGGCGCTGTTTTTGGTGCCTTTTATCTTATCGACTGCCTTGGCTGGAGTGGCTTTTAGTTGTCTTTTTAGTCGTCGAGACTTGCCAACGCAAACTTTGTTACTTGTCTCTATGCCCATTCTGTTTGTGTCTGGTTTTGTATGGCCGCTGGAGCTGATTCCTGCGCCGCTGATTGGGTTGTCGCAGTTGATCCCGGCTGTGCCGTCAATCCAAGGTATATTGCAGCTTAATCAATTAGGCGCCAGTTGGGCGGATGTGGTGCCTCGGTGGTGGCAGTTGTGGGCGCTGGCGTTAGGGTATCTACTGCTCGCCTATGTTGGGGTGCGTTATCGACTCAATCGCGCTGTGGCTCACTGAGCTAAATCGTTTAGGCTGTGGTAAAAAATAATAAGCCCGCGAGTAAGCGGGCTTATAAGTTTAGAGATGATATGGCTATGATAACTCAAGATATATGGATAGCTTGAGCGATAAACGTCAGCAAAACCGTAACCTTATTCGGCGGTTTCTGCCTTGATATATTTCACTAGCTCAAGGGCTGACTTTGAGGCTTGCTCTGGTTGTTTTGCCAGCTCTTTGTTTGCTTGTCTCACTAATTGGCGCAACTTTTGTCGCTCTAGCGTCGGGTGCTGCTCGATTAAGGCTTGAATAGCATCATCGCCACCAGTTAACAGCTGATCTTTTGTCTTTTCCGCCACATTGATTTTTGAGCTCTCATTGCGGTTTTGGTTAAGCACATTTTTAAGATCGCTTTGCAGTACATTAATATCGATATTACGCATTATCTTGCCAATGTATTGCAGATGGCGACGATAGGCTTCGGTATTGATGCGGATGGTTTTAGCCTTGAGCACGTTGTCGTATAGCAACTCATCCAGATCCAGCTTATCAATCTGGCTCTTACTGAGTGCAACTAACTGTTTACCAAGCTCTTGGTAAATCGCGATTTCTCGCTTGGTTTCAGCTCTACTGACATATTCTTCGTCATGGTCAAAGGGCTGTTTAAAATGTTCTGAGTCACCAACAATATTCATAATCAAAAATCTCTAACAAAAACTCCCCTAATAATACCATTTCATTGGAATATCGCCTATTGGGGACGGCAGTTATTTAATGTGAAAGCCTAGCGGGTTTGTTATGCTACAGCCATTATTGACAACGAAAGAGTAGATTTGTGCCTTCTTCTAGCATTGAACTTGAACTGGATTCATTAAAAGACGCCGTTGCTATGGCATTAGAGTATGCCGCTACATTGGGTACCACAGGTGCCGAAGTCGCGATTAGTAAGCAGCAAGGCTTATCGGTATCGACTCGTCTAAAAGAAGTTGAAACCGTTGAGTTTAATAAAGATGGCGCCTTGGGCATCACCCTGTTTAGGGGCGGCTGCAAAGGCAGCTCATCTACGTCAGATTTAAGCCCTGAAGCGATCCGCCGCGCCGTTAAAGCCGCCGATGATATTGCTAAATTTACCTCAGAAGATCCTTTCAATGGCCTTGCCGATGCCGACTTAATGGCTAAACATATTGACGATCTTGAGTTGTACTATCCGCATGACACGACCCCAGCAGAGCTTGAATTACTCGCCGCGCGCGCCGAAGAAGCCGCATTAAGCGCTGACGCTCGTATAAAAAACTCCGATGGCGCCAGCGCTAATGCCCATACCGGTGCTAAAGTGTATGGCAATAGCCACGGTTTCTTAAATGGCTATGTCAGCTCGCGTTACAGCCTCAGTTGTGTAGTGATTGGTGAGCAAGAAGGCCAGATGCAGCGTGATTATGATTACACCATAGCGCGCAAGTTCAGCGACCTGTGGACGCCAGAAACTGTCGGGCTAAAAGCGGCTGAAAAAACCGTTAGTCGACTGGGTGCACGTAAGATAGCGACCACCAAGTTACCGATTCTGTTTGCCCCCGATGTGGCAACTGGCTTGATGGGCCACCTTGTAGGGGCCATCAGTGGCGGCAGCTTGTACCGTAAATCAAGCTTTTTGCAAGACGCCATCGACACACAAGTTTTCCCCGATTGGTTTAACATTGCCGAGCAACCGCATCTAAAAGGGGCGCTGGCCAGTGCTTTTTATGACAGTGAAGGCGTGGCGACCATTGAGCGTAATATTATCAGTCAGGGGATCTTATCCACCTACCTGCTGACCAGTTATTCGGCGCGTAAACTCGGTTTAACCAATACGGGCCATGCGGGCGGCATCTATAACTGGACTTTAGGGCACACAGGGCAAACCTTCGATGAACTCATCAAGCAGATGGGCACAGGCTTAATCGTGACCGAAGTGATGGGACAAGGGGTTAACGGCGTGACGGGCGATTATTCTCGCGGCGCGGCCGGCTTCTATGTCGAAAACGGGGTGGTGCAATACCCAGTAGAAGAGATCACTATCGCGGGTAATCTTAAAGATATGTACCGCAATATTGTGGCGGTGGCTAAAGATCGCGATATGCGATCGTCTATCCGCACCGGCGGTATCTTACTCGACGAAATGAAGATAGCCGGTAACTAGCTTATCCGCAGTCCATTTCCCCCAAGCGATGAATCAGCGAGTGCCAAGGCACTCGCTTTTTTTTGGCCTAAAGGGCCCTAACGCAGAATAAATCGACTGCCAACTTGAACATATGAAAATCCATATATATGCTTAAGCATATGTAATATGTCTGTGTTGGAGCCGTGTATGGCCACTGGGATTTTTAAAGCGCTGTCCGATGAAACTCGATTACTCAGCCTGCTGCTGATTTACGGTCAGGGTGAGCTGTGTGTGTGCGAGTTAATCTGTGCATTGAATTTGAGCCAACCCAAAATATCGCGTCATCTTGCCCAGTTGCGTAAAGCCGAACTGTTGAGTTCTCGTCGCCAAGGCCAGTGGGTGTTTTACCGTATCAATCCGGCATTGCTGCCATGGGTGCATAATGTTATCGAGCAAACTTGGCAGGGTAACCCTAACTTAGTGGCGGCGGCACTGGCCCGTCTAGATGCGATGGGGCAGCGCCCTGAACGTATTAAGGCATGCTGTTAAATCAGCTGAGTCAGGCAAGTTAAGATTAAATACTACAGCAAGATAGGTGAACAGCATGGGACTCTTTGAACGTTACTTAAGTGTGTGGGTTGGTTTAGCGATTGGGTGTGGCGTGGTGTTGGGCCATTTTTTTCCGGCGCTGTTTGCCCTTATTGCTTCATTAGAATATGCCAGGGTCAACTTGCTGATCGCGCTGCTAATTTGGTTGATGATCTACCCCATGATGGTGCAAATTGATTTTACGGCGGTCAAAAATGTGGGCAAAAGCCCTAAGGGATTGGTGCTGACGCTGGTGATTAACTGGCTGATAAAACCCTTTAGCATGGCGCTACTTGGCTGGTTATTTTTTAAGGTTTTCTTTGCCAGTTTAGTGGATGCGCAAACCGCTAGCGAGTATATCGCAGGCATGATTTTGCTCGGCGTTGCCCCCTGTACGGCGATGGTGTTTGTGTGGAGCCAGTTGACCAAAGGCGATCCTAACTACACCTTGGTACAGGTATCGGTTAACGATCTTATTATGGTGTTTGCCTTTGCCCCCATCTGCGCTTTTCTGCTTGGGGTGAGCGATATTCAGGTGCCTTGGCAAACCCTGTTAATCTCTGTGGGGTTATATGTGGTGCTGCCCTTAATCGCGGGAGTGATAACACGCCAGTGGTTAAATCGCCGCGGCGGCTCAAAGGGGGTTGATGGCTTTATTGGTCGCATTAAACCTTGGTCGATATTGGGTCTTCTCGCCACCGTCATACTGCTATTTGGTTTGCAGGCCAATACCATATTGGCGCAGCCACAGAATATTGCCCTGATTGCCATTCCGCTGCTTATCCAAACCTATGGCATCTTCTTTATTGCCTACTTTGCCGCGAAAAAACTCACTATTGCCCAAAATGTCGCGGGTCCTGCGTGCATGATCGCCACCTCTAACTTTTTTGAACTCGCCGTTGCGGTAGCTATTTCACTGTTTGGCCTGCATTCTGGCGCGGCGTTAGCCACTGTGGTTGGCGTGCTGGTTGAAGTGCCGGTGATGTTGTCGTTAGTGGCATTTGTTAATCGAGATAAAGCAAAATACCAGCGGGCCATTGGCGCCGCATCTAAACATTAACCGAGCAGAATTGCCCTTTTCAGGAGAGTAACATGACAATTAAAGTCGGCATTAACGGTTTTGGCCGCATGGGGCGTTTGGCGCTTCGGGCCGCGTGGGCGTGGGACGATATTGAGTTTGTGCAGATTAACGATCCCGCCGGTGATGCGCTTACCTTAGCCCACCTCTTAACATTTGATTCTATCCATGGTCGCTGGTGCCATGAGGCGATAGCTGAGGGGAGCGATATTGTCATTGGCGATAAACGGATAGCGACCAGTATGAATAGCACTATCGCCGCCACCGACTGGTCGGCATGCGATGTGGTAATTGAAGCCTCGGGTGTGATGAAAACCACAGCCTTATTGCAAGCCTATTTAGATCAAGGTGTTAAACGTGTGGTGGTGACGGCGCCTGTCAAAGAGGCGGGCGTACTGAATATCGTCATGGGGGTTAATCATCAGCTGTATGATGCCGCTAAGCATCCTATCGTCACAGCTGCGTCGTGTACGACCAATTGTTTAGCGCCAGTGGTGAAAGTGCTGCATGAGCAGATAGGCATAAAACATGGCTCGATGACCACCATTCATGACATTACCAATACGCAAACCATCTTAGATGCGCCCCATAAAGATCTGCGCCGTGCCCGTGCCTGCGGTGAATCGCTTATTCCGACCACCACAGGTTCCGCCACCGCGATCACCCATATTTTTCCTGAGCTTAAG
Organism: Shewanella sp. 492; assembly: GCF_059338445.1. Classification (NCBI taxonomy): domain Bacteria; kingdom Pseudomonadati; phylum Pseudomonadota; class Gammaproteobacteria; order Alteromonadales; family Shewanellaceae; genus Shewanella; species Shewanella sp. 492. The sequence continues at coordinate 438,534 of NZ_CM181702.1, forward strand.
GGGAAACTAAACGGCCATGCGGTCAGGGTGCCATTGGCTAACGCCTCCATTACTGATTGCGTGTTTGAGATGCAGCGCCCTGTCACCGTCACCGAGGTGAACGACCTATTTAAACAGGCGGCAGCAGCTGAGCTTAACGGTATTTTAGGCTATGAAACGCGCCCGCTGGTGTCGGTGGATTACAAGACAGATCCGCGCTCAGCTATCGTCGATGCCTTGTCGACCATGGTGATCAACGATACTCAGCTTAAGCTGTATGTTTGGTACGACAATGAGTGGGGCTATGCCAATCGCACCGCCGAGTTGGTCAGAATGGTCGGGCGTATAGACAAAGCGTAGTAGTAAGGATATTAGATGTTCGCCACAATTCGCGCATTGCCGTTTGAAATACGCCAATACCTCATTGTCACTGGAAACTATTGGGCATTTACGCTTACCGATGGCGCGCTGCGCATGCTGGTGGTGCTGCATTTTTATCAGTTAGGCTACTCGCCGCTGTCGATTGCCATGCTATTTGTTTTTTATGAGATTTTTGGCGTGGTGACTAATTTAGTGGGTGGTTATCTTGGCGCACGTCTTGGGCTTAATCGCACCATGAATATGGGGTTAGGGCTGCAAGTGGCTGCGCTGGCAATGTTACTGGTGCCCAGTGTTTGGCTCACCGTACCTTGGGTTATGGCAAGCCAGGCTTGCTCTGGGATCGCTAAAGATCTCAATAAAATGAGCGCCAAAAGCAGCGTAAAAATGCTGGTGGCTAAGGGCGATGAGGGCAGGTTATACCGCTATATTGCCCTGCTAACGGGCTCTAAAAATGCCCTCAAGGGCTTAGGGTTTTTCTTAGGGGGCGCGTTACTGTCACTGCTGGGGTTTAGTGGTGCCCTAGGGTTAATGGCAGCACTGCTGGGCATTGTGTGGCTGCTCAGTATCGTTAACCTTAAGCAAGACTTAGGCAAGGCTAAAAATAAGCCCAAATTTAGTGAGCTGTTTTCTAAAAGCCGCTCAATCAACATCTTATCTGCCGCACGCCTGTGTCTGTTTGCCGCCCGAGATGTGTGGTTTGTGGTGGCGCTGCCGGTCTATTTAGCCAGCCAGTTTGGTTGGGGCCATGCGGCGGTCGGCGGCTTTCTGGCGCTGTGGGTGATAGGCTATGGCGCGGTGCAGAGTATCGCCCCCAAGCTCACAGGCCAGAGTCGCACTGGCTTGAGTGTCGTCAAGGTGCCTGATGGAGGCACCGCACTTAAGTGGGCGAGCTTGCTGACATTGATCCCAGCGAGTATCGCGCTGCTGATGACGTTGTTTGCTGCGCCTTATGCGCAAGCGACGTTACTGATAGGTTTGTTGATTTTTGGCGCCGTTTTCGCGGTAAATTCCGCCTTACACAGTTATCTGATCGTCAGTTACGCCAGTGACGATGGCGTGTCGCTCGATGTTGGTTTTTACTATATGGCCAATGCCCTTGGCCGCTTGCTAGGCACCTTGTTGTCGGGCTGGGTGTATCAGGCATTTGGGTTGATGGCCTGCCTGTGGATCTCGACGCTATTACTGGGATTAACAGCGTTAATCAGTGTATGGCTACCCAGGCGATAACCTTGAAATAAAGGTTATCGCCAAAGGGGGTTCTCCATGCCATGAAAACTTAGCATTTATACTTTTTGATTCAGCAGAATTTCGCTGAGTAGGAGTTGCTTAAGACCTAGGCTATTCGTTTCTTTACATCAACAAATCACATTGATATTGTTATCAAAAGGTTAATATTGTAAGGTGTTGTCCGCAGCGCTAGTTTATAACTAGCTAGACTGATAAGGAAGTCAATGATATGAAAAGAATCGATACAAAATTTAACGTGGTTTGGACGCTTATTATTTTTTTTGTTTACAGCTTAGACTACTCAATATTTAGATATACCCCTCATTCTCGCGAAAACGATACCATTTTCAACAACATTGATAATCCGCTAGTGGCATTGTGTGTCTTGCTCTTAAATGCCATTTTGATGGTATCTGTCATAAGTAAACTTTTCATGGAAATATGGAATAGGCTTATTCGTGATTTATTAAGTATTGGATATATCAGTTTTGCTGAATCATACGCACTCTGTTTTTTGCTACTAGAAATTATACGCGTATAAATAACTGCTGCATCATTTACGGTAGCCATTAGATCACGTGATTTCGTCTTGTCCCCTTGTTTCGTGGGGCAGTTCCTGTCAACTCAACTCTAGTCTTCGGCTCATATGATATTCTTGTTCAGCTGCTCGCATTCTTCATCACTAAAAAGGCTTGCGGCTTCCTCTAGACCGGTCCTCGCAGAAATAAAGGTTTAACTTAAAACACACTTACCAACCGCCACTAATCTGAAGAAAAATGGCAATACTTTCATTCAAAGGGCAAGATTCCTGTGTCCATAACCTCCGCACAAGATCAAATCGAAGAGGTGATAACTCGGTGGATGTTGCTCTAGCGTAAGCCACTTATACCCTAACGCTAAGGAGCTGCATAACGGTCCTGTGGCGCTTGACAAACATTACCATGTGACTTGCTTATTCGCCATTAAACTAGAGATCGCAACCTCTTGTGTTGTTTCAATTTGTTAACATTCCTTGCTTTCATTTTACGTTGCTTTCGTTGTACTCTGAGGTGCAGTCAATCAATAGTGGCGTAGATCACCAAAAATAACGATAAAAATGACGAGGTTTTAATGGAAGGTATTACAGAATTTGTCAGTATGATCAATGGGGTTGTGTGGGGTGTGCCCATGCTGGTGATGATCTTGGGCGTGGGCTTATTTCTCTCCTTTGGCTTGAAGTTAATGCCGATTTTAAAGCTTGGGACTGGCTTTAAACTGCTGTGGTCTGGACGCATTCCTGATAAAGATAAAAACATGAAGGGCGAGATCAGCCCGTTTAATGCCTTGATGACCTCGCTGTCGGCGACCATAGGTACGGGTAATATTGCTGGGGTGGCGACGGCCATTTTTATTGGCGGCCCTGGGGCGTTATTTTGGATGTGGTGTACCGCCCTCGTGGGAATGGCGACCAAGTTTTCTGAGGCGGTATTAGCGGTTAAATACCGCGAGGTAGACGATAACGGTAACCATATTGGTGGCCCTATGTACTACATCAAAAATGGTCTTGGCAGTAAGTGGGCGTGGCTGGGTACGGCGTTTGCCTTGTTTGGTTCGTTTGCCGGTTTTGGTATTGGTAATACGGTGCAGGCTAACTCGGTCGCCGATGCGTTAAGCAGTAACTTTGGGGTGCCCAACTGGGTGACAGGGGCTATCTTAATGGTGTTGGTTGGCGCTGTATTGATGGGCGGTATTAAACGTATTGCCGATGTAGCGGGTAAGTTGGTGCCGTTAATGACGGTGTTTTATATTGCCGCTGGGCTGGCAGTGCTGGTGGTATATGCCGATGAAGTGCCTGCCGCTTTTGCATTAATTATTCATAGCGCCTTTAATCCGGTGGCCGCTCAAGGTGGCTTTGCTGGTGCTGCGGTATGGGCGGCGATCCGCTTTGGTGTGGCGCGCGGCGTGTTTTCGAATGAAGCGGGTTTAGGTAGTGCGCCCATTGCCCATGCGGCGGCGCAGACCAATAATCCGGTGGCCCAAGGCTTGGTTGCTATGCTGGGCACCTTTATCGATACCTTAGTGGTATGTACTATCACGGGGTTAGCGATTGTGGTGTCAGGAGCATGGACCTCGGGCGAAAATGGCGCGGCCTTGACCTCATTTGCTTTTTCTCATGCCTTGCCTATGGGCAATTATATTGTAGCGATCGCACTGTCGGTGTTTGCCTTTACCACGATTTTGGGGTGGAGCGTTTACAGTGAAAAGTGCGTGCAGTATTTATTAGGTGTTCGTGCGGTTAAGCCCTTTAGGCTGATTTGGGTGTTAGTGGTGCCGTTAGGCGCGGTGAGTTCACTGGACTTTATCTGGTTACTGGCCGATACCCTTAATGCCATGATGGCGATCCCTAACCTTATCGCGCTGTCGCTGTTGAGCCCTGTGGTGTTTCGTCTCACACGGGAATACTTTATTAAGAAGCGTCAGCAAGAAGCACAGGCGTAAGGGCTGTCAGGCTTCGTTGTTGATTAAGCGCCTTAGGGCGCTTTTTATGTTTAACAATGGGTTAATCGAGCCGCTTAGTGAAGCGTAGTGATGCGACTATGATCCCCAGCAGGGTAAAGCCAAGCAGCCAGAGGGTGTCAAATGGCAGATCGCTCAATTGGCCGCCGCGCAGCACTATGGCGCGGATAATACGCATAAAGTGGGTGGCGGGTAGGAGTTCAGCTATCCATTGTGCGGGTTTAGGCATGGCTTCGAACGGAAACATAAAGCCCGACAGTAAGATGGTCGGCAAGATAATAAAGATGGTCATCTGCATCGCTTGCAGCTGGGTTGTCGCGATAGTGGAGATGATCAAGCCTAAGGTAAGACTGGCAGCAATAAACAGTAAGGTGCCCAGTAATAGCTGTGCAATGGTACCGTTTAAAGGCACATCAAAAATCAGATGCCCGAGCCCCAAGATGATGCTCATCTGGATAAGCCCCACAACAATGTAGGGTAAAATTTTACCTAGCATCAGCTCCAGTGGTTTGATGGGGGTGGTGATCAGCAGCTCTAGATTGCCTTTTTCTCGCTCACGGACGATGGCCGCCGAAGTAAATAAGATCATCGTCATAGTAAGAATAACGGCAATTAAACCCGGAACAATATTCACCGCCGAGCGTTGCTCAGGGTTATAAAATAGGGCGACTTCGAAGGTGGGGGAGCTGGCTAGGGGCTGGTCGCTGATTTGCGCTAATGGCATGTTACGCAGTTGGCTGATTGCGGCGGCCACCATGGTATCTGATCCATCGATGATCCATTGGCCGATAGGCTCGTTATTGGCCTGTTTATGTTCAAGATTAGGCGGCAAGATCAGCGCGGCGCGCACTTCGCCGCGGGTAATGGCAGCCTCGGCAGCGGTGGCGGTGGCGTAATAGCCTTCGATAGAGACGACTTGCGAGACCCTGATGGCCTCGACAATCCAACGCCCAGTTACCGAATCACTCTGATCGACCACCACAACCGGCACATTGCGAACATCTGTGTTGATGGCGTAGCCAAATAATAGCAATTGGATCAACGGGATCATCACTATCATGGCGAAGGTGATGCGATCGCGTTTAAGTTGACGGATCTCTTTTATGGTGATTGCTTTAATGCGTCTTAGGCTAGCCATGAGTGTCATCTGGCGCTCCTGCATTATGCTGATGTTTGCCTGTAACAGTGACAAACAGATCTTCTAGGCTGGCATTCACATGGCTGATATTGCGCTCATCGAGCGTGCTGCATTGCTGCTTGATCCATTGACATGGGTCGTTAATATCTTTATTTATCAATACCCTTAGCCGATCGCCAAGTTGGGCGGCGCTGCGTACCTGGCTTAATTGGCTGAGCTGGCTTTTCAATTGGCGCAAATTGTTAGCGCTTACCTCAAGTACATTTACCTCCATCTTTGCCAGTAAAGCTTGCGGATTGCCATTGGCGCGCATGTGTCCCTGCTCCATTATTGCCAGCTGGTGGCAGCGCTCGGCTTCATCCATATAGTGGGTGGTGACTAAAATACTGGTGCCTTGCTCTGAAAGATCAAACAGCTGCTCCCAAAAGTCGCGGCGATTCTGAGGATCGACCGCCGAGGTGGGTTCGTCGAGAAACAGCAGCTCTGGGTTGTTAATGCAGGCGCAGGCCAATGCTAAGCGCTGTTTTTGGCCACCACTTAAGGTGGCAGCCAGTTGATTTTGCTGAGGGACTAAGTTGTAGGTCGATTGCAGCTGGTCAATTTTACGTTTGCAGTCATTGGGGCTGAGGCCATAAATATCGGCGATAAAGCGCAGGTTTTCCTTTACCGTTAAGTCGTCATAGAGGGAGAATTTTTGCGTCATATAACCAATGCGGCTGCGCAGTTGCTCCGCCTGCTGTGGGATCGTTAGCCCAAGGCAGATGATAGTGCCATGAGTGGGGGTCATCAGCCCGGTGAGCATACGTATAGTGGTGGATTTACCGCAACCATTGGGGCCTAGAAAACCGTAAATATGCCCTTGCGGTACCTGTAGATTAAGATTGGACACCGCCTCAAACTGACCAAACTGCTTGCTGATACCGCGGGCATCGATCGCCAATTGACTGCTTGGGAGCATCAGGGTAACTCCACCTGTACGGGGATGCCGCTGGGCAGTTCGGCGGCGTCAGTCAGGGTAAATTCTGCTAAATAGGCTAAGCGCGATCTGTCCTGTTGGTTAAGTGCGTAGTAAGGCGTGAAGGCGGGATCTTTGCTAAGCCAGCGCAAGGTGCCTGTCAGTGGTGTATCAAGGCCATCGACATAGACATTAAGTTGCAGCCCTAAATGTAACGTCGCCATATTGGGCTCGGGGATATAAACCCGCGCATAGGGGGCGTTGTCGGCTTGTAATACGGCCACCACCGTATTACTTGGCACCCGCTCACCGACATTAAAGGGCAGACTGTCGAGGCGCCCATTACGGGTTGCCACTATGCTGAGCTCTGCCAAGGTTTGTTGCGCCAGTTGCAAGTTAGCGGCCGCAGCGTCCATGGCTGCCATTGCCTGTTGAATATCTTCTTGGCGCACACCGACCAGCAGTTTACTGAGGTTTTCGTCAGCCACATGCAGCTCGGCTTCGGCGCGATCGCGATTAGCGATCGCTTGGTCAAGTTCCGATTGGCTCACCAGTTGCTGTTGCTTGAGGCGATAGATACGTTGATAGGTTTTGTCTGCTTGTACCGTGGCCGCGTTAGCGCGCTGTACATTGGCTTGGGCACCGGCGATATCTTCGGGGCGCTCGCCATTGGTGAGACGTAGCAGGTAGGAGCGTGCTTGTTGCCATTGAGCATCGGCTATCGCCACCTTGGTTTTAGCTTTACGGCTATCTAGCTGCACTAGCAGATCGCCCTGTTGTACTAGGCTGCCCTCGTTAATCGGTTGCGCGGTGATGAGTTCTGCGGCGGTGGCGCGCAGTAAAATACGATCGCGCTCAAGGGTGCCTAGCGCCTGTGCTGGTGAGTTGGGTTGACAGCCTGCAAGGCTGAGTAAGATAAACACCAGCGCGGTGTTGTAGATGTGATTCATTTCAACCTCGTCAGCACTAGGGTGAATTAATAATCAATATGTTATTTAAGATAGCACCCTTTAACGGTTAGCCATATGGGGATTGCTCACAGGGGCGTCAGTTATATTGAAGTCGATAATGTACTGTGAGGACTGCGCTTTAGGGGCGAGGTATATCGCCCCGAGATGTTTGCTTTGGTCTATCTTGGACTGGCCTTTGGTAAATTCAGTAAAAATCACCTCCCATTGCCCGCTTAAGCTGCGCCTGTTCGAGCAAGGCTTCTAAGCGTTTTTTTACTTCGCGTCTATGTTGTAACTCGCAAGCCGCCTGAGGATTTTTAGGGGCGGTCATGGCTTCAATCTCTGCATCATTGGGAATAACATCACGTAATTGTGGCATAGCGAATTCCTTCATCACTGTCATTGAGTACCACGCAGCACTTAGGGTGTGCCTATCGGTACCACAAGCTTTGGCTAGCACATGAAGCCAAAGCGATAGTTATCGGCGCTACGTAATGCTTTAGCTGATACCTCAATGAGTTAGCTGCACATTAGTGAGCGCTAATGAGAAAGGTAGCAGGGAGTTTAGGAGCATTTTGAGATCGGCTTAACACAATTGCATTTATATCTATGGGTGAATAATGCTGTGAGTGTTATCCTATTTTAATAATTTAGATTTTGATTTTATTCGTTTTAATTGTTCTCAAAATTACGCCGCTCGCAATATTAGCGGCGGCGCATCTAGTAACAGATCACACATTTGCCCTAAAGCTTATAGATCAAAACTATAGCTATAACCTATCACCACTTTAGGGTCGTCATTTTCAAGGTCGGTATCGCTGATCAAGAAAGAGAAGCTGCCCACATCTGTGTCTTTGCTGAGCGCAATCGAGTAATCGCTATAGCTGTCTTCATCAAACCAAGCGGTCACCACATCACCACTGGAGTAGCCATAATGCACGGTTAACGACAAGCTGTCTGATAGTGGCCATGAAGCCGCCGCATCCACATAACTCATATCGTCATTATCTAGTGGTGCACTGGCGACATCGTCATCGGCATTAACCACATAAGAGTAACTGAGGCTAAACCATTTCCAGCTGAGCGCGGCTTTGAGTTCGCCAAAGTCAACGCTAGCGTCGCTATCTGGGTAGGCATAATAGAGATAGCTGACATCGTAACCCAGATCGTCAGTGATGCTCCCTGCATAGCCGCCATAGAAATCAATTTCGTAGCTGGTGTCATCGCCAAAATCAACATTAGACGCCCAAGTGCCTAAGTAAAAGCCGCTATCATGTTCGTAATCCACTCCGCCTTGCACGGCGACGCCATCATTGGTTTGTGTCACGCCGCGCCATAAGTAATTGGAGGTCATTCCCGCATTAGCAGTGACGGCTGCGCTGGCGGGCACGGCTAACATCATGGTTGCTGCGAGCAGGCTTAGGTTTCGAAGTGCTGTGTTCATACTCATTCCTTTTTATTGGTATAGGGATACTACCTAGCCGTATTATTATGAGTATTGTTAGGTAGTGCTTACGCCGTTGCTAACCCCATGCCAATAATTTATATGTTTATTTTCAGGGTCTTGTATTTATAAGCTGTGATAGCATGAACCAAGATGGGGACTGTTGAGATGTAGAGGCACTGTATTGGTGCAGCTGTAATGCTAGGCCATTAAGTAACCGATAATAAACAGTGCCTTAATATAAGGCATAAAAAAACCTCCTAAATGAGGAGGTTTTTTATAGAGGTAAAGCCGATTTTAGTTAACGCTATCTTTTAGTGTTTTACCAGCTTTGAACTTAGGTACTGTCGCTGCAGGGATTTGAATTTCCTTGCCAGTTTGTGGGTTGCGACCAGTACGTGCAGCGCGGCTTGTTGTTTCAAAAGAACCAAAACCAACAATAGAGATTTTCTCACCGTTCTTCATCGCTTCCGCTACGGTTTGTTCGAAAGATTTTAATGCACGTCCAGCTTCAGCTTTAGTCAGTTCAGCACTTTCAGCTATTTTTGCAACCAGTTCAGTTTTATTCATTTGGATAGTCTCTTCTTTCCATAGATTTAGTAACACCAATTACATTAGGTACTTGCAATTGCTGGAACTAACATGCCATAAGCAACCCTATAATGAAAGCGGTTTTATGTTGAACAATGGGGGTTTAGCTCAAAATTGAGCAAAATCCTAGTTATCGAGTAGGGAGTAGAGCAATTGTTTGACTAATTGTGGCTCGAAAGGCTTGTCACATAAGGCATTGACTCCGGCCTGCGACACATTGCTGAGATGCGTATCGTTTGCCTCAGATGACACCATCAGAATGGGGACATGAGATTGCTGGCTGTGATTACGAATAAACTGAGTCAGGGCTAAGCCATCGGCATTGGGCATATTGTAATCGGTGATCACAAGGTCATACATATTGTCTTGCATCAAGGCGATAGCCTCGGCGCCATCATTTGCTTCGGTGATCAGCTTTAACCCTAAATTAGTAATGGTGCGGCGGATAATATTGCGCGCCATCTTGCTGTCATCGACCACCAGTACCCGAATATTGTGCACATCAAAATGGTCCAGATCGAGCTCGTCATGGCTCAGCAGATCTATGGTGGCATTGAGGGCCTTACCTAGATGCTCAGACGAAAATGGCTTGGGTAAGATTGCCACTACACCTGATTGACGATAGATCTCCAGCTGTTCACGGCGGCATTCGCTCGAGACCAGCATAAATTGGATGTCACAAAAAGCCGGATTCTGTTTCAAGGTATTGAGCAGGTCTAATGCAGTGCCATCTTCAAAATGCATCGCGCTGGCGACTAAATCGGGTTGATGGCGCGAAATAATGATCATGGCCTGCGCAAGTGTGTTGGCCGTTTGAATATTGCTAATACCCTCTTGGCTGAGACGGCTGGTAATGATCTTACGCTGGGTGTCTGAAGGCTCAACCAACAAAATGGAGAGTTCACTAGGGGATAGGGTGGCCATGGTAATGGATCTCAGCTTAATAATTGTAAATACTTAGGTTTTTAAATTACCTTAAGGCTTAGGGTTTAGCAACCGATGGCCCTGAACGCTCAGGTCTGCTGAGGTAGGCTTTGGTTGATTTTGACATTGCGACCCACCACTGAAATAGCAAGAGTAGGGTGACAACGATGGCGATTAAAGGAATTGAGATCTGTTGACCCTTAAAGACCACTTTGACCTCTTCAGGAGTGATCTGATAGGCGATAATTGCTGTCATCCCCAAGGCACTAAATGCCAGCGTTTGAATGGCGACATAAATTTTAAGCAGCAAGCCAGCCCATTCGGCGCGTAGCAGTAGCCCAATAACGACGGGGATCACTCCGATAGTAAATAGATCTAAACTTTGGGTCGCCAGGGTGCGCCATACTGCAATAACAGAGATGACCAGATATAAACAGATAAGCAGTAGCATGGCAAAGTGGGGTCGTTTCATGGCAATTCGTCGACTAAAAATTTGCCAGCGAGTGTAGAAAAAACCTCTGCATTAGTCCAACTATTTACACTGATCTCGATTGCTTAGCTGTCCATTGGCCTAGGTTAGGTTAATATAGTGCCGATTTTTGATTGGATGAGAGTGACATGACAGACATTGAATTTTGGCAATTGGTAACCCGTAGCCATCCAGATCAAGACCAACAGAGCTTGGCGGACAACCTCAAACAGCAACTGACTCTGTTAAGTGATGAGGAACTGGCGGCGTTTGATAAACATTTCTCACAGCAGATGCGCCGTGCTTATCAATGGTCCATCTGGGGCGCGGCTTATATTGTAACTGGCTGCGATAGTGAATATGGTTTTGCCGAGTTTCGCTGCTTTTTGATCTCTTTGGGCCAAGAGTGGTTTGAGAAAGTGCTGCAAGAACCTGATGCACTCGGAGATCTACAGCAATGGCCTGAGAAAGATGGCTACGCTTACCCTTTTATCGAAGAGTATGACTTGATTGCGGGGCAGATATTTGAAGATCGCACTGGTGAAGAGCTACCTTTTGTGCCTTCGGGTCAGGCTACGCCGCAAGGTAAGAAGTTTTCTCATAAAAAGAAACAGCTCAAGGCAGCTTATCCCCGCCTGAGTGCACGCTTTCCTTTTTAATGTTCTATAGCTTGTGCTAGCAGGTCAGCTATAGCGTGTCGCTTGCCCCAAGCTCGTATGGGGCAAGATAACGGCATGTTTGTGCTGCGTCGGTGTTACTCATAACAGCTTTGGCTTTGCCGATCGTAATGACGTTGGTGTTTGGCGCAAGTCTCTTTCATAAAGCGTTGTTCAACTTGGGCTATTTGTGCATCAAGTGTCGTTTCGATGCCGCTAATAAGTTGCTCTTCACTCATTTCCTGTTGTTGTGCTAACCGTTCAAAGTGTTGCTCTACTGCGGCTTTTCCTTCAGGGGATAAGGGTTTCGCACTCACTTGAGATGAAATAGCGAGGCCAAAGATAAGGGCTGCGATAAGGGCCAGCTTGCCTGAATAGTTGACTCGCGTTGTTGTCATCAGTTTGTGTATCATAATTTGCTCCAATAATGTGTCGACAGGCCCGTTATCTGCAGCCGTTTATTACTGTTTGAATCGATAAATGATTTCAAGTTGCAAGCAGTCCCCTCATCGAAGGGGGTTGAATGCATTCAGTGATTTAGTGGTTGCACAAAGATTAATCTAAGGTAGTTGAATAAAGGCTGAACAAAAAACAAGCAGGTGTTTAATGGGGGGGAGGTTATGGCGAGCAGATGTCGTTGTGCCTAGGTGGATAGCAGCGGAGCGCTCAAGGCTCTTGCTTAGGACTATTGCTCAGGTGCTCAGGTGCTTAGGGCTCTCGCTCTGGTGTTCAGAGCTCCCAAGATTGAAGGCAATGCTAAGTTATGGTGTTCTCTCGGTATTGAATAAACCGTTAATCGCGGCGCATCGTTTCACATTGGAACCCTTGGCGGCTTGAATCAAATCGACAGCGCAGGCCACACTCCCACACCACATCTCCCTGAGCTTTGGCTTGCTGAATAGCAAAGGCTTTACAACTGGGATAATCATTAAAATCATCTTGTTTCTGATAATGTCCAGAATTAAAACCTTGGCTATAAACGAAGGCTGACCAAGTTTCTGGTCCTGAGTCTTGTTGGGTTTGGTTTATCCCTATTAAGCTCGCAGCCGCCGCAGAAAACAGCAGTATGCTCACTAATAATGGTAAGTGTTTTTGCATCATGGTCTCCATGGTGAGGCGTGTAAGCAGATTTGCTGACTTAATGGGCTTAGCGTTTGGCAGCATACGATGCTATAGCAATACTGTTTTGGCAACGTTTTTTATCGTCGCGCGAAATGCGATGTTAATGGGATAACTTAGCGAATTTACAGTATATTAAACCGGATTTAGCGATCAAAAAACACCAGGGTATCGCTTGTTAGCTTTGTATTAAGCTATTATTCAGGTTAGCTTTTGTACAGTTGCTATATATTGAACCTAATCGGGTTTAGCCTAAAGGAGGCTGTTATGAGATTGTCCACGCTACCATTACTTGCTGGCGTATTGATAGGGACTATGGTGTCCCTCAATGTCAGCGCCAATGAGGTAACTGCCGATCCCGTCACCGAGGCAGGGATTGTCAACATTACTTGGCAAGGGGTGGATAAGTATCGCGATGTCAAAGCGGTGGGTGACATTCAGTCGCGCTATGAGCTGCGCACCTTTGAAACTTTAACCAAAAACCTCAATAAAGCCGCGAGTAAAATCCTAAAGCCAGAGCAAAAGTTAGCCTTAGTCGTGACCGATCTCGACCTTGCAGGTGATGTCAGACCGACTTTCGGCGCTAGCGTCAGCGAGATCAGGGTGGTGAAAGATCTCTATCCACCGCGCATGACTTTTAGCTATCAAGTGTTGCAAGGTGAACAAGTGATTATGGCGGGCGAGGAAAAGCTTACCGATCTGGGCTTTATGCAGACCATTGGCGTAGCGAACGATAGACCCTTGCGCTACGAGTCGAAGATGTTAGCCGATTGGCTTAAAAAAACCGTCGCGCCTAAGCTTTAAAATCTAAGCTTTAAAGCTGGTGCGACGGACATACTGGTCGGAATAAATTATTTTGCTTGAGCCTTAAAGGCTTGCAAGGTTTGCAGTAACGCGCCCAGTTTACGGACAAACTGCTCTAGTGCTGGCGCTAAGGCGTCAGTATCTGTGGGCAGTTGTGTCATCTCTTGCGCCAACTCTTGCACATAAGGGCTAAAGCGGTTGCTGTGCGCTGCGAAGCCTTGATCTTGAGTGAAGATAGCGACGAACTTTCCGTAACCCGCTTTATTCAGTTCATCCAGTTTAGCATCGGCATCGATCGCTTGACGATAAGCGATCTGAAGGTTTTCTTGCAGTTGCGTTATCAGTTGAGAGTGTGGCATAACAGCCTCTTAATCATAAAATTTGAGCGAATTATAAGGGGCTAGCCTGATGGCAACAAGTCAGCGTTTGTGTTTACTGTTAATGGTGTTGCTCGTGGGGCTCTTTAGCAGTACACAGATTAGGGCGGCAGTAACAGATAAGCCTCCGTTTTATCAGATTAATTATCAAGGTAAGACCGCCTATTTACTCGGTTCTATCCATGTTGGTCGGGAAGATTTTTATCCCATGGCGCCGCAAATTGAAGCGGTTTTTGCTAAGGCTGGTGCTTTAGTGGTGGAAGTGGATGTGACTCAAACCGATGTCGTTAGCTTGATCCGTCGTTACGGCTTGATGCCCCAGCAACAAGATGAAGCCACGGCGCAGCGTATGGCGCGCTTTTGTCAATCTAATCAGGCCATCTGCAGCGCACTAAAACCCTACTCTCCTTGGATGCAAGCGATGCAGCTAGGGGTGATGCGTTTCGATGCGCTGGGTTATCAAGCCCAATGGGGCGTGGATCAAATATTGACCCAAAAAAATGGGCAGCGTCCTGTGATTGAGCTTGAAAGCAGTGAGTTTCAGTTTGAGCTCATGGCTTCTTTTGCTCCCCAAGTACAGTGGGAAATGGTGCTTGAAGCCATTGAGGCGCCGGATGAAGAGATGCTGGCATTGATAACCGCGTGGCGAGCAGGCGACGAAGCCGCGATAGATCAGTTAATGGTAGGTCAGATGCAGCAAGGTGATGACATGAGTTTAATTGACAAAATGCTCTGGCAACGTAATCAAGCCATGAGCCGTAAAATTGCCGACTTAATGACCCGAGACACCACGCCCGCGCCATTGTTTATCGTGGTGGGCGCAGGCCATGTAGTAGGGGATAAGAGCATAGTCGCCATCATGCGCCAGCAATTTAAGGCCCAGCTACAAAATTGCTGGCAACAAGCCTGTGATTAATCAGCTCGCCATTTAGCAATAAAGTGTACATAACGTCCTAGCGCGATATAGCTTGGGTGTTGTGAGTAGATCAGCTCCATATCGAGCAGCTGCTGAAAGTCGAAGTTGGGTGGCTGGTGGGTTTTAAGGTAGTCGTGGATCACCCGCACCCCAGATTGTGACACTAGCTGCATCTGCCACTTATCAAGCCACTGTTTAACGTCATCAATATACAGTGGGTGAGTAGGGGTTAAGCCGACTTTTTTCTTTACCTTAAAATCGGCGGCAACATAATCGAAGTTACCCGAGATAAGGCTATGAAAACGCATCGCTTCTTTGTTATAAAACATCAGCGAAAATAAGCCGTTAGGGGCTATGAGCTGTGTCAGTGTCGCCAAGGTGTTCTCGGCATCACTGAGCCACTCGGCCACGGCATGACACAGTACCAAATCAAACTGGCCATGCTCACTTGGGGTTAGCGTCTGTATTGGTGCGTGAATAAGTTCTATATTAAGCTGACATGAATGGTTAGCATTATATTCGTCTATTTGCGATCGCGCCAGCGTCAGCATTTCGGCTGAAATGTCACACAAGGTGACTTGGTGGCCGAGCTTAGCCAGTTTCTGGCTAAAAAAACCAAAGCCGCCGCCAGCATCTAAGATGCGTAATTTTTGGCCGTTAAAGTGGCGTAATGCCTCAGTGATATCGCGCCACACCACGGCGGCTCGTACTTCGCCTTTAGGGGTGCCGTAGATATTTTTAGCAAATTTACTGGCGAGTGGG
This sequence comes from Shewanella sp. 492, assembly GCF_059338445.1. NCBI lineage: Bacteria > Pseudomonadati > Pseudomonadota > Gammaproteobacteria > Alteromonadales > Shewanellaceae > Shewanella > Shewanella sp. 492. The sequence goes on from NZ_CM181702.1 coordinate 453,722, forward strand.
TCAAAATTTTTGTCTTGCATTGCAGGCTACCAATGGCGTTGAGCACAACGGATAAAGGAATGATATTTTGCCATAGCCATAACGGCTTGGCACCTGTCGGCATAACCTTATAAATACAAACTGTGATTTTAAGGTATAATTGTTGGCTTTCGATTTAATCATTGTTGAAGGGTTTGGATCGCGTGAATAACGATATTTGTGTGGATTTGAAGGCGATACCGTCGCTGTTATCGCTTTACCGCAAGATTTTTTTTGGCCGTAAACCCGGTTGGGATCAGCAGCCTCTGCCCCATATTTATATCACTTGTCGTGATGTCGGTGTATCGGCCGACAAAGTGCGCCAGTATGCCACTGTGTGTGGTTTTGAGTTTGATGGCCAGCATCTACCGATGACATATCTTTATGTGATGGCGTTTCGTCTGCACGCGAGCATCTTCACCCATTCGGCGATCACTTTTCCGCTGCTGGGGATGATCCACCTTAAAAACAGCATTACTCAATACCGTCAAGTGACGGTGGATGAATCATTTCATATCGACTGCGGCTTACAAAGCAGCCAGATAACCGATTCGGGCTTAGAGTTTGAATTGGTCTCTAAAGCCTTTGTCGGTGATGAGCTCGTGTGGGAGTCGCTGTCGACTTACCTGTATCGTATCGACAGTGTGGGCCGTCGAGTACGGCCACCTAAAGCCACACCAATGGCGTGGGATGCTCCGCTTAATTGGCGCTTGAGTGAAGATCTTGGGCGGCGTTACGCTAAGGCATCTGGCGATTATAATTTGATCCATCTGCATCCTGTGCTGTCAAAACGTTTTGGTTTCGATCGTGTTCTCGCTCATGGCATGTGGTCCAAAGCGCGCAGCATTGCGGCCTTGATGCCGCAAATCGGTGATAAATCCTGTAGCGTGGACGTGGAATTTAAGTTGCCATTATTTATGCCGGCTCAGGTGAGTTTTGGGGCGGAGAATGATCCCGAAGCGGGCTTAATCTTCGAACTCAGGGATGGCAAGGGACGACGGCCACATCTGTCTGGCCGGGTCAGCTTTCTCGATTGATGTTTCGCTTTAACAATGCAGCCAGCGCACATGCTGGCTGTTTGCTTGTTGTGGCTCAGAGCATTAAAAACATCGTGCTGAGCGACACAGTCCCTTCCACTGGCGTAGTTTAGGTCGGCTCGCTAGGGCGAGAACTCACGTATTATCCCCATGAGTAACAGTTTATTACGCCATAGTCACACCACGGCTTAAGGCTATATTCGATTAACCTTAAGTTTCGCCTGCTGCCTGCTGCATAGTCGCCAAAACCCAACGATATAGAGCGGCTATCGGTTATTAAATTGATTTAGATTCATAAATCCTTAATTAACTGACAGTGAACCCATGAATAGGTTTGTAATTGGTTGTTTTTATTTTATATTCGACGTAGCTCATCGTTTCCAAGTGATTTGTATAATAGGAGTTTGCCTATGCTGTCTGATATCGACATCTCGCGCCAAGCCCAGTTGCAGCCTATCGAGGCTATTGCGCAACAATTTGGGATATTACCCTCTGAATTAATTGCTTATGGCGATTACAAAGCCAAAGTTAATATTGATATCAAACAACGATTAGCGGATAACCGCGACGGTAAGTTAGTGGTTGTCACGGCGGTGACGCCAACCCCTTTTGGTGAAGGAAAAACGGTAACCAGCATAGGCTTAACTCAAGGATTACAGGCGATAGGACAGCGTGCCTGCGCCTGTATTCGTCAGCCCAGTATGGGGCCCGTATTTGGTATTAAAGGCGGTGCTGCCGGTGGTGGCTTAGCGCAAGTGGTGCCGATGGAGTCGCTTAATTTACATCTTACCGGCGATATTCATGCCGTAAGTAGTGCCCATAACTTAGCCGCTGCTGCGATTGATGCGCGTCTGTATCATGAGCATCGTCTGGGCGCAGAGGCCTTTGCTGAGCAGTCGGGATTAACGCCGCTCAATATCGATGCTAACCACATTGTCTGGCGCCGCGTGGTGGATCAAAATGAGCGCAGTCTACGTCATATCCGAGTGGGGTTAGGCGGTAACGTGCCTAATGCGCTAGGCAATGGCCCAGAGCACGACAGTGGATTCGATATCAGCGCGGCGTCAGAATTAATGGCGATTTTAGCTCTAAGCCGCGATTTACAAGATATGCGCCAGCGGATCGGCCGTATTGTGTTGGCTCAAAATACCACAGGTGATTTGATTACCGCCGAGGATTTAGGCGTAGCGGGCGCCATGACAGTGATCATGAGTGAAGCCATCGCCCCGACCCTGATGCAAACCTTAAGCGGCGCCCCCTGTCTTATTCACGCCGGGCCTTTTGCCAATATCGCCCACGGAAACTCTTCTATCATTGCCGATGATATCGCCTTAAAGTTGGCCGACATCGTGGTGACCGAAGGTGGTTTTGGCTCCGATATGGGCTTTGAGAAATACTGCAACATTAAGGCTCGTCAGGCGGGTAAATCGCCGGATGCGGCGGTGATTGTGGTGACGGTGAAGGCGCTTAAATCGCACGCGGTTGCATGCCAGAGTGACACGAGCGAATTGACTAAATTAGCGGTGGGGTTCGATAATCTGCGCTGGCATATCAACAATGTGGCGCAATATGGGGTGCCTGTGGTGGTCGCGATAAATCGTTTTCAAAGCGATACCCTTGAGGAGCTAACTTGGTTGCGTGAGCAAGTGATGGCACAAGGGGTGTTTGGCTGCGAGATCAGTGATGCTTTTACTCAAGGCAGTCAGGGCGCGCAAGCATTAGCCGAGCTGGTGGTTAAGGCTACCGAGACCCCCAGTCAATTCCGCTTTTTGTATCCGCTTGAGCAGAGTATTGAAGCCAAGCTAATGACCATTGCCGAGGCGGGATATGGCGCATCAGGCATACAGTTATCGGCTAAGGCGCAGGCGCAGTTAGCCGATCTTAAGCATCATGGTTTTGAACATTTACCCCTTTGCGTGGCGAAGACGCCGCTGTCGATTAGCCACGATCCTAAACTCAAAGGGGTGCCTACAGGCTTTGAGTTACCCATCAGTGAGCTAAAAATAAATGCCGGAGCTGGGTTTATTACCGCCATTGTCGGACAGGTGATGACGATGCCGGGCTTAGGTATTCGGCCAGGGTATCTGAACATTGATATTAATCAGCATAATGAGATTGTTGGTTTGGCATAACGCCGATTAATGATCTTCATTAGCGTTCCAGCCGTGGGATAAATTAACAAAATAGGGGGCGAGATTATCGCCCCCTATTTGTTGTGAGTCGCTTGATTGACATGACTGCAGCCAGTTACTCTGCCGGCTGCATACAGTTACTCGCTTGGTAAAGCGTTTTGCTGGGTTTGATAAATGTGCACATCGCGCTGCGGGAATGGGATTGAGATATTTTCTTGGTCGAAGCGCATCTTCACCTCACGGGTAATGTCCCAATACACATCCCAATAGTCTTCAGGTTTGGCCCATGGACGCACAATAAAGTCTACCGATGACTCGCCTAAGGCATGCAGCTTAATGTTGGGCGCAGGATCGGTGAGTACTTTAGGGTGTTTATCAACGATCGATTTTAACACCTGCTCAGCCTTTTCAATATCATCACCATAGCCTATGCCAAAGGTCATATCGACTCGACGCTGACTCTCCACCGTAATGTTATTAATGGTATCGCCCCAAATTTTGTTGTTGGGGATAATTAACCTTTGATTATCAAGTGTTTTTACTATGGTTGAGACGAGACTCATCTGGCTCACTTTACCCGTTACGCCAGCGGCGTTAATCAGATCGCCCACATCGTAGGGGCGATAGATTAAGATCATCATGCCAGAGGCAAAGTTAGACAGGGTTTCTTGTAAGGCGAAACCGATAATCACACCGGCGACACCAAAGCCAGCGAGGATGGGGCCGAGTTCAAATCCCAGTTGTGATAAGGCCACCATTAACCCTAACGCAAATACGACTTTGCCTGAGAGTGATACAAAGAAATCTTGCAATAACTTGCTAAATTTCAGTTTAGAATTGCTTACAGCTCGCCTGCTGATACGTTTAACCGTTCTACCCGCGAGGCCGGCCAGAAAGATAATTAACATAAAGATAAACAGCTTAAACATCATTCCTGGGCCGTTATCGATTAATTTTGTTTTGGCATTTTCCCACCATTCCTCAATCAAATTACTGACTAAGTTGATGTTTAATACATCTTGGGTGATATCACCAGAGATACTAAATAGCGTCTGCTTTAAGATAGTGGTGTCTTGTTCTAGGTTATCGAGCAGATCGATTGCCACCGCTAGGCTGTCGCTGGTGAGGGTTAAACGTTCTTTGAGTTGCAGCACTCGAGCGGTTTGCTCACTGGTAACATCTTTTCCGGCCTGAGCAACTTCGTCAATGGCGAGTTGTAATTTATCTTGAATAAATAGGACTAGACTATTGAGGATGTCGGCGCGCTTCACTAGGGTCTGGGTAAACTGCGCTTTGGCGGCGGTGATATCTTCGCCCAGCTGACTCAACCAGTTGAGCGTGTCATATTTGGCACTCAACATCTCATCTTGTTCTCTATCGCGATTAGCCAAAGCAAACATGGTGTCGTTATCGTTTTGCTTGCCCAGTTGTGACTTAATGCGTTTGATGTCGTCAGCGTAATATTGGTCAGCTTGGTTGATAAAGTTCAGATAAGCTTGGATGAGCGGTAATAGCTGCGACCTGTCGAATGAGTCATCTTTCATCAGTGTGGCGAGTCGTTGATGAAATCGCCTTGCATGCTCACGAATACGGTACTCAATAAACTGTTTCATTTCCCCCTGCGCGCGAGGAAGCTGACTGACGTCGGTATCGATTAATTGCTGCAAGTGGTGTAATTGGCGGATGGGATTATCGCTATCTTCTTGGTTGCTTAGCGCTGAAGGGCTAGCGGTTTGAGTCGCAGTGGTGGTTTCGGGAGTGGTGGCCAATGCCGCGAAGGTCAACCAACTAAGGCTGAGGCTAAGCGTTAACATGAACGAGGCAGAGCGCAGCATAAATTAAGTCCTTTAATATAGGCGTTGATAGTTCCTTTATTATGACCCCAAAATCACAACTGCGAAATTTAATTATGATCTGTTAAACTGCAGGCGAATATCATCAGAGAGTCTTATCGTGCTGTGTACACATTGTAGTAAAACGTTTGGGGTTGATAGTGTTAAGGCTCAACGAGGTAAGGGGTTAAATGCACAAATTCAGTGCCCCCATTGCCTTGCGTGGTTGGGCAAAAACCCGATACTGACACGATTAAAGATGATGGGGTTTTATCTGGCCGCTGCGGCGTTGCTGTATGGCTACTTTGCCCCAGAGATGCGCCATATCACCACACCTGTTGCCATTATTGCCAGTATAGCCTTGCTGATAAGCCATATGATGGATCACTTAAAAGTGATACAAGCCCCTGAACTGACGCGAGTCGATGACAGTGAGCAGCGGCAAAAATATCGTTAATCATGGCCCAATCGTTTAGCGCTGATAAAGCTGGATATCTGGGCTGAGGCAGTGATGTCTGAGGTTCACTGATAACACTGGGTATGGGAGTAGCGTGATGGCGGTTATCTTGCTGTGGTGAGTGAACTGACTCACCACAGGTGAGATGTCGTTAGTCGATCACTTGCACTTGGGCTTCCAGCGCCGCTTCAACGTAATAGATACCGCCGAGTACCGCAATAAAGAAAACCGATGTCCAAAAAATCATCTTGAAATTTTCGCGTAGAAATTCCTTCATACTGTTTGTTTCCTTGCTGGGACTGTTGAAATCTGGGTTGGGGTGATCTCACCCAATGGCCCTGATTCTAGTCAATATTACTTAAGTCAGACTTAATTTACTGGTATCAGTAAGTGATCTCGCGCATGCTTTATAATGTACATCTGAGCATTTACTTTATGTTACAACCTTGGTTGATCACCAGGCTATTTGTAACTTGACTTCACCGAGTCAATCCATACACTTGGTCAAAAATTCTGTCATATCAGCTTGGAACAATAGTCAACAACATGGCATTAACAATGAAAGGCTTAGCAAGAGGGGTAGCAATATGGCTTAGTGCTGTACTGTTTTGCTTGTCTGTTGCTGCGCCTGCTCATAGCTTAGAACATGTTGATGATGGTGCCAAAAACCATTGCACCCTCTGCATTCAAAAAATTCAGCTCAACAGCCTTCTACCTGTTAATGACTTTAATTTTTCACTACCGCAACTTACCTTTGAGCCCTGTGTTGCCAATGTCTCTGCGACATTGCGTTCACACGTTAGCTATTTCCACAGTCGAGCGCCTCCTAAACGCTAGATAGTCCTATTGCCATATTTTTTGACTATTTCTCTCTGTCGATTGACGGCAGAGAACTATGCCTGTTTTTTTGGAGATGTTATGACAAGCTTTAATCCCTGTATTACTGCGCTGGCAGCGGCCTGTGCCTGTGTATCTACGCTGGTAAGCGCGCAAGACGCCACCCTTTCTAACCCTGCGATAAGTGCCGTACTGGATGGCTACTATCAAAGTGCCGAACGGCCAATGGCTGAGCGAGAAGAGGGCTTTGGTCTTGGCCATACCGAATTGGCATTAAGTGCCAATATCGATGCACTTTTTTATGGCAAGTTAACCGCGGTGCTGGAAACTCACGGTAGTGAGACAGAGGTCGGTCTGGAAGAGGCATTTATTCAAACTTTATCCATGCCAGCAGGTTTTTCTGTGCGCGCCGGCCGCTTCTTATCGGATATCGGTTATTTAAATAATCAGCATGTTCATAGCGATGCCTTTGCCGAGCGTCCGGCGGTTTATCGGGCATTTTTAGGCAGTCACTATTTCGATGACGGGCTACGACTCGATTACGTTGCCCCCACGGATCTGTATTGGAGCATGGGGGTCGAAGCCTTTAAGGGGGACAGCCTACGCGCCGAAGATGAACATGGCGAACGTGAATTCGATAATGTTGGCGTTTATACCGCCTACACTAAGTTGGGCGGTGATATCGGAATTAGCAGTTCTTGGCTACTGGGCTTGAGTTATTTACGTAATGAAAATGGTCGCCTGACTGCCCATGAAGCGCACGAGAGTGAAATTATTATCGACGATGGCCATGAACATAGTCATGGGGCAATGTTCACAGGTGAAAATACCTACATTGCTGACTTTGTCTATAAATGGGCACCTAAAGGAAACTACAAATACCAGCACCTCACCCTGAGTGGTGAGTACTTTCAGGTGAGCGATTTTGCGCCGTTAGCGGCACACACTATCATAGATGCGCATAGCGAAGAGCATCGCCCCGATGATCAAACGGGTTGGTATGTCAGCTCTGTGTATCAATTTAGCCCCAATTGGTCTGCAGGCCTGCGCTATGGCCGGGTGGATACGAAGGAGCTACATGACGAGTATTTCCATGAACAAGCGCTTAAGGAAACCGAAGTCAGCTTGGCGTGGCACCCAAGCCATTTCTCCACGGTGCGATTGCAATATACCCATCAAAATGGCACCAACTTTGACGGTATCGAAGATGATAATCTGTTAACGCTACAATATGTTATGACATTGGGGGCTCACAGTGCGCATCAATTCTAAAGTGATTCAAGCCTGTTGTCTGGCAATGACGTTGACGCTGACCAGTGCAGCACAAGCGGCGCTGAATGTGTTTGCTTGTGAACCCGAATACGCGGCATTAGTTAACGAGCTGGCGCCAGAGGCTAATATCTACTCTGCGACCACAGCCATGCAAGACCCACATCAAGTGCAAGCCAGACCTAGCCTGATTGCTAAGATGCGTCAGGCCGATCTGGTGGTGTGCGCCGGTGCCGATCTTGAAGTGGGTTGGTTGCCTATGTTGCAGATGAAATCGGCTAATGCCAAGGTGCGCTCAACTGAAGAAGGTTTATTTTTTGCCGCCGAGCAGGTCGAGACCCTAGATAGGCTTGAAAATGTCGATCGCAGCATGGGAGATGTGCATGTTCAGGGCAATCCACACCTGCATTTTGACCCAGAACGTCTGCTTAAGGTGGCCGAGGCGTTGCACCTCAAACTGGTGCAGCTAGAGCCAGATTCGAAGACGCAGTACGATGCGGCATTGGCAGACTTTAGCACCCGTTGGCAGGCGGCTACGGTGAAGTGGCAAGCGTTGGCTGCACCACTCATTGGTCAAAAAGTGATTGCCTACCACAGTAGTTTTCGTTACCTGTTTAATTGGTTAGGTATCGAACAGGTGGGCGATCTGGAACCTAAGCCTGGCCTCGCGCCAACGACGACGCACTTAGCCGAGCTGCAACATCGTGCGCAGCAGGGTGATGTGATGGCCATTATAGTGGCGTCTTATCAAGACCTGCGCGGCGCGCAATGGCTTGGGGAACGCACGGCATTACCAGTGCAGGTGTTACCTATGTCGGTTGGTGGCAATGAGGACAGCGACGATCTGTTTTCGCTCTATCAAAGTGTCATCACCTTGTTGTTGAGCCACAGCCAACAATAAGCCAACCCTAGTGCCTGTGCATGCACAGGCGCTATTGGGGTTACATAGTGAGGTACACACCATGTTTGATTTAGATCTGTTATCCATCTTATTACCTGCCTTTGCCGCAGGCATATTAGTGCTGTCGACCCACGTAGTGCTGGGCAGCCAAGTGCTAAAACGCGGCATTATTTTTATTGATTTGGCCATAGCTCAAGTGGCTGCGCTGGGGGCGATCATTGCTCATACTCACCATGAGATTGAACACCTGCCCTATTCTAATGTGTGGATGCCAGCGCTCTTTGCCTTAATGGGGGCGGGGTTCATTGCTTGGTTAGCTAAGCGTATGGCCGATGAACTGGAAGCCATTATTGGCTGCTTTTATGTGTTATCGGCGGTGGCTGCCATGTTATTGCTGGCTAGCGATCCTCACGGTAGTGAAATGCTCAAGCAATTAATGTCGGGACAAATATTGTGGGTCAACTGGTCGCAGTTACTCTTGCCTGCAATCGTGTCGTTATTGGTGCTGGGGACGATTGCCATTAAACCCTGCTGGCTCGAGGGGGCAGGATTTTATTTGCTGTTTGCCTTAGTGATCACTCTGTCTGTAGAGCTGGTGGGGGTTTATTTGGTGTTTAGTTCGCTTATTTTACCCGCCTTAGCAGTGAACAAATATTGCGGTAAGGCAAGGTGGGCTTGGGCTTATTTGGTTGGCTTAGTGGGTTACGGGGCAGGGTTGATATTATCGGCGAGCTTAGATCTGCCCAGCGGTGCGACCATCGTGGCGACATTAGCGTCGAGTGCGGTACTGTTTCGTCTGCTGCATCCACTGTTGTCTGCATCTAGTTCGATTAAAAAAGTATCTGCTAATTCATAAAACAGATACCTTCAAAATACTGCATTAACCTAATAGGCTGCTTTGATGAGAACAGCCTGTTTTTTTTACTATTAAATTCAGTCTGATAGATTAAGTATTGGCCAACAAAAGCCATCAAGATGAATGGGGGATTAAATCTTCAGGCTACAGGTGTAAGTCATTTTTGCTTACTGGTATAATGCCGCCACTGAAATCACAGGAGTATGTTGTGCTGTTAATCTTCAGATCATTGATCTTGGCTATTATGTTATTGCTGGCGTTTGTATTTGGTGGCTTGTACTGCTTATTGCGTCCGCGTCATCGAGATAATGTACACCTGTTCGCTACCATTTTTTCTTGGGCGGCGCCCATATTGGGTGTCAAAGTGGTGTTGCGTAAATCAAAAGCGCCAATATCAGAGCCTTGTATCTATTTAGCCAATCATCAAAACAACTTTGATATGTTTACCCACACGGCAGCAGTGCCGAAGGGGACGGTGAGTTTGGGTAAAAAGAGCCTAGCGTGGATCCCCTTTTTTGGGCAGATCTATTGGTTGTCGGGCAATATTTTAATCGATCGTAAAAACCGTAATCGTGCCTTTGAAACTATGGCACAAACGGCGCAGAAAATTAAAGAGAAGTGCCTATCTGTGTGGATTTTCCCCGAAGGCACACGCTCACGCGGTAAAGGGTTGTTACCTTTTAAATCCGGTGCGTTTCATACCGCCATTGAAGCCGGTGTCGCTATGGTGCCAGTGCTGGCGTCCAATCAAGAACACATCAAACTTAACCGCTGGAATAATGGCGTGGTGATTATTGAGATGATGGATCCGATTGAGACTAAAGGGCTTGCTAAGGCGCAAGTAAAAGAGCTTTCAAGTCGTATTCATGCCATGATGGCGGAAAAGTTAACCCAGTTAAACCAAGAAGCTGCGGCTCTTATGGCTAAAAAAGCCGTTTAACTCAGCCTAATTATTGTTTATTTCGGAGTGATCCATGTCTACAGAACGTCAGTTACAGGAACAGAAACAAGAGAATCAAGAGATCGTTGAGGCGATTCTTGCCGATGGTTCTGAGCCCGATGCTGAGTACACGATTGAGCACCATTTCTCAGCGACCAATTTTGATCGCCTAGAAAAGGCCGCCGTTGAAGCCTTTAAAATGGGTTATGAAGTTAACGATGCTGAAGAGATGGAACTCGATGATGGCTCGGTTATCTTCTGCTTCGACGCCATTGCCTACCATAAGCTTGAAGTGGGATTGCTCGATAAAGCCTGTGAAGAGCTGATCTTGTTAGCGGCCAAGCAAAAAGTTGATTATGACGGCTGGGGCACCTACTTTATTGGTGACGAAATTGAAGAAGATGAAGAAGATGATGCGCGCTTTCATTAATTAGTCATTAGTCACGGCGCGTCTTGTGATAAAAAGCCCCAGTCTGTTAACGGAGATTGGGGCTTTTTAGTCACTAGTCTGTGGTCACTTATGGCTTAGTTCGCTTCGGCCTGAGGAGAGTAGATTTCGCTGCGGTTACGCCCAGCTTGTTTTGCTAGGTACAAGGCACTGTCGACACTGGCTAGCCACTGCGCGCTGTTATCAAACTCAGGTAGTATTTCGCAAATACCAATGCTGACGGTGACACTGATCTTGGCGTTTTCATAACGCATCAGTGAAGCGGCGATTTTTTCGCGAAACCGTTCGGCAAATTTCAGCGCATCTGCGGCGCTGGTGTTCGATAAGATCACCGAAAACTCCTCACCGCCATATCGGCCCGCACAATCGGTTTCACGCAATGATTGCTTTAATGTGTGCGACACATGTTGGATCACCTTGTCTCCGGCAATATGACCATAGGTATCGTTGATGCGTTTGAAATGATCGATATCGAACATCACTAAGGTGGTAGGCGAGCCATAACGTGAATGGCGCTCAAATTCATGCTGCATACACTGTTGCCAATGGCGACGGTTATGAAGTTGAGTTAAGCCGTCGGTTTGACTTAGGTGTTCAAGACGCTCATTGGCCGCTTTGAGTTGCAGACGGTTAATGGCAACATCGCTCACATCATAGATGATCATGCTGATGTGGGTTATCTGTCCCGTGAGCGAAGAAAGTGGCAGCAGGGTGACATTTTGGTACATAAAATCGGCGCGGCCAGTGATCGGTCGGTAGTTACTAAATTTAAACACATAGGGCCGCTGCTCCCAGCTGATAAAGGCCCGGTTTTTCAATAGAAACACCGACTCCATCTTCTGCTTTAACCAAGTGGCGGGTAGGTATTCAAATTGCTCGAACAGGTTGGCACCTTTTATCGAATTGGGCGAAATGCCGCTGTGGTTCTCCATGAAGCCGTTCCACAGTTGGATGTCGTAGTTTTGATCTAATACCACTAACCCCACCTCGATGGTTTGCACCATATCGATGAGCCAATGCAGTTCGTTCATTGCGCTTTTGTCATAGGTCATGGTGTTGTCCAACTAATCTAGCAAGTAGCCGAGCTTATAGTTAAGCGTCGGTAACGATTCTTCGGTGAATAACAGCAGCAGATCGCATTGAATATTGTGACCTTCGATACGGTAGTTGATCTCCATGGCTAGGGTTCTGGCCCACTTTTCGGCGTTATCATGGATAAGATCGTTCACTGTGCAATGTCTGCCAAGCACCACTGGATGGCTCTGGCTAAATTTCATGTGTAGCTGTTCGGAGATCCCGTTAAGAAACGCACCGATAAGCACGTTACCGGTATCGATCATCACTTCAATTTCGGTATTGGCATCTTCAGGGTTGGCCAGCCCCATCAATTTGGCCATGTCTTGGAATGAGGAGTCGTGAAACAGTAAAAGGGCTTCGCCGGCAATACCCGCACCAATAAATCCTTGGCATAGCGCTGAGATGGTGCCGTTTTCTTCGGTCGCCTTGAGCGTCATGGTCAGCTCACTGACCTCAAGCACGTTAACATTGGGGATCGGCAATAACACAAACACATCGAGTAATTTAGCCAATAGATCGGCTGCGCGTCCCATGGCGACGTTAGCGACTTCTTGGCAAGCGTCCCTAAGATCGACTTCGATCATTGGGCTGTTATTAGCTGCATCACTTTTGGCTATGGTTAAAATGCCATACTCTTGCAAAATATGGCTGATGGCCTCGGCGCTTACCGGTTTTTGAATAAAATCCAGCGCGCCTAAAGCTTTGACTCGCTCATGGGCCTTAATCTGAATGTCACCAGACACCACGACAACCAAAGCGGGAAGATCTTCCTTTTGAATGACCTCCAGCACCTCGTAACCGTCCATTACCGGCATGTTAAGGTCAAGAAATACCACTTCACCTTTACCGGCTCTAATGGCTTCTATGCCCTCGGCGCCGTTGGCGGCAAAGTGGATCTCCACATCCCATTCTTTTGGGAGTGTTCGTGCCATCTGCTTTCTTGCGAGTGCTGAGTCATCGCATATAAGTACTGGTATCGACATGCTAGTTATAACATCCTAATCTGCCCTTCTATTGAAGATTACACTAAATTAGTGAGCTGGGTTGCCAAATGCACTAATTGCAGGGAGTTGGGGCAGTTTTTATTGGTTCATCCTAGAAACCCTAGGAGCGCTATATTTGGCGCGATAATTAAAGAAGACTCAAGCGGTCATCAATGCGTTTCAGGGTTCACACCTTGTTTTTAGCGACAATTCGTCACGATAAAGGTCGCAAACACTACTGGGTAATCATTATCGATCATTTTGATTTAAAAAAGAAATCAAAGCGTCATTTTTTTGGCGCTCATCAAGGAAAACGCATTTTGTTATCTGTTCTAGATAAATGTATCAACTGTGTTAGCATTCTGGTGTGGACAGACCAGTAGGTTTTTAGGAGTAAAGGAATGCAGCACCCATATGTCAATTTGACCCTCGACTCAGGCATCGCGATTGTCGAATTACACCGCCCAGAAAAATACAATGCGCTTAATTATGCCATGTTTACCTCCATCAGGTACGTGCAGCAACAAATCGCCAAAGATCCCAGTGTGCGCTGCGTTATTTTAACGGGCAGTGGCGGCAACTTTAGCTCGGGTCTCGATGTGGCCAGCGTGATGAAAGCACCCAAGCAAGCGCTCAAGCTGCTGTTTAAGTGGCTGCCTGGCAACGCCAATTTAGCCCAGCAAGTGTCCATAGGTTGGCGTCGGTTACCTGTGCCGGTGATCTGCGTGTTAGAGGGGATCTGCTATGGCGGTGGACTACAAATCGCCCTGGGAGCCGATATGCGTATTGCCAGTCCTGAGTGTCGTTTATCTATCATGGAAGCCAAATGGGGCTTAGTGCCCGATATGGCCGGCTTGGTCGGTCTTCGAGAGTTAGTATCAAAAGATGTCGCCATGCTACTGACCATGACGGCCGATGTGATAGAGGCCAAGCAAGCCCATGAGTACGGCCTACTGACTCACGTGTGTGAGCAGCCCATGGCACAGGCTCAGGCCTTGGCGGCCAAGTTATGCGATACCTCGCCAGATGCCAACGCAGCCATTAAGTGCAGTATTAATACTAATTGGCGCGCCAGTGAACGCAGTTTGTTACGGCGTGAAACCTTTAGTCAGATAGCCTTGCTGCTGGGGAAGAATCGGTTGATCGCGGCGATTAGGCAGACGAAAGATCCTGAGCGTCCTTATCGCCATCGGCAGCCTTGGTGGTAGCACTTGCTAGTATCACACTTGCAGTGCGACATAACATGAGCCAGTGATGCTATGTCACGCCTCTTGTGCTTACTGCAGACGTCTGCGTGGAAGGCGGTTACTATACAGCTAATTTTATTGTGTTTTAGGAATGATAGATGAGACTGCTATTTGAACGTTTTCTCTGGAATAGCCGCCTGACGGTGATCGTCGGCGTTTTTGCCTGTGTGGTCGCCGCGTTTGCGGTGTTTATCATGGGCATTAAAGATATGCTGCATATGCTCGAATTACTGTATGCCTATGTCATCACTGGGAGTTTAGATATCCGTAATGACTTGGTGATGGTGGTGGTTGAGATTTTGGACACCTTCTTGCTTGGCTCTGTATTACTGATTTTTGCCTTTGGGCTTTATGAGTTGTTTATCAGTAACTTGCAGGCTGCTGAAGACAGTGTCGCTGGCGGAAAAATCTTAGTGATCAGCAGTATCGATTCATTGAAGAGCAAGCTGGGTAAAGTCATTTTGATGATGTTGATCATCAAGGTGTTTTCTTACTTTAGCGAAATGAAACCCACCTCCATGCTGGAGCTGCTCTATATGGGCATCATAGTGGTATTGGTGGCATTGGCGTTAATGCTCAGTAAAGATAAAAAGTAACTCAGCGCTAGCGTATCGTTACGGATAGGCTTTTGCGATGCGCCGTGCAAAGCCATCGATCAGCACTAAGGTATTTTGCCACGCGTTGGCTTGGTCTAAGTTGAGTGCCAGTGGCTGCTGTTGATAACGTAGCGGCTGGTTTTGCGGCGACAGCGCCCGTCGCTCAGCTGCGGTGGCGATGGCGTTGGGCGTAGCGTCTGGCGACAAAATATCTAATACCGGAATGGTCAGCTGTGCCAGTTGCTCTGCTAACTGGGCATTGTCTTGTGCTGGTGTAAGGTAGGGATTGATCACCACCAACAGATCTGGCTTGGGCAATGTGCCAGCATATAGCAGTTGGATCACTAAGCCTGCGCCCTGCTCGGTAGCGATTAACATGCGTTTACCTGGATAGGGCTCCCCTAAGGCATCGAGCCGATCCATTGTTTGAATTAACTGATTATTCTGCTTTTGTCTGAGACTTTGCCATTCATCAGGGCTTAGATGGGGCAGGGGCTGCGTGGCCTTGAGTGCCAGCTGCTGCTCTCCAGCCTTATGGATCTCCTCTGCATCCGTCTTGTGGTTAATCGCTGGCGCAGCTTGTGGCGCGCTCAAACTGATGGTGGCCCAGCCTTTGTCATTAAGGTGGCGTCGCAGATAGGCGGTCACGCCGCTCGGATCGGCATGCTGCCCCAAATCGGCTAATAAAATCGCCGCACCATATTGATGATGGCCACGCCAGCTGCGCACCAATGCCTGGCTGGTTTGCTCGCCCAAATCAAGCTGTGTGACTTCATTCGCGGGCAAATAGTCATAGCTAGGTTGCGCGCCTTGGCTGGATACGCTGACGAACAAAAAAGAGCCAACCCATAGTAATAGGCCACATTTAATAACCGATCTCATAGACACCTTAGCCTGAATCATTTGCCGGCGAGCATCATCGCATTTTTACGGTGTAAATTAAAACTGTGTCTTGTGCTGAAATGTGTTCAAACATCGCCATGCTTGTTGGGTAGCAAGCCTAGGGCCTGTTGATCTTTGCTGAACCCTTCGGGCAGCGTTTGTTGGTCATTTCTACTGCGTTGTCAGCTTTTTATGTAGAATAACTACACCACAAAGCTTCTGCCTTGTATAAATACCCAACAATTGGCTGCAAAAATAACCTTGAAAGATCAACAGGCCCTAGGATACAGCATAAAAAAACGCTGGATGAGCATGTCAAACCAGCGTTTTGTTATCGTGTCAGCTTACCCTATCTGGGTTAAGCGTGGCTCACCAACACCAAGCGCACGGCATCGAGTTGCAATAAACAACCATCTAAATAGCCATTAAGCTCACTCATCTGTGATTTAAGGTGCTCAAGCTCCTCATCACGGATGTTAGGGTTAACGGCCTTGAGCGATTCGAGGCGCTCAAGTTCGGCAGTTAGCTGACTGGTCATTTTGGCTCTGGCGCTATCGGCCAGCAGTTTAAGTTCGGCCTCGGCGTAGGTTTCACCCTTAGCAAACAAGGGGTGCAATATGGTTTGCGAGGCATTGACCAGTTTACTGGCAATGTGACGATTCACCGCACTCAGTTGTTTGTCGAAGCTTTCATAGCTGACATTATCAGACAGATTGTTGCCATTTTTATCCAGCAAAATACGCACTGGCGTTGGCGGCATATAGCGATACAACTGGCTCGATTTTGGCGCCGATGCATCTGCCATATAGATAAGCTCTAAGAAAATAGTCCCCGCAGGTAGCGCCTTGTTTTTCAAGATAGCCACGCTGGTGGTGCCCGTTTCTGAAGAGGTGATCAAATCCAGCCCGGTCTGCACTAACGGATGCTCTTGGGTTATCAGCGCAATATCATCGCGTGACAGCGCCATCTCGCGATCGAAAGTTACCGTGATGCCATCTTCTGGTAGGCCTGGGTAGGTGGGGAACATCATGTGCTCACTGGGGCGCAGCACAATGGCGTTGTCGCCGCTGTCTTCCTGCTCAACACCTATGATGTCCCATAGGCGAATAACTGAGCCGATCAGTTGAGTATCTTGGTCACGCGCCGCTAAACTTTCAACCAATTTCTTGGCTTTTTCACCGCCATGAGAGTTGATCTCTAGCAGTTTGTCACGGCCCTGTTCCATGGCTTTTTTCAGCTCCTTATAACGCGTTTGCGTATGGTTAAGTAGCTGAGTAAATTGGTCTTCATCTTGATAAACCAGCTGGGTAAGCAGCTCTTGTGAAAACTCATTAAACAGAATATGGCCAATAGGACAGGTTTGTTCGAATGCGTTTAACCCTTTGTGGTACCAATGCATCAGGCTCTCTTGAGCGGTGCGCTCAAGGTAAGGCAGATGGATTTCGACATCGTTAGCCTGCCCAATACGGTCGAGACGGCCAATACGCTGCTCGAGTAGATCGGGGTTAAGCGGCAGATCAAACAACACCAGATGGCTAGCAAACTGGAAGTTACGTCCTTCTGAGCCTATTTCGGAGCAGATCAAGGCCTGGGCTCCGCCAGTTTCTTGAGCAAAGTAGGCGCCGGCTTTATCGCGTTCAATAATCGACATGCCTTCATGGAATACGGTCGCCTGAATACCTTCACGGGTGCGCAGCGCCTCTTCAAGGCTAAGGGCGGTTTCGGCTTGGCTGGCGATGATCAGCACTTTTTTACTGCGATGACTTTTAAGGAAATCGATTAACCAATCGACGCGCGGATCAAATTTCCACCAACTGGCGCTATCACTCTCGAAGGCCTGATACATTTTTTCAGGGCTAAGGGCTTGTTTGACCTTGTTGTTAAGATCGCTTTGGCCACCCATCATGGCTGACACTCTTGCCGCGGTCACATATTGCTCTGGCATGCTCTGTGGGTGAGCATGGAAAATACGTGTCGGGAAGCCTTTGACCGAGGCGCGGCTGTTGCGGTATAGCACTCGGCCGGTGCCGTGACGGTCGAGCAGCTCTTGCAATAACTCTTCACGTGCCGCTTGGCGTTGGTCGGCATCGAGGCTTTCATCTTCGATAAGGCGCAGGGCTGGGGTGATATCTTTTTCGCTTAACAGCTCGGTTAAGCTCGCCACTGCATCATCGGAGAGTTTCACCCCTTTGCTCAGTTGGTCGGCTGCGGTCGCAACCTCTTTGTAGCTGGCTTCTTCGTTAAGGAAGGCTTGATAATCGTAAAAACGATCGGGATCGAGCAGGCGTAAACGGGCAAAGTGACTCTGATGACCGAGTTGATCTGGAGTCGCGGTCAGCAGTAATACACCTGGCACCACTTCACTGAGGGCTTCGACAACGCGATAAGCGCGGCTTGGCGCCTCTTCGGTCCATTCTAAATGATGGGCTTCATCGACCACCATTAAGTCCCAATCGGCGTCTAAGGCTTGTTCTAAGCGTTTCTTTTTACGCAGCAGCTCTAAAGAGCAGATCACCAGCTGTTCGGTGTAAAAAGGGTTGTCGTTATCGGCGTATGCTTCGACACATCTGTCTTCATCAAACACTGAGAAGCGCAAATTAAAGCGGCGCAGCATCTCGACCAACCATTGATGGCGCAAGGTATCGGGCACGA
Source organism: Shewanella sp. 492 (assembly GCF_059338445.1). Taxonomy (NCBI): domain Bacteria; kingdom Pseudomonadati; phylum Pseudomonadota; class Gammaproteobacteria; order Alteromonadales; family Shewanellaceae; genus Shewanella; species Shewanella sp. 492. Next base: position 471,886 of record NZ_CM181702.1, read on the forward strand.
TCACTAAGATGCGCTCGGCGCGACCGGTGAGTAGTTGCTGGTGGATGATAAGGCCAGCTTCGATGGTTTTACCTAAGCCCACTTCATCGGCCAGTAAGACACGCGGCGCAAAACGTTGCCCCACTTCATGGGCTATCCATTGCTGGTGCGGGATCAATCCTACACGTGGGCCTTGTAGGCCAAGCAGATCTGAGGTGGCCAGCTTATGGCGTAACAGTTGGCTTTGGTAGCGCACGCCAAAACGGTCAAGGCGATCGATTTGGCCAGCAAAGAGTCTATCTTGCGGCTTATTAAAGCGAATATTGTGATTGAGCAGGGTTTCTCGCAGGCTCACCTGTTCACCGGTTTCGCTATGGATACCGTGGTAGATGATCAGCTGGTTTTTCTCTTCGAGTTCGCTAACCGTTAAGCTCCACCCTTCGTGACTCTCAATCGTGTCGCCTGGATTATAAATTACACGCGTTAAGGGCGCGTCAGCCCGTGAGAACATCCGGTTTTCATCTGTGGCAGGAAACATGACGGTGACCATACGGTCTTCTAATCCAACAACAGTACCTAAACCAAGTTCTGATTCGGTATCACTAATCCAACGTTGACCTAAGGAAAAGGGCATTACAAATTCTCATCTACAGGGTGAATCACGAAAGGGCGCGTATGTTATCCAATCGGGACTATGATGTCGAACATAAATGCCCCGTCGCGCCTCAGCTAAAAGCCTAATGGCTATCTGGTGAGATTACAAATTGTGCGATCGTTTTTTATGCTGCAGGCTTTGTCATCTTAGTGTCATCTTAGTGTCATCAATGGCGATCACGCTTAGGCGTGATGAGATAGGCGCTGCGGGGTAAATTATCGATTGATGCCTCAAGATTTTGGTGTCAGTATGAAGTGACATCGGCGCTTTTTTGGTCGGTAAAATCTAGCCTACTTATCACAGGAGATACTCATTATCGCAGTATGTGCTTAGCCTAAATTAACCCCAACGCACAAGTGGAGGCGCCCATGGAACAAGACGACAAGAAGTTGTTTGTACTGGATACCAATGTGTTACTGCATGAACCTTTAGCCATTTATTCGTTTAAAGAGCATGATGTAGTTGTCCCCATGACCGTTCTGGAAGAGCTAGACCAGATCAAAGACAGAAAGCGTGATGTGAGCCGAGATGCTCGAGTCGCCATCAGGGCGCTAGAAGATATTCTCGGTGGGCAAACCACCCCTGAGCAGATTGTACAAGGGGTTGCGTTACCTAAACGCGAAGGTCATGGAGACGCCGTTGGTTCACTCTCTATTTTCCCCGACCATCAATTGCAATCTACCCAAGTATCGCTGCCTGGCGATCACAACGATAACCGCATTATTAATACCGCATTACACCTGCAAAATCTCCACCATCCTCGAAAAGTGGTGCTGGTCACCAAAGATATCAATATGCGCCTTAAGGCCAAAGGCGCGGGTATTATGTTGGTGGAAGATTATCGTACCGATCAGCTGATCGATGATATTCGCTTTCTCACCAAAGGCTTTCATCAATTCGATGGCGATTTTTGGGCTCGTAAAGAGCATGTCGGCACCGAGATCCAAGGGCGCCATACGGTTCATAGTGTACCGCTTTGCGAAGTAGGTGATGAAAATTACTATGTTAATCAATATCTTATCGATGAGGGGTCTAATTTTTGTGGTCGAGTACTGCGTAATGATGGCAAGGAGTTGGAGATCCTCGATCTGGGACGCGAGCGCTTATTGCACCTCGATGCTTGGGGGATCAAACCGAAAAATATCTACCAAGGCATGGCGCTGCAAGCCTTGCTCGATCCCGATATCGATCTGGTGATCTTAACTGGCCCCGCCGGTTGTGGTAAGACGCTGCTGGCGATGGCGGCAGCACTGGAGATGGTGGTAGAACGCGGTTTATATGACAAGGTGATTGTTACCCGTAATACGCCTGAAATTGCCGAATCGATAGGCTTTTTACCGGGTACCGAGGAGGAGAAAATGGCGCCGTGGCTTGCAGCCATTACCGATACCCTCGAGGTGCTGCATAAAAATGATGTCAACCCCAGCGGTAGCATGAATTACATCATGGATAAGGCCAATATCCAATTTAAATCGATTAACTTTATGCGCGGACGGTCGATTCAAAACTCGGTGGTATTACTCGATGAGTGTCAAAACCTAACCGCATCACAAATTAAAACCATGATCACTCGGATGGGCGAAGGGACTAAGTTGATTTGCAGCGGTAACTTAGCTCAAATTGATTCTAACTACTTAACGGCAGTGACCTCTGGATTAACCTATATTGTGGAGCGCTTTAAAAACTTTGATGGCAGTGCCAACGTCTACCTTAATGGTGTGGTGCGTTCGCGTCTGGCCGAGTTTGCTGAGGAAAATTTATAATCCCAGCAGGCTGAAATAGTGTATGAGGGGGCAAGTGCGCCGAGCCAGTCGATGCATTTCGCCCCTTTATGCAGACTTTGGACCCTCGAGATCAGTTTGCTATTACAACGGCTTAGGTTCCTGATATTATAGGCACAATCTTCAGTGTCATCATTGCGCCCAATGATGGCATGAGTTTGTTATCAAAGGTAACTCATGAAACCGACTGAACCCGACTTACAGCTGAAGTCGCCGATCCAGAAAAATTATAATCGCGCTGTGTTTTACACCTACATAGGTGTGATTATTATGGCGTTGCTGACGGCGTGGGTGTTCTTTGAGCGGCAAAAGACCCAGATGATGACCCAGCGCGAAGAGTTAGTCGAGCGTCATGTGTTGCAAATCGACCTGCTGTTAGAGTCGAGTATTCGGGCGGTAAAGAGTCTCAGAAATGTTGCAGTGGATCACCTGAAGCTCGGTGAGTTGGTACGTACCGAGCGGCTACCCCAATATGAAAAATTTAATGAAAGTGGCCAATTTTTTACCCTAGAACCCAGTTACGCTAAAAGCGGTAAGCCATTTACCAATATGGGCCGTATTACTGGCGCAGGTTCGCTCGAGGGGCGCAGCGATAAGTTTTATCAAGAGCTGGAAATGTTGTTCGAACTTTCTTTGTCATTTCCGGTGGCGACCGAAGCCGCCCCCAAAGCATCCTCAGTATATTACATCTCTAAGCACCGAATGATGTCCTATTACCCTTGGCCTTCTGATGAGCAGCGCTTTCGGGATGAACTATTAAATAAACAGCAGTTTCAACTTGTTACGCCAGCAATGAATCCTCAGCGCAGTGTGGCGTGGAGCCCAGGCTATGTCGAGACCAATGGTAAGGGATTATTGACTACCGTTGGAGTGCCGGTGTACCTCGAAGATGAGTTTATCGGCTCAATCAACTTAGACATGACCTTATCGTCGCTCGATAAACAGATCCGCCTCTATTTTAAGATGCCGGGTACGGTAATTTTGCTCGATCAGCAAAACAATATCCTGTCTCACAGTGATATCAATAATGACGATATCAATCGGGTGTACCACATCAGTCAAAAGATCCCTTCGGCGCTGCATTCGGTGCCAGAGTCTGAGCTGTTTGACGCCCATGATGGCATTATGCGCAATGGGTACTATATCCATTCGGTGGCACTGCAAAATGCGCCGTGGCGCTTATTGTACCTGCAAGATCACAACGAGCTGTTTAAAGATTCGTGGGAAAAGTTAGAGCTGACGTTTTTGTTGGTGGTGATCGCCTTGTCGGTGCTGGTGACCATAGTGCATTGGCAGACGCGGCGCTCGTTTGTTAATCCTGCATCTCGTTTATTAAGCCATCTCGAAGGCTGCTCGCAAGAGCCGCGCAAGCCGCCAGAGAAGATCACCCCAGGCTGGGAGCCTTGGTTCCAGTTGGTGAGCCGTATTTTTGAAGAGAACCAACAATATACTCGCCACCTCGCCGAGCAAAATCGTCGTCTCGATAACTTGGTGGCACGGCGCACGGCGCGATTGAAAGAGACCACAGAGCGGCGCGAGCGCGAGTACGCTTTACTGCGCTCCTTGTTAGATTCGATCCCCGAAGCGATTGTCTTTAAAGACAAAGAAGGTAAGTACCTTGGCTGTAACAAGTCTGCCGAGCGGATGCTGGGCTATACCGAAAGTGAGATGATAGGCCAAGACTCGCAGACAATGACCTCAAGCGAGCAGTCCATTCGTATTCGGGCCGAAGATGAGCGCGTGTTGTCGGAACGTATGCCGCTACGTTATCAAGAAAAAGTGGAGCTGGCGGGTAAGCCGGTACTGCTCGATACCCTTAAAATCCCCTTTTACAACCGCCGTGGTGAGCTGCTGGGCTTGATTGCCGTGTGGCGCGATGTGACACGCGAATATGAATCGGCAGAGCAGCTGCGCTTATCTGAAGAGCGTTACCATCTGGCGATGGATGCGGTAGAAGATGGTCTGTGGGATTGGTATTTGGACTCGGAGCAGATCATCTGTAATCCGGCTTACTATTCGATGTTAGGTTATGAAACTAATGAGTTTCCCGCTTTAGTCTCGACCATTGACGAGCTGATCCATCCAGACGATCGCATCCGCGTCGAAGAGTATCGCAATGAGTACTTAGCCAATCCGGTTGGCGCCTACGATATTGAGTTTAGAATGCGCGGTAAGAGCGGCATGTATCACTGGGTGTTAAGCCGAGGTCGGGTAGTGGAATACACTAGCGACAATCAGCCCAAGCGCATGGTGGGCACGCATAAAGACATTACTCGACATAAGAGTAATGAGGTGGCGCTGCTGGAAGCTAAGCAAGATGCTGAATCGGCCAACCTGTACAAGAGTGAGTTTTTGGCCAATATGAGCCACGAGATCCGCACGCCCATGAATGCCATTATCGGTATGTTGCAATTGGCGAGCCGCACCTCATTAACGCCACAGCAGGCCGATTATCTTGATAAAGCCAGTTTCTCGGCGCAATCCTTACTGCGGATCATCAACGATATTCTCGATTTCTCTAAGATTGAGGCTGGTAAACTTGAGCTAGAAAGAGTCGCCTTCCCGCTGGATAAGGTGCTGGATCACGCACTGGATCTCAATGCGCTCAATGCCCAAGAAAAAGGGGTCGAGCTGCTGCTGTACGCCCCCGTCACGGCGGGGCTTATTTTAGAGGGCGATCCGCTGCGCCTAGGGCAGGTGCTGGTGAACATGCTCAGCAATGCGGTTAAATTTACCCAAAGCGGTGAAATTGAACTGGGTTGCGAAGATGTGGGCGAGCGCGATCATCGTATCACCCTTAAGTTTTGGGTGCGCGACACCGGTATCGGCATCAGCAAAGAGCAGCAAGAGAGCCTGTTTGATGCCTTTGCACAGGCCGATGGGTCGACCACGCGTAAATATGGCGGCACCGGATTAGGCTTATCCATCAGTAAGCATTTAGTCTCTATGATGGGCGGCACCATGCAGGTGCAAAGTGAGCTTGGAGTCGGCAGTATCTTTAGCTTTACCATCAGCTTCGAGATCGCCGCTGAGGCAGAGGTTAAGCCTTTGGTGGTGCCCGAGGTACTGGGTAATTTAAAAACCTTGGTGGTCGATGACAACCCTACGGCGTTACAGATCTATTCCAGCGCCCTGCGTGATTTCCACTTTAGTGTCGAGACCGCCTCTAGCGGCGCCGAGGCCTTGTATAAGCTCGAGCGTGATCCGGTCGATCTGCTACTCGTGGATTGGATGATGCCCGAAATGGACGGCGTGGAAGTGGTCAGAGAACTCGACATCATGGTCGCCGATGGCCGATTGCCTAAACGGCCGGTGATCATCATGATGACCGCTTATGCCTCAGATCCATTAAAAGAGGATTTGGATGAACTTAAGATTTACGCCATGCTGCAAAAGCCGTTTAAGGCATCGGCATTGTTCGATGAGATCATCGGTGCCTTTATCGACCAGCCTAAATTGGCTCCGCCACCTGAGCCGCCTAAGCTGGGCAATAATCAAGCCTCTGGGGTGATCCTTCTGGTTGAAGATAACTTTATAAACCAGCAGGTGGCGACAGAACTGCTGAAGAGTGCGGGTTATGAAGTGGATGTGGCCGAAAATGGTCAGCTGGCGATAGAACGGGTTGAGCAGCGCCGTTATGATGCGGTGCTGATGGACATTCAGATGCCAGTGATGGATGGGTTAACTGCCACTAAGTTGCTACGCGAGCGTTATTCGGCGCAGCAGTTACCTATTATCGCCATGACCGCCCATGCGATGTCGGGCGATCGCGAAAAAAGCTTAGCGGCAGGTATGAACGCGCATATTACTAAGCCCATCGTGCTTAATGAGTTGTTCGACACCTTAGCCCATTGGATCAATCAACCGCAGTAGTGCCGTTAACGGCAGCTTGTTAACCCAGCGGAAACCCATAATGGAGAAGCGTACTTTGCCAGTACGCCAATAACAGGAGATAAAATGAAGCCCTCAACATTAGCGCTGGCCGTGGTATTGGCTCTAGCGCCAGCGGTCAATGTCATGGCTGCAACGGATAACAGCGCCAACCTGATCAAACAGAGTCAGGCGGCTAATGGCTTTATTAATTTCTACTATGAGCAAGATTCTGGCGAACTCTATCTCGAAGCTAACCGACTCGAGCAGCCCTTTTTACTCATCACCAGTTTGCCCCATGGTGTCGGCTCCAATGAAATAGGGCTAGATCGCGGCCAACTGGGTGCTACGCGCATGGTGCAGTTTGAGCGCCATGGCCCTTATTTGATTTTAAAGCAGCTCAACACCGATTACCGCGCTGAGACCGAGGATCAAGCGGAGGTGCGCGCGGTTAACGAAGCCTTTGCCGAGTCGGTGCTGTGGCGCGGCAAAGTAGTACCTGGTAAGCGTCCTTTGGTGGCGGTAAGCGAGCTGCTGTTAAGCGATCTGCACGGCATTAGCAGCACCCTTAAAGAGACGCAGCAGGGGGATTATCGCCTGGACACTGGCAAATCACTGGTGTTACCCCAAGGGGTGAAGTCGTTTGAGCAAAATAGTGATGTCGATGTGTTACTCACCTTTACTGGCGCCAAAGCGGGCAGCCAAGTGGCAAAGGTGACACCCGATGCGCACCACCTGTCTATTCGTTTGCGTTACTCGTTTGTCGCCTTACCAGACAACGACTATCGCCCACGAGCTTATCATCCGATGAGCGGTTATTTGTCAGATGCTTATCTCGACTATGCGGCCGATGTCGATAGAGATATCGTCAAGCGTCATCTGTTACGCCACCGCCTAGAGAAAAAGATCCCCGGTGATGCCCCATCGGAAGTGGTTAAACCCATCACCTATTATCTCGACCCTGGTGTGCCAGAGCCTATTCGCTCGGCGTTACTCGATGGGGCGCGTTGGTGGCAAGATGCCTTTACCGAGGCGGGCTTTATTGATGGCTTTAAGGTTGAGCTGTTACCAGAAGATGCCGATCCGCAAGATATACGCTACAACGTGATCCAATGGGTGCACCGCGCGACGCGTGGTTGGTCGTACGGCAGCGCCATTACTGATCCGCGTACCGGTGAAATCATCAAAGGGCATGTCACACTGGGAAGCCAGCGGGTGCGACAAGATCACCTGATTGCCCGCGGACTCACCGCCGGTTGGCCTGATAGGGCCAGCGCAGAAGAAGCCAGTATGGCGCTGTCATTAGCCCGGATTCGTCAGTTAGCGGCCCATGAAGTGGGCCACACCTTGGGGCTTGACCATAACTTTGCCGCATCGACTAACGACAATGCCTCGGTTATGGATTATCCCCATCCAAAGATCACCCTCAATGGCGATAACATTGAGATTAGTCAGCCCTACGGTGAGGGAATAGGGCCCTGGGACAGGTACACCATAGCCTATGGTTATGGCCAGTATAGTGAGTCCAATCAGGCCAGTAAGTTGGCGGCGCTGATGAGCGATGTCGAGCGCCAAGGGCTGCGTTATATTGGTGAAGCAGATTCACGCGGCCAAAACGCCAGCAATGCCTATGCCAGCTTATGGGACAATGGTAACGATCCCGTGGCCGAGCTTAACCGTCTTGCTGCGGTGCGTAGCAAGGCGATTGAGCAGTTTTGTCATCAGGCCTTGTTAGCTGGGCAGCCCTTTGGTGAGCTACGCGATGCTTTTGTCCCCATCTACCTATTAACCCGTTATCAAATTACCGCCGCAGCGAAGTTTATTGGCGGCACAGATTATCACTATGGGTCTTCTGAGCTGGGTCAAAGCTGGCATTATTTAGCCCCCGCATTGCAACAAGAAGCCTTAGACAGTCTGTTACAGACCCTAAGCATGGACGCACTGCGCGTACCATCAGAGGTGATAGAGCAGCTTGTGCCTAAGTCGGGCAATTACCGCGCCACGCGCGAGAGTTTCCAAGGGGCTAACGGGGTAGTGATTGATCCGATTGGTATGGCCGAGGTGCTGAGCCGCCATGTGGCCCAAGCCTTGTTGTCGCCTTGGCGGCTTAATCGCGTCAGTCAGGCCTATTTGGCCGATAAAGAACAGCTATCAGTGATTAATTTGGTCGACCGATTACTGGGCGTGACCGCCTATAGCGATAGCCCATCGGGTGCTGATCTTGGTGTATGGATGCGCGTCAATGCGGTGGTCTTTGATGAGCTATTAGCCAGTTATCATAACGAACAGACCGCGCCCGAGGTGCAGGCCTTACTCTATGATCGTTTGCAATATGCACTTAAGCAGTTAAGCCGTAAGGTGAAACGCAGCAGCGATTTTGAAGCCGCGCATTTTGAATGGCTCAGACAAGGGGTTGAGCAAGGGTTGTTAGATGCCAAGGTGAGGTTAATTAAGCAGCCGCTGAGCTTGCCGCCAGGCTCACCCATTTAAGGGCCTCTGACGTTGAGGGGGAGTGTTGCAGTGCTAAGCTTTCGGCCCTGATGGCGCAATATATCTTCGCGCCATCAAGCCTGAGAAAAAGCGCAAACAGTCTCGCCATCTCCTGGTATCATCTAGGGTCGATGGCGAGCCGTTAATTGTGGCTTATCCCGCGATTGGGGTATCACCAGTGCGAATGTTTTCCATGCTTTTAATTAGCATATAAATACAGGTGGTAATTAAACAGCCACCCAAGTAAAACACCACACCATGGGTCGCATCAGACAAGTTTGCCGCCAATATTGGGCCTAACACAGAGCCGACACTGTAGCTCAGTAACATCACTTCGGTGGCCGACACGATTTTCGCCATAGGTAACAGATCGCACGCTAAGGTGATCGCAATTGGGTAGAGCGCGAAGCTGCATGCGCCTAACACCAGGTAACTTATCACCAAAGGCACAAAGCTGCTTGCTTGTAATATCCCGAGCACTGCCGTCGCGCCAATAAGACAAAACATCGCCATCAACAGGCTCTTACCGATCCGCGTCGACAAGTAGCTCACCAACGGCTGTACTAGCATACCGCCTAAAATGATGCTGGCCATCAATGCGCCTGTATGTTCAGCCTGCTCTGGTTGGTTGGCAATATACATAGGCATTAAGCCATAAATGGGCCCCAATAATAGACCCGATGCTAAGCAGCCCAGCATGGCCGGACGACTCAAGGATTTTATCTCTTTTAAGGGCAGCTTTTGCTGGTGCTGGCTCTCAGGCTGCCCAGAGGTAATTAACAAGGGCGCTAAAATAGCCAAAAACAGCAAGGCGATAACAAACAGGTACGGCGCTGCGCCTGTGGTTCCTAGTGGATCTATGGCTAATTGTCCCACGGCACTACCGCCATATAACGAAGTCATATAGATGCCAAGGCGTTTGGCTCGCGCCTTAGGCGTGCTGGCCATTAGCAACCATGACTCGACTACCACAAATACGCCTGCGACGGCGATACCGGCAATAAAGCGTGCCGCTAACCAAAACTCGGCGCTAGGGATCAACAGCTGGGTAATAACACTGGCGATCAATAACCCCAGAAACAGGATAAAAGCCAGGCGATGGCCAATTTTGGCCACCACGCGCTCAATACTCGTCGCGCCAATGAGCAGGCCGAGATAGAACACACTGGCTAACCAAGGGGCCAGAGCGACATCCAATTCAAATGCCGTTAGCGACAGTGGAATTAGGCTCATCAAAAAACCCGAGGCTATAGCAAAAAAAGACAGCCCAATGACAGGTGCTGCAGGATTGTTCGATTTGCAGCTAGCAGCGCATTCTACCATTAGAACCTCCGAGTTTAATGTGATAAATAGCCACTTGAATGCCAATATGGTTGTTGGTGGTTATTTGTTACTGTTTAATTTGGCGGCGAATGTAGGGCGCTTCGATGACGAAGTAAAGTTAATTTTTATCAATGATGAAAATTTAACTTAAAATTGCTGTTTGGAGCAGGTTTATTGAGCGTAAAGGTCAAGCACTTTGCTATCTAATGATGTTTTATTGTTAATTTATTAACGCTTATTTTGAGGGGTTTACTTGCTGTATATCGCCGTAGATGGTGATAAAAAGTGTTAATAAACTCGTTTTGATGTGGATGTTGGTAGCAAAAGGCTTAAAGTGAGGGTTTAAGCGGCTTGTTGTGGTAACCAGCCGCTTAGGGAAAGGTTGGTTTATGCTATTTGCAGCGCCACCATTTTGAGCGGGTGGTTGCCATCAAAAGAGGGGAAGTCACTGTGGCAAGCTAACCAAGTGGCGTGGCTGATCTTACGTCCCTGTTTTTCGACGCAGCGGCTTAGGGCATCGAACCAAGTTTGACGGTCGACTTTAGCGACATTATTACAGCACACTATGGTGCCACCACTTTTAGTGGCCAGCATGGCGGGTTTAAACAGGCTTTGATAGTCGTTAATCAGATCCACTGTGCCAAAGGGGCTCTTGGCAAATCTTGGTGGGTCGAGAAACACTAAATCAAATTGTGTTTGCGGCAATTTAGGGTAGTTAGGCAATTTTTGATTGCGTCGTCCGCCCACTGGCATCCCCGCGAGCTGACGCATGGCCGGGAAGGCATCACTTTGTACAAACTCACATACCGCTTCAACGCCGTTGAGCTGGGCATTTTTACGTCCAGCGGCCAAGGCAAACGAGGAGAAATCCACATTCATTACACGGCTGGCGCCGCCAACGGCGGCCGCAGTACCAATACCGCAAGTATAAGAAAACAGGTTTAATACGGTTTTATCTCGGCTATTGGCGTGTACATATTCACGGCCGGCGCGCATATCGAGAAACAGTAGCGGATCTTGTCCTTCGTGACGCAGCTTGTTGGTGAAATGGATACCGTTTTCCTGCATCTGCTGTTCGGTATTGGCAAAGGCTTCTAATGTGTCGTCAAGCGGGTTGAGAATACGCGAGTTTTTGTTGGAGCGATCGTTATAGATCACCACAAGCGGGTCAATTTGGCTTAAGGCGGCGCGGATCTGATTGAGCTCATTATCGCTTAAGGTTTGATGAAACGTTTGGATTAACCAAGCATTGCCGTAGCGGTCGATATTGAGGCCGTTAATGCCCTCGACTGTGCCATGAAATACCCGAAAACAATTAGTATTATTAGTTTTTGCGTCAGCAATCAACTGCGCTCGTTGGTGTAGCGCCTTGGCTAACAAATCGTTGATTGACATAGCTTGGGGATCCGTATTCGATGGTATGCTTGAGCAAAGCGGCAATGATAGCAAATATCGCGAATAAGCGGGCGATAATCTTATCGTCAAGGCAAGGCTATGACGGAGGGGGGAGCAATGAAGGTGGTGTTAATTCATGGCATTTTTAACACGGGCCATGTGATGGCTTGGATGCGTAATAAGTTAACGGCGCATGGGCATGAGTGTTTTGCGCCTACACTGGCGCCCTTTGATGGCCGCCACGGCATAGAGCACGCCGCGCAGCAACTGAAACAAGCAATTGAGCAGCGTTTTGGCACCGACGATAACATAGTGCTGGTGGGGTTTAGTATGGGCGGCATCGTGGCCCGCTATTATCTGCAGATACTTGGTGGCGCGGCGCGCACCGAGGCGTTATTTTCTATCTCATCACCACATCAAGGCAGTTACTTGGCTTTTCTACCTTACCCCTCTAAAGGGATGCGGCAGTTGCGGCCTAATAGCGAGTTGCTAAAGTTGCTCGACGAAGTGCAGCAACCCATTGCCAATATGCCGCTCTACTCCTATCGTACGCCGCTGGATCTGACCATAGTGCCGAGCCGAAGTTCTCACTGGCCGCTGGCGATAAATAAAGTCTTTAAGGTGCCATTGCACCTATCGATGATCTTTAGCCAGCGGGTGGTCGATGAGATTATAGCCATGCTAGTTCTGCTGTCTAAAGGTGGACAAACGGCGACGTAGTGTCGGCAAAGCCTCTAGCGAACAAAGGATTAATCCGCTCCAGATCAGGGCAAAGCTCACCGCCTTCACCTGATCAAAATGTTCATTAAAGACCAGCACGGCTAACAGAAAGTGCATGGTTGGCTCGATATATTGCATTAAGCCAATCATCGATAGACTGGTGGCTCGAATGGCGAGCGCAAAGAAGATAAGCGGCAGCAGAGTGACTGGCGCCGAACCAATATAAAGCAGTAGTTGGGTGGTTGAGCCTGACAAGGCACTGCTTTGATCGGTAAATATCAGCCAAATTAAGTAGATTGCCGCTATGGGAGCCAATAGCGCCGCTTCGATAGTGACTGAGGTGAGCGAGTCAAAGTGAATAAATTTTTTACACAGGCCGTAAAGGGCAAAGAAACCGCCCATCAATAATGCCAGCCAAGGTAGCTCACCGTAGTGAAATACCATGTAGCTGATGCCTGCAATCCCCAATATCACTGCCCACTTTTGTGCTTGTGACAGTTTATCGCCGAGAAACAGTACGCCCAAGGCAATAGCGAACAGTGGATTAATAAAAAAGCCTAAACTGGCGGCGAGCACCTGACCATGGGTGATGGCCCAAGTAAAACTGTACCAAGATATGCACATGATCAGCGACGCCAGGCCACATAAGGCGATCGATCGCTTATGCGCCATTAATTGCTGTATGGATGGCAAAGGCTTACGCAGTATAATAAAGGCTAACAGCATAAAGGGCACCGAGAAGAGTAGCCTGATGGCCAGCATCTCATTGATATCGGCATTAGGCAGGTATTGATAGTAAAGCGGTAATAGTCCCCAAAGTAAAAAAGAGACGAGCGCCAAGGCGTTGCCTTCAAAGGTGGTGCGAGTTGAGCTGTGCATAATATTCCGGCGTGTTGAGCTTATCTGTGGTGAAAAATGGCTAATATTGACGCGGCGGATTCTCGCATTGGTGCTATACATTAACTGTGATATGAGTCACTATTTTGATGGTGTCATGATAGCAAGTCACGGGTTAAGACTAAGGTGCTAAAACGTGAAAGAGTGAGCCCATCTTGTGTTTAATGAGGTGATGAACACCAAGTCTTGGCCCCTTATGATTCGTAATAATCTGTTAACCTTTCTGTTCTTTTGCCCGAGAGTCGGTAGATTAGCTAAGTTGATATTAGGCAATTAAAGGAGCGAGTTTTACATGAACACAGCCCAAATCGGTTTGCGATGGTCACTTGCCATGATATTGCTGCTTGCTCTGTCTACAGCGCAGGGCGCATCGATCAGTAGCCGACTATCATTGTACTCGCACCATATAGACGCTGGGTTTCGCATTACCCATCCTATCCTAACGGTCAACTTGTTGCCAGACCCAGGTAAAGAGTTAGTCGCTATCGGTGTCGATGATAGGCATCAACGCTGGCTGGGGGTGTATGCGTTCGATACTGAAGTAAAACAATATCGTCAGCGGGTAAAGCAACCTCTACCTAATGCGCTGTTTGCGTTCGATATCTCACCTGATAACCTTGAAAATCCCGATGCCATACAAGCACTTTACTTTCTCTCTAGCGACCGTTTATGGAGATTACAGTGGCGTGACAGCCAAGTTGAATTTATGCCATTAATGACGGTCGAGCCGCTGATCTTGAGCTCGCGAGTCGATTTTATCTCCCGTGGGCGCTTTGTACGCGATCTTAATCGTGATGGGCTGGATGACTTTATTATTAGCAGCTTTGAGCAGAGCGCACTATTGATACAGCAAGCCGATAAGCGCTACATCACTCAAATATTACCTATCCAGCCGCAGATGCTGTTGTATTTTGATGGTGCCAAGTATACCGAGGCTAGCCTCTATTTCGCCGATCTTAATCTTGACGGTCGCGATGATATTGTCAAGGTAGCTGAGGGCGAGTTTGAAGTGTATTACCAGCAAGATGATGGCCTGTTTACACCCTTACCCAATTACTTACCTGTGAGTTTGGCCATCAGCGGGCAAGATTGGTGGAGTAAACGTGATGCTTATGGTGAGGCGCTGGATCAAAGTAATTTAGTCTATCGAAAGGTCGAACATTTGGGCGACATTAACCATGATGGTCTGGCAGATATGGTGGTGCGCTATACCAAGAGTTCAGGAGTGCTGGATCGGGTTAACGATTATGAAATTTACCTAGGCAGTAAAATAAAAGACAAGCTGCAGTTTGCCAAGGTGCCTAGCAGTGTGATCCGCGCCGAGGGTACCTTAACTGGATTTGAGCTGGTGGATATCGATAATGATAAGGTTGATGAAGTGCTGGTGTCGGGCTTCGATATTGGTGTGTCACAGATCATCGGTGCGCTCGTGTCGGGGAGCATTGATCAAGATGTACACTTATTTAAAAGTGATGCCACTAGCCGCTTTGCCAGTAAACCTAATATTACCAAAGAGGTGGAGTTAAGCTTTAGTTTAACTTCGGGGCAAACGGGGCAACCTGTGGTGACTTTTGCCGATATTGACGGCGATGGCTATCAAGATCTCTTGCTCTCTGGTGGCGAGCAGGCACTCACGGTGTATTTAGGCGAGCCGAGTGACAGCCTGTTTAATCGCAACGATGAAACTCTTAAACTACAGCTGCCCCGCGATGGTGAGATGCTCAGCGTGAGCGATCTTAATCATGACGGGAAAGATGAGCTAATCATTAAATATGGCCGCGAAGACAGTCAGGCACTGCAACAGCAATTGATGGTGATTATGGCGCAATAGCCAGGGTTGAACACTCAGCAAAGAAGCTAATGGCACCGCTTAAGCCATTACACCACGAGCGGTGCCTAACAAGCTAGTGCAGTAAGTAGAGGGTGGCCAAGCCTAAAAAAGCAAATAAGCCTATTACATCGGTGACAGTGGTCAGCACCATGCCACCCGCCAGCGCAGGGTCGACATTGAGCTTTTTAAGCAGTAGCGGGATAGTGGCGCCAGCAAATCCAGCCACCGTCATGTTGATTAACATGGCGCCGCCAATTAAAGCGCCTAGGGCGACATCGTCTTTCCATAGCCAAACGGCAGCAAACACCAAAATAGACCAGAGCAGGCCATTAAGAAAGCCGATCGCTAACTCCTTGCCAACTAACCAACGTGAGTTACTTTGACCTATCTGTCCTAGTGCGATACCGCGGATCACTAAAGCTAAGGTTTGGTTACCAGCCACTCCGCCCATGCTGGGCACTATGGTCATTAATACCGCAATGGTAGCAAATTGTTCTATGGTGCCTTCAAACATATTGCTCACCGACGCCGCTAACAGTGCGGCAAATAGATTAATCGTCAGCCAGAGTGAGCGCCGAAAGGTACTCTTAAGGACCGGGCCGAAGGTGTCGGTCTCATCATCCATTCCGGCCATCCCCATCATCGAATGCTCAGCATCTTCACGGATCACATCGACAACGTCATCTATGGTGATCCGCCCAAGCAGTTTATTGGTTTTTTCATCGACCACAGGTGCCGATACCCAGTCGTGGCGTTCAAATAGCTGCGCGACTTCACTGTCGTGCATACCCACAGGGATCCCTTCGAGCTCTTGGTTCATGATGTCGCGCACCGATGCATTCGGATCGCAGGTGAGCAGATCGGCGATCGCTACGCCACCAAGCAGGCTGTCGTGCTTGTCAACCACATATAGGGTATCGGTGGCTTCTGGTAATTCACCACGAATACGCAGGTAACGCAGGATCACGTCGACATTCACATCTGGCCTTAGGGTCACCGTATCTGTGTTCATTAAGCTGCCGGCGGTGTCTTCTGGGTATGACAGAGCCTGTTCGACTCGCGCCCTATCTTGGCTGCGCATCGATTGCAGTACTTGATTGAATACGCTGTCTGGCAGGCTACGCAGTATGTAGGCCAGGTCGTCGGTATCCATATTTTCGGCCGCTTTTGCTACGCGCTCAGGGCTCATCTGGCTAATAAATTGATCTTTGAGCTCTTCACTGAGTTCATCGAGTATCTCACCCGTATGGGCTTGATCGATAAGTTGCCATAATACTTGCCGCGCACGCGGTGGAGAGGACTCTAAAATAAAGGCGATATCCGAGGCCGCCATGTCGTGCAGCATACTACGCACATGGACAAACATACCGCTGCTCAGGGCTTGCGTCAGCTGCTGTAAACGTTGATCTGTAGTTTCATTATCTAACACTTCGATCGGCATGACTTCCCCTTGGAAAAATGGCGCGGCGACATAGGTTATTGGCTAAGTAACCTGAACTCGGGATAATTATAGAATGAGATGAGCCGTTTAGGCTCGAGGTGGGGCGATTATACGGTTTCTTCGAATTTTGCGTCAATCAGTGCGCTAATGGCATCGAGTGCCGCTTGGGCATCTTGGCCTTCACTGGTGATGGTAATAGTTTTACCAAAGCCGGTTTCTAGCATTAATAGCCCAAGCACACTGGCGGCTGAAGCTTGCTTGTCACCTTGAATTAAGGTGACTTGGGCATCAAACTGAGCGGCCAATACCGCCAGTTTGGTGGCGGCTCGCGCATGCAACCCCAGCTTGTTGCAGATGGTTAATTGGCGTTCAAGCTTGTTCATGCTGAAGTTCTCTGTGGCGCGCCTGTACCTTATGTTTCCCTTTATTGAACAGCTTGGCCAGTTGATCGGTCACATACACCGAGCGATGTTGGCCGCCGGTACAACCAATGGCGATCGTTAAGTAGCTACGGTTATTGCGCTCAAGGTGTGGCAGCCACGTTTCGAATAGATTTTCTATCTGCCAAATAAACTTATTTACTAGCGGCTGCTGACTTAAAAACTGCTGCACTGGTTGGTCGAGACCCGTCAGCGGGCGTAACTCCGTTTCCCAGTGGGGATTGGGCAGAAAACGCACGTCAAACATAAAGTCTGCTTCACTTGGCATACCGTATTTAAAGCCAAATGACTCAAAGTTAATCACTAACTCCTTGTCTACTGTGCCTAGTAAGATCTCGCGTACCTTATCGCTTAAATCATAGATGTTAAGGGTAGAGGTGTCGATGTAGTGATCGACCATCTTAGAGATAGGCTCGAGCATTTTGCCTTCAAGTTGAATGGCTTCTTTGAGAGAGGCTTTTGAGCGTGACAGTGGATGTAACCTGCGGGTTTCACTGTAGCGTTTAAGTAACACATCGTCAGATGAGTTTAAGAAGAAACTCAGTATTTCGGTATCTTTAGGGAGATTAGCTAGCTGCTTCTCCAGCTGAATGTCCTCGCTGGGCATGTTGCGCACATCGACGCTTATGGCTACGAGTTCATTTCGACCTTTGAGCTGACTGAGCAGTGAGTCCATCATCTGTAGTGGCAGATTATCGACACAGTAATAACCCAGATCTTCCAGTACCCTAAGGACTACCGATTTTCCTGAGCCTGATCGCCCAGATACCATTACCAA
Source organism: Shewanella sp. 492 (assembly GCF_059338445.1). Lineage (NCBI taxonomy): Bacteria > Pseudomonadati > Pseudomonadota > Gammaproteobacteria > Alteromonadales > Shewanellaceae > Shewanella > Shewanella sp. 492. The sequence goes on from NZ_CM181702.1 coordinate 489,486, forward strand.
TTTCATTGGGTGATCACCTGATACAATTCTGCCTCGTCGTGGGTTTTTCTTAGCTGTTTGATGATGGCTTTATCACTTAATTTCTCTGCCATCGCGGCGAGGGTGCTAAGGTGCTGTTCGCATTGCTCTGAAGGAACCAATAATGCAAAGAGGATATCGACGGGCTGATTATCAATTGCATCGAATGCGATTGGCTCAGCACATTTAATCAATACGGCGACTGGCTTCTCAATATTCGTCAGCCGTCCGTGAGGGATCGCGATACCATTGCCTATACCTGTGCTGCCCATTTTCTCTCTCGCCAAAAGGCTTTCAAAAATCTCTTGAGAGGAAAGGGTGGGGTACTGGACAGCGGCCAAGTCGCTGATAAGTTCCAGTACCTTTTTCTTACTGCCCGGAGTGGCGCAGGTTGTGCACTCCGGCCGCAGGATGGTACTAAGTTCCATCGTTAATGCTTTATTAGCTTCTCTTTGTGTTTAATGACCTGACGATCTAATTTATCGATCAGGGAATCTATCGCGGCATACATGTCCGCGTGCTCTGATGTTGCAAATACTTCCCCACCACGGAGATGTAACTTTGCTTCAACTTTTTGCATCAATTTTTCGACATTTAATATCACATGGACATTATTGATCTGATCGAAATGCCGTTCAAGCTTTGTAAACTTTTCTTCAACATAGTTGCGCAGAGATTGGGTGATCTCGATGTGGTGCCCAGTCAGATTTATTTGCATAAAGTGATTCCTCCGGTTTCCAGTTGTTGATTATAAGCTTTTACGTTGATTTGACGGCGGTATCAACATCGCCTCACGATATTTTGCAATCGTGCGTCGAGCGACTTGGATACCTTGCTCTGCCAGCAGTTGTGCCATCTTACTGTCACTTAAGGGTTTCTTTTGATTTTCTGCGGCGACTAACTTCTTAATAAAAGCGCGGATCGCAGTAGAAGAGCATTCACCACCATCGTCGGTCCCGACATGGCTGGAGAAAAAGTATTTCAGCTCAAAAATCCCTCTTGGCGTGTGCATATACTTTTGGGTAGTGACCCGCGAGATGGTCGATTCATGCATCTCGACCGCTTCGGCAATATCATTAAGCACCATAGGTTTCATCGCTTCTTCACCAAACTCGAAAAAACCTTGCTGGAAATCGACAATGCAGTTGGTGACCTTAAGCAAGGTATCGTTGCGGCTCTCTAAACTTTTTAGAAACCATTTAGCTTCTTGCAAGTGACCACGAATAAACTGGCCATCGGCTTGGTTTTTGGTGCTGCGTGCCATCGAGGCATAATGTTGGTTTACATTAATCTTAGGCATACTATCGGGATTAAGCTCGACCACCCAGCGACCTTTTTTCTTGCTAACTGTGACATCGGGGATCACGTATTCGTCGCGACTGGCAGTAATGGCCAGCCCCGGGCGCGGATTGAGGGTTTGAATTAGCGCTATGGCCTCACGCAGGTCATCCTCTTTCAGCTTGGTCTTACGCATCAATAGGCGAAAGTCTCGTCCGGCGATAAGATCTAAGTAATCACGGATCAAGAGTCTGGCGTTGTCGATATGCGGGGTGTCGGGGTTGTATTGGGCCAGTTGGATCATCAGGCATTCGCTGAGGTCTCTGGCACCAATCCCGATAGGATCGAAATGTTGTACCCGTTTTAATACCGCTTCAATTTCGTCGAGTTCGATTTCAGGATCGCCCATGGCTTCGAGAATATCGTCGCACGTTTGCGTCAAGTAGCCGCGCTCGTCTATGGCGTCAATGATGGCGGTGGCGATAGCAAGATCGTTGTCAGAAAAGGGCGTGAGGTTTTTTTGCCATTCGAGGTGTTCATACAAGCCTTCGCTGGTTTCCCCTTGAAAGGGCATGTCATCGTCGCGCATGGCACCAGAGCTGGAGTTGGGTGAGGCGGTATAGACCTCATCCCATGTGGTGTCGACGGGAAGCTCATCGGGCATAGAGTCTTGATTGAGTGCGTCGGAGGTTTCTAAGCTTGAATTGTCTTCACTCGAGTCGACTTGCAGTTGCTCATTGTAATCGGTGTCGAAGTTGTCATTACGCTCTTGTTCTGAGTCGATATTGGCGCCTTCTTGCTCCTCGTCTAACTCGAGTAGAGGGTTAGACTCTAATGCTTGCTGGATCTCTTGCTGCAATTCCAATGACGAGAGTTGCAACAGACGAATGGCCTGTTGCAACTGGGGCGTCATGGTTAAATGCTGACCCATTTTGAGCTGAAGTGACGCTTTCATCGTACTGCTATTCCCTTGTTTCTAATTCTAAAGTGAGAAAGCTGCCTCTGGTATTAAACCGCTAAGGCGAATGATCTACTTAACAAGGTAAGAGCGGTTTAGCCTTTTACCTTGAGCGCTAATAACGTTAACTATAGCTTGAATTGTTCTCCTAAGTACACCGCTCGAACTTGTTGGTTATCTAAGATCTCATCGGGTGTTCCTTCGGCAATCAAATTACCGTGACTGACAATGTAGGCTTTTTCACACACATCCAATGTTTCACGTACGTTGTGGTCGGTGATCAGTACGCCAAGGCCACGATTTTTCAGTTGCTCAATAATCTTTTTGATGTCGATAACCGAAATGGGATCGACCCCGGCGAAGGGTTCATCAAGCAAAATAAACTTAGGATTGGCGGCTAATGCTCGGGCGATTTCGACGCGACGACGTTCGCCACCGGACAGTGCCATCCCCTGACTATCGCGGATGTGAGTAATATGAAACTCTTCTAGCAGGTGCTCCAACTCCTCTTCGCGCGCATCGTTACTGAGCTCGCGTCGGGTTTGTAATACCGCCATAATATTATCGCGTACCGATAATTTCCGAAAAATACTGGCTTCTTGCGGTAGATAGCCAATCCCTTTGCGGGCGCGCAAATGCATAGGATCTAAAGTGAGATCGTCATCGTCAATAAAAATACGTCCCTTGTCACTCTGGACTAGACCGACCACCATGTAAAAGGTGGTGGTTTTACCTGCGCCATTAGGCCCTAGCAAGCCGACGATTTGCCCTGTGCGTACGGTTAAGCTGACATCTTGTACCACGGCGCGGCTTTTGTAGCTTTTGGCTAAGTTAACCGCTTTTAGCGTCATCTCTGTCATTGCTTTTCCTGCTTGGGCTGTTCTTGGGGCTGACTTTTGCTGTTGTCTTGGTAACTTTCGGGTTGAATGATGGTGATAACGCGATCGCTACCCGTACTTTCGGCTATCAACTGTTGCTGCTCAATGTTGTAGCGAATTTGATTACCTGTGACTTGGCTACCTTCTTGTTCGAGGGTGGCATTACCAATTAGGGTTAGAGTGCGGGTCGACAGTTCATAGCGGATCTCATTGGCGCTGGCTGACGCTGGACGACCATTTTCCATCACCTGTGTATAAGTGGCTGGCTTACCCTTTGCCACTAAGATTTTGCCGCTACTATTTTCTTTGGTAAAGGCGCGTAATTCATCGGCTAAAATTTTAATGGAGCCTTGAGTCACCTCTACTGGGCCATTGAAGATAATCTGATTATTTTTAATATCAGCTTCTTGGCTTGCGGCTGAAATCTTAACCTCTTGCAGCAGGTCGGTTTCATTCGCCGCACTCTGCAGGCTAACCATGGTTAACAGGCCTGCAAGAATAAGATTATTTAGTTTCATATGTTCCTTCTACCTGGCTCGTCAGTCGTACTTTTTGTGCATTGAGGTCGGCATATAAGCCTTTTCCGGTAATCAAAAAATCGTTACCGGTGATCCGAATGGTTTGATCGGATGTCATGATCATGGTGTTGAGGTCCAATTCCATGTAGTTGGTTTCTATGGTTTGGATGGGCTCTTCAGGGCTAATGGCATCAATAATGACATTATTTTCCAAGATGACTTTGCCACTGTCTTTGTCTAATGTACCCCGAGCCGAGCGCAACCGCCACTGAGCATCGCCGTTATCGGGATAGACCAGATAAGTAGGCTGGGTAAAATAGGTCATATTACGCTCGGCATAGTGTTCCATATGGCTAGCCGAGACGCGGCTATTAAGTTTGCCTTGTTCGTCGTATTGCACGCTATTAATGTTGTTAATCACATAATCTGGACGATCGGACGCGTCGAGCAACAGCGCTTGTGATCCTTGCTTAGTCTGCACCTGCCAATAGAGCACTAAAGCGGTACCAAAAAACGCGATAATCGCCAGGGTGACTCTATTCATATGCTCATACCGTGAGCCGATTCAAACTTATCTTGGCTTAGCAAAATAAGGTCGGTTAATTCACGTAGCGCACCATGGCCGCCATTAATATGGGTGACCATATCGGCATGCTGCTTAACATAAGGGTGACCATCGGCGACGCACACCGACAAGCCGACTTGTTGCATTACGGGTAGGTCGACCATGTCATCGCCAATATAGGCCACCTGTTGTGGGCTGACTTGATAGCGTGCCAGAAGCTCTTGGTAGGGGATGAGCTTGTTGTCGACCCCTTGATAAATATGGCTAATGCCAAGGGCCGTCATACGGTCTTCGACAATTTTCGATTTACGTCCGGTGATAATCGCCACGGCAATATCGCTAGTCAGTAGCGAGCGAACGCCATAGCCATCACGAGTATGGAACGTTTTTAGCTCGTCGCCAGAGTTACTCATATAAACCAGCCCGTCAGAAAACACGCCGTCTACGTCACAAATCAGTAGTTTAATCTGTTTAGCTTTTTGCCAGACTGAGTCAGCGATAGGGCCGTAAAAACCTTGATGTGGCATCTTATATCACTCCTGCTTTAACCATATCGAGCATATTGAGTGCGCCAATGGGTTGCTGTTGAAGGTTAGTCACAATTAAGCCATTAATCTGCTTTTCTTCCATTATGTTAAGCGCTTCAGCGGCTAAAATGCCGTCGCTGACGGTCACGCAGCCTTGGGTCATAACGTGGCTGATGGAGGTGTTTCTAAGGTCGACTTCGGCATCGATCACGCGGCGCAGATCGCCATCGGTAAAGATGCCAACCAATACGCCATTGTCATCGATCACGGCGGTCATGCCGAGGCCTTTTTTAGAGATCTCATACAATGCGTCGGTAATGCAGATGTGTTGGGGTACTATGGGGAGTTCATCGCCTTTGTGCATCACATCGCTGACCCTTAGTAGCAATTTACGGCCTAAGCTGCCACCGGGGTGCGATAGCGCAAAATCATCTTTAGTAAAGCCTCTAGCCTGCAATAGAGCCACGGCAAGGGCATCGCCCATCACTAGGGTTGCAGTGGTACTGGAGGTCGGCGCGAGCCCAAGTGGGCAGGCTTCTTCTGGTACGTCGATACACAGATGCACCATCGAATGCTTTGCCATATTGGAGTCGGGCTTTCCCGTTACTGCAATCACTGGCAGCCCCATACGTTTGATCACCGGCATCAAGGTTAAAATTTCACTGGCTTCACCCGAGTTGGAGATAGCAAGTACAATATCATTTTCACTCAGTACGCCAAGATCACCGTGGCTGGCTTCGCCAGGATGTACAAAGAAGGCGGGGGTGCCAGTGCTGGCTAAGGTGGCAGAAATCTTGTTGCCAATATGGCCCGATTTACCCATGCCCATCACGATCACCTTACCAGTACAACTCAGAATTAACTGGCATGCCTTGGCAAATTCGCTTGAATCGACATATTGATAAAGATTATCGAGGGCATTGCGCTCGATATCGATAACATTACGCCCCCATTGACGTAGTTGATCTGCATCTACCATCTTGTTCTCTCTTTAAAAAATCAGTTCGGGCTAGACCTGCAATTAGGATTGAAAAACCAGCACCTGATAAACAACAAAGCTCATCAATAACACTCCGCCGTGCCAAGGTTTGAGCTGACGCGACTTACCCGTTAGTAGGATTAGTATGGCTAAGGCACTGCTGGTCGCCAACACCATGTAAAAGTCTCGCGTGCTGGCGGCGGCATCGACAGCACCAGGTGCAATCAGTGCAGGCAGTGCTAATACCGCTAAAATATTAAATAGATTGGAGCCGACGATGTTGCCTATGGCTAAATCATCTTCTTTTTTCAGTACTCCGGCAACACAGGCGGCTAATTCTGGCAGACTGGTACCAACGGCTATAATGGTGAGACCAATCACCAGATCCGATAAGTGGTACGCTTTAGCGATACCCACGGCGCCATCGACCATCCAGTCGGCCGATAAGGGGAGTAAAATAATACCGACGACTAACCAGAGTATGGCTTTGATTGTTGGGACATCTTTGGGGATTTCGCTATCGGATTCATCGGCTAATAGATCGGCTTCTTTATTGCTGACGGCGTGCCAAATCAGGTAGCCCATTAAGGCTAAAAACAGCAGCATTAGGCCCACGCCCTCAATGCGGGTCAGTTGGCCGTCATGTAGGAAATACCCAGCAATCACAGTGGCGGCCAGCATCATCGGAATTTCACGCTTTAAAGTTTGCGAGCTAACGGAGATGGCACCCAGTAGTGCGGTGAGCCCGAGAATTAAACTGATGTTGGCAACGTTTGAGCCTAGTACATTACCAATGGCGGTATCGGTCATACCTTCCATTGATGCCGTCGCGGCGACAAACATTTCCGGCGCCGAGCTGCCCATGGCAACAATCGTTAAACCAATTAACATGGGTGGTAGGCCCAAATTGCGGGCAAATGCGCCTGCACCATAAACGAATTTGTCGGCACTCCATACTAGAGTGGCTAATCCAGCAAGCAGTAAAAAAATATTAAAAAGCATTAAAGTTCATTTTTGTTTGAGTGTCTGCCGCGCATTTTCGCTGGATTTGGACAAAATTGAAAGTATTGCGGCAAGATAGTGTCGATTCAGTTGTGCACAATAGGTCAATTACGTACAATTTGCCTCTTTTTGTGCCGATTTATCACGGAACATATAGGTCTTACAATGATCAATGAACGAACAGATGATGACGCCACGCCGCTAGTCGAGATTGAACATCTGGCTTTTAGTCGCGGTTCTCATGTGATTTATGAAGATGTTAGCCTGTCGATCCCTAAAGGGAAAGTCACGGCCATTATGGGCCCCAGTGGGATAGGTAAAACCACCCTGCTTAAGTTAATCGGTGGTCAATTACAGCCCAATCGCGGCAATATTAAAATCGATGGTATCGATGTACATCAGTGCAACCGCAGTGAGCTGTTTGAGCTGCGTAAACGTATGAGTATGTTATTTCAAAGTGGCGCACTGTTTACCGACATGAATGTGTTCGACAATGTTGCCTTTGCTTTGCGTGAACATTCAGGCTTACCTGAAGCCATCATTAAGCGTATCGTGCTGATGAAGTTAGAGGCCGTAGGCCTGCGCGGTGCTGCGAAGATGATGCCTAGTGAGTTATCTGGTGGTATGCAGCGACGTGCTGCACTAGCCAGAGCCATCGCCTTAGAACCTGAGCTGATTTTATACGATGAGCCATTTGCGGGCCAAGACCCAATTTCTATGGGGGTGTTGGTTAAGCTTATCAGAGAGTTAAGCGATGCACTTAACTTAACCTCTGTCGTAGTGTCTCACGATGTACAAGAGGTATTGGGCATTGCCGATTATGTCTATGTGTTGGCAGACAAGCGCATTATCGCTCACGGTACGCCTGAAGAGTTAAGGCTGGCCGACAACCCAAAGTTGAAGCAGTTTATTGGTGGGGAGCCTGATGGCCCAGTGCCATTTCATTTTCCTGCTGTAAATTACCAAGAGGAGATGTTAGGTGAGCTTAACTGATCACATTGCTGGTATCGGTCGTAGTGCGATAGCCAGTGTGACTGGACTTGGCAGTGCAGGGCTGATGCTTTGGGGCGCCATTGCCCGAGTACCTAAGCCGCGTAAAGGGATCCCGCTGCTCATCAAGCAACTGTATGTTATCGGTGTGCAATCTATGGTGATCATCTTGGTCTCTGGCTTGTTTATCGGTATGGTGCTGGCGCTGCAGGGCTATAATATCTTGGTAGGGTTTGGCACTGAAGATAGCTTAGGGCCTATGGTGGCGCTGAGTTTGCTCAGAGAGCTCGGCCCTGTGGTAACCGCATTGTTGTTTGCTGGGCGAGCTGGCTCAGCGTTGACGGCTGAGATTGGCTTAATGAAGAGCACAGAGCAGCTATCGAGCCTAGAGATGATGGCTATCGATCCGCTGCGGCAGATCATTGCTCCTCGTTTTTGGGCCGGGGTGATCAGCCTACCATTATTGGCGTTAATGTTTACCGCCGTGGGTATTTACGGTGGACATATTGTCGGTGTCGAGTGGAAAGGGATCGATGGCGGCAGCTTTTGGTCGATTTTGCAGGCATCGGTAGAGTGGCGCCAAGATATCGTTAATTGCTTAATTAAAAGCCTGGTGTTTGCGGTTGTAGTGACTTGGATAGCCTTATATCGAGGTTATAATGTGATCCCAAATCCAGAGGGGATCAGCCGAGCGACCACCCAGACTGTTGTGCAATCGAGTTTGGCAGTATTGGCGTTAGATTTTCTATTAACTGCCATGATGTTTGGTAATTAATGAATGTTTGTTTACGGATGAACTAATTGTACCGCGCAGTGTGGTATCTAAAGAATTGAGTGGTAATCAGAGTATGTTGACTCGAAAAATTGAATTATTAGTGGGCGTGTTTATTCTGTCTGGTTTGATGGCGTTTTTAGTGTTGGTGTTTAATGTCGCTAACGTCGAGGTTAAGCCGGGTCAAAGCCATTACACCCTGTATGCTAAATTCACCAACATTGGTGGCCTTAAAGTGCGCTCACCAGTTAAAGTCGGTGGGGTTGTAGTAGGGCGAGTGACTCAAATCAGCTTAGATCCAACAGAGCTGGTTGCCGTAGTTGAATTGGCGATGGATAAGCAGTATGAGCAGTTTCCAGAAACCAGTAGTCTGTCGATTTTAACGTCAGGTTTATTAGGTGAGCAGTTTTTAGGGCTTACACCTGGGTTTGTCATGGACGATATTGGCATGCTGCAAGAGGGTGACTATATCGACGATACCCATTCCGCGTTAGTGCTCGAAGATCTGATCGGCCAGTTTTTATATAGTGTTAAATCGAAAGACAATTAATAGGGATCATTATGAAACAGTTATGCAAAGTCATCTTTGCCTGCATGGCGTATTTAGTTAGCTCTGTCAGCTATGCTGCCGACCCAGAGGTGAATATTCAAAATCCTTATGCCATGGTTGAATCGGTAGCCAATAAGACTTTTGCCCGCTTTCATCAGGATATTGACATAATTAAGACCAATCCTGACCACCTTAAGGTGATAGTCTCTGATGAGTTGATGCCTTATGTCGATTACAAATATGCCGCATACAAGGTAATGGGCTCCTATTTACGCCAGAGTACACCCGATCAGCGCGATCGTTTTGCCGAGGCTTTTAAGACCTATTTAATTGCCACCTATGCTCAAGCATTTACCGAGTACACCAACCAGAAAGTGGAATTTGCCCCAGCAAAAAGTTTTGCTGACGAAAAAATGGTTGATGTTAACGTACAGATTATCGAACAAGGCCGTCCACCTATTAAGCTGCAGTTTAGAGTGCGCCGCCTTAAAGATGATAGCTGGAAAGCGTTTGATTTGGTGGCTGAAGGGGTGAGCTTACTCTCTTCAAAGAGTGCTGAAATTTCTAATTTGATCCGCCAAAATGGTATCGATTCGGTGATTGAAGAGTTACTGACACACACCAATAACCAAATTAGCTTAGGCAAATTGGAGACTAAGCTGTAATGCTGACGTTTAACTGCGAAGGCAGTACTTGCTCGGTTTGCGGCGAGTTGTCCAAGCAAGCAGTGATTGCACTCTGGCCTGAAGTTGAGCAGTTACTCACTTCAGATGTGTCACGGCTCGATTTATCAGGCATCACCAGCGCCGATACGGCAGGGGTGGCATTACTGCTGCAATTGATGGCACAACAGCGTCAAGACGGTGGCTCATTGATTTTGAGCCAGGCACCGCTGCAATTACAAAAATTGATTGATTTATATGATTTACAAGACTTCTTCGTCGAAGAAGCCAATTAAAGGTTACCCGTTCATGGAATGTAAAGCGATTGAGCAGCTTCTGACTGAAGCGCTATCTCTAGAAGAAGTACACGTGACTCAAGATGGCACCCATTATAAAATTGTTGCCGTGGGTGAGTGTTTCGATGGCGCTAGCCGAGTGAAACAGCAGCAGATGATTTATGCCCCTTTGATGGAGCAAGTGACTAGCGGTGCATTGCACGCCATCACGATAAATGCATTTACTCCAACGCAATGGAAGCGTGAAAAAATCTTCAACATGCCAGCGTAGAGAGTCATTGTGGATAAACTAAAAATTCAGGCCAGTGGTGCATTGGCCGGTGAAGTTGTTATTTCTGGTGCAAAAAACGCCGCGCTGCCTATTTTGATGGCGGGTGTGTTAGCCCACACAGATTTTGTCGTCAGCAATGTGCCTAACCTCAGAGACGTTAATACCAGCTGCGAACTATTACGTTGCTTAGGAGCTGATGTTAAGCGGGCCGACAGTGGCGAAATCACCATCTCTACCACCCACCTTAATGAGTTTTGCGCGCCCTATGAATTGGTGAAAACCATGCGGGCGTCTATTCTGATTTTAGGCCCATTATTGGCCCGTTATGGTACCGCCGATGTGTCATTGCCTGGCGGTTGCGCTATTGGCGCACGTCCAGTTAACTTGCATCTGCATGGTTTAGAACAGATGGGCGCTAAAATTGAGGTGAAAGAAGGCTACATCAAGGCGCGTGTCGATGGCCGCTTAAAAGGCGCACATATCTTTATGGATATGATCAGCGTTGGTGCCACCGAAAACTTAATCATGGCTGCAGCGCTTGCCGATGGCGAAACTGTGATTGAGAATGCGGCGCGTGAGCCGGAGGTTATTGATTTAGCTAATTGTTTAATTGCTATGGGCGCTAAGATCAGCGGTGCGGGTACTGATACTATTCGTATTCAAGGCGTTGAAAAATTAAATGGTTGTCACTATCGGGTTATGCCTGATCGTATCGAAACCGGCAGTTTCTTGGTTGCGGCTGCTGTCACGCGCGGTAAAATCCGCTGCACTGCTGCCGATCCTTCAACATTAGAATCTGTGCTTGCCAAACTCGAAGATGCCGGCGCGCAGATCACCACCGGTGATGATTGGATTGAGCTCGATATGCAAGGTAAACGTCCAAAGGCGGTCAATATCAAGACCATGCCTTACCCTGGCTTTCCTACCGACATGCAAGCGCAGTTTTGCGTGCTTAACGCCTTAGCCGATGGTACCGCGACCATTACCGAAACGATTTTTGAAAATCGCTTCATGCATGTTCCTGAGCTTATCCGTATGGGGGCGACGATGGAGCTAGAAGGTAATACTTGTATTATTCAAGGTATTGAAAAGCTTAATGGTGCTCAAGTGATGGCAACCGATCTACGCGCCTCTGCAAGCTTGGTGATTGCCGGTTTAGTTGCCGATGGCATCACTACAGTTGACCGTATCTATCATTTAGATAGAGGCTATGAGCATATCGAAGATAAGTTTAAAGGCCTCGGTGGCGAAGTGGTGAGAGTGAGTTAACCCACTTGTCTAGCGACTCGTTTATATAAGTTAAAAAGCCACCGATAGCTCGGTGGCTTTTTTATATATCCTATTCTATGTTCATAAATTGCTTATGAGCTCACTTTTGCCTTGGTTGATAGCTGTTATTGTGAGCAGATGTCGACTTTTATCATTTTTAACATCTATCTCTTTTACGGCTTGGTATTCTTTTCCATCGGCTGCGTGGTGTTATTTAGAAACTTTAAGTATAGCCAGTTATCTATTTCGCCCACCCTATGGGCACTGGCGTTATTTGGTTTTTCTCATGCTTTTCATGAATGGTCTGAACTGTATGTGATTCTGTTTGAAGCGGATATTCAGCCTCAATATCAAGTATTAGTCGAGTGGCTGCGATTGCTTAAATTGGCACTATCATTTGCCAGTTTAATGATTTTTGCCTGGTTGTTGTTTGGTATCGTGCCTAACGCTTTTGCCAAAGTTGGGCGGGGGCTGATCATCGCTATCTTAGCGGTCTATTTTATGGTCGTGGCATATTTTTCTAGTATCTTCAGCCTGTCTGAGTATCTGTTTCGGGAGGCTGCCCACTTCACGCGATTGTTACTAGGGTTTGGCAGTGCGTTTCTAGCTGGCTGTGGCATCGCGATTTATGGTTATAGCTTAATGAAAGCCAAGCATAAATACGGGCACTATTTTATTGCCACAGGGTTAGGTTTATGGATTTACGGCATCATGGCTGGATTGGTGGCAACCGAGCTGCACGTTGGGGTTCCGGTGTTGCGAACATTAGCGGGAGGCCTGATTTTGTTTACCCTGTTTAAGGCTTTAAAGGTATTTGATATTGAAAGAGAGATGCAGACTGAAGCAAAACTAAAGCGTGCGATAGAGGCTGACAAATTTAAAGCCATTGGCCGGCTGGCTACGGGGGTCGCCCATGAGATCAATAATCCATTGGCATCATCTTCATTAGCCCTTGAGTTGTTAGAGCGAAAATACCCCATAACCGATAGTGCGCAGCAGGAGTATGTTAATCGAGTCAGAATGGGTATTAGTCGCGCTGCCGACATAAGTAAAGAGTTACTTGCCTATGCTCGGCCTCGTTCGGAGTCATTTTCGTCCGTTAACCTCGCTAGGGTTGCGCAAGCGGCGATAAGGTTGTTGTCACATAAACGGCGGGATTTTCAAATTACCGTTGAATGTGAGCAAGATATCCAAATGAGTGGACAGAAGATTAAGCTGGAAGAGTTATTGATAAACTTGCTGTCAAATGCGATGGATGCGAGTGAGCCGAGAGGGATGATCCTACTGACGATTAAAAAGCTTCAGGATGGTATCTGTTTATCGGTACAAGATTTTGGTCACGGTATGGATACAGAAGTCGTGAATCGGGCTACCGAACTATTTTTTTCAACCAAAGCAATAGGTCAGGGTACAGGACTGGGGTTGGCCATCTGTGATGCCATTGTTCGTGCTCACCATGGTGAGATGACAATACAGAGTGCGCTAGGGGAAGGTACACTAATCGATATTCATTTTCGCACTGATGAGGAAACATCATGAGTCATATTTTAATTGCAGAAGATGATGCCGATCTGCGTATCAATATGGTGGAGATATTAGAGCTTGAAGGCCATCAGGTGACTGCGGTTGATTGCGCTGAGGCAGCCATAGCGGCTTGTGAGCGCGATATTTTCGATATTGCCTTAATGGATCTATTGATGCCAGGCATGACAGGGGTCGAGGCGATATCTAACTTACGTCAATTGAATCCATTTTTAGCGATAGTCGTCATTACTGCTTATGCGACCGTAGATACAGCTGTTGATGCGATGAAGAAAGGGGCCGATAGTGTGATGACCAAGCCTTTTAATGCTGGCGAGCTGTTGATGACCATCAAACGCAGTATTGCAGAAAAGCAGCTGTTAAAATCCGCATCTGATATCGATCCCGATAGTGTTTATGCTGCGCTTGCTAACCCTTTACGGCGGCAAACCCTTAAACAACTCGGCACGCATAAACAGTTAAAATTTATGGATCTTTACCGTTTAGTTGATGCTTCTGACCATACTAAGTTTAATTTTCATTTACGCCAATTAAAAAAAGCGGGGTTGGTGCAACAAAATGAGAGCAAGATCTACATCCTGACAACAACTGGTCAGTTTGTACTGCAAAATCATAACCTGTCATAGATTTTAAGTAATTGATTTTGTTTGCTTTTAATTGGATATGATAATTAAAGTTAACAGACTCAGCGTTGTTGTGAAATCGCCTCATCTATCCCTTAAGTGGTAAAGCGCAAATACTGTGAGTATGTCCAAAGAGACATATCAATCGCCCTCCCTGCAAGTTGGTGATTGTCATAAGCCACGAGAGGATGAACAAAATGAGTAATCAAATTCCATGTAAAAAGCTACTGCTCGCTAGTATGGTTTCTATGCTAGTGGCGTGTGGTAGCGATAATGACGACACTATTATTCCACCAATCGAAGAGAATAATCCGCCGGTAGCCGTTGCTGATACGGCTAAAGTGACCGTGTCTGAAATGGTTATCATTGACGTGTTAGTCAATGATACCGATGTCGATGGTGACACCTTAACGCTTGTATCTGTTGATTCAACGAATGCCGTGATAAAAGAGGGGAAAGTTAATTTTACCGCAGGAGCATCGGCTGGCGAAGTGAAGTTTGCTTATACGATTACAGATGGTACCGATGAAGCGATTGGTGAAGTCACTGTGACTGTCGAGGCTGCTGTTACACCAGAGCCTGAAGTCTTGTCCTATGTGGGCTCTGCGGCTTGTGCAGGGTGTCATAGTGATCAGCATGCATCGTTTTCTAAGACTGGCCACAACTTCAAAATCCAAAAAATCAGTGCTGGTGAACAGCCAAGCTTCCCGTATACACCTGAGACAACCATTACTGGTGCCATCGACTTATTGGTTGATGCTACGCCAAATAATGATTTAGGTGCCCCAACTAGCTATGCCGATGTGAGTTATGTTGTTGGTGGCTACCATTGGAAGATGCGTTGGTTAGATAAAGATGGCTATATAGTTACGGGTAAGGATGTGCAATACAACATCCGTAACGGTAAAGGCGAACTCAATATTCCTGATAATCATCCTGCCGATGCGAACGTGATGGGAGACTATAAAGCGACCGAGTTTAACTACAAGTACAGCTGTGGTAATTGTCATACTACAGGTTGGAAGCGCACCACAGATGTGGCGGGGGGCGATGATCGTAATCCTGATCGTCAAGATAATTTGGCGGGCATGAATGGCACGTTTGCTGAGCAAGGGATCCAGTGTGAATCTTGCCATGGTGCAGGTAGCTTCCACGTTAAGGCCCCATCTACAGACAATATTACCAAGATAGCGATTGCGCGTACTACGGAAGATTTCCTTGCCGATGATATGGGTTATGGTAAAGCGGTAACCTGTGCCGAGTGTCATACCCGAGATGGCGAGAAAGATTATCCATCATTTGTGAGCAAGTACAATGAAGCATTTCCTAACGGTGCGAAAGTGGGTGGTCGTATTGTCGCTAAAGGTGGCCTTGCGCAGCATCACCAAACCGCTGATGAGCTGTTAGGAGTTGTTCCTGAAGATCACGGCACTTATAAAGCGGGTGATGAAATTGGTCCTAAGAGCAGTATGACGTGTACTACTTGTCACGATTCGCATAAGTCGACCAAAAACCAAGATAGTAGCGATGGTCTACACATGAATGCGGTGAAAGCGTGTACTGACTGTCACACTATGGCGTTCACTGATGGCGGTGGTTCAATTGGGCATGGTGTGATGGCTGAGTGTACCGATTGTCATATGCCCAAGCTGGCTAAGAGTGCGGTAACGACAGCGCCTAAGATGGGGACCTCTGATGTGGTATTTGGTGATATCAAGTCTCACCTCTTTACCCTAGATCTTTCACCAGATGCTAAGCAGTTTACCGATGATGGTAAGTTCCAAATGCCTTGGGGCACAGCTAAGTTTACTTGTGGTAACTGTCACGGAGACTACACGGATAAAGCCGCAGTATTGCCTAAGATTCATCAGTAATATAAGGGTTAGAGTGTAAAACTCACTTTAAGTGCTTAGAAAAGACCATCTCCTAAATTATTTGAGATGGTCTTTTAGTTTTAGCAATATTGATAATATCGTAAACAGTGGATTTATCAGGATTCGCTATAGGCTCGCGTAATGCGGACAAGACAAAGATATGTGTTCGAGTTTTTAGCGGTTTTAATAACTTAACTCATTGATTATAAATATCTATTTTCATGGGGTCAGGTGTGGTCACACATCAATTATGTGGTAATAGGAACAGATGAATAAAGAACTTGTTTTCATTATGCTATCGTTAGCAATGGCTCGAAAATAAGACATTTGTGGCCTAATGGTAAGAAGGCAGATTCATTATGCTAAGGAGAGTATATGGAGCACGGCAAAAGGATAGTGATATTAATTGTGTTACTGCTAACGGCATTGGGCTGCTATGTTATTGGCTTGCATCTAGGTGCATTGCTCTTTTTGGTGGCTGGCGTGCTGCTCGAATGTGCTTTTTGGTTGCACCTATTTAATCGCGAACAAAAGAAGTAGTGCTGTCACTTTTAGCGCGATGCCAGTCCCAGTAAACTGGGCCCGCTGTTTAACCAAAATCTAGCTTATGTAAGACGTTAGAGTTACTTTGTTCATAAGCATAATTAAGGCCAGCAATTGCTGACTTTAATTGTTCATTAAGGGTGATAAAACCATGGTGGGCTAGGTTTTACGTAACCGAACACAGTTTCCTAAATGCTTTCACCTATTGTCACGGGCACATCAAAGTATTGACCATTACGTATGATGGTCATGGTGACTTTAGTACCTGGTGGGGTTTCTGCAATTCTGTCCATCAGCATCTCAACGCCAGGCACCACTTCATCGTTAAACTTGGTGATCACATCACTGGGTCTGAGCTTGGCAAAGGCTGCAGGGCCTTGGCGATCAATATCGGTTATCAATACCCCTGTGAGATCGGGCAGATTAAGAATTTGTGCCATCACAGGGTTAATAGGCTCGCCTGTAATACCTAATGCGCCACGGATCACCCGACCATCTTTTATCAGTTTACCCATAATGCTGTGGGCTAATTTAATGGGGATCGCGAAGTTAATCCCATGTCCACCACCTTCACCACCCACCTGAAATGCGGCCGTATTAATGCCAATCAGTTGACCGCTGGTGTCGATAAGTGCCCCGCCAGAGTTCCCTGCATTGATGGCAGCATCTGTTTGTAAAAAATCGAGGTAACGCGAGCTGAGGCCATTGCGCCCAGTAGCACTGATGATCCCTTGTGTAATGGTTTGGCCTAAGTTGTACGGATTACCTATGGCTAACACCACATCACCCACTTGTGCCGGGATCTCAAGGTTAATTGGGACGATTGGCAGGCTGTCACCTTCGATTTTTAAGACTGCCAAATCGGTTACAGGATCAGATCCCACCACTTCAGAGGTAAACTTGCGACCATCTTGCAAAGCGACCACGATTTCATCGGCTTTTTTAATCACATGGTAGTTGGTCAGTATGTAGCCCGCTTTACTCATGATAACCCCAGAGCCCAGCCCTTGCAGTGCTCCAGAGTTTAATGGTTGATTTTGGTCTATGCTCAGGCTGTAGATGTTCACTACCGCGGGGGCAGCCCGACGAACCGCATGTGAAAATGACAACTCAATTCCTTGCTTACCGCGGGACTGAAACAAGTTATTACTCGAGTGTTGCCCTGTCAGTAGTGGGGTAAGGGTCAAAAAGACGCCAGCCATGATCAGCCCAAAAAATACAGCTTTGCCAACATATATCGCAGTGTCTTTAAGAGTCATTATTGAATGAATTAGGAAAAAAGTTGAGTAAGATTAACATGTTTATTTATAGTGCACTATTAGCTATGTCAGGTTATTGCAGCAACATAAGCCGAGTAAAAAAAACAAGGAGGCGATAATGGGATTATCGCCTCCTTGTTGGGAGAGCATTTAACGTAGGACGAGATAGAGACTATTGCCGTCACGCAATATTTTCAGTGCCACCACACCCGTGGAATCTTTGAGCTCAGCTTTAAGGGCTTTAAGATTATCTATTCGGGTACGGTTTATACCTACAATAATATCGCCTTTGAGCAAACCACTGGCTGCAGCTGGAGAGCCTTGAGCTATTTCGGTGATCTCAACACCTCTCTTAACATTTTCAAGTGTTGCACCGGCTAGCATTGGGTGTACGGCTCCCGCTGCGGTTTCGCTGGCTTGATTTGCCTCACCCAAGGTGGCGGTTACGGTTTCTTTATCGCCATCACGGATCAGTCCTAATTTTACCGTTGCACCCGCCCCCATGGTGGCCACTTTGGCGCGTAATTCTTGGAACGACTTAATGGGCTTATCGTTAACGCTAATGATAATATCACCAGCTTTGATACCCGCTTTATCGGCGGCGCTATCAGGCATCACCTCGTTAACAAAACCACCATGTTGGGTTTCTAAGCCAAAACCTTCGGCTAGGGCTTTATCGAGATCGCGTCCACTGACACCAAGTACACCGCGACGCACTTCGCCATGTTCAATGATCTGCTCAACGAGGTTATTGACCATGTTGGCTGGGATCGCAAAGCCAATACCTACGTTACCGCCGCCTGGGGCCACAATCGCAGTATTGATACCGATAAGTTCGCCATTAAGGTTGACTAGGGCTCCTCCCGAATTCCCGCTGTTAATGGCCGCATCGGTTTGAATGAAGTTTTCTAGCATCTCAATCCCCAGCCCTGAGCGGCCCATAGCACTGACAATACCTGAAGTGACAGTTTGCCCCAGACCAAAGGGGTTACCAATGGCCACTGCAAAGTCACCCACCCTTAGTTCATCAGAGTCGGCACGCTTTAATGCCACTAGATTTTTGGCTTTAATTTGTAATAGAGCAATATCGGATTCAGCATCTGCACCGATTAATTTAGCTTCTATTTCACGGCCGTCATGCAAACCGATTAAGATCTCATCTGCGCCATCGATCACGTGGTTATTGGTGACAATATAACCTTTGTCGGCATCGATAATCACCCCTGAACCTAAGCCTTTAAAGGGGCGTTCTTGTACCTGTTCGCGTGGGGCATTTGGCCCAAAGAAATAACGGAACGCGTCGGGCAGTCGTTGCTTAGATACGTGGGTTCCTGATACTGCTACGGCGACCACCGCAGGGGTAGTTTTTTCTAACATAGGGGCTAAGCTTGGGAGTTCTTGACCACCCACCGCTAATGGAATCGCTGCCTGAGAGACGGCAGGCATCACCATGAGGCTAGCACCTAGTAACGCTGCTGATAGTAGTGATAATTTTGTTTTCATTTATGTCATGACTCCAATAGTTGGGATAATGGACTTATGATAATCATAGATATAAGGTTGATTTACCTCATATCAAGTCATTAATCTTAAATCTGTTATTCACTCCGACCGTACTCGTTTACGCAAAGTTCAGCTTGATTAACAAAGGTTAATTTTTTTGTCATTTATTCAGTGCCTTGTTAATGGTTGTATTGCGCTTATGGCGAGCATTTCGTGGCGCTGTTTTGCCGTCTTTTGTCTGAGTGGTATGACTTAGGTACGCTTACTTAAAAGTGCTGAATCCATGCCGTTGAGTCATCCCTCAATGTTTTTATGATATGTACAAGTGCCACTTGTTAAGCGTATAGCCGTTCTAGTGTAGTTGTTATTTTCGACTATCGTACAGCGTATGCGACTTAAGTCTAAATGAACGTATTTTAATGGTTTAATTCACCTAATCAGTGAGTTAGGTTGGTGTGATGGTTGATGTTAGTTAGATGGAATTAAGTAGATATTTATGAGATTTAGCATTGCTCGTGCTAACATCGCCTCGTTGATTTAAGGATAGAAGAGAATATTTCACGTGTCACATCTCACTCCCTGGGAACATTACCAGCAAGATTTACAGCGAACAGATTTCTCCCATGATCCCGCGCAAGAACAAGCGGTTAAGTCGCTGCAACGTGTCTATGATGAACTTATAGTAAGCCAGCAGCCCCCTAAAGGATTGGCAAAATTATTTGGCTTTATGGGTAAATCGACTTCCCAAGTGAAAGGCTTATACCTTTGGGGCGGCGTGGGACGTGGTAAAACCTATTTGATGGACACCTTTTATGATGCCTTGCCGGGTGATAAAAAGTTGCGTGCCCATTTTCATCGTTTCATGCACCAAATTCATTTGGATTTAGATGGGCTAAAAGGTCAGCGAGATCCCTTATTGGTGATTGCTAAGCGGATGGCCGAACGTTATCAGGTGATCTGTTTTGATGAGTTTTTTGTCTCGGATATTACCGATGCTATGCTGCTCGGCACGCTATTTGAAGCCCTCTTCGCTGAAGGGGTGGTATTAGTTGCTACCTCTAATATTATTCCCGATGAGTTGTACCGAAATGGACTGCAGCGTGCCCGTTTCTTACCGGCGATAGCCTTGATTAATAAACATTGTGAAATTTTAAATGTTGATAGTGGCATCGATTACCGTTTGCGCACTTTAGAGCAAGCCGAAATATACCACTATCCTCTTGATCCACAGGCCGATAAAAATTTGCTGAGTTATTTTGCTCAGTTAGCGCCAGAGTCAGAAATATCTTACGCGCCAATTGATATCGATGGCCGCGAAATCACCATACGTCAGCAAGCGCAAGGTGTGCTGCTCATCAACTTTCGAGACCTGTGTGATGGTCCCCGTAGCCAGCGCGATTATATGGAGTTGGCGTGCCTTTATCATACGGTATTGCTCAGCGGAGTCGAGCAGATGGGGAGCAATACGACAGGCGATGATATTGCTCGGCGCTTCCTCGCCATGGTTGATGAGTTTTATGAGCGCAACGTTAAATTGATTATCTCGGCTGAAGTTGAGCTGGAGCAGATCTATACTGAGGGGTTACTCTCATTTGAATTTAGGCGCTGCCGCTCACGCCTTATTGAAATGCAATCCCATGATTATTTAGCATTGGAACACCTCCCTTAAAGATATCGGTTTATAAACGTTGATTATCCCAATGAGTTACGCGCCATGATTGGCGCGTTAACTGCTGAAGTAATCAAAATCACGATTAATTTATTCTGTTACCCAAGTACGATTAGCGTAACGCGGGGTAAATCATTTAAATTAGCTAAAAAATTAGATGATTTTTAACTCAGCTTTGTCTATAATTCGCGACCTGCCCTCGTTACTCCATCTATACGGTGGAAGTTGTAAAGCCTTATTCTTTGCTCGAAGGGGCGGGGAATGGCACTTTTTGTGTTGTTATTTAATAATGAATGACGGCATGTGAGACAGAATTTTAACATTGGGTTTTTGTAAATGAAGACTACTTTTACTGCTACACCAGAAACCGTTACTCGCGACTGGTATGTTGTTGACGCTGAAGGTAAAACTTTAGGTCGTATCGCTACTGAAATTGCTACCCGTTTACGTGGTAAGCACAAGCCAGAGTATACACCGCACGTTGACACTGGCGATTACATCATCGTTATCAACGCTGAGAAAGTTACTGTTACTGGTAATAAAGCGAAAGGCAAAGTGTACTACTCGCACTCTGGTTTCATCGGTGGCATCAAGCAGATCACCTTTGAAAAGCTGCAAGATCATAAGCCTGAAATGATCATCGAGAAAGCAGTGAAGGGTATGTTACCTAAAGGTCCTTTAGGACGTGCCATGTTCCGTAAACTTAAAGTTTACGCTGGTACAGAACATAACCACGCTGCACAACAACCTCAAGTTCTTGATATCTAAACAGGATTAAGCAAATGGCTGCAACTCAGTACTACGGCACTGGCCGTCGCAAAACATCTACTGCTCGCGTATTCGCTAAAGCAGGTAGTGGTAACATCGTCGTGAACCAACGTCCACTTGACGAATACTTTGGTCGTGAAACTGCTCGTATGGTTGTTCGTCAACCTCTAGAGCTAGTTGAAATGACTGACAAGCTAGACATCTATGTAACTGTTAAAGGCGGTGGAACCACTGGCCAAGCAGGTGCAATCCGTCACGGTATCACTCGTGCACTGATGGAACTTGATGAAGCTCTACGTCCATCTCTACGCGCTGCTGGTTTCGTTACCCGTGATGCTCGTAAAGTTGAGCGTAAGAAAGTGGGTCTACGTAAAGCACGTCGTAAGCCACAATTCTCTAAGCGTTAATATTTCGCTTCGAAAATTCAAAAACCCAGCATTACGCTGGGTTTTTTTATAACTAAATTCTGCTATTTTTAGGATTGAGATTATTTCATTGTCCTATTTAAGGAACGCTGTTTATGTCACTGCAATTAATCATGCTTGCGCTCGGTTTAGTGCTGGTTATCGAAGGTATTGGACCTTTATTATTCCCTAATCGTTGGCGTGCTTACTTACAAGACATTTCCAATCAAAATCAAAGTCTTCTTCAGAGGCTGGGCGGTAGTTTAGTCACTGCAGGGGTGATCATATTGATTATTTTTTCATAAATTACTTGCCACTTCCCCCCTAAGATCTGCTAAAATCCCGTTTTAACCACTACCTTGCAGCAAATAATGGGCAAAAACGTCGTAGTTCTCGGCACCCAATGGGGTGACGAAGGAAAGGGTAAGATAGTCGATCTACTTACCGAACAGGCCAAATATGTCGTTCGTTACCAAGGTGGCCACAATGCGGGTCACACACTGGTTATCGATGGTGACAAAACCGTTCTTCATCTTATTCCATCAGGAATTTTACGCGATAATGTGAAATGCATTATTGGTAATGGCGTGGTGCTAGCACCAGACGCTCTGATGACTGAGATCAACATGCTTAAAGAGCGTGGCGTACCTGTAGAGGAACGTCTACTTATCTCTGAAGCGTGTCCTTTGATCCTTCCATTCCATTGTGCGTTAGATGTCGCTCGCGAAAAAGCGCGTGGCAACAATGCTATTGGTACTACGGGTCGTGGCATTGGTCCAGCATACGAAGACAAAGTTTCTCGTCGCGGTTTACGTGTAGGTGATCTGTTTGATGCAGAATTGTTTGCCGTTAAACTAAAAGAAGTTATGGCTTACCATAACTTCATGCTGACCGAATACTACAAGTGTGAAGCAGTTGATTACGAAGAGACATTGAAAGATGCTCTAGCCATTGCTGATTACTTGAAGAGCATGTGTACAGACGTATCTGAGCTGCTTGATCAGGCACGCAAAGCTGGCGAACCAATTCTATTTGAAGGTGCTCAGGGCACGTTATTAGATATTGACCATGGTACTTATCCGTTCGTAACCTCTTCTAATACTACCGCCGGTGGTGTTGCAACGGGTTCAGGATTTGGTCCACGTCATCTAGATTACGTTTTGGGTATCATGAAGGCATACACCACTCGTGTTGGTGCAGGTCCTTTCCCAACAGAATTGAAAAACGAAATCGGCGACTACTTAGGTACTAAGGGTCACGAGTTCGGTGCCACTACTGGTCGTAAGCGTCGTCCAGGTTGGTTAGACGTTGTCGCAATGAAGCGCGCCGTTCAAATCAACAGTGTTAGCGGTTTCTGCTTAACTAAACTAGACGTTTTAGACGGCCTAGAAGAAGTTAAGATCTGTGTTGGCTATCAATACCCAGACGGTACTGTAGCAACTACGACTCCGTTAGCGGCTGAAGGTTACGAGCAGGTAACACCTGTACTCGAAACCATGCCTGGTTGGAGTGAAACTACTTTCGGCGCCACTTCTGTTGATCAATTGCCACAAGCGGCATTGAACTACATTAAGCGTCTTGAAGAGTTGCTGGAAACGCCAGTCGATATTATCTCAACGGGTCCCGATAGAAACGAGACCATGATTCTGGTGAATCCGTTTAGTTAATCATAAGGGCCGCGTTAAGCGGCCTTTTTATTGAGTCAGGCAAAAGAAACGGCTATAGATAGACGAGCGTTATTAAGGTATATGCCCAGCTGCCGATAAGATAAGTTATACTGCCCAATGACTGTGTTCCTACAGGTGATACAGGGCGCGAAATCGATATAGAGAATTTTGTTATGCTACGATTGGTATTCTTTATTATTTTGAGTTCCTTATCTTTAACCAGCTACGCAGATACCGAGGCTGTTGAAGTTTACAGCCAAGAACAATTGATTGATATGATACGAGATAAATCGTATCTCACTCGAGTCACCAGTGACGACTGCCAGTTACTGCAAGATATTGAGGCCCGTGCCGAAGTGCTGAAACAACCGCTGTATCAGTACCTTTGGGCTGAAATGCTCAATTATGGGATTTGCGTGACCGCCAATCCGCCAAGGGGTATTTCATTGCTTCGCGATGCCGCCGAACAAGGTAGCGCCGAAGCCATGGTTAGGATTGCCGAATATTACCGAGATGGTAAGTTTGTCATCCAAGATAGAGAGCGTGCAGTGCAATACACACTGCCCGCTGCCGCCAGTGGCGATCTTCCTGCACGTATGATGTTAGTGAGGTTGTTTGGCGAAGGCTATGGTAGCCCACGAGATTACGAAATGGGTTATCATTGGCTATACAATGATGTATTTAGTGATGAGGCGATGAAACAACAAGCCTTACAATTATTGATGGTGCTAGAAGCAAAAATGCCCGCCAGTGCAGTTAAGAGGGCAAAGCAGGAGCATCTGAGATCCCGGTAATTGCCCCAAGCAATTAAGCATGGGCTGACATTTTGGATATTGAATGATCAACGATCCGCATTTAAAGCGTGAACAACAGAAGTACGACAACCCCATCCCCAGCCGTGAGTATATTTTAGAATACTTGCGCTCACAAAAATCACCCCTCAATCGCGAAAAAATTGCAGATGCACTCAACATTGTTGATGAAGAGCAATTAGAAGCATTGCGTCGTCGTCTACGCGCGATGGAACGTGATGGTGAGCTAGTCTTTACGCGCGGGCAAGCCTATGGCTTACCTGAGCGCATGGACCTACTCAGTGGCACTGTGATTGGCCACCGCGATGGTTTTGGCTTTTTAAAGCTCGACGAAGGGGGTGATGACCTTTATATCAATAACCGTGACATGTTGATGTATTTTCACGGTGATAAGGTTTTAGCTCAAAAAGCTGGCGTCGATAGAAAAGGGCGCGGCGAAGCACGTATTGTGCGCCTAACTCATCAGCGCACCGCCCCATTGGTGGGCCGTTTTCATATCGACTCAGGCATGGCCTTTGTCATCGCCGATGACAAACGTATCACCCAAGAGATTTTAATCCCTAACGAAGATCGCAACGGCGCCCGTCAAGGCGATGTGGTAGTAGTCGAATTAACCCGTCGTCCAGGCCGCCATATCAAGGCTGCCGGTAAAGTGGTTGAAGTGTTAGGCAAAGAGATGGCACCCGGTATGGAGATAGAAATTGCATTACGTAATTACGATCTTCCCCACACTTGGTCGAGCGCTATCGAAAAGAAACTGCGCAAGATCCCCGATGAGGTAACCGAAGAGGAAAAGCAAGGTCGTGTCGACCTGCGTAAGCTGCCTTTGGTGACCATTGACGGTGAAGATGCACGCGATTTCGATGATGCCGTTTATGCCGAAACTAAAAAAAGCGGTGGCTGGCGCTTATGGGTTGCCATTGCCGATGTGAGTCATTATGTGCGCACCGAATCGGCGCTGGATCAAGAGGCGCGTGCACGAGGTAACTCGGTTTACTTCCCATCGCAAGTGATCCCTATGTTGCCAGAGAAGCTGTCAAACGGCCTGTGTTCACTCAATCCAGGGGTCGATCGCTTGTGCATGGTGGCAGAAATGACTATCTCAGCCTCAGGTAAACTGTCGGGTTATAAGTTTTACCCAGCGGTGATGCACTCTCACGCACGTTTAACCTATACCCAAGTTGCCGATATGCTCGAAGGTGGTGAGGTGAGCGATGAGCTCAAACCTATCTTCCCGCATCTACAGACGCTGCAATCTTTGTATCTGGTCTTAGAGCAAAACCGCGCTAAGCGCGGCGCTATTGCCTTTGAAACTACAGAGACTCAGTTTGTGTTTAACGCCGATCGTAAGATTGAGCGTATTGAGCAGCGTCATCGGAACCAGGCCCATAAAATCATTGAAGAATGTATGATTTTGGCTAACGTTGCCTCGGCTAAATTTGTGCAAAAGCATAAAGGTGAAGTGCTATATCGAGTGCATGAAGCGCCATCAGAGCAAAAACTCACTAATTTTAAGGACTTCCTTAAAGAGCGTGGACTCACCATGGCTGGTGGGTTAGAGCCGACTCCGGCTGATTATCAAGCCTTAATGGAACAGATTGCCGACCGACCCGATGCTGAACTGATACAGGTAATGTTGCTGCGCTCGATGCGCCAAGCTACCTATACCCCAGATAATCAAGGGCATTTTGGATTGGCACTAGAGGAGTATTCCCACTTCACTTCGCCCATTCGCCGCTATCCCGACCTTATCTTACATCGCGTCATTCGCTACCTATTAGCCAAGGAGCGAGGTGAAGGCAAAGATAAATGGACCCCAGATGGGGGTTACCATTACCAGATTGAAGAGTTAGACCTGCTCGGCGAAGAGTGTTCAACCACTGAGCGCCGCGCCGATGAAGCCACCCGAGATGTCAGCGATTGGCTTAAATGTGAGTTTATGCGAGATCATGTGGGGGATACCTTTGAAGCTGTGATCGCCTCGGTGACTCACTTTGGTCTGTTTGTACGCCTAAGTGACTTGTTTATCGATGGTTTAGTACATATCTCTAGCCTAGGCGGTGACTATTATCATTACGATAATATGCGTCAACGCCTTGTGGGCGAAGCCTCTGGTCAGGTGTATCAGATTGGCGATCCGGTGACGGTTAAAGTGGCCAGCGTGAATCTTGATGATCGCCAAATCGATCTTGTGATGGTTGGTGATGAGGGACGCTCGCCAAGGCGAGGTAAGAGTAATAACCCGCTGACGGCCCGTGAGCGGGTTAACCTTGAAGGTGCTAAGCAAGGTAAAGGGACTGGCGATAAAACGGCCCGCAAACCTCGACGCAGTAGCGCTAAGACCGCAGCCGGTAATCCCAAGGCAGACGCAAAAGCCCCCGCCAAGCGTAAAACCAATGGGGCTAAAGGTGGTGCAGCTAAAGCCAAAGCGGATGCAGCCAAAACTGGCGCCAAAAAACGTAAGCCAGTAAAGCGTAAAGTCACTAAGTAATAAGCGCAGTAATAAGAGAAAATATATTAATGAAAAAACAAGATATCACCTTCGGCATTCATGCACTTGAAGCAGTGCTTAACCATAGTCCCGAACGTGTGATTGAGATGTGGGTATTGCAAGGTCGTGACGATCAACGCTTAATCCCACTACTTGAAATCGCCGCCCAGTATGGCGTGTCAATTCAAAAAACATCGCGTAAGGCGCTTGATGAGAAAGCGGGTAGCACCCAACATCAGGGGGTTTTGGCTCGCGTTAAAGCAGTTAAACAGCTTAACGACAACGATCTGTTAGCCTTAGTGGAAAAGACCGACACCCCATTTTTGCTTATCCTGGATGGCGTTACCGACCCACATAATCTGGGGGCTTGTTTACGTAACGCTGATGCCGCAGGTGTTCACGGCGTCATCGTGCCACGTGATAACTCGGTTGGCCTAACCCCAACGGTTAGCAAGGTAGCATGTGGCGCGGCTGAAGTGGTGCCACTGTTTCAGGTGACTAACCTCGCACGTACCATGAAGAGCCTGCAAGACAAGGGGATTTGGATCATCGGTGCAGCAGGTGAAGCTGAGCATAATCTGTATCAAGCCGACCTTAAAGGACCGCTAGCCATCGCCATGGGCGCCGAAGATAAGGGCCTGCGTCGTTTGACTCGTGAGAGCTGTGATTCACTTGCCTCCATCCCAATGTCGGGCAGCGTTTCGAGTTTAAATGTATCGGTCGCGACGGGTATTTGTTTATTTGAGGCGGTTCGCCAAAGAATTAGCTAATCGCCAATTCGATGGTCAATTGTTGATTTGCCCATTAGTTAGCAATAGCTTTTAGCCTGCAGTGTTGATAGATGCCGATGAGGGTTACCCTCATCGGCATTTTTGTTTCTGGCATTAGGTCAAGTAGCTCTCAGTGATACTTGCACACGGTTCCTGCCTACAGGTGAGCTCGGCAACTCAGCCAAACAGCCTGCTATTGTTGACCTTGAAATAAACGTCAGCATCCCTATTTATTATTAGCTAGTGCCACCATAAAGAGGTTATATCGATGAAAAAATTACGTATTAAAAAGATGTTAGCGGTTTCGGCCTTAATGCTGTTGCCATCGCCTATGGTCATGGCATCGAGCGATTGCACACATTTAATGGGCTGTGAAAGAAAATTTTGTGAAATTGAAACTCAGCTAGCACAGGCTAAAAAACAGCATAACTCACATAAAGTTAATGGGTTAACTAAGGCACTTGAAGCGGCTAAAGCTAACTGCAGCAATGCAGCGTTACGCCAGGAGTTGATTGAGGATATTGACGATGTTAACCAAGATATTGCCGAGTATACCCAAGCATTAAAGGAAGCTAAGGCGGAAGGCAAGCAAGACAAGGTGATGAAGTACCAACATAAACTGCAGGATGAGCGGCAGCAGTTATTGCAGTTGCAAACTGAGTTATCCTATCTTAAGTAATGCGGTGCTCACTGACCGACGGGGTTATCAGCAAATGGTCATGAGCGTAAATCTGAGATGGTGTGCCAGTGACGGCGCCCCATCTCCAATATCATCCCTGTCGCTAAGCCCGCTGCGGTATTGACAAATAAACAGATCGTCGCGGTCGAGAGAATGACAAAAATACAAAAGGGTTTACCGTCGATAAAGCGTTTTGACCATGCCAACTGCACTCCAGCAATGGCAAGCAGGCTGCCGAGCACCGCTAAGGGGATAAGCGAGAGTAGACTCGCGATGTTCTCACCCCAACATAGGGCGATGAGTAAGCAACTGGTGCCAAACAGGGCTGGTGCAATCCAGGTTCTGGCACCAAAATGATATTGCACCGCTAGCCCTCCAGCGCCATGGCACATGGCGGCTGCGCCAAAAGGGGCTAATAACAGGTTGGCCCAACCAGAGCTGGTAGCGAGGCGTTGAGGTGAAAATCTGTCTGGGTGATGATTGGCATCGTGGGGAAACTTTTCTTTCGCCATAGCTGAGGTAGCGATCACCGCATTGGTGAGCGTTAGTGCTAGCTGCGGCAGGACTAATAATCCGGCGGCAGAGGCCCACTCTTGCATGCTGGGCCAGCCCAGTTGCCAATCGTTGCTGGCTGCCAGTGTAAAGCTAGGGGCGAAGCCGCTGTTATATTGCCATACAATCCCGACCACTAGCACTAAAGGCATCACAAGGTAGGGCAGGGGTAAGAAACGGCTGGCAAACAGGGTACTAAAGGTCAAGATACCGATGAGCCAAGTGTCGCTCATCATCTGGGCCCCCATCCAAATCAGTTGTAACCCTATGGCCAATTGTATTCCAATGCTGATGGCAGGCGACAGCTGTTTAGCCATCCAAGTAATGGCGCCACTATAAGCCAAGATTAAAAGAATTACCCCCATCATTATACCGCTGGCTTGCAACATGCCGGGGGTTAACCCTTGGGCTATCACGAGCGCGGCAATCACTTTCATCGGTTGTACAGGTATCGGCCTGCGGTAGTAGAAGGCGCTAAATAGGGCGAACAGGCCAAAGCCGATAAAGATCCCTTGAGCCGAGAAGTGATTCAGGGCGATAAGGCCAAGCACTAAAGGTAAAAAAGTGCCTAAATCGGCAAAAGCTCCGCCGAATTCACCTGTAAATTGATTAATATGTTTCAGTCTGTTGCTATTACAACTCATATAGCTTGCCGCAGAAAATGGTCTCTTACTAACGCAATTTTAATGCCACATTTTTTGTGGTTATTCATAGGATTAAGCAGCTTATATAGCCATGGTTGACGAGGGTGTGAGACAAAATGGCCAACTCGATAAAAAAGCTGTATCGAATTGGCCATTTTAGTGACAACTAATGTGGCTTAGGTGTGATTATGCATATCGTTAAGCGCATTGTGCAATAAGTCATCATCATTGGATTGATGCTCTATATCATCAATGGAGTCATCAAGTATATGCCTTGGTTCGTCTCGGTGTGGCTCCTCGTCCGACAGAGGGTTGTCAAAGTGGTCGTGGGCCAAGGTGTCAAGCATATCGGCATCCGCATTGCTACTGGCTAATGTGGTGACAGTGGGTAGTTCTGACGCCACTGGACTGTCCGAGGGTGAAGTAATCTCTTCATGGGCTAACCCTACCATTTGCAGATAGTGATCGATAGGGGCTGCAGGTATCGGGCCTGGTGCATGGCTTAGGTCAACGCCTGTGTCAGTATCGCCACTTGGCGCAGTATCTTGGTCTCCTTGATGAGCGATGACATCGCTAGACAGGTCGACTTCATCGACTATCACTGCGCTGAATTCATCATCCTGTGGTGCATCATGCATCACAGGGGCGGGTGGCGGAGCGGCAGATGTATCGGGTGTGATTGTCATGCCAACAAGGTGAGTAGAGGTTTGGTTATGACCACTGTGGCCATGAACATAAGTCACATCTACATTCACTTTGACATCAACATTGGACGCATGTGCATCATGATACACAACTTGAAATACGTCATGATGTTCTTCTGAGGTTGTTTGCCCAGCCCAATGGGTGCCGCCTGTCGCCTTATTGCCGGCAGTCGGAGCTTGCCTATAAACATAGTCCACGTGGCCAGTTACGGGATCTATGGTTAAGGTACCGTATTGGCCTTGCAAACTGTTTGAAGTATGACCGTGGCCATCAGTGATTGCCCACCCAGCGCCAGATAAACTAGGGGTGAGCTGTTGTATTATTGGAGGTGCAACCAGATCGCCTGAGATATGTGAGCCGATGCTACCACTACCTGTTGGTGTAGGTGGGGTCTTAAAGCTTAAAGTGGGTACAGGGTTAGCGCTATCGCTAATAAACAGAGGGCTGTGTATTGATGCTAAATTACCCGCTAAATCTTGAACCGATGCGGTGACATCAACCGTTCCCCCTGGCAGCGCCTGAACCTCCGCTGCGGTTAATGAAGTGTGCCAAGCGCCTTGAGTTACCACGGCTTGATACTGCTGACCCGCAATCGTTACTGTAACCGTTTGCCCATCTTCAACGCCAGATACTGTACCGGTTATATCAATCGCTTGCTGGTGTTCGCTGGCTTCAATGATGTTGTCGCTGGTGATTGGGTTAACCCTAATGGCCGCGTTAGTATCGGTGCTGTAGTGATGATTATCCGTCGCAGTAGCGTTGTTTCCTGCTGTATCCGTTATGGTGACTGATGCGCTAATGTTGGTGTGGCTGCTCAGTTGATTGGCTGGGATGTCGATTGAGAATCTATGTTGTGCATCCACGGCGCCAGTGTAAGTGTGTGTGCCTAGTGTAAGGGTGATATTGTCGCCAACGCTGACTTCACTCCCCACAGTACCAGTGACTGGCACGCTGCCACTGAGCTCGGCCTGATTGAGCACGTCATCAGCAGTGATAGGGTCAAGGCTAATGTGTGGCGCTGCTACATTAGTGTCTAGCGTAAAATCAATACTGGTGGCTTTTGATGTGTGCCCAGCGTTGTCAGTTTGCCTTACCTGTAGCTGATTAAGTCCCTCGACAGGAGTAAATTGGCTGCTCCAATGGGCACCACCATCTGTGGAATACTCCACCTGCATTCCAGCGGTTTGACCTGAGATGCTTAGTGCCCCATCTTGAGTGATCAAGTCTGTTGCCGAGCTGCCGGTATCATGGGCCAGCGAGACTGCTAATGGCGCAATAATGATCGGGGCTTGATAAGGGTCTATATGAATAGTTAAGTTGTTCTGACTACTGTCTGCATAATCACCATTCGTGTCTGTGACGCGGTAGATAAGATTAGGCACTTGCCCGCTAAATTGACTGTTAGGGGTAAAGGTGTAGTCGCCGTTGGCTGAAATTGCGATAACCCCAACACCAGTAATGTTATGAGTTTGCCCAGCTTGAACCGTCACGTATTGATGTGTGGTTGGGTCTTGAAATTGCACATCATGAAGGATTAACTGCGCGCCATCATCAACATCTGTAGCCCCCCGCAGTAAGTTGCCAGTAACGGGCCCGTTATTCTGCTGAGAATGTGGATTAAAACTGTGGATGATTGGACGATCACTGGTGCCTGTGACGACGACTTGAGCTTGCTGCTGCGATGTCTGCACATTGCTACCTGCTCCTTGTTGTAGCTCATACTTAATATCAACGTTTGAGGCGATGCCGTTGGCCAAATGGTTGTAGCTATTGTGCGTCGGATCGACCTGTAATGTATGGCCATCGCTCGCTAGCATAAAGCCATCGGGTACCTGACTAGTGTAATGAACGCCGTCGGTTGAAAATTGCATGTGGCTTACTGTGCCACTGCTCAGTCCACCGAGTAAATCGAGAGATTTACCTGCTCCACCTTCATTAACGCTCAAGCTCGGTGTGTCATCATGGCCATGAATTTGTACATTAATGGTATGGCTGGCAGTGCCGTCAGGTGAGGTAACCGTAAAGGTGTCAGTCACCACTTGGCCATGAACCAAGCCATTGGTTGGTGCTAAGTTGTTGTTTAGGTTGTATGTCCAGTGGCCATCAGCATCAAGGCTGAGCTCGCCATATTGACCCGCTAAGTGCGTTTGTTGCACAAAATTGACTTCGTCGCTATCGACATCTGTCAGTGTTAACTGCCCCGTCAGACGACTCGTTGCACCATCTTCGAAGATATCGACGTTCGATGATGCTTGTGACTGGCCATTGATCAGGGCTGCATCGTTCACTGCTGCGAGGGTGGTGCTAGCCCCTGTGTGTGTCACACCGGCGTGGGCATCCTTAACGTCATAGCTAAAATGTACAGCACCGTTATAGTCTTTATCTGGGGTAAAGGTAAAGCTGCCATCAGGATTAATTGCGATTGAGCCGTGGTCGGCGTGCAGGTTTTCAATAGTCAGTAATCCAGCATCGTTTGCGTCTACATCAACGGTATTTTGCAACAATTCAGCCACGGTGATGGTTTGACGGGTATCTTCAGTGCCAGCGTTAAGTATGACTTCTGAGCTGCAATAGGGGCGATCATTATCGCCGTGAATAGTAATGACAATATCATGTGGGGTGCCATCTTTTGAGTGAATAGTAATGGTGTCAGTCAGTTTTTCACCTGCACCAAGCTTATCAATAGCGCGACCTGCAGAAGATGCTCCTGCGGACACTTGATATACCCAATGACCTTGCTCATTAATTGATAACAATCCGAATTGCCCCCTGATTTGATGCGCTGGACTCAGGAATTCCGTTTCATTTTTATCAGGGTCGGTGATAGTTAGGTCACCAGTGATAGACAAAATTTGATTGAATAAATTACTAGAGCCTGAATGATGATAATCTGGCGACTTATCGGTCATGTCTGAATATGCAGAGCCGTGACTTCCGAACTCATCAACGCTGGCTGTATCTTGACCTGCAATTACCGCGGCATCTCCAATGGCGCTTAAGGTCAATGAAGCCGAAGTTGCCGCAGTGCCACCATGAGCATCCTGAACATCATAGTTGAAAGAAACTTTACCGTTATAATCCTGATCGGGGTGAAAGGTGAAAGTACCATCGTGATTATCAGTAAACTGACCATGGTCGGCGGTTAGATTGGCCACAGTGAGCTGTCCCGCATCATTTTGGTCGATATCAGAAGCATTGGCCAACAAGTCAGATGCTTGGATGATCACATTGGTATCTTCTGTTCCTGAGGCGAGAGTGGTGGTTGAAGACATTATCGGTGTATCATTGGTGCCATGGATTGTTACTGCAACCTCATGACTCGTTCCATCAACACTATGCACCACAAAGGTTTCGAGCTTCGTATCGTTGCTATTCATTGATTGTATAGCACGGTTATCAACGTTATAAATCCACGTACCAGACGAATCCATGTGAAGTGTTCCCAACGCTTGAGAACCATCTTTAAGCGTGCTCAATGACTCATCTTTGAAAGCATTATCTACATTGTCTATATCGTGACTGGTAAGTGTTCCCTGTGTTTGTAACTCGTGATGTTGCACATTGAGATCTTCGCTCACGTCTCCACGGTTATTACCCGCAATAACAGCGCCATCGTTGCTCCCCGTTATCACAAAGGAGAGGTTTTGGGTGGTATGAGCACCATGTTCATCAGTAACCGTTACAGGAACTTGAATAGTCCGTTGTACGTTTTGGCTAATGTGCTGATAGGCTGAATTTGAGGGGTCAAAAGAATAGCTCCCATCTTTATGCATAGTAAGGCCATCAACTGGGTGGCCAAGAGTGAACTCTAGTTGTGCATGATCATCGGGTTCATAAGCGTGCATTTTTCCATTGAGGACTTTACCATCCTCAGTAAGATAGCGACTCTGAGCACTGATATCTGGAATATCGTTGGTCCCTTCAATCGTAAAATGTAACACATGAGCAGTACCATCTTTGCTGTAAACAGTCACGGTATCTTGAACGATTTGTCCCTCATCAAGATGATCTATGGTGTGATTATTGATGTCATAGAACCAGTTGCCATTACTATAAAGTTGCAGCGTTCCACCCTGTGGGGTTGTGGCTAGAGAAATGGTCTGAAAGAGCTCTTCTGCAGGACTGTCGGGATCTTGAATCGTCAAGTGGCCACTAAGAGAGATGTCAAATTTGTTATCAACATGAACATCTTCTTTTACATTACCGCTGTCGGCACCACCGATGACAGTGGCATCCGCCACGGCTGCTAAGGCCATTGATGCCGAGGTAGCAACCGTCGCACCTTGAGGATCTTGTACATCGTAAGTAAAGTGGACCGCCCCGTTATAATCAGCATCCGGCGTGAAGGTGTAGGTGCCGTCTTTGTTGTCTGTGACCGTGCCGTGATCTGCACTTAGGTTATGCACACTGAGTTGCGCTGTTTCACCATCATCATAGTCACCGACTTGTGCGAGCAAGTCGGAGGCATGCAGTGTGACAGCAGTATCTTCAGTACCTGGCGAGAGAGTAACGTCTCCGTGCACAAAAGGCGCATCATTGGTACCTTCGATGACGAATTCAACCTGATGTGGCGTTCCATCGACACTGTGAATAGTAAAGGTTTCCCTAGCCTCCTGTCCCTTCGCAAGATGATTAACCGCACGATTCTCAATATGGTAAAAATAGTTTCCATTGCTATAGAGTTGCAACGTTCCACCAAGACTTCCGGTGTGGTGGTGCAAACCGTCCGGAAACTTAGACTGGCTTGGCCCATCGGGATCAGCGACATGAAACTGGCCGTTTGTTTTAATCGTGTAGCCGTAATATAGATTATCTTCCTCAAGCAGCCGCCCCCCCGTCCCAGTGATAACTGCCGCATCAGCTCTCACCGAGAGTGTAGTTGATGCCCCAGTGTAGGTCACACCACCATGAGCATCTTTGACGTCATAACTAAAGTGCACATCACCGTTGTAGTCTTTTTCTGGGGTAAAGGTAAAGCTGCCGTCAGGGTTTGAGGCGATACTTCCATGATCGGCATGCAGGTTATCAATGGTTAATTTACCTGCATCGTTATCGTCTATATCAGTGGCATTAGCGAGTAATTGTGCTGGGGTGAGTACTATCTGGGTATCTTCTATGCCCGTATTAAGCCTAATTGCGCTACTTACCACAGGTGCATCATTGGTACCATGCAGCGTGACCGTAATGCTTTGCGTTGCTGAGCCATCAATAGATGAAACCGTAAATATTTTTTGTATGGTTTCATTCGCACCTAGGTGTTGAACTTTTGTATTGTCAATTAGATACGACCAATTACCTCGTTCGTTAATACAGAAGTGACCCTCTGGGGTATTGAGGCTTTGAGCAACAAAGCCCGCTTGGTGGTGATCGGGATCGATTACTTTGAGGTTCCCCCCGCTATAGATTTGGTTTGGTGTATTGGCTGGACTGAGCCGATCTTCATACACATCATTTGTTAGGCTAGAATACTTACCCACCTCAATACGGGCTTGATTGTCTTCGCCAATGACCTTAACCATAATAGTCAGTTTTTGACCGTCGCTGGTTTCTACTTGATAGGGGATTTCCATCGACTCACCGCTATGCAAACTGGCAATTAGCTTATCGGCGTCGCGATTGGTCGCGCTATCTAAATAGAATTGATACTTGCCACCAGGCCAAACTGTCAAAGTGCCTGGTGCGTAGCCTTGGCCTAAATATTGGCCACTGAAAACAAAGTCGGTTTGGTCGCCACTGTCAGGGTCGACGAGTTGAAGTTGACCATGATAAATAGTGTGTTGACTATCTAAGGCTTGAGTCTCAGTCAGTTGAATGACATTGGAGATTAGTGTGGCTTTGTCATCCGTCCCTTCAATGGTTAAATTTGCCGTTTGTGGACTGCTTCCCCCATGACCATCTTCAACAAAGTAGGAGACTGTAATTTGTGCAGTTTGTCCGCTGGCTAAGTGTTGAAAAGCAGGGCTGGTGGCATCGACTAATAAAGTGTGTCCATCCGGTGCGAGTGACAGGCCGCTTGGCAATTGTGCGGATGGAGAATGCCCATCAATGGCGAAGGTTAAATGGCTAATATTTAGTGCATCACCTTCTTTGTCGGTAGCGCCTTGCAGTAGATTTAAGGCGTGGGTGTGCAGATCATCTTCATTAATATGTTCAGAAATTGGCGCCACATCTGGATTGTCGTTGACAGCCGCTAAGGTGGTGCTAGCCCCTGTATGCGTGACCCCACCATGGGCATCTTTCACGTCATAACTAAAGTGCACATCACCGTTGTAGTCTTTTTCTGGGGTAAAGGTAAAGCTGCCGTCAGGGTTTGAGGCGATGCTTCCATGATCCGCTGTTAAGTTATGGACACTCAGCATGCCAACATCATTTTGATCAACATCGCTTGCATTTGCTAACAGGCTTGCTTGTGTAATTATCACCGAGGTATCTTCAGTGCCCGTTGCTAAAGTGACACCACCCTGCACAGTAGGTGCATCATTGGTCCCTGTTATATCAACTGAAATTGTATGTTGGGTTCCGTCTGCACTAGTTATTTGCAGAGAATCAGTGATAACAATACCTGCCCCTAAGGCTTGAACCCTTGGATCCTCATTATGAACAACATAGGACCAATGACCATTAGGTAAAACTGCAAATTGCCCTAAATGTTCACTACCAAATACCCCAAGCTGAAGTTTGAAATGCTCTTCTCCCGTATCAATATCGGCTACGCTCAACTCACCATAGGCTGTCAGTTGTTTAGGGTTACCATCAATTCCTTCTTGAACAGTTCCTCGGTCTACACCTGTTATAATGGCACCATCATTGGCGCCATGAATTGTTACTATGATTTCTTGCTCTTTGCCATCAAGAGATTTGACTGAGAGAGTTTCTGTTAGGCTGTGTTGATTACTTAAGGCTTGGATTTGTGCAGAGCTGTTATCCGCAATATAGGTCCAATGGCCCTGCTCGTTGATCGACAGCGTACCAAATTGGCCTTGTAAACTCTCAGCATTGAACTGGGCTTGACCGTTGTCAGCATCAGTCACGGTGAGTGCGCCATCGACACGCAGTTGGCCTTGGTAGAGGTCTTTATCTTCAGTTAAGCTGGCCGTTGAAGAGCCTGCAATTACCGCGTTATCGTCAGTGCCGTTAATGGTGACAGTGACTTTTTGCTCGGTGCCATCGATGCTGTGGACCAATAAAGTATCGGTGAGTGACTCACCCGATTTCAGCCCTTGAATAGCCGCTTGGGCATTGTCGGCGGTATAAGTCCAGTGGCCGTTTGAGTCAATCGACAAGGTACCAAACTGGCCTTGCAGACTTTCAGCATTGAACTGGGCTTGACCGTTGTCAGCATCAGTGACGGTGAGTGCGCCATCAACACGCAGTTGGCCTTGGTAGAGGTCTTTATCTTCAGTTAAGCTGGCCGTTGAAGAGCCTGCAATTACCGCGTTATCGTCAGTGCCGTTAATGGTGACAGTGACTTTTTGCTCGGTGCCATCGATGCTGTGGACCAATAAAGTATCGGTGAGTGACTCACCCGATTTCAGCCCTTGAATAGCCGCTTGGGCATTGTCGGCGGTATAAGTCCAGTGGCCGTTTGAGTCAATCGACAAGGTACCAAACTGGCCTTGCAGACTTTCAGCATTGAACTGGGCTTGACCGTTGTCAGCATCAGTGACGGTGAGTGCGCCATCAACACGCAGTTGGCCTTGGTAGAGGTCTTTATCTTCAGTTAAGCTGGCCGTTGAAGAGCCTGTAATTACCGCGTTATCGTCAGTGCCGTTAATGGTGACAGTGACTTTTTGCTCGGTGCCATCGATGCTGTGGACCAATAAAGTATCGGTGAGTGACTCACCCGATTTCAGCCCTTGAATAGCCGCTTGGGCATTGTCGGCGGTGTAAGTCCAGTGGCCGTTTGAGTCAATCGACAAGGTACCAAACTGGCCTTGCAGACTTTCAGCATTGAACTGGGCTTGACCATTATCTGCATCAGTTACGGTGAGTGCGCCATCGACACGCAGTTGGCCTTGGTAGAGGTCTTTATCTTCAGTTAAGCTGGCCGTTGAAGAGCCTGCAATCAGCGCGTTATCGTCAGTGCCGTTAATGGTGACAGTGACTTGCTGTGAAGTGCCATCAACCGAGTGAACCAGCACGGTATCCGTGAGTGACTCACCCGATTTCAGCCCTTGAATCACGGCTTGTGAGTTATCAGCGGTGTAAGTCCAGTGGCCGTGTTCATCTATCGACAGTCTGCCATATTGGCCTTGCAATGAGGCTGCAGTAAACAGGCTTTGATCAGCATCAGGATCAATGAGAGTAAGCTGCCCGCTCGTATGCAGTTGCCCCAAATTAACATCTCTATCTTCGTTCAAAGAAGCACTGGATACGCCATTAATTAGAGCGATCTCATCTGTCCCATGAATTTCAATTGTGACGATTTGATTTACAGGTAATCCACTACTGTCTGTGGCGGTAACACTAAATGTTTCAGTAACTACTTGACCATTATGTAGCCCAAGGGTACTTGCTGAACTGTTGTCTAACTGATACTGCCAGGCACCAGTAGTGGGATCAATAATGAGGTGACCATATTGGCCTAAAGCCTTTGTTACCGCCCAAGTTAAGGTGTCTGCATGGTCTGGATCTGTGGCAATTAATTGACCGCTAACAGTATCAACAGTTCCCATTTCGTTAAGACTTGCATGGTGCAGCCCTGAAATAGTGGGGAGATCATTGGTACCTTCCACTTCAATACTGATAAGTGTGTTGACTGAATGCCCTTGGCTATCAGTGGCTTTAATAACAAACTGTTCGGTTTGATGCTCGCCAGAAGATAGGGCATCTGTTTGAGGTGAATTGTTATCTAAAACGTAATGCCACTGACCTGTTTGCGAATCTAAAATGAGGCTACCAAACTGTCCCTGTAAGTTAGAAGTTGACCAAGTAACTGCATCACTGCCATTACCATGGGCGGTAAGTTGACCATTAACTGTATCAACAGGGCTATTTTCTTTAACATGTTGATTTTGTTCTTGACTCTGTATCTCTAATGGCTTTTCATTCGTGCCAGTGCCAGTGCCAGTGCCAGTGCCAGTGCCAGTGCCAGTGCCAGTGCCAGTGCCAGTGCCAGTGCCAGTGCCAGTGCCAGTGCCAGTGCCAGTGCCAGTGCCAGTGCCAGTGCCAGTGCCAGTGCCAGTGCCAGTGCCAGTGCCAGTGCCAGTGCCAGTGCCAGTGCCAGTGCCAGTGCCAGTGCCAGTGCCAGTGCCAGTGCCAGTGCCAGTGCCAGTGCCAGTGCCAGTGCCAGTGCCAGTGCCAGTGCCAGTGCCAGTGCCAGTGCCAGTGCCAGTGCCAGTGCCAGTGCCAGTGGATACTTGTGGCTGCACAGAGGGGGTTAGCAACATTGGTTGAGCCGTTTTAGAGGGCGCTTTGGGGCTTGGTGACATAGTGATCGAAAATGCCGGCGTCGCTCCAGTGGTCTTAAGTATTTGGGGAATAGGCGATAATGAGCTCAATTGGTTACTTGGTGGCTCAAACCCTGAAAATGGCGTTATCCCAGTAGTTTCTGCTGAGCGAGGTGGTGAACTTAGTTCTGGTGGCGGTAGCGTTGATGCTGGGCTAGGGGATAGTGCTATCTCGTCGTTCGGTGTTGCCTTAATCGGGTCGATATCTCTAAGCTGGGTGATGACCTCGCTGCTGGTTGCTGGTTTGGCGTCGGCGTCGGCAACGGTGTTCGTTGCCGTGAGTTGACCACCTTGTGCATCATCATCTTCTTGCTCAGCAAGTGGGTGGCTCCATGGTTTGGCTGCCACCATATCTTGGTTAAAACGCGTATTAAGCTGGGCATCTCGGTACTCTTTTGCCTTGAGTCGTTCAACATCTTTATCGATAGCTCTGGCTTTACGCTTTGACTTGTCGTCTCGTTTTTTCGCTTCGGTGTCATGCCCCATTTGTTTTGTTGGCGAGTGTTTATCTTGACTCATAGCGTAGCTTCCTATCGTTCACCAAAAGCTTGGGTGATATTGGTAAATACAGGTTTCCATAAATATTGAAATACGGTTTTATCACCTGTGACGATATTGGCTTCGCCTGTCATACCGGGAATTAGATCTAACTTACCGGGTTGATCGCCAAAATAGGGTTTTTCGATCGCAATTTGTACTTTATAAAATACGCCGCCCTTTTCGTCGGCATCCGTGCTAGGTGAGATGCGTTTAACCACACCATCGATGGCACCATAACGGCTATAATCAAAGGCATCAATTTTAATTCGAGCGTGCTGACCTACGGTGACGAAACCGATATCTCTTGGAGACAGTTTAGCTTCTAATAGGGCTGTTGGGGTGGTGGGCACAATAACGGCAACAGTACCACCCGGTTGAATAACACTACCCGAGGAGGTGTTGGGTAGCGATTGAATGATGCCATCGACTGGTGAATGTAATGTATTTTGCAGCACTTGAGAGTTTGATGACTTTAAGCGTGCCAGTACTCCAAGTAGTTCTGCTTGTGTATCGGCACGCTTTTCTCCTACCTCGTTGAATAGGCTAGCTTGTTTTTGTTCGAGTTGTTTTTGTAAGTTTTCGATATTACGCGCTAGCACGACTTCTTTGCCTTGAAGGCCTTTTAATTCACGAATATAGGCGTCGAGTTTTTGTTGCGACTCTAGCATGCTCAGTTTTGATACTGCTTGCGCTTCTTTGACCGCATTCATCATTTTAAGCGTCTGCTGCGCCGAGTTAATTTGATTCTTAAGCGGAGGGATCTCCTGCTCGATACTTGCAAGTTCTGCCTCTGATTTGGCGATATCTGACTGTGATAGTTGCACTAAAGCTTGCTTCTCTTGATTCATGCGAGCCAAGCTTTTCAGATGTTCTTGTACTAGAGAAGGGTGGCTGATGGTGTAGGTGTCAAAATCGGCTTCTCTGCCTTCAATAAAAGCGTTGTAACGTTCTATTTTAAGCTCTAAATTGGCTTGTTTACTGAGAAGTTCTTCGACCACGGCTTGACTGTCGATTGCGACAAAGTGGCCAATGATATCCCCTTTTTTGACCATATCGCCTTCGGCAACTTCGATAGAAGCAAGGGTGCCGCCGAGTTGGCTTTGAATTACTTGCCTATGCCCTAATGGCACCACTTGCCCCTTGGCTTTCGCTATCTCTTCTATATTGGTCAATATTGACCAAATCACCATGATCACGACTACAGCTGTAATGAATATGGTGATGCGCTTGATGACGCGCTTTTCCGCTGGTGACTCAATGGCTTCAGTAAATTCATGTTCTGGCCAAGAGCTTTGGCTAAGCTGGTGATCATTCATATTGAAGCCTCCAATGTGGGCGTTAATTTGTTTGCTGGGGGGGGAGCTTGTTCTGGAAGTGGACCGGCATAGATCACCGTGCCCTTATCTAAAATAACGACTTTATCAGCCTGTTGGATTAACTCCTGGTCGTGGCTGGTAAACAAGATAGTGGTATGTCCTTTAAGTTGCTTTAAGGCGCTGATAAAAGCTTTTTTAGCATAAGGATTACGGTTCGCTATGGGCTCATCCATCACAAGTAGCGAAGAGCGTTTGAGTAGGGCGCGTGCAAGGCTTAAGTAACCGCTTTCAACGGCGGCTAGCATGCTGCTTTCTTGGGCATATAAATCGGTATTAATATCGTTATCTAATGCTTGCAATAATGCGCCAGCGCCAGCATCTTCTAAGGCTTGCCGTAATTGATCATCGGTGGCATCAGGTTTGGCTAAGCGTAAATTATCGGCAAGACTGCCTGGCATAATATCGCTGTGAGTTGGGCTGTAGGCCGCCCATTGACGAAAAATTTCGGGGTCAAACTGTTTGAGGTTTTTACCATTGATAGTGACGTAGCCCGCTTGAGTATCAATGACTCCTATAGTGCTGAGCAATAATGAGGTTTTACCGCAACCGTTAGGGCCAATGATGGCCACTGTCTCGCCAGCGTCTATATCAAAAGTGATACCAGATAAGGCCGGTTCGCTGTCGGCGCTGTAACGTAGTGTAAGGTGTTTAAATGAAATTGCTGGGGGTTTTTGCCTGTCTGGTGCGTCTAATCTGAGTTGATTAAATTCAGTGGTGACCGCCATAAAGCGATCAAATTGGTTGATTGCCCCGTTCATCATGGTGAGTTTTTGTCGCGATGCAAAAGCCAATTGTGCTGGCCCAGTAATCCGCCAAATGAGCATGACGCAGGCAATCAATTCACCCGGTGATATGCTTTGATTGAGCACTAAAAATACACCGGTAAATACTGTGGCCAGCGCGGTAAAAAGTCCCATCGCATGAGCAACTGCGCTGTTGAGTCCGGCGCGCTTATTATACAAAAATTGTTGCCGGCAATGCTCTTGGCAGCGGCGTACAAACTGACGGTACCAAGCTTGGGTTTCACCAGCTGCTTTCAACTGCAGCAGTTGCTTGGCTAATTCATTGAGACTGGCCTGATATTCGTTACTGATGGTGGGGCTGGCTGCTTGAGCAAACTGAGTGAGCACCTTCATGATCCAGTAGAATAGCAGTAACATCAATAAGGGCACCAGCACCAGCCAGCCACTGAGTAAGGTTATGGCTATCAGCGCTACTAGGGTAAAAGGGAGATCCAGCAGGCCGGTACCATTGGGGCCAGAGATAAGGCTACGTACTTTTTCAGCATTGCGTATTCTGGCTAAATGGTTTGACAGCCCAACACGTGAGAGTACAGTGAGTGGCATGCTCAGTAAGCGGTTAAAAGTGATCCCTGACAGATCGCGAGCAAAGCGATTACTGCTAGTGGCAACCACTCTGGCGCGGATCAATCTACTTCCAATAAATATGCCCAATGCCAATATCGCGCCCAAAGCGATATTGGGCAATATTTCTGGTGCTTGCCCTCCAATGACTCTGTCATAAACCACCATGGTAAATAAGGGAATAGCTAATCCCGTTAAACTTGAGAGAAGGCTGAGCCAAAATACCGGTGCGTACCACTTACGTTGTTTGCGTAAGTGGGTGGCGAATGAACTCGCTTTCTTAGCACTCGAAGGCAAGCTGTCGATAATAAAGACATAACCATGAGATGGCAGTGAGTTTAGTTTGGTCCATTGTTGGTGCTTGTCCAAGTATTGATATTGTTGCTCGCTTCGGCGGGCAACTATGGGTTCGCCATCGACGGGGAGTAAGAGAAAGGGGTAGATGCTGTGGCTCAGAAGTGCCGAATCTATGGCTTGGACACTGACGCCAACATGATGTTTTTTGAGTAAGATGTAGGCTTCTAAATAGGTCAATTCATCGGCTAAATCACTTTGTTGTACGTTGCTGGATTGCCCGTTTAACCCCAATTGGCTTAGGAGGTTAACCAATGGTGTCTTAAGGTTTTGATATTGCTTGTTATCGGTATTCATTCTGCAGCCTCGGTTGTTGGAGCCATGGACGCTGAGCCTGTTTGATCAATATTAATGCAATAATCACTGATGTGAGCGACATCCTTAAAGTGGGACGCAACCAGAATGGTCATTTCTCCTTTACTCTCTTTTAATAAGGACAACAGTCGTGTCTGAGAGTCAGCATCGAGTGACACCATAGGTTCATCGAGTAACAGTATTGAAGGTGATTGCGCCAATACTCTTACCAGAGAAATCAGTTTTATAGCGCCTTGATTGAGTAGGTGGTTATCGTTACTCGCTACTCTGGTTTGGTATCCAGCTGGAAGTTGGGCAATCGTATCGGCTAATCCTAGCTGATCGGCCAATGCCATCGCCTGACTGTCACGCTCATGCCTAAATAGGGTCATGTTATCTAAAATTGATCCTGAAAAGAGTGTCGCCCAAGGCGGGGCATAACAGATGGACTGGCGATATTCGTGAGCATCATGGTCACCTTGGGCTATGCCTGCAATCGTAATTTGGCCTTGTGTTACTTGGTGAAATGCGCCGACAGTACTGAGCAACAAACTAGCATGTGTCAGAGGATTAGAGGTGATAGTGACCATGCTACCGTTTGGGATCTCAACGCTGAGGTCAGTTAATTTGGCACTGGTTTGATTGGCACTCACCTGCTGGAAGCTAATGGGACCTGCGGGCAGTTTTTGCTGATAGCGCTGTTTGCCGTTAAAGGACTCTTGGGGGGTAGCCACGATCTCATTGACATCCAACATCGCATTTTGAGCGGCAATAAATTTTGCCCGTAAACTGCCTATGGCACTTAATGGGGCAACTGCTCTGCCAGCTAAAATGGAGCATGCAGCTAGGCCACCTGTGGTGAGGTCGCCATTGAGGACTTCAAAACAACCAATTAACACTATGGCTAAAGTCGTTGCCTGTGCTGCCCCCTGAATAAGCTCTTGGAGTTTACAAGAGAGCCAATCAACTTGGTTTTGCTGTGCTAAACGTCGATGGTTAATCTCTTTA
Organism: Shewanella sp. 492; assembly: GCF_059338445.1. NCBI lineage: Bacteria > Pseudomonadati > Pseudomonadota > Gammaproteobacteria > Alteromonadales > Shewanellaceae > Shewanella > Shewanella sp. 492. The sequence continues at coordinate 533,909 of NZ_CM181702.1, forward strand.
TAGGCATATGTGATCCGCGATTCTAGCGCCATTGATTTAGTGGTCGTCAGTCCGGATAACACTAACATGAGTAAACTCGTACGCTCATTGTCGCTGGTGGCCAGCTCACTGGTGGCCGCCGATAACTGTTTCCCGATTTGCCACACTCGTAGCCCCACAAGCAACCACATCACTAGCGGAATAAAGACTAATGGGCCACCAATATAGGCGACTAATGCAAGGAAGATAAAGACAAATGGCAAATCCATTAATGCGACAGCCGCTTGGCCTGAGTAAATCTCGCGCATTGTGCTAATACTATTCAGAGCGTGGAATACTTTACCTGTACCTAATGAAGCTAGCTGTTGGTAGTCGGCTTTTAGTAGGCGCTCTACCACTTGGGTGGTGGTTTTTAGTTCAAAGTTTGCAGCAGAAGCACCGAGTAACCAGCTACGAGCATAGCGCAAGAGTAATTCGAGTAAAATGGCAAGACTCACGCCAATGGCTAAAACGCTTGCGGTACCGAAGCTTTCATTGGGTAAGATGCGATCGTAGATTTGTAACATGGTTAATGGCAGTGCTAGCGATAACAAATTGATCATTGTCGACGATAGTAAAAGCTCGATAAAAGACTTATTGTTGAGCAATAGACGAAAGGATTGAATCATGAGTTACCCACCCTGTGCCGCTTTCTGGAGCCCAGAAAAATAGTTCGTATTTACTTTTTGTTAACATTAGCATTATGGCTATAGGCTGTAAATTGAACAAAGTTATCTATTTACGAATGGGGGAATTCAGAACATAAGTCGACAGCGGCTGGCGGTAAGGCATAAATTGACTGCAAATCGCAAGGGCCTGTTGATCTTTCAAGGTTATTTTTGTAGCCAATTGTTGGGTATTTATACAAGGCAGAAGCTTTGTGGTGTAGTTATTCTACATAACAAGCTGAGAACGCAGTAGAAATGATCAACAAACGCTGCCCGAAGGGTTCGGCTAAAAACGTTTTACTCTTTGTTAAGTGAATTTTGCTTAGATGACTAGGCTGCAATCCACTCGCCTCGATTAAAACGTTTCAGTCTCGAACGAAATTTAACCTGCAAAGCTCAACAGGCCCTAGCCTAATATCAAAAAAGTGTCTCGTGTTGTTAAAGCAATGACTCCCCGGCTTTCGGGGGAGTCATTGTCAGTTATTGCAGGGATACTGACTCGCTTTTTAACTTTACTTAGCGTGCTTTACTCCTTGCTTGTTTTTCATCGGGTCGCCGTCATAACCTAAGGCTTGCCAATCCATACGAGTGCCTTTGTTGTGGCAGTCGTTACATTTAAGAGCTTGAGCTGATGGTGATACCATATGGTTGATGCGCCACCACATTTCGGTTTCAGCAAAGCCATGCTCGCCACTGTATGTGATACCTTGCTCGGTTAATGCTTGGTTAGCTTCCATACCCAGTTTGGCGGCTTTATCCCAGTCGAAATTTTTCCAGTAGCCGCCTTTGCCATAAACCTTGGCCGTGACAAAGATATTTTGTTTCTTATCGTAGATCTGTTTGCCTCTGTGTACCTTGAAGGGATAAATTTTTGCGTTTTTATCTTTGATATCACCCATAGGGTAAGTCAGTTTGGTGACCTTAGTGGGATCCATTTTATCGCCGACCATGTAGGCATCGGCTTTGCCGTTGTACCAAGCATATTCAGGAGCTACCATCTTAGCCCACACGAAGCTGCCTTTTTTCTTCATAAAGGTGTGCTTGCCATATTCATCGACGGTTTCTTCTTGATCGCTACCAGCAGTAGACCAATCCCAGCTCATCTTGGTGGGCTCATTGCGCGCAAAGAAGGGGATATGGCATGTCTGACAAGCCACACTAGCGGTATGGGTGTTAAGGCGGTTATTGCTGTGAGGCGCAGCTTCATGGCAGCTTTCACAGCCAATGTCATTCGTGCCGCCTGGTGATACACCCATGGCATTACCGCTGATTTGATGTTGCTCGGTAGCATGGCAGGTTTGGCACTGGAAGTCGTTGCCATCGCTGTCCATATGGACATCGGTTGCCTTATCTGGGTAAGCCATGGAGGAGTCGAGATCGCCATGTTTAACCGCATCTCCACCGCCGCCATAGAAGTGGCAAGTACCGCAGTTATCGCGGACTGGCATACCGACATTTTGCGCTACGCGCTCAAGGTTGACCTTGGCTAGCGCTTCACCCGCACCGGCAGGATCTTTAATATAGGTCCCTGTGGTGTCGTGACAGACCAAGCAGTCGACCTTGGTCATGTCGGTGAAGTCGAAGCTGTCGTCTTTCCAGCCATAACCGGCATGGCAACTAGTACACCTGGGTTCGTTACCAGAGATTGAGGTGCAAAAGTTATTGATGGCGTTTTTTTTGCCACGTTTAACTGTGCGTCCGGGAAGTTCTTGTTGCAATTCCCACGTCCAGTGGGATGATTTCATAAAGTCTTTAGCATGATCTTCATGACATTTAACACATTGTGCCGTGACTTGTGTCCCTTGGGTAAAGGGGCCTTCAATGGCGTCTTTATGGGGATTGTCTGCGGCATTGGCGCTGGCCAGTCCCAATAGCCCCATGGCCATTATCGAGATTAAAAAGCGTGGATGTTTCATAGGGTGATCCCTACCCCCGGCGCAGGCCGGGGGATAGTCTAAGTTTAGAAGTTGACTGTTAACGAGGCATTGATGTCAAAGGCGGTGTCGACCACAGGCAGCATCGAATAAGCGCCGCCTTCAATGACATCATCAATTTTTTGCGGCGCGCCAACAGGGGTACCGCTACCTGTGTATTCATAGTCGTAATACAGCCCTGCCAGTTTGATAAACATACGTGGGTTGATATCAAACATGTAGTAGGCTTCGGCAACATGACCACGGGTGGCAAGCTTACTGCCAATAGGATCGTCTTGCGCTTGAGTAAACGGAGTCCAGTATTTAGAGCCATAGTTATATTCCAGACCTAACTTACCGTAAGGCGCCGGAATTTGGATGCCGACATAAACGCCGTACCCATCTTTAGTGTCGGCGCTATCGGCGGCGTCTGGCATCATGATAATTTCGCTGCCGTCGGCGTTGAGCTGTGCTTCAAATACCGCATCACTTAACATGCCGCCAAACATACCGGCATTGCCGTTGCCTTCGGCTCGTGTCCAGCCAAAAGAGGCGAATAGCTTCATATCCTCATCGCTTTCATAGGCGTAACCGACCCCCCCTAAATACATGTCACCAATCACCCCACTAGGTTGTACCCGGGTTTGAAAGTTGAAGTTTTCAAACTTCTGCATATCTTGGTACATGGTTGGGGCAAAAATGCCTGCCAGTTGAGTAGGAAAAGCCATGGTGCCTTTGAAGCCGTCGTTAATGTCTTTGGCACCAAACAGAGTAAATTGCAGGAAGTGGTTACCGTCGTTGATGGCGTCGATATTAAAACCACCTAGATGTGTGTCTTTGGTGACGATATCACCAAACATTTCGCCATTACCCCATTGTGACTCAAAGCCTTGGCCGTAACAGAAACGGACCACTTGGCCATCAATACCAGTGATCTCGCCTAAGTTGTAACCTAAGGTGGCGCCATCGAAGTTAAAGTTGACTAAGTGACCTGATGGCGTGCCGCCGCGCTTCTCGTTTTCCCTGTAATGTGATGGTGGGCCATAGGTTGAGGGGCGACGACCGATAGAAAGATAGGTGTTGGTGCCACCGATGTTTTTCCAATCGAAGTAGGCGCGCTCGACTCTGAGCCAATCACCGCTGGTATTGCCACTACTACTGCCATCCATGGTGAACGAGCGCCATGAATCAAATACTTGGGTGCCAGTCGAGTCCCCCCAGTTTTTATACATGCTTAATCGAGCTGAAAAGCCAACGTTGTCCCATACTTTGGCTTTTAGATTGAGTCTGAGGCGGGTGGTATAGAAAATATCGTTATCGATATCTTGTACCGATTTGGGCGCCAGCACATAAGGCATTACTCCCTGCAACATGCCATTTTGGAACGCACTGGCTAATTCAGGGTTGGCGCTTAACATCTTGCCTAATGGCGAGTTGGCATCGTTTGGCATTCCAAAGGTGCCAGACATGGCTTTTTGGCCAAAATCATTGAAGTCAACTTTGATGGCTGGGTTCCAAGTGACATTTTGATAATGCAATGAATGAGCCTTGGTACGAAAATCTCCTGTGAGTTGGATTCTATCCAGTGCTGTGTGGCGCTCATTTTTGTCTACGCGGCTATTAATATCGTCAATTTCTTCTGATAGCTCAGCTAGTTGCTGTTTTAAGTCTGCCAGCTTTTGTTGTTCTTGGTCGGCACTGTACGCGCCGCCAGAAAAGGCTAATGCATTGGCAATTAAAATCGATAGTAGTGTACGCATCTTTGTCTCTCCGTCGCGCGAGGTGCGCAGTAGATGGGCTTAGTGAGTTTTAACCGCAAGTCTGTGGTTGATCGGAATCTGCCGCATGGTCATAAAGAAACTGCTGAATATCCAAGCGGTCTTTTTCGGAGAGTTGCTCAAAAACCTCAGGCTTAACCTTGTGTTGATCACGTTTAAAATAGCGATCCCACTGGCTCATGGTTTTACTCATCGGAGTGATTTCACCGCCCGCATCGCCTTTGCTATGGCAGGCTTTACACTCTTTCTTGTAGAGGTGTTTACCTTTTTTCGGGTTACCGCCATCTACGGCATAAACTTGGGCGCCTAACGAGAATGTGAACATGATGCACGTTGCAATTTTTACTATGTTTTTCATCATCTTTCCTTAATCACCACCCGTGGTGATTTTTTATTAAACAAAGCGGGTGTTTGTTGTTAAAAAGTTTACTAAAGGAGTCGAGATGTGAGTTTGAGGTTGATCACCTTTACAATAAAAATCTAATTGATAAAAATATCATTGATATTAATCTAATTGATGTGATTTAAGTTTTTGTATTAAAAGCCTTTTGTTGTTTGTTGTTTTTGCAGGGATGAGGTGTTGGCTATCAATTACTGGTGGAGGTGAATCACACTTTAGTAGTTAAACATCTGCTAAATAATGGCTGTAATGTTAATGAACTTGTTATCGCTAACGCTGTGATTGTCGTCGAAAGGGGGCGTTATTTTTGGGAAATACGTCGCGATGGGCAGTATTTTGATCTTATCAGCCATAGTGGATTATCGAGCATATTTACGCAGCAGAGGCTGGGGGAGTAAAGGTTAAATACGGGCTAAATATCAGTATTTTTACTTGCCATATCATCTAGCACTTAAGAAATGAACTATCTTTAACAATCGAGCGTACTAATCTTTCAACACGCTTAAAATGACCATTATTCGGAGGGGGGAGAAAAGGGAATGAAGTGCCTTAGCATAATAGTGTTAATCACGCTGATGAGTCTCACTAGGTTTTCCTTTGCCGAGCAGCAATATGATGGTGTACATAACTCTGCCTTAAACAGTTCACACGTTGCCGTAAGTCATCAACATGGAGATCTCTTCAATCATCCTGTCTTGTCAGTGTTAGATGCGACTAAAGAGGCGCGGGGGATTGCATCGCCGCAAGCAGAGAGAACCTCTGCGACACAAGGTACATCGATTGTCTTGCCGACGGTGCAGATGCCAATGACACTGTTTCATAAGACTTATATCGAGGCGGTAGGTGTTGCAGATGCGATTCAAAGCAATTTAGACCATTTTGATGTTAACAATCCTGCAAATGTTTCAGAGTTAGGCTCTCTCGGGGCGTTGGTGTCGGGGGGAGTGTCTGATGTTGGCGTTGTATTGAGTTTTCCTCTATCAATTGTCAACATGCCAATATCGGTTGGGCTCTCGCCCAAAATACAGCGTATCGACACTTACAATTATGTAGTTAATGCGAATAACGTGACTTTTGATAGTGGTAATGATTCCCCCTATCGTAATGATGATACGGTATTTAATCTTGATGTTGGTGTGGTAATTAAGCCTTTTAATGGGCTAACCGTTGGCTTGTCTGGACGCAATTTAATCGACCCAAAACAACAGAGTGTAGAGTCATTAGGGCGGCAATTTACTTATCGAGTTGAGCCTTTATATACTGCTGGGGTGGCTTATGATTGGGCTGCACTTACCCTAACAAGTGATATCGATTTGAATGCTCATCAAGGTTTCGATGAAGTGGTTAGTACACAATATTGGCGCTTCGCAGGGGAGCTAAAAACCACGGATTGGTTGGCGTTACGTGTGGGTTATCGCCACAATTTAAACAATACCGCAATCGACCTGTATTCGGTTGGTACAGGCTTTAGTATTGGTCGCACCTTTAATCTGGACTTAACCGGGCTGTTTGGCAGTGATGATGCCATTGGGGGCGTGATCCGAACCTCATATCATTTTTAGTGATTATCTTGTTTGCTGATTTTTATTCCCTTTTACGGACACCTATTTGAGGTCGTTACGTTAGTTCTATAATCGATTTTACCGCTAAGATCAGCGCACTTGTACTGCACAATATCAGGGTAAGGCGTTGGGTTTTTTGTTTGTCGATGCCGCCGACAATACGATTAGCAACTACAAAGCCTAGCAGGACCGATGGTAGCAATAGCATTGAAAGATACAGATGACGCAGTGTGAGTAATCCACTGAAAGCCAAAATGATTAAGGCGATCATTGAGCTAAAGATGAAGAAGGCTGACAAGGCTGCGCGAAACTGTTTGGCGTCTTTTCCCGAGAGTAAAATAGCCATTGGCGGTCCACCAATGGCAGCGATATTACCAAAGATCCCCGACAATATGCCCGCCATAAAAAGATTACTGCGATTTATGGGGAGACGTAGCTTGAATAGGCTCAGAACCACGGCTAGAGCCACAATGATTGCAATGGCTAATCCCAATACTGGTTGTGGTGCTAGCAATAATAAGGTTGCGCCTAATATTCCGCCAGGGATACGCCCCAGTAAAGCATATTGTAAGCCGTTAAATTCCAGTGCGCGCCTCTCTCTTAGCAGGGTGAGTAAGGCGATAGAAAAGCCCATCATAATGACAGGTGCGGGCACTAGGCTTGGGTCGACGAGATAGAGTAACGGCGAGGCGACAACGGCTAAGCCAAAACCGATCAGGCTTTGGGTTAGGGCGCCAATAAAGATGATCAGCGACGCTAGGCCAAGGATCATGGGATCAATCATAAGTTCAGGCACTATACCACCAGGGGTTGCAGTGTGTTTAGACGTGATAAAGAGGAGGGATCGCAGTGCGATCCCTCTTTAGCAAAACAGGATAGGTAAAGTCGATTTACTCGACGTCTTCCCATTCGATGCCCATCTCAGTCATCAGCTTTTTCACTTCGGCTGGAATACTGTCGGGTTTGTCTTTTGACAAGTCATCATCATGGGGTAAAGGTTGGCCAGTATAAGCATGCAAAAAAGCTTCACAAAGCAATTCGCTGTTTGTAGCGTGGCGTAAGTTATTCACCTGACGACGAGTGCGTTCGTCGGTTAAAATCTTAAGCACCTTGAGGGGAATAGAGACAGTGATTTTTTTCACTTGCTCATTCTTCTTACCATGTTCAGCATAGGGGCTGATATAATCGCCATTCCACTCAGTCATTGACTCACCTGTTAATTCTCAAATTCGGGGCAGATTTTATACCCTTACCGGGTACAGTCAAATTATTGCCTCTAATTTTTGTTAATTGCAAATAGATTTCTACATGTTTGGACGTCTAAACGTCTAAATATGTTGACGCTACCGCTTGCCTTAGGTACATTTAGACGTCCAGACATCTCTAAAGTATAGATGACTGCCGCCGATTTAACTTTAGGAGTAAAAGATGACTGAGCGTAAATTAGCCACGGCAGCTGTGCGTGGGGGGATAGAATCCGATACCCAATATGGTGCCGTTGTACCGCCCATCTATTTGTCGACCAATTACTCCTTTGATGGCCATCAACAACCGAGAGATTTTGATTATAGCCGCTCGGGTAATCCGACTCGCTGTATTTTGGCTGACGCCATAGCGGAGCTCGAACGTGGCACGGCAGGCATAGTGACCTGCACTGGCATGGCGGCCATCACCTTAGTAACCAATTTACTGGGGCCCGATGATCTACTCGTGGTGCCGCACGATTGCTATGGCGGCAGCTATCGACTATTTACCCACCTCGCCAAGAAAGGGGCATTTAAACTGGCAGTGGTTGACCAAACGAATGCCGCTGCTTTGGCAGACGTTATTGCTCGCCAACCTAAAATGGTCTGGTTAGAAACCCCTTCGAACCCATTACTGCGCGTGGTCGATATCGCAGCGATTGCGAGCCAGAGCCATGAAGTGGGGGCGCTAGTGGTAGTCGATAACACCTTTTTATCGCCTATCTTGCAACAACCTCTGTTGCTCGGCGCTGACATAGTGATCCACTCAACGACTAAATATATCAACGGGCATAGCGATGTGGTCGGCGGCGCGGTTGTCGCTAAAGATGCTGAAGTGGGTGAGCTGTTACATTGGTGGTCTAATACCTTAGGGTTAACCGGCTCAGCCTTCGATAGCTATTTGACCCTACGCGGCTTAAGAACAATTGCGGTGAGAATGCGTCAGCATCAAGCCAACGCACAGCAGGTGTTGGCTTTGCTAACCCGTCATCGCGCCGTTGATAAGGTCTATTATCCTGGTTTGGCGGACCATCCAGGCCATGAGATCGCGTTAAAACAGCAAAAAGGTTTTGGTGCCATGCTCAGTTTTGAGTTAAAAGGTGGCGAAGCAGAGCTTATTGCCTTTTTAAATGCGTTAGAATACTTCTCTTTAGCCGAAAGCTTGGGTGGAGTAGAGAGCTTAGTGGCGGTTCCTGCTACCATGACCCACAGAGCGATGGAGCCAGCGGCTCGTTTAGAGGCAGGGGTGAAAGATACCCTTATTCGTTTATCTGTTGGGATTGAAGATGGTGACGATCTGGTGGCAGATATTCAAGCGGGTTTAGATGCGGCTATCGCGGTAAGTTGTTAAAGGTATTGAGGAGCAAAAAATGACACGATGTCATTTGCATAAATTTGGCGGTTCTAGTTTAGCGGATGCAGATTGTTACCGCCGTGTCGCTCATATATTACTCACCCATGGCCATAGCGATGATCTCATCGTGGTTTCTGCTGCGGGCAAGAGTACTAATTTTTTATATAAATTACTTGAGCTAACCGAGTCCGGTCTGTTGTGGCAAGAAGAGTTGCAAGTGTTGATCAGTTACCAGCAAAATCTGATCGAGCAACTGTTATCTAACGAACAGGCGCGCAGCTTGCGCGAGCGTCTATCGACCGATAAATCCCAACTCAGCACATTACTTTCTCTTGCCGATTTAACGGATTACCAACGCAATCAAGTGGTTAGTTTTGGCGAACGCTGGTCATCGCGTTTACTTGCCGCGCTGCTGCGTGAATCAGGCGTCGGGGCAGTCGATGTGGATGCGCGCACTTTATTAGTGGCCGATGAAGGGGCGGTACCGCAAATTCGCATAGGGCAATCAAAGCAAAAAGTGCAGGCGATGCTGAATGCTCACCCTAATGAACGCCTAGTGATCACCGGTTTTATCTGTGCTAATGATAAGGGCGATACCCTGTTGCTGGGCCGTAATGGTTCAGACTTTAGCGCCACCTTGCTGGCCAGCCTCGCCAATATTGAACGGGTGACCATTTGGACCGATGTGGAAGGGGTGTTTAATGCCGATCCCAATCGCATTAACGATGCACGCCTGCTCAAAAGCATGTCATTAACCGAGGCTAATCGCTTAGCCCATCTTGGTTCGCCGGTACTGCATAACCGTACCTTACAGCCACTGTTTGACACTAACGTGAGCCTAGCGGTGCGCTCGAGTTATGCGCCCCATACCGATTTTACGCTTATTGCGCCTAAGAGCTTATCGGCTAGCGCGCCCGTCGTTACTAGTCTACCTAGCGTGTCGTTGTTTAGCTTAAGCTTTAATGCCGAGCTGCCTCAATTATTAGAGTGTTTTGCTAAGGCAGGACTGGCTCCCTTGGCCTACTGGTCATCGGCGTCTGGCCTTGCAGAGCTAGCCTTTACCCACGAGAGTGAAAAACAAGCGCGGGCGATATTTGAAGTCAATACTCAAGCATTGGGGATCGATGCATTAGAGGTGCGACAAGACTTAGGTTTAGTGGCGTTGGTCAGTGCCGATGCTGCACTTTATCGCCGGGGTTTTTCACGCCTATTAAGCCGCGATGCTCACCCATTGTGTAACGATGGCCTAAGTTTGGTCACTTTGGTCCCTAAGGGGCAGGTGAACCTATTGACGCAAAAGGTACATCGTCGCTGCGCTGGCCCGCGTAAACGTATCGGAGTATTACTGCTGGGTATTGGTAATATTGGTGATGCGTGGATTGAGCTGTTTAAGCGGGCGAGACCGGTATTAAACAAGGAGCTTGAGGTCAGTCTCGAGTTAGTGGGATTACTGAGTTCCAAGCTGGCGCTATTAAGCGAGACCGATATCGATCTTAATCACTGGCAGCAGCAATTTAATGAGCAAGCAACCCCTTGGGATTACAGCCACCTGTTTGAACGATTACGCCATGTTGAATGTGATGAACTTATCGCGTTAGATATCAGTGCTAGCGCCGATTTAGCGTTGCAGTATCCAGCATTTTTTGCCCGTGGTATTCATATGGTTAGCGCCAATAAGCTGGCTGGCAGTGGGCCTTTACCTTTTTATCAAGAATTAAAACAGCAGCTGGATAATCGTCGACTTTTTTGGCGCTACAATGCCAGTTGTGGTGCGGGATTACCCGTGCAACATGCCCTAAATGATTTACATAACAGTGGCGACGCCATCGAAGCGGTGGGGGGGATTTTTTCCGGCACCTTATGCTGGTTGTTTGAACATTTCGATGGTACTAAACCCTTCTCTGAATTGGTGCTGCAGGCTAAGGCGCTTGGGCTGACAGAGCCCGATCCGCGTGACGATCTGTCGGGGCGAGATATGCAGCGTAAATTGCTTATCTTAGCGCGAGAGATAGGCCATGATATTGAGCTTGATGATATTGCGCTGCACTCTTTAGTGCCGCCGCATCTTGCGCAGCTCCCGTTGGCTGAATTTATCGAGCGTATCAGTGAGCTAGATGCTGAGATGCTACGTCAATATCAAGCGGCTGCGGAGCAAAATAAAGTGTTGCGCTATGTGGCTTCCTTGCAACACAGTGACGGTCAACTTGCAGCGCAGGTCGGGATTGAGTGGGTGGATCGCAACGATCCTTATGCTAACTTAACGCCCGGTGATAATGTGTTTGTGATTCGTAGTCACTTTTATCAAGATAATCCTTTGATTATTCGTGGTCCAGGTGCCGGCCGTGAAGTCACCGCTGCTGCGGTGCAATCGGATCTGGCGCAGATCTGCCGCGATCTATTGCAAGAGTAACCTCTTCTCAGACGTCATACCTTAAGCGGCCCAAGTTAGCACTTGGGCCGCTTTTTTTGTCGATAATACCGCTATATAGTGCATCTAATACTTCATCTCAATGCCACATTATTCGCTTTTTCTTGGAAAATTTCTGTTATCCAGCCGGTAGTTATATCGGCAACACCTTGTCGGTAAGCAGGTAATACATTTTATGTAACAATGGCTTGATGCTCATGTCGCTCATGCTGTAATCGGTTTGTTGTAGAGGCGAATAGACTATTTTAATTTTGGTTAACTTTTACGCTTGACTTAGAACTGAGTTTCTCTAGTATGTAGACATATAGACGTCCAAACGTCTAAGTACTATCGTCGAACGTCTGAGGGAATAAAGATGGCTTTTCACCACGCGCAACATGCAAACTCATTAAACCAAAGCTTGTCTGAGCTTAATGGTGACATTAACGTCTCGTTTGAATTCTTCCCGCCAGCCACCCCTGAGATGGAACAGATCTTGTGGAACTCAATCAGGCGTCTCGAACCGTTAAAGCCTAAGTTTGTCTCGGTAACCTATGGCGCTAATTCCGGCGTACGTGATCGTACCCACGGGGTGATTGAACGCATTCAGAAAGAAACCGATCTGGTGGCTGCGCCGCACCTGACCTTAGTGGATGCCAGTGATGAAGAGCTAGTTGAGCTGGCCAAGCATTATTGGCATTCCGGAGTGCGTGACATAGTGGCACTGCGTGGCGATTTACCCGAGGGCAGTGCCAAGCCCACTCGATTTGCTAATGATTTGGTGCGCCTATTACGTTCGGTGGCCGATTTTGATATCTCGGTAGCGGCTTATCCAGAAGGCCATCCTGATGCGACCAATGCGCAAGCGGATCTGATTAATTTAAAAAAGAAAATTGATGCAGGGGCCAACCGTGCTATCACGCAGTTTTTCTTCGATGTCGAGTCCTACTTACGTTTTCGTGATCGTTGCGTGGCCGCGGGTATTGATGTTGAAATTATTCCAGGCATCTTACCTGTTACCAACTTTAAGCAACTTAAACGCTTTGCTGGCATGACCAATGTGTCGATTCCCCGCTGGTTACATAACCAATTTGAAGGCTTAGATGACGACCCTGCGACACGACAAATGGTAGGTGCTAATGTGGCCATTGATATGGTGAAAGTGTTATCGCGAGAAGGAGTTAAAGATTTTCATTTTTACACCTTGAACCGTGCCGAGCTAACTTATGCGATTTGCCATACTTTAGGGGTTCGTCCAGGGCAATAAGTCTAGGTTGTGTTGCCATCGTTATGTTTGAACGCATCCTGTTATTGAACGGATGCGTTTTTGTTTTTCGGGGAGCTTTTATAATTTTTTTGATGAAATCCATTACCTTATTCGTTCGAATCCCTCTATCATTAAGGGCAGTTATAATCGGGAGGATATTATGAGATCGATAACGTTAGGTTCGGCTTTGTTGTTATTGTCGATGCCTTTATTGGCAGAGCCAATGGCGATGCCGCCATCAGCACAATTGTGTGCGTCATGTCATGGCCCAACAGGGCAAGGTGTTGAGCCATTAGGCCCAAGATTAGCAGGGCTATCTGCTGAATATATCACTCAGCAGATCAAGTTGTTCCAAACAGGCCAACGCCAAAATGCCAGCATGACGCCTATGTCTATGGTGCTCCAAGGTGATGCAATTAAGCCTGTCGCGGACTATTTCTCATCTCAAGAAGTGCCTGAAGTCAGTGTTCACCTTCGCGGTGAAGCCGCAGTGTACAGCGACCCAACCCAAGAATTAGTGTATCAAGGTGACTGGGACAGAATGATCCCAGCATGTGTCACCTGTCATGGTCCGTCTGGCATAGGTGGGGGCCAGTTCCCACGTCTTGCTGGTCAGCAGGCAAGCTATATCAAGACCCAGTTACTTGCTTGGCAAGCGGGCACTCGCAAGGGTGATGTAGATGCAATGATGGGGACCATTGCAAATAAGCTAACCGCAGAAGAGATTGATGCGTTAGCCAAGTATTTTGCCGAGATCAAATAGGGAGTCTGACCATGAATCATGTTAAATCGCTACGCAGTGCTTTGATAGCGTTGATTGGACTCTGTGTGCCAAGCCTAGTTATTGCCGCTGAGTTACCTGACAAACAGGCTGAATTACAAGTCAAGCCAAAGTCAGATGATACGGTTTATTTAACGCCAAGAGAGATGAGTGCCATACCTCAAGGGGCATTTGGCGATAAAGTTAAACAGGGTTATCAGCTGTTTGTTAATACTCAGCAGTTACGTGGTAAATATGTCGGTAACGAGCTGAACTGCTCTAACTGCCATATGGATGCAGGGCGTAAACCCAATGCATCACCGCTATGGGCTGCCTATATGGCTTACCCTGCTTATCGTAAGAAAAACGATAAGGTCAACAGCTATCAAGAACGTATTCAAGGTTGCTTTACCTACTCGATGAACGGGAAAGCACCGGCAGATGGCAGTGACGAGTTAGTGGCGTTATCTGCTTATTCCTACTGGTTGGCCATGAGCGGCTTGATGGATCAATATCAAGTGACGGGCGAAGTGCCAGAATTGAGCGATGCAGAGTTGCTCAAAGGCGGCAAGCGTGAAGACTTTGCTCTGCCCGCGGCGGTTAAAGCTGCGATGAATATCGATGAGTTGGCAAAGCTTCCTGGTCGTGGTTTTCCACCGATTGAAAAGCCTGAGTTAGCCTATTCTCCTGAGCGCGGAGCTACGGTTTACCAAGCGCATTGTCAAGCCTGTCATGGTGATGATGGCCAAGGGCTTGCTATTGCGGGTGTTTATAGCTTACCGCCATTGTGGGGGCCACAGAGCTTTAACTGGGGCGCAGGCATGCACAGGGTCAATACTGCAGCGAACTTCATTTACGAGAATATGCCATTTGGTAAGAGTATTCAGCTGACAAACCAACAAGCTTGGGATGTTGCAGCTTACATTAATTCGAAAGATCGCCCACAAGATCCACGCTTTAAGGGGGATGTTGAAGCGCTACAGAAGCAATACCATAAGCACCAAGGTTATTATGGTCAATCGGTTGATGGTGGCGCAGTTTTAGGTAGCCAATCTTACCCCGTGAATCCTGATAAACAGTAATCTTAGGCGTTAATAGGCTCTGCGATTGCCGTATAATAATCTGAATTAAGGGGTGTTAGCTTGGTTGCTGACACTCCTTTTTTATTGGGGATGATGAGGTATGACACACAACAAAGCGGTTGCGACTGCTGAGTCAAACTTGATATTAGGTGCAGCGATAAACTGCCCCCTATGCCAGCAATTAAATCAGTGTGCTATCGCCAACCAGCAGCCCAGCGCCTCTTGTTGGTGTCAGCGGCAGGCGTTTGTGCCAAAGGCATCATTAACCGTTAATGTTCGCTGCGATGCGTGTATTTGCCAAGTCTGCGCCGCCGCATTAATGGCAGAGCAGCAGGCTGGATTGAAACGCATAGATTGATATAGATAAAGGCGCGCTTGGATAGCGACATTGCGGTTTGTATGCTCAGTGCTTTCTGGTAACGCTGAGTCAATCTCAGCAACATAAATCTTATTAGGGAAACGTAAAAAAGGAGCCATTAGGCTCCTTTTTTGTCGCGTTTGCGATGAGGTAACTCTCTTATTTAGCCACGCTAGGTTATGTCAACACATGGTGGCTTTAAGTGAGCCGGACTCGGCCTAATTAGGCGTTGTCTTTACCACCCTTACGGTGTGGTTTACGGTCGCCTGCTGGCTTACGACGACGTGGTGGACGGCTGTCATCACCCGCGCTTGCTGGCAGTTCGGTGCCGGCTTCACGGATGTTAAGTGGCTTACCACATACACGCACCTTCTTCAGATGTTGTAATACATCTTTTGGCATGCCGTCTGGCAAGTCGATGGCGGTCATTGAATCAAATAGTTGGATTTGTCCAATATAACGACTGTCGATGTTGGCTTCGTTAGCCACAGCACCAACAATGTTACCGACACCAACACCATGGTCACGACCCACGTCGATAACATAGCGGCACATCTTAACGTCTGGATGATCCTTTAAGGTATCAGCCGTTCCTAGATTGCTTGGCGTTGGGCGTGAATCACGACGGGTACGTTCGCGAGGAGCACGATCACCGCGTTCACCGCGTTCACGACTGCTACGCTCATCACGACTGTCGCGTTGACGTTCGTTGATATTAGGTAGCTGCAATGGACGATCTTTCTGAACTTGCTGTAGTAACGCCGCTGCAAGTACATCAGTATCGACTTCTAACTCTTGACATAGTTGTGCAACAGCGCCTTTCATGAAGTCTAAAGAATCTTTAGCAATGACTTCAGAAATCTGCTCACCTAAACGAGAAAGACGACGCTCGGTCACAGTCTCTGGGCTAGGCACGTCCATTGGCGAGATACGGCTCTTAGTCGCGCGCTCAATGGTACGTAGCATACGCATTTCTCTGTGCGTCACAAACAGAATTGCCATACCTGTACGACCAGCACGGCCAGTACGACCAATACGGTGAACATAGGCTTCGGTATCGTATGGGATATCGTAGTTTACAACGTGACCAATACGTTCAACGTCAAGACCACGTGCCGCCACGTCGGTAGCGATAATAATATCAAGCTGACCACGTTTTAGCTGATCAACGGCGCGTTCACGAGCCTGTTGGTTCATATCACCATGTAGTGGTGATGAAGCATAACCGCGAGCTTCAAGCTTTTCTGCCAGTTCAACACAGCTGTTTCGTGTACGAACGAAGATGATAATACCTTCAGTATTTTCAACTTCTAGCACACGTACTAGGGCTTCTAGCTTGTTGTGTTGCGATACTTGAACGAAACGTTGTTCGATTGATGCAACCGTAGTATGGCTAGCAGCGATACTGATGTGCGTTGGTTCAGTCAGGTACTTATTGGCAACGCGCTTAATTTGCTCAGGCATAGTGGCTGAGAATAATGCAAGCTGGCGTTGTTTCGGCGTGTGCTCTAGGATCCATTCGATATCATCGATGAAGCCCATTTTTAGCATTTCATCGGCTTCATCGAGCACCATAGCTTTAAGCGTATCAAGCTTAAGGGTGCCACGACGCATATGATCCATTACACGGCCAGGCGTACCGACAATGATTTGTGGACCACGACGCAATGCATTAAGTTGTTGATGCATGCTTTGGCCGCCGTAAATCGGCAGTACGTGCATACCTTTCATGAATTTTGAATAGCTACCAAATGCTTCGGCGACTTGCACGGCAAGCTCACGAGTTGGGGCTAATACTAAAATTTGTGGCGTATTTGACGTTGGGTCGATCGCATTTAATAGCGGCAGCGCAAATGCACCGGTTTTACCGGTACCGGTTTGTGCTTGACCTAAAATGTCTTTACCGGCCATAAGTGGCTCGATACTAGCAGATTGAATTGGCGTTGGTTTTTCGTAACCAAGCTCGTCAAGAGCACGCAACAAAGGCTCGGCAAGACCGAGTTCGCGGAAAGTTTTTTCATTGGATGACATGGGTTGTAGCCTTGTGGTGTAGCAAAGTGCAGAGACTGCACTAAAGATTTTATAGACAGAAAATCAACCCCGTGTCGACTTCCCGCACCGAAAAGTATCAGTAAGCCGATTATTATAGCAGTGAGTTGATAGATTGGCTACCACTTAAGTCTGATTTTTAGGGGTAAACAGGGGGCTTTACAGCTAAAGTCTATAATTAACAGTGAGTTGTTTTTTAATAAATTACAAATTAATCTATTGTTTTGCTCGGTTATTTAAGAGATAACTGTCGATAATGAGTAGTTTGTAAGCCGTTTCTGTAACAGCTGCTAGAAACTCGATATCTAGCTTTGATGCGATGTCACTGGTTTGATGGTAATCGCTATGGGGTGGAATACCCAAATAGAGCCAAGGCAAGCCGGCTTGATAAAAGGAGATGTGATCTGACGATCTTAACCAATCTATCCTTTGTATCGATTTACCCGCTTCGGGTGGGTGATTGGCTCTGATACACAACCCTACCGTTTGCCTTAAACGGTTTTGTATCGCTGTAAATTGGGTAAAATTTTGGCGCCCTTCTATATAGAGGGTGTGGTGGCGGTTGGGGCGCCCCACCATATCTAAATTAATCACGAATTCAATTTGTGCCATCGCAGGTTGGCTGTTGTCATCTTGTAGCATTGCGACTAAGGCTTTGCTGCCATAGAGCCCTGGTTCTTCCGCATCGGTGGCGATAAAGAGTAAATGACTTGGCCGCTGCTGGTCCTTGGCATGCTCAGCCAGCGCTAGCATCGCGGCTATCCCCGAGGCATTGTCGTCGGCGCCTGGGTAAATCTCGGTGTCTTGTGTACCTAAATGATCATAGTGGGCGACAATCAGCCGCCATTGGTCGCTAGCTTGAGTTGCAGGTAGCATGCCGATGAGATTGACACCCTGGCGCTCAGTAAACTGATATTGATAGCTAAAGTGCTGGTCAAATTCCCTATCGCGCGGAGGGGCATTAGAGGGAAGTGGGGCGTGCAGCCTAGGCCAAGGCATTAAGCCCGCCTGTTGCATACGCAGGTTAAGGTAGTCTCGGGTCATAGCTGCGCCAAGCGTCATGGTTTTACGCCCAGCAAAAGCGGGCGAGCTTAATTTGTTTACATCCTCTAGGAGCTGAGTCTGATTGGCCCAATTGAGCTGCAATTGGCGGTGACAAGCATCGTCTGTACTGCTACAAGCGGACAAGAGCAGCGTAAAGGCGAACAAGAGCGAGATGAGGGTGATGATGCGAGCAGGATTGAGCACTCTCATGGGCACCTAGCTTGGGTGGTGGGCTAGGCTATAACTTAGCTACAATTAATTAATAAAGACAGTCAAAGCCAGAATTAATTGATAAAGACCGCCAAAGCCAGAATGATTTCATACTGGCTTTGGCGGTTATCTTTAATAGAGCAACGCGAGTTGGCTTACGCCTTGAGTAAAGGCTTAAGGAAGCGCGCGGTATGAGACGTTGGATGCTCAGCTACTTGCGTAGGAGTACCGCTGACCAAAATGGTGCCGCCACCTGAGCCGCCTTCAGGGCCAAGATCGATGATCCAATCGGCGGTTTTGATCACATCGAGATTGTGTTCAATCACCACTATGGTATTGCCGTGAGCCTTAAGGCGATGCAGTACATCTAGTAATAGCTGAATATCGGCAAAGTGTAAGCCAGTCGTTGGCTCATCTAAGATATACAAGGTCTTGCCTGTGTCACGTTTTGACAGCTCTTTGGCCAGTTTGACCCGTTGTGCTTCACCGCCAGAGAGGGTGGTTGCACTCTGGCCAAGGCCGATATAAGACAGGCCAACCTCCATTAAGGTTTGTAGCTTACGGGCAATGGCTGGTACGGCATCGAAGAACTCTCGAGCTTCCTCAACGGTCATCTCTAACACTTCGTGAATATTCTTGCCTTTGTAACGCACCTCTAAGGTTTCACGGTTATAGCGTTTACTCTTACAGCTATCGCAAGGTACATACACATCGGGTAGGAAATGCATCTCAACTTTGATCAGACCATCGCCCTGACAGGCTTCACAGCGTCCACCTTTCACATTAAAGGAGAAACGCCCCGGCTTATAGCCACGGGTTCTGGCTTCTTGGGTCGCGGCGAACAGCTCACGAATAGGGGTAAAGATGCCGGTATAGGTGGCTGGGTTTGATCGCGGTGTACGGCCAATGGGGCTTTGATCGATATCGACCACTTTATCGCAATGATCCATCCCCTCTACTCGCTTGTAAGGGGCGGGTTCATCGACCGTGGCACCATTTAGCTGACGATGAGCGATCTTATAAAAGGTGTCGTTGATAAGCGTTGACTTTCCTGAGCCTGACACTCCCGTCACGCAGGTAAACAGGCCTACGGGTATGGTTAAGTCAACGTTTTGCAAGTTGTTGCCAGTTGCGCCAAACAGTTCGATAACTTGCTCTGGATTATATTGCGCTGGCGTTTCGCTGATGTGGATCTGCTTAATGCCAGAGATATATTGCCCAGTTATCGAGTCTTTACAGCTGATAATGTCATCTAAGGTGCCATCACAAATCACCTGACCACCATGAACCCCAGCACCTGGGCCGATGTCGATGATGTGATCCGCCATGCGGATTGCATCTTCATCGTGCTCAACCACGATAACGGTATTACCCAGATCCCTTAGATGAATGAGGGTTTGCAGTAAACGTTCGTTATCGCGCTGATGCAAGCCAATGGAAGGTTCGTCGAGAACATACATAACGCCAACAAGACCTGCGCCAATTTGGCTGGCTAAACGAATACGCTGCGCCTCTCCGCCAGATAAGGTGTCGGCAGAGCGCGACAAGCTCAAATAGTTAAGCCCGACATTGACCAAGAAGCCTAAGCGATCGCGTACCTCTTTTAAGATTTTTTCGGCAATTTGCGCGCGCTGACCTGTGAGTGATAGCTGCTCAAAATAGCTCATCGCCTCGCCAATTGACCATTCGGTCAGCTTTGGCAGATTAAGATCTTCAATAAAGACATTACGCGCCTCTTCGCGCAGACGCGAACCGCCACAACTGTTACAGGCTTGCGTATTAATATACTTGGCTAACTCTTCGCGCACCGAATTAGATTCGGTCTCACGATAGCGCCTGTCCATATTGTTTAAGATCCCCTCGAAAGGGTGGTTACGCACCACGACATCGCCACGATCGTTGATGTATTTAAACGCGATACTCTCTTTACCCGAGCCATGTAGTACGATGCGGCGAATTTTATCGCTGAGCTGCTCATAGGGCACTTCGACATCAAACTTATAATGCTCGGCCAATGAACTGAGCATCTGGAAATAGTAAAAGTTGCGTCTATCCCAGCCGCGGATCGCACCGCCTGCAAGGGATAACTCAGTGTTGGTGATCACGCGTTCGGCATCAAAAAACTGCTGCACCCCTAAACCATCACAGGTGGGGCAGGCGCCAGCCGGATTGTTAAACGAGAAAATACGCGGCTCGAGCTCGGCCATAGAATAGCCACAATGTGGACAGGCAAAGTTGGCAGAAAACAATAGCTCGTCGATATCGCCATCCATAGAGGCGACGGTGGCTATCCCCCCCGAAAGCTCAAGGGCGGTTTCGAATGATTCCGCTAAGCGCTGGGTGATATCTTCACGCACCTTAAAACGGTCGACCACCACTTCAATGGTGTGCTTGACGTGCAGTTCAAGGGTTGGCGGATCGGACAGGTCGCACACTTCACCATCGATACGAGCGCGGATAAACCCTTGTGCCGATAGGCTCTCAAGCAGTTTGACGTGTTCACCTTTGCGATCGTTAATCACTGGTGCGAGCAGCATCAAGCGGCTGTCCTCTGGCATCTCCAGCACCTTGTCGACCATCTGGCTAACGGTTTGCGCCGCCAATGGTTGATTGTGGGTGGGGCATCTTGGCTCGCCGACACGGGCAAACAGTAATCTTAGGTAATCGTAGATTTCGGTAATCGTGCCCACGGTTGAACGTGGGTTATGAGAGGTGGATTTTTGCTCGATAGAGATGGCTGGGCTTAGGCCTTCGATATGATCTACATCGGGCTTTTCCATTAAGCTTAAAAACTGACGGGCATAAGCAGAGAGGGATTCGACATAACGACGCTGCCCCTCAGCATAAAGGGTATCGAAGGCTAATGACGATTTACCCGAGCCCGATAGGCCGGTGATAACGATCAGCTTGTCCCTTGGGATTGTCAGGTTGATGTTTTTTAGATTGTGGGTGCGGGCGCCACGAACTTCAATCTTGTCCATCTGTCTCTCTGATTGTCCGAATAAAAAAGAGACTGATTATCGCATAAAAATTGTCTCAGGTCATAGCAAGCTCACACAAAAGCGATAGGGGGAATGTTGACGAACGATTATGGCTTTGTGATTGAATAGCTACATATACATCGCATCTTTAATTTTTCTTTTTGAGCTAAATCCACGCTTCGTGATAACATGCGCGGCTTATTAATGTATTCATATCAGGGCGAAAAATGGCCAATAATGGACTGTCTAAGACTGAGAAAAAAGTCGCGTTTTCGTTAGCCAGTGTATTTGGTTTGCGCATGATGGGCTTGTTTATGATCATGCCAGTGTTTGCGCTTTATGGGCAACACTTAGAGGGCTTCTCGCCATTATGGGTGGGGGTTGCCATCGGGGCGTATGGGTTAACTCAGGCGGTGTTGCAGATCCCAATGGGGATCTTGTCAGACAAATATGGGCGCAAGCCAATTATTTTAATTGGCTTGTTGGTGTTTGCTATTGGCAGCGTAGTTGCAGCCATGGCGGACTCTATTTATGGGGTGGTTGCCGGACGCGCTATGCAGGGGATGGGCGCGATTGCCGCGGCCGTTTTAGCCTTAGCTGCCGATTTAACTCGCGATGAGCAGCGCACTAAAGTGATGGCGATTATCGGTATGTGTATCGGTTTCTCCTTTGCGCTTTCGCTGCTGGTCGGCCCCATTGTCGCGCAGCATCTTGGCCTCTCAGGGCTGTTTGCTATGACAGCAGGTTTAGCCTTGCTGGGCATGGTTATTGTACAGTTGCTGGTGCCAAACCCTATTAGCCAAGCGCCAAAAGGCGATACGGTTGCGGCGCCAGCTAAGCTTAAAGCCATGCTCAAAGATCCGCAGCTGTTCAGGCTTGACGCCGGTATTTTTATTTTGCATCTGGTGTTAACGGCGGTATTTGTGGCATTGCCATTGGATTTGGTCGATGCGGGTTTAGTTAAAGAAAAGCACTGGATGCTCTATTTCCCTGCTTTTATTGGCGCGTTTTTCCTTATGGTGCCGTTGATCATCATCGGCGTGAAAAAGAAAAACACCAAGGCCACCTTTCAAATTGCCCTGTTAATCATGATGGCAGCGCTCGCTTCAATGGCGTTATTTGCAAATAGCTTAGTGGTACTCAGTGCTGCGATTGTGCTGTTTTTTACAGGGTTTAACTATCTTGAAGCCTCACTGCCGAGCTTGATTGCTAAATTTTGTCCGGTAGGGGATAAAGGCTCTGCCATGGGCGTGTATTCGACCAGCCAATTTCTAGGGGCATTTTGTGGCGGCTTGCTTGGCGGCGGAGCTTACCAATTGGTCGGCGCGGCTGGGGTATTTGCTGTTGCATTAGGCTTGATGTTTATTTGGTTACTATTAACCTTAGGCATGGAAAATCCCGTGCTATTAAAGAGCTACACCTTAGAAGCCGAAGTTGAGGGCAAAGAGGAAGCCAGAGCCATGGCCACTAAGTTGTCACAGCTGCCTGGTGTAGCCGAGGCTATCGTGGTACTTGAGGAGAAAGTCGCTTATTTGAAAGTTGATGAGCTTTTCGATTTGAGACAAGCGCGAGCTGTGTTAGGCTCTGTCAATTAACTGTTTGGGACTTGAGTTGACCTCACCCGTTAAGCAGTATTTATATTAGATTTGTAAGAATATCGCAGGAGATTTCAATGGCCAGTCGTGGTGTCAATAAGGTAATTTTGGTCGGTAACTTAGGGAAAGACCCTGAAGTACGCTACATGCCAAATGGCAATGCCGTAGCCAACTTTACAGTGGCGACCAGTGAGTCTTGGAAAGACCAGCAAGGTCAAGTGCAAGAGCGTACAGAATGGCACAACATCGTCATGTATCGCCGCTTAGCGGAGATCGCGGGTGAATACCTAAAGAAAGGCTCTAAAGTTTACCTCGAAGGCAAACTGCAAACCAGTAAGTGGCAAGACCAGCAAACTGGCCAAGACCGTTACAAAACTGAAATCAATGCCAGTGAAATGCAGATGCTAGACAGCCGTGGTCAAGGTGGTCAGCAAGGCGGTATGGGACAAAGTGCAGGTGGTTACGCGCCACAGCAAAACCAATACGCACAGCAGCCAGCCGCTCCCGCTTCACGCCCAGCACCACAACAAGCAGCGCCGCAGCAGCAGGGTTATGGAGCGCCGCAACAAGCCGCTCCTCAGCAAGGCTATGGCGCGCCACAGCAGCAAACGGCTCCAGCAGCGCCGGCTTATGCACCTAAGCCTCAAGCGGCTCCGCAGCAACAAGCGGCACCACAGCAGCGTCCAGCGCCGCAACAGCCACAGCAAAACTTTACTCCAGATTTGGATGATGGTTGGGATGACGATATCCCATTTTAGCAGACGGTTTATTTAAAACTGTAAAGTTAAAGTTCAAACCATATATGAACCCAGTGTAAAAGCTGGGTTTTTTATTAGCCTTAATTTATATCAAAGTGGGTAATTATGCCCTTTAAGTATGATGTTTTTGACGTGATTGATTTAATACAGTGAAATTTATTGCTATATAGAGGGTTGAATTATTAGGGATTGATACAAACTTTAATGCAATGAGATAGCTAAATCGAGGCCAGCCACTGACATTTCAATGAATAAGAGGATCCCCCATGAATAAAAGTACGTTATCTTGCCTGCAGGCGCATGTTAGTCACTTTGGCGAGGCAGAGGTGATCTCTTTGATTCAGGGGGAGGTGGCGTCACCTGCGCCCGAACAGGTATTGATTAAGGTACACTACGCTGGGGTTAATGGCCCCGATATCGCCCAGCGTAAAGGGCTTTACCCTGCGCCAGAGGGGGCTAGCCCAGTGTTAGGGCTTGAAGTGTCGGGTACCATTGTCGCCCTTGGTGAGTCAGTGACGCAGTGGTGTATTGGCGATCAAGTCTGCGCCTTGGTACCTGGTGGTGGTTACAGCGATCTGGTGGTGACTTGGGCTGACCACTGCTTACCCATCCCTCACGGGATTAATTTGGCCCAAGCGGCGGCGCTGCCTGAGACATTTTTTACCGTGTGGGGGCACCTATTTATGCGTGGTGGCTTGCAAGCTGGAGAAACGGTATTAATTCACGGTGGTTCGGGGGGCATAGGCTCGGCCGCTATCGCTCTGGCTAAGCAATTTGGCGCCAAGGTTATCACCACCTCTTCGAGCCAGCAAAAATGTCATTATTGCCTCGAATTAGGCGCCGATCACGCGCTTAATTACCGAGATGACACATTACTGGAGCAGATTTTAGCCATAGCCCCTGAGGGCGTCGATGTCGTGCTCGACATGGCCTCGGGCGATATGGTTAATCTTAATTTGAAAGCCTTGGCGCTGGAGGGGCGTTTAGTGACCATAGCGCTGTTACGCGGCGTGACGGCGAATGTTGATGTGTTTCGCTTAATGGCCAAGCGCATTACTTGGACTGGCGCGACACTCAGGCCACAATCGATAGCGGCGAAGGCGAAAATAGCTGATGCATTACGTGAGCAAGTATGGCCCTTATTTGCAACCTCCTCGGTACATTCACTCATGCCTCGGCTGTTTGCTGAGTTTGCCTTTCGCGATGTGGTCGCGGCGCACCGCTTGATGGAGTCCGGTCAGCATACCGGGAAAATTGTGCTTAATATGGCAGCTGAACAAGGATAGTGCTAGCAGCGAACAGGCCACATCGATGAGGAGGTTGATGGTGCTTGTGTTTAGAAAAAACTTGAATAACTGATTTGATCGGCTAAATTCGATATGAGTATCTGCAGAATGCACAATTTGATAGCAATTAGATGAAATAGATCGATTTGGCTATTGATTTCTGCCGATTTTTATTAAGAATGTGCGCAAGCATCGCTGCAGGTTATTTCTGAGTGATGACAATGACTAAGCTAACGAAATTGTCAGCTTAATAATTTTATATTGGTATGTGTTGATTTAAGGGTATTAGCATATATGTATGACACTTCTAAAGAATCTGTCTGGTATGGTGAGCTGCGTACTGCTCGAGGTAACACCATTCTCATTCATGATAAAGAGTTCCCTGAAGCCTCTGCGGGACGCGTTTATCTTTATAACACGGCAAGAGATGCCGTGATTGAATATGCAGTTGATATTGTTAAGGTAAACCTGCATGACCTTACGGATGAGGAGATCAAAGCCGCTAAAGCAGAATATGATGCTAAATGGCAGGTTACCCGAGAACAGTTTATGCGTCAGCATTCTGCTTGGGTTGAAGCGATACATGCTAAGCCTGCACCGGCGCCAAAGAAAGTGAAAATTGATGTCGATTTAGATTCAGATGATGACGATGATGACGTTGAATTGGAAGTCGACAGCATAGATGATGGTTTCGATGATTGGTCGGATGACGATGAAAGTTAAGTGTCAGCTTGTATCAACCCGCTTGTCAGTTAGGTATGAGGTTTGATGTTAGTGTTTGTCATTTGGGTATGAGGTTCTAGTGTAAACTAGGGCCTCTATCTAACAATATCGATTAACCCCCGATTAACCGCTTAGATGTGCCTATTGTTGAGTAATTTCTACCTTCACCTTAAACGACGCTTTATCCTCTGTTTCCCCACACATTTTGCCTTTGCTGTAGTCTCTAAAATCTGTTGTGGCACAGACTTGCGACTAACGGCCCTCGAGCATTACCTTGGCGGTTGTCGTTAAGGAGCTAAAAGGCCGAATGCAAAAACAATATTTCAGCGACAGGATTTACGCTTAATAAAGCTCACCCTCAAGCCAGCTTTCGTCAATGCGGCTAGCGCCACCACTGGCCGAACATAGATAAACGGTCGGTTCAATCCCAGTTCTCACTTGATATTGGGCTTCAATCGCCGCCACCACAGTATCGCTCAGTTCATGGTCTACTAGCGCAACGACGCAGCCACCAAATCCTTTGCCTGTCATACGCACTCCACCTTGTTGGCCGACAACCTGAGCGATGATTTCAACTAAGGTGTCGATTTCCGGCAAGCTTATTTCAAAATCATCACGCATCGAGGCATGAGATTGCGCCATCAACTCACTTAAGCGGGCAATGTTACCGGCCTGCAGAGCATGGGCGGCGTTTTGAGTGCGACGATTTTCGCTGAGCACATGGCGTGCGCGGCGATAAATAAGCTCCGGCAGCTCGCTGCGAGCGGTCTCTAAGGTCGTTAAGTCCAAGTGACGTAGGCTGTCGATCGCAAAGTGATCCGCCACCTGTTGGCACTGCTGACGACGTATCGCTTCTTGTGCCTCGACTTCACCGCGCGGGAGATTGGAGTTAACGATGATCAGACTCAGGCTTTCGGGTATTGGTACGGGTTCACTGTCGAGATCTTCACAATCAATTAATAACGCATGATCGGGTTGCCCCAGTGCGCTGATAATTTGATCCATAATGCCACAGGCGTAACCCACGTATTGGTTTTCACCACGCTGGGCCATTTGAGCAACGGCTAACGGAGAGAGGCGTAGCTGACTGCATTCGTTGATGGCCGTGCCGAAAGCGATTTCTAATGCCGCCGAAGATGATAGCCCTGCGCCCAAAGGCACGTTACCCACCACAGCGATGTCCATCCCCTTGGCTGGTAAGCCTGAAGCGGCCATCGCGGCAGTAAAGCCTTTGAGGTAGTTTATCCAACCGTCCTCTGGATCCATCTTGCCTTCTTGGCCAAAGTGCCAGCTGTTAATTTTGCCAGGATAGACATCGGATACTGCTCTGAAGCGATCATCTTCGCGTTTTTTTACTGCGATGATGGTGTGAAAATTAATTGCAGCAGGCAATACAAAACCGTCATTGTAATCGGTATGTTCACCGATCAAATTAACACGTCCTGGGGCACGATAGAGATCGTCAGCATTGGTGCCAAAGGTTTGCACAAATAATTTATTGGCGCGTTGCGCGGGATTTGCCATGCTATCAAGCTTCTCTGAAAAGGGTGATCACTCTCTGCGCCAAGTACTGGTCACAGTATTTTCACGCCATTATTGGGTCGTGATTCGTTCCTTGTCATTTTTATATCATGAGTTTACCGATTGTGTAACGCAGTTTTTGTTTATCGGCGAATATCATGTCAATCATAGTGTCTATGTGGGTAAGATCAACGTGGATGCTAAGGGAAGGGGGGAATCGGCGCAGGGGGGAGACGAAATTAACTTGCGCCGTAGAGCCTTAAATAATGGGGCTGAGCAATAATAGCTTGTGCCAGTAAATGCTCACTGACTACCTGTTATCAATGGGATAGCAGGTAGCCAATATCAACCGATGCTTAGATATTTAGCTGGCGTTAGTGGATTCGACAACTATATCCGCGTCGTGTTGCTGGCCCGATTGCAACTCGTGGATAACATGTTCAACAAAACCCGCGCCAGCGGCCTCGTAGAGGTTAAATACACTGTGGACTCCCGCCTCTTTGAGTGAGAGTGCATCTTCACTGTATTGTACAATAGCACTTAACTTACCTTGATAATTTAAACGCTTAAGTTGCTCAACGGCAAACTCATTACCCGTATGTTGGGGCATCGCCAGCAGCACTAATTCTAGGTTCGGCGCGCGATCGAGCTTTTCCCAAAAATCGGTATCGGATGCATCACCTTGCACCACGTTTCGCCCCTCGCTTCGATGAAAATCCACTAACTCCTGTTTATGTTCAATTCCTAAAATTTCGCCTTCAAATTTATTGGCTAGCTCGTCGTAGGCTCCTGAACCTATTCGGCCCATACCTAAGATTAGAAAGCGTGGATTACCGACGCGTATTGGTCTGTCTTCAGGATGCAGTGGATGGCGCTCTAGCTTCTGTAGGCGACTTTGGTACTTTTGATATAAACGGCTGGAAGCGGCGTTTAGCGGAGCGGCAAAGAGGAAGCTAAGGCTTAATGCCACCGCTAAAATCACCATCCAATGGGCCGGTAACCAGCCTTTACTGGTGGCAACAGCGGCCACAATGAGGCCAAACTCACTGTAGTTACCTAGGTTAAATGAGGTCATCAATGAGGTGCGCGAGCGCAGCTTGAAGTAGGTCAATAGATAGAGGAAGAGCACTATCTTAATCGGTATCACCAAGACCAGCAGCGCGGCAACGCCAATATCACTAAAGCTAGGTAATCCATTTAGACCGACAGTTAAGAAGAAGGCGACCAAAAATAGCTCTTTAAAGTAAAATAATGATTTAGCCAGTTCCGATGATTTGGCGTGTCCTGCTAGTAAGATACCAACAACCAAGGCGCCTAAATCCGGTTTTAAACCGACCAATTCAAATAGGCCCGCGCCTACCACTAAGGCCATGACTAGGCCAAAGAGAACCAGCAGCTCGCCGTGACCCACACGGTCGAATGCCTTATAAATAAGTGGTCTAGCAAAGGGTAATAACAGCAAACTCAGCGCCCAGATGGAGGGGATATCACCTTTGGATATAGTCAAAAATGCGACCGCAAAGATATCTTGCATGATCAAAATACCAATGGCGACTCGGCCATAAAGGGATTGCATGTCACCTTTATCTTCGAGTACTTTGACGGCAAAAATGGTACTTGAAAAGCTCAAGGCAAAGGCGAGTAGGGCCAATTGCTCTAGATCTAAGCCACTCAGTTGTTCTAGTCCTATTAAGCCTAGTAGTTTGAGTAGCGGCACCAAAAACAGCATAGAGCCAATTAAATGCAGGCTGGAGCCTGCCCACACTTCCACTTTAAATAAGCTGCGCAGATCCAGCTTTAACCCGATAGCAAATAGCAGTAGCGTGACCCCTAAATTGGCGAGCTGCTCCAACAGTGGCAAGCTGGTTTCATCTAGGCCAAACAAAAACAACATAAAGCCCGCCACTAAATAGCCTATTAAGGGGGGTAATCCGATACGACTAACTAAGATGCCACAGGCTAAGGTAATGATGAGTATGGCGGGTTCCATGTTGCTCCTTGGGGGATGAGGTGTGTTCCATGACACTAAACAGCACTTATAATATAAGATTTAGATTAACAATAAATAAAAAATCACTGTACAGAGCCACTTTTATCCGTGGTAAGACGCTATTGCTTGCTGGCGAATAACAAAAAACCTCCCGAAGGAGGTTTTTAAAAAATAGATATCATCAGTGGCTTATGGCGGTTATTTCTCTAGGACGAGATCGAGGTGACTGGCAAATGCCGCAGGCTTCATAAAACCTGTGACCCGCAGCTCGTCACGCAACTGCCCTTGAGCATCAAACATCAACAGACTAGGAAGGCCTAACACGTCGTAATGTTCTAACAGCTCCACATCGAGTTTATCCATTTTAGTCACATCGGCTTGCAAAAATACCATTTGGGCGAGACGTTGCTGCACAGCGGCGTCTTTAAAGGTGATATTTTCAAACTCTTTACAGGCGACGCACCAATCGGCGTAGAGATCGAGCATCACAGGTTGACCTTGTGCACTGGCGGCCTCAATTTCAATTTGCAGGTCGGCCAGTGACTTGATGGTTTTGTGGCTCACCATATGATTGCTGGTTTGATTGCCGTTATGCGCTTGGAAACCCAGGCTTGTCATGACCGCTTGGAAGCCGTAAGAGAAGCTAGCTAACAGCATCAATAATAGTAATACCGAACGAACGGTTTGCTTCCAGCTAAATTCAGTCAGTTTATTTTGGTGCATCAGGTAACCGGCCAAGCTCACGCCCCACAGTGCCCATAGGACATCCGAGGTGAGCCCGGTCCAGATACGGCCTAGCATGATGATGGACACGGCAATCAGCAGGAAGCCAAAGATGGTTTTTATCACATCCATCCATGCGCCGGCTCTTGGCAGGAGTTTGCCACCTGAGGAGCCAATGATCAGTAGTGGTAAGCCCATGCCCATGCTCAACACATATAGCGCCAAAAAGCCTTGCAGTAGATCGCCAGTCTGCGCCACATACACCAGTGCGCCCGAGAGTGGCGCAGTGGTACAAGGTGAGGCGACTAAACCAGAAATCACGCCCATCAAGAACACGCCAGCAACATTGCCGCCTTTTTGATTATTGGAGAAGCGGTTCATTTTTTCTTGCCAGCTCGAGGGTAGTTTTAAGTCGTATAGACCAAACATGGATAAGCTGAGCACGAAAAACAACATGGCTAATACAATCAATACCGCAGGGTGTTGCAACGCGGCTTGGTATTTCATTCCCGCGGAGGCAACAACAAGGCCAAGTAAGGAGTAGGTGATTGCCATACCTTGAACGTAAACCATCGATAAGCTGAACGCTTTGGCTGTTGATAGTTTTTCACCTTGACCGACAATAATGCCCGACAAAATAGGGTACATGGGGAATACGCAGGGAGTTAATGCGAGGCCAATGCCTAAACCAAAGAAGATGATTAAGGTCCACAGTAGGTTATCGCCCGATAACATCTGGCTTAGTGAATCTTGTTCTGTGATAGGCGTATTAGATGCTGGCGAGTGATTAGCCGCAGTACCAGTCGTGACATTATCGCTTGCCGGTAAGATCCCCTCGTTAGCGGCGACGTCACTCAGCTGTACACTGCGCTTGGTGGGCGGATAACAGAGTTTGCCTTCGGCACAGCCCATAAAGGTTACGCTGAGCGTGCCATTGTTAGCCGCCTGTTTAATGGCCACCGGGATTTCAACGTAAGCGTAATATACTTGCTGCTCGCCAAAATACTCATCGGTATGGGTTTTGCCTTGGGGGAGTTGTATTTCGCCAAGCGTGGCGCCGTCCGCTTCAAACTTAAGTTTGTCGCGATACATATAGTAGCCATCGGCAATCACCCAGCTGAGCTCAAGGCGTTGGTCTTGTTGTTTAAAATCGAATACGAATGCCTCATCCACAGGCATTAGCTTGGGCTCATCCTTTAGAAAATCGAATTTATTGGCGCCGAAAATGCCTTCGCTATGTGCACTGGGGGCAAGCAATAGAAATGAAGCGAGAGCGATGAACAGTAATTTTTTCATATTTGTGTGGTTTCTTTTATCCAATCTAAATAAGCAGCAGAGCCATAAGCTATCTCGGTAGCGATAAGTTCTGG
Source organism: Shewanella sp. 492 (assembly GCF_059338445.1). Taxonomy (NCBI): domain Bacteria; kingdom Pseudomonadati; phylum Pseudomonadota; class Gammaproteobacteria; order Alteromonadales; family Shewanellaceae; genus Shewanella; species Shewanella sp. 492. The sequence continues at coordinate 564,970 of NZ_CM181702.1, forward strand.
CACATCATAGGGATGCAAAGTTAATATCAGTTCAGCAACTGCATCATAGGCTTGGCTGAGGCATTTGATTTGCAGCGAGATCTCTTGCTCTTCGCAAATGCTGTCCTGCCAAAGGTACACCGACGTCACCGGAGCGGACAGTTGCACACAAGCAGCGAGCTTGGTATCCACTAAAGCGCGCGCGATGGCGATCGCACTGTCTTGGGTTGGGCACGTTGTCATGACTAATAAACAAGTATCATGCATGGTATTATGGTCTTCTTCGGTTGTGATTTTATGTTGTAGTGGTCAATGCTCAGTTTATTACTGACTGGCCGGCACATAACAGCGTCACTCTCAATGGCGGATACTTTACGACTTTTACTGCCTCGTTGCATTAAACGACGCTTAAAATAGTGAGATTATCCCAGCTAATTTGCTCAGGCTTTACCGCTAGGGGTAATTGCCCGACTTGAAAGTAGACCCTTTCACCCCCATTTAGTTTTCAATGAATTAAAAATTATTTAGTGAGGTCAGTGTGTTTTTTATTCTATTAGTGATCTTTGTACTGGTGCCAGTCATTGAGTTAAACGTACTGATCCGTGTCGGTGAAGCCTTAGGCAGTTGGACCACGGTTGGATTAGTCTTATTGACGGCGGTGGTTGGGGTGTCCTTGGTCCGTAGTCAAGGGATCCACACCCTCATGCAGGTGCAACAAAAGCTGGCACGAGGGGAGGCGCCAGGGCAGGAGATTGTCGAAGGGATGATGCTGGCCATTGCTGGTTTGCTCCTGCTGATCCCTGGATTTGTGACTGACTTTATCGGTTTACTGTTGCTGACTCCTATTACGCGTATCCCACTGGCGGGGTTACTCTATAAACGTATGCAATTGAAAGTGCTACGCCAAGGTGGCTTTCACGCCAGTTTTGGTCAAGGCCCTTTTAATCCTCATGACTCAGCCAATGGGCGCTCGCCCTTTGGTGATGATCCCTTTAAAGGGGATAAAGGCAATACTTTCGATGGCGATTATGAACACAAGCAGGATGAGACTGATACTCATCGCCTGGACGATAAACAAGATAGTGCAAAGGATGACGATAAACAGTCTCCGAAACACTAATCATCTGCACCTAGCGCCTTAGGGTTTTTAGGGTAAAAGTGCTCGGGTTTACTGTCGATATGGTTAAAACGGCGAGTATTTTTATAAGGTAATTTCATAAAACCAGAGACCCCTTTGCCCTGTATTTTATCTACATGGCTTAAGATCCTGTCCAAACTGGCGCGAAATGCCGCCTGTTTCCTAGGATTGAGTAAGCGTAAATAGCTGTGAATTTTCATGTGGTTAGGCAGTACTTCGAAAATAATACAGCCAGTGTGATGAATCTGATTTATCCAGCCCAACTCAGTCATAATCGCTTTAGGGAGTTCGAGGTTTTCATCGGGATCGCGGCCATCTTCAAAATATGAGTGTAGCCGCGACTTATCTTCTAATGAGGGCACATCACCCACTTCAAAGGGAAGCTGTTGATCTGGGCTGAGCTTAAAGGGCTGGCTGGTATCGCTGCGCTCAAGATGCAAGGTATCTCGAGCATTAAAGAAGCAGGCCTTAAACACCCCAATGCGACGAATTCCCCGCGCTAAGGTCACCATATTATTCACCGCCTGCACTAATGCTGCTTTTTCCTCACTGTTATAGGTCGCGAGGTTGGAGTCGATATATACGCCAGACTCTTGCCAATGAATCGCCAGTCCGCCGACGATTGAATATTGCCCGACTCGGCCAACGGCGGCGATAAAACCTTTTTCGGTATCACCCATACCCGCCATAAAGTTGCGATAGTATTTCTCAAGCTGTAGATCGTCCATCTTTGCGATGGGGTCGTCACTATTGTGCTCTTTAAGAAACGATTTACGCGAGCTGTAACTGACAGTTTCGACCTCCTTGCTGCGGGGCAGAGACCATACCGGAATGTCCGGTTTAAGGGCCGGTTGAGGTAACTCCGGTAGATGTAATCGATGGCTATGGGCCATGCTTTTGAGAAAATAGTCGCCAGCTTGATTACGAATTTTGGGGTCGTCACTGAGCATGCCATCTAAAGTGCGGGCAAGCTCAATGGGCAAGCCGATACTGGCGGCGGGGATCACCTTGCTGCCAAAGCGGCTAGCTTGCCCCGAAGCTAAAGCGTATAAGGTGGCTGCAACCCCTTGCTCGTCGAACCTTGGGCTCGACAATGTGCCATTGAGTTGCTCTTCCCCGATGAAATAGACATCCCCCATGCGTGCATTAGTATGTTGTTGATCATTTGAGAGCAGGTCCATCACATTGCCATTAACCGGATTGCCCTCGCCATCACGCTGAGCAAAGACTGCCGAGCCCCAGTCAATTAATGACAGATGCTGGCTGTCAACATCGTAAACTAAGTTAGAAGGTTTAATATCGCCATGGACAAGGGGGCGGCCATGATGCAGATACTGCACGATATTAGCGAGTTGCCGAGCAATGCTCATGATCATCGCCACTGGTAGTGCGCCCCTGCGCAGGCAGAGTTTATCGAGATCTTCTCCAGGAGCCCTTGCCATCACTAAAATGCCCTGTTTGCCCACACGCTCAAATTTAATCATAGGTGGCACATTGGGGTGGGTCACCTGCGATAGCATAAAGGCTTCCTCTTCGAGGCGGTCTTGAATGTGTTGCGGCAGGGTCATGCGTGAAAATTTAAATACGTGAGCATTATGCTGGGCATCAACCCCCGCAAAAACAAAGCCGTAAGCACCTTTACCGACTAACTCTATCTCTTGGTAGCCTAATTTGAATAACTGCTGTTTGCATAGGCGGATCCAGGCTCTATGTTTGCGCGCATCATCGGCCTTGAGCAGATAGATGGATTGCTCTTCAGAGATATAGAAATGCTGTAACTGCGGCGTTGCTGCACTGATATTGGCCATGATGGGTATCGTTAATAATGAATATGTTTTTATAACAAGAACAACGGCAACTGCACAATAGCGAGATTTTTCATACTTGGGACTCCTAACTGATTTTTTCGCTGCTGATGTTGACCTACATCAATTCTGAACCACAGCCATAAAGGTAACCTGAAGCTAATATAATATTAACCGCGTAAATGAAGCGCTATACCCGATAAGTAGGAGGGTGTGATGTCACAACCCGATAAAGCCCTGTTAATAGAGTTATTAGAATACCCTAGAAAACGTATTGTGCAGTCGATGGAGTTAAAGTTTTGCCCTCATGCCGGTTTTTTTAACAGTACGGATATGCAATGTATTCATTGTCATCAGGGAATGGAATGTACTTGGATGAACCATAATGATGAGCTGGTGGCCGTTGAGCAAAAATCGGTGCAAGAGCTAAAACAACAGTTGTTGATCGCAGTCGACTTTATCGATTCGAGCTTAACGCCACATCATTTGTCACGGCGTAACTGTGAGTGTGAAAACTGCGTCTGGCTCAGACGGGTACAAAAGGTATTAAATATTGCCTGATTTTCGTGCGTTTAGTTAAGCTTAGTTTTACACTCGCCAACACTTGGCAGTAGAGTATCCTGCAGATTATTTGTCATGAGTCGCAGTGGAGCAGGATATGCAACCAAGTTTTTGGCACGAAAAGTGGGCATCGCAACAGATAGGCTTTCATCTCGGTGAGGTTAACCCATTATTGATTGAACACTGGCCGCAGTTGAATGTGGCGTCGGGGGCAAGTGTATTTGTGCCCATGTGTGGTAAGAGTTTAGATCTGTGTTATTTGGCAGAACAAGGGCTAGAAGTGGTTGCTTGCGAGCTCAATCAAGATGCCGTTGAGCAGTTTTTCACCGACAATGAATTAAGTGTCGAGGTTCAACCCCTAGGGGAGCATACACGTTATAGCACCGAGCAGGTAACCCTTTATCAAGGTGACCTATTTACCTTACCGACTCATCTGACTGCGCACTGCACTGCCTTTTATGATAGAGCCGCCCTAATTGCGTGGCCCGAGGCGATGCGCCAGCAATATGTTAAGCAGCTAGCCAAGCTTATCGCCCCCCAAAGTATTGGTTTACTCATTACCTTAGATTACCCTCAGGCCGCCCTTAATGGCCCACCATTTGCCGTATCTGACGATTGGGTGATGGCTAATATGAGCGAATACTTCGAGATTGAGCGTTTACGCTGTGATGATGTGCTGGATCAAAACCCCCGCTTTGTTAGCAAACAGGTGCCCTGGTTAACTGAATCAGTGTATCGCTTGGTGAGAAAGGGTTAGGTTATTTATTTCAAGAACCTATAACAAATTGCAAAAAGGCGACCCTAAGGTCGCCTTTTTATCGAACTAGAGTCAGAGACTCAGCCGATTAGAAGTCGTAACGTACACCAACAGTGAATACATCATCATCTTCTAAATCTACTGTCACGCCGCCAGCATTTTTGTAATCACCTTCGTACATAGCATAGTGGCCATATACCAGTGTTGATTTAGCTACGCGGTAGTCGGCACCAACTGTGATAACTTGTACATCGATGTCAGTACCATCTTGAGCTTGTTTAGAGTACTTACCAAAGCCAGCTTCATCTTTACCGTATTCAGCTTTTAGGTTAACGCCATTAAGGTTGTAAGCGACGTTAACGAAGTAAGTGTTGCCATCTTCTGAACCATCAACAACGCTTTCAGAGTTTTGGAATAGACCACCCACTTTGAAATCGCCTAATTTAACTTGAGCTACACCACGGTAGGCATCGATACCAGCAATACCTTTGTTATAAGCTGCAGCGACATAGTAGTTTTGCGCTTTAAACTTCTTGTCACCTACCGTTGCACTAAATGCATACTGCTCTTTATCGCTGGCATGGTTATCTTCCATCAGATAAGTTGCGTTGACGGTGACTAAGTCAGCAATCTTTGGTGAGTAGTACCAGATGCCGTCAGCTACACGTGACTGAGCACCAACTAAACGGTCGATATCGGCGTTACTGTTACCAAATAGGTCGATGCTGCCTTCTGATTGTTTAAATACAGTGTCGTTACGACCTACAAGTACAGTACCAGCGGCGCTCTTAAGGCCTAGGAAAGTGTTACGCGCCTTAAATACATCACCTTTAGATGAAGTGTTCTCTACTTGGAATTCCATTTGGTAAACAACGTCGAAGCCGTCTGCAATCTTCTCGCTACCCTTAACACCTAGGTTGGAAAAGTTGTTTTCTAGAATGGTGCCTTTTTTACCTTCTTGTGTAGTTAGACCCGTGTCTGAGTTTGTCACGGTTAGGTCTAAACGACCGTAAAAGTTAGGGCCATCGGCTAGCGCACCGAATGAAGCCAAAGTGAGTACTGAGGCGATTGATGCAGAGATTAAAGATTTTTTCATGTGTTGTGCTCCCAAGAACTGAGTTCTGTTCCATTTTGTAATGGTTATTAACATCGTTTCCATATTTTGTTACGAGCATCCCTACTCGCAACAAGATGGTCTGCAGTGTACCTTTTTGTGGTTTTAAAATTGTGGCTTAGATCAAACTTTTATCGATTGAGAAAGCTTTTTAGTCAAGTTTTGCAAACAATTTGCTCATCTTGTGTAAAAAGTAATCGCTAGGCGTAAGCCGCATTTGTTCTCCTGCTGACACACTCAAGCGACTAATTAACAAGGTTAATTAAGTTTTTCTGAATAAGTAGCAGCTAACATTGTAGTTTATTTACAGAGTAATGCAGCCTAGTGGTGTGATAATTCTGTTGAACAGTTGTATTTTGATCAACAAAGTGTGTTTTTCTTAGTATCAAGTCGAATAAATGCGGTTGAAAAGGCACCATGTAATACATGGTGAGTAAGAGTTTTGGCTGTGTACGTAGTAAATATAAGGTTAATCGCCTGCATTGAGTTAAGGTTAACTCAGCGTATATTGCACGGGTTTCGTTTTCGCTTTGCTAGGGTTTAGGATAAAATCGACACGTTTTTTAATCTCTATTTTGGAGTACAGCTTGAGCTTGCCAACACATACAGATGCATACTTAAATCGATTCGCCGGCATAGGTCGCCTTTATGGTGCTAAGGCATTAACCCTGTTTGCACAGTCCCATGTGGCAGTGGTGGGAATTGGTGGGGTAGGCACCTGGGCTGCAGAGTCATTAGCACGCAGCGGTATAGGTGAAATTACCTTAATCGATCTCGATGATATCTGCGTGACTAATACCAACAGACAGTTGCATGCACTAAAAGAGACTGTTGGTGAGTCTAAGGTTGCGGTGATGGCAGAGCGTATTCGGCAGATAAACCCTGAGTGTCGAGTTAATGAGGTGGAAGACTTCATCACTCTCGATAATCTTGCTGAGTATTTTAACGGTAAAAAGGCCGGTGGCTCGCTCGATTACGTCATCGATTGTATTGATGCGGTAAAACCTAAGGCGGCGCTTATTGCTTGGTGCAAGCGGCAAAAACTCCCCATCGTTACAGTCGGTGGTGCGGGAGGGCAAACGGACCCCACTCAAATACAGGTAACTGATTTAGCAAAGACCTACCAAGATCCCTTGCTGGCTAAAGTCAGAAATATACTGCGCCGTGAGTACCATTTTTCCAAAAACCTGCAGCGGCGCTTTAGTATTGAAGCCGTGTTCTCGACTGAGCAATTGGTTTATCCTCAAGGTGATGGTAGCGTTTGTAATACCAAGGCGACGGCCGAAGGTAGTATGCGTATGGACTGCGCATCAGGTTTTGGTGCAGTAACGGTAGTGACTGGCACCTTTGGTTTTGTCGCCGTCAGTAGAGTGCTGAGCAAGCTTGCGGCTAAAGCTTATAACAAGTAAAGCCTGCAATATGAGCTGATAAGTGACTGGTCGGTGTTAGTTAGTGGTGACGCAAGCAAACTGGTTTAACTGCGACTGTCAGTATATTGGCTCAAATGATGGCGATTAAGAGCGCCTATCGATGCCAATGGCATCCCATTGTGCGATTCGCCTTTAATGATTGACCCTTGGGTTGCTAGTTGAGCTGCTTAAAGGGATAAGGCATTTGTCTTTGAGCTATAGATCTCTATAAATGATAGATAAGCTCAGATCCAACGGCGTTCTATTTCGCTCACCATCGCATACACTTCATATAAAGCCGATAAAGTACATCTCTTTTAGGCTCTCGCTACATTACGTAATATAGCGTTGAAACCAGTCTATTTTTAGTGAGTTACCTTTATTTTATCTTAGGCGTAATTCAACTCATTTTTGGTATCTAATTTGCATTATTTAACTACTGCAGATTTTTTGACACTGGATAATACAATGGAAAAGTTGAATTTAACTCTTTTTAAACATGCAACGCCAAAGCAAGTGATGTTTAACTTAATCCTATGGCTGACATTAGTTAGTGCGGCTTTGATGTTCGCGCCGCTATCGGTGATTAGTACGCTTAAGTTAGAAGGGTTGGTTAATCAGCACGCACATATTATTGGATTAGGGCTGCTGCTTGGTATGGCTTATCTGTTGATGAAAGTCGCGAACTACTTTATCGACGAGGCGATTACACACCTCAAAGGGAAGCGCACCCTTGAAGTCATTGAAAAGAAGGTGCTGTTACTCGATCCGACGGAGCGGGCATTACTGCGCGAGTTTTTCTTACAAGGTGAAACCATTTTGACCCTGCCTGAAAATGAGGCGGCAGTAAAAAGCTTACTCGAGAGTAATATTTTAGAGTATTTAGGTAATAAGAAACATTATGCAATTCAAGGGCCCACTGCCGATTATAAAATCTCAATGGCAGCAAGGAGTCACCTTAATCGTCAAGTTCTACGCTTGCCGCAAGGTGAGCCTAATCAAGAGCAGATCCAGTTGTTGATGAAAGCTAGACCGCACTTTATTCATAGTATGGTGCCAAGCCGCAAACACGCTGCTTGAGTGATGTTGAGATAAAAAGAGGGGGCGTAAGCCCCCTTTGCATTAGAAATGTGTATTAACACTGAGCCTTAAAAGACCCTATCTATTCTGGTTTTGACTTCGATATAAACAGCCACATGATGTATGACATTATTCCAATGGTGGTGAAGATAACTAACATAGACATTAAACCAATGGGGTTACCGAACATTAAATCTAACCAAAATGCCATTTGAGAAGTCCTCTTTCGCAGATGTTTATAAAGATGTCACAGCTAAATTAGCGCTATTAGATATGCAGTATGCTGATCTTGATCAATTAATGATGCCAAAGCGTTTCTGATCTGCATTAATTTGGTTAAATCTGTGCTGGTGATCGTGTTGTTATTTATTCGCAAGGTTGATGTTGGGTTTATCCACTTCCCAGGCGAGTGAAATTTGCTCATTCGATAATTAATCGTGTTCAAAAGACTTGCCATTGGCTAAAGCGAAGGTATAATTCTGTTCACTTGCTAAGGAGATGTTGTTTAGCAAAGTCTATTTGATAAGCCGGAGTGGTGGAATTGGTAGACACGACGGATTCAAAATCCGTTTCCTTCGGGAGTGACGGTTCAAGTCCGTCCTTCGGTACCATTATCAAATACTCTCATAGAGAGATAATTAACCTGCTCTATAGCAGGTTTTTTTGTCGATGACATTGCAGATGTGGTGGAATTGGTAGACACGCTAGCTTCAGGTGCTAGTGGCCTAACGGCCGTGCGAGTTCAAGTCTCGCCATCTGTACCAAATCGCTTGATGAGAGACACTTGCCTGCTTTTTAGCAGGTTTTTTTATGCCTGTAATTTGCTCTTATCATGGCCATGCATAAGAAAGCAGGGCTAGGCCTACTTTCTTATTGCCGATTTCAGTGGCTTAACTTTGTAGTATTTTCAATGGCAGGCCGAGCATGTCGTCGCCGCTACCCGCGAAATACCAGATGATAGCTACCAAGGCCCCAACCGTTAGCAGATACCAAATCGCCGAGAAGAGTTGTCCGTATCTGTCTAATGGCAATAGATGACTCTGATGACGCGTTTTCCATTCAAACACTATCTCCATGCTGCCGATTAAGAGTAAGAAACCCAGTAGTGCTAACCCTAGTGTATAGCTGATAAACACACCCACTGCGGCGCCAGCGATACAGGCCATAAGCCCCAGCGTACTATTCATCGAAAAACTGATGCTTTTAAGAATATGGCCGCCATCTAAGGGTAAAATTGGCAATAGGTTAAATAGGTTTAGTAGTGCGTTAAAGGTGGCTAATCCGGCAAAAAAGATATTGCCAGTGGCCCAGTAAGCCAATAATGCCGCCAGCGACATCAATAGGCCGAAGGTGGGCCCCATGATAGAGATCACCACATCTTGCCAACGGGTATTGATTTTTTCGTCACTAAGCGCCAAGCCGCCCATGAAAGGGATAAGGTAAATCCCTTTTGTTTTCATACCGAAATATTGCATGGCGCGGATATGACCATATTCATGAAACACTAAGCAGGCGATAAGCGCTAAAGCAAATTGCAGCGAAAAGAGCCAAGAGTATGCGGCCACACTGGCACCAGCAAGTACCACCTTGATCACCTTGGCACTCTTAAATAACTTAAATCCCAATGAGCCTAAACCAACCCAGCTAAATTGTGGCTTGGCTGCTATCGGTTGTACCGGTGTTTGTTGTTCTATGTCTTTGCTGTTACGGCTGCCTTGAGTGATGATGTCATCGTCTTTTAATAGGCTGTATTCTAAATGAAAAGGTTGCCATGCTAGGTCAATAGATAGGGTGATTATGATGCTCGGCTGGCCATCAACTAATGGATTTTTTAGTTCAAACTGATGCTGTTTTAAGCCCTCATTATTGGCAGATGCCGGTAGCGCCGACACTAATTGTCCGCCCCAATACAGTTGTTGCCAGCCCGCCATTGAGCCCTCTAATCTTAGCTCTTTACCTAAACAGTCTATCTTAAGGAGTTCCACGTCATATCTCTTGTTGATTGGGCATCATATGGGCGAATTATGCCTGTAAATATGCTAAATATGAAACAGGTATAACACTAAGTTATACCTGAGAATATTGAGACAGAGATGACACTGGTCAATGACGGCTATAGTCGAAGCTGATCTCATGATTATGATTGTTCACAATGCAGGGGCCATGTTCGCGCTGGGTTCGCTGGTGAGCTGGGCCTATATGCAGCTCAACATTGGCAAAAATATGTTTACTGGCTTCGATCCGATATTGCTGATAATAATCTTCCACTTCTCGTTGCAGTAAGGTGTATTCCACCTCCTCACGGGCGCATTCGGCGGTAATACGATGTTTCTCTTCGAGCATTCCTTTGACTTGTTCAACCATCAACTCATCATCTTGCCAACTGGCTTTTGGTGGCAACTTGTTTAACCTTGACTCAATATTGAGCCTAGCGACCACCATCTGTTTGATACCTTGATCCAGCTGTTTTAATGCCTCTTTCAGCTCACCTAAGTGCATGGCGCAATAGGTTTCTGTTTTGGTGCCCGCGGTGGCACCGATGATCACCGCCTTGATGCCTTTATTCGCTTTGGCTATGCCACCAACTAAATCGCCTCGACGACCATTGGCATCACTGACGGTGAGCCGAGATTGAGTTTCGGTGTGACTGTGCAGCAGTTGTTTGGTGATCAGGATATCTTTGTCGGCCGTAACATTTGAATACTGTACAAATTGTGCCGAGATCTGCCCCTTCGCCTCTAAAGTGGTCGACAGTCGCTCATCTTTTAGCTGGCGGCCGATCACCCCTTTACTGACGGTGATATCCCCTTGCGCAATAAGGTGGGCCGAATCGACAAAGCCCATGACGGTAATATCGCCACTGCTTTTAACGACCATTCCTTCATGGACGTCACCTGTGATTAAGATGCTGCCTTTAAAATCGACATTACCATAACCGATATCGACATCTTTTATTTGCAGTACATCGTCAACCTGCATGCCGTTAGTGGTTTCGACAGGCTGGCCAGCTTTACTGGCGATAAGCGTGTTGTGGCAATCTCTTAAGAAGTGAGTTCCATTGCCAGCGACCATTTTTATATCTTTGCCTATCACTGGGGTGAGCTTTTCGCCGTTGACTTTATAACCCTCAGAGCCATGAGTTGCAGGTGTTTTAATCATTAAAACGTCATTCGGTTTGACCATGATGACCTCACCGAGATTGCGCATATCGACGGTGCCATCTTCGCGCTTTTGTGGCTGCAGTAAACGTTCTCTCGCCAGGGGCACTTTACGTTCAATGCTGGCGTGGACACCGTTAATTGCTGCTTTGCCGTGGGCTATCACTTCGGTGCACTGCTCACCCGGACGCAGCTGGGTTAATTGCTGCAGTGCTGATTGAATTTTTAACTTGCTTAACCCCAGACAGATAGCTTGTTGCTTTAATGCGTTAAGAATATTGGGCAAGCTGATCTCCTTGCCACCCCATGCTGCGGTGAGGGTCATTGCAGCGCTCATCTTGTCTTCGGCAAGCTTAAATTCAAGCTTGCCATCACGGCGCTCTGCAATGTTAAACAGTTGGGGGCTGTGGCCGTCATCTTGATCGATAAGTTGGTTGACTTGTATGACGGCTTTATCGATAACAGGTTTCAGTGGATATAGCTGACAAAATTCGCTCAACGAAAGTAGTTGGTTAATCATCTCGACGGAAATGGGGCCGTGGATAGCCGGGGTCACTTTGAGTTGAGCTAATGTACCATCACTGCTTAGTTCGATTAGTTCAGGGGACAGCATAAGTGTTTCCACAAGTTGACTCTTATTATTAGTCACTCGAGTATAACAGCATAAAGTTTAGCCAATGAAGCCTTAATTTGCTAAGTGTTGAGCTGGGTCTCGCAATACTAATCAAATTAAATCATTAAATTATTTATCAATACGCCATGATAACAGCAGTGGGTGTTAAGGCTTGATGGGGGGCGGTTGAATTCACTTTTCCGCCAGTGGGCTACAGTGAAAAAAGCTAGGCGACAGGGGGGCGGCTAGCTAATCTCTTCATCCTAGCGTTAACAATAGGTCATTTGCGTTGCGAGTAAACCTTGTACTTATTGTTTTCAGCGCTGACATTGACGCCCTTAAAAGTGCCAGCGATAGCCTCACTATAGGGCAGGTGGCGATTGGCGACGATATGCCATTGTCCACCGCGAGTGAGTTTTTGTGCGCTATCTTGTACAAATTGGGTGGCGATATTCGTGGTGCGATGTAAGCCATCATGAAACGGCGGGTTAGAGATAATCGCGTCAAATTGCCCCTGGGTTTGTGCTAAGCCGTCTGATGGATAGATTTTAGCGGTCATATTATTGGCCGCGAGCGTCAGCTCACATGAGGCTAGTGCCATGGCGTTAATATCGACACACTCCATTGTGATAGCGGGGTCTGCTTTGAGTAAGGCGGCGCTAATCACGCCGGCGCCGCAGCCAAAATCGAGCACTCTACCCGAGAGTTTCGGCAAATGTTCAAGCAGTAACTTCGTGCCTTCATCTAAACGTTTTTCGCTAAATACTCCCACCAAATTACAGATGGTTAATGCGCCTTGTGGAGTATCGAGTGTATAGCGGCTGACCCAGTCATTGAGATTCATTTGCGGTGCGGCTTCTATTAGCTCGGCGCTAAATAACAAACAGTGGCGAGCGTTATCCAGTTTGCTAACTGCATCAAAGTAGTTTGGTAGCTGTTTAGTTAGTGAGCGCACTCCACCCTTATTTTCACCCACTACCAGCAGTTGCCCACCTGGTTTAAGGTGCAGACCGGCTAAATTCAGTAGGTAGGGCGCTAAGCTTTTAGACTTAGGATAAAACAGCACGACACAATCGAATCGCTCATCATTGGTCATTTGATGGCCAAAATTCAGTTGTAGCCGCTCAGAGCCGTAGGGTAATAGTGGTAAATGGTGGTTGAAATCCAGTGCTAAGGTGCTGACCTTATTCGCGACGCTCAGTAGCTCTTTTGCTAATAAGTCGCCTTCGATGTTGAGCAGTAAAACATCTTTTGATTCAAGTAGATGACTGTTTCTTACGATCAGTTGTGATGGATTAGATAGCACGAATAACCAATATCATAGGGAAAATTTGCAGGGATTATATCCCATGGGCAGAGATTATAAATAATCATTTTATTCTGCTGCTGAGCTGATTTTTGGCTAACCTATTAATTATATGGAGTTAAGTCTCTTTTTAGTCTGGAGACGCCATGTGTTAACGCTTCACATCTTACAGCTTCACCATCATCTTTATATTGTGCTTGGAGCATAAATTGAAGGTGACGATTCATCATCACTAGCTAATGTTAAGCGCATCTGGCGTGCAGCTTTAACCATACAGCACGCCAGAGTGAAGTCGCCAACGCCTATAGGTCAAAACTAAGTTCAGCACTTAAGCCCCTCATGTATTTTGCCAACTTAAACTGAAAAGTTAAGCACATTAGGGACTAATCACGCTGTGGTAAGTGCCTGTTACTGGACGAGTGTGACGTTAGCGGCGTTAGGCTTTTGTGTTGGTGATTGCACTTTGTCCTCTACGGTTGCTGGCGTTATCACCGCCGCTTTTGGGGCGTCTTGAGTATGCGATTGCTGAGCTGGCATCACCTTGGGTAATAGGCTTATTATTTTGTTGGCAATATCAGTATTATCTTGATGCCCAGCAAATATCGTAGCCGCAGGGCCTGTGGCAAAGACTTGCACATCCATGCCAGTATGGCCATCGGTTGTCCAGCCAGTGTTAGAGCGGGTATCGATAAGGCGTTTAATGGCGTTATCGAGCACCTTGTGTCCTTGCATTCGAGCGTTGGCCAGTTGGCGTGTTTCAGGCTCATTCAGTGATAAACCTAAGCGACTTTCAACCACGGTGCGCCAGTCATCGGCGGCTATCGCTTCGGTGGCAATCGTCGCAGGGTTGGCACTGATGTTACGCAATACTTGGCTGTCCCAGCGATAGTCGCCATTGGCACCTATCGATAATCCGCCCGTGTTGTGATCAGCCGTCACCACTAACAAGGTGTCGTTGTGGTGACGAATGTACTGCTCAACCACCTCGATGGCTTTGGCAAATTCATGCATCTCCGCCATTGCGCTTGCAATATCCTTGTTATGGCCGGCCCAGTCGATAAGGCTACCTTCGACTAATAAGACAAAACCTTGCTGGTTAGTTGAGAGTAATTCAAGGGCTTTACTGGTCATCTCACTAAGGCGGTTGGCATCTGGCTCATCAATCGCCCAAGGCAATTGCACCTCGGCAAAGAGCCCGATAACCTTAGGTTGCGTCACCTGTGATAGCTGGCTGAAATCGGCAAGATAATGATAACCCTTGGCCTCAAACTCTTTAATCAGCGCGGCGGGGAAATACTTTTGCCCACCACCGAGCATGACATCGGCATCGGTATTGAGGTAGCTTTTGGCTAATGCTTCGTAGTTACGGCGACTCTCATTATGGCTTAAAAAAGCCGCGGGAGTGGCGTGATTGATTTGTGAGGTGACCGCTACACCAGTACTCATATGGCGTTTTTTAGCTAGCTCCATGATGGTCGCTATCGGTTGCTTATCGGTATCGACCGACACGGCGCCATTATAACTTTTGACCCCAGTCGCCAGTGCGGTGGCGGCTGCGGCGGAATCGGTTACTACGCCGCTAACCGCTGCCGGATAAGTACTGGCATTGCCGATGGCGAGACGATCGAACACCGTCTGCTCAACCTCTTGAGTGCTAGGGTTATCCTGATAATAACGGTAGGCGCTGGTATAAGCGGGCCCCATACCATCACCCACCATGATCACGATATTTTTGGGACGGCTAGGGGCCGCCTCTGGCGATAATGGATTAGCACTTATCACGCTGCTGTGCAGCAGCACTGTAGCAAGTGAGCAGGTGGCTATAAGCGTTGATAACTTCATCATGGCTCCAGATTATGACTTTATACGGGCTTCGATAGCGTCCATCAACATGCCGGTAATATCGACGTCATAGGCTGCCTGGATCTCTTTAATACAGGTTGGGCTAGTGACATTAATTTCGGTTAGTTTGTCGCCAATCACATCTAAACCGACGAAGATCAGTCCACGTTTTTTCAACTCAGGGCCAATCGCATTGGCAATGGCCCAATCGCTTGCAGACAAAGGCTGCGCCACGCCTCTACCGCCAGCCGCTAAGTTGCCACGGGTTTCCCCATTTTGTGGGATCCGCGCCAAGCTATAGGGCACAGGTTGGCCATCGACTACTAAGATCCGTTTGTCACCCGAGGTGATATCCGGGATAAAGGCTTGTGCCATGGCATATTGCTGACCATGGTTAGTTAAGGTTTCGATGATCACCCCAAGGTTAGGATCGTTTTGCTTCACGCGGAAAATCGAGCTCCCACCCATACCATCCAATGGCTTTAAGATGATATCGCCTTTTTGTTGATAAAAAGCACGAATACGCGCAGCATCGCGCGTGACTATGGTTTCTGGAGTAAACTCGCTAAACCAAGCGGTAAACAGTTTCTCATTGGCATCACGCAAGCTTTGCGGTTTGTTGACGATTAACACGCCTTGCTCTTCGGCGCGCTCCAGCATATAAGTGGCGTAGATGAATTCAGTATCAAACGGCGGATCTTTGCGCATTAAGATGACATCGAGCTCAGCCATTGGGGTGTCGACGGCGTCACCTAACTGATACCAGTTTTGCTCATCTTGCTGCACTGTTAATGGGCGCATAGTCGCCATGGCGTCGCCATTGACCATGGCAAGATCATGCATCTCCATATAGAACAGCTGATAACCTCGAGATTGGGCCGCCATCAGCATGGCGAAACTAGAGTCTTTCTTGATGTTGATGTCGCTGATGGGGTCCATCACGATGCCAAGCTTAATCATCTCTCTTTCCTTATTCAATTGTGACGCATTCGTTATGGCGAGTGGGTTAGCCCAAGTCGCCGAAATTAAGTTGTAGTGCACTAATGGCGGTTAAGGCTGCGGTTTCGGTGCGCAGTACTCGTGGGCCTAGCAGTACATCAGTAAAATTATCTTGTTCCGTCATCGCGATCTCCTGCTCCGACAGTCCGCCTTCGGGACCAATCAGCAGGCGTACACGCGTGGTATTCAGTGCTAAGCCTTTGATACCGTGCGAGGCTCTTGGATGTAAATTGAGCTTAATGGCGGTGCTGCTTTCATGGCTCCAGTCTGCTAATGCCATGGCGGGGCGTACGATGGGGACCACGCTACGGCCTGACTGCTCGCAAGCACTGATCACAATTTTCTGCCATTGTTGAATCTTTTTCTCTAAGCGTTCACCCGCTAATTTAACGCCGCAACGCTCTGAAAATAGCGGTGTAATGGTATTCACGCCCAGTTCAACTGACTTTTGTATGGTGAAGTCCATCCTATCGCCGCGGGAGATCACTTGCCCAAGATGCAGGTGCAGTGGTGATTCATTGTCGTTAACCGTTTTAGTTAAGACCTTCACTTCGACATTTTTCTTACTGGCACTGACGATCTCGGCGACATAATTGTGACCATCACCATTGAACAGTTCAAGCTGTTCACCTGGGCCCATTCGTAGTACGCGGCCTACATGCCCAGCCGCTTCAGCATCGAGCATGACGCTAGAGGCTAGGTCTAAGGAGCCTGCTTGGTAAATTCTGGGTATTCTCATCTGCTACTCCGCAGTTTGCTGTATCTTGGCTTGTTGCTGACACTGGCTTTGCACAAATGGGTTATGGTTGCCCTGACGTGTGGCAATGGCGTTATCGCGTCGGCACTCAATAGTATCAACTGGATAGGTTTTATCCCATGCTTTAAATAGCTTTAGCTGACTTTTGGCAATTTGTAAGCCGTAAGTTTGCTGCATATAAAGGTAAGTGCGCGCGATCTGTCCACGGGTATGGGGTGGTGGTTCCACTTTACGAGACTTGAAATCGACGACCATGGCACATTGACCATACTGCTCAGGCGTAGCATTCCACTGGCTAAAGCGGTAGTTGCTGCGATCGCCATTGACTTCGCCGATAGCGGGCACCAAATTATGCAGGTCACTTTCCATTTTTTTAAACAGGTTATCGCTTTTGCCGCAATATTTACGGCCACCTTGTTGCCAACATTGGCGTTGATGACCAAACTCCCAAGCAGGGACTATGTGCTCCCATTCAATTCTGCTGGCGCGCTTTTGTTGCTTGCGCACCTGATAACCGCAGCGATTAAAGTCCGGTTGCCACAACTTGCCATTGATGGTGATGTCGCAGCCGCAATAAAAGCTAGTGGTGTTAAGGTCTTGGCTGTAAATCGTGCGCGCAATGTTTTTGGCTTGGTTAAAACTCGTGGGGTGCGAGGCAAGTGTATTGGCCGACGCCAGCGATAATGCCAGCAACGCCATTGCCCTCAGCGCCACAAGGCGCCGAGTATAGATATTCTTTAACACATTTAATCCCTAAAAAAGATAACAAAGCTTGCGTAGACACCGTGGCGATTAACACGAAAGCGGTCTGGGCAAGCTTACTAACAGCACTTTGGCCGTTTGGTGCCGATTTTACGGGATGGGACGCAGCTTAAGCAAGGGGCGAGATGAACAGGTGTTGGTTGCCTCTTAGTCCAACTGTCGAGTAGGTATGCTACCTCGTGGCTGGCTATGCTAAGGTGAGGGTCTGTTTGCAGCGTCGGCAGCGATAGTGAGTTTGCTCTCGCATGACTTTATTATGGCGGCGAACACTCAAAGCTATCGGACCACAAGCACATTGATAAGCGAAGGTTTTTCCTTGTACTGAGCGGGTATCTAAGCTGTGAGTCGTACTCGGAGTCAGCTTAAACAGGGTTATCATCAGGGTTTGCCACTCAATGCCGTGGGGTTTGACTCGACCATAAAGCTGGTGGGCGAGCAGGTGACATACCTCATGGGGGACGACTTGAGTTAAAAACGCCTCTGGATTTTCTTCGAGTAAAACGGCATTAAATCTCAATTTATTGAGTTGTAAATGCGCTGTGCCAGCGCTTTTACCCCTGAGTTTAAAGTTAACTTGTGGGCGAGGGAATCGGCGCTGTAATTGATGCTCAGCCTGTTGATAACAAAGGTCAACTTGGGCCAGTATTCGTGCTTGGTTGTCTGTCTGTGGCAATGGTGTTACAGCAGGTGATAAGGGAGCCTTGAGCATCATAGCTTTATTAATCAGTCTTTTAATACGTTGATACATCTAACATCTTATATTTGCGCCCCTATTTGATTGTCGGGGCGCTGTTGAGTGTGCTGATTATAACCGAGTTGCTGCGGCTTCGACCATAGTGGTTATCTGGTTGACAATAGCCATCTCGGTGGCGGCGTCGTAGCGGCTGACGCGCGGGGTGTGTATATGGCCAACCTTAATGCCACTATTAAATTGCAGCCCTAAGAGCACTGCACGGTAGGAGATCTCATTGGAGAGATAACCGCCGCCGGAACCCTCAACCGAAGTAGCGTTTTGCAGCTCCAGCAATGAATCGGCGCTAAAAGTCCCTCTTGCCAAAGTGGCCACAGTGCGATTGTCATTAATAGGCCATTGTTTTTCGATGTTTTGCATCGCACCCACAGGCAGTGAAAATTCAACAAATTCTGGGCCGTTTAAGGTGTTGCCCTCTAGTAATGGTGCTTTAGGTGCGGTTGGTGTGGCTCCGGTCAGGACGTTGAGGTTGTCGGGAGCGTCGGCACTGCGGTTACGGCCTGGAAAGCGTTCTAAATCGAAGTTCTCTCGACCCATGCTGACGGTAACAATGGCATCGACGCTATTATCGCGATAAATCGGTGTGAGCAGTGATTCAATGATCCCTTGGTCAAAGTCGGCAAATCTAACTGGTATCATGACGGTCTCAATTTGAGCTTGCTTGCCATTAACCGTGAAACTGTAGCCATCGAGAGCTAAAGCGGCTAAGCCCGAAGGGTTACTTTGGTCAATATTGCGATCGAGAAAGAAGGGGTCGAAGCCAGTTAATAATATGCGGATTTGGCTTTGCTTATTGAAGTTGATATCGCTAAAACCACGTGAGGATTTCTCAACAGCATTGAGTAATATGGTGCGCTGCCAAGGGGCAATGTTAAATGCAGGCTGATGTTGTTTTAACTGAATTTTCATTGCTAGGCGACTCCAGTAGAGTGGCCTATCATCTTGACCGCCAGATTGTACGTCTCTGACTGCTTGCTGCCATAAGCGCTCGCCTTGACGAGCGACCATTTGGGTCATCACCAACTCATCTGATTGACGCCGAAATTTTTGTTGTAAATCCTCTACCATCGCCTGATATCGGTTGACCACATTCGGCATGGCAGCACTCGCTTTGGGTAATCGCGCCTCTTCAATATCCGTTTTAGCAGCTACGGGCAAAGCGATAATGTGGGTTGCAAGCAGAGTACATAACAGTGCCGAGCGCAAGTGAGTCATTGCCATATCCTTTCAATTGTTAACTGTACGGTAAACATACGCAATATCAGGTGACTAAGCACCAACATGGGGCGTATTTTTGGGCTTCAGTATGCACCAGAATAGTGGTGATGGAAAGTTGCCTAAACTTGACGCTGATAATGGATAAAGTAAATAACAATCACTCGTTTTAGTTAGCTTTTTCAAGTAGGTGGCTATTATATAGCAGATGGATGACGAATAATTTAATCGCTCGCTCCGTCTAATCGGTTTTTTATTACTATACTTTCTTACTCTAAATTATGCGTGAAATCGTTTTGTTATGGTTATATCGATAATTAACTTTGATAGAAAAAGTTAATTATCTAAACACTCGTTTAATAAGGAGTGGTCATAGGGTTGTGGCCCTTAAAGGGAGTTTCGATATGAGATGTCTTAGCATTATCGGTCATGATTATGACGATGTGTTATGTCGTGGTTTAAAAAAGTACGATATTTATTCAGAGTTTTATGTGGCTGAAAATTTACAAAGCTTTAGCATTAATACCGATATATTACTACTCGACTTAAGGGGCGGGGATAAAATTGCTTGGGCTGAATTGATTTTGAATCGATTAAATAAAAATACTTTAGTGTTGATGATGGTTGAAAAGGAGCAACTTCAAGTTGATGATATTCAAATGCTTATTGCTCAATATGCTTGGGATTATCATACTGCACCATTTGAGTTAGAGCGATTGGCTCGCATTCTAGGGCATGCATTAGGCTTGATTAGAATGCGCTTAAGGTGTGCGACTCAAGCCGATAGTGCAAAGCTGTTGCAGCCCAAAACCATCATGTGCTCACGGATAATGAAGGCCTTGGGTAAGCAAATTTATCGTGCGGCACCAACCGACATCCCTATTCTGATCCGTGGGGAAAGTGGCACGGGTAAAGAGCTGATCGCAAGAGATATTCATCAAAAATCCCAGCGAGCATCAGGGGCATTTGTGGCGGTTAATTGTGGCTCATTAATTTCAGGTGTAGTGCAATCTGAGTTATTTGGCCATGAAAAAGGGGCCTTTACAGGCGCAGTGAATCGCCATAAAGGTAAGATCAGCCAAGCCCATGGCGGCACGCTATTTTTAGATGAAGTGGGTGACTTACCATTAGATCAGCAGGTTAATCTGCTGCGTTTTTTACAGGAAGGCACTTTTGACGCTGTCGGTGGCAGTAAGCCAACCTCTGTCGATGTACGAATTGTGGCTGCAACACATATCGATTTAGACGCAGCGATTAAACGCGGTGAGTTTCGTTTAGATCTGTTTTATCGGTTAAATGGACTAACGCTTGAGTTGCCAGCGCTGCGTGATCGCAAGGAGGATATTATCTCGCTTGCGGAGCACTTTTGTCATAAATATGCCTCAGAGTATGCTGTAGGAGTTTGTCATTTTAGCGAGCAAGCTAAAGTCGCTATGTTAGAGCACCAGTGGACAGGTAATGTGCGTGAATTAATCAATCGTATTCGTCGGGCGGTATTACTATGCGAAACTGGAATTATACAAGCCTCTGATTTAGAGCTTGATAATTCAATGAATAGTGATTGTTTTGCTAGAGGATTGAAGAAAATTAAAGATGAAGTGGAAAAGAATACGCTTATCCAAGTGATGGAAAAACACAGTGGAAAAATGGATGTTGTCGCAAATGACCTGCAAATATCAAGAGCGACACTATACCGCCTAATTGATAAGCATGACATTTATGCAATCGATTCTTAATGTCTCATAATTAAGACTCGATAATCAATTTTGAAAAATAACAAGATCAAGGTCTTGTTATTTTTTTGTCTTAATATTGAGATTGTTTTTATTATGAAAAATATAAGTTCTTGATATTTATCTTTTCAATTATTGGCCTGTTGTTTGCTTTATTCATTGAACGCTGATGATTAATCTTAAATGAAGAGGGCTAAATGAGACTACGTTATGGACAACGGTGTTTATGTTTATTGTTTGGCACAATTGCCTTTACCGTTGCAGCCGATGGTAACGGCTCTGATAAGGAGAGCCCTAACGACGGTAGTTTAAATGGGGGCTATCAGAGTTATAGCCTTAGTTCGCCTAGTAATATCGCTATTGTTGCGCCTCAGGCTTTTTTTAATGTTCAGGGCCGAGTGGCAATTAATCAGTCCGCAGGTGAAATAAACCTGCAAACCAATAGTCACGCTATTGGTGGGCAAGTGGTCATCCTTTCTCATCAGAAAAACCCTTACATAGCCGACAGCACTTACGGTGACGCTATCAATCAAACGTCAATCGAAGAGTTAGCGTTCGAAAATAGCCAAGGATTGATCAGTATCAATCAGGTCAGTGGACAAGGAAACATGCAAGCCAATCTTGGGGCCATTGGGCTCCAAGCGGTTGTCGGTCTTGGATTGGATGATAAGTCCCTTGAAAACGTGACCAGCCTAAGTGCCTTACCTATGGGTCATCTTGATAATCATCAGTCTTTTATCGCGCCTGATAGCTTTGAAAATGTGCAAGGCATAGTGCAAATCAACCAAATTTCTGGCGATGGTAACACCGCCATAAATCAGTTCTCGCTGCAGTTACCAAGTGGGAATTAAATCATCCTAATGGAGAAATGGAAAATGAAAATGAAGAAATTAACCTTAGTAATGTGTATTAGTGCAGCAATTAGTGCCAATGCGTTCGCTAACGGTGAAACAGATTCAGATAGTTCTGTTGAGCTTAAAAAGGAAGTGAGTGTCACTAAAGAACTTGAGTATAAAGGTAAAGTTAAAATCTCAGGTGATATTGGGGTCAACGGACTAGGTATGGCAGTGATTGAGAACAATCAAGAAACCGGAGCTAATTTAGTTGGTAATTCTTACGTTGATAATGCCGCTTCAGTTTCAGATTCCGCCTTTAGTAATGCCAGCGGTAATATTGGCGTCAACCAGGCGGCAGGCGATCATAATGTGCAAGGGAATTCAGCTGCGCTTGCATCGATAGATGCCTCATTTGCATTTGGTTCTGGCGATGCTGAAATTTTCAGTAGCCAACGTGGCACCTTTAATGTAACGGGTAATTATGCCTCCACCAATAGTGCCAGCATTAGCGGCTCAGCATTCAGTGGGGCTTCGGGTAACATAGGAGTCAATATCGCCTCTGGTGCTAACAATGTTCAAGCCAATAATATGGCGGCATCTGCACACACGGGTAGCTTAGGTGAAGCGACAGTCTCAAACACCCAAGTTTCAGGTCATAATATGACCTTGAATGAAAGTGTTGTGCAGAATTCGGTTGAGTATGCAGATGTGACGTTATCAATGGGGGCGACGGGCACTTATGATGGCAATATCGATCAAGATGGCCCATTCTATCCAACGATTTGGCAAGATGATGGTACTCATGACAACGGTGATGATGCCTTTTTGTGGGGGCATATTGATATGGACGGTGAAAACCCTGACGGAGATACCCATGCTTTCACTGAGACCGGTACGCAGACTTTAGCCGGCACAGTGTCTGGTCAGTTGCCTTTCTTTATTGAAACCGTCACCCAGAAAACCACTAATACAGTGGCCATAGCGAGTGGTGCTTTCCAAAATGCGTCAGGTAATATTGGCGTAAATATGGCATCGGGTAATGGTAACCTGCAGTCAAATAACTTGTCTCTTACAAGCATGACTGGAGGCGCGATCCTTTCTGAACAATAATTATTCACTGCATTCTTTTTGTATCGCAGCGGTTCAAGATGCTTTGAGCTGCTGCATCACTAAGGACAACTAGATGAAATATTTATTGTTATGCCTGTGCTTAAGCATTCATCAACATGCGATTTCAGCCGAAATAATGTTAACCGGCATGATCCCCGGCATGGGGAATTACACTAAAAATATCCAAAGTATCAGAGAACGTAAGTTTGAGTTTGTGGTACCGCAGAGAACAGACTTTTCATGTGGCGCCGCGAGTTTAGCAAGCATTCTTAAGTATGGTTATGGTCAGGAAGAGATAACCGAAGAACATGTACTGTTAGGAATGCTAGAGGTTGCCGATATTAACATCGTGCAAGAACAAGGTTTTTCTTTGTTAGATATGAAACGCTATTTAGCGACGCAGAACATGCGTGGCAGAGGATATAGGGTAGGAATTAAAGAGCTTCTACAGTTAAAAATACCGGCGATAGTGCTGTTAAATGATGGTGGATACAGCCATTTTGTTGTAATGAGGCGGTTTGCTGATAACCAAGTTTTTCTTGGCGATCCCGCACTTGGAAATCGTATTCTAGAGTATGAAGAGTTTGCTAATAAATGGAACGGAATTGTCTTTGTCGTTATCGGTAATCAATACATTAAAGACAATCCATTGATGACGCCTAGAAATAGATTAACTTACAACGTATTAAGTCCTATGCAGCCATTAACCGATGCTGAACTTTTAGAGTTTGGTTTTCAATATGCAGACATGCTTTAGGAGGCAAAATGAAATTTTGCTTAGTAACAGGGATCTTGTTGGTCAATTCTGCTTTAGCATCTGATTTGCCATTAGATGCTTTTGATGAAAAAGCGCCATTGTCTGATCATGAATTGGCCCAGCAAAGGGGTAAGTATACCCAGAACGGTCAAGATTTTTATTTTGGTTTATTGATGCAGACTCAATATCTCAATGCTCAAGGAGTCGCTCAGCAGGTGAGTATGCAAATTGAGATGTCGGCGTCAAATGATCGTCCTAGGCTCGTCATTACTATTGCTGATGACGGGGCATTAACCGACAACTCACTAGGGTTGTCTTCGTCTGGGCAGGCGAGTGGTTTACAGCAAAAAATTCAGATCACAGGTGATTTTAATAATGTTAATAATCAACTTGATATTACACAGGGTGCGTTAGATCCATTAGCTAACGGCGTCGAAATCATTTTAGGACAAACCTTAGTAAATAGCAGTGGTAACGTGCTCTATTCTGCTAAAAGTGGTGAATTGGGTTATCGGGTCGATTTGCAATCAGCATCGTTTGCGCAGGGGGTCTTATCCCAGGAGGGGAATGGCCAGTTGATGCAATCAATCAATATTATTGGTGGGTTTAATCAAATCACTAATAGTTCATTAATACGCTATCAAGGAATTGATATTGGAATAAAAGAACGTCAATTAATGGGCTTGCAGGTACGCGACATCATGGGTATTGGTCTATAGTTTTTAGGGCTAATGCTTTGCCTAAGATCACACAAGTTTATCAAGGATATCTATCAATGGACGTCAAATGGACTGAGATTGCCCTGCTAGTATCGATTGCGTGTATGCCCCCCCTAAGTTTTGCTGCCGATAATGACCCTAATCAAGCGGCCATGACCGAAGCTGAAGAGCTTCAATTGTTAAAAAAGCAGCTTATCTTACTCAATAAACAAGCACAGATGCAGCAGCAAGCCATTAACCAGATGGCGCAAAAAATATTAGCTAAAGAAGCAACGCTTAAGCAACCTCAGCCTAATCACAGCGATGCGCAGGAACAAGCAGCGCAATCTATTGAGCGCCAATCGCAATCCCCTCGCGTTCAAGAGTCAGATGCGGTTGCACAGGTAAAAAAGGAGCCTGATCGCTCTCGCAGCACAGATGACGTGTTGCAAGAAGCCCATAATGTGTTTGATCGTAAGTTAACCGTCGAATCCTCTATAACCTACAGTTATTATGGGCGTAAAGACTTAGTTTTACGTGGTTTTCTTGCCTTGGATGCCATATTTTTAGGTAACTTAAACCTCGACAGAATACGCTCTAATACGGTTCAACTTGATTTAACTACGCGCTATACACTCAATGACCAATGGCAGTTCGAAATGGGTTTTCCCTATGTGTATCGCCTTAATAAATATGAGTCGGTAGGTGAGGGGAATTCGAGCCAGTTATATGAGTCTGCCAAGGTTGAAGGTGGGCAAATTGGAGATATGAGTTTAGCCGCTTACTATCGGGTGATGACCGAAGGCAACGGTTGGCCCGATTGGGTTTGGAATGTCAGAGTACGCCTGCCCACCGGAACAGATCCTTATGGTATCGAGCTAGAGTCGTCAGAGTCGGGCAATTTAACCTACCCTGTTGATATCGCCACGGGTGCTGGCGTGGTAGGGCTTTCAACCGGCTTTAGTTTAGCTAAAACCTACGATCCCGCGATTGTATTTTTTAATCTCAACTACGGCACCTTTATCCCTGAAGAATATGGCGATCTATCAGGGCTACCTGGATTATCGCCCGGTGATATCGATTTGGGGGACTACATTGATTACAGTTTGGGGTTTGCATTTGCGGTGTCAGAAAGAATGAGTATTGGCATGAGCTTTAACCAGAGGTTTTTCGCTAAAACTCAGCAGCGTCCTAAAGGCAGTGATTGGCAAGATATCACGAGGACAGATACCAATACCGCATCGCTTGGCCTTGGCGCGACATTGGCGCTAACTGAGAACTTGTCTATGGTCACAAGCATTGGTGCTGGCTTAACCGAAGACTCGCCCGATTATCAATTAAGCTTACGTTTCCCGTATCGTTTCTAACGGTTAAGACTTTATCGAGATAATATTGTTTAAGGGATGACCATAGTGATGGCAAGGCTATGGTCATTATTTTGTTGTGCACTTGAGTTAAGCGGCAGGCTAATCTTAGGTGGGCTAGTAACTAAAAGCGCTAGCCATTTTGCTGTTAGTTATCAATGAGTCTATTATTTTATAGAACAAGGCATCGCTGCGGTTGAGAGAAGGTTGGTTGTTCTGATGACCCTCTAGCGATGAATCGTCGGCGATGCTACATCATTAACGATTGTAATGATTCATGGCTACTAAAGCGTTTGGTAAAAAAATCTAAAAATACGCTAATGTTCGTCGCTAATTGCCGTCTGCTCGAATAGACCCCGTATACTTTAAAGGGTTCGATGGGCCAGTCTTGTAAAAGTGGCACTAGGCTGCCGCTAGCTAATTCCGTTTTACACACAGAATTAGACAGCATGGCAATACCAAAATCATCCAATACTAATTGTTTGACCATTACGGCACTGTTGACTCTGACTTTACGTTTAAAGTTAACCATGGTCTTACGTTGACCTTTACCTAGCGGCCAAATAGGGGCTGAGCGCGAGGTGCCAAGCAAAATACCATGATGGTCGCTCAGTTCCTGTGGCGTGGCAGGAGTGCCTTTGGCTTTTAAATATGCTGGACTGGCTACTAATATAGGTTGGCGCTCTAACAGTAAGCGGGCCACCAAGTCAGAGGATTGCAGTGGGCCGTATTTGATGGCGATGTCATAGCCTTCACCCACTAAGCCGACATCATTGTCGGTAAATTGGACGTCGAGTGCCACGTTGGGATATAAGCGCATAAAGCTACTGCATAGGTTGGCGATGAGCTCTTGGCTAAACGAAACCGGAATAGCGATACGCAGTGAACCAGATACATCATTATGAGTATTTTCAATGGTTGCCTTGGCAGCTTCGACTTCATCGTTAATACTACTGCAGTGTTGATAAAATAATGCACCCACTTGAGTAAGGCTTAAATTACGCGTATCACGCTGCAATAAACGCACGCCTAACTGCTCTTCGAGTTGGGCGACTTTACGACTGATGGTCGACTTTGGCATGCCGATATCGCGAGCCGCTTGAGAGAAACTCTTAGCTCTCACTACCGCTGCGAATAGCATCATACCGTTCAAATCTGGCATTATTTTATCACTGTCTCAAAAATGGAACATAGCGTCTAAGCCAGTTTAATAGCATTTGACCCTATAACAAAGTTATATTTATTGGCTAAAAATTTTAGAGGCTAAAGCAGAGGATCAATTGATGACCAGCACCAATCAGCCCACAAACACGACTCAGGTTCAAACTGCCGATCCGCTTTTTCTTCAAGCGGAGCATTTGGCACAAGATTTTTCTTTGTTTCCAAAACACAGTAAGCAGAGTCTGTCAGAGCAGATTAACGGTTTATTAAGTGAAGAGACTATTCAGTCTAATCTTAAGGAATTGGAACAATTAGACGTAGATGGTTATGTCGCTAAAGTGATTCAACCCACCTTAGATAAAAACCGTCTTGGTGCCAAGCGCGTTATTGCCGATCTCAAAGGCAAGCTGATCACCGATAAACACTTAGGCCCATTTTACAGTGCTGAGGTTGAACTCAATTTTGGTACTCGCACTCGCCGTATCGGTTTTATTGCCCAAGAGCGTACCACCAGTAATGGTGCATGGATGCCTGAGCATCATCTAGCCGCTTGTGCTGCTATTCGCCATTTTGCTGAATTAGCTATGCCTATCGTTTACCTTATCGACACCCCAGGTGCCGATGCGGGTGAAGTGGCTAACAGTCAAAACCAAGCGCACACAATTTCTAAAGCCATTGCCGAAAGTGCCAACGTCGATGTCCCTACGGTGGGTATCGTGATTGGCGCTGGCTACTCTGGTGGTGCCATCCCCTTAGCTGCGGCTAACATTTTGTTGTCACTGCGTGATGGTATTTTTAACACCATTCAGCCTCAAGGGCTGCAAAGCATTGCGCGTAAGTACAACTTATCATGGCAAGAGTGTGCTAAGTCGGTAGGTGTATCGCCAGAAGAGCTTTACACCTCGGGTTGTATTGATGGCATTATCGATTTTTCTCCGTCAGATAAAGATGAGCGTCAGCATAATCTTCGCCGTGCGATCATTAGTAGTATTGAAGCGGTTGAGAATGCCGCAGTGCAGTTTGTGCGCGAGTCGAAAGATTTACGTGAACATTATGACCGCAGCTTAAATCGTTTCTTGCACCCGTCAAAGAACCTTTCTGCTCTAGAAGAGCAGGCGGGGTTATCGGTTGCTGATAATCCAACGATGCACCTTAATTTATTCGGTAGTTCATACCGTTACCTACGTTACTTAACCTTACGTAGCCGTATTCATTCTATTTCTCAAGAGCAATATGGCCGTTTATCTAAGGTGAGCGTGCCTGAAGGCGATCTGCTGGCGCGTATCCAGCAAGAGCAAGATAAGGTATTCCAGTCTTGGTTATCTAGCCCAGATAAACTGGTTTACGACGAAGATCTCAATAAGTTATGGAGCAACTTTACCGCTAAGCGCGATGATGTGTCTACCGAACGTAACATGCTGACGCGGTTTATTTTAGGTGAGCCTAAAGAGAATTATAAAAAGGCGCGTAAGGCACTGTTATTCAATATCGGTTGGTCGTTATACCATCGCTGGAAAGGCAACGCCGAAAACAATTTCAAAGGCTTGATCCACTATCTAGAAAGCTTGCCTGATGAAGTGACGCAAGCTGACTGGCCAGAGCTTAATCAACTGACAGTTCTGGATGTGATCGTCCATGACGAGCTACGCGAAGATTTTATTTGGCAATGTTATAACATCTTAATTTTCAATGCGCTGTATGACAACGTGGTGGGCAACCTCGCCTCAATCGCGAAAGAAGCCATGATGACGAAGAGTTTATCGCGCGCCTCTGTCGACAAGCTGCTGCATGACTCAATCGATCGCGCTATCTCTAAGCAAGATACCGCTAACGATAAGAACAAGTTCTATAAGTGGCTGAAGTATTTTATGTCGCAGTCAAACCGTGCCGATCTACTGACCAAAACTGAACAGTGGAAGAGCGTTGGTTTCCCGCAACTTAACGACAGTCTATTCGTTATCTTGACCTATTTCTTCGAGCGTCTACTGCCTGAGTATTTTGCCAGCGAAGAGAAGAGCAGCGATTACACTGGTGCCATCAACCCTGTGCGTATTGGTCGTCGTAAAGACTTCTGGAACCGTTTGACCATGGGTTATCAAGATCTGCTTATCCAGAAAGTGCTTCGCGATGAGAAGCGCAAGGGTAAGATGACTTGGGAAAATGTCATTGCTAAATTCTTCAGTGATTTTGATGAGCTAAATGGCGACAAAATGTCGGCTAACCTACTCAATTTCCCAGGTTTCCGTTTATCAATTGAAGATGCACTCGATAAAGGCATTCGTCCGTGTGGCTTGATCACCGGTACCGCTAACGTTGAGTACAAGGGACAAACCATTCGCGCAGGTGTGGCGGTATCCAATACCGCATTCCAAGCGGGTGCGTTCGATATGGCTAGCGCCGAGAAATTCAGCGCGCTGTTGATCGAATGTGCTAAACGCAGACTGCCGGTTATCTGTTTCATCAGTTCTGGTGGTATGCAGACTAAAGAAGGGGCGGCAGCGCTGTTCTCTATGGCCGTGGTAAACGATCGTATTACCCGTTTCATTCGTGATAATGAACTGCCAGTGTTGATGTTTGGTTTCGGTGACTGTACCGGTGGGGCTCAAGCCAGTTTTGTGACCCATCCTTTGGTGCAAACATATTACCTGTCTGGCACTAACATGCCATTTGCAGGTCAGATGGTGGTACCCGCCTACTTGCCATCGACCTCGACACTGTCGAACTACCTATCTAAGGTTCCGGGCGCAATGAACGCCTTGGTCACTAATCCATTTAGTGACACCATAGATGACCAACTCAGCGGTATCGATCCACTAATGCCTAAACCGACGGCTAAAATTGAAGATGTGATCGGCAATGCTATTTCGACCTTAGTGCCTGAAATGCAAGTGGCGGTGGAAGAGATTGTTCAAGACGATCCTCGTCAGTTGATGAAGCCGATTGAAAAGGTACTGGTGCATGCGCGTGGTTGTACCGCGGTTAAACTTATCCGTAAGGCCCACGACAACAACATCAATGTAGTCTTGGTGGCATCAGATCCTGATATGACCTCGGTGCCGGCCGACATGCTTAATGAAAATGATAAGCTGGTCTGTATCGGTGGTAATACTTCAGATGAAAGTTACCTTAACGCCTATTCAGTGCTGAAAGTGGCTGAATATGAGAACGTTGATGCGCTGCACCCTGGTATTGGCTTCCTGTCTGAAAGCCCACAGTTTGCCGCATTGTGTGTCAACAACGGCGTTAACTTCATCGGTCCTAGCGTACACAGCATGACCACCATGGGTAACAAGTCGAATGCGATTAAAACCTCGCAATCGCAAAATGTCCCCGTGGTCCCTGGTAGTCACGGTATCTTGACCAACGCAGAGCAAGCGGTCAACGTGGCCAGTGAAATTGGTTACCCAGTGCTGCTCAAAGCGGTACAAGGTGGTGGCGGTAAGGGTATTCAAGTTGTTGAACGCCCAGAAGATATGATCTCTCTATTCCAAAAGACCTCTACCGAAGCGGCTGCGGCATTTGGTAATGGAGACCTTTACCTAGAGAAATACGTTACCTCTTTGCGTCATATTGAAGTGCAGTTACTGCGAGATCAGTTTGGTAATACTAAGGTACTGGGCTTACGAGATTGTTCGGTACAACGTAACAACCAGAAAGTGATTGAAGAGTCTGGCTCAACGATGTTGCCAGATGAGCTTAAGCAAAAGGTGATGGAATACACCCGTGCATTAGGCGATGCTACCGATTACATGGGCGCAGGTACGGTAGAATTTATCTACAACCTCGATACCAATGAAGTGTACTTCATGGAGATGAATACTCGTCTGCAGGTTGAGCATCCTGTCACCGAAGCCACCTCAGGCATTGATATTGTCAGCGCCGGTTTCGACATTGCCGCAGGTCGCTCTATTGAGCACCTTGAGCCACAAGAGATTGGTTATGCTATCGAAGTGCGTGTCACCGCCGAGAAAGCGGCATTAGACAGCAATGGCATATTGCAGTTATTACCGCACCCAGGGGTGATCACCGAATATGCGATGCCTGAGCGCGATGATATCGAGATCATCTCAATTGCCGGCGAAGGCAAAGAGGTATCACCATACTATGACAGCTTGATCGCCCAGATCATCTGCCGTGGTGAGTCGCGCGAAGATGTGATCAACAAGCTGCATGACTATCTTGCCAACGAAGTGGTCATTAAAGGTATTGCGACCAATATTCCGTTGCTTACACGTATCTTAAAAGATGGCACCTTCAACGAAGGCGTGTATGACACTAACTATCTACCACGCTTCATGGCTGAGCTGGATATTCCTGAGCTGATTGCCGAAATGGAAGCTGCAGCGGAAACCGTGGGTGTCGATACCGAATCGCTACGAGTTGGTGAGAGCAATGAGCTAAAAGTATTAGCACAAGGCGCGGGTATCTTCTATACCTCGCCAGCACCGGGTGAAGCTGACTTCGTTAAAGAGGGTGACATTGTCACGGTCGATCAAACGCTTGCGTTAACCGAAGCGATGAAGATGTTCTCTCAGGTGACGCTGGCAGGCTTTAATCGCCAAGGAGCAGTGTTGTACCCAGAAGATAAGCAATATCGCATTGAGCGTATTCTTAACAGCAATGGGCAGCAGGTCTCACAAGGCGAACTCCTGTTTGTAGTATCACCCGTTAACTGATGCCATTGAGCGCCAGCTAAGCTAATTAAAATACCCATCGTTTGATGGGTATTTTTTTAGCTGTTGTTTAGTCACGTGCTACAAGGTATCAGTTAGAGGAGCCTTTGGACGTCGCCTGAGGGGAAGATTGCAGCGCCCATTTGAGTAACAAGGGGCCAACAATGGTGGTAATGGCGATCACTAATACCAGTTCGGTAAAAAGCTTTGCGCTGATGATGTTCATCTGAAGCCCCATCTCGGCAAACACCAGCCCCACTTCTCCCCTTGGCACCATAGCACTACCAACAATCAATTTAGACCGCATAGGGCCATTGATAAAGGCGCCGGCTGCGACTTTTGCGACAATGGCTAAAAGTGACAGTGTGATTAGAATTAACATACCACTGACACTGCTATCGACTTGGCTTAAGTCGAGACTGATCCCCACATAGACAAAGAAGATAGGCGCAAATACATCGACCAAGGGTTTCGATGCCTCTTCCATCTTATGGGTAAACGGGAAGGGATTTTTTAAATAACGCTGCAGCGGCGACACAAATTGACGGCTTAATGCCAAGCCAACGGCGAACCCGCCGAGCAGCGCTGGTGCGCCAAACGCATGGGCTATCCAAGCAAATAGACAGATAAGGCTTAAGGTAATTATCGCCTCATAGCCGCTGTGATGGTCGGTGGGTCTGATGGCTCTGAACAGGTACAAGAGTCCGCGCGCTAGTGGGGGGGCTAACAGTAAAAAACCGACCACTTTGATAATAAGCAGCAAGGTCGCCGCGAGACTAAGTTCGCCAGAGGTGGCGAATTTAAACAGTATGCTGAGTAAAATCACCCCAGCAATATCATCGATCACCGCCGCCCCCAAAATAATATGACCCTCGCGGGTTTGGGCCTGTTTAGCCTGCGCCAGTACGCGCACCGAGATACCAATACTGGTCGCCGTGAGGGCGCAGCCTAAGTAAATGGCGGTAAAACTGGGTTGATTAAGCCAGAGTACGGCGCAGATCCCTACAACGACGGCGGGCAGGATGATACCGATGAAGGCGACGCCAATGGCGCTGCCGCCGGCTTGATAAAGGTGCTTTATTGAGGTTTCGCAGCCGATAGAAAACAGCAGTAGTATCACCCCCAGCTCAGCCATAATCGCCAAGGTGTCATTGGGAGAGATCCAGTTAAGCAAGGTTGGACCAATTAGAATGCCTGCCAGCATTTCGCCCACCACAGCAGGCAATTGCCAGCGCTTAAACAGTTCACCCAGTAGGCGACCACAGAGCAAGATTAAAAAGAGTGACAGCACAAAGCTATCTATGGCCATATTGGCCTCCTGCCGCAATGGTGTATATGATAGTGAGCTTGGTCAATTTTATGACCAAGATCAAGGCACAAGTCACAAACCGTGACTAAGCTCAACTTAAGGTTTAGCGGTAGGAGAGAACCATGGATAAGGTGTTTATCATTTCGCAAAAAGAGCAGCAACAAGCCGATGCAATCGCCACAGGAGTGGAGCTTGCGAGGGCCTTGGACAAAACGGCCGAGGTGTTTGCCTATAGTTATGAGTCTTTTAGTGGCAAAGAGCACTATAACCCTCGGCTTGCTGCCGTGGCGAAGCAGCATATTATGAAGCAACGTAACAGCGACATTGAAGCGCAGCTGCAATCGCTTAAAGCCGATGATATCCCCGTCAATACGGTGTGGACTAAAGAT
Source organism: Shewanella sp. 492 (assembly GCF_059338445.1). Classification (NCBI taxonomy): domain Bacteria; kingdom Pseudomonadati; phylum Pseudomonadota; class Gammaproteobacteria; order Alteromonadales; family Shewanellaceae; genus Shewanella; species Shewanella sp. 492. Next base: position 598,246 of record NZ_CM181702.1, read on the forward strand.
CTGTTCGAACATGCTTGTCATCACTCTATTCGCCATGGCTTTGATTTAATGGTTAAAGCGGTTCATGATGCCGAGCACTATTTACCTGTGGATTGGCACCTGATCCGCCATGTTAAAATTCCGCTGATGTTACTGACCGATAATCCGGTTAACCGCGCCAACAGTGTGCTAATGGCCGTCGATTTAGGGAGCGATAAAGCCATAAAACAGCAGCTTAACCATAGTGTAATTACACATGCCCGCCAACTGGCTAAGGCTACAGGTTGCGCCTTGCATCTGGCTTATGTGGTACGGGTGCCGAAGATCCTCAGAGATATGGATCTCATCAATACTCGCACTCTGATTAAAGAGGCTTATCAGCGTTATCAGTCGCAGCTCGATGAGCTTGGCTTGCCGCAAGATAATATTCATATCTTAGCGGGCGAGCCCGATCTCTGTTTATATGAGCTTGCCTGCCGTTTACGGGCTCGTTATGTGGTGCTTGGGGCGCGCCAGCGTCGCGGCCTACTGGGTTATGTTATCGGTAATACTGCTGAAGCCATGTTGAGCCGTATCCGCAGTAATGTATTGGTGATCCCCGCGGATGACCAGTTACTGTCCTCGCCAGCTTAACGCCTATGTGATGGGCAGTAGTTGACGTTGACGGCGCCAATGGCGTTTATGCCATTCATCTATCAGTAATAGTGTAAGTGCAGTGGTTAAGAGTATTAGCCACTGCGATACACTGATAGGGCTGATTCCAAGTGCTTGGCTAATACCGGGTAAATAGCCGGCGCTAATATGAATGCTCTGAGCAAGCACAATCCCCAGTAACAGCAGTGGATTACTGAGCCAAGGCATAGCAAATAGTGAGTTATGCTCCGAGCGACTGTTAAGGGCATGCACATTTTCAAATAAGACCATCAACATTAAGGTGAGGTTACGCGCGGCTTCTTCGCTAGCGCCCATTTTTAAGTTTAAGGCAAACAAGCCAAAAGCGATTATCCCCATCCATAAAGCACTCACTAACACACGCTCTAGCATAAGACGATCGAATATCGGCTCAGTAGGTTTTCGTGGCGGTTGTTCTATCTCATGGCCTTCGGCGGGTTCAAACGCCAGCGCCACATCTTGCACGCCGTTGGTAACTAGGTTGAGCCATAAAATTTGCAGAGGAAACAGCGGGATGGGCAGGGCAAACAGGACACTCAAAATAAACAGCAGTAGCTCTGCGGCGCCAGTACTGATCAGCAGATAGATCACCTTGCGGATATTGTTGTAAACGATGCGCCCCTCAATAATGCCTTTAACAATGGAGCTAAATTTATCATCGGTTAACACTAAGTCGGCACTCTCGCGCGCCACATCGGTGCCTTTACGTCCCATGGCAATGCCCACATGGGCATGTTTAAGCGCTGGAGCATCGTTGACGCCATCGCCTGTCATGGCGACGAATTCTCCTTGGCGAATCAGTGATTCAGTGATCTCCATCTTCTGCTTAGGCTGCACCCGTGCAAACACGCGGTGGCGCGCTACCAAGGCATCAAACTGAGCTATGCCAGCTTGTTGTGCCTGGCTGAGTTGCTCACCCGTGACAACGTCATCATTCTTGCCTGATACCAATTTAAGTTGATGGGATAGGGCAAGGGCGGTCACGGGATGATCGCCAGTGATCATCGCCACCTTGATGTGGGCCCGCTGGCAAAGATCAACTGCCGCTATCGCATCATCCCTCAGCGGATCGCTCATGGCGACCAGTCCCAAAAATGACAGCTCAGTAAAAGGGTGACCGGGATGTTTCAGTTTAGCCGACGCCACCGCCAATACCCGATAGCCATGCTGAGCCATATAGTGAGTTTGCTGATGGATCTGGGCAAGCTGCGCTTCGGTCAGGCTGCACATGGGGAGCAGTTTCTCCACCGCCCCCTTTACCGATACCACCAGTTCGCTTTCTATTAGATTAATGCTGGCACTAAATTGGTTTTCAGACTCATAGGGAAACAGCTGCTCTTGCTGTGGCTGCAGCGAAGGCGCCATAGGTAAATTGAGCTTATAACCCAAGGCGAGAAATGCCAGATCGACCCCATCGCCATCGGCGTGGATGGTGTTATGGTCAAACTCAAGGTGGGCTTCGTTGGCTAATATGCCGCTCAATCCAAGTTGGCACAGTGCTGGTGCGTTATCAAGATTGATGGGATCTGTGTAATCCCCCTTATGGATCAAGCCGCTGGGAGATAAGCCCGCGCCCGCTACGTGATATTTATCGCCATTGAGTAGCCACACTTGGTTAATGGTCATCTCGTTAACCGTCAATGTGCCTGTCTTGTCTGAGGCGATATAAGTGCACGAACCTAATGATTCGACCGCGACTAATTTGCGCACAATGACATTGGCTTTCGACATGCGTTTCATGCCTATGGCTAAAGCCACGGTGATCGCCGCAGGCAGGCCTTCGGGGATCGCCGAAACTGCCAGTGCCACCCCAAGCAGGAATACCTGCGACAGATCGGCGCCACGCAGCAGGGTGAGACCAAAGATCAGCGCAATAATCACCAAGGTGGCGACGGCGATTATCAAAGTAAAGCGCTCAATACGCTGCATCAGTGGCGGTTTGGTGTGACCGCCGCTGTGAACCATATCGGCAATTTGACCAATTTGAGTTTGCTGTCCAGTGGCAATGACCTCGCCTTCAGCGCGCCCATGGGTGACTAAGGTGCCAGCAAAGGCTAAATCGTTCTTGCTAACCGCTACCGACTCGCCAGTTAACGCCGACTCATCCACCTTAAATTGGTCTTGTTTTTCAATGCGAATATCGGCGCCAATGCGATCGCCATTGCCAAGCATCACATAGTCTCCGGGGACTAAGGTGCTGCTGTTGATGGTCACTGGGTGGCCGTCGCGGTAGACACGGCTTTGCTGCGGCACCATATTGCCTAGGGCATCGGCCGCTTGCTGGGCTGAGTATTCTTGCAGCGTCCCTATGATGGCGTTGAGCAGCAGCACGGCAAAAATAAAGATGGCATTAATGAATTGGCCTAATAGTAAACAGACTAAAAAAGCCGCCAATAGCACATAGATAAAGGCGCTCTTAAACTGGGTCACAAACAGTTGTAAGAAGCTTAATTTGGGCGGTTTAGGCAGGCAGTTTTCACCGTATTGTTGTAAGAGTGTCTGTGCTTGCTGACTGGTGAGTCCGCGCAGTGCCACTGCAGATCCTTAAGTTAAGAGCGGGGGATATGCTTGATCTATAGCTGATCTTTATCCACTTTGCAGGGAATTACTTTGCTTGTTGATGGAGATCAAATGGTCAATATGCCGCCCACCAAGCTTGGCGGCGGTCAGCTGTGACCCAGTCAGTTGGTGGAACGAGAGATGGGGCAAGTGGAGGTTCGAGAGAATAGGCATCAGCTTAGTTATCCAGACAATGCCTAGGATCGGGCTTAGTTAAGCAGCGGATGATCTTCAGGTAGTTGACGACTGATCCATAAGATCAATTTGTGCTTCATATTAGGGCCATCTTCTTTGTCTGTGGCCAAGGGCTGGATCAGTTTATCTTGCACTAACAGTCGGTAGATACATTCGACTTTATCTTTAGGGGAGATGCCTTTGCCAAAATCGGCAAAGCCACGTTTTTTTGCGTAACCTACACCAATATCCATGGCGAGTTTTAACAGTTGGGCGTCGTGCTTACCTTGTTTCATAAAAGGCTCCATCAAAGCTGATAATCACAAGCTACCCTAAATCACATCAATAACAAAATAGCTAAGCCCCATTTTTGAATCATAGGGGCTATTTGTGTTTAACTGGGCAATCAACTGGTTACTCTTTCAGCAACCAGCAATGAATAACGGCACCAAAACATAGGAGGTTAACGCGCATGATAGAGGTTAACGGAGTGGATCATGTGGTTTTTCGTACCACCAAGCTTGAGGCTATGCTGCATTTTTATACCCAGGTACTTGGCTGCCATCTGGAGCGGCAGCTGGCAGAAGAGGGCTTAACTCAGCTGCGCGCAGGCACCGCCCTCATTGATATTGTCACCTGCGATAGTGAACTCGGCCGCCTCGGTGGTAAAGCACCGCAGCAAGATGGCCGTAATGTCGACCATGTATGCCTGCTCATCACCTCAATGGATGAGCAGGCATTACTGGATTATCTCGCAAAATTTGGTATCACCACCGAGGGATTTTCCAAGCGTTATGGCGCCCAAGGTTTCGGACGCTCGGTTTATATCAACGACCCAGAGGGTAATGTCATCGAACTCAAGTTTTCGAATTAGTGCTGTCGAAAGGGCAGCTTACAGCATTTTGCCTTCGGCTAAGTGGGTGTTGGTGATTGTTTTGTGAACCATAGCTTCATGGTTTATCAATTGCCTGCAGCATGCCTTTCGTGCAGGTATTTCGGTGGGGCGCTGCAAGTATATCCCTATACGCTCGACGGTGGCATCCATGCCACCAACCCCCACCGCCATACCTACACCGACTTATCACTCTCTTCGATTTGACCGTAATTGGTATCCACAGAACCGTTAAAAGCTAAATTATTTTGGACATAAATGAGCTAGAACTTCGACTCTAGCTCATGAGGTTTGGATTAAGAAAGGTATGGCAATTACATAAAGTTTAACCGACCCCACATATCCCTGTTTGCCTGAGCGCAACTTGATGCGTTTGTTGTGAGTAGTTTTAACTTGCTCTCGAAACCATAGCTATCGCTTCATCAATGATCGATAAATGATAACGGCTATTCATCCTCTCACCAGATACACACCTTTTAATTTTCTTATTTTGATTTAAGCTAAGGTTATCGCACCAAGCAACCAGATGCTCTTCAGTTTCAGGTGCTAGTGCCATATCAAGTTCATTACATCTGTAGCGGACAGTTACAATAAACTTTTCCTCTGAACCCTTAACTTCCATTGAGTTAATTTTGTCTACAACGTCAATTAGTTTAGTTTTTACTTCTATAACGTCCTGTTCTAGCTCATCCTGCCTTGCTAGCGCATCGGCAATCATTCTTGAGTTTTGAGCAACAACTTCTGCCATCTTCGTAAGTAATGAACCTTTTGATTCTGGCGGTGGAGGATAGATTCCATGTTTAGTCAAAGATGGAATGACCTCATGGTAAAGCCACTTCTGGAACTGCTTCCCAGCTTTACTTCTATCGCTGGACAAAACTCTGTAAAGACCTGGCTGAGTTACAAATATTTCTGTTTCACCTTCAAATTTTGGGGCTACCGTAGGGACGGAGATATATTCATCCGAATCAAGGGCTTCCAATTGTGACTTGATGAGGCCTGCCATCAACTTAGGTGTGTATGAATCACTAAGTTCTCTATTTTCCTTATTCAGAGTAACCAGGATATCTTTCAATGAAATGTGCAATAATTCATCGTGTATTAGTGTTCTGATATCAGAACTACCAGCTTCACCTTCATAGCAAATATTGATTAATTCACTTTTCAAATCGACCTTCCTTACTCAATAAATAATACACATAACGACTTAGTATTTATGCGTTGCGCTGTTTGCAAGGCATAAATCGCAAGTTGGACTTGGCCGCTGCCACATCCATGTATTTGGTATGCATTATGCTATAGGAGTTTGCTTTTCTGTGGTAGTCGTTTTTTTGAGCTTAAGTAAGGTAATTAATTGGTCTTCTTTAGTATTTTTATATTTCATTAGCGCCTCTTGGCGGCAAAGACTCGTGATTAACCGTGCTTTTTAGACCATTCATACCCCTAAGTCATGCCACTATGGCCGCAGGCCTTTGCCTCACTGATGTTCATAGCAAGGTCTTACTGAATCTACGGATACTTATCGAGCACTTAATCTGTGTTTTTCACTTTTTTCTCTCGCAACTCACACCAGATAAAGTTAAATCGAAGAGACGATGAGTACAGGTGTAAGCGCGGTTTTGGCCTTCGAAATCATGGATGATTTCGCAGAGCCCACACGGACGTGCTTGCGGCGAGCCAAAAGAGCGCTTGCACATTCCCCGCCGGACAGGCGATTAACAACAGTGAAGGTTCGACCTTCAAACACTTTCAATAAATGAAAATACAGCCAGCCGCTACTCAAACAAATGTCATCGTTCTTCATTCCAAGACCAGCACACTTTGGGGCAAAAGCACGTTAGCCTTTAACTAGCAACCCACATCAAATGCGGCTAAATCGAAGAGGCGTTAGATATAGGTGTAAGCGCGGTTTTGGCCCTTGGCGGCATGGCCAAAAATGTTCCTTACATTTTTTGGCATTCCCTCCATCCATGGAGGTCAGATACCGCCGTGGAGCGTATAGGGACGGCGCACAACGATATCCCTATCTAAGCCAGTTCGACAATCCCTGTCTCTCGTTCATAAGCACGAAGCTATGCTTCACTCACCGAGCCAAAAGAGTGCTTACACATAAAGCCTGCTGCAAGCAATTAACACCTATTGAAGGTGCGACCTTCAAATAGGCCGCCAAGTAATACTTGAGCTAGATGCTACAACAACTGCTATCAGCATTCACAGGCAGAATACCGTCGTGCTAGCAGACAACTCACCATGAAGGTGAAACCTTCAAACACTTTGCCATTATTGCAAACACAATAAAAAACCACCTATTGCTAGGTGGCCTTTGCTTGTAACAATAGGCTAGTTTTCAAGCCTGCTCGAATCTCGCACCTTATTGGTTAGAAAAGTTATTCTCAACCAACTTCTGCTTGTTCTCCGCTTGCGGTACGTGGCACGTAGTACAGTTGAAATACTCATTGTTGAGTTGGCTATCGGCCTGCATATGCGAGTCATGAATTGGGGTTGCTTTCATGCGCACGGCTTTTTCTGGGCTGTGGCAAGTCATGCAGCCGTTTTTCTTAATGGTAATTTTATAATCAGCCTTATGGGGAATTAGCGGGGGCTGGTGGACAAAGCTGCGGGCTATCGGCTCTCCCTTTTTAGGGTAAGTGGGCATCGCATCGGCAGCGCGTACCTCAGTGATCGCCGCGTGGCTGAGCGAGCTCACATTAACGGGCTCTGTTTTGGTTGGTGCGAGTTCAGTAGCGCTGGCATTGAGCGCCATGAGCGCGACTAAAGTGAGTGCTTTTTTCATTGGTTGTTCTCCGCCTTTAGGGCAATTCGATTTTGATACTGAAATACGCGTGGAGCACAGACATCGATGCAGCGACCACATAGAGTGCAGTCACTGTCGGTTATCATGGGATTTTTCCCTTTTAGTGCAGGTTTTAATACTTGGCGCTCGGGGCAGACCTCAAAACAGGCCATGCAGTTATCGCAGCTGCTGGCGTTAACTGCGCTGATTTTGATTGGGCTGGTTTTACCCAGTAGGGCAAACATCGCCCCGGTTGGGCAGAGGTGACCACACCAGGCTCGCTCGCAAATGAAGAGATCGAGCAAAAAGATGGCGGCTAATATCCACAAGCCACTCCCTGCGCCAAACAAGAGGGCGCGATAGAGTATGGGCACCGGGTTCACCCATTCCCACACCGCAATACCGGTGAGCAGCGGCAGTATGAGTACCACGGCTAATAGGTAATAGCGTAAATGCCGTGGCATTTCGCTTGTGCGTGGTAAATGTAACTTACGCCTTAGCCAGCTGGCGGCATCAGTCACTAGGTTGACTGGGCATACCCAGCTGCAAAATACCCGCCCACCTGCTAGCCAATAGAAGATGGCGATAACCGCGGCGCCAAGTAGCAAACTGAGCTCTGGCCAGTGGCCGCTCATCAGCACTTGCAGTGTCGCTAGCGGGTCGGCCAAGTGGACGGCACCTAATAACTCACTGCTAGACAGATTCCCCTTAAGCAGCCAGAAGCCAAACCAAGGGCCAATCGCAAAGGCAAACAGCACACCTAGCTGGCAAGCGCGGCGCAGCAATAGAAACTTGTGGACGCGCCACCAGCCGAATTGGTCAATCGCGGCTTGGTCAAAGCGCGTCTTGGCACCTTTGTTTGTGGTATGACCCATGCTGTTATGCGTCATGGCGTGACCCCTTGTTTAACATCTCAAGCGTGGTCTCTTCGGTATTGATATAGGTATCGTGGGTGGCGGTTTTGCCCTTGGCAATATGGGGCGGTAGCACTTTGATCGCCGCTTCTTGCAACACGCAAGCATGCTCACACTTCCCACAGCCGGTGCAGCTGTCGCTGTTGACCGTGGGGATAAACAGGGCGTGATGGTTGCTACGTTGATTGTGCTGGCGCTTAAGGGTGATTGCTTCATCAATCAATGGGCAAACGCGATAACACACATCGCAGCGAAGCCCCTTAAAGTTGAGGCAATTTTCTTGGTCGATAAGCACCGCAACCCCCATTTTTGCTTGGGTGATATCCGTCAAGTTGTGATCCAGCGAGCCCGAGGGGCAGGCTTTAACACAGGGGATATCTTCACACATTTCGCAGGGGATCTTGCGCGCCGTAAAGTAAGGTGTCCCCGTCGGCGCACCCTCAAACCAGCGGGCCAGTTTCAGGGTGTCGTACGGGCAAGCCTCAACACACAGACCACAGCGCACGCAGGCAGATAAGAAGTCATCTTCTGCTAATGCGCCTGGGGGCCTTATTGCTAACGGGTCAAGGTGCGATGATTGCTTCGCCACGCCGGTGATCCCTAATCCCAATAATCCCATCGCACAGCCAGCCTTAGCCGAGGTGGCTAAAAACTGGCGGCGATTAACGCCTTTGGCTTGGGTGTGTCGATTGACCTTACTCATAGCGTACTGCTTAAACCTCTTTTAGTGGTGCAAACTCATGGTTAAATAACATGCCTTAGGCCTTCATCACTTTTACCGGACACTTCTTGTAATCGGTCTCTTTCGATAACGGATCGGTCGCGTCGAGCATCAGCTTATTCACCAGTTGGCGAGCATCGAAAAACGGCATAAACACCACGCCTCTTGGCGGCTTGTTACGGCCTTTGGTTTCGACGCGGGTTTTGACTTCACCGCGAGGTGAGGCAACGATCACCTCATCGCCGCGCTGTAGGCCTCGGGCTTTGGCGTCTTCTGGATGCATAAAAATTTGTGCATCGGGATAGGCGCGGTAAAGCTCTGGCACGCGAGCGGTCATGGAGCCGGTATGCCAGTGCTCTAGTACGCGACCAGTTGACATCCATAAGTCATATTCTGCGTTTGGCTCTTCGGCAGCGGGTTCATAAGGCAGGGCGAAAATCACCGCTTTGCCATCAGGCTTACCGTAGAAGCGAAAGCCTTCGCCAGCCTTAACGTAAGGATCGCTGCCTTCGACAAAGCGGCGCAGGGTTTCTTTGCCCTTAACGACAGGCCAGCGCAGACCGCGAGAGGCATGGTAGGCATCAAAGTCCGCCAAGTCGTGGCCATGACCGCGACCAAACTGGGCATACTCCTCGAACAGGCCTTTTTGCAGGTAATAACCCACGGCCGCAGACTCATCGTTAAGCTCGCCTTTGCAGTCTGACAGCGGGTACTTGTTGACCACACCGTTAGCAAATAACACCTCATACAGGGTTTTATCGGCGTACTCAGGCTTCTTGGCTATTAGCTCAGCTGGCCATACTTCTGACACTTTAAAGCGCTTCGAAAACTCAATTAATTGCCATAAGTCAGACTTAGCCCCTTCTGGCGCTTGAACTTGCTGATGCCACATATGGGTACGACGCTCGGCATTACCATAGGCGCCCTCTTTTTCAACCCACATGGCCGTTGGCAGAATCAAATCTGCTGCCATGGCAGTGACGGTTGGGTAAGGGTCAGAGACCACGATGAAATTGTCTGGGTTACGGAAACCGGGGTAAATTTCATCGTTAATATTGGGGCCTGCCTGCATGTTGTTGGTGCACATGGTCCAGTAACAGTTAAGCTTGCCATCTTTGAGCATACGGCTTTGTAATACCGCGTGATAACCCGGCTTGGGCGGAATAGTACCTTCGGGCAACTGCCAACGTTGCTCTGTGATGGCGCGATGCTCTGGATTGGCGACCACCATGTCAGCAGGTAGGCGGTGAGCAAAAGTACCCACTTCACGAGCGGTACCACAGGCCGAAGGTTGGCCTGTGAGTGAGAACGGGCTGTTACCCGGTGTGGCAATTTTACCTGTGAGTAGATGAATGTTGTAGAGCATGTTATTGGCCCAAACACCACGGACGTGCTGGTTGATCCCCATGGTCCACAGACTCATGATTTTCACATTGGGATCGGCGTAGGCTTTGGCCATGATGTCGAGCTTTTCAGGTTCAACGCCACTCATCTTGGCGGCGTATTCCAAGGTGTAGGTGCTAACAAACTTAGCGTACTCATCGAAGCTGATTGGCGTCGACTTGCCATTACCTGGGTTTTTGGCTTGTTGCTCTAACGGATGCTCTGGACGTAAGCCGTAACCTATATCTGTGATGCCTAAGGCAAACTTGGTGTGCTTGTTAACAAAGTCCTTGTTAACCGCATCGTTTTGGATGATGTAGTTGGCTATGTAGTTCAAAATCACCAGATCGGATTGCGGCTTAAACACCATGGCATTATCGGCGAGGTCGAAGCTGCGGTTTTCGAAGGTGGATAATACATGTACCCGACAATCGGCATTACTGAGGCGGCGATCTGACAAACGTGCCCACAAAATGGGATGCATCTCGGCCATGTTGGCGCCCCACAACACAAAGTGGTCGGCCGCTTCTAAATCATCATAACAACCCATGGGCTCATCGATACCAAAGGTACGCATAAAGCCACCCACGGCAGATGCCATACAGTGACGCGCGTTGGGGTCGATGTTGTTGGTGAGAAAACCCGCTTTGTGCAGTTTCGAGGCGGCATAACCTTCCCAAATGGTCCATTGGCCTGAGCCAAACATACCTACCGCGGTCGGCCCTTTGGTCTTGAGGGTGTGTTTCCATTTTTCAGCCATGGTATCTAAAGCGACATCCCAGCTGACAGGGGTAAATTCGCCCTCTTTATGATATTGGCCATCCTTCATGCGCAGCAGTGGCGTAGTGAGTCTGTCTTTGCCATACATGATTTTTGATAGAAAGTAGCCCTTAATACAGTTAAGGCCTTTGTTAACCGGGCTTTCTGGATCGCCCTTAGTGGCGACCACTTTGCCGTTATTGGTGCCCACTAATACGCTACAGCCCACGCCACAAAAACGGCAGGGGGCTTTATCCCACTTGATGGTGTCCTTCTGCTCAGCGGCTTCAACGATCTTCACTGGCAGAGTGACCCCAACAGCGGTCGCAGCGGCAACTGCGGCGTTGGCTTTGAGAAACTCGCGGCGGCTAATGCTCATGGTGTTTCCTCACTCTTTTCTGCTATAGGTTCAACTTGATGGTAGACAAGGCTGCTCGATAGCACCCCGTTGAGGGCGTTAATGGCTTCGATGTTTTTGAGTATAGATGCTTGTGACTCACCCTCTAGGGTGACCACAAATTTTGCTTGGTCGCTGATAGCGTGGATATCGGCGCCAGTTAGGGCCTCGATACCAGCTGTCACTTGTGTCACCGCGCTCGGCGCGGCATGTACCACTAAGCTTGTAACGTGATATTCCTGACGCATGGGGTTTACCTTGTTATTCGCAGTAACAGTAGCCAACTCAGTTGGTTAGTTATGGTGACCGCCTTAGGATTAAATTGAGTTTAAACCGTGTTTTTTTTGTGGGTATACCTCCAGAGAGGTAACTGAGCGGTTTGTCGATCAAGATCAAGTTTTTAAGCGTGATCTAACGCTCAGTTCGTTATTTATGGGGCTGCGCTTTCGTTGTAATTAATCAGCTTAGTAAGTCGATGGGGACTTCGCCACTTCAATGATTAACAAGATAGATATGCCGGTGAGGACGCTTAAGCGGGCAGTTTGTCGCGCCCTGCGAGTAAGGGAGGGAGTGAGCACGCCTATCTATGGCTGGGCCACTCCTTATCCGTCAATAGCCTGTCAGTTCCATATAGCCAGTGCCTTGGTGACTCCCCGATATGCTAATGGGCCCTTCCCAATAACTCACGCTCAATGGCATATGGCTGTCACGATTTAATGGCTTAATCGTCAGTTGCAGTTGTTCACTTGCAATGGCGATACGCCAAGCCACTGGGTATCGACCCGACGGCGTTTGTTGCCAGTCGGTGGGTGTCATCTCAATGTCTGCCGGGGCGCTGGTGGAGTCGATATTACGGCCGCTGCCATCGGCATACATGCGTCTGGCGCTGTAGAAATGACTCGCCTGATTATCGCCGCTGCGCAACTGAAACAGCATCAGCGCCGAGCCATCGTCTAAACGCAGCGCAAACCAATCCCAGCCCTGTTGATGTTTATTGAGAAACTGTGAGCTCCACTCTCTGTCGAGCCAAGCATAGCCTGAGACATTAACTGACTTCCCCTCTAGGGTGACTTCGCCAGTGACTTGGATGAAAGGCTGGCTATAGTAATAAGAGGCGACGCTGCCATCACCGCTTTTAATGCTGTAGCCCTTATCGCCCTGTAATTGATAAGGGGCGCTAGTTGTAAGTGACAATCGATAACTGAGCTGCTCATCGCTGACGGTTAAGGTTGCCGGAAACAGGTCTTGGCTTTGGCTCTGCCACTGCCAGTTGTCGAGTTTAATCGTCAGTGGCGCGGCATCGCTGCCGGCTAATTGAGGTTGGGCACGTGACCAGCGCTCTTTTGCCACATGTTGCTGTGCGGTGGTCACCGCGCTGTGGGCCATATACAGCTGGTTAGTGGCCCAGTCTGATGAGGACTCACTCGCCTTGGGCGATAGGGCTATCCTAAATTGTGTCCATTGCAGCCCCAGAGGTTGGCCCGATGCCGTGGTGAGATTGGCGGTCAAATACCACCATTCTTGGCGAAAATCGTTATGGGCTTGGTGATCTTCAGGAAAGCGCAGGGTTTGCCCTGGGGTGACCTGAGTATAGCCCTGTAGATTATCGCCCATCAGTGAGCCCATTGCGCTTTGAGGGTTGGTGTCTGGTGCATCGCAGCCAAGCAGTAAGAGTAATAGGATAAACAGGCCCGCGCGGGGCGAGGATAATAGTGTCATAACACATCACTCTGTAGGCTACTGATGAGAGGGCGGCGAGTTTGCTGATACAAGGGCAGGGCTACGGCAAAGCCGCTAGCGACGAGGGCGAGCAGAGTCACGTCGAAGTAGGCTTGCCAATCCCATATCATGGCAATGCTCCAACCAAAGGCTTGTAGGGTCACTTTATTGATCAGCAAGTAGCCTAGTAGCGCACCAGTCGGCAGGGCAACAATACTGGTGAGTATGACCATTAGTAGCATCTGGCTGGTGACCATTAGGGAGAGTTGACGGCGATTAACCCCTAAGGTGTACAGGCGTGCAATCGGCGCCATACGGGCTTGGGTCAACATATAACAGGCGCTAAACAATCCTATGGCGGCCACCAATAAGGTTAAGCTATTAAGCACCTTAGTAATAGAAAAGGTGCGTTTAAACATCTCTATCGCTTGCGCCTTAATACGGGCTTGGCTGTATATCTGTGCATCTGACAGTGAAAACCTTTGCATCAAGCGCTGGCTTAATTGCGCTAAGTCGCCCTGATAGGTGACCGCTAGGCTAATGGGTAAGGTGGACAGCATGGCTTGGTGCCAGGTGACAGTCGAGACGATCACCTCCCCATAGGGATTGCCATAGTCGTAGTAAATCGCCCCTACTCTGAGGGGGATATCGCCAAGCACATCGACCTTTATGGTGTCGTTTAACCGCAACTGGTGTTTGATGGCAAAAGGTTCACTTATCATCACCACATCAGCGATTAAAAAGCGTTGCCATAAGTTATCGACCGCAGTTTTAAGCACTGTGGTGTGCTCAACTGAGTAGTCATCGCGGGCCACTAAATAGATAGGCTGCTGCTCAGCGCGGCTCTTAATCGACCACTGCTCATAAATGCCAGTGACCTGTTTATCGGCGGCTAAATAATCTGCAATTTGCTGCATCTGGCTAGCAGGTGGGCGGATATAAAGGTCGGCATGCAAACGCGCATTGAGCCACTGTTTGAGCGTGAGCTCGAAACTGCTCACTAGGCTATTCATCGAAATATTGGCCGTGAGTGCCAGCAGAATGGCCATCATGGCAAGAGAGAGCGGCGGGATCAGCTCCTTGGTCTCGGCAATTTGATAACCAATTAACCCTTTGGGTGCCACTCGCTCAATAACTTGAATTAATTGCTGCAATAACCAAGGCAGGGCCAGCGGGATACTGAGCACCACTAAGCCTAATAACGCCATGGTGATCCGATAATTGTCGGTTAATGCCATGCCGGTTAAGGCGACGGTTGCTAAGCATAGCGACACCCATAGTTGCCGCTTATGGGCGCGATGGGCACTGGCTTGTTGATGAAATTGTCCAGCGCTCTGGGCCAGCGGTTGGCGCAGCAGCTCAATAAACAGCGAGCTACAGGCCAGTAAGGCGGCGATAAAGGTTAATAAGGTCGCCTGAGCGAGCCATTGCCATTGCCATATTCCCGGTAAAATGGTGGCCCCATAGAGCTGTTCTAGGGTCACTGAGACCATAGGTTGTAACCAGTAACTGAGCTGCAAGCCGCCAATAAAGCCGATGAGCGAACCTACCACAACCAACACCAGCAGCTCGCTGGCTAATGCCGACATGATTGACAGTTTCATGATGCCTTGCTGCTGCAACTGAGTGATCAGTCGTTTACGTTTAAGCAGGCTGTAACGCACGCCGTTATAGGCGATAAACAGGCCGACAATAAAGGCCAGTAAACTCATGGCGGTGAGGTTCAGGTGAAAGCTGTTTGTGAGCGCCTTCATGCTGTCGCCATTGTCACTTGGGCTGAGATGAGCCTTATCCTCAAGCCACTGCTCTATTTGGGCTTTTTGTGCGCTAACATCGTTAAAAATGGCGATATAACTCAGTTGCTGCGGTTTATTGAGCAGTTGCTGCGCCAGTGAGATATCCATCAGTAGGCGGTTGCCTAAATTAAGTTGGTCATCCACGGCGATAACGCTGAGCGTTTGCCCTTCGACAGTCAGCGTCGGTTGATTGAGCTGCTCGGCGTTTGATTGACTCATTAATACGATAGGCTCACCAGCGATAAGTTTTGCCAGTGGCAGCGCGTTACCGTTAAAGCGATGCCGACTTGCGGTGTTCTCGTCATTTGAGCTATGGCCGCGGGCTGCGCTCATGGCGGCGATAATATCACTGCCTTGAACTTGCCAGTTCCGTGCCTGTTCATCCACCAGTATGCCTTGCACCACCGCCAAACTGTGGGTGACCCCCTGTTGGCGCAAGGTAAAATAGAGTTGTTCATTTAAGGGGTGATTGGGCAGTGGGGTGATAAACCACTTGGCTTGCTGGCTTAACAGTTCGGTGGCGTTACTGTAGCTGTTGATCGCATTTTCATTGGTGGCACGCACGCCTGTGAGCAGGGTGACCGCGAGGATAATGCCGATAATAATCGCGCCTGCTTGCAGCGGTGATTGTCGATAATGAGCCAAGAACACCCGCAGGGTGAGTAGCCAACCTTTTAGGGCTTGAGGGTTAATGGTATGACGGCGACTGGGCGGGTTATTCATGAACCTTGCCCTGATCTAGGTGCCAGCGGCGCTGCATAAACTCGGCGCACTCTTGGCTATGGGTCACCATTAAAATACTGGTGTGGTGCTCTGCTGCGAGCGTGCAAATCAGGCGCATCACCTCAAGGCTGGCCTGTTGATCTAAATTGCCCGTGGGTTCATCGGCGAGTAACAGTGCAGGTTTATGCGCCAGCGCCCTTGCAATGGCCACACGCTGCTGTTGTCCACCGGACAGGGTTTCCACATGGCGTTTACGCAAGGCGCTAAGTCCCAAGGTGTCGACGAGGTGATCGCACCAAGGGTTCCAGCACTCGTTATTGAGGTGCAAGGGGAAAGCGATATTGTCTTCAACATTCAGCGGGGTGAGTAGATTAAACTGCTGAAAAACAACTCCTAGTTGCTGGTGGCGAAATTCACTCCAGTTGGCATCATTCCACTGGGTGGTTGGTGTTCCCAACAGGGATAAGGTGCCCGAGGTCGGCCGCTCAAAGCCGGCGATAATATTGAGCAAGGTGCTTTTACCACAGCCACTGGGGCCGGTTAAGGCTACGGTATCGCCTCGGTGCAGGTGTAAATCGATATGATCGAGTACCTGATGAAACTTATCGCCGTCGGTAAATCCTTTGCAGATCTTATCCAGCGTAATAACGCTTGTACTCATGACAACTCCTGTTGTGCATCACGTTAAGGGTAACCCTTGGTTAAATAATGCGCGAGTAAGATATTGGTAACACATTGCAATTTTACATTCATCTTCTAATTGCATCGATTGTCGATTACATCAAATAATCAGGTTGGTCTCGACCATGGCCCTATACGGGGGATAACCCATAATGGATCGACTTTGCGCTATAGATAGTCTGATAAGCATAGTAGCAAGCTAGTTTAAGCTTTTGCTTTTATTGGTATAGTTAATTACGCCAAGGTCAGTTATGTTAAATGTGCAGGATAAAAATGCCTTATCACTTGGAGTAAAGCGCATTCTCAAGTAATTCAGCTTGTCGATGCGCTGGCTTTCTTGTTACCTTTGTTTAAATTTAAGTGTAATTAAGTGGCTCCATGAACAATCTTGTGATCAAACCCAATTATGTCAGTCTATTTAACTGTGTTGGCCCCGAATGTGAAGACAGTTGCTGTAACGATTGGACCATTACGTTTGACAAGAAAAGTTATAAAAAAACCGTCAGCCATCCTCAGTTTGCCTCGCTTGCCAAGATAGCCTTTACCGAAGTGAAAAAAAATGCGGCTAACTGGGCTACGGTAAAGCTTGATGAGCAAGGAGGCTGTCCGTTTCTTGATGAGCAAAAGCTGTGCAATATTCATAAACATGCTGGTGAAGCGGCCTTAAGTGACACTTGTAAGACCTACCCTAAACTCGACCGTCATCTTGGCGGTAACAAATACCGCTCGCTGCATATGTCTTGTCCAGAAGTTGCGCGTATCGTGTTGTTTCATCCCGATGCGTTTCAATTTGATGCACAACACAGTGGTCATAAGGCGGTGGTTAAGCCCTCTCCGATTTGGCTGGAAAAGAGTTATGAGTACAGCCTAGAGTTGTTAGTGGGTTTAGGACTCGATTGGGAGCCGGCGCTGCTGGCCATTGGTTTATTAATGAAAACCAGTGAACAGGTGCGAGCGGGCCTGTTACCCGACAGCGCCCTCGATGAGCGTTTTTTGCAGCTGAAGCAATTTGCCGAGGCGGGATTATTGGTCGAGCAATACGCTAAATTGCCTTATGCCCCTATCCCGCAGTCGCACGCCTTTTTTGGGGTTCACTCCACTTTTTGTCAAATTCATTCTCGGGCCACAAGGGCGCGTTTTTCGCGCTTAAATGAGGCGGTTTCGGCCATCTGCAATGAAGGCAATGAGTTTAGTATCGCGGCCATGAATCAGGCGTGGAATGCTATTGCGCTCCCCGCCTTAGGTGAGCATCGCGATCTGTTTGAGCGTTATATTCTCTACGCCATTTTTCATCATCACTTTCCTCTACTTGGCGAAGAGGCGCCGCTGAAAGCCTTTAGGCTGTTGGTGCTCGATTGCTTTATCATGCGCGGTTATCTCTCGGCGATGGCGCACCAACATAAGCAGCTTACTGAGAGTGACATCATCTTGTGTTTTCAGCTCTATCAGGTGGTCAGGCAACATCGTCCAGTTATGGCACAAACTATTGAAGAGGTGATGCAAGAGTGTGAAATTGAGTCGGTGCCTGCGGTGATGAGCTTATTAAAAACGCAGTAGTCATCAAGAGACTAAGGATTAAAGAGCAATAAAAATGGGGCAATTATGCCCCATTTTTATTGGGTGTAGCCGAGATAATTCAATGAACTAATGAACTTACGCAGTTACCTGCTCAGCCACAAGCTGTTTGCGCTTAGTAAAGTAGTGGCGGGTTTCAGCCAAAATCACATCTCTTAAGCCGATGATCGCAATGAGGTTAGGGATCGCCATTAGGCCATTGACGGTATCGGCCAGCATCCAAATTAAGTCCAGTTGGATAAAGGCGCCGGCGGCGATTAAGCCTAAAAATAACCATTGATAGATTTTAATGCCGTGCTGGCCGAGGCGGTTACCCGTGAGGTAGTGCCAGCAGCGTTCGCCATAATAGTGCCAGCCTAAGATAGTGGTAAAGGCAAAACAAACCAGCGCGATAGTCAACACATATTGACCGACGATGACCGAGCCTCCAGAGGCAAATGCGGCGCTGGTCATGGCGGCGCCAGCAGTGTCGCCATTCCAGACGCCGGTGATGATCAACACTAAGCCTGTCATGGTACAAATTAAGATGGTGTCGAAAAACGTGCCCGTCATGCTCACCAGCCCTTGCTCAACCGGCTCGTTGGTTTTCGCCGCCGCGGCGGCAATGGGCGCACTCCCTAGACCAGACTCATTGGAAAATACTCCGCGAGCAATACCAATTTGCAGTGCTTGGGCCACAGTGGCGCCAAGGAATCCACCGGCGGCCGAGATCGGGGTGAAGGCTGAGTGCAATACCAATTCAAAGGCTGGAATTATTTGCTCTGAAAAGCTAAATAAAATCCAAATGCAAGCTAATACATAGCCTATTGCCATAGTGGGTACTAACTTTTGTGAGACATTGGCGATACGTTTAACCCCGCCCAAGGTGACGGCGGCGACCAGCAGGGTTAAGACCACGGCGGTCCCCCAAGTGGGAACGTCGAAGGCAATGGTTAAGGCATCGCTAATCGCATTGACTTGGGCGAAGGTGCCGATCCCAAAGAAAGCCACGCCAATACCAAATAGGGCAAAGAGTTTTGCCAGCCAAGGTAGCCCCAAGCCGCGTTCAATATAGTACATGGGGCCACCGGCAATATTGCCACGTTCATCGACCGTGCGGTATTTCACCGCCAGCATGCATTCGGCGTATTTGGTCGCCATGCCAAAAAAAGCGGCCAGCCACATCCAAAAGAGGGCGCCAGGTCCACCAATTTTTATGGCGGTAGCGACGCCAACAATATTACCTGTACCTATGGTGGCCGATAGGGCGGTGCACAGCGCTGCAAAAGATGACAGATCCCCTTTACCGCTGGCGGGTTTAAATAACAGGCTTAACGCCAAGGGTAATTTAAACACCTGTAATAGCCTCAGTCGCAGGGTGAGGTATAGACCTGTACCAACCAATAAACATAGGGTAATGGGGCCCCATACAATGGCATTGATATCAGTGAGTAAAGCGTGAAAGTTCATGTTGTTCCTCGAGTATTAAACTGCTTGACGATTCGTCTTAATAATCGGAGGAGGAAAAGAAATGGCTGAATTTCGGTATCGTAAAGTGCAGATGTGCTGTTTCGGCCAAGCGATGGCAAAAAATGGGCAGCGGCAAATGACGACGCATACAGTCATCCTCTCCTCTGTCCTTTTGCCTGAGCGTTTCGCGGTGATGGATTGATACCATCGCCACTTTCGCCTTCGGCGCTGTGTCATATTTAAGTAAACGCTCACCTATCTGTGCACAGTCTCTCCAGAGGCTCGTCCAGTAACAGTCCTCACCACCTAAGTGGTACCTGAAAGAGTGCTCTGTATGTTAAGCGCTAAGCTTAAGCATGCAGAGTTGCCTCGTCGGTGTGGGGTTAATCCCCGCTCTCCTGCTACCTTCATCCGAACGGATCCCTTTTACAGATGAAGTGATACCACTTGAGTCTGTAAAAGGGCTGATATCATGCGCTAATTGCGGATGTGGCTCAAGGGGGTAACTTCAAATTTGTGTATCATCTCGGCCGCTCGCTGATTTTTTGAGCGGGTGTCAGTAGCGGTTAATGACCTTGGTTAATCTTGGCTTTATCTATGTCTAAGGCCACAGTGGTAAATTATTTATCCCCAGCCCCCTTACATCTTTGCTTGCTGTAGGTTTACAATAAAAACCATAATCACGCTGTGGTTATAAAACTCTTATGTTGCTAAGCGCTGTTGCTTTTTCGCACACAGAGACTCTAAGGTGTATCGTCACCTCATTGACTTGCCCAAACTTGCCTTAGCGCAAACAAGCCGTGATCTCGACTCATTACACTCGATAGCCCGTTAGTGTGTTGCAAGCGTTAGCGCTACATTATCGGGATTAAGATGTTATCAGCACTAAAAAAATCATTGAGTAAATCGCTTTCTGGCACCGAGTTGCAAGCCAATGTGTTGGCAGGCTTAACCGTTGGCGTCATCGCGCTGCCCTTATCTATGGCACTGGCTATTGCTAGCGGTGTGCCGCCGCAACATGGCCTGTATACCGCGATGGTCGCTGGGGCAATTATCGCCATTACCGGGGGCTCTAAAGTCAATATTTCGGGGCCAACAGCAGCCTTTGTGGTGATTTTGCTGCCGATAGTACAGCAGTTTGGCTTAGGCGGTTTGCTGCTGAGCGGCTTTATGGCAGGCATGATTTTAGTGCTGATGGGCATGGCGCGGCTGGGTAAGCTGATTGAGATCGTTCCCTATCCTGTCACGATAGGCTTTACCGCTGGTATCGGGGTGGTGATCGCCACATTACAAATTAAAGACTTTTTTGGTCTGAGTGTGGCGCCTGTAGAAGGTCACTATTTACAACAGGTGTCGGCCATAGGCTCGGCGTTTTCTAGTATCACTTGGCAGGAAACCTTGATTGGTGCAATCACTTTAATGGTGTTATTGCTGTGGCCAAAGTTGCGCTCAAAAATACCGGCACATTTAGTGGCACTGACCGTTGGCGCCGTTGTGGGGTGGTTGTTAACCCAAGGGCTAACCGATTTTAGTGTGGCGACCATAGGTAGCCGTTTTCATTATGAAATTGGTGGGGTGGCAGGACAAGGGATCCCGCCGTTATTGCCCAGCTTTACTTGGCCATGGGCGCTTCCCGATGCCAATGGCACTCCCATAGGCTTGAGTTTTGAGCTGATTAGGCAGCTGTTGCCTTCGGCGATCACCATTGCCATATTAGGCGCATTAGAGTCTTTGTTATGTGCGGTGGTAGCCGATGGCATGTCGGGCAAACGGCATCACTCTAATGATGAGCTGATTGGTCAGGGGATAGGCAATATGGTGGCGCCCCTGTTTGGGGGGATCCCCGCCACGGCAGCCATTGCCCGCACGGCGGCGAATGTGAAGGCCGGTGGCAGCTTGCCGCTGTCGGCGGTGGTGCATAGCGGGTTTATCTTATTAAGCATCTTAATGTTGTCCCCGTTATTAGCTTACATTCCGATGGCGTCGATGGCGGCATTACTGTTAGTGGTTGCCTGGAATATGAGTGAGGCGCGCCATTTTATGCGCACGCTCAAGATCGCGCCTAGAGACGATGTGGTGATTTTACTCGCCTGTTTTTTACTGACCGTGTTATTTGATATGACCATTGCCGTTGCGGTCGGTATGGGAATGGCGGCAATCTTGTTTATCCGCCGCAGCATAAGGTTGAGTGGTCCTAAAGCGATGAAGCTCGACCATGAACAGTATGCGATTCCTGAGCAAGTGGTTATTTACGATATCGATGGGCCGCTGTTTTTTGGCTCGGCGCAAAAGGCGCTGCAAACCATCACGGCGGTGCGCCCTGACGTACGAGTGGTGATTTTAGATATGTCCCATGTCACCTTGCTCGATATGAGTGCCATTGTCGCGATGGAATCGATAGCTCAGCAACTGCAGAGCAAAAATGTGGCGCTGATCATTAACAATCTGCAGCCGAGAATGATCCTTAAATTACGCCGCGCAGGCATAAGAAAGCGCCAGGGTAAGGTGGCCTATGCGCGCCACCTTGAGGACAGTTTAACGCTCGCCAAAACCTTATTATAAAGGATAGTAGACCGCTTAGGTTACTGTTACCTAAGCGGTTATGTTTATCCCTGTTTAGCTTACTTCTCGATGAAACCCTGCTATAGAGAATTAAAAATTTAACCTTGGTAACTGTTATTGTTAATGTTATTTCTTGCGCCGCTGTAGTAGGATTCAGCAACCTCGTTACAAGCCGTTTGCAGGATGCTTACAAGTGACGACGGTGTAAAACTGAGTGCTATCCTGTTGAAGGGGGCATGAGCTATTCAACCTTTCACCAGTAGACCGCTTAGTATAAGTTACTGAAAATATAAAAATTAAAACCTACTCATAAATACGGATGGTGATAACAATGCTAATATTCTTTATTTGTATTGGGTTACTCCTACTGGCTTATAAATTTTACAGTCCTTTTGTAGAACGTCAGGCGGGTATTGACCCTAACGCAAAAACTCCTCAATCTCGTTTCAATGATGGCGTCGATTATGTCGAAGTGCATCCGGTTAAGGCGTTCTTAATTCAATTTTTGAACGTGGCGGGTGTAGGGCCGATTTTCGGTCCTATCTTGGGGGCGTTATACGGTCCAGTAGCGCTCGTCTGGATTGTACTGGGTAACATTATTGGTGGTGCGGTGCATGACTACTTCTCTGGTGTATTAAGCATCAAAGAGGACGGTAAGAGTCTGCCTGAAATTGCCGGTCATTATTTTAATATCTATTTTAAAGCCATCATGTTGATCTTTACCGCCATGCTGCTGTTTTTTGTGGGCGTGGTCTTTATCATGAGCCCAGCAGGATTGCTGAGTAATTTGGATTTTTTCAAAGACACCATCTTTGCTGAAAATACCTTTTGGGTATTGGTTATCTTGGGCTATTACTTTTTAGCAACCTTGCTACCAATCGATAAAATCATCACTAAACTCTATCCATTTTTTGGATTACTGATGATTGTTATGACAGTATCGATTGCCGTAGCTTTGTTGTTCAGTGCGCCGCAACTGCCAGAGATGGGCGATATCTTTGCTTATTTCGATCACAGCCATTACAACAACGACCTGTTGGCGCCCAACCCTGATGGATTACCAGTTTGGCCCCTGCTGTTTGTGACTATTACTTGTGGTGCGATCAGTGGTTTCCACTCGACACAGGCTCCTATCATGGCGCGTTGCTTAACCAATGAAAAATATGTGCGTCCAGTGTACTACGGCGCAATGATGTCAGAAGGTATTGTGGCGTGTGTGTGGGCTATGGCAGGTATTGCGGCGTTCCCGGGCGGTTATGTTGAGCTAAAAAGTATTCTCGATGCAGGCGGCCCTGGCCTAGTGGTAAATCAGGTAGCGACCACTTACCTAGGCGTTGCTGGCGGTATTATGGCGATTATTGCCGTGGCCGTGTTTCCTATCACCTCGGGTGATACTGCGTTTCGCTCATTGCGATTAACCATTATCGATGCCTTTAAGATCCCACAGAGCATTCGTAATCGTCTCTTTGTTGCTGTCCCTATCTTGGTGATCGCCTACTTTATGACCAAAATTGACTTCTCTTTGGTATGGCGTTATTTCGCCTTCTCTAACATGTTGTTATCGACCAGTGTGTTGTGGTTAGCGACGAAGTACTTGTTCGATCGTGGCACCATCCACTGGATCGTCAGTCTACCGGCGACCGTAGGTACCAGTGTGACCGTCTCTTATATCGCCACGGCAGGGATAGGTTTAGGGCTTGAGCAATCATTGAGTCAGCCCATCGGTATCGCGGCTGGGGTGATCTCCTTAGTTGGTATCATCATCGCAGACAGAAGACGTAAAGTCGCAGTCGCATAAGCGGTCTGAGTGACTCTTGTTAACAACCGCTCCATGTTGCATGGGGCGGTTTTTTTATGGGTAGTCATTGTAGTCAGATTAAAATGCAGTAGGACGAGTTAAGTCGAAACGCTGCGCTTCTGAAATACCGTAATAAGCCGATGGGCCGCCGGCTCGCAGCACAGGCTCGGCCAGCGCCGTTTGATAAACACCTTGAGCGTCAAGCAGATGCGGTGCAATATGCACCGCAACCACTTCGCCAAGTACTAACCAAGTATCAATTTTGTCCCCGTTAGCCGCCTGCAGTTGAATGCATTGCGATAGCTTACATTCAAAATTCACTGGGCTTTGTGCCACCCTATCGGCCGCCACGAGAACGCCTGGGGCAGGAGTGAGCCCGGCAAACTCAAATTCATCTCGCCCATGGGGTAAGGCCGCCGAAGTTTGGTTCATCTGCTCGGCTAAGGGGCGCGTTGCTAAATTCCAGACAAATTGACCCGTATCGACAATATTGGCCACGCTGTCTTTATAGCCGACGCTGGCAAAGCCGATGATGGGCGGATGATAGTTAAAGCAGTTAAAAAAGCTATAAGGTGCCAGATTGCGATCACCTTGCGCATTGCGTGAGGCGATCCAGCCAATAGGGCGCGGGCCAATAATGGCATTTAAGGGGTCATGGGCTAGGCCGTGGCCGTTGCGGGGTTCATAAAAGTAACGCTTATCTGTACTCATATTGCACCTAAAGTGATTGCCTGTAAGAGCCATTTAAGCGCCAATTGCGACTAAATACAAACAGCGCAGGGCTGTTTATTCCAGTGGGCTGCGCGATGTTGCCAGGAGTGTTCTCGTCATCTGAGGGCTGCGCTATACTCGCAGGCATCTTATGTCACAGGACACCTGTTTAATGATTATTTTGACCACCAATTTAGGTGATATAGAGATTGAGCTCGATATGCAACGGGCGCCGATCAGCAGTAAAAACTTTCTCAAATATTGCCAAGAGGGATTTTTTGAGGGGACCATTTTTCATCGAGTGATTAAAGGTTTTATGATCCAAGGTGGCGGTTTTAGCGTCGATATGCAGGAGAAGCCAACGCGAGCGGCTATCGTTAATGAAGCCAATCGTGGCCTTAGCAATGTAAAAGGCACCATTGCCATGGCGCGTACCGATGCGCCTCATTCGGCCACCGCTGAGTTTTTTATTAATCTGGCCGATAACACCTTTTTGGATCATGTGGCCACGACTAATGCCGGCTGGGGATATGCGGTGTTCGGTCGGGTGCAAGCGGGTATGGATGTGGTCAATCAAATTGCCTTGCAAAAGACTCAGTCGCAAGGCAAGCATGATGATGTTCCTGTTAAGGCGATAGTGATTGAAAAGGTCACCATTGTTAATTAGTCCAACATGTAATAGGGGCGAGCAATCGCCTCTTTGAGCTCCCTTATCGAAAACACCTTAGAGAAACGACCAAAAGCTTGCCCCTGGAAATAGAGTTCTACTACAGGCAGGCTAAATACATGGTGCGCCGCTGCAATGGCGGGGTGTGCATGGCAGTCGATATAAGCCCACTTCATCTGACTAAACTCATCCCTCAGCATGTCACCTATTCGCGGTTTAATGCTCTGACAAACCCCGCAATGAGTGGCACCAAACAATAACAGCACAGCATTATTTTGTTGCAGCAACTGGCTAAGTTCAGTGGCGCAGTGGATCTCAATTAGCGTGGTCATGATGATTAACCTTGTGGGTTTGCGAGGCGATATAAGTCGGCATCATCGAGGCTACGACCTGACTTTTAACTACCTCTAAAGCGGTATTTTTGCGACATATGATAGCGTAATTTGTCTAGGCAGATCACACTTCTCAATATAGGAAAGTTTATCGGTTGTCGCTGATGGCAGCTGTGGATACACTTAAATTATAAGTTGCATTTATAATGTGTGTTTATTTGGGCGCTGAGCCACAGTATTAATGGACATGCCTGACTGAATACGTCAAGAATGGCCATTCAATGAGGTTAAGTGATTTTTAATCAGCTAATTATGTTGAATGTTATATTGGAATAGTCATGTTGAATATCGATGATCCACGCGCAACAGAACAAACACCAGCCATATGGCGTTTAGGCTTTCGGCCATTTTTCCTCGGGGGAGCCATACTGGCCACTTTGTATATCCCTTTGTGGTTGGTGACTTGGTTTTTGCCGCAATTTAGCCTGTTTTCCAATCAATTCTGGCTTAAGGTGGTGCCATTATGGTGGCATCCCCATGAGATGCTATTTGGTTTTGCCTTGGCGATTGTCTGCGGTTTCTTACTGACATCGGTGCAAACGTGGACCAATCAACCTAGCTTAAAAGGGTATCGATTGGCATTGACGTTCGGTTGTTGGTTGATGGCTAGGTTATTGTTGTTATTGCCTATGGCGCTGCCGCTATGGTTACCGTCGTTATTCGATTCACTGTTTTTAGCCATCACGGCTATAACCTTATGGCGCTGTATTTATAAAGTTAAGCAGTGGAATAACATTGGTTTTCCCATCATGTTACTGCTTGCCTTAGTGATTAATTTACTCAGTTACTACGCGCTCAGTGAGCGTAATTTCACCCTTAGTCAGCAGATTTGGCAGGCGATGTTATGGTGGCTGGGACTGTTGATCACCATAGTGGGTGGGCGCGTTATCCCCTTCTTTACGGCTATGCGCATTAAGCAGTCTAAGCCCAATCCCATCGTCATCTTAGACCGTTGCCTCATCCTGTTAATGCTGACGCTTGTGCTGCAGGCAATGGTGAAGGTCATACCAGCTAATATCGAGCAAGGCTTGCTGGTCGTTGCCGCCCTGCTGCATTTCGTGCGCTGGTCTCGTTGGTATCCTCATAAAACCTTGGGTGAACCTTTGTTGTGGTCGCTGCACAGTGCTTACTTATTTTTGCCCATTACCTTGGCTGCACTGGCGTGGAATATTGATGATGAGAATGCTTACCGTCAACTACTGCACCTATTTGCCATCGGCACGCTCGCCGGGATCTGTTTGTCGATGATCTCGAGGGTATCGCTGGGTCACACCAGTCGCAATATTTATCAGGGGCCCAATATGGCTATCGCCTTTATCGGATTGATCCTCGCGGCCTTACTGCGTGCGGTTTTACCACTGCTGTGGCCGCAATATGCTCAGACCTGGCTATGGTTAGCGGCGGGGTGTTGGACCGTCTCCTTTGGGTTGTTTGTGTGGTTTTATCTGCCGATCCTCACTCAGCCCAGAATAGACGGACGCCCTGGCTAGCAGGTGCTGCTCGATATCGGTATGAATATTGTGTTAAACGTTGTTAAAGAGGGATGATTTATAATGTTGTTTAATAAAGGGTTATTCGGCTCTGCCCTAGGGCGAAACAAAGGCTTGCTATTAACGCTATTGGGTAGCGCTATGTGGATAAATTATGGCTACGCCCTGGCAGAGTCAGCCAGTCCTGAAACGATGCAGGCTAAGTTTCCTAATCAATATACGAGCTGGGCGGCGACATCAGAGCAGGAGGAGCGGACCGATATGCTGGCCAGCTACCCAGCTGCTATTGTTTTATGGGCTGGCTCTGCATACGCCAAAGAATATCACAGCCCTCGCGGTCATCATTTTGCGGTGGCCGATGTCAGTCATACTTTACGTACGGGCGTGGCGCCAGCTGCTGGGGAGCAAGGCCTATCGGCGAGTTGCTGGACCTGCAAATCACCGGATGTGCCGAGATTAATCGATAAGCTGGGTGTAGAAGGATTTTCGGCGCAAAACTTTACCGATCTCGGCAGCGAAATGAACAGCGTGGTGTATTGTACTGATTGCCATGTCAGTGGCTCTGCCGAATTAAACTTACCGCGCCCGCACGCTCAAGATGCCATGGCTAAGGTGCACCTGCCGTTTGATAAACAAGACAGTAATATGCAGGGAGCCCAGGTGTGTGGCCAATGTCATGTGACCTATTATTTTCAGCCTGAGCGCAGTAATAAGGTTAACATTCCGTGGATATTTGGCAGCACCGCCGACCTTATCGAGAAATATTATGATGCGCGTCGTTTTTACGAGTGGATCCATCCCATCTCGAAAACCCCTATTTTAAAAGCGCGCCACCCTGAATTTGAACACTGGAGTCGCAGCCAACATGCTGAAGCAGGCGTCACCTGTATTAGTTGTCATATGCCACCGGCAAAAGATGCTACGGGGAAAGAGTTCACTAATCATCAAGTGAGTGACGCGTTATCGAATTATGAGCAAGTGTGCCAAGACTGTCATGCTAATAAGACCGATTTGGTTGGCCGGTTGCAACGGGCCAAGATGCAAATTGACGCTAAGGCTCGTGAGGTAGAAGATTTGTTGGTAAAGGCACATTATGAAGCGGGCGCCGCCTGGGATGCGGGCGCGAATTGGCCGATGATGAATGATGCCATCATGGCTATTCGGCATGCACAGTGGCGCTGGGATTTTGCCATGTCGTCACATGGTTTGTACGCTCATAATCCTCAAGAGGGCAATGCGTTACTCGACAAGGCGATTAATCAGGCTAATGAGGCGCGCGGCCATTTGGCTGGTGTGCTGAAAGAGTTAGCTGTCATCCAAGTCAGCTACCCCGATATATCGACGAAACAGGCGGCTCAGCAGGCGGTTGGTATTGATTTAGACAAGTTAAATGCACAGAAGCGAGCTTTTATTAAACAAGAGGTTGATAAGCATTGGTCTGCAGTGAGTCGTCATGGTTATTAACTTGATGGATTAACGGCTGTTAATTATAACAAGGGATCAAAGATGGGTGAGCTTCGCCAAGAGAGTCGCCTGTGATAGGCGCAATCGTCATCATGATTGCGCCTTTTTATTGCATCGGGCTTATAGGGTAAGGCCGTAATGTATGCTGCAGTTGAGGCGGTTGTTTAATATGACGATTATTGAAAGGTATAGAGTAGGTTGAAAGTGGTTACGGTATCGGTTTGTTTCGAGCCTTCGGGCACCACTTCGGTGTACTTAACGTTCATGCCGATTTTAAAGGCCCAATCTTGGAACAGGGTATTCTTGTAACTTAAATCTAGGGTTAAGGTGTTGTTTTCTTCGCCAGCTTCTGCGGTCAGATCGGCGTTAAAGCTAGTGTATTCATGGATACGTTGCTCCAATTTGGCTGCGGTACGTAAAATGATATCGCGATCGGCGGCGGGGGCGGGAATGTCATCGGTTACCGCTGGTAAATTATAACGATAACCAGGACCTACCTCTAAACTGAGGCGGGTGTTATTGTCGCTGATCACATCGAAACCATAGCCAGTTGAAACGGTAGAGCTGCGGGTATAACTACCGAAGCGGTCTTCAATAAAGTCGCCGCGAGCAAACACATAGCCGCTGTAAAATTTATAACTGGACTGTAGCTGTAGATCGTACTTTTCCGAGGTGGTTTTTTCCGCATCGGCGGCGTAATAGGCTTTTATCACCCCTTCTTGACGGTACACCGCCGTATCGTAAACCAATTTTGTTCGGCCGTTAAAGCTACTGGAGTCGGTGTTACCGGTGTTGATCTGTAAACCCGCTTCGATTTCGGCAGAAAAATCACTGGGGGGCTCTTGGTAGTCGGGCGGAACAAGTGCCCAGGCGCTGTAAGAAAAACAGAGTGTGACGAATAAAAGAGTAGCTCTTACCATTATTATTATTCTTAATTTGCTTAAGCGAGCCCAGATTTCGGCGCTCGTCAATACGACAGCCCAATATGATAGCGTTTTCATGCCCTGTCGGTAAAGTGCAACGGCTGAAGATATCGCTTGAATTTTGTTGCTTGTGCAGGTAATATTCCGCGGCTTAATTCAGTCACTTTAATTAGTTCCTTGCCTCTATTTGGTCTGACTGAGCCAACAACGAGGCTAGATAACCGTAAGGAGCAAAAAATGCGTCATTATGAAATCGTATTTTTAGTTCACCCTGATCAGAGTGAACAAGTGCCAGGTATGATCGAACGTTACACGGGTATTCTTACCCAAGCTGGCGGTCAAATCCATCGTTTAGAAGATTGGGGCCGTCGTCAACTGGCTTACCCAATCATCGAATTGCATAAAGCTCACTATGTTCTTATGAACGTAGAAGCAACTGCAGAATCGGTTGAAGAGCTAGAAACAGCTTTCCGTTTCAACGACGCTGTTCTTCGTAGCATGGTTATGCGCACTAAAGGTGCCATCACTGAAGCTTCTCCAATGGCTAAAGCAAAAGACGAGCGTGATTCACGTCGTTCTAGCGAAGATCGTCCAGTTGCTGATGCAGCTGATGAATCTGAAGAAGCCGCTGAAAACACAGCAGAGTAAGTTTTTCTGTGTCCACCAATAACTTGGTGTTGTCTGGAACCATAACCCGTTCTAGAAGCTTTAAAAGCCCTGCTGGTATCGCGCATTGCGTGATTATGTTGGAACACAAATCACAGTGTTATGAAGCTGAAATGCTCAGAAACGTATACTGTCAGATACAAGTCATATTGAGCGGCGAACGCTTTGAAAGCGTTACAGACAAACTGAAATCCGGGGTGGATATCGAGGTTCAAGGTTTTATTGCTCTGCAACAAGGGCGAAATGGCCAAAACCGTTTGGTATTACACGCTGAAAATGTCGAATTGAAAACTTAGGAGACTGTCACATGGCACGTTATTTCCGTCGTCGCAAGTTCTGCCGTTTCACTGCAGAAGGCGTTACAGAGATCGATTACAAAGATATCGCTACTCTAAAGAACTACATCACTGAAAGTGGTAAAATTGTTCCTAGCCGTATCACTGGTACAAACGCTAAATATCAACGTCAACTAGCTCGCGCCATTAAGCGTGCTCGTTATCTTTCTCTACTGCCGTACACTGATTTACATCAGTAATACTGCATCAATTTAGAGGAATATAAAATGAACGTTATTTTACTTGATAAAATCGCTAACCTAGGCAACTTGGGTGACCAAGTTTCTGTAAAAGCGGGTTACGCACGTAACTACCTTTTACCACAAGGTAAAGCTGTTGTTGCTAACACTGCTAACACTGAAGTTTTTGAAGCACGTCGTGCTGAACTAGAAGCTAAGTTAGCTGCTGATCTAGCTGCTGCAAACGAGCGCGCTGAAAAGATTAACGCACTTGAGCCAGTTGTTATCGCTTCTAAAGCGGGTGACGAAGGCAAGCTATTCGGTTCAATTGGTAACCGTGATATCGCTGATGCAGTTACTGCTGCTGGTGTTGAACTTGCTAAGAGCGAAGTTCGTCTTCCACTAGGTGCTATCCGCACTACTGGTGAATACGAAATTGATGTTCAAGTTCACACTGAAGTTAAAGCTGTAGTTAAAGTTTCTGTTGTTGCAGAAGCTTAATAACTTAGCTTAATCGCTTTAAAGAGAGCACCGCACTAACGTGATTAGAGCGGTGTTTTTTTATGCCTAAAATAAGCGACTAGCAAGTTGGTAATTTTAAACCGGCAATAAAAAACCACCCGCAGGTGGTTTTGATATAGCCTAGGCGGTTAATTACTGACGAGTGTTAGCTCATCAAGCAGATTATCGGCATGATCCACCTCATCCATCATCCACAGGATATACCTAAAGTCGACGTGCACAGCACGTGTAATGGTTGGGTTAAAGAACCAATCTTTAGTGATCGCCTCATAGGTCGAGTCAAAATTCAGCCCCACCAGTTCACCTTTGCCGTTAAACACCGGTGAGCCTGAGTTACCTCCCGTGGTATCGACACTGGATAGAAAGTTAACCGGCACCGAGTCGAAGCGTTCAGGTTTATCTATACAAGAAAACAGACGGCACAACCATGAGGCGGGATCTTGATAAACCGACTCCACTTGGTGACTGCCGTAACGCTTAGCGGTAATGGCATCTAATACCTTTTGCGGCGCATTAAATGGCGTGACGCCAGTATGTTTAGCCGCAAGTCCTTCTAAGCGGGTAAAGGGCTGTTTATAGAGGGCATCTTTTGATTGATAACCATCGACCATACCGTAAGTGATGCGCAAAGTACCGTTAGCATCGGGATACACTGGCCAATCGTTTGCCTTGTAGTAGGCGATAACCGCTTGCATATAATCTGGGCGGGCTTTAGACAGTTTACCGGCTAAGGTCTTTTGCGCTTGCTCTTGTGCCATATTGGTGTCGTATAGGGCAACCGCTAAGCGAATAAAGGGATCGCTACTGCTTTCAAAGGCATTAACATCGGCATCCATCCAGGCTAAACGTTTAGCTTGATCTGTAAGTGAAGTTAATGAGTAGAGGCCGTCTAATTTATCTGACAGCGTGATGTTACTCCCTTCGGTGTTGAGCATCTCGTCGAGCTCAGCCACTCGATGTTCTTGCGCCAGATACGCGTTAAGATCCTGCAGCCATAACGTCTTATCAACGGAAATGGCAAAACGTGAATCGATACGTTTAAGACGCGCTTTAAACATCTTCATGTCACGGGTTTGATAACCCTCTTCACGCTCAGCATCGGGCTTGGTTTGCTCTTTGGCTAAGCGGTAAAGCTGATTGGCCGCAGACAACAAGGCGCTAGACTGAGCGTTGTCGAAGAAGTAGCGCCGTTGCTGCGCTGCACGTTGCTCAATCAATAAGGCTTCGAGTTGGTCAAATTTGGCTTGGTAGTGCTGATACTCACTATCGTTTGCTAGCCAGTGGCTAAAGCTATCTTCGCGTGACTGTTTGATGCTCGCAATATCGGTAGCCTTAAAACCATCGAGTAGACCATTGTACTTTTTCATGCGATTAGCCATCGACAGTAGCGTGCCTGCATATTTGATGGCTACATCCGTATCATGTTCTCCCATGGCTTCGAGGGTATCGATACGCAGTTGATAGCGCGTAGCGAGGGTAGGGTAGAGCCAGTCGCTGGCAAACTTAAGTTCACTGGTGAGGCGGTAACGGCTGGTCGAACCCGGATAGCCTGCGGCAAATACGCCGTCACCGGCTTTGACGCCATCGCGGTTAATCTTGAGGTAGCTTTTAGGGGTAAAGGGCACGTTGTCAGCTGAATATGCCGCAGGCTTACCATCTTTGCCTACATAAGCGCGCAAGAAGGTAAAGTCGCCCGAATGGCGCGGATATTCGTAGTTATCGATATCACCACCAAAGGCGCCCACGCTCTCTGGTGGGGCATAGACCAGACGCACATCACGAATGATTAACTGCTTGAGAAGGTAGTATTCTAAGCCGTTATGAAAACTGCGTACCGAGCAGCGGTAGTTTTCATCGCTCTCACACTGTTTGATTAAGGCTTTGCGATGGGTTTGGATTTGCTCAAACCGTTGCAGTGGATCGTCGCTTAATTGGTGTTTGACTTGGTCACTCACATCGGTGACCGCCTCGGTAATATACAGGCGCTCATTAGGGCCCGCCGAGGGTTCATCGCTCATTTTTTTGGCTAAGAAGCCGGTTTCGATGTAGTTATGTTCTTTTTTACTGTTGTATTGGATAGCCTGATAAGCACAGTGGTGATTAGTCACAACTAACCCTTGGGGGGATACGAAACTGGCGGTACAATACCCGAGGCCAACAACGGCATTCATTGGGTATTGGGTCAGATCGGCGAGTTGCTCTGCTGGAATGTGAATACCGCGTTCGCTAAGTTTATCGGCGATTGACGGCATCTGATAAGGTTGCCACTGCCCTTCATCGGCTATGGCGATGCCCGATGACAGCATTAAGGCTGCAACCAATGCTTTGCGCATGTTTATTCCTTAATTATTATAGGTGTGTTTGTTGGATTAACTGGCGTAGGCTGCCAGTTATGGCTCTGCTTGACCCCAGTTTTATATCATATTTTGCCTAATTGTTGGAAATTTGGAGAGTAAATGGCACAGCAAGGTAGTTTTCAGGCTAAGAAAAAGCCCAGAGATTTACAACTCGATGCATTAAAGATGCCGCCACATTCGATTGAGGCCGAGCAATCTGTGCTGGGTGGCTTGATGTTGGACTCTGACGCGTGGGATAAAGTGGCTGAGGCCGTGGTAAAAGAAGATTTCTATTCCCGTTCTCACCGGATGATCTTTATGGCGATGGAGTCTTTGGTGGCTGCCGGCCAACCGATAGATTTGATCACCGTATCAGAGCAGCTCGAACTTGAAGATAGTCTTGAAGATGCCGGTGGTTTTGCCTACTTAGGTGAAATTGCTAAAAATACCCCAAGTGCAGGTAATATTTTATCCTACGCCTCTATCGTGCGTGAGCGTGCGGTGGTACGCGAAATGATTAAAGTCGCCAACGAGATCGCCGATGCCGGCTTTAATCCTGAAGGACGAAACTCGGGCGAGCTACTGGATTTAGCCGAGAGTAAAGTCTTTAAAATCGCCGAGCAGCGCACCAATGCCAATGAGGGACCAGAAGGCATTAAGACCATTTTGGAAAAAACGGTCGATAAAATTGAAGCCCTATATAACAACCCGCATAACGGTGTTACCGGGGTATCGAGTGGCTTTGGCGACTTAGATAAGATGACCGCCGGTTTCCAATCGGGTGACTTGATCATCGTGGCGGCGCGTCCCTCTATGGGTAAGACCACGTTTGCGATGAACCTGTGTGAGCAAGCGGCATTGAATGAAGGCAAACCGGTATTGATTTTTAGTCTCGAGATGCCTTCAGAACAGATCATGATGCGTATGCTGGCGTCGCTTGGACGCGTCGACCAAACCAAGATCCGTACCGGTCAGCTCGACGATGACGATTGGGCTCGGGTATCGTCGACCATGGGCATTATGCTCGAGCAGGGCAAGATGTATATCGATGATGGCTCGGGTTTAACGCCAACCGAGGTGCGTAGCCGCGCACGGCGGATTGCCAGAGAGCATGGCGGTTTGTCGATGATCATGATCGATTACCTGCAATTGATGCAGGTACCTGCTTTGTCAGACAACCGAACGCTGGAGATCGCCGAGATCTCGCGCTCGCTTAAAGCCTTGGCAAAAGAGTTAGAGATCCCAGTGATCGCACTGTCACAGCTTAACCGCTCGTTGGAGCAACGCGCCGATAAACGCCCTGTAAACTCGGATTTGCGTGAATCGGGTTCTATTGAGCAAGATGCGGATTTGATCATGTTTATTTATCGTGATGAGGTGTATAACGACGACTCACAAGATAAAGGCACCGCAGAGATCATTATTGGTAAGCAACGTAACGGCCCTATCGGCCGGGTGCGTTTGGTGTTCCAAGGCCAATATTCACGCTTTGATAACTACGCGGGTCCTCAATTCGAAGAAGATTAATCGCCAGTGGGGCAGGATGAAAGATGATTTATCTTGCCCCGCGAGCCGTTAATTTGCGCTATGTTGTTATAGGTTACTTGCTTCTAAAATAAGGTTATTGTTTGAAACCCTTTCCCCGTGCAGAGATCAGTGCCGCGGCGCTGAAATCGAATTTACGCCGATTACGCGAGCTCGCCCCCCACAGTAAGGTCATGGCCGTGGTTAAGGCTAATGGCTATGGTCATGGTTTACTGAATGTTGCTAACTGTCTATCGACCGCCGACGGTTTTGGCTTGGCAAGATTAGAAGAGGCGCTCGAACTCAGGACTGGTGGCGTTACTGCTAAACTGCTGCTGTTAGAAGGTTTTTTTCGTCAAAGCGATCTGGAACTGCTCGTCACCCATGACATAGATACCGTGGTGCACCACGAGTTTCAAATCGAGATGCTCGAGCAGCAAACTCTGACTAAGCCTGTGACCGTATGGCTAAAAATTGATTCGGGTATGCATAGGCTTGGCTTTAATCTGGCCCAGTTCAACGCCATTTATGCCCGTTTAATGGCGTGCCCGCAAGTGGCCAAACCTATCCATTTGATGACCCACTTTGCCTGCGCCGATGAGCCTGATAATCCAGCGACGGCGAAACAAGCCGAACGTTTTAATGAGATGACCCAAGGTCTGCCGGGATTTCGCACCTTAGCTAACTCGGCTGCAGCATTGTACTGGCAGCAAACACAGGCCGATTGGATCCGCCCAGGTATTGCCCTTTATGGTGTCTCACCCGTTGCCAATGACTTTGGCAGTAATCATGGTTTAGTGCCAGCCATGGAGTTGGTGTCGCAGCTCATTGCTGTTCGCGACCACAAGGCCGGCGATCCTGTGGGCTATGGCAGTTATTGGCATGCTAAGCAAGATACCCAATTAGGGGTGGTGGCGATTGGTTACGGTGACGGTTATCCGCGTAATGCCCCAGAGGGTACCCCAGTGTGGGTCAATGGCCGCTTAGTACCTATTGTTGGCAGAGTATCAATGGATATGCTTACGGTGGACTTAGGCATAGACGCCACTGATAAGGTTGGGGATGCTGTCATGTTGTGGGGCAAGGCGTTACCCGTTGAGGATGTTGCCGAGCATATTGGCACTATCGCCTACGAGTTAGTGACCAAATTGACCCCGCGCGTAGCCGTTTGCATGGACTAACGACAAATACCCCATTAGCGCTGATTTTTATAACGATTAACTACCTTAACGACCCAAGTCGTTAAGGTCTGTGTTAGCGTTCGAAACAGATTTCGATATAAGCGTTACCGAATTCGCTACTAAAAGGCATAACGATTTTTTGCCCATCTGATTTATGGGCTATGGTGTGTGCCTTACCCGATACCACTACTGGGGTCGCCATCTCAAAGTCGTAGCCCTTTTCCCCTAATAGTTTTTTTGCTCCGCCTGTCACCATGTTGGTTAATTCGCCGACCAGATCGGTGATCTCCTCGTTGATCTGTTGCGGCTTTTCTCCCAGCATCTTATGCATGATCTCAAGTATCAATGGCGCTTCAAAGGTGATCGATAGCGATCCCTTTGTCTGCGGCCCAACTAGGCCAATAAGTCCTGATACATCTCCCTTAGCGATATTATCTTGCTTTAAATTTGGCTTACCCGGCGTCAGTTGCATGTTCGCCATGGTCTCCAGCACATTGAGTAGCGAGGCTAAAAAGGGGTTAATAAAGTTAACATTCATGACGGATGAGGCCTTATCTCAAGTAGGGATTAATTCAAGGCTATAAGCTTAGGTGTATTTAGCGTTATAACACATTGTGGTTTGACCACCTTAGCATAGGCGTACCGATCTCGAGCAAGGGCTTTATTAGGCTTACGTGATCGTTTGACGTTTTTATAGGCGGCATTTGAAACTTGTCATTACTGTGTATTTTATTTGCTGGGTAAACATGTCAAGTAAGGCGCTGATAGTGGGGCAAGTAGCAAGGGGAAGGGGCATGACATGTATAGAGGATATTACAGGTAAGTTTGCCCGTTCTTTTTACGTCTCAATTGAACGCAGACCTGTGCATTCTCTAGTGGTCGAGGTAAAATGCGCGGTCACGCCCTTTACTGTGGCTTGCTAAACTAGGGGATACCGTTTTTTATGTCGTTAAATATCATGCCATCAGTCATCAATCGTACTTTCAGTATTGCGCCCATGCTGGATTGGACGGATAGGCATTATCGCTACTTTGCTCGCATCATGTCTGCTCAAGCTTTGCTGTATACCGAGATGGTGACAACGGGAGCGATTATCCATGGTAAGGGGGATTATTTAGCGTATAACGAAGAGGAGCACCCGCTTGCACTGCAACTTGGTGGGTCGAATGCGGTTGACTTAGCCACCTGTGCCAAATTGGCTGAGCAACGTGGTTATGATGAGATTAATCTTAATGTCGGTTGCCCGTCAGATAGAGTGCAAAATGGACGCTTTGGTGCCTGCCTTATGGCCGAACCTAAGTTGGTGGCCGAATGTGTCGATGCAATGCGCAGTGTGGTGGATATCCCCGTTACGGTCAAAACCCGTATTGGTATCGATGAGTTAGACAGTTATGAGTTTTTGACTGAATTTATCGACACAGTTAGCGCCGCAGGCTGTGACACCTTTATTATCCATGCCCGAAAAGCTTGGCTGCAAGGCTTGAGCCCCAAAGAAAATCGTGAGATCCCAGAGCTGGATTATCAGCGCGTTTATCGTTTAAAGCGCGATTATGCCGCGCTGAATATCTCCATTAATGGTGGCGTTAAAACCTTAGATGAATGTGCTGAGCATCTTAAACATCTAGACGGTGTAATGGTGGGGCGTGAAGCCTATCAAAACCCTTATATTCTGGCCGAAGTTGATCAACGCTTATGTGGTAGCGAAAAGCCTGTGTTGAGCCGAGATGCCGTGCTAGAAAAAATGCTCCCCTATATCGAAAAACACTTACAAGCAGGCGGGCGCTTAAACCATATCACTCGCCATATTACTGGGCTGTATCAAGGTGAAGTGGGCTCGCGAGCTTGGCGTCGTTATGTGAGTGAAAATGCCCACAAACCTGGCGCGGGTATCGAAGTGATCCATCAGGCCAGAGCCTGCATGGATAGTGTGTAAATAAGTACTATCCATCTTTATTGGATAACATCACGGTTTAATTCACTGTTACCTTGTTATGTCAGCGTAAGCCTTCACCTTCGGTGAAGGCTTTTTTGTTGCGCTCAGCTTTGATATGGGCGTTCAACATAGAGGGTAGTGAAAATGACCACTGCCTAGCGAAACTCGCTAACACCTACTGACTTGGTTAATGCTTGTTCGTTATTTGGGATAATGCCTATCTTGTGTTTTCTATTTTAATTCAGTTGCTTAGTTTGTTTTTGTTGAGTTGGCACACCGCTTGTATTGTCTTATTTATCACCATTCAACAACAAAGGGTAAGACCATGAACAAGTTAACTAAGATGTCATTAATCGCTGCCACATTTATCGGGGTTAGTTTTTCTGCAACGGCAGAGGATTTTATACCCAATGACATCAGCGCCACTTTGGAGCGTCAGTTAGCGGCGCAAATGCAAGAGGCGATCGCTATTGCTCAACAAGAATTAACATTGTCACTGCAGGCGCAGTTGTCGGAGTCGCTGTTTGATAGTGGCTTTGAGTCATCTAACCCGGTGCTCGATACGGTAATGCCAGAGCAACATCCTGTGATTGCCAGTGTGAGCCAAAAGGACTAGGCAGATGTATTTTGTGGAGCTGGCATTGATTTTATTGTTACCTGTCTTAGGTTTTGTGATTTGCGCGGCACTGGTGTGCACAGTAAGAAGTCTGACTGGCAGTTAACTGTAAACTTGTATTGCTAAAGCAATAATTTAATAGGAGTCACCAATGAAGATTGATGATTTAACTGATGCTCTAAAGCGATCTGATAGTTTGATTTGTGGGGTTGCGGCGACGATGGCTGATAAGTTTGCTTGGTCGTGTCTGTGGACTCGCGTGGTGTGGGCACTCGCGGTGGTAATAAATCCGGCTATGTGGTTACTGATTTATTTTGTGCTAGCACTGGTATTACCGAAGCGAAGAGCACCTTATTAGTTAGCTACATAGGCTTTGATTGATAGGTCATAGCAAGTGTTAAACCAGATGATAGTGATATTTATTGAGAGGATACTATGATGAAACTTAGATTAACCAGTACACAGAGCCCAGCCGCTATTGCCGTAGAGTTAGGCGTGGTTGTTGTAATTAGCTTGCTGATTTTTACCTTAGTACTTTAGCTGTAATGGTTACGATAAATAGATTCAATGAGTTAGAACTGATTCTCGCTTCACGATAATAGCTAAGTGTGAGGTGACTTTTGTACCAAGAGGAGATGACAGCATCATATAGGTTGGATTTAGGTTGTAAATAATGATGTCGCCGGCTTAGGTTGGCTAAACCGACGCTGTATTATCACTCGTTTATGGTGTTACTTATTCAAGAAAGCGGTAAATTGCGCCTTAGCTTCATCACTTTGCAGTCGCTGCGCGAACGCTGCTAACTCTTGTTGCATTTGCGAGCGCACCACCTCGATATCGTATCGCATTAAGCGGCGACTCGCCTGCAAGGCTTGAGGCGGTTTCTGCGCTAACTTAATCGCTTGGTTGAGCGCATGGTCAAATAGCTGCTCACTGGGTAACACCTGATTGACGATATTCATCGACAATGCCGACTCGGCATTAAAGCTTTCACCTAATAGCAGCAATTCGGCGGCTTTTTGCGGTCCCACTAAACGTGGCAATAACAGGCTGGCACCGGCTTCGGGAACCAAGGCTAAATTGACAAAGGGGAGTTGAAATTTAGCACTGTTGTCGGCGTAAACTAAGTCGCAATGCAGTAGCAGTGTGGTACCGATCCCGACGGCAGCTCCCGTCACGGCAGCAACAATGGGCTTATTGAGATCAAGCAGGGTAAAAAGAAACTTAAACGCAGGATGCTCTGGACCTAAGTTACTATTTTTTAAAAAGTCAGCGATATCATTACCTGAGGTGAAACAATCTGTTTGCCCTTTAATCAGAAAGGCATTAATTCCGTTGTCTGATTCCCCTTGGATAAGGTATTCTGTGAGCTGATTGTACATATCGAGATTAAGCGCATTGCGTTTTTCTGGGCGATTTAAGGTGATAATGCGAACGCCCTGCTCATCCAGAATTTGAATGGTACTCATTGGTCAAGATCCTTATTGTGGCAAATGGGATTAAGAAGGAGTTTAAGACATTGAAACAGATTTTCAAACACGCGTTTAACTTTGTGTTGCTATCATGCACTTCATTCTCCGCTTTGGCAAATGTGATGCTAGTCGATGGTTATGTGCGAGCCATGCCTACCACAGTCCCTAATACGGCAGCCTATTTTACCCTGATGAATCATGGCCCTGAGATCAACTTAGTGGCTGTAGAAACCGATGTTGCCGAGCAGGCACAATTACACACTCTGGTCGAAGAGGGAGGCGTGATCAAAATGCGCCAACAAGCCCATTTTACCATTGCCACCCATGGCAATTTGGCCTTGGCGCCATCGGGTGACCATGTGATGCTGTTAGGCTTAAAACAGCCATTGCAAATTGACCAGAAAGTTGATTTAACGCTTAAATTTGATAATGGTACCGAGCAGGTCATTACCCTGAAGGTCACCAAACAAGATGCGGCTAAGCAAGATGGTGAAATGGATCATCATCACCACCATTAATGGAGTCATCGTATGCAGATAACATGGAAAAAAGGCGGCCTTGTAGCCGCGATAGTGTTTCTAATTGGCTATTTCGTCAGTGTCTGGTGGAGCGTCGAGCCCGATAGGATAGAGCCACACCAGATTAACAGTGCCACTGGCCACAAAGTGGTAGGTTATGCGACGACCACGTCACTGATTTTAACGGTCGAGACCCTGCTCGATAAGAGCGGTGGTTGGTTATCTAATGACATTATGCCGCCCTCGTTATTTATGGATAACATGCCAGCGTTTGAATTTGGTGCTATCGAGCAGGCGCGCGATCTCGCCTTGATCATGCGCAAAGAGTTTAGTCGTTCGCAATCGCAATCGACTGCCGATAAAGACCTGTTAGCCGCTCATTCTAAGCTGAATATTGAACACACCAGTTGGTTGGTTCCCAGTGCCGAAGGTGAATACCGTGATGCGATAAAATTACTCAAACTGTATCGTGCCCGTATCGCGGACACTAATAATCCAGACGCTCAGTTTTATGCCCGTGCCGATAACTTAAATGAATGGCTAAAAGAGGTGCAAAAGCGCCTAGGTAGTATGTCACAGCGGCTATCTGCTAGCGTAGGACAGGATCGTCTCAATACCGATTTGGCCGGTGATACCGAAGCCAGTCAGTCGACCCCTAATCTAGCACATAAGCAGATAAAAACAGGTTGGTGGCAAATTGATGATGTCTTTTATGAAACTCGCGGTGCCACATGGGCCTTGCTGAATTTTATGAAGGCTATCGAGGTCGATTTTGCCGATGTATTAAAGAAGAAAAACGCTGAAGTCAGCTTACAGCAGATCATTCGTGAGCTGGAAGAAACTCAGCAACCTGTGTGGAGCCCGATGATCCTGAATGGTTCTGGGTTTGGCATAGTGGCTAATCACTCTTTAGTGATGGCCAATTATATTTCCCGCGCAAACGCTGCGGTAATTGATCTCACTAACTTATTGACTCAAGGTTAAATGATGAAAAAAACACTACTTGCATGTGCTCTGCTGAGTTCATTGGCAGCGACTTCTGCACAGGCCGCGACACTGGTTGGTTTTAAAGTGGGTGGCGATATTTGGCAAGCAGATACCAATGGTACTTTTGCACAAGGTGGTCAAACTCAACAAGATTTTGATTACGGCTCATCATCACAAGGTAGCCTTTGGGTTGCCGTTGAGCACCCGATCCCATTAGTACCTAATGTTAAAATTCGTGAAAATCGTTTAGACGCCGATGGTCAAGGCACATTGGTTGCTCCTTGGACTTTTGGAGAGCATACCTTTAATCCTGGTGATATTACGACCGCGACTAACTTAAGCAATACCGATTTTGTGCTGTATTA
Organism: Shewanella sp. 492; assembly: GCF_059338445.1. Lineage (NCBI taxonomy): Bacteria > Pseudomonadati > Pseudomonadota > Gammaproteobacteria > Alteromonadales > Shewanellaceae > Shewanella > Shewanella sp. 492. The sequence goes on from NZ_CM181702.1 coordinate 640,074, forward strand.
CGAACTGCTCGATAACGACTTGGTCGCGCTCGATTTAGGTGCGGCTTACAAACGTATGCACGGTTCATATCGAGTTGCTGATGCTGGCCATCCTGAGCAAAAAGATCTCAGCAGTGGTGTGGTGATGGCGTACGCTAATGCCGAAGTCGGTTTACCCGGCTTAGGTTTATACGGTTTTGCTGATGTGATGCTCGGCATCGATGAAACTAGCGTATATGATTATTCTGTTGGTTTAGGTTGGCAGTTTGATGGGGTCGCGCTAGACACTAAAATCCGTGTCGGCTACCGTGATTTTACCTTCGATGTTAATGCCTTTGACGGTATCACTGCGAATTCACAGTTCAAGGGCGCTTTTGCTGGTGTAGAACTGGTGTTTTAAAGCCCTTATTTAAGGTACATTCAACCTAGCGTGATTATCTGTATGTGTTGAATGAATCGATATAAAAAAACCGCCGTAAGGCGGTTTTTTTATAATTAACAATCCGTTTTACTGGCTGACAACAGGTGTAATTAACCCACTGTTAATCGCAATCACATCATCTTCATTCAGGGTACCAGCCGCTTGTTTTAGCGCTAAAATGGAGTTGATGTAACCGTAACGGGCATTCGATAATTGACGTTTTGAATCGTACAAATCACGGGTACGGTTTAGTACGTCAACAATCGTACGAGTCCCCACTTCAAAACCGGCTTGGGTGGCTTTTAGTGCACTCTCTGAAGAGATAACTGATTGCTCATAAGCACGAATTGAGCTGATAGAGGCGCCGACGTTGTTGAAGTTGTTGCGCACATCTTTAACGACTTTACGGTACGTTTGTTCCATCTTTTCACTGGCTTCAACATACTGATACTGTGCTTGATTAACTCGTGAACTGACTTTGAAACCTTCGAAAATCGGTACGCTTAAGATTAGGCCGACATTGGCATTATCCACATCCGGCTGATTACCTATTTGGTTCTTTTGCTCAAGATTAGTGGTGTAACCTGCATTTAAATTCAGCGACGGCATATGACCTGATTTGTAAAGCGTGATGGTCTGCTGTGCAATATCTTTACCGATGCGGGTCGCCATAAGATCAACACTGTTACTTTCGGCCATTTTTAACCACTCACCCGGTTTAGCTGGCATCGGTGAAACGGCGGTGAAGCGATTAGTATCTAAGATATCGATTGATTTATGGTCGATGCCGGTGATCTCGCGTAAGGCTTCGTAGCTGTTGATTAGCTGGTTTTCCGCTAAGATTTCAGAGGCGCGGGCTAAATCGTACTGTGCTTGAGCTTCATGTACATCGGTAATGGCAGTCAAGCCTACCGCAAAACGTTGTTTAGTTTGTTCTAGTTGACGTTCAATCGCGCGTTTTTCTGCGCCTTTAAACTCGTAGTTATCTTTTGCCGACAATACCTCAAAATAAGCACTCGTGACGCGAATAATTAGGTTTTGCAGCACGGATGCATAAGCAGCATCGGCCTGCGTGGCGGCAAGTTCAGCCAAATCCAGACCCACCCACGCACTGTGGTCGTATACTACTTGCTTCAATGACACGCCAGCATTTAAGCCGCTGTTATAGATACTGTCAGATACATCTGACCAACTCTTGCCATAACCAATGCTAGCGCTAATGGTTGGCAGCAGTGGAGCGCGATTTTCTTCAATCTGCTCGTAGAGTCTGTCGCGCTGAGATTGCGCTTGCAGAGCAATAGGGTCGCTGGTGAGGGCTTGTTGATAAATTTGCAATAGATCGTCGGCGTGCACGGCTGAAGTTGTCGCCGTTAGAGTCAAGGCTGCACACAAGGTGCGAATCTTAAATTTCATTACCTGTCCTTTTTTAGACATAAATACTCCTTAGGGTGGAGCAATTTACTTAATAAAGTTAAGTGATGCTTTACAGCAAATCATTGAGTAAAGCGGTTTGCGCTTCCCGACGCTTCCCGATACATCTAAACTTATAAGGTTAAGATATTAAGAAATTAACCAATTTTAAGTCAACTATGAAGTGTAACAGTTTTTGATTTTATGTCTGCAATTTTTAGGAGCTTACATGCTATATTTAGCGACCCTGCATATACCCTAGCGACGATGAAGATAACTCAAAGGAAAGCTGATGAAACAGAAGTTTAGCCGTGATGATATCGAGATGCTCAGCAAAGAACCCCTCTATCAGGGATTTTTTCGTGTTGATGAATATCGTTTTAAACACAGGTTATTTGCCGGCGGATGGAGTGAGGTAGTGACCCGTGAGGTATTTGAGCGTGGCCACGCTGTGGTGGTGCTGCCCTATGATCCAGTTAGCGATAAAGTGGTGTTGATTGAGCAAATTCGGATACCTGTTGTGGCGGATACCTCGACACCATGGTTGTTTGAGTTAGTGGCTGGTATGATTGAACCTGGTGAATCGGCAGAGCAAGTGGCCCACCGTGAGCTGCAAGAGGAAGCGGGATTGGTGGCAAGCAAAATGGTGCGAGTAGGTGACTACTTTGCTAGCCCTGGTGGCAGTAGTGAACGTTTTGACTTTTATTGGGCCCAAGTAGATGCGAGTGTAGCAAATGGTATTCATGGGCTTAGTGATGAGCATGAAGATATCAAGGTACATGTGATGTCACGTGAAGCGGCTTACCAACTATTATGTGATGGTGTGATAAATAACGCCTCTACCATGATTGGTCTGCAATGGCTGCAATTGAACTACCAAAAATTAAGAGAAGGGCTGTGACAGTTTCGTTAAACAAGCGGCACAATAGCTATCAAGTGGACGTCAGTCGCTTTTTGGCTTTATGTAGTCGAAATTACTTTAATATATTGCGTTGGCTACCCGCCTCTTGCGAGCAAGGGGCCTGTTGGCAAGTCAATGGTGATTTTGGCAGTTTAGACGTAAAATTGCTCGAAAATACCCAATATACCCAATTGATTGAAATCTCTAGAGCCATCGACTCCGTGCAATTAATTGATACCCCGAAGGTTGTCGTTCGTGTTTATCACGATGCTAAATTAGCAGAAGTGTTAACTAGTCGACAGATTTATCGCTTAAGACCAGTATATGATTACCCAAATATACGTATGTATCATAGAGATGAAAAGTACCAGGTAAATGCTTTTCTTGAAGAGTTACTACAGATTGACAACCATGTCAGGATTATTTGTCAGTCGACATTTTAGGGTTTTAATGTGCTAAAAGAGGCAATCTCTTATTCTATCGGTGAAGGTGAAAGCGTTAGACTGGTCCAAGTGACCGATCCGCACCTGTTTGCCGATCGCGAAGCTCAACTTTTAGGCGTTAATACCGCAAATAGCTTAGAAGCGGTGCTTAGCACCATTAAGGCGGTTGATTATCCCGCGCACCTTATGTTGGCGACAGGGGATATAAGTCAGGATTACTCGCACGAGTCTTATCATAATTTTGTGCGTGCGATTGAACCGCTGAATTTACCTTGCCATTACTTACCCGGTAATCATGACGATCCCCGAGTGATGCACCTGCATATGCAAGGGCCTCGAGTGTATGGCGAACAACGCATCTTGGCAGGTAACTGGCAAATTATCATGTTGGACTCCACTGTTAGGGGAAAGCCCGGAGGCCATATGGCGGACACTCAACTAGCTTTGATAGAGTCCGCGATTGCCGCACAACCAGATAAACATACATTATTGGTGATGCACCACAATCCAATTTTGGTGGGGTGTCAGTGGCTGGATCAACACTGTATGGACAATGGTTCTGACTTTATTGCCAAGGTTGCTAAGCTACCTCAGGTTAAGGGATTATTGTGGGGGCATGTGCATCAAAGCTTAGATCAAACCCACCCGACAGAGCATGGCAGCATGCGTTTAATGGCAACACCTTCCACCTGCATCCAGTTTAAACCTAAGTCGCCTTATTTCGCTTTAGATGCGCAGCAACCAGGCTATCGATTACTGGAGCTTAAAAGTGATGGTGCTATATTGACCAATGTTTACCGGGTTCCAGGCAATAAGTTTTCTCCCGATCATGAGTCAAGTGGCTACTAACGAATCCTCATGCTAGCTCAGCGTCATGGTGATGCTTGATTGGAGCTAAAGCTTTATTTGGTGAATTGCGCTGCCAATGTTAGCATCGTGGCACTTACTCTATCTGTCGCTACCTTTTGATTTATTCGGTGTTGTCAGTGTCGGTATCACGAGTTAAATAATAGCAATCGTTATCGAGGAAATATGCTGCTCTATCTCCATGGCTTTAATAGCTCCCCTCAGTCAGATAAAGGACTGGCGACCGCTCGATATATTGCCAAGCATTTTCCACAACTCTCTTTTTTTCAACCGCAGTTACCCGCCACTCCCGCAGCCGCGATGACATTACTGATAGAGATTGTCGAACAAGCATTGGCTAAAGGGGAGTCGCTGCATTTTATTGGTTCCTCATTGGGGGGCTACTTTGCTAGTTACCTCGCCGAAACTTACGGTGGCAGGGCGGTACTTATTAATCCTGCTGTCACGCCTTATGCCTTATTTGATGATTTTATCGGCCAACAGTACAATCCCTATACTGATGAAACGTATCAAATATTACCCGAGCATAAACAAGAGGTTGCACTGTATGATACCCAGGTTATTCTCTACCCTGAGCGTTTTTTTGTATTATTACAATCTGGTGACGAAGTGCTCGATTACCAACAAGCAGTGAATAAATACCATTGTTGTCAGCTGCTAATAGAGGCGGGTGGTGACCATAGTTTTATCGGCTATGAACAACAGTTGGATAGGATCTGCCAGTTCCTGTTTCTTAATAAATAGACATGTAGGGCCGCAATAAGGCCTGAATAACCATATGTGTGTGCCATGACAAATCAATACACCTCAGATGCAATTGAAGTACTTAATGGACTCGACCCTGTTAAGCGTAGACCCGGCATGTATACCGACACCACCCGTCCGAACCATTTAGGACAAGAGGTGATCGATAACAGTGTGGATGAGGCGCTGGCAGGACACGCAACTAAAATTGACGTGATCCTTCATAAAGATAACTCGCTGGAAGTGATTGACGATGGTCGTGGTATGCCCGTTGATATTCATCCAGAAGAGGGGATTTCTGGGGTCGAATTGATCTTAACTAAACTGCATGCCGGCGGTAAGTTTTCTAACGATAACTACCAGTTTTCAGGCGGCTTGCACGGGGTGGGTATCTCGGTGGTTAACGCCTTGTCTGATCGCGTGGAAATCAGCGTGAGACGTGGCGGTGAAGTCTATGAAATGGCGTTCCAGAATGGTGATAAGGTTGAAGATCTTAAGGTCACAGGCACCTGCGGTAGACGCAATACGGGCACCCGGGTGCATTTTTGGCCTACCGCCAGCTATTTTGATTCAGTTAATTTCTCTATTCCTAAACTGGTTTATTTGCTGCGCGCCAAAGCGGTATTGTGCCCTGGACTGCGAATTAAATTCACCAATAAACAAACTGGTGAAAGCGAAGAGTGGTTTTATGAAAGCGGCCTAACCGATTATCTGCAAGCCTCGATTAACGGAGCAGAGACCTTACCCAAAGAGCCGTTTATTGGCACTATGACAGGCAATACCGAAGCGGTTGATTGGGCGATAACTTGGTTGCCAGAAGGCGGTGATTACCTTAACGAAAGCTATGTTAACCTTATTCCGACCCCGCTAGGTGGCACCCATGTCAATGGATTTAGGCAAGGCTTGCTTGACTCTATGCGCGAGTTTTGTGAGTTCCGAAATCTGATCCCGCGCGGTATCAAGCTCTCGCCCGAAGATATTTGGGACCGCAGTAGTTATATCTTGTCGATTAAGATGCAGGATCCGCAATTTGCAGGACAGACTAAAGAGAAACTCTCCAGCCGCCAGAGCGCTGCATTTGTCTCTGGTATTGTGCGTGATGCCTTTAGTTTATGGCTTAATACCAATACAGAGCAGGCCGAAGCCTTGGCCGATATGTGCATTAATAATGCGCAGAAACGCTTAAAAGCAGCCAAGAAAGTGGCGCGTAAAAAAGTGACCTCGGGCCCAGCCCTACCCGGGAAGCTAACCGATTGTAGCGGCCAAGATCCTATGCGTGGCGAGCTATTTTTAGTCGAGGGTGACTCGGCAGGCGGCAGTGCTAAACAGGCAAGAGACCGTGAGTTTCAAGCCATCATGCCCTTGCGCGGTAAGATTTTAAATACCTGGGAAGTGGACGCATCGCAGGTATTGGCCTCGCAAGAGGTGCACGATATTTCAGTGGCGATAGGCTGCGATCCTGACAGTAATGATATTGCTGAGCTGCGTTACGGCAAAATTTGTATTCTGGCCGATGCTGACTCCGACGGACTGCATATTGCGACCTTACTATGTGCACTGTTTATGAAGCATTACAAAGTATTGGTAGAGAAAGGCCATATCTATGTGGCGATGCCGCCGCTGTTTCGTATCGATGTGGGTAAAGAGGTGTTTTATGCCCTTGATGAGGCGGAAAAGCAGGGCATTTTAGATCGCATCGCCGCTGAGAAAAAGAAAGGCAAAGTACAGGTGACTCGCTTTAAAGGTTTGGGCGAGATGAATCCGCTGCAACTGCGCGAAACTACAATGGATCCCAATACGCGCCGTTTAGTGCAGTTAACTATTGATGAAGCCGATGATACGATGGCTCTGATGGATATGTTGTTAGCGAAGAAACGCTCAGGCGATCGTAAAGCCTGGCTGGAGACCAAAGGGGATATGGCTCAGCTATAACCTATATGATTCAAGGATGAATAAGTAGATGAACTTAAGATAATGAAAAATAAATCAATAAAAACTTTATCTTTTAAGTTGTTTATAGCCATGGTCACCATGGCTATGGCAACAGCGGTCAATGCCGAGCGGCAATCGATTATGATCACGGTCGCCAAAGGATTTGGGCTCTCTTTGTATGCTTCCGATCTGGGCGATGCTAAGCAGATGGCCATGGGCGACAATGGTACCCTATTTGTCGGCTCCTATAAGGCGGGGGCAATCCATGCATTGGTGGACAGTAATGCCGATGGTCGAGTCGATAAACGCTATATCGTCGCCAAGGATCTACATCATCCAGAAGCACTCGCTTTTCATGATGGCGATCTTTACGTGGCCGAAGGCTCGCGGATTATCCGTTATGCGGATATCGAAAATCGCATGCGTCGTCCTAATCGTGGTAAAGAGGTGTATAACCGCTTACCAGGCAAAACCAACAAGAGTCGCCGCGCGATGCGCTTTGGTCCTGATGGCCGCTTATATGTTGCTATTGGGGCCCCCTGTAATGTGTGCGAGGCTCCTGCGCCGTTTGGCAGTATCATCGCCATAGATGTCAACAGCGGCAGCAGCCAACAGGTGGCCACAGGTTTACGTAATGTGACCGGTTTTGATTGGGCACCAGATGATAATAAATTATGGTTTGCCGACATAGGTCGAGACTGGATGGGGGATCGATTACCCCCGGATGAGATCAATCGCGTTGATACCGTTGGTAGTCATTACGGGTTTCCCTATATTCATGCTACCGACGTCGAGGAACCCGCTTATGAAAAACCTAAGGGGTTAAAAGTGATCGCTCCGGTGTTTGAGTTACCCGCCCACGTTGCGCCCATGGGGTTGCAATTTTATCGTGGTCAGCAGTTTCCGGCCAAATACCATGAGCAGATGTTTGTTGCTGAAAATGGCTCGTGGAATCGGTCGAGTAAAATCGGTTACCAGGTCACTATGCTGACGCTCGCGGGCGATAAGATAGTTGAGCGGCAAACCGTGGTGAGTTTTCTAGATGGTGAATTCCCGGTCGCTAGACCTTACGGGCTGCTGTCGGCTCCCGATGGCACTATCTATATTTCTGATGATTTTAAAGGCAATGTTTATCGACTGTTTTATAAAGATGACGGCGTCAATGAGAGTGAACCGAGTGAACAACAGGATCCAAATTAATGAGTGATGCGATAGATTTGAGCCTCGATGGTGTCGAGCAGATGCCACTGAGGCGTTTTACAGAAGAAGCTTATCTCAATTACTCCATGTACGTCATCATGGACCGTGCATTACCGCATATCGGTGACGGCTTGAAGCCAGTGCAGCGGCGTATTATCTACGCCATGAGTGAGCTAGGTTTATCGGCGCAGTCTAAGCATAAAAAATCGGCTCGTACCGTCGGTGACGTATTGGGTAAATACCATCCTCATGGTGATAGTGCCTGTTATGAAGCCATGGTGTTGATGGCTCAGCCATTCTCTTATCGTTATCCGCTGGTTGACGGACAAGGTAACTGGGGGGCACCCGATGATCCTAAATCGTTTGCCGCCATGCGTTATACCGAGGCGCGTTTATCGAAATTCTCAGAAGTGCTACTCACAGAGCTGGGTCACGGCACTGTCGATTGGGGCGTTAACTTCGACGGCACCATGAAAGAGCCGCTGGTGTTACCGGCCCGTTTACCGCATATTTTACTTAATGGGATTACCGGTATTGCGGTGGGGATGGCAACCGATGTGCCACCCCATAACGCACGTGAATTAGTCGATGCTTGTATCGAATTATTGGATAACCCTAAGACCGAACTTGAACGCATTATGGAGCTGGTTCCGGGGCCGGATTATCCGACAGAAGCGGAAATCATCACGCCTAGAGCCGATATCGCTAAAATTTACAGTACTGGTCGTGGCTCGATTAAAGCGCGCGCCGTGTACACTATCGAAGCTGGTGAGATAGTGATCACTGCACTGCCGCATCAAGCCAGTAGCGGTAAGATTTTAGAGCAGATAGCCGCGCAGATGCAGGCCAAGAAGCTGCCGATGGTCGCCGACCTACGTGATGAGTCTGATCATGAAAGTCCGGTGCGCATGGTGGTTGTGCCTCGCTCGAATCGCGTTGATTGCGATCAACTCATGGCGCATCTATTTGCCACGACCGATCTGGAAAAGAACTTTAGGGTCAACTTAAACGTGTTGGGGCTCAACGGCCGTCCGCAAGTTAAAGGGCTTAAGCAGCTCCTAAGCGAATGGTTAGAGTTTAGGATGAGCACCGTCAGACGCCGCCTAGAACATCGGCTCGATAAGGTGCAGGCCAGATTACATATTCTTGATGCCTTGATGATAGCGTTCCTCAATATTGATGAAGTGATTGAGATCATCCGTTATCACGACGATGCGAAAACCGAGCTGATGTCGCGCTTTAGCCTGAGCGAAGACCAAGCTAATGCCATCCTTGATTTAAAACTGCGCCATTTAGCTAAGCTAGAAGAAGTGAAGATTAAGGCGGAGCAAAGCGAGCTCGAAGCCGAACGTGAAAAGCTCGAGCTACTGCTTGGCTCAGAACGTCGTATGAAAACCTTAATCAAAAAAGAGCTTAAGCAAGACGCTGAAACCTATGGTGACGCTCGCCGTTCGCCGCTGGTCGAACGCCAAGAATCTAAAGCTTTAAGCGAGCAAGAGTTAGTCCCAGCCGAAGCGGTGACTGTGGTGTTATCGGAAAAAGGCTGGGTACGTTGTGCCAAGGGCCATGATATCGACCCTACAGCATTATCTTATAAGGCGGGAGACAGTTTCCTCTGCGCCGCCTCAGGGCGCAGCAATAATGCCAGCGTGTTTATTGGTAGTACCGGCAGGGCATTTGCCACCGATACCCATACCTTACCGTCGGCGCGTAGCCAGGGTGAACCATTAACCACGCGCTTCCAATTGTCGCCAGGTGAAACCATTGAGCATGCCTTGATGGGAGAAGATGGGCAATGCTTCCTACTGGCGAGTGATGCAGGTTACGGCTTTATTGCTGACTACAAAGATATGGTGTCGCGTAATAAGGCGGGTAAAGCCCTATTAAGTTTGCCTGCTAATGCCAAAGTACTGCAGCCTAAACGGGTCGATAAGTCTCGTCGTGAGTCGATTTTAGCGATCACTAATGAAGGTCGAATGCTACTGTTTTCAGTAGATGCACTGCCACAACTGTCTAAAGGTAAAGGTAATAAAATCATCGGTATTCCGAGCGAGCGCGCTAAAAATCGTGAAGAGCTGCTGATGCATTTACAGGTGGTGCCCGAAGACACCGCCGTCACCTTGTGGGCGGGGAAGCGTAAGTTGACCTTGAAATCTAGCGATCTTGAGCATTATCGTGGTGAGCGTGGCCGCCGCGGCGCTAAATTACCGCGCGGTTTACAGCGTGTGGATAAAGTTGAGCTCGGCGCCGATGAGCCAGTGCTTTAACCCCTCAGAGCTTTAATATCTGAGTGAGATAACAAATCTTGAGATAACAAAAAGCTGCTTTTAAGCAGCTTTTTTATTGGTCATTTTTTATGTCTAAGGCTTTACTGCATCAGGTTACTAAGGAGTCCTCAATACATAACGCTATGGTTTTAGCTTTGTGGCGTAAGTCTGTCTTAGTATGACTAACGCATCGATTAAGCCACTTCGTAGAAGTTAGGCGCGACATCTAATCTTGCTTGAATAATCTCACTGGCCATGCGGGTACATTTACCGCATTGGCTGCCAACGCCCAAACGTTTTTTAAGATCGGCTAAAGAGGTATCTCCCTGATCGACAGCTTGTTTAATCTGAGTATCGGTAATGGCATGGCATAAACAAACGTACATACTAAGGCTCTCTCTATAGTGATGCTTGAGAGTGTAAATGAAAACGATTCTCAGTTCTAATAACTTTAAGTTATAGGTAGTATTTATGCGGCAAGCTTCAGCTATTAAAAACCAGACGCTATTTTAGTCCGTTTTGACAGCTCCCTTGATAGGTGACTAGCGCCAATATAATGCTTAAAGGTAAGTTTTCAATAGCCGCGTTCAAAGTTGACTAAATGGCTGAGCGCTTGCCCCTTGATAAAGTGGTGATAGTTAGCGGCAAAGATTTCCACCACTTGCTCAGGCTGACTCGGTGCTGCAATATGCGGGGTGATGGTGGCATTGCTTAATGACCAGATGGGATGGTTGTCGGGTAACGGCTCTTGATTGAACACATCTAAAATCGCTTGTTGCTTGGGTCGCTGTAGTAGTTGTTGATATAGCGCATCGAGATCGAGTACATCACCTCGACCGAGATTAAATAAAATGGCTTCATCTTTAATCATGCTGAGCATTTGGCTGTCTAAAATGCCTCGGGTATCTGGCGTACTAGGCAGGATCGCGGCAATGGCATCGGCCTGGGCAATATGGCTGGGCAGATTGGCGAGGGTATCGACCTTATCGAATCCAGTCGTTGGTTTGGCACCGCGGTTAATTCCGGTCACCCGCATGCCGAAGTGTTTAGCCGTTTGTGCAATATGTTTGGCAATATTGCCTGTGCCTAAGAGTAATAATGTTTGCCCTTGCAAGGTTTTAAAGCTGCTAGGGCGCCATATTTTATCCGCCTGTTGTGACTGATACTGTTTATGTTGACGTTGATGAGCCAGCAAGTAGCCAAATAGATATTCACTCATTAAAGGGCCAAATATCCCTTTAATGTTAGTGAGTTGGTAATCGCGGCGTAGGCGAGGTTTGACTAAGGGGTCGACACCCGCATAGGTCGATTGCATCCAAGTCAATTGCTGCGCATAGCCCACGAGCGGCGCCGCTAATGGGGGCTCTGCTAACCAAATGTTTGCGCTGAAAATACTGCTAGGATCATCGTCTAGTAGCGTCATTTGTGGGAGGTGACAGGAGTCGAGCAGTTGGCGGTATTTCTGGTTATCACTGGTGAGCAGCAGCAGTTTATGTTGCATAGCAAGTCCCTATTATCATTGGCGTTATCGCGCTTATTGTGGCCATATGGTGAGCAACTCTAGCCTAACACGTTAACTTGGTAGCTTAACCGAGTGGCTTAGATTAGCGCTTAGATTAGTGTATTCGCTTTTCAGCTAAGCTGCTCGATAACTTGCTGACTAATATCAGGATAGTTACTAAAAATCCCATCAACGCCGAGCTTAACTAAATAGGCGATATCTGCCGCATCATCGACGGTATAAACATAAACCTTAGCCCCGCGCTGGTGGGCATCTATCACTATCTCTGGGGTAATAAAGCTCAAGCTGAGGTGCAGCGAATAAGCCTGTAAGTGGCTCACTAAGGCGGCATTATCAAAAGGAATGCCCTCAATAAGCGGCGCCACTAAGACTTGAGGAAACTGCTGTTTGACGCTGGCAACAAAGTGGTGGTTAAAGGAGGAGATCAACAGCTTATCGGCGCTAAAATTTAGCTGGGATAAGATATTAGGGTACAAGCTTAAAAATGGCGCCAGTGAGTTCATCCCCTTAAGCTCAATATTGACGATACAGTCGACGTGTTGCAGATAAACCAGCAACTCCCACAGGGTGGGGATAGGCTCTGCGCCGACGCGTACCGTGGCTAAATAGGCTTGGCTGACTTCTTCTATCAGTCCTGTGCCAGTGCTTTTACCATCGAGGCGCCTATCATGAAATACATACAGTTGGCCTTCGACATTGTGCACGTCAATTTCTATAGCCGTGCTCCCAAGTTGCACTGCTTTTTTTATCGCGGCTAGGGTGTTTTCTGGCGCATAACCGCTAGCCCCTCGGTGAGCGAATACCTGCATTAGTTTCTAATCAACCCTTGAGTTTCTTTGCCTTGGCCACTGTTAATATGCACTTCAAGCTGTGGGTAAGCGAGTTCTAAATCGTTTTCTTTGAGTTTCTTATTCACCTGTTTATGCAGCTTGTGACGCAGCGGCCAACGGGTATTCATGTCTTTTGCATAGGCGCGAATTTCGTAATCTTGGGTGTGTTTACCAAAGCCTGCAAACCACACTTCGGGCTCAGGGATCGCCAGCGCTTCATCGCACTCTTTAACAGCTTGATACAGTGCCGCTTCAACCCGGGCCGGGTCTGAGTCTCGCGCTACCGAGACGTACACAATCACTCGAGTGATAGGATCGGATAATGACCAGTTGATCAGCTGCTCGGTAATAAATGCTTTATTGGGCACAATGATCTCTTTGCGATCCCAATCGACAATGGTGGTGGCGCGGATCTGAATTTTACTGACAGTGCCGGTTAAGTCGCGAATGGTGACCGTATCTCCAATCCGTACTGGCTTTTCGAATAAGATGATAAGACCCGAGATAAAGTTGGCGAAAATTTCTTGTAAGCCAAAACCCAAACCCACCGAGAGGGCAGCCACTAACCACTGCAGCTTGGACCATTCCATCCCTAAGGTGGAAAAGCCACTCAACATACCAAAAAACACCACCAAATAGCGGCTTACCGTGGTAAGGGCGAAACCCGTACCCGGTGTTAGATCTAGCCGCTGGAGGATCATCAGTTCCAGTAGGCCGGGTAAATTAGTGGCAATCATTAATGAAAAGCCCACAATAATCAGTCCCAGCAGTAACGATTTAAGCGTGATAGGCAGCTGCTGAGAGATACCATCGATCACGGTCGAGCTGGTCCAGAGGGTGATGCCATCCAAAAATGAGAAGATGGCACTGTGGGTTTGTGTCCACAGTCCAATTAAGCTGATTAAGAAAGCCAGGGTCAATAACGAACGCACCAAGCCTAATGATTGACTCGAGATGGTTTCTAGATCGACCACTGGCTCTTCGTAGGTGTCGCCTTGTTCATTATTGGCGCTGTCGTCATCTTTTTCTCGTTGGGCCAATATTTCGGCGCGTTTGGCTTTTGCGCGGTGGAAGGCGATCCGCCGGCGCTCAATCAGCATCCAGCGTTTGATCAGTTGATAGAGCAACATAAAGCTCAATGACAAGATCAAGGACAGCTGTAGCTGTAACAACATCTGGAAGGCGGTAAAATAGTAGCCCCTAAAGGCTAATATAGCGCATGCGGGCGGCAGCAATAACAGTACGGCCCAGAGTGTTTTTTGCAGGAGGCGCTTGTTTTTATCATCTTGATGATAACGTCGCTTCTGCTTAGATAGCTGTAAAATATCTTTATAAAACCAAAACAGCATGATGGCAAATAAGATAAAGGCACCACGGCCTAAGCTGTTACGGATCATTGAGGTTTCTAGCACCTCGGTAAAACCCAGCACACCAATGATTGGCATGGTCATCAGAGTGAAGGTGCGCAGCCGTTGCTGCCCCGCATGAATGGTATTGGCATCACCTTTAAAGTGGCCAATTAATACCCCTTTTTCTAACGCAAGCAGATCGGTAAAACGATATAGCAGGTACAAGGCGGCGATAGCTAAGATCCCCATACCAACCGATGATACCAAGTTATGCTGTGAGTAATATAAAATCAGGCCGCCGGTCAATAATGGTAAGGGTTTGATGGCGCTATAACATAGCGAAGTAAAAAGCGCGGCTATGGTGTAGGCAAACTTATCTTGGGTTACGTTACCGACAAATGCGGCATTGTGGGCCATGGCTTTATTAAAGCTTGGGGTGACTAGGTCCTGAAGCACTAGGCATAAGACAAATAAGATTATCCACCAAGACCACAGCGTACTTTGTTCCTTAAAGGAGTCGGTAATTTGGTACCAGGGAGCTTGGGTTAGCAGCCATTGGCTACTTTGCAGCAGATCACTAAACCAGAATCGGTCAATACTATTGGCGTTAGCAACCCAGAACAGATGTTCGTTGAGGGTTGTTTTAAGATTTTTGTATTGTTGATTGAGTTGCTCATAGAGCACCCGCAGTTCGGCTAACTCGCCGATATACAAATCGTAGTTTTCCAGTAGTTGTTGTTGCAATTTATACTGTGATTGCAACAATTTAGTTTGCAATGGTGTGTGATCGCTCGCCCCGTTGTTGAGATTGGCATGCAAGGTGAGATCTTGCTCTATTTGATAGCGTTCAAGACGTGCGTTGGCGATATCATTGCTGATCTTGTCTTGATTAGGTGGTTTAGGCAGTGACGATAAAATGCGCAAAAAACGCTCACCAAACGCCGAATTCAGTTTGACTAAGCCTATCTGCTGCTGAATATTACTCAACTGCTTGGCTTGCATTTGATATTGGGTTTCGGCTTCTTCTTGTTTGGTGGCCACTTCGCTCATTTGGTAAGTGAGTTGTTGTAGCTGTTCGCCGTAGGCTTGGTTTTGTTCATTAAGTGCTAGCGCAAGTGCATCATCGGTTGCCGAGGTTTCAATTTGGCTGGCCGCTATGGTGGCGGCAGTGGTTTTATGGCGTTGCACTGAAATCGCCGCATTTAGCTTTTCGATCAGCTGTTCTTGCTGGATCAATTGGCGGCGCACTAAGGTTAACTGTTGTTGAGTGAGGGCGATCTGTTTTTGGCTGCTGGCAAGCTCTGATTCCAGTGTCGACAATGTCTGGCGGTAGAGCCGCCCTTGGGCTTCGGTTATGTCGGTTTCGTTACTACTACTGGTGCGAGTGTGCTGCGCTAGCGTGCTATTGGCCTGCGTAATAATGGTGGGCAGTTGATGCTGTCGTTTGATCAGTTCGTTAATTTGTTGCCCTAGGCTGGCTTCAATCTCTTTTAGTTCAGATAGGCGAAGGTAAGCCATGGAGGCTTGTTGGCTTAAATCTTGTTGTGGTTGCCAACTTAACGGCTTAGATGCCTGCTCTATTTGTTTGCTGATATCATTTTTTTTGTTTTGATATTGATGCTGCAGCGCCTCGAAATTACTTTGTAGTTCGCGCTGCTCATTGATCTGTTGTTCCAGTAAAGCCAGTTGCTCTTCGGGGGTTTTCGTTATGGTATTTGTGCTTTGGCCTATCCCTAAGTGTTTGTTAAGAGATAGCGGTGAGTTAGCAGTGGCTGCAAAAGAAAGAACACATAGAAAAATGAGTAAAATACGAGACATAATCTGCTTTTTATTGGCATTAATACATGGATAGACCGCTATATAGTACCAATATAGATAGAAAATGATATTGATGGATCGGTTAATTTGAACTGAATCGCGACAGGGCTGCTTGATCTGTGGTTATTGCCAATCACCTTGACTATGTCGAGGCGGTCTCTGATCGTTTTTGGGCCCGCTGACTTTTATGGCTCTGTTGCGTTTCATAGATGGCGGTTACCACCACCAGCGCGCCGCCAATCACCGTATTCAGAGCTAACTCTTCCCCTAATAGCCACAGTGCTAATAGCGCACCATATAAGGGTTGCAAGCAGGAAACTAAGCTGACGGTTTTGGCGCTAAGTTGACGTAGTGCCGATGTAAATAACGCATGCGGCGCGGCGGTAAATACCACGCCGAGTAGGATAATCAAGCCCCAAACTGAGTGGTTGATGGTGCTGATATTGACTTGATGCCAAGGCATTAAAAACACAACGGCCACGGCGGTTTGATACAGCATGGCTTGTGCGCCGCTATATTCAGCAAAGTAACGCTTGTGGAGTAAATTACGAGCAGTAAACAGCATGGCTGAGAGTATGCCCAAAATGATCCCCAAGGTGACATCGTTACCGAGTGTGGCTTCGGGGATCAATAAACTGACGCCACAGAGCACACTAATACCGCTTAGTAAGTCGGTGCGTTTGAGGCGGCTTGCGTTAAACAGTGGCTCAATTAATACCGTCATCACTGGATAGGTAAAAAAGGCAATCATCCCTATGGCCACAGATGAGAGCTGCATAGAGGCGAAATAGGTGACCCAATGCAGGCTCACGATAACCCCAAGCCCAATTGCTATCAGGTAATCTTTGTGAGCGTTGAGACGAAGGCGGCAACCACTGCTTTTAACAATAAGCGCTAAAATGAGGGCGGCAACAGCGCAGCGCAGCAAGGTAATATCGAGTGCACTCAGTGGGATTAATTTAGAAAACAGTGCCGTCCCACCAAAGAGTAAGACGGCAATATGCAGCTCGATTAATCCGTGATGGCTGCTAGCGTTCGGCTTCAATGTCGCAGTTAGTCTATTTTGGCAAAAGCTTGACCCATGCGCGTGACCGCTTTGGGTTTAACACCGTCGGCAAACTCTTCAATGGCATCTTTAGCAAACAACATCACCACAGTACTGCCTAGCTTAAAGCGACCCATTTCCTCACCTTTGTCTAAGGTTAAGGCTTCCGGCCCTTCAGTTGGGTAGTCCCAGGTGAAGACTTTTTTACCCGTTGGCGGGGTGACTGTGCCAGCCCAGACAGTTTCGATGCTGGCGACAATGGTTGCGCCAACAAGCACCATAGCAATAGGGCCTATTTCGGTTTCAAACATCGCCACGACGCGCTCGTTTCGAGCAAATAGCCCAGGTACGTTTTCAGCCGTTAATGGATTGACCGAAAACAGTTCACCAGGGACATAGGTCATCTTAGATAAGGTGCCTTTTATTGGCATATGAATGCGGTGGTAATCTTTAGGCGCTAGATAAATGGTGGCAAAATCGCCTCCTTCAAAGCGCTTTGCATCATCGACTTGATTGCCTAATAAGGCTAAAGCAGAGTAGTCATGGCCTTTAGCCTGAAAGATGCGTCCCGATTTGATAGGGCCACATTGACTGACGGCGCCGTCGACAGGATGGACGATATAATCGTCATCATCACATAAAGGACGAATTCCCGGTTTTAATGCGCGGGTAAAAAATGCGTTAAAGCTGGCATAAGCCTCTGGTTCACTTTGGGCGGCTTCGCTCATATCAATTTTGTACTGCTTGATGAACCACTTAATTACGCTAGTGGTGACCATACCTAGCTCTGCTGCCGCTAACTTACCAACCAGGCGTGAGAGAAGGTGTTTTGGCATCATGTATTGCAAGGCAATTTTCAGTTTGTCCACGTTAGTTATCCTTAAAATCCAATATGGCTATGTTGCTGGCAGTTGGTTAGTCGCTGTCATTTCTAAAATGACGAGCATGGCGCTGCTCATCGAGGCTGTCTATGATGCGATGATAGTTGTTGTACCTATCTTCGAATATTTTGCCTTCGTTAAACGCAGCGGTAATGGCACAACCTGGATCGTTTTTATGTTTACAATCCCTAAACTTACAGGTGCCAATATAGTCTCTAAATTCGATAAAACACCAGCCGACACGTTCTGGAGGCAGATGCCACAAAGCGAATTCGCGCACGCCAGGTGAGTCCACTAGGTCACCGCCGCTGGGGAAGTGCAGTAATTTAGCCGTGGTGGTGGTGTGTTGACCTAGGCCTGAGTTTTCAGACACATCGCCAGTGAGTAATTCGGCGTCGGGTAATAGCGCATTGATTAATGATGATTTTCCAACGCCTGATTGGCCGACAAACACACTCACTTTATCTTTAAGCAGCGCTTTTATGGTGTCGACCCCTTCGCCTTCGATGCTGCTGACTTTATACACAGGGTAACCAATTTCTTGGTAGCGACGTAAAGCCGCTTCAACTTGGGGGGCTTCCTCTGCACTAAGTAGGTCAATTTTATTGAGGATAATGACAGGCGCTATGCCTGTGTCTTCAGCGGCCACGAGGTAACGGTCGATAATTTGGGTGGTAAAACTTGGTACTACCGATGAGACAATCAATATTTGGTCAATATTGGCGGCAATAATTTTGATGCCATCGTACATGTCAGGTCGAGACAATGATGAGTGCCTTGGGTGCACCGCTTCGACAACGCCGGCAATGGTCGCTGTGGTTTCAACAGTAAGGCGGACAATCACTTTATCGCCAGTGACTAAGCTTTGAATATTTCTGCGTATGTTACAGCGGACCAATTGGCCATCTTCGGTTTCAATGTCAGCATGTTGACCAAAACGAGAGATGACGGTGCCGAGCAACTCGGGCCCAAGTGAACTATCTTGTAGTTCTGGTGCGGCGTCACCAGCCTCTTTGCGCTGCAAACGTTTTTCGTGGTTAGCACGCATACGGCGGCGCTGGCCTTGACTTAAAGGTTTCTTTTTACTCACAGTGTAATCATCGTCAAAATTAAGGTTATTTTGTGTTGTCTAAAGAAAGCAGTATGATACACGGTCTTAAACAAAAAAGCCTGAATTTAGGCAAACGTAATAATAAGGCAGAGACATGGCTGCAGATGAAAGTAATCTGATTTGGGTTGATCTAGAGATGACGGGGTTAGAGCCTAGTGTCGATAGAATCATTGAGATAGCGACTATTGTGACTGATAAGGAGCTAAATATTCTGGCAGAGGGCCCTGTGATTGCGATCCATCAGTCAGATGAAGTGTTGGCAGGCATGGATGATTGGAATCAGAAACATCATGGTGAATCTGGCTTAATTGAACGGGTTAAAGCAAGCCGCATCAATGAAGCGCAAGCAATTGAACAAACGATTGCATTTTTAGCGTTACATGTACCCAAAGGCGTGTCACCCATGTGCGGCAATAGTATTGGTCAAGATAGACGCTTTTTGAACCGTTATATGCCAACACTTGAGGCTTACTTTCATTATCGTAATATTGATGTGAGTACAGTAAAAGAGTTGGTTCGTCGCTGGAAGCCTGAAGTAATGGATGGCTTTACTAAGCGTGGCACCCATCAAGCCTTGGTCGATATTCAAGAATCTATTGCTGAATTACAGTTTTATCGTGATAAAGTATTTAAAATTTAATCAATCAGTATAAATTTTTAAAGCAAGGGGTTGCAGCGGGGCGAAATTCTCCTATAATGCGGCCTCAACTTTCAGCTAGCGGCTCACGTTAGCAGGATTGAAACGCGACATTAGCTCAGTTGGTAGAGCGATACCTTGCCAAGGTATAGGTCATCGGTTCGAACCCGATATGTCGCTCCAAATTACAATTTATAGCGTCACCAAATGCTATAGATAAAAAGATTTATGCGACATTAGCTCAGTTGGTAGAGCGATACCTTGCCAAGGTATAGGTCATCGGTTCGAACCCGATATGTCGCTCCAAATTTGATTGCGACATTAGCTCAGTTGGTAGAGCGATACCTTGCCAAGGTATAGGTCATCGGTTCGAACCCGATATGTCGCTCCAAATTACAATTTATAGCGTCACCAAATGCTATAGATAAAAAGATTTATGCGACATTAGCTCAGTTGGTAGAGCGATACCTTGCCAAGGTATAGGTCATCGGTTCGAACCCGATATGTCGCTCCAATCTCCTTTTCGTTTTGTATCCCTCCCGCTAAACTTGCTTGCAATTTTAGAACAGTTGACTCTAATTTATCAGAGAAACAGTGCTATACTTTACCTAAGGTCTATGTCATCGGTTGCTTGTTTCGAAGCCGATATGTCGCTCCAATTTTTCTTTCGCTTTTATTATTTCTCTCCTCCTTAAACTTGTTAGCGCCAGAAATCGCTGCAATCGTATGCTACAAGTTTGTTCTTGGTTCATGCTAAATGTCTTGTATCAGTTAATTTGGTCTTGGGCGATTGCCGCTTAATTTCTTTAACGAAACCTAATGTAAATATGGTTGAACTGTGCAAACTATGACCTTGTTCAAAAAAAAATTCGCAAAATACTTCATAATGAAATCGAATCGATATTGACGCCTAGTCAAATGGCTTGGCTTGGCTTGGATGGGAGAGGGTAAGATGAGATTTCAGCAGCTTAATGAACAATTGGAGTATATCTCTAAGTGTCGCTTAGAAATGGCTCGACTATATGGTCGTTTACACAGTGCAGTTGATTCATCTCGCGTCAAGTTGATGCTTGAGTACTTACAGCAGCATGAAAAAGAGATGTCACTGAAGATAGATGATTATATCGAAGAGGCCCCCTCTAAATTATTAGAACTTTGGTACAACGATATTGTGTTTGAAGACTTCATCAAACGCTGCCAAGAGGTGGTTCCTAAAGCCAATATGAATGAAGAAGATTTATTAGAGCTGCATTTAGATTTGGATAACCGTCTGATTGGACTGCTGCAGAAAACGGCCGACTCATCTGTGCCTGGTGATGTCAAAAATGCGATGAGCGAGCTGGTACGAGTAAAGAAAATTCAACAGCAGCGTTTAGTGCATAGCTGCATTCGTATGGATGATATCTAAAGTATGTCGATAACTTAGTCGCTTAACAGGCTTAAGTTACTGAGTTATCTGTTGCTGGGAGCTACGCCCAGCATCTATTGCTACCAGCTTGAACCGCGCTAACCGTTTCTATCTTGCGCGTTTTCCCTTCTTTATTGCCCAAGGTCACCACATTGTTTTACCCCCCGCCCCGCAGAATGCCAACCTTTACCTAAAGCTCAGGCTTAAGTCGTACTATCTGGCTCATTTTTTGTGCAAGATCAAACTTATCTCAATAATTACGGTAAGTCGTGAATCTAATGACAAACAAGCTATCTAACATCGAATATGCTAAGCCTTATCTACCGCATATGATGTTTTATTAACTTTTAGGAGTCTTTCCATGTTGTTTTGTGATGCACAACTTCCGCAAACATTATATTCGGCACAAATGGTGAGAGAGGCTGAGGCCCATTTTATCAATTCAGGTGAAATATCGTTATTAGGGTTAATTGATCGCGCAGGGCAGGCGGCCTTTGCATTATTGCAGCAGCAAAATAAGTTAACTAGCCAGATTTTGGTATTAGCGGGATATGGCAACAATGGGGCTGATGCTTATATCTGTGCCACGCTTCTGCTTGAAGCTGGCTGCCAAGTAAAATTGTATGCCCTTGAAAAAGAACCTGTTGGCGAAGGCGTGAGTTATGCCAAAGCGGCGTTTCTGGCGGCAGGCGGTCACCTAGAGCAAGATTGGCAGCAAGGGTTATTAGCGGCTGATGTGGTGATTGATGGTTTACTCGGTACCGGCTTTCACGGCGAGCTCAATGAGACGTTTACGGCCATTATTACCACTGTCAATCAGCAGCCTTCTTGGGTGTTATCCATCGATGTGCCTTCGGGAATTAATGCCGACACGGGGGCTGGGCAGCTGGCGGTTAAAGCGGATGTGACATTGACCATGGGAGCCGTAAAGCAAGGGCTTGTTACCGGCAAGGCTCGAGATTGCGTCGGTTATTTATGGTTTGCCGATATTGGATTAACCCCACACCTTCCTCCGTCTAATGTCATTAATATTGCGCACCGAGTCACCGACTTAGGCATGCCCACTCGGGCGAAAAATAGTCATAAAGGCTCTTGTGGTAAGGTCACTGTGATCGGGGGGGATATCGGTATGGCCGGTGCGCCAAGGCTGGCTGGCGAAAGCTGTTTACGCGCCGGTGCAGGTCTTGTTGCCGTGGTTTCCAGGCCGCAGCATCTCCCTATTATCAATGCTGGGCGACCAGAGTTGATGTTTTGGGGGTGTGAGTTGGTTGATATGGAGGTGTATCAACGATTGGGGTGGGCCGATGTATTATTAATAGGGCCAGGCCTTGGCAAGCATGACTGGGGATACAATTTACTCAAAGCCACTGGATTAAGCGATAAGCCATGCGTTATGGATGCCGATGCGCTTAATCTATTGGCACTTGAGCCCAATAAGCAGCGCCATTGGGTGTTAACGCCTCACAGTGGCGAAGCGGCAAGGCTACTGGGGCTCAGTATTGAAGAGGTTGAACAAGACCGCTTTGCTGCAGCTTACGCCTTGCAAGCCAAGTATGGTGGCGTTGTGGTATTGAAAGGCGCGGGCACACTTATTTACGATGGCACTCGTTGCCATGTTGCCCCAGTGGGTAACCCTGGATTAGCCAGTGGTGGCAGTGGTGATGTATTAGGGGGCATAATTGCGGCGCTAATGGCGCAAGGAATGTCCAATATGGATGCGGCCAGCGCGGGTGTTGTGGTGCATGGCGTCGCTGCAGATATGGCGGCTAAAGAGGGTGAGCGTGGTATGTTGGCTTGCGATCTGTTTCCGCATATCCGTGCGCTAGTGGACAAGATTTAAAACCATCAGATTAAAAACAGCTAATGTTTGTTTAGATAGAATTCAGTTTGGGTTAAAGTATCTGGTTATAATCAGTTTGCTCCAATTTAGGTTACGACAAATATAACATGACGCCAGTGACAGTTTATCTTGAAAACGAGTTTGACACAGTGAGCTTAGGGCAGCAGTTAGCTCAAGCGATCACGCCTCCGTTAACCATCTATTTGAGTGGTGAATTAGGCGCTGGAAAAACGACCTTTAGTCGTGGTTTGATCCAAAGTTTAGGTCATCAAGGGGCGGTTAAGAGCCCAACTTATACGTTAGTTGAACCCTATGAACTGAATGGTATTGAAGTTTATCATTTTGATTTATATCGTCTCAGTGACCCTGAGGAGTTGGAGTTTATGGGGATTAGGGATTATTTTGCCGATAATAGTTTATGCATTGTAGAGTGGCCCGATAAAGGGGCTGGTATATTGCCCGAAGCCGATCTATTTATCGATATAAAATACCTTGATCAAGGCCGAGAGGTTACCTTAAGTGCAAATAAGCCTGCTGGGCAATTACTGCTAGACAGTTTACCTCATAATGATAACAACTGATTCGATAATAAAGCGTGTATTGCTGCTGTTGCTGTTGTGTGTTCCAGCAATGGCTCACAGCGCGAATAGGTTAGATGGTGTGCGAATTTGGGCCGCGCCGAAATCGACGCGGGTAGTTTTTGACCTACGTCAGCCGCCGCAATATAGCCACTTTACTTTGACGAGTCCTTATCGACTGGTGGTCGATCTCAGTGGTACCTCGACCGCGATGGATCTTCGCAAGATCGAGAATAATAGTAAGCTAGTCAAAAAGGTGCGCATTAGTAAGCCTCCAAAAAAAGGCACGCTTAGACTCGTCATCGATTTAGTTAAGCCTGTTAAAGCTAATTTATTTGCTTTACCCCCAACAGCGCCGTACGGCAATCGTTTAGTTGTCGATCTTGAAGACGGTGGGGCAGAACAGCAAATCGTTAAAGCCAAGCCCGTGTCTGAATTAAGGGATGTGATCGTCGCGATTGATGCAGGTCATGGTGGTGATGATCCCGGGTCAATCGGCCCTAAAGGGACCTATGAGAAAAAAGTGGTGTTGCAGATTGCTAAAAAGGTGGAAGCGAAAATCAATGCCACCCCAGGCATGAAGGCCGTCATGACCCGTTCTGGTGACTATTTTGTTAACCTCAATAAGCGCTCAGAAATTGCACGTACCAGTAAAGCCGATCTGTTAGTGTCAATCCATGCTGATGCATTTACTTCGCCTCAGCCACACGGTGCCTCGGTTTGGGTGCTATCAATGCGACGGGCTAACAGTGAGATCGGTCGTTGGCTGGAACAAAAAGAGAAGCATTCAGAACTGCTCGGCGGTGCGGGTGAGATCATTCAAAATGCCGATAATGAACAGTATCTAGCCATGACTTTACTCGACATGTCGATGGACCGTTCTATGGCCATTAGCCATAATATTGCCGGTGATGTATTACTCAATTTAGGCAAAGTCACTAAATTACATAAGCACCAGCCAGAAGCGGCCAGTTTTGCGGTATTAAAGTCTCCCGACATTCCCTCTATTTTGGTTGAGACAGGCTTTATCTCTAACCATAAAGAGGAGCGTTTACTGACACAGCGCGAGCATCAAAACAATATTGCTAATGCGGTACATAAGGGCGTATTACGCTACTTTGAAACCAACCCGCCCGCCAATACCCTTCTGGCTAATCGTAGTACTTTGAGCCATAAGGTCGAAAGAGGTGAGTCGTTATCGGTTATTGCTCATCGTTATCAAGTGTCGGTAAGCAGTATTAAAAAGGCCAATAACCTTAAATCAAACACAGTTCGTATTGGCCAGAAGCTGGTCATTCCCCGCGCTTAATAGGAGTCAAAATGACCATTAAAATTTTGCCTCCTCAGCTGGCTAACCAGATTGCCGCTGGCGAGGTTGTTGAGCGTCCCGCATCGGTTATCAAAGAGTTGGTTGAAAACAGCCTAGATGCTGGCGCCAGCAAAATCGATATCGAAATCGATAAAGGCGGCAGTAAGCTGATTAAGATCCAAGATAACGGATCAGGGATCGAAAAAGATCAACTCGGCTTGGCGCTGTCGCGTCATGCGACCTCTAAATTGGCTTCTTTGGATGATCTCGATGCTATTTTAAGCTTTGGTTTTCGTGGCGAAGCACTTGCCAGTATTAGTTCGGTATCGCGTTTAACCTTCACTTCGCGCACTGCTAGCCAAACTGAGGCGTGGCAGGCTTTTGCTGAAGGCTCTGAAATGGCGGTAAAAGTGATCCCCGCCGCACACCCTGTAGGCTCTACGGTAGAAGCGGTCGATCTGTTTTTTAATACCCCTGCTCGTCGTCGTTTTCTAAAAAGCGACAAAACAGAATTTACTCATATTGATGAGTGGCTTAAGCGGATTGCTTTAGTGCGACGTGATATCCATTTTACCCTAAAGCATAATGGTAAAATGGTGCGTAATTATCGTCCGGCGAATACCCAAAATCAGTATCTACAGCGTCTAGCTCAGGTGAGCGGTAAACAATTTGCCGAGCATGCGTTGGCGGTAGATTGCGAGCATAATGGGTTAAAGCTCAGTGGCTATATCCAGTCGCCGCATTTCGAGGTGAGCTCAAGTGATACTCAGTATTTTTATGTTAATGGTCGATTGGTGCGTGATAGGCTGGTTAATCATGCGGTGAGACAAGCGTTTGCTGAGCAATTGCAGAGCGTTCAGGTTGGTTATGTGTTGATGCTTGAGATTGACCCACATCAAGTGGATGTTAACGTGCATCCAGCAAAGCATGAAGTGCGTTTCCATGAAAGTCGCTATGTACATGACTTTATTTTACAAGCCTTACAATCGGCTCTGTCACAGGCTGAGCTGTTGCCGTTGAATGCTTATCAGCCTGGGGGGAATGAGGCTCTAGCGGAGCACACCGAAGAACCATCAGCACAATCATCGCCAGCGGCAAACCGTCCATCGTCGCCGTTTGCTGGGCAGTATGGCGTGTCTGCTCCTGTTTCTTCCCCGATTGAAGAACGTCATGTGCATGAACGAGCTGCTTCGGCGTATGGTCAACGGGAATCAGGCTATAGTCAGTCTACTGCTTCTGGGTATCGATCAAGCCATTCAGATCGCTATCAAGCACCAGATTTACCTTCGCAGGTAGCCATTGATAATTATGCGCAGTTGCTTGCGACACCCGATGTAAACAGGTCCACAACTGCACCACCATCGCCTATGCCTTTGGTTTTAGCTGGGCAATACTGGGTAATTGCGCAAGGTGATGCTCTGAAGTTATTGGCGTTTTCGAACGTCGCCGATGCAGTGCTGCGTCAACAGATAGAGCACAAGCTTGCATCAGGGCTCGTGGGGCAACCATTATTGATGCCGGTGTCAATAAAAGCTGACAATGACTGGCTCGATACTCTTGAGCAACGAGAGCAACTTATCAGGAAACTGGGCCTCGAATTAACTATTCGATTGGGGCAGTTGATTATCAAAAAAGTGCCCCCATATCTAAGGCAAAGCAAGTTAGCGGATGTTATCGCTGATTTTTTACAGTGGATTCGCTTTGAAGAGCCAGAAGATGAGGCCATCGTGAATTGGTTAGTTGGCCATGGCCGAGATCACTTTACTTCGGCGTCAGCACTTTGGACTGATTTTTGTCAGTTACCTGAGCCGCAACAGCAACAAATAATATCGAAAGCCAAGGCGTTACCTTGGCAAGAGTGGTTAAGTGAGCAAACGAGTGACTAGCAATAATAAGCCGACAATTTTAACCCTAATGGGACCGACGGCGTCCGGCAAAACTGCGTTAGCTATTGAGCTCGTGGAGCGTCACCAGTGTGAAATAATCTCGGTTGATTCAGCTCTCATCTATCGTGATATGGATATTGGTACCGCTAAGCCCAGTGCTGAAGAGCAACTTCGTGCGCCACACCGATTGATTGATATTCGTGATCCTAGCGAAAGTTACTCAGCCGCCGATTTTCGCCATGATGCGCTTAACGAAATTGAACATATCTTAGCCGCGGGGAAAACACCGTTATTAGTGGGTGGCACCATGCTCTATTTCAAAGCCTTGCTTGAGGGATTATCACCATTGCCAGCGGCGAACAATGAAATTAGAGCCGATATCGCCAAAGAGGCTGAAACACTAGGCTGGCAAGCACTGCATCAGCAATTGCAGCAGATTGATCCCGTGTCAGCGCAGCGTATTCATCCTAACGACCCACAGCGTTTATCGCGGGCATTAGAGGTGTTTCGTATCAGTGGTAAAAGCTTAACCGAATTAACAGAGGTGAAATCCGCCGCATTGCCATACTCAGTTGTGCAATTTGGTATATCCCCAAGCGATCGGAAAGTGTTACATTCAGCCATTGCTACACGCTTTGATACCATGTTAAAGCAAGGGTTCATCGAAGAAGTGCAAGCGCTCAAAGCGCGTGGTGATTTGCATTTAGAACTGCCTTCGATGCGCTGTGTGGGGTACCGTCAAGTATGGCAATACCTCGATGGTGATTACGACTATGATACTATGGTTGAAAAATCCGTAGTTGCGACTAGGCAATTGGCTAAGCGTCAATTAACATGGTTACGCGGCTGGGCCGATTTAAATTGGCTAGAGAGCGGTGATGATGCAAATATTGGTCGACTAATACAATATTGTCGCTAGCTAATTCATTCACTCTATATAATACTAAAACCAAACCCGAAGTTGATGCAGCATTAGGTTTTATTTAATTTTAATAAAAAAGGAAATTATATAATGGCAAAGGGGCAATCTTTACAAGACCCATTTTTGAACGCATTACGTCGTGAACGCGTTCCGGTATCTATCTACCTAGTTAACGGTATCAAGCTTCAAGGACAAGTTGAATCATTTGATCAGTTTGTTATTTTATTGAAGAACACTGTCAGCCAGATGGTATATAAGCACGCTATTTCAACAGTTGTGCCAGCGCGCCCATTTAATGTGAGCAACCATCACAACACCCCTAATCAGACGGGCAGTTACAACGCACCTACAGAAGACAGTGCTGAGTAATTTCCTGAGGAGTTTACTTTTTGTTTGATCGCTATGAAGCGGGAGACGCAGCCGTTCTTGTTCACATCGACTTTGCCGATGAAAGCAGTAGAGAAGATATTACTGAACTTCGTTTGTTAGTTGAGTCCGCAGGAGCCAAAACCGTAGGTGTTATAACGGGAAGTCGTCGCTCTCCAGATCGTAAGTTTTTTGTTGGTTCAGGGAAAGCGGAAGAATTAGCAGCGTTAGTTGCTGCCACTGACGCGAGTGTGGTTATTTTTAATCATCCATTGAGCCCAGCCCAAGAGCGAAATCTTGAGCAGGTGTGTCAGTGCCGTGTATTAGACCGTACAACACTCATCCTCGATATTTTTGCGCAGCGTGCGCGTACGTACGAAGGTAAGTTACAGGTGGAGCTAGCGCAATTGCGCCACATGTCAACGCGCCTCATACGTGGTTGGACCCACCTTGAGAGACAAAAAGGCGGGATTGGCTTACGTGGCCCTGGTGAAACACAGCTTGAAACCGACAGACGTTTGTTGCGTGGACGTATTAAAACAATCAACAAGCGTTTGGAAAAAGTCGACAAGCAGCGAGAGCAGAGTCGACGAGCTCGTCAGCGCAGTGAATTAGCTACCGTATCCTTAGTTGGTTACACTAACGCTGGCAAATCAACATTATTTAATGCACTTACCGTGTCAGATGTTTATGCGGCAGACCAATTGTTTGCTACGCTCGATCCGACCTTAAGAAAGCTAGAGTTACAAGACGGTCCGGTTATTTTAGCCGATACCGTTGGTTTTATTCGGCATCTTCCGCATGATCTTGTCGCTGCTTTCAAAGCGACATTACAAGAAACGCGTGAAGCCGATCTGTTATTACACATAGTCGATTGTTCTGATGACAATATGGGTGATAACTTTGAGCAAGTGCAGTTGGTGCTCAAAGAGATAGGTGCTGATGATATTCCACAATTGGTTGTCTGTAACAAGATAGACCTGTTGGAAGATGTGGGTCCCAAGATCGATTACGATAGTGAAGGGGTTCCTACGCGGGTGTGGGTTTCGGCTCAACAACGCAAAGGCTTGGAATTGCTCGAGGAGGCGATCAACAAAATTGTAGGTCGTGCCGTTTTAGAGCTTACCTTGCAAATACCAGCGACGGCTGGGCATTATCTTGGTCAGTTTTATCGACTGGATGTGATACAGCAGAAAGAGTATGACGATCTGGGGAACTGTATCTTGTCTGTACGTTTATTAGAAGCCGATTGGCATCGATTAACAAAGCAGAGCCAAGGGGAATTGGAAACCTTTATTGTTGAAACAGCAGCAGTAGAGTAGTTTTTAGTAATCTCGTTTATTTCATACCTATGGAGTGCTAAATGGCTTGGAACGAGCCCGGTAACAAGGGTCAAGATCCTTGGGGAAATAAAAATAGCAATGACAAAGGGCCACCAGATCTAGACGAAGTGTTTAAGAATATTTCTAAACGCTTTGGCGGCAAAGGTAATGGCTCTGGCGGTGGATTCAGTACATTAGGATTCGTTATTGTTTTAGGTATCGCCGTGGTGGTGTGGGGACTCTCGGGTTTCTATACCGTTAAAGAAGCTGAAAAAGGGGTTGCGTTACGCTTTGGCCAATATATCGGTCAAGTGGAACCTGGCTTACAGTGGAAAGCGACCTTCATCGATGAAGTGTTTCCGGTAAACGTGAGTAATGTTCGCTCGATCCCTGCATCGGGAAGCATGCTGACAGCTGATGAAAATGTGGTGTTGGTTGAGCTAGATGTGCAATACATTGTAGTCGATGCTTATCGCTATTTGTTCAGCGCTGTCGATGCGAATTCAAGTTTACGTGAAGCTACTGATAGTGCTTTGCGCTATGTGGTCGGTCACAACCGTATGGATGACATTTTGACCACCGGACGTGATCAGATTCGCCGCGATACTTGGGATGAAGTGAACCGTATTATCGAACCGTATAATTTAGGTATCGAAATTCGCGACGTTAACTTTTTGCCTGCACGCCCACCTGAAGAGGTGAAAGATGCCTTTGATGATGCTATTGCAGCGCAAGAGGATGAGCAACGCTTTATCCGTGAAGCTGAGGCGTATTCGCGTGAGATTGAGCCTAAAGCTCGTGGTACCGTACAACGTATGGAACAACAAGCTAACGCATATAAGGAACGTGAAATTCTAGAGGCTCGCGGTAAAGTCGCTCGCTTTGAGAAATTACTTCCAGAGTATCAAGCTTCTCCAGAAGTGACGCGTAATCGTCTTTATATCGATGCGATGTCAAAGGTTTATTCGGGTGCTAACAAAGTATTGGTCGATGCGAAAAGCAGCGGCAATATGATGTATTTGCCTTTGGATAAATTGATGGACCAAAACAAAGCATCTAAGCAACCTCAAGCGGCAGCGCAAGGTTCATCGAATCAGTCTGCTAACAGCGTGGTGGATAATTTAAGTATGCCACTTGACGGGCGTCCTTCTCGTAGCGACCGTACTCGCCAGGGGAGAAACTAATCATGGGTAGATTATCTGTCATTATTATCGCAATCTTGATTGCGACCGGTTTATCTTCACTGCTGGTTGTTAATGAAGGTGAGCGGGCAATTGTATCGCGATTTGGTAAAATTCTTAAAGATGATGGTGTGACAAGGATTTATACGCCGGGTTTACACGTTAAGCTGCCATTGATTGATAAGATTAAGTTTTTAGACTCACGCATCCAGACTATGGACGGCGCAGCAGACCGCTTTGTGACTTCAGAGAAAAAAGACTTAATGGTCGATTCGTATGTCAAGTGGCGTATTTTCGATCATGAGAAATACTATCTTGCTACAAACGGTGGTAACAAGGTTCAGGCAGAATCTTTGTTGCAACGCAAGATTAATAACGATCTTCGTACCGAGTTTGGTCGTCGTACTATCAAAGACATCGTCTCAGGTAGCCGTGATGAGTTACAACAAGATGCATTGAGAAATGCATCTGAAAGTGCTGAAGACTTGGGTATCGAAGTGGTTGATGTGCGTGTCAAGCAGATTAACTTACCCGCTAATGTGAGTTCGAGTATTTATCAGCGTATGCGTGCAGAACGTACCGCGGTAGCGAAAGAGCATCGCGCACAAGGTAAGGAGCAATCTGAGATCATTCGAGCTAAGACCGATGCGAGTGTAGAGATTCAAATTGCTGAAGCTGAGCGTAAAGCCTTATCCGTACGAGGTGAGGGTGACGCTATTGCAGCAAAAATCTATGCAGATGCTTATAACAAAGATCCTGAGTTTTATTCTTTCTTACGTAGTTTGGAAGCATATAAAGCCAGTTTCTCAAACGGTTCAAACGTGATGGTATTAGAGCCAGACAGTGACTTCTTCAAATACATGAAGCGTTCTGACGGCAAATAAGCCATAAAAATAAAAAAGCCCGACGAGTTCGGGCTTTTTTGTACTTATTAAATTCAAACAACTAATTTAGCTTAAGTTGTTAATCTATCGTTAATCAATTTGCTGCTTCATTTTCGCATAATATGTGCTATTTCCCTTGCTATTGCCCCTATAGATTGATTGTTTTGCAAACAGAGTTAACTTTGTTCGCTGTTTTACTATGATCTGCTTCTAATTTTTGGCTATAATGAGCCCCGCCTCAAATTTGATTTTTGTGCTTTGGGGTAAAACCCCAATATCAAATTTTTTAAAACAAAAATTCCAACACTCTCTGGAGATAAGTGGATGAGCAATGCGCCAGTCGATACCGGACGTCGCAGATTCCTGACCGCAGCAACCGCCGTAGTAGGTGGTGCTGGTGCCGTCGCTGTAGCGGTTCCTTTTATAAAGTCATGGAATCCGAGTGCCAAAGCGAAAGCTGCAGGTGCACCGGTTGAAGTAAACATTAGTAAGTTAGAGCCGGGTCAGTTGATCCGTGTTGAATGGCGTGGAAAACCTGTATGGGTTGTCCGTCGCACCGAAGAGATCTTACAAGGTCTTGCTACTCACGATGAGAAATTACGTGATCCTGGTTCGAGTGAAGAACAGCAACCTGCCTATGCGCAAAATGCGGTTCGTTCAATTAAGCCTGAGTACTTTATCGCTGTAGGTCTTTGTACTCACTTAGGTTGTTCGCCTACGTATCTACCGGATACTTTTGGTGAGCAAGTCGAAGGTGTGGCCTCTGGTTTCTTCTGTCCATGTCATGGTTCAAAGTTTGATATGGCAGGCCGTGTATTCCAAGGCGTTCCAGCACCCTTAAACCTTGTTGTTCCACCTCATCAATACATTGATGACGGCAACGTAATTATCGGTGTCGATCAGGGAGCTGCGTAATGGTAAAGAATATTATTGATTGGATTGATGCAAGAATCCCCATGACGGCCACCTATAACCGTCATGTTGGACAATATGCAACACCAACAAACTTTAACTTTTGGTACTTCTTTGGCTCGCTAGCCATGCTAGTGTTAGTCAACCAGTTACTGACTGGTATTTGGCTAACCATGAACTATGTACCTACCGCTGAGGGTGCGTTCGCCTCTATTGAATACATCATGCGTGATGTTGAATATGGTTGGTTACTGCGTTATATGCACTCCACTGGTGCCTCTGCATTCTTTGTCGTTATCTATCTGCACATGTTCCGTGGTCTTATCTACGGCTCATATCAAAAGCCTAGAGAGCTTCTCTGGTTGTTTGGTATGCTAATTTTCCTTGTGTTGATGGCCGAAGCCTTTATGGGTTACCTACTACCTTGGGGACAGATGTCTTACTGGGGAGCTCAGGTAATTATCTCGCTATTTGGCGCGATCCCTGTGATTGGTGATGACCTAACGCTTTGGATCCGTGGTGACTTTGTTGTTTCAGGTGCAACACTAAACCGTTTCTTCGCACTGCATGTGATTGCACTCCCATTGGTGCTAGTCGTATTGGTATTCTTGCACTTAATTGCGCTACACGAAGTGGGTTCAAACAACCCTGACGGTATCGAAATTAAGAAGAATAAAGATGAAAATGGTTGGCCAAAAGATGGCATTCCATTCCACCCTTACTACACAGTAAAAGATATTATGGGCGTCGCAGGCTTCCTAATTGTTTTCTGTTATGTATTGTTCTTTATGCCTGAAGGCGGTGGATACTTCCTAGAGAAGCCAAACTTCGAAGCAGCTAACCCGATGAAGACACCTGAGCATATTGCGCCAGTTTGGTACTTCACGCCTTTCTACGCGATTTTGCGTGCGATTCCTGACAAGCTGTTAGGGGTTGTGGGTATGGGCTTAGCGATTGCTGTGTTGTTTGTTTTACCTTGGCTAGATCGTTGTAAAGTTAAGTCGGTGCGCTACCGTAGCATGATCCACAAGCTTAACATTGGTCAGTTCGCTGTATCGTTTGTTGTCTTAGGATACTTGGGTGCGGTTCCAGCCACGCCAGCGCTAACCATTGCGGCTCGTATCTTTACTCTGACTTACTTCGGTTTCTTCTTAGCGCTTTGGATTTACAGCAAGAATGAGAAGACCAAGCCTGTACCAGAGAGGTTGACTCACTAATGAAAAAATTATTGATTGCATTAATTACATTGGTGCCATCACTTGCCTTCGCTGCAGGTGGTTCAAATGTACATTTAGAAAGTGCCAACATCGACCTAAAGGATACTGAGTCACTGCAACGTGGTTTAGATAAATTTCAGCACTATTGTGCTGGTTGTCATAGCACTCAGTATCAGCGTTATAACCGTGTTGCCGAAGATTTAGATATCTCATTAGACGATATGCGTAATAAGTATATGGTCGTTGAAGGAGCTAAAGTTGGCGATTTGATGGAAAACTCGATTCCTGAAGTTGACGCGGCAAAATGGTTTGGTGCAGCGCCGCCTGATTTGACTCTGGTAGCTCGCGTGCGTGGTGAAGATTGGATCTACACTTACCTTAAGAGCTTCTATCATGATGAGAGTCGCCCATTTGGCGTGAACAATACCGTCTTCCCATCAGTGGCCATGCCTCATGTGATGCAAGAACTGCAAGGCCTATCGGTTAAGCAAGAAGATGGTAGCTTTGTGACAACTGGCGGTAAGCTTACTGCAGAAGAGTACGACCAAGTAGTGCGTGACATCACGGGATTCCTTGTTTATTCAGG
Source organism: Shewanella sp. 492 (assembly GCF_059338445.1). Lineage (NCBI taxonomy): Bacteria > Pseudomonadati > Pseudomonadota > Gammaproteobacteria > Alteromonadales > Shewanellaceae > Shewanella > Shewanella sp. 492. The sequence goes on from NZ_CM181702.1 coordinate 673,842, forward strand.
CGATCCGGTCAAACTTGAGCGTGAAAGCTTAGGTTGGTGGGTGATGGGCTTCCTGTTCATTTTCTTTATCGTGGCTTATCTGTTAAAGAAAGAATACTGGAAAGATGTACACTAACCCCTAATAAAGGTTAGAATGTATTATCCGCATATTCCAAACGGGGGGCTTTGCCCCTCGTTTGTTTTTGCTTTTTTAGCTTTCGACTTAATTTTGGAGGGTATCAATGGCTGTTGCTGCCAATAAACGCTCAATCATGACCCTGTTTTCAGGCGCTGACGATCTCTATAGCCACCAAGTACGTATCGTATTGGCGGAAAAGGGCGTTACCGTTGATGTTCTACAGGTTGACCCTAATGAGATGCCTGAAGATCTTATTGAGCTAAATCCATACAATACAGTTCCGACATTAGTTGATCGTGAGCTAGTACTTTATAACTCGCGTATTATTATGGAATATTTGGACGAGCGTTTTCCTCATCCGCCACTAATGCCTGTTTATCCTGTATCTCGTGGTCAGACTCGTTTGATGATGCACCGTATAGAAAACGATTGGTACACCTTAGTAGATCGTATTCGTAAGGGGGATCGTGCCGACGAGGCGCGTAAACAGTTGCAAGAGAGCTTAACCTCAATTTCGCCAATCTTTAATGAAATGCCTTATTTTATGGCGGAAGAGTTTGGTCTGGCTGATTGTTATTTAGGTCCGCTATTATGGCGCCTGCCTGTACTGGGTATCGAGTTAGATAGCCGCACAGCCAAAGAAGTTAAAGCCTATATGACGCGTCTATTCGATCGTGAGTCATTCAAAGCATCATTAACAGAGTCTGAGCGCGAAATGCGCATGGGTATCTAAAAATGAAACCGATGACACCTAATCGTCCGTACTTGCTGCAAGCATATTATGATTGGTTGATGGACAATGAGCTAACGCCACATGTAGTGGTTGATGCTTATGTTCCAGGCACTCAAGTGCCTCAGCAATATGTTAAAGATGGACAGATTGTGCTGAATATTACCGCCAGTGCGGTGGGTAATTTACAGATCGGTCACGATGCTATCGAATTTAGCGCTCGTTTTGGTGGTGTGCCTCAGCAAGTTGTTTTACCTATGGCATCCATCGTGGCTATTTATGCACGAGAGAATGGTGCGGGGACGGTATTCGACCAAGAAGAAGCCTATCAGATTGAACTTGAGCCAGAAGAGACAGGCCTATCGGTAGTCGAGCAGAAACCTGCGCCAGCGACGTCTTCAACACCTGAGGGTGATGAAGCTAAGCCTAAGCGCCGTGGTCATCTAACGGTCGTTAAGTAGCAATACGTTTAACTGCATATTACAAAAAACCAGCCAAATGGCTGGTTTTTTATTGCCTACTCTTTGTCGAGTTGGGCATTGAGCTCATGGGGTTTGCTAGTGGATGAATAGTTAACTTCTCTGTGTTAGCATCTGCGCCACAAGAACAACCTCACGACCTTAGGCTAGTAGCAGTATATGCTCTTAATGATCGACAATTACGATTCATTTACGTATAACTTAGTGCAGTATTTTCAGCAGCTCGGGCAGGAAATCATAGTTAAACGCAATGATGAGATCACCCTAGCACAAATTGAACAGTTATCGCCTCGCTTACTGGTTATCTCGCCGGGGCCTTGCTCACCTAATGAGGCGGGGATTTCATTGGCTGCTATTAGCCATTTTGCTGGTAAATTGCCGATATTGGGTGTCTGCTTAGGTCACCAAGCCATTGCTCAGGTGTTTGGGGCGAGTGTGGTGCGCGCCAAACGCGTGATGCACGGCAAAACCAGTCGTATTACCCATAGTGATAAAAGGTTGTTTGCAGGGCTAAATCAACCGTTAACTGTGACTCGGTATCACTCACTGTTAGTCGACAGTGTACCGAAAGATTTTGTACTCGATGCTTGGTTTGACGATCCGCTTCACGGACGCGAGATCATGGCGATGAGCCATTGCTCTCTACCTATCTATGGCGTTCAGTTTCATCCAGAGTCGATTTTGACAGAGCAAGGGTTGGAGTTACTAAAGCGCTTTATCGATATGGCGGCTTAACTTAGGTATAGGTGCATATTTTACAGCTTACCTGCATTTTCTTTTTCAAACTGTTACAACATTTTTACTTGTCCTTCCGCGTTTTTAGTCCATTTTGTGATATAAAAGGCAGCAAAATAACTGCCATGCAGCGACAGCTGTTTATGCAAAATAATAAGAAGGAAGGATGATGATGGGTGCTTTTCGTGGTTTTAGCCTCAGCCTATTAACGCTCGCCATGTTGGGTGGCTGTGCTACCTCATTGCAAGAAAATTCAGCAGAGACGACAACCTCTGCGCCAGTCAACTTGGCTGCACCGCCAAGTATTGGCCACCCCCTCACACTCAAGCAAATAATGGCCAATCCTGATTGGATGGGGATTTTTGCCAAGGGCGAATATTGGAGTGATGACAGTCAATCGATTTATTTTGCCAGACAGGCCCATGGCGCACCGATTAAGACCTATTATCAGCAGCGTCTAACTGAGCCCAGTGCTAATGAGTTAGCATTAGAACAATTACATGCCGCGTCACAGCAACACGGGGTTTTGGACAACGCTAAAACACGTAAAGCCTACCTTTACCAAGGCAATTTGTTTGTTAAAAACCTGTTGTCAGGCCAAGTGACTCAGTTGACGCGTCAAAATATCGCTATCGATGGGGTGCGGTTCCTAAACAGTGGCGATATCGCTTATTGGCAAGGCGATGATATCTTTAAGATCCATCAAGACTCTGGTTTGCTGGAGCAGATGGCTAATATCAAGATGGCTATAGAGCCCAAAGGGGTAGAGGAGCCATCAAGCTACATTGCCAAGCAACAACACAGATTGATTGAGTATGTGGCCTTGCAGCAAGAAAATGCTATCGCAAAGCAAACCTATCAAACTCAGCTGGCCAAGAGCGATCCAACCTTATCGGCCAAAACCTGGTATTTAGGTGATAAAGAGGTAGTGACCCAGTTAAGCCTGTCGCCAACGGGACGCTATGTTTTATTGTCGCTGCGTGACAAGGATTATAGCTGGCGTGCCGAGCATGACATCATGCCTAATTACCTAGGTAAGGATGGCTATGTTGATGCTGTTCCTGCGCGAGCACGGGTTGCAGAAGACAAGCATCCAGGCGAGCGTTTAGTGTTATTAGATCTGCAAACCCGAGATAAAAAAGAGATCACTATCGAGGGATTAACTGGTTTTGATGACGATGTCTTAGCCAAGGTTAAAGCTGAAAATGCGCAAGCTAAGGGCGAGCGTTACCAGAGCCAAACCTCCCCGCGTAAGGTGCAATTAATGCAAGATTGGGGTTGGTCTCAAAGCGCCATTCAATGGCAAGCTACGCAGGATAAGGTCGCAGTAATGCTGGAAGCGATTGATAATAAAGATCGCTGGCTTGCCACACTCGATATCAACCAAGGGCGTTTAGTTACCCAGCACAGATTGCACGATGATGCTTGGGTAAACTACAACTTTAATCAGTTTGGTTGGTTACCCAATAGCGATAGCCTTTATTATCTGTCTGAAGAGACTGGTTACTCTCATCTCTATGTAAAAGCAAAGGGGAAGGAGGCTACGCCACTGACTCAGGGGAAATATGTTGTTAGCGATATCATCCTTGGCCCTAAAGCGGAGTTTATCTACTACAAGGCCAATAAACAGCACCCTGGGATCGATAATGTTTATCGGGTTGAGATAGCCTCGGGGAAAGAGCAGCAGTTAACCCAGTGGAATGGTCAGCTCGATTACCAACTTAGTCCTGACGGCACTAAATTGCTGCTTAATGCATCTCGTCGTACTCAGCCAGCAGAGCTGTTTGTACAGGCCATTGATGGTGAGTTAACTCAGCTAACCCATTATACCAGTGATGCCTTTAAGCAATATCCGTGGCAAGCGCCCGAAGTGGTTGCTGTGCCGTCAACCCATGGCGCCGATGATGTTTATGCGCGAGTGTATTTACCTCAAGGGTATGATAGCGCCAAGGCGGATAAGTATCCGGCGGTGATCTTCAATCATGGCGCAGGTTATCTGCAAAATGCCCATTATGGCTTCTCGGGTTATTTTCGAGAGTTTATGTTTCATAACTTACTGACTCAAAATGGTTATGTTGTGATGGACATGGATTATCGTGGGTCCAAAGGTTACGGTCGTGATTGGCGCACCGCGGTTTATCGAAATATGGGGCACCCGGAGGTTGAAGATTTAAAAGATGGCGTTAGCTGGATGACAAGTAACGTCAATGTTGACGCTGAGCGCGTCGGCACCTACGGGGGATCTTATGGTGGGTTCCTCACCTTTATGGCGTTATTTACCGAGCCTGAACTATTTCAAGCAGGAGCAGCTCTGCGCCCTGTGAGCGACTGGGCACATTACAATGCGCCTTATACCTCTAATATTCTTAATACACCAGATGTGGATGCTATCGCCTATGATCGCAGCTCACCGATAGAGCACGCCCAAGGGCTTAACAAGCCATTATTGATCATGAGCGGCGTACTCGATGATAACGTCTTCTTCCAAGATAGTGTACGTTTAGTACAACGTCTCATTGAACTGGAGAAGCCAATGTTTGAAACGGCTATCTATCCGGTAGAGCCCCATGGTTTTCGTCAACCATCGAGTTGGTTAGATGAGTATCGTCGAATCTTTAAGCTGTTCGAACAAGAGCTTAAATAAAGTAATAACACAAGGCTTCCTATCGGAAGCCTTTTTTATATCGCAAAATAAATAAGTTAGCTTAAGGGGATACTGTTTTGCCATTCCCATTCAGGTTCTTAGTCACGAAAATGTCTGTTTTATGGTGTTACAGCAAGCTGTCTGGCTGGGGATTTAGTGTAATATAGCGCAATTAAGCGTTAATCTTGGCCTGTCATAAAGGGGTTTAGGTGGGAAAATCTGTTTCAGGTGGTGTGCGTCCGGGCATCATTGTCGATATTGAACATCGGCTGTTAAAGCAACTGATTGTGGGAAAACAAACAGCGACAACATCGATGTTTGATGAACTCGATCGTGAGCTCGAGGGCGATGCCAATAAGCTGGCTATCGAACGTGATGCGATATTTGAGCGTTTATCTAAGCAAATTCAAGCCAGACAAGTGTTTGAGACTGTATCGGCACAGCTCATTAGCACGGTTAATTCCACTTTAGATAACCAATTAGCCTCACCCGAGCAATTGCTGCCACAATCGGGGCTCAATGAGAGTCAGATGTTGATGCTGGAGGTGCTACATCAACAAAATCTGGATATCAATCGTTTAAGGCTGATCATGAACGATCTGCCTTGGCTGTGCCGTGACCTAAGCAATATCGTTAACAGTCCTTCTTTTAGGCAAAAAAGGCAGCAGCGCTCCGATGTGAAAGTGACCGACTTGAAATTAGTGCTTAATTTTATTGGTATTGAAAATCTGCGCCAAGTGATCCCCTATTTTTGTCTACGAAATTGGCTGCCCGCCGCCAATGCCAACTTGCTGTGGACCACGCGTAAATTATGGCGCTATTCGATGCTCACCGGCATCGCGGCTAAAGCTTTGGCTAAGCTTAATGAGCAAGACGTGGCCTTTGCTTATAGTTGCAGCTTGTTATACCAGTTAGGCACTTCAGTGGTGCTTAAAAATGGTGCAAAAGTGTTTGAAACTGTCTGGGGTAATTGGCTCAGAGAGGCCAGTGCTAGTCGAGATAAAGAGCTGTATGATGCTGTATTAGCAACTGAATTTCCAGCCAATAACATTTATCAGCAGGCATTGCAGCACGCCCATAAACTTAACTGGCAACTACCGAGCTTGCTTGATTTTACCGCGAGCCCCTTGACTCAGGTACAAATTGAACTCGATACCCATTTAGCTTACAGCGAGTTATCGACCTATGCCGCCTTAGTCGCGCGCGCGAGCTGCTTTGCTAAGGTGATGATGTTAGAAGAGATGCGCTTAATCACCCCAAAAGAAAAGTGCTTAATGTTTGATTATTATGAATTATCAGAGCAAGAACTGCTCAGGCTCAAGGGGCAAAATTACCGTAAGTTAGATCTCTTATAAGCTCACTCAACCCTCTTTGATCAGCCAAGGCTGTCGTCGATAGTCTTGGTGGTTGTAAATGAATGCAGATGTAATCAATTTCCTCGTTACGCCATCGTTAATAAATGTGTATATATTCATTATTACTGCATTGTTAATGGTTTTGCAGTCAACTAAGTTTTTTTGTGACTAAATATGCTGTAAACCCCGCCTTTAAACGCTTGTATAAGTCATAAAGCCAAATCTTTATGCATTAATCGTGCACCTGTTCAAGGTGTATAGTGTTGGAAACTAGTATTTTGTTCACATTTTCGTTATTAATGTCATCTAAGATAACTCAATAACCGTCGTCGTTGCAGGTCATTGTCACGACTAAAGGCGGGTACGAATGGTTTTTAAAGCCATCGACAACAAAGAAAGGATAGAGGAATGAGCGTTAACAACAAGCTAACCCGAGCCCAGTTTGATGAAGTTATGGTGCCTAATTATGCACCTTCTGCCGTGATCCCAGTGCGTGGTGAGGGAAGCAGAGTATGGGATCAGGATGGCAATGAGTTTATCGACTTTGCCGGTGGCATCGCGGTAAATTGCTTAGGTCACTGTCATCCAGCATTGGTTGCGGCGTTAAAAGAGCAAGGCGAAAAGCTTTGGCATCTTTCGAATGTGATGACTAACGAACCTGCCTTGGCGTTGGCGACTAAATTGGTCGATGCCACTTTTGCTGAAAAAGTCTATTTTGCTAACTCTGGCGCCGAAGCAAACGAAGCGGCGCTTAAATTGGCTCGCCGTTATGCGCTAGATAAATTTGGCGCTGGTAAAGAGCAAATTATTGCGTTCGATAAAGCCTTCCATGGCCGAACTTTCTTTACTGTGACGGTTGGCGGCCAAGCGGCATATTCTGATGGATTTGGTCCTAAACCTCAGGGCGTGACGCATTTACCGTTTAATGATATTGCCGCGCTTGAAGCGGAAGTATCAGATAAAACCTGTGCGATTATGCTTGAGCCTTTGCAAGGTGAAGGCGGGATTATCGACGCCTCACCTGAGTTTTTGGCTGCGGTACGTGCATTAGCCGATAAGCATAACGCCTTAGTTATTTTCGATGAAGTGCAAACCGGTGTAGGGCGCTTAGGTGCGCTGTATGCTTACATGTTGACCGACGTGGTGCCAGATATCCTCACCACGGCCAAAGCCTTGGGTGGCGGCTTTCCGATTGCGGCAATGCTGACGACCACTGAGATTGCCGAGCACCTTAAAATCGGCACACATGGCTCAACTTACGGTGGTAATCCATTGGCGTGTGCCATAGGTAATGCGGTGTTGGATGTGGTCAATACACCTGAAGTGCTTGATGGGGTTAAACGCCGCGAGCAGTTGCTGCGTGATGGCCTAAACAAGATCAATGACAAGTATCAAGTCTTCGCTGAGATTCGTGGTAAAGGCTTGTTGATGGGCGCGGTATTGAATGAGCAGTATCAAGGTCGTGCTAAAGACTTCTTAGTTGCGGGTATCTCGCAAGGGCTGATGAGCCTGATTGCCGGTGCCAATGTGATCCGCTTTACTCCTTCTCTTGTGATCCCTGAGGCAGATATTGCCGAAGGTCTGGTGCGTTTCGAGCGCGCGGTAGCTCAAGTGGCTGCAGACTAAGAGGCGAAAAAGCGCGGAGGCTCCATTATCGCGCTTTTTTGTTAGCATAATTTCTTGGCTCTCAAGTGCATTTGCGGCGCATACGTGCCGTGCTGCCTGTACTTGAGCGCCTTGATAAGTGAGGAGGCTCAAAGATGTTAATTATCCGCCCCATCCGCTCGAGCGATTTTGCTGCGCTGTACCACATAGCAGAAGAATCAGGCCATGGATTTACGTCTTTACCCGTCAATGAGGAGCTGCTGCGCAATAAGATTGCCCGCTCAGAAGCCTCATTTGTCAAAACTATCGACAAGCCATTTGATGAAGGTTATCTGATGGTGCTCGAAGACACCGACACCCAAGAGGTGGTGGGTACCTGCGGTTTAGAAGCCGCTGTAGGCATGGTCGATGCGTTTTATCATTATCGTTTAGGCACCGAAGTGTACCACTCGGAGCAAATTGACGTGCGCAATGAGGTTGAGACCTTAACCTTATGCCACGATTACACAGGCTCAGCCGAGCTTTGTACTCTGTTTTTAGGCGACAAATACCGTAAAAATAATAATGGCCGCATGTTGTCACGCAGCCGTTTTCTATTTTTAGCCCAACATAGCGAGCGCTTTGGTGAGACTGTCATCGCCGAGATGCGTGGCGAGAGTGACGCCGAGGGGAATTCCCCTTTTTACACTTGGTTGCAGCAACACTTTTTAGGTATCGACTTTGTGCAGGCCGATTATCTGTCAGGCCTAGGGCAAAAAGCCTTTATGGCAGAGATGATGCCTAAAAACACTGTGTATGTGTGTATGTTGCCAGAAGCCGCGCAAAAGGTGATTGGCGAAGTGCATACTAATACGCGTCCGGCGCTAAATCTGCTGCAAGCTGAAGGCTTTCGTTGCCGCGGGTATGTGGATATTTTTGATGGCGGCCCCACGGTCGAATGCAATATTAATGATATTCGTTCGGTCAGAGAAAGCCGTTTATTGACGGTCAAGGTCGGAGATATGCCGGCCTCTGACAGTAGTTTTATCCTCTCAAATACTTTGTTAGCCGATTATCGCGCCACATCAGCCAAGCTGGTTGTCAGCGATGAGACCGATGAAGTGATTCTCTCTCCTGAGCTCGCGGCCGCATTAATGGTTGCCACAGGCGATCCCATCCGTGTCTTAGCAATGTAGGAATAACCAATGACTCAATTTATTAACGGCCAGTGGGTTGCCGGTCTTGGTCACGATGTGACCTCAACTAACCCAGCAAATAATGACATTATCTGGCGCAGCAAAACGGCGACAGCAGAGCAGGTTAATCAAGCCGTTGCAGCGGCGCGCGCGGCACAGTTTGACTGGTTTATGCTTGGCTTTGATGCACGTTTGGCGATTATTGAAGCTTACCGCGCCGAACTTGAGGCGCACAAAGATGACATCGCCGAAACCATTGCCCAAGAAACCGGTAAACCTCAGTGGGAAACCGCTACCGAAGCGGGGGCCATGATAGGCAAAATCGGCTTATCCGTTGCCGCTTACCATAAACGCACGGGCAGCAGCGAGAATGAAACTCCAGCTGGACGCGCTGTATTGCGTCACAAGCCCCATGGGGTAGTGGCGGTGTTTGGCCCCTATAATTTCCCTGGACACCTGCCTAATGGGCATATAGTGCCTGCACTATTGGCGGGTAATACTGTGGTATTTAAGCCGTCGGAGTTAACGCCTAAAACCGCTGAGCTGATGCTCAAACTGTGGCAACAAGCGGGTTTACCAGCTGGAGTGATTAACCTAGTGCAAGGCGAGGTCGACACAGGTAAAGCCTTGGCATCACATCCGCAAATTGATGGCTTATTCTTTACTGGTAGTTCGCGCACAGGTCATCTTTTGCATCAGCAATATGCAGGGCATCCGGGTAAGATTTTGGCATTAGAGATGGGCGGCAATAATCCACTTATCATCAAAGATGTCAAAGACACTAAGGCCGCGGTGCACGATATTATCCAGTCGGCTTACATCTCTTCTGGGCAGCGTTGTACCTGTGCTCGTCGACTCTACATAGAGCAAGGCGATGCCGGTGATGAGTTACTCAATCAACTCGTGCAAGCGGTCAAACAGATCAAGGTCGGTGCATGGAATGCTCAGCCTCAACCCTTTATGGGCTCAATGATCTCAGAGACTGCCGCCAAAGGCATGGTGGCGGCGCAGCGTAATCTACTTAACTTAGGTGCTACCGCGCTGGTGGAGTTAACTCATCTAGAGGAAGGTACCGGGCTGGTTTCTCCTGGGCTTATTGATGTTACTCAGGTGATTGAATTACCAGATGAAGAATATTTCGGCCCGCTACTGCAAGTGGTGCGTTATAGCGATTTTGAGCAAGCGATTACGTTAGCGAATGCTACCCGTTATGGTTTGTCTGCTGGGCTACTTGCCGACAGCCGTGACGATTATGAGTATTTCTTAGCGCGTATTCGCGCTGGCATCGTTAATTGGAATAAACAGATCACAGGGGCGTCGGGCGCGGCGCCATTTGGTGGTGTCGGCGCATCGGGCAACCACAGAGCCAGCGCATTTTATGCGGCCGATTACTGTGCCTATCCTGTTGCCTCGGTAGAAGCCGATGTGGTGAGCTTACCTGCGACACTCAGCCCAGGTTTAACGGTATAGCGCTCAATAGATGGGGGATCTTATTCCCCCATGTTTATAGACTAGCTGCACGTTTATTGGCGACATAATTAACGGACAATAGATGCCGTTTAAGGATGAAATTGATGCACACAGATGTAAACCAGCTTTTTGCGTCCCTGTGGGATGATTATGTTGAAATGACCCCTTCTGCCGCAAAAGTACACCAACTCTTGGGTAAGGGTGAGCCGATCATTAACGATCATATTGCCCTGCGTACCTTTAATCTCGACAAGGTTAATTTAAGTGTGTTAGCCAACCATTTTGAGTCTTTGGGGTATGTCGCGTGTGGCGACTACTATTTCGAAGCCAAGAAACTTAAAGCAAAACACTTTGAGCACCCTGATGCGACTCAGCCTAAGGTGTTTATCTCTGAGCTATTGGTGGAAGAGTTTAGCCCGCAGTTGCAAGCCATAGTGAAAGACTTGGTCGACCAAGTCGATGTTGCTGCCACCACGGCGGATAACTTCCTCTATTCTGGGTGTCACTGGACGCTGGATATTGCCACCTATGAAGCCTTACTCGCTGAAAGTGAATATGCCGCGTGGGTTGCCGCCATCGGTTACCGAGCTAATCATTTTACGGTATCGATTAACCATTTAGCGGGGGTCGAAACCCTAGCTGAGGTTAATGAGATCCTAAAAGATAACGGTTTTGTGCTTAACTGTGTGGGCGGTGAGATTAAAGGCTCGCCAGAGGTGTTACTTGAGCAATCATCGACCATGGCCGATAAAATAGCGGTGAGCTTTAGCGATGGGCAGAAGACGATCCCTAGCTGTTTTTATGAGTTTGCCCTGCGTTACCCTAAAGCCGACGGTGAGCTTTACACCGGCTTTGTGGCGGCCTCTGCGGACAAGATTTTTGAAAGCACCAATAGTTAACTGCCTACTAGTGTAGCGAGCGAGTATCAGCTTGCCTCAACGCACTAAAAAGCCGATGTTGAAACATCGGCTTTTTTATTGGCTTAAATAATGGAACAAACGGCAGGGTTATTGCGGCGTAAAGCGTAACTGAATTTTTAAGCCGCCAAGGGTGTCACTGTGCTCAAAACTAAGGCCAATCGCATACTGCTCGGCAATGTCTTTCACTATCGAGAGCCCTAGGCCATGACCTATGATGCTCTCATCTAAACGAGTCCCTCTGTGAGTAAGCAATGACAGCTGATCACTGTCGACACCACAGCCATCGTCTTCGATGGTTAATATAAGCTGCTTATCGTCATTTTGTGCTGTTGCCCTCTTTACGCAAACAGACACTGTCGATTTAGCCCATTTAAAGGCATTATCGAGCAGGTTGCCAATCAGCTCCATGCCATCTTCCCTGTGTATCGGCAAGCGGTTGATACTGTCATCAATGGCAAATTGACTCTGTATCTGTTTGCCATGGTGAACCTTATTTAAGGTCTGACACAGATCATGTAGATCTTTGGGCAGCTGCATCTGCGCCGCCGGTAGCATGTCGCCAGTGATCCGCGCCGCCGCCAGTTTGCGCTCAATCATTTTATGAATAAGATCGAGTTGCTTTTGCAATGCCATGGCCGAGTCAGGGTCTTTTAGCCCCAAAGCTTCAACTTGCTGCTGCATCACCGCCAGCGGGGTTTTTAAGCCATGACTAAGATTACCCAAATTATTACGACTGCGTTCCATCTGCTTGCTTGAGTATTGCAAAAGCTCGTTATAGGTGGTGGCTAGTGGGGCAAGCTCTGGAGGGATCTTGTTGACATCTAAAGAGGTTATTTCTCCGCCGCGCAGTTTAATCAAGGCTTGTTGCATATCATTTATCGGTTTAAAAGATTGCCTTAATACGATAAAAATCCCCGCGATCATGGCCAGCAGCATGGCTAAGTTGACCCCCAGTTTGGTGCCATAAACTTGAGTGAAGACTTGGCGGCCAATACTCAAGTCTTGGGCGACTGTAATGGTGGCCTGTACTAAGGCGGTCTCACTGCTTAGGCCTAAAGAGAGCAGTTGGATGTCGTGATTTTGCGGCCCTTTGGTCTGCCAGACTCGGGTTTCCCCTTTGGTTAAGGGGCGAATATCGAGGCGTTGATCCCATAAGGAGCGGGATCTGAGCTCGATATGATCCATATTAAGTTGATAATAGCGGCCCGAATAGACAGGTTTGTAGAAGCTCGATAGTTGGCTTTGATCTATGCTGATGTTGCCGTTATCGAATTGAATCGCCAGTAATACCTGCTGTAAATCCTCTTCGAGACGGTCAATAATCGAGTCATGAAACGCTTGCCTGAGCATCGACTCAAAAATGACGATGGCAACAAAGGTTGAGATGATCACCAAGCCTGATAACCACAGGCTCAGCTTGGTGCGAATGGAGATCATTGTTTTAAGCCGTGAAAAATATACCCTTGTCCGCGGCGCGTTTCGATGGCGGTTTTGCCCAGTTTTTTACGCAGATGGGTCACGTAAACCTCAACCACATTACTCTCTTTCTCGTCATCAAATTGATACAGTTTGTCGGTCAGCTGCGCTTTTGATAGCAGCTTTTTCGGCGACATCAAAAAAATCTTCAGTAAGCGAAACTCCATGGCGGTCAATTCAAAATGTTGCTCGCCAACGCTGACGCTTTGCTGGCCTTCATCTAAAGTCACCCCCTCGAAGCTGAGTTCTTTAGTGGGAGTACTGGCCTTGCCGTGGGCACGGTTGATCAGCGCATTGATGCGGGCCAACAGCTCCTGAGTATGAAACGGTTTACCTAAGTAATCATCGGCGCCAGCATTAAAGCCTTCTACTTTTTCGTGCCATTGACTGCGAGCCGTCAGCATAATGACTGGTGTGTTAACCCCTTGATTACGCCAATTTTGTAGTAACAATAAGCCATTACCATCAGGCAAACCAATGTCGAGGATCACGCAATCATAATTGGTCTCTTTGATAAGGTAGTCGGCTTCTGCGGCTTTATCGGTGATATCGGTAACGTAACCCGCTTGTTTCAGCTGTTTTTCCAGCTCGGCAACTAAGAGGGTGTTGTCTTCAACGAGCAGCAATTTCATATATGGATTTACCTGTTTGGGTGATCATTTCTGGTTGGAGTTGCTCAAAAAATGATTGTTTCTAAGCATTATCTAGCCTAGTTATTAATACCAATAAAATTGAATAAGTGATCTATTTGTTGATAAAAAAACGAGCTATACAAGGTGCGAGTTGAAATAACGATTTACTTTGCTTGTAAACTTATACCTTGTAGCAGCGCATCTTAACCATCAAGCATGACCCGATAATTAATGCGATTGGCATAAATCATACACCTTTTCCAAGAGGCCATGTAGCGCTGTGTTATTTTTTGTCGTATTGGCAATGAGTGGGCAGTTCCGCAGTGTTTCTTGGTTCGCCAGTGGTGGCATCCATCTTCAGCGAGATTAATTCTCCTTGCAGACTTCTAAGTTGCAGATGGTAATGCCATTGTCCTTGAGCTTGATACAAATGGGCGTCGAGCAGTTTAACGCTGCAATAGCTTTCGACTTTGGCTAGTACTACATCGAGGGGGAGTATTTTACCATCGCTGACCAGTTTTTGGGCTTGATTGTGCTCAAGTTCGGTAAGTGGCGTGGATGATAGCGAGGCGAGCGAAAAGAGATAGAGGATGAATGCACTAGCAATGTAGATGGGTTTCACTAATGCTGTCCTAAAAAAAGTGGCCTGACATAATGTCAGGCCACTTTAGCGAAGATCTATTAAATCTAACTTAACGCTAGCTTAGCGAGTACCATAAACTACGATAGTTTTACCGTGCGCCTGGATAAGATTTTGCTCTTCAAGCATTTTTAGGATTCGGCCCACAGTTTCACGTGAACAGCCCACAATCTGGCCAATCTCTTGACGAGTGATCTTAATCTGCATACCGTCAGGATGGGTCATCGCATCAGGCTGTTTAGCTAGGTGCAGTAAGGTTTGCGCAATGCGACCAGCAACATCAAGGAAAGCTAAATCGCCCACTTTCTGGCTGGTACTGTGCAGGCGGTAAGCCATTTGCGAAGAGAGTTTCATCAAGATCTCAGGATTAACCTGGATCAATTGCTTAAACTTCTTGTACGAGATCTCGGCGATCTCACACGCCTGCTTAGCGCGAACCCAAGCGGTACGTTCAGCTTGTTCTTCAAACAAGCCTAATTCACCAATAAAGTCGCCTTGGTTAAGGTAAGAGAGGATCATCTCTTTACCTTCTTCATCTTTGATTAATACTGCAACAGAGCCTTTAACGATGTAGTACAGCGTATCTGAGTCTTCACCAGCATGGATCAGTGTGCTTTTGGCTGGATATTTATGAATGTGACAGTGTGATAAAAACCATTCCAAAGTTGGATCCGGTTTAGGCTTACCAATCAGAGCCATGCCTGTGTTCCTCGACTGAATTAATGTAAATACAAGAATATGCTAAATAAGTAGATTACGTCAATTGAGCAGAAAAAACCTCGTGAGAGATCAAACTTTGCGACAAATTTGCAACCCAATAAGCAGATTTTACCGTATTGTAAATATCGGACTTTATAATGATACATTAGTAATATATGTCAACTATTACCGTGTTAAGTCGACGCTATTTGCCTAACAATGCTGTATGCATCACACCAACTGCTTGAGCCGATTCTCTATGCCGTTATTTACGCTTAGATAGCGTTGGTTAGGCGCTATTGTCAATTTTGTTTAAAGAGCGTTGCCTATGCGACGATTTATCTCGACTTAGCGTGGCGATTATTGTTAACGTTATCGGTCTATGTCGCTGTTGGTGTTAGTAGGCTTTTTAATGCCTCTAGTTAACGTCCCTAGCGATTTCGGTATGGCACCCAGTGCCGATGGCTGGTTACGCCACTAGGTTTTATGGGTTGCTGTATTTGTCTTATCAGTGAACGTTTATTGCTTTAACGGTCGGTTTGGTTGGCCAATTGAGTTGTTTGATTTGGGAGAAGTGAACCATGAAGATCAATACGTGGATGATAACCGCCAGTTTATTGTTTGGCAGCGCGGTAAGCCATGGGGCGTTCGCATTTTCGATTCCAGCCACGGCGCAAGCGCAAGCGGCGAGTAAGTTGGCTCATATCCAACTCAAAGCGGTTCAAGGCGACTCCGAAGCCCAATACTTGTTGGGTTTGATGTATGTATCGGGACGTTTTGTCTCACAAGATGCCTCTCTAGGGCAACAATGGATCATTCGCGCCGCAGAGCAAGGCCACCTCAAAGCGGCACAAACCATTGCCGATCTCTCCTTCGATGGTAAGCTTATCGATAAAGATTTAGCCCAAGCCGAACGCTGGTATCAACAATTAGCGGCTCAAGGCGATACACGGGCTAAATTTCGTTTAGGCTTTATTTATGCATCAGGTGGTCATGGCGTAGTACGTAATTGCGGTAAGGCGGTCGATTACTTTCTTGCCGTGGGTGATAACGTGGCGCTGGGCAATGCGGCGTGGATATTATCCACATGTCCCGAATCTGAACATCGTAACGGTGATAAGGCGATGGCTATCGCTAAGGGTCTAGTTGCTGCCAATAACCAAGATCCGACTCATTTAGATAACCTTGCGGCGGCGTACGCCGAAATGGGTGACTTTAATGCTGCGGTTAATATCCAGCAACAAGCTATACATGCGCTTAAACAGATGGCAGACCAACATCGTTTTGATGAGTTTCAGTTGCGCTTGCAGCATTATCAGCAGCAAAAACCTTACCGCGAAGCTTTACCCTTATAGTCTGCAGTGAGCTTGGCTGCCGCTTGCAAATATGCGCAAGTGCATCCGCTGCAGCGCATATTAAACAAGGCGAAGCGGCGTATTGCTTGAGCTCAAGCCGAATTGTTACTTTTGAGTCTAAATGACGGCAGCAATCCCCAGGGTATTAAAAACCGAATTCAATAATAGGCAGGTATTCACGAGCCGATGTAGTGAGCACTTATGTGGATATAAATAGGCTGGTGTGGATACAAATGGGTTGGGTTACAGCATAAATGACAAGCCGTACTTACTGAAGAATGGTGTACTAAGGTATCGTGAGCAACAGCTTACAGTGGGGGATGGTGCGCTAGCATACTCAAGGAAGCAAACAGATCAAGATGGGGGAATTCACTCCCAAGAGTATACTAACTATCAGTCTTTCGCCTGAAATCCCGATGAGTGAGATTCTACGTGGACTGACTTAAACGAAGCTTAAGCTACGCCATTATTCATTATCTAAATCGAGTAGCTGTTGTCTTTTTTCTTGTAGATCGCGGATAAGCGGATTCAAAATCAGCTCCATCGCCAGTGACATTTTACCGCCAGGCACTACCAAGGTATTGATACGAGACATAAATGAACCATCGATCATCTTAAGGTAATAGGGAAAGTCGACGTTGTTGATACCGCGAAAGCGGATCACCACAAAACTTTCATCTAAGCTGGGGATGGTTTTGGCGCTAAAAGGATTAGAGGTATCGACGGTGGGCACGCGCTGAAAGTTAATATGGGTGCGTGAGAACTGGGGCGTCATATGGTTAATATAATCGTCCATGCTGCGCACAATTGAGCCCATCACTTTCTCGCGGCTATGGCCACGTTCAGAGGTATCGCGAATGATCTTCTGGATCCACTCTAAATTAACAATGGGGACCATGCCGATTAGCAGATCCACATGTTGCGCCACATTGCACTCATCGGTGACCACCCCACCGTGTAACCCTTCGTAATAGAGCATGTCGGTGTTGTCGGGTAGCGGTCGCCACTGGGTAAAGGTGCCGGGCATCTGATTAAAAGGCACTGCCTCATCAAAAGTGTGTAGGTAGGAGCGGGTCTCGCCTTGGCCCGTTGCGCCATAATCTCGAAAACACTGCTCTAGTTTCTTAAAGTCATTGGCTTCTGGGCCAAAATAGCTGATATTTTTGCTGTCGTGTTGCGATTGGCGGATCTTCAGTTCCATCTCGGGACGGGTATAGTGATGAAAGCTGTCTCCCTCGATCACCGCCGCGTTGATCCCCAGTTGGCGGAATATATGGCTGAACGCAGTCGTGGTCGTGGTGGTGCCGGCTCCAGAGGAGCCCGTCACGGCAATTATCGGGTGTTTGGCTGACATTTATTTACCTAAAAACGCTGAAGTAGTCACGGTCTGCTAAGCAGCAGTGAAGCAATAGTTATACGGTACAGACCCTGTGCAGGTCAATCTTCTGTTGATTTGGCTAAGGTATTGTCTTTGTGACGAATCGCAATCGATTCATCCTCTTCACTGTACTCGACGACCAGTTCATTGCGCGCTAGTGCCTGCTGGCATTGACGTATCGCCGTAGACATTGCCGCGTCATCGAGGGCAGCAAAACTGCCATCTTCCATCTGAGTGAATAAAAATTCTTTGATTAAGTTATCCAATGTATCACTGGGCAGTTGTTGTAACGCAGAGTAAGGCACCAACATGGTTTATTGTCCTATGTCGAACAGAAAATGGGTGATACGTTTTTCTAAATAATATTGCGGTTTTAGTGGCGTACCGCCGTCGATAAAGCCCACATGGCCGCCATTATGATGCAGCTCATACTGCACCGCGCTCGCCAGCTCACAGGCATTGGGGATCACCTCATCATTCATAAAGGGATCGTCTTTAGCGTGGATCACCAGTGTCGGCTTGGTAATTTTACTCAGATAGGCCAGGCCGCTGGCGCGTTGATAATAATCGGCTACGCCGCTAAAGCCGTGTAAGGGGGCGGTAACCCGATCGTCAAACAGATGGAAGGTCGTTAAAAGTGCAATATCGGCATGGGACACTGGCATCTGGCCCTGCAAGGAGGGCATATCGAGTTTTTCACGCACTTTTTGCTGTAACTGTTTAATAAGGTAAGTTTGATACACTTTTGAAAAACCGCTTTTCAGCCTAGTGGCGCAAGCGCCCAATTGCAGTGGCGCCGAGACGATAATCCCCCGTTCAATTAAGCTGTTATCGGCACGTTCCCCCAAATATTTTGCCAGCACATTGCCCCCTAAGCTATAGCCGACGGCCAATAAGGGGCTGGTGGGATAATGCTGCTTAAGCATGCTAAGGGTGGCCTGTAAATCTTGGGTATCGCCGCTGTGATAACTGCGGGCCAAGCGATTACTCACCCCAGAGCAGCTGCGATGATGATGCACCACGGCGCATACCTGCATACTGGCCAAGCGGTTAAGTAGGCGCCTGATATAGTGGGAATCGGCGCTGCCTTCTAAGCCATGCACCAAGACCACAATGGCTTGATTAGCCTTGGGCTCACCTAAAAAATCAACATCGATAAAGTCACCATCATCGAGTTCGAGGCGTTGGCGTGTTAGCGCAGGGCCATCCACTTTTGTCAGCACCGGTAATATCGTCTGAATATGTGGGTTTTTAGCCCACCAAGGGGGAGAAAATTGTGGTTGCGTCATCATTGGCTGTTGCTGAATATTAAAACATGTGTTTAATTATTGTAAGTGTCGATAAGTGTACCACAGAAAGTGGTGCCGAATTTAAGCCTCTACAGGTCGATTAGGGCAATGCAGGAGAGAGAACATGAACAGACGAACCTTTTTGGCTACGGCGCTCGTAGGCACTGGGGCGTTGGCTTTAGGTGTCACTCTTTATCGCCCGCCTTATGTGCAAGTCAATAAAGCACTCGACCGTCACCACCGCCTGTTGTTCAGTTTGCTGCTGCCAGTGGTATTAGATGGCGCACTGCCGCAAACTGATTCGCTGCGAATTGCCGCGCAAAATCGCACTCTAGATGCTATTAGCGACACTATGGCACTGCTGCCTATTGATGCGCAAGCCGAGCTAGAGCAGTTACTGAATCTGCTGGAATCGCGACTTGGCATGTTGTTGCTCACCGGGAGCATGACGCCACTGTTACTGCGTAGCCCAGCGCAACTGATTGCCATGTTAGAAAGTTGGCGAAACAGTTATTTAGATATGATGATCACCGCATATCAAGGTTTAAGGGAGTTGATAATGGCCAGTTATTACGCTTGCCCAGAGCATTGGTCGCGGCTGAATTACCAAAAACCTGCCTTGTTTGGCTAAACCTCCGGGCTCACTCATGTGGCTAACGATAACCGTTCGCTGCGTATTGATACCATAATCCACCCTTAAACAAGGGTTACAGCAGCATTAGTACGGAGGCCAGACATTGGCGATACCAGACCCCATAGTAGAAGGCTTAGCAAGCGGATGGCATCACATCGATGGCAGCCATCTTGACGCGCCCACCACGTTAGAAGCCGATGTCGTGATTGTGGGCAGCGGCGCTGGTGGCGGTGTATCGGCGGAGATCCTTACCCAAGCCGGTTTATCGGTGATCATCATCGAGGCGGGGCCGCTCAAGTCCTCAGAGAGTTTCAATATGGAAGAGCGCCGTGCCTATCCTAACTTGTACCAACAAGCGGCCTCGATGAAAACCAAAGATAAGGCGATAGGCATTTTTCAGGGGCGCGCCGTAGGTGGCTCAACCACCATCAACTGGACCACATCGATTCGTACCCCTGACGAGGCCCTGCGCTTTTGGGCTGCTGAAAAATCGGTGAGCGGCCTGACAAGCGAGACTCTAGCGCCTTGGTTTGAGCAGATGGAGCAGCGACTCAATATCAGTGAGTGGGCTATTGAGCCTAATAACAATAACCTGGCGCTCAAGCGCGGCTGTGAAGCCCTAGGCTGGCAGCACACAGTGATCAAGCGTAACGTGGCGGGCTGCTGGAACACAGGTTATTGCGGCATGGGCTGCCCAGTCAATGCCAAGCAGTCGATGTTAGTGACCACCATTCCGGCGGCGCTATCCCAAGGGGCGACGTTAGTCAGTCGAGTGAAAGTGACTAAAATTGAGCACCACAAGCAGCAAGTATTTGCCTTAAAAGCGCAGGCGCTGAATGACACCCTCACGCCGACGGGGGTCGAAGTACTGTTTAAGGCCAAGCATTATATTTTAAGCGCCGGTGCCATACATACCCCAACCTTGATGCTGCGCTCAAAACTGCCCGATCCTTATCAACTCATCGGCAAACGCACCTTTTTACATCCCACCTTACTCAGTGGTGCACTGTTTAACGATGCGATTAATGGCCACAGCGGCGCGCCGCAATCTATCTATTCTGACCAATTTGTGTGGCAAAATGGCGCTTCAGGCGAGCTAGGTTATAAGCTTGAGGTACCGCCGATCCACCCGGTGTTAATTGCTTCTAAAACCTTAGGATATGGCCAGAGTCATGCGCAGTTAATGGCCGAGTTTAATCAACTGCAGGTGACCATAGCGCTGGTGCGCGATGGTTATCATCATGACAGTCAGGGGGGCCAAGTGCAGCTAACCGATAATGGCTTTAATCTCGATTATCCGCTTAACGAGGCGTTTTGGGGGGCAGCGCGGCGTGCCTTTGCCAGCATGGCAGAGCTGCAATTTGCGGCGGGCGCAAAGCAAGTGCTGCCCATGAGTGAGGGTATGGGGCTGTTGTCGAGCTGGGCCGAGGCGAAACAAGCGATTGCCGAGATGCCCTTAGCACCACTGAAAACCATCGTCGCGTCGGCGCATGTCATGGGCGGTTGTCCAATGGGTGAGGACCCGGCAATGGCGATGGTCAATAGTCAGGGGCAATCGCACTATTTCGATAACTTGTCGGTGATGGATGGTTCAATCTTTCCCACCAGTTTAGGGGCCAATCCTCAACTGTCGATTTATGCGATTACGGCTAAAAATGCCACCGCGTTAGCGCAGCGGTTAACCTCTGGCATATCAACGCCCGATGGCTGAGCGTCAATGCCGCAGAGATAAGTTACCTGTTGGATATGCGCGCCAAGTGCTCGCCAATATCCATATCGAACAGGCTCAAATAGCGGGCTAGGTTATCGGCATGGGGTGAGGATTGCAGTAAGCTTGGGGTGTGCAAAATCAATTTTTGCACCTTGCGCTCTAACATCAGTTCCGCCGTCAACATCTGCTGATACTCATCGGGGGCGAGATGGCCTTTACTGAGTTTTCGCAGGTGACGATAGGGCTGGAGCAAGTTGAGCTCAACGCTTGCTATCTGTGTGGTGAGGTGTTGCCAGCTTTGAGTAGGCATAAGGTAGTCATGGCTGTCGAGCCACGTTGCCAACAGCGCTAGGTTAACATTTACCCCGTGTTCATCCTGTAGCTTGAGGTACTCAGCCTGCTGCTGGGCATAGAGTAAGTCGCAGTCTTGCCAAAGCGATGGGGGAAGTTGGGTTAAACACGTCATGGTGACAGATCCTTGTGCTACTTGATTACGATGAACAGGTGTTATAAGCGAGCGTGAACTACCCCAGTTTTGGCTGAGTACTTGTGCGTGCTGGTGGCTGGCGAAAGCCTTCAGCGCCAACATTAGCCTTAGATGCAATCTGCCTTGAGGCGAATAAACCGCCTCAAGGGAGTTGGATGACTGTAGTTAAGTGGCTATAGTTAAGTGGTTATGGCTAAGTGATTGTAGTTAGGTGATTTGTGCGGTTACGCTTTGTTCCATCGCTTCAATCTGTTCTTGCAGTTCCAGCCACTCCATTTCGCTCTCTTCCAATGCTTGGGTCAGCTCGGTTCGCTCGCTCAATACCGCCGTCAGCTTGGCCTTGTTATCGGCATCATACAGGCTGGTGTCGGCCAGCATGTTTTCTAATTCGCTTAGGCGTTCGCTGCACTCTTGCTGCTGTTTTTCCAGTTTGGTTTGTACTTTCTTCAGCGGCGACAGTTTTTGTCTTAACTCAGCTTCGAGGCGCTTTTGCAGTTTTTTATCTTGTGCAGGCGAAGCTTCGCTCACGCCTTCGTTGTGATTATCGCTCTTGGCCGCATCGAGCAACCATTGGTGATAATCATCGAGATCGCCATCGAAGCTACGCACTTCACCTTGATCCACCAAGTAGTAGTCGCTGCAACTGAGGCGCAATAAGTGCCTATCGTGAGAGACGATAATCATCGCCCCTTCGAAAGATTGCAGTGCCATGGTGAGCGCATGACGCATCTCAAGATCTAAGTGGTTGGTGGGCTCATCGAGTAGCAGCAGGTTAGGGCGTTGCCATACCAAGAGCGCTAACACCAAGCGGGCTTTTTCACCACCCGAAAAAGGCCGCACTGGCGATAATGCCATGTCACCGTTAAAGCCGTATCCGCCCAGAAAATCACGCAGCTCTTGCTCGCGATGGTTGGGGGCAAGGCGCATTAAATGTTGCAGCGGTGAGTCATCTAAGCGTAAAAACTCCAGTTGATGCTGGGCAAAGTAACCTATGTTAAGTCCTGGGTTGGTTTCATAGATGCCGCTTAGCGGTTGCAGTTGGCCCGACAATAACTTTATCAGGGTGGATTTACCCGCGCCGTTACGTCCGAGCAGGCCGATACGCGCACCGGGCACCAAGTTAAGGTGAACATGGTTTAAAATCACCTTATCGCCATAACCTACAGAGACTTGCTCCATTTTCACCAAAGGATTGGGCAGGGCGTCGGGGGCTTTAAACTCCATATAAAATGGGCTGTCGGCTTTAGATGGCAGCAGTTCAGCCATGCGTTCGAGCGCCTTTAAGCGGCTCTGGGCCTGCTTAGCCTTACTGGCCTTATAGCGAAAACGGTCAACAAACGACTGCATGTGCGAGCGCTCTTTTTGTTGGCGCTCATACGCCACCTGTTGCTGCGCCATCCGCTCGGCGCGAATGCGTTCAAAGGCGCTGTAATTGCCTTTGTAATAGTTGAGTTTGTGGTGTTCGACATGGACAATTTCATCCACAATGGCGTCGATAAAGTCCCTGTCGTGACTGATCAGAATCAAGGTGCCTTGGTAGGACTTAATCCACCCCTCAAGCCAATACATGGTGTCTAAGTCTAAGTGGTTGGTGGGTTCATCGAGCAGCAACAGATCCGAGCGACACAGTAGCGCTTGGGCCAAGTTGAGTCGCATGCGCCAACCACCCGAGAAACTTTTAACCGGATTTTGCTGATCGGCTTCGGCAAAGCCAAGGCCAGCCAATAAGCTGGCGGCGCGCGATTGAATGGTATAGCCGCCGATGGCATCGAGTTTGCCGTGCAGCAAGGCAATGGCATTACCGTCGTTATCTTGCTGGGCTTGATGCAGTGCCTGCTCTAATTGTCGATATTCTTTATCACCGTCAATCACATATTCTAATGCGCTGACACCTAACGCGGGTGTCTCCTGCGCCACCGAGGCAATTTGCCAGCCACTAGGAAGGCTAAACTCGCCTTTATCTAAGCTTAAATGACCGAGGATCAGCGCTAACAAGGATGACTTACCCGTGCCATTAGCGCCCACTAAGCCGACTTTATGGCCGGGATAGATGGTCAGTGACGCTTCGTCTAATAGGGTTTTTGAACCACGAATAAGTTGTGCTTGAGTAATGGTGATCATTAAGGTCGACTTGATACTGCATGGAGATAATTGGCTGAGGATAATAGCGTAAAATCGCCTATTTTAGCCACCGTTTCGCAATAACAATTTCTAACTAATGGAAGTCTTTTTGATTGGCTTATGGCAAAATGCCGCCATTGAATTGCTAATTTACAGACTACAGGTTAATCGCAACGTGAGTAAAGTCAGAGTAAAGAAACGTTTTGTCGCCGGCGCGAAGTGCCCCAAGTGTAAAGCGGTAGACAGTATCGTACTGTTTAAAGAGCAAGGAGTTGAAACGGTAGAGTGCATCGAGTGTGATTACCGTGAGCAACAAGCCGAAGCCGAGGTTGCCGCTAAGGCGACAGGTGGTGTTATTGGGGTGTTTAAGCCTTAAATAACTTAAGCCCTTAAACAGCTTAAGCTAGGTGCTGCTAGGCGCTGGCACCTAGCACTGTATCTGACGCTTAATCCTTAAAGCCTTCATATAAAAACAGATGACGCGTCTGGTTAAAGCGTGCTTCATCGCTGTTGATAAAATCGATAGCCAGTTGCGCCTGCTCTTGGCGACACTTATCGAGCTTGGCGATTTCATATTCGTTCATCACTATGTTCATCGCCTCGACCGTCCATTCGCACTCACCTAGGCCGATGGTGACTTCGTCGGGATCATAGTGAGTCACCATCCAGTCTTGCAGCTGCTCAGTTGAAATCTGCTGATTTTTCCATTGTTCAAGTTGTTCGATAAGTTGGCTTTTGCTGATATTGGCTTGTGTCATTGGGTTGTTAATTACTGGCTGATAAATCTTGCCGCCTAGGATACCGATTTATAACCGGCGATGCGATGCTAAATGGAAGCTTGCCGATAACTTAGGCTTAATTAACTTAGCCACAATTAACTTAACCTTAATTGACTTCGCCTCAAGCTGCGCGTCTTGGTGATGTGACTGTTATCGCTAGCGCATGCCCTATCTTTTATCCCTAGTTGTTTCGTCATAGTCATATTAGCCATTGCCATTTAGCCAATGTTATTTCGCCAATGCTACTTCGCTCCGCCACTGCTTTTTAGCTATTGCTCATTAACCACAGTGACTCACTCGCAGACACTGAGCCAAGTGGTTTAACCCATAAGCGAGGGGTGAGCCTGTGGTGTGTATCGCAACCTTGATAAAATGGGGGGGCATTTAGGTTGCAAGTGTTGCCTTGTTGTACGCGGCGGGGTAGTTTGTTGTGTTTTTTTTATTTTTGGATCACATCAAATGAATAATAAAGTTACATCCAAAGCCACCGAGTCGGCTGCGTCGACTCACACTAAGACGGCTTTTCCGCGTATGTTTTGGGTCGCCAATGGCGTCGAACTGCTCGAACGCGCCGCCTATTATGGCGTGTTTATCGTCATCACCTTGTATTTGTCTCGTATCTTGGGCTTTAGCGACGTAGAAGCGGCGTGGTTGGCAGGCTCCTTCTCGGCGGGTCTCTACTTTTTACCCACCTTCAGCGGTGCCTTAGCCGATAAGATAGGCTTTAGGGGCGCCTTGTTGCTGGCGTTTGGTCTATTGACCATAGGTTATGCCTCATTAGCGATTTTCCCCATGCTAATAGAAAACCAAGGGCTGGTGGAATACGGTAAAGACACTGTCTACCATGGCTTGAGAGAAGCCGATATTCGCTGGGCGATCATCCCTATCTTAATCGTCATCATGATTGGTGGCTCCTTCATCAAGGCGGTGATCACCGGCACGGTTGCGCTATCGACCACCACAGCGACCCGCGCTAAGGGCTTTTCTATCTTTTATATGATGGTTAATATCGGCGCTTTTTCCGGTAAAACTGTGGTTAAACCGCTGCGCGAGTCGATGGGCGATCTGGGATTAATTAACCTCAACTATTTTGCCGCTAGCATGACGCTACTGGCGTTTATCAGCATTTTGCTGTTCTTTAAGAGCACAGATAACAATCGCTCGGGTAAGAGCCTGGGACAAATTTGGCAAGCATTAACGAAAGTGCTGTCTAATGGCCGTTTGATTTCGCTTACCGTGATTATCTCTGGTTTTTGGATGGTGCAACATCAGCTGTATGCCACCATGCCAAAATATGTGCTGCGCATGGCGGGCGAAGGATCTTCCCCTTCTTGGTATGCGAACGTTAATCCGCTGGTGGTGTTTCTGTGTGTGAGCCTAGTGACCACGCTAATGGCAAAACGCAGCGCACTTTCTTCGATGACCATAGGCATGTTTATCATGCCTGTATCGGCGCTACTCATGGCCTCGGGCAATATGTTTGCCGGTACTGACACCATTTTAGGCATGCATCCTATTGCGGCGATGATGATCATCGGCATTGTGTTTCAAGGCTTAGCGGAGTGCTTTATTTCGCCGCGTTTCTTGGAGTACTTTTCACTGCAAGCACCTAAGGGCGAAGAGGGCTTGTACTTAGGCTTCTCGCATCTGCATTCGTTTATTAGCTCATTGTTGGGTTTTGGTTTGTCAGGATATTTACTCGAGGCTTACTGCCCCGATCCGCGCACCTTTAGTGACCATGCTGCCTGGGTTGAAGCCTCATCCCATGCCCATTACATCTGGTACGTGTTTGCCGGTATTGCCAGCGTGTCGGCAATCTCGTTAATTATTTATGGCGCTGCGATTAAACGCATGGACGCAAAAGTGACAGCTGAGGCCGAGCTGGCCACCGCTTAACTCGCGACTCTTTTAACCGCTATCTTAACAGCTGTTATCTCAAGCCCCTGCGCCGCGTAGGTAAATATTCACGCGGCGTCGGGGCTTTTTAGTGATAAACCCTTTTAACCACACTTGCCTAACGCACTTTGATTAAAACATTGCTATAATCGCCGCCAATACAGGGCAGGGCTTAACGCATTCGGTAATATGAGGGTGTTGGGTTTGCCTATCGACATGCTTTAAATTCGATTAGCTGTGCACGCGCGATTAATACTCGGCCAAGCCCAGCTGTCCGACTAGGAAAATACCGTGAGTCAAGCCGACAACAACACCGCAACTGCTTTTAACAGCCTGGCATTAAAACCTGAACTGCTTGAGACCCTAACCACCATAGGTTTTGAGTCTATGACCCCCATTCAAGCCAAAAGCTTGCCAGCCATCTTAAACGGCGAAGATGTGATTGGCCAAGGCAAAACTGGCTCAGGGAAAACCGCCGCCTTTGGCTTAGGATTACTCAATAAATTGGATGTGAAACGTTTTCGCATTCAAGCTTTGGTGATGTGCCCCACCCGCGAGCTGGCCGACCAAGTGGCGGCCGATCTGCGAACGCTGGCCCGTGGCATCCACAATATTAAAATTTTAACCTTGTGTGGCGGCGTGCCTATGGGGCCACAAATTGGCTCGCTTGAACATGGTGCCCATATTATTGTGGGGACGCCGGGTCGTATTATCGATCATCTCGATCGCGGTCGTTTAGATCTTGAAAACGTCAACATGTTAGTGCTTGATGAAGCCGATCGCATGTTAGAGATGGGGTTTCAAAAAGAGCTCGACGCCATCATGCTCGCCGTGCCGCGTGAGCGTCAAACCTTGCTGTTTAGCGCCACTTTCCCAGAGCAAATTCAAACCATCAGCGAGCAGTTTTTGGTCAACCCTGTGATGATCAAGGTTGAAGGCAAGCACGACGGTGACACCATTGACCAGCATTTTTATGAGTGCGGTAACAATAACGATCGCATGAAAGCCCTGCGCCTGCTGCTACTGCATCACAAGCCAGAAAGTGCCGTGGTGTTTTGTAATACCAAACGCGAAACCAAAGATGTGGCCGCGAAATTGGCTAACGATGGCTTTAGCGTTGTGGCGCTGCACGGCGACTTAGAGCAGCGCGATCGCGACCAGATGTTACTGCGATTTGCCAACAAGAGTGCCAGCGTGATGGTGGCTACCGATGTGGCCGCACGCGGGCTCGATATCGATGCGCTCGATATGGTGGTTAACTACCATGTTGCTTACGACACCGAAGTGCACATTCACCGTATTGGCCGTACTGGCCGCGCGGGCAGCAAAGGGGCGGCGCACACCTTCTTTAACCATGAAGACGGTTACAAAATTGCACTGCTTGAAGATGAAATTGGCCGTGACATTCTGGGCGAAGCCTTGCCAAGCGAAAGCCTGCTCGACACTTACCCACCCCAACCACGCATGGTCACTATTCAAATTGATGGCGGTAAGAAAAACAAAATTCGTCCAGGCGACATCTTAGGTTGCCTCACAGGTGACAACGGCATCGAAGGCACCGAAGTGGGCAAGATTAAGATCACCGAGTTTCGCTCATATGTTGCTGTCGATCGCAAAGTGCTCAATAAAGCCCTTAACAAGATAACCAAGGGCAAGCTTAAAGGTAAGAGCTATCGCGCTTGGGAACTGCGCTAACTTATCGCGCTAATGTGAAAAGGAGCTGACTAACGTCAGCTCCTTTTTTGTTTGTTGTGTTTCTTATTTAGTGTTTGGCCGAATTGCTATTGGTTAAGAGGGTTGAAGGCGTACCTTCATGGCAACCTATCACCTGCGGTGAGCTAATGTGCAAGCGCTCTTTTGGCTCGGTGAGTGAAGCGTAGCTTCGTGCTTACGAACGAAAGAGGTATGGATGCCGAAAAATGTTGGGAATATTTTTGGCCATGATTTCGAAGGCCAAAACCGCGCTTACACTTATATCTAACGCCTCTTCGATTTAGCCGTATTTGATGTGAGTTGCTGGTTCAAAAGCTAACCAGGTTTTGCCCCAAAGTTTGGTGGTCTTGAAATGAAGAACAATGACATTTGCTTGAGTAGCGGCTGGCTGTATTTTCATTTATTGATGTGCTATGAAGACGCACCTTCATGGCAATTAATAGCCTGCCGCAGGCTTTATGTGCAAGCGCTCTTTTGGCTCGCTGTGAATATATCCCTATACGCTCCACGGCGGCATCCATGCCGCCAAGGGCCAAAACCGCGCTTACACCTATCTCTAACGCTTCTTCGATTGGACTTCATTTGATACGACTAGTGAGTTAAAGGCTAAGAAGCTTTTGCCCCATTCCTTGTTTCGCATGGCTGAACTGGCTCTGCTCTGCTTTGTATTGGACTGTTGACCTAATTTTAGTAATTCTAGAACAGTGTCTACTGTTCTAGAGGCTTACCATTCTCTAGATAATCTTGGTAGCGCTTTTCTAATGCCTTCAAGAATGTTGCTCCACCCAATACGTTCTTTCCAAAGCTTGCCATCGACTATTACTCTGTAGCAGTCAATACGATTGGTTTTATATAACTCTAACGTGTGCGTAGTTGGCACTCCATTGTCGTAATCTGTAATTTCAATCACTCTTCGAAGCTCAGGAATACATTGCACAGATACATCACCTTGTTCGTATTGTGCTGAAGTAGAATTTACTTTACTGTATGATTTACGATAATTTTTTTGAGTCTTACTAGTGTGTCTATACATGCTTGGCCTCCTACCTTACAAGGTAGCGCTAATAAGCTGTTAGGCTTACAGGAAAGTATATGAGTAATTTATGGAGTGTATTTTTAGGTGCAGGGATTGCGAGCATTGTCCCTATAGTAACTTTAATTTTAAATAATTCACGATGGAAAAAAGAAAAGCTTATTGAGCATTTTCGGCTTAAACATGATCGTTTAGAAAAAATTTACTTAGAAATAAATACAGCTCTACCTGAGGCTGTTATCAATAATAGCTACCCAAGTACAGTTACATCAAAAATATTCACTTTTGGTTCAGATGAAGTAAAAAAATTTTTAAAGAACATATAGCTGATAAAGAAAAAACGGAAAAGAAAGGTAAATCATTTATATTTAATATGTCCAAGGCTGCAAACGAACATCTAATCTCTATTGAAAGTAAAATAGAGCAGGCGTTATTGTAAGCCTAACAAGCCATTCAAAAGGACAAAAAACAGCTTGCTGTCCTTCGTTCCTCAGGCATTATAGCAAGCTGTTTTTTGCCTCTTAATGGGGCGTTAGCCCATAGAAATATTAATCTGAAACTCACATATATAGAGCTAAAGTTCTAACACGGAAATGTCCAAAACCGAGTTAGCTTTTGATTGTCCGAGTGACACTAGTAAGATCAAATCGAAGAGATTAAGAACTCGGGTGTAGGTGCGGCTGTGACCTTCCGTGACATGGATGTCACGGCAGAGCCTACAGGGATTGTACTTGCGGCGTGTCACAGAAGCACCTGCACAAAAGGCCTGCGGCAAGCAATTCAAAATGATGAAGGTTAACGCTACCATCAATCAATAAAAACCAACTCAGCCAAATGCAAAATCCAAAAATGCCAACACCTTCATTCGAAGTCCCACAACCTTTTGTCCAAACATAATTTTGCTTTTTACGGTTCTGTGGATACCAATTACGGCTAAATCGAAGAGATTAAGAACTCGGGTGTAGATGCGGCTGTGACCTTCCGTGACATGGATGTCACGGCAGAGCCTACAGGGATTGTACTTGCGGCGTGTCACAGAAGTACCTGCACGAAAGGCCTGCTGCAAGCAATTGATAAACCATGAGGTTATGGTTAAAACAACCCCTTTAAATACCTAAGTCGGGTAAACGTAAGGCCACACTCACCGTGCCTCAGAGGTATCGACACATTCCCCGTTGGCCAGCCAATCGCTATATTCGTAGGCTTCATCCCTAATCCCTAATCCCTAGACCGGGTAACACCTAGGGCGAATAATTCCTAGGGTAGGAAATTGCGAGATAAAAAAATGGCCAGTATTGCTACTGACCATAGTGTGGTTACGACTTACCGATAAGCGTTACTTAGCGGTTTGCGCGGCACTTGGGCGACGCGTACGGCGACGACTCGGGGCGTTACCGTCTCGGTGTTCGCTCTTGCCTTGGTAAGGACTTTTGCTTTGTCCTTGGCCTTCGCGGTTGCCTTGCGGCTTATCGTCATTGCGGTTGTGACCGCCGCTATTACGCGCTGGGCGATTGCCGCTGGGCTTAGCATTACGTGGGCCACGGTTTTGTCCATGACGCTTAGGTGTTAAGTCTGTTTCTGGCAGCTTATGAGTCGACTCAAAGCCTGCCACTTCGGTGCGCGGCAGGGTTTTACCGATCAAGCGCTCGATATCGGCCAGCAATTTGCTCTCTTCGCTGCTCACCAGTGAAATCGCTTTACCCGCGGCGCCGGCGCGACCAGTACGACCGATACGATGTACGTAATCCTCTGGCACGTTCGGCAAGTCAAAGTTGACCACTTGTGGTAGTTGATCGATATCGAGGCCACGAGCGGCAATATCGGTCGCAACCAATACGCGGACTTCGCCACTTTTAAAGTTAGCCAGCGCCTTGGTGCGCGCGCCTTGGCTCTTATTACCATGAATGGCCGCAGCTGTGATGCCTTTGGCATCTAAGCTCTTAGCGAGGCGGTTTGCGCCATGCTTGGTGCGGCTAAAGACCAATACTTGTTGCCAATCATGTTGCTTAATTAATTGCACCAGTGCAGCCGACTTTTGCGTCTTGTCTACTGGGCAAATTAACTGCTCTACCGTATTGGCGGTGGTGTTACGCGGCGTTACTGAGATCTCGACCGGATTGTTAACCAAGCCTTTGGCTAGGGTGCGGATCTCATCGGAAAAGGTGGCCGAAAACATCAGGTTTTGACGCTTGGCGGGTAATACGGCCAAGATTTTTTTGATGTCGTGGATAAAGCCCATATCCAGCATGCGGTCGGCTTCATCGAGCACTAACACTTCTAGCTGGTTAAAGCTAACGGCGCGTTGGTTATAAAGGTCGAGTAAACGCCCTGGGGTGGCCACTAAAATATCGACGCCACGATTAATTTGGCTGATTTGCGGGCCAATGCCGACGCCGCCAAATACTACGGCGCTACGCAGGGGTAAATATTTGCCGTAAGTAGTGACGCTTTCTGCTATCTGTGCAGCCAGCTCTCGAGTTGGGGTTAACACCAGTGCACGCACTTGTTTGGCGCGAGCACGTTCTCCTTTGCTTAGCAATTCGAGTAGTGGCAGGGTAAAGCCTGCGGTTTTGCCCGTGCCGGTTTGTGCCGCCGCCATTACATCCTTACCTTCTAACACGGCTGGAATCGCCTGCGCTTGAATTGGAGAGGGTGTTTCATAACCTTTGTTGGCTACAGCTTTTAAGATAGGGGCGGATAAACCTAGGGAGGTAAAACTCATAGATGGGTCTCTTGGGGCTGCATGGGCAGCAAAATTCAGGTGCCAGGTACGCTGGCGGGCGTGCATCTTACAGGATTTACTGAAAAATCGCTAATTATTCGCTAAAACATGGCGAATAAATGTGCAGGCATGGGAGCCATGGGCTATCAATGGCTGGGTGGAAGTATAGCGTTTAAGTGGTACGTAAGACACCTTGTGTGGTTAAGGGGTCGTTAAGGCACCTGTAATATCGAGCGTCGGCTGTAGATGACTAGGCCGTTAGGCGATATATTTAGCTGGGCTTAGCGTCGCTAAAAATGAGGGGCAGTATGTCATTAAACATAACTTTAATAATAACTTAGGCTTATACTTGCCTTGTGTTAGTACTTTTTGGGTTATTAAAATTGACCCCTTAGTTAAATTGATTAGTATTATTCACTCGCTCATGATTGAGTTTTGTGCAAAGGAGACTACAATAGCCGCCTTTCGGGCAAAACCCATCGCGGGCCTCGCCCAACCGGTGGTAGATATTTAGACACTCGAAGATCTATGCCTTTACTTATGTTAGGACTGAATCATGTTAAAAGATAAAAAGTATGCCCTTCGTGTTGTTGAAACCGAAAAAGGCTGGAGTGCACAAGTCACTCGTCGTATGACTGCGCGTAAAACCGTGGTTTCTAAGTCAAAAGCTGGCTTTGCAACCGAAGCGGAAGCGACAGAGTGGGGCAATGCCGCACTGCAACAGATCGTTGAAAACCTAATGGTACGCAATCAGCGCCGCGCTAAGCAGCGTGAAGAGCGTACCGAAGCGTTAGCGGCAAAAGAAGCGGCAGCGCAAGAGTGGCGTGACGCGCATCCAGATGCCGATGCAGATGAAGATGACGACGAGATCTATATCAAGCAAGATTAAAGCTTGTTATTGATATATCGCCCTAAAAGCCAGCCATAAGTGCTGGCTTTTTTGATCTAGCTCAATTTTTGTGAAGCGCCTAACATTTACGCTCGCCCCTGTTTATTAAGCTCCCATTGCCTGCGATACTTCATGGATTGGCAATATACGCCGTTACCCTCGCCTCAATGTCGTCGGAGCCCCATGGACAAAAGCTTAGAAAAAGTGCTTTCCCGTTGGTTGAAACAGCAAAAATCAGCCTGTGGCATCTACCTTAACCTCACTGTGTTGTTTGGCGTATTGACGGGCCTAGCCTTAGTGGTACAAGCCTATCTGCTGGCCACCATGTTGCATGGCATGATTATCGAGTCGCAGCCCAAAACCGATTTCATCAACCATTTTTATCTCCTCATCGGCATCATAGCGCTTAGGGCATTATTGGCCTATGGCCGCGAGCGCGTAAGCTTTAAAGCGGGCTGTTTGCTGCGCGGGCAGATCCGTAAAGCGGTGCTGGATAAGTTAACCCAACTGGGGCCTGTGTTTATAAAAGGTAAGCCGGCGGGTAGCTGGGCCAGCATTGTATTAGAGCAGGTTGAAGATCTGCATGACTTTTACGCCAAATACCTGCCACAGATGCTGCTGGCGGGCTTTATCCCGCTGACCATTTTGGCGGTGGTGTTGCCGATAAACTGGGCCGCGGGCATCATCTTGCTGGCAACGGCCCCGTTAATTCCGCTATTTATGATCTTAGTGGGCATGGGCGCTGCCGATGCCAACCGTAAAAACTTCACCGCCTTGTCGCGTTTAAGTGGCCACTTTATGGACCGCCTTAAAGGCATGAGCACCATTAAGCTGTTTTATCGTGGCGAGCGTGAGATCAAAGCGATTGAAACCGCCTCCGAAGAGTTTCGCAGCCGCACTATGGCGGTGCTGCGTATGGCCTTTTTAAGCTCAGCCGTGCTGGAGTTTTTCGCTGCAGTGTCGATTGCGGTATTGGCGGTGTATTTTGGTTTTAGCTTTCTTGACCATCTCGATTTTGGTCATTATGGCGCTGGCCTTACCCTGTTTACCGGTTTATTTGTGCTGATCTTGGCCCCCGAGTTTTATCAACCGCTGCGGGACATGGGCACGCATTATCACGCTAAGGCGCAGGCCATCGGCGCGGCAGAAGCGTTAATGGCCTTGCTTAATCATCCCGAGAGTGGCTGTGGCGATAACAATAGTGGCGATAACGGCGATAACCATAGTGGCGGCAATCAGGGGGTGCCGTTTGCCTCTCATCAGCCGCTGAGTATTGTGCTGCAAGATGTGACCGTGCGTAGCCTCGATGGCCAAGTGTTGGCCGGGCCGCTGAGTGTGATGTTAGCGGCTGGGCAACGTATGGCGTTGGTGGGGCCTAGCGGGGCAGGCAAAAGCAGTTTACTCAATATGTTGCTCGGCTTTTTACCCTATGAAGGGTCGGTGTTGGTCAATGGCATCGAGCTGAATACACTCGACAGAGTCAGTTATCGCCGCCATTTGGCCTGGCTGGGGCAAGAGCCGCAGCTGTTTCATGGCACGGTGCGCGATAACGTGGCGATGAGTAATATCGAGATGAGCGACGCCTGCGTACTGGCGCTTTTGGACAAGGCGCAGGTGAGAGAGTTTGTCGACGCGCAGCCGCTCGGGTTAGCCCATCCCATAGGGGAGCAGAGTGCCGGGGTATCGGTGGGGCAAGCTCAACGCTTGTGCCTTGCTCGTGCGCTGGGGCAAGAGGCGCAGCTTTTGTTGCTTGATGAGCCTACCGCCAGTTTAGACAGTCACAGTGAGCAAGCGGTATTAGCGGCACTGGATGAGGCGATGGCAGGCGCGAGCGCCTTGATGGTGACTCATCGTCTAGATTCTCTGCAGCAGATGGACAAGATAGTGGTGTTAGACAAGGGGCGCATTGTGCAGCAGGGCGATTATCAGACCTTGGTAAGCCAGCAGGGGCTATTTCGGGAGCTGTGCCATGAGCAGGCTTTAAGCGAGGCATTGTCATGAAACGTAAAGGGATAAGCCAACTGTTGCCGTTTTTAAGGCTGTTTAAACGCCAATGGCTGATGATGGGCGTTGGCCTGTTGTTAAGTATCACCACCTTGATGGCTGGCATTGGCTTGTTATCGCTGTCGGGCTGGTTTCTCTCGGCCACGGCGGTTGCAGGACTCACTGTGGCGACCGCACAGGCGTTTAACTATTTTACCCCCGCAGGTGGCGTGCGATTTTTATCCATCGCCCGCACCGCCAGTCGCTATGGTGAGCGCCTTGCCACCCATGAGGCCACCTTTAAATTACTGACCGAGCTTAGGTGCTGGGCATGGCGCAAGTTGATGCCGCTGAGCGCGAGCGATCTTCAGGCGGTGCGCGGTGGCGATCTGCTGAATCGTTTAGTGTCAGACATTGATACGCTCGATCATCTCTATTTACGCTTAATCACTCCCATGGCCGCCTCGCTGTTGATGATTGGCGCCTTATACCTGTTTTTGGGCTGGTTTGATGCCACCTTAGCGCTCACCCTGTGCGGCGTGTTATTGGCCTTATGGTGTTTATTGCCGTTGATCTTTTATGCCTTAGGCCATCGCCCGGGCATCGCCCAGCTTGAGGCAAAACGCGACTTTAGAGTATTAATGCTCGAATATGTGCAAGGTCAGGCCGAGTTAACCCTATTTGGTGCGCTACCTCGGTTTCGCGCTGAGCTTGATAGGGCGCAGACAAAGTTGTTTGCCAGCCAAGCGGCGATGGCCAATGTCACTGCGCTGAGCCAAGCGGCGTTGGTCTTGTGTCATGGGCTTGCCGTGGTACTGCTGCTATATATGGCGGCCGATGGGGTGGGTGAACATCTGCCACCTGGGCCCATGCTGGCGCTAGTAGTCTTTATGACACTGGCTTGTATCGAGATGTTGATGCCGCTAGCGGCAGCGTTTCAGCACCTGTCTGCGTGTGTGATGGCCGCCGAGCGAGTCAATGAGGTGGCGCTGCAATCGCCTAGCATCATCTTCGATGAGCAGGCAGAGCATAGAGTCACCCACGGCGCGTTAAGCTTGCAGCAGGTCGATTTTGCCTATACGGCAGATAAACCAGTACTCAAAGGAGTTGATCTAACCCTGCAGGCTGGCGACAAGGTGGCGCTGCTGGGGCAAACTGGTTGTGGCAAGTCGAGTTTGTTGTCATTAATCACTCGTCAGTGGCAGCCGCAAGCGGGCAGTATCATGCTCGATGGGGTGCCTATTTCAGCCTACAGCGAAAAACAACTGCGCCAAGGCATGACTGTGGTGAGCCAGCGTATCTACCTGTTTGCCGGAACCCTGCGCGATAACTTAACCTTAGCCCAGCTCGATACGCAAACGGAGATCCAGACACAAGGCTTAAGCCGTGCAGCCAGGCGTGAGGCGCAGGCGGCCAATGATAAGCTGCTCGTTGAGGTGCTCAATAAAGTGGGCTTAAGTACCTTAACTCAAGGTGATAAGCCACTGGATACTTGGATTGGTGAAGGCGGACGGCAGTTGTCTGGAGGGGAGCAGCGCCGTATTGGGGTTGCCAGAGCGCTATTGCGTGACGCGCCGTTATTGCTGCTTGATGAGCCTACCGAAGGGTTAGATCAACGCACCGAACGTGAGATCTTGGCGCTGTTATTTGAATTTGCTCAAGATAAAACCTTGTTGATGATAAGCCACCGCCTAACTGCGATGGCGCAGATGGACTGTATTCATCTGATGGAAAATGGGGCGATCCGCCAAAGTGGTAGCCATCAAATGCTGCTGCAACAGGATGAATACTATGCCAGTTTACAACGGCGCTTAGTGTAAACAAGGCTTGCTTAAGCCGGCGATGAGCCGTTAAGCTGACAGTAAAAAGCCAGTTGCATTGCAACTGGCTTTTTACTTATCGACTTTTTACTTATCGACTTTTTACTTATCGACTTTTTATTTATCGTCGCTGACACCTTACGGTATCGGCTTACTTGTTCATTTGCCTACTTACGCTATGGGATACGCTAATGGTATTAGTCATCACTATCGCCCAGTGATAAGAGGGTCGCATTGCCACCGATGGCGGTGATGTTATTGGTGCGGGTCTTTTCGGTCACAAAACGGGTTAAGTAGTGTGGGCCACCGGCTTTAGGGCCTGTGCCCGACAGGCCTTGTCCGCCAAAAGGC
Organism: Shewanella sp. 492; assembly: GCF_059338445.1. Classification (NCBI taxonomy): domain Bacteria; kingdom Pseudomonadati; phylum Pseudomonadota; class Gammaproteobacteria; order Alteromonadales; family Shewanellaceae; genus Shewanella; species Shewanella sp. 492. The sequence continues at coordinate 710,681 of NZ_CM181702.1, forward strand.
TGCACGCCAACGACAGCGCCAATTTGGTTGCGATTGATATAGACATTACCCACATTAACCTTGTCGGCTAAGGCGAGGGCATGGCTTTCGTTACGGCTATGGATCCCCAGGGTGAGACCAAATCCGGTTGAATTGATCTCATCAATAACCTTAGGTAAATCGGCAGCCTTATAGCGGATAACATGTAGGATAGGCCCAAAGTGCTCTTTTTCTAACACTTTAATCGAGTCAATTTCTACCGCAATCGGCGCCACAAAGTGGCCATTTTCGGTGCCAGATGGTAACTCAAGCTGGTTAATCAAACGGCCTACTTGCTTAATGTGATCGATATGGGCATTAAGGTTGGCCTTGGCGGTCGCATCGATCACCGGCCCGACATCTGTCTTCACCGAGTTGGGATCGCCAATGGTTAACTCATTCATCGCCCCTTTGAGCACATCAATAACACGATCGGCGATATCTTCTTGTAAAAACAGCACTCGCAGCGCCGAGCAGCGTTGTCCTGCACTGGTAAAGGAAGATGACACCACATCATTAACCACTTGCTCTGGCTGCGAGGTTGAGTCCACTACCATGGCATTTTGGCCACCAGTTTCGGCGATTAGCGGAATGATGGCCCCTTCGCGCTGGGCTAAGGTTAGGTTGATGCGCTTGGCCGTGACGGTTGAGCCTGTGAAGCAGACGCCCCCTATGCGCTCATCGGCGGTGATGGTCGCGCCAACGCTAGCACCCGTGCCAGGCAGGAACTGTAACACCTCTTTGGGGATCCCCGCTTGATGCGCCAGCTGCACCGCGCGGTAGCCGATAATTGAGGTTTGTTCGGCAGGCTTAGCCACCACAGTGTTACCCGCAGCAAGCGCGGCGGCAACTTGACCTAAGAAGATGGCTAGCGGGAAGTTCCAAGGGCTGATACACACAAAGACGCCGCGACCTTGCAAGAACAGCTCATTGAGTTCACCCGTTGGGCCTGGCAGCAGTTCAGGCTTGGCCATCATCTTCTTGGCTTGCACCGCGTAGTAGCGACAGAAATCGACCGCTTCGCGCACTTCATCGATACCGTCTTGAATGCTCTTACCCGCTTCACGGGTACATAAAACAATCAACTCTTCGCGGTGTTCTTCTAATAGATCCGCTAGCTTTTGTAACGCGTTGGCGCGCACTTCAACGGGCGTTGCACACCATGAACCAAAGGCGCCGTGGGCACTGGCGAGCGCATGTTCTATGGCGTGGCTGTCGGCAAAGGCGACGGTGCCGACCACCTGAGTGGTGTCATAGGGGCTGAGCACTTCTATGGTGTCACCCGTTAGGGTTTCGCCATTGACCAGCGGGCCCGCGCTCCAGCGCTTGTCTTTAAAGGTGTCTAGCGCCGCGAAAAATGGCTCAGATTCCGAGATGATATTCATATTGAGTCCCTTAGAGTTTTTACGTTCGGCGCCAAAAATATCGGCTGGCTGAACAATTTTATTATTGGCTAGGGTGTTGTAGTTTTGTAGGGTCGTCAAAGGATGGACAACCAAAGAGTCGATGGGGGTTTTAGGGTCCACCAGTTTATGCACAAACGAGGTGTTGGCGCCATTTTCTAGCAGGCGACGCACCAAGTAAGGTAGCAGATCTTTGTGGGCACCAACGGGCGCATAGATACGCACTGTGCTCACGCCAGCTTCGGCCAGCAAGGTGTCATACAACTCTTCGCCCATGCCGTGCAGACGTTGAAATTCATAGAGGCGATCGCCCGCCATATCGGCAATGGCCGCGACAGTTTGCGCATTGTGGCTGGCAAACTGCGGATAGATGGCGCCGCGTGTGGCATCTGACAACAAATAGCGGGCGCAGGCAAGGTAAGAGACATCGGTGCCTGCCTTACGGGTGTAGAGTGGGTAACCGCCTTCACCTGCCATTTGTGCCCATTTTAGCTCGCTGTCCCAGTAAGCACCTTTCACTAAGCGCAGTGGGATCTCATCGCCTTGATCTTTCGATAGGCGCGTTAGCCAGCACAGTACCGGCAGGGCGCGTTTAGAATAGGCTTGCACGACTATGCCTAACAGGCCCCAGCCTTTGGCGGCGTCTGAGTTATACAGCTTTTGGAACAGCTTGAGCGACAGCTCTAAGCGGTCGGCTTCTTCGGCATCGATAGAGACGCCAATATTGAGGGCGCGTGCTTGCTTGATTAATTTGATAACGGTGTCGTACAGCTCGGTGAGTGTGCGATCTTCGTTAGCGACTTCATAGCGTGGATGCAGCGCTGACAGTTTAATAGAGATGGTTGGACGCGGCGCTTGGCTTTCATCGTACTCTTGCTCGCCCAAGGCGGCGATAGCACTAGAATAATCGTCGAAGTATTTTTGCGCATCTTTCATGGTGAGCGCCGCTTCGCCGAGCATGTCGTAGCTGTGGGTATAACCTAGCTTACGTTTATCGACACTGTTTTTTAGGGCTTCTTTAACGGTGCGACCTAATACAAATTGCTTGCCCATGATCTTCATCGCTGCCAGCATGGCTTGGCGGATCACAGGTTCGCCTAAACGGTTAACTAAGCGGTTGAGTAGGCTACTAGGCTTACCATCAATCTCTTTATCTAGGTTGACGATTTTACCCGTTAGCATCAATCCCCAAGTCGAGGCATTGACTAAGGTGGAGCCACTCTTATTGAGGTGTTCGTCCCATTTCGCCCCTGAGAGCTTGTCTTCAATCAGTGCGTCGGCGGTCTCGGCATCGGGGATGCGCAGCAAGGCTTCGGCGAGGCACATCAAAATAATGCCTTCTTGAGTCTCTAAGCTATATTGCTGCAAAAAGGCATCGATACCGACCATCAGGCCTTTTTTATCGTATTGACGTACCTTGCTGACTAGGTCGTGAGCACGCTGGGTGACGCGCTGGATCTCTGCTTCACTGGAAGGCACCAGTTGGATCAGTTCTGAGAGGTATTGCTCTTCATCGACAATATAGTTGTGGGTGATCGCTTCAAAAAGCTCATCTAGGGTAGCTGAGTCATAACGACCAGTCAGAACTTCACTTGCTTTGAACATAGTAGTAACTTCCACCTGGACCTACATTAGGGACAGTTTTGGCTTGAACAAAAGGTCTGTTTAAAAGGCGTTTGGTCTTATTTTTGTATCCAATCTGGCGCCTTCGCGCGCCGATTATACATTCAAAATGTGACGAGGAACACCATTGTGAAAACTAATGTGATCCTTGTTTGAAATGATGTAAATAGATGGTGTGCTATGCCCAGCTTGTATGGGTTTAGTTAGTGAGTGGTAATTGCACTGCGTTTGAAATCAACTGTAAATGGAGTGTTAAATACGGTCTGTTTTGTCGTGTTGACCTTAATCGCTATGGTGTCTGCTGCAATCCATTTGTTGTCATCGCGGGCTGGCGTTATCGCAGCGGCTGACAAGGTGGCTTTGTGCTGCTCAGATGTGGTAACTCCCTGACATTTGGCTATCAAAAAGTGTAATGCACAAAAAAGCCAGCAGCCTAGCTGCTGGCTTTTTTAAAGCGCTAATAGTTATTACCAACGATTCTTCTGGCGACGACGTGGTCTTGGCAGGTAAGCGATGATCACCCCAAGAATTAAGCCGATACCGGCAATCATACCGCCTTGCTTGAGCTGTTCGAAACGCTCGTTGTTTTGGATTTTTGCTAGCTCGCGTGTGGCGCTGTCGCGTTCGCTACTGGCTACGGCAAGCGCTTGCTCACTGTTGGCAAGCTGAGAGCGAAGTTGACGGATAAGTTGAGTGCTGTTGCTGCTTTCATTGGTCAAGGTATCGAGTTCAGTTTGTACCTGAGCCAGTTTGGCTTCGACTTCGGGTAATTGCACTCGAAAGCTCTTGCTAGTCATGACTAGATTACCATCTACCCAACCCTCACGGCCTTTGTGGTCGATAATCTTAACGTAGTCGCCTTCAGTCTCACCTAAGTAAGTGATGGCTTGCCCTGCTTCTATACTGCCTAAAATACGGAACTGAGTGCCGGGGCCGCCATGAAGGAAGATGTAGACGTTATCTGAAATATAACGGGTTTGTTCTGCTGCCGAAAGCGTCGCTGACAGCAACATCAATGCAACGATAGATAGGAGTCTTAACACTTTGAGTTCTCTTCAACGAAATATTGCCACATGCTAGGGATTTCACGGTCTTTTTGCAAGGGGTGGCGAGGCTGATATTTTGTCAAATGACGACAGAGATCAATCATGGTGTGTGGTTGTAGGCTCTGTGGCTATGTAGTAGGCCCATGTGGCGGCCATAAAAAAGGAAGCCTTAAGGCTAATGCCAGTCAGTTAAGCTGATTGGCATTTTTCTTTTTATGGGGATATTTGCTTGGTTTTGACTTTATAGCCCTTGGGTACACCCTATCTTCTCGTTTCGTTGGTAGCTCGAAGTTACCTAGCATTTCTATCAGTTGCTCGTAATGTTTGGGTAAATTTCCTGGGTTCATCAGTGGTAATCTTGCTAGGTAACTTAGTATCGTACTCGCACAATTACTGAAGCTGAGGCGATTGGCCCATATTCCTTTTCTTGATGCGGCCTCAGTCATTGCTTGACGCATCAGGTTGTAGCCAAGTAGTAAGCCCCAAAGTTCCTGTTCTACCATCTCTGATTTTTTACTTCTTAGCGTATACTCGCTGTTTAGTAGGGTTTGTTTCATCTCTCTGTAGCCAAGCTCTATTTCCCATCGATGATTATATAACTCAACGATGTCAGCACTTGGAAAGCGTAATGGGTCGACCATTGAGGTTAATACCTGATGCGTCTTACCTTTTATTGATTTTGTCACCAGCCTCGCTTCTATATGCGTCGGTAGCGCTGGGTTTTGTTGTCTGGCTTGGGCGGTTATTGCCAATTTCACCTGTTTATCTAACCGGCCATTTGAGTGTAAAACCTCGTACTGAAGCCCCTTTCTCGCAGGGATTAACCAGTGCCGCTCTTCACCACCTAGTTGCCATTGATGTAGCAAGTTTAAGGAGTAAAAACCTTTATCGAACATCGTGAGACTATGGTCTGGAGTTGACTGTATGAGCGCTTCTGCTAGCTTCATTTCACTCGTTTTATAACCATCAAACGCGCTATTTATCAGTTGATGGCTAGTGAGCTCCATATGACACACCATACGAACCTGAGGAAATGAGGTGTCACCATGTTGATTTGATGGTGAGCCAAAAGCATTACGATTATCAGCGGTGTCTTGAGTGCGCCAGACTACACCATCAACGGCTAATAAATTCAGTCCACACCATGTCTCAAATTGAGTGTTGCTATAGTAATGTTTTGCCATCATTTGAAAGGCATTTTTCATACTCTGCACACCTAACCTCTGGCGCCCTTGAACAAGAGCACTGGGGGCAATGAGCTTCTTTTTACCTGGTAGCATCAACTCCATATGAGTCGCAAGCTCCCATACAGACTGTTGTCGGTAAAAACTCATACCAATGACAGACCACATAACTGCATCAAGGGGTAAGCGACGTTTTCTTACTGTGGCGACCCCCGCAGTTTCAAAGGCTTGCTGGATGATGTTTTCATCCAATAAGTGATTAAGATTGGTAAAAGCTGTGGCTTCTTGGTGGTATTCAAAAGCGGTGCAGAAAGCTTGTTCTAAAGACATAAAAAAATCCAATATCATTTCTGATATTGGATTTTGAAGCCTTTTAAAGATCGGTCAACTGATCGTTTATATGCTTAACTGATCAGCATTAGCCTTAAGGCTTCCTTTTAGTGGTGCTATCAATACTATCAAGCGATTAGCCGAAAATACCCTTGATGGTAAAGAAGAAGATGATCGATAGACCCGCACCAGCAGGTAAAGTGACCACCCAAGATACCACGATGTTACGTACCACACCGATATTGATAGCGGCAATACCACGTGCCATCCCCACACCTAATACTGCACCCACTAAGGTTTGCGTGGTAGAGATAGGTAAACCGGTGCCCGAGGCGATAACCACGGTAGATGCGGCTGCTAGCTCGGCGGCAAAACCACGGCTAGGAGTAAGGTGGGTAATATTTTTACCTATGGTTTGCATAACGCGCTTACCAAAGATAGCCAGACCCATCACAATACCCACGGCACCTAAAGGTAGGATCCACCATACCAATGGGGCTTTGCTGCTGATCTCACCGCCACTGTTGACCACAGAAACAACCGCGGCCAGTGGGCCAATGGCGTTAGCAACGTCATTAGAGCCGTGCGCAAATGCCATACAACAAGCGGTAACCACCATCAAGATGGCGAACACTTTCTCAACGTTACCAAACTGGGTTTGACGATCGGCTTTGTCGCTCATCTTCAGACGTTTAATCGCCACCATACCGCCAAGACCAACAAGGATGGCAATGCCTATGGCTAATGCATAAGACTCAACATCACTGAAATGCAAACCAACGTGCTTTAGCCCTTTCTTGATGGTCACAAGTGACATGACAAAGCCAGCTAAACCCATGTAGAACGGCACATAACGTTTAGCATTTTCAAGCGGATTTTCGGTATTGAAAATCAACTTTTGTACGCTTTGGAATATCATAAAGGCGATAAAACCGGAGATGGCTGGCGTGACCACCCAAGAGCCCACAATGCCAAACACCTTACCCCAAGCCACTGAGTCAGCACCCACTCCGACCGAGGCAAACCCCACTATCGCGCCCACAATTGAGTGAGTCGTCGATACTGGCCATCCTAATGCCGAGGCAACCACTAACCAGATACCTGCAGCTAATAGCGCCGCAATCATGCCGTAAACCAATAACTCGGGTGAGTCGACAAAATACGCTGAATCGATGATCCCTTTTCGAATCGTGCTGGTAACTTCACCGCCGGCAAGATAGGCGCCAGCGAATTCGAAGATCATTGCAATAATGATCGCTTGTTTAATGGTGATCGCGTTTGAACCTACAGAGGTTCCCATTGCATTGGCGACATCGTTTGCGCCGATACCCCACGCCATTAAAAATCCAAATGCGGCCGCAATAGCAATAAGCCATGGGCCGTTGGTGACTAATACATCAACCATGTTGATACCTTGATAACTTGTTTTTTAGACGCGAGCTAACATTAGCTCTAAGCGAGAACCGACGCGCTCAGCAAGATCTGCTAAGTCACCAACCCACTCAATTATCTTATAAAGGAACATCACATCGATAGGATTTAGCTCATTTTCAATGCTAAATAACTGGCGACGGATTTTGATTTGTAGATCATCTGTGTCCTCTTCGATTTGGTCGAGTTCACTGATCATCTTAGCTACAAGATCGACTTCACGCCCACGAAAACCTGTTTCTAGTAGGTCGTCGAGTTCGTTAATGGCTTCCTTAGCCTGCACAACAGCATCAATACAGCGTTGTAAATAGGCGGTGAAGGGTTCTTGTATAGCTGCGGGGACAAGTAGTTGACGGCCAATGACGCGGCCTGAAATGTCTTTCGCCTTATTAGCGATCTTATCTTGCTGGGTAAGTAGCTCCAGTAAGTCAGTTCGTTCAACTGGCATAAACAGGCCACCAGGAAGAGTCAGACGGATCTCTCTTTTAAGATCATCCGCTTCACGTTCCGCTTGGCTAATTTGCTTACGAAGTTGAACGGCTTTGTCCCAGTCACCTGCGACAGTTGCTTCAAAAAATGGTACAAGTATCGACGCACAATAGTGCACTTTATCGATATGCTCTTGTAACGGTTTGATTGGCGATTTTGCAAACACGCCCAAAATAGAGTTTACTGGCATTGCCGTGTACCTATTTAGGTTATTCCACTGTTGGAAAATGCGGGCGCATGTTAACCCAAGCGTCCACGTATTGAAACTGTGTTTTTATATAAAAACTGACAGTTTTTATTCTAACGAGTTATATAGAAACTGCAAAGCGTAATCCTAAAGTGCTTTTGTGACAGCAATATTACATTATGACGTTTTCATTAAATAATAATGAAAGCTGCATTACAGAAGCGAATTTATTAATCAAAAAGTGAGCAATTGGCGAATGGTAGCCGAAATAGAACTTAAACTATTTTTCCCACAAAAAGAACGACAAGCCTTGGTGTCACTGCTAAACAGTTTACCTCATAGTGAGTCAAAAGGCGTAAAACATCTCAGTAATAGTTATTTTGATACCCCAGACTTACAGCTGCGGCAATGGGACATGGGGCTGCGTATTCGCGGTTGCGATGGCCATTATGAGCAGACTATCAAGACTGCGGGCAGTGTTGTGGGCGGAGTGCATTCTCGCCCCGAATACAATATTGATATCGATCAACCTAAGGTCGATTTATCACGCTTCCCGCCTAAAATTTGGCCAGCAGGTGCTGACATCGATAAAGTGCAGCGCCAATTAAACTCGCTATTTGATACCGATTTTAGCCGGATGATTTGGCATATTTATCTGCAAGATAGCTTGGTTGAGGTGGCCTTAGATATTGGCACTATCACTGCCAATGGTGTCAGTGAACCTATATGTGAAATCGAGTTTGAGCTGCTTGCTGGCCAGACGCAGGCGTTATTGACATTGGGCGAGCAAGTCACCGAGCAGGTCTCTGCGCGTTTGGGGCGAGCCAGTAAGGCGCAGCGAGGGTATCGCTTGGCCGCGATGGCAAGCCCACAGCAGTTAGAGGCGCTTGATGTTATCGCCTTAAGCGATAAGGCAACGCCAAAACAGGCATTATTAACTGTGCTTAGTATTGGGCTGGAGCGTTGGCAATTGCTTGAAGCCATGGTGTTAGCGTCCACCGAGTGTGTTGAGCAACCAGAACTGGTATATCGGCTGCGCGCCTGTATCAGGCTGCTGCGCTCTACTTTGATGTCATTTGGTCTGTTAGATGAGCCCTTATCACAGGCTTTTGCGCGCATAGAGCAACATCTGGCCCCAGTGGATACAGCTTTAGGCTACAGCACCTTATTAACTCAAAGCGACACTCTGTTAGCGACGCTGCCGCAGATGGAGGGGGTTGAGCCATTAATCACCGAGGCTTTAGTTGCACTGGATTTACCCGGCATGATGCAAACTATGTTGGCAGATACCAATTATGGCCATCTGCAGCTCAAGTTGGTTAACTTATTATTTGCCTATCGCGAAGGCTTACTGCCGCTTAATCTCTCGTCTGAGCTGGTGCAATTTGCCAATATCCAGCTAGAAGATTCATGGCGGCAAGTGAGTACTATGATGTCGTCTGAGACGGCATTAAACCGTGATGACTTGCTCTCGCTGGGTAAGGCGTTAGAGCAAAGTCACTTAGTGGGCATCGCTTATGGCGACTTGTATCGCGTCAAATCAAGAGCGCTATTTAACGCTCCTTGGCATGATTTAGCCCAAGGGATCAGCAGCTTAATTGCCTACCAATGTTTAGCAAAGCTGGCTAAGGCGCACAATGTGGCGATTCAGCCTTGGCTCGATGAGCAACAACAGAGCTTATTGGTGGCGATGGAACATTCGCGCCGCTCAGCCCTTAAGGTAACGCCTTACTGGCGTTAATTCCGGCTAAGGCTTGGTGTCAGCGCTTGGGCTCCCAAGCCTTAATTGGGCTTATGTTGGCATTGGCGGTGTTGAGCTTTGTGGTTTAATGCTGATATGGCTGGCCAACCCCTTAGCATTAACCATGTTGGCTATCTGGGGGGGGGACTATCTTGTTTGAGCGACTTGTCTTGCTGGAGCTGTTGTTTAAGTTCAGCCACCTCTTGTAGCAGTATGGCTTGGTTTTGCTCCATTCGTTGCAGGGCATGATGAAGATCACTACGAATTTCTTCGCTCTGAGTATCTAACTTTTCTGACTCATCGGGAGCGATAAAAATCGAGGCCATATAGCCCGATATCACCCCGAAAAAGCTCACACCACACACTATGACTAGACCGCCGATAAAGTGGCCTATGGTGGTGACCGGATAATGGTCGCCATAACCTACGGTGGAAATAGTTACCAGCGCCCACCAGATGGCCTCTTCAGCGGTATGGATATTCGACCCAGGCTCGCCACTTTCTACAATTAATATCAATACTGAGGCGAAGGTGAGTAAGGTGACCAAGGCCACTAGTAGGCTAGCAAGCGTCGCCTGACGTCGCTGTTTCATCATGGGCACAATGATTGAGCGGGTCATTCTGAGTAGGCGAATCACCCGTAAGATCTGAAATAACCTTGCCATGCGCAGCGGTTCAATCGCCGGGATACTGGCAACAAGATCGATCCAATTGTGTTTGATATAGTGACGCTTATCGTCGGCGCGAAACAGATTGATGAAAAAATAACTGATGAAAATGGTGCAAATACTGGCATCGACAAATAATAGCAGTCGGCGAGTTTCAGTGTCGAGCTTGGCAAAAGTGAGCATCAATACCACGACCACAGAGATTAATGATAGCGCCATCATGGCTAGCTGAAACGGTGATGGGGCCTGCTCCATTGGCGGTAACCAACGTTTTTTCTCTGCCATAAAATGGTTCCCTAAACGGGACGCAGGTTAATCTCGCGCCCTTTTGTGTTGTATATGAGACACAATCTTATTCGTTTTCTCCAACAAAATGAACCAAGTCATCCAACACCCGGCGTTTTATTTCCAGCTGTTCGTTAGGGGGCAGGTTGTATTTTTGCGCCAGTAGTTGGTAATCATCTAGGCTGAGCGATACCGTGAGTCTTGGACGTTTGGGGCGTTTAGTGACCGATAATCCTAAGATAGTGCGGATTTGATCCGAGGGGCTAACCCCAGCATCCAGTGCCGCTTTTCGGATGGAGTATTGAAACTTTTCATCTAGATCGAATGCCACTTGCGTGGCCTTGGCGGCCTTTTGGTTTTGTAACCACTGCTCCGGGAGCGGTTGTTTAATTTTACTCATCTATCGTTACCTCTGCTGGGCGGCAAGTCGCTAAGGGGGCTGCGGATTTAGCGCTGCTGCGCTTATTACTTGCCTGGCCAGTATTCACGAATATCACTCAATGGGCGATACAGGGTCAACATGACATCGGTCTCACCGCCTTCATAGACCTCGACTTCAATGCCATAACGTTCTTCATCGTCGAGTAGTTGATACAGCTCAAATGGCTCACCACTATTAGTATCTTCGTCTTGGGGAGGTGTCATGCCACGATAATCTTGACGGTGAAAATAGCCAAATTGGGCAAAGTTAATCTGATGATATTGGCTGCCTAACCAAGCGTTCAGTGATTCAGGTGCTGTGGGCAGTATATTGAGGCTTGCCTGAACATCTTCTTCAAAAATATCACTAAATTGGTCAAGGTCGACAATTTGTTCAACTTGGCTGCGGGTGATTTTTAGGGCAAAACACAGATGAGTTTCATCATCTTCGTCGAGTGATAAAAACAGGGTTTCACTGCCATGACCTTTTAACACCCATTCGGTCGATTGTCGACGTTCAAATTCATAGGTGTTGATCGCTTCGACACGCAGTTGTTGGCCGCGCAGTTGTTCGGGCAGGGCAAAGCTGTCATCGAGGGTGATCATATCGCCAAGCTGGAGATGATTGGGGTGGCTTAGTTGACGTGGCGCTGGGGCTTTTTTACTAAAGAGCCCTTTTAAGAATCCCATGAGATACTCCTAACACTAACGAAAATGGCTAAAAGCACCTTAAGGCAAGCCCCAAAGTGCTTTGTAGCAAACTTAACAGCGATTACTTGCGCGCTTTAAGGCGTTCGAGTACCGCATTGGCATTGGATTTCTGTTCGCCAATGCCCGCTTCGGCTAATTTGGCCTGTAGCGATTTATCACTGTTATCTTCGGCTAAGGTTTCAGAGGCCTTTAAGCGATCGTCAAACTGTTGTTGACGTGCTTTAATGCGCTCGAGTGAATCTTTAGCGTTCAGTAGTTTTGAGTTGCTGCTGGCAAATGAGTCGGTAATGGTTGCCGTGGCTTTTTGTACACTCTCAGTGGTTTTAACCATGCTGAGTTGGCGCTGATAATCTGCCAGCTGGCGCTCGGTTTTACGCACTAACTCTTTGAGTCGGGTCGCATGAGCACTAAAGCTATCGTTAGCCGTCTGCTGTTCGGCAAGCTCTTGGTCTAGTTGGGCTATCTTCTCGGCCACTTCTAGCGCCAGGGTTTCATTGCCTTTTTCTAGCGCCTGAGTGGCATAGCCTTCATGCTCGGCGACAGCGCGTTTTAGACGGTCGATTTCGCGGCTAGCATGCATCTCTTTAGCCATCACATCGGTTAGCTCACGCTTAGCCTTAGTGAGGTGCTTTTCTGCATCGCGGATCTCTTGCTCAAAAATACGCGTGGAGTTGGCATCAACAATGCTTTGGCCCACTTCGGTCGCGCCGCCGCGAAACGCGGTTAAAATCTTATTTAGAATGCCCATTATGAGACTCCTCTACAGTGTAATCGTGTGCTAAAAACCGAATGTCTCGCTCACAGTTACCACAAGTTAATTTGGTCTGAATCTAGTTTAAGAACTCGCTGAGTTCATCGATCACTTCTAAGCAGTTATCCGACAGTACCGATAACTCTTGTTCAATTTCTTTCATGCTCGAGTTGACCGACAGCGCTCCGTACACCACGTATTTGTCGTCAATTTTGGCAAAAGAGGACAGCGGCATGGGAATATTAAGCTCTAGCATGGTTTCGAACATCTGGCTGCGACGCTCGGGTTTTACTTCATCTTCGCCCCACAGATAACTGATGCACAGCACCTGATTCTCTGTGACCGACACAAATAACGGTATCTCTTCACGTCCAACAATATTGACTTGTAACACCTCAACATCACCGTCAATGGGATAGCAATCAAACTGAAAGCCAGTGTGGCTATTGTCGCCAAGATCATTGAGGTGGTTGGCAATTTGGTGAATGTTCATAGTTGTCCTCTTTGACATATTATGTCTGCGGTTAAAGATAGCACTGAGACATAATATGTCAAGCGCTATTTTACGATTCAAAATAGGGTTAGATTTTCATTTTCAGACCAAGCTTGTTGATGATACTGATACAGCTGCATTGAGCCAATCTCATTCACTTTTACCTCATCGGCGTGTTGATAATAGTTGCCAGGAAACTCAAATGCCCCTTTGATAAGCCCCGGCGTTAACCAAGCTTCCTCTATCGATAACTGGGCCAGCGCTTGCAGACGCTCACGTGGCGCTTTGCCTGCAAGGGTGGCGATACTCCAGCCCCACTCGCCAAAACTGGGCACATTATGGTGATATTGCTGCATATTAAACCCTGCGCTGGCGAGGGTCTTACCCACAGAAATAAACGCCTTAGGGGCATGATAGGGCGAGGTCGATTGGATCGTAATTGCGCCGTCTGCGCTCAGTAGCTCTTTGAGTTTAAGGTAAAACATGTCGGAGTAGAGTTTATTGAGATCCGGATGGCTCGGGTCGGGTAGGTCGACAATAATGGCATCAAATTTATCGCCGCGGCGGATCAGTTTATCGGCGCCATTAAAGGCATCATCGAAGACCAGCTCGACCCGCTTGTCGTTGAGCGCATCATTATTGAGCTTAAGCAAGGCGTGACGCAGTCGCGTCGGCATGGCGTCATTGGGGTTTTTAAATAACGCCACTAAGTCCGCATCCAGATCCATAAGTGTCACCTGCTGGGGTTGCCACTTGAGGACTTGGCGTAAGCCTAAGCCATCGCCGCCGCCAATTATCAGCACCTTGTCATGGCGCGCACTGGCTTCGAGTGTCGGATGAACTAAAAACGCATGGTAGATATGCTCATCCTGGCTAGAAAACTGCAGCCGGCCATTAATGTAAAGCGAATACACCGGGGGCAGATCATTTCCGCGTAAGCGTTCGGTAAAGGTTAGCTGTTGGAAGCGAGTCGCCTTGGCGTAGATCACTTTATCTTTGTAGAGCAAGTTATTAAATTGTTGCTCCCACTGCGGCCCATGGCTGGCGAGCAGGACTAACAAGCCGCTAGCGATAATATGGCCAGCGAGCAGTAATTTGGCGTGAGTGATATTATCCCAAAAGCGCCAAATAAAGATGAAGCCTGCGAGCAGGTTAAAGCTGGCGGTTAAGGCCGCCGCCAGTTGAATATCGATGGCTAACATCAATGTCACCCAAATCGCCGCGCCTACCCCTGCGCCAATATAGTCGGCGCCATAAATGGTGCCAGCATTGTGCAGCAAATGGGCTTCACACAGGGATTGTCTGACTCTGGCGATCAGCGGGATCTCCATGCCGATCATCAAGCCCAGCAATACTCCCCAAAAATAGGGCAGATACTCACTTAGTTTTTGCAAGCTGCCGATAAAGCCGCCTTGAGGCAGCTGATCGGGTGGCAGGCCGATAGTGTTAGCGATCAGCATCGGCAGCTGCTGACCAAAGCCGATGACGGCGGCGGTGATTAAAATCGCCAAGGCGCCGCACAGGGCGACACTGAGTTCTAAAATCGCAAAGCCAGTATAAGCGCAGCGAATTTTTCGCGCCGCAAAGGCGCCAATACCCATGGAGACGATCATTAGGCCAATCATGGTGTAGATGGCGGCTTCTAATGCGCCGAGCACTCGCCCGGCATAGTGAGACAATAAGTATTCGTAAATCAGACCGCAGCCAGCCAGTACGGCCATGATGCCCAGCAACAGTAGATCGTCAAACCAGGTGAGTTTTTTGGCGCCAACCGAGGTTGGCGCAGTCGTGGGAGAAGAGTGCATTACATCCTTGCTGGTGTGGTTAGATTACACCATCAAACTGGTTAAAATAAGGGCGATAGCCACGCTAATGGCCAATTCAACGGTGGCGATCCCCACATTGTGTTGCAGCTCCACCTCTTCGGCCAAATTGATGTTAGCTAAGACTAACTTTTTCACTAAGGCTTGCAGCAAAGAGAGCGCCAGCAGCATGATCACCGAAAACACTAACCAGCCAATAATATTGTTGATATAGGCATCGGGGATAAAAATAATAAAGTGACTGGCGGCATTAAAGCTCAGCGCCATCGCTAACATATAGCCGCTGTGGCGAATGGCTAATGCGGTTTGACCTTGAGCTAAGGCTTGTTGCATCGAGGTATCTTGGTGGCGTTTAGCGTAGCCTTTTTCACGGATGCGGGTGAGTAACACCAACATGAGTTGTGAAATAGCAAATGCACTAAAGATAGCGATAAAGGTATCTAGAGTCAGATCTTCAGCCCAAATCAGTACGGCGCGAATAATAATGGCAGTGGCGATGGCTGCGGTGGCATCGACAATTGCCACCGAAATATTACCCTTAATGATGAGGGCGTTTTTATCAATCTCGTTAAGGGCGATCTTATCGTGTAAAAAGCGCCCCAGTTTGATCAGCATTAAGCCGAAGATGCCGTAGGCACTCATGCCGATAGCTTCAACCCAGTATGACTCGGCCGCCTCACCAGTGATGGCGCCCGTTAGCACTATGCCTAAGCCTGCCACTGCGCCAGCGGTGCTGATACCAAAGGCAAAATTATCGCGCTCAGACAGTTCATGGGTGCTGTTCACCTTAACGGTCCAGCCCTGCAGGTAGCGTATCGCCGTAAGGAGGATAATGGCGATAGCAAGATCGATCCCCAAAATGATGGCCAGTTCGGTGGTGATACCGAAGTGTTGCAATATTGTCATCTTAATTTCCTTTATTTGCCCCGACGGACACCGCGTGTCGTGCGACTGCCTGAATTTCTAAAGTTGCTGTTTTTGGAGTAGTTAGAGCGAAATTTACTGCCACTGCTGCGGCCAGCCGTGCTGGCTTTAGGCACGCTGGCACTTTGGCGTGACAAGCTAGTAGAACCTGCACGCGGCTTGGCATAGGGGCTGTCGAACTTTTTCCCCTGGGCATTAAACTGCTTTTTGGTACGCTCAAAGGTTTGATTCTGCGCCTGAGCTTGTTTCGGTGATGTGTAACGGTAGCGACCGACATCATTGTAATAACTGTAGTTACGGCGGCTCGACCAACGGTCGTAATACACTGGGCCGCGCACCAGATTAGAGAACATGGCATACATGCCATACCAGGCCCAAAACGACATGCCGTCGGAGCCTGTTTGCCAATTACCGTAGGCGGGGTTACCAACCAGTTGACTGCCTGCACCAAAATCTTCGGCGCCATTGGCCAGTACTGCCGCCTCACGGCTGATGGCATTGACCCGTGCCAAGGCGCCATCTGACATATCGGCGACCACATTAACCGGATCCGACAGCATATCGTTAAACAGGCTAGGATCGGCGGCTTGATAGAGGTTTTCTGCTTCGCTGAGCTGTTGATCCAGATCGACAAAGTTATTGCCATCACTGAGCTCGTTAAGGCGTCGTTGCAGCGAGGTATACATAGGCCCGGCTGACGTTGCATCTTTGGCTAACTCGCGCAGCAGTGGGGCGAGATCGGTTTTTTGTCCTTCGAGCACCTCAACATACTGCCTGAGTAGGTTGGCATTACGGATCTCACCATTGTCGAGCATCTGACCCAGATTATTGATGCGCTCTTGGGCGAGCTGTTGAAATTTTGCGATTTTTTCTGGCCTGTCATCACCGCAGCCCGTTAAGGTCAGCAGTAAGGTCAGGGTGAGAATGCGCATTAGCATTACTGCCATGTTTTCTCCATAAACATAAGGTTAGATTACAACGGATAAAGGATGAACCGTTGAGCACTTCTTTGCATAATATAGCGACTAGTTGGGTTATAGTAACCCTTAAACGCGATCAATTTCGTCTCCTGCGGCCCTTTTTATTGCGGCACAGGGCTCGATAAGCCATATCGCGCGAATTAACGCATATCTATATCATTCGAGACATATTATGTCGAATGTTTAAATGTTAGGGATTGTTTAGGCTATGGAAAATATCACGCATCACCCGTTACCCGCAGTGGTTAAGCAAGCCGCAGAATTGCAATGGCAACGCCTGACTGACGTTTGGCCTGATATGTCTGAGCAGTTAACAACAGAGCAAGAGGCACAATTACGCCAGATGCTCGGTTTAAGTGACTTTGTCGCCGAGCAGCTTTGCCGCCACCCAAACTGGATCATGTCGTTATTTGAAGGGCAATTAGCAAGCCTAGACCGTGCCGATTTCAGCAACGAGTTAAACTCCTTGTTGGCGGGTGCTAGCGATGAAGAGCAGGTCAAAGCCATATTGCGCCGCTATCGCAATCGGCAAATGGTGCGTTTGGCCTGGCGTGATTTTCAAGGCTATGCCTCACTCAATGAAGCCCTACTCGATTTATCGGCGCTAGCCGAAGCGCTCATTATTGCGGCGCGCGATTGGCTTTATCAGCAAATGTGCACGCAACATGGTACGCCATGCGATAGCGAAGGGGTTGCGCAGCCCTTGATGATTTTGGGCATGGGCAAGCTGGGGGGACGTGAGCTTAATTTCTCCTCCGATATCGATCTGATCTTTACCTTTCCCGAACATGGCGAGACCCGTGGTGGTCGGCGCGCCTTAGACAATCAACAATTTTTTATTCGTATGGGTCAGCGCTTAGTGAATTTACTTCACCAAGTGACGGTCGATGGCTTTGTGTATCGAGTCGATATGCGTCTGCGTCCCTATGGCGAGAGCGGCCCCTTGGTGGTCAGTTTTAGCGGCCTTGAAGATTATTACCAAGAGCAGGGCCGAGACTGGGAGCGCTACGCCATGGTGAAAGCCCGCGCGCTGGGGCCGTGGAACGCGTTTTCTGATGAGCTACATGACATGTTACGCCCGTTTGTTTATCGGCGTTATTTAGATTTCTCGGCCATCGAGTCACTGCGTAAGATGAAACAGCTGATCAGCCAAGAGGTGCGCCGGCGTAAGTTGACCGACAATATCAAGCTGGGCGCTGGTGGGATCCGTGAAGTGGAGTTTGTGGTGCAAAGCTTTCAATTAATTCGCGGCGGCCGTGAGCCCGCGTTGCGCCAGCAGAGTCTGTTTGCTGCCATCGATACGCTGTACCACTTAGGCCAACTTGAATATTTGGCGGTCGATGAGCTGAAAAACAGCTATCAACTGCTAAGGCGTGTCGAAAACTTATTACAAGCCATTGGCGATCATCAAACTCAGACCTTACCTAGCAGCGAACTCGATTGGCAGCGTCTCTGTTTTGCCATGGACATGACGGATGAGGCTGAACTTCGCAGCCATATCGATGCGGCGATGAGTAAAATTCACCGTTATTTTAACGACACCGTCGGTGGCCAAGATACCGAAGAGATCTGCGATCTGTGGACGCAACAGTTATGGAATGTGCAAGACGATGACGATGCACATAGCCTGATGGAAGAACAAAGCATTGCCGATCTCGCCTTATGGCCAGCGTTAAAAAGTTGGCGCGAGACAGTTGCTAAACGCACAATAGGTCCACGTGGACGAGACACCTTAGATAAATTAATGCCTTTGCTGTTGCAGGAATTCACTCATCTGGCGGCACCGTCTAAGGCCTTTACGCCGGTCTCTAAGGTGCTGGATCAAATTTTAACTCGCACTACCTATTTAGAGCTGTTGTTTGAAAACCCCGGTGCGCGCCAGCAATTGGTGAGTCTGTGTGTGGCCAGTCCGTGGATCGCGCAGCAGTTAGCCAAATTTCCCATGTTGCTTGATGAGCTTATCGACCCATCGCAGCTGTATGACACCACATCGCTCGACGATTACCCCAGTGAGTTACGCCAATATTTACTGCGGGTTCCCGAAGAGGATATGGAGCAGCAAATGGAAGCCTTACGGCAGTTTAAATTGTCGCAGCAGTTAAAAATTGCCGCCGCCGACGTCACCGGCGTATTGCCTGTGATGCAGGTGAGCGATCATCTCACATTTTTGGCTGAGGCGATCATCGAGCAGGTGATTCAGCAGGCATGGCAACAGGTCGTGGCGCGCCATGGGGTGCCGCCCCACTTGCAAGGCGAGCAGATGGGCTTTGCCGTGATAGGTTATGGTAAAGCCGGTGGCATAGAGCTGGGGTATGGCTCAGATCTTGATTTAGTGTTTTTGCATGACTATAGCCGCGAAAAATATCCACAGAGTAGCCAAACCGATGGCGATCGCCCTGTTGATATTGGTCATTTTTACTTAAAGCTGGCCCAGCGAGTGTTACATCTGTTTTCAACTCGTACCACCTCGGGTGAACTGTACGAAGTCGATATGCGCCTGCGTCCCTCGGGCGCATCGGGTTTACTGGTGAGTGAAATTGAATATTTTGGGCGCTATCAACAAGAGGAAGCTTGGACCTGGGAGCATCAAGCCTTAGTACGTGCACGCTTCCTATTTGGTGATAATGCCTTGGCGGTGCGCTTTAGTGAGCTGCGCCGCGATGTGCTGGCGATGGCACGCGATAATAACCAGCTGGCGAAAGAGGTGCGAGAGATGCGCCAGAAAATGCGTGCTCACCTGTTGAAAGTTGAGTCGGGTTATTTCGATTTAAAACAAAGTCCCGGTGGCATTGCCGATATCGAGTTCATTGCCCAATACCTAGTCTTAGCGCATACCTATACCCACCCTGAGTTAGCAACCTGGTCTGATAATGTGCGCATTTTTGAAACGCTTTCAGAGTTAGAGTTATTAGCGCATCTCAGTGCCCAACATTTGACTCAAGCCTATTGCTTTTTGCGTGATGAAAGTCACCGACTGACATTACAGCAAGCACCCGGCCAGCTGCCGCTGGAGCGGGTGGCGTCTCATACCCAGCGGGTACTGTCTATCTATGAGCAAGTCCTCGGAAGTGATGAGTCGCAATAACCAGATTGATACTCGGTCGCTAGTCAGATGGAATACGCCGCAGTAACAGTTTACCGCTGGCATTGAGGCTATAGTTAACCGACAAGCTGAGGGCGAGGGTGACA
Organism: Shewanella sp. 492; assembly: GCF_059338445.1. Lineage (NCBI taxonomy): Bacteria > Pseudomonadati > Pseudomonadota > Gammaproteobacteria > Alteromonadales > Shewanellaceae > Shewanella > Shewanella sp. 492. The sequence continues at coordinate 730,377 of NZ_CM181702.1, forward strand.
CATAAGCTGAGCATGATAAATATGGCCAGTAAGATGATCAGCTGATATTTGATCGCCAGCATAGGATCGCTACCGCCCAATATTTGCCCTGTCATCATGCCGGGTAAGGTGACTAATCCTGTGGTGCTCATCGAGGCCAATATGGGCGCTAACGCTTGGCGTAATGCCTGTTGAACAAAAGGCTTAGCGGCCTGTTTTGGCCGCGCCCCCAGGGCTAGGCGGCCTTCATATTCACTGCGATTCTCCTCTAAAGCGTTAAATAGGCGCTGCAGGGCAACGATATTGCCGCTGAGGCTATTGCCTAATAACATACCCGCCAGCGGGATCAAATACTGGGCGCTATAGGTGGGCGTGGGTTGCAGTAATCCCAGTAGTAAAATGGCCAATACCGGCAATAACGACAGGCTGACGCTGGCTAGCATGGGCAAAAATAGCACCCGCTTAGGCAATTTTGCGCCGCCTAAAATGGCACTCGCACCAATTAACATCATGGCTGCTAACCACGTCAAGTTGAGCCAGACACTGTTGAGATCGAACAAAAACTGTAAGTAGATCCCCACCAGCAGGAGTTGCAGCGTCATACGCAGCACCGCAATGCCAATATCACGGCCGATCCCCAATTGTAGCCAGTGATTAATGGTTGCTGGGATGCTGAGTAGCAGCATAAACAGCGTTAAATCTACCCAACTAATATCAATGGTTGCTTGCATATCGCGTCTCTAGTGATCGCTCTTATCGACAGCGCTAAGTGTAGCGGTTAAATATTGGCGTGATTGCATTTCAATCAGCCGGCTCTGGGTACGCTTAAACTCAAAGGCCAATGCCCCTGGGGTATAAAGGTGCTCCAGTGGCAGGGCGGCATGTAAATACAGCTGTACTTGTTGATCGTAAAGCTCATCGACCAAGGCGATAAAGCGCCGCGCCGGATCGTCATTGGCAGCGTAGTGTAACTGCCGCTCGCCAGTCTGGGTGGCCTGTGCGCCATCTTCGGTGCCCCGGGCGCGTATCCATGAGCGCGGCGCTCCGCCCAGCGGCGGAATGTCGCTGAGTAAAATAGTGCGATAACAACTGGCTAGCTCAATATAATCCAGTTGAGATCGCGGCCCATCACAGAGGGCATCGAAGCTTAGCCAAAGTGTGCTGCGGGTGCGTTTTATTACCGGGATCTGTCGACCTAAGATCTGGATCGGCTGGGTTTGTACCTCAGTGTCATCACGCAGTTGTTCAAACAGTGCGTCAAACCGAGCAGCATGGTTGTAAAAGTAGGTTTGTTGATAAGTTAATTGCCGCAGACGATGATCGAGCGGGCCGTCAAGATGGAACGCTTGAGTATGCTTATTGAGCAGGTCGATGGTAGGTAAAAAACGCTCGCGAGCTAAGCCGTTTTCATACAGCTTATCGATGGGGGTATTAGAGGTCGCAACCAGCACGATACCGCGGCGAAATAAGGCCTCAAACAGCTTGCCTAAAATCATCGCATCGCCAATATCGGCAACAAAAAACTCATCGAAACAGATAACCTTGCACTGCTTAGCGAGGCGCTGGGCAATCCGCTCTAACGGGTTTTGCTGGCCCTGTTCGAGTCGCATCTCTTGATGCATTCGCGCCATAAAACGGTGAAAGTGCAGCCTAAGTGGCATATTGGCGGGCAGGCTCTGGCAAAATAGATCCATCAGCATGGTCTTACCGCGACCGACACTTCCCCATAGATAGAGGCCGTTAATGTGCGGCGTTTGGCTGTGGAGTTGTTGATACAGGTGCTCTAACTGTTCGATGGCGGCTCGCTGGTGGGGGTCGTCAACAAAATGGGCTTCACTTTGTAATTGGGCGAATCGTTGGCGTGGAGAGAGTGACATAAACACTGTGGGTTATTGACCAATCGCATCAGTATATCAGCATATTATGACAATAATCGAATGGGGCCCGTTTAGCATGCTTGCCCGTAAGTGAGGTAAATTGTCTTAGGTGGCTCGCTGTTCTGAGTGACCACAACATGGGTATCGACCCGAGTAAAAGGGCCGCAGGGAGGCGCTGAGTCTGCAGCTCTTTGCGATGGGACGTTGCTATGAAAAGTGATTATGGGAAGTGACTCGCAGCGGGTAGCAATCATAACGCCAGCACTGCGCTGGCGTTATGATGAGCTTATTGATACAGCGACGGATCGTCTTGATTAGGGCGAGTTTTAAAGCGGCGATGCAGCCACATATATTGGGCGCGATTACGATTGATGATCGACTCGATAATTTGGTTACCGCGAATGGCATCTTCGATTTCATTGTCGCCGGGAAAATTATCCAGTGGCGCTTGGACTTCAATGGTGTAGCCCTTATCGTCGCCGTTGCGTTCGACCACAAAAGGCAAGACTTTAGCTTTGCCTAGCTTAGCCAAGGTGGTTGCGCCTGTGATGGTGGCGGCATCGGGCACATTAAAGAAGGGAATAAAGACAGCGCTTGAACGGCCAAAGTCTTGATCGGCCGTATACCAGATAACATCGGGGGCTCTGAGGCTGCGCACCATTTGACGTAAATCTCGCTTAGGTACCAAGCCTTTGTTGGAGCGTAATCGGCCATTAACCTGCAGATATTCCATCAATGGGTTGTTATGTGGCCGATACACGCCGATACCGGGTTGAAACTGACCAAAGATGCGCGCGCCCATCTCTAGGGGTAGACAATGCACCGCAAACAAGATAACCCCTTGGCCGCTAGCCAAGGTTTGCTCGACATGTTCTTGGCCTTTAATCGTCATATGGCGCTGTACTTTGGCATCTGACCACCACCATGCGTTGGCGATATCAAAGATGGCTTTGCCAGTCTCTTCAAAATTCCGATTCAGCAATTGCGCTTGCTCTTGCGCTGGCATATCAGGAAAGCACAGCTCTATATTACGTTTGGCGGTATGCACTCGGCTGCCAGCCACTCTTTTAGCGAAGCGCCCAAGCATTTTCCCCAGCCACATCTGCATCGGTAGGGGTAACAACTGAGTGAGGCGCATCAAGCCGACGCCCAACCAGACTAGCCAATATTTAGGATGACAAAATGTTACCGAGAATTCTGCTTTTTCGACCACGAGCCACTCAAATCTATTAATCAAAATTACTGCACATTCTAACTCAAATATTAGGTAAAATTAGGTATAATCATGGATTAATTTTTAAAAGATAAGCCCAATATGAAGATTTCTCTGCCAGCATTTGAAAAAGCTAAAGTTCTCGTGGTCGGCGATGTGATGTTAGACCGTTACTGGACCGGACCGACTGGGCGCATCTCTCCTGAGGCTCCGGTACCTGTGGTGCGAGTCAATCAGGTTGAAGATAGACCGGGCGGCGCAGCTAACGTGGCGCTGAATATTGCAGCCTTGGGCGGCAACGTTCGCCTAGCGGGTATTGTTGGCGAAGATGAAACTGCCACAGCCCTTACCCAAGGCGTGCAAGCCTTAGGTGTTGAGCCTAAATGGTTCAGAGTAGCTGAGAAGCCGACAATCACTAAGCTCAGAATTTTGTCACGTAATCAGCAATTGCTGCGTTTAGATTTTGAAGAGCCTTATCTGCCCGCGCACAGTCAAGCGCTGTTAAATAGTGCCGAGAGCGAATTTACCGATGTATCTGTTGTGGTGCTGTCTGATTACGCTAAGGGCGCATTAGATAAGCCGCAAGAGTTTATTGCCAGAGCGAAAGCGAAGGGCATTAAAGTCTTGGTCGATCCTAAAGGCAGTGACTTTTCTCGTTATCGCGGCGCAACGCTATTAACGCCCAACATGCTTGAGTTTGAGCAAGTTGTGGGGACTGTGCGCGATGAAGCGGATCTGGTAGAGAAGGCACAGGCGTTGCTTAAAGAGCATGATTTAGAAGCCATGTTGGTGACGCGTTCAGAAAAAGGCATGACCCTCATCACCGCTAACGCGCCTGAGTTACATATTCCGACCGTGGCCCGTGAAGTGTACGATGTGACAGGTGCTGGTGATACAGTTATTTCGGCGCTTGCTACCGCCTTAGCCGCGGGAAGCGATCTGCCACAAGCATGTGCGATTGCTAACACTGCCGCAGGGATTGTTGTCGGTAAGCGAGGCACCTCAACGGTGAGCCGTATCGAATTGATCGCCGCCTTAAACTTAAGTCATGGCGAGAGCGGCTTTGGGGTGATAAGCGAAGATCAGTTAGTTTATGCGCTAGAAGAGGCGAAGCTGCGCGGTGAGCGCGTGGTGATGACCAATGGCTGTTTTGATATTTTACATGCGGGCCATGTTAGCTATTTGCAGCAAGCCAAAGCCTTGGGCGATCGATTAATTGTGGCGGTTAATGATGATGAGTCGGTAAAGCGTCTCAAAGGCGATGGTCGTCCGGTCAATCAACTGGATCGCCGCATGGCGGTGCTTGCTGGACTTGCGTCGGTCGACTGGGTGGTGTCATTCAGTGAAGATACGCCGCAACGCATTATTGCCCGCCTGCTGCCCAATATGTTGGTTAAAGGTGGCGACTATCAGGTTGAGGATATCGCAGGGGGTAAAGAGGTGATTGCCGCCGGTGGCAGCGTTGAAGTGCTTGGCTTTGAAGATGGTGTATCTACTACAGCGATAATACAAAATATCATGGCGAAACAGTGATCTCAGAGGCGTTACTGCTAGCCAGTGCTTGGTTGTGGGTCCCTATGTCCCATGGGCAAGCATTGGTTTGTCATACGCCTGAGCTTGTTCAATGTTTAGCCCAGTTACCCAGCGATGCGCGTCAGCAACTGCCACCCAAGCGAGAGCTGCTTAAAGAGCTGGGTAACCGTGGCGCCATGGCGAAACCTATCGACCACCCTGAGATCACTGGGGTGGTGTTGCTTAACCCTGAGAATATTCCTCGATTATCGTCGGCACGTTGGAGCGGTGAGTTGTATAGCTTAGCCCTTGATAATGCCGTGCCAATGACGCTCTGGCATGAGCAGGGGCATTTGGCTGTGACCTCTTCTGCGTCAGCATGGTTAACTCAGCATCCCTTGTCGGGTTATCAACATGAGTGGCTGGCCGATATTTACCTCGTGTGGGTGCTGGCAAGGCAAGGGCAAGACCAGCATCTGGCTTGGCAGCAATACCATAAACGTAATCTCGCGATGTTTGATAATGTGCTGGCTCTCTCTCACTGGTCAGCGCCTATGCTGGCTCAGTTGCTGCATAGTTATAGCTGGCAGGAGTTAGGTCAGTTTAAGGATTTTGATCGCTTAATCGATGAGATTTATCCGACGTTACACCAATATCAGGCCGATGAATTAAATGAGTTTGCAAGTTTGTCACAGCATCTTTTTGGCAGCAGTATTCGCTATAGACTGCCACATTATATGTTTTGGCGCCGGGCACAAATGGCGGATGTGATTCGACCGACACTGGAACACCTTATGGGTAAGCCAAAGGCGCTAGCGTGGTTAGATACGCAGACCATGAGTGGTGATTAAGCCTCATTGACACTTGGAGCTCGCTAGAGCAAAACGCGCCGATGTCTCAAGGGCAAGTTGCACCACTGATACACTATAACTGTTGCCGTGGTGGGCGACGCTCACGCAATATCACATTGGGGTTAAAGTCGATATCACCTTCATCATTGATGGTCACCAACTGATCTTCCTGTTTGGCTATTGCTGTGGAGGTGTTTGGGGTGCGTCTAACAAACAGTAGCTGGTAGCCGAGTTTGGCTAAAGTGTAGAACGCAAACCGCTGCGCATTAGTGAGCCTATCCCAATGTTCATCTGATTTAGCTTGAGAAAGGCGTCTATCTTCAGTCGATAACAGTGGATGTTTAAGTGCGATCTCTTGCAACATAATCTTCCCCTTAGGCAATAGAGAATGAGTATCGATGTCATGTGATAAATGTCATGCAGTACGTGACGCATATAATCAGAAGATTTTGGCTTTAGCAAGTTAAAGCTCAGTTTGTTACATTTGCTCTGTGTTAATGGCAGATGGTGTATATTAATTGCAGAGGCTAAGACTTAGGTGCCGATATGTGCGGGGTATCGAAAGCGTGGCCGACAACGTTGCTGACACACGGTATAACCTACGCCTATTTCGGGCTAAAAGCTGGTCGTATTTTTAGCCAATAAAAAAGACCGCTTATGCGGTCTTTTTAACGGCTGTCTTAGATAATGTGGCTAATCCCTATGGGGTTAACCTATACCAATATTAATCAGCTTCTTTCAAACTTTGGGTTAAATCGACAATGGCCTTTTTACCATCGCCAAATAACATCAAGGTGTTATCTTTAGCAAACAGCGGATTAGGTAAGCCGGCAAACCCTGGGCTGAGAGAGCGTTTCACCACGACCACTGTGCGCGCCTTATCGACGTTTAAGATAGGCATGCCGTAAATTGGGCTGCCTTTATCCTCGCGTGCCATGGGGTTGGTCACATCGTTTGCGCCAATTACAATCGCCACATCGGTCTGCTCAAACTGAGGGTTGATCTCATCCATTTCGATTAACTGCTCGTACGGCACTTCGGCTTCAGCTAAGAGTACGTTCATGTGCCCTGGCATACGGCCAGCAACAGGGTGAATCGCGTAGAGCACTTGAGCGCCGCGAGCTTCTAGCACTGAGGCGAGTTCGCGCACCGCGTGTTGCGCCTGCGCCATTGCTAAACCATAACCCGGTACAATCACCACGCGCTCGGCGGTTTCTAGCAGCATCGCCACTTCTTCTGGTGAAGAGGAGGTTACCTTGCCAGCATAAACTTCGTCGGCATCGATAGTTTCGCCGCCCTCGGCCATGACGCCAAATAGGACGTTAAATAGTGAACGGTTCATCGCCTTACACATGATCTGGGTCAAGATGATGCCAGAGGCCCCAACCAGTGAGCCCGACACAATCAATACCGTATTACCCGTGATAAAGCCGGTTGTCGCCGCCGCAATACCCGAGTAGGAGTTCAGCAAGGCAATTACCACTGGCATATCGGCGCCGCCGATAGGCACCACTAAGAACAAGCCCAATAATACGGACACCGCGACGAGCGCATAGATTAGCACCGTGTTGCTTGGGTCTAGCACTATGGCGACTGACAAACAGATTGCAGCGATTAATAAAGCGGCATTAATCACTTTATTGCCTGGTACTTTAATTGGGTTGCCTGAGATCAACTCTTGTAACTTAGCAAAAGCAACGAACGAGCCTGACAAGGTAACCGAACCTATGAGTACCGTTAAGGCAATTGAGATCAGCGCCACGATATGGGTGGCCGAGTCAGGGTCAAGGAAGCTGGCTAAGGCGATAAACAGCGATGCACCGCCACCAAAACCGTTAAGCATAGCGACCATTTGAGGCATGGCGGTGACTTGGATTTTAGTGGCCATCAAGGCCCCAATGGTTCCGCCTAATAGAATACCAGCAATGATCCACTCGTAGCTTAAAATGCTTTGATCGAACAAGGTCACGACCACGGCTATAAACATACCTAAGGCCGATAACTGATTACCACGTACAGCGGTGCGTGGTTTAGTTAACCCTTTAATGCCTAAAATAAACAGACTCGCGGCCACGAGGTAGGCGAGATAAATAATCGTCATACTCATGTTGGCTTATTTCCTTTTAAACATGGCAAGCATGCGATTGGTAACCATATAGCCACCGACCACATTAATCGTGGCAAGTACCACAGCGATAAATCCTAATACGTTAACCCAAACACCTGCGCCAGAACCGGCCGACAGCAATGCGCCTACCAGTGAGATGCCCGAAATGGCATTAGAGCCAGACATTAACGGGGTATGCAGGGTTGGTGGGACTTTAGTGATCAGTTCCACCCCAAGAAAAACGGCCACCACAAATAGGGTGAGTAGTAATAAAATTTCCATTATTGAGCCTCCTCTGGCGCAGCAATGTCGGGCATGCCCAATAGCGAGCGGATCCGGGCGTTAACCACTTCTCCTTGATGCACGACAACTGTATCGCGCACGATTTCATCATCAAAATCTAAATGAAGTTGGCCGTCATTATCGACGAGCAATTTCAGTAGGTTTTCAATGTTGGTGCCATACATTTGACTGGCGTGGGTTGCGGCTGTGCCTGGTACATTCGAAGGACCCAAGATCGTGACGCCATTATGCACAACGGTTTCATCGAGGCGGGTCAGCTCACAGTTGCCGCCAGTTTCGGCAGCCAAATCGACAATGATAGTGCCAGGTTTCATCCCCTCGACCATGGCTTTAGTGATAAGCACTGGCGCCTTGCGACCAGGAATGGCAGCAGTGGTGATAACAATATCTTGTTGTGCTAGCACATTGGTCATGGCTTGCTGTTGGCGCTTAATAAAGTCATCACTTTGCTCGGCAGCATAACCGCCTTTGGTCTCGGTGTTTTCAGTTTCCAGATCCAGCTCGACAGGCTTGGCACCGACAGACAGAATTTGTTCGCGCGCGGCGGGGCGAATATCATAAGCTTCCACCACGGCGCCAAGGCGTTTAGCGGTCGCACATGCCTGTAGGCCTGCTACACCAACGCCCATGATAAAGGCACGGGCCGGTTTTAAGGTGCCTGCAGCCGTCATCATCATAGGGAACATACGCGGTGCTTTATGGGCGGCCAGTAGTACCGCTTTGTAGCCAGCGATCGTCGCCATTGACGATAGAATATCCATGCTTTGGGCGCGCGTGATGCGTGGTACGAGCTCAAGGGCGATAGCTGTGGTGCCCGTTGCGGCAAGCGCCGTGGCGTTGTCTGGGTGAGCTAGGGGATCCATCATGCCGATAAACAGTTGGTTAGCTTTAGCCAGCGTTTTGATTTCATCAAATTGGCTGCCTTTGCAGTTAACCACAGTGATGATGTCAGCCTGCTCAAACACTTGCTCGCGGGGGGTGATAATAGCTCCGGCTTCCTGATATTGTTGATCGCTAAAACCTGCGCTTTCGCCAGCGCCGCTTTCGACAAGGATTTGGAGGTTTTTTTTGATTAACCGAGTCACGTTTACCGGAATCAACGCAACGCGTTTTTCATCGGCTTGGCTCTCTTTTAGTAGACCTAGTTTCACTGAGAAACCTCTTAGTTAGGGACAGACGTCGTTATTAAAGTTGACTCATTATTGTGGCGAGTCTATTAGCATACACAAGCCCGAATTTTTCATATTTGGCTTTTTACCACTGGTCAGAGCAAAAAATTTGCGCTAGACCACAATTTCTTATTTTAAATTCTGTGCTTAACTACCCATTTTTTACGATTTTGATTCGCCACCCTCACTTTTGTAGCTCAATTAATGCGCTTTGCATATTCCAAAAAGATATTAAAAATCATATTTTATTCTTTTTTGCTTTTCAAGTAAGGCTCTAAGCTAGGTCTATTACACTGATATAGGGCCGTCCTTCATGCTGTTAAAAGAGCTTTCATCACTAGCTTCTCCACTGTCTCAAGGACAGGTCGATAAGCTAAAACAACTCACGAGTGAACTTACTGCGGTGCAACTGGCGTGGGTGGGCGGCTATCTGTCGGCGACTGCCGAAGTGGCGAGTCATGCCATCAATACTGCCAGTGCGCCAGAGCAAACCATCACTATTCTCTATGGTAGTCAAACAGGCAATGGCCGAGGTGTTGCGACCGACTTGGCTGAAAAAGCCCAGGCACAAGGCTATGCCGTTAATCTCGTTTCTATGGCCGACTACAAGGTGCGCCAGCTGAAACAAGAGACCTTACTACTTGCCGTGGTCAGTACCCATGGTGAAGGCGAAGCCCCTGATGATGCCATTGAGCTACACCAGTTTTTAGCATCGAAACGTGCGCCGCGTTTAGAGCAGCTTAATTATGCTGTATTAGCGCTCGGTGACTCGAGTTACGAGTTTTTCTGCCAAACCGGTAAAGACTTTGAGCAGCGCCTTGCCGCGTTAGGTGCTAAATCGATTGTGCCGCTAACTGAGTGTGATGTCGATTATGATGTGGCTGCGAGCCAATGGCAGCAGCAGGTGTTGACTGCCGTTAAGCCGTTAATCTCGGCCTCTAGCGCGAACGTGGTCTCAATAGGCGGTGTCAGTAGCGCCACTGCAGCAACTTACACTAAGCAAAAACCCTATAGCGCCGAGGTGCTAGTGAGCCAAAAATTGACCGGGCGTGATTCAGACAGAGATGTGCGCCATGTTGAGATTGATCTCGCTGACTCAGGGCTCAGTTATCAAGTGGGTGATGCACTCGGGGTATGGTTTAGTAATTCAGATGCCTTGGTTAATGAGATTTTGAGTGCCTTGTCCCTCGATGGCGCAGTGCAGGTGACGCTTGCTGAGCAAAGCCTGTCGTTTTTTGAGGCGCTTAAAGATAAGCGCGAATTAACCCAGCTTTACCCTGGACTGGTGCAAAGCTGGGCACAACTAAGCGGTGATGAAGCATTACTGGTAATTAGCGAAGACCGAGAACAGACGCGTCAGTTTGTGCTCAATCATCAACTTGCCGATCTGGTTGCTCTGTATCCGGTTGATATTACCGCTTTCCAGTTGGTCGAGTTATTGCGCCCAATCACGCCGCGCCTCTATTCGATAGCATCGAGCCAAGCCGAGGTGGACGGCGAAGTACATCTGACTGTGGCATTGGTTGCGGATGAGCGAGAAGGTGTTGCCCGTTTTGGCGGCGCGTCACACTTTTTAGCGACCGCAGCAGAGGGTGCAGCAGTTAAGGTCTATGTTGAGCCGAACAACCACTTTCGTTTGCCTGATAATCCAGAAACGCCTGTGATTATGATAGGTCCTGGCACCGGTGTGGCCCCTTTTAGGGCCTTTATGCAGGAGCGTGCCGTACAAGGGGCGGCTGGAGAAAGTTGGTTATTCTTTGGTAATCCGCACTTTGAGCAAGACTTCCTGTATCAAACCGAGTGGCAGCAATATCTTAAAGAGGGCACGCTAACCCGCTTTGATTCGGCTTTTTCGCGAGATCAGGCGCACAAGGTTTATGTGCAGCATCGCATTGCTGAGCGCGGCGAGGCCTTGTGGCAGTGGTTAGAAAAGGGGGCTCACCTCTACGTGTGTGGCGATGCCGAGCGAATGGCTAAAGATGTGCATCAAGCTCTGCTTGATGTGGTGAAGCAATATGGCAGTAAAGATGAAGAGGCGGCCGCAGCATATTTAGAGCAACTTCGCCGTGATAAACGTTATCAAAAAGATGTTTATTAATCGACGTATTACGCATTTTAGCTAAAAAACCACTTAAAGTAGCGAAACGTGCATCGGCAGCGCCCGGGCACTTATAGGGAAAGACAGTAGCCATGAGCGAACAAAAATTATCAGTAAATGAACACCTAAAGACCGACAGTAACTATTTGCGCGGCACTATCGAAGAGGGGCTAGATACCTCATTGACTGGCTCGTTCAGCGAAGGTGACCAGCAACTGATCAAGTTTCATGGTTTTTATCAGCAAGATGACCGCGATCAACGCAATGAACGTAAAGCGCAAAAGCTAGAACCTCTTTACAGTTTTATGTTGCGTGCTCGAGTGGCGGGTGGGGTGTGTACGCCGAAGCAATGGTTGGGGGTCGATAAAATTGCCTCAAACCTCACCAGCTCAAATAGCATTCGTCTTACGACGCGTCAGACGTTTCAGTATCACGGTATTCCTAAGCGTAATCTTAAAACGCTAATTCAAGATTTGGACAAAGAAGCGCTAGATTCAATCGCAGCTTGTGGTGACGTCAACCGCAACGTGATGTGTAATCCCAACCCGGTAGAGTCTAAGCTGCATCAGCAAGCTTTTTACTGGGCCAAGCAGTTGTCGGATAACTACTTGCCGCGTACTAAAGCTTACGCCGAGATATGGTTAGGTGATGACAAGGTGGCCGTCAGTGAGGGTGATGAAGTAGAGCCTGTGTATGGCAAAACGTATCTGCCGCGTAAATTTAAGATGGCGGTGGCGGTACCGCCCGATAATGATGTCGATGTCTACACCAACGACCTTGGCTTTATCGCCGTAGCTGAAGCGGGTGAGTTAATTGGTTTTAATATGGTGGCAGGCGGCGGTATGGGATCAACCCATGGCGAGGTTGCCACCTTCCCGCGTCTGGGTGATGATTTTGGCTTTATTAAAGCGGAAGATTGCCTTAAGTTTGCCGAAGCGGTACTTAAAGTGCAGCGTGACTGGGGCAATCGCTCCGATCGTAAACAGTCACGCCTTAAATACACCATTGTAAAACATGGATTTGATGCCTTTAAAGCTGAAGTTGAAAAGCGTGCTGGCATTAAGTTTGAGCCTAAACGTGATGTAGTGATCGGCGATCGCGGCGATCGTTATGGTTGGATAAAAGGCGTTGATGACCAATGGCATTTGACCCTATTTATCGAAGGCGGTCGGATTAAAGATCTACCGGATCAGCCGTTGCAAACTGGACTGCGTGAAATTGCCTTGGTACACAAAGGGGATTTTCGTATGACCTCTAATCAGAACATCATCATCGCGGGTGTTGCCGAGGCAGATAAAGCACAGATTGAAGCGATTGCGCGCCGTCACGGTTTGATGGGCAAGTTGATCAGCGAAACCCGTGGTCATTCCATTGCCTGCGTAGCATTGCCGACTTGTGCATTAGCGATGGCAGAAGCGGAGCGTTACTTTCCTGATTTCTTGACCAAAGTTGAAGCGCTGCAGGAAAAGCATGGTTTTCTCGACCAAGGTATTGTTATTCGTATGACGGGGTGCCCTAATGGTTGTGCTCGTCCTTTTGCGGCTGAAATTGGCTTGGTTGGTAAGGCTCCCGGGCGTTATAACCTCTATCTTGGTGCCAGTTTTGAAGGTACGCGATTGAATAAGCTTTATCGAGAGAATATTCAAGAGACGGAGATTTTAGCCGAACTCGATGCCCTGTTTGCTCGCTATGTCAGTGAGCGTGAAACGGGAGAAACCTTTGGTAACTTCACTGTGCGTGTCGGCGTAGTGAAAGCGGTATTAGATGCCGCCAGGGATTTTCATGGATAAATTAATGATATCGCCAAACCAGTTACAGGCGCTGATTGGCGCACCTAAAGTAGAGCAACAAGCTGAATTAGCAAAGATAAATGAATACCTTGTGACTCTTACAGCGGCCGAGCGCGTCCTGTGGGGATTAGCCTATTTACCCGGTGAGCATGGTTTGTCATCCAGTTTTGGCATTCAGGCGGCAGTCATGTTGCATCTGGTCAGTCAGGCTCAGAGTGATATTGCGGTGATCTTAACCGATACAGGTTACCTGTTTCCTGAGACTTATCAGTTTATAGATCAATTGACCGAGCGCTTGCAACTTAACCTTAAGGTGTACCGAGCGCCAATGAGCGCCGCTTGGCAAGAGGCCAAATTTGGCAAATTGTGGGAGCAGGGGCTCGATGGTCTAGAGCAGTATAATCGCATCAATAAAGTGATCCCGATGCAAAATGCACTACAAGAGCTTAATATTGGCACTTGGTTTGCGGGGTTAAGACGCACCCAAGCCAGCACTCGTGAAGCTTTGCCTATTTTAGCCATTCATGGCGAACGTTATAAATTACTGCCCATAGTCGATTGGAGTAATAAAGATGTGCATCAATATTTGATCGCACATCAATTACCCTATCATCCGCTGTGGGAGCAAGGTTATGTCTCAGTAGGTGATACCCATTCTACCCAACCCTTAACACTGGGAATGACAGAAGAAGAGACACGTTTTAATGGCTTGAAGCGGGAATGTGGCCTGCATTATGAGATTTAGGTGTTATGGGATGGGTGTATAACTGCTGGTGTTTTTTTAGGCGCTTAGATTGTAGCTATCATCATGATAGTTAAGCTAATAAGACGTTAGTCTTAATACTTTTTCATGCTTTATGCACTTTTTTTAAACATGGTTATACACAGGCTGGTGATTTGTTCTATAGTTGTAAGTTCCCGTAGATGGTTTTGATAGTTTGTCTGGATTTTATTCCGCTGGGGTAGCGTAACTTTTATCTTCCTTATAAAAAGGTTACCAGCAGACAGGGCAGCAATTCGATACCAACACGTCACTGCGAAACTTGATTGGTTTGCTAGCGCTTGCTAATTATCGCTTAGGCCCTGGATAGTCCGGTGTGGCTATCCAGGTGTCTGGGACTGTTATTCACTTATGTGGCATCGCCTGTTTATCTTCTTTCTTGTGGTATTTTCACCTGTTCAATTGCTTGATACGCCTAACTAGTCCAATAGTCATTTCCCTTTTTATTCATCCATATAGTACTATCTGTACACTATTTTTTTGTACCAGCCAAAGGCGGTGACAATGTCTTGGCGGATCATCGATATTTAAAGGGAGTTTTTAATGAAGAAGGCATTAGTGGCCGCGGCCGTGATCGCTATTGGAGCCGGTGCTTACTGGGTTTCGCAACAAGAAGAGCCGCAGTCACATAATGCGACGTTGGCCTATATTCCTGCCGATACTCCTTTGTTTTCTGCACAGTTTAGTCCGTTTCCTATCAAAGATTACATCGACGCTATTCCTGAGGCGCAAAAGCAATATCCTGAAGAATTACGCGAGTTGATGCTTGAAGAAGATGATCCGCGCGCGAAGTTTGTTCTCGGATTATTGAATCGCTACATGGGGAGTATTAAAGATGGACAGACCTTTATCGATACCTTTGGTTTACCGCAAAATATCACCAGCTATTTTTATACCTTAGGCGCACTTCCTGTTCTTAAACTTGACGTTGCAAAGCCTGAGGCGATTTGGGCGCTGTTAGACAGCCTCGAAGCCGAAAGTGGCTTAATGCATGACATGCGCTCCTTGGGTGATGTTAATTACCGCGCCTATCCATTGATGGATAAAGGGGATACTGAGCAAGTCGATCTGGTGGTCGCTATCAATAATGACATGCTGACCCTAACCTTATCCACCAACTTTAGTGAGCCGATGTTGTTGGAAACGGCCTTAGGGATAAAGGCGGTGACCAATCCTATTAGTGATACCAATATTATCGATGACGCTATTGCTAAACACGGTTTTTTAAAGGATGGATTAAGTTATATCAATCATCAGGAGTTGGTGAAGGGCATTACCACTCGTGACGGCAACCAATTGGCTAAACAGTTAACTAGTCTCTTTGCCATAGCTGATGAAGATCCCTTTATCGAATTGCGCTCACAAGTGTGCCGCGATGAGTTTAATGGTATCGCCAACAACTGGCCTAAAACCGTAATGGGGTACACAGAATTTGAGTTAACCAAGCAGCAGACCACTATGGGCATTAGTACGGTTATCGAAAGTCACAACCAGGTGATTATGGGCGCGTTGCAACAAGTTCGTGGTTTTTTACCTACTTATACTCAAGATATTTCAAGTAGTGTATTTTCTATCGGTTTAGGCATAGATGTCGCTCAGTTTGTGCCTGCGATGACAAAAGTGTGGGACGACCTGCTTACGCCATCCTATCAGTGTGAACCTCTACGCCAAATACAAGCTGAGATGGAAGGTCAAAGTCCAGCCATGTTAGGTATGTTTACAGGGATGGCCAATGGGGTTAAAGGGTTGTCGATGTCGCTTATTAACTATGAGTTAAATGAAGCGGCGGCGGATTTTGAGATTAAAACCTTGGATGCTATTGTGACGCTGTCGGCAAATGACCCCGCCATCTTGTTTAATATGGTGAAGCCATTTGCACCAGAATTAGCCAATATTCAACTCCCTAAAGATGGTAGCCCCGTTGATTTAAACAGCGCGCTGCAATTCCCGCCTTATTATGGCTTTACCGTGAAGATGGCCCTTAAAGGTAATCATTTAGCTCTCTACAGTGGTGATAAAAGCCAACAAATTGCAGATGGATTAGTCGAGGAGGCGTTAGCGAGCAACGGGTTATTGCGCCTATCGGCCGATTACGCCAAGCTGTTTACGCCGATGATGACGTTAATGGAGATCAGTGGTGAGCCTATCCCTGAAGAGTTAGCTAGCCTTAACGATTACCGTATGAAGGTAAAGGTGGATTTAGATGTTAATGCTAGAGGCATAGTGATTAATTCATTGATGCAGACGGCAAACGACAAGTAAGCCATTAATCGATTTGAGCCCTCCCCCAGTGGTGGGTCACCAGGGGGAGGGCTTTTTAGTTTTTACAGCAGGTGAATATTGTGGTGATAACAGGTGTGTTTTTAAAGGGGAATGAAGCTCGTTTAGTGAGTGTTGAGGGGACGCGTGCAGACCATAGGGTGTTAGTAAGTAAAATCAATAAACTGGCTATTCCTAAGGCTCCTACCGCAGAGGATATTTCGCTGTTTTGCGCCGCCTTTGGGGCGTATTGTCAGCAACATAATGTGGCGCAATTAGTGCTTAATCGCCGCGCAACAACTGGACAAGGTGCTGGTGGCGCAGGCACTTTTATCCTTGAGGGAGTGTTATTGACTATCGCTAATGTGCCATTGAGCTTGGTGCATCCGGCGACACTTAAAGCAACCGATAAGCGAACTGCTGAGTTGAAGGCTGATAAGCCTAAAACGGTTGATTTAGGCAAGGCCTACGACCTTGCCTTCGAAGGGTTAAGTTAAGGCTTAACTGCGTTTCTCTACGCCTAGCTCAGCTAAGGTGGCGGCGATATCTTCGGCTGCGCTGGCAGGGTTGATATCGTCATCAATTTTTAAGATAGTACCGTCCTTTCCAATATAAAAAGTCACTCGGCTGGCGACTCGCACTAAATTAAGCACATCAAAGGCTTTAGCCGTGGCTTTTGTCGGGTCGCTTAACATGGGGAAATCGGCTTTTTGTTCTTCGGCAAACTTTTGGTTATCTTCAAGATCATCGACACTGGCCATCATATAAACGGCGTTATATTCCCGAATAAGGTGGCCTTTTTGCACCAGTGATTTGCACTCTAATGTACAGCCGTGAGTATTAGCCATGGGATACCAAGCCAGCACCAGCGTTTGTTTGCCTAAATAATCTTGTAGTTGGTAGAAATGACCGTCGGTTGCTTGCAGCCTAAAGTCTGGTGCTTTATCGCCTACTTTTAAATCGGTTGCATGGGCCAAATTGATGCTGGCTAGGCCGAGGAACAGGACGCTTGTGAGCATCCTAATATGGGGCCATCGGCTCGATAGGGTGTTGATTAGTGTCTTCATGTTATTGCTCCTTTTTTTGTGGACATTAGGCGATTGCTAGAGGGCTTTCTGGTCATTTTAGAGAGTCTTTGCTGGCGTATAAATCGATGAGCGAGATGATCGAATTGCGCCATAACATGGCGTCTGTATTGGTTAAAATATCAGGATAAGTTGCTAGCCCTGATAACTGTTGGCCGAGCATATCATAAATGAGGCTACTGCTAATGCTCACCTTAATATTGCTGTTGGGTAACGTAATGAGGTGATATCTATCAAAGCTACCGCGAGTCGGCTCACCGATTAATAGGGTATTTGCCCATTGCTGGGCAAAATAGGCTACCCACTGGCATTGCTGACGACAGTCGGGGCCAATCAATAATACTAGCTGTCCCGCTTGAGCCATGGGGGATGTTAATGGTGTTAGCCAAGCGGGCTCATATTGAGGCATCTGATGTGCGTCTGGTGGATAGGGGGACAATTTAGGCTGAGTGAGCCTTTGTTGGGCAAATGTGCCGCTTGGCAATCTCGCTCGGCTGGTCGCTGATGTTGGCGCACTACTGGGCCATTTACGTGCATGCCATTGACTAAAGCGAGTATCAAACTGGCTACGGATCTGTTGGCTGGCTTGGTTTACCTGCTGTTGTTCATCGGTGGGGAGGTTATCATAGGCAACAAATTTCAATTGCGACAAATAATCGCTGCGCAAGTTTGGCGCTCGTCGATAACGGGCAATGGCGTAAAGTGCTGAAGCCGTGTCTACATTGGCTTGTAAGTTGTGCTTGCGATAGTGTTGCGCCAACCCAGTTAACAGTTGATCCCCATGGCCATAAGCATTACGTAAATCTATGATGGTTAGCGGCGTTGATAACGACTGGCTGAGCGCTTTTTGCAATGGACTATTGGGAGTGAATTTACTTAAGTCATGTAGGCTAAATTGACCGCGGACTGCATCATAGTAGCCCTCTGTTTTTAGTGCTGTTGCAGGCAAGATTTGAGTCGAAGATGGTAATGGCAGATTAAGCTGGCGGATATGCTGTTGCAGATCACTCAAGGTGATGCGTACATGGTCGCTATGCTCTATGCCTATCTCTTGTCTCAGTAGCGAAATATGGTGTAGCAGTTTGGCTTGCTGATCAGGCTGTGATTGCTGTGATGGTGCTAAAAACCGTTGCCAAGCATCGACCCAGCGGGCAATGGGCAGGCCATCAATATGAGTCACTAAAGGGTGTTCGCTATCAATTAGCCTATTGTCGTTATTGAGTACTCGCCAGCCATCGTTACTGTGTTGAAGATGAATGGGCAGCTTAGCTGCATTATTTACATCAGATATGCGACTAGCAATATCATCGAGAGGTGCTAATACATTATGTAGCTGCATGGCAAACTCACTGCGCTTGACGGGCAATGTGCTCTGCTCGGCCAGCCTTTGAGCCCGCTCGCTAATGAGTGTTAATCGCTGCGGTGCAATAGCGGCAAATGAGGAGTGTTCGGCTAATTGTTGCTGCAAAAATTGTAAATCGTCACGGATCTCTTTACCTGTTAACAGCGCCTTAGGTGGCTCGTTTCGCAGTGCGATAAACGTCAGTTGCAGGCAGCTAATAAGCATGATTAATCCAAAGCCATTGATGATGGATTGATGACCGAATTTCATCATGCTGATGGTTTATCCTCTCGTGCTGAACCCACACTCAGGCCGTTATAAAATGTCGTTTATGGAAAAGCCAATCCCAATTCTATTGGTGTGTGAGTTATAGTCTAATAGGCTCTCGCCATAGCCGTTAAAGTACTGCGTATACAGTCTTAGGTTGCCGACGATGGGGTAACTCCAAGTGACTTCCACTGCGCCATAGTTAGGATTATCTAAGTTGTTACGCAGTAGCATACTAAATCTATGTTTATCTAACCCGTACACCGCGTGTAATTCAACATTACCCATATAATCAGTGATATCGGGGTTGTCGTCGCCTCTTGCCGATGTGGGCGTCTCTTTGGCGTCTTCAGGAATACGCCACCACACCTTGGCGCTCAATGCAAAGGGGCCGCTGTCAAAAACCATAGTACCGTAGATACGATTCCAGCTACGGGAGAGATCACCTGTTTGGCCATTGGATTGATGCACCGCGCCGATCCCCCACAGCGAGTTAGTTAGCGGGCCAATTTTCCAATCATTATTGAACAGCATAAATACTTCGGGTTCATGATTTGTTTCCCGAAACGGTGATGAAATCTCTTTATTATAGACCTGCCAATAAGATTGATTGGTATAGGCAAAAAACAAGTGGCCATTATCGCCAAATACGTTGTACATCAGCGGAAACTTGAAGCTAATTTGAAATTTAGCTTCCATTTTATCTATATCGGCGTCGGAATTTTCTATCTCTTCTTTAAAGGGCTCGATATTGGGACTGGTGTTATAGGTGAAAGGTAAGATGTAATTGACCTTGTGCGGGGTGATCACAAAGGGTAAGTCGGCGGTTGCCAATTCCACCTTTATCCTCTCATCAACCAATGAGTCGCTTTTTGAGGGAGAGGCGATCTCTGGTTTGTCTGCGCTAAAGGCTGGCGTAGCGAGCGTAAGTAATCCAAGTAGAGGCGTCCAATAACGACACTGAGATATTTTCATCCATGTGTTCCTTTTAGCATATGCGCTTTGAGCATATGAGATCATGTGGCTATAACAGTAAAAGCTAGATCTGTTTTAACATTTGACTCGCCACACTGCATCTTTTATCTGCGCCGCGACGGTTTTTGCTACCGTCATAGGTTCTTTTCGATACATTCTTAATAACTAAATGGAATAGAATCTAATTATTATATATTTTTTAAGTAATAAAAATGACGCTATATTAAGCTAATTATTATTGGCAGAGATGCGGACATGGAACTAATTACTTTACCTAGGCAGCAGGAGCGCGGCAAAGTTTGGCTGGTTGGCGCAGGCCCAGGAGACGTTGAGCTACTCACGCTTAAAGCTTTTCGCATCTTAAAACAAGCCGATGTAGTGCTTTATGATGCTTTGGTGAGTGAGGACATCATGGCCTTAGTGCCAGTAGCTGCCGAGAAAATTGCCGTGGGTAAACGCGCTGGTAAACATAGCGCGGCCCAAGATGAGATCAATCAACTGCTTGTTACTAAGGCTTACACCCGCAAACATGTGGTGCGCCTTAAAGGCGGTGATCCGTTTATCTTTGGTCGCGGCGGTGAAGAGCTAGAAACCCTGGTCGAAGCCGGCGTCGCCTTTGAAGTTGTCCCTGGCATAACGGCGGCGAGCGGGACATCAGCCTATGCTGGCATTCCATTGACCCATAGAGATCATGCGCAAGGCGTGACCTTTATTACCGGTCATTGCAAACTGGCGAGTCGTCCGATCGACTGGCAAAGCTACGCCAACAGTCAAAACACCCTAGTGATTTACATGGGGATTTTAAATGCTAACACCATTAAGCAAGGGCTCATTGGGGCGGGTCGTGCGTCGACGACACCGGTTGCGATCGTTTCTAAAGCGACGACCGATGAACAGCGAAGCTTTATCGGCACCTTAGAAGAACTGGAACAGTTGGCGGCATCGCCACAACTACAGATGCCAGCACTCATGATTATTGGCGAAGTGGTTGATTTAGCTCAAAGCCTTAACTGGTTTAATCCTCAGCCTGTAAATTGCGGCGTGGCGCAAACGAGTCAATAATCAATTTTAAAGTCTTTACTAAAAATGGCTGTTAGCGCTTTAACATACTCTTCATCCGGTTTAGAACGCACCAATTGGGCGAGTTCATCGCCCGAAGGAGTTAAGCGATAGTAGTTAAATTGCAGGTTTCCATGTTTAGGGGTGAGCGTCATAGATTTGCCCGATAATGTCAGGCTGATGGCGGTTTTAGCGTTAAGCACCCCGGTTTCAAACTCGCTTTTATGCAGTAATCCCGCATCCACCATAGTTAGGATGGCGGAGTAAGGTAAGCCAAATTGTGACAGGGCGATGTGGGTATTGTCTGACTTGCGAAACAGTTGTCCAATGCCACCAGAATGGCGATAGCCCATGAGTAATTTCAGTTTGGATTCGTTATTAACGGTTACGCTCATGCCTAAGGCTTTTTCAAACATCTGTGCTTCTTTGTGAGTTAGCTGTTTGAGTGTCGATAGGCTGCGTAAGCTAAAGCGACCGGGACTGGTGAGTTCATTGGCTAATATACGCCCCCATAAGGTTTGCATGTTACGGTTATGGATCTGCTCCGCTAATTGAAAGAATTGATGGATCCAGTCGGGGTCTAAATCAGCGCCAATCACATCAGAAGGTGTTTGTGCTAGCGCAATAGTATAGATAGTTTCTAGATTACTCTGGTATTGGTTGACTAACAGGTTTTGCCGTTGCTGGGCACGCGCTGTTATTGATGCCATCGAAGGTCGATACCCTTCCTCACCACTCAAGCCTATATAACGCCCAAGTGACAAGGCTTTTTTACGTGCAGAGACATCAAGCTGATTGTGCTGTGAAGCGCTAGAACCCTTTTCAGTCATGGTTTCAAATGTAATTATGTGATGAAGTAACAAGCAGTCTATCGCACTATTATTGACCTTGCCTTGCTTAATTTCATCTTATTTATTACTGATATCTATGAATTTACCTTGGTTTTTTCTTTAGGAGTTGAGCAGCATGATGCAAGGGGGGGCTATCGTTAACAGTGAGCGCGCACTGAGCATGGCGAGCTGGGCGAGGGGCATTAATCTTAACGAATTATCGCTGTATTTGTGATGCAGGTAAACTTACCAGGGCTTTTGCTGCAACCCCTCGTGATCTATTTCAATTAAATATTGCTACAAATCGCTTATGATGATTTTATTGGTTGATATTAATAAAGTTAGAGGTATCAGTGAGTAAAATATTAATTATCTATTCTAGCGTACATGGACAGACGCGTAAGGTCACTGATCACCTCAAGCAGCGTCTCGAATCTTTTGGCAATCAGGTTACTTGCGCCAGTATTGACGATGTGCCACCACTTGAAGCCTTTGATAAGGTGGTGCTGGGGGCCAGTATTCGTCACGGTAAACATCATCCCGCGGTCTATGACTTTATTAGTCAAAATATGCAGGCCTTAAATGATAAGGTGAGTAGTTTTTTTTCGGTCAGTCTAGTGGCCAGAAAACCGGCTAAAAACACCCCAGAAACCAACCCCTATATGCAGGCATTTTTAGCCAAAACGTCTTGGAAACCTAAGTTACTGGCAGTATTTGGTGGCAATTTAGATTATCAAGGCTACAACGCCCTCGATAGAAATATTATTCGCTTCATCATGTGGCTCACCAAAGGGCCGACAGCGCCAGATACTCGGGTGGAGTACACCGATTGGGATAAAGTGGGCGAATATGCGAGTCAATTGCATCAACTGTAAGTGTGGCTTACGGCTAGGAGATGACTGATATGCTCCGTAAATTGATTAATAAAACCATAGAGTACCAACATCTGCTGTTGATCTTGTTATCGCTATTTTTGATCCTCACCAGCAGTTGGATTGTAATGGGGCGCAGCATCAGAGTGAATGCTTCAGTCTGGGATTATTTACATGTTTATTTAGGTATGGTGGTTGCCGGTTTGTCGCTACCGATGTTACTGGCGAATGTTGTTAAGGGGAAGTGGCGTCAATTTTTTCCTTGGCTTATGGGGGATTTTACCCAACTAAGTAGTGATGTTTGCGGTTTAAAGCGCGGTAAGATCCCTGCAGCTGGGGGGCGAGGCCTCTTTAGTGTGATAGAGGGGGTTGGCCTGATATTGCTGTTGTTAGTGTCGTTTACCGGTGTGATGTGGTTTGTGACTCAAGGCAGCAGTGAAGCGTTAAATTGGCGCAGTTATCATCAGAGTTGTGCCCATGGATTTATAGGCTTTATGCTGGTGCACTGTATATGCGCTGCAGCGCACCTTATTGACTTAATTCGTAACTAAATATTGGGTTAACTGTCCGTCCGTGACAAGGTTAGCATCTTCATCGTAAATTAATATACATGGCCGTTGGTGTAGACTTATCAGACGAGTAACTGCTGACCTCTACTAATTGAGGAACAGCAATAAGCTCAACGTTATTTTCTGTTATAGCCTATTGGCTTGATGGTAACCTTAGGTTAGATGAAGGTTGTGGCTGCTTTAAACTGAACTTCGCTGTTATGTTAAATTTAGCGACAGCTTTAGGCGGCATTAACGGCTTATTACGAGTGGTGAAATTGATAAATCACCTTTTACAAATTACTGATAAAAATCTTATTTTTCATCTTTAATTGTATTAGGCCACTGTTTAGTTGCAATACTCGATAATACTGGATAGATTTAAACAAGTAGCGCAAAAGAGAGACTTGTTTTTAATCGTTAGCCGGAGTGTAAATATATATCATGTATTATCAAAACGATGATGTTCGTATCAATAAAATTAAAGAGTTATTACCTCCAGTCGCGATTCTTGAGCGATTTCCGGCTACTGAAAATGCATCTGCCACTGTTTTTAATGCGCGTAATAGTATTCATCAAATATTAAAGCAGCAAGATGATCGCCTGTTGGTGGTGGTGGGCCCGTGTTCAATCCACGATCCTGTGGCGGCGTTGGAATATGCGCAAGGCTTAGTGAAGGTACGAGAGCAATATAAAGATCAACTTGAGATCGTCATGCGAGTTTACTTTGAAAAGCCGCGCACCACTGTGGGCTGGAAAGGGTTAATCAACGATCCTGATATGGACAATAGCTTTAAATTAAATGATGGGCTGCGCACAGCACGTAAGCTATTACTGAATTTAAACGATATGGGCGTGCCGACTGCCGGTGAGTTTTTAGATATGATCACACCGCAATATGTTGCCGATCTGATGTGCTGGGGAGCTATCGGTGCTCGCACAACAGAGTCTCAGGTTCATCGTGAATTGGCGTCGGGTTTATCTTGTCCTGTGGGATTCAAAAATGGAACCGATGGCACTATTAAAGTGGCGATCGATGCTATTGGCGCGGCCAGTGCCCCACATCATTTCTTGTCGGTGACCAAATACGGCCATTCTGCCATTGTATCGACTAAAGGTAACCCTGATTGCCATATTATTCTGCGGGGGGGCAAAGAGCCCAACTATAGTGCTGAACATGTTAAAGCGATTAACGAACAACTGCTTAAGGCTAAGTTGCCTACCAATATTATGGTGGATTTTAGTCATGCTAATAGCTGTAAGCAGTTTACACGTCAGTTGCTGGTGGCTGAAGATGTTGCAGGGCAGATAAGTGCTGGTGAGCGAGCCATTTTTGGCGTGATGATTGAAAGTCACCTAGTGGAGGGGCGCCAAGATCACGTAGAGGGACAGGCTTTACGTTATGGCCAAAGTATTACCGATGCGTGTTTGGGCTGGCAAGATACTGAAACATTACTCGGTATGCTTAACCAGAGTATTATACGTCGTCGCGAAACAGGTTAAAAAAATATAAATATAAAGAGGAAGCCGATGGCTTCCTCTTTATTATTAAAGTGCGATTAACGACTTTGCTGAGTAATGAGGTATTCGTTAGCCTTGGCTAAACTGCCAAAAGAGGAGATTAAATTACTCTGACCTTTTTGTTGAATTTCGGGGTTATTCGATTCGGTCATCATCCATACCCAAGTTTGTATTAACGGTAGTGGTGGGTATTGCGCGTCAGATGATTGTGGCATATCGGCTTCCTTAACATTTAGCGGGTTATTCCCGATGCTCTATACAATATTGGTTGAGCGACTTTATATAATACCGAGGTTATCAAAAATCGCCATATATGATAACCCCTTGAGGTTATGAGTATATTGACGATTAACGGTCCCTTGTTCGGTCAAGATGTCAACCTAACGGTAATACTTTGTAACCGTTTTTTACCACAAAAATAACACTAAAGTCTATCAGCTGATTGAGGCTAGATGGGGAATGTTTTCTTGCTGGTTACTTCTCGATATTTGTGGTGTTTATTGATGATACGGAGCCCCTATGCGCCCGACACTTTATTTTGATGGACCGATAGATAAATTAAATTGGCATGTATTAAAGCTACTTTGGCCCTACTTACTGGAGTTTAAGGGGCGGGTGATACTGGCTTTGCTGTGTTTGGTTATCGCTAAACTCGCCAGTGTTGGTTTACCCTTTGTACTCAAAGAGATTGTCGATACTTTAGATAAAGCATCGACAGAGCAAATTATTAGCATACCTATAGCCTTAGTCGTTGCTTATGGCGCAATGCGGTTGTTAAACACGGTCATTTCTGAGGTGCGTGACACCTTATTTGGTCGAGTGACAGAGCGAGCGATTCGTCGCCTTGGCTTGTCGGTATTCCAACATCTACATCGATTAGATTTAGCCTTTCATCTGGAGCGCCGCACTGGTGGTCTGTCTCGTGATATTGAGCGTGGTACCAGCGGTGTCAGCTTCTTGATGCGTTTTATGGTGTTTAATATTGTGCCCACCCTGTTAGAAATTGCCTTAGTGGTGGGGATTTTGTTTTATAACTACGGTTGGCAGTTTGCGTTGATCACTTTAGGTGCAGTGGTGGCTTACATCTTATTTTCAGTGATAGCCACCGAATGGCGTACCGGTTTTGTTCGCGAAGCGGCATTAGCTGACTCACAATCTAATACCCGCGCTATCGACAGTTTATTGAATTATGAAACCGTGAAGTATTTCAATAATGAAGAATATGAGGCGCAAAAGTACGATCAAGCATTACAACGTTGGGAGCGGGCAAAGCGCAGTAATCGCTTATCATTGTTTGCCCTAAATGCTGGTCAAGCATTAATTATTTCGTTAGCCATGACCTTGATGCTAGCGTTAGCCGCGCAGCGGGTTAGCGCTGCGGCAATGACCATCGGTGATTTTGTGTTGATTAACGCCTTTATGATGCAGCTTTTTATGCCACTGAATTTTTTAGGCTTTGTCTATCGTGAGATCCGAGGCGCCCTAGCCAATATTGAGCGCATGTTCTCTTTATTAGATCGGACACCTACCATTGAAGACAAGCCAGATGCCGCCAGTCCGACACTGACCCAAGGTAGCCTACGTTTTGAACATGTTAGCTTTAGTTATGATGGCCGTAAGATCCTTGATGATGTGAGTTTTGAATTACCCGCAGGTAAAAAAGTGGCGATTGTGGGTGACAGTGGTGCGGGCAAATCCACCATAGTTAAACTGCTATTTCGTTTTTATGAAGCACAGTCTGGGCACATTTTTATTGATGGTGAAGATATTACACAATTGAGTCAACATGCTCTGCGACAAGCCATTGCTATAGTGCCGCAAGATACTGTGTTATTTAATGATTCACTATTGGAAAATATCCGCTATGGCTCACCAAATGCAACTGATGAACAGGTGCAAGGCGCGATTAGGATGGCTCATTTAGCCGGATTTATTGAGCAACTTAAGGACGGCTGGCACACTAAAGTGGGTGAGCGCGGTTTAAAGCTCTCGGGTGGTGAAAAGCAGCGAGTCGCTATTGCTCGAGCCGTTTTAAAGGGATCGCCTTTGTTGGTGTTTGATGAAGCCACATCATCGCTCGATAGCCATTCAGAGCAAGCTATTTTGACGGCATTAAAAGAGATGGAAAAAGGCCACAGCAGTTTGGTCATCGCCCATCGCTTATCGACGGTGGTCGATGCTGACCAAATTATAGTGCTTAGCCAAGGCAAGATAGTGGAGCGCGGTGATCATCACAGCTTGTTAAAAGCCAAAGGCTTGTACCATAAATTATGGACGGTGCAGCATCAACATTAATCGGCTTAGGTTGTAATCATACACGCTGTTTTATTTGCTTGCGGCAGGCTGGAATTCGTTTTTGCTGCAGATTGACATGCGACCCGATCGCCCCCGTTGCCACCTTGGTTTGACTAACCCATGAAGCTAATCAAAGATAGGTGATGGCTCTTGGGGGAAATGTTATTAATGGAACTTAGTGGTGGTGACTGTATATAATCGTGATGCTCTATATTTCATGATGAGCGCCTAACAGACAGCCATTACGCTGTTTTTGAGGTGTTAATGGGTCTCCAACCATCGCAAAGTAGGCTTAGTTTATTATTGCCAGTGTCGTAAGGCGTGAGTCGTATGATCTCCCCGCGCTTAAAACAGATGGTTTCGCCTTCGATGACGGTTAACCGATCACAGTTTTGACAGCTGACCGAGAGGGGTTTACTTTTTCCACCCGCTCCAAAAAACGAATCACTCACCAGATGTTCTCCTTGGTATTGAATTTTATACTAGCTGTACCGCTATTCCATATGTTGCTAATGTAGTCAAGTGTAACGTATAAAGCTAGCGCTATCCAAGTCGCATTAGATTAATAACTCTAAATCATCTATTTAGTTAGCCCTAAACCTTAATCATTTTAGTCAAGGCTCATAGCGCCGGCATTACTCGATTACTGGCAGTGAAAGCTTGGGTCGAGCAAACGCATGCTAGACGGTTAATCTCGATGATCTATGTGTGGTTTTCGAGATATAGGCTTATGCCAGCGGTTTCCACTTGACCGCTGTGGCACTGTATTGAAACACATCAATATGATTTAAATATTGCACTGCTCACGGTAGGCCTATTGCCTTGTTAGCTCTATGTCACATTATTATCACCACATGGTAACCCATTTGGGGGGGAAATTCGATCTAGTTAGCACTTTTTACTTAAAATACACCATCTTGATACATTTTAAGGTGTTATAGCGTAAAGGTGCATAAGGCAGAGATAAAAGTTAAAGCGGTTTAAAAAATGGTCGATAATAGAAGCTAGGCTAAAGGGCCATTATCGCTTAGAGAGGCAGTTATGCAGATTAACAATCATGGCACCGCCGTGTCAGAAACGGCTCGAACTAAATCAGAAGCCAATATGGATCACGGCCAGCAGGTGTCGGCAGTGGCTAAAACTAACACAGCTCAGGCAACGAGTAAGCAGCTAATGAATAAGGCCATTTTGTCAGCACAGCATGAGGTGAACCTCAGCTCAGCTAACGAACCTATGCGGCTACTCTATAAGGCTGCGATAGCTTCAATTAATGAGCATCTCGCTCCCTCTATGGGTGAGCAGGCGATTGAAACCGCGGTTGAACAAGGTGTCGATACTTCTGCTGAAGCGACAGCCGAACGTATTGTTAGCTTTGCTACGCAGTTTTTTACTGTGCATCAAGAGCAAAACAGTAATATGGCCTTTGACGAGCAGCTTAACTCATTTTTGGCGATTATTGGCGGCGCGATTGAGCAGGGGTTTGATGAAGCTAAAGATATTCTATCTGGATTGAAAGTTCTCGAAGGGGATGTTGCCGATGGTGTAGAGCAAACTTACTCTTTGGTGCAGCAAGGGTTACAGGAATTTCGTGACAGCTTTAACCCAGATGTTGGATCTCTATAAGCAAGTGATGATTTAATCTTGTACCGACTCATTAATTGGTCAAATAAGCTCTATGGTATAGGTTGCCTTGACTCTACTCTCAATAACTTCAATGATGGTGTTTATCGACCTTGATAAAACTCTCAAAGGGGACGCCAATGTGGCAACAGGCAAACGTGGTAGAGCGCATAGATTGGAACGAACGGTTATTTACGTTAAAGCTGTCTGCTGATATTGGTGATTTTATTGCGGGGCAGTTTATTAAGCTCTCACAAGTTATTGATGATAAAAGAGTAGCGCGAGCTTACTCATTAGTAAATGCGCCTTCGAGTCAGTATCTTGAGATTCTGGCGGTAAGTGTAGAAGAGGGGAAGCTCTCTCCGCAATTACAGATGCTAAATGTTGGCGACAGTATCGATATTTCCACTCAGGCGACAGGTTTTATGACCCTAGATGAGTTGCCAGCTCAAGGCCAACATTTATGGCTATTTGCAACCGGAACCGCTGTAGGGCCTTTTATCTCTATGATGCGAACCGAGCAACCATGGCTGCGTTTTGACAAGGTGATTTTGGTTTATGGGGTTAGGCAGGCAAATGACTTAGCTTATTACCAAGAGTTGCAGCAGTTTAAGTTAACCTATCCGCAGCAGTTTGAACTCGTCACCTCTGTGACTCGTGAAAAAGGCGTTGGTACCATAGCTAGCCGTATACCCGATGCGATGGCTGCAGGCGTTATTGAGGCGCAAGTTGGGCTTCAATTAACCCCCGAAGATGCTCAAGTGATGATTTGTGGTCACCCTGAGATGATTAAAAGTCTGACTCAACAGCTTAAAGAGCGTGGTTTAGCCACTAATTTACGCCGAGCGCCCGGCCAAATCACGGTTGAAAAATATTGGTGACAACAGGCTCTAAGCCCCATCTCTTGTGTCGCAGTAACGCTTATCTTCTTTGCAAAGATGAGGTAGCTTAAACCAATTAACTGAAAGGTGGGGGCTTTAATGCTATCGCCCACCTTTAGCCTACTGTCTCAACCCCCTAGCTTCTAGCCACTAAATACTGCTTTAGTGTCATAAAGCCTTCTTTAATGCCTTACTCCTTTGATAACGGCCGCCTTTTTTACTGCTGCGGTGTTTTGCCATGTATTGGCGTTTGCTGTACTTGCTACTCGGCGTATGACTTTACTCGCCATAGACTGGTTAACAGCATGGTCCGTGTTATCTTTGGTCGTATTGGCGGCGGCCGCTGCGTTTGCTGTTTCTGCGGTTTTGTTCGCCAAAGGTTCCGTAAAGTTCATGGCTAACGCCAAATTGTATTCGCCGCTCCTCATCGAATTTTCGTCTATCGGCATGGTGAACATAGCGACAACGGCACGGCGAAGAGTTGCACCCTTTGAGGGGGAGCGTAGGGGCTTGCGCAGAAAGGTAACGTTGACCTTGCAGTGAGTTGGCTCTGGTACAATCCATAGCATCATTGACAATTTCTACGCTATGAAAATTCGACTTTATTGACAGATTTTGTAGCTCCGCAACAGGTGGGTATTCACTAATCGGTTTGGCTATAGTTTTGCTACGTGCTGTATTTGCAGATTTTTTTCGCCTTATACCTAATCTGTGCTTAAACAGATATAGCAGTAACATCAGCGCCAAGATCAGTGCGGTAATTTTAATAAGCATAGTTATTCTCTGTGATGTATCGCTTGTCAGGTTGTTGCGTTTGCCCTGTTAGTGTAGACACTATTGTTAACTAAGCACAAAACTGCCGATATATGATGATTTTTTGATAATTCGACTTGCCGTCATGTGAGGTTTTGATTACCCTATTCGCAATTGATAACCATTATCATTATCGGTTTGTGACTGGAGAGTTGAAATGAACTTTACTAAAGGCATTATTGCGTTAGGTTTGGCTTGTATAACATCAATGACAAGTGCCGCTGAGACGTTAACGATTTACTCATATCGGCAGGCATTTTTGATAGATCCCATTTTAACTGACTTTACCAAACAGACGGGTATTGAGGTGAATGTGGTCTTTTCTAAAAATGGCATTGCCGAACGTATTGCCAGAGAAGGGCGCTTATCTCCCGTTGACTTAGTGCTGACATCTGACTTTTCTCGCTTAATGGAATTGACCGAGAAAGGTTTGGTTAGTCCGGTGAAGAGTGATGTGTTGCAGAGCAATATCCCAGAAACGATGCGCTCGCCCAGTGGAGAGTGGTTCGCATTAACTCAGCGGGTGAGAAATATTTATTCATCTAAAGAGCGTTTAGGGCCATTAGATATTGATTATGAAGATCTTGCTGACCCCAAATATAAAGGCAAAATTTGTACTCGCAGCGGTAAACACCCCTATAACATTGCTTTGGTTGCCTCGATGATCGCCCATCATGGTGAAGCTGAAACCAAAGAGTGGTTAAATGGTTTTAAGGCCAATTTGGCACGTAAGCCACAAGGTAATGATCGTGCTCAGGTGCAAGCTGTTAAAGAAGGTTTGTGTGATATTGCCATAGGTAATAGCTATTACTTAGGTAAAATGCTGCAAGATCCTAATCAAGTTGCTTGGGCTGAGGCGGTCAATATTAACTTCCCTAATCAAAGTAATCGGGGTGCGCACATTAATATTTCAGGAATGGCGTTGGCTAAGTATGCCCCCCATAAAGACAACGCAGTCAAATTAATGGAATATTTGTCAGGTGATGCCGCACAGCAATCTTATGCGCAGATCAATATGGAATATCCGGTCAAAGTCGATGTCGCGCCATCTGAGCTAGTGGCCTCTTGGGGGGAGTTTAAAGCCGATGCGTTACCGATCTATAAATTGGCTGAGTATCATCAGGCAGCCGTAAAATTATTAGATGAAGTGAAGTTCGATTTATAACATATAGTCAATGCTTGCTTTTGATATCGGTATAGCCTTCTTATTTAGAAGGCTATTTTGCTTTTTAGCTACAGAGCGCACATTTTTGTAAGTTATAATCGTTTTTATTTAAGCTTCGATTTAGGTTGGTCCTTGATAATTATCTGACTAAGCCAGATGAGATAACGAATGATTTTAGGTTTTGCTCGACGTTGGTCAGTGCTCAGTTACTTGATAGCAGTGATCTTAACACTGCCATTGTTAGCCATTATTGTGCAGGCGGCTGTGCCCGGTGAGGCTATATTTGCTCATCTACTCGATACCGTATTACCCACATATATCTTTAATACGTTGGCGTTGATGCTGTGTGTCTGTATTGGTGCCGTGGTATTTGCACTGCCCGCAGCTTGGTGCATTGCCCGTTGTGAGTTTCCGGGGCGCCAACTCTTCCAGTGGGCATTGTTATTACCTTTAGCTATGCCAGCCTATGTGGTGGCTTATGTGTATACCGATCTGCTCGATTATGCTGGCCCGATTCAACGAAGTTTGCGTACTTTGTTTGGTTGGCAATCGCCCCAAGACTATTTTTTCCCCGATGTACGCACCTTGATGGGTGCAGCAGTGATGTTAGCTTTAGTGTTGTTTCCCTATGTTTATCTGTTGGCTCGCACCGCATTTATGGAGCAATCCTCAAGCTTACAACATGCAGCTCGCGTGATGGGGTGCTCCCCATGGCAAGGTTTTTGGCGCTTAAGTTTACCCATGGCAAGGCCCGCATTAGCCGTTGGCGCTTCTCTGGTCGCAATGGAAACCGCAGCTGACTTTGCTACAGTAAGTTATTTTTCTGTGCCGACATTAACCACAGCGGTATATGACACTTGGCTAGGCTATGGCAGTTTATCTGCTGCCGCCAAGTTATCGGCAATTATGTTGTTGGTGATTTTTTGCATGATTGGCAGTGAGCGTTTTGCGCGCCGTAAGCAAAAGTTATTTCAGAAGCAGGCCGAGCTCAATGATCGTGACCGTTATCTGTTATCGGCACCTAAAGCATGGCTGGCAACTTTTTACTGCGCTGGTTTATTGGTGTTGGCTTTTCTACTGCCTTTTACTGTACTTGTCAGTTATGCCTGGCAATATTTTGAGGTCAGTTGGCACAACCAGTTTTTACAATATAGCTTTAACAGTCTTTACATTGCGTTATTAGTGGCCTTGAGCACTGCGGTTATTGCAGTGGTTCTGATGTTTGTTAGGCGATGTAGCCCACGGCGCAGCGACCTATTACCGTCACGTTTAGCGTCTACCGGCTATGCGCTGCCTGGTACCGTGCTGGCGATTGGGATCTTGGTGCCACTCACTTATATGGATTTTGCCATTAATGATATTTACGCCTACTTCGATGCACAAGGGCCTGGTTTACTGTTAAGCGGCAGCGTATTTGCGTTAATTTTTGCCTTTTCAATTCGCTTTGTGGCTATTGCTATTGGCAGTGTGGAGAGCAGTTACAAGCGTATAAGTCCAACGCTGGATATGGCTTCGATCACCATGGGGCTAAGACCCAACGCCTTGCTGCGTAAGGTGCACCTTCCTCTGTTACGAAAAGGCATTTTTGCTGGCGTGTTGTTGGTGTTTATCGAGTGCATGAAAGAGCTGCCTGCGGCCTTATTACTAAGGCCGGTCGGGTTTGAAAATCTTGCCACCTACGTATATCAGTTCGTGTCAGATGAACAGCTTGAGCATGGCGCTCTGGCGGCTATT
This sequence comes from Shewanella sp. 492, assembly GCF_059338445.1. Lineage (NCBI taxonomy): Bacteria > Pseudomonadati > Pseudomonadota > Gammaproteobacteria > Alteromonadales > Shewanellaceae > Shewanella > Shewanella sp. 492. The sequence goes on from NZ_CM181702.1 coordinate 763,323, forward strand.
GTTATTGTTCTTGTTGGTCTCATTCCGCTGATCTATTTAAACCGTTCTTTGGAGCATAATACTTAAATGTCTACCCTCAATATCGAAGATGTTCATAGTGATTACCAAGGTCTGGTGATTTTAAAAGGACTCAGCCTTAATATTCAACGGGGAGAGATTGCTGCGCTGCTAGGCCCCAGTGGCTGCGGTAAGACTACCCTGCTCAGGGCGATTGCTGGGCTGCAACCTATCTCTGCTGGCAGAATTAGTATCAATAAGCGGTTGTTGTCGGGCGATGATCACTTTGTGCCGAGTGAGCAAAGAGAAGTGGGGATGATCTTCCAAGATTATGCACTGTTTCCCCATTTAACGGTTGCCGACAATATTTTGTTTGGGGTCAAAGGATTAACTAGTGCTGAGCGACAAGCGAGATTAACTGAAATGCTAGCTCTGGTGAAACTCGATGGTTTAGCAACCCGCTATCCACACGAGTTATCTGGCGGTCAGCAACAGAGGGTATCGATTGCTCGAGCACTGGCCTATGAACCTGAGTTATTACTGCTCGATGAGCCTTTTTCTAATATAGATGCCAAAGTGCGTAATGAAATGATGCTGGAGATCCGCAGCATTTTAAAACAACGTAATGTCAGTGCAGTATTTGTGACGCACAGTAAAGATGAAGCCTTTGTATTTGCTGATAAATTAGCGCTATTTTATCAAGGAGCCATAGTGCAATATGGTTGTGCCGAAGCGCTTTACAGTGCGCCAGCCGATAAATATGTTGCTGAATTTTTAGGAGAGGGCAATTATCTTGCTGCTGAGGTGGTGGACGGTTTTACACTCTCTACGCCACTGGGGGCGATTGTCAGCACTGCACCTATGTTGTTTGATGTAGGGCATAGTGGTGAACTGTTATTGCGTCCAGAGCAAATCGATATTCATGCCAATGAGCAAGGGGAGGGGATGATCGTCGAGCGACGTTTTTTAGGCTGTAATTGTCATTATCGAGTATTGGTCGGTACACAACGCTATGATGTTCGCAGCCCCAAAAACGATTTAGCGCTTGGCCAACGGGTTCAATTAGAGGTGATCCCTCATTCCTTGGTGTTATTGTCGCGTCCTGAGTAACATATTTGTCACTCATGGTGGTTGTTCTGGTTAATAAACGTTAATCTAACCGTAAATACGGTTTCTTTTTAACGCGTTGTAGATTGTGTAATACTATTCATCATTAAAGTTTTGGACAATATTGCCGAAAATTGAAACTGACAGAGGGTAGGGTCTATATGGATAGTCAGGTTATGCCACGTGAACAGTTAGGTGTGTGTGCCGAAGGAAATTTACATAGCGTATATTTGATGTTTAATGCCGATGACGGTGTGGAATCTCAATTACGTCCTTGTGTGGCCAATGTTGCGCAGTACATTTATGAGTTATCGGACCAATATGCCGATAGCGCCTTTAATGGCTTTATCGCGATTGGCGCAAATTATTGGGACAGCTTGTATCCGCAGGTCCGTCCGGTTCAATTGAAACCGTTTCCAGCGATGAATGCCGATAATCGAGACGCGCCAGCCCACGAGTATGACCTCTTTATTCACCTTCGCTGCGATCGTTATGACATCTTGCATCTTGTGGCAAATGAAGTGTGCCAGATGTTTGAAGGTTTGGTTGAACTGGTGGATGAAGAGCGCGGTTTTCAGTTTATGGATACGCGGGACCTTACCGGTTTTGTCGATGGCACTGAAAACCCCAAAGGGCGTCATCGCCAAGATGTGGCGTTAGTGGGCGATGAAGACGCCACATTTCGTTCTGGCAGTTATGTGCATGTACAAAAGTACGCGCACAACTTAAGCAAATGGAACCGACTTCCTCAGAAAAAGCAAGAAGATATCATCGGCAGAACTAAGATTGATAATATCGAATATGCTTCGCAGGACAAACCACTCACTAGCCATACTAAGCGGGTTAATCTGAAAGATAGCCAAGGACGTTCGATGGAGATCTTAAGGCAGAGTATGCCTTATGGCTCAATGAAAGAGCAGGGATTGATGTTTATCGCGCTGTGCCGTAATTCGGAGAATTTTGAAAAAATGCTCCAGAGTATGATCCACGGTGACGGAGCGGGTAATCATGATCACTTAATGCACTTTACTCAAGCACTAACAGGCTCGGCTTTTTTTGCGCCTTCGCTGGATTTTATGCAACTGGCTGCCGCCGAAAACGGTGAGTGAATTGCGTAAGTGTAGTGCCAATGGGCTGCTGATTAACCACCGTGACCAAGTATGTCAATGCAGCTTGTGTATTGATGTAGTGATGCAAAATTGTGCGCCAAACCAGTAGTCATACAAAGCTGACTGCAATAAAATTCGACTCGGCTAGAATAGGCTCTAGTTGGCCTGTTTTCTAAGCTGGACAAGCGTAAAAAGCGATAACATCTTGCATGCTGATTAAATGCCGATAAGTTTCTCTTATCGGCATTTTTATATCTAGGCTTAGGGCTTTAAGTAATGCTTACCATGGCGAAGCAGTTGTTAATGGCTGAATAAGCGTGATAGCAACGCGATAAAAAAGACGCCATTGGCGTCTCTTATCTGCTAAGCCGAGCTGATGGCTGTTAACTCACTAGTATCAGTTTTTTGAATATTTAATATCTCGAAAAGTGACTCTTTCGAGATTGGATAAGTGACAATACGATTAATAATACAACATGCGAGATAGCAGACCGCCGTCAATTAATCTGCATAGTTAAATAATGACTTTACTGTGTTTAATGTTTTATCCACTTCTTGAATATTCGATGGGCAGATGAAAATCGTGTCATCACCAGCAATCGTTCCCAATATACCTTCAGGCTTACCTATAGAATCCAGCAGTCTAGCGATTAACTGTGCTGCTCCTGGGCTGGTTCTTACCACAATCATAGATTGATTATGGTCTACATCCAATACAAGGTTTTTCAGTGGGCTGCCAGCCGTCGGAACCCCTAGCTCTGCGGGGAGGCAGTAAACCATCTCTTGTTTGGCGTTGCGTGTACGCACAGCGCCGAACTTACTGAGCATGCGCGAGACTTTCGATTGGTTAATATTGTTATAACCTTCAGCTTGAAGTGCGGTGACGATTTCACTCTGAGATCCAAAGCGCTCCTCTTTTAAAATTGCCTTAAAGGTTTTGACGAGTTCTTCTTGGTTTTTATTAGCTTGCATAGCTTTCGCATTCATTATCCGTGAAATTGACTCATTGTGAATAGCTATGCAAAGTAAGTCAAGCATTATTCGGTCGTTGTGAATAAAAATTCACTTGTCACTTTGTGCTCTGTTGTCGATGTTGCATAATGATTAGCGGATACCTGCCTCATTTAATAGGGTTATTTTACATTGGAATGGTTCGAATGTGGATTTATTTTCGCTACAAAAAGCCATTGAGTAATCGTTAATACATGCACTTTACCTCGGCTATTTATAAAATATCTTGCTACACGACTAAGGGATAATTGAATTATTGGTGTGATTGAAGTAATGTTGCGCCATCTGTAAATTTAGATCTATGTCACATAATAACCAAGAATTAACGGAGATAACTATGAAAGTTGCTGTACTTGGTGCCGCTGGTGGTATTGGCCAGGCTCTTGCTCTACTACTTAAAACTCAATTGCCTGCCGGCTCTAAATTATCCCTTTACGATATCGCGCCAGTGACCCCTGGTGTTGCGGTTGACTTAAGCCACATCCCTACAGCGGTTGAAGTCAAAGGGTTCGCGGGCGAAGACCCAACACCAGCACTAGAAGGTGCTGATGTGGTGCTAATTTCTGCAGGTGTTGCGCGTAAGCCTGGTATGGATCGCTCAGATCTATTTAACATCAATGCAGGGATCGTTAGAAACCTTGTTGAAAAGTGTGCAGCAACTTGTCCTAAAGCGCTTATCGGTATTATTACCAATCCTGTTAACACCACCGTCGCTATCGCTGCTGAGGTACTAAAGGCTGCAGGCGTTTATGATAAAAACCGTTTATTTGGTGTCACTACCCTTGATGTTATTCGCTCTGAAACCTTCGTGGCCGAAGCCAAAGGGTTAGATGTGGCTGATGTTAAAGTCAATGTCATTGGTGGCCACAGCGGTGTAACCATTCTTCCTCTGCTTTCTCAAGTTGAAGGCGTTACTTTTAGTGATGACGAAGTCGCTGCTTTGACTACTCGTATTCAGAATGCGGGTACTGAAGTGGTTGAAGCTAAAGCCGGTGGTGGTAGTGCAACACTTTCAATGGGTCAGGCTGCGTGTCGTTTTGGTCTGTCATTGGTTCGCGGCCTTCAAGGTGAAGCGAATGTTGTGGAATGTGCCTATGTTGACGGTGGTAGTGAGCATGCAGCATTTTTCGCTCAACCAATCCTTCTAGGTAAGAACGGTGTTGAACAAGTACTGGCTTACGGTGAAGTGAGTGAGTTTGAAGCTAATGCGCGTGATGCGATGTTAGATACGCTAAAGGCTGATATTAAGCTTGGAGTCGGATTCGTTAAGTAAGCTAAACGAATCAATAAAAAAGGAGCCGATTGGCTCCTTTTTTGTTATTTAAATCTTTGCGCCATTAGTCAATCATTAGTGATTACGCGCTACGGCGATTCTAGCGAGTGATATTAGCGCTTGCTTGTAGTCACTCTCTGGCAGTATTGCTAAGGCACTAATGGCCTTATCAGCCTCTTCTAGCGCTCTTTGTTCAGTATATTTGAGTGCACCACATTGCTTGAGCGCATTGAGAATTGTCTCAATGTGACCAGAACCGTCACCTTGCTCAATCGCTTGACGAATCAAGGCTTGCTCTTCATCGGTACCATTGGCAATGGCATAGATTAGCGGTAACGTAGGCTTACCTTCGGCTAAATCATCACCAATGTTCTTTCCTAACTCTTCGGTTTCTGCTGTGTAGTCTAATAAATCATCGGTGAGCTGGAATGCTGTGCCTAAATATTTACCATAGTCAGCTAAGGCGGTTTGCACCTCAATACAGCTATCAGCCAAAACGCCTGCTAAACGGGTCGCAGCTTCAAACAGCTTTGCTGTTTTGCAATAGATGACACGCATATAGCTTTCTTCAGTGGTGTCAGGATCGTTACAGTTCATTAGCTGTAATACTTCGCCTTCTGCTAATACGTTAGTAGCATCGGCTAGGACTTCTAACACTTGCAAGCTGCCCAGCTCGGTCATCATCTGAAACGAGCGAGTATATAAAAAATCACCGACTAACACGCTTGCGCTATTACCAAAAAGTGCATTAGCTGTCTCGCGACCACGTCTTAGCATTGACTCATCTACCACGTCATCATGCAGTAATGAAGCGGTATGAATAAATTCAACGATTGCAGCCAGCTTGATATGAGCTTCACCGTCATAGGCAATCGCACGAGCCGCCAGAATGGATAGCAGTGGGCGCATTCTCTTGCCCCCGCCATTGATAATATAGAATCCAAGTTGGTTAATTAGGGCTACATCTGACTCCAACTGTTTATAGATCAGTTGATCGACGGCTTTCATATCAGCATCAGCCAGCTGACGAATGGCGTTCAAATCCATATTAGGCTCTACTTCTAGTGGTATTTTGTAATTCAGGCAGCCCAAATTAAGGCAAAAATGTTATAGTATTGAGATTCTACCTAAAAATGTCGAGTAAGGCATTATTAGAAGACTAATGTGAGAGTAATTCCGATCTTTTTTTGATCAAAGTGAATTAGGGCTTGTCAGCCTAATGAACTTAGCGTAAACTCCGCGACCATTGTCATTAAAGCTTTTATAGCGCCCAGCCTAACATTAAAAGGTCTGCGTGCTTGAAATATCGGAGTAAAATAGCTATGTACGCTGTTTTTCAAAGTGGTGGTAAGCAGCACCGTGTTGCTGAAGGCCATACAGTTCGTTTAGAGAAATTAGAAGTCGCTACAGGCGAAACTATCGAATTTGACCAAGTTCTTTTGGTTGCTGATGGTGAGACTGTACACGTTGGTGCACCTTTAGTTGAAGGTGGTAAGGTTGTTGCTGAAGTTGTCAGCCATGGCCGTGGCGAAAAGGTAACTATCGTTAAGTTCCGTCGTCGTAAGCACCACGATAAGAAGATGGGCCACCGTCAGTGGTTCACCGAAGTTAAAATTACTGCTATCAACGCTTAATAGGAGTCTAACTCATGGCACATAAAAAAGCTGGCGGTTCTACTCGTAACGGCCGCGATTCAGAAAGTAAACGTCTTGGTGTTAAGCGTTTCGGTGGTGAATCAGTTCTTGCTGGTAACATCATTGTTCGCCAACGTGGTACTAAATTCCACGCAGGTGTTAACGTAGGTATTGGTCGTGACCATACTCTATTTGCACTAACTGACGGTAAAGTTAAGTTTGAAGTTAAAGGTCCTAATAACCGCAAGTTCATTAGTATCGAAGCTTAACTCTTAGTTCACCTAAGATAGTTTATAAAGCCCTGCCTCTGGTAGGGCTTTATTGTTTATAAATCTGGTGAAATGAGCCGGTTACGCTGCTCCAGCACCAGTAAAACATTGAACCCTCAAACCTGTGTATCTCGTTTGAAGTTCAATACAGAAATTGTTTTTTGGCGGTACGATTAGATTGGCAGTATAATCGGTCTATTGTGTGGTGCCTGGAGTTGGTATGAAGTTTGTCGATGAAGCTGTGATCAGAGTAGAAGCTGGTGATGGTGGTAGTGGTTGCGTTAGTTTTAGACGTGAAAAATATGTGCCTGATGGTGGCCCAGACGGTGGTGATGGTGGTGATGGTGGTAGTGTTTATCTGCAAGCAGATGAAAACCTTAATACCCTAATCGACTATCGCTTTGAGCGTTTTCATTTTGCCGAGCGTGGTAAAAATGGCCGTGGCCGTGATTGTACTGGCCACAGTGGTCAAGATCTTATCCTTAAGGTGCCAGTCGGGACCCGCGCCATTGATGAAGAGACTCAAGAGGCATTAGGCGATCTCAAGACCCATGGTCAAAAACTGCTAGTGGCAAAAGGGGGCTTCCACGGCCTAGGTAATACGCGCTTTAAGAGCAGTACCAACCGTGCGCCAAGACAGAAAACCCTTGGTACGCCAGGTGAAGTACGTAGCTTGCGCTTAGAGCTGATGTTACTTGCCGATGTGGGCTTATTGGGTATGCCCAATGCGGGCAAATCAACCTTTATTCGCGCCGTGTCTCGTGCAAAGCCTAAAGTGGCTGACTATCCGTTTACCACATTGGTTCCTAACCTTGGTGTGGTGACGCCGCGTCATGGGCAGAGCTTTGTGATTGCGGATATTCCCGGCTTAATCGAGGGCGCCGCAGAAGGTGCCGGTTTGGGTATTCGCTTCTTGAAACACCTCGAGCGTTGCCGAGTGCTGCTGCATATTTTGGATATTGATCCTATCGATGGCAGCGACCCTGTTGATTCAGCCCGTGCAATTGTTGCCGAGCTTGAAAAGCATTCTCCATTGCTGGCGAGTAAGCCGCGTTGGTTAGTGTTTAACAAGACAGATCTGCTCCTTGAAGAAGAGATCCAAGAGCGAGTAGAGCGTATTGTTAAAGAGTTAGACTGGAAAGGCGAAGTCTTTACTATCTCTGCGTATAATCGCGAAGGCACCCAAGAACTTAGCTTGAAGTTGATGGACTTTATTGCTGCGCTACCTGAAGAGGTAGAAGCGGATCCTGATGCTGAAGTTGAATTCAAGTGGGATAATTATCATCAACAGACTCAAGATGTTGTCAACGAAGATTATAATGGCGATGACTTGGATGATGATGACTTTGACGATGATGATTATGATGTTGAGATCATCTATCAAAGGTAAGCTTAGCTTATTATCGCTTTCATTCTGAGAACCACGTGTACGCAGATACTCAAAATGATATTACTCGGCAAGTTGTCCGGGTTGCCCAACTTTTGCTAGCCTATGGCGCTGAATCTGAACTCATTGAAGAGATCAGCCAGCGCCTCGGTTTGGCATTAGGGTTGGCTAGTGTTGAAATATCCATCTCCTCTAACTCCCTCGTGCTAACCAGCTTAGTGCATGGGCGGTGTATTACCACCACGCGTCGAATTCGCGAACATGGCATAAATATGACCATTATCTGCGAACTACAGCGCATCTGTTTATTAACTGAGAAGGGCATATACGGCTTAAATGAAGTGCGTAAGCGCGTATCTCGTATACAAGCTAAAAGCTACCCTAAGCGCTATTTAATCCCCATGATTGGCTTATCCTGTGGCAGTTTTTGTCACCTATTTGGTGGCGATATGGTAGCGATAATAATCACCATCTTTGCCGCCTCGCTAGGCATGTTTGTGCGCTTAGCCATTGCTAAGCGTCATTTCAATTTATTGGTGAACTTTGCCGTCACTGCCTTTGTGACAACCTTAGTGGCGCAAATGGGCTATCACTTTGATCTTACCAGTACACCAAAGTTACCTATGGCGGCGAGTGTGTTAATGTTGGTGCCGGGCTTTCCGATGATTAATGCGATTTCAGATATGGTTAAGGGACACCTTAACGTGGGGATCTCGCGTTGGGGGCATGCCACTTTATTGACTGTTTCCTCGGTGATCGGCATAACTATCGCGATGCAATTAGGTGGGTTATTCCTTTGATAGAACTCTTACTAAAATTGGCAAACGATGCGCTGTTTTCATCGATTCCGGCGGTAGGTTTTGCCATGGTATTTAACGTGCCGAAACGCTTTTTACCTTATTGTGCGTTAGCCGGCGCAACGGGCCACAGCGTCAGAACCTTGTTATTACATATTAACTTACCTATTGAATGGGCCACGTTTGTGGCGGCTGCATTGGTCGGCGTATTGACGATTAGCTTTGCCAAACGTCATCTTGCGCCACCTTTAATGTACGCAGTAGCGGCTATCATACCTATGATCCCAGGTACTTATGCTTACAATACTGTTATTGCGTTAGTGCAGCTGTCTGCCCAGTCGCAGGTGAGTCCAGAGTTGACTGCTGAAGTGATCAGTAATGGTTTAAAAACGGTATTTATACTCGGTGCATTGTCTGTCGGCTTAGCGATGCCCAGTCTGCTCTATTTTCGCACCCGTCCAGTCATTTAATCCTGTTGATATAATCCGTTTTAATTAAGCGGCCGAGACCGTTGGAGCTAATATGAAAATTGCTATGATTGCCGCGATGGCCAATAACCGTGTGATAGGCAAAGATAATCAGATGCCATGGCATCTGCCTGAAGATCTGCGCCATTTTAAGGCCATGACCTTAGGTAAACCGGTAGTGATGGGGCGTAAGACCTATGAATCCATCGGTCGTCCGTTACCTGGGCGCTACAACATTGTGATTAGTCGTCAGGTCGGACTTACTATTGAGGGCGTGACCTGCGTCGATTCATTTGATGCTGCGCTGCAAGTGGCTGGTGATGGCGATGAGCTCGTTATCATTGGTGGTGGTCAGTTGTATCAGGCGTTATTGCCCAGAGCCGATAAACTCTATTTGACCGAGATTAATCTTGATGTTGAAGGGGATACGTTTTTTCCTGATTGGGATGATGGATCGTGGGAGCGAGTGACCACTGAAACACATATGAATGAGAAAGGTTTAGAGTATCGCTTTATCAACTTGGTAAAAAAATGTTAACGTGTGGGTGCTATCCTAAGTAGTCTTAGCGTAAATGTTACCGTTTATGCTATTGAAAAAAATAATAAATATTATAGGAGTACCCCATGCGTCTGTTACCTACGACGATTGCAGTGATATTAGTGGCCTCATCTTATGCGGTGCCAGTAAAAGCCAACGATCAACTAGCTGCCAATATTTGTAATTACGTTCAAGCGGATGATAAAAATCGCTTACGTAAAAAGCTGAAAGAGACTCGTGTAAAACTGCGTAACGTCTACCAAGATATCTCCTGCGATGGTGATAGCTTGTTACGCTTTGCGATGAAAAGTGGCGCTAATGACGTGGGAGCCTTTGTCGCGAAGCGTCTCTCTGCCGAGGATTTGGCCAGTAAAGAAGCTGATGGTCAAAGTATTCTTGAATGGGCTGAGGCTAACGATCATAGTGCGTTGGCGATGACCTCTGCAATTAAAGAACGGATTGCTGGAAGCTAACCTTATACCTAATCTAGAGTTATAAGTATCAAGCCATAAAAAACCGGACTAACAGTCCGGTTTTTTTGGGGTTAATGTTTATCGAGTCATCGCTCCCATCACACTATTATTTCATTGGATAAGTGCAATGAAAGCAGTGCTTTTTTAGCGCCTATAAGCGCCGTTAATCAGGCTTTAGCGAGCGCGAGTAGCGTCATAAGCACTAGACTTTAAACTCGCCTACAGAGGCTTGTAGCTCCTCTGCTAATCGTGCCACCTGATGGCTCGACTGCGCAGTTTGATCTGCACCAATCGCGGTCTCTTCTGAGATGGCGGCGATATGTTCAAGCTTCTCAGACACCTGTTGGCTGACAATGTTTTGTTCTTGCGCCGCATTAGCAATATGGGTGCCTGAATCATGGGCGCGATGCACTGCATGGTTAATGCTTTCGAGCGCGAGGTTAGCTTGCTCTGTTTTCTCTACGCAATGACTGGCTTGCTCTCGTCCTAGTTCCATCACTGATACCGCTTGCTGTGCCCCTTGTTGCAAGACTTCAATCATCTGCTGGATCTCTTGAGTCGAGTCTTGTGTGCGCGAGGCTAAGCTGCGGACCTCATCGGCGACCACGGCAAACCCGCGGCCCTGTTCGCCGGCCCGCGCGGCTTCGATGGCGGCGTTTAATGCCAGTAAATTGGTTTGTTCTGCGATACCGCGGATCACATCCAATATTGAGCCAATCGCGGCGCTGTCAGAATGCAGTTTATTGATCACTTGACCGGCTTTGGTCACTTCCTCGGCTAAGGCTAAAATCGTACGCTTATTGTCATCGGCTATGGTGCGCATATGCTGAGCTTCTTCATCGGCACTTTTTATCTGGCTCAATGCATCATCGGCACTGCTGGTGACTTGCATTGCACTTGAACTTAACTGCGTCGTCGCAGCGGCGACCTGATCGACCTGATTTTTTTGCTCTTGAATACCCGCAGTAGTCTGCGCTGTGATGGCTGATGTCTGCTCAGCTGCGGCGGCCAGCTGATTAGATCTATCCAAAATGCCTTGAATAAGCGTGCGTAAACTATCGACTAAGCGATTACAGTTGCGCGATAACTCGGAAAATTCATCATGGCCCGAATCATCCAATTTATGGGTGAGGTTACCTGATGCGAGAATATCGAGTGCATTATTGACCTCGCCCAATGAGCGGGTCAGTGGGCGGATCACCGCAATGCTCACCATGATAGCGACGATTATGGCGATCACAACCAGTGCCATGGTGCTATAGCTGGCACTGTCGATATCATCTATGGCCTTGTTACTGATGCTTTGAGAGATGTTTTCAATCGACTGATTCAGGTTACTCATGCCTTGATTAACAGTATCGACGTCGGTTTCAACTTTGCTCAATAGATCGGTCGCGGCTATGTCAAAATCCAGTTGTTTCCCCTTTTGTAGCTGGATGGCATTGGGGCCATCAAGTATCACGAGGACTTTAGTTGCTTCTTGGTTAATATTGTCGAGCACCTGCTGGTCGATAACGCCCTCCCAGTGCCGACTCACATAGGCTAGCTTGTTACTAGCATCGCTTAAAATGTAACCTATTTCTTTGGTGATGGTGTCATATTTAGCTTTATCGTTAGTATTAACCAGATCATAACTGCTAGTGATGAGGTTACTAAAGCTGTTATCGATATTACTGGCGGTGGCTGCAATTTCACGTTCGGTAGGATCTTCGCTGATCTCCAGATCGATAAGATCCAGCAGCAATGAAGCGGTGTCATCGGCTGCCACTTCCAAGTCGTCGAGCGTAGCAAGCAAAGCTTCTTGCGTTTGTAGCGACTGTAAACGCGCCGAGATCATTTTTTGGCTATCATCTTCAAAAGCTTGATAACTGGTTTTAAGGGCGGCAATTTGTGTATCGAGCTCTTGCCCTTGTTGCAGCCCTTGAATAATGGTTTGTAAGTTATTTAGCTCGCTAATAAACCCTTTAGCATCTTCGTCGAACCTTGTCTGGATCTGTGGTAGTTGGGCCGAATGCGTACTGTGGTAAGCCTCTAATAGTTGTTTTTCTTGTAGGGCGAGACTTTGTGTCAGGTGGTTACTGCTCTCTAGCGCCGGAAGGCTCAGCTCTTGCAGCACCAAGGTGCTGCTCTTGATATTATTATTGGTGATTAACGAGGCAACGCCTAATGTGATTAACAATAAAGTGACAATGCTAAATCCGCCAATCACTCTTGCGGCGACATTTAATTTCATAGGGGACTCCGATTTTTTTGTTGTTATATCCCGAATTACCAATATTTTAATAGGGTTGGCAGGGCTGTTACTCTAGCTCTATCGGCCAGTTAGTACTTTATCTTAACCTTTTTTTAACTTGTTTTGGGTGATTTTTTGGTTTGATTCTAAGTGCCAGAGGGTTAAATGTTGACCCCAGCAACAGCCAGTGTCTAATGCTTTAAGCGCTGGATGAGCCACTTTCCCCATTAATGAGGCCCAGTGGCCAAACACTAAAGTATGGGTTTGCGCCGCTAAATTGGGAAGTGCAAACCATGGCACTAAGCCTGGGTGACTGTCACTGTCGGGGGGCTGTTTACAGTCGAAGTCTAAACGACCGTCATGGTGTAAATAACGCATACGGGTGAGAGCGTTAATACAATAGATTTTTCGCTCAAGCGCCGGCATAGATAATGACCAAGTATCGACATCATTGGTGTACATCTTGGCGATAAGCTCGGTTAAATAATCGGGGCGTTGTAGGGCTTCATGTACGCTACGGGCTTCTTGTATGGCGGTTTGTGCGTTCCATTGCGGTGGCACACCCGCATGGGTCATCAGTAATTTGTGTTCACTATGTTGTCGCACCAGTGGCTGTATTCTCAGCCAGTCGATCAGATGGTTAATGTCGCTGGCCGCGAGCAAAGCGTCAAGTTTGTCACTGGGTTTAGGGCGCTTAAGTTTGCCATGTAAGGCTAGCAAATGCAGGTCATGGTTACCCAGCACAGGTTGAGCAGCGCCATCTAATGATTTGATATACCTTAATGTTTCTAGTGACTTATCACCTCTGGCAACCATATCGCCAACCACCCAAAGCTCATCTTTTGATGGGTTAAAATCGACCTGACTCAATATGGCTTGTAGTTCATCAAAACAGCCTTGTATATCGCCGATAAAATAGGTGGCCATCAATTACTCATTTAGTTGGAGGATATAAGAAGTTAAGTACGCTAGTGTATGAGCCCGGGCGCAGCTAAGCGAAAGGGCGCGATGGGGGCTTTAAATTCACGGCCATCTTTTGTGACCATCACATAATGACCTTCCATCACGGCGAAAGGGGTCTCACACACGGTACCACTGGTATATTGGTAGGCGGTGTTCGGTGCAATGGTTGGCGTTTCGCCGACCACGCCTGCACCTTGCACTTCGCTATAATGACCATTGGCATCGGTAATACACCACATACGGCTGATTAGGGTGACGTCTTGCTCACCTAAATTGATAATAGTGATGGTATAGCTAAAGAGGTAACGGTCTTCTGCGGGGGATGACTGCTCTTCGATATATTCAGTTTTAACCTCAATTTTAATTGAGGATTCAAGTGGTTTCATTGAATGTCCTAAATGTAACAGAGAGTGCGGGGAGCTATTCCCCGCGAAGAGACTTAGCCGTTTTTCTTGTCGATGACTAAGTTAGCCATGGCAACGTACTGCTCAACCGTTATCTGCTCTGGGCGTTTGGTCGCATCAATATTGAGCGAAGCAAAGTCTTCATCAGATAGCATCTGTTTGAGATTATTACGCAGCGTCTTGCGGCGCATATTAAATGCGGTCGTACACAGGTGTCTTAATAAGTCGACATCTTTACATGGCCAAGGCTTATTCTTATAAGGCACTAAGCGTACTACGGCCGAGTCAACTTTTGGCGGTGGGGTAAAACATCCCGGTGGCACCTCTAACACAGGCATCACTTGGCAAAAATATTGCGCCATCACCGTTAGGCGACCATAGGCCTTAGTGCCGGGCGAGGCCGATAGACGCAGCACCACTTCTTTTTGCAGCATGAAATGCATATTTTCAATATGCTCTGCAAACTCAAATAGGTGGAACATTAATGGTGTCGAGATGTTGTAAGGCAAGTTGCCAAACACCTTCATCTGCTTGCCTTCTTCCACGAGCTGGTTAAAGTCAAACTTAAGCGCATCACCTTGGTGGATCTCGAGTTTATCTTTAAGAAATGGATGGGTTTTAAGCCGCTCAACCAAGTCTTTATCGAGTTCAACCACGGTCAGCTTGTCGATGCTTTCGGCAACAGGTTCTGTCAATGCCGCTAGGCCTGGACCAATTTCAACCATGACATGGTCATTGTCGGGGGCAATCGCGCCAACAATTCGATTGATCACATTGCTGTCGGTCAAAAAGTTTTGTCCGAAGCGTTTTCTTGCGGTGTGGCCTAAATGTACTTTATTACTCATTACTTCTCTTTTTGTGACTCGTTCGTAGTGGCTAATTCAATAGCCTTGTTTAACGCGCAGACAAAGCTACCTATTTCGGCTTCACCTGTACCAGCAAGGGCTAATGCCGTGCCATGGTCGACGGAGGTGCGAATATAGGGCAAGCCTAAGGTGATATTAACCGCACTGCCAAATCCTCGTGACTTGAGTACTGGCAGGCCTTGGTCGTGATACATGGCCAAGACAACGTCGGCATCTTCTAAATATTTAGGTTGAAATAGGGTATCGGCAGGCAAGGGGCCCACCAGACTCATGCCTTGCTCACGCAGCTCTTCTAATGCTGGACTGATAACATCTATCTCTTCTCGGCCTAAGTGGCCATCTTCTCCTGCATGCGGATTGAGTCCACAGACATATATTTTGGGGTTTTGTAAGCCAAATTTATTCACCAAATCATGGTGTAAAATGTTGATAATTTGATGCAGGCGATCGCGAGTGATCGCTTTAGACACATACGCCAGCGGAATATGAGTGGTCACTAAGGCGACCTGTAATCCGGGGGCGGCCAATAACATCACCACATCTTGGCAGTTTGCCTGATGGGCGAAAAATTCGGTGTGGCCACTAAATGGAATACCCGCTTGATTGATAATCCCTTTGTGCACAGGGCCCGTTACGACGGCATCAAATTCGCCGCTCATATTCTTGTCGCCAGCGTAACTTAATGTGTCAATCACATAGCTGCTGTTTTGTTCGTCAAGCTTGCCGCATACAGATTCGGTGACCAAGGGAAAAGGTACAATGGTCAAGGTGCCTGCTTCTTGAGGTTTAGGGGCTTGATTTGGCTGATAAGGACGCAGCTGGATCGGTAAGCCAATTTTTTTGGCTCTGGCCTTCAATAAAGCCGGATCGGCACAAACAACAAGCTCAGCGGGCCAAGCACGCTGAGCAAGTTGGATGACTAATTCTGGTCCCACGCCAGCCGGTTCGCCCGGCGTGATTGCGATACGTTTAGTCGTCAATATGATTAACCTCGGTTAAAGTCGGCATCAAATACTTCGATGTAAGCTTCCGCTCGCATCTCATCCAGCCAGTTTTGCAGTTCTTCATTAAACTTGCGACGGAAAATCAGTTGATGAGCACGATTAGTATTGAACTTGTCTGTCGCGTCAGTCTTACGTTTTTCTTCAAGCTGTACTATGTGCCAGCCATGACTGGAGCGAAATGGCTCACTGATTTCATTAATTTGTAGAGAGTTCAAGGTTTGTGCAAATGCAGGCACATAAACCGCAGGATCAGCCCAACCTAGCTCGCCACCTTTGGCGGCAGAACCTGGGTCTTCACTGTATTGACGCGCTAAATCGGCAAAATCGACATCTCCGGCACGCAGTTGCTGCACAAAGTTGTCGAGCATGGCCTTAGCGCGCTCTTCCGACAGGATTGGCGATGGTTTAATTAGAATATGGCGAGAGCGAACCTCATCAACCTCTTGGGTTTGTAGGCCGCGCGCATCCATGACCTTGATAATGTGGAAACCCGCACCGCTGCGAACAGGGCCAATAATGTCATTGGTTTTGGCACCCGCCAGTAGTTCAGCAAACAGCGTTGGCATTTCATTGATGTTCATGTAGTCCCAAATACCGCCTTCAAGTGCTTTAGGACCCGCCGATGACGCAATGGCGGTTTGCTTGAAGTCGGCGCCATCTTGCAGACGTTTCAATACGATATTGGCCCGTTTACTGGCACTGTCTAACTGTTCGCTATTGGGGTTGCTTGGTACTTCAATTAAGATGTGACCAATTTGAAACTCCACCTGCTGCATGCCTTGTTCTTCAATCAATTTAACTAGGCTACTGATCTCTTGTGGCGATACTTGAATACGGCGCTGAACCTGAATGCGTTGGATTTCACCTAAGGTGATCTCTTCACGTAATTGTTCGCGATATTGTGCCCAGCTCAAGCCGTCGGCTGCAATTTTGGCTTGCATGTCGGCTACGGTGATATTTTGTTCTCTAGCAATATTCTCAATGGTTTGATCTAGCTGTAAGTCACCAATGTGAAGGCCGATACGGTCTGCCATTTGCAACTGTAAGCGGGTCATGATCAGCCGCTCAATCACCTGGGTACGAAGGGCTTCGTCAGAGGGTAACGCTTGGCCTGCAGCTTCTGCGTTCGCTTTGACTGTGTTTAGCATGTTGGTGATTTCGCTTTCCAGCACAATCCCTTCGTTAATTTGTACTGTCACGCGGTCTAATGGCTGTGCGGCCATAACGCTGTGGCTCATCGCCAATGTGAGTAACGCAATAATCAGTTGTTTACAGGGTCTCATCCACAAAAATCCTTGGCATATTGAGGTCGTTTGTCATTGTTGACCGACCACTTAATTCGATTATTTTGATTGGACTACAAGTCCGTATCTAGGTTCAGCAAAAGAGTAACTAATTTATTGAACCCTAGTTTTTCAAGTAGAGCGGCTTACGATAATTAAACAAACCATCATCGAGCATATCAGCCACACCTAATGGGCCTGAACCACCTAAACCTTTGATAACAAAATTCAGGTAGAAGCCATGCTCAAACAGTTCTCGATCATCAATGGTGGGTTCTAAATTATCATCGTAGTTGGTCTTAATGCGATAATGATAACTTAAGCGTAGCGCCCAGCAACAAGATTCATATTGAAACCCGGTATAGGTTTCAACACTTCGGCTTTCATTGAGGTCATAATACCAGTTGCCAACAATATACAAGTTGTCACTGATTGGCCATGCGCCGCGCACACCTGTTTGTGACACATTAACCGATTCATTGGTGTTGCTGTTAATTAAATCGGGTACATAGCGGTAACTTAACTGCAGTAGTTTATTGGTCTCGGGTCGAAAATCTAATGTGACTTCACTCTTTTTATTTTCACTATTTTCGGTGTCGTATTGAATAGCGCCGCTCATAAACCAATCATTATAGAGTTGCGTATTCAGCTCTGCCGCTAATACCGAGTTAGAGGTATTTTCTTGTTGAAAGCTCTGGTTAGGTTGCGACACCTCGGTGAGGCCGACTTTACTGTCTTCAAAGTAATAAATTTGGCCAATACTGAACTGAAAGGTCTCACGGTTATGCTCATCAAACAGGCGTGTGGTTAACCCGAGTGTCATTTGATTCGCATCGGCAATACGGTCGAGGCCTGAAAAACGGCGATCCCGAAACAGACCATAGTAGTCATCTTGCAGCAAGGCGGTATCGTAGATACCAATTTGCGATTGATCTTCATAGCCGACATACAGGTATTGAAATTGAGGCTCTAATGTTTGACGGTAGTTGACATTAAAATAGTCGGTATAACGCTCAAAATTGATCTGCCCATGCAGGCGCACCTGAGGTAAGGTGCGGCTCACGCTACTGGCTAGCTCAGAATCAGGATTATTATCGGTATCTTGCCAGTAGTTGGTCTGCAGCAGTTTAATTTCGCTGGTTAATGAGCCCGCGGGACCATGAATTGGCAAGGATATACTGGGCTCTAGGTGCAGGCGATTAGCACTATTATACTGATTGTCTTTATGGCGAAAGTTGCTCGCTTCGGCCAGTAGATTAACATCTAAGCCACTCCACAGCTCTGGACTGCGGTAATTGAGCCCCACTTGCGGCATCACCTGATATGGCGATTCATCTTCGCCTAATACCTTAATATCTTGTACTCTGGCAGTGATATCCCAGTTGTTCTCAAAGTAGGCTATCTCACCAATGCGTGACAGTTGGTTATCGGTGGCGCGCAATACGTCCGATTTCAGATCGTTAAAGTAATTATTATCAGAGACATCGGTAAAATTGGCTAATACGCGCCAATTCTCATCCACGGCGCCTTTATGTTGCCAGTGATATAAGTAACGGTCAGAGCGATTAGTCAGTAGGTTGTCGTTGGCTAAATATTCAACATTTAAGCCGCCTTGCTGGGCTTCACCAGCCAGATAACGGAACTCCGTTTTTAAGAACAGACCGCGCGCGGACATGTAATGCGGCGTGAAGGTGAAATCGTATTCGGGAGCGATATTCCAATAATAAGGGGTCGCAAGTTCAACCCCATTGGTGGTGCTGGTACTAAATAACGGAAACAGGAAGCCTGACTTGCGTTTATCCGAGACGGGTATCGTCATGTAAGGTAGATAAAAAACCGGTACGCCAGCAATTCTTAACTTGGCATCCCACAGTTCGCCCCACTCTTCGGTGCTGTCAATTTTAATGGTTTCAGCTTCAAGCAACCAAGAAGTATCGCCCGGAGGACAGGTGGTGAAATTGGTATTGCTCAGATGCAGGTTATTATCTTGAGTGATTTGCAGTTTTTCAGCATCGCCATGAATCTGCTGCCCATGCAGCCAATATTGGGCACCGCTTAATTCGGCGCTATTAGTGCGCATTTGCGCGCTCAATGAGTCGGCGGTAACGGTAAACATACTGTCTTGAAACACCAAGTTACCGTTGGCATCTAAGCGTTCGTTGGCTTGATCTAGCGTTGCGTTATCGGCTGCAATGTGCCGCCCGCCTTGGCTGAAAGAGACATCGCCGCTAAAGGTTGCCTTATCGCCTAACTTAGCCTCAGTGGTGTTTGAAATGATTTTTATTTGCTGTAAATCGAGTGGCACATCAGCGCTATTGGCATCTGGAATAGGCACGGGAGGTTCCACAAGACATTGTGTGTCGGTATCGACGGCGCGATCTAATTCGTCTGCTAGGACTAGGTGTGGAAGCAGTATTAAAGCCAATAAGTAACGGATATGCATCTTTATCGTTTTTGTGATTTCTTAGTCTAGACAAATTATCGAAGAGAATAGTTGCAGCTATTTACACAAGCAACCGAGCAAAAGAGATAGAATCATCTTAATTGCTGTTTCCATTTTGCTTTATAATAAAGCAATTTTTGCTTAAGAGCCATGAGGTGCCCTTGTCAGATCTAAGATTTATCGCCTTAAAAGCGTGGATTGAACGCGTACTGAGCGCCAATGCCGCCATAGAACTCATTTCTGGTGATGCCAGTTTTCGTCGATATTTTAGGGTAACTCTGGGGCCTAAAAGCTACATCGCCATGGACTCACCTCCGGATCTAATTGCCGTGGGCCCGTTCATCACATTAGCAAACGAATACCAAAAACAGGGGGTTAATGTTCCTCAAGTCATTGAAAAAAATGTTGAACAAGGTTTTTTGCTGCTCAGTGATTTGGGTGATACTCAGCTACTGAGCGTATTAACACCCGCCAATGTCAGCGATTATTACCAGCAGGCATTAGGTTTGCTCATTCCTATTCGCGCAGTCACCACTGTCGATGGCGTACCATTACCACGTTATGACGCCGCCTTTGTTTATCGAGAGTTAGATATTTTTTCTGATTGGTTAATCGGTCGCCATTTACAACTTAAGTGCAGTGCTGATACTCAGCAGATGCTAGCCGATACCTATCGGATACTGGCTGATAGTGCACTAGCGCAACCCCGCGCGGGGATGCACCGCGACTTTCATAGCCGTAATTTGATGTTGTGTGATAAACAGTTGGCGGTGATTGATTTTCAAGATGCAGTGATAGGGCCTGTCACCTATGATGCGGTGTCACTGCTTAGAGACTGTTATGTGCGCTGGCCTGGCGAGGTGGTTGATACCTTGATGCAGCAGCATTACCAGCAATTACTCTCTGACAATGTGCTGAGTCAGGATGTCACTTTGGCGCAATATCAGCGTTGGTTCGATTTAATGGGCATACAGCGTCATCTTAAGGCCGCAGGTATCTTTTGTCGGTTAAATTACCGTGACGCTAAGCCCGGTTACATGCAAGATATTGCGCTCACATTGCAATATGTTAGCGATATCGGCAAGCACTACTCAGTATTACACCCCTTTATCCACTGGTTAGATAATCAAGTGATCCCCAAGATGGAGCAGACCCTGTGAAGGCGATGATTTTAGCTGCAGGTCGTGGCGAGCGTTTACGACCGCTGACGGATAAGCTACCCAAACCGCTGGTTGAAGTGGCAGGTAAGTCATTGATTGTCTACCATATAGAGCGTTTAGCCGCCCTTGGTTTCACCGATATAGTGATTAATCATGCTTGGCTGGGTGATAAGCTTATCCAGGCCTTGGGTGATGGCGAGCGTTGGCAAGTTAACTTGCATTACAGCGGCGAAACAGAGGCATTAGAAACCGGTGGTGGGATTAAAAACGCCTTAGGGTTACTCGGATCTGATCCGTTTTTAGTGATCAACGGCGATGTGTTTATTGATGCGATGCCAACCATCGCAGGCCAACCTCTCTCGTTAGCGGCTATCAAGGCTGCAATGGGCGAGGCTCAGGCTTATTTGTGGTTAGTCGATAATCCGTTGCAGCATCCAGAGGGGGATTTTGCCTTACTTGAGGGGCGGCTGAGCGCTGCTGGCCCAGCCAAGCTGACCTTTTCAGGTATGGGAATTTACCAGCCAGCGCTGTTTAATGGCACCACCAGTAAGCGGTTTGCACTGGCGCCCCTTCTAAAAGATAAAATGGCGCATGGATTAGTTGCCGGTGAACATTTTAACGGCTTTTGGTGCGATGTCGGTACGGTCGAGCGATTAGCGGCACTAAATACGCGCATGACAACACTAGATAAAAAATAACATTAGGTTAATAGATGAAAATTTGGGGTAAGGTATTTGGTTTTGCGATCGGCTTTATGTTTGGTCGTATTTTTGGCGCAATGTTAGGATTATGGCTAGGCCATTTATACGACAAAAAGCGCGCCGAACTCAGTGGCATTATTGGCAAGGGCAGTAATCGCCAAACGCTGTTTTTTAATACCACCTTTGCGGTGATGGGGCATGTTGCAAAGGCCTCCGGCCATGTCACCGAAACGGATATTCGTATCGCTAGCGCGCTCATGGATCAACTGCGCTTAAGCGGTCAGGCTCGGCGCGATGCCCAGATGGCTTTTAACCAAGGTAAAGCCAGTGATTTTGATCTTAACGCTTGCCTCAAAACCTTTCGGTTATTGTCCATGGGGCGTAAAGATCTGGTGCAGATGTTTTTGGAAATCCAGATCCAGACCGCCTTATCTGACGGTGAGCTCGATGCCAAAGAGCATGCTATCTTACTGTTGGTCGCTAAGGAGCTGGGTTACAGCCGTCAGCAGCTCGATGAGTTACTTAAACGCTGGCAGGCGGAGTTTAATTTTCATCGCAGTGGTGGCCAGCAACAGACCTCGATTGCCGACGCCTACAGCGTGCTGGGGTTAACCGAAGCCGACTCTGATCAACAGGTCAAACGTGCCTATCGTAAGCTGATGAATGAACATCACCCAGATAAGTTAGTCGCTAAAGGCTTACCTGCTGAGATGATGGAGCTGGCTAAGAAAAAAGCTCAAGATATTCAAGCGGCTTATGATAGAGTCAAACAAGATCGCGGTATGAGGTAGCGATTTCAAATAGCAGGTTGAAACTCGGTATTAAGCCTCCATCATTGGGTGGCTTAGATCGCCAATGGATTAGCGCCATCTTGGTGCTCAGGGAGATAAACATGAAAGCGATAACGACAACGAGTCGATATCAAGTCGGCTGTCTATTACCTTTGCTGCTCTGCCTAACTGTCCCGTCAACCCCAGTGCAGGGGGCCTCTGTTCAGACTGAACCCGGAATGTTTGTGGCGCCATTTGGTGGTTACAGTTTTGCCGCCAGTGAATTCGATGCCATTGAGGTTAACAGCCAAACTCAAAGTGGGCTTAATATTAGCGAGTCTGGCCATTATGGCGTGATGGCTGGTATAAATACCCGCGATCCTGGTGATGTCTATTTGCTTTATAGCCATCAGGCCACTGAACTTAATCGCCGCGGCAATGTTAATCCTAAGCTGCTGACGACATTGGATGTTGATTACTTGCACATCGGCGGCTCGCTCTATTTCCCTCATGGTGCCTTGCGCCCCTACATCACCACCAGTTTAGGGCTGACTCAAATGCGCCCCGATAACGGTTATGGTAATGAAACGCGTTTTTCGATGGGCTTTGGTGCCGGGATTGAGTATCAAGTGAGTCAGCGCCTTTCGCTGTTTACCGATGCGCGGGCATTTGCCACCTTTGTTAACAGTGACAATTTGCTCTTTTGTGATGCTAGCCAGTGTATCTGGCAGATCAGTGCCGACATTATGTGGCAAGGACAGGTCAATGCTGGGCTAAAGTTACGTTTTTAACTGGCATTGAGACGATAAACTCACCCAACGGATGATGAGAGCAATAACGATGAAAATTGTAGTACTCGATGGCTATACCTTAAATCCGGGCGATCTGAGCTGGCATGGGTTTGAGTCGCTCGGTGACTTTCACTGTTTTGAGCGCACCGCAGCGCCATTAGTGTTAGAACGTGCTCAAGATGCCGATATTATATTAACCAACAAAACCGAGCTTAATGCCGATACCCTTGCCATGCTGCCTTGCGTGCGTTACATAGGTGTATTGGCGACGGGCACGAATGTGGTTGACGTTAACGCCGCCGCAGCGCGGGGGATAGTGGTCACGAATGTGCCAGGGTATGGCCCCGATGCCGTAGCGCAGATGGTTTTTGCCCATATATTGCATCACACCCAAAAGCTCGCTGAACATCATCAGGCGGTTACTGCTGGTCGATGGAGTCAGAGCTCGGATTTTTGTTTTACCTTATCGCCGCTGCAATCGCTTAAAGGTAAAACCTTAGGCTTAATCGGTTATGGCGATATCGGCCGTCAGGTGGCCGCAATTGCGTGTGCATTTCAGATGCAGGTCATGGTCAGTACGCCGCAGCCAAAAACTGACTTACCCACAGGTGTTCGCTGGTGTGAGCGCAGCGCGTTATATCAAGAAGCTGATATTATCTCTTTGCATTGTCCACTCACGCCTGAGACAGATAAGGTGATCAATGCCGCTAGCCTTGCAAAGATGAAACCCAATGCGCTGCTGATCAATACCGCTCGCGGCGCCTTAGTCGACGAAGTCGCGTTAGCTAATGCGCTGAATGGAGGAGCTATTCGCGCCGGTGTCGATGTGTTGTCCAGTGAGCCGCCAGCGGTCGATAACCCCTTACTCTCGGCGCGTAATATCAGCATTAGTCCACATAATTCGTGGGCGACCCGTGAGGCGCGGCAAAATTTGATGGATATTGCACTGAATAATCTAACCAGCTATCTGTCGGGACAAGCCATTAACCGCGTCGCTTAGTGCGATATTTACATTTAAAAAGGCGCCTTGGCGCCTTTTTAAATGCTTGCACGTTACTAGTCGAAGATCACCTCGACCTTGGATGCTACCGTTAAGGCTTTTTCTATCGCATCTTCAATGGACTCACCACGGGCAAGGCCAACGCCGAGTCGTCGGCGTCCGTCAATTTCAGGTTTGGCAAACAGGCGCAGTTGCGTATTCGGCTCGGTTAAGGCCGCGGCCATATTGCGATAACGTAAGTCTTTCGATTGTCCCTGAGCCAAGATCACCGCCGATGCTGACGGACCATGCTGCGCAATATTAGCAATAGGTAAGCCTAAAATGGCGCGTACATGCAGGGCAAACTCAGACAGGTCTTGGCTGATCAAGGTGACAAGTCCGGTATCGTGAGGGCGAGGGGAGACTTCAGAAAAATAAACCTCATCGCCTTTAATAAACAGCTCCACACCAAACAGACCGAAACCGCCTAGGGCCTCTACTACTTTACGGCCAATCTGTTGCGATTTAGCCAATACGCTGGCCGACATGGCTTGTGGTTGCCATGACTCGCGGTAATCGCCATCTTCTTGTCTGTGGCCAATAGGCTCGCAGAAATGGATACCATTAATGGCGCTAATGGTCAGTAAGGTTATCTCATAATCAAATGGCACGAAGCCCTCAACGATGACGCGACCGCCGCCCGCACGGCCACCCTCTTGGGCGTATTGCCATGCTGGCAAGACTTGGGCGTCTTCGCGGATCACGCTCTGGCCTTTACCTGATGAGCTCATCACGGGTTTGACCACGCAGGGCAGGCCAATGGCTTGTACAGCTTGTTCAAATTCAGTTTGAGTGTCGCAAAAAAAGTAAGGCGAGGTGGGAATGGCTAGGGTTTCTGCGGCAAGGCGACGTATGCCTTCCCGATCCATGGTCAGTTGGGTGGCTTTGGCGGTCGGGATGACATTGAGCCCTTCGGCTTCCATATCGACCAAGGTTTGGGTGGCAATGGCTTCAATTTCTGGAATCACCAAGTGCGGTTGCTCTAGTGTGATCACTTGGCGCAGAGCCTCGCCATCGAGCATGTTTATCACATGTGAGCGGTGGGCGACTTGCATTGCCGGGGCATTGGGGTATCTGTCGACGCCAATCACTTCAACGCCTAAACGTTGCAGTTCGATTGCGACCTCTTTGCCAAGCTCGCCGCAGCCGAGCAACATGGCGCGCAGCGCGCCTTTAGTGTGGGGTGTGCCTATCATGGTGTGGGTACCTTTTATTCATTATTGGCTAAGGGGATATGCCAATTTTTTATTAGTGTTTTTTAATATCTTACCTTTTTACAGCAAAGTTAAACGGTTTTCGAGTCACCGAGTGTACAAGCGATAACTGCATCAAACTCTGCCGATACAAAAAATGTGATGTCACTGTTGGTTATTGTTTTATTTAAGTGTTATAAGGATGTTAATTGTGGTGGGGTTTCACCGCTCAGAGTACGCTATTGTCAGCGTATAAAAGAATAAGGAGAGCGCTATGTTTTTGGATTACTTTGCGTTGGGGGTGATTATTTTTGTCGGCGTGTTTTTGTTTTATGGCGTTATTGTTATCCATGATATTCCTTATGAAATAGCTAAAAAGCGTAATCATCCGCAACAAGATGCATTGCATGTAGCAGGTTGGGTGAGTTTATTTACCTTACATGCCATTTGGCCTTTTTTATGGATATGGGCCACGTTATATCGAGAAGATAGAGGGTGGGGCTTTAACCAAGTGGTTGAGCGAGAATTACAGTTGGAAGATGAAGTTAAGCAACTCAATCAGACTGTGGTGCAGTTAGAGCATCGAATACAGGCGATCGAAGAGTCTAAGGCGGTTTTGCCAACGCCTGCCAGTGTTATCCCCCCCCAGATGGCTGAAAAGGAATCATAAGATGGATCTGTTAATCGTATTGACTTACGCAGCTTGCTGCATCGCCATATTTAAGGTTTTCCATATTCCGTTAAATAAGTGGACTGTGCCTACCGCGGTGTTGGGTGGTATTTTTATTGTCGGTGGACTGGTGCTGCTGATGAATTACAACCATCCCTATACGCCTTATGCTAAAGAGATGTTTGTGTCTGTGCCGATCAATCCTGCCGTTAAAGGCGTTGTTACCGAGGTGCATGTTGCGCCTAATGTACCTCTAAAAAAAGGCGATGTGCTGTTTAAATTAGATCCCACTCCTTTTGAGGCCGTGGTGATGCAGAAGCGAGCAGCGTTAGCTGCTGCCGAGCTAGAAGTGCCCCAGTTAGAAGCGGCTTGGCAGACAGCTCAAGCCAGTGTTGAGTTAGCATTAGCCGATCGAGACCGTACTAAGTCGGCCTTTGACCGTTACGATAAAGGCCAAAGACAAGCTGGTGCCAACTCCCCTTTTAGTGAACTTGAACTTGATAATCGGCGGCAACGATACTTAGCGGCCGAAGCGCAATATACCGCAGCGAAATCAGAAGAGTTGCGGGTTCGCTTGGCTTATGAATCTAATGTTGATGGGGTTAACACTAAAGTGGCGGGGCTCCGCGCCGAATTAGATAAGGCGTTGTATGAGCTTGATCAAACTGTGGTTTATGCGCCGTCTGACGGGATAGTGACTCAAATGGCCTTACGCCCTGGCATTGTTGCTGTGCCTATGCCGCTGCGTTCAGTGATCAGCTTTATTCCTAATGAAGAGCGTTATATGGCTGGCGCATTTTGGCAAAACTCTCTGTTGCGTCTCAAGGAGGGTGATACAGCTGAAGTGATTTTAGATGCCGCGCCCGGACAAGTATTTAGCGGTACTGTGGCTAAAATATTGCCAGCGATGGCCGAAGGTGAGTTGCAATCAACGGGGAGTTTGATGCCCGCGCGTATGTTGACTTTGCCTGGGCGAGTGGTGGTGTTGATCAAAGTCGACAATAACCAGATTAGCCAATCTTTCCCCGCAGGTGTATCGGGGGAAATCGCCATCTATACTGAGCATTTTTCCCATGTGGCGGTTATGCGTAAGGTGTTGGTGAGAATGCAAGGTTGGTTAAATTATCTGTTCCATTAATCTTATTACACTGCGTATTGAAGATTAATGCTTAATGTTTTATTTCCTGCGCCGATAACAATAGATGATTATCGGCGCAGGAAACTCCTCTGCTCAGTATAAAAACCTATCTGGCTATAATCGTATTTAATATCAGCTCACCAACAGGCTCCGGCATAACGCCTTCGTGTATGGGGATTTTAGGCTCATCTAGTTGGTTTAAATTGTTAATTATGTAGCGCTTGGGGGTAGGTGATGTTTCAGGCCTGCTCATTGGACCTGTGAGGCCACTTTTATATGTGACGCAGTGCGCGAAACGGGTAAAATAGTGACATGCCTGCTGATCCGCTCCGCCAGCTATGCCGTATCGGCTACGCCAATTTAATAAGGTGCTGGTGTATATATGAACTGTGTTGAAAGTGATTTTGCTTATTTAAAGTAGAGTGCATGTGATCGGTTAGATTAAGTCTATGCTGAAGCATGCATTTTTTGTTCTGTTTAGGGGGCCCAGTCTCCAGAAGTTAAGGTGTAACTGTATGTTTGGTTTTGGTGGTGGTAAGTCAGCGTTGCAACAGCAACAAGCGCTAATGAATGAAGCCTTGCGTACTGATAACCACATTTTAAGTGCTATCCGTAATAGCGTGCCTTACATTGAGTTTTCTGTCGATGGTCACATATTGACAGCCAATGAACAGTTTTTGGCCGTTATCGGTTACTCGCTTAAAGAGATCCAAGGACGGCATCATAGTGTCTTGTGTCAAAGCGAATATGTCTCTGATCGCAGTTATAAACAGTTTTGGTACGATCTAGGGCAAGGAAAACTCAATCAAGGTACCTTTCAGCGCATTTGCAAAGATGGGGCTACCATCTGGATTGAAGCCACCTATGTGCCAGTTAAAGATGCACAAGGCCGGGTGAGTAAAGTTATCAAAATCGCCAGCGATGTGACCGAAGACCGGCAACAGCTCGATCGTCAAGAAGCGATTTTTAATGCGTTAAATAAGTCGCTGGCATTTATCGAATTTACCCCAGATGGTGAAGTCATCGACGCCAATAGTAATTTTTGTAACACCATAGGCTACTCGCATCACGAGATTAAGGGCCTGCATCATCGACTTTTTTGTACCGAAAGCTTTTTACGTGAGCAGCCTGACTTTTGGGCGTTGTTGGCTAAAGGCCGATTTCAATCTGGCTTATTTGAACGTATCACCAAGCAGGGTAATACTGTGTGGCTAGAAGCCACCTATAACCCTATCGTTGACGAGAAGGGCAACGTGGTGAGAGTGGTTAAGTTTGCCAGTGATGTCACCCCGCGTATAGAGCACCAGCAAGCGGTACAAAACGCGTCAGTATTGGCTCGTCAAAGCGCAGTTGAGACGGTTGATATTGCTCAAAATGGTGCCAACATGCTCGATTCAGCCTCCGAAGTGGCTAATGATATTGATACATCGGTAACAGAGGCGGCGGCTTTAATGGAGCAACTGGCGCTACAATCACAACAAATTACCAATATTGTGAGTACCATAGCTAAGGTTGCCGATCAAACTAACCTACTGGCGCTCAACGCTGCTATTGAAGCGGCTCGAGCTGGTGAATATGGCCGCGGCTTTGCTGTTGTGGCCGATGAGGTGAGAACCTTAGCGGCAAATACCTCCAGAGCGACTCATGATATCGAAGAGATCGTCAAACGTAATAGTGAATTAACCAAGGTATCAGAAGCGGGGATGTTAGCCATCCAAGCCAAGGTATCTCAGTGTAATCAACAACTGCAATTAACCCAGTCTTTAATTGACGACATTCGCAAAGGGGCGCAAAACGTCGCCGATACGGTTAATGGATTGGTGAGCGACTAGTCAATACTCGTATGCTTACGCCGCAGGATTATTTTGATGACTCTTGCGGCGGAAATTGAGCTAATATTTTTGCCACGGTTTGCTGTGTTAGCTGAGCTTTATCTGCGCCGCCTGAATCAAAACTAAAGCTGTCGCTGCCACGCCAAATCAGCTGCTGTGTCCTAGTATCAATCATATCAATTTGAATCGTTTGTAATTTTGCCGAGTCACTGCCGATAGGCACGCCCACGCTGGTGCCTATGCCCACTCCACCAGAGCTGCCCCAACTGCCTGTTCCCAGCCCTATGGATAGCCCGGACGTTTTAGGCTTATTGGTAATACTGAAGGTGTAATTGACCTTAAATTGTGCCGCGTCATCGGCTTGGTTAAACCCTTGGGCGAGCAGAGATGATTGTATGGCATCGGTTATCCGTTGTGCGCTTAGAGGATCGCTATTGCTGGCTGTGGTGATGCTAGAGAAAGTGTGCAGCTGACTAAAGTCATAAGCGGTATCGTAATCTTGATTTGGGTTGCTGCTGCAGGCCAACAGCAGTAGGCTACAAAAGAGTATGCTTGCCAATCGTGTCGATATCATCATTAATCCTCTACGGTTATTGCCGTTACTGACTCTAAGCACTACAGCGAAAAAATGCAGTGATTCACATGGTTAGTCGTGGTGGCTGATCGTTTATCTGCATTTTTTGAGTATGTATCTCATGGCTTAATATTAGCCAGTTTGCACCAGATAGGTTATGTTTTATTAACATTTAACGTTGTCGATACGCTGTGAAATAGACTTTGGGATGACTGGCTGTACTCAATCATTAAGGAGGGCAAGTGGAACAATTAGAGTTTTTTGCAATACCTAGCCCTTGTATTGGGGTGTGCCAGACGGATGCGAGAGGCTACTGTAAAGGGTGTTTACGTAACCGAGATGAGCGCTTCAATTGGCTCAACTTTTCAGATGCACAAAAATATAATGTGATCCGTTTGTGTAAACAGCGTAAGCGCCGGCGATCACTGGCGTTACAAAAAGCCAAGAAGAGTGAAATATTACAAGCAAGATTAGCGCAAACTGCTCGTTTAGATTTCGATGAGCAAGCCTAATCGCTCACCAACTGAGGGTAAACCTCGTCTCACTAGGTTTGCTGGTAAGTGTCACGTCACCATGATGCCACTGCATGATGCGTTTGATGATGGCCAGTCCCAAACCGTGCCCTTGGCTATCTTGTGTTGTGGCTTGGCTACGATAAAAGGGCTCAAATATTTTATTCTGCTCTTGCGGTGCGATCCCATCACCATCATCAGTGACACTGATACTGACCCCTTTATTAAGAAAGCTGAGTTCGATCTGGATCTGCTGCTTGGCGAACCGCTGTGCATTGACGAGCAGATTTTGCAGGGCGCGGTCGATAAGCGCTGGATCGGCGCTTACTGGGCGCTGATCTCCTGCGATAGTAAAATCGATGGAGATAGGGCTGAGGTGTTGTAAACGTTCAATCGTTTGCCGCACAACAGATGTTAGATCGCACTGGATCTGAGGTTGCGTATGCCGCCGAGTTTCCAAACTGGCGTAGGTTAGCAACTCTTGTAGTAGGTTTTCCATCTCTTCGACATCTTGCTGCATCTCGGCTAAAAAAGCCTGTCGCCGCTCGATATCGATATCGGGGTGACAATACTGTGGCATTAAGGCTAGCGCGAATTTAAATCGGGCCAGCGGTGTTCTAATTTCATGGGATACCGCATTGGACAAGTGGCGCTGATTTTCTATTAGCGCACTAATATGTTGAGCCATTTCATTAAAAGTTTGGGCTAGTGGCAACACTTTTGAGTGAGGGGGCAGTTGGATTTGGGTGTCCCACTTGGCCTGACCAAAGGCTTTGGTCGCCAGCCTTAATGTTTGTAGATCTCGCGATAGCGGCCACACCCACAGCAACACCACTAAGGCTAATGACAGATAAAACAATAGTGTAAACAGCCTTCTAAGCTGTCCATTTGGAGTCAGCTCTATTGGGCCAGCCATTAATATCTGTTGCTCATCTAACTTGATAAAATGCAGCTCATGCTGATCATTATGAGCCGTCACTAACACCTTATCTGTGCTGAGTTGGTCGCTATCGATTAAGGCAATTTGTTTGGCATCTAATAGTTGCAGCGGATAGAGCCTGTTGCTGCCTATCTGGGCGAGCAGTTTCGCTCGCTCAGCTCGTGGGTGGGCGGCCAGCAGTTTGGCCATCGCTATCAGCGGTGCGTTAGCAGCATCGCTGTCTTCGATGTTATTTTGCCAAATACTGTCCAGCGTCCAGCCGATCCCCAGTACGCCGATGCTGAGTATAAGATAGAGGCTAACAAACAGTCGTTTCAAAAGTCATTTCGCTTAATTGTTCCATGCCTCGGGGGCAAATAGGTAGCCTTGGCCCCACACGGTTTTGATTCTAAAAGGCGTATCAATATTGTCCCCCAGCTTTTTGCGTAAACGTGAGATGCGAACATCTATCTTTCTATCTTTACCATCGAAGTCGATATTGAGAAGGTATTGATAGATATATTGGCGGCTGAGTACCTGCCCACCTTGTGAGGCCAGCAACCATAATAGTTCAAACTCATGGCTGGTGAGGTCGACTTGTTTATCTCCTAGACGGATAGTTTGCGTGTGTGGATCGATACTGAGACGTCCGTAAGTCAAACAATGTGATTCGGCCTGCATAGGTTTCGCTTTGCGGCGTAGCAGATTATTGATTCTAGCAATCAATAAGGCCGGTTCGACGGGCTTGACGACATAATCATCAGCGCCGAGTTCTAGGCCTTTAATTTGGTCTTCATTTGAGCCCATGGCGCTCATCAGTAAGATAGGGCCAGCAAAATAGTCGGGTAGCTTTTCACACAAGGTGAGCCCATCCATGCCAGGTAGCATGATGTCGAGCAAGATAATATCGGGTTTATAATTGAGCAGTCGAGTGAGTACGGTATCGCCACGACGCTCAACTTCAACATGCATTCCGTGGGATTTTAAATAATCCACGATGAGGTTGGCTAGACGGATATCGTCTTCGACAAGCAGGACTCTATGGGTCGCTTGAGCTTCTGACATTAAAATAGACTCCAGGGGTTACGATAGCGGCGCCGAGTTTTGGGCTCCGAGGTTGGGGTAATGTTTAATTGCGCACTGGCTAAGGTTTGGTGCGTCAGTTTGTTGATCAATATAAATTGAATATCTTCTTTACTTGAAACCTTCAGCGACAGAGCATGAATGTCTGCGGTATCGGCGCACCATTTAGGTATGGTTTGATAATTAGATAAAACACATACCACTTGCGGAATAGCGGTATGCCAGTTTAAGTGCAATTCTATCTCACAGCTTTGTTCTTCAGTGGCGGTAATACAAAATTGTGGCGATACCGACAGTGAGGCCGTATGTTCGCTTTCTGTCGCCATAGTGCTATTGGCTAAGAAGAACCACAGCAATGTGGCATGTAAAAATGGGATAATCAACGAGTACACTAGTCTTAAAACCTATACGCAGCGCCAACAAAGAAGGTGTTGCTGCTGTGCTTATTGACTAAGGGACTGGCAACTATCTCATCGGCCAGGTCGGTGTAGCGGGCTAGAAATAACAATGCCCAATGTGAGTTAATTATATATTGAGTCGTCAATGTTAGGCTTACGTTGGTCGCAGAACCAGGATTGTAAGCTTGGTGCCAGTAATAATTTTCGCTGCTTCTGACACCATAGTAATAATTGACCACTTCTTGGCTTTTCCAATTGGCACTGCTTGCTAGTTCAAATTTCCATTGATCGATGGCAAAGCGATACATCCATTTTAGTTGAGCTTCCATACCTGAATGAACATCGAGTAGATCGTGAGCCCATGCCATATTGAAGATGCCAACAGGTGTATATAAAAAGGCTTCAACGCCACCTAGAACGGTAAAATCTCGCTCCTCCAATTCATTAAATTGTAATGCATAAAGATCGTCTAAATCCCAAAATGATGTTGAATTAGCGCTGCCTGTTGAGACTCGGCTGCCACCAGCAACAAAGATATTAGAGGGATCCCAGCGAGAAAAATAGGCACTATCATCACTAAAACTGGTGACAAGATTAACGGTCATGTTTTCGCTTTCAAGCAGGCTATAGCCAAGGTTACCGTTATCTAAAAACCACTTTTCACCGTAGTAAGCAAAGGTTGGCGTGATATAGATGGGAATGTCATCGAACTGGGTGATGGGATTGGATTTTACGCCATAGCCAACAGCAATACCGATATCCCAAATACCAATGGTGATGCACTCGCTATTATTGTTGCAGTCGACAGTCTCATTGGCATAGGTTGCAAATGATAATAAAGCTGTCGTTAGTAGTGCAGTGATAAATTTTTTCATTATGGCTATGGGATCATGGGTGATTAAGTAATTAAATTCCTACACTACAGATTAACACTGAAGCCGTTTTTAAGCTGTTGTTTCAATAAGGTTGATACAAAGTGATACAGTTGTCGATTCACTAGCATGCTTGGGCTGTAGGGGATAGGATCACCTGCTCACAATGCTCCCACTAAATGACGTAATACCGCCTTTTAACATAACCCAGCGTGTCTATTTTTCTGCATCATAACCTCTTAGGTAAAGTCATTGACTTAACCACCGACGAGTGTTTACTCCAAGGTTGAGACGGTGATGACAAGGATGGGGTCATAAGCTTATCGTCGTTGCTAATGGAGCCACGGGTAAGGCATTTGATATCACCTAAGGATAAACAGCCTCACAGAGCGACCCCCCTGCAGTGTCGGGCTGGTCGTAGGCTGGGCGCATGGTGCGATGTTTCGCGCGACTTTAACCTGATCTAGATCAGCCATGCTGGTTTTTTAGGATATGCCGCTTAATTTTGAGATCCATGTCTCGTTATGGTTGGTTGCGTGTGCTTGATCACAATAAGCGGCACTATTGCCTCGCCTTGAGAAGGCGATAAGCTCAGTGGTACTCACTCGTTGTGATGCGCGTCATGCTAACTGTCTATTTGTGATGTTGGTCTCGCTTTTGTGGCGGGTTTATCTATCTTTATGATTATATTGGATTATATACCCCCTCAAATATGGTGTCCCGCCACGATCTAAGCGCAACTATCTGTATTTAAATACTATTTCATTTAATTTTGCTCGAATGTGGCTGTGGATTGCTGTCGTACTGCAGCTGCTCTAGAATCCGCCGCTTGCTGCGCGACCTATAGGAGATCGCGTATTTCTGCATTGCAATTGATTAGGGGAATTTAATGTCTACCACTTTCGCAAATCCTGCGCCTTTAGGCTTAATGGGATTTGGCATGACCACTATTTTACTCAATATTCACAACGCTGGATATTTTCCCATTGACGCTATGATTCTCGCAATGGGGATGTTTTATGGCGGACTAGGGCAAGTGATTGTAGGGATTATGTGTTTTGTCAGAGGCGACACCTTTGGTACCACAGCCTTTACCTCATACGGTTTATTCTGGCTGACCTTGGTAGGGCTTATCATCTTGCCTAATGGCGGGATTGCTGCGAGCCCAGCACACTTTATGGGCTGGTATTTGGCATTGTGGGGCACCTTTACTGCCTTTATGTTTGTGGCCTCGCTGCGCTACCCAAGGGCAAAACAGTTTGTGTTTGGGTCTTTGACGCTATTGTTCTTTTTACTGGCGGCGCGTGATTTTACTGGCAGTGAGTTAATTGGCACGATTGCGGGGTTTGAAGGCATTATCTGTGGCGCCAGTGCCATCTATTTTGCCATGGCTCAGGTGATCAACGCCGAATATGGGCGCACCATTTTGCCTGTAGGTGAAATCAAAAAAGCCTAACCTAATAGTGATGTTCAGGCTGCCGAGGTTTGCAATCGAGAGAGGTGCAAAATGGCAGCCTGAGCCGTCACGCTGGTATTAAGGCGGCAATTGGCCTTAATTAATGGGGCTTAACACTATTTCAACGCGGCGATTTTGTGCTCGACCTTGTTCAGTACTGTTACTCGCAATAGGACGTGACTCGCCCATGCCTTGTGAGGCGATACGTACAGGTGCAACATTTTGTGACATCAAGTAGTTGGCCACTTCACTGGCACGAACTTGTGATAGTCGTAAATTATATGACTCACTTCCCGTGCTATCGGTATAGCCAATAATATTCAGTCTGGTTTCATCATATTCTTTAGCCACTAACGCGACGCTGTTGAGCACTTGCTGTGCACGTGTACTCAGTTGACTCTGGTCAACACCAAAGGTCACTTCGTTGGGCATATTCAAAATAATATTATCGCCACTACGGGTTACACTTACCCCCGTCGATTGTAGTTGTTTACGCAGCTCGGCTTCTTGTACATCCATATAATAACCAACCCCGCCACCAACAGCCGCCCCAGATGCGGCGCCGATCAAGGCACCTTTACCGCGATCGCTCTTGCTTGAAGAGGCCACGCCAATAGCGGCGCCAGCAATCGCGCCAATAATCGCCCCATTGGTGGCTTTGGCATTTTGCGATTCATTAGTGTATGGATTGGTGGTTTGGCAGGCTGACAATAGTAGCGCCGAGCCAGCAACAAGCGCGGTTAACGCATGTTTTTTATGGTTCATGGTGACTCCAAAATTGATCGACAACGCTCTGTTTGCCGAGATTGATGAATATTTTTTATTAACAATGATCTTAGTTTACCTAAGCGAGAGTCAGTTAATTCAAGCTGACTCTTTGCTCCTTTTGCGTTTAACTATACTCACATACCGTGGGCCAGTTAATATTGATTTTCGTCGGTGAGCTTTATCGGCTCAGTAGGCCCAAACTGCTTATATCTTAGCCCTAATAAAATCGCAGGCCTGAGGATTCAGATGACTTTTTGATACGTAACTGGTGCCTTTGGCTAAGGTGATGAGGAAACCTTTATCGGTTTCTTTAATGCGATACATCTCATCCCAAGCAATGAGGGTGTTGACGCAATAAGACTGAGTGCTAATGCCGCGCTCATCTACGGTCAGGGTGGTTTCATTACCTGCGGCTTTGCTCCACATCTGCCTTATCAGCCACCATGATCGTTTAAATTTAACACTAAGTGCTTCCAGTACCCCAAGGCCGATAATAAACCATGAAGCATAGCTATTACTGCCAGTGAGCAGAAGCGCCGTGCCAATAACAATAAAGCCGATGGCTTTGTAATAGGCTTTTATCGATGTGTCCTGCGTCACCGATTGGTCAAAGCATTCTGCATAATAGGCTTTATCGAGGGTAAATTGGGTGGTGTAGTGAAATGGGTCACTCATAGGGAATTTAAAGTCACTTAAAACGATTTTGCCTTAGTGTAATGGCAATAGAAATTTGTGCAACGATGTACTCGCTTTAGAGTCTATTTATCAACAAACTTTAATATAAGACTGTCGGTTATCCTAAGTGTCAAAGGGCTAGGATAAAGGGCTGTGTTACTCGCAAGCGTTATGTTTACTCAGCCGATCTGGTTAAGGTAAGCAGCTAAATCGCCTGTGTTAACTGCTTAACTAAGATGCGATGCTTATCAGGGATAATGGGTCCAAGCATCGGTGAGTCAGTTACTACTAACCGGCGTTTTCGTAATGATTGCGCTCACTTGGGTTGTCGCTTACATATTGGACAAACTCCACTTCAAATCCGTCAGGATCAATAAAATAGGCATTGCGGCGGTGTGGAGCGCTCACGCCTTCTTTGTCGACTGCAAATCCCGCTTGAGTTAACCGTTTGATGACGCCGTCAAGATCATGGGTGACAAACGCAAAATGGGCCAGCCCGACTTGATGACCTGTCAATTCTCGATTGTTCGCTTCACCATCATCATTCAAGGCCAAATATTGATAGTCATCACCAAAGTGTACCCAATGGCGTGGCTTGCCATACCAAGTCCCTTCGCCACCCCCGCGGATCGCCCAGTGAGGCAATGCCGCCTGATAGAAGGCTAGGCTGGTGTTGATATCTTTAACGACTAAATTCACATGCTCTAAATGGATCATGATTTACTCCTTATGTACATGGCTTAAAGCTACATGCCGTAGCTGTATTCCTGCTGTTTTGGGTAAGCTTGATGCTGGTGGTTATGGCGAATGGTGGCTAAGGCGAGGGCGTATTGATGCAGCATGTGTAGGCTGTAATCAATGCGCGCTCTGAGGTGTTGTTCGCGCGCATCTTGCGGACCTTGTTGCAGCACATTTTCACTGTTTCTAATGATCAGGTGATCGGGAATGGGCACCAGTTTGTTGTTCTTTAGTGCATTCATTTTGAGCTCGGCAATTGGGTAGGCGCCGCTTATGCCGCTCGATACCGCCACTAATAGCGCCGGTTTGTGGGCGGTGTCTTGACCATCACACAGCAGCAGAAAATTCTTTAATAAGGGCGATGCCATGCCGCCCCATTCTGGCGTGATAAGCACTAAGGCATCGGCCTGTTTCACCTGCTGGTCAATACTGTGCCAGTCGCTATCGAGTAATGCAGGACTCGCCCTGTCACCATCCCAAAAAGGTAGCTGATACTGACACAGTTCAACATGGTTAATGGACTGAAATTGAGGGCTATGCTCTGCAATATATCGCGCGACATTGGCGCTTTGAGATGGGGTTCTTTGGCTGGCACTGACGATGAGGAGATTCATATTGTAAACCTTTTTGTTTATTTAATAATTTATAAAGTAGATGCTTTACTTAAGTTTGTAAACAATAAAGTAAATAAAAAAGTTTACTTATTGGTTGGCTCGACATGATTGATCGCAGATAATAGTCAGATAGCAGTCTGAGCCGGGAGCCGAGAGTGACCAAGAAAACCAGTGAAAAAATAGTCGATTATATTAAAGTGACTGGGCCGTGTACCGCCAAGACCTTAGCTGAACAGTTTTCATTAACCACCATGGGGGTGCGCCAGCATCTGCAAGGGTTAGAAGAGGCCGGGATGCTGGCCTTTGACGATCGCAAGGCGAGTCGTGGTCGGCCGACACGCTATTGGTCTCTCACCAAGAAAAGTGACGCCTTGTTCCCTGATAAACATGATGATTTAACTCACCAACTGATTGAGTCGGTTAAGGTTGTGTTTGGCGATAGTGGATTAGCACAATTGATCAGCCACAGAGAAGAAGCCAGTAAAGTGCTTTATCAAAGTGCATTGGCGCATCATGCCAGTGTGCTCGATAAACTGCATGCCCTTGCCAGACTAAGAACCGACGAAGGCTATGTCGCCACCGTTGAGCAAGAGGATAATCACTTTTGGCTGCTGGAAAATCATTGTCCTATTTGCGCCGCAGCCAGCAGTTGTGTCAATTTTTGCCGCTCAGAGTTACAGCTTTTTCAATGGTTATTTGAGGGGGTCGCAACTGTCAGCAGAGAGGAGCACATTATTGAGGGCGCTCGCCGCTGTGCCTATAAAGTGACGCCTACAACTGGCCTTGTAGGTGAGTCATAATGCAGTCTAAACGGGCGAGGTTAGACAGGTTTATTAGCAGCCATACGCAGATCCCCAAAAAGCAGATACGGCTAATTCTGGCCCAAGGGCGGGTGACGGTTGACGGCCAACTAGCCCGTGATATTGATTTAGCGGTCGACCAATTTAGTCATATCGTTTTTGACGGCCAGGTGCTGCAGCAGCGCCGCGCACGTTACATCATGTTACACAAGCCTGTGGGAGTGGTATGCGCCACCAAAGATGAGCAGCACAAAACGGTCATCGACTTGCTCGATGGCACTGATAATCGCGATCTGCATATTGTAGGCAGGCTCGATCTCAATACCTCTGGTCTAGTGCTCCTGACCAATGATGGCCAGTGGTCTAAACGCATTATGGCGCCAGACCATAAAGTGGCTAAAACCTATTTAGTGACCCTTAAAAATCCCTTGAGTCAGGAGTATATTGAGGCCTTTGCTCAAGGGTTTTATTTTGCATTTGAAGATATCACCACCTTGCCAGCTCAGTTAACCATAGTGAACGCTGCACTGGGGCATCAAGCATTAGTGACCTTGTATGAGGGGCGATATCACCAAATTAAGCGTATGTTTGGCCGTTTTCGCAATCCTGTCGTGGCGCTGCACCGTTTATCGGTTGGCACCTTAGCGTTGGATGAGCACCTGCAACCAGGCCAAAGCCGCGAGTTGACACCTCATGAGGTGGCGACAATATAGTTCGCCGTGATCAATCGCGCCGCTTGGTGTATTTGCTAGCCCCAGCTAAACGCAAGACCATGATGATTACAATTGTTAACGGTTTGTTTTCAAATGTGTGATCAAGCCGCTAGTGTGGCGATTATTGGCTATGCTATAAACAGATGATAACCCTCATAGACAATAGTGCCGATGATGAGTCAAACCTTAAAAAAGATCAGTGAGCTCGACGTGTTTTGCTTAATGGTATTTAAGGTGATCTTTCAAACAGGGCACGCCAACGTCGCCGCCAAACAACTTAATGTCTCTGCGCCAAAAATTAGCCGTTGTTTAAATATGTTACGCGCCACCTTTGATGATGAGTTGTTTTATCGCCGTCAACTGGGGTTAAAACCCACCCCCATGGCGGAGTTTTTGTATGAGCCTGTCTGTCAGTTTTGTGATGCGGTGTTAAAAATAGAGCAATCGCTGGCGGATCAAACCTGTGAGCCCAGCCGAGGCTGTCTCAAAGTAGCGGTGATCCCCAGCATTTTGGCCAGCTTATCATTAGCCTTTGCCCAAAGTGAGCATCGTCAGTTAATGGGCCAACTGCAGTTTGTGACTTGGGACAATGAATCCGCCGACAGTATTCACAATGGTGAACTGGATATGGGCATCGCTTTCGCCGCCGACAGTGAGCATACGCTGAGTATTGAACCTGTCGGTGATTTGTCACAGCTTTGTGTTGCGGCCCATCAAAGCCATGCGATTTGGACGGATGCTTCAGAACTGACCTTAGAGGCCATCTGCCAATTTCCGTTTTTGTGCCTAAATGGCAAAGGCTTTAATGATAAGATTGATCCCTTAGAAGTGTTTGCTCGCCAAGCGGGGCTTACTCTTGAGGGGATCGATAGAGTCTGCTCACGAGATGAATGGTATAGCCACCTACTCACCATGGGCTCCTTGTCATTCTTACCTTGCTCAGAGGCGCTGATTTGCACCGCTTTACCCGGTATCAAAGTGATGGCATTGCCTAGTGAACAGGTGCAACGTTTGCATGGTGATAGCATGTCTCCACAATATTTACTTATTGAAAATGCAACAGAATATCGACGTTATTCAACCGAGCAGCGTGCGCTAATGGTTCAATTACTTAAACAATTGCTGGCCACAGGCCAAAGCTGACCCTCTGTTTTAAATATCGAAATTTACCGTTGCAGATTTCGAAATTTCCATTCATGAATCTATAAATTACAGTCACAACTCGAACACAATTCACTAACAATTTGTATTGCCTGCCTTATATTTGGGTTACTGCAATAGCAGCAAATACCTAGAAAGGGATATGGCGATGAAAAAAAATAAAACAACGTTATTAGCCATGGCACTCATGTGTGCCATTGGCGTGAGCGCATGTAGTGATGGTGATGATGGCCAAGACGGTGCACCCGGCGCCCCTGGGATCCCAGGTGAGCCAGGTAGTCCAGGGACTCCAACTGGTTCTACAGTCAATACGGTCAATTCAGCAGCAGACTTCATGCTAACCTTACAACCTGCCGATATCGTCGTTGTGGGCACTGATGCTTTTAGCCTCAAGTTCGATGTGACCGGCAAGAATGCTAAAGGAGAAGAGGTTCCGTTTACGGGTTTAGATAAGATAGCCTTATATGTCACCAATGAAGTGGTCAACACTACTGATGTTGGCGCGCCCATGTTGTGGTCTAACAATGCATTGGTCAATGAGTTTGGCTCGAGCATGTACTGTACGCCAACGGGTGATACAACGGATCGCAGGGGTAATGTAGTCGATGCCTGTACTCTGGTGGAAGATCCTGAAAATCCAGGTACCTATATGGGCACATGGGAACATGATGGTAATGCGCCTGTTGTCTCTGCCGCGGGTGATCCTAATAGTTTATTTAGGGTGATGATCCGTAGTTATGATGTAACCGATGCAAGTGGTGAAGGGATCTCGGATAAGTTACTTTCTACTCCGCTAGATTTCATTCCTGCCACGGGCGAGCTAGCCGTATCGGCTAAAGATGCGGTATCCAATGCTGCGTGTATTCAGTGTCACAGTGAGCTGAAAGGCTATGGTGATGGTGATATGCGCATCGCCAATATTGGCGCCCACCACAACTATCAAAAAGTGGAAAATTGTGTGGCGTGTCATAACCCCGCTAATGCCACCGATCAAAACGATCCTGAAAGAGGTTATAACCTTAACTTCAACGCAATGATCCACACCATTCACGCCGGTGGTCATCTTGCAGAGTGGGGCGTGTTAAAAGGAGAGGCATTAGACGAGTTTGGTGAGATCCACTTCCCTGCTGAGCTTAACGAATGTACCACTTGTCACGATAACGGTGAGCAGTGGAACGTTAATGTCTACCGCGAAGCGTGTGTGGGGTGTCACGTCACCGTTAACTTTGAAACCGGTGAAGGCCACTCTGAGTATACATTGCCACAAGCAGATGATTCAGCCTGTATGACCTGTCATATTGGTGGACTCAGCCCTGCAGTTGCTCATAAAGTGGGCGTTAGAGCCATAGCGACTGATTCTATAGCCATTGCAGTCAGTTCTGTTGCTTATAC
Organism: Shewanella sp. 492; assembly: GCF_059338445.1. Taxonomy (NCBI): domain Bacteria; kingdom Pseudomonadati; phylum Pseudomonadota; class Gammaproteobacteria; order Alteromonadales; family Shewanellaceae; genus Shewanella; species Shewanella sp. 492. Next base: position 804,550 of record NZ_CM181702.1, read on the forward strand.
CGAAAGTGCAACTACAGATCTTGATGAAATAGTTGTGACCTTTGATGTAACAGTTGATGGTACACCTGTCGCCGATGGCTTCGAATTCACAAATTATACTAAGTATGATGAGATGAAGACGGGTTGGGTTGATGCCAATGGTACCTATTACACTAGCGGTTCGGTGTCCCTCAATGGCGTTGCTGCTGTAGGTGGTAAGCTGGTTGTGACTCAGCAAGGAGAGTTCAATCTAGATGGAAAGAGTATTGCAATTACGCCTCGTTTCTCTGTCTGTACTGATGCAAAAGGTAAGTTAGCGCCATGTGCGGATGACTCTGCTGCGATAGAGTACGTCGCTATTACAATGGAACCAACATACTGGAACCTTGCTAATGCTGACGGAAGTGGTGCAACACCTTCTCGCTTCAGCGTACCAGAGCGTGTGACTGCAGACGAAGCTAAATGTAATGCTTGTCATACATCTTTAGGTATCGCTAAGCACTATGGTGATGAACGTTTTGACCAATGTGTAGGTTGCCATAATAGTACTTGGGGCGGTTCATTTCACCCAATTGTTGAATATAAGAGTGATGAAGTGGATGCCGATGGTAAGCCAATCTTCAAGACACTTGAAGGGCTGAATTATAGTACTCGTGATTTGTTTGCTGTAGCACATAGATTCCATAGCGGTTTGTGGGATGACAATCGCGGCTTCCCCGCCATTCATTTAAACTCTGATTTGGAAACTGTTGGTTACCCTGCCGTTGCCACTGAATGTACTGCTTGTCATAAAGATGGTGTTAGTTTATTTGCAGCCGATGGTGGTTTAGCTTCAGGTAAACGCGCAATTGCGGTCAATATGGGTGCTACTGAGTTTATTAGTCCAACAGCTGAAGCATGTCGTACCTGTCACGCTCACTCTTCAGAAGCGGCTAAGGCTCACTTCAAGAGTAATGGTGCGACAGTTGATGGCTCACCGGATACCACAGCCGATCTTCCCGTTGAGTCTTGTGCAACCTGTCACGCTGAAGGTAAGACTTATGGTATTGATAAGGTTCATATGGGAGGCGCTCACTAACACGTATGTGTACCCAAGATAGCCATAATAATAAATCTCGTTAGGTGAACTCATCCCTGCTAGTAGTTCACTGAGATAAAGCAAGATTTTGGGGACCGATTCGGTCCCCTTTTTTATGGCCGAGTATTCAGACCGCATACTTAGATTGAGTAACTTAGATTGAGTATTTTGAATGAGTGTTCTGATTGCATATGAATGTCACTCCCATGAATCGCGCGTATTCACAGCTTAGGTTGTCATCCATGGGGATAAGGTCAAATCGCGCTCAGATGTCATTAGGGCTAAGTCGATATGTGAGTGAGATAAAAGAGGGCAAATAATTTGCCCTCTTTGTGTGTCAATCACCAGCCCTTAAACAAGCCACTTACTGACTTTGTTGTAATTTAAGCAACCATTTACCGTAAAGGAAAATCCCCACAGCCGAAATAGTGCCGATTGCCGCGATGATATACCACGCCATACCGATATTGTGGGTGTTATACAGCAAGGTGGTGAGCGATTGCGCCGACTCGCCGGTATAGCTTACCAAGGTGGTGAAGGCTTCACCCTGTGGGATCGCCGCCACATCGTTCACACTCATGCCGCGCTCAGCTAATAGCTCACGGGAGAAGATCTCTTTTGAGGCATAAATCTCATATAGCTTAGGGCCAAAATAGCCTTCCAATCCCCAGCCTATCCCTTGGGGGAGCATCACAAAGCCCAAGTACATGGCTTTTTTACCTTCGGGGGCAATGTTGCCCATAAATTCGTTCTTTTTCGGGCTAATCATCATCTCACCGAAAGAGAACATGGCGATGGCCAGTACAATCATCCAAGCTGCATTGGTCGCGCCAATGAACACAAAGGCTAAGATACTCAATAAGCAGCCACCTAACATGGCGGTGGTGATACGGTATTTAGCAGTGAGCGCCGCGACTATCTTCAGAAGCGGCTAAGGCTCACTTCAAGAGTAATGGTGCGACAGTTGATGGCTCACCGGATACCACAGCCGATCTTCCCGTTGAGTCTTGTGCAACCTGTCACGCTGAAGGTAAGACTTATGGTATTGATAAGGTTCATATGGGAGGCGCTCACTAACACGTATGTGTACCCAAGATAGCCATAATAATAAATCTCGTTAGGTGAGCTCATCCCTGCTAGTAGTTCACTGAGATAAAGCAAGATTTTGGGGACCGATTCGGTCCCCTTTTTTATGGCCGAGTATTCAGACCGCATACTTACATTGAGTAACTTAGATTGAGTATTTTGAATGAGTGTTCTGATTGCATATGAATGTCACTCCCATGAATCGCGCGTATTCACAGCTTAGGTTGTCATCCATGGGGATAAGGTCAAATCGCGCTCAGATGTCATTAGGGCTAAGTCGATATGTGAGTGAGATAAAAGAGGGCAAATAATTTGCCCTCTTTGTGTGTCAATCACCAGCCCTTAAACAAGCCACTTACTGACTTTGTTGTAATTTAAGCAACCATTTACCGTAAAGGAAAATCCCCACAGCCGAAATAGTGCCGATTGCCGCGATGATATACCACGCCATACCGATATTGTGGGTGTTATACAGCAAGGTGGTGAGCGATTGCGCCGACTCGCCGGTATAGCTTACCAAGGTGGTGAAGGCTTCACCCTGTGGGATCGCCGCCACATCGTTCACACTCATGCCGCGCTCAGCTAATAGCTCACGGGAGAAGATCTCTTTTGAGGCATAAATCTCATATAGCTTAGGGCCAAAATAGCCTTCCAATCCCCAGCCTATCCCTTGGGGGAGCATCACAAAGCCCAAGTACATGGCTTTTTTACCTTCGGGGGCAATGTTGCCCATAAATTCGTTCTTTTTCGGGCTAATCATCATCTCACCGAAAGAGAACATGGCGATGGCCAGTACAATCATCCAAGCTGCATTGGTCGCGCCAATGAACACAAAGGCTAAGATACTCAATAAGCAGCCACCTAACATGGCGGTGGTGATACGGTATTTAGCAGTGAGCGCCGCGACTAAGAAGCAACTGGTCATGATCATGCCAGCGTTAAGGTTAAGCATGCCTTCTGGCATCACCTTAGTGCCGCTGTTATCGAGCCCGAGCCAGAACTGCAATATACCGTTTGAGGTGCCCTCAGGGCCAAACAAACTGGTGACAATTACGCTGGTATCGACCCATTCGGCAATGTGGATAGGTAGCACATCAAATAACGAGTTAAACAGAAACCAGAAACCAGCAAACACCAACATATAGTAGATCACGACTGGTTTTTTCAGTTCATGCCAAGCATCTTTCCATAGGGCTTGCTGGGTCACTTCGCCATTTTTTATCTGTAGGTTACGCGCTAAACGCTCATCTTTCCCCGGCTCTTTATAGGCCAGTAAAAAGAGAAAGTTGAGCGAAATAATTGCCGCGCAGGCATAAAACACATTGTCCCAAGAGAGCTGGCGCATATGCACGGCAACGAGCGGCCCTAAGAAGCCCCCAATGTTGACGACCTGATAAAAAATACCCCACGCCATCGAGGTGTTTTGTCTCCCCGTCGATAGCACTAAGGTGCCTTGAATACCGGGTTTAAAGATGCCGGTACCGCCTGCTAATAACATGGCACCAAACAGGAACCCCCAGAAACTGGGGAATAAGGCCATTACTAAATAGCCGCCAATTTTGATTAAGGTGGAGGCGAAAATTGTTTCCTTGTAACCGACGCGATCGGAAATGCCCCCAGTAAACACAGGAATAAAGGTTTGCATCAAGGCCCAAATAGAGATGATAACGCCATAGTCGTGCAAACTAATGCCCAAACCGCCTTCAGACACCGGCGCTTTGGCATACAGGCCAGCACTGGCTTTGACGCCGTAGTAAGCGATACGCTCTACTAGCTCCATGCCGCCGACAATCCAAAAAATATAACTTAAGCTGGCAATGGAGGCCCACATACCCAGCTGTTTCACTTCACGCAGGTCGTTATCTGCGTAAGTATTGTTGGAATCGCTCATACCCTTCCTTCTTATTATTATCCCAATCCCATTAATGATGTGCTGCTGACTGATGCTTAAAATGGGCTGTTACTACGGGGTAAATTTAATATGACCAGCTATTGAGTTTACCTTTGCATTCGTCCATTTGTTGATCGATAAGTCATCGCTTATTAAATGTGATGGGTACTCTTTATTGTTGTTTTATAGGCAATAATGTTGATATTGCGCTAATAGTGTGTGATCTAGTGGCACACTTTACCTAAATTTCGCCCTAAAAACCAAAGTGATTGTTGTCAATGTGCTTGGTGTTACAGCGCTTAGTCTTGCCGCTGCAAAGCAAATGGCATCAGTTAGGTGATAGATGAGAGGGCTATAAAGGTGGATAACAAGATGAAAAAAGCGAGCACCTAAGATGCTCGCGAGATGATTTAACCGTGGTTAAGCAATTAGCTCAGGCCGATTAGAGTGGCCAAGCTTGAGTGCCATCAACTGGTACCTCGAGTAAGTCTAAGCCAAAGCAATAGTCACCCGGTTGGTACACATAGACAGATTTGTTCACTAAGGGATAAACAAAGCTGGCCACCTGAGCCTTAGCGGCATCAGTGGTCTCCAGTCCCCACATTTGATAGAAGTCACGATAATCTAAGCCAGTTGAGTAGCTCATGGCGATCATCAAGAAATCGTTTTGGCTCATGTTTTTAGCATCATCCAAACTGAATTGGTCAAACCCTATCCCTGCGCGATCCGCTAGCCAACTTGCTTCATTGGCCTGTGCCCGCTCAAATGAACGCAACACAATGTGCAGTCGTGCAAGCAGGTGCCAACCGTTTTGCAGGGGCCCTTGTTGCTGCGCCACGACCATAGATTGCAGCATAATCGCCATGCCATTAGACCAGCCAGTGAGTTTAGCCGCCTGCATATAAGCAAAGGGATCGGCTTCATTTTGGCTCGCTTGCAAGGTGGCAAATTCATCGCTTATCTCTAGCCCTTGGCATTGTGGTAACTTGCCGCTTTCAAGGTAGGCGCGAGACTTGCTGTAATAGGAGTAAGGGTTGGTTGAGGCGTGCCCCTCATGGCCGTTGAAACGTAGGCGCCAGCTTTCTAAGCCATGGCCTAACTCATGAATGTCGCCATGTCCGGTAGGACTAAATGACCAGCCCGCATCGTAGGGGTTACCCGAGCAGCCTGCACCGCAGGTGGGTTGATCGGCATTCATGTGTTTAACCATGTCGAGCTGATTGATGGTCAGCCCTTTGCTGGCGGCAAAGTCATGAATTTCATCGACCCTTTCAATAAATGGGCCTTGAAAACCCGCCAGTAGGTGAGGGTAGTTATGCACATAGGTCATGATTGCCTGCCCCATTTTCTCTGGGGTGTCCCATAGCGGTTCATGGCTCATGGTACTGCGCATCTTGTCGAGACTAGAATGCACCTCAAAGTGCGGTGTGGCCAGCTCTGCCCAATCGTAGTCACCTTTGTCGAGTGCTTGTAAAAAGGCGGTCCCGTCCATCCCTTCACGCCAATAGGGGTGTTGCCCTACAGTCGTAAACGACAGTGTCACCGGGAGATCGTTGGCATTAAAACTGACCTGCAATGGACCGCCGTAGGGGGAGGTCAGCTTAATAGTTTCACCCGGCTTAATTTCAATATGGGGTGATTGTAAAAACTTAGCGCGGTTATAGCCATTATTGGCAAACTCATGGGTTGAGCCTGAGCGCTGGGTATTAATAAATACCCAAGCGCGCAGTGGGCTGTCATCGGTGCGGGTGACCTTAACGGTTTGTCCGGGCAGTGCATAGACACCCGCCGATCGAAACCCTTGCTTGCTGACCAACTTGACCTGCTGACTCATCGGGGTGATATGGCTAAAATCGGTGCGGCTGAAGTTACCTAAATCGAGCGGCACCGCATTGATATCACGCGTGTAATAAACCGTATGATCGGCAAAAAAAGCCTTTAAATAGTCCATGGTGGCAGTGGTCGCCACATTCATAGGGTAGCTAATGTCATGGCGATACACATCGCCCAGCATGATCAGGTATTTGTACAGCTGGTGATCATCTAGGCTGAAAATGTCGAGTTTTTGGCTATCAAACCCAACTATCTGGCTACGAATATGATTGAGGGCGGGGCGATAATCGTTATTAAAGCGAGCATCGCAGCCAGTGGCGCAGGCCGCTAAATTAAACGGCGCTGTTTCATCCCTTAGTAGGCTTAACCATAGACTCTCTTGGGTTAACGAGGGTTTAGCGTTAAACATGGCGCTATAGTTAGGCCAGTCGGCTTTATCGGCACCAAAATAGTTACCTGGTCCACCCGGACCTTGCATGGCAAATCCCATGGTGTTGAGCACAGTTTGAGTGAGCGGCACGCTGTTCCAACTGTGCATATGCTGATAAAGCAGTGGTGTACCAGCCTGTTGTAGGCGCGTTAGGTTGTCGCTGACCAGTGCGTCGCTAAAATCGCCGCTTGAGCCAGTGATCACCAGTTGAGCATCGGCTAAGCAGTCGCTGAGCTCGGCGGCCACATTGCAGCGCGTCACTTGCCAATCGGGGAACTGTTTACCTAACCATGCTGTAATACGGTTATTGCTCCAATCGCCCATCATTAGCAATTTGACCTGCTTTGCTTGAGGCAAGGTGGTGGCATCTTGGGCTAACAACCAACCTAAGAGTCGCAGCATACTGGGTTCAAAATCGAGATTATTGCCCTCTTGCATACCAGAGATGATATCTGAGCCAAACGCGGCGTTACGCTGGCCTGCCGTTTCACTGGTCGCCGCGAAAATACGGCCATTATTGCCGCGCACCAGTTCGAAACGTTTGCTGTTGGGGTAGGCATTGGCGGCGGAGATGATCTGGATCATTTGCGATTGTTGACCCGAGTCATAACGCACCACATCATTTTGATAAATCTCGCGCAGCATCGTCAGATGCTCTTGGCGATACTGAGCGATAAGGTTGACGGCGCGGTCGATCACCTGAGTCTCAAAGCCACTCATTTGGCCAGCATCCCCAGTGCGAATGGCGGCGCTGATCTGATCTTTAAGGCTCAATGTCAGCTGATCTTGACTGCGTTGACCTGCGCCATCGGTAACCTCTAGCGATAAGCTGATGTCGGCATCTTGCTCTAATGCAGTGGCATCAATGGTTAACACGGCGGTATCTGCGCCCGATAAGTTCACGCTTGGGCCGCTCAGTTGCTGCCAGCGGTAGCTCACGGTGCCCTGGTTATAGACGGCCACCTCGGCGATGAGGGTTTGCAGCTGATGGTTCCACCCCTGCAAGTCTGGGCCCAGTTCAACATCGGGTGGCTGCACAGGCTCCGGCTCCGGGGTTGGCTCTGGCTCCGGATCAGGATCTGGGTTAGGCTCTGGCTCCGGATCTGGGGTTGGATCGGGATTAGGCTCTGGATCCGGATCGGGTGTAGTCGGAGGCGGCGTGGTTGGCGGGATAATGTTGCCTTCACCTGTACCACTGTCTGGGATGCTAGGGGAGTTGTCCTCTACGCCACCACCACTACAAGCCATCAACCCCAGTATGAGGGGCAGGAGTAACCATTGTTTCATTATTAACATTCCATGATCATTTTGGCGCTATTTTGATTGCATTAATATGATAAAGCAATTGTTTAAAGAAATTAGTCAATAAAAACAATGGTTAATCTGGTTTGTTGACGTTAGTAAAAATATTGACGCTAAGGATGAGTGATATTCATTCACTGCTTACGCAGCCGTTTTTGGTTAAGCTGTTGTTTTTAAAGTTTATACTTCTGGATGTTGTTCAAACTGTTTCTTATATATTGATCTCCCCCCAAGTATTGATATATAGCGCTTGTTAGACTGCCCGACAATAAATATGGTGTCGTTTCAAATCATCATCTTTATCCTGTCGACTAGGGTGAATCAAGGAAAATCGGTATGTCTCGGTTAGAAAACGAATTGCTTCAAGCCAATACACTGGCATCATCCACCAAAGGCCTGCGTTTTTTTGAACGCTTCAAATCAGTGCGCTTTCAGTTAAAGCTCAATGTGTTTTTGAGCATTATCGCTTTTTTGTTTTTGGGGTATAAAGGGATAACCGGAATGCAGCAGGCCGGGGATTCGATTGGTGAGCTTTACACCCAAGGCATGCAGCACAGCATTCGGGCTGGTACAGTATTAAACGAGCTAGAGAAGGCCCGTAGCGGCCTATTGCTTGGGTTTCAACATGATCCCAGTAGTCAGTTTGCCGATATGCACAATCATCCCCTTGAGTTTCATATCGATGCCAGTAAGGCATCGATTAAAAAGCTGCACGATATTGTCGATAACGAGATTTTAAGCTCAAATTTAGATGATAGTGAGCGCCAGCAGGTCAATCGACTCGTTAACTTACTCGACAAGGTGACAGAAGAGGGCTTTAAACCCGCCATAGCAGCCTTAAGTAATGGTGATTATACTCAATCGAATCATCTCCTGTTGACGAAAATCAACCCACTATTTAAAGATATCACTGGCGAGGCTCAAGGGTTCTTAGATCTCCAAATCGGCGAGGCGAAGCACAGTTTTGAGCTATCTGAAGATAATATTGCTCAGTATATCTGGCTGGTGGCAATTTTCTCTGGCATCAGTATGTTAGTCATTAGCGTCAGCTCAATGCTTATCATCAAACGGGTCAGTGAGTCAGTCACTCAATTAGAAGCTACCGCGATCGATATTGCCGCGGGAGATCTCACCAAGCGCATTACACTTGGCGGTAGCGATGAGTTTGCCCATATTGCCGACAATGTTAATCGGATCGCGTCAGACTTCCAAAAGGCGGTCAACAACACCCATCAATCCACATCTCGTTTGGCTAGTTCAGCCGAAGAGAACGCCGTGGTGTCAACGCAGACCCAGCGTAACGTCTTAGACCAGCAACAACAAACCCAGCTTATCGCCACGGCGATTCATGAGTTTACCGCGACCGTGCGTGAGGTAGCGCAAAGTGCTGCTGCGGCGGCAACAGTGTCAGAGGAGGCGAATAGTGCCGCCTGCGGGGCGCAAACCGTAGTCAATGAGAGTATCTCGGTTATCGAAGCGCTTGCCACAGAGCTGACCAGTGCGAGTGAAGCGATGACGCTACTCGCACAGCACTCAAATGAGATTGGTAGCGTAGTCGATGTGATCCAGGCTATTTCAGAACAAACTAACCTACTCGCATTGAACGCAGCGATTGAGGCGGCAAGGGCAGGCGAACAGGGACGAGGATTTGCTGTGGTGGCCGACGAGGTACGTTCGCTCGCTAAGCGCACTCAAGACTCTACCGAAGAGATCCAGAAGATGATTCAGCGGTTACAACAGGGCGCGCAAAGTTCGATGCAGAAGATGCAAAGTGGCACCGAGCAGGTGAAACTGAGTGTCGATAAATCCCTTTCGGTGCGAGAAGCATTACAGTTGATCATGAATAGCATCGAGCAGATCAATGGCTTAAATGCACAAATTGCGACTGCTTCAGAGGAGCAAAGCTCGGTAACTGAGGAGATCAATATTAACATCACTAATATTAGCGAGATCTCAGATCAAACCGCAGAAGGGGCAAGGCAGAGCAGCGCCGCGACCGAGGATTTAGCCAGACTCGCCGAATCGATGGAAGCTGATATTGCTCATTACAAGGTGTGAGCCCTTTTAGTTAAGCCTATAGCGCCATAGCTTTTATAATAATGGTTTAGGCAATATAGACTTAAGCCATGAAAGCATTAGCAATAAAGGTGTTAGGCAATAAAAAAGGCAGTCTTATGACTGCCTTTCTTGTTAAGCGGTTAAGTCTCTAGGTTTTCAGCTTTTAAACCTTTCAGCCCTAAAACCTTGCAGCTTTCAAACGCGGTTAAGCTTCCAGCTTGGCAAGTTCTGCTTTTTGCTCGGTGAGCTTGTCCATATCACGTTGGTATTCCGCTTGCTTAGCACGCTCTTTTTCAATCACGGCAGCAGGGGCTTTCGCTACGAAACCTGGGTTAGACAGCTTACCTTCGATACGCTTAAACTCACCCGCTAGCTTCTCAAGCTGCTTGTCGATACGCGCCATCTCTGCCGCCACATCGATAAGCCCCGCCATTGGGATCAACAGCTCCATGTCACCAATCAACTGAGTGGTCGACATAGGCGCAGTGTCGTTGTCGCCAAGAATGGTCATGCTTTCAAGTTTAGCCAAGGTCTTAAAGAAGGCTTGGTTGGTCTCGATACGGGCCTTGTCGCGCTCACTTACGCCACGCAGCAGTGCATTAAGCGGCTTGCTTGGGGCGATGTTAAGCTCGGCGCGAATATTACGTACCGCGGTGATCACTTGCTTCACCCACTCAAGATCTTCCATCGCGGTGGCATCGACTTTATCTGCCTGATACTCAGGGAACGGCGCGAGCATCAAGGTGTCGCCTTCAACGCCAGCTAGCGGTTTAACGCGCTGCCAAATCGTCTCAGTGAGGTAAGGCATCATGGGGTGCATCAGGCGCTGCATCGCTTCAAGGATGGTCACCAAGGTGTGGCGAGTACCACGCAGCTGGGCGTCAGTGCCGCTTTGCATCACAGGCTTAGTGAGCTCTAGGTACCAGTCACAGAACTGGTTCCAAGTGAACTCATAAATGGTGTTGGCCGCCAAGTCGAAGCGGTAGTTTTCCATGTGCTCATCATAGGTTTTCACGGTTTGATTAAACAGACCGATAATCCAGCGATCGGCCAATGACAGCTCCATTTCGCCGCCATGTTGACCACAATCTAATGGCTCGCCTACAGCATCATCTGCAGCATCATCCGCTTGCACTTCGGTGTTCATTAACACGTAGCGTGATGCGTTCCAGATCTTGTTACAGAAGCTGCGGTAACCGTCGAGACGCTTCATGTCCCAGTTGATATCGCGGCCAGTTGAAGCCATTGATGCCAAGGTGAAACGCAGTGCGTCAGTACCGTGAGCTTCGATGCCATCGCTAAACTCTTTACGGGTGCTCTTTTCAATCTTTGCGGCTAGTTGAGGCTGCATCATGTTGCCGGTGCGCTTCTCAACTAAGGTTTCAAGATCGATACCGTCAATCATATCCAGCGGATCGAGCACGTTACCCTTAGACTTAGACATCTTGTTACCCGCTTCATCGCGGATAAGGCCTGTCACATAGACCGTCTTAAACGGCACTTGTGGTTTGCCATTTTCATCTTTAATGAAGTGCATGGTCATCATGATCATGCGCGCCACCCAGAAGAAGATGATGTCAAAACCTGTCACCAACACATCCGTTGGGTGGAAGGTTTTAAGCGCCTTAGTATCTTCTGGCCAGCCTAAGGTTGAGAAGGTCCATAACGCTGAACTAAACCAAGTGTCCAGTACATCAGGGTCTTGGCGTAGCACAACGGTGTCGGCTAAGCCGTGCTTAGCACGTACTTCGCTTTCATCGCGGCCCACGTACACTTTACCCGCTTCGTCATACCAAGCAGGAATACGGTGTCCCCACCATAGCTGGCGTGAGATACACCAATCTTGAATGTCACGCATCCAAGAGTTGTACATGTTCTCATACTGCTGCGGTACAAATTTGATATCACCGTTTTCAACCGCTTCCATGGCGGTTTTCGCCATTGGCGCTACGGCAACATACCATTGGTCGGTCAGTAGTGGCTCAATCACCACACCAGAGCGATCGCCATAAGGCACTTTTAATCCGTGGGGATCAATTTTGCCCAGCAGGCCTAAGGTTTCAAACTCTTCAACAATGGCGCTACGGGCTTTAAAACGGTCAAGGCCGGCATAACGCTCTGGCAGAGCGTTGTCTAACTCGCTGTTGGCGGTGCCGTCGCTGTTAACCACTTCAGCCGTTGAGCGGATCGCCGCGTCCATGGTTAAGATGTTAAACATGGGTAGGTTGTGACGTTTACCGACTTCGTAGTCGTTAAAGTCATGGGCCGGGGTGATTTTGACACAACCGGTACCAAATTCCATGTCGACGTAATCGTCGGCAATGATCGGAATGCGGCGGTTAACGATAGGCAGCAGGATAAATTTGCCAATCAGTGATTGATAACGCTCATCATCAGGGTGCACTGCAACGGCGCTGTCACCTAACATGGTTTCAGGGCGCGTAGTGGCCACTTCAAGGTAGTCTTTTCCGTCAGCGGTCAGTGCGCCATCGGCCAGCGGGTAGCGAAAATGCCACATGCTACCTTGCTTCTCTTTGTTCTCAACTTCGAGATCAGAAATCGCGGTGTGCAGCTTAGGATCCCAGTTAACGAGGCGCTTACCACGGTAGATGAGCTCATCTTCATACAGACGAACAAACACCTCTTGTACCGCTTCAGACATCCCTTCGTCCATGGTGAAACGCTCACGATCCCAATCAACCGATGCGCCAAGACGACGTAGCTGTTTAGTGATGGTGCCGCCCGATTGGTTTTTCCAATCCCAGATGCGCTCGATAAAGGCATCGCGACCGAGATCGTGACGGCTCTTACCCTCTTCGGCTTCTACTTTGCGCTCAACCAGCATCTGGGTGGCAATACCCGCATGGTCGGTACCCACCTGCCAAAGGGTGTTTTTGCCCTTCATGCGCTGGTAACGGGTCAAAGTATCCATGATGGTATCTTGGAAGGCATGGCCCATATGCAGACTGCCCGTCACGTTTGGTGGCGGGATCATGATGCAATAGTTGCCTTTTGACTCATCGCCGTGGGGCTTAAAGTAACCTTTCTCTTCCCAGTTCTGGTAGAGGCTTTGTTCGATTGACTGCGGGTTGTATGTCTTTTCCATAGGAGCGTGTGCTTCTCAAACTAATTAATTGGTTGTTGGGTCGTCAGGGGGATCCCTAACTGGCGATACTGACGATAACGATCGCGGGCGGTCGCTTTCATGGCAGCATCGTTAGCAACGAAGTCGATAATCTGGCCAAAGTTTACCGCAAATTGCGGCGCTTGGTCTGCAAGATTTATCAGAAGATGACGATTTTTATTGGGGCCGAGCTTATCAAAGCCAATTTCCACTGGCGCGCCGCCCGTTGGCCCTTCACCTTTTAGGTTGTGGGGCACGAATGCTGTGGGCTCAAATTGCCATAATATTTCGTCAATGGCATAGGCTTGCTGTTGGTCATTACAGTGAACATACACTAACTGCTGGCGAGCAAACGCTTGCTGTGCAAGTTGACACGCCAAACGGTAAACATCATCGAGCGCCGATGTCACCGTAGCTGCTGCGGCAGCAGGTTGCCCAGCTTTAGGAAGTGTTTGCGGCATCAGGTAAAACAGGGCGTTTGGCATTATCTGGCTCTATGTTGGCTGAGTCTGACTTGATGATTGACGAAAGGGGAGATTTTACACTAAAAGTGGGGGGGTAAACCATAGGGGGAGGGGATTTGTCGAATAACAAATTGGGTAATATTGGGGTTTTGTAGGCCAAGGCCTTTTAGGAGGTTTAGCGAGCCAACTGTTGGGTTAGCTTTCATTGTTATCAATCGCCTGTCCGGCGGGGAATGTGCAGATACTTCTGCTCCACGCCGTAAATCCGTCCGTGGAGGCTCGACGATGGCATCCCTGCCATCAACGTCCGCAGCCTCATCTGCACTGGGTTATTGCTCTCTTCGATTTGACCTTGTGGGAGGTTTTGGAGGCTTTGTTATTGGTTGGGTTTGAAGGTTTAACCTTTATTGCGCTGAATTGCTTGCCGCAGGCCTTTCGTGCAGGTACTTCTGTGACACGGAGAGTGAAGCGCAGCTTCGAGCCAACGAACGAGAGGCATGGATGCCGAACTGGCCCTTAAACAGGGATGTTGTTCAAGTACAATCCCTGTAGGCTCTGCCGTGACATCCCTGTCACGGAAGGTCACAGCCGTACCTACACCGAGTTATCCATCTCTTTGATTTAGCGTTATGGAGTCATATTTGGATTTTAAAGCATTAAGATCGCTAGATCTTTTCTTAATATTTACTCTGATTCCACTACTTTTTATGCCGCATCACTAAGACGAAGGCTTTCGTAATAATCTTCGGCCAGAGCTGTCATTTTGAAATCAGCCTCTATTCCTGCGAGTTTTTCAACGGTATCTTTAATTTCCATTAGATCAATATTAAAGAACTCTTTACGGAGGTTAACAGCGTTGATACGTTGTGCGTGGAATTCTCGATGTAGTGCTGTTTCTAGAGCAGGGGCATCATCGGTATAAATCATTGCGTGAACATCAAATGGGAATGGTACGCTTGCATCGCCGAGTTCTTTAACTCTATCCATGGGCTCTAATCTACGTGTTAAGCCAATTTTATAAACATCTTCACCAAAGGAGCCGATATTACTTATCACGTACACATGACCTTTGCGTGTTTGTTCTGCCATGCTCTTCGCTCGTTCTTCTTTGGCTTCAGCTTCAGCAAGTTGTTGCTCTAAAATGGCAATTCTTTGTTCCATTTCACTACGCTCTTGCTCAGTGGCCTTGGCAAGCTCTTGTTGTGCTTTATCTAGAAGATTGCGGTACATTTTCTCTTCTTTTTCTGCATCAGCAATCGCCTTTTGAAATTCTTTGATCGCTCGTTGTTCCTCACGGATTTGCTCTTTGATAAGTTGCTGTTCGGCAATTTCTTCCTGCTTTTTCAAAGTGTATTGATACTGAAGCTTACATTCTTCAAATTTTAATTCTATGTATTCGAGGTCAAAGCCGCATTCAAATGTAGCTGCCGATTTTTCAAGGTTGTTGGCTAGTTTCTCAATTCGCTCTAATGTTCGAGCAAATGAGCTGGGAGATACTTTGCCAATAAGCATGTCACATTCGATATTGAATGTAGTTAGCATCAATTTGACTTGACCATTAAGGATTCTTTTATTGAAAGAGTTATCATTAGAGATGACCGTTGTTTCTGGGAAAGTGATAGCGGTCTTGTCTCTAATCATATCTTTTTGCTGTTGTCTGATGTCTTTAATTTCTTCGACATAGCGAGTAGATGTTTCATAAAGATATTGTGGCATTTCAAAATGACCATGAGCAGTGTATTCATCAAGTCGTGAATACAAGTCTATATCGCCCATTAACTCGTTCAGGTCGAGTTCGCCTTTTTCGATGCTGGCATTAATTTCACTTAAAGTATTCTTAACAGTTTCAAGATGTTCTTGCTGCTTCAGGATGCTCAGTTTTAGTGAATCGTCTTGTCCTTTTAAAGACTGTAGTTCAGCTGTATCAGCATTGATTGTCTCAAACTCTTTTTTAGCGAGCTCGGTGGATCGTTTAATTGATTCTTTAGTTTTTTCTAGTGATTCAAGTTCGTCCT
The DNA here is from genome assembly GCF_059338445.1 of Shewanella sp. 492. Taxonomy (NCBI): domain Bacteria; kingdom Pseudomonadati; phylum Pseudomonadota; class Gammaproteobacteria; order Alteromonadales; family Shewanellaceae; genus Shewanella; species Shewanella sp. 492. The sequence continues at coordinate 819,810 of NZ_CM181702.1, forward strand.
TAGTCTTGGTTAATGCTTCATTGAGTGATTTGAATTGCCCAGCTTTTTTCTCCATAGAACGCTTCGTTAACACATAGGTCAGTAAAATTGCGACTAGAGATAACACTATTAATATTAGTGCGTTATTGTCCATTGTTTATTTTAAAACCTCTTGTATAAATTGCTTCCTAAGGACTGCTCGTTCTTCACTACGTTCCTGGTAATCTTCGCTTGCGCTAGTCAGAGCATCTTTAAATGCTTGCTTATCAGCTGATTTTTGTGCCCGAATTTGCTTTTGTAATACTCTTTGAGCTTCGCGTAATGATTTTTCATGTTCTCTGAGTGATTGAGCTGCTGCTCGTTGGCGAGCTTTTTCTCTACGTTGAGCTTCACGAACAGCTTGCTTGTTGGCTTTATCTATAGCCTTCACAATTTTTATAGCCGTTCTTAAGCCACTTCCTCGTCTAGCCAATTTATTTCTCCTTTGAGCGAGCCAAAATCTTTGAATAAGTGAGAGGAGTGAACTTTATAAGGGAATCAATCGAGGCATATTGGTTGGCCTTTTCATTCCCTGAATGGCGTGGTCGATGTTTGAGTCGAGTTGGCCTGGCTCTGTCCTTAAGTGGTGATACTTTAATCTACCCTGCTGGTTGCAATCAACATGTTATGTCACATTTCAGTATGCTTTTTTCCATAAAAATAATGGCTTGTATCAAGGTGTATCAAACGCAGATAAATCGAAGAGACGAAATGACCCAGTGCAGATGCGGCTGAGGGTATCGAAAACATGGATGTTTTCGTTAAGCGGCCATGGATGGCGTACAGCGTCCCGAAGCAGTATCTGCACATCCCCCGCCGGGCAGGCGTTAAGTAGCAATGAAGGTACGACCTTCAAACACATTCAATAAATAAGCACTCAGCTAAATGTTAGCTAGCACTTCATTCACAGTATCAAATGAAGTCAAATCGAAGAAAGTTAATAATCCAGTGCAGATGCGGCTGCGGACGTTGATGGCAGGGATGCCATCGTCGAGCCTCCACGGACGGATTTACGGCGTGTAGCAGAAGTATCTGCACATATGCCCACGGCAGGTGATTGATAGCAGCGAAGGTTAACGCTTAATCAACCCTCACCGCAGGTGATAGATTGCCATGAAGGTACGACCTTCAAACAGATTCAATAAATAAGCACTCAGCAAAATGTCAGCTAACACTTCATTCACAGTATCAAATGAAGTCAAATCGAAGAAAGTTAATAATCCAGTGCAGATGCGGCTGCGGACGTTGATGGCAGGGATGCCATCGTCGAGCCTCCACGGACGGCTCACAACGATATCCCTATCTAAAAGCCAGTTCGGCATCCCTGCCTCTCGTTCGTGGACTCGAAGCTACGCTTCACTCACCGTGTAGCAGAAGTATCTGCACATAAGCCCACGGCAGGTGATTGGTTACCATGAAGGTACGACCTTCAAATCTCCTGTAAATACAAATTAGGGCAAAGATTCCTTCCCAATCGCCCACAATAGAGTTAAATCGAAGAGACGTTAGATACTCAGTGTAAACACGATTTTGGCCTTCGAAATCATGGATGATTTCGCAGAGCCCACATGGATGTGCTTGCGGCGAGCCAAAATAGTGTTTGCACATCCCCCGCCGGGCAGGCGATAGATTGCCATGAAGGTACGACCTTCAAACACATCCAATAAATACGAACTCAGCTAAATGTCAGCTAGCACATTACTTACCGTGTAGCAGAAGTCTCTGCACATGCCCCCCGTCGAACTGGCGTTGAATTAACTCTCGGTCGATGAGATAAGAATATCGAACCTTGGGTTGTCTCTTAAGTTCGCAAAGTCGGCTTCATTGGCGGCTACCTCTCTAAAGGACACGCTATTTTCAATGGCTTGCTGTAGATCCGACAAGGCGCGATCTTCCTGCCCTAGGCAGGCGAAGGCGCAGGCACGTTGATAGAGCGCATGGGCGTTATTAGAGTCGACTTCGAGCACGCGATTACACAGGCTGAGCGCCCAGTTAAACTCGCGCATCTCCATGGCAGCATCGGCTTTCGAGGTCATGGCTTCAAGATCGCCCGGGCGAATGTTTAAGATCTCATTGTACACCGCGATTTTTTGCTCTGGGGTTTGTGCGCCTTGAGCGTGTAACCATAGGGTATGGATTTCATTAATAATTTCAATATCACGGTTGTTTTTGGTGATGATGCGGCTTTTCCGTTTAAGGTCATTTTCCAACTCCTTAAACTTAGATTCATATTGTTCGGTAATGTTATCGAGCTGATCGGCGGCGAGTTTGGCGGTATTCATTTTTATCTCACGCAGTGATTGCCAGCCGATAAAGGCGATAAGCGAGGCGACGCCAGCGATAATATAAAAGAAGTAGGTCACGGTCACGTTGGCATAGTTAAGTGACTTGTCGGCGACCGACAGCTCGCGGTCGGTAATGCTGACGATCATGCGGCGCTCAAGATCTTGTTGCTCGCTTCTTAACAGTTTCAGTTCATCGAGAATATAGCGCTCAATCAGAGGTCTATCGAGAATATCCGTTTGTGAATGTGCCAATGGGGTTACTGGGGGAGTTTCTGCATCTTCATTATTAGTCGCGGCGTTAACCTGTATCGAAAACTGCATGAAAATAAGGGTTAATAGAGGTAACAACAGGCGTGACATAGCGGATTCCTTTGAGCAAATATAAAGATGTCGTATCAAACAGGTTTGAGCGGATCACACCCTAACAATTTCCACTCCTAGATGCCAACTCCTTGACCATAAAGATAACGATTAAGGCCGGAGTGGCCGTTTTAATTGATAAAAAAAGGGCAGCCCTTACAGGCTGCCTAAATGCAGAGATGATAAACAGATGATAATTAACTATGTATTGCAGCGTATTGGGGTCATCACCTCCTTTTTTCGGGCGAACTCATGATGTTCGCGTTGTTAAATTGCTTGGTAAGCAGGCCATTGACCATTTTCATTTGCGCCGACACTATTTTGCCAGTTTGGGGCTAACTTGTTTTGTCAGGCTGGCAAAGCCGCCTTTGAGCACTTTGACATTGTCATAACCCAGATGACGCAGCGCCGTGCCAGCGGCCATGGCGCGAAGGCCAGATTTACACACTATCACCACAGGTTTATCGGTTGGGATCTTGGCGAGGTTTTCTGGGGTAAATAGCTCATTAAGACTAATATCGATTTGCTGGTTTATCCCTAAACCAAAGATGCCACGCTCTTCGGGGGTGCGAATATCGATGGCAAGCATGGGTTGGTTTGATTGAGCCAGCGTTATAAAGGCATCGGGACTCATTAGGCCAATGGCCTTACCCACGGTCGCGCCTTTGGCGTTGTTAAACTGCTGCTGATAGCTTTGGGCTAACTTGGCATCAAAGGCTTGTGCTTGGGCACTGAGGCCGAATGCAACGCAGATTAAGGCAATATTTAAGTACGATTTCATTGGATAGTGTTTCCTTTTATGTCGTGCCGGTGATGGCTAACCGGGCTAAGCTTGCGCATTATTACGACTGCAATTGGCGCTAACAGAGCGACGTTGGCAGTATTCCTTACAGATTTCACACTGTGTTTCATCTCGCAGACCCAGCGCGTTTTCGGCGATGAAAGGTGAGTTGGGCTGTAGATGAGTTGGGCTATTATGAGCTTAGGCATTTGGGGATATATTGAGCTTAATCACACTGCATTCGCCGATGATAAATCAAAAATTCTCAATTAATCAGTGGGTAATCCAGTGCTGGTTTTATAGTGTGTATCGGCAAAAATATGGTGTTTATCACTGCTTTTTGTTGTGCAGGGTAGAGACATATTTTGCCGATTTAGATGTTATAAAACCTAAAGCAGATATGCTGATGCTGAATATCAAGATTATTCAATTGTAAAAATGGCCCGCGATGACAAAACTGCGGCGTGAATGGCCATGAGGATATATGAGTGTGTCTATTGCTGAGGTGAGTTAATGCCGTCGGTGGAAGAATAGATTTGAAAGACGGGCTTGAAAGACTGGTTTTAAGGGCTGGCTTGAAGAATTAGCTTGCTGTATTAGTGGCTGGCGGTTGTCAGGGTTAAAAGGCGCAGCGTTAGGCCGCGCTCTTGGTCAATAACTCATGTCCCTAAATAGTGTGGTGAGCGCGTTTGATTGGCACCTTAACTCTTTGGTGGCGATTGAGGCGTTAAAACTGAGAAAAATCGACTTGTGGCAGGTGCTCAAATCCAGGTTTGGCAAACAGGTAGCCCTGCATTAGCTCAATACCAATATCACGCAGCCAAACCATCTCTTCGACAGTTTCTATGCCTTCGGCTAGGCAGGTGATGTTGAGCTCATTAAACATATTGAGGGTGTGTTTTACAATGGCTTGGCGCGCAATGTCTTGGTCGATATTACGGATAAGATCCATGTCGAGCTTAATGATATTGGTCTGGAAATTGGCTAATAAGCCCAGTCCGGCATACCCTGCACCAAAATCATCGATTGCGGTGATAAACCCCAGTGAGCGATAGTATTCGACTACACGTTGAACATGGTTGCTGTCTTCAATTTTTTCCACCTCGGTAAATTCAAACATGATTTTATTGGTGGGAAAGCCATACTCTTTGGCAGCAGCGAGGGTGGTGCGAATGCAGCGCTCGGGTTGATAAATGGCATTAGGTAAAAAATTGATGCTCAGCATAGAGTCGAGCTCAAGCTTAGAGGCCAAGGCAATGGCCTTTACCCGACACGCCTGATCGAAGGCGTAACGATTTTTTTCGGTGACTTGGGAGATAATAGAAAAGGCCGATTCATTATTTAAGCCGCGCACTAAGGCTTCATAGCCAAATATCTGCTGTTGCTTAATATTAATGATGGGCTGAAAGGCCATGGTAAAATCAAAGCATAACTGGGTGTTGTTGGCGCAGTTGCTACAAGAAAATTTGTCGAGATTAAAGTCTGAATTCAAAATGGTTTCTTCCACCAGACATCCCTTGTCAGGTCTAATTTATGGTTAGGTTAGTCGGTTTACTGTGCATCAACAAGTGGTTGAAAGTGATTACAGCACTTGGCGATCCGCTCGGTTGTTAGCCAGATAAAAAAAGTGAAGCTGAGCGCTTCACTTTTATCGGCCAAAAACCTTTTTACTGTATCAATTACTCGCCTTGTTCAACACCGGCGCGATTGATCAGAAATTGGGTTAACAAAGGCACTGGACGGCCAGTTGACCCCTTGTTTGCGCCACTGTTCCATGCTGTGCCTGCAACGTCGATGTGGGCCCAATTGTACTTTTTGGTAAAGCGTGACAGGAAACACGCCGCGGTGATAGCGCCAGCTGGGCGGCCACCTAAGTTGGTCATGTCGGCAAAGGGGCTTTCAAGGTGCTCTTGATACTCATCCCACAGTGGCATGCGCCATGCGCGGTCACCACTTTGCTCACCCGCATTAAGTAGCTCGTGTGCTAATGGGTTATGTGACGAAAACAGCCCTGAAGCATGCTTACCCAGTGCGATCACGCAGGCGCCCGTTAGGGTCGCGGTATCGATCACCAACTCTGGGTCGAAACGCTCAACGTAAGTCAGTACATCGCATAACACTAAGCGGCCTTCCGCATCGGTATTGAGTACCTCAACGGTTTGCCCCGACATGGTGGTTAAGATATCGCCCGGGCGGTAAGCATTGCTCGACGGCATGTTTTCACAGCCGGCTAAGATGCCCACTACATTGATAGGTAGCTTAAGCTCACATAAGGCTTTCATTGCGCCAATCACACCGGCTGCGCCGCCCATGTCGTACTTCATCTCATCCATGGCTTCGCCAGGTTTGAGAGAAATACCGCCAGAATCAAACGTAAGACCTTTACCTATCAATACGATAGGTTTTTCTGTGCTGTCGACCGACCCCTTATATTCCATGACCGTCATGACCGATTCGTTGTCGCTGCCACGACCGACGGCAAGGTAGGAGTTCATGCCCAGTTTGGCCATTTGCTCTTCACCTAGGGTGCTCACTTTTAAGGTGTCGTGGTGCTCGGCAATTTGACGTGCTTGTGAGGCAAGGTAAGCAGGGTTACAGATGTTAGGTGGCATATTGGCCACGTCGCGACACAGGTGCATCCCTGAAGAGACGGCCATGCCGTGTTCGATAGCCCGTTCGCCTAAGGTCAGTTCGCGGCGGGTAGGCACATTAAACACTAATTTGCGCAGCGGACGACGGGTTTCGCCTTTGCGAGTCTTGAGTGCATCGAAGCAGTACAAGCTGTTTTGGGTGGTTTCGACCGCTTCGCGGACTTTCCAGTAGGTATCGCGCCCTTTAACATGCAGCTCGGTTAAAAAGCACACCGCTTCCATCGAACCCGTTTCATTGAGGGTGTTAATGGTTTTGGTGATGATCTGCTTGTATTGGCGCTCATCGAGCTCGCGCTCTTTGCCACAGCCAACCAATAGTACGCGCTCACTTAGCACGTTAGGTACATGATGCAACAGTAGCATCTGTCCAGGTTTACCTTCTAAATCGCCACGGCGTAAAAGGTTACTAATATAGCCTTCACTGATTTTGTCGAGTTGCTCTGCAATACCAGATAGGCGTCTAGGTTCATAGACACCAACGACAATACAGGCTGACCGTTGTTTTTCTGGGCTGCCGCTCTTAACGCTAAACTCCATGAGCTCTCCTAGATTCTTAAAGACAAATTTTATTATTTATTAGATAATGTCTGCTTATGTCCAAATCGTCCCTAAAAAATGGTACACCGCTGTTAATTTTATGGGTGTTCTTCTGCCAAGTTTAGTTAAGGTTTGGTCACAAAACTACCAAAAGTAGACAGTCTACATGAAAAGTAGGCTGACACCAGCATAAATATAAGTTTAGGGACTGGATCCTGCCTGTGATTGTATTTAGATACTTGATTCGAGAAGTTTTAAAAGCGCAAATGGCGGTACTTTTAGTGCTGTTAGCTATTTTTATTAGCCAACATTTTGTCCGCGTACTTGCTGATGCATCCGAAGGAGAGTTTCCGGCCTCCTTAGTCATGACCCTGCTTGGCCTTAACCTGCCTTACCTTGCCGTACTTGTAGTGCCCTTAAGCCTGTTTTTGGGCATTTTGGTGGCCCATGGGCGCATGTATGCCGAAAGTGAAATGGTGGTGTTACATGGGGTCGGGGTAAGCGAATGGTATATCACCCGCGTCACTCTACTGCTGGCGCTAGCCAATATGCTGTTTACCGGCATATTATCGATTTATGTGACGCCTTGGGCCGAAGAGGCGCAAAATCGCGTGTTAGAACATGCCCAGTCTGAAGCGGGACTCGCGGCAATCACTCAAGGGCGTTTTCAAACCAGCCCCAATGGTCGAGCGGTATTGTTTGTTGAACGTATTGGCCGTGACAATCAACTAGATAAAGTATTTGTGGCCCAGTTACCTGATCCTGAGGATGATTCGGGGCAATCCAACATCGTTGTCGCTCATGGGGGCAGTGTGGTGGAAGATGAATCGGGCGCGCAAAGGCTCAAGCTAAACGAGGGCACTCAGTACCAAAATACTCCTAATCAACTCGACTATCAGTTGGTTGAATTTAGCGGGTATGAGATGCAGATTAAAGAGCAAGAGGTGGATCAGCGAAGGCGTAAGTTGTCGGCTTTGCCTATCGACCAATTGATGGCCACCGAAGGGGCGGGCGCCGTCGCCGAGTTCCATTGGCGTTTGGCCATTCCGTTGGCGATCCCCTTTATGACCTTAATTGCCGTGCCCATGGCGCGGGTTAATGTGCGTCAAGGTAAGTTTGCCAAGATGTTTCCGGCGATTTTACTTTACCTAGGTTATTTTGGTTTGATGATTGCCGGGCGTAAAGCACTCGAAGATGAGGTGATCCCGGCCTATTTAGGCATGTGGTGGATCCATGCGTCGGCGCTGTTGTTAGGCATATTGCTACTGGGTAAGGAACGACCTTTTGGCGCCAAACTTGCTGGCCTTCTAAGACGTAAGAAGGTGGCCGCATGAGAATTTTAGATTTCTATATCGCCCGCACCCTGATCACCACCTCGGCATTGTGCTTGCTGGTGCTTACCGGTTTGTCGGGCATTATTAAGTGGGTCGATCAACTGCGTGTCGTGGGGCGCGGCAGTTATTCCATGGTGGATGCAGGCATTTACGTGCTGTTTTTGATCCCTCGTGATATTGAGATGTTTTTCCCGATGGCGGTGCTACTCGGCGCGTTGATCGGCATGGGCATGCTGGCCTCTAACTCTGAGTTAGTGGTGATGCAGTCATCTGGTTTGTCACGCTTTCAAATTACCTTATCGGCGATGAAAACCGCGGTGCCACTGATGCTAATTGTGATGGCCTTGGGGGAATGGGGCGCACCCGTTGCCGAGCGTCACGCGAAAGAGTTGCAAGCGGTGAAAGTGTCTGGCGGTAGTCTGTTTAAATCCAGCCGTGGGATCTGGGCTAAAGATGGCGATCTATTTGTTAATATAGGTGAAATCCAAAGTATTGATAACCTACGTAATATTGTACTGTATGAGTTTGACGCCGAACTCAACCTGGTGCGCACGATTGCGGCAAAGCGCGGAGTCTATTCGGGCGATCATTGGCGCCTCTTGGATGTGCGTCAAACCTTGCTGGAACAAGATAGGGTGAGCTCGAGCAATTTAACCCTTTACCGCTGGGAATCGACGCTTACGCCAGATAAGCTTAGCGTGGTGTCGGTGAAACCCGAGGGCTTGTCTATCGAAGGCTTGGTGGATTATCTGGACTATTTAAAGATTAACAATCAAGATTCCGGTCGTTATGAACTGGCACTATGGCGTAAGGTGATGCAGCCAGTGACCGTGGCGGTAATGATGTTGGTGGCGCTGTCGTTTGTATTTGGGCCGCTGCGCACCGTGACCATGGGCGCCAGAGTGTTATTGGGGGTGATGGCCGGTTTCAGTTTTTATATCTGTAATGAGATATTTGGCCCCATGACCTTAGTGTATGGCTTACCGCCTATTCTTGGGGCGATAATGCCGCCTTTGATCTTCAGTAGCTTGGCGATTTACTACATTCGTAAATAAGGCTGAAAGGTTTAAGCTCGTTGCGCGAAAACCTAGCACCTAGCACAAAAAAGGACCATTGAATGGTCCTTTTTTGATGCTGGTGTTGAGGGTTATACCCCGTGCCAATTACGCAGTTGGTTGGCTTCTTTAGACAATACCACCACTTCAGAGCGGGTCATCATATCTTGCAGCGCGAGCTTGTCGCCATTGATTAAGATCCACAAATTACCTATGCCAAGCAGTGACCAGACTAAACGTGCGGTGGCGGTGATCACACTCAGGCTTTGGCCGTTAGGGTGTTGGATCTTCAGACGCCAAGCGCGCATGCCGAGGGTTTGGCCGCCGTAACTCCAAAACAGGACGTAAAACAGCCCTACACACAAGGCGATCCACAGCTGATACAGACCTTGATAAAGCGGGGTGCCGTTGAGCAGATCGGAGACATGATCAACACCTTGCATCGATAACATGCCGCTGGCGGTGAGTGCGATAAAGACACCAAAGCCGATGGCGCCAGCGATCATATATACCGCCACGGCCAGTAATAAGTCATAAACGATGGCCCCGAGGCGGCGAATAAATCCCGCCCGAGGAAAGTTAGCGTGTTCACTATTGGACATTTGAGTTCCTACATCTACAGGTTAGCTAGGGCTGTTATGGCTGCCATTAAGATCTGATTATTCGACTTCATCGCGAATAAAGTGAATTTTGGTAAAGCCAAAGCGCTCAAACTCTTTTAAGCGATAATCTTTTACCGCTTGTGAGCCTTTAGAGGTCATCGCCACTTGGGCTTCCATCGCATGATAACGGGTCAAATCGACCCCTTCGGCGGCTGCAACCGCTTCATACATGTCGTTATACTTGTCGTAAACGAAGTTGATCTCTTTGTACTGCTTGTTAAAGGTGTAACCGACTCTACGGGCCATATTGCTCTCTTAAATATGTAATTAACTAATTTTTCATCGACTTACAGACCCAGCTCAAGCTAACGGATACACCATATAGCAGGCGTCAGCGGGGTAGTCGTCGAGAGATTTGCTGATTATACGCGATTTAAAGCCTAATCGTTGCCAATATGTGTGAGCACCGCCCACGGCCACTAAAGAGATACTGGCCACATTGTGCTGTTTGGCGTTATCGATTAAGCGCTTAAAGATCTGTTCACCCGCGCCTAAACCTCTGGCCTTGGATGATAAGGCGATGTCGTGCAGATACAGGGTATTGCAGCGGCTAGGCTGAGTTACTACCTGCTCTAATGTTGGCGGCTGATCCAATTGCCATGGATGGGCGAGGCAATAGCCAATCAGTTGCTCGTTACGTTCGATGGCGTAGCAAGAGTCTGGTGACAGTTGTACCTTACTTTGCAGTGCCTGTAGCGATTCGGGTTCGATATTGGGGTAGCACTCATCTTGGATCTGCAGTATCGCGGGCCAGTCAGCGGCGTGAATAGGGCGGATAATCATGGCGGTTGTACTCTATGAGTCGCTTTCTTGTCAGTGGTGATTAATGTTGATGGTCTCACAGCTGGCTAGGCTAATCAATTTGGGCGTTATAAGCCGCCCCGTGATGGCAAGTACAGGGTGATCACGGTGCGACTATCTAGATGCCATTACCCCAGGAAAATTAGAGGTAGCGAGTCATTAAATGCTGCTTAAAGTGCGCCGGGTTTAGTGTCTCTCCAGTGGCGGCGATGACTAACTCATCAGTTGTCAGTAATGCGCCTTTCGACCAAATATGGTCCTGTAACCATTGGGTCACTAATGTCAGTTCGCCCGCGGCAATTAAGGCATCGATACTGCCAATTTGGTTTTGCATGCTGGCGCTAAATTGGGCTGCATACATGGCGCCTAAGCTATAGCTTGGGAAGTAACCCAGTTCACCCACTGGCCAGTGAATATCTTGCATACAGCCGTTGCGATAATCCCCCTGGGTGGATAGACCTAAGAGTGATTGCATCGAGGCATCCCAAAATTCGGGCAGATCGGCTACCGTTAAACGACCCTCAATCAGGCCTTTTTCCACCTCATAGCGCAACATGATATGGCAGGGATAAGTGACCTCATCGGCATCGACGCGAATGCGCCCCGGTGAGACTCGCGTGAGCCAATGTTGTAGCTCTAGTTCACTGAGCTGGCAGCCTAAATGGTGATTAATGCGTTGCAGTAATAGCGGCAATATGCCCGTGCCGCGCGCCATCTGCATCTCAAAAAATAGACTTTGGCTTTCATGTATCGCCATGGATCGTGCATTACCTGCGGGCTGGCCGCGCCACTCAAGGGGTAAGCCTTGCTCGTATCTGGCGTGGCCAGTTTCATGGATAGTGCTAAAGAGTGCTGTTAAAAAGTCATGCTCATCATAGCGGGTTGTGATGCGCACATCGCCCGGAACTCCGCCTGAAAAGGGGTGGCTGCTGGTATCGAGTCGGCCCTGCTTAAAGTCAAACCCCAGCAAGGTCATCACATCTAGATTGAGCGCTTTTTGCTGGGCGATTGTCGCGTGAGGCAGCGTCTTGGTCGGCCACTCTTGCTGCTTGGCTTGTACCTGCTGGATGAGCGAGGGTAACCAGGTTTTGAGGTCGCCAAACACGCGATCAATTTGCGCCATAGTGGTACCGGGCTCAAATTTATTCAGCAGCGCATCGTAGGGCGCAAGCTGCTGTGCCTCACCTAAGATCTGCGCCTCTTCTCGCACCAAGGCGATAACGGCTTCTAAATTTGGTTTAAATCCTTGCCAGTCGTTTTGTTGTCGCTGGGCGCGCCAGGCATGTTCACAAGTATAGGTTAATTGCGTTTTCGCCTGCACCAACTTGCCCGGCAGCGCGGTCGCTTGTAGCTGCTGATAGCGCATTTCACGCAGGTTAGCCTGTTGCGCGGCAGATAAGGGCTCGTCGGCCGCGCGGGCCAAGTGTTCCGCTAGGCTGGGGGCGGTTTTTAATGCATGAATGTGCAAGGCTAATTGCGCCATCGCTTCACCCCGCGCCTGACTGCCGCCCGCTGGCATCATGGTGGCTTGATCCCAGTCACCAAGGGCTTGTAAGTGCTCAAAATGATAGATGGTTTTAAACTGCTGGCACAGGGCATTGTAGTGTGATCTTGATGTCATGGGCTGTCTCGTTGGCTGGCTATCGGGGTTATTTTAGTTATTTGACGAGCAGGGCAAGCGCCGGCTGTCGATTATTAGGATAGAGCTTATAGGCCTTATGATGCTTAATTAAGCTGGCTTTTTTATTCCCCGCGCTGAGCAACAATTGATGCTCGGCGGCTAACTTAGCGAGCGCTTGTTCATCGCTGCGCACATAAAGGGTAATAGGTTTTAGTAATTTACCCTCGGCAATATCTTGCTCATATTGCTCCACTGAGATGATTAAGCTGTTGCGGCCATCGCTGTCGAGCTTGAGTTTGCCACTGACTTCGCAATCCACAATCACCAACCAGTCATCCTCGTTGAGAGAGTCGAGCATAGTTTGCAGCGATGCCCCAATGGTGTGGTTGTCCATCGCTGCGCGGTATTGCTGGTCGATACGAGCCAGTAACCCCGGCAGATTAGCTGCGGCGCCCATGCTACGTCCGTCGCGGATCCAGTGATTCAGATCGTCAGCCACCAGTTTTGAAAAACGGCGCTCCTTTAACGATTGCGCCATCCAACTGCAGATAAAGTGACTCTCGGCCGCGGCGGTTTTAAGGGCGTTGGGGCTGTCGGCGCGTGCAGCTAAAGCGGCCAGTCCTGCTTGCGCTAATTCAACGAGGGCTTGATTATAGGTTTGCTCTGTCATGGTTTCTCCGAGCACAAAAAAAGGGGGCAATTTGCCCGCCGAGTATACCTTATGTTGTCGCTAACGCCCTAGAGTGCGGTGATCACCCTGTGCTTGTTCGCGATAGCGAACGATGCTGAGGCTATTAGTGGCACGCGGCTTACGATGCATAATTAAGCGCGGTGCACAAAAAAGGCACCGTTAAGTGCCTTAATTGTTTAGTAAATAATTTTGTGACCGTACGTCGATTATTTTTGCTTCTTAATTTTAGCGTTTGCCGAGTTCTTCACTTTGACGCGGCGAGCGCCCATGTTCTTCTCAGCGATCACCTGCGCGCCCACATTGTCGCTACGCTGTTGCTTTTTAGCAAAGCTGCGACGTTTTTGCAGCTGTTTAATCAGCAGCTCACGACTGCCCACTTCGTAGCCCGGAATAGTGATGCGGCGGATCTTAGTGCCGATCAATTTTTCGATATCGGCTAAGGTGCGCTCCTCTTCACGGCTCACCAAAGAGATGGCGACGCCGCTGCGACCGGCACGGCCTGTACGGCCAATACGATGCACATAGTCTTCGGCGAGGAAGGGCAGATCATAGTTAACCACATATTCCAGCGCTGGGATGTCTAAGCCACGAGCGGCCACTTCGGTCGCAACCAATGCGCGTACCTTGCCCTCTTTAAATTCGCGCAGCGCACGGCGGCGATTGCCTTGGGCTTTTTCACTGTGGACCACGGCCGCAGGAATGCCGTCAAGGTTAAGTTCTTTCACTAAGGTGTCGGCCGCTTCACGGGTGGCGGTAAACACCAACACCTGTTGCCAGTTTTTCTTACCGATAAGCTCAGACAGTAACTCACGCTTGCGGCGTTGCTCTACCGGATAAACCACTTGGCTGACGGTTACCGCTGTGGTGTTTTGTTTGTCCACGCTGATAAGCTTTGGTTTAACCAACATTTCGTTAGCCAGTTGCTTAACGGCATTAGAGAAGGTCGCCGAGAACAACAGGTTTTGACGCTTGCTGTTTACTGCTTGTAAGATTTTTTGAATGTCGCTGATAAAGCCCATATCCAACATACGGTCGGCTTCATCGAGTACCAAAAATTCCACATTCGACAGGCTCAAGTTACAGGCTTGGATATGCTCGAGTAAGCGCCCGGGCGTGGCGACAATAATGTCGGCCCCTTTTTTCAGCTTTTGCGCTTGGGTATCCATCTTGACGCCGCCATAAATGGTCAGCACAGAGATAGGCAGATAGCGGCTGTACTCTTTGATATTGTCAGCCACTTGAGCCGCGAGTTCTCGGGTGGGCGCTAAAATTAAGGCGCGGGTGTTTGAGCGTTGGGTTTCGCTTGGCTTATCAACCATCTTTTGCAGTATCGGCAACGCGAAGGCTGCTGTTTTACCAGTACCGGTTTGTGCACTAGCCAGTACATCTTGACCACGGCGAATCGCTGGAATCGCTTGCTGCTGAATAGGCGTCATTTTTTGATAGCCACAATCGGAGATAGCACGCACAATCTCTGGAGCAAAACTAAAAGATTCAAATCTCATTGGGGTATCCTGTTTTTACCTATTCAACATATCGACAATATAACAATTTAGTTTGGTCTATTTAATCAGTAGAGAACGCATCGCTAGATTAATGACCGACGCCAAATGGCGGCCGCGGAGTATAGCAAAATTTTTGGTTAAAACCTGCACTTTTATTGTATTGGGGTAAGTGCGCTTAATAAAGTTCGAGCTTTGGATGTAATGCTAGGTAAGCCCTGAGTGAGTTTTTATCAGTAGAAATAAAAACAGCACCTAGATTCGGTGCTGTTTATCGATATTTTTTACAGAAAAGTTGTCATCACTTGAACGTAACTTAAATCGCTGCGGTTGCTTGTAATAGCCAAGCTAGCGCGTCACCTTGCATTAATGGTGATAAGGTGTCACGCACTCGTTGATGATAATCATTAAGCCAAGTGAGCTCCTGCGTTGTCAGCAACTGGCGCTCAACTAGGCGCGTATCAATGGGGATTAAGGTGAGCGCATCAAACTCATACATCTCTCGTTCAGCCCCAGCCAATGCTTGGCATGGACGAATGGCGACTAAGTTTTCGATGCGAATACCAAACGCATCGGCGCGGTAATATCCTGGCTCATTGGACAGTACCATGCCGGGCAATAAAGCCACATTGTTGCTGTTTTTACCGATCCGCTGTGGTCCCTCGTGCACACTTAAGAAGTGGCCGACGCCATGGCCGGTGCCATGATCATAATCGAAGCCGTGCTGCCACAGGTATTGGCGCGCAAAGCCATCGAGCTGTTGCCCTGTGGTGCCTTTAGGGAAGCGTGCTTGGTCAAGTGCGATATGGCCTTTAAGCACTAAGGTGAACATCTTACGCTGCTCATCGGTGACATCACCAATGGCGATAGTGCGAGTCACATCTGTGGTGCCATCGAGGTATTGCGCGCCAGAGTCGACCAGATAGAGACTGTTCATGCTCATCATAGCGGGCGTGCCATTGTTATGATTGTAATGGCACATCGCCGCATTCGCGCCAGCGGCCGAAATGGTATCGAAACTCGGCTCGCGATAGCGCGGGTCGGTTAGGCGAAAGCTTTCCAATTTATCGGCCAGTTGGCCTTCATCATAGAGACGTTTGGCGGCCACTTCGTTGTCTAACCACGCTAAAAATTGGCTGACGGCCACACCATCACGGATATGACTGGCGGTCATGCCGGCTAATTCTGCTGGGTTTTTCTGCGCCTTGGGTAAGGCGACCGGATCGTCACCTGTGATGAGCTTAGCGCCATGTTGCTCGGCAACCAGTTGCATCCAAGCGTTGGCGTTGTTGGGGTCAGCCAATAGCTTAACGCCATTGAGTTGGCTTAGCGCAGTTTCGAGTTCGCTTTCAGCGTTAAAGCTGACGCCTGCGCCTACGTGTTCGCTGATGCCTGCGGGCAGTTTATTGATGTCGGTAAATAACACCATATCGCCATTGGCATGCAGCAAAGCGGTGCCCAGTACCACAGGTAAGCGAGGCACATCGCGGCCACGAATATTCAGCAACCAGCAAAATGAGTCCAGTGCGGCGATAAGCGCCGCATCGGCGCCGGCTTGTTTAATCAATTGGCCAATGTGGATGCGCTTGTCGTGGCTGCTGGCCCCGGCGCTTTGTTGATCAAATAAAATGATCTCATGGGTCGATGCTGCAGGGCGATTATGCCAATGCCTGTCGATAGGGTTGTCGCTGACACAGACCAGCTCAATGCCTGCGCGTTCGAGCTGGGTCTTGGCATCTTGATACCAACTCAGTGAATGTAAGCGTGCATCGACGCCGACCTTAGCCCCGCTCGGCAGCTGTGTTATTAACCAGGGGATCTGCGGCGTGTCGGTGAGGCTTTGATATTGAAACAGCGTCTCATCGACTTGTTGTTTCACTTGCACTGTGTAACGGCCATCGACAAAGATGGCTGCGTGCTCTTTTAACACGATAGCCATACCGGCAGAGCCGGTGAAATGGGTTAACCAGTGTAAACGCTCGTTGCGTTCTGGCACATATTCGCCGAGGTATTCATCGGCTCGAGGGACGATAAAAGCATCGATATTAGCGGTCGTCATCTCGGCGCGCACGGCGCTAAGGCGTTCTGCAATCGGTTGGGTCATTATGGCTCCTGTTATTACCACAATCTTGTGGCGTCGGGCTTTAAGTGCAAGGATTATCGCAGTTGCTGGCGTGGGTTGGAAGTGCCGTTAAGGATTTGTACTAGATTGCAACGGCCATACTGGTTTATCTTGTATCGATAATAATGACAATAAGATAACTGACCAGGAAGTAAGCTAATGCCAAGAAATGTATGGGTATTAACCCTAGCGCAGGCGTTCGCCATGAGCGCCACGCCGATGATGATGTTGCTAGGGGGCTTAATTGGTGTCGAGCTGGCCCCAAGCGCCGCATTAGCGACGCTACCCATCGCCATGATGGTGATAGGCGTAGCGTTATCGGTAATTCCAGTGAGCCGCTTAATGCGCCGTTTTGGGCGTAAAACAGTGTTTATTTCGGGGGCATTGTTAGGCGCCTGCGCCGGTGTGGTTGCGGCGATTGCCACGCAGTTGCATTGGTTTGGCTTATTCTGTGTGAGCGGTTTTATGCTGGGCGCAGCCGGGGCGGTGGTGCAGCAGTATCGATTTGCGGCGATGGAGTCGGTGGCAGCCATTGATGGGGCTAAAGCCGCATCACGGGTGTTAGTCGGCGGGCTGGTGGCGGCGTTCTTTGGCCCCGAATTGGCAGTCTTAGGATCTGAGCTGATAAGCCAGCCTTATGTGGGCGCTTTTATCTTTTTAACCTTAGTGTGCCTAACCGCTGCGGTGATATTAAGCTTTTATGAAAACGTCGATGCGCCGATGGGGCGTCAGGTGGTTAAGCGCCGCGACGGTCGAGACTTAAAGCAGATCTTGTTGCAACCTCAGATTTGGACCGCCATCGGCGCGGCCACCATAGGTTATGGCATGATGAGTTTTATTATGACCGCGACACCACTGCATATGCACCATGTTGAGCACCATTCATTAGCCGATACTAAATGGGTTATCCAAAGTCACATTATTGCGATGTATTTCCCCTCATTATTCAGTGGTTATTTGATGTCAAAATTTGGCCCCAAACCTATGATGCTGGTGGGGCTTGCCGCCTATGGGATCACCATTGTGGTGGCTTTGCTGGGGCATGATCTGCTTAATTACTGGCTGGCACTGGTGTTACTCGGGATCGGTTGGAATTTTCTCTTTGTGGGTGGGACGGTACTGTTACCGCAATTTTATCATAGTGATGAGCGTTTTAAGGTGCAGTCCTTTAACGATGCTTTTGTTTTTAGCGCCCAAGCGGTGGCATCACTCAGCGCCGGCTGGGTGTTACATAATATGGGCTGGGAAGTGATGCTCGTGACCTGCATTCCGTTGATCGCCATGCATTTGTTGTTGATGGCGTGGGGGCGAATAACGGTAAGCAAAGAGCAGAAACTTGAGTTATAGCCTGAGCCTTAACGGGCTTATTGAACTTCTATTTATTAACCCTGAGTGGGCCAATCGCGGCGCACGATTTGCTATTTAATCACGGCTAAATTTTTGTATACTTTATGCCAAATAATCATCCCTTCATTTAATCAGATGAGTGGCGCTAACAGGTTAGCGCCGACGCATCAAAGGTAGTGTAATGACAATAACGACGACAAACGGTATAGGTGGTTCAACGCCGGCACAGGAATTGGCCAAGCTTGTTGATATGACTCAAGGGGTTGAGGCGATAGGCTACGCTGAATATCAGGCAAGAATTGCCAAGGCGCAGGCATTAATGCAAGCGCAGGGGATAGATGCCATCTACCTTAATGCGGGGACTAATCTGTATTATTTTACCGGCACGCGCTGGTATGCTAGCGAGCGCATGGTGGGGGCTATCTTACCGGCTAACGGTGCGTTGCAATATATCGCGCCGGCATTTGAATTATCGACCCTACTCGGCTTTATGGTGATTGAAGGCGAGGTGAATACTTGGCATGAAGATGAGAGCCCTTATGCCTTGTGCGCTAAGGTATTAGCGCAGATGGGCGTAGCGCAAGGTAAGGTCGGTATCGATGAATCTGCCGCCTTTTTTATCTTTGACGGTGTGCGTCAAGTGGCGCCGCATCTTGAGTATGTCAATGCTAAAACCATTACTGCGGGCTGCCGCATGATAAAATCGGCTCAGGAGTTAGCCCTGCTGCAACGGGCGAAAGAGATGACCTTAGCGGTGCACCAAGCGGCGGCGCGTATCTTATATGAAGGGATCACGGTAGCCGAGGTAGAAGCCTTTATCAACGACGCGCATAAGGCGGTCGGCATTGCTGCTGGCTCTTATTTTTGTATTGTACTCTTTGGTGAAGACACCGCTTACCCCCATGGAGTGAAATCGCCTAAGGCGTTAGCATTAAATGACACTGTGCTTATCGATACTGGTTGCCAGTTACATGGGTATAATTCAGATATTACTCGCACCTATGTGTTTGGCACGCCTAGTGCGCGCCAGCGACAGTTATGGCAGTTAGAGCAAGAGGCTCAGCTTGCGGCATTTGATGCGGCTCAAATTGGCGCGACCTGTGCTAGTGTCGATCGCGCCGCGCGTGATGTGCTGGAGGCCGCAGGTTTTGGCCCTGGATATGACGTGCCAGGGTTGCCACATCGTACCGGTCACGGTGTTGGACTCGATATCCATGAGTGGCCCTATTTGGTATTAAACGATCACACACCACTGGCAGCGGGAATGTGCTTTAGTAATGAGCCTATGCTGTGTGTGCCGGGTGAGTTTGGTGTGCGGCATGAAGATCACTTTTACATGACAGAGCAGGGCCCAGTATGGTTTACCGAGCCTGCTCACTCAATCGATAACCCATTTGGGTACTAGGGCCTGTTGATCTTTCAAGGTTGTTTTTGCAGCGAATTGCTGGGCATTTATACAAGGCAGAAGCTTTGTGGTGTAGTTGTTCTACATAAAAAGCTGAGAACGCAGTAGAAATGACCAACAAACGTTGCCCGAAGGGGTCGGCTAAAAACGTTTTACTCTTTGTTAAGTGAATTTTGCTTAGATGACTAGGCTGCAATCCACTCGCCTCAATTAAAACGTTTTTGTCTCGAACAAAATTCAACCAGCAAAGATCAACAGGCCCTAATGATTAATGCATAAAAAAACGCGCCTTGGGGGGCGCGTTTTTTGTTGAGCGAGCGTCGCTCTTGCGACTAGTTGTCGATACTGATGAGTTCAACATCAAAAATCAGTACCGAGCCGCCCTCAATTTTACCCGTTGCACGGTTGCCATAGGCGAGCGTGCTTGGGATAAAGAAACGATACTTGTCGCCAACACTCATCAATTGTACTCCTTCGGTCCACCCTTTAATCACCCGATTAAGCGGGAAAGCGATGGGCTCACCGCGCTCAACTGAGCTGTCAAAGACTGTGCCGTCGATTAAGGTGCCGTGATAATGCACCGTCACGGTATCGCTGGCTTTGGGATGGACGTTACCTTCTCCTTTAGCCAGTACTTGATATTGCAGGCCTGATAAGGTCTCGACCACGCCCGGTTGGTTTTTATTGTCGGCTAAAAATTTCTGGCCAATTTCGATATTTTTTTTGGCCGCTTTTTGGTTGTTCATGCTGCTGTAGAAGTAGAACAACACTCCAGCAATAACGACAACCGCTAATAACATTCTCATAGTCAATTCTTCTGGTTAACCCTGGCGCCATGATAACCAATCTCTTAGGCTAAATATAGCTATCTCATCGGTATAAACTATTGAAAATGGGTTACCTTAACCATTGCTTAAGCATGGCTTGGCCATTATCTGTCACCAGCCAGATAAGCAAGCTGCTGTTTAATAGCACCATTAGCCATAAGCCAAGACGAAAGGTCACTTTTTTAGATTTGTGCCTCAATGAATGTTGGCCGAGCAGGGCACCAGGCCAGCCACCAATGAGTGCTAAGAGTTGTAAACTATTTTCTTTGATGCGCCACTGCCCGGTTTGCGCCGCCTGTTTATCTTGGGCGTAAGCAAGGTACGTGATTAGGCTAACAAGGAGATAATAGAGTATTAAGCCAATAGGTAGGCGTTGCATTAGGCTGGCAAAGAACAGACCGCTAAACAAGGCGCCAATCAGCAGTAACCTAACCCCGAGTTGTCCACCAAAGCGAGAGGGGGCCTTGTGTTTATGCCGTTTAGCTTTGGTGTTAATCTTGCCTCTACGCTGATACACGGGCGCGCCCTTATCATCGACGATGAGGGCGCAGCTGCGCCCCTGCTTGTCTTTTGCTGTTTGGTAATGCAATTTAACACCGACTTTGGGCGCTGTAGCCTGCGCCCCTAAGCTACTGATATGGAGAAACAGTCGTTCGTTGCCATTATCGGGTTGAATAAAGCCATAACCCTTGTCGTTATTCCAATTAACGAGTGTGCCTGTTAGTGGTCTCAATGGGGTACCTACATCCTGTATGGGGTAATGAGGAAGCTAGCGCCTAAGCCGCCGCTTTTGGGGTGGGTTTGGCCGAGATCCACAGTTTGATATGTCCTTTTACAACGACAACATCATCTTGATCATAAGCGGTCACGGGCACCAATAGATCGCCCTCAACCCATTGCTCAGGTTGTACCACAGCTTCGCAGCGGATGTCACTGCCCGCCTTTGCGGTATAGTCGACACTCATCCCTTTGGGGATCCACCTTAGGTGCGCCGGAATAGAGGCCTCAGCCATTACCCCCATGGCCATTTCTAAGCCATTACAGATGGCGATAACATGCACGGTCTGAATATGATTGTGCACCGCCTTACGTTTTTTGATCAGGCATTGGCAGTAATTGGGGCGTAACTCGGTGATCAACGGGCGTATGGTGCCAAAATAGGGGGCCATGCGTGCCACCATGATTGAGAACAGCTTATTGCCAAGGGGGAGTTTGCTCAGCCTGTGGTAGAGGCGCATAACTTTGGTGGGTTTCTGTTTCATTATGAGTGTCTATGATTATATTTATCTGGTCTGATGAGTGCCTAGGTTAGCCTAATCACAATTAGTTAACAATAGGGGCTAGTTAACAATTGGGGCGCAGTAGAGCGGCCGCAGAGATGATTAAAACTGAATAAAACAAAGTTCATTTCCACTTGCTTCGTGAGCATGGGTATAATTCCCCACAGAGGCTCCAGAGCCTAAGCATTAATCATTAACATAAGGATTTTGAGTGAAATACCTGCTGACTTATTTAAAGGGCATGGCGATGGGCGCCGCCGACGTGGTGCCGGGCGTATCTGGCGGTACTATCGCGTTTATTACCGGAATTTTAGACACCCTACTGGAGAGTATCCGCCGCATTAACCCTAATCTGATTAAGCTCGTTCGTCAGCAGGGCATTAAGGCCGCGTTTGAACATATCAATGGCCCATTTTTACTCGCGGTATTCGGCGGTATTTTAACCAGTATCTTTACCTTGGCTAAATTGATCACCTATCTGCTGGTGGCTCACCCAATCCCTGTGTGGTCGTTTTTCTTCGGCCTGATCATTATCTCTGTGGTGCATATGTTAAAGCAGGTACAGGGTTTTAGTCTGGTGCGTTTGGCCTTGTTTGTAATGGGCGCTGTATTTGCGTGGGGCATCACCATGCTTAACCCTATCGCAATGGAGATGACCTACTTAAATGTCTTTATTGGCGGCTGTATTGCGATTTGCGCCATGCTGTTACCGGGGATCTCCGGCAGCTTTATTTTGCTGCTACTGGGCCTGTATACCTCGGTGCTGAGCGCGGCCAAGAATATCGATATCGCTGTGTTGGCGACCTTTGCGGCGGGCTGTATTGTTGGTTTGCTGTCATTTAGTCATCTCTTATCGGCATTACTGCGTAAGTATCATGACGCCACATTGATTTTTTTGACCGGTTTGATGCTGGGCACCTTAGGTAAAATTTGGCCATGGAAACAAGTGCTGACGTGGCGCACTAACTCCCATGGAGAACAAGTGCCACTGCTAGAGCAAAACTTATCACCCATGCAGTTTGAAGCCGTGACTGGCCAGCCATCACAGTTTATCTGGGCGCTTGTGGCCATGTGTACCGGTATCGCTTTGGTGTGGGCGCTGGAATACTTTGCGGGAAGGAAACGTTGAGTTAAAACATAAGCCGTTAGCCATTGTTGGCTCAATGGTAACAGTTTATCAGTGGAGCAAGGATGAGGCGTGTCATTACGCAACACTTTAACAATAGCGCTCAAGGTTAGCTTGAGCGCTAGGCCGACTTCGTTTAATAGGATTGAGTTAACCCGCTTGGCGTGAGTTGTCGGTGGTTTTTTTATCATAGTATTCGAACGGAAATACATTACGAATACGCTGGGTAATGCTATCCCCCACATTGGCCGAAACATGTAAGCGAACATCGCCCGCTTTTTCAGCGCGCACCACACAGGTAAGTTTTTCAGCCTTGGCGATCGCCCTGCATTCACGCAGGAACTTTTCGGGGATCTTGCCTTTGTGTTCAGTCAGGCGGCCCTGTTTAAAATGCATCTCAAATAGGGTGAGTCCCTTCTTACCGCTAAAAATAAGTTTATATACCAACATTAAACCGACAAGAATAAAGATAACTTTGAGTACTGTCGCTGTCATGCTAACTCCTTATTGCACTTTTTAATCAAGATACTCCCGCTGGCGGTTTTTTCATAGCGCTGCAGATCAACTTTTTAAAAGATGGCTATACTTATTTTTTCCTGCTTAGGTTGCCGCTTTTGCGGCGTACTTTGCCAATAGGTAGGGTTATGAGTAACACCAGTGGCGAGTGTGGATTGGTGGTTTACAGGGAGCGATTTACATCACTTAAGGATGACATGATGCAACTTTCTAATGCACGCCGCTGGGCGCAGTTATGTGAACAACAAGCCGAATTGGTAGAGCGTCTATCTACGACTTTTCCAGAGCGAAAACAGCATCATGAACAACTTGGGGGCGAGTGGCGTTTACTGGCCGATAAGATCCGTAATGGTGAAAGCCCTAAATTAACCGACTAGCGTTACTGGTGAATGTACTGAGTGAAAGATAAAAAACCGCCAAATGGCGGTTTTTTGATGGGCAATGAGTGCAGTGCTGCACTTCATATCAGGTTAAGCGCTTAAAAAGCGTAACTTGCCGAGACTAAGAAAGTACTGTCATTACGGAAGCTGCCTTCATCAAATTGGTACTCGCTATCGATATCGTTATCTAACCAAGCGGCAGATAAGCCGATGCCAGCAAGCTCTGTTGAGACACCAATTGAGTAGTCAACATATTTACCCATATCATCATCTGGCGCATCACCAAAGTTGTAGCCTACATGCAAGTCTAGGCTCCAGTTGTCGGCGAATTCCCAGCCGTAGTTGAGTTCAGTGTAGTGGTAGTCTAAGTCACTTCCGCCGTAGTCATTGGTGTACCAATAGGCTGCATGAAAGTCGGCAAAATAGAAACCGACTGAGCCTTCAAGGTAATCTTGTGAGACATCATCACCTGGGTAGGTGTAGTAGAGTAAAGTCACGTCATACTCGACTTCTTCACCAATGGCTCCAGCGTAGCCCGCATAGAGATCGACCTCTATGTCGGCGCCATTACCATCTTCTGGATCATCAAAATCAACATTACTGCCCCAAGCGCCTACAAAGAAGCCGCTGTCCATGCTGTAATCGATACCAGCTTGTATGGCAAAATCGCCAGCCGATTGTGACACGCCACGAAAGCGGTAGTCGTTTGTAACACTCACTTCGCCAGACACTTCAGCGTGCGCTATTGGTGAGAGTAGCGCTGCTGTTAAGGTCAAAGCCGCCGCTTGGGCAATCCGTTTCTTATTAAATTTTTTATGCACGGTAATTTCTCCATTTCACTTTGTTGACATGGGTATTTTTAAACGAGTAAAAATACCAAATTTAGCCAAACAACAGCTGCTATTGCTGAGACATCATGGCGATTACTCACAATCGAACTCAGTTACTTCGGTTCAAAAATGACGTAAATTTTTCTACATTGTTCAATCACTTTCCACACGCCAGAGAAGCCTGCTGGGATCACAAAACGATCGCCTTTGATCACGGTTATGCTATTGCCTAGGCTGTCGGTGATCTCGCTGCTACCCGCTAAAATTTCGCAATATTCGTGCTCAGTGTAATTGACCTTCCAACTGCCTTTTTCACCTTGCCATACACCCGTGTGAAACTGATCGCATGGGCTGGAATAATGATTTTCAAGCTGTTGTTTTGGGTCGCCAGAGAGCACTTTTTCTTTGGCTACATCATAGTGCTCAACCTGAGTGCTATGTAGAGCAAGATTTATGATGGCATCGACTTGTTTTGTCATTACATCTCCAATGGTTAAACATATACAGGTGCAGCGAGAACTGCACCCTTTTTTTAATTGTTTTATAGGTTTATTTCATTGTTGGCATAACAAATTCAGCCTGCGCTTCTTTCGGTTTAGGCCAGCGAGCGGTGATCGCTTTACGCTTGGTATAAAAACGTACGCCATCGGGGCCATGCATGTGCAGTGGTCCAAATAAAGAGCGTTTCCAGCCGCCAAAACTATGGAATGCCATTGGCACAGGGATCGGCACATTGACACCGACCATGCCCACCTGAACGTGGTGACAGAAATGGCGCGCCGCTTCGCCGCTTTGGGTAAAGATGGCGGTGCCGTTACCAAACTCATGATCGTTGATCAGCTGTAGGGCTTGGGCATAATCTTTAACGCGCACAATGGCCAGTACTGGGCCAAAGATCTCCTCTTTATAAATGGTCATCTCCGGTGTGACGTGGTCAAACAGGCAGCCCCCGAGGAAATAACCCTGCTGGTGATCGGCAACGCTCAATTGACGGCCATCGGCAAGCAGTGTCGCGCCTTCGGCCACACCGATATCGACATAGCTGCGAACCTTATCAAGATGCTGCGCCGACACGAGCGGCCCCATATCCATATCGGCTTCTAGACCATTACCCACTCGTAACGCCTTAATTTGCGGCAGCAGTTTGTCGACTAATGCATCCCCGGCATCACCTACAGCGAGTACCACCGAAATGGCCATGCAGCGCTCTCCTGCTGAGCCGTAGGCCGCGCCCATCAATGCGCTTACCGCTTGGTCAAGATCGGCATCTGGCATCAATAACATGTGATTTTTAGCGCCGCCCAAGGCTTGGACGCGCTTGCCATGTTTCGAGGCAGTTTCATAGATATATTGCGCAATAGGGGTTGAACCCACAAAGCTGACCGCCTGAACATCTTGATGGGTTAACAGGGTATCGACCGCCTCTTTATCGCCATTGACGACATTAAATACGCCATCAGGTAAACCCGCTTCGCTAAGCAGTTCGGCCATGCGCATCACTGAGCTGGGATCTTTTTCTGACGGCTTCATGATAAAGGTGTTGCCTGCGGCGATGGCGATTGGGAACATCCACATGGGCACCATGACAGGGAAGTTAAAGGGGGCAATGCCGGCCACCACACCTAAGGATTGATTGAGTGTCCATGCATCGACGCCACCACCGACTTGCTCGGTATGCTCGCCTTTTAACAGGTGGGGGATACCACAGGCAAATTCGACCACTTCCAAACCACGGATGATTTCGCCCTTGGCGTCATCGAGTACTTTGCCGTGTTCGCGGGTGATCATCGCCGCGAGTTCATCCATATTGGCTTCGACTAAGGCTTTAAACTTAAATAAGATGCGTGAGCGATTCAGCGGCGTCATCTGTGACCAAGGGCCATGGGCTTTCTTCGCCAGCTCAATGGCGCCGGCCACTTCTGCAGCGCTGGCTAACGAGACACTGGCTTTTTGTTCGCCAGTGGCGGGTTCAAATACGGCGCTTGAGCGCTCACTCTGGTTACTGTGCTGTCCGTTGATGTAATGGTTTATCTGTTGCATAACACTGGTATTCCTAAAAAATGGGATAAAATGGATTCGATGGACGCTGGCCTATTAGCCCACCGCAGTAATGGCATCACTGAGCGTATTGACCATGTGGTCTATCTGCTGTTTATCGACAATCAGTGGCGGTGACAGGGCGATAATATCGCCAGTCGCTCTGACTAAGGTGCCGTTATTGAAGCAGGTTTCAAAAATGCCAAAGCCACGTTTGCCTATGCCTTTTTCGCTTGGACTAAATTGCAGACCAGCGACAAGGCCGGTATTGCGAATGTCGATAAGATTGGGCAGCCCTTTTAAGCTATGCACCGCCTGTTCAAAATAATCTTCAAGTGAGCGCGAGCGAGCAAAGAGTTGCTCCTCTTGATAAATATCGAGCGTGGCTAATGCCGCAGCCGCAGCTACTGGGTGGCCTGAGTAGGTGTAGCCATGGAACAGCTCAATGGCACCTTCAGGTGCATCCATGCTGGCATCATAAATCGCATCATCAATCAGCACCGCGCCCATGGGAATGGTGCCATTATTGAGTGCTTTTGCCGTGGTGATCATGTCGGGTTTGACATCCCAGCGCTGGCTGGCAAAGGCATCGCCTACGCGGCCAAAACCGGTGATCACTTCATCAAAAATTAATAAGATGCCATGCTTTTTAGTGATTTCACGTAGCCGTTTAAGGTAACCCTGTGGCGGTAAAATCACCCCTGCAGAGCCTGACATTGGCTCGACAATCACAGCCGCGATATTTTCAGCACCATGCAAGGTAACCAATTGCTCTAAGACATCGGCTTTTTCTGCTCCGGTTTCGGGCAGCCCTTTACAAAAGGCATTGGTGTTGATGTCTAGGGTGTGGGGCAGGTGATCGACCCCTTGCAGTAATTGCTGGCTAAAGGTACGGCGGTTACCGCCGATGCCGCCGACGGAAATCCCACCAAAGCCGACGCCATGGTAGCCCAACTCTCGTCCGATAAAGCGGGTGCGAGTGGCTTCACCTCGGGCACGGTGATAATTGAGGGCAATCTTCAATGCCGTATCTACTGACTCAGAGCCTGAGTTGGTAAAGAACACTTTATTGATGCCAGCGGGCGCGATATCGGCAAGGCGCTCGGCTAGCTGGAATGCCAGAGGATGGCCCATCTGAAACGAGGGGGCGTAATCCATTTCGTGGATCTGTTTGCTCACCGCCTCAGAAATCGCCTTGCGGCCATGTCCTGCGTTGCAACACCACAGGCCAGCAGTTCCGTCGAGCACGGCACGGCCGTGCACATCGGTGTAATACATACCTTCTGCTTGAGCAAGTAATCGCGGGCTTTGTTTAAACTGCCTATTGGCGGTAAATGGCATCCAATAGTGGTCGAGTGTTTGCCCTGTCTTATTATCGTGTTCCATATCATTTACCTTGGTTCGGTTTATTTGTTGTTTTTTTGAGTGGTCGATATTTGCTATGCTATGTCAGAAATAATGAACATGAAAGTGATTTGTGCATTATTTGTAGCGAAAAATATCTTTTTGTAAAAAATATTGAAATTTTATTAACGAAAGGCGTAATCTAGGCAGCCAAGACGCGCACTAATGTGCAAAGGGTGCGCTGCAAATTGATTGTAACTATCGTAATGATGATTTATCACCCGCTAAGAGGTCAGAATGAGTACTCCCCAAAGTCGAGAACAGTGGCAGCAGATGGCAGATTCGCTATCAATTAATGGTCAGGCATTTATCAATGGCGAATATTGCGCTGCGGTGTCTGGTGAGACGTTTGATTGTATTAGCCCGATTGATGGCAAGGTGTTGGCGCAAGTAGCCAGTTGCGATCTTGCCGATGCCGATATTGCCGTGGCCAGTGGTAGAGCCGTGTTTGAACGCGGTGATTGGTCACAGATGGCGCCCGTTAAACGTAAGCAGGTAATGATTCGTTTTGCTTCACTGCTTGAGCAACATCAAGATGAATTAGCCTTATTAGAAACCTTAGATATGGGTAAGCCTATTCGCTATTCTACTTGCGTGGATGTTGCTGGCGCCGCTAGAGCGCTGCGATGGTCGGGAGAGGCGGTTGATAAAATTTACGATGAAATTGCGCCAACGGCTCATAACGAAATAGGCATGATCACCCGCGAAGCCGTGGGCGTTGTCGCGGCCATTGTGCCGTGGAATTTTCCGTTGTTAATGGCCTGCTGGAAACTCGGCCCTGCGCTGGCAACCGGTAACAGTGTGGTATTAAAACCATCAGAAAAATCACCGTTAACCGCTATTCGTGTGGCACAGCTAGCCATCGAGGCCGGGATCCCTAAGGGGGTGCTCAATGTGTTACCAGGGTTCGGGCACACTGTGGGTAAGGCGTTAGCCTTGCATATGGATGTTGATACCTTAGTGTTTACTGGCTCAACTAAAATAGCCAAGCAATTAATGATTTATGCTGGCGAGTCTAATATGAAGCGAGTCTGGTTAGAGGCGGGGGGCAAGAGTCCTAATATCGTCTTTAACGATGCGCCTAATTTGCAAGAAGCGGCCATTGCCGCAGCGTCGGCCATTGCATTTAATCAGGGCGAAGTGTGCACCGCTGGCTCTCGTTTGCTGGTGGAAGCTGGGGTTAAGGATGAGTTGATAGCCTTGATTGCTGCCGAGATGCAAGCATGGCAACCGGGTCATCCTCTCGATCCTGACACCACTTGTGGCGCGGTTGTTGACCAGCAGCAGCTCGATAACGTATTGGCCTATATCCGCTCTGGTGTTGCCGAAGGAGCAAGCTTAGTGCAAGGCGGCGAGCAGGTGATGGCTGAGTCGGGTGGCGTGTATGTGGCGCCAACCATCTTTGCCGATGTAAACAATCAGATGACCATCGCCAAAGAGGAGATCTTTGGTCCTGTGTTGTCTGTGATAAGTTTTGAGGGCATGGATGAAGCCATTCGTATTGCCAATGACACCATCTATGGGCTGGCCGCAGGCGTATGGACTAGCGATATCAGCAAGGCACATAAAACCGCCAAGGCACTGCGCAGTGGCATGGTTTGGATTAACCATTACGATGGTGGCGATATGACGGCGCCATTTGGTGGCTATAAACAGTCGGGCAATGGTCGTGACAAGTCGCTGCATGCATTTGATAAATATACTGAAATCAAGGCTACCTGGATTGCGCTTTAAGTAAAAAGCCTTACTTAACATCGTCAGTTGCTCAGCCACTCGCTCAGCACTTTCTGGTGCTAACCCCGTAACCGCACGCTAGCATCATGCATAGTGTGCGGTTTTTTATGGTGAGCATTTACATCCCACTAGGGACAGTGGCAGATTGTATGCCTAACAGTTGATACCGAGATTGTTATTGGCATTTTTTGCTTGTAGCTACCTAGGTTATTCGTATATGTTGCCAAACAGTCACCAGTTTAATTGGCCAAAGCCTGTTTGGAGTTACAATGCAATACCCTTTAGTTAGCACTGCCTGGCTTGAAGCGAATCTATTTGAAGCAGGTGTCATTATTCTCGACGCCAGTATGGATAACGTCATAGGTAAGACGCCTATTGTTTACGATAAATTTATCGCTATACCGAGAGCGCAGAAAATCGATTTAGAAACGGTGTTTTGCGACACCACCTCAGCACAAGTGCATGCCATGCCTAGCGTCGAGCAGTTTAATCAAGGTATTGCCAATTTAGGTATCGACAGTGATAGCACTGTGGTTATCTATGATAATCAAGGTATTTATTCATCACCACGGGCCTGGTGGATGTTTAAAGTGATGGGGTTTGAGCGTGTGTTTGTGCTCGATGGTGGCTTACCGCAGTGGCTGCTTGAGGGGCGCACCACGGTTGAGCAGTATCACCAACACCCACATCAAGGTAATTTCAAAGGCCAATATCAAGCGGGCTTAGTATGCGATATGGCATATGTGTTAGCGCGATTTGATGCCGACAATGCACAAGTGTTTGATGCCCGCGCCGCCGAACGTTTCAATGGTGAAATGGCAGAGCCTCGTGCCAATGTACGTAGTGGTCATATCCCAGGTTCGATTAATCTGCCATTTAGTCAGGTGCTTGATGGGCATAAATTACAAGCAACGCCAGTGTTACAGACGTTATTTGCTCAGCAAGAGAGTGGCGATAACATCGAGCGAATTTTTAGCTGTGGCTCTGGCATCACCGCCTGCATATTGATATTGGCCGCTGTGGCATCGGGTTGCCCTAAAACCGTGCTCTATGATGGCTCTTGGACCGAGTGGGGCAGTCATCATCACTTGCCCATTAGCCCCTGTGCACCTGTTATCGTCCCCGACGCTTAAAATAGATCCTTAAATCTGTGGTACAGCATACCGGCAGCCAGCATGGGCGATCTAAAGGTCGGCCCACCAGGAAAAGTCATATGCTGCACTTTATCAAAAATATCAAAGCGTTCAGCCTGGGCCGTTAGTGCTTCACTGATCAGTTTAGCTGCCATATGGGTGGCGTTAACCCCATGGCCAGCATAGGCCTGCGCGTAGAGAATATTGGGGCAGTCGGGGAGGCGTCCTATTTGCGGTAAACGATTAGCGCCAATGCCTATCATCCCCCCCCATTCGTAGTCAATTTTGACCCCTTTTAACTGTGGAAAGACCTTTTCTAAGTTGGGGCGCAGTGCGGCATTAATGTCTTTAGGATCTTTACCCGAATAGGTGCACAGGCCGCCGAATAGTAAGCGATTATCTTGTGATAAATGAAAGTAATCTAAATCGATACGCAGATCGGCAAAGGCCATATTTTTGGGGATGATCTCGTCACACTGTGCCTGAGTTAGAGGTTCGGTCGCCAGTAAATAACTGCCAGCGGGCAACACTTTACCGCCGACATAACTTTCCAGTTTATGGCCAATATAGGCATTGCCTGCCAGCACCACATATTGACAATCCACTTGCCCCTGTTCGGTGATGACTGTCGGGCGTTCGCCCTTGATAATGTTTGTGGCGGCGCTGTATTCAAACATCTGCACGCCCAAAGCACGAGCCACCCGCGCCTCGCCCAACGCCAGATTAAGAGGATGTAGATGACCACTATTCATGTCGACCAGCGCGCCAATGTAACAGTCCGAGCCAATCACCTCTTTGATTTGGTGCTGCTGTAGCAGCGAGAATCCTTCACCGCGACCTTGATCCACCATCTCTTGATAATCCGCTTCAAGCTCTGTCATGTGACGAGGCTTTGTGGCGAGATCGCAATAACCCATCTGTAGGTTACAGTCGATATTATGCTGTTTGACGCGGTTTTTGACGATATCGACGGCTTCAAAGCCCATCTCATGGATAGCCTGTACCCCTTCGGTACCGATTTCGGTTCTAAATTGGTCAACGTTGTGGCCTATGCCGCGGATCAATTCACCGCCATTTCGACCCGATGCACCCCACCCAATGCGTTTGGCTTCCAGTAAAGCCACACTAAAGCCTTTTTGAGCCAGTTCAATGGCAGTATTGATACCGCTAAAGCCGCCGCCAACGACGCAGACATCAACCTTGATATGTTCGGTCAGTTTAGGCAGTGGCTCTAATGCATTAGCCGTGGCGAAGTAGTAAGACTGGGGGTAATTGTCACTGTGGATCGGCGGTTTGCTAGACATTGTGGCTCCTGAATCGCTTTTTATTGTTGTTATTCGACTTAATCGACCCGAGGAAGAGTGTACTTTTAGCTTTCGGGTTGGTTATAATTCACACTTGTTGATTATATTTAACATGCTTTTTTGTTTGATACAAACTAGTATGACAAATTGTTTTGCCATAAATCGGTTGGATAGGAGAGGTTTTTTGGATATCGGTGCAAATCTCAAAGCTGTTCGAAAAATGAAGGGGTTATCGCAACGAGAGTTAGCTAAGCGTGCGGGCGTAACCAATAGCACTATCTCGATGATAGAAAAGAACAGTGTGAGTCCTTCAGTCAGTTCTTTGAAAAAAGTCTTGTCAGGACTGCCTATGTCATTGGTGGACTTTTTTTCTATTGAAGAGAGCCTGCCCAGTGAGCAAAAGGTGGTTTATCGCGCTGGTGAACTGCTCGATATCGGTGATGGCAACCTTGATTACAAACTGATCGGTCGTGATTATCCTAACCGTGCCATGTCGGTGATGAATGAAGTGTACCCCCCCGGCGCCGATACGGGGGAAGAGATGTTGCAGCATGAAGGCGAAGAGGCTGCTATGGTGATTGAGGGGCAAATTGAGATCACCGTTGGCGATGAAGTGTTTATTCTCTGCGCAGGTGACAGTTACTACTTTAACAGTGAATTACCGCATCGCTTTCGCAACCCGTTTGAACAAGCTTGCCGTATTGTGAGTGCCACGACTCCCGCTAACTTCTAATCAGTAACTCCTTTGGCGGTGCTTGATTGATAAGCAGCGCTATGGGGTTATCCTTGCTGCGCTGTGTTTGATATTTGATCTCTAACGGAGCATTATTTCGTTTGAGGTGTAAATAATTTTATCCACTCAATCGGCTTGTTTTTACCTCCTCCACTCACTGTACTCCCCGTATTATCGCAGACTTTTGTTCAAAATATTCGTCGTTGTAGCTGGTGCTATCAATCTGTTTGGTGATCGCTTTACTGTTTTAATTCAGTTTTGCCGCTTTTGTTGCGCAAGTGTTTATTTTTTGTTTTGAAGACCTATTGCCTAGTGTTATTTTTCAGTGTAGTGTGTGAAAAAATGAACATTCGGTTAGCCTTTGCTCATTATTAACAACTATAAGAAAAGCAACAACTCTACAGGTGATCTATGTCCGAGGAAGGACTGGCTGTTATTGGCGTGACAGCTTGTAATCAACAATTAGGCCTACACCCATTTAATATCGTCGGTGAGAAATATCTATTAAGCATTGCTGACGCCACTAACGCTTGGCCACTCGTTATCCCGTCATTGGGTCATTGCCCTGCGGCGGCGATCCTGCCACGACTCGATGGCATTCTATTCACTGGGTCTCCCTCTAATATCGAGCCTCATCATTATGATGGTGAGGTGAGTGACGCAGAAACGTTACACGATCCTAAGCGTGATTCAACCACACTCCCCCTATTAAAGGCTGCTATTGCCGCGGGAATCCCTGTGCTGGCTATCTGCCGCGGGTTTCAAGAGATGAATGTGGTGTATGGCGGTTCTTTACATCAAAAATTACATCAAGTGGGTGGTTTTATTGAACACCGCGAAGATAAAACCGCACCAGTAGAGGTTCAATATGGGATATCGCATCCAATCCAAATTGAACCTGGAGGCCTGCTCCACGAGGCATGGGGCCGCAATTTGGCAGAGGTTAACTCTGTACATACCCAAGGTGTCGACCGCTTGGGCATTGGATTGCGGCCAGAAGCTTACGCTCCCGATGGATTAGTCGAGGCGTTTTCGGTCAAAGATGCGAAAAACTTTGCGTTAGGGGTGCAGTTTCATCCGGAATGGAAGGTCTTAGACCATCCTTTTTATCGCGCAATTTTCACCGCCTTTAACAAAGCCTGCCAACAAAGAGCAGCGCAACGAACGAGATAATAAAAATGAAAAAGTTAATCAGCTATTTAAAAGAAAATAAAATTACAGAAGTTGAATGTGTTATCAGTGATATGACAGGTATCGCCCGCGGTAAGATTGCCCCTGTTGCTAAGTTTATTGATGAAAAAGGCATGCGTATGCCTGAGAGCGTTTTATTGCAAACGGTGACGGGTGATTATGTTGATGATGAGGTGTATGACTCATTGCTCGATAAAGCCGATATTGATTTTGTCTGTGTCCCCGATGATAAAGCCATCTTTATGTTGCCTTGGTGTATTGAAGCCACCGCGCAAGTGATCCACGATACCTATGACAAAATGGGCAACCCGATTGAGTTGTCACCGCGTAACTTGCTAAAAAAAGTCTTAAAACTTTATGAAGATAAAGGCTGGAAGCCCGTCGTCGCGCCAGAGATGGAGTTTTATCTTACTAAGCCAAATGAAGATCCTGATATTCCACTGAGTCCACCTATTGGTCGAAGTGGTCGCCGTGAGTCTGGTCGTCAGTCATTTTCAATCGATGCCGCGAATGAATACGATCCACTGTTTGAAGATATGTATGACTGGTGTGAAGCACAGGGGCTAGATATCGATACCCTGATCCATGAAGAGGGCACTGCTCAAATGGAAATTAACTTCAGTCATGGTGATGCGTTATCACTGGCAGATCAAGTGTTTGTGTTTAAACGTACGTTGCGTGAGGCAGCACTGAAGCATAACGTGTGCGCCACCTTTATGGCGAAGCCCGTTACCGATGAGCCCGGCAGTGCGATGCATATTCATCAAAGCGTGGTTGATGCTAAGACGGGTAAAAACATTTTCACTAATGAAGATGGTACTAAGAGCGCAAAATTTTTAAGTTATATCGGTGGCTTACAAAAATATATTCCTGAACTGCTCCCTTTGATGGCGCCTAATGTGAACTCATTTAGACGTTTCTTACCTGGTACTTCGGCGCCCGTTAACTTGGAATGGGGTGATGAAAACCGCACTTGTGGTCTACGTATTCCAGAGTCTTCGCCGCAAAACCGCCGTATCGAAAACCGCATAGCCGGCGCCGATGCTAATAGCTATTTGGCCATTGCAGCGACACTACTGTGTGGTTTTATGGGCATGGTTGAAGATGTGAAACCATCGACACCAGTACAAGGGCGCGCAAACGAGAATCGACTCGGTAACAGCTTACCGTTAACGCTAGAAGAAGCCTTAGCTGTGATGTCTGAAAGCTTAGCTGTGCGTGAATATTTGGGTGAGACATTCACCAATGGCTATATTGCGGTCAAGCAAGCTGATTTGGAAAACTACCGCCGCGTGATCAGTTCTTGGGAACGTGAGTTCTTATTACTAACCGTATAACCATTACTGTTATGAATGTCTTAGTCCAGTTGCCTGCTAACTGAGACGTAGAAATGGTCAGTATATTGGGCGCAGTGTTGTGCTGCACCACAGTGCCCATAACCTTATCTACATAGAGAAAATGAAGGAGGCTTAACCAGTTCGATGCGGATGTAAGCTGTAGCATTGTAGGTAATAACCAGATCAGGGTTGCCTAAGTCGGCAATTGTTGGTCCAAAAGGGATACAAGCCAATTGGCTATCACTATGACACAGTCTTACCCGTGAAAGCGGCGTGGCAAGGGAGAAAAAATGACATTATTAAAGCGAATAACCGCATCTTGTTTGGTGGCGCTATCGGCATTAGCCAGCAGTGCGGCCTACAGCGAAGAAGTATTGAAAGTGTATAACTGGAACGATTATATCGCCAAAGATACCCTAGATAACTTCTACAAAGAGACTGGGGTGCGGGTGATTTACGATGTGTTTGATAGCAACGAAATGGTGGAAGCCAAGTTGTTGTCGGGCCATTCTGGCTACGATATTGTCGTGCCATCCAATGACTTTCTTGCCAAACAGATAAAAGTAGGGGCATTTACCCCACTGGATAAAAGTAAGCTGACTAATTTAGGTAATCTCAACGCCGACCTGATGAAGCAGCTTGAAAAAGCCGATCCGCAGAACCTTTATTCGGTGCCATATCTTTGGGGAACCACAGGCATTGGCTATAACGTCGACAAAGTGAAAGCGCTATTAGGCGACGATGCACCTGTGGATTCTTTAGCGCTGATTTTCGACCCCAAATATGCACAAAAGCTCACGAGTTGTGGTTTGTCTATGATGGACTCTGCTGACGAAATGATGTCGCAAGCCTTATCTTATCTGGGGCGCGATCCTAACAGTACCGATCCTGATGATTATCAGGCAGCCGGTGAAGTCATTGAGCAGGTGCGTCCTTACGTGACCTACTTTCATTCATCGCGTTATATCACCGATTTAGCCAATGGCGACACCTGTGTGGCATTTGGTTTCTCTGGCGATGTATTTCAAGCGGCGGCGCGCGCCGAAGAGGCTGGCAATGGTCAAAAGGTTGAATATGCCATAGCCAAAGAGGGCGCCTATTTGTGGTTTGATATGTTGGCTATCCCTGCTGATGCAGAGAACAAACATAATGCGCACCTGTTTATCAACTATCTACTGCGCCCAGATGTGATAGCCGAGATCTCTAATTATGTGGCTTACGCTAACCCTAATGATCCGGCGCAAGCCTTGGTCGATGAGGCGATCCGTAATAACCCGGGGATCTATCCGAGCGAAGCGGTGCTGAAAAACTTGTACATTCGAGAGGTTCGTCCTCTGCGTGTTCAGCGGGCAATGACTAGAGCCTGGACGAAAGCGAAATCTGGTCTTTAATCCATCTAATGAGTTGATAAGTATATCTATTAATCCATTAGATCTTGTAAAGTATTAAGCAATCTACCGATGCGTTTAACTGGCTGTAGCATTGGATAACTATAACAACGAAAGCCGTCATTATCGGCCATGCAACGGCAGTAAGTCTTAACGATATTACTGGCAAGCTAAATAAGGAGATAGCATGAATCTTTTAAAGAAAATGTCCACGGTCGCCGTCGTCACGGCTGGTGTATTTGCCAGTTCGATGGCCAATGCTGAAGAAGTGGTACATGTGTATAACTGGTCTGATTATATCGCCGAAGACACCCTAGCAAACTTTGAAAAAGAGACGGGTATCCGAGTCGTTTACGATGTGTTTGACAGCAACGAAGTGGTTGAAGCTAAACTGCTATCGGGTCGTTCAGGGTATGATTTAGTCGTGCCATCAAACAATTTTCTTGCTAAGCAAATTAATGCTGGGGCGTTTCAAAAGCTCGATAAGAGCCAGCTGAGTAACTATAACAACCTCAAGCCTGAGTTGATGAAGCAACTTGAAGCCGCCGATCCGCGCAATGAGTATTCAGTGCCCTATTTATGGGGCACCACAGGCATTGGTTATAATGTGGCAAAGGTGAAGGAAGTCCTAGGTGAAGATGCACCTGTTGATTCACTCGAACTGTTATTTAACCCTAAGTACGCAGAGAAAGTGTCTAAATGTGGTATGTCTTTCCTCGACTCTGCCGATGAGATGCTGCCGATGGCGTTGGTGTATCTCGGTCTAGATCCAAACAGCACCAGTAGCGATGATTATGCCAAAGCGGGTGAGGTATTGTCTAAGGTGCGCCCTTATGTGACCTATTTCCATTCTTCACGCTACATAACCGATTTGGCTAACGGCGATATCTGTGTTGCCTTTGGTTATTCTGGCGATGTGTTTCAAGCTGCCGCGCGTGCCGAGGAAGCTGAAAATGGCCAAGAGATTGGTTATTCCATCCCTAAAGAAGGTGCTAACTTATGGTTTGATATGTTAGCCATTCCAGCAGATGCGAAGAACGCCAAAAATGCGCATACCTTTATTAACTACCTGCTTCGTCCTGAAGTTATCGCGCCAATCACTAACTACGTCGCTTACGCTAATCCTAATGTGCCAGCGCAAGAGTTTGTCGACGAAGAGATTTTAAACGATCCGGCCATCTATCCAACGGCTGAAGTACTTGAGCGTTTATACGTTGCCGATGTGCGCCCAATGAAAGCACAGCGCGCGATGACTCGCGTGTGGACTAAGGTCAAATCGGGTATGTGATCCCTTAGTAAGGGCGAACCCATGGGTTTGCCCTTTTTATTCACTTTTTAATTTTTAGTGTTGCAGTAAGTGCCAATGAGGCACTGTCGTGGAGAAGTACTATGACCAACAATTCGGGCGTCACCAATAAACCGACAACAAAGACGCAAGGAGAGGTATTGCTGAAGATCGATAGAGTCAGCAAATTATTTGACGATGTTCGCGCGGTAGACGACGTGTCATTGAATATTAATCGTGGGGAAATTTTTGCCTTATTAGGCGGATCGGGCTCCGGCAAGTCAACCTTGCTGCGCATATTAGCCGGTTTTGAAAAACCCTCTGAAGGTCGCATCTACCTCGACGGCGAAGATATTACCGATATGCCGCCCTACGAGCGTCCTATCAATATGATGTTTCAGTCTTATGCGTTATTCCCGCATATGACAGTGGCGCAGAATATCGCCTTTGGTTTAAAACAAGACAAAATGTCCAAAGCCGAAATCGACACTCGTGTGCAAGAGATGTTGAAACTGGTGCACATGGAAGCTTATGCCAAACGTAAGCCAAATCAGCTCTCAGGTGGTCAGCGTCAGCGTGTCGCACTCGCTCGTTCGCTTGCTAAGCGGCCTAAATTATTACTGCTCGATGAGCCCATGGGCGCACTGGATAAAAAGTTGCGTACTCAGATGCAGCTTGAAGTGGTCGATATTCTCGAAGCGGTCGGGGTCACCTGTGTCATGGTGACCCATGATCAAGAAGAAGCCATGACCATGGCCGAACGTATCGCCATTATGAGCGATGGCTGGATAGTACAGACAGGCTCTCCTATCGATATCTATGAGAGCCCAGCTAGCCGTATGGTGGCTGAGTTTATTGGCTCGGTTAACTTATTTGAAGGCGATATTGTCGAGGATGAGGTCGACCATGTGATTATTCAATCGCCCAATATTGACCAGCGATTCTACGTTGGCTACGGGGTATCGACTAGCGTGGATACCACACAGGTATGGTTAGCGGTTAGACCGGAAAAAACCCAGATCAGCCGAGAGCAACCCCAAGGCGAATACAACTGGTGTGCAGGGGTCGTGGAGGATATCGCTTACCTTGGTGGTATTTCGGTCTACTACATTCGCTTAAGCAGTGGCCAACTGGTCCAGTCGGTGATGACCAACAGCGATCGCCGCTCAGATTCCCCCACCTGGGAGGAGAAGGTGTTTATCGGATGGGAGGCCACCAGTGGAGTGGTATTAAGATCATGAGTGGGGTCGTGCAAAAGCGAAAAAAATCGCTAAGACAACGATTATTCAAAGGGCAGCATTTGACCATAGGTGTGCCATACCTGTGGTTGTTGATGTTCTTTGCCTTGCCATTTGCGATTGTATTGAAGATCAGCCTATCATCGCCAGCGATCGCCATTCCGCCTTACGACGCACTGTTTCAATATGCCGATGAGTCGCTGCAGATCTTACTTAATCTGGGTAACTACATCTTGGTGTTTGAAGACTCCCTGTATGTGAATGCCTATTTGGGGTCATTGAAAATGGCCTGTATCACCACGATTGGGTGTCTGCTGGTGGGATATCCAATGGCATACGCCATTGCTAGAGCGCCGAAGCAGCATCAAACCGTGCTGATTTTGCTAGTGATGTTGCCTTCATGGACCTCATTTTTGATCCGCGTTTATGCCTGGATGGGCATATTAAGTAATAACGGTGTGATCAATAATGTGTTGATGTGGCTGGGGGTTATTTCCGATCCTATTCAAATGCTTAACACCAACTTTGCGGTTTATATTGGTATTATTTATACCTATCTGCCGTTTATGATTTTACCTTTGTATGCCAATTTATCTCAGCTAGATGGCAGTTTACTCGAAGCGGCAGCCGATTTAGGCTCGCGCAGCTTAAATACCTTCTGGAAGGTCACTTTGCCGCTCTCTAAGGGGGGGGTGATTGCTGGCTCTATGTTGGTCTTTATTCCTGTGGTGGGTGAGTTTGTTATTCCTGAACTATTGGGTGGCCCAGATTCTCTGATGATAGGTAAGGTGTTGTGGCAGGAGTTCTTTAATAACCGTGATTGGCCTGTAGCCTCATCGCTTGCGATTGTGATGTTGGCGCTATTGATTATTCCTATCACGCTGTTTCACCGTTATCAGTCAAAAAGCATGGAGAAAAAGATATGAGTAACAGACTAAAAAAACTCAGCTTTTCTACCGTTATGCTATGGGCTGGGATGATATTTCTCTACGCGCCTATGTTCATCTTGGTGTTCTACTCATTTAATGAATCCAAGTTGGTGACGGTGTGGGGCGGATTTTCGGCCAAGTGGTATGGCGAGTTGTTTCGCGATGATCAAATTTTAGATGCGGTTGCGACCAGTTTAAAAGTGGCTTTCTTCGCCTCTACCATGGCGGTGATCTTAGGCACCATGGCGGCATTTGTTATGACACGCTTTGCTCGCTCATGGGGCAGGTTAACCTTGTCGAACATGATTACGGCGCCTCTGGTGATGCCAGAGGTGATCACGGGTTTGTCACTATTGCTATTGTTTGTACATATGGCAGATCTGTTTGGTTGGCCTGCTGAACGCGGTATGTTGACGGTATGGATTGCCCATTCCACCTTCTGTGCCGCCTATGTTGCTGTGGTGGTCTCGTCGCGCTTACGTGAGTTAGATATGTCGATAGAGGAGGCGGCGCAAGATTTAGGCGCGACCCCGCTCAAGACCTTTTTCTATATCACGGTGCCGATGATCTCACCTGCCTTAATTGCCGGTTGGTTGTTGTCATTTAGCTTATCGCTCGATGATCTCGTGATCGCCAGTTTTGCCTCTGGTCCAGGTGCGACCACGCTGCCTATGGTAGTGTTCTCGTCGGTAAGGATGGGGGTATCACCTAAAATCAATGCGCTGGCAACCTTGATTATTTTACTGGTGTCACTGATCGCCTTTATCTCATGGTATATGGCGCGCCGCGCCGATAAGCGCAGCCGGATGGCCAGCGAATAACACCGATAGCATCGCAAAATAATGGCAAGCTACAGCAGTAAGGCTGCTGTAGCTTGTTAATACAACAGCATAATTATTATAACGATAACAATTCAGGGTGGTTGATATGAACTGTACACCTCATGCAAATTCCTATTATGCCGCGTCTGCAAATAACAAGCAGTTACGCGAAAAACTGGCCGATAATATTGAGACTGATGTCTGTATTATTGGCGCAGGATATACTGGTTTATCTTCGGCGATCCATCTATTAGAAGCGGGTTTTAAAGTCACTGTGCTAGAGGCCGCCCGTGTGGGCTTTGGTGCTTCTGGTCGTAATGGTGGGCAAATCGTCAATAGTTTTAGCCGTGATATCGATATGATTGAAAAAACGGTTGGCGTGGACAGGGCTAAATTATTTGGTGAGATGGCGTTCGAAGGTGGACGCATTATTAAAAATTTAGTCGCGAAATATAATATTCAATGTGATTTAAAAGATGGCGGGGTATTTGCTGCACTCAATAAAAAGCAGATGGGGCATTTAGAATCACAAAAAGCCCTATGGGAGCGCCATGGTCACCTTGGGCACCTTGAATTACTCGATGAGTCGGGAATTCGTGGGGTGGTCGATTCTGAGCGTTACATCGGCGGCCTGCTCGACAAGAGTGGCGGCCATATTCATCCGCTTAACTTAGCGTTAGGCGAAGCCGATGCGGTGGAATCCCTTGGTGGGCAAATTTTTGAAGATTCGGCTGTCATTAAAGTCGATGAGGGGGATAGCCCTGTAGTGCACACGAAAGAAGGTTCGGTCAAATGTAAGTTTGTGATCGTGGCGGGTAACGCCTACCTCAATGGTTTAATACCTGAGCTACAAGCTAAATCTATGCCTTGTGGCACTCAGGTGATCACCACTGAACCCTTAGGGGCTGAGTTGGCGCAATCGTTATTACCACAAGATTACTGCGTCGAAGATTGTAACTACCTGCTTGATTACTACCGTTTATCGGGTGATAAACGTCTTATTTACGGCGGCGGGGTGGTGTATGGCGCGCGGGATCCCGCCGATATTGAAGCTATTATTCGACCCAAGATGCTCGAGACCTTTCCGCAGCTTAAAGACGTTAAGATAGAATTTGCCTGGACGGGGAATTTTTTACTGACCCTATCTCGTCTGCCGCAAGTGGGGCGCATCGGCAGTAATATTTATTATTCCCAAGGCTGTAGCGGCCATGGTGTAACCTACACTCATCTGGCTGGTCAAATCTTGGCTGAGACAATTAATGGTCAGGCTAAACGTTTTGATGCCTTTGCCAGCTTGCCTCATTATCCATTCCCTGGCGGCCATCTGTTGCAGGTGCCATTTTCAGCCATCGGCGCTTGGTATTACACCATGCGTGATAAGCTTGGCGTATAAATAAAGGTGTAGCCGCAATACGCTAACGACTTATTATGAAGTATTAAAAAGCCCGAGTCTCTCGGGCTTTTTTGTTTAAATGGGTGCCCATTACAGACTTGAACTGCTTGGTACTTGAACTGATGACTATGGTGAGGTGGCCACTTTTAGTGTAGTCAGTAAGCTTATTGGCATGAAAAATTACAGGCACAAAAAAGCCCGCACTAGGTGCAGGCTTTTCTGTTTAAATTGGTGGCCCCTCACAGACTTGAACTGTGGACCTGACGATTATGAGTCGTATGCTCTAACCAACTGAGCTAAGGGGCCGACTTAAGATGGTCGTCACCATCGAAAGCGCAGAGAAGTATACGAGGTTTAATTGCGCTTGTCACCCCAGAATATGGCTCAAATCCCAAGTTTGAATTCAATTGGTTATCTGTTAATCAATCTGGCGCAAATCTCCATTGAAAACAAAAAGCCCAGCAAGATGCTGGGCTTTTTTTGGTCGTTAAAACGCGTATGACTACTCGTCGAGGAACGACTTTAAGATCTCTGAGCGAGAAGGGTGACGTAGCTTACGCAACGCTTTTGCTTCAATCTGACGAATACGTTCACGTGTTACGTCAAATTGTTTGCCCACTTCTTCAAGCGTGTGGTCGGTATTCATGTCGATACCGAAACGCATCCGCAGTACTTTGGCTTCGCGGGCGGTAAGGCCGGCTAACACTTCGTGAGTGGCGTTTCTCAAGCTTTCGCCTGTCGCCGAATCCAATGGCAGCTCGAGGGTAGTATCCTCGATAAAATCACCTAAGTGCGAATCTTCATCATCACCAATAGGAGTTTCCATTGAGATTGGCTCTTTAGCAATCTTTAGTACCTTACGGATCTTATCTTCAGGCATTAACATGCGCTCGGCCAACTCTTCTGGTGAAGGTTCGCGCCCCATCTCTTGTAGCATTTGACGAGAGATACGGTTGAGCTTGTTAATAGTTTCAATCATATGCACTGGGATACGGATCGTTCTTGCTTGGTCAGCAATAGAGCGAGTGATCGCCTGACGGATCCACCATGTTGCATAAGTTGAGAACTTATAGCCGCGACGATATTCAAACTTATCAACGGCTTTCATCAAACCAATGTTACCCTCTTGAATTAGATCCAAGAATTGTAAACCACGGTTGGTGTACTTTTTCGCGATAGAGATAACCAGACGTAAGTTGGCTTCGACCATCTCTTTTTTCGCCCGGCGAGCCTTAGCTTCACCGATTGACATACGACGGTTGATATCTTTAATCGCGGCAATCGCCAGACCGGTTTCGTTTTCAATCGCATCGAGCTTAGCGCGGCAACGACGTACGTCGTCGGCAACCATAGCTAAACCTTCTGAATAAGGCTTTTTAGCGGCGATTTCGTCGTTAAACCAGTCGATGCTACTTTCGTTAGAAGTATACACTTTAACGAAGTTTTTCTTTGGCATCTTGGCTTGTTCAACACACAGTTTCATGATGAGGCGTTCTTGCACACGCACTTTGTCCATCATTTCACGCATGCTTTTAACAAGGCGATCGAACTGTTTTGGAACTAGGCGGAACTCTTTAAAGATTTCGCCAATTTCAAATAACGCCTTGGTCGATTCCGGATGCTCACGGCCTTTTTCGGCAATGATTTTTAATGCGCGTTCATGGGCTTCGCGAAGTTGAGTGAAACGCTCGCGCGCTTCTTCAGGATCTGGCCCTTTCGGGGTATCATCCTCTTCATCTTCACTATCCTCATCATCGTCGTCATCTTCGTCATCGAGTTCGTCGTCTGAGAGTTCCGAGCCAATGTGTGTTGCTGTTGGAGCAACATCTTCAGCATTGGGGTCCACAAATCCAGAGATTATGTCTGATAGTCTGACTTCTTCAGCTTCATAGCGGTCGTATTGCTCAAGGATCATGGCGATCGCTTTAGGATACTCAGCTA
The DNA here is from genome assembly GCF_059338445.1 of Shewanella sp. 492. Taxonomy (NCBI): domain Bacteria; kingdom Pseudomonadati; phylum Pseudomonadota; class Gammaproteobacteria; order Alteromonadales; family Shewanellaceae; genus Shewanella; species Shewanella sp. 492. The sequence goes on from NZ_CM181702.1 coordinate 863,809, forward strand.
CAGAGGCCTGAACGGTATTGATGCCTTCTTCAATACGCTTAGCGATAACAATCTCGCCTTCACGGGTCAGAAGTTCTACCGTGCCCATTTCACGCATGTACATGCGCACAGGGTCTGTCGTACGTCCGAGTTCAGCCTCTACCGTAGCCAGTGCTGCGGCAGCTTCTTCGGCAGCATCCTCATCGGTGCTGTCTTCAGACATCATGATCTCATCGGCATCCGGCGCCTGCTCGTAGACGCGAATACCCATGTCATTAATCATCTGGATAATATCTTCGATCTGGTCAGAATCGACCATATCTGCAGGTAAGTGATCGTTCACTTCTGCATAGGTTAAATAACCTTGCTCTTTACCTTTGGCAAGCAACAATTTAAGTTGCGACTGCGGAGTATGCTCCATAGATATCATCCAAGTTGGGTAACTGTTACAACGACGGACAAACGAGTGCCGCGCAAATCGTCAATTATAGCCTTGTGTGTAGCGCTGTGCTAGCCCAAGTCATTACTTTAAGACAAATTTTGCTCTTAAGTTTGACCCTGTATCACAGCAATGAGCTTTTTCAATTGCATCCGCTCTTCTTTAGTATGGTGCTGTTTTAAGCTCAATTCCTGATATCGTTGCTCAATGTATTGATTGTTTAACCATATCAGGGCTTTTTTGAACTCTTGCTGCAAATTTTCATCCGCCACTTGATGTTCCCATTGGGTCAATTTTTTCAGGGTGCCTAATTGGTCATCACCTCTGAACTGTTCAAGTAGTTGTGCGCTGTTTATCTTGTTGGCTCGAGTTCGGTCTAATAAGAGGGTCAGCAAATCGATGCCGGCCATCTTGATATGTTTTAGCGCTGGTTGCTCTGGTAATCCGTTACCTAAGCTGGGATCTTGTACTAACAGTGCGATGGCTAGTCGCAACGGTGTCCCACGTCCCTTGAGCGCTTTATTGTGCAGCGTTTGACTCTGTTTGCTTGCTTTAAAACCGAGTTTACGTTGCAACTCTTCCGCACTGTTCATGCCCAGTTTATAGGCTAGATTTTCTAGTAATAAACTTTGCAGAACAGTATCTTGTACTTTTTCTATCAGCACCATGGCTTGTTTAGCCAAGGTGCCTTTATCTGTGCCATAGCGGCTGGCTAAGGTATCGAATAAAAATTCGGGTAACAGCTTAGCCTCTGTTATTAACTGTTCAAATGCTGGCTTGCCAATTTGTCTGACCATAGAGTCAGGATCTTCGCCTTGAGGCAAAAACATAAATTTGACCTGATCGCCAGGTTTTAACAGCGGCAGCGCCGTCTCTAAAGCGCGCCAGGCGGCTTCGATACCCGCTTTATCGCCGTCATAACAACAAACGACCTCTTTAGCACTTCGTAACAGTAACTGAAATTGTTCTGCCGTTGTTGATGTACCGAGCGAGGCGACGGCGTAATCGACATCAAATTGAGCCAATGCCACCACGTCCATGTAACCTTCAACGATTAATATCTGCTGCGGGTCTCTGTGACGCTGCTTTAGCTCATATAAGCCGTATAGCTCATACCCTTTATGAAATATGGGCGTTTCAGGCGAATTCAAGTATTTTGGCGTGCCGTCACCGAGGACGCGCCCACCAAAGCCGATCACTCTGCCACGTCTATCGCGGATCGGAAACATCAGCCTGTCACGGAACCTGTCGTAACGTTTGCCATTATCGTTTTCGATCACCATTCCGGCGGTGAGCAGTTTATCTTGTGAATCTTGGTTGTGCCGATAACGACTGAGTAATCCATCCCAGCCATCGGGTGCAAAGCCAATATTGAAGTGTTTAATTACTTCATCGGACAATCCACGATGGCTTAAATAATCGAGCACTTTTTGTTTATCTGGATGCTGTCTCAGCTGGCTTTGAAAAAATAGGCTGGCCTCATCCATTAATTGGTAGAGGTCGCGACTTAGCCCTTCATCACGGCGTTTTCCGGTGCCTTGCTCTCTGGGGACTTCTAAGCCTAATTGGCCTGCAAGTTCTTCTATCGCATCGACAAAGTCTAATCTGTCATATTCCATGACAAAGTCGATAGCATTGCCATGAGCGCCGCAGCCAAAACAGTGGTAAAACTGCTTGTCTCTGCTGACAGTAAAGGACGGTGATTTTTCGCTATGAAACGGGCAACAGGCAGAATGATTTTTCCCCGCCTTTTTCAGGGGGACTTTAGCATCGATAAGATCGACTATATCGGTGCGAGCTACAAGCTCATTGATAAAATCACGAGGTATCGCCATTGGTATATAAATGCCGCCTTTTCGCGAAAAAATTGAAATAGTACAAACAAACAAGCCGTGCTTTAGCACGGCTCATTCATACATTGAACACTAAGTTACTGAAGCTTAGCCTTAATCATGGCGCCAATCGCCGCCATGTCAGCTCGTCCTTGTACCTTAGGTTTCAACGCTCCCATTACTTTGCCCATATCCGCCATGGATGATGCACCGACCTCTTGGACCGTTGCATCTACTAGCTGAGCTACCTCTTCTTGTGAAAGAGGTTTCGGCAGGAAAGTTTCAAGTACTTGAATCTCACTTGCTTCAGCATCGGCTAGTTCGTCACGACCCGCTGCACTGTATTGCGCAATAGAATCACGACGCTGTTTAACCATTTTGGTTAAGACAGCTATGGCTTGATCATCATTCAGAGATTCGCGGGTATCCACTTCAATCTGTTTGATGGCAGCCAGTGCCATACGAATAGTTCCCAAGCGCACCTTATCTTTGGCGCGCATGGCATCTTTCATTTGGTCTTTTAGCTGATCAATTAGGCTCATAAGAGATTAGTATAAACGTACGCGACGCGCATTTTCACGAGAAAGCTTCTTAGCAAGACGCTTAACTGCAGCGGCTTTAGCACGCTTACGTGCAGTAGTTGGCTTCTCGTAAAATTCACGAGCACGAACGTCGGCTAAGATACCAGCTTTTTCACAAGAGCGCTTGAAACGACGTAAAGCTACGTCAAATGGTTCATTTTCACGTACTTTAATAATTGGCATACGCCATCACCCCTTAGGTGTAGGTTGTATTGAGTTAATTAATTAACTCAAGTTAATTTAAAAATGGTGCGGAATTCTATACCGACTACCAATAGTTTGTAAACCCCTTTGTAGCGATCCTATTTGCGATCTTTACTCGGTGTTTAGATAAAGTTTAGCATTTGGCGTTGGACTTGGTGAGTCCTCAGCCCTGATATAGCGTGATAATCAACCATTATAACGCCGTCGCGGCAAGGGGGGAAGAGGGAGGTCATTTATCGATTGGTATAATTGCCACAGAGCAGGTAAAATTGGTCGCCACTTCATTTAGGTAGACAGGAAACGATGCGAGTTATAGGTATAGAGACATCTTGTGATGAAACCGGTATTGCCGTTTATGACGACGAGAAAGGGCTTTTATCTCATACACTTTACAGTCAGGTTAAGTTACACGCCGATTATGGTGGGGTGGTCCCTGAGCTGGCCTCGCGTGATCATGTCCGTAAAATAGTGCCACTGATAAAACAAGCGTTAGCCGATGCTAACTGCACCCAAGATGATATCGATGGCATTGCTTACACCAAAGGCCCAGGTTTAGTGGGGGCCTTACTTGTCGGTGCCTGTGTTGGCCGTGCGTTGGCCTTTGCCTGGGGAAAACCCGCCGTGGGCGTTCACCACATGGAAGGGCATCTACTCGCGCCCATGCTCGAAGATAATGTACCTGAATTCCCTTTCTTGGCCTTGTTGGTGTCAGGGGGGCATTCGATGATGGTCGCGGTTGAAGGCATCGGTCGTTATCAGGTGCTGGGCGAGTCGGTTGATGATGCTGCCGGTGAGGCGTTTGATAAAACCGCCAAGCTGATGGGCTTAGATTACCCCGGAGGCCCAAGACTGGCAAAATTGGCCGCTCAAGGGCAACCTAATTGTTATCGTTTTCCACGCCCTATGACAGATCGCCCAGGGCTTGATTTTAGTTTTTCTGGCCTTAAAACCTTTGCCGCCAATACGATTGCCGCCGAGCCCGATGATGAGCAGACTCGCGCGAATATTGCCCGCGCATTTGAAGAGGCGGTGGTTGATACCTTAGCCATCAAATGTAAGCGCGCGCTTAAGCAAACTGGGTATAACCGCTTAGTGATAGCCGGCGGCGTGAGTGCCAATAGCCGTTTAAGAGCGTCATTAGCGCAAATGATGCAAGATCTCGGCGGGCAGGTTTATTATCCACGTGGTGAGTTCTGTACCGATAATGGCGCGATGATCGCCTATGCGGGCATGCAGCGTTTAAAAGCCGGCCAGATAGAAGATTTAGCCGTTAAAGGTATGCCACGCTGGCCGTTAGATTCATTACCGCCAGTATAGTCGTGCCGTTAGCCTGTGAATAGCCCAGTACAAAGTAGCCCTTTTTACTGGGCTTTTTCTTTCTTTTTACGCGACACTTTCGACTCTTCTCCCTTTAACAGGCGAGCGATATTTTCTCGATGGCGGATCACGATTAACATGGACAACATGGCTACGGGGATGGTGAAGCGATCGTCGAAATACCACGTATAAAGTGGTGCGAGTAAAGCGGTCATGATGGCCGCTAAAGATGAATAACGGCAGATAATGACTAAGATTATCCATGTCAGCATCAACGAGAGTGATAGGTCTGCACCTATGGGAGCCATAGCGCCAAAGGCGGTCGCAACGCCTTTACCACCTTTAAATTTAAAAAAGATAGGAAAGATATGCCCTAGGCAGGCGCTAATAGCGATAATACCTAAGGGAACGGCATCGACACCGAGGCGAAAAGCGATGTAGGTAGGGATGGCGCCTTTAAGCATGTCGAAGAGCAACACCGTGGCTGCGGCGCTCGCGCCACCGATACGCAAGACATTGGTCGCGCCAGGGTTACCAGAACCTTCGTTACGGGGGTCGGGTAAGCCTCGAAGACGACACACTAGCACTGCACTGGAGATTGAACCGGCCAAGTAGGCGATCAAAATCATCGCTAGAGTGAACAGCGTTAAGCTCAAATTGGTTTCCTTATCCTTCTTAAGGTATTATCGCGACCTAGCATTGAGGCCTCTCATTAACCTTATATTTTACGCACTGGTTGATAGAGCGGTTGTAATGAGCAGCGGGGCGATGTCATCCGTTCTCATAGACCCTGTTTCGATGCCATTACAGCAGCTTATCCTACTTGGGTTTTTAGCTGTAAGAAAGGGGTAAACACAGTTATCTGTACAATTTTGTCATTATATCAAGATTGGACTCATTAGCTTATTAGACCTCTTTTTACCAACACTTAACTTGCCTAGCGGGAGGCATTATGGACAAGGTGCTTATTTCACAATTGAAAGTGGAAACAGTGATTGGAATTTACGAGTGGGAAAAGCAGATCCATCAGCAACTGTTAATCGATCTGGAAATGGCCTGGGATAATGGCCCTGCCGCTGACAGCGACGATTATCAATATGCGTTGTGCTATGAAACGGTTTCTAATCGTTTAGTTGAGCTTATTACCGAAAAGCCAATTGAACTCATTGAAACGGTTGCCGAAATGTGCGCTAAGTGCGTGATGACTGAGTTTGATGTACCTTGGGTGAAAGTGAAAGTGATGAAGCCCGGTGCGGTCCCTTTAGCATCCGCTGTGGGCGTCGAGATACAACGAGGTCATCTATAACACTATGGCGCGTATTTTTATTAGTATTGGCAGTAATATTGACGCCGAGCATTACTTTAACGCGGCCCTTAAGGCGTTAGCCGAACACTTTTCAAATTTGTGCTTGTCATCGGTATTTGAAAGCGAAGCGGTGGGATTTAGGGGCAGTAATTTTCTCAATATGGTGGTGGCTGCCGACACGCCATTAACCATAGTGCAAGTGGTTGCGTTGTTTAAGCGCATAGAGCAAGATAACGGCCGCAGTTTAGGGGCCAAAAAGTACAGCCCACGCACCTTAGACCTTGACCTGTTATTGTATGACGACTGGGTGGGTCAAACCCCGGTAGAACTGCCTCGCGCAGAGATCACCACCAATGCTTTTGTACTGTGGCCATTAGCCGAGATCGCGCCGACCTTACGGCATCCCGTCGAGCAACAAACCTACCAAACCTTGTGGGATAACTTTGATAAGTCGCAGCAAAAGCTGTGGCCGATTGAATTTCATTGGTGTTACTAACAATCCATCGCTAAAGGATAAATATGGATACGTTTCAGGTAATTGTATTGGCACTGATACAGGGCCTTACGGAGTTTTTACCTATTTCTAGCTCGGCGCATTTAATTCTGCCTGCCCAGCTTTTAGACTGGCAAGATCAAGGGTTAACCTTCGATGTCGCCGTGAATACTGGATCATTATTGGCAGTGGTTATCTATTTTCGCCGTGAGCTATGGTCGATGTTTACCGCTTGGACGGGCAGCATTGTCAGCGGTCAGCAAGATGAGCAAAGTAAACTCGCATGGTGGATCATTTTAGCCACCATTCCAGCAGTTATTGTCGGTTTTACTGCCAAAGGGTTTATCGCCACGCATCTGCGCAATATTGAAGTCATTGCCTTTACCACCATAGTATTTGGCCTGCTACTTTGGTGGGCCGACCGCATGACGCGAGAAGGGTTTAGTGAGTTTCAGGTCGGGTGGAAGAAAGCCCTAGTGATAGGCATCGCCCAAGCGATGGCGTTGATCCCGGGGACGTCACGTTCTGGGGCCACCATCACCGCCGCCTTGATGCTCGGGCTGAGCCGCGAAGCGGCAGCGCGCTTTTCATTTTTAATGTCGGTGCCAGTGAGTTTAGGGGCCGCGATTTTAGTGGTTAAAGATCTCATTGAAAGTGGTGAGGCGCTAGACTATCAAGCCTTGGGCTTAGGTACCGTGCTCTCTTTTGTGGCGGCATACCTTTGTATTCATTATTTTCTTAAAATTATTAGCCGCATGGGTATGACACCCTTTGTTATTTATCGCCTAGCGTTAGGTGCAGTGTTGTGTGTGGTGATTTTCGCTTAACGTTTTTATTTACCATGAATTATTAAAGAGATCACATGATCAGCCATTATTTATGTCCCGTTTGCCAAGCTCAGATGTCGATTCATGAGGCTTCACAAGGGCTACATTGCCCTAACAAGCATCATTTAGATAAAAATGAGCAAGGGTATTGGGTTTTTAGCCAAGCTAAAAAGCCGCACATGGACTCTCGTCAGGTGATGCGCGCCAAGCGTTTCTTGCTTGAGTCTGGCGTGTTTACCCCACTGCTAGATGCGTTAAAACAGCAACTGACCCTCGCATTAACAGACTATGTGACAGATCAAGATGCTGCGGTTAACCATTTAGATTTTGATTGCGGTGATGGCTTTTACTTGCGAGCCCTGACCGATACCCTGCAAGGCGTGGCAACAAACTGCAATCAAACAGGGATAGGTGAGGCGGAAAACGCCTTATTTGCGGCGGTTAAAAGTCACCCTGAGGCAACCTACATCGTCAGTCAGTTAAAGCAGCTTCCCTTTGTGGATGAATGCTTTGATCTCGTCACGCTTATCGATAAGCCACTTAAAGGCAAAGAGTTGTTACGTGTGCTTAAGCCTAACGGTTTGTTTGTACAGGTGTCACCCGGCCCGCGTCATCTGTGGCAAATTAAGCAGTATCTCTATAAAGACTTAACCGAAAAACCTGCCGATCTTACCTTAGCGAAAGGGCTTGAGCTTATCCATCAGCAGCGAGTGAGTTTTACACTTAATGTTACCCCTGATGAGGCGGTGACCCTATTAGAGATGACGCCTTATGCTTGGCGAGCGGCCGATAAGGTCAAGCGGCAGATGTTAACTGGGGACTTTAGCCTGCTTGAAGTTGATTTTTACCTTACCCTAAGTCGTAAACAAGTGATTGAAAAGGTTAATTAGCCTTGGCTAACATTGAGCACTAGAAAATAGGCTTGGCTCAAGGTACCCTTTAACTTATTAAAGCTAGGCCATTAACACCCAGATTAGGAAGTAATATTGATGATGCGTAAAATGCTGTTGGTCATCTTGTGGTTATTGCCGTGCTATACACTTGCCAATGTCTATTCTTTACCAACCAATGGTGGACGCCTGATTGGTGAGTTACAGACGCATGTGGTTCAGCAGGGAGAATATTTTAAGACTATTGCCGATCATTATAATGTCGGTATTTTAGAGTTGATGGAAACCAACCCTGGCGTCGATCCTTTTTTGCCAACGCCAGGCACGGCATTGACCATACCGACACAGATGTTGTTACCAGATGTGCCGCGTCAAGGTATTGTGATTAATCTGCCTGAGCTGCGTCTCTATTATTTTCCTGATAATGGCCGTGAAGTCCATGTATTTCCTGTCGGTATTGGCCGTGTTGGGCGTGAAACACCAGAGATGGTGACTAAAATTAAGTCGCGTATTCCTAATCCAAGTTGGACACCGCCGGCCAGTATTCGCGCCGACCACTTACGCGAGCGTGGCGAAGTGTTACCGCGGGTGGTGCCAGCGGGGCCCGATAACCCCTTAGGCCAATATGCGATGCAACTCTCTTATGGCGATGGTAGTTATCTGATCCACGGTACCAATAAAGATTTTGGTATCGGTATGCGCGTCAGTGCCGGCTGTATTAGGCTTAACCCTGACGATATTGAGTGGTTATTTTATCAGTCAAAGTATGGCGATAACGTACGAGTGATAAATCAAGCGGTGAAAATATCGGCTGAGCCAGATGGCAGGCATATTATTGAGGTGCATTCGCCGCTGTCTGAGTCGGAAGATGAACCCAGCAATAAGGTGATCACCTTAAACAGCCAGGTGGTTAAGTTCATCAGTCAAGATAAGGTCGATAGGGCTAAAGCCAACGATGCCATACTGACTCAAAATGGCATTCCTGTGAGTATCTCTCGTGATGAGATAAGTTCGCCTGAGTTTAGCTCATCTGGGAATTAATATTCACCTTGTTTGCATCAAGCGCCCAATGGGCGCTTTTTTTATGCCCGACTTTTGTCAGAATGGTTTCAACAGGATAGCTAGCTGCCTATGTTAGGTTAATTTTTCTGCCACTATCTGATGTGTTAAATCAATAAATGCCGCTGCCGCTGCGCTTTGGTAGGCGCCTTTGCGTTGTATTAACACCGCAGTTCGTTGTAACAAAGAGGGCGCAAGGGCGATTGAAACCAGTTCGTCGCGATTACTGGCAATGTTGGACGGTAGCAGAGTGGTCAGCGCCGTGTGGCGCACGATCTCAATCACCGCACTGAGAGAGTTGACCTCCATGAGCACCCGCGGTTGCACCTGATGTTGACGGCAATAACGATCGATCTGTTCTCGTGTAGCAAATTCACTGCTGAGCAGGACCAGTGATTGTTTACTCAGTATAGGTAGGTCAATCGCGGCCACCTTAGCCAGCGGGTGATCTCGTCCCACGACTAATGCCAGCGTTTCCTCTAATAGTGTTTGCGAGACAAGATCGGCAGACTGTACATCATCAAAGGCGATACCTAAATCAAACTTGTCCTCAAGTAAGTGCTCTTCCATCCGCTCTTGCGACATCTCCTGCACACTCAGTGTGACATTAGGATAGCGCGCATGAAATGCCTGTATTAACGGCCCGATGAGATAGGTGGTGAAGGTGGGCGTAATGGCAATGCGCAGCGCGCCGCGACTCAGGTTTTGCACATCATGAATCGCTCGTCGCCCCTCTTCTAAGTCTTGCTGGGCGCGACGGGCATAGCGTGCATAAACCTCTCCAGCATCGGTTAGTTGTATGGTGCGACCGGTGCGATCGAACAGGATCGTTCCAAGGTTTTCCTCTAGTTGCTTGATTTGTTGTGACAGTGCCGGTTGCGACACATATAGAGCGTTTGCAGCCCGCGTAAAACTGCGGTGCTCAGCAACGGCGAGAAAATAGTTGATATGTCGTAATAGCATGGTTCACCCATAAGTTTTACTTATGGGGCTGATAATACATCGGTCTTTTACCTTATTACAAGGTGGGCGTAACATCCACTGCATCGATTAGAGAGAGACACCACTATGAAAGAGATCATTGAAGGTTTTTTAAAGTTCCAGAGTGACGCATTCCCCGAGCGCGCCGAGCTGTTCAAAAATCTGGCCACTAAGCAAAATCCACGTACGCTGTTTATCTCCTGCTCGGACAGCCGCTTAGTGCCTGAACTGGTTACCCAGCATGAACCCGGTGGACTGTTTGTTATTCGTAACGCTGGCAACATAGTGCCATCTTACGGTCCTGAGCCTGGTGGTGTATCAGCTTCAGTGGAATACGCAGTTACGGCATTGCGCGTCACCGATGTCGTCATTTGTGGCCACTCAGATTGTGGTGCGATGACCGCGATAGCCACATGCAAGTGCATGGACCATATGCCAGCAGTTGGCAGTTGGCTGCGCTATGCCGATTCGGCTCGTATCGTTAACGAAGCTCGTCCTCATGTCAGTGAACGAGACCGTATTGAAGCTATGGTGCGAGAAAACGTGATAGCTCAACTTGAAAATATTAAAACCCATCCATCAGTGCGCCTGGCCCTAGGAGAAGGTCGTTTGGCATTACATGGCTGGGTTTACGATATCGAGTCAGGCCGTATTGATGCGTTAAATGGTGCCACTAACACCTTTGTTTCACTTGCGGATCATACCGATGTCCGCGCCTATCCAACACAGCTACCAGTAGCTGTATAACCCTTACTTAACTCAAAAGAGGTATTAATTATGATCCAGTCTCAAATCAGCAATACAGCTCGTCAGGCGTTAACTGAAGTGATTATTGCAGCCAAAGCAGAAAAAAACTTGTCGTTCGAGCAAATTGCCGAGGGTACAGGCCTTAGTGATGTATTTGTTACTGCCGCCCTGTTAGGTCAGCAGCCATTACCAGCCGAAGCCGCCCAAAAGGTGGGTCAAACCCTTGGTCTTGATGATAGCGCGATTGCATTACTACAAACGATCCCTTTGCGTGGCAGCGTTGAAAACAACATGCCAACCGATCCAACAATCTATCGCTTTTATGAGATGATGCAGGTTTATGGCACCACACTAAAAGCCCTAGTACATGAACAGTTTGGTGATGGCATCATCAGCGCCATCAACTTCAAGATGGACATGAAGAAAGTAGAAGATGCTGAAGGTGGATCGCGTGCGGTGATCACCCTTGATGGTAAATTCCTGCCTTATAAGCCTTTCTAACCATTGGCCTTATAACGATAGTCGGTGCATTGCGCCGACTTTTTTCTTCAGACAGGCCAGTATTTACCTATGAACACTGATAATAACAAGGCGTCCAAGTCTTTTACGGGTCAATTTAGCTTGGCTTCCTTTTGGCCTATGCTCGTCATTGCCGCATTGGCAATCAATCTACGTCCGGCGCTCACCGCCATCGGTCCCTTGCTCGAAGAGATCCGTAGCAGTACCGCAATAGGATTATCAACGGCTTCACTGTTAACCGTATTGCCCATGCTATGCATGGGGCTATTTCCCTTGCTGCAACCCTGGCTAGGACGACGACTGAGTGAAAGTGTGTGGATAACGCTTGGGCTACTTGCCATCGCCTTTGGCTGTCTATGGCGTTTATGGCTGAGTGACGGCGCCGCGCTTATTAGTAGTGCGTTACTGGCCGGAACAGGCATAGCTATAGTGCAGGCAATAGCGCCCGGTGTCGTTAAACGGTGGTATCCACAGCGTGTGCCTTTGGCCATGGGTATTTACTCAGCGTCTTTGATGGCTGGAGGTGGCTTCGCCGCCATATTCAGCCCTATGGTGGCGCACCATTATGGCAATTGGGGCGCAGGGTTAGGTCTGTGGTTCATCCCCGCCATCATCGCTATGCTGCTATGGTGGTCAAGGCCTCGCGAAGTATTAGCAGCTAAGGATGATGGCGTCTCAATCAACTTTTTCACGCATCGGCGTGCTTGGTTGCTGGCCATCTACTTCGGGCTGGCTAATGGCGGTTACGCTTGTATGATCGCTTGGCTACCCAGTTATGCCCGCAGTTTAGGCTTGAGCGCGCAGAGTAGCGGCGAACTTATCGGCATCATGACGCTGTTTCAGGTGTTGGCCGCACTGACGGGGCCAGTGCTGTCAGTTGAGCGAGATCGACGCCCATGGTTGTTTTTTGGCATTGGCATTCAGTTAATCGGATTCAGTGGGCTAATGCTGGTACCTCAGCCAATGTTGGTGGTTTGGGTCGCAATGATAGGCACCGGCCTTGGCATCGGTTTTGCGCTGACGCTGACGGTGGCACTCGAACATCTATCGGCACCGAGGCTAGCGGGGGCGCTAACCGCATTTATGCAGGGCATGGGTTTTATCATCACCGCCATTATCCCCTATATTGCAGGAATACTCCGTCAATCGACAGGGAATTATCAGGCCTCTTGGCTGATGTTGATCGTCGCGCTTGTCGTGATGCTTATTATCACATCGAGGTTCTCTCCAACTGGCTACACCAAGGCGATGGCTCCCAATAAAGCCTAACCATGTAGTTTCTGTGAGCTTGAGGATTTCTGAGTCTTAGTGTGCGAGCATCTTGGTATTAATCTTGATTTGGCTGGACCCGACGCCAATTTGCGCTGTCCGCGTAATAGGCTGTGCATGATGGGATGATAAGAAACGCTTTTCTGCCTATGAGTGTGATATTAAACGTGAAAGCTGCTGAGCAGCGGATAATGCTTAATCACCACAATGGGCATCTATGGTGTCGTTAGTTATAGATTAAACACTAATAATTTGAATCACGAATAATTAAAACTTAAAAAAATGGTTTGTTTATATTCATCAAGTGCGATTGCTATATTTATTTAATGAATAGTATTTATTGTGGATATTAATAGCGCTATATCATTAATGACTCGTATCACAGTTAATGCAAGGCGTAGTTATTAATCTCTTGTGTGTTTCTGTTATTTGGTGGTATTAATATTTCAAGAGCTAAATTAGCTATCTTAGTTAATATAATTAGAGTCGATAATCTAATCCCTCTTAATCGAAATTGTGTTAAAGCATTAATTTATGCTTTAAAGCCTTTGTGTGTTTAAAAATTAGCATGCATTTAAACGTAAATAAAATAACTCTACATAAATGATATAAAATAGGATGTAACTATATGAGTGGTAAAATTATTAAGGTTTCAAGAAATACCGGCAACGCACCCGAAAGCTCTGTATATACACAAACGGTGGCATTTTCTCATTACAATAATATTTCGGCTCAATTACCCGTAGACCCTAAAACGGGGCAAATAGTGACTGGTGGTGTAAAAGAGCAGACAAAGCAGTGCTTAAACAATATTAAAGCCATTGTCGAGAGTATCGATCATGTAATGGACGACGTTGTAAAAATTAATATTTTCCTTAAAAACATCGCCGATCTTGATGCTGTAAATGACGTTTATAGCGCATTCTTCCAAAGCTATCTTCCAACACGGACGACAGTTGCTGTTGCTGCTTTACCTATCCAGGGGGCTTTAGTTCAAATTGATGCGGTTATTTCCAATGGGGAGGGTACTGCTCCACAAGCACCTTGTGCACTGGTCAAGGTCGCCAGCAATACGCAGCAGGCACCCATTAGTTCGGTATCGACGCAAACAGTGGCGTTTTCGCATTACAACAATATTTCAGCTCAATTACCTATCGATCCTAAGACTGGGGCAATGGTCGAAGGTGGTGTACAGGAGCAGGCTGCGCAGTGCTTAACAAACCTCAAGGCCATTTTAACCAGTATTGATGTACCTTTTGACGATATTGTCAAAACAACGATATTCATTAAAAATGCCGCCGATATTGAAGCTGTCAACGAAGTGTATACCACTTTTTTCCCAGACTCTGCAATTGCTCGAACCGCAGCTTATGTACCCGCACGCTCTATCTTAGTTGCTGCAGCTTTGCCTATGGATGCTTTAGTGCAAATTGATGCGGTGGTATCACACGGAGATGGCACTCCGCCACAAGCGGTAGAAGACAGACATGGCATTGTCATAAGGGCAAGTAATACGCCAAACGCCCCCCTAAATGCGCTATATTCACAAACTGTAGCTTTCTCACATTATAATCATATAGCAGCTCAGTTACCTTTAGAACCACAAACAAATCAACTGGTTGATGGGGGCATAACAGGGCAGGCCGAACAATGCTTACGCAATATCAAAGCCATTGTTGAAAGTATCGACCATGTGATGGACGATGTCGTTAAAATCAATATTCAGCTGAAAAACATTGCCGATATTGAGGCGGTAAACCAAGTTTATACCCGCTTCTTTGACGGTGCTCTGCCAGCAAGAACAACTGTCGGGGTTAGTGCTATCCCTATGGATGCCTTAGTGCAAATTGACGCGGTTGTTGCTAATGCAGAAGGGACACCGCCACAAGCATAGCGTGAATGTTATTGCCGTTGAGCCACTCTTCAATAGCGGTAAGTTAAGTTTGGCTTACATAACATATGACATTTATGGTCGAGGTGAGGATCTGGAAGTGATGCTAGATGCTAACTTTGTATTCGAATCTGTCGGAAGTTTTGTTGTATGTGCCGTAAGATTAGAGGAGCTGGGCGAGTAATGATTTTTATGACTAAAGACTTTGATTCGCTTTGGCAATGCGAGTCAGGATAACGCCAAAAAATTAAGGCTTGGTATGGTGTGTGTCACTAACAGTGGCACTTTTACTCACCTTTAACCAAGCCTTGTAAGTTCACTTATAAAAATAAGCTTAACTTTGAGACAAATTACTTCTTGTAAGAAGAAGCGATGTTGTCGATACGGCTGTTAGCACGCTTAGCTTCAGCTTGTGCGTCCATAGCTGCTGCTTTTGCATCTTTAACGTCTGCAGAAAGAGCGCCTTGCTCAGACTTAAGAGAGCTAACTTCAGCTGATAGTTGATCAACCTTGTTGCCTAGGTTCGCAACGCTTTCTTCTAGAGCAGTAGTGTTTGCACAACCACCAAGAAGGGCCGTCATTGCTACGCCAGCAAGCATAAGTACTTTTTTGTTCATTGGGAAATCCCTTTAGAGTGTGTTGGATTAAGTGGAGCAGTTGAAACACAACTGCAACTAGTTAATTATGTCATAGCTATATTATTTTGCTATGAATTTTCGTGTTTACCTTGCAATACAATATCTCATGAGCACCCAAAAGCAAGACCCTGTAGGTAATTTGTGTCAATTTAGGTCATTGATCACCATACCGTTAACCTTATGCTAGTGCTTTGTATCAGTTTGCAGCCTATTAGCTTTGTATTTTGCAATAATTTCAATGCGCTGACGTTGTAGTTCGCTTTTGATCTCGGCCCCAGTAAAGCCAGCATCGATAATGGGTTTTATGGCAACGTTTTGCGCCGCCTCAAAGCAGTCTTGTAAGTATTGCGACTGCGGGTAGTCGTGCTGTTCAAATCCGCTGCGGCCTTTCATGTCGGCTTCACAGGCCAACAACAGCTGAGATAGCCGCTGGGGCTTACGCCAGAGATCGGCTTTGTCAAATATTTTGATGATGGTCTGCGGCTTTAACTCAAAAGCCTGATGTACATTTTGATGCTGATCGCATACCAGTAAAGCCAGATCGCGATATTCATTAGGTACCCTAATGCGAGTACACAGCGCTCTGATTGGCGCCAGCCCTTTTTGTCCATGGCCGTGATGTTTAGGCAGTAGCTCAGGCGGTGTAAGGGCTTTACCTAAGTCATGCACTAGGGCTGCGAAGCGGATTGCACGCTCTGGTGATAACTTTGCGGCTTGTTCGAGTACCATCATGGTGTGCACACCAGTATCAACCTCTGGGTGCCACTCTATTGGCTGGGGGATGCCAAATAACGCGTCAATCTCGGGGAACAACACTGGCAGTGCAGCGCACTGGCGTAATACCTCAAAAAACACTTGCGGCGCCTCGGTTGCCAGTGCCTTATCTAATTCTAAAAATACCCGTTCTGGGGTTAAGGCATCGAGTTCGCCGCTGCGGCTTATCTGTTGCATTAATGCCATGGTTTCTGGCGCAACACTAAAACCTAAGTGGTGGAAACGTGCGGCGAAACGAGCCACCCGCAATACCCGCAGTGGATCTTCGACAAAGGCCGCCGATACGTGGCGCAGTAAACGCAGCTCAATATCGCGTTGGCCGCCATAGGGGTCAACCAGTGTACCTTGCTCATCTTGAGCGATCGCATTAATGGTTAAGTCGCGGCGCAGCAGATCCTCTTCAAGGGTGACATCGGGGGCGGCGTAACAACTAAAGCCACCGTAACCTGCAGCCGTTTTGCGTTCGGTGCGCGCTAAGGCATATTCTTGCTGAGTTTTAGGGTGCAGAAACACCGGGAAATCTTTACCCACTTGATTGTAGCCTTGAGCGAGCATCTGTTCAGGTGTTGCGCCAACTACCATGTAGTCACGATCTTTGATGGGCAGTTGCAATAATTGGTCGCGGACCGCGCCGCCAACGAGATAGATTTTCACCAGTTTAAGTCTCTTTGCTTACTTTGCCTCTAGCTTATCATGCTAAGGGGGCGTGATCGTACTGTTTGCAACGCGGCGGCGCGCAAATATTTTAGGCTAATTTTTGACAATGGATTGGCTAAAGCTTAGTTTGGAGCGTCAATTATTTTTTGGGACTACAGCCTGCATGTACAAAGCGTTTTATGGACTTAACGATAACCCATTTTCTATTGCACCCAACCCGCATTATCTGTTTCTAAGTGACCGTCATCGTGAGGCGTTGGCACATTTGACCTATGGCCTAGGTGAGACGGGGGGCTTTGTACTGCTAACGGGCGAAGTTGGCACAGGAAAAACCACGGTGTCGCGTACCTTGCTCAATCAGTTACCGGACAATACCGACACCGCCTTTATTCTGAACCCTTCGCTAACCGAGTTAGAGTTGTTAGCCACCTTGTGCGATGCATTGAATATCGAATATGGCACCGAGCCGAGCCTGAAGCAGCTTACCGATAAAATAAGCCAGTTTTTATTGGCGAACCATGAACGCGGACGTAATACCGTGATGATCATTGATGAAGCGCAGCATCTGCGCGCCGAAGTCCTTGAGCAGCTGCGTCTGTTAACCAATCTCGAAACCGACACTAAAAAACTATTACAAGTGATTTTGATTGGTCAGCCAGAGCTACAACAATTGCTTAAACGCCAAGAGTTACGTCAATTGGCCCAGCGCATCACCGCCCGTTATCACTTATTGCCTTTGACTCAGCAAGAAATTGCTCTGTACGTGCAGCACAGATTGCAGGTAGCGGGGCGGCATGAGCCTTTGTTTCATCGCAGTGCGATCAAAGCCTTGCATCAATACAGTGGCGGTATTCCGCGGTTGATTAATCTGTTGTGTGAGCGCGCCTTGATGGCCGGTTACGCGCAATCTAAGGTGCCGATTGATGCCAACATGGTGCGCACTGCGGCAACGGAAGTGCTCGGCGAAGAGGTTAAGTCGCGATCGCTTTTTTGGCCTACGGCAGCGGCGGCCGCCGTGGTATTCACCTTTGCGGGGGCATTTTATCTGTTTAACCACACTGATGAGCGTGGCGTGCTTAATCTGGTCGCAGAGCCGAGTACTAATTCCAGTGCAGTACTCAGTTCAGGTGCGGGCGCTTCATCGAGCCAGATGCCTAATCAAGTGGCGCAGCGCGAGCGCTCAGGCGATTGGGGGGCGATTCCTCAACCCTCAGATGACCTTGATAGCATGAGCGCGCCTAAGTCGGCGCAACTGAGCGCCAGTCAACAGATTTTGCGTCAAGCCATAGAGCAGAGCCGCAGCATAGATAGCGCCTACGCCAGTATTTTAGGCTTGTGGGGCAAGTCGCCCTACATCGGCTTAACGGCTTGTCAGTCGGCGCAGCAGCAAGGGCTCGATTGTTTTCAGCAACAAGGTAATTGGTTTTCGCTGCTACGGTTAAACTACCCTGCGGTGGTGTATCTGCAAGATGAAGATCAACAGCCATTTTATGGCACAGTGGTGTCGCGCCAAGGTGAGCAGCTGTTGTTGCAACTGGGCGAGCAGCAATTGTGGGTCGACAGAGCTTGGTTTACTCGCCATTTCAGTGGCACCTTCGAAATTTTATGGCAGGCGCCCAGTTACCAGCCTAAAGAGATAGGTCGCGGTGCGCCAATTGCGCAGGTGCAATGGCTTGAAAATGCGCTGGCACATATCCAGCAAAAATCTCCACGTTTGGTGAACCAATTTGACGATGAGTTAGAGCAGGCGCTGCGAGCGTTTCAACGTCAGCACGGTTTGCGGGCCGATGCCATTGCCGGCAGCCAAACCTTAGTGCAGCTTAATCTTTACTTGAGTGATCAAGGGCCGCGGCTGCAAGAAAGTGGGGGGCGCTACTGATGTCTATTTTACTCGATGCCGTGATGCGAGCTAAACAGCAAGAGCAGCCTCTAGATGCAATTATTACTCCGCGTGCCCAATATCAGGCGATGAACCGTACTCGTCACCTTGGATTAAAGTTGGCGCTGTTTGTCACTCTGCTGGTGCTCGCGGTATTGGCGGCATGGCTACTCAGTAGTGTCAGCCCGTTACGCCCAAACGCTTTGAAGGCGCCGTTATCTGAGCCCACAGTGACACGGCAGCCCGATGCGCTAGCGTTAATGTCGCCGTCTAAGGTCAGTCACAGCCAGCAAGCTAATTCTAGCCCACAAGCCGATGTGGCCGACACCACGCAGCCGGCGAGCCCAAATGTGCAGCTGGCGGGAAAAGTTGCATTGCCTGTACCCATAGCACGGCCTATGGGCTATCAAGCGCAGGCAGTGCCGGTTAGTGAGCAAGCCAATTTGGCGCAGGGGTCGCGCACCATCGCCATGGCAACCCAAGTGACAGATAACGCCGCCCAAGAGCCCATTATTTTAGGCGCGAATAGTAATCAACGTGGCCAAGACTTACTTAATTCGCTGCAGGCGCAAGTCGATGAAGCCGCTAAAGATGTGGGCTTTAGCAACTCAACCCACGCGCGGGGGCACAATGCACCTGTGAGCCAAAGTGAGCCGCCAAGTGATAACCTGCTCGCCGCCTTTGAAGCGGCATTAAAAGCGGTGGAGATAGATAAGGCGGTGGCAACGCCTGTGACCGAACCTAAGCTTGATCCTATTCCTGAGCCTAGCGCCGATACGCTGCCTAAATATGGGCAGTTACCCGCTAGTGTGCAGCTACAGGTGCCTGAATTTACGATATTGGCTCATGTCTATGCCAGTAACCCCGATAAGCGCTGGCTTAATGTCGATGGCGCCGAGTTACAGCAAGGTGACATGATTGGCGACGCATTACGCATTATCGAGATAAGACCGCGTGATGTGGTACTTGAAGTGGCTGGCACCGAGTTTAAAGTGCCGGCCATTTAATATTTGTTAAGCATAATAAAAAGGCCATGCCTTCTGATACAGAAGAGATGGCCTTGTAGTACTGACTTATACCTTAGGGTTTGACATGAGTCGTTAAGCGTTAACCGTTATTAGTCAGTGCGTTACTCTTGGATTGACCGATACGCGTTAATAGGAAGTAACCTACTGAAGCTATCATCAAAGAGTCAATCGATGGGATCCCCGATAGGGTGAACCAACCATTTACCGTGCAAAAGCCCACTAATGAACCCACACCCCAAGCCACAAAAGTCATTGGCTTAATGGCAGGATCTTGTTGTAAGCAGGCTTCATCATAGCCGTTACGACGATTGATAAAGAAGTCGGCAATGTAGATCCCTGCAATGGGAGGGGTTGCGATACCCAAGAACAATAAGAATGGAATAAACCACGCCATAATATCCATGCTACCGACGATTGCCGCCAGAATACCGAGTACCACAGTGAGCTGCCATTTAGGGAACTTAGTAAACAGCGTTGATACCACTAAGGTGCCCTGGAACATGTTACCCGCGTTACCTGTGATGCAAGCAAACACCAGCAAAATAGCTGCAGGCAGCGTGCTACCAATAATCGCCATGGCAGACAATAGCGAGCCTTCAGAGGTGATAGACCCAGGTATCGCGCCCACCAAAAAGAGCACAGGATAGGCTAAACCAAAGGTTAATACACCCGCTAATACCGCATGCTTACGATTGTGAACAAAGCTGCCAAAATCGGGTGAGGTGGCCACTAAGACGATGATGGTACCCACTACCGATGACACCGCTGCACCAAAACTTAAGCTACTGACTTTCTCAACCACTGGCACCGAGGCGGTTAATGCCATATAAAGGATCACAAACATCAACAACACTATGATGGGCACGGCAAATTTTGATACCTTGCCCAGCGCTTCAAAGCCAAAGGCGGTAGAAGCAACAAAAATAACACAACCTAGGGCCACGATAAGCGCTACGGGTAGCTCAAGCCCAAATTGTGTGGCCAGCAGATCATGCACGCTGTGGCCAAACATGTTCGCCGTCACTGCTATCCAACCAAACAAGCTGATGGCCATGATGACATTGATGGCGATAGCACCTTTGCTGCCAAAGGAGTATTTCACAATGCCGTATGTGGGCAAGCGAGCCTGCTCACCAATGGCAATGTTGATCACCGCAAGCACGGTTAAGATTAAGCTGCCCACAGCAATCACCGCTGCTGCAGAGCCTAATGTTAACTGGCTACCGAGACTCGATGAGGCTAATAGCACTGGGGTTACAAGGATCCCTAGCAGGATCATTGCGATTTGAGCACCGGAGGCCGTGTTGGATTGTTCGGTATTATTTCTGCTACTCATAATTAGTACGCCTTAAATTCACAACTGAATGTGATTGAAGAGATCCCAAAGACAATCGGTGGTGACTTGTCGATGTTATTGTTATTTGTGTATCTCGATTTATGCGTTAACGGTTTATGCCTTGGTTGTCTTGATATAATTGCGCCATCCACCGGTCTCGGTGATTTCACGCTGTCCTTCGACCAGCCATGGCTCACCTAACACCCCCAGTACTTCACTACCATCGGCAAGCTTAACTTTACCGATAGCAAGGCCTGCAGGCTCATTGCTCAATACCGAAGCGAAGGCTTCCATAGGCAGTTCCCACACTTCAAGGTCAACGCTGTTGCTTGGCGCAGTGGTGCGGATCATTGCAGGGTGAACATCATTGATTGACCATAGGCGGTAATGCTGGTCGGTTTTATCTTCACGAATGAATTTACCGCCCACATTGATTAGGTTTGGGTTGAGTTCAAGGCCGCGCATTAGGGTGCCGTTTACTGCTAAAAGAGTTGTTTTAGACATAAGATTTACTCCGTAAAAAAAAAGGGTCCGGCCATGCCGGACCTCAAAAAAATGATTAGTGGTTGCGGATCCAGGTGCCCGTTGCACCATCAATGGCTTCGATAACGGTGCTGGCTTTAGTGATAAGCCCTGCGCCATCTGGATTACCGGCTAAGAATTGCAATAAGGCGTCGACTTTAGGCTTCATTGACCCTTCGCCAAATTGGCCTTGCTCGCCCAGTTTTTGCGCCTGTGCTGGATCCAGTTCACTTAGCCACTCTTGCTCTGGGGTGCCAAAGTTGATGGCCACCTTTTCAACGCCAGTTGGAATGATCAGCATGTCGGCGTGCAACTCTTTGGCGAGCATGGCTGAAGCTACATCTTTATCGATGACCGCCTCAACGCCCACCAAGTCCCCTTGTGCGTTGCGTTCCACCGGAATGCCACCACCGCCAGCGGCGATGACGAGTGCGCCACTGCCAAGCAGGGTTTTAATGCTGTCGGTCTCGATGATCTCTTGTGGGCTAGGGCTCGCCACGCAGCGGCGCCAACCGCGTCCTGAGTCTTCCATAATGTGCCAACCTAATTCGGCGGCATATTGCTCGGCTGTGGCTTTATCCATAAATGAACCAATGGGCTTATTCGGCGCTTGGAACGCTGGATCATTGGGATCCACCCGGGTTTGAGTTACGAGTGTGACCACAGGGCGGGCAATACCGCGGCGGCTTAACTCATTACTCAATGCCTTTTGGAACATATAGCCAATGGCACCTTGGGTATCGCCAACCGCGTAATCAACCGGAACAGGGTCGACTTCGTGGGCGGCCAACTCAGAGCGGCGCAGAATAAAGCCAACTTGAGGGCCATTGCCGTGGGTTAATACCAGATCCCATCCACGTTCAATTAAATCCACCAAGTAACCTACGTTATTCACCACCGTTTGGTACTGATCATTGATGGAGCAGTGGTCATCATTGTCTATCAACGCATTGCCGCCAAAGGCGACGACTGCTAAAGGTTTTTTAGTCATGGTTATTCCTAGTGTTCACGTTGAGTGGCAAAGGTTTGTAAAGCATCAACAAAGCACTGCATTGGTGCTGTGGTGATCCCGGCGCCAATTTGGCCTACACCCGCTTGTTTATGGGCGATACCTGTGTTGATGATGGGTAATACAGAGTGATCGGCAACCTTGCGCGCATCGATACCCGCCGCTGTTGGGGCAAAGTTAAGTGCTGGCAAGGTAAAGGCAGGGTTACCGCCTAAGGTGATGGCCTGCATTGCGCGGCTATTATTAGTCGCATCAATCGGGGTGCCGCCGACAAACTTCACAATCGCTGGCGATGAAGCCATGGCAAAACCACCGACCCCCGCGGTTTCAGTAATGGCGCTGTCGCCTAAATCTGCCGCAGCATCTTCGACGCCATAACCTGGGAAAAACAGCCCATCGACCGGGTTTGCAGGTGCTTGGAACCAAGTGTTACCCGTGCCAGACAGGCGGATACCAAAGTTAACCCCGTTACGCGCCATCACAGTTACCATGGTGCTGTTAGGGATATTCTCGGCCGCTTTAAGCATGCTCTTACACGCTGCCATCGACAGGTTTAAGAAGAAATGATCGTTGGCGGTGATAAAACTAATCACTCGTTGGATCTGCTCTTTAGGCTCAGCGGTATTAAGCAGTGCTGGTACCAGTTGTTTTAACAGTAAGCCGGTTGCTGCCGCATTACGGTTGTGTACTTCATCACCCATGTGCAGAGCTTGGGCCATAATGGGCTTTAGCTCGATAGGGCCAGATTGAACCAACATGGCTTTCATCGCTTGAGCCAGCTCAGTACCCATCCACTCTAAGCGTTCAATCACGGCTGGGCTATTGGCACCAAAACGCAGCACTTTACCTAAGCCTTCGTTAAAGTTGCTGTAGACGCGCTCATTACCATTATTTGGGTTTTCGACCACCCACAACGGCATTGAACGGCTAATGATCCCGGCCATTGGGCCTACGGCATCAAAGTGATGACAAGGCTCGAAGGTCACTTCACCTGCGTGGATCAACGCCTCTGCTTGCTCAAGGTCATCAGCCCATTTTTCAAATAAGATGGCACCTAAAATCGCCCCTTGTACTGGGCCGCACATCTCCTGCCACGCAATCGGTGGGCCTGCATGTAGGATCAGTTTTTTCTCTGCTAGGGTGGGTATCGCCTCGCCAGCAAGCATCACATCGACCAGCATAGGTTGGGCGGCTAAGTAGCGCTCCATGGCCGTTTGGTTGGCAAGCTCAATCTCTGGTTGGTTGAGTAATTCTGCTAGGGCTAAGCCGCCTTGACGATCGCCACCTGCTGGAGGTTGCCAGTTCATGGCTATCGCTTCACCGCCGGCACGTTCAATGTTAGTGGCGAAACTTGCTAGGCCTGCATTGAGGACTGTCAGTTTCTGAGTGAAAAGTGCTTTCATTTGAATTACCTATTTAGCAAAGTTGAGAAATGAATTTCGCAGCAAGGTGCGCAGCATCGGCATTGCTATCTGCAATTAATACCCCGGCCTCGCTCAAGGCATCACGGGTTAAATCACGAGACTGGGGATCTAACTCTGTGCCGCACACATGGGCAATAAACAGTGGTGCAGTGGCGGTTTTGCTACGAACCGTGTCAATCACATCAAGTAGCTCAGTCAGTGGGGCTTCTGACGCGCCATAACCTAACACCACATCAAACAGGATCACGGCGGTGGCTGGGTCTTGAGCATCTTGTAAAATGCGCTGGTTACGTAATGTCGGGTCGATCATCGGATGCGGACGACCTTGGGTGAAGGCATCATCACCGAGATCCACTATGGTGTGCTGCTGGCTTGTCCATACATCATCAAGCTGGCTGTTACCTTGGGTTGGCGTGTTTGAATACGCATTTATGCCATATTGGCTGGCAATAATTTGCGCTTCGAAGCAGAAGGTTCCGCCGGCAAAGACCCCTCTAATATAACGCTGGCTAGGCAATAACTTGCTGCTTAGCGTAGTTAACACTGAATCATCTTTTGGCTGAGTTTGTACGTCTGGAATCGCTTGCTGGTTTAACACTGCCACTGCCACTTCGGCAGAGTGCGCCAACGAGTGGGCAGCATAAACCCCATCGAGTGCCATTGAGGAATCTGCCGCGCCAAGAAAATGCACCACAACCGGTTTATCAACTTGGGCTGCGGTCGCTAAAATTTGCTCTGCAATGGCCTTTGCGGGTGGCTTAGAGATCAACACGATCACCTTAGTGGCCTCATCATCGGCAAGTGCCTGTAGGCCATGCAGCATAGAGATACCGCCCACATCTTGGTGCAGATCATGACCGCCCGTGCCTAACGCTTGCGATACGCCTTCACCCAGTTGATGAATGCGGCAAGTGGCTTCTTGTAGCCCAGTACCAGATGCCGCAACGACGCCAATCGCGCCGCGGCGTACGACGTTTGCAAAACCTAGGGGAATACCGTTGATAATGGCGGTGCCGCAATCGGGTCCCATGACCATCAGTTCTTTTTGCTGGGCCAGTTGTTTGATGGCGCGCTCATCGGCTACCGATACATTGTCGCTAAACATCATGACGTTCAGCCCAAGATTTAAGGCTTTTATCGCCTCTGCGGCGGCATATTCACCAGGGACAGAGATCATCGCCAGGTTAGCATCAGGATGTTGGGTTAACCCAAGCGCAAAGCTGGTCAGTGGCTGAGAGAACTGTTGGCTGTCATTGCCTGCATCGGGTTTTGCCGTGAGCGCCTCAAATGCGATTTCAATCGCTTCTTGGCATGCTGCCTCGTCGCCTTTTACCGCGACAACCAGATCATTGGGCTTGGCAATAATATCGCTGCCAAAACCGGCATCGGTCATGCGTGCTAAGTTCGCTTCTGTGCCCATGGCGACAGAGGCCTCTTCTATGCCACTCATTTTATTGAGGCGGGCTGAAATCTGCATCAAGGAAACGGAATCCTGATAGAGATTTTCAAATGTTTTATATTTAATGGTCATATAAGTACCTGTTAAAATAAGTTTTAATTCAGTAATACGTTATTGAGGCAATACAGCATTCCCGCAAGGGTGTCGGCACCTGAGCTGGCGCCAATGTTGAGGTTAGCCATCACTCTGTGGTTAAGTATCGAGGCGTCCGTTGCGGTAAATAAATCATGTATTAGCCATTGCACTGGGTGCGAAAAATGGTGATAAAGAGCCAATGTTAAATAATGTGCGCTAATCTCATTGGTCTTATTAATATCTAACAGTATTGCTGTTTTAATTTGATTAAAAAGCGTTTCGGCCTGCGGATGCACTGTGGTTAAACTGGATAGTACCGCCAGCACGCCTATTAAAAAGTCATCACCTGATGGTGTGAGTCCCTTACCATGACCTATATTTTTAGCTAATTTTTCTGAGTGAATATAAATACAGTTTGGGAGTGTTAATCCTAAGTGTTGAATATATTCAGCAGCAGAGTTAATGGTTAACTTTTCCTTACTGGAAATATACTTTCCAAGTAAGGCTTCCGTCATACCGACATTATTTTTAATACGGTAATGATTAATCGTTAATAACGCTGGAGCTTGTTGCCACTTTCTGGCTGTAAGGGTATTAATTGCTAAGTTTACAGTGGACTTTAGCCGTATCATGCCACCTCGCATAAATAGCGTCTCGCCCACCTTTATCTTGTTGGTTAATGGCCCTATCGACTCGAAGTCACACTGATATGCAGTGGGAGTCGCTGGTAAACGTGTATCAAGAAGGGATACCCAAGGCGTGTCAATCAGATCGGTTTTGATATTCATCGACCGCCGAAAAACGCTGTGTACCTTGCCGTTAAATGATGTTGCTGGGCAAAGGTATCCCTTAGTGAGCGAGAGTATCATCTCATCGACTTACTTAAGTCCTTCGATGATATTTTCGCTATTTGATACCCAACCGAATATCGCGCCCTGCGCCTTGATCATATCAAGGGTCGATTGATGGAATTCTGGGAAGTAAGACCCAACACAATCTTCAGGCACAATGCACTCATAGCCGCGGTCATTGGCTTCTCGTACTGTAGTACCAACGCACACTTCGGTGGTGACGCCACACACAATCAAGGTTTTGATATTGTTGTTTTGCAGGATTAGGTGCAGATCGGTTTGGTAAAACGCCCCTTTACCTGGCTTGTCGATAATCGGCTCGCCAGCAATAGGGTAGAGTTCAGGAATGATATCGTGACCTGCTTCGCCGCGGATAAGTATACGGCCTTTTGGCCCTTTCTCGCCGATAAAGGTTTTGCCACCACGGGTTAGTTTTGCTGGTGGGCAGTCGGTTAAATCGGCGCGGTGACCTTCGCGGGTATGGATAACCATGATCCCCGTTTCGCGGGCGGTGTTTAATAATTTGCCACAAGGTTCAATTGCGCTGCGCACTAAAGAGACATCGTTACCTAGCGCTTCGCCAAACCCACCAGGCTCAACAAAGTCTCGCTGCATATCAATGACGACTAGCGCAGTCGTTGCTGGATCGAAGTTTAATGCAAATGGTTCGGCTTGAAATAATCTAGTCATAATTTAATAACCTTTATAATAATTGGGCCGGGTTAACTCAAAGTGGTTAACACCGTTTGATAGTATCGGGCTAATATTGATTAAAAAAGTGATAAAATCAGGCTTGAGAAATCAAATAATTTGATGCTTTAACCTGTTAAAGCGACGGCTCTCTCAATATGATGATGCCTATAGGGCGCAGGTCTCGTCTTAATTGGTATTGGGCTAGGATGCGTCAAATATTTTGACGCATCACTTCGCTTTAATTGTTTAATGAGGGGGGTGAAACTGTGAATTGGCTCACACGCTAATCCCTCAGAAAATGATGCAGGACGCGGTTAGGCGCGTTATAGCAGTTTAGTCGCACCACTGATTGGCGTGTTCGGGTTGCATTAAGTACTCAATACACCAATTTAATACCGGGCTTTCACGGTTAGCATGCCAGGCATAAAACAGCTGAGTAGGTTGTTTGTGTTCGACAATGGCCTTTTTAATCACCTGACCTAAATCAAGCGAGGTTTTAATGCGGTGATGCGGGATATAGCCTATCCCTACGCCACGCTCAATTAAGGCTATTGCCGTTGATAGCTCTGGCGCGTAAATGATTTTTTGTCCGGTGAGGGACCAGGCATCTTGTGGCAGGATATGTTTGGCGGTGTCTTTAACCACAATAACGGGATATTGTCTTAGCTGCTCGGCCGTTAATACGTTGATTTGGCTGGCTAACGGGGAAGATTGCGCCACGATGAAATCCCACTCAATTTTACCAATTGATTGCGAAACCACCCCTTCCATCTTGGGGGCGGAGTGCGGCGCGCCAATTACCAGATCGGCTCGTCTATCATAGAGTGCATCCCAGCAGCCATTGTACACCTCTGTGGTGACTGAAATTTTTGTGGATGGAAATTGCTGATTAAGTTGCGCAATTAGATCGATTAATCCATCACGATTAATTATGTTGTTAATGGCAATATTAAAGGTGGCATCAACACCGGTGCAGATCATGGCGCTGTTACGCACTAGCTCGTCATAGGTATCGAGCATCCACTGACTATGATCAATAAAATATTGCCCAGCCGGGGTGAGTTTGATCTGTCGTCCCTTGCGGTCAAATAGAGCAAATCCAAGCTCTTCTTCCATTTTTTTTACCGTGTAACTCACGGCGGACGGTACGCGATTGAGTCGTTCGGCTGCAACCGCAAAACTCCCCGATTTAGCGATCAAATGGATGGTTTTAAAGGCTTCCTTAGACAAAGGCATAGTGAGATTCGCTTTGGTAAATTTTTGGCAGTATATGCTTTTGGTCGCACTAAGCAAATCCCTTCAGTCGACTCTATGCTGGGGACGATGGATAGAGGGGGCAGTTTGGGTCTCATGCTGTGATAACCATCAACTAGCTTGGTGCTGCTCATCTTATAATTGTGCTGGCTTGCAATAAAGGGGCTTTAATAGCAGGTGACTTTTAATCAAGTGGGCTGGTAATCAAGCAGGCATGTAATAAAGCTGGCTGGTAATAGAAGGTATGGCAAACAATAGGCTGAGCTAATAACAATGCGATGAGCAGGGTCATCGCATTGTTAAGTGCTAAGGGGTGGTTGCGCGCTTTAGCCAAAAAACTCGTAGGCCAGCAGTAAGGTTAAGCCATAGCCGCAGGTGTAGCACAACAGAAGTGCTGGGACATATTTTAAATAGGCCACAAAGGTCAGCTCTTTGACCTTACTCATGGCGATGATGCCCGCCGCGCTACCAATGACCAGCAATGAGCCGCCAACCCCAACAGAATAGGTGAGGCCTAACCATTCTGGGGTGGTCAGCACCGGTTCGGCTTTCAGTAATGCGGCTGTTAATGGCACGTTATCGAGCAATGCCGAGCCTATACCTGTGACAAAGTTAGAGATATTGGGATCAAACTTGGCATACACCTCGGTGAGCAGATGCAAGGTACCAATCTCTTTAAGCATGCCCACCAATAATAATATGCCGAGGAAGAACAGTAGGGTGTCGAATTCAACCTGACGAATATATTCGAGGATCTGTAACTCCTCTTTATTACTGCGAGAGGTGGTGCCCACTAAAAACATCACCGACAACCCAGAGAGGAAAGTCAGCACGGGTGGAATACCAAACAAGATATTGAGCACCATGGTTAATATGATGGTGATTAGAAAAATAATGGCGATGAGCACATCTATACGGCTGTACTGAGGCTTTATCGGCGTGGTGCTCACTCGTCCTTCGGCTTTGAGCGAGAACAACACTGCCAGTAACATGACGCTTATCGCGGCGGGGATAAACAGTATCAGTAACTGCGAGATATGCACATGGCCGCCAAGGAAGATCATCAAGGTGGTCACATCACCCGTGATCAGCGCGACACCGCCAGAGTTGACCGCAAAGATGATTAATACCGACATACGGCGTTTCATCTGGCTTTCAAGTTGAAAGGTGGTTAATAACCCGAGTGAAACCAAGGTGGCGGTGACGTTATCACAAATGGCCGACAGCACCAGCGAGAACAAGGCCACTTGGATCATCAGCATGCGTACCGATACTTGCTGTGGAAATAACTTTTGCACTAAGACTTGGATCATCCCTTTGGCATTGAGATAAGCCACAAAGGTCATGGTCGACATAAGGAACAGCCACAAGGTGGCGATTTCTAATAGGTTGTGATCAAGTTCCTGGGCCATTAGCCGCTGGTGATCGGCATCGTTTGCGGCAACAAACAGGGTTATCCAGGCTATACAGCCAAAAAACAAGGTAGTTTTAGCTTTGTTAAGGTGAGTCACCTCTTCAAAAATGATGCTTAATAGCGCTAGCACAGCAAGGGTGATCAGGAAAATGTCGAGCATACATTGGTTCCTACGGCCGACTTAAGTCCGCACCTCATGGCGATGAGAATGAAGATTTAAAATCAAGGTTATATTAAGGTTGTTGTGATAGCTGGCGATCAGACCATAGGAAAGTGCAATAGGCAAGCGTTACCTTAGTCTAACTTTGCAGTAAAACTGTGATGCGGATAGGCTTTTAAGGGGGCTGTTCATGTTTAATGTGCTGCAATTGCAGGCTTTGGTAGATGATTTAACTGTTTGCTGGCTGTGAATCGTCCGTTAACATTAGCTTCTACTTTATTATATGATT
Organism: Shewanella sp. 492; assembly: GCF_059338445.1. NCBI lineage: Bacteria > Pseudomonadati > Pseudomonadota > Gammaproteobacteria > Alteromonadales > Shewanellaceae > Shewanella > Shewanella sp. 492. The sequence continues at coordinate 893,605 of NZ_CM181702.1, forward strand.
GCTCATTTTATGTGATTTTATCGGTTTAGCGTGGCGGGCTCCTTATGGGCATGGGGCAGATAAACAAAAAGAGGACACTAGGTCCTCTTTGTTTTGTTAGGCATACGCGTTATCGGTACTGCTTAACGCTGGTGTTATTTAGCCATTTTTGCAAACACGCGATCGGCAGCGGCAAGCGTTGCTTCAATCTCTTTGTCGCCATGAGCCATAGACAAGAAGCCTGCTTCATAGGCGCTTGGCGCTAGATAAACACCTTCATCTAACATGCCATGGTAAAACTCTGGGAAGGCCTCGGCATTACATTGAGTGACTTGGTCGAAACGTGTGACTTTCTCTTCGTCAGTGAAGAACAAGCCAAACATACCGCCAACATAGTTGATGCTCAGTGGAATACCATGTTTGTTGGCCGCCGCCTTAAAGCCTTCGGCAACACGTTTTGTTTTATCAGCAAGCGCTTCGTAAAGGCCTGGCTCGCTGAGTGCTTCCATCTGCGCAAGACCGGCTGACATCGCAATCGGATTACCAGACAGGGTACCCGCTTGATAAACTGGGCCCGTTGGCGCGATAAACTGCATCACATCTTTACGGCCACCGAAAGCGCCTACTGGCATGCCGCCGCCGATCACTTTTCCTAATGTGGTGAGATCGGGCGTGATCCCGTAGTGGCCCTGAGCCCCGCTTTTCGATACGCGGAAACCAGTCATCACTTCGTCGATAATAAGCAGTGCGCCGTATTGATCACACAGGGCACGCAGGCCTTCAAGGAAACCAGGGATTGGCGGAATGCAGTTCATGTTGCCAGCTACAGGCTCAAGAATGATGCACGAGATCTCTTCTGGATACTGTTCAAACAGCGTTTTAACCGATTCAAGTTCATTATAAACGGCGGTTAGGGTGTGCTTAGCAAAATCTTCAGGAATACCAGGAGAGCTTGGCTGACCCAGAGTCAGCGCGCCAGAACCTGCTTTTACGAGTAAGCAGTCCGCGTGGCCGTGGTAGCAGCCTTCAAACTTAAGGATTTTATCGCGACCAGTGAAACCACGAGCCAGACGAATGGCGCTCATGGTCGCTTCAGTACCTGAGCTCACCATACGGACTTGTTCCATCGATGGCACCATCTCGATCACTTTTTCAGCCATGCGCACTTCAAGTTCAGTGGGGGCACCAAATGACAGGCCATTTTCCACGGCGGCCAATACCGCTGCACGAATCTTTGGATGGTTGTGACCTAGAATCATCGGTCCCCAAGAGCCAACATAATCGATATAGGCTTTGCCATCGGCATCATAAATATAAGCACCATCCGCTTTTTCGATAAACAGTGGCGAACCACCAACACCGTTAAAGGCACGTACTGGCGAGTTAACGCCACCAGGAATAGTTTTTTTAGCCTGTTCAAATAGGGTTTCAGAGCGGGTCATGCTAGATCCTTTAAAGTCAGTTGCCAGATTAAAAATCGGCTTTTGTGAATATCAATTAACGGCTCATTAGGGTTGCTCAACTTGTGCCGCAACCCTTTATATCACTGCAAATCTTGCCATGGACATGCATAGCCCACCGTTACCTGCCTGTTTTTCTTGCGTTCGTGGCAGCGGGGCATAAGCACCATCTTTGCAATGCTGTGTATCAATTTTGTGGGTTAAGTGCAACTTAACAGCGCCTTGTTAGCGTTTTACCGTGAGACAAAACCTTGCGCCTGAATATAAGCCGCTAGAGTATATCAGCCCATACTAAATTGTCTTCAAGTTGATCTATTATTGTGACCGTATACGCAGCATTTTCAATGTCATCGATCACAGAGTGGCGGATTGCTAGTACTGACGCGAAGCGGTCTGTTTTATGGGGAGAGGGCTAAAAATAATGGGCGGACCTGATGGCACCGCCCATGATGTTAGGTATCGAAGTTATCTTATGGCACCGCATTAGCATAGCTGCCGCGCCGAGTCATTCGAACCTTGAGTGAGCTTACATGCACTTAGTGCAGCGTAAGTGTTGCCTGCTGCGAATAGTACAGCGAGACATCTTTCATCTGTTGCTCAGATAGCTGCGCGGCTTGCCCTTGCATAATGGGGTTGCTGCGCTCGCCGTGCTTAAACGCCATTAGCTGCTTAAACAGGTAAGCGGCTTTTTGCCCTTCGAGCATGGGGTAGCTTGGCATCACCTTAAGCATAGTTGCGCCATGGCAAGCGATACAGCGAGTCGAAGCCAGCTGCTTTCCCTGCTCAACATCGGCCGAATATGCCAAGGTACTAGGGCTTATCTTTAGCCCCATATTTTCGATCGTTTGGTTGAACTCTCGGCGCTCATTGCCGCTGACAATAGCGGCAAATAGCAGTGCAGCGATGAGGCCAAGGCTCACAAATAAACGTTTCATCAGTGGTCTCCTTTAGCCGTTGGCATGGGGGGCATCAGCTCAGGATCTAACGGTTTACGCCTAAAGATCTGCATGTCGATACCAGTCTCGTTATAGTAAGTCGACAGGTAATCGAGCACAGGATCCCAAGTGTCAGATAAATCCCATAAACCTTGGGTGTCAATCATCCACTCAATGGTCTCGCGCCATACGGCTCTATTTCCGGGGTTTTGCGGGATAATATGACTGGTGTGACAGGCGTTACACTGATCTTTTACCATCTCCCAGCCCGGCGCCATAATCAAACCCGTTTCAGCATCCACCGGATAGGTGGCCACCTCAGACGAGCCTGCGGCTACCCCTGGCATACTTGCTAGCATTAACGCTGCCGCAAATAGGTGTTTTTTCATTACACCACCCTTAATGCAATGCGGTGGCAACCGTTAAATAGGTACCCTTTGGGGTTCCACTGAGGTTGTACCATTGGTTGGGTGTCACCTTGGCTGTCGGTGGCACGGGCCCAAATTTCGTAGTAGCCAGTTTGTGGTAGCTTGAGGCTAATGGCCCATTGTTGCCATGCCGTTGGATTGGCGGGTTTGGTGAGTGACGCGCTTTGCCACGTGGTGCCATAGTCATAGCTGACTTCCACTTTAGTCACTTCACGCACACCAGCCCAAGCATGGCCGCGCACTTCAATGTTCTCGCCTAGGGCTAGCTCACCGCCGGTTTGTGGTGAGGTAATTAACGACTTAACAATCATCTCTTCGATGATCTTAAAGTCTTTGTTGTCGACCTTTTCACCTGGGGCGACAGGATGCTTTGGTACTTGATAAGCGGGAGCCGCCATCTTTTTACCATCGTGCACGCGATCGCGTACGCCAATGCCGGTGGCACATTTTTGTGATACTGAGCCAGGACGACCGCCAAAGACGATACGCAGTGGGTAACCGTGCATGTAAGGAATATCTTCGCCGTTCATTGCCCACGCGATAAGGGCGTTTTCATTCATGGCCGCTTCAATCGGCACGCCACGAGAAATGGCCGCGCCTTTACCACTAATGTGCTTGTCGGCACCATAGTGCGCGGTATACACCGCATCGCTCTTTACGCCACAGTCGGCTAATACGTCTTTGACTAAAACACCAGTCCACTCTGCGCAAAAGACAGCCGAGTTACTCCACTGGTTACCTTTGGCGTTAGGGTAGAAGTTGACTCGGCTATTGCCGCCACATTCGAGTACCAGTTTTTGGGTATGGGTCTTAAACTTCTTTTTTAGCTCGGCGATGGTGTAGGTTTTAGGCGTTTCGATTGACTCGCCATCGACGGTAAACTCCCAAGTGTCAGGATTGATGTTCTCGAAGTCGGGCATCTGGCCATTCCAGCGAATAAAGGCCACATCCGATGGCGTGGTCGCAGGATCAAGCAGATGTTCTGGTGGGAAGGCATTCAGTGGGCTGCTGTTGAGTACCTTAAAGTGTTCAGGCAGGTGATCGACTTTACTCCACTTTACCGCTGACACATCCATGGCTGCCATGCCTTCTGGTCGGTTTTGCGCAAATACCCAATTGACTGGCAACATGGCCGCTACTGAAGTGGCTACCGCCCCTTTAAGAAAATTACGTCTATCGATTGCCATGGTGTGTTAGTCCTTACCTTTAGAAAAATAGTGCGCCATCTGCTGCATCTGCTCAGTTGTTAACAATTTGGCGACTTTACTCATGGTTTTATCTTGGCGTTGGCCGTTTTTAAATGCGGTTAATTGCGCAACCATATATTGACTGTTTTGCTGAGCAAGATTGGGAATGCTGGGAAATGGATTATTGCCCGACTGTCCATGACATGCTTTACACATGTTGAGCAGTTTCTCATCCGATGCTGCAAAGCTGTTGGTGCACAGGCTTATACTTGCCAATGTGACGGAAGCAATAAGCCAGCGGCTGTTACGTTGTCGCTGCATGTTATTTAATACTCGTAGTTATGTTTAGCCGTAACGGTCAGTGAGTTATTTGCATCAATTGAGTGCCTATCGAATTGCGCATAAAAAAACATCACTAAATTCACGCTAATGCGCGTAAGTGTTACCAGGGTCACAAAACTAAGACTAAATGAGAGCGATAGCATGTAAAAAGTTATGAAAAGTTATAAAAGATCATGATAATCAATTATTTACTGATTTGTGGTCAGGGTGAGCTAAGGGGCGGGGGGGATCACATTAACCAAGATGTGCTGAAAAACTGAGCGCTAGGCGGGTGGCAGCGTTGACGTAAGCCGAATGCTGCCGAACTCGTTAGCGTTAAATTTGGCCTGAATTAATCTGTTTTTGTAACGCCGACCAGCCGATCACGCCAACGACATTATCGCGCTCGCCTTGATAGACAAACACCTCGCCGCGGCGTTCGATGGCCAAAATTTCGTAGACCTCTTTTAATGTGCTGCTATCGGCAACGCCTTGGATCGGGTGGCGGCTTAAGGTGCTTTTGCTGTCGTCATGTTGCAGCTCTAATTGCAACATCTCCATTTGACCTTGGCGGTTACGCATTAACACCGAGCGTCCTTCAGCGCGTTTTAGTACTTCAAGCAGCAACTCATCATTGTCTTTAACGATAACAAAGCGCTTATCCATGATGGCGCGCACGCCGGTTTTTTGCAGCCCCAGTTTGACCGGCGCAATTTTGTAGTCCAGCCCCATCAGCTCCATCTGTTTATAAAACAGCGACTGAGTATTAAAGGCTTGGTGGGCGATTAAGAAGGCGGGTATGGTGACAAACATCGAGGGCAGGATGATGGCGGCGTTATTGGTGAGTTCTAGCAATGCCACCAAGGCGGCCAGCGGTGCGCTGAGGCACACGCCCATCATGGCGGTCATGCCTATGATGGTGTACAGGCCTATATAGGGGCTAATGCCGGGGAAGAACTGCGCGCTGATAATGGCTAAAATAGCGCCAATTAAGGCACCGATCCCAAATAATGGGCCGATAATCCCGCCAGGGATCCCAAGACCTATGGCGGCAATGGTGGCGATAATCTTGCCTATCAGCAAGCCCACTAATAACCCCAGGCTTGGATGCTCACTAATAGCGTAACTTATCGCCTGCTCACCACTGCCCAAAGCTTGGGGTAACAGCAGCCCGACTGCGCAGGTGACCAAGCCTGCCAACATGAGCCTAGCAAATAGCGGCCATTGTTGGCCTTTAGCGGTGACCGTTAGCAGGCTGTGATTAAACAGGGCGGCGATGCAGCCGAGTGTTAGGCCACACAGGGCTAAGATCGGATATTGCGACAAGGGGATATGGTCGATACCTATCTGTTCATATTCATGGATATTGCCAAACACTAGTTGACTGGTCACCGCGCCACATATGGCTGATAGCATGATAGGGAAGAAGTAATGCACCTTATATTCTCTGAGTACTACCTCAAAGACAAAGATCACCGCGGCCAATGGCGCGTTAAAGGTTGCGGCAATACCTGCGGCGATGCCACTGGCGCACATAATGCGTACGCTGTTGTCCGGTAGCTGGAACTTTTCTGCCATAACACTGGCACTGACAGCGCCTAAATGGATGGCAGGGCCTTCGCGGCCCACTGAAAAGTTGCTAGCAAGGGCAAATAAGGCTTGAAAGAATTGCCCCGGCGCCGATTGTAAGGGAATTTTGCCGTAGTGCAGTTTCATGCGGTGCATTACATAGGCGATACCCATGCGTTTGTAACGTTTAGAGCCCAATTGCGCCACGAGCCAGATCAACAATCCACCAAAAAGCGGTAATAGCACTCGCCAGTCGCTAAAGTTGTCAGTAAAATCCCATACTTGAGATTGGGTTAAGGTATGTAACCACTGCAGTAATAGCCTAAATAATATAATGACCCCAGAAGCCACCAAGGCAAATGCGAGCGCCAAGCCGCACAATTGCACACTGATTTTGGCTTGTGACAATTTATCTTTGAGTGCTGTATTAAGGTAATGCTGGCATTGAGAAATAAGGCGATTAACGAGTTGCTGCACAGAAACCATGGTGGTAAACCTTTACCGTACTAAAAGCGTGAGTGTCGATTTTTTATAAGGGGCTAGTATTTAATGTCAAATTATCATCGTTGGATCGATCGCTTGCAAGTGATAGAGCGAAAAATTCGACCTTCGAGCGTTTATCTTTTCTTTTTGATCTTAGTGGCATTTTTTGCTGGCGTATTGACCTGGGATCTCTGGTCATCGCAACATCCAATTCAGCCCGCTCAATCGAAAAATAGCACCGAGCTAAGCCAAGCCTTAACAAAGCAGGCCGAGATGTTAGCTTCGCGCAATTTGGAATTGGCGTTAGCCCAAGAAGCCAATGACAATATGCAAAAGATGTTTTTAACTCAACATCAAAAACAGAAAGAGCTTGAACGAGAACTGGCGTTTTATCGCAGCATTATGGCGCCAGAAAACCAAGCCGACGGTGTGGCAATTCATGATTTAGGCTTAAACCCTGGCCTATTGCCCAACCAGTTCAGGGTTAAATTGGTATTAACCCAACTGCAAAAGCGCAAGCAAGCCTTGAAAGGTAAGGCCGAGCTCACGTTTATCGGTTTGCAGGATGACAAAGTGGTGAGCCTGCCGTTATCGTCACTCACTGATGATAAGCTTAACTTTAGCTTTCGCTATTTTCAGATTTTAGAAACCGTGGTGCAATTCCCTGAAGGCTTTGTGCTTTCTCAGGTCGACGCAAAAGTCACAGTGCCAGCCAGTCGTTGGAGTAAAGGCGACAGTGCCGAGTTGGTGTTTGCCGCCGCAGATCTGTTGCAAGTGGAGCCGACGGTTGATGGTGTCGATGAGGAGGTCACTATAGAAGATGACGTACCTGAAGAGACTGAGCAGCATGAGGACGACACCCAAAATCGCAATGAGGCCATTGATCCACTAGCCCAATAAGCTGTGGGTGATAATACAAAAATAAATTGATTTTATCTGAGCCAAGACTATTACTTGAACAAATTGGTCAGGTATTGGATAATTCGCTCAGCAAACCGATGTATAGAGGTAGTAATGACTGAACAAGTTGAAGATACAATGCCAATCCGTTTCACCGACGCGGCAGCTTCAAAGGTAAAAACCTTGTTGGACGAAGAGCAAAATGATGCACTTAAGTTGCGTGTGTACGTGACCGGTGGCGGTTGCTCAGGTTTTCAGTACGGTTTTACGTTCGATGAAAAGGTCAACGAAGGTGACTTTACCGTTGAGAAACAAGGGGTTCAGTTAGTAGTTGACCCAATGAGCCTACAATATCTTGTGGGTGGCGAAGTGGACTATACTTCGGGACTTGAAGGCTCGCGCTTTTTTGTGAAAAACCCTAATGCCACCACCACCTGTGGCTGTGGTGCTAGCTTCTCGGTATAACCTAGCCGCTTGACCACCTATGGTGAGTCTGACGCATAAAAAAGCCAGCATTGCTGGCTTTTTTGTGTCTGGAACACTTATGCCAATTTACCAGGGACGGTAAAAAATTGGCGTTGCGTCTAAAGCACTTATGCCAATTTACCTGGGACGGTAAAAAATTGGTGTTGTGTCTAAAGCACTTATGCCAATTTACCAGGGACGGTAAAAATTGGCCTTGTGTCTGTGGTAACCCAGCCTGAATGTCTTAACGTCACAAAGACCAAAGACCAAAGACCAAAGACCAAAGACCAAAGACCAAAGCCCAAAGCCCAAATCACTGCGTGATAGCGCCTGACTCTATGTAGCGATAAAGGTTAACGCATGATGTTCATGTTATTTTTAACATGACAGTAGGCCGACACTTGGGCGGTAAACGCTATCCACACTTGTAATATCGCTAATAAAATCAGCACGCCAAACACCAAGTAGTCGGGGATTTTGCCTTGCCATTCGCCTAATTGAAAGGTCGATGGGCCTGTGAGCAAATTATCTGGGTCGTATAGCAACACAGGTAAAATGCTGACCAGTCCAAGTTGCACCACAGTGTAACCGCGCAGTAGATACAATCCCGCCCGTTGGCGGCCTAGCACAGCAATCACCATCAGTAGCGTCAACAGACAAAATAACACCCCTTGTTTGGCTACAAGGCCACTAATCGATGCGATGCTTAAGAAGAGTAACAAGCCAATTAAACGTTTTGGTAGCCGCGCTTTGACTGGCGTAGAGCTGGTTTCCTGCGGCTGAGTGGCATCATGTAACGGTGAGGATGGTTGCACGAGTGAGGCTCCGTCATCGAATAACAAGATAAGCGCTTTAGTCTGGCTAAAGCGCTGTTTAGCGACTGGCTGATCGCGCTGTGGCGAGCCAGTGATTGTCGAGCTTAGTGGCTCTGCTTAGGCGTTAAGCGCTGCTCTAGCTCATAAGGCGGGATCACCACGCCAAGATCTTCTTGCACTGGGAATACGGCAACAAACAGATCATCATCTTGCATGCCTGGAACCCAACGTTCTAGCCATTCATCAAGGGCAATGGCTAAAGGGGTACAATCAGCCCAATCATCTACGGCCCACATGGCAGCAGACTCTTCGCAAGGCCACATTGGGATGCAATCTTCATCATCTGTGGTGAGCATGACGCAGCCATCAGCGTCTTGCAATGTCCATAGGGTTTTGTGGGCCTTGGCTTGTTCGACAAGGTAGTCGTAACGCGCTTCTGGCGTCATCTTGCTGGCATCTTTTGCACTTTTGCTCATGGTGTTCTCTTTCATCTTAATGGGGCTAAACCGATTGGCGGCAATGATAACATTTGTTACGCCGCAGTATAGAGGATTTTGTTGCGCGGTGAGGCGGGAGTTAGCCGGCCGCAATACATTGGCGGCCGGCATGTTTACCCAAGGAGCAGGTTTAGTGGATTAAGTCGATCAATTTTTTGGCGATTTGGGTATTGTCTTGATGACCATTAAATTGCGCCGCACCTTGACCATAAGCAAAGACTTGTACGTCGACGGCGTCGTGCCCGCCGGTTGTCCAGCCAGTAGAGGTCAGGGTGTCAATTTGTTGCTTTAATCGCGTAGTGGCTTCTTTTACCCCATTATCTTGTGCTAATGCCGTTTGCAGCTGCTGGCGATACTCATTGCGCTGCTCGGCATCGATAGGTAAGCCTAAGTGTGTTTGCCAAAAATCACTAAAGGCTTGTTCACTTGCCAAGTGTGTCGGTGATTCAGACAGCCACTTGGCTAAGGTACTGGGCATCTGCTTGACGCTATGCAGCAGCTGACCACGCCATTGATATACACCATCTGCGCCGAGGCTCAGGCCGCCGGTCGAGTGATCGGCTGTCATCACCAATAAAGTGTTGGGATGCTGGTCGATATAGTCGACGACCACTTGGGTGGTGGCGGCTAAATCGGTCATTTCAGCCATGGCGCAGGCAATATCATTGCTGTGGCCACACCAATCGATTTGGCTGGCTTCTATCATCATCACAAAGCCTTTAGGGTTAGGTGGCAGCAGTGTGAGCGCATGCTCGGTCATTTGGCTTAAACGCAGTGGGGCTGGGCTGCCCAAGGCTGGCGCTAATCCTTTGGGGGCAAATAGTCCCAAGGCGGGTAGGCGCTCGAGTTGGCTCAGCGCGCTGAGATCGTCTTGATATTGATAACCTAAGGCGCGCAGTTCGGCGACTAAATCTCTATCTTCACGCACGAAATACTGTTGGCCGCCACCTAGCATAAGATCGGCCACCGGCTTGTTGTTGATGAGATTGCTGAGAAAATCATCGGCTATCTCATTGTAGTTTCTGCGATGTTCATTGTGGGCCAAAAAGCTGGCTGGGGTGGCGTGGTTAATCTGTGAGGTTACCACCACGGCGGTAGTGCGCTGCTTGGCTTTGGCGTATTCGAGCAAGGTCGGCAAGACTTGTTTGTCGCTGTTAACGGCAATGGCGCCGTTATAACTCTTATGGCTGGTGGCTAAAGCGGTTGCCGCCGCCGCTGAGTCGGTGACATAGGTGTCATCATCGGGATAGGTACTTGCCATGCCCACTAACAACTTATCAAAAATGGTCGGTTCAACGGCCTTGGTGGTGAGATCATCATTAAAATAACGATAGGCGCTGGTATAGGCGGGCCCCATGCCGTCGCCTATGATGTAGATGATATTGGTCGGCGCTGCCGCCACTGCGCAAGGCAGGGTTGCGATTAAGGTGGCGAGCATCGCGTTAAGCTTACTTGAGTGAGCCGAGCTGCTGATGGCCGCAGCCAGACGCGCCATAGTGGCAAAGCATGACTCTAATGTAAGTTTTGATGTCAGTTGTGATGTAGTTTGCAATGTGGACTGGGTCATTATATTACTCCAACGACTCGATAGATTCAGGGGCTTCAGCGCTGTGAGCCTTGCCGATGTCAGCGTTAATGGGCTTAACGTATTGCTCTAGCCATTGCTGCTGCTCCCAAAGCATGTGCTGTAGCGACTCTTTGGCTGCATAGCTGTGGCTTTCATAGGGCAGCATCACCAACTTTGCCGTACCGCCTAGGCCACGGATGGCGTTAAACAGTCGTGACGATTGCATCGGGTAGGTGCCTGAGTTGGCGTCCATCTCGCCATGGATCAGCAGTAGCGGCTCATCAATTTTATCGGCATGGGTAAAGGGCGACATCTGCTGGTAGAGAGCGGGTGCTTCCCAGTAATTACGTTTTTCATATTGGAAACCAAAAGGGGTCAGGGAGCGATTATAAGCGCCGCTTCTCGCGATACCGGCTTTAAACAGATCCGAGTGAGCCAAGAGGTTGGCGACCATAAATGCGCCATAAGAGTGGCCGCCGATAGCGACTCTGTTTGGATCGGCGATACCCATGTCACTTAAGGTGTCGATGGCCGCTTTAGCATTCGCCACCAGTTGAGTGCGAAAACTGTCATTGGGCTGAATATCGCCTTGACCGACAATCGGCATAGCCACTTTATCGAATACGGCAAAGCCTTGGGCGACAAAGGGCAGTGGCCCTTTGGCGCTGATCCCTTGGTATTGATGCACTGAATAGTTTACTTGGGCGGCAACTTTCGCGTCTTTGTATTCGCGTGGATAGGCCCACATGAGCAGGGGCAGCGGCCCTTGTGATTTATCATAACCGGCAGGTAAGTAGAGCATGCCTGAGAGGGGCAAGCCATCGGCGCGCTGATAGTTAACCAGTTGGCGAGTCATGCCTTGATAGGCGGCCAGCTCATTATCGGCTTGATAAAGTAGTTGCTCGCTACCTGTATGTGGCTCCACTAACACTAAATGTGGCGGGGTTATAGAGTCTTCACGCTTAATGATTAATTTAAGAGGCGACAAACTGATGACATATTTAACCTGCTCAAGTTTATCGCTCGCGCTTTGCCAGATAGTCTCGCTATAGTTGTTATCGAGCTGGGTTTGCTTGAGGAAAGGGCGATAGCCCTTAGCCGATGCACCAATACCATAATGGCTGAATTTACCTTGGGTTATATCTACAAGAGCAACCCCTTGTTGTCTATCGCGATAGAGCCTACCGGGGGCTTTATAGGTGTCACGCTGGGCTTTTTGATACCAGAGTTTGGCGGGCTTGGCTTCGTCTGTACCCAGTAAGCTTACATCCAAAATGCTGACGCGCACCTGCTTCTTGTTGGCATTTTTTTCACTGACAAACAGTCGGCCTTGTTCTGCCCAATCAAGATCGTTAATACGCCATGGCATTTGCAGCAAAGCGTGTGGGATTTGGGTAAATGGTGCTGGCCAGTTGAGCACTTCATCGCGCAGCGCGGCAGGCTGCTCGCCATCGCCGTTATCCAGAGGTTGAACAAACACTAAGGTGTCGGGTTGATCGGGTCGCCAGTGGATAAGGCGCGGGCCAGTACTGACCGAGTCGGCACCAGCTGCGCGAAACTCGCCGCTGTCGATATGACCTAAGGTTTTGATATGTTGGCCATCGCGGTTAAATAGCTCAACCTGCTGGGAAAAGTCATAGTATTTAACGATATAGGAATAGGGCGCGTGTATCTGTTTTGCGATCAGGAACTGATCGTTGGGTGATAAGGCAAAGTGACTGTTGATCTGCGGTTGGCCCACATTGGTGCGTTGACCATCGAGGGAGATTATCGCCAGCTGGCTGGTGGTTAACTGCTTAAATGCCTGCTCATCTTGCTGATTTTGAATTAAATCTTGATAAGTACGCCGCGGTGCTTTTTCACCCAAGGCGTGGCTAATGTTAGGGCCTATGTTGGCAAGGGGAGCTTGCTTATCTTGCGGCACCGCGAAGGTGGTGACAATGGCCTTACTGTCATGTTGCCATTGGTATTTGGCGCCAAATACTGCATTAAGTGGGCTGGCATTGAGACGCTGGGTTTGGCCGCTGGCCAGTTGATACAGGTACAGATCAACGGCCCGAGGCGTAATGGCTATGTAGCTTAGGTATTGACTGTCGGGCGAAAACTGTACGTTAGCAATGTTAGCGCCTTGCTGTTGTATGGTGAGGCGTTGATTGTTATCAAGATTGATTAACGTAATAAATTGGTAGCGTTTTTTCGGTCTGCTTTGGGCTAAATTATCTGGCGAAATTCGCAGGCCGGCCAACTTTTTTTCGCTTTGAGCCAACTCATGAATAGTGGGGTGCGCCTGAGGATGCAATAGCGCTATATGGCGTGCATCGCCTGCCAGTCGTGTATCGACCATTTTGGTTTGCTCGAGCACCTGTTGCAGTGGCGCCGAGGGCTGCTGATAGTCGCCAGCGGTTGTGTGTAGGCTGGACAACAAGATCAGGGCAGCCATTAGATATTTTAAAATGTGCATTAGTTATCCTGACTTAAATGCATGAGTGATGAAAAAGCGCCCATTTGGGCGCTTTTTATGACTTATTCAAAAGCTTAAAACTTTTGTGAATAACCTAAGAATAAGGTGCGGCCCACGATAGAGTAGCTGCTGTTGCCTTCTTCGAAGAAGGGCCAATCGTTATGATTGTCACTGCGGACGTCATATAGAGGTGGCATCTCATCGGTGAGGTTTTTCACCCCAGCAGTAAACTTACCATTCCATGGCGCGTTGTAGCCCAGAGTTAAGTTGATCACCTGATAAGCATCGAGCGTATCGGGATAATCATCTTGCTCATAGCTATCGCCATTGGCGTCAATAAGGTCAAAGGTATCGGTACCCGTGGCTTCCCCTGTGTAGTAGTAGGCCAAGGTTGCGCTGACATCTTGATAGTTCCAAGTTAGGCTGGCATTACCTTTCCATTTAGGCACAAAGTTAGTGTCGGTTTCTTCTTCAATCTCACTGTCGAGGTTCTCTTGATACTCTTTGCTTAGCAGATAAGAGGCGGCCAATTTCAGCTTAAAGTCACCGACTGCGGTTTCAGCAAAACGATAGTTAAAGCTGGCATCGATACCTTGTGAAGCTTCATAGGCACTGTTAATCGGCCCCTTACGCATACACGCTAAGTTGCTGATCCCCTCATCATCGAGCTCTGTAAGATAGCCGACCACATCCATCTGATCGCAGCTGGTGTAGTTGCCGGTTTGGTCATAGCTTGGGTCATCGAGCATCTCACGAGTAGAGATGGTTTTTACCGCGCCCTCGAGCTCAATGTTCCACCAGTCTAATGACACATCGGCGTTTTCGCTTAGGTTGGCAACAAGGCCAATGTTCCAGAAATCACCCTTTTCTTCAGTTAAGTTGAGGTTGCCAGAACTAAAACCGTCGTAGCTATCTTCATAAATCTCATTAGGGATGGTGGGGTGTGGGTAATCTGTGCTGCCAAAACTACGTGTTAGGCCGGCATACAAGCGATGCATATCGGGGGCACGGAAGCTTTTACCTATGTTGGCACGCACCATCACTTCATCGATAGGGCGATACATAATGCCCATCTGTGGTGTGGTAGCGCCGCCCACGTTTGAATCGTCTAAGTAGCGGTCATAACGCAGCGCCGCAGACAAATCTAATGATTTAACCCCAGTCATGTTAGCCAATAGTGGGATCTGTACTTCACCTGCGATGGCAACGCGATCGCGATCACCTTCACCACCCGTGCCGCCCATGCCGATAAAGCCGCCGCTCTTGGTGACTTCATCTAAGGTATCTTCATAGCTTTCACGCGCCCATTCGGCTGTGGTGGCAAAGCCAACTGTGCCTGCGGGTAGTTCCATAAGGTCGCCAGTAAACACCGCTTGGAACTGATGCATGCTTGAGGTGGAGTCTTTGGTTGAGGCGCCGATTAAGGCTTCAACTTGGGTATCGGTAAGCTTATTGTTTGGATACCATTTGGTCGGATCGGTGTTGTTAGGATCGAAGGTAATGATATCGAGCAGTCCATCGGCGCGAACCATATGGTTGTTTTGTTTCTCGTAACGGTTAAAGCCACTCGACCAAGAGAGGTCCAGTTCATAGTCGCCTATTACGCCGCTGGCACCCAAAGAAAACGCTAGCTTGGTATTTTGGGTGTCATAAATACGATCGCCTGGGAACTCTTCCATACGACGACGCAGTTGGAACTTGTTGTCGTTAGCAAATTCACCAGAGTCATAACTCAGCGCGCCAGTGGCTTGATCTTCGTAGATGTAAGTGCCGAAGCCTTTCTCATCTTTGTATTTTTGCCCTTCTTTATATGAGGCGTTGATCATGCCGTACAGCTGCCACGCATCATTAAGATCGTAGGTGCTGTTGACTACTAGGTTGATTCTGTCATAAGCCGATTGCAGACCCCGGTCGGCATATTTGTCATAGTAGCAATCGTATTTACCAGCAGGGGTATAAATGCCTTTATCACCAAATAGGTCGGTACATTGCGCCTGATCCAGTGGGCTGTATTTGTTACTAGTATAAGCCTTGTCATAGTCTTGGATCCATGAAGCCCAGCTAGAAGCACCAGCATCACCAAAGGGACCCGCGCCCCAACGTACATTGCCATCTTCATCTTCATAGTAAGCTGGGCTGAATAAACTGTCGCGCTGGGATGTTTTAATCGCTTCAACTTTCTTATATTCGAACATGATCAAGGTTTGGCTATTTTCGGTATTAATGCCTTGTAGATATGACAGATCAAGTTGCTCGCCACCGCCTTGGGTCGGTGAGTTGTACTTAACCGCCGCTTTAGCGCCGTCATATTCTTTCTTTAAGATAATATTAACCACACCGCCGACGGCATCTGAGCCGTAAATGGCCGATGCACCCCCGGTGAGAATTTCGATACGTTCTACCGCTGCGGTAGGGATATCTGAGGTATCGACGAAGTTACTTGAACCGCCAGCAGCACTGGGGAATGACGCCTGACGACGACCATTGATCAATACTAGCGTTCTATTGGCGCCCATGCCACGTAGGTTGACAGAGCTTGCGCTGTCGGTAAAACCGTCGCTTTCGCCATTAAGTGAACCGCCGGTATTGGCGACCGATGATTGCAGTACTTCTGCAATAGACGTTAAGCCACTGTTAGCGATATCGTCGGCAGAGATCACGGTAACTGGCGCCACACCTTCAAAGTCAGCACGTTTAATACGTGAACCTGTGACTTCGATTTTTTCTATTTTTGCTTCATTGTTATCGGTGTCGGCCTGCGCTGCTATTAGAGTGGTTGGCGTAAAGGCCAGCGCCAGCGCTATGGTAATGGCCGAGTGCTTAAGTTGGGGTTTCATCTAATATGATCCTTATTATTATCGTTAACTACCTTTTTTATCTGCAAACCTAAAGAGCTTTACTGGCTGCTCCGTGTGATGTGCGGAGAGCGCAAATGACGGTGTCGTTTAACCATCAAGATAGCTTGCTGTTTACTGCGCCTAGTTGTAATTAACTTGTTACCTCCCCACAATGCCTAGCGTGTCGTTTATAGGTTGTTTATATCTCTATTTAAAATCTATTATGTTTTTAAACAAAGGTTTAAGTATCTATTATTATCTATCCTTAATTGTGTTATTTTGTCGTTAATCTTGGGTTTGGTGTTACACTCGCTTTGCCTAGGGATAGCTTTAACGTTTGATATTTTGATTAAGCGCTAGCAAAAAACGGGGATTAAGGTGGCTGTGTTAAAAGAATTGGGATTTAAATTAGGTCGGTGTGAGGTCACTCCGCTGGGGCATCGTTTAGTGTTTTCCCCTCAAGCGCCGGGGCAAGATGCTGTGCAGGTGTCTTTGCAACCTAAGTTTATCGATGTGCTGTGTTACCTTGCCCAGCATTATCCTAACGTGGTGACTCGTGAAGCGTTAATCGATGCCATTTGGGATGGTAATCGTTATGTGGGGGCAAAAGCACTGACCAATGCCATATGGCACCTGCGTAAGCAACTTAGCCCGGTCGCAGGCGATCAAGAGGTGATTGAAACGGTGAGAAAGTCAGGTTATCGACTGCTTATTGCCCCAGAATTTAATCCCGAAGAGATAGCCGAACAACCCGATATTTTGCAACAGGCACAGGAGCAAGTGACGAGGCTCAAGCGAGGGTATCGACAAGGCTTGATGGCCGCAGCGGTATTGGTACTTCTGCTGGCAGGTTTTACGACTTGGCACCTGTATCATGATGAGGCGCATTTTATCCCCACCACCAAAACACAATTAACCACGACCACAGATGCGGAACTGTTTCCTAACGTGTCGGCCGATGGACGTTGGTTGGTGTATGGCAGCCGGGGTAATGGACAAAGCTATAGCCTGTATCTGAAGGATCTTAATGCCTTAAGTGATACCCCTAAACGACTGACCTCGGTTAATTCGGCTGAGATCCGCGCAGTATGGAGCCCAGATGGTAATACGCTCTATTATCCGTCACAGCGCATTGCTACTCGCCAGTGCCATATTATGCAGTTAACCATAGAGAGCGGCGAGGTGATGCCACTGGCGCCTTGTAACTCGTTTAATACCGCGTTAGATCTTGCCCCCGATGGCAATCAATTAGCCTTTATTTGGCTGGCTGAGGGCGATGAGTCCTCAGGTATTTATAGCTTGGCACTGGGCTCCTCAGCCTCACAGCCTCAACGGGTGTCGTGCCAGCAAGATTGTGGTCATCGCGATAGAGATCTTGCGTATAGCCCTGATGGACGCTGGCTGGCAATAGCGCGTCGTTTTGGCAATATTTCCGAAGATATTTTTTTACGCGATTTAGGCTCACAGCGGGAGTTGCGCTTAACCACTGGGCTGGAAGATATCCGCGGCTTAAGCTGGCACCATGATAGTGAGCGCTTAGTCTTTAGCACCGAAAACTCTGGCGTGCGCAACGGTTATATTGTCGATATTGACGATAAACAGATCCAGCCCTTAGACGTCGAGGGGATGAGCTACCCACGCTTTATCTCTGGCCGCAGTGAGTTAGTGTACGCCAACTATATTCGTGATCATCAGATCTCGCTGCTGGCGTTAGAGCAGTCGATCCCCACCACGCCGTTTTCATTATTGAATGTGGAATACAGCTACCGTAATCCAAGTTATTCCGCCAGCCGTCAACGTATTGCTTATGTGTCCAATCAAACCGGTTTTAACGAGGTGTGGAGCGTCAATACACAAGGCGGCGATGTTCGTCAACATACGCACTTGAAACGGCGCGTGGCTTACCCCAGTTGGTCTCACGATGGCAATAAACTGGCATTTTTAGCACCCGATGATAAAAATGAGGGCAATAAAATCCATGTGCTCAATCTCGACTCGGGCACTATGGCTATCTTGGCGACGCCCTATTTAGATCATAACCGCCCAAGCTGGGGCTGGGACAATGAAAGCGTATTTGCTAGTACGCTCGATGGCATTACCGAGTTTTACCTCGATAACCGTCCGCCTAAGGTGTTAAGCCCGCTGAATATGCGCCTTGGACAGTCGATTGCCGCTGATAAGTTAGTCTTTACTCGCCTGGATAAACCAGGGTTGTGGGCCTTAGCCCTTGATGGCGATGGTTCTCATGCTCTGCAGCACAATACGGCGGCGAGTAAGGTTGAGCTGCTGCTTGGTGGCGACAAGTTTACTGAAGGCTACAACTGGGTCGCGACAGATAAAGGGGTCTATTACCGTGCTAACCATCGCGACCATCAGTTAGTTAACTTTTGGCGATTTAATACCAATTTAGTCACGCCCATTATTAAGCTTCCCCCCAGCGTTATTCCACGTGCGGGCTCGATGGCTTATATTGCTGACTCGCATAGCTTACTGCTGACCCAGTCGCAAAACTCGAAACGCGATGTGATCAAGTTGCAGCATAGATTATTGCTATAGCGATAGAGATC
Source organism: Shewanella sp. 492 (assembly GCF_059338445.1). Classification (NCBI taxonomy): domain Bacteria; kingdom Pseudomonadati; phylum Pseudomonadota; class Gammaproteobacteria; order Alteromonadales; family Shewanellaceae; genus Shewanella; species Shewanella sp. 492. The sequence goes on from NZ_CM181702.1 coordinate 912,076, forward strand.
TGCGGCAAGATTTACGGCCATCAGTGATTGATGGCCGTGAACATTTTTTGGGGGGTAAGGGCTAGTCGGCCAGAACGCAAATCGTGTTAATCGACAGTGCTCTACTCAATCGACAATGATTAATCGACGTTAGGCGGCAGGAAACAAGCCACCAAGCACAGCTAGACGTGAAGCGCCGGTAACGGCTGGTAGGTTGCCCGGTAGGCCATCATGATAACGTCTAGCCAGCCAAGCAAAGGCGATCCCCTCAACCCATTGTGGGTCTATGCCCAGCGCTGCTGTGGTATCGATGTGATAATGGGGCAGCAATTTGGCCAGACGGCGCAGCAGCTCTTGGTTAAACGCGCCGCCACCGCAAACAAACAGCTCGGCCTTGTCGGTCAGTTTTAGGCAGTCATTGGCAATGCTGTGGCAGGTTAAGTCCAGTAAGGTTGATTGAATATCGGCTTCATCTAAATAGCCAAAGTCCGCGGTTTGCTGCTCTAACCAGGCTTGATTGAAAAGCTCGCGTCCTGTGCTCTTAGGCGCGCTTAATGAAAAATACGCGTGCGATAACATCTGTTTGAGTAATTTAGCATCTGTCTTACCGCTGGCAGCCCATTGGCCGTTGTCATCATAAGGCTCGTTTTTGACCTGTTTTATCCAAGTGTCTATTAGGGTATTACCTGGGCCGTTATCAAAGCCAATCACTGCGCTGGCATCACCGGGTAGATAAGTGATGTTAGAGATGCCACCGATATTTAATATGATGCGTTTGCTGCCCGCTTGAGCAAAGCTTTGCTGGTGGAAGGCGGGTACCAGTGGCGCCCCTTGGCCGCCTAAGGCGATATCTTTGCGTCTAAAGTCGGCGATAACGTCGATGTTGGTGAGGGCGGCGATGGTGTTAGGGTCGCCTATCTGCAAGGTAAACCCCATCTCAAGGTTCGGCATATGACGCACGGTTTGGCCGTGGCTGCCAATGGCCTTGATATGTGCCTTATCGATACCCACTTTGTTTACCAGCGCATTAACCGCCTTGGCAAACAGTTGTCCCACGCTTCTATCGAGTGTGCCTAAATAATTGATTTCATCATGGCTGCCAGACTGGCAAAGACGTTGTAACCCGCTCAACAGATGGCTGGGCAGTGGCTCAGTATGGGTGTCGACAAGCGTGAGCTTATCGCCCTCAAATTTGACTAATACGGCATCGACACCGTCCATGCTGGTGCCTGACATTAGGCCGATATAGTACTGACTGCTCATCTGTTTACCTTACTGTGCGGCAAGCTGAATATCGTTATTTTGCTTCAGTTTTGCCATCATCTGCTGACTAATCGCCAAGAATTGTTGCTTCTCTTTGCTGTCGATAGGCATCGACTGCGGTAGCTTAACCGTACGCGGATTACGGTGTACGCCATTGACAATAAATTCATAATGCAAATGGGCGCCTGTGACCCGACCAGTAGAGCCGAGCGTGCCGATGATTTGCCCTTGTTTTACCGTTTGGCCTTGCTTGACTTTACGCTTATTGAGATGCAGATATTTAGTCGTGTAGGTTTCATTGTGCTTAATAAACACATAGTTGCCATTGTACTGGTTGTAACCTGACTTTATCACGCGCCCCTTACCCGCGGCTTTGATCGGTGTACCAACTGCGGCAACATAGTCTACGCCGCGATGAGCTTTTACTTGGCCAGTGACAGGGTGTAAGCGGCGTGGATTAAAGCTTGAGCTGACATATTTAAAGTCCACCGGCGAGCGTAAGAAGGCTTTACGCATGCTGCGCCCTTCTGCTGAATAATAGTTGCCATCTTTATAGCGCACCGCGGTATAGGTATCGCCTTGGTTGATAAACTCGGCAGCTAAAATATTGCCATTTTGCAGGAACTGGCCATCGGCAAACTCCTCCTCAAATAAGATGGCAAATTTATCGCCTTGACGCAGATCGAGCGCAAAGTCGACGTCCCAGCCGAAAATGGTCGCCAGCTGCATAATTTGATTCGGGGTTAATCCTGCGGTCACGCCAGCATTCCAAAAGTTACTGCTAATGGTGGCGCTGGCAAATTTAGTGCGCTGTTCTACCTGTTTAGTGAGCACCTCTTCGCTGTAGCCGCTTGCCTGCTTGCTAATGACTAAGGTAGAGATGGGATCAAGATGATAACGTAACTGGCTGAGTTCGCCGCTGCCGTTTTTGACTATGGCTATCTCTTCGCCGGGTAATATTTTAAGCAGATTTTTTTTGGCTTTAGGCAGTTGGGTTATTTCATACACATCACGGGGCGTGAGGTCGGCACGTTTAAACAGTTTGGCTAAGGTATCACCACTGCGCACGGTAAATTGCTCAGTGTGCAGCTCCATAGCTGGGCTTTCGGTTGCATCTGATGCTGCAACAAGATTATTAGGTGGTTGTTTTGGCTGACTGAGTTCGCTGACGATGTCGTCTACGCTGGGGGCATCTGGAGTTCTAAAGGCCAGCGGCACAGGATAAGCTTTGGCATTATCATTGGAATTGATATCGTGTTGTAACGGCGCTTCATCGACCAAGTTGATGGTGCCAGAGAGCGTGCTATTGGTGGCGCGCGAAGCTTGTGCATCGTCGGTAGGTAATAGTAATACCGCTAGGGTGACGACCAAGAGAATGCCCAACAATATTTGATGTAGTTTGGGTAGTAATTTTAAGAGTGTAATGACCTTTCCCATTGACCCCGATACCAATTTTCAAGACTTAAGCGATTCCTGTAAGTGTACACTCTTTCATTTGTGCTGGCTAACAAGTAACATGAGTCCCCCGTAATTTATCTATAGGCTCTTAGGAGTAGCTGCCAAAATGGCTGATTTAGACCAAGCATTAGCAGAAATACAACGTGGTACCGATGAGATCCTTCTCGAAGCGGATTTACTGGAAAAGCTGAAAGAGGGGCGTCCGCTGCGCATTAAGCTGGGTGCCGACCCTACCGCGCCTGACATCCATCTTGGCCATACCGTTATCTTAAATAAGATGAGAACTTTCCAAGACTTAGGTCATGAAGTTATCTTCTTAATCGGTGATTTCACTGGCATGGTTGGCGATCCAAGTGGTAAAAATAGCACTCGTCCTCCGTTGACGCGCGAGCAGGTATTGGCTAATGCCGAGACCTATAAGCAGCAAGTGTTTAAGATCCTCGATCCCGCTAAGACCCGCATTGAATTTAACTCAAGCTGGCTTGAAGAGCTGGGCGCTGCAGGCATGATCCGTCTGGCATCACAGCAGACCGTTGCCCGCATGATGGAACGTGATGATTTTAAAAAGCGCTATGCATCGGGTCAGTCTATTGCCATCCACGAATTTATGTATCCTCTGCTACAAGGTTATGATTCAGTTGAACTTAAAGCTGACGTAGAGCTAGGTGGTACCGACCAGAAGTTTAATCTGCTTATGGGGCGTGAGTTACAAAAGGCGGCAGGGCAGAAGCCGCAAACCGTGATCATGATGCCACTGCTTGAAGGCCTCGATGGTGTGAAGAAGATGTCTAAATCGGCGCATAACTACATTGGTGTTAGCGAGCCAGCTGGTGAGATGTTCGGTAAAATCATGTCGATTTCAGATGATTTGATGTGGCGCTACTTCGAACTGCTCTCTTTCCGTCCGCTAGGCGAGATTGAGCAGCTTAAAGCCGATGTTGCCCAGGGCACTAACCCAAGAGATGTGAAAATTGCCTTGGCGAAAGAGATCATCGCCCGTTTCCATGATGAAGCCGCAGCAGAAGCGGCTCATCAAGAGTTTATCAACCGTTTCCAAAAAGGGGCGCTGCCTGAGGATATCGAAGAGGTTGAACTTGTTGCGGGCGAGGGCATTGCCATTGCTAATGTGCTCAAAGAAGCAGGCTTGGTTGGCTCGACGTCTGATGCCATGCGAATGATCAAGCAAGGCGCGGCAAAGATTGATGGCGTTAAGATTGAAGATACCCGTCTGCAGCTGAGTGCCGGCACCTCGGGTGTGTTCCAAGTGGGTAAGCGTAAGTTTGCCAAGATTACGCTAGTCTAAGGTAAGCTATAACGCTGATGAGGGTTATTGACTCACTTGCTATAGTAAAAAAGCCTGCAGCTGCAGGTTTTTTTGTGTCTGGAACATTGATGCCAAAAGCCAGGGAGGGATACTTTTGGTATTTGTGTCTGGAGCATTGATGCCAAAAGCTAGGGAGGGATACTTTTGGTATTTGTGTCTGGAGCATTGATGCCAATGGTCAAATGGTATTAACAGACGGCTCTAAATTGCGGGCTGATATTGATGACCTCATGTGCAGATACCACTTCGGGCCGCCACGAGGGCCTCTTCGCCTGCTTAACGAAAACGTCCATGTTTTCGATACCCTACGTTATATCTGCACCTAAGGCGTAGTCTCTTAACTGTATAAACGGGGGGACAATCTGATAACTGACTCAATCTAATGGGTATTACGCCAAACTCCCCAACGTCACTGGGTGGCGAGTTGATCTTGCATCGTCTGATAGTCCATCAAGTCTTCGTGGGCAGTCACTCTATGATTGGTTAAATCCAGTTTTACTGTAGTCACTCCTGGAATGGCCAGCTCAATTACCTTACCCGGTTTACCAAATAAACTGCCGGGACCTCGATAATGGTAGTTACCAATCATCACCACCAAGGAGCCTGCGTTATACATGTGCTCAATATTAAAGTCATACTCTAATACACCACGGTGAGCGCGTTCGAAAAACTCTAAGATATCGCGTCTGCCTTGGTATTTTTTACTGGCAGTGCGATCGAAAAACACGCTGTCACGATTATAAAAGGTGCCCAGAGTGCGATAGTCGTGGTCAGTCAGCGCCTGAATATATTTAACCGCCATCTGCTGCTCGATTGGCATATCGCCCGGCTTGGCCTGAGTGATGAGTGGCATTAACACTAAGATGCTAGTTAAAAAATATTTGATCATTGTTTGGTATTCTTTAAATCAAAAGCGGGAAGTTTTAAGTGCCATTTTATCGCGGCTAAGCGAATGAACAGCGCGCTTATCAAGGCTAAACCAAATGCGGCTTTATTATCGGCCCCTAACTGCAGCGCTACCGTGTAGCCTATCCCGCCACAAATAGAGGCGGTAGCATAAATCTCGGTGCGTAAAATCATTGGCACTTGGCGACAGAGCACGTCCCGAATAATGCCGCCTCCTACGCCAGTTATCAAGCCCATAACGACCGCAATCATGCCACTTAAGCCCAAATTAAGCGCTTTCTCAGCGCCAATTACGGTAAATAGCGCTAAACCAAAGGCATCGGCGACAGGCAGGGTGTATTGAGGGACTTTTTGAGGTTTTCGGATAAAAATTAAGGTTAACAATATGGTGGCGAGGATCACTATGATGTAATTCGGGTCGCGGATCCAAAATACCGGCGTGGTGCCCAGCAAAGCATCGCGGATACTGCCTCCGCCAATGGCGGTCACCGATGCCAGTACTATCACCCCAAAGGGATCCATGCGATGACGGCCGGCGGCTAACGCGCCAGACAGGGCGAATACTGCGGTGCCGCAAAGATCAAAAAAATAGACCCACTCTTTCATTGATCCAACTCTTTAAGGTGGAAGTTGAGCGCATCGACGGAAATGCGGATCTCAATAACCGACAACACCAGCGAATACAACAGCAGCAACAGGCTAGTGCCAAAAATCACCGAGCCGGTTTTATTGAATCCGATATAGATAAAAATCATACACAATACGCACAGTGCGAAACTCAATACCCCCGCCTCTTGCATGCGGCGAATGATCACGATGCGTTGGCGTAAGTTTTTTAGTTGGCCACTGTGCACCGGTTTGCCTTGACTGCTGAGGCTGCGAATAAGGGCTGCCAGTGAAAAGAAACGATTAGTGTAGGCCAGCAACAATAGCGAGATGGCCGGAAACAGTAATGCAGGCGTGGTCAAAGAGACGTGTAGGTGATTAAACAAGGTGATGATGCCCAACAGTTGGTAAGCGTGCCACAATGGCGTAATTCTAATCTATTGGCGTGTGTCGAGTCCAACATTAGTGACGACTTAAACTAATGGTTTATAACGACAGTTTGGCTTATTAAGCCTCCAATAAGTGGGCAATTAAAGTACGGCGGCCAAGCCAGTTACAGATAGCGTAGCGCGGTCCAGAGCAGCGGTACTAACATTAAAGACACTATCCACAGCGTATTGGTGCTGCTCACTAAACGCAGCGCGCGTGGCAATACGCTAACATCGGGTTTGTGTGGTGGGCCGACTTTGTCCAGCGGTACTTTGACACCGTTAAATTTCACCGGCCCGCCAAGCTCTACATCGAGTACCTGTGCGGCGATATTATATGTCGACAGGTGATGATTAATTGCATAAAGGCTTCTGCGCGGAGTGAGCATCGCTTTGAGAGCTTTGGGGCCACCTTGGATTGCCAAGGTAAAGTTCCATAGCATACTGGGCACGTAATAGAGCACATAACAGAGGTAATAAGCGGGCTTACCAAAGTGGCGATAATGCGGATTGATGGCGGGCCAGCACAGTTGCAACTGTTTCAGCATGCGCGCGCCAAGCACCAAGGGAGCGCCGCCAACAATAAAAAATACCATAGTGGCGACTGTGCCATATATCGGTGTGGTCAGCAGTTTTTCGGTAATGGCTTTGCTTAAGCCCACCTCAGATAAGCCCTGTGTGTCGCGACTGAGCCAACCTTTAATTAAGGCGCGGGTTCGTGGTTTATCGGCGTGTTGTAAGGTTTGCGATGCCTCCTCTGCTACCCTATAAAACTGCTCATCAGATAAACATAAGTACAAGACTAGAAACTCAAAAAACCAAGGATAAGCAGCCAGTTGCAGTAAGAAACTGATAATAAGCCAAAAGGGAACTAACAATAACACTATCGACAGTAAGCCTGCCGTCACTTGCTGGGAAGAGGAACGCTCGGGATGATTTACCTTATCAGACAGCCGCAGCGCCAGTTGGCTATAGAGATAAAATGGCTGCATGGCTCTGGGCAAGGGAGCTAGCTTTGCCAGTAATATTGACACCAATAAAATAGCCGCCCCTTGGTAGAAGGGACTGTCTTGCATAAACTGTTGTGAAAAGTGTGGCAGCATGGCGAAATCCAGTTGGATGCTAAGCGCTACTTTATCTCGGCTACAGCGCCCGTCAATATAAACCCTGCGCCCTCATCAAGTCAGGCGCAGGCGTTCATGCTTACAGCTGTTGCAGCAAGGCTATGACCATTAATGCTGAGTGGTGGCCCGCTTTTACGATATAGCTGTCAAAATCCACTGGCGAGTCATTATTGGCATTATCTGACAATGAGCGGATCACCACAAACGGCACGCCAAATTGATGACATACCTGAGCAATTGCCGCCCCTTCCATTTCACAGGCCGCCATCGTTGGGAAGTTAGCTAGCATCGTTTTGGTGCGAAGCGGATCGCAGATAAAGCTATCGCCCGTACAAATTAATCCTTCAATCGCTTTCACTTCGCCTAAGCTAGCAACGGCTTTTTTAGCGGCGTTGACCAAGGTCGCGTCGGGAATAAAGGCGGCTGGTTGCTGCGCCATTTGGCCAATCTCATACCCAAATGCGGTGACATCCACGTCATGGTGGCGCACCTCTGATGAGATAACGATATCGCCAATGGCAAGGCTATCGACAAAGCCGCCAGCCGAGCCTGTGTTAATCACATAATCGGGCGCATACTTTTCAATCAGCAAGGTGGTCGCCACGCTGGCGGTCACTTTACCTATGCCAGAGCGAGTCACCACCACCTCTTTGCCAGCCAGTTGCCCGGCAACAAATTCGATACCTGCGATGGTGTGTGACTCAGGGTTCGTCATAGAGGAAATAAGGTGAGCAACTTCTGGCTCCATGGCGCCGATAATACCAATTTTCATTGAATGACCTTTAGTGATGTATTGATGTTCATGAGGCGCTGTCATGTTTTATTTGCGCCGCGCTTAATGGGCGCTAATATAGCAAACAAGTGGTTCTGTGGCGAGATCGCTTGCCGCATGCCTTTCGTGCAGGTACTTCCTCGGCACCGCTGTAAACCCATCCTTGGGCGCTCTGGGATTTCATCCTTGAAATCGAAGGCCTCAGCCGCACCTACACCGATTTCTTAATCTCTTCGATTTAGCCGTCATTGTGTAACCACATAGCCGTCAAAAGCTAACTCGGTTTTGGACAAAAGTGTGCTTGCCTTCGAATGAAGGTGTTGGCATTTTTGGTTGGTAGCATTTAGTCGAGTTAGGTTTTATTGATTGATGGTAGCGTTAACATTCATGGCAACCAATTGCCTGCAGCATGCCTTTTGTGCAGGTACTTCCTCGGCACCGCTGTAAACCCATCCTTGGGCGCTCTGCGATTTCATCCCTGAAATCGAAGGCCTCAGCCGCACCTACACCCGAGTTCTTAATCTCTTCGATTTGACCTTACTAGTGTCACTCGGACAATCAAAAGCTAACTCTGTTTTGGACAAAAGTATCTTGGCCTTCGAATGAAGGTGTTGGCATTGTTTGGCTTGTAGCATTTAGTCGAGTTAGTTTTTATTTATTGATGGTCGCGTTAACTTACATTGTTTTGAATTGCTTGCCGCAGGCTTATGTGCAGGTGCTTCTTCGGCACCGCTGACTTTTTGTTAAACAAGAGCCATCCTTGGGCGCTCTGCGATTTCATCCCTGAAATCGAAGGCCTCAGCCGCACCTACACCGATTTCTTAATCTCTTCGATTTAGCCGTCATGGTGTAACCACATAGCCGTCAAAAGCTAACTCGGTTTTGGACAGAAGTGAGTCAGCGATCTTGCTAAATTAGCATTTCACGGATTACCTGAGGTACAGCAAAACCTCGATCTTAGTTGTATTAGGGGCTTACCAGAAAGCCTATACTTTCAAAATCTTTGTAAGCAAAATCCCCATTATACCCGACGTCAGAAACTCTTCTCTCACCCTTAATCCGAGTTATTATTCTTAAGCCACTAGATTTCAGAACAGCAGTTAAGAATTCTTTTTCCAAGTAGAATCTTTTCCGAGAGTTAGAGTATTCGTCTAGATCTTCAACTATATACTTTGAGATTTGTTGTCCGTCTTTGAAGTAACAAAGCCGCTCACAATCAAACTTAAGTGCATGCTCTTTAACAAAACTAGAAGCTAGCATCGGCATAGAAAAACTACCACTTGAATGTTCCGAACTATATTCGATGATAAAATCTTTAAGCGAATGCTCCTTATATTTAGGAACAGTCATTGTATGTGTTCCGGATGTTCTTACAAAAGCACTTCCATCAAAGAACACGTTTGATTCAACTTCTATTTCTTCTTCACCATATTTTTCCTTGATAACTTGGGGTTCAAGGCTTTTACTCCACAAACTATAAAGCTCTCCCAAATAAACGTCAGATAATTTGGCAATTTCGGGGAACTCCAATTTGCTAGATTCTTCGCTATCAAAATCAAAGTCTTTCAACGACTCATCGAAAACTAAAAAGGAGTTTACAGAAGCATAGAAATGACGATTTAATTCCTTAGATTCCTCGACTATAAATGCATCAACCAAAATCCAATTTTCAGTTTCAAAACTTGCACAATCGCTGAGATGAACCAGATTCGGATCTTCCGAATAGTTAATCCATTCTTCTTCAGTCAATCCTTCATCACCCAAGTACATTTTTTCACTAAGAGGGAAGGTTTTTAACCTTTTACTAGGAAAGAAAGGGTCAATTCCTTCTATAAACCTTCCCCCCCAGAACTCCAACTGTCCCGAATCGAGTAGTTTTCCTGCCATTTGGTAGTACGCTATCCAAGAGTACTTTTTCCCATAGCGCTCTACTTTTGTAGCTTCGTGTCTACGGTGATAACCGCTCGAAGAAATTTGATTGTCTAAGTTGCCAAATTTGTCCTCGCTCCACCCCAAATCATATACTTTCCATAGTATCTGATTACGAATTTTCGCATAAGCCTCATGTTCATAGTCGTAATTGCTACGATTTTTAACCAAACGACCAATAGTATAGTTCTCAAAATCCATTTTAAGAGGAGATAAATGCCCGCTCATACCATCAGTTGTTTCTTCTTTCCATTCACTTCTGGGCATTTGTTCAAAAGGTTCAGTAGCTGCTTTAACTTCTGATTCACCAATATTAATTTGAGATTCCAAACTCGCACGCTTCACTAGACATGAGGCATATTCTCTAACCAATATGTTGGTTGTAGCGTACTTCGAATCATGACTGAAAAAAGCAGCTACTATGTGTTTGCTGAACGCCTCTATCTCACCTAAGTTTTCAGATTTATCCAAAGAAATACTCACTATTGAGTAACATGCTGCGATAATCCGCTCTAATATATATTCATCGTCAACCGCTAGAATAGGTTTGACTATTTCTAGGAAACTTTTAGTGTTATGCACTCCATAGTAGACTAAAGCCTCAGTTGAAACATCTCTTAGCTCAGCTACAACTGAGTTAAGGAACCAAATTGTTGTAATTAGCCTTAGTTTTTCTATTTCTGGATCTGAAAACTCTCTATTTTTCCAACACTCAGCCCTAAATCGAATGCCTTTTATCAATTCATCATGGTTTCTTCGAAAATACTCTCCCCATGAAAGATCTCTGTCCACCATAGGCGTGTCTAACAATATATCACTTAGAAACTTTGCGTTTAAAGGGTGAGATATTGCGAATCGTACGTCTCCTAAAGATTCAATGTATTTTTGTTTCAACCCTTGACTAAGTATTAAGCTTTTCAATTCGCATACTGTGTCATCACAAATGAATTTCGGTTCAATCAAATGCGACAAACTTAAAACTTCATTTTTGTAAGTTGAAGGAACTAATTGCCAAATGTGTGGCAGATTATACTGCGGTGCAATAGCGACAAGTGCATGTAGGATGTCCTCTGACAGCTCATGCTGCAAAGTCACATCTTCGAAAATTTTCTCTATAAAACCTTGTGAACTAAATATCGATACGTCTCGATTTAGACAATAGTGCTCCATTAAATAGAAAGCTATAATGTATCCACCTAGGCGATCATACGCTGGGCTTAAGCGATATTCTCCACGACGAACCAGATCTCTAAATATCAAACCTTCTTGAGATAGCAAGTTGACAATATTACTGTCCCAATCTGTCGACTGTGGATTATGCTTTCGCAAAAAGTCTCTTTCTAAAACACCTCTACCGTTTGCCTCCCACAGAGCTTCACCTAAGTAGTAGACTGCATTTTCTACCTCAGTAATTGTGTATCTGATAGACAGATTAGTCATTTCAGAGATAGTTTGTCCGATATGTGTGACTTGCTCTTTAAACAATGAGTATATGGATGATGGAAAACTTTGAACCACCACACAAGCCTTCCTTGGGCGATTCATAACTTCACAAAAGATTTTCAAGTTTAAAGGATGACTGAAGAAACTTTGCGGAGCCGCTATTGGATTAGCACTAATCTTATAATATCTAAAGTATGCACCTATAGCTTGGACAGTTACTTCGTCACTAAACCCTTTTAATAGTAACTCAAAGCAATCATTGGGGAGCGCTTGCTGCGCAAAACCTTCTCTTGATGAACTATTAGATCTGACAGCACCGACATGTTTCCGAGACTGATAACCATCTCGCAAAGTACAGACGAGAACTACATTTGGATATCGAGGTAATACAGTCTCGATGCTTGCCAATAAGTTCTTCCATTCTCTTGGGTCTTCAGCCTCATTTAATCCATCAACAACTATTGGAACTCGGCAACGATTTCTTTCTCCCGCCGAGTCTATAGCTGAAAGCAACGATTCAAACGATCTAACTCCGTTAGAGGCAAAGGACATATTTTGAACCAGAGAATCAAGCGTTCCCCCCTTACGAAGTTTTTTTCCATGAAGAAGTATTCCTGCCAGCCTGTCATCATTTTGGCTTGTAACTTCAGCAGCTAATTGTGTTTTACCTCTGCCAGCTTTACCAATAACAGCTACTAGTTGATGAGAAAACAGTTCTACAGCTTCTGACAACAGCTTTTTGATATCTTTGATGACTGCATTCGCATTGGTCAAATAAAGAGAAAGCGGTAGGTTCTGCCTTCTTGTTAACCTTAGCAACTGACTTATGTTTTTTGTCTGCTCTGAAGATTGAGCAAAGTTTGCAATTCTACCTATTTCTCTGCCTGACACTGTAGACTCAAAGACTTTACAGCTAGATATAACCTGTTTACAAAAGGCTATAAACTCTTCTAGTTCAGACGAAAGATCTACATAATCCTTATGCCTAGCTAACTCAGAAATAGTTGACAAATAACCGTCTAGTTTAACTTTCGCAGCATATATATCAGACCATGCGCTAGGTTCACCGAGGACTCTCCTTATATCTCGCTCTACGTCTGTAGATTGATGGACTTCATGAATCCAACGATTTCTAATCGGAGCCACTGAATTCGTATGCTGTTCATTTAACATATCTGGTGTTAAAGCCAGCTCTCCAAAATAACTAGCCCTTAACTCTGTTGCTGGACCTGAGAGATAAGACTCTAAATCGTTTTCATTCCAAAGATGTAATGTAAAACCATATTTTGTTTGTAAATCATAGAACCAAGTTTGGTCAGCCTTCGCTAAGGTTTTGTGTGTCCAAAGAATCCATACATTTAAATCTGGTAAGTGTTTTTTCGTTGTATCCAGCGAGTGTTCAATCTGGCTCTTTGCCCCACTAGTTAAGCCACCGTCACTCTTATATTGGAACAATTTGCATTGCCATCCAACCTTTAACCCTTTTGTTCCCAATCTTGGGTCATCACAATCAAGCTCAAGATGGAACTCCACTCCTGGTTGATTTTTTAACTCTTTTATTGGCCCATGATTTCGAAATTGTCGAATGACTATTCCTCTGCATAAGCTTTCAAAACTAAAAGCATGCGCACTAGGATGCTCTCCAGCCACATGTTCAAACTTAGCCCAATCAAGCACTATTTAATCCTCTTGTTTAACTAAATCAGGATAGTCGTGTGCTGAAAAGCATTCGACCTTCGCTCCTTTATGAATCAGTAAAGATATAAATGCATTCAGATCGTCGTCTGAAGATATGATTATCTTTGAACCTTTTCTTTCGAGGCGTTGGTCATACATAAATTGCGCTAATTGTTGGGGAGAAAAACAAAACAGATTTTGCTTGCCAAGGAACTCAAGCACGTCATCACCATATCTATCTGCATCCACGTCAAAATTCGATTCATCACTGCATAAAAAAGAACTAATCGTTGATACTAATTGCTCAAAATTTTCAGCCTTTTCTGCATCCTTGAACTCACCAACGATTACTAGATTTAAAGAGTGCTCCGCACCGTAGCCCTGCCAAATTTTCATTCGAATTCAACCCTTATAGTATTTGTTAACTGACGATAAGCATTAGTGAGAGAACCACCACCTATAGGAACGCCATTCTTGTCAAACGAACTCAGCTTGAAAACACCTGACGCGTCTATATGCGCAAAGCCTTGCAGGTCGCTCTCTTTCTGAAGGCCGATAGCAGTGACAAATTGATTTTTGTAATCAGAGCTTATAGATACCCTCATACTTTTTGTCGTTGAGCTTCGACTGTCGACAATTTCTTTTAATTTACTTAGTGTTACATCATCGATTTTTTTACCGAACCCCACTGGTACCTCTGGTAAAATCAGAAACTCATCAGCACCTAGCTCCTTGCACAGTTCCAAGGCATTTGGTAAGTCGTCAATAGTTTTACTGTTAACTACGTAATTTATCCCAAATGGGATACGCCCTTTCAATAATTCTAAATTGCTTAACAGCTGCTTAAATGGTCTCTTCCTTATAGACTCATAATTACTATAAGTTCCATCCATACTTACTCGAATAAAGTTCACATGACTTTTTAGCTGAGATATTAGTTCAGGAGTTAAACTATGACCATGCGTTGTAAAGCTAATTGCTAGCTTGGTTTCTTCTTGTCCAAACTGGCAAAGTTCAACCAAGCCTTCATGCAATGTTGGCTCACCTCCACCAAAGCCGATACCAAACACACCCATACTATCCATTTCAAGCAACCAATCTTTTACTCTACTTTTATCCAGAGTTGAACGATGCTTCGGCGCATAACAATGCGCACACCTCAAGTCACAGTCATTAGTAAGTGCGATAGAAACCTGCCTAGGACTAGGAGTCCAATCGGACTCAGGTGGGATTTCATCATCTAGAAGTATGTTAAGTCCATTTTGGCGGCTAAATAAGTGGACACCATCAGGCCCCTTTCTAATTTTTAACTCGTTGTGTTGGGTAACATCATTTTTATTCTTTATATACAAAGTTTATCCAATACCTTAAATGGTTAGATCGCAGTGCAATATCAGCAGAAGATGAAACTGAATCGCTACCGACAGAGTAGTCACTCTGTAGCATTACTAAAATTTGGTCAACTTTAAGCTTGCAGAATTAGTTACCAGTAGCACGGATAAAACGAAAAGGGACAAAAGCTTCTTAGCTTTTAACTCTGAATCCACACCAAATAAAGTCAAATCGAAGAGGCGTTAGAGATAGGTGTAAGGGCGGTTTTGGCCTTCGAAATCATGGATGATTTCGCAGAGCCCACACGGACGTGCTTGAACAACGTCTATGCCTAAAAGCCAGTTCGGCATCCATGCCTCTCGTTCGTAAGCACGAAGCTATGCTTCACTCACCGAGCCAAAAGAGCGCTTGCACATAAAGCCTGCGGCAGGCTATTAATTGCCATTAAGGTGCGTTTTCATAGCACATCAATAAATGAAAATTCAGCATAACGCTGCTCAAGTAAACTTAAAAAAAATGACAAGCCTTCATTTCAAGGCCACCAAACTTTGGGGCAAAACTGAGTTAGCTTTCTACTCGCCACTCACACCAAATGCAGCTTAATCGAAGAAACGTTAGAACCCAAGTGTAAACGCGACTGCGGCCTTTGCCAGCAGGGATGCTGGCGTAGAGCCCACAAGGATGTGCTTGCGGTGTGTCGCAGAAGTGTTTGCACATGAGGTCGTTCCTTCACATCCCTGTGATCACGACATTGGTGCTGCCATGCACAGCACCTGCGGTAGGCAATTAGCTAAAGCGGGTTAACGCTTAATGAACTCTCACCGCAGGTGGTAGGTAGCCATGAAGGTGCGACCTTCAAAATCAACCTCGTTTTCCCGAGGCAAAAAAAAGCACTTTAACTTCACTCAAAGTTAAAGTGCCAATCACAAGCAAACCTTTGCAGTATGCCTAACGGTTAGGCTTCAAAGCTGTTTAAGATCCCCATGGCGGCATCGCGGCCTTCGGCAATCGCGGTGACGACCAGATCAGAGCCGCGTACCATATCGCCACCAGCAAACACTTTTGGATTACTGGTTTGAAAGGGGTTATCGGCCACCTTGGGCGCGACCACCAATCCCCACTGATCCAGTTCTACACCGTGATCAGCCAGCCAGCTTGCTGGGCTAGGCTGAAAACCAAAGGCGATGATAATGGCATCGGCCTCAATCAGTTTTTCGCTGCCTTCGATAGGCTGTGGACGGCGACGACCTGAATCGTCGGGCTCACCAAGTTGCGTCTCGACGCACTCGATGGCGCACACCACCCCGTTTTCGGTCTTAATGGCGGTCGGTTGACGGTTGAACAGGAAGTTAATGCCCTCTTCGCGGGCGTTTTGCACTTCGCGGCGAGAACCTGGCATGTTTTGTTCATCACGGCGATAGACACAAGTGACCTCACTGGCGCCTTGACGTATGGCGGTGCGCACGCAATCCATGGCGGTATCGCCGCCACCGAGCACTACCACTTTTTGCCCAGCAAGGCTCAAATATGGCGATTCGCTCGACTCTGTCCCCATGATGTGGTGAGTGTTACCGATAAGATAGGGCAGGGCTTGATAGACGCCTTGGGCATCTTCATTCTCCAGCCCTGCTTGCATCGCTGTATATGTCCCCATGCCAAGGAATACGGCGTCGTACTGGTCGAGCAGGCTATCGAAGCTGATATCTTCACCGACCGTGATACCAAGTTTAAACTCGATCCCCATCCCTTCAAGCACCGAGCGGCGAGTCGCCATGACCGCTTTGTCCAGTTTAAAGGCGGGAATACCATAGGTGAGCAGGCCACCAATTTGCGGGTTCTTGTCATACACCACAGCTTGTACGCCATTACGGGCAAGAATATCTGCACACCCAAGCCCAGCAGGCCCTGCGCCAATGATCGCTACGCGCTCAGGGCGGGCGGTCACCTTACTCATGTCTGGGCGCCAGCCTTGGGCGATGGCGGTATCGGTGATGTATTTTTCAACGTTACCTATGGTGACAGCGCCAAACTCATCGTTGAGGGTGCAGGCGCCTTCGCACAGCCTGTCTTGTGGGCAGACTCGACCACAGATCTCGGGCAGGGTATTGGTTTCATGGACTAATTCTGCCGCTTCTAAAATGCGTCCCTGCTGCGCCAGTTTTAACCAGTTAGGAATATAGTTGTGCAGTGGGCACTTCCACTCGCAGTAGGGATTACCACAGTCGAGACAGCGGTCGGCTTGCTCGACGACTTGTGGCTGCGCGAACGGCTGATAGATCTCGATAAACTGGGTCGCGCGCTTTGCCGCTTGGTGTTTTGTCGGATCTTTACGGCCTACTTCAATAAATTGAAAGTCATTGCTCATTTGAAGTTACCCCGCTACTACTGAAAGTGCTGTATCCGATTGCTCGAGTCGTAACAGATCATTAAGCGCGATATTTTTCGGCTTAACCAATACGAAGCAGTCGATCCAGTTTTCAAAATCATTTAATAACATCTTAGCGTGTTCACTGCCGGTTTCAGCCAAATGTTCTTCGATCAGGCCTTTAAGATGTTGCTGTTGAATGGGTGAGTCGACCTTATGGGTGTCGACCATGTCGGTATTCACGCGGCGGTTGAAGTGGCCGAAGCGATCAAACACGTAGGCAAATCCGCCGGTCATCCCCGCGCCAAAGTTAACTCCAGTCTTACCCAGCACCAAGACTATGCCGCCGGTCATGTACTCACAACCGTTATCGCCAACGCCCTCGACGACGGCAATGGCGCCAGAGTTACGTACGCCAAAACGTTCACCCGCTTGGCCTGCGGCAAACAGCTTACCGCCGCTAGCACCGTAGAGGCAGGTGTTACCGATAATGACGCTCTTTTCGCTTTGGAACATGCTACCAATAGCCGGATAGATGGTGATCTTGCCACCAGACATACCTTTACCAACGTAATCGTTAGCATCGCCACACAGATTGAGCGACAGCCCAGGGGCGTTCCATACCCCAAAGCTTTGGCCTGCACTGCCGCTAAAGTTGAGCTTGATGGGGGCTTTAGCCCCTTTAAGGCCAACGGTCGTGGCAATATGGCCTGAAAGTGCGGCGCCTACAGAGCGGTCGGTGTTGTTGATCTCAAAGCGGCCTTCAAAAGATTCGCCTTGCTCAACCGCCGTTTTAGCGGCTGTCACAATCGCTTGGTTGAGTTCGCCTTTATCCGCGGTTGGGTTGATCTCCTGCCACGTGAGTGCGCAACCTGCGGGCACGACGGGTTTATGTAAAATGGCCGACAGATCTAACTGTTGTTGCTTAGGTGTTGTGCCTTCAAGGGCACTGAGCCAGTCGCTACGGCCGACAAGTTGTTCAAATTCGGTGACGCCTAAGGCGGCCATCCATTCACGAATTTCTTGGGCCATAAACTCAAAGTAGGTCATCACCCGCTCTGGCAAGCCGTGATAGTGGTTATCTCGCAGCTGTTTATTTTGGGTGGCAACACCGGTCGCGCAGTTGTTTAGGTGGCAGATACGCAGGTATTTACACCCTAGCGCTATCATGGGCACGGTACCAAAACCAAAGGTTTCAGCCCCGAGCAGTGCCGCTTTAATCACATCGGTGCCGGTTTTGAGCCCGCCATCGACTTGGAGACGAATTTTATGGCGTAAGCCATTAGCCACCAGCGACTGATGCACTTCGGCGAGCCCTAGTTCCCATGGACTACCAGCATATTTCACCGAAGTGATCGGGCTGGCGCCGGTACCGCCATCGTAGCCAGAGATGGTGATCATATCGGCGTAGGCTTTAGCAACCCCGGTGGCAATGGTGCCCACGCCGGGTTCTGATACCAGTTTGACCGAGATCATCGCCTTAGGGTTGATCTGTTTTAGGTCGAATATCAGCTGCGCCAAATCTTCAATCGAGTAGATATCATGATGCGGCGGCGGTGAAATCAGTGTGACACCTGGGCGGGCATTACGCAGCGCGGCAATTTCGACACTGACCTTATCACCCGGTAGCTGTCCACCTTCACCGGGCTTAGCGCCTTGGGCGACCTTAATTTGTAGCACTTCGGCGTTAACTAAGTAGTGCGCGGTCACGCCAAAACGCCCTGAGGCAATTTGTTTAATGGCTGAGTTGCGCTCCGAGTTAAAGCGGCGTGGATCTTCGCCGCCTTCGCCAGAATTTGAGCGACCACCAAGACGATTCATGGCGACGGCTAGCGCCTCATGAGCTTCTGGGCTGAGCGCGCCGATACTCATGGCGGCGCTGTCAAAGCGTGGGTAGAGGGTTTGTGCCGCTTCGACGGTATCGATATTGACCGGGTTTTGGCTGGCGTTCACTTTCAACAGGTCACGCAGGGTCGCCACGGGTCTGTCATCCACCAGTTGGGTAAAGCGTTTATATCCTTGGTAATCCTTATCGCGTAAGCAGGCTTGCAGGGTGTTGACCACATCAGGGTTGAAGCAGTGGTATTCGCCGCCTTCAACATACTTAAGCAGGCCGCCTTGAGGCAGCGGTTGATGTGGTTGAAACGCCCGTTTTTGCAGCTTCTGTTGATCTTGTTCTAACAGGTCAAAGTCAGCGCCTTCGATACGGCTAATGACGCCATTGAAGCACAAGTCGACCACGCTTGATGATAAGCCTACCGCTTCAAACTGCTGACTGCAGCGATAAGAGCCTACTGTGCTGATGCCCATCTTAGACATGATCTTACGCAGGCCTTTGTCTATGCCGTGGCGGAAGTTGAGCATTAAGCGCTGGGTTTCGCTGATCCCACGGGTCGCGGCCAGTGCTGAGATACTCTCGTAGGCCAAATAGGGGTAGATGGCAGTGGCCCCAAAGCCAAGCAATATCGCAAAATGATGTGGATCGCGCGCCGATGCGGTTTCAACAATGATGTTAGTGTCGCAGCGTAAGCTGTTGTCGACTAATACCTTTTGTACTGCGCCTACCGCCATGGCGGCCGGGATCACTTGCTTGCGCTTGTCGGTGGCTCGGTCTGATAAAATCAGCAGCGTGGTGCCGGTGCGGGCTAAGCGCTCGGCTTCATCGCAGATGCGAATGATGGCGGCTTCTAGCCCCTCTGACAGATCATAATTAAGGTCAACGGTCTTGGCGCGATAGTTACTTGAGTCTAAGGCTAATAGCTGATTAAAATCACTAAAGAGTAAAATAGGCGAGTTAAACATCACTCGATAGGCATGGCCTGTGGTTTCGTTAAACAGGTTTTGTTCGCGGCCAATACAGGTGGCAAGCGACATCACATGCTTTTCGCGCAGGGGATCGATGGGTGGATTGGTGACCTGAGCAAACTTTTGCCTGAAATAGTCATACAGGGTGCGTGATTGCTTCGATAACACCGCCATTGGGGTGTCATCCCCCATGGAGCCTGTGGCCTCTTCGCCTTTATCGGCGAGCACCCAAATCACCTGCTCGAGCTCTTCGCGGGAATAACCAAATTGCTTTTGGTATTGCACTAAGGTGTCGGCTGAAAACTCGCAAACCCCTTGGGCTTCGGCGGGCATCTGCTCGGCGGGGATCAAGGTTTGGCTGTTTTTGGCCATCCACTCTTTATAGGGATGACGACGCTTGAGATCGTTATCAATTTCAAATGAGGAGTAGAGCTGACCGTTAAGGGTATCGAGCACCAATAGCTCACCTGGGCCTACGCGGCCTTTTTCGACCACTTCGTCGGGGGCGTAATCCCAAATACCTATCTCAGAGGCGAGGGTTAAAATACGATCTTTGGTGATCACATAGCGCGAGGGGCGCAGACCATTACGGTCGACGGCGCAAGCCGCGTGACGCCCATTGGTCATGACGATGCCAGCCGGGCCATCCCAAGGCTCCATATGCATGGAGTTAAAGTCGTAAAACGCCTTGAGCTCATCATCCATCTCTGGATTACTCTGCCAAGCGGGTGGGATAAGTAAGCGCATGGCGCGGTACAGATCCATGCCGCCAGCTAATAGCATTTCGAGCATATTATCCAGTGAGGAGGAGTCTGAGCCAGTCTCGTTGACAAAGGGCGCCGCTTGCTGCAGATCGGGCAGCAAAGGCGCATTAAATTTATAAGCGCGCGCTCGTGCCCATTGCCTGTTACCCGTAATGGTATTGATTTCGCCGTTGTGGGCTAAATAACGAAACGGTTGTGCCAATGGCCACTTGGGTGAGGTATTGGTTGAAAAGCGTTGATGGAATAGGCAGATAGAGCTTTGCAGGCGGATGTCGGCCAGATCTGGGTAGAAGGCCGGCAGATCTGCTGGCATCATTAACCCTTTATAGACGATGACTTGGCCTGAAAGGCTGGCAACATAAAAATCTTTGCAGTCGCTCATCTGCTGTTCAAGCCGGCGACGCGCCATATAGAGGCGTCGTTCTAAATCTTTTTCACGCCAGCCGATAGGGGCATTAATTAACACTTGCCAGATCTGTGGCTGGCTCGCTTGGCCAATCGGGCCTAGTACGTCGGCATCAACCGGGACTTCACGCCAACCGGCAACACTTAAGGTTTCTTTTTCTAATTCACGTTCGAGTAAGTGTTTGGTTTGTGTTGCTAGTTGTTCATCTTGGCTTAAAAACAGCATACCTACTGCGAATTTACGGCTAAGGTGCCAGTCATTTTCAGCGGCAATGGCTTCGAAAAATTTAATCGGAAGTTGCATAAGCAAACCACAGCCATCACCTGTACGGCCGTCTGCAGCAATACCACCGCGATGTTTCATACGGTCGAGACCGTGGATCGCAGTTCGTACTATTCTATGGCTGGCTTCGCCATCCATCTGGGCGATTAAGCCAAAGCCACAGTTATCCCGTTCAAAACTGGGGTGATACAAGCTCATATAAAAACTCCCTAATACTACTAACTAAAACACGTCGGGGAAGTTACGATTGCTATACACCCGAATCAACCAAATTAACTTTAGCCTGATAAAAGGTCAATTCAAATTTATGCATAAAAGTGGGTTGGGTGGTGGTGGTTTACCCGCGTAATTATGCAACCTTACGTTAACGTAAGCTGTGCATCGCTTGCTATAACATTATGAATAAAAACAATTTTGGTTTTGGGTTTGTTTTTGGTTTACCAAAATTTAACAATCTGGCGGGTGGGTTTTATTTTTGGGAAAGTGATTTTTATTGCAGGTGTGATGAATTATTTAACAGATCTTGGCTGTGGTTAACACTTTGACCGTTTTAGCATGTGACATGTCGCTCGTTTGTGATTGTGGGAAATAATGCAATGAGGCTTGTTTGAGGTAGGCCAAGGTTTATTGTATTGGGATTCGCTAAAATACCGCCCCATTTATTGATAGAGACAACCTTGTGGGACTAGATAGCTTCGTAAATACCTTTGGGGTGCAGTGCCGACAAAAGTATGGCCAGCGATTAAAAAAATTAACCATAGACGCTAAGTTTACCTGCCCCAATCGTGATGGGTCACTTGGGCGTGGTGGTTGCACCTTCTGTAATGTGGCTTCGTTTAGCCACGAACATGGAACCGTAGAGACTATCGCCGAGCAGTTAGCCCAGGGGCGTACGCGTGCTCAGGGGAAGTCATCAAAGTTTATCGCTTATTTTCAAGCCTATACCAGTACGTATGATGAATATAAGGTGCTTAAGCAAAAGTATGATGAAGCGATAAAAGAGCGTGATATTGTCGGTCTGTGTGTTGGGACGCGACCAGATTGTGTACCTGATGAGGTGATTGAACTGTTGGCGCAATATCAAGGCCAAGGGCTTGAGGTTTGGTTAGAATTGGGGTTACAGAGCGCCAATCCAGCAACCTTAAAACGGATTAACCGTGGCCATGGTTTCGATGAATATCAGGATACCGTGCAACGTGCAAGACGAGCGGGGCTTAAGGTGTGCACTCATCTGATTTTAGGCTTGCCCGGAGAAACCCATGAGGATTATGTCACTACCCATAAGGCCGTGCTTGCCGCTGGTGTTGATGGATTAAAGTTACACCCACTGCATATTGTCGAGGGCAGTACTATGGCCAAAGCATGGAGAGCGGGGCGTTTACCGCTGCTGTCTCAGGCAGAATATGCTCATAGTGCGGCGGAGCTGATCCGTTTCACCCCACAGGATATCGTGTTTCATCGGGTGACCGCTTACGCTAAAAAACCTATGTTATTGGCACCGGACTGGTGTGGTTTTCGCTGGGATGGGCTAGTCGCTATCGTCGATGACTTAGCCAAGAATGGTGGCCAAGGGCATTATTTGTCGCAAGCATAAAAGTGTTTATATTCACTTTAGTCTTCATGCCGCTGCCCAATAACGTGAGTCAGTCGCTCAATATTGGGCCAGCTATGTGTATCTAGTTAGGTTATTAGCTAAGGCCTGTTTGCATAATTTGCGCGTTAACGGCAATGTTTATGCAATAGCTTTAACGGCTTGTTGCGCAAGTGTTAATTGCGGTGTTTTTTTCACGTCATCTGCTTCAAGTTGGTTGCGCAGGCCATAATTGGCGGTATTATGAAGTGAATGAACAGTATTAGAAAATAAGCATTAAATTTAAGAGGTGTCTAAATATGGCGACAGTTGAGTTAGAATCAATTTTAGATCTAAACACACTAGAGCAATACTGCAGCGCAATTGGTGCTAGCACCTTGCTTAAAAGTGTCGTCTTATTTGAGCAGCTCATGCCTGAGTATGTCGGCAACCTAGTCAATGCCAACGCTGCGCAAGATAAAGATACCTTATGCTCTGAAGCTCATAAATTTAAAGGCGCGGCCGGCTCTGTCGGTTTAAAGCGCATTCAAGAGTTTGCTCAGTTGCTGCAACATGGTGAGTCTCCTGAGTGGGCCGCTGGTCATGGTGCTTGGCTACAAGTGATTGTCGATAATGCCAGTGATGATTTAGCCCAGCTAAAACAGTATTTACAAGCTAAAGGCTAACCTTAGCCGATGAAAAAGCCCTCGATGAGTCATCATCGAGGGCTTTTTTTATGCTAAAAAATTGTCGATAGCGGCGATGTTCACAATTTGGGGGAAATACAGCAGCCATCTTGCGAGCGGTTATGTTAGATTAGACTTAAATTGAGTATTTGAATATAAACACAGGTTGGTAATCGATTTTATGAAACATTTACCGAGTCTTAAAAATCTCTACTATCTGGTGAATCTGCACCAAGAACAGAACTTTAATCGTGCGGCTAAATTGTGTCATGTCAGTCAGTCGACGCTCTCTAGCGGGATCCAAAATTTAGAAGAGCAGCTAGGGCATCAACTGATTGAGCGAGATCATAAGTCGTTTATCTTTACCGCGATAGGTGAAGAGGTGGTATTACGCTCGCGTAAATTACTGACCGATGTAGATGATTTGGTCGAGCTGGTTAAGCATCAAGGTGAGCCAATGACGGGGGAAATTCGTCTAGGATGTATTCCGACCATCGCGCCGTTTCTACTCAGTCGAGTCGTCAAACATTGTCAGGCTAGTTATCCTAATTTAACCCTATTTTTAAAGGAAGATACCACTGAGCGTTTGCTCGATGCTTTGGGGAAGGGAGAGTTAGATTTATTGCTGTTGGCTTTACCTGCCGACACCAGTGGTTATCACAGTATGAAGGTGGGAATCGATCCCTTTAAGCTGGTGATGCACCGCGAGTTATCATCTGATATTACCCAGCCGATAGATTATAAAACACTACCCGATGAGAGTATTTTCTTGTTGCAATCGGAGCACTGTATTACTGGACATGCGATTAGTGCGTGCCGCTTGGGAGATAGTGATAAGATAAACCCGTTTGCGGCGACCAGTTTACATACGCTAGTGCAGATGGTGAACAGTAAATTAGGCACGACATTTTTGCCTCAAATGGCAATCGATGCGGGTATTTTAAAAGATACCGATTTACTCGCCATGACGCCACCTGGTGAAGCGCCCTATCGTGATATTGGTTTGGTATGGCGACAAACTTCGAGCCGTATTATGACTTTTAGAACCTTAGGCAAGGCAATTGAAAACTTACTGGCACCACCGCAGCCGTAAACTAGCTCTTTGAGCCTCGAGGGGAAACACCAAACACTTCTATAGAGTGTTGTTTCCCCTTCAGTTTTATTGGGCCTAAGTGATTAAATTCATAGCTACTTTCGCCAATGTCTAATTGAGAATGCAGTGCACCTGATA
This sequence comes from Shewanella sp. 492, assembly GCF_059338445.1. NCBI lineage: Bacteria > Pseudomonadati > Pseudomonadota > Gammaproteobacteria > Alteromonadales > Shewanellaceae > Shewanella > Shewanella sp. 492. Next base: position 936,426 of record NZ_CM181702.1, read on the forward strand.
TCAACATACGTTGTCCAAGTGGGTTACATTGGTCTTGGAGTCTGGCAAGAGTATTGAGTACATCACTGAAGAAGCTGATCTCCTGTTTTTGCACCCCCACCACAGCCGCTACAACTTGACCGCAATGAGCGGCAGCCTTAAATTTAGGCACAAAACCATACTGGTCTTCAAAATATTGGCGTTGCCAATTGAGCTGCTGGCTGAACTCATAATAGATATTGAAACTGCGATCGTGAACGATACCTTCCTCTAATGGCCAGTAGATGAGCACCGCATCACCCATATAGCGATAAATTTCGGCATCATTGTTGATAACTGTGTCCGATAACAGGCTAAAGCAATCTTGAATAAGGCGGCTAAAACGATAATCGCCCAGCGACTCGGCATGGGTCGTGGAGGCGACCATATCTAAGTATAAAAACAGCCGTTGTTCATATCGAGGGCGATGGTATTTACCTAAACCGATATTGAGCAGTACCTTAGGGCCAACCAAGAGCGCCATCTGTTCGATAAAGGCTAAGCCAACACGTACGGCGACAAGGTAGATGATTAAGGCTTGAAAGGATGGACTATAGAGAACATGGGCCGTGAGCATTTGCCGCAGAGTGGCCATATGATTTTCTATGGCCCACATATTTAGGTATTGTGTTATATAGGCCAGTGTCGTTGCACCGAGCAATAAAAACAATCCTTTAAAGATAACAGAAAACAGATAGGGCAAGCGGTTGATGGCGCTAAATTCAGCAATGATGTTTGACATCCAATGCAAGCTGCCAAAAATAATGCCCATATAAATCGCTAATGTTGCAAGATCGGCACTACCCACAGCCCATTGCGGTAACTCTGGGGTTTGGGCATAGCGAAAAAAGACAAAGGCCGCCATAGCGATTGTCCAAGCGAATATGGCAAAAATGAGCTTCTTTGCTTGTCTGCGCGCTCTCACGGTAAAGAATAAACCCTAATACTACTTATATCTCAGAATGCGCTAGTGTATAGAAAACCGACCTACAATTTCCAGTGATATTTGTGATCTAAGTCAAATGAAGTTGAGTTGTACTAAAAAAGCCTGTGTCCAAATGCAGTATTAGATAGGTGGCATCTATTATTGACTGTTTTATGTGCTTATTTGTGGTTTACTAAATTAGTATAAGTTGCTGCAGAGCTTGTTGGCTCTACACCTTCGCTGAGCAGTGTTGATTGTGGTTATGTTTTGTCAGCCTTACTCTTTGTGCCAGTAATTCGGCACTTTACTTGTCCATAACTTACTTTTCGGATAATCCGGATAAATAGTTATTGAGTATCTGTTGGGTGAAGGGGATTTTTAAATAAAACCCTCTTGGATTCGTTAGCTTAATCTTGCCATCGGCTGCAATGCTTTGGGTCATGGAACGACTGTTGGCACCTTTCGGGCGCAGTTGTAACACTTCGCCGTGACGTGCGGTTATCTGTTCGACTTTACCTAACGCAATTAATTCCATTATCTCTTCCCAGTCCTGACGGATCTGAGCGAACTCTTGTACAGAAGGGGTCCATAGAATAGGCATACCGATTTGCCTATCGCCAACAGGTTTGGTTCGTATTCCTTCAACTGGGATCCACAACACTCGTTGCAGTTTGTGAAACACCAGGCTTTGTTGCCAACTGAGTCCCTGAATATTAACCAGTGGCGCCACGGTAACGTAAGTGGTCTCCATCGGCTTACCCATTTCATCTACCGGAATGGTTTTAAGCTCGACGCCTAGGTGCAGAAAGTCTTGTTCAGGCTTAGAGCCTGCCATTGCGCCCAGTTCATGTTCGATAAGTTGGCCAATCCAACCTTTATCTCGCTTGAGATCAGTCGGCACGCAAATATGATGTAACTCTGCCAGTTGGCCTAGGGTTAACCCTGCCATGTCTTGGGCACGTTGCATCAGTTCATTTAGTGTTTGTGGCGGGCGTGGTGTGTTGGTCATGGCTCGATTTTACTGTACTTATATCATTTAGCCAACGCGGTTAAAAACTGCTCGCTGACATCTTTGTGAAGTGGATTTAAATGGCTTTCAGCTTAAGTTGTTGATTTTAATTGTTTTGCTGTTTTTTTATTTTCTGTTAAAGCGGCGCGTAATTCGCCTACCAAGTTCTTTCCCAGCGTTTCCAACATGGTTATCCACAGAAATATTGGATAACTCTGGTTTTAAATTTTTAATTGCTAAGTATTTGTCCCTGTCAAGCCTAGTAGACCGTACTCTATCGCCAAATTTGATAACCTTATACTTTTGCCTGTGTATAACCTTAATCATGGTAGCGCTCCTGTATGGTAAATTATTATTTTGGTTAAAATGTGTTCTGTTTTTATGTGTCACTCTGATTAAAAATGGTTAATGTGTTTTATGTTGTTTTTAATCAGTTGCTTATGGTTTGCTGCTTTGGTGCGAATAAGGCTGCAATTTCAGTCTTAGCTGATTGTAATAACATTTTTAACTGAGTTTCAAACAGAGATATCCACAGATTTTGTGGATATCATCGCGTGTTTTTTACCGCCTCTGTTGATAAAAATAAATATTTGGGTTTTTTATCCAAATAATATCTGTTATTAGGCAATTGCCTAGGATCTCACTTTGTGAAACAATCGATCCATTAAAATTTGATATTTGGAGTCCATGTGATTGATAGTGACGGCTTTCGTGCAAATGTAGGCATCATTATCTGTAATCGCTTTGGGCAGGTTATGTGGGCTAGAAGATTTGGTCAGCATTCCTGGCAATTTCCACAAGGTGGCGTTGATGAAGGCGAAAGTGCCGAGCAAGCCATGTATCGGGAGTTGTATGAAGAGGTTGGGTTAAAAGCTGAGCATGTGCAAATTTTAACTTCAACTCGTTCCTGGTTGCGTTATAGATTACCGAAACGGTTAATTAGGCAAGACAGTAAACCTTTGTGTATCGGCCAGAAGCAAAAATGGTTTTTGCTACAATTAAAAAGCCAAGAGTCAGCTATTGACTTGGGCGCCAGCGGTCACCCAGAATTTGATGATTGGCGTTGGGTGAGTTACTGGTACCCTGTGAGACAGGTTGTGTCGTTTAAGCGAGATGTTTATCGAAAAGTAATGAAAGAGTTTGCCCCAACGGCCTTGCCGTTTCAGACGCAAGAGCCTTCCCACAGTGGCAGAAGACGAGGTCGCCGCAGGTAGAAAATAGCATAAGGAGATCAAGTCCGTGTTAAAAACGCTTAGAGACATAACTCAGGCTGTCGCAGCTGCCGACGATCTCCAATCTGCTTTATCCCTATTGGTGAGCCAAACTAAATCTGCCATGGCAACCCAGTGCTGCTCTATTTACATTCTTGAAGACAATCAATTAGTTCTCTCTGCTACCGACGGCCTAGATCCGCGCGCCGTCGGACAGGTTAAAATGCGCCTGACCGAAGGGTTGGTGGGGCTTGTCGCCGAACGCGAAGAGCCTGTCAACCTTGCGGATGCACAGTTACATCCCCGTTTTAAGTTATTTTGCGAAGTCGATGAAGAAGATTTTCGTGCCTTTCTTGCTGTTCCCATTATTTATCAAAAATTGATCTTAGGTGTGCTGGTCGTGCAGCAGGCCGATGCGCGGCAATTTAGCGAGGCGGAGGAAGCATTTTTAATGACCCTTGCTGCACAGTTAGCTATGGCCGTTAGGGAGCAGCGTAAGAAAGCCGAAGTCAAGTTGACACCTAATAAGTGTGTGTATACAGGGGTGCCTGCGGCCGATGGGGTTGTGATTGCGAATGCCATGGTGATTGGTGGCGATATTGCTTTAGAACAGCGCGATGAGCTGAGCAGTGATATTGCCGCTGAACTCGCCTTACTCGACAACGCTCTTATCACCTGCCGTAACGCCTTGAGCGTGCAATCTCAGCGTTTTGATGGTGAGAACGAGAAAGAGGTACAGTCAATCTTTACTGCCTTATTGTTACTGCTTGATGATAGTAGTTTGGGCGGTGAATATGTGCGTGAGATCCAAGCTGGTTGGAGCGCCATATCTGCGGTAAGTCGAGTCTCTTTACGTTATATCGAGCAATTTTTACAGATGCAAGATCCCTACTTACAAGAGCGAGCCAGTGATATTCGTGACCTAGGTCAGCGAGTATTAAGGGAGTTGATTGAACCGCAGAAAATGCATATCGAACTTGATGTGCCAGTGGTTTTGGTGACCAAAGAGGCCACTGTCACTATGTTGGCTGAATTTCCTGAGCATAAACTGGTTGGGATTGTGACCGAATTAGGCGGGGTGAACTCCCATGCGGCGATATTGGCTCGCGCATTTGGGGTGCCAGCCGTGATTGGCGTTGAAGGTATTTTAAATGCAGGTATCGACGGTAAGCTTATGATTCTTAATGGAAGTAGGGGGCAAGTGTTAGTGTCACCTACCCCCACTTTAATCAAAGAGTATCGTAGCCATATTGCCGCTGAAAAGGCCTTGCAAGACCGCTATGCTCAAGAGTTAGCTTTACCTGCCATTACCTTAGATGATACGCGAGTACATTTGTACCTCAATGCCGGTTTGCTTAGCAGTTTGGCCTCGGAGATTGCCGAAGGTGCAGATGGCATCGGTCTGTATCGCACCGAAATTCCGTTTATGTTACAGAGCCGTTTTCCCAGTGAAATGGAACAAACAGAGGTTTATCGACAAGTGCTTCAGGCTGCAGTCGATAAGCCGGTGGTGATGCGTACTTTGGATGTCGGTGGCGATAAGCCGTTGTCTTACTTTCCCATTATTGAAGATAATCCCTTTTTAGGTTGGCGTGGCATACGGTTAACATTAGATCATCCAGAGTTGTTTTTAGTGCAGTTACGGGCGATGCTCAATGCGGCTGGCTCGGGTGAGCAATTGCATATTTTGCTGCCAATGGTCTGTTGTCTTGACGAGATAGATCAGGCCATTGGTTATTTGGAACAGGCATATAGTGAGGTAAAGCAAGATGTTCATCCCGCATTAGTTAGGCCCAAAATTGGCATAATGCTTGAGGTGCCGGCGCTGTTATTTCAGCTTGAAGAGGTGGCGAAGCGAGTCGATTTTATTTCGGTTGGGTCTAATGATTTAACCCAATATTTGTTAGCTGTTGATCGTAATAATCCTAGAGTGAGTTCGCTTTATGATTGTTACCATCCAGGTATTCTTAGGGCGTTAAAGCGGGCGCGATTGGAGTGTGACCAATACCAGTTACCAGTGAGTGTTTGCGGTGAACTCGCAGGTGAGCCCATTGGCGTTATTTTGTTGGTCGCGATGGGATTCAATCAGTTAAGTATGAACCAAGGTAGTTTAGCCAAGATAAATTATCTTATTAGACGAGTTTCTTACACGGATTTAAGTGAACTATTAGTACAGGCGTTATCACAGTCTAATGGCGCCGAAGTGAGGCAATTAGTGACAGAGTTTCTTTCTCATCGACAGTTAGCCGAGTTTATCTAAAGGTTAATTGAATCATCTTAGCTGCTAAGCAGTAGATTTCAATCTAGGCTTTTTTGATTTAAGCTAATAGATATAGATGGGCTGAGCTGTAGAGATAAGATGTTAACCATATTTTTAAGTTGTGTGGCCCTCGGTGCATTTATTGGTTTTATGGCAGGACTGTTAGGGATTGGTGGTGGCATCATTGCCGTTCCCGTTTTACTCTATTTACTGCCCCAAACAGGCATTATGCCTGAGCATTTAACCCACGTGGCGATTGCAACCTCTCTGGCGGCAATTATCTTAACTTCTTTATCATCAGCACGTGCCCATCATCGCCTAGGTAATGTACCTTGGTCATTATTAAAAGTGATGTTGCCAGGCTTTGTGCTTGGGGCGTTATTGGCAGGCTTTATTGCGACTTTATTTGCGGCCGACACACTCAAGCAGGCGTTTGCCATCTTTGTTATTGTGATGGCGATCCAGATGATTTTTCCTTATAAAGTACCAACGACGACTCGGCCCTTACCCCATCGAGCCGTATTATTTAGTGTGTCATTTCTAGTGGCGATCATTGCCGCCTTAATGGGGATTGGTGGCGGCGTACTACTGGTGCCATTTTTATGTTGGTGCGGGTTACAGATCCGTCAGGCGATTGGGTTTTCGTCGGTAACCGGATTAACCATTGCGCTGTTTGGTAGTGTCAGCTATGTCATCGCAGGGTGGGGAGAGCCAGGGTTAACCGATTATACCTTAGGCTTCATTTATCTACCGGCTTTAATTGGTATCGTTTCTACTTCTATGTTGGCAGCTCCCTTTGGTGCTAAAGCTGCCAGTATTTGGCCAACGTCAAGGTTAAAGAAAATCTTTGCCGTACTATTGGTATTTATCGGGTTGAAGTTAGTACTTTAGTCCTGTAGTCACGATAGTCACGACCTAAAAATTAGTTATTATTTAAGTTTGTTGGTTAGCGATAACTAACTGTTATCTTATTAAAGTAGGGAACCATGAAACAGTATCTACAGCTATGTAACCGTATCATTGATGAAGGTGTTTGGGTTGAAAATGAGCGCACCGGAAAACGTTGTTTAACCGTGATAAATGCCGATTTGACGTATCGGGTCGATGCAAATGAGTTTCCGTTAATTACCACGCGTAAAAGTTTTTGGAAAGGCGCCATCGCTGAGCTTATCGGTTATATCCGTGGTTACGATAATGCAGCTGACTTTAGAAAGTTAGGCGCTAAAACTTGGGATGCCAACGCTAATGAGAATAGTGCTTGGCTCGATAATCCCCATCGTAAAGGTGTCGACGATATGGGACGCGTCTATGGCGTGCAGGGGCGAGCTTGGCGTAAACCCGATGGTGGTAGTGTCGATCAGCTGAAAAAAATTATTGATAATTTAAGTCGTGGCGTAGATGACCGCGGTGAAATTTTGAGTTTTTATAACCCAGGCGAGTTTCACATGGGCTGCTTACGTCCATGTATGCATACACATAATTTTTCTTTGTTGGGTGACACCCTCTACTTAAATAGCTTTCAACGTTCTTGTGATGTCCCTCTGGGGCTTAATTTTAATCAGGTGCAGGTGTTTACCCTATTAGCCTTAGTGGCGCAGATCACAGGTAACAAAGCGGGGACTGCTTACCATAAAATTGTTAATGCTCACATTTATGAAGATCAGCTGGAGCTAATGCAAACGGTACAACTTAAGCGTGAGCCATTACCATCACCACAACTTATTATCAATCCAGATATTAAATCGCTTCATGACTTAGAAACTTGGGTGACTATGGATGACTTTGAAGTGCATGGTTACCAACATCATGACGCGATAAAGTATCCATTTTCAGTATAATATTTCCTAAGTAACAGCGGAAATACTGAGGTAAAGCGCAAGACATGTTTAATCATGTCTTGCGTTTTTTTTATCCGGAACGCTTAAAAACAAGACTAAATAGCGGTATTTGGTTTTTTTTGTTAACTATTGGCCTTTTTTGATAAGCTAATTAGAATGAAATTGTATAAGAGGTTGTAGCTAGTTGTTCATGATATAGTCTAAATGATCGGTATTTTCGATGTTTGATGCAGATGCAAACGATTATTCACTATTCGCTTATTCAGCTAGACTCAAAGCATTGAGTGTTAATGGAGTTTATATATGGAAAAGGCTATTAGAAACTTTCTAAGCCAAGAATCAGCTGGTGGCATCTTGTTGATGGGAGCCGTCTTGCTGGCAATGCTAATGGCAAATTCACCGTTAGCAGACATGTATCAAGGTTTTTTGCATACAGAAATGCAAGTGCGCGTGGGTAGCCTAGATATCGATAAGACCCTTATTCACTGGATTAATGACGGCTTGATGGCGTTATTTTTTATGCTTATTGGCCTTGAGGTGAAACGAGAGTTATTAGAAGGGGCGCTATCCAGTAAAGAACAGGCAGCATTACCGACATTTGCTGCGATTGGTGGCATGTTATTTCCCGCGGCCATCTATTTAGTATTTAACTTTAGTGATCCTATAACTCAATCAGGTTGGGCGATTCCTGCGGCCACCGACATTGCATTTGCACTTGGGATCATGGCGTTGCTTGGTAGTCGAGTGCCAGTAGCGTTAAAGGTATTTTTGTTAGCGTTAGCCATTATCGATGACTTGGGCGTGGTGGTGATTATTGCCATGTTCTATAGCTCTGATTTGTCGACCTTCAGTTTGTTGATAGCAGCACTCGCCATCGTCGGTTTGGTCGCACTCAATCGAAAAGGGGTCACTAAGATACTACCGTACGGCTTTGTGGGACTCGTGTTGTGGATCGCAGTGCTTAAGTCGGGTGTGCACGCCACGCTTGCCGGGGTGATTATCGCCTTCTGTATTCCGCTACGAGCCAAAGATGGCAGTTCTCCATCGGAGAGATTGGAACATAATCTCCACCCTTGGAGTACCTTTGTTATTTTACCTATTTTTGCCTTTGCTAATGCCGGTGTCGATCTGTCAGGCATGAGCATAACTGATCTGTTGTCGCCTGTTCCGGTTGGCATAGCATTAGGTTTGTTATTGGGTAAGCCTCTAGGGGTGCTGTTTTTTAGTTATGTGGCAGTAAAGTTTAAGTTGGCTGTATTGCCAGAAGGAATGGGCTGGCGCCATATTGCTCCAGTGGCTGTGATGTGTGGTATTGGTTTTACCATGTCGATGTTTATCTCCTCTTTAGCGTTTGTTGGGGATGGTGAAGTGTACGGTGATCTGGCACGTCTTGGCATATTAACGGGATCGATTTTGTCAGCTTTAATTGGTTACTTTTGGTTATCAAAAGTACTACCTGAGAAAGGAGAGAACGCATGAAAAAGCAACTAACTATATTAGGGCTGTCATTGGCTATGGTGACTGGCGCTTCAGCATCACAGATTCAGGCTTGTAATCAGGAGATCGATAGCCCTGCTTGTCAGCACTATCTTGAAGGCGTTGTTGATGGGGCATTAATGTATAAACCCAATACTATGGGGCAACGCCTCGAATCCAATGATTATGAGTCACGAGCACTTAAATATCGCAGTGGTAAACGTTTTCAGCAAGCAAATAGAACTTACTGTGAGAGTCGTATTCCCGATCGTGAAGTCTTGGTGAATGGCCTAGAAGAAGCCTTCGCTGCCGGAAACATTAATACAGCAGAAGAGCTGACTAGTGTGATGTTCAATCTGATGGATTGTCAACGCCTTCAATAATTTAGCCCTGTATTTAGCCTGCCAATACCTGAATAAATGATTATCGTCACGCTCTCGTATGGTTGCCATTTTTGTTCGGCATCCTGCGAGGTGTACGGTATGATATAAACCAATGTTGCTATCACTTTGAATAGTGCCTCGCATTCATCATACGCTAATTTACTTAGCGTTGAGGGCCGCGATAGGGGTTAATTACGTGCTGATGTCACACCTTAATTACAATCATCTCTATTATTTTTGGATGGTACATAAAAAGGGCTCGGTTGCGAAAGCAGCGCAGGCTCTTTGTTTAACACCGCAAACGGTTACTGGGCAGATCCGGGTATTGGAGGAGCGTTTAAATGGCAGTTTATTTAAACGTGTCGGGCGCTCGCTTGAGCCGACTGAACTAGGTGAATTAGTATTTCGTTATGCCGATAAGATGTTCAGTCTAAGTTACGAAATGCTGGATCGGCTTAACTATCAAAAAGAAGACAATATTCTATTTGAAGTTGGCATAGCCGATGCCTTATCAAAAGCCTTAGCGAGCCGAGTGTTGCTGTCTGTGGTGCCCTCCGATGGCTCAATGCGCTTGGCCTGTTTTGAATCGACGCATGAAAGCTTAATGGAGCGATTACGCGAGCATAAGTTAGACATGATCTTGTCCGACTGTGCTGGAGAGTCGTTAAAGTATCCTGAGATCTTGTCGAAAAAATTGGGTGAATGTGGTGTAGGGTTCTTTTCATCAGAACGCTACAGTAAGCCTTTTCCTGCTTGTTTAGAGCAAGCTAAGCTATTGATCCCTGGTAAACGAACTTCACTTGGGCAACAGTTACACCATTGGTTTGATGAGAACAATCTCAATGTCACCATCTTGGGCGAGTTTGATGACGCTGCCATGATGAAAGCGTTTGGCTATTTTAAACAAGGGATTTTTGTCGCTCCCTCGATTTATAAACAAGATATTTTAGCTCACGGGATAAGTTTTTTGGGTGAAACCACTGATATTAAAGAGGTGTACCACGTGATGTTTGCTGAGCGTATGATCCAGCACCCAGCAGTGAAACGCTTGCTGGCGACCGATTTTAGCGACCTGTTTGCTGGCAAAGACAGCCAAGTTGAACTGCTTTAAAGAGTGCCAGTATTACGGTGAGCTGATACACTAACATCAATAATAATTAAGGGAGTAGTTGCGTGTCAGAACCAATGAACATAGCCAGAGTCAGATGGGCATGCCGACGAGGCATGTTAGAGCTAGATGTGTTGTTCCAACCCTTTGTGGAAACCCAATATGCCATTCTATCAAATCAAGATAAAGCCAGCTTTGTGCGTTTGTTAGAATGTGAAGATCCTGAGCTATTTGCTTGGTTTATGGGGCATGAAGTATGTCCTGATCCCGAGCTTGCTCAAATGATCATTCAAGTTCGTGGCCGGCCTGCGCCATAATTTTTATTTATATCCCTCTTTCGACCAACGACTCGCGTTGGTCGTTTTGGCGTCCGTATGCCTCACTTCACTCTTGGCCTGGCCGCCTGTCGATGTTATCTGGTTTACTGCCATTAAATGGGGGGTTATCGCTTTGGTGGTGGCCGTCTTTATTAGGTTATTGATTCGGCTTCAGCGTTGGTCTTTTGCCTTTTGGCTTGATGAGTCAGGTAATGCTGGCATGGGTAACAACGCCGCTATCTATACATTAAAGCGGCGCTGGATAACGCCACTGGTAGTACTATTTGAGTTGCACAAGGATGGCGATAAACACCTAGTGATGGTGTGGCGAGATATGTTGGACGACACAAGTTATCGTTACTTGTGCCGTCTGTTGTTACGTTTTGGTTAATATCATGAGTTAGCTAAGCGATTTTATTGGGCAGTAAAATCGTGGGCTGTGGATCATCACACTTTTCAGGGTGGTCGATATTATAGTGTAAGCCGCGGCTCTCCTTACGTTCCATCGCGCAGCGAATAATGAGTTCAGCTACTTGCACTAAATTGCGCAGCTCAAGAAGATTGTTACTTACTCTAAAGTTACTGTAATACTCCTGTATCTCTTGCTGCAGCATGGTGCAGCGCCTTAGTGCGCGTTCGAGGCGTTTATCTGAGCGAACAATCCCCACGTAATCCCACATAAATAGTCTTAGCTCATGCCAGTTATGAGCAATAACCACCTCTTCATCAGAGTTAGAAACTTGGCTTTCATCCCAGTGCGGAAGGTTCTGCGGCATCGGAATTTTATTAAGCTGACTGCTAATATCTTCAGCCGCCGCTCGGGCAAAGACCAAACATTCTAATAGCGAATTACTGGCGAGACGATTGGCGCCGTGCAATCCCGTGTAGGCCACTTCGCCTACGGCATATAAGCCGTTAAGGTCGGTCTGGCCGTGTAAATCTGTCATCACGCCACCACAGGTGTAATGCGCTGCAGGGACCACAGGAATGGGATCTTTGGTTATGTCGATGCCCCATTCTAAACAGCGCTTATAGATGGTGGGGAAGTGTTTTATGACAAAATCGGTTGGCTTATGAGTGATATCCAGATAAACGCAATCTGCGCCCAAGCGTTTCATCTCGTAATCGATGGCGCGTGCCACGATATCCCTTGGGGCCAACTCTGCACGTTCATCGAAATCGGGCATAAAGCGTGAACCATCGGGGCGACGAAGATAAGCGCCTTCGCCTCGTAATGCTTCGGTCAGTAAAAAGTTACGTGCATCGGCATGGTACAAACACGTGGGATGGAATTGGTTAAACTCCATATTGGCTATACGGCAGCCAGAGCGCCAAGCCATAGCAATACCGTCACCCGAGGCGATATCGGGGTTCGATGTGTATTGGTAGACTTTAGATGAGCCACCAGTGGCTAATGCGACAAAGCGGGCCTTGACCGTTTCGACATGTTCTTGATCTCGGTTCCATACATAGGCGCCGAGCACCCGGTTACCAGGGCGTTTAAGCTTGCGACTAGTGATTAAGTCAATAGCGTTATAGCGCTCTAACACTTGGATATTTGGGTGACTAATCACGCTTTGTTGCAGCGTAACCTGGACTTCTTTACCTGTGGCATCGGCGGCATGCAGGATGCGGCGATGACTGTGCCCGCCCTCGCGAGTTAGGTGATAAGGGGCATCACTGTTATCACTCCCATCGGCACGCTCCTCTTTATCAAAGGCGACCCCGCATTGAATTAACCATTCCATTGCGCTTTTCGCATTTTTAGCGGTGAAGGTGACCACTTGCTCGTCGCATAATCCCGCCCCTGCCACCAGTGTATCGGCGACATGGGATTCAATGGTATCCTCTTCATCGAACACCGAGGCGATACCACCTTGAGCATAATAGGTCGAGCCTTCGCTAAGGGGGCCCTTGGAGAGTAAGATAACTTTCGTTTTTTCAGCCAGATGCAGTGCTAAAGTTAACCCTGCAGCACCGCTACCGATAACCAAAACGTCAGATTGGTGTTCAACTACTTGTTTCATCGGGTATCATGGTAAGTCATGTGAGTATTGCTATGTTAAACCAAGATAGAAATTATGGATATGGGTTAGCCGTAGAAAATAAATTCATATTTGGCAAACTTTTTTAGAACTTTTTCAGTAAGCGCTAGTCTACATAGGTGAATATGATTCGAGCGACTGAGAAATCAGCATTTTAGATTTAGGAGTAGTCGGCTCGGATGAGTGGACAAATAAGTGATCAACAATTAGTTGAACGGGTACAGCAAGGAGATAAAAACGCTTTTAACCTGCTGGTACAGAAATACCAGAGTAAGGTCATCAACCTGATTGCTCGCTATGTTCGAAATCAGGCCGATGTGGCAGATGTGGCTCAAGAGGCGTTTATTAAAGCCTATCGAGCGTTGCCAAACTTTCGGGGCGAAAGTGCATTTTATACTTGGTTATACCGTATTGCAGTCAATACTGCGAAAAATCATTTAGTGGCCCAAGGGCGACGCGCACCGGCTAATGATGTCGATGCCGAAGATGCTGAATATTACGATGGCAGTGATGCGCTCAAAGAATTCGCCTCGCCAGAGCGGTTAATGTTATCTGAAGAGATTCAGAAAGTCGTGTTTGATACCTTGGATACGTTGCCACAAGAATTGAAGATAGCTATCTCTTTGCGTGAACTCGATGGTATGAGTTATGAGGAGATAGCCAATGTGATGGAGTGTCCCGTTGGTACGGTAAGATCGCGTATCTTCCGAGCGCGAGAGGCCATCGACAAACAGTTACAGCCACTGCTGGAACGCTAAATTGTTATCTCAATAAACTAAATTTAAATGGGTGTTAAATGGATAAATTAGGTCAGGAATGGGTATCCGCTGCCGTCGACGGAGAAGTCGAAGAGCAGGTATTGGCTGAATTAACGGCCGATAAGGATTCACATGGTCAGTGGCGTGATTATCATATGATTGGTGATGCGATGCGTGGCGAATTGCCGAAGATGTTCGATCTCGATCTCAGTGCCAACATCGCTGCTGCTATCGATGCGGAGCCTACGCTCATTGCACCAAAACGTGTTGAACCAACACAAGCTGCTCCAGTCAAGAAATCGGCAGGTATCATTCCTTTGTTTAAGCAGTTTGGTCAATATGCCATTGCCGCCAGCGTTGCATTAGTCGCTGTGGTAGGGGTGCAAAATTATAACCAAACATCCGAGTTAGACGCATCGCCATTACCAGTGCTCAATACTCGCCCCTTGATTGGCAGTGCATCACCAGTGAGTCTACAGACTGGGCCAGTGCAAAAGAACCAAAGTTATACCAACGAGCAAGTGATGGAGCAACGTCACCGTATTAATACCTATATTCAAGATCATATGTTGCAACAAAGATTGAATAATAGTGTGAATATAGACGACAATAGTGATACTTCACCGATCCCGGTTAATCACTAAAAGCTATTGCTACTTATCGCTACCGCTATATTGTGATTGATGATAAGTATGATGTTAAGGAGTTAGCTTGCGTCTTATCTGGTTGGCCCTGTTAGTCCTCTCTCTTCCCGTGACCGCACGGGATGATATGTCCGCTAAAGCTTGGTTAGAAAGCATGAGCCAAGCCCTGCGGACTCAAGAATTTAAAATGTCGCTGATCCATTTACAGTCGGATCATATTCGTCCTCTGGTTTATATTCATGGTCAAGTTGAAGATCAAGAAGTGGCTTTTCTTGAGCATTTAAACGGTCCGCCTAAAAATGCCGTACGAGTGGGTAATACGGTGACGTTTATCGAGCATGATCAACCGGCATATAGCATTGAAGCCGATCGTATCCAAGGCGTATTACCTCCCGCATTTGCGAGTAATATCAGTTCGCTAGAGCAGGGGTACCAGTTTGTACTCGGCGGAAGAAGCCGTTTGGCAGGGCGCCCCAGTCAGTTGGTGCGTATCATAGCCAATGATGATAATCGTTACAGTTATCAAGTTTGGTTGGATATGGATACTTACCTGCCGCTGCGATATGACATGCTCAATCTTGAGAAGCAATTACTCGAACAGATACTGGTGGTTGAGCTGATCGTATTAGAAGAGGCTCCCGCGATTTTACATGAGGCCTATAAGCAACAGTGGCCACCTGTGATGCCGCAGCCACCAAGAGAGCAAGGCAATAACTGGCAATTTAGCTGGTTGCCCTCAGGCTTTACTATCGTGCTTAAAGACAGTCACCGGCTAATTGGCAGTCACGAAGCGGTAGAGTATATCGCGCTCAGTGATGGCTTAACTCATATTTCTGTTTATGTGGCTAGAGCGCCTGAAACCGTGTTACCAGAAGAGTTAATGACTCGAAACGGTCTGTCGCTGGCGAGTGAGAGGGTGGGGAATGCAGAAGTGGTGGCAGTCGGTAAAGCACCGGTTGAAACCCTGTCGCGTATCGCCAAGAGTATTAGAATCGAGTGATGGCATTATGATGGAAGAGATTGCCACCGTCATTCGTGATAATCATGACGGTTGGATTACGGTAGAAGTTAAGGTTAAAAACGCCTGCAATCACTGTGACAGCAGTGAATCGTGTGGGACTTCAGCGGTATCGAAAGCCTTTTCGCCTAAGGTACAGCGCTTTTCTGTGTCAGCTACGGAGCCCTACCAACCAGGCGAATTGATAAAGTTGGGTTTACCCGAAAGCGTACTGTTAAAAGCCGCTGCGATTGTCTATTTACTGCCGTTATTAGGCTTGTTTATGGGGGCAAGCTTTGGCCGTTTTTTTATGCCCATGCTGGATATTGCTGCTACCGAAGTCGTTGTGATAGGTTTTGGTGTGTTTGGTGGCGTGATAGCTTGGATGGTGGGGCGTCGTTGGGCCAAGAAGTTAGAGCAGGTTAGCCAACCTGTGATTATCGCACGGTTAGGACAACGCATCGTGTGAGTAAATTAGCTCGCTGCCAACGTTGATATTTGCTTTCACTGTATGATTACAATTGGTATTAAGGCAGCGATCGGGTACAATTCGGCACTTTTAGATAATTTTCAACTTTGAGTTTAGTCATTTCGCATAATGAAGCATATTAGAAACTTTTCGATTATTGCCCATATTGACCACGGCAAATCAACCCTTTCTGACCGTCTTATTCAAGAATGCGGTGGCCTGTCTGACCGCGAGATGGCGGCGCAAGTTTTAGATTCGATGGATCTTGAACGTGAGCGTGGTATTACCATTAAAGCCCAGAGCGTAACGCTCGACTATAAGGCGAAAGATGGCGAGACCTATCAGCTTAATTTTATTGATACTCCTGGTCACGTGGATTTCTCCTATGAAGTCTCACGTTCGCTGGCGGCTTGTGAAGGTGCGTTGCTGGTTGTCGATGCGGGCCAAGGGGTTGAAGCACAAACCCTAGCTAACTGCTATACCGCGTTAGAGATGGATTTAGATGTTGTTCCAGTATTAAACAAGATTGATCTTCCACAAGCCGATCCTGAGCGTGTTGCCGAAGAGATTGAAGATATTGTCGGTATCGAAGCCACTGACGCGGTTCGCTGCTCAGCCAAAACCGGCATTGGTATTAGTGAGGTACTGGAAACCATTGTTGCCAAAATTCCCCCGCCAGTAGGCGATCCTGATGCACCGCTACAAGCCTTGATCATCGACTCATGGTTTGACAGTTATTTAGGTGTCGTCTCGCTGGTACGTATTAAGCATGGCAAGCTCAAAAAAGGCGACAAGTTTAAGGTAATGTCCACAGGACAAACCCATACCGCCGACAGAGTGGGGATTTTTACACCTAAGCAAACTGACACTGGTGAGCTTAATACGGGTGAAGTGGGCTATGTGATTGCCGGTATTAAAGAGATCCATGGCGCGCCAGTCGGTGATACTTTGACACTGGCTAAAAATGGCGCATTAGCACCATTACCGGGCTTTAAGAAAGTTAAGCCTCAGGTTTATGCGGGTGTATTCCCTATTTCTACCGACGATTATGAGAGCTTCCGTGATGCGCTTAATAAGTTAAGCCTCAACGATGCCTCGTTATTCTTCGAACCTGAAACATCATCGGCGTTGGGCTTTGGTTTCCGTATTGGTTACCTAGGTCTGCTGCACATGGAGATTGTTCAGGAGCGTCTTGAGCGCGAATACAATCTGGATTTGATCACCACGGCACCCACTGTAGTGTATGAAGTGGTCACTACCAAAGGCGAAACTGTCTACGTCGATAATCCATCGGATCTTCCGCCGATGAACAACATCGAAGAGATACGTGAGCCGATTGTTGAAACCAATATTTTAGTGCCTAAAGAATACTTAGGTAACGTGATCACCTTGTGTGTTGAAAAACGCGGCATGCAAACCAATATGGTTTATCACGGTAACCAAGTGGCGATCACTTATGATATGCCGATGGCTGAAGTGGTTATGGATTTCTTTGACCGACTTAAGTCAACCAGCCGTGGCTATGCCTCGCTTGAGTATAATTTTAAGCGTTTCGAAGCTGCTGATATGGTGCGTCTTGATGTCTTGATTAATGGCGACCGCGTTGATGCCTTAGCGATGATTTTGCATAAGTCCAACGTACGTTATCAAGGGTTGGCATTAGTGAATAAGATGAAAGAGCTTATTCCAAGACAGATGTTTGATATTGCGATTCAAGCGGCCATTGGTAGTCAAATTATTGCCCGTTCTTCGGTTAAGGCGCTGCGTAAAGACGTTACCGCTAAGTGTTATGGCGGCGACGTATCTCGTAAGAAGAAGCTGCTCAATAAGCAGAAAGAGGGTAAGAAACGCATGAAGCAAGTGGGTAACGTCGAAGTGCCACAAGAAGCCTTCCTCGCGGTACTCAAGCTAAATGAGTAATCACTGCTTACGTTAATAAATGTTAATAGTGATAGATATTGGGCGCCGCGGTTTGCGGCGCTTTCGTTGTTACAGTATAAATGAGCAATGCAGAGCGTATGGCAAACTTGTCAGATGCGCAGATTCTCATTTGGCAGGAGTTTAGTTAGCTATGGCGGCTTATTTTTCCCTTATTTTAGTTTTGGTCACACTCAGCAGCGGTTTAATCTGGCTGTTTGATGCCTTAGTGTTAGCACCTAAGCGTCAGCAGAAGTTGGCGATGGCGCAAGCGACCCAAGCCGATATCAGTGAAGAAAGCGCTGAAAAAATTGTCCGTGAATCGGCGATTGTCGAGACCTCGCGTTCCATTTTTCCAGTTATCGCTTTTGTATTGATTTTACGCTCATTTATTTATGAGCCATTCCAAATCCCGTCTGGATCTATGATGCCAACCTTATTGGTAGGGGACTTTATTCTGGTTGAAAAATTCAGCTATGGCTTAAAAGATCCGGTATGGCGTAGCCAATTGGTTGAAACCGGAAAACCAGCGCGTGGCGATGTGACCGTGTTTAAGTATCCTGAAAACCCCCAAATCGATTACATTAAGCGCGTCATCGGTTTGCCAGGTGATCGCGTGGTGTATCGTAATAAAGAGCTTTATATTCAAAAAAGCTGCTCTGAAGGGCAAACCGATTGTCCTAAGTTGGAAAAAGTGGCGCGTGTTGGGGTGAATCAAGGGGAATTTAATCAAGATAATATCCCATTATTACGCTATAAAGAGCAGCTTGGTGATGTTACCCATGACATCTTGATCAACCCAGGCCGTGGTGAGCCTACCTCTTTCTACTACCGTGAAAATAACTTGGCTGTGGGTGAATTTGTGGTGCCAGAAGGGCAATATTTTGTGATGGGCGATAACCGTGATAATAGTACCGATTCACGTTTTTGGGGCTTTGTACCTGAGGCGAATTTAGTCGGCAAAGCGGTGGCCATTTGGATCAGTTTTGAATTTGAGCGTACCCCAGCGGACTTCTTACCCACATGGATCCCAACAGGGGTGCGTTTTAACCGTGTAGGTGGGATCGTTTAACATGGAACCGATTAAAAATTTGCCACGTTTGTGCAGAACATTGGGTTATGAGTTTAATAATATCGCTTTGTTAGAGCAGGCGCTGACTCACAGAAGTGCCGCGAGCAAGCATAATGAGCGTCTGGAATTTTTGGGCGACTCCATATTGTCTATCGTTATCTCAGACGCTTTGTATCATCAGTTTCCTAAGGCGACCGAAGGCGATTTAAGCCGGATGCGCGCCACATTGGTGTGCGGCAAGATGCTGGCCGAAGTGGCTAAAGAGTTTAAGTTAGGTGATTACCTAAAATTAGGTCCTGGTGAGCTAAAAAGTGGCGGTTTTCGCCGTGAATCGATTTTAGCCGATGTGGTCGAAGCCATTATCGGTGCAATCTATCTCGATGCCGATCTCGAGACCTGCCGCGCACTCGTACTAAACTGGTATAAGAGTCGCTTAGCGGTGATTGAACCCATTAATCAAAAAGATCCCAAAACCCTGCTGCAGGAACACCTGCAGGGCTTTAAAAAACCTCTACCGTTATACAAGGTTGTCAATATTAGCGGAGAGGCCCATGCGCAAACCTTTACAGTTGAATGTAAGGTGGAGCAATTAGATGAAGCGGTCGTTGGCGTGGCCAACTCCCGTAGAAAAGCGGAACAAATTGCCGCAGCAGAAGTTTTGGAGCGTATCAAGCGATGAGTAATACCGAAAAGCCACAAGGCAATAATGAACCCAGTTTAGACGAGTTACTGTCTCGTATGAGCAGTGGCGCCAGTGGCAGTCAATACGATGTCACTTACTGCGGCATGGTCGCCATTGTCGGTCGGCCAAATGTGGGTAAATCGACCTTATTGAATAAGCTGTTAGGGCAGAAGATTTCGATCACCTCTAAGAAGCCGCAAACTACGCGCCATCGTATTATGGGTATTCATACTGAAGGCCCGCGTCAAGTGGTGTTTATTGACACCCCAGGTTTGCATATCGAAGAGAAGCGTGCCATTAACCGTTTAATGAATCGTGCGGCATCGAGCTCATTGGCTGACGTTTGTTTAGTGGTATTTGTGGTCGACGGTTTGAACTGGACCGCCGACGATGAGATGGTGCTCAAGAAATTACAAAGCCGTGATGATGGCCGTAAAACCGTGTTGGCTATCAATAAAGTCGATAATATCAAAGATAAAGAAGCACTATTTCCGCATTTGCAAATGCTGGCTGCTAAATTTGAATTTGATGAGATTTTACCTATCTCAGCGACTCAAGGCACCAATGTGCAGCGTATTATGGATATGGCAATTGAGTCTGTACCTGAGTCGCCACATTTTTTCCCTGAAGATTATGTCACCGACAGATCGCAAAAGTTTATGGCTTCAGAAATTGTCCGCGAAAAACTGATGCGTTTCTTAGGCGACGAGTTGCCATACGATGCCACGGTGGAGATTGAGCAGTTTAAGATGATGGAGAATGGCGTCTACCAAATTAACGCCCTAATCTTAGTCGAACGTGAAACCCAAAAGCGCATGGTGATAGGTAATAAGGGTGAGCGTATCCGTACTATCGCCACTCAAGCCCGCCTAGACATGGAAGTGTTATTTGATAACAAGGTCTTCCTTGAGGTATGGGTGAAAGTGAAGTCAGGTTGGGCCGATGATGAACGGGCGCTGCGTTCATTAGGTTATGGCGACGATTAAGTCACCGTTCTTAAGCTGAATCAAAGGCCGAGATAGTCGATGGCAACTTAAGCTTGCAGTTGAGTATCTCGGCCTTTATTGTCATTAAATAGCAATAATAGAGCAGGGGCTGATGCAGCGGGGATATGTACTTCATACTCGTGCCTATAAAGAGTCGAGTGTACTGGTTAATTTATTAGTCGATGGCCAAGGCCGTATCGACTGCGTCGCTCGTCTTGGTAGTGGCCGCACCTCGATAAAAAGCATTTTACAACCGTTTCAACCTTTGCTGTTTGAGTTAGCAGGCCGCAGTAGCCTAAAGAATCTTTATCAAGTCGAAGCTGCCAGCCCTGCTGTGCCATTAAGTGGCGATGTGATGTTTGCAGGGTTCTATCTCAATGAGCTCTTGGTGCGTTGCTTAGGGATAGAGCATGGTGCGGAGCAACTCTTCTTTGTTTACCATAAAACCCTCATGGCCATGGCGGCGGGATTTAGTCAGGCACAGCTACGCTACTTTGAGGTGGAGTTACTCAAAGAATTGGGGGTGATGCCTTCGTTAAATTTGGATGTGGATCATGCGCCTATCGAAGCCGATTTTTATTATCGCCTGATGTCAGAAGAGGGCTTTAGTAGCGCCTTGGGGCCGAAATCGAATCATTATCGTGGTGAGATGTTATTGGCCCTAGAGACGGGGCAATTACATCAGGATGACTTTAAACAGGCGAAGTTGTTAATGCGCCAATTATTATCGGCTGTGCTGGGCGATAAGCCGCTTAAGTCACGCGCTTTATTTAATAAAGGCGTTAAAAAATCTTCTTATAGCAAGTAATTTACTGCGCATCATATGAGTTTCAACTGGTTTTTCCCTTGTGGCTTAGTACAATAAGCGCCAATCAATCATAGAACACTCTCTATCTGTAAAGGTTAAGGACACTTCATGGGCCGTATTCATTTGGGCGTTAATATCGATCACATTGCTACTCTACGTCAGGCTCGTGGTACTAGCTACCCAGATCCTGTACACGCCGCCGCCGTTGCCGAGCATGCAGGCGCTGAGGGGATCACCGTACACCTGCGTGAAGATCGTCGTCATATCTGCGACCGTGATATTTATCTGTTGGCTAAAACCATTAAAACCCGTATGAATTTCGAAATGGCAGTGACCGATGAAATGCTCGACATCGCCTGTGAAGTTAAACCCACCTATGTTTGTTTAGTGCCTGAAAAGCGCGAAGAGTTAACCACTGAAGGTGGCCTTGATGTGGCGGGGCAGTTGGATAAAGTCCGCGCGGCAGTTGCGCGTTTAACTGCAGAAGGCATCAAGGTGTCGCTGTTTATCGATGCCGATAAAACCCAAATTGATGCCACCGTTGCCGTTGGCGCACCGGTTATTGAGCTGCATACTGGCTGTTATGCCGATGCCGAAACGGATGCTGAGCAAGCAAAAGAGCTGGCTCGTATTACTGAGATGGCGGCTTATGCTCATGGTCAAGGTTTAGTGGTCAATGCGGGTCATGGCCTGCATTATCATAATGTTAAGCCGATAGCGGCGATCCCTGAGTTGTATGAACTTAATATTGGTCATGCGATTATCGCCCGTGCGGCCATTGACGGCTTAGACAAGGCGGTGCGTGATATGAAACAGCTAATGGTTGAAGGACGTAACGGTCAGTAACTAAGGGCTTTTAGGTAACGAGTATGATGCTGCACTGGTGACGGGAAAGTCCCAGTGTATTGGTTAACTGGATGATATGCCAGATTTGTTGGAGTGGTTATGATCGTCGGTTTAGGCACTGATATTGTTGAAATTGAGCGTATCGAACAAAGTATTCCTGCTGGCGGCGATATTGATGCGCTAGCCAAGTGTCGCCTGGCCAAACGAGTGTTAACCCATGTTGAGTTAGGTATCTTCGTCGACTCTACTCAGCCTGGTCGCTATTTGGCAAAGCGTTTTGCCGCTAAAGAGGCGGCAGCGAAAGCACTTGGTACCGGGATTGGCCGCGGTGTTTCATTTCAGCATATCGAAATAAGTAACAATGACAATGGTGCCCCATTGATCAGTTTTAGCGGCGGCGCTGCCGATAGGTTAGCGGCACTTGGGGGGGCGCGAGCTCATCTCTCTATCGCCGATGAAAAGCACTACGCCACGGCGACAGTGATTATTGAGTCTTAGGTATCACAGCCCTTATAGGCTAGCCTTTCTAGCAGGCTTGGTATAACAGAACAGCTTTAGCGATATAACGAAACTTTGTTACGCCCCTCCGTTTTGGATTGATAAAGCGCTTGATCAGCACGCGCAATGAGCGATGCTACATCTTCTTTAGCTTGTAACTGAGCAACCCCAGCCGATATGGTTACCTTTGCCATTTTGGGGTAGTCAATATTCGATACTGCAATGCGGCACCGCTCAATCAGGTTGTCGGCGGCATTGAGGTTACAATTATCAAACAGCACCAAAAATTCTTCACCTCCCCACCGAATGACATGGTCAGTTGTCCTAAGGCAGGATTTAATCGTTTTTGCGACCATTTGCAGTACTTTGTCGCCAGTTGGATGCCCCCATTGATCGTTAATTTGCTTAAAATGGTCGATATCGATCATGGATAATGAAAAAGGGGTACCGTGGCGTGACTTCATAAAGTACTTTTCAATTTCGATCTCGCCTGCATTGCGGTTGAGCATGCCTGTTAGTCCATCAAGTTTAGATGTTTCTCTAAAGGCTTGTTCATCTTTAACGCGCTCAGAGAGATCTTTACTTACGCTAACATAATGTGTGATGTTACCCATATTGTCTTTGATCGGAGTGATGCTTTGGTCCGAATAGTATTGGCTGGCATTTTTACGCCTATTTAAAAATGTCGCCCTGAAGGTATTGCCCTGTAACAAGGTACTCCAAAGTTCTTGATAGAATGCCTTTGGGTGTTCTCCTGATTTTAATATTGAGGGATGTTGGCCAAGAATATCACTGTAAGTATAACCTGTTTGCGATACAAACCATTGATTAACATAATTTATAATGCCATTAGTGTCGGTTATCATTACAGAGTCTGGTGTGGTATTAAGGGCTTCCATTAGGAGTTGCTCAGTATTATTTGAGGCCACCTTGTGACTAATATCTTGCTGAATCGAAATATAATGACGTACCTTACCCGTATCATCGAACACTGGGGAGATGTTCCACTCTACATAATAAATAGATCCATCTTTTTTATAGTTTATGGTTGAACCGTGAAAAAATTGACTGTTTGCCAAACAGTAACGTAGTCGATTGATAACATTTTGACAGGTTAATGGGCCTTGTAAAATACGTGGCGTACGGCCTATTAATTCAGTGCTTAGGTAACCAGTCATCTTACAAAATGCTGGATTAGCATAAAGGATTTTGTTGCCAGATTGACTTAAATCGGCATCGGTAATAATGACGGCGTTAAAAGATTGCTCGACCCCCATTTTCAACATGGCCAGTAGGTCTGAGTGGGTTATTTCAGACTTGTCATTTAGCGTGTTTAGCATAAATTTTCCATATCTCCCCAAGAGGATGTCTGTTGATATAATACCGACTTCATGATGCTTACTAGTTGTACCAATATTAACGGGTAAGCGCTGAATTAAGTGTTAAGGCACACTATTACTTATACTGTTCAACTTGTTGTTGCAGTGCTTCTTATCCTCAACATAACTTGGGTAGACAGCCTATCTCGTTTAATTCTGCTGCTTCCCAATCATTACAAGTTTTTTCAATCGCATGAATTTTACAAGCGTTTGAAATAAAACGATTATAGCACGCTAATAGCTTAGTTTTTTCACGAGAGCATACAACGAGATTGTTTTGGCATATTTGACTGATTTTAGCGGCTTTAAGAGTAAATTAGTGTCGGCAAGGCTTAAGGGGAGCAGTGAAAGTCGCTAATGATCTGATTTAGCTTGATAGCATAGATAGCCTATCATAGGGATTATGGATGGTTGGGAGCTTATTGCTGTTATTTATAAAGGCGCTTAACCAGTTAAGCTAGTAACCTTGCTTAAAATACGCTAGGTTACTTTTAATTTACTGGTAGTCTCATCTCATGGTTACACTATGAGTCTCCAAAGTGAACTTACATTAATACAGTGGCTGTTTAAGATTAACAATTAGGCCTATCTTAAAAGTTAAGACGATACATGGAGTGTTTTGATGAAATCAGCGGTAGAACAACTATCCACTTATAAAAGTGTCCATCTTAATCCGGTTAATATAAAGACTCACTTTGTCGGTGTTCCGTTGATTATCTGGTCGGCATTTGTGATGTTAAATACCATACCCATAACGTTTTTGAAATTGGATAATCCCACTTTGGTGTTAAATGTGGCCGGTTTGTGTGCCATTGGTGTGCTTATCTATTATTTCAGGTTACACGCGAGTTTGGCCGTTGGATTAAGCTTATTTATTTTACCTGTGCTATTTAGTTCATACTACATGGCAAAAATGGAAACGGCTTGGGTTATCGCTTTGGGTGTGTTTGTCATTGGTTGGGTGTTTCAGTTGATTGGCCACAAGTATGAAAAGGCAAAGCCAGCCTTTATTGATGATTTAAATCAGCTGTTGATTGGGCCATTTTTTTTGATGGCAGAGCTCTATTTTATGCTGGGATTAGAGCAAGATTTGAATAAAGAGATCACCCCGTTAGCGATTGCTAAGCGTCGTATGTTAGAAACAGGGTCTCGGTCCAGATAAATATCAAGCCTAGCCTCATTAAAATAAAGGCGCTCATTGAGCGCCTTTATTTTTGAGGTGATTAAGCTTAGCGTTTATTCGCTTTGGGCAGATTATAATGCTGGGGCATCACGCGAACGGTCTTAATCATATTTTCGCCGACTTCAACGATTTCTATGGGGTATCCAAATATACGCATCGAGGTATTGGGCTCAGGAATATCTTCAAGATATTCGATAATCAGGCCATTAAGAGTTTTTGGCCCATCGATAGGAAAGTGCCAAGCCATCTCTTTATTCAAATCACGTATGTTAATGGTGGCGTCAATAAGGTAACTCCCATCGGGTTGCTTATTGATATCTTCACTCGGAGTGGTCACCATCGAAGTGGTAAAGTCACCCACAATCTCTTCGAGGATGTCTTCTAAGGTGACTAAACCTTGGATATCGCCGTATTCATCAACGACAAGGCCTATACGTTCTTTATTGCGCTGAAAGTTAGCTAGTTGTACGTTGAGCGGTGTCCCCTCTGGGACAAAGTAGAGTTCTTTAACCGCACGTAATAGCGATGATTTACTAAATTGCCCCTTTGATTGCAATCGTAAGGCATCACGCAAATGCACAAAACCAACGGCATCATCGATAGTATCGCGATACAGCAACACGCGAGTATGCGGGCTCTGGATCACTTGGCGGTTAATGCTTTTAAAGTCATCATTGATATTGATGGCGTATAACTCAGAGCGTGGGATCATAATGTCTTCCACGGTGACTTTCTCAAGATCCATAATCGATAACAGCATTTCTTGATGTCGTCTAGGGATCAAGGCGCCCGCCTCATGTACCACAGTACGGAGTTCTTCTTGGCTTAGGGCATCATCTTCCTTAACCGAGCGAATACCTAAAATATGCAAAAAGGTTGAGGTGATTAAGTTGACCACTTTAACCAGTGGCCATAACACCACTAATAGCATTTTAAGTAATACGCTAGATGGGAAGGCAATGCGCTCTGGGTGCAGCGCTGCAACCGTTTTGGGAGTGACCTCGGCAAAGACCAGTACCACTAAGGTTAACACTCCGGTCGCGATAGCTACGCCCACATCACCAAATAGACGAATACCCACAATGGTGGCAATCGCTGAAGCGAGAATATTGACTAAGTTGTTACCAATCAGAATAAGACCGATAAGTCGATCGGGTCTATCGAGTAGTTTAATTGCTCGCAGCGCACCCTTATGACCATTGTTGGCTAAATGACGGAGTCGGTAGCGATTAAGTGACATCATGGCAGTCTCAGACCCTGAAAAATAGGCTGAGATAATGATGAGTACGAATAGAATAATAAAAAGTACGCTGGTGGATATTGCGTCCAATCAGTGGCCCCACTATGGCGATAATTAAGAAAAAAGCGTTGAGGAGTAGTAAATACAGCGATTTGCCTGAAGAGTCAAGCTAACCCAGGCTACGCATGGTTATGCGTAGCCTCAGGTAAACGCGATTACTGCGGTTATTGTAAAATCAGTTCTTTGACGATTCTGGCCCCAAAATAAGCCAGTGACAGCAGTATCGCGCCACTTAGCGTATAGGCAACGGCAGTACGGATTTTACAACCAACCCAATATTGCTGCGCTAGCATAGCGATGTAGGTAAACCAAGCCATAATCGACAAAATAGCCTTGTGCCCCTTACCTTCGGCAAACATATCATCAAGGAAAATAAAGCCAGTGGCTAATGACAAACTTAGCAGCATGACGCCAATAATGACTAGATGATATAACTGTTTTTCAACTGTCATCAAAGGGGGGATAGCTGGGCTTAACATCAATTGCTTTTTCTTAAGCTTGTTTTGGATCATGGCGAGCTGTATTGCATATAGCGCAGCAATCATCAATGCGCTGTAGGCCATGAGCGACAGCACCACGTGGGCCAATACTTCAGGATAGAGTTCGAAATGGATAATAAATTCTGGTGGCAGTAACCAGAGTAAAGCGACCGAAATGACCGAGCAGGCGTAGACAACCGGTACGACAACAATCACCTTGAGTCTAAACATTAAAATAGTAAAGGTGAATGCAATAATCCAATTCACCATAGAGATCACATTGGTTAGGCTAAAATTTTGTCCATCGCCAGTAAAGATGGCTTGGTAAAGTGCGGCGGCATGTAGTACTACGGCGATAGCTGCAAACCCTGCAACGGCTCGACGATTAGGCCCTTGGGCATGAAACAGACGACCAACGACCAAGATAAGGG
The DNA here is from genome assembly GCF_059338445.1 of Shewanella sp. 492. Classification (NCBI taxonomy): domain Bacteria; kingdom Pseudomonadati; phylum Pseudomonadota; class Gammaproteobacteria; order Alteromonadales; family Shewanellaceae; genus Shewanella; species Shewanella sp. 492. Next base: position 963,465 of record NZ_CM181702.1, read on the forward strand.
CGATACTATAGAAAAATATGGCTGAAGCCGAAAAAATGACCATCGAAAATTAACCTATCGTTATGTTAGCTTTCTGTGCAATATCAACCCATTTAGGCTGGATTGTATGTTACCAAGTAATATCATTAGAATAACACGATCGGCGCATAAATGGGCAGAGGCTTTACACACAAAAATTAGTTCTTTCTGAGCGTTACTCCTAAGTTTTGTGATTTTATTGTGTGGTAAGACAAAAGAGCGACATCGATTACTTGCATCAGTGCGGTAGCATAATCTCTATGCATGGTTATAATACTGGCCAATCATGTACATTCTAAACGGTAAAGAACGCGATAATGTTTGAGAACTTAACGGACAGATTATCACGTACCCTGAAGAACATCAGTGGTCGTGGTCGCTTAACTGAAGACAATATAAAAGAAACGTTACGCGAAGTGCGCATGGCGCTACTTGAAGCCGATGTTGCTTTGCCTGTAGTGCGTGCCTTTGTTAATAGCGTAAAAGAACGAGCGGTAGGCCAAGAGGTTTCTAAAAGCTTAAGCCCAGGCCAAGCCTTTATTAAGATAGTACAAAGCGAGTTGGAAAACGCCATGGGCGAAGCCAACGAAGCGCTAAACCTATCGGCTCAGCCGCCTGCAGTGATCATGATGGCTGGTCTTCAAGGGGCGGGTAAAACCACCAGTGTTGCCAAACTGTCTAAGTTTTTGCGTGAGCGCGAAAAGAAATCAGTACTTGTGGTCAGCGCTGACGTATATCGTCCTGCGGCAATCAAACAGCTTGAAACCTTAGCGACAGAAGTTGAGGTTGAGTTTTTCCCGTCGGATGTCAGTCAAAAACCGATTGATATCGTAAACGCAGCACTGGCACACGCTAAGCTCAAGTTTATCGATGTGGTGATTGTCGATACTGCGGGTCGTCTGCATGTTGATGAAAGCATGATGGACGAGATAAAGGCGTTACATGCGGCCGTTAACCCGATTGAAACTCTGTTTGTGGTCGATGCCATGACAGGTCAAGATGCGGCCAATACGGCTAAAGCATTTAATGAGGCATTACCATTAAGTGGTGTGATCCTCACCAAAGTCGATGGTGATGCACGCGGTGGTGCGGCCTTATCGATTCGCCATATCACGGGTAAACCGATTAAGTTTTTGGGTGTTGGTGAGAAGACCGACGCCCTAGAGCCATTCCATCCTGATCGCGTGGCGTCACGTATTTTAGGAATGGGTGATGTCCTGTCGCTGATTGAAGAAGTTGAGCGCGGCGTCGATAAAGAAAAAGCGATGAAGCTGGCTTCCAAAGTGAAGCAGGGCGGAAGTTTCGATTTAGAAGATTTCCGTGAACAGCTACAGCAGATGAAAAACATGGGTGGCATGATGAACATGATTGAGAAGCTGCCCGGTGTGGGTCAGCTTCCGCCTGAAGCGCTCGCGCAAGTACAAGATGGCAAGATGACAGGGCAAATGGAAGCGATTATCAATTCTATGACGCCAGGTGAGCGTAAGCGCCCTGATATTATCAAAGGCTCGCGTAAACGCCGTATCGCCCTTGGCTCTGGGACGCAAATTCAGGATGTTAACCGCTTATTGAAGCAGTTTACCCAGATGCAAAAAATGATGAAAAAAATGTCGGGTAAAGGTGGCATGAAAAAAATGATGCGTGGCATGAGCGGAATGCTACCGCCTGGAATGAAAATGCCAGGCCGTTAAATACGTCTTTTAAAATACGCCAATCATAAGCTCAAGCAACCTGCTTGAGCTTTTTTTATTGTTCCACCTCGTGATGTCGATTAAAGCTGCAACTATGGTTAGATAGACATGTTGGGCTAGTGACTGATTTTACGTTTTTTTGTCTTGCCGTTGCCTAGCTGTTGTCTTAATGTTGTTGGGTGTTGTCGTTTGCGCTTCTTTGTTAGTACCATGCTGTATTAACTTTGCTCATTGATTCGTTGTATTTTAAATGGGTTTCCTTGTGCTGCGCGGTACGATTGATTAATTTAGGGCATATTCATGATTATAAACGTTTTTTCGGCAAAACACTTCGTCGTTGTCATTGCGGCATTCATTTCTTTATTTGGCTGTGAGAAGACAGAGCTGAAAATCACTCCTAAATTAGTCGTTGTTGAGAAAGTCAGTTCGGCAACGGTGCCACTTTACGGCAACTACATTGGCGTGACACAAGCGTCACTCGATGTAGAGGTTAGGGCTCGTATTAATGGTTTTGTTGAAGATAAAAGCTTTATCGAGGGTAGTGCAGTCAAAGAAGGTTCGGTGTTATATCGCATTGATAATCGACCTTATTTGGCGGTAGTAAACCGTTTAAAAGCCAATGTTGAGGCCCATCAATCTGCCTTGGATAAAGCCAAGCGTGATGTGGATCGTTTAAGGCCTTTGTATGAGCAAGATGCCGCGAGTCAACTCGATTTTGATAATGCGTTATCTGTGTTATCCCAAGCCAAATCAAGTTTAGCGGCGAGTATGGCAGAGTTGGAAGAAGCTCAGTTAGAGCTGAGTTATACAGAGATTAAATCGCCAATATCGGGTTTAGTTAGCCGCTCAGAGGTTGATATTGGCGCTCTCGTTGGCAGTAATGGTCAATCTTTGCTTACTCGGGTGAAGCAAGTTGACCCGATTTATGTCACTTTCAACATGTCGGCCTTAGATTATCTTAACGCTCGTCGGCGCATGACGAGTTACTCTGACAAGAAAGAAGCCGAGACCGAAGGTAAAGCCGTTGAGGGTTTTGTGGCCATCACCTTACCCGACAACAGTGCCTACCCATATCTGGGGGATGTGCGCTTTACCGATCCGTCTGTTAATCCTGAAACAGGTACCTTCCAAGTAAGGGCAGAGTTACCCAATCCTAATAAAGAGCTGCTGCCTGGCCAATACACCAATGTACGAATCAAGCTTGACGAGATAAATGACGCCGTAGTGATCCCACAAAAGGCTACCCAAGTTGAACAGGGCGGGGTATATGTCATGGTGGTGCTGCCTGATAATAAGGTCGAGCGGCGTTTTATTGTGATAGATCATCAAGGCAAGATGGGGGTAGTGGTTAAGAGCGGTTTACGCGCCGGTGAATTGGTGATTGTTGAGGGGATGCACCGCGTTCGTCATGGTCAGCTGGCAGAACCGTTAACTCAACAAGAATATCAACAACGTGAAGATAGAGCGCAAAAAGAACAGGCGCTTAAGCAGCAAGCTTTAGAGCAAGAACAGGAGCAGTAACCATGGCACAATTTTTTGTGACTCGACCGGTTTATGCTTGTGTTATCTCCATTGTGATAGTGCTGCTTGGTTTAATTGCCATGTTCAAACTGCCCATAGATCAATATCCTTATATTACGCCGCCACAAGTTAAAGTGTCGGCTTTCTATCCTGGTGCCGCATCAACAACTGCAGCAGAGTCGGTTGCTACGCCGTTAGAGCAAGAACTAAACGGTTTACCGAACATGATTTATATGAGCTCTAAGAGCACTAACTCTGGCAGCGCTAATGTCACCATTACCTTTGATGTTGGCACTAACCCAGATTTGGCTGCGGTTGATGTGCAAAACTCAACTCAACAAGCCGCTGGAAGCTTACCCATTGATGTGCAAACCGAAGGTGTGTCTGTTTCGAAAGAAGCCTCGGTTGAGCTACTCAAATTGGCGTTAACATCGACCGATGATCGCTATGACGAAATTTATTTAAGTAACTACGCTACCATCAATATTCAAGCAGCCCTTAAACGTATCCCTGGCGTCGGGCGAGTGCGAAATACCGGGTCACGTAGTTATTCAATGCGAGTCTGGTTAAAGCCCGATATTATGGCGGGTTATGGTCTTACGACTAGCGATGTGATCGCGGCGGTGAAAGCACAGAACAAGGAGTCGCCCGCGGGGGCAATTGGTTCGCAGCCCAATGCCGAGTCCCTAAGTATGACACTGCCTATCACCGCTGAGGGGCGTATGAGCAGTGTGCCGCAATTTAAAGAGATTATTGTGCGCGCCAATAGCGATGGCTCTCTTATCAGGTTGCGTGATATTGCGCGGGTGGAGTTAGGCTCGTCATCGTACACCCTACAGTCACAACTTAATGGAATCAATGCGACCATTTTGCAGGTTTACCTGTTACCAGGTGCCAATGCCCTAGAGGTGACCAAAAACGTTAAAAACGAGATGGCGACACTGGCTGAGAAGTTCCCGCAAGGTATGAACTGGGAGGTCTTTTTTGATGCCTCGATTTTTATTGAAAACTCGATTGATGAAGTGGTCAAAACGTTAATTGAAGCGTTGATACTAGTGATATTGGTGGTCTATCTGTTCCTGCAGAACTTTCGGGCGACCTTGATCCCAGCGATTGCAGTGCCTGTATCATTGATTGGCACGCTGGCGGCCATGCTGGCGTTTGGGTTTACCATTAACACTGTTAGTTTACTGGCCTTAGTGCTGGCGATCGGTATTGTGGTTGATGATGCCATTGTGGTCGTTGAAAATGTTGAGCGCTTAATGCACGAAAAGGGCTTAAACTCCGTTGAGGCGACCCGTGTTGCCATGAAAGAGCTTTCTGGGGCGTTGGTGGCAACAAGCTTAGTCTTGGCGGCGGTATTTGTACCTGTGTCTTTTTTATCGGGGATAACCGGGATAATGTACCGTGAGTTTGCCATTGCGATTACCGTGGCGGTGTTGATCTCCACGGTTGTTGCGCTGACATTGTCGCCAGCCTTGTGTGCCTTATTACTCCGGCCTGGAGATAAGGCCACCTCGGGTTTTTTCAAATGGATGAACGACAAGCTGGATATTTGTACCAGTCAATATGTCGCGATTGTCGCATTAACCGCTCGGCAGGCTACACGTAGCTATTTGGTGTTTGCCATTATGGTCGGTGGCGTTTATATGATCATGTCAAACCTACCTTCGAGTTTTATGCCTGATGAAGATCAAGGTCGCTTTTTCATCGATATGACCTTACCCGATGGTGCAACCGTGAATCGTTCACAAGCTGTGCTAAAGAAAGCCGAGGCCAAAGTGCTGGCCCATCCCGCTGTTGCGTATTCGTTTACCTTGGCCGGAGAGAATCGCCGTTCAGGCTCTAACCAAGCAAACGGTCAATTCGAAATTATTCTTAAGCCTTGGTCTGAGCGAACACAGAATGATGCAACGGTTAAAAAAGTGATGAAAGAGATAGACCATGCGTTACTCGATATATTGGAAGCTGAGTTCAACGTGTATTTGCCATCGGCAGTGCCAGGATTAGGTAATGGTTCTGGGGTTGAAATGGAGCTACAGGACACCTCTGGGACAAACTTTAAAGGCTTGATGGAAACGGCTGATGAGCTGGTTGAACGACTTAAATTACAACCAGAAGTTGCGACGGCAGGACTGTCACTTCAAAGTGCGATACCACAGCTGCACTTAACGGTTGATGAAGCCAAAGCGATGGCTATTGGCATTAATGTGGCTGATATCTACAGTACGATAAAAACCTTTACTGATTCTGCTACAGTTAATGATTTCAATTTATTTGGCCGTGTTTATCGAGTGAAAGTGCAAGCCGAGGAGAGTTATCGTCAGTTTCCTGAGCAGATAAAAAATTACTACGTGCGCTCATCCAGCGGCGCTATGGTGCCTATCGGTGTGCTGGCGAAGTATGAGTATTCTGTTGGCCCAGCTGCGGTAACTCATTACAATTTATTTAGTAGCGCCTCGATTAATGCAACGCCGGCAGCTGGTTATGCGTCTGGCGATGTGATTAGAGCCATAGAGCGAGTGGCTAAACCCATGTTACCCAATGAGTTTAGTTACGAATGGACGGGTATTACCTATCAGGAAGTACAGTCTGCCAATCAAACCAGTATTGCTGTCGCGTTAGCCATGTTGTTTGTATTCTTATTCCTTGCAGCACTGTATGAGAGTTGGACTATCCCCATTGCGGTATTGCTAATCGCACCGATTGCTATGTTGGGGGCGGCCTTAGGAACTTGGGTCAGTGGCATGGAGAGTAATTTATTCTTCCAAGTCGCCTTTATTGCTCTCATTGGGATGGCGGCGAAGAACTCTATTTTGATTGTCGAATTTGCCAATCAATTGCATAAGGAAGGAAAAGATTACCTTGAGGCCGCGTTAGAGGCCGCTAACATGCGTTTTCGTCCGATTCTAATGACCTCAATGGCATTCATTTTAGGCGTGTTGCCGCTGGTGTTATCTGTGGGGCCAGGCGCTGTGAGTCGCCAGAGCATCTCTATCCCTATTCTGTGCGGAATGGTGTTTGCGACCACCATAGGGATTATTATGGTTCCCCTCTTTTTCGTCACGACCGCAGGCTGGTTAAAGTCTAAAATAAAGCCTACTGCAGCGAATGAACATCCTGCGCAGGAGGGCAATGCTCATGGCTAATCAATGGCTCGGACATCAAGCAGCATTCGCGCTAAAGCTAGCTTTGGTTGCTAAGGCTAAGGCTAAGGTCATAGGTATTACGGCGACGGTACTGAGTTTAGTTGGTTGTGCAATGGGACCAGATTACCAGCGTCCAGACGTTGAGCTGCCGGCGCAATATCATCATGAGTTGGTACAAAATACCATCGACAATGATGGTCTGGTGCCATGGCAGTCTTTTTACCTTGACCCCAATGTACGTAAACTTATCTCTTATGCGCTGGCGCAAAACTTAGATCTTGAGGCGGTACGTTCTCGCCTCATCGCCGCTCGCTCGAAAGTGACTGTGACTGACGCGACGCTTTATCCGGAACTTGGTTTAGGTGCTAATGCAGAGCGTTCAGTCGACAGTGGCATAACCAGCACTAATCCCACTCACAGCAATGAATTCGACATTGCAGGTACAGTGTCTTGGGAGCTGGATATCTGGGGAGCTAATCGGCGTCGCAGTGAGGCTGAATATGCTCATTTTCTGTCGGCACAAGAAGCGCTTAATTTGGCGGTTATCAGCCTGATAAGCGATGTTGCCAGTCGTTATTATGAATGGCTCGATATTGAGCAGCGTTATCAAATTTCTGTCAATACGGTTAAGTTGCGTAAAAAAGAGCGTGATTTGGCAAGGCTAAGAAAACAAAATGGGGTGATTTCAGGCTTGCAGGTCAAGCAAGCCGAAGTGGAATACCAGAGCGCTAAAGTCACCTTGCCCACACTCGATTTTGAGCGCCAAGAAAAAGCTAATCAGTTAAGGGGCTTGCTCGGCGAATATGATTATCCGCTTAAAGTCGATGGAGACATAGCATCCCTCATTGCTGAAATGCCATTTTCAGGTTCCTTTAGTGTAGGCATCCCGTCAAAAATGTTGTCACAGCGGCCTGATGTCAAAGCTGCAGAGCAGGCATTAATTGCGGCCAACGCCAATGTGGGCGTGGCCAAAACGGCCTTTTTCCCAAAATTTAACATTACCGGTAGCTATGGCACAGAATCTGATGATTTAGATAAGATCTTTGATAGTCAGGGAGTCACTTGGTCACTACTTGGGGGGATCACAGCCCCCATTTTCAATGCTGGCAGTATAGCGGCTCAATACGATATAGCCCAAGAGTCATTTAAGCAGGCTCTACTTGCTTATCGAAGTACTGTATTGGCAGCATACTTTGAAGTTAATGATGCCATGAACAGCTTTCGGCGCTCTGAATCTGCAATAGAAGCACAAGCAGAACTGGTTGAAGCCTCGCGCGGATATGCCCACTTGGCGATGTTAAGATATCGCAATGGCGTATCGAGTTCGTTAGATCTAATGGATGCACAACGAAACTTGTTTAATGCCGAACTTAGCTTAAGTGAGGTGAGACGAGATAAACAGCTGGCGATGATTAAGCTATATCGTTCACTCGGTGGAGGTGTGTTTAACGCAAACGAGCTGAAGCAAACCTTCACGGATAATTCTGGCAGCGTAGAGAACGTTCAATAGCCGCTAGTTACTATCAAAATTTTGATTTACACTTATCATTAATTAACTGCTTAAGCTTATTTTTGGCTATTTGAGTTGTATCTCTGCAATTGCGAGTAAGCCTATTACTGCTAAGTATTTTCGTGGTCAAAAAAGTTGCATTCGTCGCCGATTCAGGTAGAATCGGGCGGCTTTCTATCTGGGACTCTTCGCGAACACGGGGTTCCAGTTTTTATTTTTGCTTTATAAACAAGCAAACCATTAGAGGATAAAAGACGCATGGTTACCATTCGTTTAGCTCGTGGCGGCGCAAAAAAGCGTCCATTTTATAACATCGTAGTTGCCGATAGCCGCAACGCTCGTGACGGTCGTTTCATCGAACGTGTTGGTTTCTTCAACCCATTGGCTCGTGGCCAAGAAGAAACGCTACGTTTAGACCTTGAGCGTGTTAAGCACTGGGTTTCTAACGGTGCTGCTACTACTGATCGTGTAGCAAAACTGATTAAAGACGCTAGCAAAGCAGCTGCTTAATAGCGTTAAGGTATAGATTAATGAGTAGTCACCAAGAACCTGTCGTACTGGGCAAATTAGGCTCATGTCACGGCATTAAAGGTTGGTTGAAGATCACTAGCTATACCGATTCTGTCGAAGACATTTTTAACTATTCACCTTGGCTGATTAAAGAACAAGGTGAATGGCGCGAGGTTAAGGTCGAACAGTGGCGTTTTCAAGGTAAGGCGTTAATCGCTGAGCTTGAAGGGGTTAATTCGAGAGACCGAGCGCAAATGCTCACCAACTGTGAGATTGCCATTCCTGCAGAGTTGATGAAAGCCTTGCCAGAAGACGAGTTCTATTGGCGTGATTTAATTGGCTGTAATGTAGTGAATACCAAAGGCTATAACATGGGTAAGGTCGACCAGATCGTGGAAACAGGATCAAACGACGTACTCCTTGTAAAAGCTAACGCTAAAGATGGCTTCGGCAAAACGGAACGTATGATTCCTTTTGTGACCGAGCAGTTCATCCTTGAGGTGAATTTAGCAGAGAAACAAATTTTAGTGGATTGGGATCCGGACTTCTAAGTCGAGGGGCAACAGATGTGGTTAGGGGTAGTAACCCTGTTTCCAGAGATGTTTCGTGCCGTAACAGACTTTGGTGTAACGGGTCGGGCCGTTAGCAACGGCTTGTTGGAGTTGCAAACGTGGAATCCTCGTGATTTCACCCATGATAAACATCGTACAGTGGACGACCGGCCTTATGGCGGCGGACCCGGTATGTTGATGATGGTGCAACCTTTACGCGATGCCATTCACGCAGCGAAAGCCGCTGCAGGTGATAAAGCAAAGGTGATTTATCTTTCTCCTCAAGGACGCAAGCTGACTCAGCAAGGCGTCGAAGAGTTAGCGAAATCAGAGCGTTTGATTTTAGTGTGTGGTCGCTACGAAGGTATCGATGAGCGCATTATTCAAACGGAAGTGGATGAAGAGTGGTCGATTGGTGATTACGTGCTTTCGGGCGGCGAACTACCAGCGATGACTCTGATAGATTCAGTATCGCGCTTGGTTCCAGGGGTTCTTGGAAAACAAGCTTCGGCAGAGCAGGACTCCTTCTCTGATGGGTTACTGGATTGTCCCCACTATACTCGACCTGAAAGCTTAGACGGTATCGATGTACCAGCCGTATTGCTAAGTGGTAACCACGAACATATTAGACGCTGGCGTTTGCAACAAAGTCTCGGAAGAACTTTGTTACGACGACCAGAATTATTTGAAAATCTAGCTCTGACTGACGAACAAACTAAGCTATTAGCCCAATTTGTCGATGCTACCCAAAAGGGTGAGTAACAAATGGTCAGTTATTACTAGGATGGAGTTTATTCATGAATAACATCATTAAAATGCTCAACGAAGAGCAAATGAAGCAAGACGTACCACAATTTGGTGCAGGTGATACTGTTGTTGTTAAAGTACGTGTTGTAGAAGGCGGTAAAGAGCGTCTACAGGCGTTTGAAGGCATCGTTATCGCTAAGCGTAACCGTGGTCTGCATTCTGCATTCACAGTTCGCAAGATCTCTAATGGTGAAGGTGTTGAGCGTGCGTTCCAGACTCACAGCCCAATCATCTCTAGCATCGAAGTTAAGCGTCGCGGCCGTGTTCGTCGTGCTAAGCTTTACTACCTACGTGATCGTTCAGGTAAATCTGCACGTATCCGTGAGAAGCTTGCTAAGTAAGCAAACGCTTCAAGTAAACAAGATGCAGTGTTCGCACAAATACCCGCCTTATGGCGGGTTTTTGTGTTTTAGGGCACTGGAAAAGTTCGCAAAAAGAGGCTTGCTTGTTAGTATGCAGTAAAACATTGCCTTAACATTGTCTTTATACTTGTTATAAGCTCACCTATTGAAGGTGGGTTAACCTTCAATCGATAACCACTAGTTAGTCCCTAAGTAAAAAATGAATAACTGCAAAAGTGCATTGAATTGTTATCGATAGGCATTTTTTTGCTTGATTCTAAATAAAACCACAGGCATAGTTAAATCAATGATGTAATGGTGAACTGCTACAGCATTGCGCTTACGGGTGATGAGTAAGTCAGTAATAGTTCGGTGGGCGTTATTCTAATAAGCCTAATTTTTGTGACAATATAATTATAGATAGAGGTTGGTGACGGGTATGCAGCAAGACACAATTAATAATGTCCATATTAGTTCTGAAAAAGTATTAGTAACCCCAGAAGAGTTAAAGCAACAACTTCCTTTATCCACTGCTGCCTACCAATATGTATTGAATGCTCGTAAAACCGTATCCGATATTGTGCACAAACGTGATAATCGTGTGCTAGTGGTCAGTGGACCGTGTTCTATCCATGATATCAAGTCTGCTAAAGAATACGCACTTAGACTCAAAACCCTACATGACGAATTGCAAGATGAGTTTTATATTTTGATGCGTGTGTACTTTGAAAAACCGCGGACTACCGTGGGCTGGAAAGGCATGATAAATGACCCAGATATGGATGAGTCATTTGATGTTGAAAAAGGGCTGCGTATGGCTCGAGAATTGATGATCTGGTTAGCCGAATTAGGCTTACCGGTTGCCACTGAAGCCCTTGACCCGATTAGCCCGCAATATATTTCTGAACTCGTCACTTGGTCGGCGATTGGTGCGCGCACGACTGAGTCGCAAACTCATCGTGAGATGGCATCTGGATTATCTATGCCTGTCGGGTTTAAAAACGGTACCGATGGCAAGTTAGGGGTCGCCATTAATGCACTTGAGTCTGCAGCCAGTAGCCATCGATTTATGGGAATAAATCAACAGGGGCAAGTGGCCTTATTACAAACGGCGGGCAACCCCGATGGGCATGTGATTTTGCGTGGGGGCAAAGTACCAAATTACGATGCCCACAGCGTTGCCGAGTGCGAACGTCAACTGCATGCCGCTAAGCTTAATGCACGGTTGGTAGTGGATTGCAGTCATGGTAATTCTTCAAAAGATCACAATAAACAACCCGTGGTTTGCCAAGATGTATTTGATCAAATTGAGCAGGGTAATCGTTCGATTATAGGGGTGATGCTAGAGAGTCATCTTAATGCAGGTAATCAAGCTTGCGATAAACCTTTAAGTGAACTGGATTATGGTGTCTCGGTGACGGATGCGTGTATAAATTGGCAAGATACTGAAGAGTTATTACGTCATGGTGCGGCGCAATTAGCGTCGGTTTTACCGACAAGATTTGATATGCTTAAGGCTGCAACTGCCTGATGGATAATTAAAAAATGAATGAAAAGACCACTGAAGAGCTCGAAAAGTTACGCGGCCATATTGATAATGTCGATCAACAATTATTGCACCTACTGCGTAAACGCTTGGATCTTGTTGGGCAGGTGGGGGCGGTAAAACACGCTGCAGGGGTGCCAATTTATGCACCCGAACGTGAAGCGTCAATGCTGGCTAAACGCCGTGAAGAAGCCAGTAAAATGAACGTTTCTCCGCAGCTTATCGAAGATATTTTACGCCGATTAATGCGTGAATCGTACCTTAATGAGAAGGATGTCGGTTTTAAACAGGTAAAAACCGATCTGGGTCATGTGGTTATCGTTGGTGGTAAAGGTAAGCTTGGTGGGCTGTTTAGCCAAATGTTACGTTTGTCAGGCTATCAAGTGAAATCACTCGATAAAGATGATTGGCAAGATGCTGATGCTATTTTTGCCGGAGCTGGGCTGGTTATCGTTACCGTACCCATCAGGATCACTTGTGAGTTGATTGCCAGTAAATTGGGCCAGTTACCCGAGTCGTGTATTTTAGCTGATTTAACATCGATAAAAGCCAAGCCACTTGATGCAATGCTAACGGCCCACCAAGGACCCGTAGTGGGCCTACATCCTATGTTTGGCCCAGATGTGGGCAGTTTGGCTAAACAGGTAGTCGTGGTGTGCCATGGTCGCGATCCAGAAAAGTATCGATGGCTGATGGAGCAGATACAGATTTGGGGCGCACGTTTGGTTGAAGCAGATGCGCAAAAGCATGATAAGGCGATGCAACTCGTGCAAGCGATGCGTCACTTCTCCTCGTTTGTTTATGGGCTAAATCTTTATCGTGAAGCGGCTGATATCGATACCCTATTACAGTTTAGTTCGCCCATTTATCGGTTAGAACTGGCTATGGTAGGGCGCCTTTTTGCTCAGAGTCCGGAACTGTACGCCGATATTATCTATGCGCAGCGCGAAAGCCTGACGGCGATAGGTGATTATTTAGATAATTATGCCCAGGCCCTTGAGTTGTTGAAGTCGGGGAATAGGCAAGGATTTATAGCTCAGTTTGAAGAGGTGGCTAACTGGTTTGGTGATTTTGCGCCGCAATTCCAGCGAGAGAGTCGTGTGATGTTACAATCGGTCAACGATATGAAAGTGGGCTAGTTATCTGCGTTGGCAGCGCCATTTTTGAACTCAACTCTATACTTAACCTGAGCCGAGATTAACGCTATCTGGCTCAGGTTTTTTTGTGGATTGAAAACAGGTTATCGTCCATCAATCTCATATGTTCGTTGTTCTTAAGCTCAAAAAATCCCATATTAGTTGCACTTATTCTAATTTGATCTGCCTCATAGTTTATCGCATTGATCCAATAAATCGCTTTAGCTGATGACCAAGTCGCAGTAGACTTTATTAAAACATGCAAAATAAAGGCATGATTAAAAATAGGAGTAGTTGTAATGTTTTGTATTCAGTGTGAGCAAACGATTAGAACCCCAGCGGGTAATGGCTGTAGTTATTCTCAAGGTATGTGCGGTAAGTTGTCTGATACCTCAGATCTGCAAGATCTGTTGATCTACTTGCTTCAGGGCGTTTCAGCCTATGCGGTTAAGGCAAGAGAGTTTGATATTATTGATAGTGAAATTGATACCTTTGTTCCTAAAGCCTTTTTCGCCACACTAACAAACGTCAACTTTGATGATGAGCGATTAATCGATTACGTCAATCAGGCGGAACTTTATCGTAACCGCCTAAAGGCGGCCTATGAAACGGCATGCGCTGAAGCTGGCAAAGCTGTCGATACGCTTATTCCTGCAGCATCATTAATATTGGCAACATCTAAGCCTGAAATGCTTGCTCAAGCCGCTCAAGCAGTGCCTAATCGCGGTAAAGAGAGTGTTCATGAAGATATTATGGGCCTGCGTTTACTTTGTCTTTATGGCCTAAAAGGTGCTGCGGCCTACATGGAGCATGCTCGCGTTCTTGATCAAACAGATAGCGACGTAGCGGCTAACTTCCATGAAATTATGGCGTTTCTTGGCTCAGATTCAGAAGATGCCGACAAACTGTTTGCCACGGCAATGGAGATTGGTCAGCTAAACTATCGCGTGATGGCGATGCTAGATACGGGCGAAACTGAGTCGTTTGGTCACCCTGAGCCGACGCAAGTCAACACGGTTGCTGTGAAAGGCAAAGCTATTTTGGTCTCTGGCCATGATATGAAAGACTTAGAGCTAATTTTAGAGCAGACACAAGGCAAGGGCATTAATGTCTTTACCCATGGTGAGATGTTGCCAGCGCTGGCTTACCCCGCCTTTAAAAAGTACCCACATCTTGTCGGTAACTACGGCAGTGCGTGGCAGAATCAGCAGAAAGAGTTTGCTAACTTCCCTGGTGCAGTAGTGATGACCTCTAACTGCATTATCGATCCAAATGTAGGCGATTACTCTGACCGTATTTTCACCCGCAGCATTGTAGGTTGGCCTGGTGTAACCCATATTATGGGTGATGATTTTTCTACAGTGATCGATAAAGCACTATCGCTAGAAGGCTTTATCTATGATGAGATCCCCCATCTTATCACCATAGGTTTTGCTCGAAATGCGTTAATGGCTGCTGCGCCTGCCGTGATTGAAAATGTGAAGAATGGCTCGATTAAACACTTCTTCCTTGTGGGAGGGTGTGACGGTGATAAGTCTGAGCGTAGCTACTTTACCGATATCGCAACAGCGGCACCAAAAGACTCAATTATCATGACCTTAGGCTGTGGTAAGTATAAGTTTAATAAGCTTGCATTTGGCGATATTAACGGTATTCCGCGTTTATTGGATATTGGTCAATGTAACGATGCTTATTCAGCGATCCAGCTAGCGATTGCACTGTCAGAAGTGTTTGAGTGTGAGATAAGCGAGCTGCCACTGAGCTTAGTATTGTCATGGTTTGAGCAAAAGGCGATCGTGATCCTGTTGACCTTGTTATCACTGGGCGTGAAGAACATCCGCACAGGCCCAACGGCTCCGGCATTCTTGACTGAAAATCTCGTTAAGATTCTAGAAGATAAGTTTGGTTTGCGTACGACTACAACTGTCGAAGCCGATCTCAAGGATATCTTAAGCGTCGCTTAATTCGTCTAACACCTATGGCTAAGGTCATAGGTGTTCTATTTTCCAGGGTAACTCACTCTATGAACAGCCAACAATATCACTCTGCGACTTGGCAGCATGGCGAGGTACGTCTAAGGTGCGTCGAGCGCTGGCAAGAAACTCACGATGTCACTAGTTTCCGTTTTCAGGGCGAACAGAGTGTCAAGTTTCATTTTAAGCCAGGGCAATTTATCACCTTGTTGCTTAATATTAATGGTAACGCCGTTGCACGTAGCTATACCATATCTTCATCGCCTTCTCGTCCTTACTCTATCGTGGTAACGGTTAAGCGGATCGAGGGCGGAGTAGCATCAAATTACTTAGTGGATCATCTGCTGCCTGGGCATAGCGTTACGGCTCGCGGACCAGATGGGGTGTTTAACTTGGTTGATATCGATGCTGATAAGTACCTGTTTTTAAGTGCAGGTAGCGGCATTACCCCTATGTATTCTATGTCTCGCTGGTTGACCGATACTCAAATCGGCAGCAACATTGCTTTTTTCCATAGTGCCAAATCACCACAAGATCTGATTTTCCATCAGGCTTTACAACAGCTAGAGCAACGCCATGAACACTTCTCGTTAGATTATAGCTTAGAAGAGGGGGAGAATGCTGAGATTGATTGTTATCAGGGACGTCTCTCGTTAGTCTCCTTAGCGTCAGCAGTACCTGATTACAAAGAGCGAACCATATTTGTCTGCGGCCCCGCACCTTATATGCAGGCGGTTCGAACTATGCTTGAGCAAGCTGGTTTTGACATGAGCCGTTATCATCAAGAGAGCTTTGGTGATGCGCTCGCAGCGCCTTTACTGTCAAAGTCTACCACAGCGTCAGCCCCGTTTATGTTGCATATTGGCGATGTTAAGACGCCGCTGTCAGCGGAGCAAACGGTGCTTGAAGGCATTGAAGCGGAAGGCTTACCCATTATCGCTGCATGTCGCTCTGGCGTATGCGGAGCGTGTAAATGTAAGGTGATCGAGGGGAAAACCATCTCAAGTAGTTCTTTAACCTTATCTTCAGCTGAAATTGAACAGGGCTATATTTTGGCATGTTCGACTCGGCTTCAATCTAATGTAAAGTTGAGTTTGAATGAGTAATACTTGATGGATTTATTGGTATAGAGGTGGTTTTAACGTAAGCAAAATAGAGTTAAAAGCGGCATCATTACATTCGACAGATTTGCGTAAATGCAGGTGACACAGTATGGTTAATTAATAGAGACTCTCGTATTGAGTCTGCTCATACCATTTTTTGGCAGCCTTGGAGTGACCAGCTTATGATAACCACGACATCTCAACATGCTGGTATTGATGATCATAGCCTCGGTCATCTGTTATATGGACTAATGTTGGCATTTCCGCTGTTTTTGCTGCCGCCATTGCTTGGCTTAGCCATTAATTGTGCGCAGAAAAGTAGTAAGATGAGTCAGCTACTTTATTCACATATCCGTTGGCAACGTTGGTCTATGTTGACGCTGTTGTCGATGTTAATATTGGCTTATATCATGCCGCAGGCTTGGCTAGCGGTGACATTAAGTATTGTCTCTTTATGTTGGTTTTGTCATCGCACCATAAAGGGCTGGATGGCGCTAGTTGATGGCCAAGCGATTTAATATTTTATCTTCATAATTTGTTATTAATATAAAAAGAGGGTGTTTAGCCTAATGCTGATCAGTTAAGCATATAAACGATCAGTTGACCGATCTTTAAAAGGCTTCAAAATCCAATATCAGAAATGATATTGGATTTTTTTATGTCTTTAGAACAAGCTTTCTGCACCGCTTTTGAATACCACCAAGAAGCCACAGCTTTTACCAATCTTAATCACTTATTGGATGAAAACATCATCCAGCAAGCCTTTGAAACTGCGGGGGTCGCCACAGTAAGAAAACGTCGCTTACCCCTTGATGCAGTTATGTGGTCTGTCATTGGTATGAGTTTTTACCGACAACAGTCTGTATGGGAGCTTGCGACTCATATGGAGTTGATGCTACCAGGTAAAAAGAAGCTCATTGCCCCCAGTGCTCTTGTTCAAGGGCGCCAGAGGTTAGGTGTGCAGAGTATGAAAAATGCCTTTCAAATGATGGCAAAACATTACTATAGCAACACTCAATTTGAGACATGGTGTGGACTGAATTTATTAGCCGTTGATGGTGTAGTCTGGCGCACTCAAGACACCGCTGATAATCGTAATGCTTTTGGCTCACCATCAAATCAACATGGTGACACCTCATTTCCTCAGGTTCGTATGGTGTGTCATATGGAGCTCACTAGCCATCAACTGATAAATAGCGCGTTTGATGGTTATAAAACGAGTGAAATGAAGCTAGCAGAAGCGCTCATACAGTCAACTCCAGACCATAGTCTCACGATGTTCGATAAAGGTTTTTACTCCTTAAACTTGCTACATCAATGGCAACTAGGTGGTGAAGAGCGGCACTGGTTAATCCCTGCGAGAAAGGGGCTTCAGTACGAGGTTTTACACTCAAATGGCCGGTTAGATAAACAGGTGAAATTGGCAATAACCGCCCAAGCCAGACAACAAAACCCAGCGCTACCGACGCATATAGAAGCGAGGCTGGTGACAAAATCAATAAAAGGTAAGACGCATCAGGTATTAACCTCAATGGTCGACCCATTACGCTTTCCAAGTGCTGACATCGTTGAGTTATATAATCATCGATGGGAAATAGAGCTTGGCTACAGAGAGATGAAACAAACCCTACTAAACAGCGAGTATACGCTAAGAAGTAAAAAATCAGAGATGGTAGAACAGGAACTTTGGGGCTTACTACTTGGCTACAACCTGATGCGTCAAGCAATGACTGAGGCCGCATCAAGAAAAGGAATATGGGCCAATCGCCTCAGCTTCAGTAATTGTGCGAGTACGATACTAAGTTACCTAGCAAGATTACCACTGATGAACCCAGGAAATTTACCCAAACATTACGAGCAACTGATAGAAATGCTAGGTAACTTCGAGCTACCAACGAAACGAGAAGATAGGGTGTACCCAAGGGCTATAAAGTCAAAACCAAGCAAATATCCCCATAAAAAGAAAAATGCCAATCAGCTTAACTGACTGGCATTAGGTGTTTAGCCCTCTTTTTATATGCCGTTCAATGCTCCATGTATGCCTTAACTACGGTATAACTCACTTAAGCTGCGACAGTGGCGGTGTATTTGCTCATCGAAACTGCTTATATCTGGCATCACCAGCAGGATTAATCCGTCAGCATGTAACTGTTTTGCTGCTATGGCTATATCGGTCTGGTTAAGCACTTCACAGGCATAACTGGTATTTATGATTATTGGCAGGTGACTCATGGCTTTTATTTGCACCAGAGCGGCTAAATCCAAAGCGGGTTTAACAGCGTCATTAAAGGTTCTTATGCCCGATTCACACAAGATAACCTGTTGATTACCGCAAGATAGGATGGTTTCAGCGCCATCGAGAAATTCCTCGATACTGGCCATGGTATTGCGCTCTAGAATAACTGGTATGTGCAGTGCACCAATTTGTTGCAGTAATGCTTTGTTGTGCATCTGTTTACCGCCGATAAGTAAGATATCCGCATGTTCAACAGCGTGCTTTAATTCGGTTTCGTATTCGATTTCGAGCATGCAGCTTAAATCGAATTGGTGTAAGGCACGTTTTACTTGATCCAATAGCGGACTGACTTGTTGAATATGATGTATTCCGGTGAGCAGTACGGCTTGGAAACCCGCTTCTTTTAGTTGTTTTGCTTGTTGACCAAAGTCTTGATTATCCGTGGTTAATCTAAGCTGTGCGATAGCGGCAAATTGTCCAGCACCTATGGCCAATTGTCCATGAGTGATCTGGGTAAGTTGAGGCTTTTGAGTCAGGCTCCAGCGTCGATGAGACGTTTGTATACGGCTATCATTATTGTTGTTGCTATCGTCAAATTCAGCCGTTCTGCTGGTAGTAGGCTCTATCATAAGCTGGCTATTGTTCAACTGTGTTGGGTTAACTGTTTCACAGGGGTAGCAACCTAATACCTTGATAAAGCGAGTGATATGCTCCAGCTCGTTAAGGGCTTTTTGCATCGACTCACTCGATAAATTGGCATCTAGGTCTAGGTAGAACATCTCCTCCCAGGGCGTTCCCGGGATTGGGCGAGATTCCAGTTTGCTCATGTTGAGGTTGTGTGCTTTAAGCACTAATAAGGCTTCTACTAAGGCTCCGGGTTTTTGTCCTGTGGCCATGATCAGGGTGCATTTGGCCGGGAGTTGTTCTGGTACTGCCACAGCTTTACGTGCAACTACGATGAAACGGCTTTGATTAATTTTTTGATTGGCGAGTTCTTTCTCTATCGCTTCTAGCTGATACAGTGCGCCACCTTCGGCGCTGCCAATGGCGGCAACAGTCATATCTTTACTTGCTAAGACTTGTTCCATCGCTTCGGCGCTACTTGAGCAATATTCTAACTTGAGTTCAGGATGATGGCTTAAAAAACGACTACATTGGCTTATGGGTTGTGGGTGGGCGTAGACGGTCTTAATTTGAGCCAACTGAGTACCTGGGTGAGCGAGTAAACAGTGACCGACCTCGATAGTGGTTTCACCAACAATGGACAAGCTTGTATGTTGCAGTACGTCATAGACTTCATTTATCGATCCCGATGAAGTGTTTTCTATCGGTAAAAAACCATAATCGGCGTGACCAGACTCTACCGCTTGTACTATTTCATCGAAGCTTTTACAGCCCAAGTCTTGCATATTGACTTGGCGGCGGTCGCAATAGCGAGTGGCGGCTAAGTATGAATAGGAGCCGCGGGCCCCTAAATAAGCAATAGTGTATTGCTGTTTTTGTAATGTAGGATTCGCTCGTCCTTGCAAGTAAGCTTGCTGATTGAGTACTGAGTCTTCGATAATACTTTGGTATAGCGACAACACATAGTGTGCATCTAATCCCTGTTCACGCCCCTGTTTAACCAGCCGGGTTAATAATTCCTTTTCTCTTTGCGTGTCACGAATGGGGCGAATATCAACCTCTTTACTGCGGGCAACATCTAAACTTAAGTCGCGGCGCCTGGCGAGCAGTGCCAGTAGTTCATTGTCGAGTGCACTGATCTGTTCCCGCGTGTGATTTAAGGAATGTGGTTTGGTCATGCTGTCCTCTGTATATGAACGAGTATCTGGTTACGTTTTAAAACAAAAAAGCCTCCCTGAGGGAGGCTTTGGAATTTTCACTTTCGTTTTTACACCGAAACTCCGCCTCCCTAAAAGGATGGAATAAAAAAGAAAGTAAAAAAAGTGACGCTAGTTATTTTCATAGCCATCAAATTAGATCGCTACGTTGTGAGTGTCAATGAAAAGTTATGCAGTATGTCAATTTATCATTTTAGGCGTAGTATGAAAAAGCGCACCATCAGGTGCGCTTAGTTGGAGCTTAGATTGCATTCTCAAAATCGGTAGGCCCTCCTCTAACTTACTAAGGATCTGTTGCTTACCCTAATTCAACTTGGTAGTGAATTGGTCTAGATCCTGCTGACAACTCGGCGACGATGCTATTACATTAGCGATGTTCCAGGCGTTGATTAAATCAATGTTGCGTGGCTTTTTCTGTCGCCGTTAAAAACTCATTTGCCTTTCACTCAAACTGTGATCTCTCCTTAATGCTGTTACTGCGCCATTAACATTCACTTTCGTTGTGAAACTGGCGACCTTACCAAAGAGAGACGACCATTACTGTTTAGCTCGTTAGCTGATCCTTGTTGGTACATTTGGGTACCATAAGGCTAGGATAGTCGTCGTTTTTTATTGTGTTGCAAAATCGAATTCAAGTGTCGGCGTTCTCCTATATCTATTTCAGGTTTACCTTGTATTACTGTTTCTCAATACCGCTCTACCTTCAAGTATAACAAGGGGTGGCAACATCGCTAGTTTGTTAGCTAGATTCCTCCAGTAAGTTGATAACTCGTTGAGGCGGTTATTAGCTGCCAAGACCCAATCGATATAACACGAAAGGCATGTTCATTTTAATTATTAAGCATTTATCGAAAATACAATATAGCAACTGTAGACAATGTGGCTAGTTTGCTAGTGATATTCCTCGGTGTTTATTGAGCCTAAAATTATTGCCTACAGTCTCAACAATAACTCCTCTACGCGATATACTCCTTATCAAATGTCTCTTCATATTCATCTTCTAAGTCATCACCAACAACATCATTATCGATGACAGGTACTGCGCGACGTGCTCCTTCGGGTTTGTGGTTTAAACGGTTGAGTTGCTTTTCAAGCTTTTGTCCCATGGCATTGATTGCGGCATAAAGATCTTTATCTGTTGCTTGGGCAAATAATTGATTACTGGGAATACCGACCGATGCTTCTATCTTAAATCCTTGCTTCTCTTGTTCTATGATGACATGCGGATTAATTAATTGGATATCGTGTCTGCTGAGTTTCTCCAATCGACTTTCGATACGTTCACGGATAGGGGCAGTTACGTCGAAATCTTTGCTAGTAATCTTTATCATATATCCAACCTTGTCTTTGCTTCCTTGAGTTCAGATTACCAATTTGGCGCACTAATAATGTGATCTAGATCGTGTTTGGTGGCGGTATTTTTATGTTCAACGCTTTATTTGATGTCATCGACAAATTGGCTAAATAAACATTAGGAATAGCTTGTATTTCTTATTTTAAGACGTCATATTTGATTAGATAACTTCAGAAATTCATTTCTATTGCCTCTATGAGTCGCTTCAAATATCATCTCACGCATCTTCTGTTGTAAAGGAAATGAGATGTCTTCCAAATTGTCGAGTGTCGATAATAAAATCAAATTAAAGGTGTGGGATCTACCCACGCGAGTCTTTCATTGGGGCATGATTGGGCTACTCGGTGCATTGTGGTGGAGCGCCGATGCGGGAGAAATGCAATGGCATCAGGTATTTGCTTACTCATTAATGGTATTAATTATATTTCGCCTACTATGGGGCTTCATCGGTAGTGATACCGCGCGCTTTAGCCATTTCGTGAAGCCACCTCATCAAGTTATCCGTTATTTAAAGCAACCGACTAAAGCTACGCTTGGGCATAATCCATTAGGTGGCTATATGGTAGTAACTATGATGGTGATACTGCTAGTGCAGTTAAGCAGTGGTCTGTTTGCTACCGATGAAGTGTTTACCGAAGGGCCGCTTTATCGTTACGTTACTAGTGAACTTGGCAGCACGTTAACCTGGTTACATAAGATGAACTTTAATCTGCTATTAGCACTGGCGGCTATGCATGTGTTAGCGGTTATTGTGCATAGTTTTAAAGGTGATAAGTTGGTGGGCGCAATGATCACAGGTTATAAATATGTCACTCAAGATATGGTTGCTGAGTTGAGATTTCGCTCTAATATTATTGCATTAATCTTGGTAGGTCTATTGATGGGCTTGGCGGTCAATTACTTGATTTTGCCGTTAACTGTAATGTTGTAGTTGTTAGATAAAATAGCCATATAAAAAAGGTTAGCGGCAGATACCGCTAACCTTTTTAGTATTCGTTTTAATAACAGTATCCATGTAAGTGAATAAGTGATCATTTAATTTTTATTATTAAATATCAGTGCATTAACTTACATCTTGGCTAGTTGGCATAGTAGTTAGGCAAGCTCTGTTACTGGCGATTAGTCTTTTTTGTAGACGTCGTGGCAACCTTTACAGCTCTTACCAGTAGCCATAAATGCTGCTTTAAATGCGTTTTTATCATCACCTTGTGCAGCAACGGCAAGCTTAGCTGCATTATCCTGAAACTCACTCATTTTGCTGTCAAAATCAGTCTTGTCGCTCCATATTTTAGCCAATGCTTCTGTATTGCCTTTATCAGAACCTGCCACAAAACCTTCTGCTGGTAGTTGACTTAAGGCGGCAACATTTTGTGCGCGCATAGCGAATACTTCAGCGTCAAACGGTTTTTCACCCTTCAACATAGCGCCCATATCACCAAAGTTGTATGCGATTAGACCAAATGCTGATTGGCGATATTCGATTGCATCCTCGACTTCTTTAAAGTTGTTAGCGTGTGCTACTGAAGCTAGCATGGCGCTGCCAGCAAGTGCGAATAGGCCTAACTTAATCTGTTTTTTCATTGGATGGCTCTCACGATTTTTGATGTTTATGTGACTTGGTGCAATTATTCTAAGCGCAATTAACTGTCAGATACCAATCATTTTTTATTAAAGTTACTTCAATGTTTGTTGCTAAGTGTGTTTCAGTTACGAAAGCTACTATTTTCGATGAATTATCATATTTTAGACTGACGGTTATAGCCTTTAGCGTAGCTTTATTGCTACACTTTCGTAATGGTCAACGATTACAACAGAGGTTGCTGTGCGCGCCAATTGGGATCTAGTGTTAGATAAAGTAATGACTCATCAAAAGCCTGGTGAATTGAACGCATTATTTGAATTATTACTCACTGAAGAGGAACGAAGTGCCGTTGCCGGCCGTTTAAAAGTGTTTCAAGCCCTGTTACTGGGGGAAATGAGTCAACGGCGGATGGCAGCTGAGTTTGAGATAAGTATTGCGACCATTACTCGTTGCTCTAATTATCTTAAACATATGAGCGAGGCGCAACGCGATACGGTTCGAGCCTTAATATTGTCATAAAAACTTCTATGATGTTCTGCCACTATGCTCATTATTTATAAATTGCTAATAAGTTAGTGCAGCCTTATTGTAAAGATAAGGTTGCTATTATTAGGCCGTATATAAGTGGTGCTTGAGAAGCCTTGAGTCAGGATTATCTGGACTGAGACGCTTTCGATAATGCGACTGCTGGATATAAAATATAAGCGATGTAATAGCCTAAAGTAATGGCGATTAGCTTAACTATTGGTGACTATCGATGTGAAGAGGTTGATTAAGCAGTTAAAGTAAGTGAAAGTCTAAAATAAAAAAGCTGGCAAAATCCTAAAAAAGGCTGCCAGCTTTCAATATTACAACTCGAGTCTTATATCGTCGGATCAATTACAACTTGAGTATTAAATCATCATCTGATGATAAGTGTTTAGTGGCGACAACCACATCCACCATTGCCATCACAGCCTTCTTTGGCTTCTTTTTCGCTGTCATCATTGCAGCATCCACCCTCATGGCTGTGGCTTTCACCGCCACAACAACCGCCTTCGTGGCTATGTTCATGACCACCACAACTGCCGCCAGCATGAATGTGGCCATGGGCAATCTCTTCCTCGGTCGCGTCGCGAACAGCAAGCACCTCAACGGTAAAGTTAAGTGATTGACCGGCTAATGGGTGGTTGCCATCAACAACGACAACATCATCTTTTACTTCTGTCACTTGTACTGGACGTTGACCCATTTCAGTTTCGGCAATGAAGCGCATACCCGGTACGATATCTTCAATGTCACCAAAGGCTGACAGCGGTACGTCTTGGCGTAGGCCATCATGATAAGGGCCATAAGCTTGTTCAGCTTCAACGGTAACATCGAGCTTATCACCAACCGTTTTGCCTTCTAATGCCGCTTCTAAGCCTGGGATCATATTCTCGGCGCCATGAAGGTAAAGCATTGGTTCACCTTCAAATGAACTTTCAATTAACTCACCTTGTTGGTTTGTTAAGCGGTAATGGATGCTAACAGCTTTGTGTTGGGTGATTATCATATCGCCTCCAATTCAGAATGTGGCGGCATTTTAACTTGCTTTTTAATACTTGGCGATGATCTAGTACCGCTTCTTGAATGAAAAATTTATAAATTGTGAGTCGGGTTGTTAGCTCGGGTCATTGTACCGTTGGAAGTTGTGATGATGCGGTCGGTTTTTGTTGAATTTTTTCTCACTATTTCCAATAAATTATGCACTCACCTTAATTGCAGTAAATGAGGGGGGAGTTATGATGTTATGTCGACTTTAGTCTTAAATATTACACAAAGGTCTATTTTGCATTGTTAACTTTTTCTGGAATACTATTTCTACTGTTATTACCTGTTAATAAAGGAATTAATCTAGAATATCTGTTTGTATAGCTTAGATTTGTATCGTCCTAAATGGCGAATGTTCGCAATTGTTGATGTTTGAATTGATCTACTTTATATGTTCATCATCAAAGTGATGTGAATTAGCTATTTTTGAGAAAGTTGCCTGTAGGGGGTTGACAGCTGCATACAAAAAAAGCAATTCTAGTTACCACTTAATACACAATTAATTGTGAACAGATAATTATAATGTTTAGCCTATATTTCGTAGTAACCACCATTATTACAACCACCACGACAACCATCGTGGGGGCCGGCTGAACATACGTAAAATATAAGTATTGAATAAGCCCGCTCCCTCCAAGGAGCGGGCTTTTTTGTTTCTGGGGTAGCGCGGTACAAGGAGATGATATGAAAGTGATGAAATTTGGTGGTACCTCGCTGGCTAATTGGCAGCGTTTTAATGGCGTGGCAGACATTGTCGCTAGCAGTGCAGAGCAAGAAGGTATTGCCGTTGTGCTTTCAGCCCCAGCAACCGTGACCAATGGGCTGCTTGAAATGGTCGACTTGGCGGTTAGCGGCGGTGATTTTCTACTGGTACTGAATAAGGTTAAGTTGGTTTTTGAACAGCTATATCAGCAGGCGAGCCAAGAGAAACTGTCCTCACAGCAGTCTAGTGATCTTCAGCGAGTATTGGACAAGCAATTGTCGCTTTGGCATGACAAACTGCAAGGGATCATGCTACTTGGCGAATGTCCAGATTATGTTCGCGCTGAAATCATCGTGGGTGGCGAAAAGTTATCTGCGGCCTTAATGGAACAGTTAATGTTGGCCCGAGAAATATCGGCTAGTCAACTTGTGCCACAACACTTATTTTTAGCGACAGGTGAAGTGCTTGAATCATTAGTCGATATTAATGCCAGTAAACAACGACTTGCCGCGCTTTCGCTTGATGCTCATCGCGTGTGGGTCATGCCTGGCTTTACCGCTGGTGATAAGCATGGACGTATCGTTACCCTTGGGCGCAATGGTTCAGACTATTCGGCGGCGGTATTATCTGCCTGTATCGATGCTAGTTGCTGTGAAATATGGACTGACGTAGACGGGGTGTACAACACAGATCCTCGCGTGGTGGCCGACGCTAAACTATTAACTCAATTAAGCTATCAAGAAGCAATGGAGCTGTCTTACTTTGGTGCCAAAGTACTGCACCCTAAAACCATCTCTCCTATTGCCCAATATCATATCCCTTGTTATATCCGTAATAGCTTTAATCCAGATGCACCAGGGACATTGGTGTCTAACCAAGTCGATAAGACAGGCCTTAATGTTAAGGCGATCTCTAACCTCGATGAACAGACCATGTTTGATATCGCAGGCCCAGGCATGAAGGGCATGGTTGGCATGGCTAGTCGCACCTTGGGGGCTATCTCTCGTTCGGGCGTTTCGGTCTCATTGATCACCCAAAGCTCATCTGAATACAGCATTAGCTTCTGTGTCGCGACACAAGATGCGGACAAAGTGCGTATGGCGTTAGAGCAAGAATTTGAGCTTGAACTTAAAAGTGACATTCTTGAAGAGATAGAGATGCGTCATCACTTGGCGATAGTGTCGTTAATTGGTGATGGTATGCGCACTCATAAGGGCGTTGCGGGTAAGTTTTTCCAAGCGTTAGCACAGGCGAACGTCAATATTGTTGCCATTGCTCAAGGCTCATCTGAGCGCTCTATTTCGGCGGTGATTGAGCTGCGTAAGACTAAACATGCTATCGCCGCCTGCCATCAGCGCTTCTTTGATGTGCAGCATTATCTGGATGTATTTTTAGTCGGTTGTGGCAATGTGGGCGCAGGCTTACTCGAGCAGATAAAACAACAATCAGAGATGCTTAAAGCGCAGCATATTACCGTCAGAGTCTGTGGTATTGCTAATTCTCGCCAGATGTTGCTCGATGCTCAAGGCGTTGATCTTAATCATTGGCAAGGGCGCTTAAGTGACAGCCAACAAGATTATGATTTAAATCAGATGCTAGCATGGGCGACTGAGCAGCAATTACTTAATCCGGTATTGGTTGATTGCACCTCTAGTGAGTTGGTTGCCGATCGTTACCTCGATGTCATGAATGCCGGCTTACATGTGGTTACGCCTAACAAAAAAGCCAATACTCGAGACTTAGATTACTACCGCGCGTTAAGGCAAACTGCGTTAAAACAGCGTCGTCAATTTTTGTATGAAACGACGGTAGGTGCTGGCTTACCTGTGATTGATAACCTTAAAAAATTGTTATTTGCTGGCGATAAATTGCAAAAATTTAATGGCATATTATCGGGCTCGTTATCCTTTATCTTTGGTATGCTTGATGAGGGAATGACCCTCTCTGAGGCCACCAAAATTGCTCGTGACAAGTGCTTTACCGAGCCCGATCCCAGAGATGACTTGAGTGGCATGGACGTAGCGCGCAAGGTGTTGATCTTAGCCCGTGAAGTGGGAATGGAAATTGAGTTAAGTGATATCGTGGTTGAGTCAGTATTGCCTACGCATTTTGACGCATCAGGCGATGTTTCGGCCTTTATGCACAACTTAGCGTCACTCGACAGTGAAATAGCAGAGCGTGTAGATGAGGCTAAGGCACAAGGTAAAGTACTGCGCTATGTTGGGCAAATTGATGAGCAAGGTTGCCGAGTCAAGGTCGCAGAAGTCGATGCTAACGATCCACTCTATAGCGTTAAAGGGGGCGAGAATGCGCTGGCCTTTTACAGTCGTTACTATCAGCCAATCCCGTTTGTGCTCAGAGGCTATGGTGCTGGCACCGATGTGACTGCTGCTGGGGCTTTTGCCGATCTTCTACGAACCCTTAACTGGACACGGGAGATGGGCGCATGAGTTTAACGGTTTATGCACCTGCGTCGATGGGCAATGTTGGGGTGGGCTTTGATTTACTCGGTGCGGCGTTAGCGCCCATCGATGGCACATTGCTTGGCGATTGCGTCACTATTGAACCAGCCTTAACGGGAATATCTCTATCGTTGGCGGGTCACTGGGCCGACAAGTTGCCTGCAGATGCGGCTGACAATATTGTCTATCAATGCGCTGAGTTTTTTTTAGCGCAATTAGATAGTCAGGCGGGTATCGCTATGACGTTGGAGAAGAATCTTCCTGTGGGCAGTGGCCTCGGCTCCAGTGCATCATCAGTGGTAGCGGCTCTTTATGCCTTAAATGAATATTTCGATCGCCCTTTTGATGAGCAAGCCTTGCTGCGTTTAATGGGGGAGTTTGAGGGCAAAATTAGCGGCTCGGTACATTATGATAATGTCGCACCATGTTACCTCGGTGGCATGCAATTGATGCTCGATGTGCCGCATTCGGTATGTGAAGGATTACCCGTATTTAAACAGTGGTATTGGGTGGTGGCATATCCTGGGATCTCCCTATCGACCGCTAAAATGCGGGCGTTATTGCCAGAGGTGTATGACAAATCTGTGGCTATCGATTTTGGTCGTTATCTTAGTGCGTTTGTCCACGCCAGTTATAAGCAAGATGCAACCCTTGCCATTGCGGTATTAAAAGATGTGTTAGCCGAGCCTTATCGTGCCAGTGAAATTCCTGGTTATGAACAAGCCCGAGCGGCACTTGCTGAACTAGGCATGTTAACCACAGGCATTTCTGGCAGCGGTCCAACTCTATTTTCGGTTACTGACGACCTTGCTACCGCGCAGGCGGCGCAAGCATGGCTTGATAGCCACTATGTAAAACAAGGTGTGGGATTTTCTCATATCTGTCAGATTGATACCCAAGGTACTCGTCGGGTCGATTGAACATTATTATCAGATTAAGGCGCACTACAGATGGAACTATATAATTTAAAACACCCGTCGCAGAAAGTTACTTTTACTCAGGCGGTTAAGCTGGGTCTAGGCCGTGATCGAGGACTGTTCTTTCCGACATTAATCCCGGTATTAGACAATATGGATGAGCTGCTAGCCATGCCGTTTGTCGAGCGTTCTAAACAGATCTTAGGAGCTTGGCTAGCACAAGAACTCGGTCAGGAGATGGTCGATAAACTGGTCGATAATGCGTTTAATTTTGAGCTTCCTTTAGTGAAAGCCGATGACAACCGCTACTGTTTAGAGCTATTTCATGGTCCCACATTAGCGTTTAAAGATTTTGGTGCACGCTTTATGGCCCAGTGTCTCAATAGCTTAGCTACCGACGATAGGATCACCATATTAACGGCTACGTCCGGTGATACAGGCGCAGCCGTTGCTGACGCCTTTTATGGTTTGGATAACATCGAAGTGGTGGTGCTGTACCCCAAAGGTAAGATAAGTCTGCTGCAAGAGAAAATGTTTACCACCCTAGGTGATAACATTCACACCGTTGCTGTAGCGTCAGATTTTGATGCTTGTCAGGATTTAGTCAAAGCTGCATTTGAAGACAGTGATATTCGCGACGGCTTACATCTTAATTCGGCCAACTCGATTAATATTAGCCGCTTACTGGCGCAAATTTGTTATTACTTCGAAGCCGTTGCCCAGTTTAAACGCATTCATAACAGCGATCCTGTGATTGCCGTGCCGAGCGGTAATTTTGGTAATCTCACTGCAGGGCTATTTGCCAAAGCGATGGGATTACCTGTGAAACGCTTTGTGGCCGCCACCAATAGCAATGATACCGTCCCGCGCTATTTGACCTTAGGTGATTGGGCACCTCAAGCCACCGTCGCCACCATGTCTAATGCCATGGATGTGTCTGAGCCAAGTAATTGGCCTAGGGTTGAGGCGATTGTTGAGGCGATGGGCTGGAGTTTAAGTGATATTAGCGGCGTGGCATTATCAGAGGCCGATACTGAGGCAGCATTGTCGCAATTGTATCAAGATGGTTATCTTTCTGAGCCCCATGCCGCGATTGCGGCGCAGGCCCTATCGATGACCATGAAGCCTAGTGAGCAGGGGGTTTTCCTTGGCACTGCGCATCCGGCCAAATTTAAAGAGGTAGTCGAGGCGTGCTTGTCTATTGAGGTCGGTTTGCCGCCAGCATTAGAGACAGTAAAAGATAAGCCGATATTGTCGGTCAATCTGCCTGCGGATTTCACCGCCCTCAAAGCCCACCTTTTTGCAACGCTGTCACGTTGAGCACGTTAAGGCTTTAGCTCATTTGTTATGAGCTGGTGGGTAAATACGGGGAAGCTTTACCCAATAAAAAGGACGATTGCTACTGCATTCGTCCTTTTGTTATTTTATGCTGGGAAAGTTGTCATCTTTACGGCTTAATTTAAGCGCTAAGCTTGGCTTGACGGCGCAGCCAGTTAATCTCATCAGGCCAATTGGCTGGCTCTATGGTTTCTAAAATTAACGGAATACGCTTTGTGGCCGGCAGTTGCATAATAAAGCTAAATGCCTCATGGCCTATGTGCCCCGCGCCAAGAGAATGATGGCGATCAACGCGGCTATTTAGAGGGGTTTTACTGTCATTAAGATGCATGGCCTTGAGGTATTGATAACCGACAATCTTGTCGAACGCGGTGAAGCTTGTCTCGCAGGCTTCTCTGCTGGTCAAGTCGTATCCTGCGGCAAACATGTGGCAAGTGTCGATACAGATACCAACCCTTGATTTATCTTCAACTTTGTCAATAATTTGCGCTAATTGCTCGAAGCTGTGACCTAAATTTGAACCTTGGCCTGCGGTATTTTCTATTACAGCAGTGACACCTTGGGTGCAGTCTAAAGCTAAGTTTATCGACTCGCTAATGCGGGTGAGACATTGATCAATACTGATCTGCTTTAGATGACTACCAGGGTGAAAATTTAACAAGGTGAGTCCCATCTGCTGGCAACGTTGTAATTCATCGACAAAGGCGTCGCGTGAACGTTCGAGCTGAACCTGATCCGGATGACCGAGATTTATCAAGTAGCTGTCGTGAGGTAAGATAGCATCGACATTGATTTGGGCATCGTAACAGTGTTGCTTAAAGGCTGCTATTTGCTTAGGGCATAAAGGTGCTGATTGCCAACGCCGCTGATTTTTAGTGAATAACGCAAATGCATTGGCGCCAATCTTCTTGGCATTGAGTGGCGCATTGGCGATGCCGCCCGCTGCACTAACGTGGGCACCAACCCAATGTTCATCTTGCATTTATTTCCTACCCTGTTGAAAATTTTTGATAAACCACTCTTTATATGTAAGCCGTATTACTCGGCTGTACATAACGTAATCGTCATCTCGTAGCCATCTAGTTTGTGAGAATCTGTTAGCACTATTAGCACCGACTCTATCGTGTTTATAGCCGTGTCTCAATCACAATGTTCTACTTAATGGCCGCTTTATTGATTCGTTGGTCGATTGGGTGACTTAGCCTTAAATATGACGAACTAGAGCTAGTGGCTGGGGGCTGTTGTGGCGTTGAGCTCGGTATTGAATTGAGCGTATATCTGCTACGGTGGTGGCGTCACTTTAATCAATATTGACGTGCTTGGTGAAGCTCGTGGGGGATTCAATGTGCTGTTTGCATTAGGCCTAATATCAACCAAATTATTAGCAATATACCGTAAGTGATTATTTTAAATTGGTTTTAGTTGATCTGAGTCACATCATAGCGTTGAGTTACATATTAGTGTGAGTTAAAAGCAAACTATTTACTATAGTGAATAGAGGCGTTTCATAAGTATGGAGGTGACGATGTTAGCAAGGCTTCATAACGACCATAAGCATATTGCGATACTGTTAACATTATTGCAGAAAAAGCAGCATAGGCTAGAAAATGCCAAGACGGTTAACTTTAATTTGATCCGGGATATCGTTGAATATATGCAAAGTTATACCGAGCATAGTCACCACCCTTTGGAGGATCTCATTGATGACTTTTATACGAAAAAATATGCTACTGAAGTAAATGAAAAACGTTTAGCTGATGAACATGAGAGACTGGTAGAGAGTTCGTCGACATTGATGGCAACATTAAACCTTATTTTAAGTGATATTCCGGTTCAATTAGAGCTGATGAGTGAAGCATTGAAAGAGTATGTCGAACTTCAGACTGAACATATGATTTATGAAGAGCAGCATTTATTTCCGCAATGGCAAGCAAGAATGACCGATGAAGACTGGGTTAGTGTTGCGGCTCAGTGCAAAGAGCGATTGATTTCTGATCCACTGTTTAATGATGACGATAATGTTTTGTTTGAAGAGTTACGTGACTATCTTGCTAAGGTTGATGATTGACTTTCCATGCCGCAATACAGTAAATAAAAATAGCGCTCTGGGCGCTATTTTTATTTACTGTATTGAACAGGCTTTACATCAGAAGGTTATCAAAATCGTAATCGAAACTACTGTCAATATCTTGGAGTTCTTTAAGCAAACGATGTTTCTCTTTGATAGCCTCAATTTCACGCCATTTTCGCTTTTTATTGGAGCTCCGCGAACGACTGCTGGGTCTTTCAATGACGGTATCATCTAGCGCACTACCATAATCTAAACGATTCATGGCAACCTCCTGTTGTTGTATTTTTTCTCATCAATTAAATATCACATTTCCATTTTATGGTGCAAGCTAAATGTTTCATTTTTGTTAATATCAAATGGATGTTTTATGATTTTTAGGCGGTACAGGAGGGGGCATTAGACAAGTTGCGTTAAGCTAGAAAATACAAAAGCCAGTCGAAACTGGCTTTAACATTGTTGTTCTTAGCTTTTATATCTTGTTCATTGGTGTTTTGAACGAAATAGATTGATTAATGCATTACTTGAACTGTCGAGCTCATTCGTATCATGCTCTGCTTGTAGTCGACTCAAAATATCATTACCAAGGGTTTTACCCAGTTCAACACCCCATTGGTCGAAGGAGTTAATGTCCCATAGCGCGCCTTGCACAAAGGTTCTGTGCTCATATAGTGCGATTAAGGCACCTAGAGTGGTTGGCGTGAGTTTATTCATTAAAATGGTGTTACTTGGCTTATTGCCTTGCATCACTTTATGTTTAGCGATCAATATTTTTTCATCATGGCTTAATCCGCTAGCACTTAATTCGGCTAAGGCTTCATCATAGGTTCTACCTTGCATCATGGCTTGAGTTTGACCAAAACAGTTTGATGCAAGCTGTACATGATGCTCACCCAATGGATTATGACTTTGTAGCGGCAAAATAAAATCTGCCGGGATCAGTGCCGTTCCTTGGTGAATGAGTTGGTGATAGGCGTGTTGGCCATTGGTTCCTTCTCCTCCCCAGATAACCGGGCCTGTATTGTAGTCAACTTCAGTGCCACCTAATGTCACAGATTTACCGTTACTTTCCATGTCTAGTTGTTGAAAATAGGCTGGTAGTCCGCGTAAGTAATGGTCATAAGTGAGCACCACATGAGACTGAGCATTATGGAAGTTATTATACAGCAGTGACAACAACCCCATGATAACTGGCATGTTTTGCTCTAATGGTGCGGTTAAGAAATGTTCATCCATCTCTTTAGCACCCTCAAGTAGGGCGTAAAAGTTATCCATGCCGATCAATAGCGCAATAGGCAAACCAATCGCTGACCATAGAGAGTAACGTCCGCCAACCCAATCCCACATAGGGAAAATATTATCAGCGTCCATGCCAAATTCTGTGGCTTTAGTTACGTTAGAGGTAACTGCAACAAAATGTTTTGCAACATCGGCCTGAGTGGCGCCATGGTCGAGAAACCACTGTTTAGCACTTAAGGTATTGGTGAGCGTCTCTTGCGTGCCAAATGACTTTGATGACATCACAAATAGTGTTGTTTCTGGATCAACCAAGCGTAATTTTTCACATAAAGAGGTGGCATCTACGTTGGCGACAAAGTGGCAATTAAGTGACTTATTCCAATAAGGACGAAGTGCCTGAGTCACTATTTTTGGGCCTAAAAATGAGCCTCCAATACCGATGGCAACGATATCGGTAATTGTTTTACCGGTATAACCGCGCCATTTTCCCGAGGTTACAGCATCGACAAATTGGGCCATTTTAGCCTGTGTTTGTTTTACCTCATCAATAATATTACGGCCATCGACCAATACTTGTTGATCTGCATGGGCGCGCAGCGCTGTATGCAATACAGCGCGTTGCTCGGTATTATTGATGATCTCTCCGCTGAACATGGCTTTGATTTTGGCCGTTAAATTGCTCTCATTAGCCAGTGAGAATAATAGTGAAAGCGTTTTCTCATTGGCTCTATTTTTAGAGTAATCAAGCAGTAAGCCACAGCAAGATAATGACATTTTATCAAATCGCAGAGGATCGCTATCAAACAGCGTACGCATATGAGGCAGCAGTGCCGTATGGGCTGCGATGGCAGCCCAAGTGTCGCGTTGAGTTAACTCTGTCATGAGATGCTCCGCCTTTTATGCTTGCAGTTGCGTTTTTAACATCTGTTCAAGTTTGCCTTGATCTACGGCAAAGTTACGTATGCCTTCGGCCAGCTTTTCTACAGCCATAGGATCTTGGTTAAACTCCCAGCGAAATTCGGCTTCTGACATCGGAGTGCCCGGTGCAACGATATCCGTTGTTGGGGTTAACTTTTGTACTACAGGGGTATGACTATTAGCCATCTCTTCAAGGAGGGCTGGACCAATGGTTAAGCGATCGCAACCAGCTAACTCCATTATTTCGCCGGTGTTACGGAAGCTGGCGCCCATCACCACGGTTTTAAACCCATGACGCTTATAGTAGTTGTAGATCTTGGTTACTGATACGACGCCAGGATCCTCGCTCGCCGCGTAGTCTTTACCTGTGTCTTTTTTGTACCAATCGAGAATACGCCCTACAAATGGCGAAATAAGATAAACACCAGCTTCGGCACAGGCCCGTGCTTGTGCAAAGCAAAACAGTAACGTTAGGTTACAGTTGATCCCTTGTTGTTCAAGCTCTTTTGCTGCGCAAATGCCTTCCCAAGTCGAGGCGAGCTTTATCAAAATACGTGATTTATCAATTCCAGCAGCTTCATAAAGCTTGATCAGCTTGTGTGCTTTATCGATAGAACCCGCTTTATCAAACGATAATCTAGCGTCAACTTCGGTCGAGATGCGACCAGGAACAATTTTTAGGACTTCTACACCAATATTGACAGCCAGTTTGTCGCCCGCGTCGGCTATTTGTTGTTCAAGATCGTCGCTCTGAGCCTTAGCCCAGACAATCGCATCATCTATTAGGTGTTGATATTCAGGGATTTGTGCTGCTTTGAGGATAAGTGACGGGTTAGTCGTGGCATCTTGTGGTTGATAACGCTTGATCGCCTCGATATCGCCAGTGTCGGCAACGATAGTGGTGATCGATTTGAATTGCTCTAGTGTATTAGCCATGAAAATTACATCCTTCTTAAGAAGCAGCTTAAGTTTTGTTGTTTACTAACCGCTATTAGACGCGATTTTGCCGATATTTCCAACCATGATTGAAAAAAAAATACAGAAAAGTTGCTAAATATCGTGCAGGTGCCCTAGCGGCGGCATATTGTCTAGCTATTTAGTTTATCTTATTGCTAATTAGTATACGTTGTTAAGTGTGGCAATAAATAAAATCGCTGCCTAAGCAGCGATTTTTATCCTTAATGGATGTGACTAGCAACTAATTACCGCATTACCGGTTCGGTTCGAATACCTGTCAAATGAGCCTCTATACGGCGGTTGGCTTTATTCGCTTCAGCTGAGCGACCTTCAATGATTGGTTGGGTAATACCATAACCTTTTGCAGATACGCGATCTCGACTGACACCATATGTGTTTACCAGAATATCAGCAACCGCCATTGCACGGCGCTTTGAAAGATCCATGTTGTAATCGGGATCACCTACATTCGAGGCGTGACCAGAGATAAGTACGGTTGAAGAGGGGTTCTCCTTCATGTATGTCGCAAGTTTCTCTATACGCTCATATGATTCTTGCTTAACTGCTGCAGAGTTGTTGGCGAATAGAATAGAGCCAAGATCACGTTGCTCCGTTACTTCTTTGTAGATAGTACAACCATTGGCGTCGACTTTATGGGTTGTAGGAGTATTGGGGCATTGATCCATATCGTCGGTGACACCATCATTATCAGAGTCAACTGGAGCTGCAACTACAACTGGATCGGGCACGGTATGGCCGAAGCGATAACTTAGTTCAAGACCCCAGTAGTTGCTTTCCATCTCTAGGGTGTTCCATTTATCTTCATCGAGATTTTCATAGCGACGGTATTTAGCTTGCAGTTTGAAGTTTTCAGTAAAGTTATAGCCGATACCTGCACCAACATAGGGGGCAATACCGTTGTCGCTGTAGTATTCGCTACCCCACTGTTTGTTGTTTGAGAGCACGTAGTTCATTGCACCAGCTTCAGCAGAAAGGCTCCAACGATCCGCGAATGGCCAAAAACCAACTAAACCTAAGGTCATGCCTTTAGCGCCAGCATCATTGAGCTTGTTTGCATAATCAACCCACTCGGCGCGGCCAAGATCGCGGTAACCTAGTTCAACACCAAAATAGTCGTTGAATAGATAACCACCAAAAACGTCCCAAGCATAAGGGTCATCTTCGCCACAGGTTTTCATGGTTTTTTGATCGCAGTTAGGTTCGTAGTTATTTACACCTAATCCACCACCGACATACCATGGGGTAAGTTCTTGTGCTGCATGGGCTGCAAATGGAAGCATTGAGGTCAGCAGAATTGCTTTTAATGTATTATTCATCATTTCAATATCCTTTGATTATTTATCTAGCCCCGAGAGTGTCTATATTGCACGAAAGACACGCTAGCACTTAATGGGGGATCCTTTGCTTTTATCGCTAGCCCTAATATTATCTGTCGATAATTCAGATTTTGCTATTTTTGTAGCAGGTTTTTTGGTTTTTAGTTGTTTTAGTGTAATAAAAAAAGGTGCTCATATGAGCACCTTTGGTCTTTTAGACGGTGAATATTGGCTTAACGAGTCCAGACCCAGTTTTCGATATTGCTTGGGTCAACGCCATTCGCCTTGATGTAATTCCGGTGGTCGACTAAGCGTTGTAGCATATCGGTTGTGATACCTACGTGCTGAGTTTCGTCGATAACGCCTTGTTGGAATAGCTTGTATGCCATATCGATAACAAGGTGGTAGCGAGAAGTACCGTTACGTACTCCCATATCGAATGGAGTCGTAGTCGAACCTTCCTCTTCGTAGCCTTTGATGCGGAATCTGCGGCTGCCTTTGTAATCAAAGACCAACTTTTTAATGGTATTTGGATAGCCGTGATAATTAAATACCACGCCTTTATCAGCAGTGAACACCTCATCCATCAACCAAGGCTTGCTTTGGAACTCTAGGCTACCTAGACCGCTACTGGTTAACTCGGTTACGCTGACGAAACGGATACGTACTTTTGGTAGCAGTTCTCTAATGAGTACGAGCGAAGCCATTGCTTCTTGAGTGACGTAGTCACCACAACCAACGAGGACCACATCTGGATTTTCATCAGAGGCAAAGTCCCACACCATCACCCCATCTTTGGCTTGCTGGCGCGCTTCGGTAAGCGTTAACCATTGTGGTAACTCTTTCTTACCTGCCACTAAGATGTTGAGCTTGTCACGATCTTGATATGCGCGCTCGGTATACACTAGCGTGCTGTTACCATCAGCAGGAAGATACGCAGAGATGATTTTTGGATGCTTCTCTAACATCGCACCCAAGAATGAGGGGTTTTGATGTGAGTAACCGTTATGGTCTTGACGTTCAAGCAGCGAAGACAATACCACGTTACATGCAGGCACTGGCTTACGGAAATGAACACCTTGGCTAGCGTATACATATTTACAGTATTGGTCAGCCATAGACGATACCACTTGTGAGAATGCCTCATAAGTGGGGAACATGGCGTGACGCCCCGTTACTGTGTAGCCGTGAAGCATACCAAACAGGAGGTTTTCAGATAACAGTTCAATGACGCGACCGTCGCGAGACATATCTTGGTCCCAACTCTCTATCGGCCACTGCCAAGCGCGATCGGTTTCTTCAAATACGGCTTGAAGCTGATTTGAATAAGTTTCGTCAGGGCAGAAAATACGTAGGTTGCGTTGATCTCGGTTGAGTTTCATCGCATCACGCATCCATTCGCCCATTTTGTACATGGATAAACCACGTTGACCACGAGGCGTTTCTGCACCGTAAGCGAGTTTTTCTAGATCGGGCTGCGCTAATGCACGAACGACTTCGCCACCATAACTTAACTTTTGACGTCCGCAAGTCAGCTCTTTTGGCGGTAGTAAAGACTGGATCTCTTCATCAAAAATGAGCTCTCCCTTGTCATTGATGCTGTAGAGTTCATCAAATTTATAGCTGGCTAACCAAGCTTCTAATGCATCTAGGTGACCTTTGTCTGTGGCACACTTGTTAACGATAACTTGGTGTGATTCACAGTTACCTTCCAATTTCTTACCGCCAAATTCCGCGGTACCTGTCCAACCTTTAGCGGTACGCATAAGAATCACAGGCCAGCGAGGCTTAACCACATCTTCGCCTGAGCGGGCACGCGTTTGAATGTCGTTGATCATTGCATATGACGTATCCATTGCGGCAGTCATTTGAACATATACGTCTTCTTCAAGCTGATCATCAACAATAATGGGGTGGTAGCCTAAGCCTCTAAACTCAAGATCTAGCTCTTCATGGCTCATACGTCCCATACGGGTAGGACCAGAGATTTTGTAACCATTGATATGCACGATCGGTAGTACCGCACCGTTATTTTTTGGCGAAACTAAGCGGTTGGCATACCAAGATGCTGCCAATGGACCCGTTTCAGATTCACCATCACCAATCAGACAAGCAGCGATCAGATCTGGATTATCGAGTACGGCGCCCCACGCAACAGAGAGAGAGTAGCCTAATTCACCACCTTCTAGAATTTGTCCTGGCGCTTCAGGGTTTGCGTGTGATGGGTAGCCATACGCTGCTGAAAATTTCTTACAGATATCCTCAATACCCGTCTCATTGTATGGAATGGTCTCTGGGTAGTAGTGGCTTAGCGATCCTTCCATAAACAGGTTAGCTTGTACCGCAGGAAATCCATGGCCTGGACCGACTAAATAGACGAAAGAACGGTTATGTTTGGCGATGAGGCGGTTAACGTTAGCATAAACGAAGTTAATCCCAGGGCATGTGCCCCAGTGCCCTAATAGTCTAGGTTTGATATCGCTGTGCTCTAAAGGACGTTTGTGTAGTACGTTTTGTTTTAAGTAAATTTGCGAGGTGGCGAGGAAGTTGGTCGCTCTCACAAATTTCTTAAGTGCACTGATCTCTTGTTGTGACATAAAGAACCCCATTGATGGTAAGCATAAAAGTTAATTAAATCTTATGTGGGTCACTATATTTGTAATTTTATTACAAAAACGTGTTCGATATCTTATTTTTTAAAAGTCATAATTTGATGGGTTTGTTAACAACCTTTCTGTGATCGCATTGTTACTTAGGTTATTAGTGTGATTTATTTCTGTAATATTGCATGACTAGCTTGTCGTGTGGATGGGTAATTGTGATCTAGATCACATGGTGATTTTTTAAGGGTATGCTATTTTGGCGCGTTGAATCCGGTAGGCATGATGTTTAGGCATCATGAAAGGACAATTCGAAAAGAAAATTCTACCGAGATTGTTCGATCAAATTGGGAAGGAAATTAAACACACTGACGCTGAGAGCGAGCCTGTTGGCCGTTTGAATTCGTTCTGGGGATTATCAAGTACTATGTTTGAATCTTTATTAAATTTAGTTGAAACGACGATCAATGCGATAAACGGTGTGCTATGGGGCAGTGTATTGATATACGTGCTGGTGGCTGCTGGCGTATTGTTTACTTTGCGTTTAGGTTTTATTCAACTTCGCATGTTTGGCCATGGCGCTAAGCTGGTAATACAAGGTCGTGAGAAAATAAATGGCATTTCGTCATTCCAGGTGTTTTGCACTTCGATGGCGGCGCGAGTCGGCACTGGTAATATGGCGGGGGTAGCCGTTGCCATTACGGTTGGTGGTGCTGGAGCCATTTTTTGGATGTGGCTTATTGCATTATTAGGAATGGCCACCGCATTTATAGAGTCGACCTTAGCGCAAGTCTATAAGGTTAAAGACAGCGATGGTCAATACCGTGGTGGGCCTGCTTATTATATGGAGCGAGGCTTGGGTAAGCGGTGGATGGGGACCGTATTCTCTGTGTTACTGATCATCGCCTTTGGCTTTGCATTTAATGCAGCGCAAGCCAACACCATGACTGATGCGTTAAATAATGCCTTTGGGTACGACAAAACCCTTGTAGGTCTGGTCATTATGTTTGCTGCGGCCTATATTATTACAGGTGGGCTCAAGAAGGTTGCTAAGGCCTCTGAGCTTATTGTGCCTGTGATGGCGGTAGCTTATTTGGCCATTGCGCTAGTGGTGTTAGTGATAAATATCGAGCAAGTGCCAGCGGCACTAGCGTTCATCGTTAAAAGTGCCTTTGGATGGGAAGAAGCCGCTGGTGGTGCAATGGGCGCCATGATGGCGGGTATTGCTCGTGGCCTGTTTTCGAATGAAGCCGGTATGGGCAGTGCGGCTAATATCGCAGCCTCTGCAAGTCCTAACCCTAATCATCCAGCCTCTCAAGGTTTTGTACAGATGATTGGTGTATTTGTTGACACTATCATTATCTGTAGCGCTTCAGCGGCGATTATCTTGTTATCTGGTGTGCTGGATAACCCAGGGGATCAAAAAGGCATTGGCTTGTTGCAGCTGGCGTTAACGAATGAAGTTGGTAGCTGGGCGGCGTATTTTGTCGCGTTTGCCATCATTTTATTTTGCTTCTCATCGATTATTGCCAACTACAGTTACGCTGAAAGCAATGTGATGTTTTTAACTAAGAGTAAAAAAGTGCTCTATGCGTTTCGCGCATTAGTACTTGTCATGGTGATGGCAGGCTCGGTTGCTTCATTACAACTAG
Organism: Shewanella sp. 492; assembly: GCF_059338445.1. Taxonomy (NCBI): domain Bacteria; kingdom Pseudomonadati; phylum Pseudomonadota; class Gammaproteobacteria; order Alteromonadales; family Shewanellaceae; genus Shewanella; species Shewanella sp. 492. Next base: position 1,004,097 of record NZ_CM181702.1, read on the forward strand.
TATGGAATTTTGCCGATCTTTCTATGGGAATGATGGCGTTAGTGAACATTGCGGCAATTGTGATGTTATCTAAGGTGGCGTTTGCGGTGATCAAAGACTACGAGCGTCAGATCAAGGCCGGCCAAACCCCCACATTTCATGCATCTGACTTTCCTGAGATCAATGGCTTAGACGAAGGTATCTGGAAAGGTAAGCCGAGTGCTACCGTACTCAGCAATGAAGAAAAGAGATCGAGCGCCGTACCTGAAGCCTAGTTACGTCTACTGGATTTGATTTAATAATTGAATCAGCACTATCTAAAAAACCACGCCGTTTAAGCGTGGTTTTTTTATGGTTGCATCAGTATCATAGTCCTATTGAATCCTCACCTTTAAAGGACATCTAATGCTGATTTTAGTGTCGCCAGCCAAAACATTGGATTATGACAATCCTGCTATAACCCAGGAACATACCCTGCCAGCCTTGCTGCAACACAGTGAGCTGTTGATTGATACTTGTCGACAATTAACCCCTGCTGATATTGCCTCCTTAATGAAGGTTAGCGATAAAATAGCGGGACTCAATGCAGCGCGCTTTTCATCTTGGACTGCCGATTTCAATCTTGATAATGCCAAACAAGCACTGTTTGCATTTCGCGGTGATGTCTATACCGGCTTAGATGCCGATAGCTTATCGGAGTCGAGTTTGCAACGAGCTCAGGCACGTTTAAGAATACTGTCGGGTTTATATGGCTTACTGCGTCCATTAGATTTAATGCAGCCTTATCGTCTCGAAATGGGCACCCGCTTAGCCAATTCTCGTGGCAGTAATTTGTATCAATTTTGGGGCGACATTATTACCGAGCAGGTCAATAAGGCGCTCGCAGAGCAGGGTGATGAGCTGATTGTCAATTTAGCGTCTAATGAGTACTTTAAATCGGTAAAACCTAAGCTGTTAAATGGGCAGCTGATCACCCCTATTTTTAAAGATCATAAAAATGGTCAGTATAAAGTCATTAGTTTTTATGCCAAAAAAGCCCGCGGTATGATGGCGCGTTATCTGTTAGATAATGATGTCAAAGATTATCAAGGGGTGATTAAATTCGATTGTGCAGGCTATTACTATAGCGAAGCCGAATCGACACAGCATGAGCCGGTTTTTTTGCGTGAAGCGCAGTAGTTAAGCCTATAAAAAAGCAGCCAACAGGCTAATGCTGATCAGTTAAGCATATAAACGATCAGTTGACCGATCTTTAAAAGGCTTCAAAATCCAATATCAGAAATGATATTGGATTTTTTTATGTCTTTAGAACAAGCTTTCTGCACCGCTTTTGAATACCACCAAGAAGCCACAGCTTTTACCAATCTTAATCACTTATTGGATGAAAACATCATCCAGCAAGCCTTTGAAACTGCGGGGGTCGCCACAGTAAGAAAACGTCGCTTACCCCTTGATGCAGTTATGTGGTCTGTCATTGGTATGAGTTTTTACCGACAACAGTCTGTATGGGAGCTTGCGACTCATATGGAGTTGATGCTACCAGGTAAAAAGAAGCTCATTGCCCCCAGTGCTCTTGTTCAAGGGCGCCAGAGGTTAGGTGTGCAGAGTATGAAAAATGCCTTTCAAATGATGGCAAAACATTACTATAGCAACACTCAATTTGAGACATGGTGTGGACTGAATTTATTAGCCGTTGATGGTGTAGTCTGGCGCACTCAAGACACCGCTGATAATCGTAATGCTTTTGGCTCACCATCAAATCAACATGGTGACACCTCATTTCCTCAGGTTCGTATGGTGTGTCATATGGAGCTCACTAGCCATCAACTGATAAATAGCGCGTTTGATGGTTATAAAACGAGTGAAATGAAGCTAGCAGAAGCGCTCATACAGTCAACTCCAGACCATAGTCTCACGATGTTCGATAAAGGTTTTTACTCCTTAAACTTGCTACATCAATGGCAACTAGGTGGTGAAGAGCGGCACTGGTTAATCCCTGCGAGAAAGGGGCTTCAGTACGAGGTTTTACACTCAAATGGCCGGTTAGATAAACAGGTGAAATTGGCAATAACCGCCCAAGCCAGACAACAAAACCCAGCGCTACCGACGCATATAGAAGCGAGGCTGGTGACAAAATCAATAAAAGGTAAGACGCATCAGGTATTAACCTCAATGGTCGACCCATTACGCTTTCCAAGTGCTGACATCGTTGAGTTATATAATCATCGATGGGAAATAGAGCTTGGCTACAGAGAGATGAAACAAACCCTACTAAACAGCGAGTATACGCTAAGAAGTAAAAAATCAGAGATGGTAGAACAGGAACTTTGGGGCTTACTACTTGGCTACAACCTGATGCGTCAAGCAATGACTGAGGCCGCATCAAGAAAAGGAATATGGGCCAATCGCCTCAGCTTCAGTAATTGTGCGAGTACGATACTAAGTTACCTAGCAAGATTACCACTGATGAACCCAGGAAATTTACCCAAACATTACGAGCAACTGATAGAAATGCTAGGTAACTTCGAGCTACCAACGAAACGAGAAGATAGGGTGTACCCAAGGGCTATAAAGTCAAAACCAAGCAAATATCCCCATAAAAAGAAAAATGCCAATCAGCTTAACTGACTGGCATTAGCCAACAGGCCAATGTTGAGCGGTTAAAAGTTAAGTGAGCGGTTAAGTTCTTTTTAACAGTAAAAAAAATCCAATATCAGCGATGATATTGGATTTTTTGTCTGTGGTGTTGCCCTTGACTTATTTTGACGTATCTACAGGTCTTAAGGGGATGTCTGATTGCGCCATCAAATAGGCAAATTGAGCATAGGCTGCCGCATTTTGCGCTAATGCCTTAGGATCGATTTTATCTAGAGTATCGTTAGGGGTGTGATGATAATCAAAATAGTCGCTGCCATCTTGGCGTAATGAAGCAACTGGCACGCCATAGCTAGGTAGCATAGAAACATCTGGTCCCCCAGAGGCGTTATTATTGCCGGCAGCGACATCATTGGCTTGCATAGATTGGGTCAGTTGTTGTAATGGGTTAAACGCATCGGGGTCCACATTAAAATCAATTTGATAGATGCGTCCAGCACCAAAGTCGGACTCAGCAGCAATGTAGTGTTTAGCTAGCTCTTGCTGATGTGCTTTGGCATAGGTTTTACCACCGATTAAGCCTATCTCTTCTGCCGCATACAGCACGACTCTGACTGTACGGGCAGGCTTCGTCGCTAGTTGTGAGATTAAATGGCCGGCAGTGGTGACAATGGCCACGCCTGCGCCATCATCGATAGCACCTGTGCCCTCATCCCATGAATCTAAATGGGCACCAATCAGTACAATTTCATCGCTTTTGCTGCTGCCAGTGACTTCAGCAATCACATTGTAGGAGGTGGCATAACCTAAATTTGTCGGTGACATGTGCAATTGCAGCACGACATTGGGATCGCGTTTTAACATCAATCCTAATAAATCTGCATCTGGCGCTGACATGGCGGCCGCCGGGATTTTTGTCACACCCTCTTGATAACGCATCATACCGGTATGCGCCATACGATCATGATCGGTACCAATAGAGCGAATGACTATGGCTAGAGCGCCTTTTTTAGCGGCAGCCACAGCACCTTTAGAGCGGCCACCAACGGTTTGGCCATAGCCTTTGCCCGTTTTAAAGCGGGGGGTGCGATGATCGATAAAGACAATTTTGCCTTCGACTTGCTGCCTGTCGGCTTGTTCGAGTGCCGCGAGGTTGGCAAATTGAACAATAGGGGCGCTTATGCCTGTAGTTGAGGTTGCCACACTGCCGCCAAGGGCGGTGATGACTATCGGTTGGGGGAAAGGAGAGACCACCCGAGCACTGGCTTCACCACGTTGCCATACGGGGATTTTTACCGGCTCTTTATAGACCTTATCAAACCCTAATGAATTGAGTTTGTCTTCGGCCCATTTTACGGCGAGTAAATCTTGTTTACTGCCTGGTAAGCGTGGGCCCACTTCAACGGTTAATGATTCGACAATATCAAACGCCAATGTTGAGTTTAATGCTTGTTGTTGCAGTTGCAGGCTCACCTCTTGATGATTATCTTGTGCGGGTGTTTGTTGGCAGCCAATTATTCCAGCAAAAAGAGCGCCGGAGAGTAGAGTAAGGGCAGAGCGTTTCATGAGTTTCCTTTGTTTTTATTACGTATGTCCCATTTTTGAAAACAATCTACCAAAAAGTGTGCTTTATGTCCCGACTATATCTTTAAGTCAACGCTATATTAGTGCCGGGGTTTGTTTTAGGAGAGATTGCTCGTAATGAATATAGAATTGATGCAGCAACGAGCTGACAATGCTGTTGTATTGCTCAAGGCGTTGGCCAACGAACGTAGGTTATTTATCTTATGTTACCTTCTGAGTGAAGGTGAGATGTGTGTGGGTGAGATGAATAAGAAGTTAGGCCTAAGCCAATCTGCGTTGTCACAACATTTAGCGTGGCTCCGTAAGGATAATTTAGTTGAAACGCGTAAAGAAGCTCAAACCGTCTTTTACTCGCTAAAGAGTCAAGAAGTGTCTGAGATCATTAAGCTGCTCAATACTATCTACTGCCATTGATCTGAAACGGTTAGTGCAGCGAGGGCAAAACTGACATAGCGAAAGCTTTGTCAGTTTTTTTATTGCCTTTTTATGATGAAAGACACGGTCTTGGTAAATTGCAGATACAAAAAAACCGGCTTGAGCCGGTTTTTTTATGTCGCTAACAGAATTAAGCAGTTAGAGCTTTGATTCTGGTATTCAAGCGAGACTTTTGACGAGCAGCTTTATTCTTGTGAATAAGGCCTTTAGTCGCCATACGGTCAACGATTGGTTGTGCAACATTAAATGCTTCAGTCGCCGCTTTGTGATCGCCAGCGTTGATAGCAGCGATAACTTTCTTAACGTATGAACGTAACATTGAACGACGGCTAGCATTATGCTGACGACGTTTTTCAGATTGAAGCGCGCGCTTCTTTGCAGACTTGCTATTAGCCAAGGTGCAACTCCTAAAAGGGTTAGATATTTTTAAAGGTCGAGGAATATGCCTTTTTTTAGTCACTTTGTCAATGACAATGATCGGATCTTTATCTTAAAGATAAATTAATCAGAGCATACTTGGCGTTCTTCAACCTAACTCGTGTAATATGGTGCGCAATTCTAGCAGCAAAAGCTGCATTGGGACAGAGCTTAAATAGACTTTTCCGTTTATTTTGTCGCTGTCTGTGCTCAGAACAGGGGGCATTTTGAGCAAAAAACTATTTAAGTCTGGCATGATCGTTAGTGCCATGACGTTGATTTCTCGTATTTTAGGGCTTGTGCGCGATGTGGTTATCGCTAATTTAATGGGCGCCGGTAGCAGTGCCGACGTGTTCTTTTTTGCCAATAAAATTCCTAATTTTTTAAGGCGTCTTTTTGCTGAGGGAGCCTTTGCACAAGCTTTTGTGCCGGTATTAACGGAATATCAAGAAAAACACAATGCACAAGAGGTACGTGAACTGCTGTCGAAGGTGGCAGGTACACTGGGGATTTTAGTGACGATAGTCACCCTTGTCGGGGTGATAGCTTCTCCGGTATTAACCGCCTTGTTTGGTGGTGGCTGGTTTTTAGCTTGGTTAAATGATGAACCTAATGGTGAAAAGTTTGAACTAGCCTCATTAATGCTTAAAATTACCTTTCCCTACTTGTGGTTTATTACCTTTACTGCATTGGCCGGCTCAATTCTTAACACTCGAGGACGCTTTGCGGTATCGGCTTTCACGCCAGTGTTTTTAAACGTAGCCATCATCGCAGCGGCCATCTATCTCGCGCCGACATTGCAAAAACCTGAAATAGGCCTCGCCTGGGGTGTCTTTTTCGGTGGGGTGATCCAGTTCTTGTTTCAAATTCCCTTTTTGTTACGCGAAAAGGTATTAGTTAAGCCATCATGGGGTTGGCATCATCCTGGGGTTGTGAAAATTAGAACCTTGATGATCCCGGCGTTATTTGGTGTGTCAGTGTCGCAAATTAATCTGCTGCTCGATACCTTTATTGCCAGCTTCTTGGTGACAGGTTCGATCAGTTGGCTCTATTATTCCGATCGCTTATTAGAGTTCCCCTTAGGCTTGTTTGGCATTGCCATTGCGACGGTAATTTTACCGGCATTATCTAAGCGGCATGTAAATGCGCAAGGCCAAGGGTTTTCGCTGACCATGGACTGGGGAGTGAAGGCCATTTTATTGCTTGGGCTACCGGCTATGTGCGGCTTAATCGTGCTGGCTAAACCTATGTTAATGGTGCTGTTTATGCGCGGCGCCTTTAGCCTTGAGGATGTCAATATGGCGTCATACAGTTTAATGGCTTACGGTGCAGGCTTACTCAGTTTCATGTTGATTAAGGTACTGGCCCCTGGTTATTACTCTCGCCAAGATACTAAAACACCCGTGCGCTATGGCATCATCGCTATGGTCAGTAATATGGCGTTTAACCTTATTTTTGCCATTCCCTTTGGTTATGTTGGTTTAGCCATTGCCACATCCATGTCGGCGTTGCTGAATGCTGGCTTGTTATATCGTGGTTTACATCGCGCTGGGGTTTATCAGATTAGTAAGCAAACATTAATATTTTTCATCAAAACCTTGGTAGCAGCTGGCTTAATGGTAATTGTGTTGTTATTGAATTTACCTATTTTAGAACAATGGCTTGCCATGTCTTTCACTGCTCGAGTTATGGCGTTATCAGGCCTTATAGGACTCGGTGCTGTGGTCTACTTATTGGCTATGGTATTGTTAGGAATTCGTCCTTGGAGAATGAAAGCTGGCTTTTGAGTGCTGATTATCGTGCTTAGCTGGTATATAATCCGCCAACTTATGCTAGCTAGTTATTGAATGTAATGGAACTGATCCGCGGTATACACAATATTTTACCTAGACACCATGGCTGTGTGCTAACCATTGGTAATTTCGATGGTGTGCATCGAGGCCATGCCGAAGTCATTACTGCGCTAGTTAAAAAAGCGCAGCAGCATGGTGTTCCAGCAACGCTTATGACCTTTGAACCTCAGCCTCAAGAGCTGTTTCAAGGTGATAGCGCGCCTGCACGCTTGAGTCTGCTGCGGGATAAAATTGTGTTGCTTGAAGAGTTAGGGATTGACCGCTTACTGTGTGTTAACTTTAACCGTAAGTTTGCCGCGATGCCTGCTGAAGCATTTATCGAACAATTGTTGGTCAAACAGCTTGGGGTTAGATACTTAGTTGTTGGTGATGACTTTTGTTTTGGCCAACATCGTAGCGGTAATTTCGACATGCTTAAGCGTGCGGGTGAAAAGTTTGGTTTCGCCGTGGTCAGCACCGCAAGTTTTGTCCTTGGAGACAAGCGCGTCAGCTCCACCGAAATTAGAAAGCAATTGGCACAAGGCAATTTAGAGCAAGCTAGGCGTTTACTCGGGCACCCTTTTACCCTGTGTGGCCGTGTTGCCCATGGTGAAAAAATTGGGCGTACTATCGGTTTTCCGACAGCCAATATCGCCTTGAAACGTAAAGTCTCTCCGGTGCGGGGGGTATTTGCTGTTAAGTTGTTTTGGGCCGGAAGTGATATCTATGAAGGTGTCGCCAACGTTGGTTTTAGGCCGACAGTCAATGGACAGCATTGTCAGTTAGAAGTCCATTTATTTGATTTTGATGGTGATCTTTACGGAAAAACCGTTGAAGTTGAATTAGTGGCAAAAATTCGCGATGAACAGCCATTTAAATCGTTAGATGCGCTGAAGCGACAAATTAAAAATGATGCTGACAGAGCACTGGCTCTGCTTGGCTTTGATGCAGGCTGAGCTCTTTTAGCTAAATAAACGGTATAGGATCAAATGAGCGACTATAAATCTACTCTGAATTTACCGGAAACAGAATTTCCGATGCGTGGTAACTTGGCTAATCGTGAGCCAGAGATGTTGAAATCTTGGACCGAAAAAGGTTTATACCAAAAGATTCGTGAAAGTCGCACAGGGGCTAAGCCTTTCATTTTGCATGATGGTCCTCCATATGCAAACGGTGACATTCATATTGGTCACTCTGTTAACAAAATCCTCAAAGACATTATTATCAAGTCTAAGACCATGTCGGGTTTCGATGCCCCTTATATTCCTGGTTGGGATTGTCATGGCCTACCGATTGAACTTAAGGTTGAGCAGAAAGTCGGCAAACCTGGTCATAAGGTTTCAGCAGCAGAGTTTCGCCAACAATGTCGTGAATACGCGGCCAAGCAAGTCGATGGTCAGCGTGAAGACTTTATCCGTTTAGGTGTGTTTGCCGATTGGCAAAATCCATACTTAACCATGGATTTTAGCACCGAAGCCAACATCGTTCGTTCATTGTCTAAAGTGATTGAAAGCGGCCATTTACACAAAGGCGTTAAGCCAGTGCATTGGTGTACCGATTGTGGTTCTGCTTTAGCAGAAGCGGAAGTGGAATATGAAGACAAGATGTCGCCAGCTATCGATGTGGCATTCTCTGTGGTTGATAAACCTGCACTGTTAGCTAAATTCGGTTTAAGTGACTACAAGCATACTATTTCAGCGGTTATCTGGACAACGACGCCATGGACACTGCCAGCTAACCGCGCCTTATCGGTTGCGGCTAACATTGAATATACCTTGGTTGAAATCACTAAAGATGGCCATACTCAAGCCTTAGTGTTAGCCGATGAATTGGTTGAGTCGTGTGTGGAGCGCTATGGCGCACAAAGCCACACTGTGCTAGCAAAAGTAGCTGGTGCTGAGCTAGAGCTATTACGTTTTAACCATCCCTTCTACGACTTTGATGTGCCGGTTATTCTAGGCGATCACGTCACTGTTGATTCTGGTACTGGTGTGGTGCATACCGCGCCTGGTCATGGTCAGGACGATTTCGTCGTTGGCCAAAAGTACGGTTTGGAAGTGGCTAATCCTGTTGGTGATAACGGGGTTTATAAAGCCGATACTGAGATCTTTGCTGGTCAACACGTATTTAAAGCCAACAAGAGTGTGATTGCGCTGCTCGAAGAGAAGGGCGCCTTAATGAATCATGTGGCGATTAATCACAGCTACCCGCATTGCTGGCGCCATAAAACGCCAATTATCTTCCGCGCTACGCCACAGTGGTTCATCTCAATGGATCAAAAAGGGCTACGTACGCAAGCATTGAGCGAAATTAAACAGACGCAGTGGATCCCAGATTGGGGCCAAAGCCGCATCGAAAAAATGGTCGAGAACCGTCCTGACTGGTGTATTTCACGCCAGCGTACTTGGGGCGTGCCGATTACCTTGTTTGTACACCGTGAAACTGAAGAATTACACCCAGACAGCGTGGCATTGATGGAGCGCGTAGCGCACCGCATTGAGCAACAAGGTATTCAAGCTTGGTGGGATCTCGATGCCGCAGAACTGCTTGGTGATGAAGCGGAACAATACCGTAAAGTCACTGACACCTTAGATGTGTGGTATGACTCAGGCTCGACTTTCTCATCGGTTGTTGCTGCGCGTCCTGAATTTAATGGTCATCCCATTGACCTGTATTTAGAGGGAAGCGATCAGCACCGTGGTTGGTTTATGTCATCATTGATGATCTCAACCGCCATGAACGGTAAAGCCCCATACAAGCAAGTATTGACTCACGGTTTTACCGTTGATGGTCAAGGCCGCAAGATGTCTAAGTCTGTGGGTAACGTGATTGCTCCGCAGCATGTCACCAATAAATTGGGAGCTGACATTCTTCGCCTGTGGGTCGCAGCCACCGATTACAGCGGTGAAATGACCGTTTCTGATGAGATTTTAAAGCGTAGCGCCGATGCCTATCGTCGTATTCGTAATACCGCTCGTTTCTTGCTAGCTAACCTTACTGGTTTCGAGCCGGCAACCGATATGGTTGCCGTCGAAGACATGGTGGCGTTAGATCGCTGGGTTGTACGCCGCGCTGCAGCGCTGCAACAAGAACTGCTTGAAGCGTACGATCAATATAACTTCCACTTAGTGACGCAAAAACTGATGCAGTTCTGCTCGGTTGAGTTGGGTAGTTTCTATCTTGATATTATCAAAGACAGACAATACACGGCTAAAGATAGCAGCCATGCACGTCGTAGCTGTCAGTCTGCCTTGTATCTGATCTCTGAAGCCATGGTGCGTTGGATTGCACCAATCTTAAGCTTTACCGCAGATGAGATTTGGCACTTACTACCGGGCGAGCGTGGTGAATTTGTCTTTACCGAAACCTGGTTTGAAGGTTTGCAATCGGTGACGCTTGAGTCTGACTTGAGTGATGCTTATTGGCAGCAGCTGTTGAGCGTGCGTGATGAAGTCAATAAAGTGATTGAAAATGCACGTCGTGAAAAGCAAATAGGTGGCTCGTTAGAGGCTGAAATAACTCTTTATGCCGACGAGACTCTTGCTAGTGCATTAAACACTTTGGGTGACGAGCTGCGCTTTGTGTTACTCACCTCCAAGACTACAGTGGTTGATTTAGCACAGGCACCTGCCGATGCCATTGCGACTGAATTAGCTGGCCTGAAGCTAGGTTTGCATAAGTCGACTGCTCACAAGTGTGAGCGTTGCTGGCACCACAGAGAAGATGTTGGCCAAGTGGCTGAGCATCCAACCTTGTGTACGCGCTGCGTGACTAACATCGAAGGTGACGGCGAAGTTCGTCAGTTCGCGTAAGGGAATCGTTATGCCATCAAGCTGGAAAGAGAGTGGCTTACGTTGGTACTGGATAGTTGTGTTGGTGTTTATCGCCGATCAACTTTCCAAACAATGGGTGTTAGCCAGTTTTGACCTGTATGAGTCAATCAAGTTGTTACCATTTTTTAATTTCACCTATGTGCGAAATTATGGTGCAGCCTTTAGCTTTTTGAGTGATGCAGGTGGTTGGCAGCGTTGGTTATTTACTGTGGTAGCCGTCGGCTTTAGTACTCTATTGACTGTGTGGCTGCGCAAGCAGCACCGCGGTCTGTGGCGATTAAACTTAGCCTATACCTTGGTTATTGGCGGTGCATTAGGTAATTTAATCGACCGTTTACAACATGGGTTTGTTGTCGATTTCCTTGATTTTTATTGGAATACGAGTCATTTCCCCGCCTTTAATATTGCCGACTCAGCTATCTGTGTCGGTGCGGGGCTTATCATTGTTGATTCGTTTATTACCGAGCGTAAACCAAACGGCGAAAGTGCCGCAAAGGGGTAATTCAGTGTCTGTATCTCGTTCGTTATTGTGCCACATGAATATAGTACTTGAAGATGGTTCGACCGCTGACAGTACCAAAGCATCGGGCAAGCCGGCTAAATTGAACATTGGTGATGAGACGTTAAGCCCAGCTTTTGAGGCTGAGCTTATCAATTTAACTCAAGGCGATAAGCACAGCTTTACATTGCAGGCGGCCGATGCCTTTGGTGAGTCCAATCCAGATGCAATTCACCATATGGACAGAACAAAATTCCCCGCCGATATGAACTTAGAGGCTGGCGTGATTGTCAGTTTTGCTGGCCCCGGTGGCAGCGAAATTCCGGGGATTGTACGTGACGTGTTAGGCGACTCGGTGACGGTTGATCTCAATCATCCATTGGCAGGTCGCGCCGTTACTTTTGAATTAGAAGTGGTTCAGGTACTTTAATTATGGCGATGACCAACCCTCCGCAAAGTTTGCAAATCAAACTGGCCAACCCTCGTGGTTTTTGTGCCGGCGTCGATCGCGCCATCAGCATTGTTGAGCGTGCCCTTGAACTGTTTTCGCCGCCAATTTATGTGCGTCATGAGGTGGTGCATAACCGTTACGTGGTGCAAAACCTAAAAGATAGAGGCGCCGTGTTTGTCGATGAGCTAAATCAAGTGCCCGATGACAGCATAGTGATCTTTAGTGCACACGGAGTGTCGCAGGCTGTTCGCACTGAAGCGAAACAACGCGGTTTACGCGTTTTCGATGCAACTTGCCCATTGGTGACTAAGGTGCATTTGCAAGTGACTAGAGCGAGCCGTAAAGGGATTGAATGCATCCTTATCGGCCATGCTGGGCATCCTGAAGTTGAAGGCACCATGGGGCAATATGACAACCCTGACGGTGGGGTTTTACTGGTGGAGTCTCCAGCCGATGTTGAAGCATTAGTGGTAAAAGATCCTGAAAACCTATGTTTTGTCACTCAAACTACGCTTTCAATGGATGACACTGCCGATGTTATCGCGGCTTTACAGCAGCGTTTCCCGTCGATCCAGGGGCCACGTAAAGATGATATCTGTTATGCCACCCAAAACCGTCAAGATGCGGTGCGCAATGTGGCCGATGATGTCGACTTGTTTATCGTGGTCGGTTCTAAGAACAGTTCAAACTCTAACCGGTTAAAAGAACTGGCCATAAAGAAAGGCACTCAATCATATTTGGTCGACAATGCCGATGATATTGTCGCCGAATGGTTTGATGGTGTCGAAAAGGTCGCTGTGACCGCCGGAGCCTCTGCGCCTGAAGTTTTGGTTAAGCAAGTAATCGATGCCATCGCGCAGTTAGCACCAAGCGTGATAACTGAAGTGGAAGGGCGTAAAGAAGATACTGTTTTTGCCGTGCCAGCGGAACTGAGGTAATTAACCGATTGTTTTGGTTTAAAAAGGAGGCTTAGCCTCCTTTTTTGTGTTTAAAATTCACGCAATTGAACGAGCTTACTTCAAGCTGGATTAATGGATTACTAGCAGGTAACATTCGACTAATCTACTATTAACGAGTATAGTTTATGGTCAAGCTAACTTTCAGATTTGTATAGAGTATATGGCTGAAATGGCTGTCAAGATTATGGCGTATATCGGAGAGTTGACACCATGAAAAACAGTGGGAAAGGGTTTTCCCTCATCGAAGTGATGGTATCGCTGGTCATTTTAGTTATTGGCTTAGTCGGTATTTTTAATCTTCATGTGATTGCCAAGCGAGGCAGCTTTGAATCCTTCCAGCAAACCCAAGCTTCCTATTACGCAAACGATATTATTAACCGTATGAAGTTAAATCGAGGCGAGATAGCTAATTATGCTGGAGTCTATTCAGGAGTACCTTCTGCTGCGGGAAAAGAGTGTAAGGGGGCTGCGCTATGTGATCCTGCTGAACTCGTTGCATGGGATTTATATGAGTGGCGTGCTTCTTTTGTAGGGACTGCAGAAACCGTGGGTGGCAAAAATGTCGGCGGATTAGATACGCCGACGGGGTGCATTAGCGTTGCTGTTAATACGGTGACAGTTGTGATGGCATGGCGAGGTATAAGAGAAACTAAAATTGATGCCGACTCACCTATTATCGACACATCACCAAAGTGCGCTGCTAGCACTGAAAACCGCCGTATCTATTCTATTCAAACAGTGATTATATAGATGAAAAACACGTCAGGTCGTTATTATTTCCAGTCAGGGCTATCACTTGTCGAGTTGATGGTCGCTTTGGTGATTAGCTTATTTTTAACTGCTGGCATATTCACCATGTTTAGCATGTCTTCCTCTAATGTCACCACTACTAGTCAATTTAACCAACTGCAAGAAAATGGCCGTATTGCCTTGGCGATTATGGAACGCGACCTTTCACAACTTGGGTTTATGGGAGATATGACGGGGACTGATTTTATCGTCGGTACAAATACTACAATCAATTCAGCGGCAGTGCCTAATGATTGTGTTGGTGGCGGTGTTAATAATGCATCTTTACCAAATAGCACAGCATCTCATTTCCGGCGTTTATGGGGATATGAAGCGGGTGTCAGTGGTGCAAGTTTTAGTTGTTTAACAGGTGTAAAAAATAACACTGATGTACTTCAAATAAAGAGGCTTAGTGGGCCAAGTACTTTGACGGCTAATGATGCGTCGAATCATTATGTTGCTACAACGTCTAGCCAAGCAATTTTTTTTACGGGTAATCAAACTACGCCTGTATTAGATAACAGTCGACTTTGGGAATACGTACATCATATCTATTTCATCAAAAATGATGGCTCTACTCCGGTACTGAGAAGGAAAACTCTTTCTGTTACAAGCGGAATGAAAAATGAAGAGCAGCTTGTTGAAGGGATTGAAAATATGCGAATTCTGTATGGGATTGATGACAATGGAAATGATATCCCAAATCGCTATGTGCCTCCAGCAAGCGTTGATACAACCATGTGGGATAATCAATCATTTCAGAGGATTGTAGCACTTAAAGTTTTTTTGCTTGTTAGGGCTGTAGAGGAAGATCGGAGTTACACTAACGAAACCCAATATTTATTGGGTGATAAAACGATTCAGGCTCCAAAAGATCATTTTAGGCGAAAAGTTATGTCTACAACTGTGGTTTTAGAAAATCCTGTTCTAATTCGGAGTTAGAGTAAGTATGAATATGCAAAAGCAAAAAGGTGTAGTGTTATTTTTTTCACTGATTGTACTTATCATAATGACGGTAATAGGAGTTGCTTTGGCGGTTAATTCAACTCAATCTCTGCGAATGGCAGGTGCTGGTGCAGAACGAGTGGAAGCTAAGGCTCTAGCTGATGGCGGTGTGGCAGCGGTATTGCTCAATAAAACCCCTGCCTTTTTAGCTACTATGACTAGTATTGACAATGGCAATAGCTATTCAAGTGGAACTCAAGTGTTGACCCCTCTTCCTCTTGTTGATGATGGTGCTGGAGGCCTAAAAGTAGACCCTAAGAATGTTTCTTGTCAGCGAAGTGCTGATGCAAGTGGTACCGATTTATTTAAATGTCGACGTATCGAAATATCTAGTCAGGTAAGTTTTGGTCGGGATAAGTTAGGTCAGCTTACTGTGGTTACAGGTGTTGAGCAGAAAGTGCTCAATGGGAGTGGAGTATGAAGTTTAATAAAATATTATGTGCAAGCCTAGTCGCTGCACTGTCTGTACCTGTGCAATCACTGGCTGACGATACGGATTTATATTTAAATCCTGCTGAAAATAACGTTCGTCCTCAAGTGCTTATTATTTTTGATAACTCAGGCAGTATGGATACAATGGTTGAGGGATTGCCCGGAGGATATGAACCTAGTACAACTTATACTCCAATGGATAGTTCAAACTCTTATGATGACGGGATGATCTATTTTGCTGTGGGTACAGGCATTGATGAAGCGGGTTTAGGTATTCCTGATAGCCCTTCTGAAACAAATCGTTTTAACGATTTAATAAACGGGTGTGCCGAGGCCCGAACAGCACTTAAAAAGTATGGACGATTTTCCGGTTATATACGGGAATACATTACCCAAGGTAACGGCGCTGGGACTTGGCAACCAATCAAACAAAATTCAGGTAAGGAGCAGAATAATCCAGTTGATTGTTATGAGGATATTTCTGCTAAAAATCTCAGTAATAATAAAGATTCATTACCCAACACCGGGTTTGAAGATGGTTATCCTCAAGATGGAGTAACTACAGGTAACGGGCAGAAGAAAGAGTATGCCCCTTGGGGGCCAGTAGCAAAAGTTAACGGTTTTAATACTGGTGAAATTGTTACGTTATATACAGCTAACTATCTCCGTTGGTATCGGCATTACCAAAAAGCAGCTGAGGGCGGTGACTCAGCTTCAGGAGACTTCCCTGATCAAACCCGTTTGGCTATAGCTAAAACAGCAATCTCAAGTGTGATCAGTACTGTTCCCTCTGTTGATTTTGGTTTGGCGGTGTTTAACTTAAACTTTCCTTATGAAGGAGATAGTGATGGTGGCCGAATCGTTGCGGGGATAAAACAACGTACAGGAGCAGAAAAAGAAGCGTTAATTAATACTATTACCAATCTTCCTGCAGAGACAAATACTCCTTTATGTGAAACGTTGTATGAGGCATATCGTTATTTTAGTGGTGATAAAATCCACTTTGGACATAGCGATGAAAATTATAACGGCCGTGGTTTCAAGTATACTGCGAATCAACCTATGTATGACACCGGTATCGAAATTGGCGGAGGCTATAGATCACCTTTATCCAAGTGCAATAAAGTTGCTCATGTTATCTACATTACAGATGGGGCTCCGGTACTTGATAAAAATGCCGATACATTGATTGAGGGGTTAGGTGGGAAAGGGTTTGTTTATAAAGATGCAGAAGGAAGCCAGCCTGCAAAAGAAAGCTTTATGCCTGCATTGGCGGAATATATGTTTAATACAGATATTTCATCTGCTGATGGATTTCAACGTGTCATTACCCACACTGTCGGTTTTAGCTTAGGTGAGGATAAGGATTCTGCAGAACCATTGCTCATAGAAACCGCAAACCGTTCAAGTGACCCAAAGAATGGGCTTAAAGGCACTTATTCAAGAGCGGATAATACAGTTGAATTAATCGAAGTCATCACTAGGCTTATAGGTGAAATAGATAGTGTCGGCCAGCGATTCTCAGCGCCAGGTGTTGCTTTTAGTAGTGCCGATCCTACACGTACCCTTGATTCTGCTTATTATGCGCTTTTTGAGCCTTCTCAAAGTCCTAAATGGACGGGTAATCTCAAGAAGTTAAAAGTTAATAGTAGTGGTGGTTTAGTCGATGCTAACGGTAACCCTGCAATCGACACGTCGGGAGGTATTGCTAATACTGCCTGTACAGTATGGAGTACTTGCAGTGCTCAGGGTGATAAAAGCGGGTATACAGATGCTAATGGCCCTGTCGATGGCGGTAATGTTGTTGCTGCTGGGGGAGCCGCAAGAAGTATAATTCCGAGTAAGCGCGTTTTATATAGCGATTTAAATGGGTTGACGGAGTTTTCTGCTAATGCTGCGGGTATTACGAATACTATCAGTATGTTTTCATCGAAGGCTGGTGATCAGAGCAACTTAGCCACTTATATGGGGTTGCCCGTAGATAATGCAGATGAAGAATTAATTAAAGCGTTTCAGTGGATTCAAGGCTGGAATGTAGACGTAGCCTCTTACAATCAAGATGGTACTCCAGAAGAGTATACGTCAATAGACATTAACGGCGTAAGAGCCGACATCATGGGTGATCCACTTCACTCTCAACCGCTTGCAATCGATTATGGTGACTATACTATGATCTTTGTAGGTACAAACCATGGAGTGATGCACGCGTTTAAAGATGTAGGCGATGATGTAACTGAAGATTGGGCTTTTTTGCCTTACGAATTATTACCAAATATTAGTGTGATTAGACGAAATGATTATTCTGTGGGGCATGGTGTCTATGGTCTTGATGGGTCTCCAGTCGCCCATGTCGAACGTAATGGTGGGGCGATAAATAAAGCTTGGCTATTCTTTGGTATGCGCCGTGGTGGTCAGTCCTACTATGCATTAGATGTATCAGGAGCGTCACCTAAGCTTATGTGGCAGATCTCTAATGAGACTAATGGTTTTGCTGATTTAGGCCAAACCTGGTCAACGCCAGTGGTGACAACAATACCTGGTTTTAAAGGCCCGGTGCTTATTTTTGGTGGTGGGTATAATGCTGGCTATGATAGCGGCGGCGGTAAAAATTCTGTAGGACGAATGGTGTATATAGTTGACGCTTCCACAGGTAAACTTATTCACTCATTTGGGGCTGCAGGTGCCACATCTTTACCGAATATTGAAGACTCTATCGTTGGCTCTATAGCGACTTTAGATAGTGATAGTGATGGAGTGACAGATAGGCTGTATGCGGCAGATCTTGGTGGAAATGTGTGGCGCATGGATATGCCTTCGGATGAAAAGACAACTTGGAGTGGATTTAAATTTGCTCAGGTTGGTGGCGCACTAAGTAATAATGATAGGCGATTTTTTTACGAACCAACCGTCGCGCAAACCTATTTTACTAATACATCAAACGTAACAGTGACAGATGAATCTGGCACAACAACGACTGTTGCTTATCAAAATGTACCATATGATGCTGTGACTTTAGGTACTGGTAATAGGGCTGATCCATTAAGTACATCAACGAATGATATGTTTTTTGTTTTTCAGGATAGGCATGTGATTACTCAGCAGTTTGGTTCAGGTGGAACATCGGTACCATCCCCGCTTAGCTATCCAGATAACCTTTACAACATTACTTCTAGTTCACCGGCGTCAGAAAGTGAAAACATAGCTTTTGGTGAAAAAAGAGGTTGGTACTATGATTTTGCCGGAGTTGGAGAAAAAAGTTTGTCTCCGTCGGTGATTATTAGTGGTAAAGTTTATTTTACTTCCTTTACACCAACAGGACCTGCACCGGATGCAGATTCATGTTCGGTTTCTTCTGTAGGCAAGTTATATACATTAGATTTACACCGAGGAGGACGGTATTCAGAAGAATATCCTGATGGAGGAGACACTGAAATCCCACCATATATAGAAGTCTGTGATAACTGTATTCCGCAGCCCCCTAAAATAATTACAGCCCCTGCTTGCGAAGGTTTGGATTGTGAGGATGATGAGGCTCCTAATAATGGAACTGCAATCGATTGCGAAAGCACTGCGTACTTAATTATAGGTAAAGGTATGTGTGATGATAATGGGTTTAATTGTACCGGAACAATTAATCTTGATGCCTGTTTAAATACCAATAAGATTTACTATCATCAAGATGAGAGTAATTAAGAATGCAAAAAGTAAAAGGTTTCACCCTAATAGAGCTGATGATTACGGTAGCTATTATTGGTATTTTGGCGTCAATCGCTTACCCCTCATATATTGACTATATTACTAAAAGTGGTCGTGCTGAGGGGGTTGCTGCTGTGATGAGAATAGCTAACTTACAAGAACAGTACTATTTAGATAACCGTGCCTATGCGACAGACATGACTAAGCTTGGTCTTGCTGCAAGCCCGTTTGTGACCGAAGCGGGTCATTACTCTGTCACCTCGGCAGGTACCAGTTCTTTTACCATCACAGCGACGGCGCAGGGGAGTCAAGCTAGCAGAGATTCGACCTGTAAAACTATCACCATGACATCAGCGGGTGTTAAAGGGCCATCTAAGGAGTGTTGGAAATGATGAAATTGATTATCGCAATACTATGTGCAACGCCCCTTTTCGTTCTAGCTGCGGCGGGGAATACCAAGCAAGATTATAAATGCCATATTATTACCGCTAAAGCAGATAAGGTGGTTTTTTATCGCTGGAAACTACAAGGAGTGGCACTTAAAATCGCATCGCTTCCCGGTAAACAATTAGTGGATACTAAGGGTAAGAAATATTTCATTAAAGATGTTGTTGAGTGTGTACCGTTAACTGAAATGTTTAGTAGCGATAATTCTAAAGCATTAGATGAGCGAACATTAAGATAATCTTCACTCGCTATTAATATAAAGCCCTGTACATATTAAGACTTTTGAGTCGTAATATGTACAGGGCTTTTTTATTATTTTTAGTCTTGTTTATGAGCAACTAATACCAGTAGCGCCATAAGATACTAACCCGCTGCTGCTAATATCGATACTCTGTGATGAGGCGGCGTTACCGTTGGGGCAGTAGATAATCGTTCCTCCAGATGATAAGCCTTCTGATGAAAAGGTGATGTTACCGTTAGGCCCTGTTATAGCATCCTGACTATTAAAACTGTCGATCGCCCTCAATTCAGTATCGGCGCCATTTGCATTAATAAACACCCTTACACCACCGCTCCAATCTGTTGTCGTTCCGCACGACGTTGCACTTGCAAATGGGCAGACATTGACGGTAGTGCCGTAGCTAATTGCCTGGTTGCGTGCAAAAGCCATGACATTATGAATTTTTTCAATATTATTACTGGCACGTACGTCTTCATAAACGGATATTAAAGAGGGAACGCCTATAGTGAGTAATATGCCAGCGATCACTATCGTGACCATGAGCTCGACTAGGGTGAACCCTTGCTGCAGATATCGCATTGATATTGTCCTCGTGGTTAACGGGTTTAGTATAAGCGAGAACTTTTTCAATTTCAGTATATATAACTTATTCTTTTTAATGCTAATAAATTGGCATTAAATACGTTACAGACAAGTAAGTGACAGCGTATTTTATGGTTGGGAACTGGCATCACTTAATGCAGCTAATCTGTTGTTTATTTGAAAATCGTACTCGCCCAGCCTGATTGACGATAACGGCTTTGGAGTTGGGGTTATTAGCCGATGTCGGACAATAAGTGAGTGTGCCGTTGGTTCCTGATGCAAGACCATCCGGTTGAAAGCGCACCGCGGCACGGTTGTAGTCAACAGTATCTCGTGGGTGAAAGGGCCTCGTGCTTAATAGTAACTTGTCATTAGCATCAAGTTGATTGGTTACGCCAGAATCGGTAAATACGGATAAGCCATTTTGCCAATTTTCATCGCATTGGTTATCTTTTAGTGGGCAAATAGTGACTCTTAATCCATAGCTTATTGCTGCATTTCGGCCAAATTGTAATGTTTGTTGAATCTCTCGAATCGAGCTGTTTGCCCGCTGTGCATCGTAAAGGTTACTTAAGCTTGGTGCGGCGATGCCGATTAAGATAGTGGCGACAATTAAAGTCACCATTAATTCGATGAGGTTAAATCCATAATGCTTATCCATACATCATCCTTGTGCATACATGATCATCGCATCCTGCGATGATTCAATTGAGTAAAAGCGTTGTAGGGGTGGTTAAATTGACTAGGCTATAATTGGTCACAGAATGTAAAGTATAGTTGTTGGCGTGGCTTAGTGCCGATTTGTTATCTGGCATTGTTTTATATTGTTCTTAGCTGCGGATATTACTTCTGCTTGGTATCGTAGATATTCAACTTCTGCGTAATCATATAGCGTGGTAAGCTAATAACAACATGTTGTTATTGCCAAATAAAGTTAAAGGGAGCGTTTGATGAAGAAAGTTGAAGCCATAATTAAGCCATTTAAGTTAGATGACGTACGAGAATCTCTGGCTGAAATCGGCATTACCGGCATGACAGTTTCTGAAGTCAAAGGTTTTGGGCGCCAGAAAGGTCACACCGAATTATATCGTGGCGCCGAATATATGGTCGATTTTTTACCTAAGGTGAAAATTGAACTTGTTATCCAAGATGAACAACTAGAGCAGGCTATCGAAGTGATAGTCGATACCGCTAGAACGGGTAAAATTGGCGACGGTAAGATATTTGTGACTGAAGTCGAGCGCGTTATCCGTATTCGTACCGGTGAAGAAAACGAAGAAGCAGTGTAATTATTGTAACTTCTATCACGTGACAGGCCTTTCGCTACTGGGACAGTTCGTTATTTGCTGTTGCGGATCCTCAAGTTACTAAAAAGCCGTTGTAATGAACAACGGCTTTTTAGTACTTGCATGGCGCGTCTTGAGTCAAGTTAACACTTAGGATGACAGCGGGCTCGCAGAAGAATCTCTGATCACTGGTTCTGGCATAAACATATGCTCGGTGGGGGTATCTTTTAGTTTGTTTTGCTGTGCAATCAACAGCTCGGTAGCGGTTTGGGCTATCTTATCGTTTGGCTGATGCACCGTGGTGAGTTTAGGCCAAGTTTGCCGCGAAAAGGGGCTGTCTTCAAAGCCGACAATGGACAGTTCTGCAGGAATCGAAACGCCCTCTAAACGCGCGGCAAATAAGGCGCCTGCCGCAATTTCATCGTTACAGGCGACAATAGCAGTCGGTCTATCTGGCTTGCTAAGCAATATTTTGGCACCTTCAACCCCAAATTCAAAAGAGTATTGACCATTAATGATATAGGTTTCATTAACCGGTAACTGGTTGTTTTGCATCGCTTGCTTAAAGCCAGCTAAGCGCTCTTTTGTTGATTCATGCTGCTGATCACCGCTAAGAAAGGCGATATGTTGATGGCCAAGATCGATTAAATGCTGAGTAATCGATACCGCGCCCTGCCTGTCGTTAACTAATACCGTTAAGCCACCATATTGATCCGCCGCTTCACCGGCAATAATACGCACATAATTAGCGTTAATGTTATCCAATGCCGCGAGCACTTTGGGATCCTCTGACAGAGGGGGGGTTAGCACTAAGCCCGATAGGCGTGCGTGGCGTACCATATCTGTTAGTTCTTGGCAGATATTTTCTGACGTTGCGTCACAAGGGTGGATCAGTAGCTCGTACCCCCTTTGTTTGCAAGCTGATAAAATACCATTTTGCATATCAATGACATAGTAAGCATTAGGGTTGTCATACACAAAAGCGATGACATAGGATTTGGTTCCGGCTAGGTTACGTGCAGCGAGGTTTGGTTGGTAGTTAAGCGCTGTAATGGCTTGATTGACTTTATCAATGGTCGCTTGCCTGACCGACGGCTCCTTATTGGTGACTCTGGATACCGTCTTTATCGAGACGCCAGCGTACTTGGCAACATCATTTATGGTTACTTTCATCTAGTGGTCACTCATTGTGATAGCTGCTAATTGCAGTCTACAGAATTTAACTTTATTCAAACGATGTACTGTATGACGACACAGCAGATCTCACTTCCCCTACCGACAATATTGCTAATTTTTAACGAATTAAGCAATCATCAAATCGATTTTAGCATTTTATGCGAACGATTCTTCTTAACGAATAGTAAATTCACGATTACTTTTAATTAATATTATCAATGCCTTATATTTTTATTCCTAAACAAGTTATTGTTGGCTTTGTGATGTGTTAGACGATATTTAAGTTTTTTTGGTTATTTTATTGTGGCGCAACTGTTAATTGTTGTGTAATCTTTGTACCCACATGACAGCGTTGTCATTCCTGTTGAGGGAATGGGCATGAAACTAAAACGATAATAAAGTTATGGAAGGGATACGAGATGCGACCATCTACTTTTAAGAAAAGTATACTAGCTACAAATATTGCACTACTCATGAGCGGCGCAATGTCGGTTTCAGCCATCGCAGCGGAAGCTGAGGCACAAACTGTTAATACCGATAATATTGAAAAAATCGAAGTGCGCGGCTTACGTGCATCAATGAAGGCGTCCATCAACGCTAAACGCTTCTCTGATGCCGTTGTCGACGCAGTGACCGCTGAAGATATTGGTAAATTTCCCGATGGCGATGTGGGTGAGTCTTTAGCGCGTATTCCTGGTGTGACTGTTAATCGTCAATTTGGTCAGGGGCAGCAGGTGTCTATTCGTGGCGCTTCATCACAACTTACCCGCACGCTGCTCAATGGTCATTCAGTTGCCTCAACTGGCTGGTTCGATCAACAGGCTATTGACCGTAGTTTTAACTATTCACTATTGCCGCCAGAGATGGTGAGCGGTATTGAGGTGTATAAGTCTTCACAGGCTGATATCACCGAAGGTGGTATTGGCGGTACAGTTATCGTTAAGACCCGTAAGCCGTTAGATTTAGATGCTAACACTGTGTTCCTCAGTGCTAAAGGGGATTACGGAACGATCTCAGAAGAGACCGATCCGGCGCTTTCAGGACTATACAGTTGGAAAAATGACAACGAAAACTTCGGTATTCTAGTGTCGGCAGCAGGCTCTCAAACTGAATATCAACGCAATGGTATCGAGACTTTATTGGGCTGGGGTGAAATTGTCCCCACGACATTCCAACAAGACAGAGAGCGCACGGCATATAACGTTGCAGCGCAGTATCGTCCTACAGATAAATTAGAGTTTGGCCTCACGGTAACCAGTATGGATTTAAAGGCGGATAACGCTAATACTTCTATTTTCTTGTTTCCAACTCAACAAGGTGTAAGTACCTGTAATCAAACCAATGCAGCCGGTGTTTGTACTGATATTACTCATACAGGTGAAGGCGGGTTTGCATGGGCACAAACTTGGGCTCGTCAAGCTGAGATGTCGTCAGACACCTATGACTTTGACTTTAAGTATGAAGCGGATAATTTCACTCTAGAAGGCCGTGTTGGCAATACCAGTTCAGACGGTGGTACAAGCCTAACGTCTAATTATGGTAATTCAATTGGTCAACCCGGTGACTTTGCTGGCCACTATGATGCTACCGGCGAAAAGATTCTTATCGATATTGCAAATAAAGATTTTGATGCCAGTGACTTTAATGAAAAACTGGCAACGGCTGGTTGGGCATTGAAAAAACAACCTAATACAGATGAAGAGACTTATGCGCAAGTCGATTTAACCTTCCCGGTTGACTTTGGGGCTATTACTTCAATTAAAACCGGTGTGCGCTACGCCGACCATGATGTGACTCAAGAAACTGATGCCGCTATTGTGGGTGATATCGCCGAAAAAGACGCCTCGGCTTATTATTCTGGTACCATCTCTTCAGGTGCTGGTTTTACGCTACCTAAGCCCAATTTTGATGCGATGATCAATGATGCATATGCCGCTGTTGATGGCTTTACTCGCGATAAGTCGGGTTACGGAACCTTGAACGAGAAAAACTTCGCGGCGTACGCGATGGCGAATTTTGAGGCCGATGGTATTCGCGGTAACTTTGGTTTGCGCTTTATCTCTACCGATGTCGAATCAGATTACTATGCATTGAGTGATTCAGGCCAATTTGCCGATGAGATGAGTACTGATAAGTCTAGCTATAACGATGTGTTGCCAAGTGTGAATATCGCATTTGATTTAGCTCCAGATCTGATTTTACGTACCTCTGCGGCGCAAGTTATATCGCGTCCTAACTATTCTGAGCTTTTTGCTACATCAACCTTACCAGGCTGGAATGACAACACGCCAAGCAATGAAAAACTAAACCGTGGCTCAGTTTCATTAGACCCGTTTAAAGCCACGCAAGCAGATCTTAGCTTAGAGTGGTATTTTGGCGGTGAAGGCTTAGCGTCGGTCACTTACTTTATTAAAGATGTCAGCTCATTTATTACCACTCGTCAAGAGTTGAAGCAGCAGATTGGTATTGAAGACAATAACCTTATCGCTCAAGGTGGAAGCGAATGCGGCGTTGGAATTTACGATTGCTGGACCGTCAGTGAAAAGTACAATGCCGATGGTGGTCGTATCGAAGGGATTGAATTACAACTTCAAGACTCATATGACAATGGTTTTGGCTACTCGGTTAACTACACCTTTGCCGATGCGGGTTCACCAGCGGAGAACTATCCTGATCAAGTAGGTGTCTTCTCTGACTCGTCTAAGCATACTGTTAACTTAGTCGGTTACTATGAGATGGAGAGCTTCAATGCTCGCTTGGCTTACAACTGGCGTAGTGAGTACATGATGCGTGAACTGCCAGGATTTTATGGCAACCGTCAACATGAAGACTATGGTTCACTCGACTTAAGCATGAACTACAGTATTACTGATTGGATGGACATTACCTTCGAAGCGGTTAATTTAACCGAAGAAGATAGCATTCAAACCGGTGTAGCTCCGCTAGATGCCGAGGTTATCCCTGAATTTAAAGCCGATTATCCAGTGTGGAGCTTCGAAGGTGAAGCTCGATACAAGGTGGGTGTAGCACTTAGGTTCTAATCTCTGTTCTGATGATCTATCGTCATAAGCCCAGCATCTGCTGGGCTTTTTATTGGCAGCATGGCAAGGCTAAAACTCTTGCTATTAGGCTTGATAGGTCAGCTTGAAAAGCTAATACATGGGGATTTAGAGTGTCGTTATCATCACGGTGAGCGCAAAAGTGGCTTGGTAGGAGGCTGGGCGACTTACCGCTAATGATGGCTAGGTTAATGACTTATTTTAAGCCGCTGCTAATAGATTTAAACGAAGCGCTTGGCGATATGACTTTGTGTTATATCACCAAGTGTTAATGACGATTTATCCCCACTAGATCATCGCGTGATGAGTTATTGTGGGCTGTCGTATTTATTCTGCTCAGCAATTAGTCTTGCTAATTGGTTTAACGAAGCTCTGTGAGCGTAGATAAGGGGCAGCAATCCTTTGTTTTTAAGAGCTAAAAAGTCGTCATCACTGATAGCATTAAGGTTTTCATCATCGATAACATATACGCCACTAATGTTGATGTGTTGTACGTCTTCGCCTCCCTTAATGGTGAGTTGTTGAGGGCTAAGCAGATTTTTATCAGCCAGATATTGGCATATAGCCTGTGTTTGTTGATGTAGTGCTGCAATATCCATTAAGGCGTTGGTTCGAGCAATAAGATAGTCGGTCTGTTCACCATTATCGGTAAAGAGTCTGATCCCTTCATGTTGTGAGAGTAAGGGGCTCTGCTCATCGATACAGATGATGAGTTCATCGCTTTGTGCAGATGTTTTTGCGATGGACAGAGGAGCATTACTAAACCCTAATGGGGTTACCGGCGAATGCCATTTTGCAGACTGACAATAGAGGTTTATTTTAGGTTTAATGCCCATCATTGCCACAGGGGTAAATTGACCAGTCTCGCTATTTTTCACAAACACAATCGGGAATTCAGCGGCTAAATTGGGGATCTCTCGCGCAACAACAGGGATTAAGTGCTGAGTTGAAAATCGACTGTAGTCTGTTGATTGAGCTAACTTGAAGTGCAAGTGTTTTTGTGAGGAAAGCGGTACGATTTGTGTCATTGCAGGTTACCTTTATTCAATGCATAGGCGTTAGTTTGAGTTGGCTAAAGTCAAATAGCCGCCTTTAACATTATCTCTAACGCTAATTAGTTTTATTAATTTAATGTTTTTTATTTGGCATTTTACTTTGATTGTTATTTTGCTAATCGAGCTAATGTTGCTCGTTTTACCCCAAATAGTAAGAGCCGGTTTTATTGGCACCATAATGTCTAGTCATTAAGCAATTATTTTCTTTGCGCCAAAATAAGTAATTGCGGCGCTCATGTGTATGTTTGTTAACGTATTTTTTATTCGCGTAAGCATTGCATCCCTAGGCGTGATGGTCGAATAAACTGAGCTCAATTGTAACCGCACCATTAACCTCGCTTGGGTTACATTTAAGAGTAACACGACGATGTTATCAATTGTTGATTGTATTGTCGTGGAATTGTTGCTTTGTTTTGTAACTCTAGATTGTGCCAATCTGGATGGACATATCAATGATTAAGTTAAAAAAAGCATGTTTTGTCAAAAAAATGTAGATATTCTGTTTTTTGTTGTGTAAGTTTACAGATGACAGCGTTGTCATTTGCTTGTGTGGCATCTCTGTTTGTAAGGTTTGCATGATGTAGGAAGAGGTCTCTTACATGCATGTGTTTGGCAGTTACCGCTTGGGTCAATCAAGCGTAATTGTGTTTGATGTTTCCTATAGTCTCTCCCCAGATGCTAGAGATAGCTAGGTGCTTTATTCTGTGAATAACAGTTACTGCACCTAGCATTTTTTTATGGCTATTTTTAGTGATTGGTAGCGAAGCGTCATAGTGGCTAACGGTATTTAAAGTTGCTGTCGTGAAACCATTATTCACCCTCATTAGCATGCAAAGGCACTGGGTTAATCATAAATCGTATCGCTCCAATGAGTATGGATAAAACCACAAACTCGGTATCGCGCGTTGTGGATAAGATAATAGAGGAAGTCCATGAATAATAATCTTGCCGCTCTCGCGGTGATGCTCACCTTATCAAGTGCGGCGTGTAGCCCAAAATCACTCGAGTCTTCATCTCCACAAAGTCTTCTATCTGATCCTCAGCCCGCCACTACGACCAAAGCTGCAGCTATCAGTACGACAGCGTCTCAAAACGGCGCGATATCGCAACAGCAGTTGCATGATTTTGCCAACACCTTGGCCGTTACCTATGCAACGCTGACTAATTATCCGCAGCAATGTACCAGTAGCGGTGTCGATGGACGCTGTTTTGCCGCGCAAATCACTTTTACATCGGCAATTGATTTTAAAGCACGCGACTGGGCGATTTATTACAGCCAACTGCGGCCCGTTAAGGCGGTGTTACCACCGCAGCAATTGTCTGAGTCATCACCACAGTTTGCTATTACCCATGTCAAAGGTGATCTACATAAAATTACCCCCACCGAGCAGTTTGCCGGTTTTGAGGCCGGGCAAACATATACTGTGGATTTTCTCGGGGAGTTATGGCAATTATCTGAAACGGATGCGATGCCTAATTACTATATTGTGGCGTCAGGGCTTGAGCCTGAGGTGATTGCCAGTACTCGCTTGGGTATCGATCCTGACACCGGCATGGAGACGCGCCCCTACGCCGTGGCATTTGTCAGTGAGCAAACTCAATATAAGCGCAGCGGTACCGATACGCTTAAATGGGCCAGGGCTGAGGTGTTATTTGAGGCCAATGCCCAGGTACAGCCGCAGCCAACACTTGCTATTAACACCATAATTCCTACACCTAAATCGCAAATTATCGACAGTGATGCACAAGCAGTGTCACTCAGCTCTGGCTATAAGTTATCAGCTACAGAGGTCAAGCGTAGCGCAATTGATGCAGCATTGGCACGCCTTGAGCGCCTTGGTGTTACCGAGCAAAACCAGGGGATCTCGTTGACGTTACGCCCCTTAACGAAACCACTTATGGCAGGCGGTTATCAGCTCTCCATCGCGCCGGAGAACATTACGATCCGCGCTGGCGATGATGCGGGATACGCCTATGGTATCGCTTCGCTCACTAGCCTTATCGATGTGAATGCGCTTAGCGTAAATACCATGCAGATTGAAGATGAGCCAAGATATGAATTTAGAGGCATGCATGTCGATGTGGCGCGTAACTTTCACAGCAAGCAGTTTATCTTAGATCTGCTCGATCAGATGGCAGCCTATAAGCTTAACAAGCTGCACCTGCACATGGCCGATGACGAAGGCTGGCGATTAGAGATTGATGGCCTGCCCGAATTAACCGACATTGGCAGTAAACGCTGCCATGACTTGCAGGAAAATCGTTGTCTGCTTCCGCAGCTTGGCAGTGGTCCCGACGCCGCGAGCGCTGTTAATGGTTATTACACTAAAGCCGATTATATCGACATCCTTAAATATGCTAACGCGCGCCAAATCCAAGTGATCCCCTCGATGGATATGCCAGGACATTCGCGCGCAGCCATTAAGTCGATGGAGGCGCGCTATCGTAAGTTGTTGGCAAAAGGTGATATTGCGGCGGCGAATCAATATCGTTTAATCGATCCTCAGGACACCACACAATACGCCTCAATCCAATATTATGACGATAATACGCTTAACGTGTGTCTGGAGTCGTCATTTGATTTTGTCGGCAAAGTGGTCGATGAGATAGCCCTGCTACACCAGCAAGCAGGCCAGCCCTTGACCGTCTACCATATTGGCGCCGATGAAACGGCAGGCGCTTGGATTGAGTCGCCAGTATGCCAAGCGTTTTTACGCAATAACGATAAAGGCGTGGCCAGTGAGCAAGATTATGGCGCCTACTTTATTGAGCGTGTTGCCAATATGCTGGCTGAAAAAGGCATAGAGGCAGCAGGGTGGAGCGATGGCATGAGCCACACTCGCCCAGAGCGGATGCCAGCCACTACCCAGAGTAATATTTGGGATGTGATCTCCCATGACGGTTTTAAGCGTGCACATAAACAAGCTAATTTACAGTGGCATACAGTGCTGAGTAATCCTGAGGTGCTCTATTTCGATTTTCCTTATGAGGCCGATCCGAAAGAGCATGGCTATTACTGGGCAAGTCGTAATACCAACGAGCGCAAGATTTTTAGCTTTATGCCCGATAACCTCCCCGCTAACGCCGAGCAGTGGACCAATATCGAAGGCCAACCTTTTATCGCTGACGACACCATTAAACTCAATGAGCAAGGACAACGTCTCAGTGGTCCCTTAGCCCAAAGGGTGACATTTCGTGGCCTTCAAGGGCAAATATGGAGTGAGACCATTCGCAGTGACGATGTTGCCGAATATATGATTTTTCCGCGCCTATTAGTACTGGCCGAGCGTGCTTGGCATCAAGCCGACTGGGAAGTGCCATATCAGTACCAAGGGGCTATCTATCATCAAGATAGCGGCTTCTTTACTGATGATATGCGCGCCAAGCAGCTGGCTCAATGGCAGGTATTTGCCAACACGCTTGGTCATAAAGAGTTGCTAAAACTTGATATGGCCAATATTGCCTATCGAGTGCCGACCCTAGGGGCGCGTATTAAAAATAGCATGTTGCAGATTAACCACTTCTATCCTGGTTTGCAGGCCCAATACCGACTGAATGGGGGGCAGTGGCAACCCTATACTCAACAAGTCGAGGTTGAGGGCAAAGTCGAGGTCAGAGGCGTGGCGGCGGATGGGCAGCGCAAAGGGCGCATACTCAGCGTCAATTAGTCTGCTTGAATTTGAGAGTGACAACCTACTATCAAGGTCACTCTTTTCCTGCTCCACCATCAACAAGCCGCGGCATGACGGAGCCTTTTTGATGTGGTTTTACTTACGTTTTCGATGCGAAGTTTGCAATATCAAGAGCAATAATCAATTCGATGCTAGATGGCATGTTAGTTGTCTATCGATAGCAATAAAATAAATGACAACGCTGTCATTGTTATTGTAACATTGTATTAACTTGCAGTAGCGACCCAAAGTTATGGTTTCGATTAACGGTAATTTTGGATATTAACACGGTAAAAGAGGTCCGTAATGGGATTGAATCAGACGAAGGATACGCCCTTATACATAGGTATAGATGGTGGGGGAAGTAAATGCCGTGCGACCATCTATGCTGCAGACAATCGTATTTTAGGCAGTGGCGTTGCTGGGCGCGCTAATCCACTTCATGGTTTGTCGCAAACCTTTGAGTCGATTAAACAGTCGACCGCGCTGGCGTTAACCGATGCAGGATTAGCCTTAAGCGATAGCCGCCAGCTCATTGCCGGATTAGGGCTAGCAGGGGTTAATGTGCCGCACCTATACCAGCAGGTAGCAAACTGGCAGCATCCCTTTGCGCAGATGTATGTCACAACCGATCTACACGCCGCCTGCATTGGCGCCCATAATGGAGGCGATGGTGCGGTTATCATAACGGGTACGGGGTCGTGTGGTTATGCCCATGTCGGTGAGCAATCTCTGTGCCTGGGTGGCCATGGCTTTATGTTAGGCGATAAGGGCAGCGGCGCTTGGTTAGGGCTAAAAGCGGCCGAACAAGTGCTGTTACACCTCGATGGCTTTGCGCCGCCAACGGCGCTAACTGAGCGTTTACTGGCATATTTTAAGGTGTACGATGCCATGGGTATCGTGGCGCATTTAGCCGGACAATCCTCCAGCAGCTATGCCACGCTGGCACGGACGGTGTTAACCTGTGCCAATGATAATGATGAGGTCGCCAAAGCGATTGTGACCGAAGGCGCCGCTTATTTAAGTCAGCTGGCCCATAAACTGTTTGAGCTTAATCCACCACGTTTTTCAATGATTGGGGGCTTAGCCGAACCGTTAGCACCTTGGTTAGATAGCGATGTTGTGGCCAACATCGCGCCGGTGATCGCGCCGCCAGAATTTGGTGCCGCTTACTATGCCCGCCAGCAGGTGGCCGCACAATCCACCACACGTTAACTATTGCACGCCGCCAGCGTTAACGGCTTCAGGGGACATTAGTTATGCAACAAACTTTCATTGCTGAACGGCTGTTTGATGGTGAGCAGTTTCATCATCAGCTGCCCATCACGCTAGAAGATGGTCATATTCGCGTATTTGATACGGTATCGGGCGTTGAGCCCATTAAACTGACTGGCACCTTAGTGCCTGGGTTTATCGATATACAAGTGAACGGCGGCGGTGGAGCACTTTTTAATGCCGACCCCAGTGTTGAGTGTATTAACACCATAGGCCGGGCTCACGCGCAGTTTGGCACCACAGGATTTTTACCCACCCTGATCACCGATAAGGTAGAGGTGATGCAGCGTGCTGCCGATGCTGTTGCCCAAGCGATAGCTCAAGGTTGTCATGGTGTGCTTGGGGTGCATTTTGAGGGCCCGCACTTGTCGGTGCCCAAAAAAGGGGTGCATCCCCAGTCGCATATTAGGCGTATTTCTGATGCGGAATTAGCCATCTTTAGCCGCAACGACTTAGGCACCAAAGTCGTTACCTTAGCACCAGAAAATGTCTCCACTGAAGTGATTGAGGCATTAGTCGCGCAAGGGGTTAGGGTCTGCTTAGGCCATTCTAACGCCGATTATGACACGGTAGTCGCAGCCTTGGCTGCGGGGGCCACCTGCTTTACGCACCTATTTAATGCCATGTCACCAATGGGGTCGCGGGAGCCTGGCATGGTCGGCGCTGCCATCGAGAGTCGTGACGCCTGGTGCGGGTTGATTGTCGATGGTCACCATGTACATACCGCTGCCGCTAAAGTCGCGATTTACGCTAAACCTAAAGGTAAGGTGATGCTAGTGACCGACGCCATGCCGCCTGTCGGTATGGCGCAAGATGCCAGTTTCGAACTATTTGGCACGCAGGTGGTTCGCCAAGGCTCGCGTTTAAACGCGGTGACAGGTGAACTGGCGGGCTGTGTACTTGATATGATGGGAGCGGTGAATAATAGCGTCAACTTACTCGGATTATCACTCGATGAAGCACTGCGCATGGCAGCTCTCTATCCGGCGCAGTTTATCGGACATCAGGCGCAGCGGGGACAGCTGAGTGTGGGCGCCAAGGCCGATTTGGTACTGTTAGACCAGCATAAGGTACAGCAAACCTATATTGCTGGGCACTTGGTGTATCAAGGCTAACGCATTTGAATCAATAACAGGCCCTAAAAGTCATGCTTTTAGCAGGGCGAGATCGCGAACATAATTTGAGCTATTAGGGTGATATTCGCTCAAATAGCTGGACGGGCCATACTGGCTGTGATCTTATGCTCTCTTTTGTGGAGAGCCCTATGAACTCCGGTGCATTTCAACAGTTCTTCAGTTCCTTAGAAGATCCTCGTCAGTCAGCCAAAGTCGAGCATCTATTTACTGATATTTTATTCCTCGTGGTTTGTGCCTCAATAGCTGGGGCGCAAGGTTGGGAAGATATCGAAGATTTTGGCGATCTCCACTTTAACTGGTTTGCCAAAAAAGGATTGTTTAAGAATGGGTTACCTGTTCATGACACTATTGCTCGAGTCATATCGAGAATAGATAGCGAGCAGTTTCAGTATTGCTTTATCGACTGGATGAAGTCTGTTGTTGAGTTATCCGACGGTCAGCTTATTGCGATAGATGGTAAACGGCTATGTAGTTCATATAATCGCGAGAACAGACTGTCAGCCATCCACATGGTAAATGCCTTCGCAACAGAAAATAACGTCGTGCTTGGGCAAGTTAAAACCGAAAGTAAGTCGAATGAAATTACCGCCATTCCCGCATTACTGGCGCTGTTGGATATAAAAGGTTGTCTGATATCAATAGATGCCATGGGATGTCAGACAGATATCGCCGAACAAATTATTGAGCGGGGTGGAGATTATTTACTTGCCGTAAAAGGTAATCAAAAAACACTGCATAATGCCGTTCGTAAGGCGCTTGGCAGCGAGATTGACGAAGAAGTGCTTTGCTTAGAGAAGCAGCACGGACGTAACGAAGCCAGAGCCTATTGTGTTATGGACGCAGGCAGCTTAGCCGACGCTTTCCCTGAATGGAAAGGGCTTAAAAGTATTGGTGTTGCGTTAAGCTATCGTCGAACGAAAAGCGGCAATGAATCCCTTGAGTACCGTTATTACATCAGTTCGGCCAAACTGAGTAAGGCTCGTTTTGCCAATGCAGTACGCAGCCACTGGGCGGTTGAAAATAGCCTGCATTGGGTATTGGACGCGTCGATGAAGGAAGACCAATGTCAAATATATAGAGGCAATGCGGCGGAGGTATTGTCTGGAGCAAGGAAGATAGCGTTGAATATGCTCCGAGCGGAAACAACTCGAAAAATCAGTATCCCACGCAAACAGAAGCGTGCACACGGCAGCACTGATTATCTGGAGCAGGTACTAACAGCAGGCTTAAAGACGTTGGGTGATATTTAAGCATTCATGCTCTCACCCTGATGCTTTTAGGGCCTTGCGCTATCTAGTGATAGATAAACTACATCTTTATAAACATCATAGGAAGTATGCCAATGCAAGCCGAACAGGCCAAGATGGCTAAGCCGAGATTAATGTCACTCGATGCTTTACGGGGCTTCGATATGTTTTGGATCTTAGGCGGTGAAGCCCTATTTGCCGGCCTCTTCGCTTTGACCAGCTGGCAAGGTTGGCGCATTGCCGATGCTCAGATGCAGCACAGCCAATGGCACGGGTTTACCTTTTATGATTTGATTTTTCCGCTATTTATTTTCCTTTCGGGCGTCGCCCTTGGCTTATCGCCCAAGCGGCTTGATGCTTTGTCTTGGTCTGCGCGCTGGCCTGTGTATCGTCACGCAGTAAAGCGTTTGTTATTACTGCTATTTTTGGGTGTGCTTTATAACCATGGTTGGGGGGGCGGGGTGCCTGCATCCTTAGATGATGTCCGTTATGCCAGTGTACTTGGGCGCATTGCCTTTGCCTGGTTTTTTGCCGCCATCTTAGTGTGGCATACCAGTTTGCGTACTCAAATTATCGTGGCGCTGGGGTTGCTGATTGGCTACGGTGCGATGCAATTGCTGCTGCCAGTACCGGGTGGGGTGGCAGGTGATTTATCGATGGAGGGTTCGATTAATGCGTATGTCGATAGTCATTTTCTCCCCGGGATCACCTACCAAGGACGAGCGATGGATCCCGAAGGGATACTATCCACTTTACCCGCGGTGATTAACGCCCTTGCTGGGGTGTTTACCGGGCGCTTTATTGTTAAAACGCACCCCAAAGGGGAGTGGACTAAAGTGGCGCTGTTGCTGCTGATTGGCGTTAGCGTATTAACTTTAGGCTGGTGGTGTGATGGCTTGTTGCCAGTCAATAAAGATCTGTGGACCAGCTCGTTTGTGTTGGTCACTACCGGCTGGAGCTTGTTGTTACTTGGCGTATTTTATGCGCTGGTGGATGTGCTGAAATGGCATAAATTGGTTTATGTTTTCGTGGTCATCGGCTGTAACGCCATCATCATCTATTTAGCCTCTAGTTTGGTGAAATGGGATTATATGGCACGCAGTCTCTTTGGTGGGCTCATCGATACATTACCCGCCAATGCGCAGATGTTGGCCGCCACGCTAGCCTTATTGCTGGTGCAGTGGTTGTTACTTTTTTGGATGTATAAGCGTGACATATTTATTAAGGTGTAATTTTTACTGCTGAGTGGTTTTATTGTCTTTTAGCCCGTTAAATCTTGCTGTTAGTACTTGATTTTATAAAAACCCAAAATGACAGCGTTGTCTTTTTGAAGTTTATGTTTTAACATCGATGAAACAAGGTGGCAAAGAGTCTGGTTGAATAAGCGTCGCCATTGTCATAAGTACCATTATCAATACTGAGCCGGTATCGGTTAACCCCATACCAATATATTAATTACTATAAGAAACTTGGCTTATGGAAATGACATTAAATAGCGAAAATAAGCGCAGCAGCGTGATCCCGATGGCGATTGTCGCAGGACTGTTCTTTATATTAGGTTTTGCGACGTGGTTAAATGGGTCGTTAATGCCTTACCTCAAACAGATCCTGCAACTCACCCCTCTACAAGCATCGTTAATCCTCTTCTCTTTTTATATTGCGGTGACATTTACTGCCTTACCCTCGGCATGGGTGATCCGCAAAGTAGGCTACAAGAGTGGTATGGCTTTAGGTATGGGGATCATGATGTTGGCGGGCTTACTCTTTATTCCCGCGGCTAAAACACAAATATTTGCGCTGTTTTTATTGGCTCAGTTAGTGATGGGGACTGGGCAAACTTTACTGCAAACAGCGGTAAACCCCTATGTGGTAAGAATTGGTCCAGAAGAATCGGCAGCAGCGCGCGTTAGCGTAATGGGGATTTTAAATAAAGGTGCGGGTGTGATTGCCCCTATGGTGTTTACCGCACTCATTTTAGACAGCTTTAGTGATCGCGTCGGCATAGAGCTTACCCAAGTGCAAATTGATGAAATGGCAAATAGCCTAGTGTATCCCTATATGGGAATGGCGTTATTTATCGGCTTTTTAGCCATTTTAGTGAAGAAGTCGCCATTACCTGAGCTGGCTAAGGAAGATGATGAAACCTTAAGCGGTAAAGGGCACACTCGCGAAGCGTTATCGCACCCTAATCTTGCTTTAGGTGTGGTTGCGCTATTTTTCTATGTCGCGGTAGAGGTCATTGCTGGCGATACCATAGGTATTTTTGCGTTAAGTTTAGGGGTCGAAAAATATGGCGTCATGACCTCATATACCATGATCTGCATGGTGTTAGGTTATATCTTAGGTATATTAACTATTCCGCGCTTTATCTCTCAGCCCACGGCATTAACCATCTCGGCTCTATTGGGTATCTTGCTGACGATGGGGATTTTATTGGGGAATAATGAGTCCTATGTGATAGCCAACACCCTATTGGTGCCGTTAGGTGGGGTCATGCTGCCCGATACCTTGCTGATGATCGCCTTTTTAGGTTTAGCTAACGCCATCGTGTGGCCTGCGGTGTGGCCTTTGGCGCTGTCGGGGATGGGTAAGTTGACCAGCACCGGCTCGGCATTGTTGGTTATGGGGATTGCCGGTGGTGCGTTTGGTCCCCTATTTTGGGGGCTAACCAGCTCAGCCACCTCTTTGGGATTACAAGGCGGTTATATGGTGATGTTACCTTGTTATCTGTTTATCCTGTTTTATGCCTTGAAAGGCCATAAGATAAAAAGCTGGAAGTGAGCCAGTGATCGAATAACAGGATTATCAAAAGGAGCGCAGGCTCCTTTTTTTATGGGCTATTTTTATTGATAACAAGCCACTATCTTTTGTTTATCTACAATGATTAAAGGAGAGAGGGGGATAGGGGACGTTGGCATTATGTCGCTTTAGCTTAGCAGGGGGCGCCAATGATCTACATAAGAGAGATTGATTAGCCTGATAAGCTCAGCCTAATCGATAACGTCTATTTTAGGGATAGGATGATGAGGTAAATTTTAGACATAAAAAAACCACTCAAAGAGTGGTTTTTTTATTTTTATGGTGCCGGCACCAAGAGTCGAACTCGGGACCTACTGATTACAAGTCAGTTGCTCTACCAACTGAGCTATGCCGGCTTAACTGTTACATCTAAATAGTGGTGCCCGAACCCGGAATCGAACCAGGGACACGAGGATTTTCAATCCTCTGCTCTACCGACTGAGCTATTCGGGCAAACTAAACTAAGCGTTAGTTAACTACTTCAAACCAGGTGTTTGTAACCCGTCTCGTTTGGAGTGCGCGTATAATATAGCGATGATATTTTTCCTGCAAGTGCTTTTTTAGATAAATTTAACTGCATGGTCAGTTAGTGTGCGAAGTGGTTTTTTTTTATCAAAAACGCTGCTTTTTGATACGAGATGAGCGGGGGGACGGGGATCGAGAGAGAGCTTAATCGCCAATGATTCGACACATTTTGGCTTCCAGTGAGCCGATTGAGCTGATGATTTTTAGGTTTTTCTAAAAAATAGAACGTTATTGGCTAAATTACGCGCTATTACCCTATTAAAGTCGAAAGTAATATCGGCAACAGAATTAACTTGTGGGGTAAAACCGTGATTAACAATACGCAGAACCGTTATGGTGCGGTCAGTATGGTATTACATTGGGCATCGGCACTGGTGGTGATCGGCTTATTTGGGCTGGGTTTCTGGATGGTGGAATTAACGTATTACAGTAGTTGGTACCAAACGGCGCCAGCATTACACAAGAGTATGGGGATTCTACTGCTGCTTGCCACCGTTGTTCGCTTGATGTGGCGCTGGGGCAATCCTAAACCTTTGCCGTTACCACAGCATAAGCGTTGGGAAAAGCGGCTCAGCTCTTGGGTGCATGCTCTGCTGTATCTATTGTTAATGGCCATTTTTGTCAGTGGCTACCTGATCTCTACCGCCGATGGGCGCAGCATACCGGTATTTGAGTTGTTTGAGCTGCCCAGTATGGGGGAGTTATTTGCTGGTCAAGCCGATATTGCTGGCCTAGTGCATCAATATTTGGCCTATAGCATTATCGGCTTGGTGATCGTACATGCCCTAGGGGCGATTAAGCATCATCTAATAGATAAAGATTCTACATTAATCAGAATGACTACATTTAAGGAGATAAAATGAAGCAGGGTATATTAAGCAGCGTTATTGCTGGTGCACTTTTAATGTCGGCGCAAGTGAATGCCGCCGATTATGTTATCGACACTCAAGGCGCGCATGCCTCGGTGCAGTTTAGTGTCAGTCATCTTGGTTACAGCTTTGTGGTAGGGCGTTTTAACGACTTTGCTGGTGACTTTAGTTTTGATAGCAGCGATATCGGCGCCTCTAAGGTCAATGTCACTATCAATACTGCCAGCATCGACTCTAATCATGCTGAGCGCGATAAGCATCTGCGTAGTAGTGATTTTTTGAATGTGGCCAAATTCCCTAAAGCTACCTTTACGTCGACATCTGTAGAACCACAAGGTGATGGCGAATTTGTACTTAAGGGTCAGTTGAGTCTTAACGGTGTGACCAAAGAGGTCACTATCGATGCACACTTGGTGGGTGAGGGGAAAGACCCTTGGGGCGGTTATCGTGTTGGCTTCGTTGGCCAAGCTGAACTGGCACTAAAAGATTACAATATTAAGATGGACTTAGGGCCAGCCTCTAGCCATGTTAACTTAGATTTAGTGGTTGAAGGTATTCGCCAGTAAGCTTAAAGCTTAGGTAGGTTCATCATGGCTTAGCTGCTTACTTTATATAAGTAAACTAACATAGGTAATAAGCATAGGTTAGCTAAATAGCGATAAGCTAAAGCCTCGAGACCTGCGGGTATAGAGGCTTTACTGTACTTAACTTGCCTCACTATCTTGATGATATTGATAGTTAAATTTTGGCATGCTCCAGTGATAACGAATGGCTAGCATTCTAAAGCCAAAACCAAAGGTCAGTGACAGGGCTAAATTAAGCCAACTGGTTACTGCAAAATGATCCAGAGCGATATACAGGCTCGCCGTGAGCAACGCGACTAAGGCATAGAGCTCTTTTTGGAACACCAATGGTACTTGGTTACACAAAACGTCTCTGATCACGCTGCCAAATACCCCCGTGACCACGCCCATCACAATCGCCATTACAGGGCTAAAACCCAGCATTAAGGTTTTCTGCGCGCCAATGATTGAAAATACGGCTAAGCCGAGTGCATCTATGGTTAAAAATAATTTGGATAAATAGCGCATCACCGGTGCAATGATCACTGTGAGTAATGAGGCAAAAGCTATCGCCACTAAGTAATGCACATTCTCCACCCAGATCAAAGGGTAGTTACCCAGCAACATATCTCTGAGTGTCCCGCCGCCAATGGCGGTAGCACAGCCGATGATCACCACGCCAAACAGATCCATTTGTTTGCGTCCAGCACAGAGTGCGCCGGTCATGGCTTCGGCGATGATGCCAATAAACCAAAGTAAGGTGATAAATTCAGCTTGTTGCATCTTTTGCTCTCGTTGATCAAATGGAGCGGGATTTTGCCTGATGACAAGGCAAATTGACAACGATATTTTTTATAGTTTTTAATTAGTTTTATTAATGCTGCGTGGGTGCGCTATTGAAGGTTTTTACTGATGTGGCGCGATATCTTACTCGATTTGATTTTGTTTTTTACTTAGGGATTTTTATGCATAGCCATAGTTCCTCATCGCGATTAGGTGTTGAGCTAGATCTTGGTGCCATTTTAGGGCTGACAGATTAAAGCACTTTGTGTAACCACTCACTTTACTGGATCTTTAAAGGCTTTGGTTTTAAAGGCTCTGGTTTTTAATCAAGCAAAGGTTTTATGACGCTTTTTCAATAAGGCGCTGATCAATAAAAAATCCTCTCCTATGCTGGCGAGGATTTCAGCCGAGGAGTAAGATGCCTGCACTGTGTATTGTGTAGCGATAGGATAGGGGAATAATGATAGATTTTCGCAGTGATACGGTAACTCAGCCAACAGTGGCGATGCGTAAAGCAATGGCCAGCGCCGAGGTTGGCGATGATGTCTATGGAGACGATCCCACGGTTAACCGATTAGAGGTGATGGCGGCAGAACGCTTTGGTTTCGATGGCGCCCTGTTTACCTCGTCGGGCACTCAAGCCAATTTGCTGGCGCTGATGTCGCATTGTGAACGGGGCGATGAATACATTTGTGGGCAACAGGCGCACAACTATAAATTTGAAGGGGGCGGCGCCGCAGTACTTGGCAGTGTGCAACCGCAGCCATTAGCCAATCAGGCCGATGGCTCTATATTGCTGAGCGATATTGAAGCGGCCATTAAACCCGATGATATTCATTTTGCTAAAACCCGACTGCTTAGCTTAGAAAACACCATTGGTGGCAAGGTGTTATCGGCACAATATTTGGCAGATGCTCAAGCGCTAGCGTTTAATCATCGTCTTAAAATCCATCTTGATGGTGCCCGGGTCGCCAATGCGGCTGTGGCCCAGGGGCTGGCGATAAGTGACCTTACCCAATATTTTGATTCTGTGTCTATCTGCTTGTCAAAAGGCTTATGTGCGCCAGTGGGCTCGCTGTTGTTGGGTGATGAGCGTTTAATTAACAAGGCGCGGCGTTGGCGCAAAATGCTCGGTGGTGGCATGCGCCAAGCTGGCATACTGGCCGCTGCCGCAGAGTTGGCACTTAACGAGCAAGTCGAGCGTTTAGCGATAGATCATGACAATGCCCATTATCTTGCCGAGCAGTTTCAGGGCGTGGCAGAGTTTGAGGTGAATGTCGCCGAGGTGCAGACGAATATGGTGTTTGCTAAAGTCAGCGATAAACTTGATATCACTGCCATTGCTAAGGGATTAAAAGCACAGGGGATATTATTAAGCCCTGGTTCGGTTGTGCGTCTGGTGACCCATGCCGATATTAGCCGCAATGATATCGATACCTTTATTAAGACACTTAAAGCTCTACTGTAAACTAAGGTGGTTAGCTACCAACAACAAGCCATCCTCAGGGAGGCTTGTTGCTGGCGCCCATTAATTATAGTAACCGGTTCTTGCTAGCTTAAGCCGCTTGTTATCTGACGAATAACATCTAGAGTAAGCGTGCTGTTACGTCACTCTTCTTTGCCGTTTTCTTGTTTACTCAGATCGTCTTTAACTGCAATGACCGCGTCACGAGAAGCGTGACCAATGGCGCGAGTGACATCGCGAGTGGTATGGCCAATTTCAGTAGTAACATCGCGTGTAGTATCGCCAATGGTACGTCCGGTTTGTTTAAGTTCGGCGCAACCACCTATGCTGAGCAGTGCGATAAGAGGAATAACAATGACTTTCATATGGGCTTATTTCGATAGGTGGTGAGGGTATTCTAACCCTTTCTCTGAGCCAGTAAAGGCTTGCGTGCTTAAGTGTAACCTTGCAAGGCTATAGCAATGAGTGTCATTAACTTATCGACAGATGAAAGTGACGGACGGAGGAGATCAGTTAAGGGGATGATTAATAAACTACCTCCAATGACGGAGGTAGTATCGGAATACTGGTGGCTATCCTTGAAGTGAGTCGAGTTTAGATAATCTCTGCTGATAGTCTTTGATAAGGTGCACCATGATTTCTTGTACCGAAGTGTCTTTAGTGAAGTCATCCATATAGATCTTAAAGGTGACCAAGACATGACCGTTGCACTTGAGACGAGAATAGTTCATCGAGAAATAAGAGCTTTCAGCATCGGCTTCTCTAACAACAAATCCCTCTTGTTCAAAGATACGATGGCCGGAGCGATCGTGCCATTTGGTGATACGGTTAAGGCCTATTTCGCATGATTCGTTAAATTCGACATGGTTTTGCCATGTGGTGGGATGAGCAGGATCTTTAATGTGTGGGCATCGAACTGTGTAGTTGTAAACATGAGAGATTGCTGTCATAAATTACCTACCTGAATTATGGATATCAATGCCATCATAGGCATCGCGTTTCTTTTCGGTCAATGTTTATTCGACTCAAAACATAGAGAAAACTGATTGAGTACGTAGAGTTATAAATCGCTGTCGACCTTTTGTAACACGACTATAGCAAGCATAACCTGTGCAATGTCTCATTTCTCATAGTCTTACATATTTTATATTACCACTGATTAATAAAGCAGCAGCTAATCGAGTCGTATTGAATTGAGCTATGGTCTAGATTGCAGGTGGGTCAATTAAAGACCTTGGCGGGAATGGTAAGAGGTAATGCAAACAGATAAATACAAAGTTGGCTGTTCAAAAAATTATCAGGTTTATCGGTAGGTATTAAAGTTCAGTACGAAATATAGGTACAAAAAAGGCGACCTAAGGTCGCCTTTTGTTCGGAGTTAAGCGGGGGTAATGTAGCTGCTTATGCAGGAACTACGTTAGCCGCTTGTAGGCCTTTTTGACCTTGCTCAACTTCGAAAGAAACTTTTTGGCCTTCTTCTAGGGTCTTGAAACCGTCAGAAGCGATAGCACGGAAATGAACGAACACGTCAGCGCCGCCATTTTCTTGAGAGATAAAGCCAAAACCTTTATCTTCGTTAAACCATTTTACAGTACCAGTAGTTGTATTAGACATTGTGTGTCCCTTATTTAAATTCATTAAAAAGTATCGCGATAGTGCGATGTGCTGAGTAGCTGAATTATTAATTATTACGAGAAGCTAAGGGAAACGCTGAGTACAAAAAGGGTGAGGATTTGGCTTAGGGTTTTACTTTTACTTTTACTTTTTTAATAACTCTTGAACAACAGAGCGAGTGCATGATAACACGCTTTATCGACTTTGCACGCTTTATTTTGGCCTAACGCTAGAGCTTTCTCGACTTTAGCAAGCTAATTTGTTGCTAATCAATATGTTGATGTTTTATTTTTAGTCATTTTATTTTGTGCTAAAGCCGAGCGTGACCATGGTTAACTTGCTTTATTGTCGAGCTTAATGCGGAATCTGTCTTTTTAGGCGGTTTTAATGTTGTTAGCGGCATAGGTTAGCGCCATAGGAGAGGGGCTGTTAGGGGGGGCATTACTGGGATGGCGATACACTATGGCTAATATAAGGGTTATAGCTAAAGCGGTGATATTGTCGACGCAGCGCTTAGAAGCAATGGGCTTAACTAGCGAGTGTTTAGTGGCGTGGTGTTTCGTCATATGGTAGTTAGTGTTTAGTAACATAGTGCTTAGCTATATGGAGATGGAGCTTAGCGTTGAGTCGTGGTCATATTGTAGGCACAAAAAAGGCGACCTAAGGTCGCCTTTTGTTCGCAGTTAAGCGGGGGTAATGTAGCTGCTTATGCAGGAACTACGTTAGCCGCTTGCAGGCCTTTTTGACCTT
This sequence comes from Shewanella sp. 492, assembly GCF_059338445.1. Classification (NCBI taxonomy): domain Bacteria; kingdom Pseudomonadati; phylum Pseudomonadota; class Gammaproteobacteria; order Alteromonadales; family Shewanellaceae; genus Shewanella; species Shewanella sp. 492. Next base: position 1,047,146 of record NZ_CM181702.1, read on the forward strand.
GCTCAACTTCGAAAGAAACTTTTTGGCCTTCTTCTAGGGTCTTGAAACCGTCAGAAGCGATAGCACGGAAATGAACGAACACGTCAGCGCCGCCATTTTCTTGAGAGATAAAGCCAAAACCTTTATCTTCGTTAAACCATTTTACAGTACCAGTAGTTGTATTAGACATTGTGTGTCCCTTATTTAAATTCATTAAAAAGTATCGCGATAGTGCGATGTGCTGAGTAGCTGAATTATTAATTATTACGAGAAGCTAAGGGAAACGCTGAGTACAAAAAGGGTGAGGATTTGGCTTAGGGTTTTACTTTTACTTTTACTTTCTTAATAACTCTTGAACAACAGAGCGAGTGCATAATAACAGGCTTTGATGGTTTTGCACGCTTTATTTTTGCTTGTGTGCAGGTGTTTTTGCTGTCGCTGGGCTTAATGCCATAGCAATCATAACCTTAAGGCATAATTTGGTTTTTATCTAAATTGCGCTAATTGCTAATCGGTGAGGATTTAGCTGCTGGTGCTGTGTGTTTGGACTGCTATTTCTACGTTGTTTTAATAGAAAAGCGCGCTCAGTAGTTGACTGAGGCGCGCTTACAGCAAGCAGAATCTTTGCAGGGAAAAAGCAAGCTAAGGCTATTTTAGCGTAAATACAACTAAAGGACTAGTTGTGTGTTGTCCGCCAGCGTGCTTTATTCCGTGCTAGCTAAGAGCTACAGTATTATTAAAGAGCCCGCTCAAAAATCTGACAAATCTCGGCGTGGGTTGCTTGTTTTGGATTAGTAAAGCCACAAGCATCCTTAAGTGCATTATCGGCAAGTGTTGGAATGTCTTCTGCTTTAACACCGAGTTTACTCAGATTCTCAGGGATCTTCACCGCAACCGAGAGTGTCTTAATTGCATCAATTGCCGCCTGAGCACCTTGTTCATCACTCATTGTACTCACATTAACTCCCATCGCTTTGGCCACATCTTTTAGACGAGTCGCTGCAACTTGTGCGTTATAAGCTTGCACATGAGGCAGTAGCAGCGCATTACATACACCATGGGGCAGATCGTAAAAGCCACCGAGCTGATGCGCCATTGCGTGCACATAACCTAGGCTTGCATTGTTAAATGCCATGCCAGCTAAAAATTGAGCGTAAGCCATCTGTTCACGGGCATTAATGCTTTTACCATTTTCAACGGCTTCTATAAGATTTTCCTGAATGAGCTCGATAGCTTTTATTGCGCAGGCGTCGGTAATGGGGTTAGCTGCCGTTGAGACGTAAGCTTCTACAGCGTGAGTCAAAGCATCCATTCCTGTAGCAGCCGTTAGTCCAGCAGGCTTAAGTAGCATTAACTCAGGATCGTTTACCGATAAGATTGGGGTGGTGTGTTTATCAACAATGGCCATCTTAATGTGGCGCGCTTCATCGGTAATAATACAGAAACGGGTCATTTCACTGGCGGTACCGGCAGTGGTGTTAATGGCAACTAAGGGTAATTGTGGCTTAGTTGACATGTCTAAGCCTTCGTAATCTTTAATACTGCCGCCATTAGTCGCGACTAAGGCGATCCCTTTAGCGCAATCATGGGATGACCCTCCACCTAACGAGATGACAAAGTCACATTTATTGGCGGTGAGCAGTGTCAGGCCCGCTTCGACATTAGTTAATGTTGGATTAGGTTGCACGCCGTCAAATACGGTTGAAGTAATACCGGCGTTTCCCAGTTTTTCTGCCATTTGTCCAACAAGGCCAATATCCACAAGAGGCTTGTCGGTTACGATCAATGCTCGTTGAAAGCCTAATGTTTTGATATCACCGATAGCATCGTCAACTGCACCTTGTCCTAACACGTTAACTGATGGGATAAAAAATTTAGCAGCCATTAAAATCTCCTTATCATTGGTTGGTACCTAAACGTTACCTAGTTATCTGAGCTAGGTATCTCATTTAGGCATGTAAACGTTCTGCTTTGGCTGTCCCTAACCTAACAACCTCACCTAAGTAAAAGCGTGATCTAGATCGGGTATTTGCCGGGGGTAGACGAATCGGGGGGAGGAGATGACGATAAATACGACAAACAATGTAAATTAACTAATGATAACTTACCCACTTGTCTTTTAAGGATTTTTTTGTTATCAAAATATGGTGGCGCAAGCCAGTTTATGGGATGTTTGTGTCGAAACGATGCAATCGTAAGCCTAAAACGAGCACGCTTTTGTCCCCTACGGCTAATGGCGTGTAGAGGGTGTCGTCCATGCCCCCTATTTAGCTTTAATATGTTCGAGCTGAGTAGGTCAATAATCAAAGCAGCAGCGCAGCATCTATCTCATGAAACTGATCCGTCGCATCGATTAGTGCTTTGGCCGTCAATTTGGGTACGCCATATACTTGGGTTTTTAATGCATATTTTTGGTTGATGTGTTGCAGTAATAATGCAAAATCACCATCACCAGAGAGCAAAATAATGCTGTCGACTTCATTAGCTGATTCCATGATATCAATGGTGATGCCCACGTCCCAGTCGCCTTTAGCACTGCCATCACTGCGCTGAATAAACGGCTTAAGTTTCACATCGAAGCCTATGTGTTTGAGCGCATCTTGAAACTTCAGCTGGCCATCGTCCCCCCTATGAATGGCATAGGCATTAGCGATGACAATATCGCCTTCATAGCTTAGGTGTTGCCACAACTTACGGTAGTTAAATTGGCGGCCATAAGCTTCTTTACAGGTGTAATAGATATTTTGCACATCGACAAATACGGCGAGTTTTTTCAAGGAGTGTTCCGAAGTTGAGCATGATTGCGCCACTATAGCACAAGGGCTGCGTAGCCACAGTCTTCACCTCGCACTAGCCATAAGCATCGCGCCTAATCACTCGTACTTTTGTTGTACCATGCAGCTGCAGCACTGTGGTGAATTATGACTCCTTTGTGTCATTTTCTGGTAATTAGGTGGCAAGTTAACATCGGGACTTAGTGTTAAAGTACATGGGCGTGAGTGATTTTCCTTGATTAAGGTAACGTTGATGTAATTGCGCTATTTCAACGGGGAACACACCTTCGCTGCTAAATTGATGTTGCCGATAAAACGGCACTAGCTCGGGGAGTGCAAATAAAAAGCTGGCGCAAGTATTGAGCTCTGGCGACAGTGCTCGCATTAGGTTGTGAGCTACGCCTTGGTTGCGATGGTTTGGATGCACCAACATGCCGGTTAATAACTGATATGGCCCTATGGGCCTTAACCTTACCGCGGCAATCAATGGCTCTTGAGGATTATCATTGAGGTATTTCACCGCAAGGTGCTCTTTTTTTCGCAGTCGAGCATGAGGCATATGACGCTTGTAAAAAATAAACGCCTGTTGGCGCATCGAAGGGGCGAGCCAATAAAGCGTCACGGCTTATCCTATGAAAGTCTTATTCTTGTATAAAGTTCACTAAGCCTAGCAGAATGCGTTGGCGCTCGAAATAGCCAAGTCTTTATCTGTTATTTGTCATTTACGGTTGCCATCGCCAGAGATATTAACCATGACGATAGCGTGAGCGGGATTAAGTGATTTTTGTGTGATATTTGTTCGCTTGTTTTGATTGAGTACCGTTTAAGTTGTCAGTTGTGCTTTTATGTTGTTTTCGTGTTGCTTTTCGGCGCTAATTTGCTTGTATTTACACTGATTTACCCTATAAGCGATGATTTGCCTTTAAAATGACGGCCACTCTCCAATGGCCTTTTTAATCGACGAATAATCAATAATGAAAAAACCGCGTTTAACTACCAGTACGATTATTATTTTAAGTTTATCTGCCGCTCTAATTTTTCAATTTATATCTCATTCAAACCAAGCTGCTCAAGCTGGTGGAAGCCGCGATAAAGGGGTTAAAAAATCGCGAGTCATTCCTGTGGTGACATCAGTCGTTACCGAGCAGAAGTTGAGCCAGCATCTGTCACTGGTTGGCAAACTTGAAGCTAATCGCTCGGTGCAAATAGCCGCTGAAGTGGCAGGAAAAATCACTCGCATTAATGTGGATGCTAACCAAGCAATAGTCGCGGGTCAGACCTTAGTGGTGCTCGAACACACCCGAGCTAAAGCCAATGTGGCTCAGGCGCAAGCCTATTTTCAAGATGAACAACGCAAGTTAACCGAGTTCCAAAAGCTTATTGGTAATAACGCTATTACTCAAACCGAAATCGATGCCCAAAAAGCCAGTGTCGATATCGCCTTGGCACGTTTGCAAGCGGCGCAAGCCGAGCTGGATTTTCACCTGATCAGCGCACCTTTTTCGGGGACGGCCGGGCTGGTGGATTTTAGTGTTGGTAAGATGGTCAGTGTGGGCAGCGAGCTGCTCAGCTTAGATGATCTGGCTTCAATGCGACTGGATATTCAAGTCCCCGAACTCTATTTGTCACGTTTACAACTCGGCATGTCGGTCACCGCAACGAGTCGAGCTTGGCCAGATGAGCGCTTTGTGGGCCACGTAGTGGCAATCGATGCGCGCATCAACCCAGAGACCCTAAACCTTAAGGTGCGGGTCAATTTCGACAACCCACAGCAGAAGTTAAAACCGGGTATGTTGATGTCAGCCAATATTGGTTTCTCACCCGTTAAACAACCAGTCGTGCCAGTGCAAGCATTGGAATATTCAGGCACTAAGCGTTTTGTTTATGTTATCGACAGTGACAATGTTGCGCGGCGAACACAAGTTACCTTAGGTGCACGTATTGACGATAAAGTGTTGATAAGTGACGGCGTTAATCGCGGCGATAAGATAGTGGTGCAGGGGCTAGTCAATATGCGTGATGGCCTGAAAATTGAAGAAGTTGCCCCAGCCAATTTAAGCCCTCAGGAGGCCTTGGCCAGCAGTGATGATATGAGTGCCACGCCTGCAGCTCAAGGAGGGCGTGGCTAATGTTATTGTCTGATGTCTCGGTTAAACGCCCGGTGGTTGCTATCGTTCTGAGCTTGCTATTATGCGTGTTCGGTATGGTCTCTTTTGCTAAGTTGGCAGTGCGGGAGATGCCCGACGTTGAAAGCCCTGTGGTAACTGTGATGACCACCTATGAAGGTGCCTCAGCGACCATTATGGAAAGCCAGATAACCACAGTGCTCGAAGATGAGCTTACTGGGATCAGTGGTATCGATGAGATCACCTCCACCACGCGTAATGGCATGTCACGTATTACCGTGACGTTCGAGCTTGATTGGGATCTGACCGAAGGGGTCAGTGATGTACGTGATGCGGTGGCCCGTGCTCAGCGCCGCCTGCCTGAAGAAGCAAACGACCCTATTGTATCTAAAGACAATGGCTCGGGTGAGCCTTCGGTTTACATTAATTTAAGCTCATCGACCATGGACCGTACTCAGCTGACCGATTACGCGCAGCGGGTGCTCGAAGACAGATTTAGCCTGATCAGTGGTGTCAGTTCCATCACCCTTTCTGGTGGATTATACAAAGTAATGTATGTGCAGCTTAATCCTGAGCAGATGGCTGGGCGTAATGTCACCACCAGCGATATTATTAGTGCGCTGCGTAATGAAAATATTGAAAGTCCAGGGGGAGAGGTGCGCAATGATGTCACCGTCATGACGGTTCGTACCGCTCGCCTGTATCATCAGCCAGAAGATTTTGACTACCTGTTAGTGCGTACGGCAAGCGACGGCACTCCTATTTACCTTAAAGATGTGGCTTCGGTGTTTATTGGCGCCGAAAATGAAAACTCCACCTTTAAGAGTGACGGCGTTCCTAACCTTAGCTTAGGCATAGTGGCGCAGTCAGATGCCAACCCACTCGATGTTGCTAAAAAAGTGCATCTTGAAGTTGATAAGCTGCAACAGTTTTTACCTCAAGGGACGCAATTGGTGGTCGATTATGACTCCACCATCTTTATCGATCGCTCCATCAGTGAGGTATATACCACCTTGTACATTACCGGCGCGCTGGTGGTACTGGTGCTGTATATCTTTATTGGCCAGGAGCGAGCCACGCTTATTCCCGCTGTGACAGTGCCAGTATCGCTGATCTCTTCTTTCATCGCGACGCACTACTTTGGCTTTTCGATTAACTTACTGACCTTGATGGCGCTGATCCTCTCAATCGGCTTAGTGGTTGATGATGCCATCGTGGTGGTGGAAAACATTTTCCATCACATCGAAAAAGGCGAACCGCCACTGCTTGCGGCTTATAAAGGGGCTCAAGAGGTGGGGTTTGCTGTGGTGGCGACGACGGCGGTATTAGTCATGGTGTTTTTGCCTATCTCTTTTATGGATGGCATGGTCGGGCGCTTATTTACCGAATTTTCGGTGATGCTTGCGATGTCGGTGATCTTCTCGTCCATCGTGGCGCTCACATTGACGCCAGTGCTGGGCAGTAAAATGCTTAAAGCCAACGTCAAACCTAACGGCTTTAATCGTTTCATGGACAGGCTCTTTAGCCGATTAGAGCAGCACTATCGCCACTGGGTTGCTCAAGCTGTTAAGTGGCGTGCTGGCGCTCCGCTGGTTATCTTAGCGTGCATTATTGGTAGCGGTCTATTGTTGCAACAGGTACCGGCACAATTGGCGCCACAAGAAGATCGCGGCGTTATTTTTGCTTTTATTAAAGGCGCTGAGGGCACCAGTTATAATCGCATGACTGCCAATGTTGATATTGTTGAGCAACGGTTAATGCCGCTGTTAGGTGAGGGTATTATTAAGTCATTTAGCATCCAAGCCCCCGCCTTTGGCGGCCGAGCGGGTGATAAAACTGGCTTTGTGATCATACAGTTGGAAGATTGGCAAGATCGCAGCGTTAATGCGCAGCAAGCATTGGCTGTGGTCGCTAAAGCATTAAAAGGGATCCCCGATGTGATGGTGTATCCGCTCTTGCCCGGGTTTCGTGGTAAATCCAGTGAGCCGGTACAATTTGTGCTTGGCGGCGCCGATTATGATGAGTTGTTTAAGTGGGCCAGTATTATGCAGCAGGAGGCTCAATTGTCGCCAATGCTCGAGGGCGTTGACTTAGACTATGCGCAAACGACGCCTGAGTTGTTGGTCACCGTTGACAGAGTTCGCGCCGCGCAATTGGGCGTTAGCGTCGCTCAAGTGTCGCAAACACTAGAGGTGATGCTGGGTGGGCGCAGCGAAACCACCTTTATCGATCGCGGTGAGGAGTATGATGTTTATCTTCGAGGCAATGAAGATAGCTTTAATAGCATGGCCGATCTGAGTCAAATCTATATGCGTTCTGCTAAAGGCGAACTTATCTCGCTCGATGCTATTACTCATATTGACGAGGTGGCTTCGGCTCACAAACTGAGCCATAACAATAAGCAGAAGTCGATCACCCTTAAAGCCAGTTTAGGTGAAGGTTACACCTTAGGCGAAGCGCTGGACTTTCTTGATGCCAAGGCGATTGAACATTTACCCAGTGACATTTCGGTGAGTTATACTGGCGAGTCGAAAGATTTTAAAGAGAATCAAAGCAGTGTGATGATAGTGTTCGCATTAGCCTTGCTGGTGGCCTATCTGGTATTGGCGGCGCAATTTGAGAGCTTTATTAATCCACTGGTGGTGATGTTTACTGTGCCTATGGGGGTATTTGGTGGCTTCCTCGGGTTATACCTTACGGGCCAAGGGCTGAATATTTATAGCCAAATTGGCATGATCATGTTGATCGGTATGGTGACCAAAAACGGTATCTTGATCGTGGAGTTCGCCAACCAACTTCGGGATCGTGGTAGCGATATTGAGCAAGCGATTATCGATGCATCAGCCCGGCGCTTACGGCCAATCTTAATGACCGCATTTACCACCTTAATTGGTGCTGTTCCTTTAATTATGTCTACTGGTGCTGGGGCCGAGAGCCGCATTGCGGTGGGGACTGTGGTGTTTTTCGGTATGGCTTTCGCCACCTTTATCACCCTGCTGGTGATCCCTGCGATGTACCGCTTAATCTCGGGGCACACGACTTCACCAGGTTTTGTCGAGGCGCAGTTACGGCAGGCTATCGAGGCTCAGCAACAAGGGACTAAAGCTTTAGGCTAGGGGAAGGTTTTTCAGTCTAGCTTGACCAGCCATACCGCTGTCATTGACAGCGGTATGGCGTATTAATCTGTAATGCCTAACGGCAGATAAACCACTCTTTTATCATACCCATTAACCGTTTTACTCACAGTGGCTTGCTAGAGGTAAGGTACAGTTACAATATTGAACGCGCGCCATCATAGTGGCCACGGATTAATTGATTATCCTCGATAATCAGCAGTTCACCCGACTCACCTAGCTTGATGCTACTATCGACCGCGATCACTTGGTTATCAAACAGGCCTAACACTTGTGATTGCGAGGTATGGCCCACCACAATCCGCTTTACTTGAAAGTAAGCCAAGATGTTGTCTAGCTCCTGCTGATTAAAGTTAGCTTTAAAGTAGCCACGGTACCAAGTGGGACCATTGCCGAAAAATAAAAAGTTAAGCAAATCATCTTGCTTCAGTTCGGGCTTAGACGTATCGATATGTTGTCGATATAAGGCATTGGCACGGCTTAAGGTTAATTTACGATCGATCCACTCTTGGCTTATGCCACCGTGTAAAAATAGCGTGTCATTAATTTTGACTATGGTGTGCTTACTTCTAAGCCATTGGCCTAGTACTGTGTCATTAGCATAGAGTGCATCATAACTGCGCCCCAGTTGTTCGCTGGCGGTGTGATAGCGCGGATGCACATAGCGGAGGTCACCGCGCATCACCATCTGTTCGTGATTGCCCATTAACAGATGCAGTTGGCCACCGGCCGCTTGGGCTTGCTGGTCAAGTTGATACATAAACCACAATACTTCATTAACCTGATGGCCACGGTCAAACATATCGCCTGTCATCACCAAGTGCGCATCTCCTGCGGCCCAGCGCTGCTGATTATCGATAATCTTATGACGACGCAGCAAGTTAATCAGTACATCGTATTGACCGTGAACATCGCTCAGGGCAATAACTTTGTTTACCCCTTCATAAGTATCGGGTAACAGCGCTGTCGCATGGGGATTCAGTGTGGGCTCAGGCAATTGGGCGCAATCACTGGGGCGGCGCAGCTTGGCTTGCTTAATTGGGGTTTGAGCTAATTGATTGTGGCAGATCCAGTGCGCCGTTTGCGGCTGGGCAGCCCCTGGTTCGATAAACACATAGGGGCCATCATGGATAGGCGTATTATCTTGCGCCTGTGGAGTAGCAAGCGAACTGTTACTGAGTAATAACAGCCAAAACAAATGGATAGATTGCAGGGGCTTCAAAGGTCTCTCTCTTTTATTCTGTCGGCGCTCGCGGGGTTTTGGACGTATTGAGCGCGCGAATTCTCGGTTTGTGGCTGTGAGTTGTTGCCAGAGATGTTAGCACTATTTTGCATTGCTGTGTGTTTTTGTAGGCGACGCTGGGGCGATGAGGATCAGGGGAGTTGCCTGAGACCTGATGAAACTCAACTCGTTTAAGCCTGTTCTAAACTTCAGCCTCAAACACACGTCATTTAAAATAAGCTCCTTTAATAGAAAACGGAGACCCTAGGGTCTCCGTTTGGTCGCTTTAGCCGTTATCAATTTACCTGAGCTCGCCAGCATCAAGCCTGGCGATTTTGAACGTCAATGAGATCAGCTGATACGCTTGTATTTTAGGCGATGAGGCTCGATGGCCTCAGTGCCTAAGGTCTCTTTTAACCACGTGGTGTACTCGGTGTAGTTACCTTCGTAGAAGTTCACTTGGCCTTCGTCGCGATAATCTAAAATATGGGTAGCGATTCTGTCGAGGAACCAACGGTCATGGGAGATAACCATGGCGCAACCTGGGAATTCAAGCAGGGCTTCTTCCAAGGCGCGTAAGGTTTCGACGTCTAAATCGTTGGTGGGTTCATCGAGTAACAGTACGTTGCCGCCCGCTTGCAACAGTTTGGCTAAATGAACTCGGTTACGCTCACCACCCGAGAGGCTGCCGATAATTTTTTGCTGATCGCCACCACGGAAGTTAAAGCGACCCACATAGGCGCGACTTGGGATTTCGGTGTTGTTGATCCGCATGATATCTTGGCCGCCAGAGATCTCTTGCCAAACGGTATTTTTATCATTCATCGAATCACGGAACTGATCGACCGAGGCAATCTTCACCGACTCACCAATTTCTATGCTGCCACTATCAGGCTGCTCGGCGCCGGTAAGCATCTTAAACAGGGTCGATTTACCCGCGCCGTTGGCACCGATAATACCCACGATAGCGCCTTTAGGCACTGAGAAGCTTAAATTGTCGATAAGGACGCGATCGCCATAAGACTTGGTCAGGTTGTTAACTTCAATGACCTTGTCACCCAAACGGGGTCCAGGTGGAATAAAGAGTTCGTTAGTCTCATTACGCTTTTGGTAATCGTTAGTATTAAGCTCTTCAAAACGCGCCATACGGGCCTTGCCCTTAGATTGACGGCCTTTAGCCCCCTGGCGAACCCATTCAAGTTCTTTGGCAATGGTTTTTTGGCGGGCGTTTTCGGTGGCCGACTCTTGTTTAAGGCGGGCATCTTTTTGCTCAAGCCAAGAAGAGTAGTTGCCTTCCCAAGGGATCCCTTCACCACGGTCAAGCTCTAAGATCCAACCAGCAGCGTTGTCGAGGAAGTACCTATCGTGGGTAATAGCCACAACGGTGCCAGTGTAATCTTGTAAGAAGCGCTCTAGCCAAGCAACTGACTCGGCATCCAAATGGTTGGTCGGCTCATCGAGCAGCAACATATCGGGTTTTTCGAGCAGTAAACGACACAAGGCCACACGGCGACGTTCACCCCCAGATAAGACTTCAATTTTAGTGTCCCAATCTGGTAGGCGCAGCGCATCTGCGGCGCGCTCTAAGATGTTATCGAGGTTGTGAGCGTCTTGCGCTTGAATAATGGCTTCGAGGCGGCCTTGTTCTTTGGCCAACGCATCAAAGTCGGCATCGGGCTCGGCGTACAGCGCATAGACTTCATCTAAGCGAGCAAGGGCATTTTTCGCCTCGCTGACCGCTTCTTCAATCGCTTCACGTACGGTTTGCTGTTCATCCAGCTTCGGCTCTTGGGGCAGGTAACCGATTTTAAGGTCCTGCATGGGGCGGGCTTCACCCTCAATGTCGGTATCGAGGCCGGCCATAATGCGCAGTAGGGTCGATTTACCTGAGCCGTTGAGACCCAATACACCAATCTTGGCGCCAGGAAAAAAGCTTAAGGAAATATCTTTTAGGATCTGCTTTTTAGGTGGGACAATTTTGCCCACTCGTAGCATGCTATAAACAAATTGTGCCATAACAAATTTACTCTCCGACAAAACAATGGCGCCAATTCTACTGCAATCGTGTATGAACTTAAATCGTATTTTAGAAGATGGGCGCCGGCGGCGTGTGCATCAATTGCTTTTGGGCTGACTTTTCGGTTTATGCCACCCAAGGTTTATCCTAAAACGAAAACAGTGTTTTTTATCAAAGTGCTGTAAACAGTCACTTTTATGGCTTGTAACAGAATCCGCTTGCCAAACAATGACTCGCTTATGGCGTTGGCTGCTGTGGGGCACTTAGATGAATATTTCTAAGCCTGAATTACGGCTAATTTCATGTTGCTAATGCTGGGATTGTGATCAATTGCACTGTAGAATACCGCGCAACCCTACTTAAATAAGACTTTAACAGCTGGAGTGACCAATGCTGAAAAAAGAGATGAATATTGCGGACTTCGATCCACAACTGTTTCAAGCGATCCAAGATGAAACTCGTCGCCAAGAAGAGCACGTCGAGCTTATCGCCTCTGAAAACTACACCAGTCCTCGTGTATTAGAAGCGCAAGGTTCTCAGCTGACTAACAAGTATGCCGAAGGTTACCCGGGTAAGCGTTACTATGGTGGTTGTGAGTATGTGGATATCGCAGAAGAACTCGCTATCTCTCGCGCCAAAGAGCTATTTGGTGCCACTTACGCCAACGTTCAGCCTCACTCTGGTTCACAAGCTAACTCAGCGGTATTTATGGCGCTACTTCAAGGCGGCGATACCGTTTTGGGGATGAGCCTTGCCCACGGTGGTCACTTGACCCATGGCTCTCACGTGAGCTTCTCGGGTAAATTGTACAATGCCGTGCAGTACGGTATCGACGAAACCACTGGTAAGATTGATTACGCCGAAGTTGAGCGCCTTGCCGTTGAGCATCAACCTAAGATGATTATCGCCGGTTTCAGTGCCTACTCTGGTATTATCGATTGGGGCAAGTTCCGCGAAATCGCAGACAAAGTCGGTGCTTACCTGTTTGTCGATATGGCGCACGTTGCAGGTCTAGTGGCTGCGGGTATCTACCCTAATCCACTGCCACATGCACACGTGGTGACCACCACAACCCATAAGACTCTGGCTGGCCCACGTGGCGGCTTGATCTTGTCGGCCTGTGATGATGAAGATATTTACAAGAAGCTAAACTCAGCGGTATTCCCAGGTGGCCAAGGTGGCCCATTGATGCACGTTATCGCGGCTAAAGCGGTGGCGTTTAAAGAAGCATTAGAGCCTGAGTTTAAAACGTACCAAGAGCAAGTGGTTGTTAACGCCAAAGCGATGGCAAACACCTTTATCCAGCGCGGTTATGATGTAGTGTCTGGCGGTACCGACAACCACTTATTCCTGCTTGATTTGATTGCCAAAGATATCACAGGTAAAGACGCTGATGCTGCACTTGGCCGTGCCAACATCACAGTGAACAAAAACTCAGTGCCTAACGATCCTCGCTCACCTTTTGTGACCTCGGGTCTGCGTATCGGCTCGCCAGCGATCACGCGTCGTGGTTTCAAAGAAGCGCAAGCGGTTGAGTTAACTAACTGGATGTGTGATGTGCTTGATGACATCAACAACGAAGCCACTATCGAGCGGGTGAAAAACCAGGTCCTTGATTTGTGCGCTAAGTTCCCTGTTTACGGTTAACCTTAAGGGTTAAATCAGGTAAACTTCGATGGCCGCTATGATAGCGGCCATTTTTGTATCTCTCAGTTGGCTTTTTTATGCATGCCAACCGATCTATTTAAGTGCTTTTATGCTGGAGGCTCAATGTATTGTCCGTTTTGCAGCGCAACCGATACTAAGGTGATCGATTCTCGCTTGGTTGCCGATGGTCATCAGGTTCGCCGTCGCCGTGAATGCTTAGAGTGCCATGAAAGATTCACCACTTTTGAAGGCGCCGAGTTAGTAATGCCGCGAGTGGTTAAGCAAGACGGTAGTCGCCAGCCGTTCGATGAAGAAAAGCTGCGGGGCGGCATGTTACGCGCAGTCGAGAAACGTCCGGTATCTATGGATGAAATTGAGCAGGCACTAAGTAAGATAAAGTCGACGCTGCGCGCCACCGGTGAGCGCGAAGTCACCTCTGAGATGATAGGTAATTTGATGATGGACCACTTGGTCCACCTCGATAAAGTCGCCTATATCCGCTTCGCTTCTGTGTATCGCGCCTTTGAAGATGTGTCCGAGTTTGGTGACGCCATTGCGAAACTGCAGAGTCCTAAGTCGACCAAATAAACCGATTTTTAATCATTAGATTGCATGGATATGGCACATGGCGTGGTCAAAATTTGACATTGAAATGATGGCAAAAGCCATCAAGTTAGCGCGTAAAGGGCGCTATACCACTCGACCTAACCCGAGCGTGGGCTGTGTTATCACCCTGGCGGGCAAGGTGGTCGGCGAAGGTTATCATATTGCCGCGGGCGGCCCCCATGCCGAAGTGCATGCACTGCGCATGGCTGGCGAGCAAGCCCAAGGGGCAACCGCTTATGTCACTCTAGAGCCGTGTAGCCACTATGGCCGCACCCCGCCGTGTGCACAGGCGTTGATCGATGCGCAAGTGGCGCGGGTGGTGGTAGCGGTAACCGACCCTAATCCGCAGGTGTCTGGACGTGGTATCAAGATGCTGCAGCAAGCCGGCATTGAGGTCGATATCGAACTACTGCGTGATGAGGCGGCCGCGCTGAATCAAGGCTTTATGAAGCGTATGGCGACAGGATTGCCTTGGGTGAGCATTAAGTTGGCCGCCAGTTTAGACGGTAAAACGGCGCTGTCCAATGGCACATCGAAGTGGATAACGGGCGCTAATGCCCGTCGCGATGTGCAGCGAATGCGCGCGCGTCATTGTGCGGTGATAACCGGCATCGATAGCGTATTGCAAGATGATCCCAGCATGAATGTGCGCCATCAAGAGCTTGGCAGCCTAGCCGATTCTCTGCCTGCTGAGCTGTTAAAGCAGCCATTGCGGGTGGTGCTCGATAGTCAGGCGCGCTTAGGGAGCCAAGCAAAATTATTGGCCATCCCATCACCTGTCTTATTGGTGTCTTGTACGCCTTACAGCCCGTCGGTACAGGCCTTCTGGCCACAACATTTGAGCCATTTACAGCTTGACGCCCAAGAGGGGCGCGTGCCGCTCGCTGCATTGCTGGCGCATCTAGGGCAAACGTGCAATAGCGTGATGGTCGAAGCTGGCGCCACCTTGGCGGGGGCTTTTATGGCACAGCAACTGGCCGATGAATTGGTCTTATACCAAGCGCCTAAATTGCTTGGCAGCCACGGGCGTAATTTACTCCAGTTACCCGACTATACTCAGATGACGCAACTGCCTAAGTTAGTGTTAACTGATGAGCGTAAGCTCGGTGACGATACGCGTTTTACATTTAATTTATGTGCACACTCCTGTTAAAGTGCAGAGCAACTAAGTAGGTAAAGATGTTTACTGGGATCATTGAGTCAGTAGGAAATCTAAGAAAAATTGAGCGCCGTGGCGACGATATTCGTCTCACCGTGGCCAGTGGTAAGCTGGACTTAAGTGATGTCAAACTCGGTGACAGTATTGCCACCAATGGCGTGTGTCTCACCGTGGTGGAATGCTTAAGCGACGGTTATGTTGCCGATATCTCTGCCGAGACAGTGTCACTGACAGGCTTTGCTCATTATCAAGTGGGGCAAGCGGTTAATTTAGAAAAAGCTGTCACACCGACCACACGCTTAGGGGGTCATATGGTGAGCGGTCATGTCGATGGCGTCGCTTACGTCGACGATAGGCAATACCGTGGTAAGGCTATCGAATTTTGGTTAACGCCGCCTCAAGGTTTGGCGCGCTACATCGCCCATAAAGGCTCCATTACCATCGATGGCGTTAGCCTGACGGTGAATGAGGTGCAAGGCGAACGCTTTCGCTTAACCATAGTGCCGCATACCGCGGGTGAAACCACCCTGATTAACTTAAAAGCCGGCGATAGCGTTAATATCGAGGTGGATCTGATCGCACGTCATTTAGAGCGTTTAATGACGTATTCGGAGCACAATGCAGATGAAAATGTTAGCAAAGCCCCAGAAGTGACGCTGGATCTGTTAGCTCGCTCAGGCTTTTTAAGATAGAGGCTGGCATTGCCAACCAATAGCAGATTAAATATTTATTACTAGAAGAACATTTCAAGGTCTAACAATGGCACTACATAGCATAGAAGCGATTATCGAAGATATTCGTTTAGGCAAGATGGTTATCTTGATGGATGACGAAGATAGAGAAAACGAAGGCGATCTTATCATGGCGGCAGATCTTGTCACCCCTGAGGCGATCAACTTTATGGCGACATTTGGACGTGGTTTAATTTGCCAAACCATGACGAAAGCCCGCTGTCAACAGCTGAATTTACCCTTGATGGTTACCAACAATAACGCGCAATTTTCGACTAACTTTACCGTGTCGATTGAAGCTGCTGAAGGGGTGACAACCGGTATTTCTGCCCAAGATAGAGCCGTGACCGTGAAAGCGGCTGTGGCGAAAGATGCTAAGCCAACCGATATTGTGCAGCCAGGGCATATTTTCCCGCTGATGGCCCAAGAAGGGGGCGTTTTAGTGCGCGCAGGTCACACCGAAGCGGGCTGTGATATTGCCCGTCTTGCAGGTTTAGAGCCTTCAGCTGTTATCGTTGAAATCCTGAATGACGATGGCACCATGGCGCGTCGTCCCGATCTTGAGATTTTTGCCGAAAAGCATGGCCTAAAAATAGGCACCATTGCTGATTTAATTGAATACCGTAATACCA
Organism: Shewanella sp. 492; assembly: GCF_059338445.1. Taxonomy (NCBI): domain Bacteria; kingdom Pseudomonadati; phylum Pseudomonadota; class Gammaproteobacteria; order Alteromonadales; family Shewanellaceae; genus Shewanella; species Shewanella sp. 492. The sequence continues at coordinate 1,063,173 of NZ_CM181702.1, forward strand.
AAGAGACCACAGTGGTGCGCGAGGCTAAGTGCAAATTGCCAACCCGTTTTGGTGAGTTTGAGATGATCACCTACCGTGACACCATAGACAACCAACTCAACTATGCCTTAATCAAAGGTGATGTTAAGCCAAACAGCTTAGTGCGGGTACACCTGCAAAATACCTTTAATGATTTACTTCATTCTGAGCGCGATGAAAAACGCAGCTGGCCACTCGAAAAAGCCATGGCACGTATTGCCGATGAAGGCGGCGTATTAGTCTTACTGGGGCATCAAGAGCACCGCAGTGAAATTTTGGCCAAGGTCAAGGCATTTGAAGCTCAGGACAAAGGCGAAGCTGCAGCCCCAGCCCAATGGCAAGGCACCTCACGCCAAGTGGGTATCGGCTCGCAAATCTTGGCCGATGTGGGCGTCACCACAATGCGCCTGCTGAGTTCGCCAAAGCGTTACCATTCGCTGTCGGGCTTTGGGTTAGAAGTCACTGAATATATTGCTGATTAATACTCATGTGAGTAAATTCACTCATTTGGTTTAAATTGCATGGGGATCAACGTCGTGTGCTGTGGTATTATACGGCCTCTTTTTTCCCGTGCCGGGTTTGTTAAAGCTAATTTAGGTAAGATAAATGAACGTAGTTCAAGGTAATATCGAATCGAAAAATGCCAAAGTTGCCATCGTGATCTCACGCTTCAACAGCTTTGTTGTTGAGAGTTTGCTTGATGGCGCGTTAGATACGCTAAAGCGCTTTGGTCAAGTTGCAGATGACAATATCACGATTGTACGTGTGCCTGGCGCTGTAGAGTTGCCTCTAGCGGCTCGTCGTGTGGCAGCAAGCGGTAAATTTGACGGTATCATTGCGCTAGGCGCGGTGATCCGTGGTGGTACTCCCCATTTTGATTTTGTTGCAGGCGAATGTAACAAAGGTTTGGCTCAGGTTGCGCTTGAGTTTGATCTTCCTGTTTCATTTGGTGTGTTGACCACAGATACCATTGAGCAAGCCATTGAGCGCTCAGGTACTAAAGCAGGTAATAAGGGCGGCGAAGCGGCTCTTAGTTTGCTTGAAATGGTCAATGTTCTGCAAGAACTAGAACAGCAGTTGTAAGATTAGGAACAAGAATGAAACCTTCAGAGCGCCGTAAAGCCCGCCGTCTAGCGTTACAAGCTATCTATTCATGGCAGCTAAGCGGAAATAATGTTGCCGATGTGGAGCATGAATTCCTCACTGAGCAAAAAATCGATGGTGTCGATGTTAGCTATTTTCGTGAATTGCTATCGGGAACCACCATAAAGTGCGCCCAGTTAGATGAGTTAATTACCCCTCATATTGAGCGTCCGTTCGATGAGGTTTCACCTATCGAAAAAGCGGTATTACGTCTGGCGACGTATGAGCTGACTTTCCGCAAAGACGTGCCTTTTAAGGTTGCGATTAACGAAGCGATTGAGCTAGCTAAGGCCTTTGGTGCCGAAGATGGTCATAAGTTTGTTAATGGCATTCTCGATAAGATAGTCGGTAGAAAGTGATAGTCGAAACGGTATCCTAGGATGCCGTTTTTTTTGTTATCATCGCTAGGAATTGTTGATTTTTTATGCTTGTTTCAGCCGCCGATTATGGGGGGGGTTGGCAAGGTGTGCCGATGACCTTGAGTCATCCACAGCTCATAGCCTACAAGAGCCTAATACCTGCTAAGTTACGATGCCATAGCGATTGTAAAACTGCAATAGCGCTGTGATGAGTGTTTGGCTTAGCCTTTAAGCCTCATACCATAGCCATGCACTAACGTATTGAGCCCGAACAACTACTAAGTATTAAAAAATCAATGTCTTAGGTGTTGCCCTGATGGATGTGGGCCAACACATTAACTTTATAATGGTTGTCAAACTGTGAAAGAGTTTAACGTAATTGAGCGTTTTTTTGCTGAGCGCGGTCAAGCTCGCCGCGACGTAGTATTAAGTGTCGGCGATGACTGTGCCTTAGTTAATCCAGCCGAACATAAATCTATCGCTATCTCATGCGATACTCTCGTTGAAAATGTCCATTTCTTAGCTGACATGCCTGCCAAGGCCCTAGGGTATAAATCGGTTGCCGTTAATCTATCTGACTTAGCCGCCATGGGCGCCGAGCCAGCATGGATGACCTTGGCTATTACTTTACCCAGCATAGATGAAGCTTGGCTCGATGCGTTTAGTGAAGGCTTAAGTGATGCTGCCCAGTATTATGGCGTGGCGTTAGTGGGGGGCGACACCACGCGTGGCCCGAAATCCATCACCATCACCATTAATGGCCAAGTCCCTAAAGGCAAAGCGTTAACCCGCAGCGGTGCTAAAAATGGCGATTGGATCTATGTGACCGGCACCTTAGGAGACTCTGCGTTAGGCTTAGCCATTTTACGGGGCGAGCAAACGCTGAGTGGCGATGCCGCGCAGTATTTAATTCAACGTCATTATTACCCAACACCAAGAGTTTTGGCGGGGCAATCGCTGCGGAATCTCGCCTCGAGCGCCATCGATCTATCCGATGGTTTGGTGTCCGATATCGGCCACATCCTCAAACACTCTAACGTGGGGGCGATCGTCGATGTCGATCAGCTACCGCTGTCGGCAGCCATGAGGGAGTCAGTTGAGTATGAGCAAGCGCTTAGCTATGCCCTGACGGGCGGGGAAGATTATGAATTACTCTTTACCGTGCCAGAATCACAGCGCGGCGCCCTAGAAACGTCACTGGCTCATGCCGGGGTCTCTTTTGCTAAAATCGGCCAGATCGCCACAGGCAACAAACTGCGTTTGATGAAAGAGGGCGCCACATTTAAGCCAACCAATTTTAGTTTTGAGCATTTTACATCATGAAGTTACGCTCGACCGATCCACTGCTGCGCAGACTCTCTCTGACTAATCCTATCCACTTTTTGGCGTTGGGCTTTGGCTCGGGTCTGCTAGCAAAAGCGCCGGGAACCTATGGTAGTTTGGTGGCCATTCCGCTCTACTTGCTGATGAGCTACCTCTCGTTACCTTGGTATCTTGGTGTGACGCTGCTATTGATGCTGGTGGGGTTTTATATTTGTGATAAAGCCTCTAAAGATATGCGGGTGCATGATCACGGCGCCATCGTGTGGGATGAAATTGTCGGTATGTTAATCACCCTGGCTACTGCGCCCGCAGGCTGGGAATGGTTGCTGCTGGGATTTGTGCTGTTTCGCTTTTTCGACATCCTTAAGCCATGGCCGATCAAATGGCTGGATGCCAAGGTGCATGGCGGTGTTGGCATCATGATTGATGATGTCTTAGCGGGCGCCTTTGCGTTTTTGGGTTTGCAAGGGGTGGTGTACTTCGTCGGCTAGCGCAGCGGTGAGCTGACTTTACTATTTAGTCTATTTTGCTCGCCAAAGGCAAAATAGGCTAAATACTATTTAAACGGTGAACATTCGAGTGAGCAATATCAGCCTGTAGTACTAGATTGCAATCAATGTAGATTGCAGTAAAAAGTGAATAAACATTTTTTATCCAGATCAAACTTATCGTCACTACCATCTACCATCTACCATCTACCATCTACCATCTACCATCTACCATCTACCATCTACCATCTACCATCTACCATCGATCTTACCAGTATCAGGTTATTGCCTTTAATTACAGCTAGTTATCTTGTTGCCTAGGGTGGTGTGCTCAGCTAGTGGTTCTCTTATAAAAGTCTCCGCTATAGATTTTCGGTTGTGGTTGCTCGTATCAATATCATCGTTGTATTTACATAAGCTTGTTATTTGAATGGGTATCAAGGTTATGCTGCGCAACAATCAAAAAATAGCAATGTGATATAGGTCATGCTTTGTTTTATTACCAGCAAGGGGGAGGCGCCAGTTTAAGGGTGAAGCGGGTCACATTATTTAACCCTAACCTTATCTTGCGTTATCTAGTTGATCTTATTTTGTTAAATAAATGATCTCGGTTTGTTGGTTTTTCTGTGGGTATCGCTAAAGCTAATCTAGGCCATTTAGTTTCCTAATTTATTGTGTCGTCATAATTTTGTTAACTTTGGGGTGTTCGTTATTAACTCAAGTTAAATAATTAAATCACAATAGGACAGCGATATGGACATAAGTGATGTATGGCGCAAAGGTGATTGGGCCGCCTTCTTTGGCTTATTTACCAATAATTTAACCAATTTACTGACTATGATGGGCTTGTTGCTTTTTGTCGTCGGTTTACCTAAAGAATTTGTTATGGGGCAGGTCGCCCCGGCGTTTGGTCTGGCAGTGATGTGTGCCAGTATATTTTATGCTTGGTTTGCGTATAAGTTAAAAAAAGAAACCGGTCGTGATGATGTGACCGCACTGCCATCTGGTCCGAGTGCACCGTCTATTTTCACCGTGACTTTTCTGGTGATTATGCCGGTTTATCACACAACCAAAGATGCGGCATTTGCTATTCAAATCGCATTAGTTTGGTGTTTTGTCGAGGCGATGATCTTACTCGTCGGCTCATTCTTTGGTGACACTATCCGTCGTATCGTGCCTCGCACCGTACTGCTGTCTTGTTTGGCGGGATTAGGCCTCACACTGTTGGCGCTCAACCCTATGCTGCAAGCGTTTTCAACGCCTGTAGTGTCGTTCGTCGTGCTGGGGCTTATTTTTATCAACTGGTTTGGTAAAAAGCCGCTGTTTCCTAAGATCCCAACTGGGCTATTACTGATCATTGTCGGTACTGTGCTGGCTTGGATGTTTGGTTTGCAGTCACCCGATGCAATTATTGCTTCGCTATCGGATGCGGGCTTTAACCCTCCACAGCTGCACATTGACAGCTTTATGGAAGGCGTACCTCATGCCTTACCTTACTTGGCATCAGCTGTACCGCTGGGTTTAGCTAACTATGTATTCGACCTTGAGAATATCGAAAGTGCCGATGCTGCTGGTGACTCTTACCCGACACGCAAAATTATGATGGTTAACGGCTGTGCATCTATGCTCGGTGCCTTCATGGGTAACCCTTTCCCTGTGACTGTGTATGTGGGCCATGCGGCGTATAAAGAGATGGGCGCGAGCATAGGTTACACCCTATTTAATGGCGTGATCATGTTCTTAGTGTGTCTGTTTGGTTTAGGTGCGCTGCTACTGAGCTTGATTCCAGGAGCCGCCATTGCGCCAATCTTAGTCTACATCGGTATTGTCACAGCTAACCAAGTAGTGCGTGAAACGCCTAAATTGGAAGTGCCTGCCATCTTTGTTTGTTTGTTCCCTTGGATTGGCTACTGGGCATTAACCCTGTTCAAAAACACCTTGGCGACAGCCGGTACCAATGCTTATGACGTAGGTATTGAGGCATTAGCGGCAAAAGGTATCTATTACCAAGGCATGGTTGGCTTAGGTAATGGTGCACCACTTGCGAGCTTACTATGGGGTTGTATGGTGGTCTTTGCTATCAATAATACTCCGCTGCGCGCCGTAGTTGCCGCCTTAGTTGCCGCAGGTCTAGCGTTGGTTGGATTTATCCATGCCAATGGGGTTGGCTTTGCTCAGCCTGAGTCGATGATGTATGTCTACTCCTACTTAATGATGGCCGGTCTGTTTGGGGTTAAACATTTTTACAACCTTAAAGAGAGTGCTAAAGAACCTTTAAGCAAGCCTGTGCCTGCGACCCCAGTAACTGAAGCAACTGAAGCCGCTTAAGGAGTGAACATGAGTACAAATGCCCCTATGTCGCTGCATCAGCTAGTAAGCCATAATCGAATCGATGATGTGGTAGCGTATTTAACCCAGCAGGTTGATGTGGATACCCGAGATGAAAACGGCTGCACTGCCTTGATGATTGCGGTACAGCAAAACAACTTGGCGCTAGCTAAAGTGCTTATTGAGCATGGCGCCGATGTGAATGCTCGCGATGTGAATCAGCTGACGCCCTATTTGTGTGCTGGTGCTAATGGTTTTCACGCACTCTTATCGCTGACCTTAGCCCATGGCGCCGATGTCACTAGTGTTAACCGTTTTGGCGGCACACCACTGTTGCCCTCGAGCGAAAAAGGTTTTCTACGTACGGTACAGGTGAGTTTGGATGCGGGGATCCCGGTCAATCACGCTAATAAGCTAGGGTGGTCGGCCTTGTTAGAAGCGGTAATTTTAGGTGACGGTGGGTATTTATATGCCGATGTGATTGAGGTGTTACTCGACGCTGGCGCCGACATTCACCTTCAAGACCGCGATGGATTGAGCGCGCTTGATCACGCTAAAGCCCAGGGCCAGAGCAATGTGGTCGCTTTGATGACTCAAAACGAGCAGGTTAAGCAAGCTTATAGTGCGTCACTGCGTTTGGTTAAACAGCATATTCGTCAGTTTGAGTACCAAACGGCGCTGGCTATATTAACTGGTAATCGCCATGACTTTGCCAACCCAGCAGATTATTTCTACTACTGTGGTTATGTGCTCACTGAATTAGCGCGCTTTGAGGAGGCGATAATCGCCTACCGTCAAGGCTTGGCACTGAGTGACAATAAAGCGCAGTTCTATCTGTATATCGCTAATAGCTATCGACTGGCGAAACAACCTCAGCTTGCACTGGCTGAATTTGATAACGGCATTGCAGCACAACCAGCGTCACCGTTTGTGCTGTACCACAAGTCGAACTATTTACGTGAACTAGGCATGCATAAAGAAGCGGTCGCTGCGATGACTCAATTACTGTCGCAACAGCCCCATCGTTATGATTATTCATTCCATCAGGCTAATAGCCTGCGTTCATTGGGTCTACATAATGAGGCCATTGTTGCCATAGATAATGCCATTAAACACGATAATCGTAATGGGCTTTATTATCAGCATAAAGCTAAATCATTAGAAATAATGGGGCAGATTGAACAAGCCGTTACGGTAATTAATCAAGCGATTGAAGTTTGTGATGACAGCAATGAACTAATTGAGATTAAACATGATTTGCTCAATAAATAATACTTAACTAGATGTCCTTTTTAGGAATGTTTAATTAAGCGAGCGGCTGAGTTTAATTCAACCATTAGATAAAGTTTTGTAGTTACTAACTCTTTTAAATAAAGATACATTCACCATAGGTGTAATAGTGGTTGTGATGTCAAATCAACTATTACATAGGCTATTACACCTTTTTTGTTGAAATATAGTAGAGGCTAATATGGTCGTAAAATTAATTGTAAAAAAGAATACCTATTTCGATTCGGTTTCATTAATGGCATTAACGACCAAAGTTAATGAAATTAACGATGTTGAACAGGCATTTGTTGCCATGGCAACCGATATGAATAAAGGGGTATTAGCCAACGTCGGTCTATTATTACCCGAAGTTCAATCTGCCAACAGCGGTGATCTATTTATCGTGGTGAAAGCTGCCACCGACGAAGTGTGCGAAGCGGCGCTTGCCGAAGTCGAAGTACTCCTAAAAGGCGATGACAAAGCGGCGACGGGTTTAGGTGCCAGTGAGAAAAAACATGTCACTTTAAAAAGTGCGTTAAAGCACGCCCCTGATGCCAACCTAGCGGTGATCTCTGTTCCCGGTGAGTTTGCTAAGCGCGAAGCGCTTGCGGCGCTGAATAACGACTTACACGTATTGATGTTTAGCGACAACGTGTCAGTGGCCGATGAGGTCGAGCTTAAGACCCTTGCACACGAAAAAGGCTTATTAATGATGGGCCCAGATTGCGGCACCGCCATTATCAATCATGTTGGCCTGTGTTTCGCCAACAAGGTTCGCCCTGGCAATATTGGTATCGTTGGCGCATCTGGCACAGGTAGCCAAGAAGTGGCGGCGCGCATTCATGACTTTGGCGGCGGCATTTCACAGCTGTTAGGCACCGGCGGGCGTGACTTAAGCGCCGAAGTGGGTGGCATCATGATGCTCGATGGATTGCGTGCACTAGAAGCCGACCCTGCTACCGAGGTGATCTTAATTGTTTCTAAACCTGCGGCGAAAAGCGTTGAGGCTAAGGTGCTTGAACTGGTGCAGAGCTTCAGTAAACCTGTGGTAGTTTGCCTATTAGGTGGAGAAGAAGGGCCAGTGGTTGCGGCAGGTGCTCACTTTGCTAAAACCACTAAAGAAGCCGCGTTACAAGCAGTTGTGTTAGCCGGAGTCGATGAGAGCAGCATCAATAAGCGTGCCTTAAACTTACCGCTAATTGAAGAGATTAAAGCCAAGTTAGCACCTGAGCAAAAGTACATTCGTGGCTTATTCTGCGGTGGCACCTTATGTGAAGAAACCATGATGCTGGTACGTGAGACTCACCGTCAGGCGTATAGCAATATCGCCAAGAAACCAGAGCAGCGCTTGGCGGACATTAATGTTAGCCAGCAGCACACCTTTATCGACTTTGGTGACGATGATTTTACCAATGGGCGTCCACATCCGATGATCGATCCATCATCGCGTATCGAACGTCTGCTTAAAGAAGCAGATGACCCAGAAGTAGGGGTGATCATTCTCGATTTCGTGATCGGCTATGGCTCACATCAAGATCCTGTTGGCGTCACTTTACCAGCCATTATTGAAGCCAAGCAAAAAGCGGCGGCGCGTGGTCAGCACTTAGAGATCTTAGGTTACGTGCTAGGTACCGATTTAGACACGCCAAAACTGAGTGAGCAAGTCGATAAACTCGCCTCGGCGGGGGTCACCATTTCAAGTAGCAGTCAAAACACCGGGCTATTGGCAAGCGGGTTTGTGAGCAAGGGAGAATAACCATGAGTAAGATGACAGAACTATTTTCAAACTTAAACGTGATTAATGTGGGCCTTGAGTTCTTTAAAGACGATATCAGCAAGCAGCAAGCGCCAGTAACTCAGGTCAATTGGCAACCCATTGCTGGTGGTAATACCAAGGTGATTGCGGCGCTCGATAAATTGGCGCAGCCAGAGATAGCAGAAAAAATTGAGGCGGCCAACGAAGAGGCGGTTAATCGTATTATTAAATCACACCCTGTGTTAATGGGTTATGAAAGAGCGATTGATGTGGTTCCAGGCATGACCAAAACCACCATTTTACATGCCGGCCCACCAGTATGTTGGGATGATATGAATGGCCCAATGCGCGGCGCAGTGACTGGCGCACTGGTGTTTGAAGGCTTGGCGGCTAACCTTGATGAAGCGTTTAAATTAGCAGCATCGGGTGAGATCACCTTCTCGCCATGTCACGAGCACGATTGCGTCGGCTCTATGGCCGGTGTGACGTCGGCGTCTATGTATATGCACGTGGTCAAAAACATGACCTACGGCAATATCGCCTATACCAACCTCAGTGAGCAGATGGCGAAAATTTTACGTATGGGCGCTAACGATGAAAGCGTGGTCGAGCGCTTAATCTGGATGCGCGACGTATTAGGCCCAATGTTAAAAGCGGCCATGGACAAAGCGGAGCCTATCGACTTGCGCTTAATGCTCGCCCAAGCCCTGCATATGGGGGATGAATGTCATAACCGTAATAACGCTGGTACTGCCTTGTTATCACAGGCATTGACACCGTTGATTTTAGAAACCGATTTCACCATCAAAGAAAAGCGTGAAGTGTTTGATTTTATTGCATCAAGCGATTACTTCTCTGGCCCAACATGGATGGCGATGTGTAAGTGTGCCCTCGATGCTGGTCATGGGGTCGAAAATAGTACCTTGGTTACGACCATGGCACGTAACGGCGTCGAGTTTGGTATTCGTGTCAGCGGTATGGGTGGCTTTACCTGGTTTACTGGGCCTGCTCAAAAGGTTATCGGTCCATTGTTTGCGGGCTTTAAGCCTGAAGACTCGGGTTTAGATATAGGTGACAGTGCGATCACCGAAACCTATGGTATTGGTGGGTTTGCCATGGCGACCGCCCCTGCGATTGTGGCGCTGGTAGGCGGCACGGTAAATGAGGCGATCGATTATTCTATCCAGATGGATGAGATCACTACCGCTAAAAATCCGAATGTCACCATTCCATTATTAAACTTTAAAGGTATCTCATCGGGTATCGATATTCGTAAAGTGATGGAAACGGGTATTTTACCTATTATTAATACTGCGATTGCTCATAAAGAGCCCGGCATTGGTATGATAGGTTGTGGTATTACTAACCCGCCTGTTGAATGCTTTGAAAAAGCGATTATCACCTTTGCTAATAATATTTCATAATTACGATTAATGATGGTGTGAACATAAAGGTCGACTCTATTTAAATGCGTTTTAAAGATAAATAAATGGGTCGACCTTTTTATTGTTACTGTTTTTAATTTTTTCCTTCTTACCCATGTCGCAATAATGTGATTATTTATTCGTCATTGTATATAAAATAAATATTGAGGTTCCCCATGAGAATTGTATTAGCCCTTGGCGGTAATGCGCTGCTAGAGCGTGGTCAACCGCTCACCGCGACCAATCTTCGTCATAATATTAAAAAGGCAGCGGCATCGATTGCGGCTATTGCTAGAGAGCATGATGTGGTGATTGTTCATGGTAATGGTCCACAAGTGGGGCTGCTGATCGAGCAAAATTGTGAATATCAAAAAATTAATAGTGCGGTCACCGCTTACCCAATGGATGTATTGGGCGCAGAAACCTGCGGCATGGTCGGCTACATGTTGCAGCAGGAGTTGTTTAACAGCGACAACAAATTAGATATCACTACTATTTTGACCCAAACTTGCGTCGATATTGACGATCCAGCCTTTAATGATCCGACTAAATTTGTTGGGCCTGTCTATAACGAAGATGAGATCGAGCGAGTTAATATTGGCAATCCGTCGGCGATTTATAAGAAAGATGGTGATTACTATCGCCGCGTCGTGTCATCGCCTATGCCGCAAGATATTGTCGAATCTAAGCAGATCAGTAGCCTGCTTGAAAATGGTAACACAGTGATCGCCTGTGGTGGGGGCGGTATTCCAGTATTTAAGGCTGACAATGGTAATCTGGTTGGCGTTGAATGTGTTATCGATAAAGACTTAACGGCCGAGTTACTTGCCGAGCAGATTCAGGCGGATCTGTTTATTATTTTAACCGATGGCGCGGTTTACCTGAATTATGGCAAAGCCAATCAGCAGGCGATTAAAAATATCACCCCTGAAGAGCTCGATAAATACCATTTCCCGGCTGGCTCTATGGGACCTAAAATTGACGCCGTGTGTAAATTTGTCTCGAAGGGGTTGGGCGACGCCGCCATTGGCGCCTTAGATGAGTTACCCGCAGTTATTGCTGGGCGCTCAGGTACGCGCATCACCTTGGGTGAAACGGTCGAGTATTATTGATCCTCTGCACTCTTTTCATCTAAACCTTAAAAGCCTCAATAATGAGGCTTTTTTATTTTCAGTTAAAAAACTGTGCTTTAAGTTTACCTGCCGGAGTCAGGATAGTTGTCACCCATTAGCTTTGCCTTACATGCTACGAGTAGGTCACTTTAGCACTGCACATCAGTCATCAGTCCTTCATCTTAGCAAGCAGCCTTGTGCAATCAGTCTATTGGCACATCACCAAAGAGAGTTAAGCCCAAGTAGATACCACACAGGGTATCGTGGCCCGAAGAGTGGCCATAGGCGATAACCTCATTGAGAACCTCGTTGAACGCGTTATCGAGCATATCATCTGACTTATGAGACTGATTTAAACAGGCATACAGCTCGACGATCTCTTGGTTATATTGCTTGAGCGTGGCGTGCATTAACATGGCCTGACTGACATCTGTGGTTTGCGCCGCATTAGCTTGTACCGCGTGGGCCAGCGGATAAAAGTAAGGGTGCTGGCTAAAGTCGAGCCAGGAGAGTAAACCCACCAGTAGATCGTCCATCGAAGGGGTAAGTCCGGCACCAAAGCCGATAATGGATTTAAGCGCAATCGTTGGGTTGTGCTGACTTAGATTGGCGATAAACCCTTGCAGATGCGGGGTTATATACTCAGCCATCATCTTAGGTTGATACACTAGATGAGTGACGATATTGAGCTGAGGCTGCTGACAAAGTAGGGGATAGATCCCCAGCGGCTTTTGATTGCGCTGTAAAAAATCAGCGATATGGGATTGAATGTTTGATTGAAGGCCAAGCGTTCTGGGTAACGCCGCGGGCAAGCTGGGAATAAAGCGTTCAATCTGTTCACTGACAATGTTTGTGCCTGTGCCTAAGTTGATATGTAAGAACAGATCATCGATATTGCCCCTCAACGCTGATAAAGCAGGGTCTATGCAGGTGTTATGGCTGCAACTTAGCTCCACCTTAGTATCGACACTGAGCGATTTAAAATTGATTGCTTGCGGCAATAAGATGGCACTGGGGTTCATCTTTTTGGGTTGCGTCAGCAGGGATATCAAACCATAAGGGCTTTGCAGATTGCAGGCGGCGTTAAACACCGAATGCACCCTTGTGGTTATTGAACCGTGGTGTATTAACAGCTCATAAATCGGTTGAGCAAGGGTTATCTGGGTCATCATCTAGCTCAATTAATAGGTTTTATGGTGCTTTAAGTTAAAGGTATTGATTATCTCATCGGCTATCTTAGTCACAATCATGTCATGCGTATTATTAACATATAAGGCTAAATAAAAGTCGTTGGGTGGGGCATAGGTTTGCAGCTCATCGATGACGCTATGTTCGGCGGTTTTGCAGGTTTCGGGCAACAGGGTGATGCCAAAACCGATAGATGAAGCGGTAATAATGGCCGATAAGTTACTGCTGCAGTAGTTAATTTTGCTGCAGTAACCTAATTGATCCATAGAGTTGAGTATATGCTCGCGATACAAGGCTCCCGTGGGAAATAGCACTAGCGGGATCATCTTGCTATTAAAGGTGGGATGCGCCGCGCTGTCGAGCCATAATAGCGGCTCTCTGCGATAGGCGTAGGCATTACCGAGTATGGGCTGCTTGACCAAAATGAGATCGTATTGGCCCGCTTGATAGGCTTGATACAGGCTGTTGCTCAGGCCTGAGGTAAATTCAAACAAGATATTGTAGTTATGCTGAAACTGAACAATGGCCTTAGTCACGTCAACCGACAGGTCGTCAGGCACGCCTATCTTGATGATGTTTTGCTCTGATTTCTCATGAAAGTTATCGACCATAGAGGTGTTCAAGTCGATAATTTTATGGGCATACCGCAGAACAAACTCCCCTTGCTCCGTTAATGTCACCTTTTGCGGCGTGCGCATTAGTAGCGTGCTGCCGAGCATAGACTCGAGACGGTTTATCTGTTGGCTAATGGTCGACTGAGAGTTATGAATTCTTTCTGCTGCGCGGGTAAAACTGCCCGTGTCACATACGGCGATATAGGTTAAAAATAACTGCGGTGGAATAAATTTCATGATGGGTCACCTACGTTTAGCTTGTTATTATCTTTTTCGTAAAATGAGCTGCGCCATTTTGAATGGGTACTGGCTGTTGCTTGTACAAACCAGGCAAAGCCTTGTCATGTGTGCGTTTAATATTGAGCTTTAGTGTTTACTTAAGGGTTAACCGCTCCCTTAGTATTTGCGTGCGACTTACGGGTAAGGTGCTGCTTTTGCTGCGTCACGAGTTGTTCAAAGACGGCTTCTCGGTTAACCAGTATGTGGCCTATGTTGTCGGCCAGTTCGCTAATAATGGCATTACCATCATTTGTGTATAGCGACAGCGTCATGGGCTGCTCGTTACCTAAATGCGGGCAAGGGGTGACTCGCCGCCCAGCGGTGGCTCTTACGGGAAGCAGACTATAACCTAAGCCCGCTTCGACGGCGCTAAGCAGGTTATTTAAGCTGCTGCTGGAAAACGCCACATACCAGAGTTTGCCCTCATGGGTGATGCGTTCAAACATGGTGTCGCGGTAGAGCCCGCCGGGAGGAAATGCGATTAAGGGTAACGGCTCACTCCAGTGCGGCTGGGTATCGAGTGATTGATACCAGGCCATGGGCTCGCTGATGGTCAATCTGTGATCATCGGCGGCGTGGGTTTCTTTGACTACTAAGATATCAAAGTCACCGTTGCGGTATCTGTGGGTTAATTCGAGGCTGAGACCTGTGGTGACATCGAGCCTAATTTCCTGATGCTGTTTAGCAAAATTGGCAAACACACCGATCATCTGCTCGGTGGCGATATCATCAGGGATGCCAATTTTAATCAGCGCGCTGCCAGCTGAGTTCGCCACCAATGCTTGGGCCTCACATTGCAGCGCTAAAATTTTGCGCGCATAGCCGAGGAGTTTCTCACCTGAGTTGGTTAACTGAATAGGGCGTTGAGTCCGATCAAATAATGCCTTGCCGACGGCGGCTTCGAGGCGGTTTATCTGTTGGCTTATTGTCGATTGTGTTAGGTGTAAATGTGCTGCCGCTAAGGTAAAGCTGCCAGTATCGGCAAGCACCACAAAAGCGCGCAGTAGACGAGGTTCAAACATCATGACACATCATCCATAGCATTAATCCTGTCTTTCGAGGGGGCTGACATTCAGCCGATAAATAGTAAGACCTTTAACTTAGTAAGGGAAATAGTATTTACGTTATGAATGGTTTCTATTTAAAAAAATCATTTTTTACCCGTCATGCTCACCTTTATAGTGTCAAGTTAAAGCAAGTCATGCAGCAATTGCAGCAATTGCAGCTGCTAAAGGTGAAAAAATGCGCACATCAGATCCCTTTATTAAGCAAGCGTTAGCCCTTGCTGAGCAAAATGTGGCTGCCGGTGGCCGTCCTTTTGCTGCCATCGTAGTGAAACAAGGTGAGGTGGTAGCCACTGGGGTCAATCGTATTCTTCAAGAGTGCGACCCAACCGCTCACGCCGAGTTGCTGGCCCTAAGGGCCGCAGGTAAAGCTTTAAATGCCACCAGCCTTGAAGGCTGCAGCGTGTATGCCAGTGGCCAGCCTTGCCCTATGTGCTTGGCTGCTATGCGCATGGCAGGAATTAACCATTTGGTGTTTGCTTATTCGAATCAACAAGCACAGCCTTATGGGTTATCGACGGCGCATATCGCCATGGAGCTTGCGCCGCCGCTTGAGCTGCAAAGCTGGTTGTCGGTCGAGCAGTGCTCGCCAAGTGATGCCAATGACGGCGCGCTCTATGCTAAGTGGGCAGAGCATAACGCGTCTAAACAGCAGGTTGACTAATGGGCCGTCAATTAAGCGTGCGCGCTCAGTCATTATCCTTGCTGTTATTAATTGTCTTAATCGGTCTCAATCTGCGGCCATTTTTAGTGGCACCTGGGCCGCTGCTGGGCAGTATCGTTAATGACACCGGCCTCAGTTATCCCCAAGCGTCGATGCTAACCTTGCTGCCTATGATGTTGATGGGGATTGGGGCCTTTGTGGTGGCGGCTCGGCCTGCACTTATTGGCAGCCATGTCGGCTTGTTACTGGCATTGGCATTGATGACGCTAGGCTCAGCGCTGCGCTATTTCGTCAGCGATGGCAGCACGCTTATTATCACCGCGCTGCTGTGTGGTGTGGGCGTGGCATTTATACAATCTATTTTACCGGGCATGATTAAACAGTTTTTTGCCCAGCACTCGGCGGTGGTCACCGGGCTTTATTCGGCGTCATTGATGATTGGCGGCGCGTTGGGCGCACAGCTAATGCCGATGTTGTTGCAATGGGGCTATGGTTGGCAACATGCATTGGCCTTGTTGGCATTGCCCTGTTTTGCGGCCTTGGTCGTGGCTTGGAGGGTGCTTAGCCAGCGTCGGCAGATGCCGCCTACCCAATGCAACGCTTTACCTGAACTATCGCAGCTAAGCTTATCATCTCGACCGCTAAAGGGGTTACTGGCTCGCCCGCGAACGTGGACTCTAATGGCCGCCTTTGGCATAGTCAACGGCGGGTATGCTTCATTAGTCACTTGGCTGGCGGCCTTTTATCAGCAGCGTGGCTGGGATAATGCCAGTAGCAGCCATTTAATTGTGGTGATGGCGGTGACTCAAGCCTTGTTCGCCATTGGCTTACCAGCCTTGGCCAGAAGTTACACCGACAGGCGCCCTTGGTTGCTGTGGGTGTTAGTGATGCAGGCCATTGGTTTTTGGGGGTTCGCTTTTCATGCCGATAGCGCGCCGCAGTTATGGTCAATCTTGTGCGGCGCGGGACTGGGCGGGGCCTTTTCATTAACCATAGTCACAGCGCTTGATCATCTACCGGCGGTTAACAGTGCTGGGGCGCTCGCCGCATTAATGCAAGGTGGCGGCTTTTTGATTGCCGCCGCCTTTCCGCTGATGTTTGCGCAGTTATTGCAGTGGAGTGGTGATTTTGGCTATGGCTGGATGATGCATCTGGTGATGGTGTTAATTACCATGGTCATTTGCATCAACTTTAATCCGAAACGTTATGCCCAGGTGATGTGCGCTATTGATTGAGAAGAGTTTTATTAGTGCGCACATGACTGATTACCAGTACAAGGGGAAAGCCTGCTCAATGTTGAACAGGCTTGTTAGTTGTGAGTGGCTGAAAAAGTGGCGGCTTAGTGACGCTCGGTCACTATTTCACGTGAGAACACCTTCTCGCAGTATTTACATTTGAGTTGTACATCTTGCTTTTTAGCGCTGACACTAAAGCTGCTGTCTACCGGCTCATTATGGGTGATACAGTTGGTATTTGGGCACTTAAAAATGGCGTTGATCCGCTCTGGTAACGACAGGGTCAGTTTTTTTACCACTTCATAATTTTCAATCTGATTAACCGTAGCGTTAGGGGCATACAGGGCTAATTGATTCGCCTGATCTGGGCTGATAAAAACATTTTCAATTTTAATCAGATCTTTAGCGCCCAAAGCAGAGGAAGGCAGATTAAGACCAATCGTGACACGTTGATTGGTTTTATGCATCTGAAACAGCTTAAGCACTTTAATCCCCACATTGGCAGGAATATGGTCGATAACAGAGCCATTCTTTATGGCTTCAACTTGTTGCGTTTCCTTGGTCATGGTGATTATCTCCTGCTTAAAGTTGTTCGTTCAGTACTAATGCCAGCAGTGCTTCACGGGCGTAAACCCCGTTTTGCGCTTGCTGGAAGTAATAAGCGTGCTTGGTTTTATCGACATCGACAGTGATTTCGTCAACACGTGGCAATGGATGCAATACCTTTAGGTTGTCGCGTGCGTCCGCTAGCATGGCTGAATTTAGAATATAAGCGGCTTTCATGTGCGCGTACTCTGATTCATCGAAACGCTCTTTTTGAACTCGGGTCATGTACAGTACATCAAGCTCAGGGATCACCTCTTCCATAGTGGCATGCAGGCTGTAACTGATCCCTGCTTGGTCTAACTCTTCACAAATGTAATCTGGCATGGCTAAAATTTCGGGAGCCACAAAGAAGAAGTTAATGTTATTAAACTTAGACAGTGCTTGGGTCAGGGAGTGGACGGTGCGACCATATTTTAGATCGCCAACGAAGGCGATATTTAAGTTATCTAATCGCCCTTGAGTTTCAAAAATAGAGAAGAGATCCAATAAAGTTTGTGTTGGGTGTTGGTTGGCACCGTCACCACCGTTCACAATCGGTACGCCGTTAGAGAACTCTGAGGCCAGACGGGCTGCGCCCTCTTGTGGGTGACGCATTACAAATGCATCGACATAAGATGAGATCACCTGCACTGAGTCTGCTAGTGTCTCGCCTTTTTTGGCCAGCGAGGTGTTGCCACCGTTATCAAAGCCAATCACAGTGCCGCCTAGGCGTTGTACTGCGGTTTCAAAAGAGAGGCGAGTACGTGTTGAGGGTTCAAAAAAACAGCACGCCACGACTTTATTTTTTAATAGTTCTGGATTTGGCTCTGCTTTTAATCTTCCAGCAGTTTCAACGATGAGTTCAAGTTCATTTCGGTTTAATTCCGGAATGGAGATGATATGTTTTTGAAACAACGAGTTCGCCATGGCTTCTCTTCCCTATAAATAGATAACGGATACAAATGGTTTTAAACTTTTTCTGCCACTGACATTCGAGATGAGCATCGAATAGCCTCGGGCAGATAGTCGTTTAAACTTGCCGGCTCTACGCAAAAAGCAGACAAAAAAAAGCCCCCTTAAGCAAGGAGGCTTTTTTTTGAAATCGAAAAACAGAAACATAAAACCAACGCCGCTTCTCGACGATAATGAGTCAAGTTGTGCTTAACTGTCTGGTTCATTGTTGCTCTCTGTTTTGAAAAATTCCGAGGGATTATACGCCCATTTTTTGCGATCGCAAGAGTTTGTATGAACTCGTTATTTTGAAAGCTTGGTGTCGCAGTGAATCAATTAAATGCTGCTTAAGACTTCGGCCGAGTCGTGACTTATATGGTTTTGTTTTTTCTTGCTAGGAGTTATGGAGAGCGCAATTCGCTCATTAAGTACAATGGGATGAGTGAGTTTAAATAGTGAAACACCGATATCAAAAAGCGAAGGTATTTCCTTCGCTTTAGGTGTTGCCAGTCTTTAACCTCTGAGTAGTTCTTTGGCGTTGGCTAGGGTGTTACTGGTAATGGTATCGCCGCCAAGTAAGCGGGCGAGCTCCTCGATGCGTTGGGTTTTATCCAGCGGTACCATAGAGGTCTCGGTTTGTCCGGCTTTACTTTGCTTATTCACAAACATGTGTTGATGACCATTTCCGGCGACTTGGGGCAGGTGGGTTACACATAGCACTTGAGTCGATTCACCCAGTGAGCGTAGCATTTTTCCCACCACAGCAGCAGTTGGCCCCGAGATGCCCACATCCACCTCATCGAAAATAAGCGTTGGTGTGGCGACCTTTTTCGCCGTGATCACCTGAATGCCAAGGCCGATACGTGACAGTTCCCCGCCTGATGCGACTTTCGAGATAGGTTGCAGTGGCTGCCCTGGGTTAGTGGTGACTTGAAACTCGATGGTGTCACAACCGTTGGGCGACATGATCGCTTCGTTAAAGCGGATATCGATAACAAATTTACCCTTAGGCATGCTGAGTTCATGAATCGATTGGGTCACCTGCTTGTCAAGTTCTTTGGCATAACGGCTCCGGCTTTGGCTGAGCTTTTTAGCATGAGCAATGAAGCCTAGCTTGCAGCTTTGCAGCTGCTCAGCGATTTCGTCAAGCTTCTCTTCGTCTGAGTCTAAGCTGCTTAGCTCTTGATTTAAGGCTTGATGGTGCTGATAAAGATCTTTGGCACTTACGTGATGCTTGCGCGCCAACTGCATGATTTTAGAGAGGCGCTGTTCAAGGTAAGCAAAGTGATCTGGGTCGAGCTCTAATCCATCGAGGTAGCGTTGCAGCTCGCTGCTGCTCTCTTGCACTTGGATTAAGGCGTCATTGAGCATATTGCCAATGCTGTTAAGGGCGGTGTCATAGCCCTCAAGCTCTTGAGCTTGATCTATGGCTAAGTTGAGCACCGATTCTACCGCACCTTGCTCGTTGTCTTGCAATAGGAAGAGGGTGTGTTGGCAGGCTTGCACTAAGGCGGTGCCGTTAGCGAGTTTTTTATGCTCGGCTTCTATCTCGTCAAATTCGTGCTCGCCTAAATCAAAGTCATTAAGCTCCTCAACTTGGTATTGCAGCAGTTGCTTACGGGCGATGCGCTCATGTTGCGACTGTTGTAGCTGTTTAAGCTCTTTTTCAATCAGTTTGTAGCGTTGATAGCTCGCACTGACGCTGTCGAGCAGCATGCGGTGGTTAGCATAGCTGTCGAGCAGTGTCAGTTGATGCTCGCTCTTTAACATGGCGTGATGGGCGTGTTGTCCGTGGATGCCGATCAGTAATTGTCCAAGTGCGCGAAGTTGACTAAGCGGTACTGGATTGCCATTAATGTAGGCGCGTGAGCGGCCGTCACTGTTGATGGTGCGCCTGAGTATGCATTCATCATCAAGATCAAGGTCGTTATCTTCGAGCCAGCGCTTTGCCAAGGGAATATCGAGCAGAGAAAAGCGGGCGCTGACCTCGGCTTTATCTGCGCCGGGTCTAACGGTACTGGCTTCGGCGCGATTACCCAGACACAGGCCTAGGGCGTCGATAGCGATAGATTTTCCGGCACCGGTTTCACCTGTGATACTGGTCATACCGGCTTTGAAGTCGAGCTCTAAAAAACGAACAATGGCAAAGTTATTGATGCTGAGCTGGCAAAGCATAATGACATCCTTTTACAAAGTACTGTATTAATGCACAGTATATACTGATTTTTTATACAGTAAATACCTGTGTGCTTTTTGTTCGCGAATTTTGTTGAATTTAAGGTTATGGCAGCGCTACAGCAAATGGTCAAGTAGTGGCAGTACCGCAAAGCTCAGTACTATCCCTAGGCTGATATTTTGCGCGCTGACGGTGGCATTAGTTTGAAAGCGGTGCGCCAACAGGTAGACGCTAGCTGCGGTGGGCAGCGCCGCGAGGAGTACCGCCATCTTAAGCAGTGGGCCGTTAACGCCAAAGGCTTTACACAGTAGGTAGGCAAGCAGAGGTTGTAATAGTAATTTTAATAGGTTGAGCAGGGTGAGTTCGGCGCCGGTAGAAAGCTTGCGCGGGGCGTTGCGGCCCTGCTGTTGGTTGGCTTTGCACAACACCATGCCAATGGCAAACAGGGCGCAGGGGCTAGAGGTCATGCCAAATTGGCGGATGATGCCGCTAATAGGGGCATAAAGGGTAATATTGGCCGCTGAAATGGCGACACCAATTAAGCTGCCGATGATGATAGGGTTTTGCAGTAATGCCAAGCTTACAGTCTTAAGGGCGTTATCGGTTTTCCCTTGATACAGCGCGAGTTGGGCCAATACGATAGCAAATACGGTCACCGAGAGTAGGCTAGCAATAGCGGCGGCGGCCAGTGCCAACTGGTTGTTGGGGTACAACATCATCATTAACGGGATCCCGATAAACGAGGTGTTGCCAAAGGTGGTGTTAAGCGCTCGAATCGCCGCGAGATCGCGCTTTTTATCGCGCCACAGCGATATCCCCATGGTCAATAAATAGATAATGGTCATCGCTAAGCTATAACCGGCAATAAAGCCCCAATCGGTGATCTGTTCAATTGGGGTTTCGGCTAACACAATCAGCATGATAGCCGGAAAGGCGATGTAATAGACGTACTGGTTGAGTACGTTATCTGTCTCTTGGGGCAAAATCCGAGCTTTTTGGGCTATGAAGCCAGATAGCATGATGCCGAAGACGATAAACAGAGGTGATAAGATAGGTAGCATACGACAAATTTATCCATAAATTGTGCTGGTGGTAAAACTAAGGAGCTTTCCCTCTCAGGCTGTTTTTATCCGTTAGATTGTGACATGGGCTGGCTCAGTTTACGCCGTTATCTCTCTTTGGTGTCTCAGTGCCAGTGTTTCAGTACTAGGGCTCAACATCATAATGATTAAACCCAAATATACCCCAAAGATAAGCCGACCCTAGCATGTTTACGTCGGTGCCCGCTATTGAGCTAAGGTCTAATGCGAATTAACGTAAAGCCACTTGACTGCATATGGTGCCGTTAATGGGCAATATTAACTTAACTAACTGGGCTAATTGCGTTTATTGGAGCGGCGGATATCAGGTGACTGAGAAGGGCTTTTAGTTGAGCGAGATAGTGGGCTTGCTTCTGTCTTTGCCGCGTGGGCGTTGACCGCTGGCAGCACGCCCAGTTCTTGATAGAAGTGTATCTGACGCCGTAATTCAAATAAGGAGCCACTGCGGCGTTGCTCCCCTATGGTGAGTATCCAAGAGTCGGTTAAGCCATCGCGGTTGGTTAATAGATAACCTTGGTAGATGAGCTTCTTCATCTGCAGTTAAGCGACTGAAATGCCAATGTTAGATACGCCTGCTTCGATAATTTCTTTACGGAGGCCTTTGACAAAGTCGGCGCTGATTTTAGGGTTTTGCTCGATGAGATCGAGTAATGATGCCTGCAGCTCTTTTTCTTCAACCATTACGGGGTGGTTGAAAATAAAGTCATCTAAAGTGGCTTCATCCATCTCATCTTCGATAGTGGCTTCAATATAATTGGCGACCGTGCTCGAAGAGAGTTTGCTGATGTTGATGATATCGTCTTCCACCTTACTTTGCAGTGCGCTCAATAGTGAGGTTAATGCCACTGCGGCGTCCATAGCGGGATAGACACCGTAGGCGTCAAAGTCACTTGGCTCTGGGGTATTGAGATCGAGTCGCTCAAGATAGATGTCGATGTTGAGTTTCAGCTTTTTATCATACATTGACTGCCATAACAGGTTTAGCACTGTGTCTAATACCTGTGGATCGCCAAATTCACACACTTCACTAAATAGCTGGTAGTTGGGATACATGCGCTGGCACAGCGCGATAGCAAACAATTTTTTTTGCTCAAGCTCTAATGCTTTTAATCGTTTGAAGAACCCTGGTTTATTACTCATCGATCACATCCATAGATAACTGGGATATTACTTGGTTAGTGGCAGATTCTACCTTAGAAAGCTCATCAAGTAACTCTAGTATTTCAGGTTCTACCTCTTCGACGCTAGCGCCATTTTTAAGTGATGATTCAATTTCTTTACATAAGCGTTGGGTAGTGGGTACGCCGCAGTAGCAGCTGGCGCCATGGAGTTTATGCACATGGGCTAGCATCGCTTTGGCATCGAGGGTATCAAGCGCCAAGGTAAGTTGATTACGGGTTTCTGGCAGCGAGTCTAACAACATCTGTAACATCTCTAGTGCCAAGTCGGCTTTTTGATTCGCCTGAGTTAAACACAGTTCCCAATTGAGTGTCTGCTGTTCAAAGTGGGTAAACTTGGGGCGCACCTTCCAACTGTTAATGACCTCTTTGAGTGCTGCCTCGTCGATGGGCTTGGGCAGGTAGCCGTTCATGCCACTTTGGTTAATGCGTTCACGCTCTTCGGCGATGGCATGGGCGGTGACGGCAATAATAGGGGTGTTGCGATTTAACGAATGCTCACGGATCTGTTTAGTGGCGCTAAAACCATCGATTCCGGGCATCTGAATATCCATAAAGATTAAATCGAAGTGGCGTGATTTGGCGAGTTCGACAGCGGCCTTGCCGTTGTCGGCGACTGCCACGTGGGTGACGATTTCACGCAGTAAGGTGTCGATTAATTTAAGGTTGGCCGGATTATCATCGACCGCCAGTACGCTAAGTGGCTCTCGGTTTAACACCGGCACAATACGTAACGGCTTAGGTTGTGATGCTAGCGGTGCGCGGTAAGGGTGAATGAGGGTGTTTGCCAATTCACGTTCGCCGATTGGGGCGTGCACAATTTTGTCGACAGCCGACTGGATCACATCGAAACTCGTGGTGGTATTGTTACTGTTACACACATAGAGTGAGTAATCGCTAATGTGCCTAATTCGAGTCAAGGTATCGAGCAGTAAGGGGCTTTTGGCCAGCTCATTACAGCTGATAATGGCGTAATCGAAACGCTGGCTTGTGTTACTCATCAACGCATCAAGTTGTTGCAAGGTGGTGATAGCAGTTACCTGCATTTGCCAGTGCTGCAGTAGATGTTCATGCACCTGGCGCGACAGTTTTCTGGGCTCAAATAGTAAAATTGATTTATCTTTGAGCTTATGGGTATCTAAAGGCTGACTAATCGGATATTGGCTCAGTTTGAGTGGCAAGGTAAACCAAAATGTTGAGCCTTTGTCTGGGGTGGAGTTACAGCCGATTTGGCCACCCATCTGATTAATCACCCGTTTGGTGATGATGAGTCCTAAGCCCGTGCCGCCAAAGCGGCGTGATATGGATGAGTCTGCCTGACCAAAGGCTTGAAATAGTTGGCTTTGATGATGCTTATCGATACCAATGCCTGTGTCGGTGACTTCGCAACGAATAATGATCTTATCGGGCTCAGTGCCAGTAAGGCGCATCTTCAGGTGTATGCTGCCTTCATCGGTAAACTTAATGGCATTCCCCACTAGGTTGGTGAGCACTTGCCCGACCCTTAAGGCATCACCCGAGACGTTATCGTTGATGGCAGGCTCGATATCGACCACCAGCTCTAACTCCTTCTCTTTGGCGCTGTTGGCTAACATAGAGACGGTATCGTCGACCACTTCACGCAAGGCAAACGGCATGTTTTCTAATACCATTTTGCCGGCTTCTAATTTAGAAAAGTCGAGAATATCGTTAATGATGCTAAGCAGGTTACTGGCGCTTTTTTCAATGGTTTTTATATAGTCTTGCTGGCTGGTGTGCAGCGGCGTTTTTAGCAGTTGCTTAGCAAAGCCGATAACGCCATTGAGCGGGGTGCGCAGCTCATGTGACATATTGGCTAAGAATTCTGATTTAATTCGGCTTGCCTCTAAAGCGCGTTTTTTGGCTAAGTCGAGTTCGACGTTTTGAATTTCAATTTGCTCTAAGGTTTCGCGCAGATCTGAGGTGGCTTGGTCGATGTTTTGCTGCATCTCCTCATGGTAATCCGACAACGAACTGGCCATGGCATTAATGCCGCGTTTGAGTAGATCGAGTTCACCAATGAGATTGCCATCGACACGCGTATCGAGCTTACCTTCGCGTATTTTGGCGACCACACGCACCATATCGGTAATGGGCTGAGTCACGTTTTTAACCAACCTAAAGGTAAATAATAGGTTTAGCTGAACCCCAATTAACACCATGATAAAGGCCGCCACCGCAGCGCGGTGCTGCTCCAGCAGGGCGTTTTCTTTGTTGATCAATACCGCGATGTAACCTAGTTTGGCCGAGTTTAATTGATCGGCAGTAGCGTTATTGTCAAACGAGCTGACAATCAGCTCGCGTTGGCTGGAAAGAATAGGACTACGTAAAATAAGGCTATCGCCAAACTGCTCAATTTCGATGCCATTTAATGCGTCTATGGGTTGGTTGTAACGCATAAACTCATGACTTTTGTAGTGATGCGAAGTCACTATCACCCGGTTTTCGGTGTCGAAAATAGCGATAAATTGCACTAAGTTAGACTTATTGAGCTGTACCGAGGTGATGAGGCGTTTGGTGGTTTCAAAGTTTTTAGTTTCTAGCCCTATTTCGGCGGCGATGGCCAGCGGTTCGATAATGCTGGTGCCGCGTTCAATTAAGCTTTGTTCCAGCTCATAGAAACGATTTATGGTAAAATAACTGCCAAGTAAAATACCAACCAAAATAGTGGGGGCTAACGCCAGCACAAGAACCCAGGCTCTTAAGCTGTATTTAGTCATATTGTCGGCACTATTCATGGTGTTGGCTAATTTATACTGTTGTAGCGTATAGGTTACATTAAACTGCCTAAGTTTGGGCAGTGTTTACTCTTATTTTTATCGTTTTAGAGGCCGAAATGGCGCAATTTTTCAAAGCTAAACCCAATAAAGCTAAGCAAATATCGGCAAAGCAGCAATTTCACATCACTCAGCTTGATCATCTCGGCGCGGGTGTCTCTGAGCAGCAAGGCAAAGTGGTATTTGTGCCCGGCGCCTTGCCAGAAGAAACGGTCACTGCACAATTAATTGAGCAAAAGAAACGTTTTGCTAAAGCTAAGCTGCTACGCATCGATGTGGCATCAAGCCATCGAGTGGCCAGTGGCTGTGCATTCTATGGCCAGTGTGGTGGCTGCGATCTGCAACATCTAGCAGTGCCAATGCAGCGCGAGTATAAGCAGCAAGCCTTAGTCAACTTGCTCGACAAAATGGGCCAAACCCAGGCACAGCAACTGGCCGAGCCGCTGGTGGGGGAGGCGTGGGGTTATCGGCGTAAGGCAAGGCTTGCCACTCAGTATCAACGCGACAGCAAAACACTGAGCTTAGGTTTTCGCGCTTTGGCGAGTGAACAGGTGGTTAGCATCGACGAGTGCCCAGTGTTGGCCCCAGCATTATCGCAACTTATCGCCCCATTAACCTTGTGTTTAAATACGCTCGCGGCCAAGCGCAGTTTAGGCCATGTCGAGTTAGTGGCGGTGGAGTCGACCAATATGGTGGTGCTACGCATTACTCAAGCGCTAAGCGATGCTGATATCGCTCGTCTACGTGCTTTTGGCGCCGAGCACAGCGTGCGTATGGTGCTGCTCGATGAACATGGTCACATCGACAGCCTCGACGGTGATACCAGCCTGCCTTTTTACTGTTTGGATGACGGCAGCCAATTAGGTTTTTCACCGGGTAACTTTATTCAGATTAATGCCGATGTGAATCGTAATATGGTGAAACAGGCCATTGAGTGGCTTGCTGTTAAGCCTGGCGAGCGTGTGCTGGATCTTTTTTGTGGGGTGGGTAACTTCACCATTGCGCTGGCCAAAGCGGGCGCGCAGGTGGTGGGGGTTGAAGGTGTGCCTGCGATGGTGGCAACGGCCAAAGACAATGCGGTTGCCAGCGGCGTTAGTGGCGTTGAGTTTTACCACGCCGATTTGAGCGCCGATCTGTCTGAGCAACCTTGGCTGGGGCAGATTGATAAACTGCTGCTCGATCCAGCCCGCGCTGGCGCGTTCGAGAGTTTGCAATGGCTAAAGCAGATGAAACCCAAGTCTGTGCTGTATGTCTCTTGTAATCCGGTTAGCTTGGCTAGAGACAGTCAACAACTGCTGAAACAAGGTTATCGACTGCAAAAATTGGGGTTAATCGATATGTTCCCGCAAACGCATCATATCGAAGCAATGGCACTTTTTGAGCGAGATTAATGGGTTAAATAGATCTTTAGTGTAAATAACGACCTGAGTCGATTGACAATGTGGGCGGAATCCTCAAGATAGTGGCTTTGGTTTTTAGGTAATAGAATGATATTTCACCGCAGGAGTTCTTGTGGTGAGCGCGCGCCGCCAATATCAGCAATTAAGGACAATCATTAGATGGTATCTATTAGAGAAGCACATTTTAATGACAAAGATTTTCAATTAACTGAGTGGGTTAATCGCTACATCGATAACGAGCAAGAAGTCGCTATTCTGCTCGAGTTGATGAAAAAAATTGAAGGACTGGTCGTTAAAGAAGGGGCTCAAAGCCATTTACTTAATCAGCGCGGCCGCGAGATGATTGAGATCCTAGCCCCGCTCAATATGGATATCGAAACCCTGCAAGCCGCAGTGATTTTTGTGGTGTATGACGCCGGCCTGATAAGCGCCGAGCAGTTGCCTGAGCTGTTTGGTGAGAAATTAGCGGTACTGGTAAAAAGTGTCGTGACCATGAATGCCATTGGTGCACTCAAGGTGAACGAGCAGAGCCGCAATGCCGAGCCGCAAATCGATAACATCCGCCGAATGTTACTGGCTATGGTGGAAGATGTGCGCGCGGTGGTGATCAAGTTGGCTGAGCGGATCTGCCTACTGCGAGAAGTGAAAAGTGCTGACGAGGAGACGCGGGTCTTATTGGCGCGAGAGATTGCCGATATCTATGCACCGTTGGCTAACCGCTTAGGGATTGGCCAATTAAAGTGGGAGCTCGAAGATATCTCATTTCGTTACCTGCACCCCGAAACCTATAAAGAAATTGCTAAACAGCTCGATGGTAAGCGGCTCGATCGTGAGAGCTACATCGATAATTTTGTCAAACAGTTACAGCAGCGCCTCGATGAAGACCAAATTCGCGCCAAGGTGTATGGCAGGCCTAAACATATTTACAGCATCTGGAAGAAGATGCGCGGTAAAGATCTGACATTCGATGAGTTATTTGACGTGCGCGCGGTACGTATCGTTACCGAACGCCTGCAAGACTGCTACGGCGCCCTAGGGGTGGTGCATACCCTTTGGCATCATATTCCTAAAGAGTTTGACGATTATGTCGCCAACCCTAAATCGAATGGATATCAGTCAATCCATACCATAGTGGTTGGCCCCGAGGGAAAGACGGTCGAGATCCAAATCCGTACCGAGCAGATGCACGAAGATGCTGAGCTAGGGGTGGCGGCTCATTGGAAATACAAAGAGGGCACCACAGGTAAGCAAAGCGGTTACGAAGAGAAAATCAACTGGCTGCGCAAGATTTTGCAATGGCAAGAAGATGTGGCCGAAAGTGGCAACTTGGTCGATGAAGTGCGCAGTCAAGTCTTCGAAGACAGAGTGTATGTGTTTACCCCTAATGGCGAAGTGATTGACTTACCCATGGGCTCTACCGTACTGGATTTTGCCTATTATATTCATTCCCACGTCGGCCATAAGTGTATTGGAGCCAAGGTCGATGGCCGTATAGTGCCGTTTACTTATCAAGTTGAAACCGGTGAGCGTATTGAGATCATCACCTCGAAAACCCCCAACCCTAAGCGTGACTGGCTTAACCCTAATTTAGGTTATATTCGCACCTCGCGAGCGCGGTCGAAAATTCAGCATTGGTTTAAGCAGCAAGATAGAGATAAAAACATTGTCGCTGGGCGGGAGATGCTCGAAGCGGAGCTAGCGCGCAGCAACCTCACTCTTAAAGATGCCAAAACGGCGGTCGAGCGTTTTAACATGGTTAGCATGGACGATCTTCTGGCGGGCATTGGTGGCGGCGATGTGCGTCTTAATCAGGTGGTCAACCATGTGCAGAGCCGGATGCGCATCAATGAGCTGTCAGAAGAGGAAGCCGTTGAGGACTTACTCAAGAAAAATCATTCCCGTATAGCCCATAAAAGTAGAGGTCAGGTCGAGGTTAATGGCGTCGGTAACTTGATGAGCCATATCGCTAAATGCTGTCAGCCTGTACCCGGTGATGACATTTTTGGCTTTATTACTAAAGGCCGCGGGATCTCGGTACACCGCGCCGATTGCGAGCAAGTGAAAGAGCTGATGCGGGTACATCCCGAGCGCAGCGTGGATGTGGTGTGGGGTAAAAATTACTCCGGTGGCTATAAGCTGCGTTTAAAAGTGTTTGCTAACGATAGAAATGGCTTGCTGCGAGATCTGACCTCAGTGCTGGCCGCCGAAAAATCGACGGTACTGGCGATGAGCTCATCTTTGGATGTTAAAAATCAAACTGTCATCATTGAGCTCGAGCTCGAGTTATATAATTTAGAGGGACTTTCTCGGGTGATGGCTAAGCTATCGCAAGTCGATGGGGTGATGGAAGCGCGGCGCACCTAATCGTGTCGCCCACAAACAGACAAGAGATAAAGGCGGCGAGAGTCGCCTTTTATGATGAGGTTGTTCGATGAAGGCCAATAACGATATTAACCGTTTACTCGAGATCATGAGTCAATTGCGCGACCCACAAACCGGTTGCCCATGGGATAAAGCACAAACCTATCACACCATAGTGCCATTTACTCTCGAGGAGGCCTATGAAGTGGCCGATACCATTGAACGGACAGCGTTCGATGAATTGCCAGGGGAGCTTGGCGACCTGCTGTTTCAAGTGATCTTTTATTGTCAGTTAGCAAAAGAGCAGGGGTTATTTGACTTTGGTGTGGTGGTAGATAAAATCTGCCGCAAATTAACCGAGCGCCATCCTCATGTGTTTGGTGAGTTGTCCTTAACATCTACCGAGGCAGTCAAACAAAGCTGGGAAAGCATAAAGGCCAGCGAGCGTGCTGGGCGGTCATTGCATTCGGTGCTGGATGATATTCCATTAAATCTACCTGCATTAAGCCGCGCGGCAAAAGTGCAAAAACGGGTGGCCAGTGTGGGGTTCGACTGGGATGAATTGGCCCCTGTGGTGGCGAAAATTCACGAAGAGATAGCAGAGGTGCTCGAGGAAGTTAACGCACCAGAGCAGCAACCGCAAAGGATTAGTGAAGAGATGGGCGATCTGCTATTTGCGGTGGTTAATTTGTCTCGCCATTTAGGTGTGGAGCCCGAGCAAGCACTGCGCCTTGCCAATGGCAAATTTGAGCGGCGCTTTCGGGGGGTTGAAGCATTAGCTAACGCCGCCGAAAAGCCGATGAAGGCGCACTCCTTAGTAGAATTAGACGCTTATTGGGATCAAGTAAAGCGGGCCGAAACGGCAAAAGAGTAAAATATATCGCTTTGTTGTTTGTCGAATCAGCTGGGCTTTGGTATAATATTGCCCCGTCCTAGTGCTTTCATACAAGCACATATTTCCAACTCATTTTCTCAGGTTCAGCATGACTACAAGGTATATCTTCGTTACTGGTGGCGTGGTTTCATCACTAGGTAAAGGCATTGCAGCAGCATCATTGGCAGCAATTTTAGAGGCTCGGGGCCTTAATGTAACCATTATGAAGCTGGATCCTTATATCAACTTGGATCCCGGTACCATGAGCCCGACTCAGCACGGTGAGGTTTTCGTGACTGAAGATGGCGCTGAAACTGACCTCGACTTAGGTCACTACGAGCGTTTCATCCGCACTAAAATGAACCGTCGTAACAACTTTACCACTGGCCGAATTTACGAAGAAGTATTGCGTAAAGAGCGCCGTGGTGACTACCTTGGTGCAACCATTCAGGTTATTCCGCATATTACTAATGCGATTAAAGAGAAGGTGCTTGAAGGTGGTGAAGGTCATGATGTGGCAATCGTTGAGATTGGCGGCACGGTAGGTGATATCGAATCATTACCTTTCCTTGAGTCTATTCGCCAGTTAGGTGTTGAGCTAGGACGCGATCGAACCCTATTTATGCATTTGACCTTAGTGCCTTTCTTGGGCGCGGCGGGTGAAGTGAAAACCAAACCGACGCAGCATTCGGTAAAAGAATTACGTTCTATCGGTATCGCACCAGATGTATTGGTGTGCCGTGGCGACCGTGCGATACCTGCTAATGAAAAAGCTAAAATCTCGCTATTTTGTAATGTAGAAGAGCGCGCGGTTATCTCACTGAAAGATGTGGATAGCATCTATAAAATCCCAGCGTTATTGAAGGCACAAGGCCTTGACGACTTGGTCACCAAGCGCTTTGGTATCGACTGCAAAGAAGCGGACTTAAGCGAGTGGGAAAAGGTGATTTACCAAGAAGCCAATCCAACCGGTGAAGTCACCATTGGTATGGTTGGTAAATATATCGAACTGCCCGATGCCTATAAATCTGTTAACGAAGCACTTAAGCATGCAGGCTTATTTAAGCGTGTGTCGGTCAACATCAAGTATATTGACTCTCAAACGGTAGAAGCTAAAGGTGTTGAAGTTCTCGAAGGCCTTGATGGTATTTTGGTTCCAGGTGGTTTTGGTGAGCGTGGTGTTGAAGGTAAGATTTTGGCGGCGCAATATGCCCGTGAAAACAACCTGCCTTACTTCGGTATCTGTCTAGGTATGCAAGTGGCATTAATCGAGTTTGCTCGCCATGTTGCGGGACTTGAAGGCGCACATTCTACCGAGTTTAACAAAGAGACTCCTCACCCAGTAGTTGGACTTATTACTGAGTGGATTGACGAAGAAGGCAACGTTGAGCAACGCCATGAAGAGTCTGATTTAGGCGGCACCATGCGCCTTGGCGCTCAGCTATGTCACTTAATTGAAGGCACGAAAGCGGCCGAAGCTTACAAAGGCTTGACCTGTGTAGAGCGTCATCGTCATCGCTATGAAGTGAACAACACTTACAGAGAGCGTTTAGAAAAAGCCGGTTTAGTATTCAGTGGACTATCATCTGATCGTCAGTTGGTTGAGATGATTGAACTGCCAAATCACCCTTGGTTTGTGGCGGGTCAGTTCCACCCTGAATTTACATCAACGCCTCGCGATGGTCAGCCATTGTTTGAAGGCTTCATTGGTGCAGCCATCGCCTACCAAAAACGCGATTTAGGCTAAGCGATAGTGAACAGCCGCTTCCGGTTATCGGAAGCGGCTTTTTTGTTCCAGATGATGTAAATTTAACGACAAGTATTTTTTAGTTTTGTATTAACTTTTCATTTTAATCTTAAACTTAAGTCGAGGAAATTATGACTAAAATTATCAATGTCATTGGTCGTGAGATCATGGATTCACGCGGCAACCCAACGGTTGAAGCTGAAGTGCATTTAGATGGCGGATTTGTTGGTATGGCGGCTGCGCCGTCTGGAGCCTCTACCGGTAGCCGTGAAGCACTAGAGCTACGTGATGGCGACAAGAGTCGTTACATGGGTAAAGGTGTGTTAACGGCAGTCGCGAACATCAATGGTCCAATTCGCGATGCATTGCTGGGTAAAGATGCTGCAGCTCAAGCCGAGCTTGATCAGGTGATGATCGATCTTGATGGTACAGAGAACAAAGACAAGCTAGGCGCTAACGCGATTCTGGCTGTTTCGCTTGCTGCTGCCAAAGCCGCCGCTGCTTTTAAAGGCATCCCACTTTACGCGCATATTGCCGAGCTAAACGGTACTCCAGGCCAGTACTCTATGCCTGTGCCTATGATGAACATTCTTAATGGTGGCGAGCACGCCGATAACAACGTTGATATCCAAGAGTTTATGGTTCAACCTGTTGGTGCTAAAAGCTTCCGTGAAGCACTGCGCATGGGCGCGGAGATCTTCCATAATTTGAAGAAAGTGCTGCAAGATAAAGGGCTAAGCACCGCCGTTGGTGATGAAGGTGGGTTTGCACCTAACCTAGCATCTAACGCCGAAGCGTTAGCGGTTATTAAGGTTGCAGTTGAAAAAGCCGGTTATACCTTAGGTGAAGACGTTACCCTAGCACTTGACTGCGCGGCCTCTGAGTTTTACAAAGATGGTCAATATGATCTGGCGGGTGAAGGTAAAAAGTTTGACTCAAACGGTTTCTCTGATTTCTTAAAATCATTGACCGAGCAATATCCGATTGTGTCTATCGAAGATGGCCTTGATGAGTCAGATTGGGATGGTTGGGCGTACCAAACACAAATCCTTGGCGACAAGATCCAACTTGTGGGTGACGATCTGTTTGTGACTAATACCAAGATTTTACAACGCGGCATCGACAACAATATCGCTAACTCAATTTTGATTAAGTTTAACCAGATTGGCTCGCTAACTGAGACCCTTGCGGCTATCCGCATGGCGAAAGCGGCTGGCTACACTGTTGTTATCTCTCATCGTAGTGGTGAAACGGAAGATGCAACCATTGCCGATCTGGCTGTGGCGACTGCAGCGGGCCAAATCAAGACGGGTTCACTGTGTCGTAGTGACCGTGTTGCTAAGTACAACCAATTGCTACGCATCGAAGAGCAGCTGGGTGAAAAAGCACCTTATAAAGGTCGCCTAGAGATTAAAGGGCAAGCATAAACGCCACTTTAACCAATAAATTATTAAAAGGTCACCACTTGGTGGCCTTTTTTGTTGTAATATCAGTGCAGAATTTCTAATAGTGATATAGCCATTAAGGATGAAGCGTCTTCTCATTGCCATGACCATTTTATTTGGTCTACTTCAGTATCGACTCTGGTTTGGGCAAAATAGCCTGCCAGAATCATTTCAGCTGCAAGAGCAGATCGCGTTGCAGCGACAAAGTAATGCCAAATTGATCGAGCGTAATCAAGTTCTCAAAGAGGAGATTATCGATCTTCGTCGTGGAACCGAAGCACTCGAAGAGCGTGCGCGTAACGAACTTGGCATGGTCAAAAAAGGCGAAACTTTCTTTCGTGTTGTGGCCGAGCCCCAACGCAATGCAGATATTCATCGCTAACCGTATTTTATTACGTACCTTGGTACTAGGTGAAATCGGATCACCCGTGACATGAGTTTTGATTAATGACACCAATTATTGAACACCTAGTTGCAATTGTTCCCGCTGCTGGCATTGGCAGCCGCATGGGTGCCGATATCCCCAAGCAATACTTGATGTTAGAACATCAACCGATTATTGCTCATACCTTAGATGTACTGTTGCAACATCCTAGGATCGCCCAAGTGATCGTGGCGCTGAACCCAGATGATGTTTTTTTTGAATCCTTGCCTCAGGCGCATCACCCTAAACTAAAAGTGGTACAAGGGGGCAAGGAGCGAGCTGATTCGGTACTTGCGGGCTTATCGCATGTAGGGCAACACAGCTGGGCGTTAGTGCATGATGCGGCGCGACCTTGTTTACACCCAAGCGATATTGATAAGTTAATCAGTGCTGTCGAGCAGCAAGCAGATAGTGCGCCTCAAGGGGCAATTTTAGCTATGCCAGTGCGTGACACCATGAAACGCAGCAATAAAGATGGCAATATTGATACCACTATCTGCCGCAACAACTTGTGGCATGCGCTCACCCCGCAACTGTTTCCTGCTACCTCGCTTAAGGCCAACCTCAGTAACGCGCTAGCGCAAGGGGTGAATATCACTGATGAGGCATCAGCGATGGAGTGGGCAGGTGCGGCGCCGCAATTGGTGGTTGGCCGCGCTGACAATATCAAGGTGACTCACCCTGATGATTTACGCTTAGCGGCACTGTTTCTCAACAGTCGTGATTCATTGACGGCTTTCAATCACAAACAATAAGCGTTAACAGCAGTAAGATGAGCTGCAACGCGGGGATGACAGATAAGTATGATGAATATTCGCATTGGTCATGGTTTCGATGTCCATAAATTTGGTGGTGATCTGCCGCTGATTTTAGGTGGTGTTGAAGTCCCCTACGATACGGGCCTAGTGGCGCATTCCGATGGTGATGTGGTGTTACACGCGATTAGCGATGCCATTTTGGGCGCGATGGCGTTAGGCGATATTGGTAAGCACTTTCCTGATACCGATGCCGAGTTCAAAGGCGCCGACAGCCGAGTATTACTGCGCCATTGTTACCAACTTGCCATCGATAAAGGCTATCGCCTTGGTAACCTCGATGTCACAGTGATCGCACAGGCCCCTAAGATGCTGCCGCATATTGAAGCGATCCGCGCCTGTTTAGCCGCCGATTTAACCTGTGATATTGACGCGATAAATGTCAAAGCCACTACCACAGAAAAACTGGGATTTACTGGTCGAAAAGAAGGTATCGCGGTGGAAGCCGTAGTGCTGATGACAAGCAATAGTTAACAAGAGAATTTTATGAGTTCATTGCATTATTTACATGGCCAACCGCAAGCGAGCGCCGATCTTCGCACCCACAATCGTGATTTCATTGTTGAGGAGATTTTACCCTTTCTGCCTACCGGAGAAGGCGAACATCACATGCTGCATGTGCGTAAAGAGGGGTTAAATACCGCCGATGTGGCCAAAATGTTATCTAGTTTTGCGAAGGTCCATCCGAAAGAAGTCACCTTTGCCGGACAAAAAGATAAACATGCGATCACCGAGCAATGGTTTGGGGTCCGTATTCCGGGTAAAGAAACGCCAAAGTGGGATGAACTCAATAGTGAGCAATTGACCATATTAAGTAGCAGTCGTCACAGTAAAAAGCTGCGCACTGGTGCGCTGGTGGGGAATCGTTTCACCTTAACGTTACGTGCAGTATCGGATATGGCTGATGTCATTAAACGGATTGAATTAGTCAAGCAAACTGGCGTCCCTAACTATTTTGGCGAACAACGGTTTGGTCATGACGGTAAGAATCTCATTTTTGGCCGACAGATGTTGGCTGGCCGTAATGTGAAAGATCGAAACAAACGCAGCATGTATTTATCGGCTGTGCGATCTAATCTTTATAACGAAGTGGTTTCTGCCCGTTTGGCTAAGTACGGTACCCAAGTGCTTGAGGGCGACTGTGTGATGTTGGCGGGCAGTAAAAGTTATTTTGTAGCCAACCCATGGGACGAGGCGTTGCTTGCACGTTTAGCCCAAAAAGACATTCAATTATCGGCACCATTATGGGGTCGTGGTCAACCGTTGTCACAAGCTGAAGCATTAGCATTTGAAACCTCCATTTCAGAGCAGTTTGCTGAAGATTGTAATGGACTCGAACAAGCGGGACTTAATCAAGAGCGCCGCACCTTGCTGCTTGAGCCGCAACATTTGAGTTATGAAGCCGACGAAGATGCGCTAGTCATTAAGTTTATTTTGCCCGCAGGCTGCTTTGCCACATCACTGCTCAGAGAGTTGGTCGATTACCAAGACGTTAATGAGCGAGAGTTTAATGCCAGACGAGCTGCTCGTGCAGAAGGTGTAGCTCAAGATGATTAAGATATTGGTGAGTAATGATGATGGTGTTACCGCGCCAGGCATCGCCGCCTTATCTCAGGCGTTATCTGCACAATATGATGTGATGACCGTTGGCCCTGATCGTAATTGTTCCGGTGCGAGTAACTCCCTAACCTTGACTAATCCATTGCGAATTAATAAGTTAGATAATGGGTATATCTCAGTTAGCGGTACGCCCACCGATTGTGTACATCTGGCGATTCGCGAGTTATACGAACAAGAGCCTGATATTGTGGTCTCAGGGATCAACGCTGGTGCAAACATGGGCGATGACACTCTCTATTCAGGCACCGTAGCCGCTGCGATGGAAGGGCGTTTTTTGGGATTACCAGCTATTGCCATCTCTTTGGTGGGGCGCGAGCTCAATTACTATGACACGGCTGCAGCGGTGGCGTGTAAAATCGTGGCAGGCTTGATTAAGGCGCCGATCGCCCAAGATCAAATTTTAAATGTGAATGTGCCTGACTTACCGCTTGAACACATCAAGGGGATTAAAGTGACCCGCCTTGGCGCCAGACACAGAGCTGAGGGAATGGTGAGAACCTTAGATCCTGCCGGACGAGAGATATTCTGGCTAGGCCCTCCAGGTCAAGAGCAAGATGCCAGTGAAGGTACCGACTTTGATGCCGTCGCTAAAGGTTACGTATCTGTCACACCTTTGACTGTGGATCTGACCGCCTATGAACAAATTCCAAAACTGAAACAATGGATTGAGCAACTATGAATGGTGTAGCCACCGCATCGGCATTGAATTTGGCAAACGCTTTACGAGGCGCAGGCATCGGCAATCAAGCCGTGTTGTCTGTTGTGGCAAAAACCCCTAGAGAGCTGTTTCTTGATGCAGCTTTGGGCCATAAAGCGTATGAAAATACAGCCTTGCCTATTGGGCAAGGTCAAACTATTTCACAACCCTATATTGTTGCCAAGATGACCGAGCTGTTGCTTGAATCCAAGCCCAAAAAGGTGTTAGAAATCGGTACGGGCTCGGGTTATCAGGCGGCGATACTGGCTCAATTGGTAGATGAATTATGTACCGTTGAGCGGATTAAAAGTCTGCAAATTCAGGCGCGGCAACGCTTAAAACGTCTCGATTTACACAATGTGTCGTTTAAGTACGGTGATGGTTGGAAAGGTTGGGCGAATAAAGGTCCATTCGATGCCATTATGGTCACAGCGGCAGCGGCCAGTATCCCGCAAGACTTGTTGGCCCAGCTAAGTCCACAAGGCGTGTTGATTATTCCTGTTGGTCAAGAAACACAACAGCTGCTGCGCGTTACCCGTTATGGCGATGACTATCGGTCTGAAATGATCGAAATGGTCAAGTTTGTGCCGCTGGTTAATGGTGAACTGGCCTAATGCCAGTACAGATATCATATGCTTAGCCTTAGGCATATCGTGTCTGGCACAGTCGGCTGCACCTGCATGTGTGGCGGCAGACTTTCTGTGAGTGCTGGAGCGATACGATACCTGTTATTGCTTATGCTATTGCTGCAGCTCACGGCTTGTAGCTTTCAAGCGGATAGACCTGCACCTGTGGTGAGTATTAATTCCCCTGTTAAAAAACAGTATCAAAAAGGTGGTCTGACCTCTGAGCGTTACCGAGTCAAAAAGGGTGACACCTTGTACTCAATTTCGTGGGCTGCTAATAAAGATTTTGTTGATATCGCTAGGCACAATGGGCTTAAAAAGCCATATACCATCTATCCAGGACAGGTGCTAAATCTCAAGCTGACAAAGCCTGTTACAACTAGAGTTAAAGCTCAAAATCGGAGCGAAAATACGCCTAAAGTTGCAGTTAATTCAGTTAAAGCTGTTAATAAACAGGTGGTTATAGGTTCTGGTGTGGTCGGTGCCATGAAAGTAAGCGTCGCAAAAAAATCACTTGATCAGACCTCAAATTCTGCGTACCCTGTATCAAGTGGTCAACAATCTGTTAACAATGTTATCCACAAGCCAAAGTCGACCTTGCCACAGAAAGTACATCGTTGGCATTGGCCTGTAAAAGGAAAGTTGATTGGAAAATTCTCTGCCAAAGAGCAAGGAAATAAAGGAATTAAGATAGCTGGAACGCGAGGTGAACGCATTCAAGCAGCGGCAGATGGACGTGTCGTTTATGCAGGAAATGCGCTTCGAGGTTACGGTAATCTAGTGATTATTAAGCATAGTGATGATTATTTAAGTGCTTATGCTCATGCAGATAAAATCTTAGTCAAGGAAAAGCAATTCGTAACAGTAGGACAAGCGGTTGCGAGTATGGGGAAAACGGGTACCAATCGGGTCATGTTACATTTTGAAATCCGATACCATGGTAAATCAGTCGACCCACTTAAATTTTTGCCTAAAACATAATTTTTTTAGGCGCCATTTTGGCAATTGGAGGATAAAAACGTGCAGTAATTCAGTGAGTAAAATTTGGGAGAACTATTATGGGTCGTAAAACAACTACCGCAATAGCGGAGACCTTAGTTGACTTGTCTAAGAATGAGTCTGATGTTTCACTGTTAAATAGCAAAGAGAGCGTAAAAGAAGCCGAACTGGAACAGCAAGTACAAGATGATTTGCAAAAGAATTTAGATGCCACACAGCTGTATCTAAGTGAGATTGGATTTTCCCCCCTGTTGAGTGCGGAGGAAGAGGTTTATTTTTCACGTAAGTCCCTTAAGGGCTGTGCTAAATCTCGTAACCGTATGATTGAGAGTAATCTCAGACTCGTCGTAAAAATCGCTCGTCGT
Source organism: Shewanella sp. 492 (assembly GCF_059338445.1). NCBI lineage: Bacteria > Pseudomonadati > Pseudomonadota > Gammaproteobacteria > Alteromonadales > Shewanellaceae > Shewanella > Shewanella sp. 492. The sequence goes on from NZ_CM181702.1 coordinate 1,101,595, forward strand.
TACAACAACCGTGGTTTAGCGTTACTCGACCTTATCGAAGAGGGTAATTTAGGCTTGATCCGCGCGGTTGAGAAGTTTGACCCAGAACGTGGTTTTCGCTTCTCAACTTATGCCACATGGTGGATAAGGCAAACGATAGAACGTGCCATTATGAATCAAACTCGCACGATTCGTTTACCCATACATGTGGTCAAAGAACTTAATGTTTATTTACGCACCGCCCGAGAACTGGCGCATAAGTTGGACCATGAGCCAACCGCCGAAGAGATTGCTGAGAAGCTAGATCTTCCCAGTGCCGATGTGAGTCGTATGTTGAAGTTAAATGAGCGCATTACCTCGGTAGATACCCCGTTAGGCGGTGACAGTGATAAAGCGCTGCTCGATGTATTGGCCGATGACGACAGTGTCGGGCCTGACTATAAAGTACAAGATGAGGATATGTCTAAATCTGTGGTTCGCTGGTTAGATGAGCTGAACAGTAAGCAGCGTGAAGTATTAGCGCGCCGTTTTGGTTTATTAGGATATGAACCTTCAACCCTAGAAAATGTGGGTAAAGAGATAGGCTTGACTCGAGAGCGAGTTCGCCAGATCCAAGTAGAAGCATTGAAGCGCCTTAAAGACTTACTTGGTGCACAGGGATTGTCGGTAGAAGCTATTTTTCGCCCATAAGGTCGCAATACTATCGAGTATTTAGTATCAGCACATAAGTTTGGTGAAAAAGTAAAATAGCTAAGCCTGATTGCCGTTATTATGGATATTGTAGAATATAAAAAAGCGCACCAAAAATGGTACGCTTTTTTGCTTTTAGCATTGAGTGTCAGGCTCAATAGCCTTACTGAGCCTTAATTTTCACATGGCCGTTAACGTAATTGCTTCAGTTGATATAGCAAATCCAATGCTTGTTTAGGTGAGAGTTGATCGGGGTCGATACTGTCTAAGTGTTTAAGTGCTGCCGATTCTTCTGGCGCACTAAAGCTCATGACCTGTTGTGTATCACTTGGCAATCCATTATCTCTATCGCGGCTCTCTAAATGATGTAATTTGTGTTTAGCCGCTTGAACCACTTTACTTGGTACCCCCGCTAATGCCGCGACCTGTAGCCCATAACTCTTACTCGCCGCCCCTTCTTGCACAGCATGCATAAAGGCAATGGTGTCTCCATGTTCAATGGCATCAAGGTGGACATTAACCACATTTTCCAGTAATTCTGGCAACTGAGTTAATTCAAAGTAATGGGTCGCAAATAGCGTCATTGCTTTGAGGTTATTGGCCAGGTGTTCAGCGGCAGACCATGCCAAAGATAGACCATCATAAGTCGAGGTGCCGCGGCCAATTTCATCCATTAAGACTAAACTTTCTGGCGTTGCATTATGCAAAATATTGGCGGTTTCTGTCATCTCGACCATAAAGGTAGAGCGACCCGAAGCCAGATCGTCGGCGGCGCCAATGCGGGTGAAAATACGATCTACCGGCCCAATGGCAGCGCGCTGTGCAGGCACAAAACTCCCGATATGAGCCATTAGGGTGATCAACGCGACTTGACGCATGTAGGTAGACTTACCGCCCATATTGGGACCTGTTACGATTAACATGCGCCGATGCGGGCTTAAGTTAACCGGATTGGCAATAAAGGGCGTTTGGCTAACCTGTTCGACAACCGGATGGCGCCCAGCATCAATATCAATACCGTTATGTGCGGTCAGTTCGGGGCGATGGTAATTGAACAGATCGGCGCGCTCAGCAAAATTGCTGATCACATCTAACTCGGCAGCAGCCCTAGCAAATAGTTGTAGCTCATGCAGTTTAGGCATGAGCAAATCGAACAACTCGTCCCAGAGTTGTTTTTCAAGTGCCAACGCCTTGCCTTGGCTCGAGAGCACTTTCTCCTCATGCTCTTTGAGTTCGGCGATAATGTAGCGCTCGGTATTTTTTAATGTTTGGCGGCGTTGATAGCTTAGCGGCACTAAGTCAGATTCTCTGCGGCTAATCTCAATGTAATAACCATGTACGCGGTTATAGCCCACCTTGAGGGTCGATGCCCCGGTTGCTTGTTTCTCTCTGGCTTCCAGATCTGCTAAATAATCGGTGGCACCTTGGCTAAGTGCACGCCACTCATCTAGCTCTTGATGGTAGCCAGGTTTTAATACACCACCGTCACGGATCAGCATGGGGGGATTATCGACAATGGCACGGCTCAGTAATGCGTGCTCTTCGGGAAATTCTCCCAGCATTATCGCAAGGTTGCTCAAATGTTGACTGTGGCATTTAGCTAATAGTTGTTTGATTGCAGGCAACAAAGATAACGATTGACGTAAGCGAGCAAAATCGCGAGGACGAGCACTGCGCAGGGCTAAACGGGCGGTGATACGCTCAACGTCTCCCAAGGCTTTTAATTGATCGTGCAGGGTTTCAAAGTCGCCAGAGCTGAGCAGTTCTTCGACCGCATCATGGCGGGCGCGGATGGTGTGATGATTGCGCAGTGGCTCATGGATCCAGCGCTGCAACATACGGCTTCCCATGGGGGTTGCTGTATTGTCGAGGATGGCGGCTAAGGTGTTATCAAAGCCACCTTGCAGGTTTTTAGTCAGTTCGAGATTACGGCGTGTCGCCGCATCGAGAATAATACTGTCGCACTGATTAAAGCGAACAATCGAGTTGATATGGGGTAAGGCGGTACGTTGAGTGTCTTTAACATACTGCATCAGACAACCCGCGGCCTGAAGCGAGAGCCTAACGTCACCTAATCCAAAGCCATAAAGATCTTTGGTGCCAAATTGTGCCAGTAATAATTGATAGCTAGTGTCGTAGTCAAATTCCCACTCTGGGCGCCGACGTTTACCATTAAAGCTGGCAATAAGGCCCATCTCACTAAAATCTTCACTGTGTAACAGTTCGGCAGGATTAGTGCGCTGTAATTCAGCTTCTAACGCTTCTCTGCTGGGAAGTTCAGTGACAACAAAACGTCCTGAGGAGACATCTAGCGTGGCATAACCGAAGCCGACTTTGCCATGATATACCGCTGCCAATAAATTATCTTGCCGCTCTTGTAATAAGGCTTCATCGGTTAAGGTGCCAGGCGTGACGATACGTACCACTTTGCGTTCAACTGGGCCTTTGGACGTAGCCGGATCGCCCACTTGTTCACAAATGGCCACTGACACACGTAATTGCACCAATTTTGCGAGGTAGCCTTCGACCGCATGATAAGGAATACCCGCCATAGGGATAGGGTCGCCGCCACTCTTGCCGCGAGCGGTTAATGAGATCCCCAGCAGCTCAGAGGCTAACTTGGCATCATCATAGAACAACTCATAGAAGTCACCCATACGATAAAACAGTAACATATCAGGTGCTTCGGCTTTTAGCGTCAGATATTGACGCATCATTGGGGTGTGTTTCTCGAGGTTTTGAATATCAACTGCGTTCATGAAGTAACCAAGGTATCCTGCAAAAAAAGCTCAGCATAACAACCCTTGGGTTGCTAGCGTATGATTGGCGCCAATATTAGCAATAATTTCACTTTAACGGGCGTATTTATCCAGCCAAAATTGTATTATTTAAACTCAACTGAGCTCAACCCTAGGCTAAGTGGCTGTTTTAAATTTAGTAAAAAATAATCATCAACAGTACTTGATACTGTATGATTGTACAGTATACTAGTCAGCATATTGAGACACATAAAGCACAGCTCGTTGTAAGCGCTATGCTTTATCCTAACGGATTTACCACAGCGCAACGCCTGTGATAGAGAGGAAAGCACCATGAAGATAGATGCAAATAAAGAGAAAGCCCTTAACGCGGTTCTAGGTCAAATTGAGAAACAATTTGGTAAAGGATCCATCATGAAGTTAGGTGAAAACCGCTCTATGGATGTTGAGACTATCTCTACAGGCTCTCTATCATTAGATGTTGCACTCGGTGCAGGTGGTTTACCCCTAGGCCGTATCGTTGAAATTTATGGCCCTGAGTCATCAGGTAAAACCACCTTGACCCTTGAGGTGATTGCGGCAGCGCAGCGTGATGGCAAAGTGTGTGCCTTTATCGATGCCGAGCATGCGCTTGACCCGATTTATGCGCAAAAGCTAGGTGTTGATATTGATAACCTATTATGCTCTCAACCAGATACGGGTGAGCAAGCGTTAGAGATTTGTGACGCCTTGACTCGCAGCGGCGCGGTTGATGTGATCATTGTCGACTCGGTGGCTGCGTTAACCCCTAAGGCTGAAATTGAAGGTGAGATCGGTGACTCACACATGGGCTTAGCGGCGCGTATGATGAGCCAAGCAATGCGTAAGCTTGCCGGTAACCTTAAGCAATCTAACACGCTACTTATCTTCATTAACCAAATTCGTATGAAAATTGGTGTGATGTTTGGTAACCCAGAAACCACAACAGGTGGTAACGCACTGAAGTTTTATGCCTCGGTTCGTCTTGATATTCGCCGCACTGGCGCGATTAAAGATCGTGATGAAGTTATAGGTAACGAAACTCGCGTTAAAGTGGTTAAAAACAAAATTGCTGCGCCGTTTAAGCAAGCTGAATTCCAAATCCTTTATGGCGAAGGCATCAACCGTACAGGTGAGTTAGTCGACCTAGGTGTAGCGCATAAACTGATTGAGAAAGCCGGTGCTTGGTACAGCTATAAAGGTGACAAGATTGGCCAAGGCCGCGCAAACGCCGGTAAATACCTAACAGAAAACCCAGAAATTGCCAAAGAGATCGATACCGCACTGCGTGCCATGCTGCTTGGTGGCCAAAAAGTGGCTGCTGAACCTGCCGTTAGCGACGAGAATATCGACTTAGAAACAGGTGAAGTGTTTTAAGTACTAACTTGTTATGACAGCTTCTGCTATGCATATCGCGGTTGGGCTCCTTGCCCGCCGCGACTATTCACGCCATCAAATCAAAACTAAACTGCTTCAAAAAGGCTTTGAGTTAAGCGAAATTGAGCCTGTACTCGACCGTTGTGTCGATAATGGTTTTTTAGATGACGCTCGCTTTGCCGCCTTATTACTGCGTTCTCATATTAGCAAGGGCCATGGTCAAAACCGCATCCGTCAATCGATGGCGCAAAAAGGATTATCGAAAGAGGCGATTGAAAGGGCATTAAACAATAGTGATTGTGACTGGTTTGAGCTAGCAAAATCAAAAGCCAATAAAAAATTTGCTAATAATGGGCCTATTAGCGATCAAAAAGATCGTGCTAAACGTGTACGTTATTTAATGGGCCAAGGTTATAGCTTCGATCAAATCGCCTACGCGCTAGAGGTTGACTCCGATATATGATGATTCATGTTTGCTTGCTTCAATAATCATGTCTGCTGGTTATTTCCCTTCTGTACTTGCCTTTTTGTTCGTTTATCTCACTTCCTAGGTTAAACCTCTGGTTGTTCAACAATAGACTGCTTATAATGTTGGGCTAACTATGAGTGTCGGTGAAGTTTCAATTGTCACCGCGAATGTAACCTAATTCAGGATGATTTCATGTATCAAACCACTGCAGCGCTGAGAAGTGCTTTCTTGGAGTTCTTCCGCAGAAATAGTCACCAGGTAGTGGACAGCAGTTCACTGGTACCTGGCAATGATCCGACCTTGTTGTTCACCAACGCAGGTATGAACCAGTTTAAAGATGTCTTTCTTGGTGAAGATAAGCGCGATTACACTAGGGCGACAACCTCGCAACGCTGTGTACGCGCTGGTGGCAAGCACAACGATTTGGATAACGTAGGTTATACCGCGCGTCACCATACCTTTTTTGAAATGCTTGGTAACTTCAGCTTCGGCGATTATTTTAAGCAAGAAGCAATCACCTTCGCTTGGACCTTTCTAACTGAAGAGTTAAAGCTGCCCAAAGAACGTCTGTGCGTCACGATTTATGAAACCGATGATGAAGCCTTCGATATTTGGAACAAAAAGATTGGTGTTGCGGCTGAAAACATTATTCGTATCGGTGATAACAAAGGCGCTGCTTACGCTTCAGATAACTTCTGGCAAATGGGCGATACCGGTCCTTGTGGTCCTTGTTCTGAAATTTTCTATGATCATGGCGAGCATATCTGGGGTGGCCGTCCTGGCACGCCAGAAGAAGACGGTGACCGCTTCATTGAAATTTGGAACATCGTATTTATGCAGTACAACCGTCAAGCTGACGGTACCATGGAGCCACTGCCTAAACCTTCGGTTGATACTGGTATGGGCATTGAGCGTATTGCCGCCATTATGCAAGGCGTACATTCCAACTATGAAATCGATATTTTCCAAACCCTGATTAAAAAGGCCGCTGAGATTCTGAATGTTAGCGACCTTAACAATAACTCGCTAAAGGTTATCGCCGATCATATTCGCTCTTGTGCCTTCCTGATTGCCGATGGTGTGATGCCATCGAACGAAGGTCGTGGTTATGTATTGCGCCGCATTATTCGCCGTGCCGTGCGCCACGGCAATAAGCTAGGTGCTACCGAATCATTTTTCTACAAGCTAGTACCGACGCTGATTGATGTGATGGGCGATGCAGCGAAAGGCCTTAAAGAGACACAAGCCATTGTAGAAAAGTCGCTTCAAGCGGAAGAAGAGCAGTTTGCGCGTACCCTTGAGCGTGGTTTAGGCATTTTAGATAATGCCCTTAATGGGCTCGACGGCAAGGTGCTTGACGGCGAAACGGCTTTTAAACTCTATGATACTTATGGCTTCCCTGTCGATTTGACGGCTGATGTGTGCCGCGAACGTGATATTACCGTAGATGAAGCCGGTTTCGAGGCCGCGATGGCTGAGCAGCGTCGCCGCGCCCAAGCGGCAGGGCAGTTCGATGCCAATTACAACGAAGGGCTTAAAATTGATCAACATACCCACTTCTGTGGTTATAGTGATCTTAATGGCGAAGCCAAAGTGGTTGCCCTGTATCGTGATGGTCAAGCCGTGACTGAACTGTCAGTAGGTGAGGATGCGGTGATTGTGCTGGAAAGTACTCCGTTTTATGGGGAATCTGGTGGACAATGCGGTGACAAAGGCTTACTGAGTGGCGATGGCGCTGAGTTTGTTGTGAGCGACACGCAAAAGTATGGCCAAGCGGTTGGGCATGTCGGTAAACTGCAAGCCGGTACTATCCGTGTTGGCCAAGTGTTGTTGGCAGAGGTCGATAAAACATTAAGACATCGCACCGAGCTAAACCACTCTGTCACGCATCTGTTACATGCTGCGCTGCGCCAAGTGCTAGGCAGTCATGTGAGCCAAAAGGGATCGTTGGTTGATCCTGAGCGCCTGCGTTTTGACTTTTCTCATTTCGAAGCGGTAAAGCCGGCAGAACTGCAAGCGGTAGAAGATTTAGTGAATACCCAAATCCGTCGTAACCACGAGCTTAAGGCTGAGGTGATGGATATTGAACAAGCTAAAGCACAAGGTGCGATGGCCTTGTTTGGTGAAAAATATGACTCTCAGGTACGTGTTGTGACCATGGGCGATTTTTCTATCGAACTTTGTGGTGGTACTCACGTTGGACGTACGGGCGATATAGGCCTGTTTAAGATCACCTCTGAAGGTGGTATTGCAGCTGGTATTCGCCGTATTGAGGCGGTAACGGGTGCAGCTGCAATGGCATATGTGCGTGAGCAACAGTCTCAGCTTGAACTGGCTGCCAGCTTGCTTAAAAGCGACAGTGCTTCCGTGGTGGCCAAGCTTAAGGCGCAACTTGATAAAACCAAGCAGCTTGAAAAAGAGTTGTCACAACTTAAAGACAAGTTAGCGGCAGCAACCAGTGCCGATCTCGCTGGAGAAGCCATCGACCTTGGCGGTATCAAGGTATTGGTTAAAAAGCTTGAAGGTGTTGATGCTGGCGCACTACGTGGCTTGCAAGATGAACTTAAGCAGAAATTACAATCGGGCATCGTAGTGCTTGGTATTGCTGGTGACGAGAAAGTTAATCTGATCGTGGGCGTGACTAAAGACTTAACCGCCAAAGTGAAGGCTGGCGAACTGGTCGGTATGATAGCTCCTCAGGTTGGCGGTAAGGGCGGTGGTCGCCCTGATATGGCTCAAGCCGGTGGCAGCGAACCTGCTAAGCTCGACAGCGCCTTGGCGTCTGTACTGCCTTGGTTAACTGAACGTCTAGGGTAAGTTTCATTATTGAATAACCCCTATTGAATAAAAAAGCGCTCATTGAGCGCTTTTTTTATCTCTTCGGCGCCTATATCGATATAAAGGTGGCTTACCTCCAATGAGTGGCTAATGAGGTGTACTTAGTTAGTTTTGTCATTGGTGATTGTGTAGGGTTGAAAAATTGAACACTTGACCGGATATTGCAGACTGTTGGAGCGTGGTTAGTTTGGTATCAATGGCCACCTCTACATGGTCACCTCTAATTATGCCCAGCCATTGGCAAGACTTATGACCGCTATGGCGCGGTTAAGCTCAGCGTGATGGCTGTACAGGTTAAAGAGGGATAACTGCAGCAGATATTGGTTATGCCCCTTGAATGCTATTGTGCTTGCTACTGGATGCTTTGCTACAAAACGGTAGTAAACAAAACAATTTTGCGCTAGGAAAAGCGGACAAATACCCTAGACAGGAAAATTTAAACCGATAAAGGTGCTATTAGCAGGGGTTTTTTAACAGAACACTATTAATTTGTACTAAGCTGACCGTATAATAAAGGTTATAACGGATTAGTGCCGTGCAAGCAGAATTAGAACCAAAGGAGCAAAAACATGCTGATATTAACTCGTCGTGTTGGTGAAACACTGATGATTGGTGATGAAGTTACTGTCACCGTTTTGGGCGTAAAGGGTAATCAAGTTCGTATTGGTGTTAATGCGCCAAAAGAAGTGTCTGTTCACCGTGAAGAGATCTATCAGCGTATTCAGTCTGAAAAATCAGGTAACTCTTCTGACGGCGGTAACTTTTAAGCTAACGCTTAATAAAGTCGATAACGATAAGAGTCAGCATATTGCTGACTTTTTTGTTTTTATGCCGCTAGCTTTTTGACCGCAATGGCGATATAGCAAGCAGTGATTACCCATTATAGCGATGAACTGCTTAAAAACAGTCCAAACGAATTTAGTTTCTTAGAAATGGTTTGACTTATTTTCGGCAAACAGTAATATGTGCGCCAAGAAAACGGAGAGGTGGCCGAGTGGCCGAAGGCGCTCCCCTGCTAAGGGAGTATGGGCTTTAAATCCCATCGAGGGTTCGAATCCCTCCTTCTCCGCCATTTCTTAACTGTAAAAAACGATGCGCGTGTAGCTCAGCTGGATAGAGTACCTGGCTACGAACCAGGCGGTCGGAGGTTCGAATCCTCCCACGCGCACCATTTACAGTAAATAAGTTATAGAGATAAGATGCGCGTGTAGCTCAGCTGGATAGAGTACCTGGCTACGAACCAGGCGGTCGGAGGTTCGAATCCTCCCACGCGCACCATCTATAATTTATCGGGAATTTAAGTGTTATTTTGCGCGTGTAGCTCAGCTGGATAGAGTACCTGGCTACGAACCAGGCGGTCGGAGGTTCGAATCCTCCCACGCGCACCATATTCAAAATAAATTTGACGGTCAATTCCGTCTTTTTTATGTTTTACGTAAAGTTTTGCGCGTGTAGCTCAGCTGGATAGAGTACCTGGCTACGAACCAGGCGGTCGGAGGTTCGAATCCTCCCACGCGCACCATTTTATGCGGAGAGGTGGCCGAGTGGCCGAAGGCGCTCCCCTGCTAAGGGAGTATGGGCTTTAAATCCCATCGAGGGTTCGAATCCCTCCTTCTCCGCCATTATTAAAACCCGTACACGTTACGGGTTTTTTTATGCCTGTTTTTCACCGTATACTTTTCTTACCCACGTTATTTACCTAAGTTATTTACTCAAGTAGTCCTCAGGCCTGATAGCGCCGCCTTTATAGCATTACACCTCCTTACACTGCATGACGACTGCACAATCGTCACCACTCAATCGTTTTATCTCAGTGATTCCTGCATAGTCGGTTTAACTCGATAGCCTAATCGATAATTTAGTCGAATCCATAGCTTAGTCGTAACGATAGTTAAACGGCGTTAGCCAATGCCATCTGCCGATGTTGCTTGTCACCTTGAACTAATGCTCTCGAACATACTGTATAGACATGAGCCTCTGATCCTTGCTATTGCAGCTATTCATTGAATATTTTTGCATAATCGGTTACTTGACTTGTGTTAATGACGTCTATTTTTATCGAAATGACGCGGCTTTTTTAATTCATAGTGGTTTCAGCTAGCTTTTTTATCATATATTCATATTTATCGACTTTTAATTGTCGAATTATCAGCTTGAGTCAAATAGTTTCAATAAATTTGGTATGACCAATTTACATGTTGCTCGCATTTTTGTTATAGATTGGTTATGGTTATTCTGTATTTGAAACATTTTGGCTGGTGCTAAATAACCACCTCACGCTTTGAGGTGATTTTTTTTGCTTAAAAACTGAATAAGTAGTATGTCGCTTGTGTCTTGTCTGCATCTACAGAGATTAAGGTTATTCGAAGAGGATAATATGGATTCTATTGCTCAACAACTGAGTGACGCATTGATGATAATGGCGTTGGGAATGGCGCTGGTGTTCGTTTTTTTGTCAATGCTCATCTTAGGCATAAGCCTAGTGGCATGGAAATTTGGTCCCCAAAAGCCACCTATGATCAGTAATGATGGCGGTAGCAGCATGCCTGAACTTTCGCCGGCTATCGAACCTAAATTTGTTGCGGCAATCACCGCGGCGATTCATCAATATCGCGCCAACGCATAATTAAAAGTAGGGAGTTTTTATGAGCAAGCCACTTGCATTAACCGATGTTGCGTTACGCGATGCACATCAATCTATTCTTGCCACTCGTCTTCGACTCGAAGATATGCTTCCTATTGCGCCACTGTTAGATAAAATTGGCTTTTGGTCGCTGGAGTCTTGGGGCGGTGCCACATTTGATGCCTGTATCCGTTACTTAGGCGAAGATCCTTGGGAGCGTATTAGAGCCTTAAAAAAGGCGATGCCGAATACGCCGCAGCAGATGTTGCTGCGCGGACAAAATTTGTTGGGCTACCGTCATTATGCGGATGACCTTGTACAGCGTTTCGTCGAACGAGCCCATGACAATGGCGTCGATGTATTTCGGGTATTTGATGCCATGAACGATGTGCGTAATCTGGAAACGGCAATCAAGTCAGTCGTTGAAGTCGGTGGCCATGCCCAAGGCACTATCTCTTACACCACAAGCCCAGTACATACCTTGTCGACCTGGGTCGATATGGCCAAACGCCTTGAAGATATGGGCTGTCACTCACTGTGCATTAAAGATATGGCCGGTCTACTTAAGCCGTATGAAGCTTATGATCTCATCAGTCAGCTTAAAGCCCAAACTAACTTAATAGTGTCACTGCATTGCCACGCCACCACAGGTCTTAGCACCGCCACCTACCAAAAGGCGATTGAAGCAGGCATTGACGTGCTTGATACCGCTATCTCATCGATGAGCCAAACCTATGGCCACAGCGCGACAGAAACCTTGGTCGCTATGGTTGAAGGCACCGATAGGGCTACGGGCTATGATATGGCGTTGCTCGAAGAGATTGCCGCCTATTTTCGTGAGGTAAGAAAAAAATACGCCGCATTTGAAGGTGAACTCAAGGGGATTGATTCACGCATTCTACGTGCCCAGGTGCCAGGTGGCATGTTAACCAATATGGAAAACCAGTTGCGCGAACAAGGCGCCGCCGACAAATTAGACTTAGTGCTTGAGGAGATCCCAAAGGTTCGTCAAGATCTCGGTTATTTACCTTTGGTCACGCCCACATCACAAATTGTGGGGAGCCAAGCGGTGATCAATGTATTGACGGGGCAGCGCTATAAGTCGCTTACTAAAGAAACCGAGGGGGTGCTTAAAGGCGAATACGGGGCAACTCCCGCACCTGTTAACCAAGAGCTCCAACAACGTGTACTTGCTGGCGCAGAGGCTATCACGTGTCGCCCTGCCGACTTACTGGCGCCAGAGCTAGACAAGTTGCGCAGCGAGTTATCGACTAAGGCTGAGGCTGAAGGGACATTATTAGCTGCAGAGCTCGATGATGATGTGCTCACTTACGCCTTGTTTCCACAAATTGGCCTTAAGTTCCTTAATAATCGCAATAACCCTGACGCATTTGAGCCAACGCCTCAAGCACCTAAGGTGCTAGTGGCAAGTGAAGCGGCTAACACATCGCCAGAGGTGAGTGATAAGCGTGGACCAGAGACCTATACGGTAAATGTTCAAGGTCAAAGTTTTGTAGTTGAAGTGGCCCCAGGTGGCGATATTAGCCAAATTGTGCCCAATGAGAATGTGGTGCCCTTTACGGTACCAACCACCAGCTCAAGCGCTGATGCCGATGTAGCGAAAGCGGAAATGAGTGCGCCGCTATCGGGGAATATCTTTAAGGTTAATGTGGCCTTAGGGGATGCCGTCAAGGCGGGCGATGTGGTGATCATTCTCGAAGCCATGAAGATGGAAACGGAGATCCGTGCCGAGTCCGACGGGGTGATCTGTCAGGTTTGGGTAAAAGAAGGTGACTCTGTTGCCGTTGGCAATCAATTGCTTGCCATAGCTTAGGAGTTAGCATGGAAGGATTACTGGCCTTTTGGGCCGAATCAGGTATCGCCAATTTTACTGCCGGGCAATTACTGATGATGGCCGTGGGTGGGTTATTGCTGTATTTAGCCATTGCTCGCGGGTTTGAGCCGTTGTTGTTATTACCTATTGGTTTTGGTGCCGTATTGGCTAATATTCCTAATGGTGGGTTTACCGACGAGGGCGGCTTACTTTATTTTGCCTACCATGTGGGTATTGAAACTGGGGTATTTCCCTTGCTGATCTTTATGGGGGTCGGGGCGCTGACCGATTTTGGTGCCTTGATTGCTAATCCTAAGATGCTACTGCTTGGCGCGGCGGCGCAGTTTGGCATTTTTGCCACCTTAATTGGGGCCATCGGCCTTAACTTAGTGCCCGGTTTTGAGTTTAGCATGCAAGATGCGGCGGCGATTGCCATTATTGGCGGAGCCGATGGTCCTACGGCAATCTTCTTAGCCTCTAAGTTAGCGCCAGATCTGCTCGGGGCCATTGCCGTTGCGGCTTACTCTTATATGGCGTTGGTGCCCATTATTCAGCCACCGATCATGAAGTTACTCACAACCGAGTCTGAACGCCAGATCAAGATGGAGCAACTGCGTGAAGTCAGTAAGAAAGAAAAGATCTTCTTTCCGCTGATGGTGCTGGGGTTAACTATCTTGTTTTTACCTGCGGCAACGCCGCTCGTGGGCATGTTTTGTTTAGGTAACTTGATGCGCGAGTCCGGTGTGGTTGATAGGTTATCGAGTACCGCTCAAAATGAGCTCATCAATATTGTCACCATCTTTTTAGGGTTAGCCGTTGGCTCTAAGCTTTCTGCCGATAAATTTTTGCAGCTAGAAACCTTAGGCATATTGGTGCTCGGCGCCGTCGCATTTGCCATTGGTACCGCGACAGGGGTCTTGATGGCAAAGTTAATGAGTAAGTTATCCGGCGGGAAGATTAACCCTCTGATTGGCGCAGCTGGCGTCTCAGCGGTGCCGATGGCGGCGCGAGTGGTCAATAAAGTTGGCCTTGAAGCGAACCAGCAAAACTTCTTATTGATGCATGCTATGGGGCCAAATGTGGCGGGTGTGCTTGGCTCGGCCGTGGCGGCAGGTGTGTTACTGGCCGTGCTTGGCTGATAGTGTAAGCGCAGGCAGTGATAAAGATAATGCGGTCTACTTAGTTCAGTAGGCCGTTTTTTTATGTTTGCCAAATGATTGTTTTGTCATTGATATAGCCAATGTTAGCGATTGCTTAGTCAAGCTAATGCTTAATCAGTTGATGCAGATCAACAAGTCCCTATCTGTTCTGTAGTCTGATAACGGTGATGCGCATCACAAGTATTGTGATTATTTGACCTGAATGAGGATGACGATAATGGAATTACAAGCTAACTGCTATACGGATCTGTGTGTGAACGGTAAATGGTTTCACTATGATCATGGTGAGCGTTCAGTTTTCATGTTAAATGGTGGCTGCCCCTTAACGTTTGAGCTTGATTCGTTACCGGCAACCGAAGCAGAACTAGAGGCTCACCTTAGTATTATTTCTGAACAAATTTGATGTTGTCGCAGTGATAGCAAAAGGTTATCACTGCTAAACCACTTATTGCTTACCACAACATTTTTTGTATTTTTGCCCGCTGCCGCAAATACAGGGATCGTTGCGCTGTGGTTTTTTCTCCACTGTGGCGGTTTTGGGTTTATTTAATATCCCCATCAAGGCGTTAATATCTTCAGCCACTTCAGGCTTGATTTCGATGTTGGCGACCAACTGATGCTCATCAGCTAACGCCTTCACTTCTGCATACCTTGCTTCGCTATTGACGATAAGTGCTAGCGGAAACGCTTCACTGCCAGGTTTCGCGACTCGCTTAGTGTTATAACCATAACTTTCATGTTTTGGCTTAGGCGTTTTACGGCCTTTAAAGAAAAACTTATCAGACATAGCATTTCCAGAGTATTGCCTTCACGGCGTCAAAAGGGCCGCTATCTTACCAGAACTTGCGATGAGCACTAGCGCCTTAGGCAAATTAATATCTCAGATTTTGATCGGCGGTTAACCAGAGTATAAAGCCCAAAGATAAGATCACCGTCATACTGATCGCGATGATATAGATAAAGCCTTTTTTGCCCTGTTTTAACGGCACGCCAGTTAAATGCAGAAACAGGGTCCAAAATAGGCATAACACAATAGGAAGTAAAAACAGACGAGCCATAAATATCCTAAAAGTAAGCGCAAATATTGCCCAAGTATAATACGCTTTGGGTGCTATCCACATCATTATGTGAATATTTTCCATCAGTATGTTCAAGGGCTTGAGATTTTACCAATGCCGAAGACGCGGTAAAAATGTCGTTTTCAAGCAGTGACATTATTAGGGGCTAGCAATCACTTGTGAGTGCTCTATTGCGCATAAACCCTCTGTAATATCACGAGTGGGCCTTCATCTAAGTCGCTAATCTAAGCAGGATAGGAGCATAGACTTAGTGAAGGATCACTAATGGCTACTCATAAAAAAAACCGCATTTGCGGTTTTTTTTATGAATGGTGCTATTTCGGCTAACTTGCCTTTAAGGCTGACTCGATAATTGATGTTAACTCGCCGTGCTCACTGTGGGCTCTTCGTCGTTGTAAAATTGCGTTTCGTCGAGCTGACCTTCAGATTTACCCACCACGACGGCGGTCATCATGTCACCAGTGACATTGGTTGCAGTGCGGATCATATCGATAACGCGGTCAATGGCGGCAATAAAGGCGATACCTTCAAGTGGCAGCCCCACAACCCCTAAAGTGACCGACAGCATTACCATGGCACTACCTGGTACACCTGCGGTGCCAACAGAGGCCACTGTGGCTGTCACGGCAATTAACATATAATCGGTCATATCCAGCGGAATACCGTAGATCTGCGCGATAAATATGGCCGCAATAGCAGGGTAGATACCACCACAGCCATCCATATTCATGGTCGCGCCAAGTGGTAGTACAAAGGCGCCATATTTTTTAGATACGCCCATGGACTCTGTCGCACGGGTACTGGCGGGTAAGGTGCCAAAGCTTGATGCTGTAGTAAAGGCCACTAGCTGGGCTGGCATCGCTTTACGGAAAAATTGCACAGGGCTTAACTTAGCGGCAAATTTAATTAATCCACCGTAAATAAACAGAATGTGGATGGCGGCAGCAATGTAGATAGCGGCAATAAACTTACCTAACGGCAGTAGCATCGATAATCCATACTCGCCCACAACCCAAGCCATTAGGCCAAATACACCGATTGGTGTCAGTTGCAGTACCATACGGGTGAGTTGAAACATGACCTCGGCGCCTGCTTCAATGGTGCGCTTTAATGGCTCTGCTTTTTCGCCCACCTTATTAATAGCGATGCCAATCAGGGCGGCAAACACGATAATTTGTAGCACCTTACCTTCGGCAAGGGATGCGAACGGATTAACCGGTACCATATCAAGCAGTACTTGAGCAAAACCTGGCACATTACGTTCACGCACCTCAGTTGTCGCTAGTTCGAGCGTGCCACCCATATCAATCAAACTGCCTACGGTTAAACCGATAAGCGAGGCGATGGTGCCAGTAAACATAAACATCAGTAGGGTTTTAAAGCTCAGGCGTTTGAGGCTAACACCACTGCCTAGTGACGTGATACTGACCACAATGGCGCAGAACACCAGTGGGGCGACCAACATCTTAATAGCTGCAATGAATAAGTCACCTAAAGGTTTTAATTGCGTCGCTTGCTCACCTAATACTAAGCCAAAGGTGATCCCTAAAATAAAACCAGCCAGCACCTTTTGCCAAAAAGGGATCTGTTTAATCGTTTGCCACATGGGATAATGTCCAATTTAATGTTGTGTTGAGCGATGGAGCCGTTGAGTCGGGAAGAGCGCTTGTTCTAATACGCGTCATCGAGGCTGTTCAACATACTATTTTATTAGGCGACATTCTATAGGCCCTTGGCCTTGCTTACAAAATTGATTTTGTTATAACTTATTGTCATTAAAAAGAATGTTTTAATATCTTTAATTTTTAACCTTAGAGTAACATCACTCAATCTAGAGTGTTGTACATAAAAAATTACTTTTTTTCATTAGGTAAGCCAATATGACCGAGTTATGGTTGATGTTTAGTGCGGCATTGATTGCTGCAACCTTGTTACCAGGGGGATCAGAAGTTTTATTGGTGGCGTTAATCGATAACACCCCTGAAAAGTGGTTATCTTTGGTAATAGTGGCGACGTTAGGCAATGGATTAGGGTCGATCACTAGTTATTATTTGGGCACATTGGGTCGTTTTGCCACGACGCCAGAAGCGATGGCCCAAGGGCGATATCGTCACAGTATCGGCTTAATCAAACGTTATGGCTATTGGAGTCTGTTATTGGCGTGGATGCCGCTTATTGGCGATCTACTATGCCTATTGGCAGGCTGGTTAAAGCTGCCAGTGGTGAAGTCGAGTATCATGATTTTTATTGGAAAAGGAATACGTTATCTGCTGGTTGCAGCGTTAACGCTACATTGGTTGTAAGGCGCAGGCCTACGAGCTAACACAGGAGTAAACATTAATGAAGAAATGGATATTAGCTGCCGCGATTTCGGCAGCGTTGACCGCTTGCTCTGCGTCGAATATCTCGACCAGTTTGCCGCAAGGAGTTTCGTTAGTTGAAACGGTCACCACCACAGAGTCAGGTGTGGGTATTCCCTACAAAAAATATCAGCTGGCCAATGGCTTGACCGTCATATTACACCAAGATAAATCAGATCCTTTGGTGCATGTGGATGTGACGTACCATGTAGGCTCATCTCGCGAGCTGCCAGGGCGCTCAGGTTTTGCCCATCTATTTGAACATATGATGTTTCAAGGCTCAGAGAACGTTGCCGACGAGCAACACTTTAAAGCGGTTACCGAAGCGGGCGGTACGTTAAATGGCACTACCAATACCGATCGTACTAACTATTTTGAGACTGTGCCCAGCAACCAATTAGAAAAAATGTTGTGGCTTGAGTCCGATCGCATGGGATACTTTTTGCCCGCCTTAACCGAAGAGAAATTTGAAGTACAACGCGAGACGGTCAAAAATGAGCGCGCTCAACGTATTGATAACCAACCTTATGGCCGTATGGGCGAGCGTTTTAACCAAGCGCTGTATCCTGCAGGGCACCCTTATTCATGGCCCGTTATCGGTTGGCCCGAAGATTTAAACCGCGCCGATGTGACCGATGTTAAGCATTTCTTCCAGCGCTGGTACGGCCCCAATAATGCCACCTTGACCATAGGTGGTGATTTCGACGAAGCGCAAACATTGGCGTGGGTGAATAAATATTTTGGCGAGATCCCACGTGGCCCAGAAGTGACCGCTGCACCTAAGCCGTTGGTGAAACTCGATAAGACGCGTTATATCTCGATGGAAGATAGGGTGCATTTACCCCTGTTAAGAATTGCGTTTCCAACGGTTTACGCCAGCCATCAAGATGAGGCTGCGCTCGATCTGCTGTCCAATATTATTGGTGGTGGCCCAACCTCGTTAGTTTATAAAAACCTCGTTAAAGACGGCTATGCAGTGCAAGCTGGTGTCAGTCATCCTTGTCAGGAATTGGCATGTCAGTTTTCTATTTACGCCTTAGCCAACCCTGCTCGTGGTGGCGAACTGAGTGATATTGAAGCGCGGGTACTTGAGTCGATTGCCGAATTTGAGCAACGTGGCGTGACCGATGACGATCTACAAAAAGCCAAAGTGCAATTTGAAGCTAACACCATCTTTGGTTTACAGAGTGTCAAAGGCAAAGTATCGACTCTGGCGTTAAATCAAACCTTTTTCGGCAACCCCGATATGATAGCGTACGATTTAACCCGCTACGCCAACGTCACTAAAGAGGATGTGATGCGGGTGTTTAACACCTACATTAAAAACAAGCCTATGGTAGTGATGAGTGTGGTGCCTGAAGGGCAAACCCAGCTAATTGCCCATGAAGATAACTATGTTGCGCCAGCGCCGCAGGTTGCCGAGGAAGCGGTAACCGGTCTTGAGATTGTTGAAGCCGTTGCGCCATCGTTTGATCGCAGCATCATGCCAACACCTCAGGTGGCGCCGATGATCACCGTACCTGTGTTATGGACCGGCACACTCAGTAACGGTATTGACGTGATGGCTACCACCAGTAGCGAAACTCCCACTGTTGAATTGATGATCTACTTAAATGGCGGGCACCGTTTGGTGGATGTTAAGCAAGCCGGATTAGCCAGCTTAACCGCATCAATGCTTAATGAGTCGAGCCAATTGCGCAGCACAGAAGAGCTGGCGCAGGCGTTAGAAATGCTAGGTAGCACGGTTAGTTTTGGCGCGAGCACTTATCAAAGCTACGTTAAGGTGTCGGCGCTGACGTCACATATCGACGAAACCTTGGCGATAGTTCAAGAAAAACTCTTTAAACCGGGCTTTAACAGTGCCGATTTCGAGCGTGTTAAGCAGCAACATTTGCAAAGTCTGCAACATATGCAGTCGGATCCTAACTATATTGCTAACAGTGGTTTTGATGCTTTGCTCTTTGGCGATAACACCCCCCTTGGGATCAGCACCGAAGGCACCATTGCCAGTGTCTCAGCGCTCACCCTTGATGATGTAAAAGGATTTTACCAGCAGCAGTATCGTGCCGGTAACGCGCAAATCGTGGCGGTGAGCAATTTAAAGCAGCCACAACTGCTCAGCAAATTACAAGGGTTATCGAGCTGGCAAGGTGAGTCGAGTGCATTACCAGCCTTAGCGGCAATGCCGACACTTGAGGCGGGGACTGTCTATATTGTCGATAAACCGGGAGCGGCGCAGTCGGTGATTAAGATCGGGCAGCGGGCGATGCCGTTTGACGCCACTGGCGAGTATTTCAAATCTTACTTGATGAACTACCCCTTAGGCGGCGCATTTAACAGTCGTATAAACCTTAACTTACGCGAAGATAAAGGCTACACCTATGGCGCGAGAAGCTATTTTTCTGGCGGCAGTGAGCAAGGGCTATTCCAAGCTACGGCCAGCGTTCGTAGCGATGTTACCGCTCAGGCCTTAGTTGAGTTTGCTAAGGAGATTAACCGCTATCAAGCCAACGGCATGACAGATCAAGAGTTAGCCTTTATGCGTAACTCCGTCTCGCAAAGTCAGGCGCTCGATTATGAGACGCCTTACCAGAAAGCAGGCTTTATGCGCCGGATCCAGCGCTTTAACCTCGAGCCTAATTTTACTCTGACTCAGGCTGATATTATTAGAAATATTCCTAAAGAGGAGCTAAATAACTTGGCCAGCGCTAAACTTCAGTTGGCTGAAATGATAGTATTGATTGTGGGTGATAAAGCCAATATTGAAGCCGACATTAAAGCCTTGGGTTATCCAGTGCGTGCTTTAGCGTTGTAATCAGATCTTTTTACCCCAATATTAACGATGCGGTGATGCTTGATTTAGCTCACCGCTTTATTTTTTTTACTTGCCAATAAGCTAGTTAGAGGACTATTTTTGAGGCGAGTGAAATTTATCACGCGTTTTGTAGGTCTAGCCTGCAAATGATCATGTTGAAGCAATAAGAGACACAGATATTGAACTCTTTCACTGAAGTTATTGGCCTGCTTAACGATGAGCAGGGACGAGATGCGCTAACGGGTATGGTACGTGGCATTGAGCGAGAAGCACTGCGCATCGAGCCTTCGGGACATCTAGCAACTGACAAGCATCCAGATAGTTTAGGTGCCGCGCTAACAAACTCTCGTATCACCACTGATTACAGTGAGTCATTGTTAGAATTTATTACTCCAGTGCATCAAAATATCGATGACCTACTGACAGACTTAACGCAGACACATGCCTTTACCGTGCGCAATATAGGTCAGCAACAGCTGTGGCCTGTGAGTATGCCTTGTTATGTGGGTGATGTTGCCGATATTCCCATTGCCGATTACGGCAGTTCAAACGTGGGTCAACTCAAACGTTTGTATCGTAAAGGCTTAACCTACCGCTATGGTGCCCTGATGCAAATTATTTCCGGGGTACACTTTAACTTTTCGGTGTCGCAAGCCTTGTGGGACCGGCTTTATGAGGTGTCAGATAAACAGCTTAGCCGCGATGAGTTTATCTCAGAGTCCTATTTTGGCTTAATTCGCAATTACCGCCGTCAAGTGTGGGTATTACCTTACCTATTTGGCGCATCCCCCGCCTTATGTAGCTCTTTTATTAAAGATCAGCCCACGGCTCATCCGTTTGAAAAGCTGGGTAAGGGCACCTTGTATTTACCTTATGCGACATCACTGCGCATGAGCGATTTGGGCTACACCAATAAAGAACAAGAGCGTTTAAATATTAGCTATAACTCACTGGCTGAATATTTAACCGGTATTCAAGCGGCGATCAAGATGCCCTCGGCGAAGTTTGAGGCAATAGGCGTTAAGGTTGACGGTGAGTATCGCCAGCTTAATGCCAATGTGCTGCAAATTGAAAACGAGTTTTACTCACCCATACGGGCTAAACGAGTGACTCAAGAGGGTGAGAAACCGTCAGAGGCTTTAGCACGTGCGGGCGTTGAGTATATCGAAGTCAGAGCCCTTGATGTTAACCCGTACTCATCTGTCGGGATTGAAGCACAGCAGATCCGTTTCTTAGATCTATTTTTATTGCATTGTTTACTCAGTCCCTCGCCGAAATCGACGCCAGCAGAAGAGGCGGAGATCAGTCAAAATCTGAATGCAGTGATCCTTGAAGGGCGTAAACCCGGCTTAATGTTAAGCCGTCATGGTCAGCCGATTGCGATGCAAAGCTGGTTACACCAATTGTTTGATGAGTTAAGCAGTGTTGCAAAATTGCTTGATGGGGCTGAGCAAGGCGATTATCAAACCACATTAGCCCATTGGCTTGCGGCTGTTGATGATCCATCAAAAACCTTGTCTGGCCAAATTTTAACTGAGCTAGTATCGACGCAGCGCGATCACAGTTATTGGGTAAAAGACTTGGCGCAAACCTATTACCAAGAGTTAATGGACTATCCATTGGCTGCCGATGTTGAGCAAGCTTATCGACAAGCGGCGAGCGATTCACTGCAGGCTCAAGCGCAATTAGAGGCGCAATCTACTGTGAGTTTCGAGCAGTATTTGAGTCACTATTTTGCCGAACCCAAGGTTGAGGTCGTCTGATGAGAGCCTGCGCACTATTATTTCCCCTAGTATTGTTATTATCAGCCTGTGCCTCAGGGCCAGATAATAGTGCGCAATGTGGCACGGTTGCCGGTTACCTTGTACCGGATAAAGAGGATGGGCTCTATCGGGTGGTGGTAACTCACCTTAACGGCAAGGCTGTGATTTCAAAACCCAATTATCAGCTAGAACCGGGCGTTCATGAGTTCACTGTGGCAGAGCTTATTGATTCGCCGCAGCTAAAAGTAAAGTTGGCCGCCAGAGGCACTAAGACATTGACCATAGATGTTAAACCGAATCGTCGTTACCATTTAGCTGCGCGTTTTAATCAAGATAAAGTCTATCGTGGCCTCGACAGCGACTATTGGCAACCCGTTGTCTGGTCAGAAGATGCCCACCAATGTGAGTTTTTATCCGTTAATTAAGTTCAGCCAATTCACTCGACCTTATCCCAAGTTCAGCTGATTTACATTGATTCAATCTAGCAAGAATGTGAAACTATAGCGCTGATTAAACGATAGTTTTGGTATTCCCCATGAAGAAGTTTCTTGCCCCTTTACTCAGCGGCCTGCTGATAGTATCACTCAGTGGATGTGCCACCTCTCCGCCAAGAGAGCCTGAGAATTTGTGTGCGATTTATCAAGAGCATAGAGATTGGTATAAAGCGGCGGTCAACACCCGTGAAAAGTGGGGCGTTCCTGTGCATGTACCGCTGGCAATGATGTACCAAGAGAGTTCGTTTAAACATAATGCCGCGCCGCCAATGGAGTACTTTTTAGGTTTTATACCTATTGGCCGAGCCAGTGATGCTTACGGTTACGCCCAAGCGAAAACCATGACGTGGGATGACTATGTCAGAGAAACGGGCAATAGTTGGTCCAGCCGTAGTGATTTTGATGATGCGATGGATTTTATGGGATGGTTTATCTACAAAACCCATAAAATTAATGGCGTGTCGAAATGGGATGCGCGCAATCAATACCTCAATTACCACGAAGGGTGGGGCGGCTATAAACGTAAAACGTATCGGCATAAAGCTTGGTTAGTCAAGGTGGCTGACAAGGTTGATGCGCGGGCGAAACGTTATGCAGCCCAATACCGTAGTTGCCAAGAAGATCTTGATTCATCTTGGTTGTGGCGCCTGTTTTTTGGTTAGTCTTTGTGCCGTCAATCCCGCTACTCGCCTCGATAATATCGAGGCTTTTTCTTATCTATCAAAAGTGAGTGCAGTGGTTATGCTTCTCTATAAAAGCGGCTTACCATCGGCTTGCAATCAAAGTCATGTCGAAGATGGTGCAATTAATCCCTCTGTTAATCTTGCATCTAGTTAAACCATATTTGGCCAATTTATCGTTATAGCGCCCCTGTTATCAAAGGGGAAAAATGACTATAATGCGCCCAAAATAATAGCTATACCCTACAAAAAGGATAAAACATGACTAAGCCATTTGTTGCCGTATTAATGGGGTCTGATTCAGATCTGCCCACCATGCAAGCCACCTTAGATGTCCTCAAGACTTTCGGTATTCGCTTTGAAGCTAAAGTAACCTCGGCGCATCGCACGCCTGCTGCGACTCACGCTTATGTGACCGACGCCGAAGCGCGTGGTTGTAAAGTCTTTATCTGCGCCGCTGGCCTAGCTGCCCACCTTGCTGGCGCTGTAGCTGGGATCACCACTCGCCCAGTGATTGGCGTACCCGTTGACTGCGGCCCGCTTCAAGGCCATGACGCCCTATTATCAACCGTGATGATGCCCGGTGGCGTGCCTGTTGCAACGGTTGCGATTGGCAGTGCTGGCGCGAAAAACGCCGGTTATTTAGCGGCGCAAATGTTGGCCGTGGGTGATGATGAGTTGGCGTTGGCGGTAAAACAAGAGCGTGCCAAGTCGGCAGAAGCCGTGCAAGCCAAAGATGCCAAACTACAAGAAAAATTAGCGAATCTATAATCACGCTTGCCGCTATCAAGGTGCCGTTTGCCTATTACCTTGATGGCGAATAAGAGTGACTAACTTATCGATTAATTAATGCCGCCAAGGTTAACCTTGGCGGCATTTTTTATGCTGCTCACACAGTTTGATGACCCATTAACCCTTTTTGGTGTCCAGTAACGTGAGTATCAATAGGCGCTTGTATCTGATTCTCTTAATCTAGACAAAAAGGTGCACTCAGTGCAGACTTTAAAACAATATTTAACCAGATAAACGATTAGGGAGCAGATATTGGACAAGGTGTCTGAAGCTGCCAAGGCCGCAGAAACGGATCACAGATTGATGCAAGAGTTTGCTAATGGGGATCCGCGTGCGTTTGAACTCCTCTATCAAAAATATAAAGGCGGATTATATCGCTATTTTATAAGGCAAATTGGTGACAGGCAGCTGGCTGAAGATCTGTATCAAGAAACATGGGCGCGGGTGATTAAAGCGGCTGTGGATTATGAGCGCCGCGCCAAATTTACCACTTGGTTGTACCGTATCGCCCATAATTTGTTGATTGATCATGTGCGGGCGCTAAAGCCCGTTGAGCTTTTTAGTGATGCGGTTGTAGAAGGGGAACCGATAGACAATGTGCTGCCTTGTATGCAGTACGCTCCGGAGCAACTGACAGTGCAAGGGCAAAAGGCCACGCTCTTAAAAGAGTGTATTGCGCTATTGCCTCATGTTCAAAAAGAGGCGTTTTTGCTCAGCATGGAGATGGGGTTCACCGCCGCTGTGATTGCCGAGGTTGCGGGCGCAGGGCTAGAGGCGATAAAAAGTCGGCTGCGCTATGCGACTCAGTCATTAAAACAGTGCGTCGAAGGTAAATGGCAGGAACAACACCATGACACAAAATAGCCAAGATGACAGCGTCGATCAGGCATTGCAACAGCTGTATCGCTTACAGGCAACCGAGCAACCTAGCGAGGCGTTAGACAGCCACATTTTAGCCATGGCGCAAGCATCCCAAATCCATGCGCCTAAGCAGGTGAGTTTCTGGCGCCAATATCGCTGGTCCCTCTCCTCGGCGGCGTCTGTGTTATTAGTCGCGAGTATATTGCTGCTCAATCCGACCAGCCAAGATCCATTGATAATGGAGCCATTTACTATTGCGCCACAAGCGCTAGACAGCCAAGCAGTGCACGCACCTCGGATGATGAGCGCGCCAATGGCTGCACCTGAAAATGATGAGCCTGATATTACAGGCTCTACTGCTGGTGATTCAAATGTTGGCGAGTCTATAGCGAGTGACGCTAGCGCCAAAATAGCAGAGGCCAGTCAAATGACAGGCGTTAGTGAGGAGAGCAGTAAAGCAGGTGATGCTTCCTCCTTAGCGATTATCGATAGCAAGGCTGATGCTAGCAACGCAGAGGGTGGCGAGCCTATGGCTCTAGAGGAGAGTGCCGAAACCGTCCGCGAAGCGAAGCCACAGCCAGCACCTAAAGGGCAAGCCAAAGCCGTAATATCCGATAAACAAGCGCTTAATCACTTACAACAGCTTGTGAGTACTGAGCAATGGTCTGAAGCGGTGATATTGTTGCAGCGCATTAACCAGCAACGCCCACAATTAGCCGATAAGACGCATCCCTTACATCAAAGGTGGCGTGACTTAACCCAACAAATCAACGCTCACAGCCAACCTTAGGCTGAAAGCTGGTGGGTATCGACTGGCATAATGTCCACAGCCCGCAGGGGCTGTGATTAGCTGAATTGGACACATTTGCTAATAATTCTTCGATGATAAATTACTGCCTGGCTCGATAAAGTTTGTTACCTTGTTAGCCTAATAAAAACGAGATAAAACAAATAAATGAGCCGAATATGAAATTGAGTCATCTCTTTGCCTCTTGCGTGCTTGCATTAGGCACCTTACACACGACCCCACTTATCGCCGCCTTCGATACAGCATCGACCTCGGTTAATCAGGGCTACTATCGCGCCCCAGCCTTAAATGATAATACCTTGGTATTTACCGCCGAAGGCGATTTGTGGACTCAGCACTTAAACGATCCTCAAGCTCGCCGTCTCACCAGCTTGCCAGCGCAGGAGCTGGGCGCGGCTATCTCTAAAGATGGTCAATGGGTTGCTTATGTTGCCAACTATGATGGCGCCAGTGAGGTGTACATTATTCCTATTCAGGGCGGCGTGGCCAAGCGGGTGAGTTTTGAGAATAGCCGAGTGCGAGTGCAAGGCTGGACCGCCGATGGTCAAGTGCTTTACGCCACCGACAATGCGTTTGGTCCGGCTAACTACTGGGTCCTTAAAAGTGTCGATCCTGTCAGCTTAACCACTACAGAGCTGCCGTTAGCCGATGCGATTGAGGGAGTTATTGATGATGCGGGAACGACCTTGTATTTCACCCGTTTTGGTCTGCAAGCCACAGGCGATAATGCCAAGGTGTATCGTGGCGGCGCCAAAGGTGAGCTGTGGCGTTATACCTTAGGCAGTCAGGTTGAAGCAGTAAAGCTAACGGAGACTCATAAAGGCTCGGTGCGTCAACCTATGTTGTGGCAAGCACGGCTGTATTTTGTCAGTGACGCCAGTGGTAACGATAATATCTGGTCGATGGCCCTAAATGGCGATGACGTACGTCAGCACACACAGTTTAGCGACTGGCAAGTGCGCGGTGCCCGTATGGATAATGGCCGTATTGTGTTCCAACAAGGGGCGGACATTCAGTTGTATGATATTGCCGCTAACCAGGTGCAAACCCTCGATATACGGCTGACATCTGATTTTCCACAGCGACGTGAACATTGGGTTACGCAGCCGATGAAGTTTGCCACCGATACCCAGTTATCGCCTGCTGGCGACAAAGTGGTGGTCACGGCGCGAAGCCATGTGGCGATAGCGGGCACAGATGGTTCGCGCTTAGTTGAGCTAGCGTTACCGGGTGATCATCGCGTGCGTCACGGGATCATGAGCCCTGATGGCCAATGGGTTTACGGTATTAGCGATGCCTCTGGAGAACAGGAAATTTGGCGCTTTGCCGCCAATGGCAGTCGTCAAGCGAAGCAATTGACCACTAACGGCCACACTTTGCGTATGGGGCTGCATTTATCACCTGATGGTCGCTATATCGCCCATGATGACTACGATGGCAATTTGTGGCTACTCGACATAGAAAAGGGCAGCAATCAAAAAATTATCACTCAAGGTCAGGGGTTGGGGCCGTATCGTGATGTGGTGTGGTCAAATGACAGTCGTTTTATGGCCATCACCAAAGAGGAACAAGGTCAATTACGGCCGCAAATCGTGCTGTATTCATTGAAAAAAAAGAAAGCACAGGCTCTGACTAGCGATAAATATGAATCCTTCTCCCCCGCCTTTAGTGACGACGGACAGTGGTTATATTTCATCTCTAATCGTGCATTTAAAGCGACTCCTACCTCGCCGTGGGGCGATCGTAACATGGGCCCTATGTTCGATAATCGCAGCCAGTTGTTTGCCGTGGCGCTAAGCGCAGATGCACAGTTCCCCTTTAGTAAACCTACTGAGCTGACACCTCAGCCTGATGATGAGCAAGACGATGACATAAAAACGCGTGTCGATTGGCAAGGGCTGGCGCAACGTTTATGGCAAGTTCCGGTTGAGTCTGGCAATTATAGTCAGCTGCAGGTGACCGAAAAGGGCTTATATGTGCTGTCTCACTCGGCGACGCCCGACTCAGCCCCTTCGCTTAAGTGGATTAAATTTGACCCCATTAAGCCTAAAGTCGACACCTTTGGCGATGATGTCGCCAGCTATAGCTTATCAGCCGATGACAGTAAGCTGTTTATCCGTCGGCACAGTAACGCTGGGCAAGAGATGCTGATCCTCGATACCGCCGAGAAGCTACCAACAGATATTAGCCGCGCTAAAGTGCGTACCGATCAATGGCAACTGGCGATTTCACCGCCGCTAGAATGGCAGCAGATGTTTGAAGATGCATGGTTAATGCACCGCGATTCCTTTTTTGACAAAAACATGCGCGGTCTCGATTGGCAAGCAACGAAAGCCAAATATCAACCCTTGTTGTCAAGACTCACCGACCGCCATGAACTTAACGATCTCTTTAAGCAGATGATGGGCGAACTAGACTCGTTACATTCGCAAGTTTATGGTGGCGATCTGCCCGTTGACGCTAAGCAGCCCAAGGCGGCCAATTTGGGCGCACGTTTGGAGCAAACTGAGCATGGAGTTCGTATTAGTCATATTTATCAAAATGATGCCGAGTTACCTAGCCATGCTTCGCCTTTAGGCCGTATAGAGGTTGACGCCGCAGTTGGTGATATCATCAGCGCCATTAATGGTAAACCCGTCAACACGGTGGCCGATGTCGCCAAGGCTTTACGCAATCAGGTCAATAAGCAGGTTTTACTCACGCTAAAGCGTAATAAAAACAGCATTAAAACCGTGGTTGAACCCATTGATAATCGTACTAATGCCAAATTACGCTATTTAGATTGGGTGAATCATAATAGCCAGAAGGTGAAAGATAACAGTCAAGGTGATATCGGCTACCTGCACCTTTATGCCATGGGCGCTGGGGATATCGCCAGTTTTGCGCGCGAATTTTATGCCAACATCGACAAACAGGGATTAATTATCGATGTGCGTCGTAATCGTGGCGGTAACATCGACAGTTGGATCATCGAGAAACTGCTGCGCCGCGCTTGGATGTTCTGGCAGCCCACTCAAGGCACTCCCAATAGCAATATGCAACAAGCCTTCCGTGGTCACATTGTGGTATTGACTGATCAACTGACCTATTCAGACGGTGAAACCTTCTCTGCGGGGATCAAGGCGTTGGGCATTGCGCCATTGATCGGCAAGCAAACCGCTGGTGCTGGGGTGTGGTTATCGGGTCGTAATTCGTTGACAGATAAGGGCATGGCACGTGTTGCTGAGTATCCGCAATATGCAATGGATGGTCGCTGGATTGTCGAAGGCCGAGGGATTAGTCCAGATATTGAGGTCGATAACTTACCGCTCGCGACATTTAATGGCCATGATGCTCAGCTTGAAAAAGCCATTAGCTACTTGCAACAAGAGTTAATTGACCAGCCAATAAATCCATTACAGGCAGCGCCCATGCCCGCCTCTGGGATGGCACAAGATATTAAATAACGTGTTACCTTTTTCTCTGTAATATCTCTTTTTAGGAGGCTATCGACTAAGCGGTTCCCAGGTCGATAGCCTCCGTTTTTATTTCTGCTTACCCTTGAACCCACATGTTCTCTATCAGGTGTCAACGGTGAGCGACTTTTCGCGAGTGTGTTGGCTGTTCAAAGTGAATGAGGTCGAGTGTCAGGCCAATGTGCAGCGCCCTGATCTTGGATGTTAATATCTTGAGCAATACATTCTCTTACCAAAACACCATGACACTTTCGCGTAGCGATCACACCTTTATACCAGCAGATATTCGTTAAAACTGCACCTATTATCTATAGTTAGTAGTTGTTGCACATAACAAACATATACTGATTAAACCAGAGACTTTTGATGCAATACTATTGCAGGAGTACAGAGATGAAAAAACTTGCTGTCATACCGCACGGATTTGGAATAGTTGTAGTCGCAGTGCTCTTAAATGGATTTCCCTCTACAAGCTTGGCTCATGAGAAAGGGTTGTCATTTCGTGTGGGCAGTTTTTATTCCACTTCAGATTCGGGAATGGATGTGACTAACCCTGACTCGGGGGATAAATACACTTTAGATTTCGAGTCTGATCTGCAGTTGGTTGAAAAAGAGTGGCTACCGTATATTGCGCTGGAATATTGGTTTAATGACCGTCATGGCGTCTATGTTGATTATAGGCGACTGCATCGCAATGCTAACGACAAAGTGGTTACTGTTCCCTATGAATATGAAGATGTTGATACTGGGCAGATCTACCAAATTAAAGCTGGCGCTGATATAACGACGATGTTTAATGTCGATATTGCTAGGCTAGGTTACGCCTATGATTTTTATAGCAGTAACGATTGGGAGTTAACGGTGACATTGGGTCTGCATGTCATGTGGATGGAGTTATCATTTAGCGGTGAGGTTGGCGCTTGTATTGATAATAATTGTGAGGTTGTTGAGCTTGATAAAAATAATGTAGTTGCGACTGATGTGACGGCACCTTTACCTGATATTGGAATACTGGCGAGCTATAAGCTCAGTGACAACTGGCGTTTATCAGCTTTGGCCCAATACTTTTATGTCAAGATTGATGATACTCAGGGAGAATTAGTCGACCTGAGTGCCGGGGTGGGTTACAAGTTTAGCGACCATTTTTACGCCGACCTAATGTACAAGTATTACAACATAGATGTGCAAGTTGATGGTAAAATATCCGACCTTGATATTTATTATGGTTTTCAAGGGCCTCAGCTGGCAATAACCTATCGTTTCTAACCCTAAATGATAACCATAACTCATGTTCGACATTCGGTTAGGTATGGCCGTTATCTGTCATGATTGCCGCAGATGAGTTATGGATATCGATTTGCACCTCAGCAGATAACGAATTAGCGATAAAACAGTTATTGTGCGCAATATGTGCATCTTCCCCAAACGCGTCTCACTAACGGTGTCACATGGCTTAAATGCGACTTGTGGCACTATCGTAATATGAGTGATAGCGATACGGCTATCAATGCTATTACCCAGCATTGTCTTGGTGTTTGACGCTAGTTTAACAACTTGTGAGTAATTAATAACCAAGCTAGTGATTGAAAACGCCGGGTGGTTAATGCTGTGACAAACGCTTTTATGCTGTTATCTCAAGAGGGACATGATTAAATTTTGTTTAGTTTTATCCGTTTATGAGTGATATAGCGGCTTTATCATCAATATCTAAACAAACAGGCTTGCTTTTAAGTGGTAACGGCGTTACATATGAAGTAGGGCAATGAATGGATATCTACTGGTTTTTGACCCATGATTAATTGAGGTCAGATTGAAAAAATCGCATCAGCGACTTGTTTTTCAGCTAGCCGCCCCAAGTTCATTATTGAAGTCATTTTTAAAAGGAAAACCTATGAAAATAAATCTTTCAGGTCACCACGTTGATATTACCGATTCGATCAAAGAACATGTGAATCAAAAGTTTTCCAAAATCGCGACACATTTTCCGACGCTAATCTCACTCGATGTCATTATTTCCAAAGAACATGGCGAGTATCAAGCCGAACTTAGAACAAATTACGAAGGTAGCCGAATCTCAGCTTCAGGTTGTGGTGAAGTGATGTATCCGGCTATAGCGACTGCAGCCAAGAAACTTGATGCAGCGCTCAAGCATAGAAAAGGGCAACTCAAGGCCGATCTGCACGAAAAACCCGTCAGCACTACGCCAGAAATCGCTCATGAAATCATTCAAGAGATGAAACTGGTATAAGCTTTATTGATAACAAAAAACCACCTTCACGGGTGGTTTTTTGTTTGTGGACGTAGATGATAATACGCCGAGTACTAATGCGCTGCTCGGAGGCACGTTTTAGTAAAAGTGACAACCCTATCAAGCAACCTATTGCAGTTATCAAGCAGTGAGCATCTAACAAGCTCTTTTTGTCGTCCATGAGTCACTGAATGGCTCAAGCTTCCCTAGTTCCGATTACATTATTTGTTTTTCACTACATTTGCTCTATCGCACAGGTTTTTTATCCAGTTACTGAACTGAATCAGTGTTTAACACGTAAAACAGAGCATGAACCTATTTAGCCCTAAAAAACTGCTTCACAGTAAATGGACCAAGACAGTGCCGATGAATAAAGAAAAGCACTTTACCATTGTGGAAGTCGAGTTTGATGAACAACGCAATATCACCTTGTGTATTATCGAGGCGGTGATAAGTCACAAGCAATACCCCATCAATTGGCGTGAACTAAAAGACAAAACCGTGTGGCGACTCGGTTGGTGCTGATGAGCATTAAACGGTTTTTTCGATAAACTCAATCTCAATACAATAGATCTAATTGTGTACAATTTGTTTGTGCGCTTCTTGTTTTGTTGTTATAAATAGCTCTCTTAATTGCGCACAACTTAGTTGTGACTGAGGTGAACGAGGCAATTATTTACCGTTGAGCCAATACCTTACCCATTGATGATGCCCTAATGCGACGATTCTATTGAAGGAGAAAATGATGCAAACCTTATATCAAACCAGCGCCACAGCGAGTGCCGGACGCAACGGCCATGTTGCCACAGATGATGGCAAACTAGCACTCATGCTGAGTTATCCAAAAGAGATGGGCGGCAGTGGCGAAGCCACAAACCCAGAGCAACTGTTTGCCGCAGGTTATAGTGCCTGTTTCTCCAATGCGATTTTACACGTTGCCCGCGAAGCTAAAATCGATTTAACGCAAGCGCCAGTGACGGCTAATGTTGGGATTAGTGCGCGTGCCGAAGGCGGATTTGCCTTAAGCGTGGCGTTGAGCGTGATGCTGGATTTACCACAAGAACAAGCGGTTAAATTAGTCGCCACGGCTCACCAAGTATGCCCATACTCGAATGCGGTACGTAACAATATCGATGTGAGTTTGCAAGTTAATGGTCAGCAGTTGTAATGCCTTGGCAATTTCTATTATTGATGGAGAATCATGTTGAATAATATGGCCCCTATATTTGTCACTATCGGCAGGGTGCTACTTGCACTCTATTTCTTGTTACCTGGGGTGATGAAATTCATCAACTGGGATATGCATGTGGCGCTGATGCAAAAGCACAACATGGTGATGATACCAGTGCTACTAGCCGCCGCGGGTGTATTTCAAATTACAGCGGCAATAGCGTTAATCTTAAATCGTTACACCGGATTGGTTTCACTGCTATTGGCTGGTTTGGTTGTCGTGATTAACTTTAGCTTGCATGACTTTTGGAATTTCAGCGGGGTAGAGGGCGCACATGAGATGCAAAACTTCGTTAAAAACCTGGGCATCTTGGCTGGCTTGTTGGTGTTAGCGGGTGTTTCACATCAAACTGCCGACTCACAAAGAGTAAACACTTAAGCTTGCTAATAGGGTGCGCGACAATATCGCCCAAGCGTAGCGTATCTGCCATAGCACTGGGGTTGACATGATGAAGCCAGAATAAGGTTAATCGTGTCGCCCCTTGTTTTATATATTGCTTATTTTGTTGGCTTTACTGTAAAAGTAACACCTTAATTAGGCTTATTGGCTAAGCTGCCATTGTCGGTCACTTTTCATCTCATTGCCCTTTCATCATCTGTACAGCATTATTGAATGTAAAACCTAGATAGTATTTAGCTTAAAGTGAAGTAGTTTTTATTAATATTCAAAGATTTATTTACTTTTCTATTGATTGTTTTGTGTGTCACCTCTCATTTGTAGATTTCCTTTTTATCAATAAATACTTTTAAAACAAAAGGTTAATTGTGCTGCGGCAATGTGTCGCATTCTCTGGCGAAAAGCTGCTGTTTATACTCACGTCATCGATAACCTACTGAGATATCAACGTGACGAATTCGGTTTTATTTGGGGCGCCATTCGCTCTTTTCCTTTGTTCTACTTCTGTTGTCATGGCGGCTAACGTCGATGAAACTATTGTCATTGTAGGCAGTCGTAGCGCTGCGGCGATTTCAGAGATAGGTGGTAGCGTGACACGTATCGATGAACAGACGATGAAAAAGCATATGGCGAACAATCTACAAGATGCGATACAGGCCGAACCCGGCGTTTATATGGCTGGGATAGGTAAATTTGGCCTGGGTAGTTTTAATATCCGAGGCATGCAAGATGATCGCGTTAAAATCATGATAGACGGAGTCGAGCAGCCGCTTTTTTTTAAAGCGGGTAGTGGTTCGCCGCACACCAGTGTGATTAATCAGTATGCCAATAATATTGAACTCGATACCTTAACTGCCATCGAGATCAATAAAAATGCCGCATCCAGTTTATACGGCAGTGACGCTATTGGTGGGGCGGTGATGCTACGCACTAAAAACCCTGATGATCTGCTACAGGGAAATGAGCGGGCGCTCATTATCAGCGGCGGATACAGTGGCGAAAACCACGGCATAAAAACCACATGGGAGTCTGCTTACGATGCAAGCGGCTGGCAAGGGATGGCAATTTATACGCTACGTGATAGCCAAGAAACCCTCACCCATAAGGATGGGATCGATGTCGTGGGTGTAACAAGAGGGCGGGCCGATCCTGCCGATTACTTAAGCCACAATCTATTGTTAAAAGGCATTGCACAGCTAGATGAGCAGCAACTAAGTTTAACCGTTGAAATGTTCAAGCTTGATGGCGAGAGCGAACTACTGTCGATGGAAGGTTATCGAGTCGAAGGTCGCCGCGGTGCGCCAGATACCGTATACAGTCAAAATAGCCTAGACAGCCAGCAACAACGATTACGGTTAACCGCCAGTCATGAGTGGCAAGCCGATATGGCTTGGTTTGATAGCAGTCAGTTGCAGCTTAGCTGGCAGCAAGCGCACACGGATAACGATAACTACCGCACTAAAAATACCGATTGCTTGCAAGGGTGCGTACTGGTGCGTAACCGAAAAGACAATAATCTGCAATTGCACAGTCAGTTTGATAAGTTCTTGAGCTATTCGACAATGACTCAGCAATTGAGCTATGGATTATCGGTTGTGCGCAGTGAGTTTAATACCTTCTATGAAGATATTGAGCTGCAAAGTGGGTTACACAGTGACAGCACCACGCTAATGCCCAATGCGACATCTTTACGTACAGGCCTCTTTTTTAAACAGCGCCTGAATATCGACAGCCTGCCTTTGCACTGGGATTTCGGCGTACGGTTTGATGATCACCAAGCTGAGCCCGATGGCGATTTAGCGTCCCATCATAGTAATGCCGTGACCTTCAATACTGGTGTGGTATATCGGGTTAATTATGCTTTGTCGACCTATGCCACAGTAAATAGTGGTTATCGAGCCCCATCTTTATACGATCTCTATTATCAGCTCGAACTTCCTCACGTTATTTTAGACGCCAATCCCAATTTAGATGCGGAATACAGTGTGAATTATGAACTCGGATTGCGTTACTTCTCGTCAAGGCTCAGTGCCGAGTTAGCCTTATTTAACAATGATTTTCGTGACTTTATCGATACAGTTGTCGATGACAGTGCGTACCCTTCCCATCAGCAATATCAAAATGTTGGCCGCGCTAAAATACAAGGCATTGAACTGAAAGCCGAGTTAGCCTTAGAGCCACTTTTACCGGGCAGCTATCTGAGTATGGGGCTGGCCTGGGCCGATGGCGAAAACCTCAGTACCCAACGGCCGCTTGACAGTGTGGCTCCCTTTAATGCCAGCATGACCTTAGGGTTCGACAGTGATTCGAGCGAGTGGGGCGCATTGCTCTTTGCTAAATATGCCGACCATAAAGCTGCTGACGATTGGAGTTCGCCAGACAATTTAACAGCACCAGCGTATTTGACCCTCGATTTACAGGGATATTGGCAAGTCTCAACACAATGTCGGCTGCAGTTGGGGCTCAATAATCTGACGGATGAACAATATTGGTTATTTGGAAACGTTGCAGGGCTTAAAGCCGATGCGCAACTCAATATTGATCGTTACAGCCAACCGGGTCGCCACATTAACGCCACCGTTAACTATCGTTTTTAAGGCGTTAAGATGAACAGATGTGCAAACCGTTTCGGCTTAACCCTAGTGCAGTGGTTGGTTGTGGTGTTGTTTTTAGTCACGTTAATGTCGGGTTGGTTGCTGCCCGAACGCAGTGAACTGTGGATTAAAAGTCTATTTTGGGGATTTTTCTGGCCACTCCTAACGGTGTCGAGCCTGCTGTTGTTCGGCTCAATGTTTTGCAGTATTTGTCCGCTAGGTACGCTCGGGCGCACTCTGAGTAAGCGCTATGGCCAGCGGCGACTACCGCGTTGGTTGCAACATGGTGCCATTAGCTTAACCGTGTTGGTCGGTGGTTACTGGCTGGTGGATGCGGCAACTGTGGGGTTTACTCGCTTGCCGCTTATCGCCACCTTACTCGCGTTTAGTAGCCTGCTCCTTATGTGTATTGGTCTGTCTCTCTATTATCGTCATGCGCCCTTTTGCCGCAGCGTCTGCCCTTTTACCATAATAAATCAGTGTTTTAGCCATTTAAGTCGCTTAGGCTTAACGGCGAATGCACAGGCATGCCAAGGATGTAGTACGGTGCAATGTAGCCGAGCATGCCCTAAACAGTTAACGGTGCATAAGGCCTATATTGAGCCCATTAGCGACTGCCACCTATGTTTGCAGTGTTATGGTCAGTGCCAGCAGCTCACATTGGCATGGTTACCTAGGCACAAAGCAAAGCCACAACCGAGTTTACAACCACAGAATAAGCGCGGCAGAGGGGGATTTTATGTGCTGGCTTACCTCATATTAGCGGCGTTAGTTGTGGTGCAAAGTCAGCTGAAACATCGCTGGGATAACAGTGTCTTGCATGCTGATTTGCCCTGGAATCGCTTTGCTGAGTGGTTTAACCAGTTATTGACGTTACCCACTTGGTTTCAAAGCGCCTCTTTAGTCATTATGTTGTTCGCTATCGCGCTCACCCTGTGCTGGATGGCGGCAATGGCCGCCTTTGCCAGTAGGGTTAATCGTCAGGCTCCGATTCAATTTATGCCGGCTATGGTGGCGGTGAATACCCCGATGATTTTATGTTTACTGCTTTCCCATGGATTGCTGTCATTTATGGTGCGTGGAGCGCCGCAATTATGGCGTGGTTTTGGTCAGTTGACGGGCTTGATGTTACCGGAGTGGAGTTGGAATATTGCTCGAGGTGCACCAGCATTAAGTTTGCTTGGGTTCATTTTGTGGGCAGGCATCGCTTGGACAAGCCTATTGGCTTGGCGCTGGGCACGGCAATGGTCACTGCCTTTTTGGCAACGCACAGTGCTGTTTCTTTGTGCTAATGGCTTAGTCTGGTTGTTTCTGGGGTTGCGACTAGGTGGCATGCTAGTGGCGGTTCAAGCTGAGAGTTGTCATTAATTTAGCGACGCTGTTAGCGTTAATGTCATTGCATAGACTGCAATATTTATAAATATTCAGTTTTAACGACCGACGCCAGCGACTCTATCATCGTAAACCGCTATCAAGGCGCTAACTTATCTATTAAAGCTCGGCTGCGGATTAATAAAACCAGTCTTGATACTCACTTCTTCAGTAACACTTGCGCCGGTAAATGACTGATACAAAAAAGCCGCTAAACCCGTCTGGTAGGGGTTTAGCGGCCTTTTGAAGGTTATTGCTAACCTTGGTTTTGTTGGTGGAGGCGGCGGGGCTCGAACCCGCGTCCAAAAAGCCTACATCCTCGGCGCTACATGCTTAGTCTCTCTTTTGGTTAACCAAGTACACTCCGAAAGACAGGATTGCAATTGGCGAGTTCAGTACTGTTTCGCGGTTCACCCCTGAACGTGGTTCCCTCGCTATCAAATGTAAAGGTGACCATCTTATTACTCTGCCCATTTGAGAAACGTGAGCAAGATGGCTAGCTAGCCTAAGCTGCTAGAGCGTAGTTATCGTCGTTTGCAACTATAACTGTGCGGCTTTTTACGAGGCCAACCGCCCCTCGGCATGCTCCTAGGGTTTCGTGAATCTTGTCGAATCCAGAATCGCCCCCAGTACAATTTGATTGTAACCGTGAATGCCTCTATTACCAAGGATTAATCCAGCGCTTACAATCGATTGTTGTTTATCTGTACGTTTTACCTATTTAAACAGTAGATTATCTAGGATTACTGTTGAACGGCTTTTTTCATCGTACGAGATTTTTCAATCTTCCACTCGCGCTCTTTAGTATCATC
This sequence comes from Shewanella sp. 492, assembly GCF_059338445.1. Taxonomy (NCBI): domain Bacteria; kingdom Pseudomonadati; phylum Pseudomonadota; class Gammaproteobacteria; order Alteromonadales; family Shewanellaceae; genus Shewanella; species Shewanella sp. 492. Next base: position 1,139,101 of record NZ_CM181702.1, read on the forward strand.
GCGCTTATCGTGTTCTTTCTTGCCTTTACCTAGGCCAATCTCAATTTTTACCCAGGCGCCTTTGCGCCAATACATAGAGATAGGCACAATGGAATAACCTTGACGGTCGACCAACCCCTGAAGTTTGTCCAGCTCTTTACGATTAAGCAACAGCTTTCTGTCGCGCATCGGATCGCATACGACATGGGTTGATGCTGTATTAAGTGGGGTAATGGTACAACCGAACAGATAAGCCTCACCATTACGCAAGAACACATAGCTCTCGGACAGGTTTACTTTACCGACTCGAATCGACTTTACTTCCCAGCCCATTAAGGACAAACCAGCTTCAAATTTTTCTTCAAATTTATAATCGAAAGTCGCGCGCTTATTGCGTGCAATCGTCGCTGATGGGTTTTTTGAGTTTTTTGCGTTTTTCTTAGCCATAGACCGCTATTATACGCGCGGCAATTTAATTTGGAATTGGCTGAACACATTATTTCTGTTTTTTGTTGGGTTTAGTGAATTTGGTGATGGATTTTTGTTCTCCTTTGGGCGGTGTAGCATAGGTGATCCTTAAGGCTGGTCGTGTTAAAATTGCGGTCAGATTTTTATTTGTCAGCCCGATGGTGTTAGGTAAAGCAAGCATATGGCCAAGATTTCCCGCAGTGTATTAGTGCGTTTTAGTGCGATGCAGATGTATGAGCTAGTAAATGATGTTGAGTCTTACAAAGAGTTTCTACCTGGCTGCGTTGGTGGCAAAGTCCTTGAATTTGACGGTCAGACCATGGTCGCCTCGGTCGATGTTTCCAAGGCGGGGATCAGTAAAACCTTTACCACTCGAAATCAGGTTATCCCCGGTGAGCGTATTGAATTAGCGTTAGAAAATGGTCCATTTAAACATTTAAACGGCTGCTGGGTATTTACGCCATTAACCGAAGATGCCTGTAAGGTCGATTTTGAGCTCAATTTTGAGTTTTCTAATCCCATGGTTGATATGGCATTTGGCAAGGTGTTTAAAGAACTCATGTCATCTATGGTCACGGCTTTTACTAGCCGAGCAAAAGTCGTTTATCAATCTTAGTTTACTGAAGGAAGTTGAGTCGCGATGATAGAACAAGAGAATTTTGCGGTTGAAGTGATCTATGCACTGCCGACACAACAGAAGCGTATTACGGTAACGGTCGCTCCTGGCACTACGTGTATTGAAGCGGTTAAACAAAGTGATATGTGCCGTTTTTTTCCTGAGATAGATCTTGAAAATGTAAAGCTGGGGATTTTTAGTCGTGCTGTTAAGCATGATGAGGTGCTAGAGCCTGGGCAGCGGGTGGAGATTTATCGTCCGTTAATTGCCGACCCTAAAGATGTGCGCCGTAAGCGTGCTGAAAAAGCTAAAGATGAGGGCCGCGCCAATAAAATTACTGGTGGTCGGGTAAGATAGCCAAATTCGTTTGGTGGAAGGCAATAAAAAAGGTTCTTACGCTGATGCGATAAGAACCTTTTTTATTAAAGTAAGCGTCACTCATTGCTAAATGAACTTAGTTAAACGAGCCTAACTGTGTTATTCAAATTCTTGCTGTTTATTCAGTTCTTGTGTTTTTTGCTCTTCAACTAATGGTTTAGTGTCTGGTCGTTGCTCAGGGTTGAGTGGTACCAAGTCACCTTGTTCGCTGACTAAAGATCTTATTTCTGGTAGAGAGCTTTGCTCTAGTGGCGTCGTAAACTCTGACGATAATTCATAGTCGCCAACCACTTTAGTCAGTTTATCTTGTTCAAAATGCAGCACTAATTCTTTATGAATGATGCTGGCGTCACGGCCACTTTTGTAATGGTAGACATAGTACCAAGTGTCGTCTGCGAAACTATCGCGCAGTACGGGGCGACCCAAAATATACTCAACTTGTTCTTTGGTCATTTCGATGCGGAGTTTTTCGACCTGCTGGGTTTCCATATAGTTGCCTTGAGGCACATCAGGTTTATAAACCAACCAATCGAAGACACTACATGCACTGAGTGAAAGTGACAATGCGGCGACACCGATTAGAGTAATGCTATGTTTTTTTATTGTCATTGAATGCGCTACTTCCCTAAAAATCTGCCAGTCATAATACCCAAGCTATCACCTTGCTGACAAGCGCTATCGTTATTAATCAGATAAGACGCATGCAGATAAAACAAGCTGTTGTTAGAAAATGCTCTATCGTAATAGCCAGAGTTGAATGTTGGGTCTGACAGGCATAAAGCGGATAAGTTTCATCATTACGAAGGAGTCTCTATCTAAAACAGGCATCATGTTGACGTTTTGATTTAATCGATTTGTTATCTTATGTTTGCATTGTTAAGGAATGTGGTAAATTAAGTGTGTAGCTTTTGTGGTTGCGTCTAGTAGGCGTATGCTGCATATAACTCGAGCGAGTAGAGTTCGTTATTTGTCTGAACTGAAAGGCCGATGATTAATGTCATGATGGAATTGAAATAGCTATGAAGCCTAATTGTGGTGTCGGTAGTTTAGTGTGTGTGGGTACAGGGCTAAATTTGGCTGGGCAGATCAGCTTGATAAGTAAGAGTTATATTGAGCAGGCCGATGTGGTTTTTTCGCTAGTGCCAGATCATTTTGCACAATATTGGCTTGAGTCGCTTAATGATGATGTGCGTTCCTTACAATGTTTTTATGCTCAAGGCGATGAAGTTAAAAATCGTCGTGATAGTTACCAACAAATGGTTGATGCCATTATTGATGAAGTGTGTGCCAATAAAAAGGTAGTGTGCGCGCTTTATGGCCATCCTGGTGTGTTTGCGTCTGTATCACATATGGCTATTGCTAGTGTTCAACAACTAGGGTTTAGCGCAAAGATGGAGCCGGGTATTTCGGCAGAGGCATGTTTATGGGCTGATATGGGGATTGACCCTGGTGACTCAGGCCACCAGAGCTTTGAGGCGAGTCAATTTATGTTTTATTGCCATACTCCCGATCCGGCGGCGTATTTGCTGCTTTGGCAAATAGGTATTGCTGGTGAGCATACAATGACTCAATTTCATACCAGTGCCGAGAGACTGCAAATATTGGTAGAGCAGCTAAACCAGTGGTATCCGCTTGACCATGAAGTGGTGTTATACGAAGCCCCTAATTTACCGATACAAGTCGCCCGTAAGGAGTATTTAAGATTACAAGATTTACCCAGCGCAGCATTAAGCCCTATAACGACCTTGCTTATCCCCCCCGCGCAAGCGTTAAGGGTGAATCATGCGGTATTGGCTAAATTGGGTATTACTGCCGCAGACTTAGGCTGATATGGGAAAAACTAACGGAATATGTTGAATTAAATAATAAAAATGGAGAGTAATAGATGGCAACAATCAATGATTTTTTTGAAAGGTTAGGATCTGACGCTGCGTTGCTAGAGGCTTATCAGCGTGATCCCAAAGGAGTGATGAGAGCCAATGGATTAGATGATGAAGCGATAGACGCCATTATGTCAGGCGACAAAGCAAGAATCGATCGCCTCATTGGGCCTAGTAAGCAAAGCGTGGTATATCAAATAGTGTATGCACCTAAAGATAAAAAATAAATTGAAACGTTATAGCGTATTTCTTGTTGTGCTAACCATGGTCTTGTCGCAGGCCGTGGTCGCCGACGATCTACAAAATATTGATACCTCACTTGATGCACTTGAAACTGCCGTTGCGTCAAGGCCCGCCGATTTTGAAAAGATACAGCAGCAGATTGAGCCCCAATTCGCTGAGCTTTCATCACAGCAACAAGCCCGTTTTTGGGTATTGAATAGTGTTTACCATATTTATCAATCCGATTATCACCGCGCGCTTTCGATGCTAAATCAAGCGGAAGCGTTATTTCCCTCCGACACCATGCTGACGTCGATTTATCTGTACAAGGCCACCGCATTTATTGGTTTAAATGCTTTTTCACAAGCGCTTGATGTTATGGAGACCAACCTTAGCCGGATTGAGTCATTAAATGATGTACAGTTAAAAGTCAGTTCTTATTTGCGCCTTGCAGCATTGTTCCTTGAAATGGAGGCGTGGGAAGAGATAGAAACCTACGCGAATCAGGCGTTACGTCTTAATAACCGTCAAGATCCCAAAAACCACTGTTACGGCTTGTTATATATAGCGGTGGCTAAGTTGAAAAAAGAGCAGCTTGATAGTGCTTATGCGCAGTTCAATGACAGCATGAATTATTGTCGTGATAATAATTTTATTATGATTGAAGCAATGTCTATCAAGGGCTTAGGCGATGTTGAACTTAAGCGGGGAAATATCGAGTCCAGCATTCGCTTTTTAGATCAGGCGCTACAAGCCTATAAACCCTTTCAGTATCAAGTTGAGATTAACCATATTCATTCATTATTGGCGGTCGCCTATCATGATTTAGGCCTGTCGCAGCAAGCTCAATATTATGCTGATCTTGTGATTGCGGCGCCTAACGATGGCATTAACCTTCAATATCAAAAAGACGCTTACAAAGTGTTGGCCGCCTTATCGCAACAAAGAGGTGAGTTTGAGTTAGCGTATGGTTATTTGAATCGCTATCAAGATATCAGCGAAACATTACATAACGAAACTAAAGCTAAGGCTTACGCCTACCAATTAGCTAGGTTTGATAACGTTGAAAAAACACGTGAAATTAAGATGCTCAATCAAGATAGGGCCTTGTATACCGCGCAGCAAAAAGTGATTGAGTTGCAACGATATAAAGAAAGCATGGCGCTGTTAGTTGCACTAGGATGTTCGGTGTTTTTTATTATTTTTGGCACAACCATGTTTGTGCAAAAACGTAAATACAAACGTGTCTCTGAACTTGATCCGTTAACGGGGATATTTAACCGCGGTACCGGGCAAGATTTGGCTGAAGATCTGTTTATTGATGTTATCGCCCGTCAAGGAATGTTTAGTGTGGTGATGTTTGATCTCGACAATTTTAAAGCGATTAATGACACCCTTGGTCATAGTACTGGCGATTGGGCATTAAAAAATGTTGTTGAAGTTGTTCGCCCGCTACTGAAAAGCCGCGATCTGTTTGTACGTATGGGCGGGGAGGAGTTCGCGCTATTTTTGCCCGACTATAATGCAGAGGTCGCAATCCACTTTGCAGAGCAGTGCCGTGCGGCAATTGAGTCTATCAATACCAAGCCTCATTCCCGAGAGTTAGTGATCACTGCCAGTTTTGGTGTGACGACCAATATAGAGACTGATTTAAGTCTTGATCCTATGATGAAGCGCGCTGATATCGCTATGTATCAAGCTAAGTCACAAGGCCGTAATGCAGTGGTTGAGTATCAAGATACCATGTCCATGGTGGCTGATATTACTCAAGCGGCCTCATAAGCTTTATTGCTACATAGTTGTATTAATTCACAGATCTCCTTTCTCAGTCCCATTGAGCTTATTAATCTCTCGCAGACCCTCGTGGTGTAATCATATCGATTCCGCTTTCAGTCTATTGTCGACCTTACTGTTTATTCGTTATCGCTCTCTCGACTCGATGTGGAGAGCCGTACTCTACTTTTTTATTTATGGTGTGTTGTGCAGCAAGTCAGCAGCACTAAGCCTAAAAGGAGGTTACTGTTTTAGGTATTGAATCTTAAAAGCTTTGTCGCTGTAGAGGCTAGTAATAGATATTCATACAACTGCAAGTTAACTTCTGTATTGGTGACTAAGGGAGAAGGTTAGTAGCATAAATTTAACCGCATTAGAGCTTTCGCCATGAAGATGTCTTGCTTATCGACACATCATCCTATGTTGTTCCATTAGCCTGCTAGGTAAGTCTGCTTCAAATAACTCGAAATGATAAGTGCTTAACAGAGCATGGAATATAGATAAATTTAAAAATAAATACCGATTAACCAATGTTTTTTGTGATGTTGATCGACAAACGTTGCGGTAATGTTAACTCACGCTATTTCGTGATGCGATAACCTTTACGTAAACGTAATAATGAAACGGGTGTTTTATTTGTTGTTGATTAATTTTACAGTCATCCATCTGATCTGTATCGGTTTTTGCTAATTACCTTTAACGTTAATCAAAACAGGGTTAACAGAAAGTTAAGGTGGCGGCGTGCACATCCTGTGTAATCTTAGTGTTACGCGGTGTAATTAATTAACGTTGTTAATTACAGCTTGGGGGTGTTGGTCAAATTGTCAGACAACTTAAGTTTTTGCTATCCAATATAGCTGAGGTGTTTAATTATTCCGTTTTAAATTAATGTCTTGTCTGGGGTTTTTGGTTTGGTCATACCAATTTTCTGGCCAATGAAAGGTGCTGTGTGATTCATTTTCTGCTCAAGGTGACTGTTGCAAATACAACCTTTTGTTAGTAGGTTTTGTTCAAAAGGTACATGTGTAGTCCATTTGTAACACTCGCACACATTTACAAGATTGCCATGTTAGTGGACGAACGATGTTAATTGTTGTGCACCATTGTTGTGAACCTTAGTTTAACAAAAGCTGCCAATATTGACTGACAACAGATATAACCAAATGAAACTAGAGCTTACATAAGACGCTATGCACTCGGGAGATATTAGGATGAATGAACCAGTATTAAATAAAGACCACACGGACACATCCATTCGCATTACGGGTGAAAGTGTTGAAGGACAAGATACGATACTTAATGAAGGTGCGTTAAGTTTACTCGAAGTGTTATGTCGTCAATTTGCCGATGAGGTGCCTAGCTTGTTGGCTGCACGTAAAGCTAAGCAAGCGGTGATTGATGGTGGCAGTTTACCTGACTTTTTGCCTGAAACTCGCGCTATTAGAGACGGCGACTGGCAAATCCGTGGTATTCCTGACGATTTAACCGACCGCCGCGTTGAGATAACCGGCCCGGTTGATCGCAAAATGATTATCAATGCCCTGAATGCTAACGTTAAAGTGTTTATGGCCGATTTTGAAGATTCGCTAGCACCAAGTTGGTCTAAGGTGATTGACGGACAAATCAATTTACGTGATGCGGTGCGCGGAGAGATTGAATTTACCGCTCCAGAAACGGGTAAGCGTTATGCCTTAAAAGACGATCCTGCAGTGCTGGTGTGCCGCGTACGAGGTCTTCACCTTATTGAAAAGCATGTCGAGTTTAACGGTAAGCCTATTCCTGGTTCGCTTTTCGATTTTTGTCTCTATTTTTATCATAACTACCATCAACTATTGGCAAAGGGCAGTGGCCCCTATTTTTACATTCCTAAGCTTGAAAGCCATGTTGAAGCGCGTTGGTGGGCTAAGGTATTTGCCTTTGTCGAAGAACGTTTTTGTTTAACACCGGGCACCATCAAATGTACTTGTTTGATTGAAACTCTGCCTGCAGTGTTCGAAATGGAAGAGATCCTTTATGAGCTGCGCTCAAACATCGTCGCGCTTAACTGTGGTCGTTGGGATTATATCTTTAGCTACATTAAAACCCTTAAAAACCATCCTGATCGTGTATTGCCTGACAGACAAGCCGTCACCATGGATAAGCCATTTTTGAGTGCTTATTCTCGACTCTTAATTAAAACATGTCATAAGCGTGGTGCCTTAGCCATGGGCGGAATGGCGGCATTTATTCCCGCTAAAGATCCGGCGCAAAATGAAGCGGTATTGACCAAAGTGCGTGGTGATAAAGAGCTTGAAGCGCGTAACGGTCACGACGGTACTTGGGTTGCGCATCCTGGCCTTGCCGATACGGCGATGGGTATTTTTAACGAATATATTGGTGAAGATCATGTCAACCAGTTGCATATTACTCGTGATGTGGATGCCCCGATTTTAGCCCGAGATCTGCTATTACCCTGTGACGGTGAGCGAACCGAAGCCGGTATGCGCCTCAATATCCGCATTGCCCTGCAATATATCGAAGCTTGGATCAACGGTAACGGTTGTGTGCCGATTTACGGCTTGATGGAAGATGCGGCCACTGCTGAGATCTCTCGAACCTCTATTTGGCAGTGGATCCAACATAAGCAGAAGTTGTCCAACGGCAAACTAGTGACGAAGGAGTTATTCAAAGAGATGCTCGTAGAGGAATTAGCCAACGTTAAGCTTGAAGTCGGGCCCGATAGGTTTACTCGCGGCAGCTACACTCAAGCAGCTGTACTGTTAGAGGATATCACCACTTCAGATGAGTTGGTCGACTTCTTAACACTACCAGGCTATGAAATTTTAACCCAGGCTGACGAGCTTTAATGATTTAACTTACTAATTTAATTTGAATAAATGGGGTAAATGGTTTACCCCAAATCGCAATATTTAGCGCCTTTGGAATTAAGCAGTATTGATTGGCACTGAATCCTAACATACAAATGGAGATGATTATGACTAAGGCAGCTACACAGATTTCACGTCAAGAGCAAATTGATGCGATAAAAAAGGACTGGGCTGAAAATCCTCGCTGGGCAGGCGTTCGTCGTCCTTACACAGCGGAAGAAGTAGTCGCCTTACGCGGATCGATTGTGCCAGAAAATACCCTTGCAACTCGCGGTGCTGCCAAGCTATGGGAATTGGTTAATGGCGGCGCGAAAAAAGGCTATGTTAACTCGTTAGGTGCTTTAACTGGTGGTCAGGCTGTACAACAAGCTAAAGCCGGTATCGAAGCCATTTACCTTTCAGGTTGGCAGGTTGCGGCCGATGCCAACCTTGCGGGCACCATGTACCCTGATCAGTCGTTATACCCCGCTAACTCAGTACCAGCAGTAGTACAACGTATCAATAACTCGTTCCGTCGTGCTGACCAAATTCAGTGGAGCAACGAAATTAACCCTGAAGATGAAGGTTATACTGACTACTTCCTACCGATCGTTGCCGATGCTGAAGCCGGCTTCGGTGGTGTGTTGAATGCTTACGAGCTGATGAAAAATATGATTGATGCGGGTGCGGCCGGCGTTCACTTTGAAGACCAGCTAGCGTCAGTGAAGAAATGTGGCCACATGGGCGGTAAAGTACTAGTACCAACTCAAGAAGCGGTACAGAAACTGGTTTCTGCACGTCTTGCGGCCGATGTAAGCGGCGTTGAAACGCTGGTTATTGCACGTACCGACGCTAATGCGGCAGATCTGCTGACCTCTGATTGCGACCCATACGATGCTGATTTCGTTACTGGTGAGCGTACATCTGAAGGTTTCTACCGCGTGAATGCGGGTATCGAGCAAGCGATTTCGCGTGGTCTGGCTTATGCACCTTATGCCGATCTTATCTGGTGTGAAACCGCTAAGCCCGATCTAGAAGAAGCACGTCGTTTTGCTGAAGCAATCCATGCGCAATACCCAGATCAGTTGCTTGCTTATAACTGCTCACCGTCATTTAACTGGAAGAAAAACTTGGATGACGCCACTATCGCACGTTTTCAACAAGCCTTGTCTGACATGGGCTATAAGTACCAGTTCATCACCTTAGCCGGTATTCATAACATGTGGTACAACATGTTTGATCTTGCTTATGACTACGCTCGTGGCGAAGGCATGAAGCACTATGTTGAAAAAGTACAAGAAGTGGAATTTGCCGCGGCGAAGAAAGGTTATACCTTCGTGGCGCACCAGCAAGAAGTGGGTACTGGTTATTTCGATAAAGTGACCAATGTTATTCAAGGCGGTCAATCTTCAGTCACGGCTCTAACGGGCTCTACCGAAGAAGATCAGTTTTAAGAGTAACCTTTTCGACTTGCTGTAGTTTACAGCGGTTGTTCCTCGCACTGTGTCCTACGTGCAGTGCGGGGGTTTTTATTACCATCCAATTTGGATAGTTAGTTTAGCGTGTTTTGGCGGCCTACCTTGAGTCGCCTTTTTTATGTCCTTAATTCTCACCAATGATGTTGGCTTGTTAACCTTATACTAGGGGTTATGGCTACGCTATAAGGTTTATCATGCTTGCTATTATCCACAGCCAGCGGGATAAAGCGAAAGGCGAAATTGTGATGTGATGCAAAAGTATTCACCCTCGTGGATATGTAGCTGTTATGTTGCGATTTTTTGTGTCTATACTTACTTACGACTTTTCGTCGGCTTATGACGCGATGACATTCTTTCCCCCATTTGAGTCGAGTAACCATTGAAGGCAGTTAATCCTGGTAAAGGCACCGATTATTGGACCAAGCGGATCAGTGAGCAAGAGATGCCTGCGCTGTCATCCATGGTTAAATCGTTAGAGACATTAGCCAAAGATGATACCTCCTCCTTAGCCATTTTAGGTCGCAGTGTGATGCACGATAATGCGTTAACTTCGCGCATATTACGGGTGGCGAACAGTGCGATATATAATAAGGGGATCTCCCATGTCACCACGATTAGCCGCGCAGCTGTGGTGATAGGTTTCGATACTATTCGTAATATCTGTATCACCGCGAAATTGCTCAGTAGCCTATTAGATAACAAGGGATTATCTGAACCGGTATACCAACGTCTGTTGCGTTTAATGGCGCGTGCCTTTCAAGCTGCGATGCTGGCTAAAATGATGTTGAGTGAACACGATGAAGAGTTACAGGAGGAGGTGTTTGTTGCCGCGTTGCTCTATCACTTAGGTGAAAGCGCCTTTTGGAGTATGGGAGGGGAGATCACCGAGCGACTCGACGCCGATTTATTAGGCGTTGCGCCAGCATTGCAAGGCGCGCGGGTGCGCGAGCATCTAGGTACTTCATTTAATCAATTGTCGATAGGCATAGCAAGAAGTTGGGGTTTAGGTGATGTATTAGTTAAGTCTTTATCTCAACCCGATGATCGCATGCCAGAGATTAGGGCGATTTTTTTAGCCAATAAGATCAGTGAACAGATGCAGGCTAACCCTATCGATATTGCGCTGCTGAATAAACGCATTAAGCAGGCTGCCGATATGTTGGCTATTGATGTCGATGAATTTAAAGGCCAGATGCGCAGATGTAGTGATGCCACCCAAAAACTAGCCGACAGTTATGGCGCCAAAGTGTTAGTGGATTATTTACCTAGCGCCAAAGTATTAGCGCTACCGATGGCGCAGGGAAGTGCAGTGCATGAGGTGCGACAGCCCAATATCTCAATCCAAATGAGTAAACTACGGCAATTAACCGATTGCGCCATCAGTCGCGCTCACTTTAATGAGGTCATTGGCATTACTTTAGAGGGGATGCTAATGGGGATCGGGCTTGACCGGTGTAGCGTCATGTTGCTATCGCCTAATCGTAAGCGTTTGCAACCGCGTATCGTGTTGGGGGATAACGCCGAGTCGATGAAGCATGACTTACTTATTGAGCTGCAGCCGCGTAAAAGTGTCTTTTCTGACTGTATTGATAGTAAATTGCCGCTGTTTATCGATAATCCTTATGCGGATAAGTGGCGTTTACCTACCACGAGCGAGTTAATTGAGCATACCTCGGCTACGGGGTTTATGTTGGCTCCAGTGATCATCGACAATAAAGTGATTGGTATTTTGTATGCGGATCGGCACAGCTCGGATAGGCCAATTATTCAAGATGACTTTGAGCGTTTTACCCACTTTACCCAACTCACTAACGTGTGTTTGTCGATGTCATTAGGTCGTTAACGTTATTAAGACTGAGCCCCAACTAATGCCAGTTGACGGGATCGAGATTAAAAAAGTGACTCATCTGCTGATATAGCGCTGGGTGTTGTTGATGAAATTGTTGTGGCTGCTCAAAAAAAGTTTCGGTTGCCACCGCAAAAAACTCGGCGGGGTTAGTCGCGCCGTAATAGTGAAACAGCGAGGGCAGTCGATGTTCTGCTTGATACTGCAAGGTTTCATATTCTGTCCGCATTACCTCAGACCAAGAGGTGTAATCTTGGGGGGAGGCTAAAATAGGTGCACCGTTGGCGTGACCATCCTCTTGGTCTAGCTGGTGGGCGAATTCATGGATCACCACGTTATGGCCATTATCTGGTGAAGCGGCATCGTCTTTTGTGGTATCCCATGACAGAATTACCTTACCAAACTCCCAAGATTCTCCTGATAATATATTTTGCCTATCCCATACAACGCCGTCGCTATTACGCTGTGAGTTGTTAACGACAAAGAGGTCTGGATAGACCAATATTTGTTTTAGTTTGGGAAAATAATCAGTTGGTCGATTGAGCAATAACAAGCAGGCTTGCGCTGCAATGGTGACCTTGATCTCGTCGTCAATAACGATACCTTGGCAGCCAACAAATTGTTTTTCTGCAATAAAAATCTTGATGTGTTGTTTAAGTTGTAACTGTAAGTCACTCGGCAAAGCCCGAAAGTAGGGCATACGCCGTTTGAGAATTGCACGCCAATGGCTAGGAAAGGCTTGGGCGTTAATTTGGTGTCGTTTAAATCTGACATACGCTGGCTTGAATGAAATGTAGCCAATGGCCATACCGCTTAGCAGCACGATGAGGAAAATCGCCAGCATTTCAATCTCCTTAATTCAATATAACTAATATTTGGGCGTAATGGCGATTTTCAAGGGGCGATGTGAATTGTATTAATACGTGACGCGTTCTTGTCGCCACCACCCCGTCATGGTGTAAATTGTGCTTTGGGCAGCTCTTGCTTAATAGGTATTAATGCCGTGTTAATGGTAAGCAACATGGGGCAATGCATAGACAAAAAAAGCTGGCAGTGTGGATTAACTATTTGGGAAAGTTCACTGCCAGAAAAGGTTGGAAGAAATCGAATGCTTGATTGTTGATGATCTTGTAGAAGCATGGAGCGTTATGCCAATATTGGCAGTGACGATATTGGCATGCCCAGAACAATAAGCACTCAATACTGGATTTTAAGTGTTAAATGGTAGCGACTGTAATCAGTATTAGCCTGACAGTTTAGGTCAATCGACGTTAATCGATAGCTCTTTTTGTCGACGCTCAATGGCACTGAGTGAGTAATGATGCTCAATCAAAAAGCGAATTAATTTAGATTTAGCCATATCACAACCATTGGCTAATTCTGCCAAATGGGCGATAGCGGACTCACTCAAGGTAAAGGTCGCTTTTCGATAGGGCGCCGCCCCTCTAATACGTTCCGGCTGGTTAGCACTTGCGGGCTTTATGGCTTGCACCGGCAAGCCGTTAAAGCCTGTTTCGAGTTCAATCACCTGCGCCATGGTGCGGGCTTGCTCGGGGCGTCCGCTGGCGTAATGATTAGCATCATTAATAAAGTCATTAATCAATGCATCTAACGAAACCTGTTTGGCACGTCGTTGACGATCGCCTCGTTCACACGGCGTAGAGTTTTTCTTGAGATCGGCCAGTCCCATAGTTACCTCTTAGCTTATCCATCTGTTTTTCGGCGAGACGATTACGTATTTCGGTTGCGCTAGCAGCTTGCAACATTTCACAAGCAATACTGCGGATCTCGTCAGCGGCTTTGCCCTTAGGCTGGGTTTCCATTACAGAAAGCCCTGATTCCTCACTGTCATCATAAATATTACGGCTGTAAGTGATCGCATCGAGTACGTTAATGTCGTAAGTTTTGCAAACCTCTTTGGCTTCGATAATGCGGTTAGCCTGATTAGGCAAGCTCGGGCATTGAGTGATCACAAATGAAGCGCGCATATTGGGGTTAATCATCATACAGGTGGCGACGATATCATCCATATGGCTTACTGTTTTAAGGTCGCGGCGTTTCGGTCTGAGAGGCATCAATACATGCGAGGCCACTGACATGCTAGCGCGCAGCGCTAAGTTATCTTGCCCGCCACAATCGACGAGAACATAATCATAGTGTTGTTCGAGGCTGAGTAGGTCGTTGCGAATTTTGCCGTACAGTTGCACGCAATTAATGCCGGCTAAACCACTGTTATTATTGCGCGCTTGGATCCAGTCTGAAGTGGTGCGCTGGGGATCGCAGTCAACCATAATAACTGAGGCGCCACATTCCACTGTAAGAAATACTGCTATATTTTGGGCTAGACAGCTCTTGCCGCTGCCACCTTTTTCACCGCCAATTAAAATGATCATCTTATTCCTCTCGACCGCACTGACTGCCGATACTATTCATTTATCCCGCTTGCGAATTGCCCACACTATGGTGGTTTACCTGAGGTGTTCAACTCGTAAAACTGATGCTGTTAAACAATTTAGGGACTTATACTATATTCGTCAACTGTATGAATTTTGACGCTTTTTTACCTAATGACATCTGTCATAATATTGACCTTAATGAGCAAGTGGCAAAAAGTTGGCACCGATGATGTTATAGAGTCGTTTTGAAATAAAATGTTTATTAACAGTATGTTATATTGTGCTGGTGTTGAAATAGTGTCAGTAAGCCAAACTAAGCATGTCACCTAGATGTGCAATTGCCTTGATTGTTATGCAATATTGTTTTGTTTTTGAATTTTTAATTCCAATTTAATATATCTATTGTGGGTAAAATATGAGCGGGGGGGATGACGCATTATCTGTCGCTAGGCAGATAATGCGCTTTATGTTCCAATGGTTGTTATGCACGATTAGACCAGAGAGTATCAATTAATGGATGACAAGCTATTGCTTGAGGCAATCAATCAAACCATGCCGTTTGGTAAGTATGCTGGACGTAAACTACTTGAATTGCCCGAACCCTATCTAGTGTGGTTTCACAGCAAAGGCTTTCCTGAAGGTAAGTTAGGCCAGCAGTTGGCATTGATGTATGAGATCAAACTCAATGGGTTAGAGGGAATGTTAGCTCCGTTATTAGTTCCCAAACAGTAAAGCTAATATTGGGGAATGAGAGCTTGCTCTAAAACTTTAGTATTGTTAGGCAATTTCACCGTATTGCCTAAAGATTTATCACTTAAGCCATGCTTTAATGCTGAGGTGATCTTAAATTAGATAAGGAAATATGATGATAGCTAAATTAGTACGCTTGGTTGCCGTGGCAACTTTGGCTCTGGGTATCTCTAGCGCATGGGCTGCAGGTATCGTACATGAAGGTAAAGTCGTCGACACCATGAATGCCGGTGGTTACACCTATGTACAGATTAAGCAAGCCGATAAAACTTTTTGGGCAGCAGGCCCTCAGGTCGAATTAACCAAAGGTGATGTGGTTGTGGTGCAAGAGCAGATGTGGATGAATGATTTCACCAGCAAAACACTGAATCGCACCTTTGATGAATTACTGTTTGTTGGTCGTATCGACAAAAAGTAATCCCATCGCGCGACTTCTCCTCTTAAATAGCGCCGATATGCGAACTATCGGTGCTATTTTTTTGCCTCAATTTAATGCAAACTAGCCTCACTTTAAGCCTACCTTAATCATCCATGTACAGTGTGATCCCTTATCAGGCGGGGTATGCCTTACAAGTCAGTCGACTTTACCATAATGCGGTGCAACAGATTGCGGAGTGTCATTACAGCGCGGCGCAAAAACAAGCTTGGTCCGCGGCGCCGAGATCGACCTACCATTGGCATAAACGCTTAACGCGATCGGCAGCCTGGTTAATGGTTGATACTGAGCAATGTGTTGGTGAGCAATGGCTTTGTGTTGGGTTTATTAATGTCGAAACCCATTATTATAGCCGCGGTTATATCGACAGCTTATATGTGCTGCCAGAATATCAAGGTAGGGGAATCGCAAGGGCATTGTACCAAGCCGTTGAACAGTGGGCGCTGCAAACGGGCGTTAACCGTTTGAGTGTCGATGCCTCAAGAGTGTCACACGGTCTATTTATGTCCCAAGGCTTTAACTTGCACCACAAGCGTTATCAAGAGAAGTGTGGCCAAGTGTTCCAAGCCTTCTATCTGTCAAAAACGCTGTCGTGATCCTGTATTAAGCTAAGGCCACAAGTGGCTGGTATATTCGATTTGCGGTGTTAATAGTCCGTTCAACCCTTGCTCACGCTCCATAAAGCGAATAAACGCATTAGGCAGGGTTAATTCATCTAAAGGCTGTTGCCACTGCGCCTCAAGCAGAGGATGGTAGCCCTCTTTGCCCGAGGCAGTATAAGTGGATGATACGCCATAATAATAGTCATCAATGTTCACTGGATACCATAGCTTCTGCTCATGCTGGATCCTTAACACTTCGAGTTTGAGGATCCGCTGTCCAATGGCGCGGCGGCCATCATAGCAATAGCGCAAACCGTAAGTGTACGGAAAACTACCGGCCCCGGTGCCAGAAATACTGTTATTGGTTGCCGAGTTAATTGCTGACTCAATCGTTTGGAACAAAAACCGCCCTTGAATGCGGTACTGCACCAGCGGTAGAGCGAAGGGCAACAAGCGGCCTAATACATCGGCCATCGTCACCGGCCCTTTATTTAGTGACTGGCGTACGCCGCCCGCGTTGTGCAGCGCAAAGTCGAGTTCAGTATGCAGACGCTTGGTTTCATGATAAATACTTTTACATACCCAAGGGGCGATCTCACTGCCGTGGGGCAGCGCTTTACTGGGTAAGCGGGTGTGAACTAAGTTGCGAGGAATAAAACCCAGCACTTGATGTTCGAGCGCGGTGATCGCTGGGCGATATTGTTGCACAATCACCTTGTGGATCTCATCGTTTTGCTCATCCCACAATACATGAGGATGGGTATCGAGTTGCTGCCACAGCTGCTGATAAACCTCGGGACTGACTTGCTCTTCTGATTCGATCAGTAGGTGTTTATCGAGCATAAAATAGTTACTGCCACTTAAGGCGATAACTTCACCTTGGGCATTAAATTCGATATCACACAGCCCCAGCGTTTCGGCGTATTTGCCGGCATGTAAAATAGGCGTGTTATTGACGCGCTCACCATAGGGCAGGGCGTTAATGCCTAGCTTGGCAAAGTCACCTTGCAGGGTATGCGAGTGACCACCGACGATAAGGCTAATGCCATCAACTGCCGCCGCCAGTTGTTTATCCATGTCCCAGCCTAAATGGCTCAGCACAATGATGTGATTTATTCCTTGGCGATGTAATGCATTAACCGTGTTACGCGTGGTGTCGATAGCGTTAGCAAACAAGGTGTCATCATCGGGACGTGCGATTACCTTCATTTGATCTAGAGTGATGCCCATGATCGCCATTTGAGTGTCGCCAAGGGGTTTAAGTAAGGTTTTGGCAATCTTCTCTTGATGGATATAGTCAAATAGGCGTGGATGATTTCTCAGCGGTGCCTCTTTATTGGCCTCTTCTTGGCTTAAATCCATGTTGCCAGCCAATAGTGGGAAGTCGATAGCGTCGAGAAAATCTTTTACAGGACCATTGCCCGCATCAATTTCATGGTTGCCCAGCACCATAGCATCTGGGCTCAGTCGCCTTAATAGGTCCGCATTGGCCACACCTTTAAATTGATTAAAATAAAGGGTGCCCTGAAAACTGTCGCCGCCATGGAGAAATAAGAAGGATTGCTGTGAGGCGTGTGCCTGCTTGCGTGCACTATCTATGTGATAGCCAATGCGCGCATAGCCGCCACTGTGGCTATACACTTCATACTGCTTTTGTTGCTCAGTAAGTAAAAATTGCACCCGCGAAGGATCGAAATGTGAATGAGTGTCGTTAATGTGCGCAAGCTTTAGGGTATATCTTATTGTCATGTAGGCCTCTTGTTTCAGAGGCGGATTATAACGCACCAGGCTAAAATGAAAAAGGGAAGCCGAAGCTTCCCTTTAATAATACCGTGTGACGTAACGACTTGGCATTATACCTATTGATGTCGGTTACGCTTATTTGATGACAATATCTTGTTGTTTATCGTCGCCAATATGGTCGTTACTGGCATCATCATCGAAGGCTCCTTCATCTGATATACGGATGCCTTTATGGGTCATTCGACGTTTCCATAACTTACGAGCCAGTTGCTGCATATCGGTGACAGGGTCATTGCTGTCAACGATTTCAAGCCCCAGTAGCGACTCGATAATGTCTTCTAAAGTCACCAAACCTTGGTTACTGCCGTATTCGTCGACAACCATAGCAATTTTAGTGCTTCGCTTAATCATCAATTCAAATAATGGCAATATTTTTGCTGTTTCAGGGACGATCAGCAAGTTACGCTTAAGCGCCGAAATCGGGGCGTCGGGCGTGTTACGTTCCGACAGCAATATCGCGTTACGGTTGATGTAACCTATGATGTTATCACGATCATCTTCGTATATTGGGATGCGAGTGAACGGACTTTTTTGATGCCTTTTTGCAAAGTCTTGTTGGGTCATATGGCCATCTAAGCTGAACATCACCGTTCTGGGCGTCATGATCGCAGTAACAGGCATCTCTTTAACCGATAACATCTGGGTTAAAATTTTGGACTCTTGCTCGTCAAGTTCGCCTGACTCATGACCGATTTTGGCCATGGCACTGAGCTCTTGGCGGATGTAAGCACCGTCATCACCTTTCCCCAATAACTGAGTGACCTGTTGCGACATCCAGATTAATGGCTTGGTGAGGCGCTCCATCCAGACGAGTGATAGCGATACCGTTGGTGCCAATCGGCGCCAATAGTTTGCACCTAATGTTTTCGGAATAATTTCTGAAAAGAACAGAATTAAGAAAGTCAGTACACCAGAAAATATACCTAACATCTCATCGCCAAAAACTTTTGCCGCTTGCGCGCCCGCCACTGCCGCACCCACAGTGTGTGCTATGGTGTTAAGCGTGAGGATCGACACCAGTGGCGATTCCACGTTGGCCTTTTGCTGGCGTAAACGCTCAGCCGCAGCAGGGTTAGTTTCTTTTAAATTAGCAATGTAGCTAGGGGTAACAGATAAAAGTACTGCTTCAAATACGCTACAGAGAAACGAGACTCCAATAGCGACCAAGATAATCACAATAAGGGTTATCATAGTAGGGGTAAAAAAACTCCGAGTAACAAGCCAATATTAGCTCAGCGGCAATAATATCATAGTCTATTTCGTTGCTGGC
Source organism: Shewanella sp. 492 (assembly GCF_059338445.1). Classification (NCBI taxonomy): domain Bacteria; kingdom Pseudomonadati; phylum Pseudomonadota; class Gammaproteobacteria; order Alteromonadales; family Shewanellaceae; genus Shewanella; species Shewanella sp. 492. The sequence continues at coordinate 1,157,844 of NZ_CM181702.1, forward strand.
TAAAATTTGTTGGTGTCTGTATAATTCGCCGCCCTGTGGCAGGTATTTGGTGTTGAGGTTAGTCAAAATGAGTGAGAAAAAGATCAATTTATTGGATCTTGACCGTAAAGGGTTAAGAGCACTGTTTTCCGAGATGGGCGAAAAGCCGTTTCGTGCCGATCAATTGATGAAGTGGATTTATCATTTTGGCGTAAGTGATTTCGAAGAGATGACCAACATCAATAAGGTGTTGCGTGGCAAGCTTGCCGAGCGCTGTGTCATTGTTGCACCTGAGATCTCTAGCTACCAAAAATCTGCTGACGGCACGATTAAGTTTGCCATCAACGTAGGTAACGGCCAAGAAGTTGAAACGGTTTATATTCCTGAAGAAGACCGTGCAACCTTATGTGTATCATCACAAGTGGGTTGTGCGCTTGAATGTACCTTCTGCTCAACCGCGCAGCAAGGGTTTAACCGTAACCTAACGGTGTCAGAAATTGTTGGTCAAGTGTGGCGTGTATCGCATTTTCTTGGTTTTCAAAAAGAAACGGGCGATCGACCTATCTCTAACGTAGTGATGATGGGAATGGGCGAGCCGTTGCTTAACCTGAAAAACGTCATGCCAGCTATCGATATCATGCTTGATGATTTTGGCTTTAGTTTATCGAAGCGCCGCGTTACGGTATCTACCTCTGGTGTGGTGCCTGCATTAGATATTCTTGGCGACAATTTAGATGTGGCACTTGCGGTCAGTATTCATGCGCCTAACGATGAGCTGCGTGATGTGCTGGTTCCTGTCAATAAAAAGTATCCTTTGGAAGACTTTTTAGCGGCCATTCGTCGTTATTTAGCTAAATCAAACGCCAACCGTGGCCGAGTGACGGTTGAGTATGTGATGCTTGATCACATTAATGACAGCACTGAGCAAGCCCATGAATTGGCCAAATTGATGAAGGACACTCCGTGTAAAATCAATTTGATCCCATTTAATCCGTATCCCGGTTCGCCTTATGGCCGCTCGTCAAACTCACGTATCGATCGATTCTCTAAGGTGTTGATGGAATATGGCTTGACTGTTATTGTGCGTAAGACTCGCGGCGATGATATTGACGCAGCTTGTGGGCAGTTAGCCGGTGATATTCGAGACAGAACTAAACGTTTAGCGAAAAAACGCATGCAAGATAGTCAGATTTCAGTCACAATAAACTAACTTATTGTATCTGCTAATAGTATAGGCTTGCGAATCATGCTCAAAAAGCCAAAAATGGTGTTATTGATTAGCCTGACATCCTTAATGATGTCAGGTTGTGTGACCGAACGAACCTACAGCGGCACCGACGTGCCCGTTACTGAGCGCACCTTTGATAATGTTTCAGCTGCGCGCCAGCGAGTTCAGCTGGGATTGACCTATCTACAAAAGGGCAACAGCGAACAAGCCAAGTATAATCTTGATAAAGCATTAGAATTCGCTCCAAATCTCGAAGATGTCCACGTAGCGCTAGCCTACTATTATCAGTCGGTTGGTGAAATTGAGCTGACTGAAAAAGCCTATCGCAAAGCGATTAATGCGAGTGATGCAACGGGCGACTCGATGAATAACTTCGGGGTATTCTTATGTCAGCAGAAAAAATATGACCAAGCTGAACAAATGTTCCTTAAAGCGGTCAAAATGCCCAAATACACTCGCTCAGCGGCCAGCTATGAAAATTTAGGTATCTGTAGCCGTGAGTCGGGTGACTTACAAAAAGCACAACGCTACTTTGGCATGGCGCTTAATTACGATCCTCGCCGTGCAACTTCATTATTAGAACTGAGCGAGATAGATCTTGAGCTCGGTCGCTATCAAGAGGCTAAAGAGGGCTTAGCTCGTTATCATCGAGTTGTGTCAGAGTCTGCTCAAAGTTTAGCGTTGGGAATTAAAATAGAGCAAGGCCTCAACAATACGGAAGCGGTGAAGAAATTTGGTATTTTATTATTGGCTAAATTTCCTACCTCCGATGAGGCTAAGCAGTATCGAGAAAGTATGTACTAATGACTGATGATAAAATCGATATGCTTAACGGCGATGACGATAAAACCCTCCATCCAGCCCCAAAGCTTGGCGAACTATTAAAACAGGCGCGAGAGAAGCAGGGTTTAAGTGTGGCACACGTAGCCGATTTACTGCACCTGCGGCCCACGATTGTCAGTGATATTGAAGCCGACAATTTTGATAATATCGCTTCAGTAACTTATGCCAAGGGTTACATAAAAAACTATGCCCGTATCGTTGGCCTAGATAAGCCAGCGCTTGACGCTGGCTTAGCGCATTATTTCCCTGTGATTAATGCTCCAACGATGCAGAGCTTTTCACGCAAAACCACCCGTCAGGCCCGAGACGGTCGTCTGATGATGGTCACTTACTTTATTATCTTTGCCTTATTGGCGTTACTGGTGGTCTGGTGGGTTCAAAAGTCAGATATGACGGCTGTGGATTTGTCGCCGCTGACGGCAGAAGAAGTGGCTGATATTTCGCTCGATACATCTGCCCCCTCTGCTAGCACGCCGCTTGAGCCATTAGTGCCAAGCGCTAATGCGCCTGCAGACACTGCAATCACCCCAGATGATGGACGTGTAGTGAGTGAAGCAGATACAGAGACTATGGTTGATGCTGAAGCACCCAGCCAAACTACTAGTGGCACAGCCACTCATGGCGAGAGCCAACAAGAGAGCAGCTCTAATCGCCAAGTGAGCCAATCGACTTCGGCTGTAGCGATGAGCTTAAGCGATGATTGCTGGATTAAGGTCACTGACGCCAAAGGCCAAATCTTAGTCAATGGCTTAAAGAAGGCGGGCAGCCAACTGAATGTCTTTGGGCAGGAGCCTTTTAAGGTTATATTAGGGGCACCGCAATCGCTGACATTAAGTCTCAATGGCGAAAATGTCGATTTAGCTCAGTACCCCAAGGGGCGTGTGGCCAGATTGACATTAACCAGCTCAGCCAATCTTTGAAGTAGAAGAGTAAATTAAGATGTACAACGAGTCCCCAATCATTAGACGCCCATCGACACGTATTTATGTGGGCGATGTTCCTATCGGTGATGGCGCACCTATTGCTGTGCAGTCGATGACCAATACTCGCACTACCGATGTTGATGCAACAGTGGCTCAAATTCGTGCCCTAGAAAAAGTCGGCGCCGATCTGGTACGTGTTTCTGTGCCGACTATGGATGCAGCCGAAGCCTTCAAGCTGATTAAACAGCAGACCAATATCCCGCTTATCGCCGACATTCATTTTGATTATCGTATCGCTCTTAAAGTGGCCGAATACGGCGTTGACTGCTTGCGTATTAACCCAGGTAACATTGGTAATGAAGAGCGTATTCGTAGCGTGGTTGAATGTGCTAGAGACAAGAATATTCCTATTCGCATCGGTGTGAATGGCGGTTCATTAGAGAAAGATTTAATGGACAAGTACAAAGAGCCCACACCAGAGGCGCTGCTTGAGTCAGCCATGCGGCATGTGGATATTCTCGATCGTCTGAATTTTGATCAGTTTAAGGTCAGCGTTAAGGCGTCCGATGTGTTTCTAGCCGTCGAGTCTTACCGTTTACTGGCTAAGCAGATTAAACAACCACTGCACCTTGGCATTACCGAAGCCGGTGGTGCCCGCGCGGGCTCGGTAAAGTCTGCCGTTGGTTTAGGCATGTTACTGGCTGAAGGCATAGGTGATACCCTGCGTATTTCACTAGCAGCAGATCCTGTTGAAGAGATTAAAGTTGGCTTTGATATTTTAAAGTCACTGCGTATTCGTTCTCGCGGGATTAACTTTATCGCCTGCCCATCCTGTTCTCGCCAAGAGTTCGATGTGATTGCCACGGTTAATGCACTCGAGCAACGCCTCGAAGATGTGGTTACCCCAATGGATGTATCTATCATTGGGTGTGTGGTCAATGGACCCGGTGAGGCGCTGGTGTCTGATATCGGTCTGACAGGCGGTCATCGTAAGAGTGGCTATTATGCCGATGGTGTGCGTCAAAAAGAGCGTTTCGATAATGAACATATTGTCGATCAGCTTGAAGCAAAAATTCGCGCTAAAGTGGCGGCGGTTAATGCACGTATTCCAGCGAGTGATATCAGCAAATAATCCTAATTTTTATGGTGTCATAGTCACGGCAATGTTCGTCACTGTGGCCTAGCTCACTGGCGCTGGTCGCCAGTTTTGCGTTTATGTATGATGCGCCTATAATGCGAGGCGCTTTTTTATTTTTACAGCTAATTTCGGACGAGTTGAACAGTGGCCAAACAGATCCAAGCGATACGCGGAATGAATGACATTCTGCCAACCCAAAGCCCTTTATGGCAAAAACTAGAAGCAGTGTTACGCGATACCGTGGCTGCCTATGGATATAGCGAAATTCGAACGCCAATTGTTGAAAGTACCGATCTTTTCAAACGTTCTATCGGCGAAGTAACGGATATTGTTGAAAAAGAGATGTACACCTTTGCCGATCGCAACGGTGATTATCTTACGCTGCGCCCTGAAGGCACGGCATCTACCGTACGTGCCGGTAACGAGCATGGTTTACTGTATAACCAAGAGCAACGTTTATGGTATATGGGCCCTATGTTTCGTCATGAACGTCCGCAAAAAGGACGTTATCGCCAGTTCAATCAGTTTGGTGTCGAAGTGTATGGCATAGGCTCTGCCGATGTAGACGCCGAAGTGTTAATGATGTCGGCGCGTCTATGGCAAAAGTTGGGCATTAGCGAACATGTCAAGCTTGAGCTTAATACCCTTGGCGATCCTGCAGAGCGCGCGGTGTATCGCGATGCGCTTATTGCCTTTCTTGAGCAATACAAAGAGCAACTGGACGAAGATAGCCAGCGCCGTATGTACAGTAATCCACTGCGGGTATTGGACACTAAAAACCCTGAGGTACAAGCCTTACTGGTTAACGCGCCAGAATTGATGGATTACCTAGGTGAAGAGACTAAAGCGCATTTTTCACATTTATGTGAACTACTTGACGCCGTTGGTATCCAATACACGATTAACCCTCGCTTAGTCCGTGGTTTAGATTATTATAATCGCACGGTATTTGAGTGGGTTACAGACAGTCTAGGCGCTCAGGGTACTGTTCTTGCCGGTGGCCGTTATGATGGCCTCGTTGGTCAGTTAGGCGGCAAAGATACGCCTGCTGTCGGGTTTGCTATGGGGCTTGAGCGTATCGTATTGATGCTAGAAACCCTTGAGCTAACCGATGATGTCCGTGGTCCTGTGGATGTGTATGTCACGGCGATGGGTGACAACTGCCGCGTTGAAGCCATTAAGATTGCTCAACAACTACGCGATATCCCAGGGCTTAAAGTGATGAGCCATTGTGGTGGCGGTAACTTTAAGAAACAGATGAAGCGCGCCGATAAAAGCGGAGCAACAGTGGCTATCTTGATTGGCGAGAATGAACTGGCTAATGGCCAAGTGGCCGTCAAATATCTGCGTGAAGATAAAGAACAACAATTAGTTGCACGTGATGCGTTAGCAACTTACATTGCAGAACTCATTTAAGGGGAGTTGAACGTGGAAATTTATAGCACAGAAGAACAACAAGTCGATGCTATCAAACAGTTTTGGAAAGATTATGGCAGCTCGATCGTTATCGGCGCCGTTGTCGGCCTAGGCGGTCTATATGGTTGGAACTACTATTCAGATTATCAAGTGGCGCAGTCACAGGCTGCCTCTGAAGCGTTCCAAACCGTTACCGCCTCGGTTACCTCAGATACCAGCATGCTCGCTGCTGCAGAAAGTTTTGCTAAAGAGCATGAAGGACAAACTGGCTATCAAGCCTTGTTAGAACTCATTGTGGCTAAGGCCGCGGTTGAAGCGGGCGACTTAGATAAAGCCGAGCAATCGTTAAAGCAAGTGGTTGCGACTCAGGCTGATGAAGGCTTAGTAGCCATTGCCACTTTGCGTCTTGCCCGTGTGCAGGCCGAACAAGGTCAATTTGCCACGGCTATCGCGACACTAGAGCAAGTGTCAGCGCCTGCGTTTGCGGTACAACGTGACGAGCTAAAAGGTGATTTCTTAGTGCGTCAGGGCGAAGCCGATAAGGCTAAGAGTGCCTATCAGTCAGCTATCGATAATGGCGGCACGACCACTAGCCCAGCGCTTCAGATGAAGCTTGATAACCTGAACAAGGCATAAGGATGCTGCCCATGAAGTCTTGGTGCAAAACGTTACTCGCTTGTGGTCTGAGCATTAGCATGCTCACCGCTTGCTCTTCAAATGATGTCGAAGAGGAACCCGTTAGTCCACTGCCAGAAATTGAGGCTAGCGTATTTCCAGAAGTAAGCTGGAGTACCAATATCGGTAGTGGCGTGGGTGATTTCTATTCCGATCTGCGTCCAGCGGTTCGTTACGGTAAGTTGTATGCGGTTGATCGTTATGGGCAAATTTCAGCCTTTGATGAAGCTACTGGTGAAACAGTATGGACTGTCGATATCAGCGCCTCATTTCGAGATCGCCCATTAGCGAAAAACCACGGTGCCCGTTTAGGTGCTGGCGTTACTGCTGCCAGAAACAAAGTTTTTGTTGGCGGTGAAAGCGGTTTCTTTGCCGCCCTAGACGCCGAAACCGGTGAGATGGTTTGGGATGTGGTCGCTGGTGGAGAGTTATTATCAGCGCCTACCGTTGGCGACGATGCGGTGGTGGTTAACACCAGTTCTGGCACCCTCGAAGCGTACAATGTCGATGATGGCGAACTGCTGTGGGTGTACAAAAGCAAGTTGCCTACATTAACCCTGCGTGGTACTGGTTCGGCCACCTATGAAGCTGGCGGCTTCTTTGTGGGAACTGCCGATGGCAAGATTGCCGTGGTGATTAAAGACAATGGTCAAGCTGCATGGGAACAAGCTATTTATACCCCAAAAGGCGGTAATGAATTTACCCGTATGGCTGACGTGGACATGAAGCCACTGATCAGTGGTGAAAACCTCTATGCAGTCAGCTATAACGGTAATTTAGTCTCGATGGAGTTGCGCAGTGGTCGTATCGTATGGAGCCGTAAATACTCCAGCTTTAATGAGCTAGACTCAGCAGGGTTAAATCTCTATTTGGTCGATGATCATAGCCGTATTTATGCCGTCGATAAGCGCAATGGTTTGGAAAACTGGAGTAACAGTGAGCTGACCAATCGTGATTTGACCTCGCCAGCGGTATACCAAGATTATATCGTCGTGGGTGATTATGAAGGTTACTTACACTTTATCGATCGCACCAGTGGTAAAATAGTCGGCCGTGTTGAAGTGGATAGTTCAGGTTTATTTAGCCAGCCGCTAGTAATAGATGATAAAATCTATCTACAGACGCGTGGCGGCAAGGTTGCTAGAATAACGCTTCCATAAGGCGAGCTTTACAGTTTATGAAGCCCCTGGACGTTAGTTCTGGGGGCTTTTTATTTTAGATGTTCAAAAATGTGTAGATTAGAGGCAAGAAAATGATTCCAGTTGTGGCCCTTGTTGGCCGACCAAACGTAGGTAAGTCGACCCTGTTCAATCGTCTTACGCGCACCAGAGATGCCTTGGTAGCAGACTACCCTGGACTGACTCGGGATCGTAAGTACGGCCGTGCTCACCTGTCTGGCTACGAGTTTATCGTGGTTGACACTGGTGGTATCGACGGCACCGAAGAGGGTATTGAAACCCGCATGGCAGAGCAGTCGTTAGCAGCGATTGAAGAAGCCGATGTGGTCCTGTTTTTAACCGATGCGCGCGCTGGTTTAACCGCCGCCGATCAGGTGATTGCAGAGCATTTACGTCGCCGCCAAAAAACCACCTTTGTTGTGGCCAATAAAGTCGATGGTATCGATGCTGACTCAGCTTGTGCTGAGTTTTGGGCGCTAGGCTTAGGCGAAGTGTACCAAATGGCGGCTTCACAGGGACGCGGCGTCACCAACATGATTGAGTACGCACTCGCTCCTTATGCAGAAGCTATGGGTCTTACTCGTGATACTGATGAAGAAGCGCCTGAGGATGAGCGTGAATACACCGAAGAAGAAGCGGAAGCCGAGCAAAAACGCCTGCAGGATTTACCCATTAAGCTGGCGATTATCGGTAAACCTAACGTCGGTAAGTCAACGTTAACCAACCGTATTTTGGGTGAAGAGCGCGTTGTGGTTTATGACGAGCCAGGCACCACGCGCGACAGTATCTACATACCGCTGGAGCGCGACGGCCAAGAATATGTGATCATTGACACCGCAGGTGTGCGTCGTCGCAGCAAGGTGCATGAAACTGTCGAGAAGTTCTCGGTTATCAAAACCTTGAAAGCGGTTGAAGATGCCAACGTGGTATTGCTGATTGTGGACGCCCGTGAAGGCATTGCCGAGCAAGACTTAGGGCTATTAGGTTTTGCGTTAAACGCAGGACGAGCGCTGGTTATTGCGGTAAATAAGTGGGATGGTATCGACCAAGATGTGAAAGACAGAGTTAAGAGCGAGCTTGACCGTCGTCTTGGCTTTATTGACTTTGCCCGTATCCACTTTATCTCAGCGCTGCATGGCACAGGTGTAGGCCATCTATTTGAATCGGTACAAGAAGCTTACGAGAGTGCAACGCGCCGCGTTAGTACCTCTATGCTGACTCGTATCATGCAGATGGCGCAAGATGATCATCAGCCACCTTTGGTTAACGGCCGCCGCGTTAAGCTTAAATATGCGCATGCTGGGGGTTACAACCCACCGATTGTGGTTATTCACGGTAATCAGGTGAAGAAGCTACCAGACTCATACAAACGCTTTATGATGAACTACTTCCGTCGTTCACTCAAAGTAATGGGCACGCCAATTCAGGTGCGCTTCCAAGAGGGCGGTAACCCGTTTGAAGGCATGAACAGTAAGAAGCTCACTGTTAGCCAAGAGCGTCGCCGTAAGCGTATGATGACGCATATTAAAGACAGTAAAAAGTAATCTAATCACTTAGATTAATGTCACTAAAGGCCAGCGACTATCGCTGGCCTTTTTTGTTGATTGCGGGTTAAGTGTCTACATTAAGTGTCTGAATTTAGATGATTTTTATTTTTACTGTTTAGTTTGATAGACCTGGATGACGAATGACTTGGCCAAGGCCGTATGTGCTAATAATCTAGTTATTGAGTATTTAAAGTGATGAGTGTATCCATAGATATTTTGGATAAAAGGCGGTTGGTAAATTGCCTACTTGGCATAAAGTGTTATTGGCTTTTGCTGTGGTTTTAACGCTAATGCCCTTTTTGACGATGTAAGATCCAACACCACCAAATGTTAAAATATAACAATACCAACACCAGCATTTGAAGGCCTACCTACTGGGGGCAAATTCAGCTGAGTTTATTTAGGCTAATCTAGCCGGCAGTCATAACACGGTCGATTGCACTTCGCCATCGACAAGCTTAGTGGTTAACCTATCGCCAACGCTCACATCGTCCACCTTGTGTACCACGCCTCCTTTTGCATCAAGGGTAATACTGTAGCCGCGGCTTAAGGTGGCCAGAGGGCTGACTGTCTCAAGTTGATGAGCGGCGTAGACGAGTGCTTTATTGGCATCACTAAGCTGAGTTTGCAGCGCTTTATTGAGCTTTTGGTTGAGGTAATTCAAGCGACTCTGCTCAAGCTGTAAGCGATTGCGGGGGGATTGCTGGGCTAAACGGTGGGCCAACCCTTGGCTGTGCATTGTTAAGCTTGAAAGCCTAGCATTGATAGCAGACTCGAGCCTTAGCTGTATCTCATCGAAACGTTGTTCATATTGCTGTAAGCGCCGCTTAGGATCTTGGCGATGTAATTTGTGTTCTAACTGGCTAAAGCGTTGTTGCTGGGTCAAGCGGTAATGCTGCCATCCTTGACGCAGGCGATTCATGGCGACGTTGAGTTTGTCGCGTTTACTTATGGCATCATTCGACAGTAACTCTGCGGCCGCTGACGGGGTCGGTGCGCGCAGGTCGGCAACATAGTCGCTAATGGTGGTGTCGACTTCATGACCTACGGCTGAGACGATGGGCAAGGCGCTATTGTAGATGGTATGGGCTAACGCTTCGCTGTTAAAACACCAGAGATCTTCTAATGATCCGCCACCACGAGTCAACAGTAGGACATCGACTTCGTTGCGATCGTTGGCCTGCATAATGGCATGGCACAGCGACTTGTCGGCGTGTTCACCTTGCACGGCACTGGGATAGATGATCACCTCAATGGACGGATCGCGGCGCTTTAACACATGCAGCACATCCCTTATGGCGGCGCCTGTCGGTGAGGTAATAATCCCAATGCGCTGAATGTGGCTGGGGAGGGGGCGTTTGGTGTCCACGGCAAATAGCCCCTCGCCAGCCAGTTTCATTTTTAACGCTTCATACTGCTGGGCTAACAAGCCATCGCCGGCCGGTAGCATAGAGTCGATAATGAGTTGGTAGTCCCCTCTAGGTTCATAAACGCTAATCGAGCCTTTGACTAGTACTTGTTGGCCATTGGCTGGCCGAAAGGTGACGCTACGGTTTTTACCTTTAAACATCGCCGAGCGGATCTGGGCCTGATTGTCTTTTAAGGTTAAATACCAATGGCCTGAGCTGGGGGCTGAAAAGTTTGATATTTCGGCTTCGAGCCATACTCTGCCTAACTCACTTTCGAGAAGCTGCCGCACTTCACCGTTAAGGCGTGTAACGGTGTAAACATTATTTTTTGGCATTTTCATAGACATTTTCATTCTAAGGCGACTTTTTTGCTATTTTCCATTTACCAAGGTCAAGATGCAAGGTATAATCTCGCCGCAATATTTTACCTCTTATTTAACCCTCGTGGGGAGATGTTGCCATGCTACGTTTAAAAAAAGAAGCGCTAACCTTTGATGATGTTTTACTGGTGCCAGCGCACTCTACTGTACTCCCTAATACAGCCATTCTAAAAACTCGCTTAACTCAAAAAATTGAACTCAATGTGCCTATTGTCTCTGCAGCCATGGATACCGTGACTGAAGCGCGTCTTGCTATTGCGATGGCGCAAGAGGGCGGTTTGGGCTTTATTCATAAAAATATGAGTATCGAGCAGCAAGCCGAGCAAGTTCGTCAGGTTAAGATTTATGAGGCCGGTATCGTTCAGCAACCTGTGACGGTTACGCCAACTACGACACTTGAGCAGCTTAAAGTATTAACGGAAAAGAATGGTTTTGCGGGTTACCCTGTGGTGAATGATGCACACGAATTAGTGGGTATTATCACTGGTCGTGACGTTCGCTTTATCACAGACTGGAGCCGCACCGTTGATAAGGTGATGACCCCTAAAGAACGCTTAGTGACTGTTCCTGAAGGCACTAAGCTCGATGAAGTGCAAAAACTGATGCATGCTCACCGCGTTGAGAAAGTGTTAGTGGTCGACAGCGAATTTAGACTGAAAGGCCTTATCACAGTTAAAGACTTCCAAAAAGCTGAGCGTAAACCCAATGCCTGTAAGGATGAGTTTGGTCGTTTACGTGTGGGCGCCGCAGTTGGTGCCGGCCCTGGTAATGAAGAGCGTGTTGATGCCTTGGTTAAGGCCGGTATTGATGTGCTCTTGATTGACTCATCTCATGGTCATTCAGAAGGGGTTTTACAACGTATTCGTGATACCCGTGCCAAATATCCAGAGCTGCAAATTGTTGGTGGCAATGTGGCCACAGCCGAAGGCGCTTTGGCCTTGGTTGATGCTGGCGTTAACGCCGTTAAAGTGGGTATTGGCCCTGGTTCTATCTGCACCACACGCATCGTAACGGGTGTTGGTGTGCCGCAAATTACCGCCGTATCTGACGCCGCTGCAGCCGTTAAGCACCTAGATATTCCTGTGATTGCCGATGGTGGTATTCGTTTCTCTGGCGATTTAGCCAAAGCCTTAGCCGCTGGCGCATCATGCATCATGGCAGGCTCTATGTTTGCCGGTACTGAAGAAGCGCCGGGTGAAACCGAACTTTACAATGGCCGTGCCTATAAATCATACCGTGGAATGGGCTCTCTAGGCGCCATGACACAAGGCTCATCAGACCGTTATTTCCAAAGTGACAATGCCGCTGACAAGCTGGTACCTGAGGGGATCGAAGGTCGCGTACCTTACAAAGGTAAGCTTAAAGAGATCATCCATCAGCACATGGGTGGCCTACGTTCATGCATGGGCTTAACCGGTTGTCCAACCATTAAAGACCTCAGCGAAAAAGCCGAATTCGTTAAAGTGACCTCGGCAGGTATGGGCGAGTCCCATGTACACGATGTGACCATCAGTAAAGAAGCGCCTAACTACCGTAGCGGTTCATAAAAAGTGGCATTCAGGCAGGGCATCACTATGCCTTGCCGTTGATTCATTTGATCTGCCGAGATGTTTTTCGGCCACGCGATAAATTTAAAAGATATTAAGGTAAACCATGAGCAACATTCATGATCATAAGATCCTCATTTTAGATTTTGGATCTCAGTACACTCAATTGATTGCCCGCCGAATTCGTGAAATCGGTGTTTACTGTGAGCTTTGGGCTTGGGATGTGTCTGAGGCACAAATCAAAGAGTTTGCCCCTAACGGTATTATCCTGGCGGGTGGCCCTGAAAGTGTCACCGAAGCTAACTCACCACGAGCACCTGAATATGTGTTTAATGCTGGCGTGCCAGTATTAGGCATTTGCTATGGCATGCAAACCATGTCTGAGCAGCTGGGCGGTAAAGTGATTAAAGGCATAGGTGAAGGTGAATTTGGTTATGCCCAAATAGAGGTGCAAAACCCATCTAAGCTCTTTAAGAGCATCGAAGATGCGGTGAGCGATACAGGTAAGGCTCTGCTGGACGTTTGGATGAGCCACGGTGACAAAGTGTCTGCAATCCCTGAGGGTTTTGTTACTGTTGCTAAAACCGATACCTGTCCATTTGCTGCCATGGCGAACGAGGACAAGCAATTTTACGGGGTGCAGTTTCACCCTGAAGTGACGCACACTCGTCAAGGTAAGCGCATGCTAGAGCATTTCGCGCTGGAGATTTGTCAGTGTGAAGCCAACTGGAAACCTGCCTCGATTATCGAAGACGCCATTGCTCGCTTAAAGCAGCAAATTGGCGATGACGAAGTGATCTTAGGCTTGTCTGGTGGTGTTGACTCGTCAGTCGTTGCTATGTTGCTGCACCGCGCTATTGGCAAAAAGTTGACCTGTGTATTTGTGGATAACGGCCTGCTGCGTTTGAATGAAGCTGAACAAGTACTCGAGATGTTTGGCGACCACTTCGGACTCAACATAGTGCATGTCGATGCTGAAAACCGGTTCCTTGACGCCCTTGCCAGCGAAGCTGAGCCAGAAGCTAAGCGTAAAATTATCGGTAAAGTGTTTGTGGATATTTTCGATGAAGAGTCGAAAAAATGCGCTAATGCTAAGTGGTTAGCACAAGGCACCATCTATCCTGATGTGATTGAATCAGCCGGTAGTGCAACGGGTAAGGCGCATGTGATTAAGTCGCACCATAACGTTGGCGGTTTGCCAGATGATATGGAGATGGGCTTAGTCGAACCGCTACGTGAGCTGTTTAAAGATGAAGTACGTAAGATTGGTCTCGAATTAGGCCTACCTTACAACATGTTGTATCGTCATCCGTTCCCAGGCCCAGGTCTTGGTGTACGTGTACTGGGCGAAGTGAAAAAAGAGTACTGTGACCTGTTGCGCCGCGCCGATGCGATTTTCATCGAAGAGTTGCATAAAGCCGACCTATACAACAAAGTCAGCCAAGCCTTTACCGTATTCTTACCGGTACGCTCTGTAGGCGTTATGGGTGATGGCCGTAAATATGATTGGGTGGTATCACTACGTGCGGTTGAAACTATCGACTTTATGACCGCTCATTGGGCGCACCTACCTTATGATTTCTTAGGTCGCGTATCAAATCGCATTATCAACGAGATCGACGGTATTTCTCGTGTGGTTTACGATATTTCTGGTAAGCCACCTGCGACGATTGAGTGGGAATAGTTTCCTAGCACTCAACTAAACAGAGGGGCATAGCAATATGCCCCTTTTTTATGGGCGCCGACTGGCCAATCAATATTGGTGTGGCTAGCCATCGCCAGCGATCACCTAGTTGATTATCTAGCGTATCGATTAGGAACTTATGTCAATGTGATGCCTTTTAATCTGGGTTAATTGGTGAGCCGTGAATAAGCTGCAACCATCATGAGTGGCTTTGGGATAAACTATTGGTATAGGGTTGTAATTGGGGGAGAAAGTGACTTGTCTCAGATAGCGAAAAACGCTCAACAAGAGCAAGATATCCAGTTTATGCGCCATGCACTGGCGTTAGCCGCAAAGGCTGAAGCTGCGGGCGAGGTGCCTGTGGGGGCGGTGTTGGTTAAAGAGGGTAAAATCCTTGCCGAAGGTTTTAATCTTAATATCGGTCAGCATGATGCCAGCGCCCATGCGGAGATGTTGTGCATTCGAGCAGCGGGTCAGGTCGTTGAAAATTATCGCCTGCTCGATACTACTTTGTATGTGACGTTAGAGCCTTGTGCTATGTGCGCCGCGGCGATGGTGCATGCCAGGGTGTCGCGAGTGGTATTTGGCGCGGCCGATCCTAAAACTGGCGCGGCAGGTAGCGTGTTAGACTTATTGCGTTTTAATGCGTTTAATCATCAGCTAGAGGTTACCTCTGGGGTGCTAGCCGATGAATGCGCGACCCAGCTGAGTGCTTTTTTTCGTCGTCGCAGGCAAGAGAAAAAGGCGTTAAAGCTGGCTGCAAAACAACAAGGGCTTACTGAGTAAGCCCTTGTTGGTGTTAATCGATACAACTTTCGCTGTTTTGTCTGATAAAAGTGAAAAACTTCTTTTGACGGTTGAGCGTTTTCTGATGTTTAACTTTTATCTGTGCTCGACGTCGAGACGTTAAGTTGTTTAAAGATTTTCTTTTCATCGTTAAGCTCCTTTTGATGCTGAATGCAGCCTTTGCTGCCGATGATGACGCGCTATTGTGACAGCATAATGCCCCTTACTTATTGCGCTGGAGCGGCACCTAAGCTTGGGGTTGTCTCGGGCTCGGTTTCTATCTGGGTCTTATCGGCTGTCTGCTGAGCATTATCCGCAAAGCTATCTTGGAGTTGCTGGTTCTGATTGTCTATCCACACCAACGTATCATAGTAACGACGGATATTATCAACATAATGGACAGCCTCGCTACCACGAGCATAACCATAGCGTGTCTGCTTATAATATTTGCGTTTTTGCAACAAGGGAAGCACTTGTTTCACATCGCGCCAAGCACTGGGATTAAGCCCCATTGACTCGGCTAATTTACGCGCATCTTCCACATGCCCATAGCCAATATTGTACGAGGCGAGGGCAAACCACATACGTTGATTTTCCGGTATAGACTCAGGGAGTCGCTCCAGAATATCGTTAAGGTATTTAGCGCCGCCTTTAATGCTTTGCTCTGGGTCTAAGCGGTTGCTGATCCCTACCTGTTTAGCGGTCGGCAAGGTGAGCATCATTAACCCGCGCACGCCAGTGGGAGAACGAGCATTGGGATTCCAGTGCGACTCTTGGTAAGCCGTTGCCGCGAGCTTACGCCAATCGATATTGCCTGCGTATTGTTGAAATTGTTTCTGGTATTTAGGCAGCTTAGTGTCGATGGCGCGTAAAAACGCGCGAGTATCGACATAATCGAATCGCTTGACGTGGGCAAAATACTTTTCATTTAAATGATCTAGGGTGCCAAGGCGCTGCTGCTCATGCCAAAAGCTCAGCAGTTGGCTCATTAACATATCGCTGTTATTGGCTGGCAGTAGCCAGACAATGGCTTGCTCTTCCCGCAGCACTGGGCCTGCCCTGAGTTCTGGCATATAGCGGCGATTGATCTCGAACGTTGTCGAGTCAGCAATTGTGTAGCGAATTTCATCGCGAGCGATCATCGCCAATAGTTCTTCGCTGTCCTTATCGCTGTGTTGATCCCACACCAGTTCGGGGTAGAGCTTCTGTAAGTCGGCTAAAGTTTCAATAAACGAAGAATCGGTGATCACATTAATATTGTCATCAAGCTGACTGATATCCTCTGGATATCTTTCCCCTTGTTTGAACACCAAGACTTGATTGACATAATACAGTGGCGGCCCGATCCTAAATAGCTCGCGGCGCTGCAGAGTATCGGTTAAGCCCGCCGCAATGAGATCAATTTCCCCTTGTTGCAACGCACTATAGAGTTCGGCAATAGTGGCATAAGGTTGCATATTGAGCGTTAAGCCTAAATGCTGGGCAAAGCGTTCAGCCATCTCATAATCAAAGCCTGCGGTGCCTTGGCCCGTAGTGACGTATATCTGTGCGCCATAAAGGGTGCCAACATTGAGTTGGGTTTTCACTTCCACTGGCGTTGGCACTTTTGTTGCGTCCACAGCGCTTGGCTGACAGGCAGTCAGTAATAATAAGCAGCTAAGAATCAACAAAAGATGTCGCATTAATGTCCCCCGTGAATCTAGTTGTCTGTCATAAGGCCACCGCTAGAACCTGTTTATGGTTTGAGATGGCATGTCATCAATTTGCAATGGGTTGAGTACCCAGACGAATCTGGTGAAGCGTTGCGCTGTGATACTCAGCGCTAGTGTTTTGTGTATAAATCCACTGCGCATAATAGAGTCATATACCGTGTTGGTAAGAGCCCTTAACTGCCCTTGTTTATTGTGGTATCGCATCTATGACAGCGCGGCAATACGCGGTAAAAACATGTTTGAAAGCGAGTAGGACGCTTATTGTATCATAATGAGATAAAACTCAATAATAGACAGCTTCCAGCAGTATGTTACTGAGTAATAAATTAATTTTAATCGATTTTTCAGTAGTTGCTCATTATATTTTTGCTGGCATTTCGTGCAGTCATGTCCCGTTAATTATGGGAATATTTTGTATTTTCAAGTCAGTTTTTTTATCACGTAATGCAGTTTTCGCATTACGAGGCTAATAAACTGAATGAAACGCCGTTTTGGCGCCACAAGCCTGATGATTTGTGCACCGTATTTCCCTATAATAGCGCCAGATCTGACCCTGCAATTATAATTAATAAGGTGAAAAGACGTGATGGAGATCATCCGCGGAGCCCCTGCATTATCAGCGTTTAGAGTTCAAAAATTAATGGCATCCTGTGATAACGCAGCTCTGCCCATTAACAATATCTACGCTGAGTTTGTACATTTAGCCGATTTAACCGCTACGCTAGATGCTAGCGAAACCCAGCAACTAGCCAAGTTACTGACCTATGGACCCGCTATCGAAGCACATGCTCCACAAGGCACCCTCTACTTTGTTACTCCCCGTCCCGGCACCATCTCTCCCTGGTCATCTAAAGCGACAGACATCGCACACAATTGTGGTTTACACAAAGTGAAGCGTTTAGAGCGTGGTGTCGCGTATTACGTCCAAGGCGATAGTCTTAATGATGAGCAGCAAAAGCAGTTAAACCAACTATTACATGACCGCATGGTCGAAGTGATGCTGACTGATTTTGAGCAAGCTGCTAGCTTGTTTGCTCGCACTGCGCCAGCCAAAGTCACCAGTGTGAATATTCTCGGTGAAGGCAAACGCGCGCTCGAGCAAGCCAATATCGAGCTAGGGCTTGCGTTAGCGGCCGATGAGATAGATTACTTAGTCGACAACTTTGTCCGTCTTAACCGTAATCCAAATGACGTTGAGCTGATGATGTTTGCACAGGCAAACTCTGAGCACTGCCGACATAAAATCTTTAATGCCGATTGGACAATCGACGGCGAAGTTCAGCCTAAATCGCTGTTCAAAATGATTAAAAACACCTTCGAAAAGACACCTGATCATGTGTTATCCGCCTATAAAGATAACGCTGCCGTGATGGAAGGTTCGGTGGCTGGGCGTTTCTTCCCTGAGCAAAATGGGGTGTACGCCTACCATACAGAACCTATGCATGTGTTGATGAAGGTGGAAACCCACAATCACCCCACGGCGATTAGTCCATACCCAGGTGCGGCCACCGGCTCGGGCGGTGAAATTCGTGACGAAGGTGCCACTGGCCGCGGCTCTAAGCCTAAAGCAGGATTAACCGGCTTTAGTGTTTCTAACCTTAAGATCCCAGGTTTCGTGCAACCTTGGGAAGGTGATTATGGTAAGCCGGATCGCATCGTCACCGCGCTCGATATCATGACCGAAGGCCCATTAGGTGGAGCGGCCTTCAATAACGAATTCGGTCGCCCAGCATTAGTGGGTTACTTCCGTACCTATGAGCAGCAAGTTTCTAGCCATAATGGTGTTGAAGTGCGCGGCTACCATAAGCCCATTATGCTGGCGGGTGGTTTGGGTAATATCCGCGAAGAACATGTACAAAAAGGTGAAATCACCGTTGGCGCCAAGCTGATTGTGTTAGGTGGCCCAGCGATGAATATCGGTTTGGGCGGTGGCGCGGCGTCATCTATGGCCTCGGGTCAGTCTAGCGAAGACTTAGACTTTGCTTCTGTGCAGCGTGAAAACCCAGAAATGGAGCGTCGTTGCCAAGAGGTGATCGATCGCTGCTGGCAGATGGGTGATGATAACCCGATTCAGTTTATTCACGATGTCGGCGCTGGTGGTTTATCTAACGCTTTCCCTGAGCTCGTCAATGACGGTGAGCGCGGCGGTAAATTTGAGCTGCGTAATGTGCCATCAGATGAACCCGGCATGAGCCCGTTAGAGATCTGGTGTAACGAGTCGCAAGAGCGTTATGTGATGTCGGTCGCGCCCGAAAATCTAGCTGTATTTACCGCGATTTGTGAGCGTGAACGCGCGCCATTTGCCGTGGTCGGTGAGGCAACGCAGGAGCGGCATTTATCGCTGTCTGACAGCCACTTTGACAATATGCCTATCGACTTACCTTTAGATGTCTTGCTAGGTAAAGCGCCTAAAATGAGCCGCGATGTGGTATCACAAAAAGCGCAGTCTCCAGCGTTAGATCAGGGGGCTATCGAGTTGAAAGAGGCGGTGCAACGTGTACTACGTTTACCCACAGTGGCGGAAAAAACCTTCCTTATTACCATTGGCGACCGCACTGTTACTGGTTTGGTGAATCGCGATCAGATGGTGGGCCCTTGGCAGGTGCCCGTGGCCGATTGTGCGGTGACCGCGTCGAGTTTCGACACTTACGCCGGTGAAGCCATGTCGATTGGTGAGCGCACGCCGCTGGCCTTATTAGACTTTGGCGCTTCGGCTCGCATGGCTGTTGCCGAGTCTATTATGAACATTGCCGGTACCGATATTGGCTCGTTCAAGCGCATCAAACTGTCGGCTAACTGGATGTCGGCTGCTGGTCATCCTGGTGAAGATGCTGGCCTTTACGAAGCGGTTAAGGCCGTGGGGGAGCAGCTGTGTCCAGAGCTTGATTTAACCATTCCGGTCGGCAAAGACTCTATGTCGATGAAGACCGCTTGGCAAGATGATGGCGTCGATAAAGCGGTAACCTCGCCGATGTCACTGGTGATCACCGCCTTTGGTGTCGTACAAAATATTCGTAATACGATAACGCCTGAGCTGCGCAGCGACAAAGGTGAGACCGAGTTACTGCTGGTGGATCTGAGTGCAGGCCATCACCGTTTGGGGGGCTCTTGTTTAGCGCAAGTCTATAGCCAGCTTGGTGATGTGGCGCCAGATCTTAATGATGCTGCGCTGCTTCGTGGTTTCTTCGACGTGACCCAAAAACTGGTTGCGAAAAAAGCGATTATTGCCTATCACGACCGCAGTGACGGTGGTTTATTAACGAGCTTAGTCGAGATGGCGTTTGCGGGTAATACTGGGCTTGAGGTGAACCTTGAAGCCTTGAGCGGAACCCATGTTGAGCGCTTGTTTAACGAAGAGCTGGGCGCCGTTATCCAAGTGAGTGCATCTGATGCCAGTGCCATTAAGGCGCAGTATCAGGCCGCTGGCGTGGCGTGTGTCAGCGTTGCTAAACCAGTGGCTGGTGATGATATTGTTATTTTTGACGGCGCGAGTGAAGTATTACGTGAGTCGCGCACCGAGCTGAGAACCATCTGGGCTGAAACCACCTATCGCATGCAAGCTTTACGTGACAACCCAGAATGCGCCCTAGAAGAGTTTCAGCTTAAGCAAGTGGCCGATGCTCCGGGTTTGACCGTGGATCTGACCTTTAATCCAAGCGAAGATATTGCAGCACCTTATATCCTTAAAGGCGCTGCGCCTAAGATGGCGATTTTGCGTGAGCAGGGCGTTAACTCACATCTAGAGATGGCGGCCGCGTTTGATAGAGCCGGTTTCGAAAGCCGTGATGTGCATATGTCGGATATCTTGTCTGGCCGAATTAGCCTTGAAGAGTTCCAAGGCCTAGCGGCTTGTGGTGGCTTCTCATACGGCGACGTATTGGGCGCGGGTGAAGGTTGGGCTAAATCGATATTGTTTAATGCCCGCGCGCGTGAGCAGTTTAGCCGCTTCTTTGAGCGTCAAGACAGCTTCGCCCTCGGCGTCTGTAACGGTTGCCAGATGTTATCTAACTTAAAAGATATTATCCCGGGCACTGAGCACTGGCCACACTTTGTGCGTAACCGCTCTGAGCGCTTTGAAGCTCGCTTTAGCTTGGTTGAAGTGCAGCAGAGCCCGTCGTTGTTCTTTGAGGGGATGCAAGGATCGCGTATGCCGATCGCGGTATCCCATGGAGAAGGTCGCGCCGAGTTTGCGTCGCCAGCAGCCCTAGCTGCTGCAGAAGCTTCGGGCACCATCGCCCTGCGTTTTGTTGATGGCCATGGGCAGATTGCCACTCAGTATCCAGAAAACCCTAATGGTTCACCGAACGCCTTAACAGGGATCTGTAGCACTGATGGCCGCGTAACTATCATGATGCCACACCCTGAGCGTGTGTTTAGAACCGTGGCCAACTCATGGCATCCTGATGAATGGGGCGAAGATAGCCCTTGGATGAGAATGTTTAGAAATGCCAGAGCTAAATTAGGTTAACATGAACTGTTAATACTTGTTTAGCGACAAAAAAGGCCTCGAAATTTTGAGGCCTTTTTTATTGGTCATTACTGTGAAATATAAATGGTATTTAATACAAAGTGTTACAGTTTAGTATTTATATTACCTTGTGCTAAATAGCGATAAAGGCTTATCTATACGCCATTTTTATCTTTATATACTTAAACTTAGGGTTATGCGGCATTTTTTAAACCGTAGCGATTAACTTTTAGCAGGTATATCAGCAAGTGCTAAACTGTAATGTGACTATGGCAAATTAGGCTCTAGATATGAAAACGCCACCACCCCGTTACCGAGATGATGGCGGTTTTGCGCTAACAAAACTCTAACTAAAACTCTTGCTAAACAGCGTATTAACGAGCATTAGCTTGATATAATTCAACAAAAATACGCTTATAGCTGTTTACTAAACGGTCAAATAAGCTTTTCATTTTGATATCTCTACATAGTGGTTGATGGTATGAGTGGAGCCGAACACCACTGGGCGACTTCAGCGGATGGCCTTATAGGCTCCTCTACTGGGCGGTATGGTAACCAGACGTCTTATTTTGGACAAACGATTAAAATTAAGATTTATCATTAGTAAATATAATGATTTAAACTCACTAGTGATTACTTATTGAGCTGTCAATGATTTTATACTTTTGTTTTTAATTGCATTTATTTTGGTTTGTTTGTTTTTTATGGTTAGTGATAATAATGGTTTATTTGTTAAGTTTTGTTAAATGTCCTTTTTGTGGAGATATACATGCTTAGGGGTTATAAGTATTGTCTTTTATTAATTGCCGTAACCACCTAGCATGTTTTGTTTGTTTTAGCAACCACCTTGGCGGGTGAAGTGTGTCGTCTGCCGCAAAACCCATTATTGCTGGCATGATTGATTGATTTGAATCAATTCTCAGTGGTATAAAATACCCACGGTATACTTGCCGAGCCCTGTTGTAAGTTTCTGAAAAAATTACTTTTAATTATTTCGCTGTTGATTTTTAGGGGTTAGAGATCACAAAGCTTACCGTTTCGTGGGGTGTGTCTCGTTTTTATGTGGGGGACGCCTTTTGAGGCACTGTTTTACTCAATTTGACTGAAAAGTAAATATTTGGCGGTTTAGTATATGGCGACATATACGGATCACTTTGAACAATAAAGTTCTTAAAAAATGCATTTTACGGTGGATGGGGATCTCATCGTAATAATGTTCGCACCACCTAAGGAGTCACTGATGATTGTTGAAGAGGTTGTTGAGCTCTCGCGCTTGCAGTTCGCGCTGACAGCTATGTATCACTTCCTGTTTGTTCCTTTGACCTTGGGGTTAGCGTTCTTGCTAGCCATTATGGAATCACTGTATGTGATGACCGATAAGCAGATCTATAAAGATATGACCAAGTTCTGGGGTAAGCTATTTGGTATTAACTTTGCTCTCGGTGTGACCACCGGGTTGGCGATGGAGTTCCAATTTGGAACTAACTGGTCGTATTACTCACATTATGTGGGTGATATTTTTGGCGCACCGCTGGCGATTGAAGGGTTGATGGCGTTCTTCCTCGAATCGACTTTAGTCGGGATGTTCTTCTTTGGTTGGGATCGTTTCAGTAAACGCCAACACTTAGCCGTTACCTGGTTAGTGGCGCTGGGCTCAAACATGTCAGCCTTGTGGATCCTAGTGGCTAATGGTTGGATGCAAAACCCCGTCGGTAGCGTATTTAACTACGAAACCATGCGTATGGAGATGACCAGCTTTGCTGAGGTGGTATTTAACCCCGTTGCGCAGGTGAAGTTTGTGCATACTGTGGCGTCAGGTTATGTAGCGGGCGCGATGTTTGTTTTAGCTATCAGTGCTTACTACATCTTGAAAAAGCGTGACCTGCCTTTTGCTCGTCGTTCATTCGCGATTGCAGCCAGTTTTGGTATGGCCTCTATCTTGTCGGTTATCGTATTAGGCGACGAATCGGGTTATAAGGTCGGCGAAGTACAGCGAGTTAAATTAGCCGCGATTGAAGCAGAATGGCACACTGAGCCAGCTCCTGCGGCATTTACCGCTGTGGGTTTCCCAAATCAAGAAACCATGCACACCGATTATGCCATTAAAATCCCCTATGCGATGGGCATTATTGCAACTCGCTCTCTGGATGAAGAGGTGACTGGTATTCGTGACTTGATTGCCGAACACGAAGTGCGTATTCGTAACGGTATGAAAGCCTACGCGATGCTAACAGAGTTGCGTGCGGGTAACGAAACTCCTGAGCTGCGAGCCGCTTTTGAAGAGGCTAAAGTGGACTTAGGCTATGGCTTACTGCTTAAGCGTTACACGGACAATGTGGTTGATGCTACCGAAGAGCAAATTCAAGCTGCGGCGAAAGATTCTATCCCATCGGTCGCGCCGATGTTTTGGAGCTTCCGCGTGATGGTCGGTCTTGGTGTGATCATGTTGTTTGTGTTCGCTGCCGCTTTCTGGCAAAGCACACGTCACCAAATCGAAGAGAAACCATGGGTACTTAAAGCTGCGCTATACAGCTTACCATTGCCTTGGATCGCGATTGAGTGTGGTTGGTTTGTCGCCGAGTACGGTCGCCAACCTTGGACCATTTCAGAGGTTTTGCCTACTTTCATGTCGGCATCGAGCCTGAACGTAAGTGATCTGTGGTTCAGTATCATTTCAATTACCTTGTTCTATTCAGTGTTGTTGGTTATCGAGCTGTTCTTAATGATTAAGTTTGCTCGTAAAGGCCCTAGCAGCCTGAAAACAGGTCGTTATCACTTTGAACAGCTAGATGCTTAAGCCGGAGATCTGATTATGTTTGATTATGAGATATTAAGATTTATCTGGTGGGCACTGATTGGTGTGCTATTCATCGGATTTGCCGTCACCGACGGTTTCGATATGGGAGTGGGGGCATTGCTGCCTATCATCGGTAAAGATGATACCGATCGCCGTATCATGATTAACTCGATTGCCCCTCACTGGGATGGTAACCAAGTATGGTTAATCACCGCAGGTGGTGCGCTATTTGCTGCTTGGCCTATGGTGTACGCGGTATCTTTCTCAGGCTTTTATGTGGCGATGATGTTGGTGCTGTTTGCCCTGTTTATGCGCCCAGTGGGTTTCGATTATCGCTCGAAAATTGAAGATCCAAGATGGCGTAAGAGCTGGGACTGGGCATTGTTTGCCGGTGGTTTTGTTCCGCCGCTGATCATTGGTGTGGCATTTGGTAACTTGTTACAAGGTGTGCCGTTTAACTTTGATGAGTTCCTACGTGCAACTTATCATGGTGGCTTGTTTGGGCTGCTGAATCCATTTGGTTTATTAGCTGGTCTGGTGAGCGTGGCGATGATCATGATGCAAGGTGCTGCTTGGTTACAGATGAAGACAGAAGGTGAGCTGCGCGTTCGTGCTGCGAAAGCCACTCAAGTGTTTGCTCTGTTATTGGCTGTGCTGTTTACCCTCGCTGGTGTTTGGTTAGCCAATGGGATTGACGGTTATGTGATCACATCTGCGCTTGATACTCACGGCGTGTCAAACCCAACCTTAAAAACGGTTGCCGTTGAAGCCGGTGCCTGGTTAGCAAACTATGACAAGTACCCTGTGACTATGCTGTTCCCGATTTTGGGCATTGCAATGCCACTACTGGCCTTGCTAGCGAGTCGTTTTAACCGCTCAGGTTTTGCGTTCTTGTTCAGCTCTGTTGCAGTGGCGATGATTATTTTGACCTGTGGCGCAGCTATGTTCCCATTTGTGATGCCATCATCACTTGAGCCCAATGTGAGCTTAACTATGTGGGATGCGACAGCCAGTCATATGACGTTAACCGTGATGACATGGGCAGCCGCTATCTTTGTACCGATAGTCCTCAGCTACACCATTTGGACTTACTTGAAGATGTTTGGCCGCTTAAGCCGCAGCTACATCGAAGATAACAAGACGTCACTTTACTAAGGAGCCGACACTATGTGGTACTTTGCTTGGATTTTAGGCATTTTGCTGGCGTGTTCTTTCGGTATTATCAACGCCTTGTGGTTAGAAAATACTGAAAACATGGACAGAGACGCAGATCAACAAGATTAATCTCGTCGCTAAGATAAGCGTCGCTGCCTAAATATGGCTAGTCGCGTTATCTCTAAACCCCGTACTTTACTTTGGTAGATGCGGGGTTTTTTATTGTTTGTTGAGAGGAAGAAATCATCACAATGCTAAAGACCGCCGTAACAGACCTTTGCTACAGGCTGAGGGATTGCCTTTGCTGTTCCCAATAGATACCTCGCAACTCAGTGCGGCACGCTTACGCTGGTGAGTAGATTACATTCATCACGATGAGCAGTGTTTGACTGTTGCACTCAACTTGACTTGCGAGCAATTTAATGTGGCTAGCAGCATTGGCCAAGTGATTAAGCGGTCCATGTGTTGAGGTGATGAAGCATTAGTTAAAGTGGGCAAGGGGTGGCCGAATGTTGGTGAAGCATTACCGCTAGTGAGCTAGATTTTTAGGTAATTGATTACGGTGGTGGCCACTGATTTAGCTTGCTGAATTAGGTTACTGAGGTAGGGCTTTTGAGTGCAGGAACACCAGGCCATTAAGCTGCAGATGGCCTGGTGTATTTAGGGCTTATTTAAAGATGCTGATCTTCTGTTTTATCTCATGGGCTAAATGGGATAGACCTTGAGCGGCATCAAGGGTTTCATTGGCGCGCAGTTCCCCCTCGCGAGCCAGCTCTGTGATTTGATGCAAGTTACGGGTTATCTCATCGGCCACGGCGCTTTGTTGCTCCGTTGCACTGGCAATACTACTTGAGGTGATGGCTAGCTCACCAATACTGGTAGTGATTTGATTAAGCTGCAACGCGACCTCTTGCCCCTGATTAGCAGACTCTGTGCCCAGCTGCTGGCTTTGCCCCATCTGCTGGGCGGTAAGCTTGACCTGTGATTGCAGTTGAGCAATGGTCTGGCTAATTTCTGAGATTGAAGACTGGGTACGCTGGGCTAAGGTGCGGACTTCATCGGCGACCACGGCAAACCCACGGCCTTGTTCCCCCGCGCGGGCGGCTTCAATGGCGGCATTAAGCGCCAGCAGGTTAGTCTGTTCGGCGATGCTGTTGATCACTTCCGTGACTTGGTTAATCGCTTCACTCTCTTTGCTGACGTTTTCGACACTGATGTGGCTGCTATTAAGCTGATCGCTTAAGGTGGTGAGCCCTTGCACGACTAAATTTAACTGCTGATGGCCATCGCGTGATGCACTGTCAACTTGCTGACTGCGATTGGCCCCTTCACCTGCGTGGCTAGCGACATCACGAATGGAGGTCGACATCTCTTCAATGGCGGTGGCAATTTGATCGGTCTGCGCCATCAATGCTTGTGACTCTTCACCATTGAGGCGTGCGGTTTCTTGAGCCGTCTCGGCCTGAGTTTCTAGGGTATTGACCGAGGCTTGTAGTGCATCAATTAAGGTTCTGAGGCTGGTCGCCATTTGATGCGCGCTAATGGTGATTTTATCCACCTCGTTATCACTGTCATTGGATACCGTCGCAAACTGCTGTGACAAGTCACCTTCACCTAATTGAGTGAGTTGATATTGCAGTACGCCTAAAGGCTTGAGGGTTTTAAATAGCACTAAAGAGAGCAGCAGGGTAATAACGACAATGCCGAACAGTGCAACAGCCACATTGATGGCGAGCAGAGTTAGGCTTTCTTCATTTAGCTCGCGCACTTTGGTTTGGCCCAGTAGGGTCCATTGCCAGCCAGGAATGTTGAGTGAGTATGCATACATGGCTTCACCCTGGCTATTGAGATATTCTCGTTCACCTTCATCTTGCTTGGCTTGCTCAAGGCTTATACCGTCTAAAATGGTCTCTGTAAGTGGGGTGCCCGTCGTTTGATGTGGCTGGGCGATAATGGTGTTGTCCCTATTACGCAGTAGGGTGAAGTAGCCTGACTCCTCCAGCTTGAGTTGGTTCATCGACTGTTGCAGTTCAGTAAGCGAGTCTGTGATATCAAAGCCGATATAAAGGATACCGATGACATCCCCCGCTGGCCCCGTTATCGGGCGATAAACCGTCATGTAATCCTTACCAAACAGCTTGGCGTAACCCTCATATTCTTGGCCCTTGAGCAGCGCGGCGTAGCCTGGGTGCTTGGTGCCCAAATAGGTGCCTAATGCACGTTGACCGTCGGCTTTTTTCAGTGAGGTCGAAATACGGATAAAGTCATCTCCGTCACGCACAAATACCGTTGCAGTGCCGCCCGTTAGGCTAGAAAATCGGTCCACTTTACTTTTTGAAGCGTTAATTTGCTCGCGCTCGTGGGCTAATGCTGGCGTAGGGGTGCCTAACACCTTGACGGTTTTGTCGGGTTTATAAAATTGCCCTGGGTACATGGTGCGCAAGATATCGGCGTTGCGACGAGCTAATGATAATAAACTATGGTACTGCAGCTCGATAAGGTCGGCGGTGCTGTCCATTTGCGCCTTCATGGCGCTGATCCCTTTTTGTTCGAGCACATTATTAGCAGTGATATAAGAGACACTGCTAATAATACTAAATACGATTATGGTGAGTATAAAGGCGAGCACACCTATCTGTTTTGCGACCGGCCAATGTTTGTAATTCATCCGTCTATCCATGCTTGTTTATTATTGTTTGCTAAATATATAGAAATGTTATCGGCAATGTTTTGACATAGGTCTAATTCAACTAAAATATTATAAAATTAACTAGTTACCATATTGTTAACATGAGAGGTGATTTTTTAATGGTACAGTATTGAGCGTGCACCAATGTGGGGTTGGCCTTGGTACAGGGGGAGCGTTGTGTAAGGTGTGATGATTTAAACCGCTCACTTTTTTATTGAATTGCAACAAGTTGGCCGTTATCAGTTTGGTGATGTTCGTGGCGCTGCAGTGCGTTTATGCCTTATGTTATTTGGTGAGATGCGCCTAAAGTTAGAGTTAGGGTTGGCGGTAGAGGATATCGCGCCCCATCGCACGCGATACATAAAAGAGACGGTTGAGATGTTTTTACGAGGTAATCGCAGCGAAATTTGAGTGTCATTGAAGCATGGTGAATAAACATCGCGGGAAAATAGACGATTTAAGTTGAGCTATAATCTTGGCGCAGCTGATCGGTTTGTAGCACTGATACGTACTGATAACGCTTTGCTTGCAGGCCACTTTATTACACCAAAGAGAGTCCCTGAAGTTGATTAATGGCGCTGAGTCGTGGGTGTCACAAGTTGTGTTATAGATGCTGTAAAAAAGTAATAATCTCAATAATATGGCGTGATAGTAAGCAGTAGTGCGCTCAATAACCGTAATAGCCACAGTGTAATTCTTTAAGCTATTGCATTTCGTTTTTGTTGCGGTGAACATTGCCGTGATCGATAACGATCATCCATTATTTTTATATTGCTGCGATGGAGTTAGCATGATTTTTTATAACAACAGCCGTTTTTCTCGCCTATCGACCTCCTTACTATTTGGTGCGGTTGCCACCCTGGGGGCTAGCGCGTCTGCTGTGGCCAAACCTTACTCGCCGCTGACTTTGAGTGTGTCTCGTATTGCGACCTCAGATGCCGACGTGAATAACTCGGGCTACGAGTTACAGCGAGATACCTGGTTATTTGGGGTTAAGAGCGATATACCACTGAATAAGCAGTGGTCTCTCAGTTTAAATGCCAACTATGACAAGTTAGATTTTGATTGGTCTGGCAGAGGAGCTGGATTAATGGGGGGGCAACTGTCCCCTTGGTCATCAGTTGACCGTTACAGTGCCGGTGTGGGGCTGAGTTTTCGGCTTAATCAGCGCTGGATGTTCCTGTTTGCGCCTAAGATCCAATACGCTTACACAGATGATGCCTCGCGATCAAATGCACAAAGCTATGGTGTGGTCGCCTCAGGCATGTACCGATTCAATAATGGCAATATGTTGGGGCTTGGCGTAGCCTATTTAAACGATATTTCAGAGGTTAGAACCGTGCCTTATCTGGCGGTTAACTGGCAAATTAGTGACAGACTCAAGCTGGGCAATCCATTTTCGGCTGGTTTTAGTGGCCCAGCAGGTTTGGAGCTGAGTTATAAGCTGTCTGATGCTATCGATGTGGGTGTTGGCGCATCGAAGCGTACTCAACGATTTTTAGTTAAAGATGATAACGTGGCCGTCGAAATCGACGAGTGGGCAAGCTTTGTGCGTGCAGGATGGGCGGTGAATGAGTCATTTTCACTCAATGGCTATTTAGGTTATTACTTTAATGGCGAAATGGAGCTGAGCGAACCCAATAATACCGATACCCTAGATGATCAACTGGCCATGGCATTTGCAGCGCAATATAAGTTTTAATAGGCGCTTACAGTGACAGTAAGTTAGTCGTAAAAATTGCGTCCATAATCAACGAGCCCAGCCAATAGCGTTGGGCTTGTTGATTATGGGGCAGCGTAATGCGTTTATGTCAGTCCTGCCATCTATTATCGCTACCTTATTGTCCTAGCATTGCCGCCTTTAAGCTGCTTTGTGCTGGTGAGTCTCCAAGCCAAATATTGAGCAGAGCTTGTCTAAAGTCTTCACCTTGAATATTTGCCTGTAATTGGTTGTTTTTATAGGCACTAACGCCAACGCCCTGAGTGGTCTCAAAGGTAAACTGATCGCCATCCACAATAGGCTCATTAAATAAGGCCATAAAGGTGTCGATGTGTTGCTTAATGGGGGCTACATGGCCTTGGGTGGCATCGTCAAACCCGGTGATAATGGCATCGCTCATTTTATCAGAGGTGATCATCCCCGAGGTGATATTAAGCCGGATCACCGCCTTGGGGGCGTTGATAATGGCCTCAACGTCACTGCTTGGCTGCTGAAGGTAAAGACTGCCTACATACAAGTCCATAAAGAATTTACTGCGCACGCCCGCGCCGTTGAGTTGCAAGGTGTTGTCAGCTAATTGAATCATTTCAGCCACTTCAACATCGGCGATCGTTTTGGCATTTGCCAGACTGGTCATCAGTAAAGGCAGCAATAGGGTTAAGGTGGTAATGGGTTTCATCGTCGGTCTCATTTTTAGTTATTGGTTTGAGTCATCGTTGCCGTGATGGCGATGATGGGGCGAGGGCTAACCTCGCTGACCCACTTGGTATTGGCCACTTTGATGAAATATCGCCGCTTGTTTTTTCTTCGGAGAGATCAGTAGTGGGCCGTCATCAAAAAACAGGAAACACTTCCAGTTGCGTACAAAAACATCCCACCGAGTTTCAATAACTTGATATTTTTCATAGCAAAAGTAGATTGGCGTGTCATTTTCCCAGTCAAAATGATGGTGTAATATTTCGGGCAGTTCGGCCGCTTCGCTGTCCCATGCGCTTTGCCAATGGTCGGTTTCAAGCCAAGCATCGGCTTTTGCTGCCCAGTCACCCTTGGTAAATTGCTCGGCGCGACTGCTCTTGTTACTTATCCATTTATTCCACACCTCCATTGACGATTTTTGATCAAGGGGCTTAATGAATGCCTTGTCATCATCACTGACAGGAAGATCTTTGTGATTGAAGATCCATTTACGTTGGTATTGATCGAGTGGAATATAAGTATGTGCCACAGAGCCTCGCTATCGAAATTGGGTGAGATATGCAAAGGCGTATTATACGGTTTGAATGCGAGCAAGGGAAAGGGCGCCAGCGGATAAATCTTTGCGCTGATGCTCTAGGGCCTGTTGATCTTTGCTGGTCATTTCTACTGCGTTCTCAGCTTTTTATGAAGAATAACTACACCACAAAGCTTCTGTCTTGTATAAATACCCAACAATTCGCTGCAAAAACAACCTTGAAAGATCAACAGGCCCTATAACTTAATCACCGAGTTGCTGGATATAGCTTATCGCGGCTTGGTTTTCTTCATCTAGGCTTAAGACGTTTTCAAAACAGGCGCGTGCGCCATCAATTTGGCCGACATTAGCGAGAAAAATCCCTAGTTTTAACATGACCGGAATATCTTGCGGATATTTATCAAGGTAATCCAGATAAGTGGCTAACGCGTCTTGGGCATTATCGTTTAAGTATAAGGCCTGAGCATATTGCGGCAGATATTCGTCGCTATAGGTAATAATTTTGGCATATTGTGCCAGCGCCAGCGGCAGGCGGTTAAGCTTTAAAGCCAGTAGGATTATCTGCTTTAACTCCGCCTCTTGTCGCTGTTCGATGGGGGTTGCCAGCACGGCATCGAGCGCCAGCTCTAGCTGGTTTTCGAGCCGATATTGATAACTTTTGGCTAAGTTATGCAGACGGGCAATATCAAGATCACTGTCGACATAAGGGGCGGTGTACTGCACCATTTTTGTGATGCCCAGCAGGTGTTTGTAATGCAGCAGAGCATGCAGTTTTTTAAAGGCATTGTTGAGTTGTGGCACAGCAGGCTCATCGCTGGGATCGATAAACGCCTTGACCACAAATTGGTCATGGTATTGCTGTCGGGTTTTTGCCAGTTTACTTTGCTGAGCAGGAGGTAATTTCGCATATAGCTGCGGATGTTGCTGTTGCCAAATAAGGGCGCGTCCCCACTGTGCATCGATATCCCAGCGCTCACATAAGGTGTGAATATCCACCACTTCATCTTGATGCTCTGCAAGGCGTGAACTTACCCGCACGATGGCCTCATCAACTAATCGACTTAATGTGCTCGTGATGTCGCTAAAAGCTTGATAGTAAAGACGGGTATTATCAGTCACATCTTGCTGTGACCAGTCATCGACTTTTTTGGTGGATAAAAAGTGGCTAAATTCATAATAACCATAAAATTTAACCAGCTTTGCTAGGCCAGAGTAGTTAGCGTTGATGTTGCTTTCGATGTTATCTAGCTTGCTAGCTAATGCGCCTATACGCTCAGGATACTGATGCGCTGCTTCTATTTGGTCGACCAATTGCAGAGCGTCTTGATTGCAGTCATTTAACTGCGCCAGTTGTTCGCTAGTGGCTGTTAAGGCGTCGAGCGTGCTGCGAAGTAGCTGACATTTCTTGTCGATACTCAAGAGATGCTGGGCCGGAGCCAGCAGTGCGCGTTGCTTGGCGCTGATCTCAGGTAAGGTGATGTCATGGGCATTGACCTGTTCAACCCCGTTAACCTTGGCGGCATCAGGTGACAGATTAGTATAGCGCGCCCCGGGGTACGCCTCGATTGCTGCTGCAAGTGATTGTATGGCATACAGGAGCTGTATTGGAGTTTCCGCCATTTCACCACAATTGGTTTCAACCCACTCATACATAATCCCCATGTCCGGTCCAAGGCTTGCGCCATAGGTGCCAGCGGTGTGGGTGATACCCGATTGCGAATGGCAAAAATCTACGCCGCACAACAAAATTTGGCTAAACCCCATCTCCCGTGCAATTTCGATAGCGCTATTGGTGACTGTGGGGCCGACGGACTCGATATTGTTGTTATCGTGGTCATTGTTCCAAGGTAAACGAGAGCCGGTATAGAGCGCGGCGCCGCGCCATTGACCGATAATTTGCGGGGTCACATGGTAGGAATAGACGAGCAACGTATCGTGCTCCAGTGACATCAACTCTTTATTGACATCAAAACTTATCGATTGTGGGTCGACCGAGACAATGATGTCAGGTTTTATCTCCAGTTTGGCTAATTTGCCCACAATGCGTGAGGCGGCAATGATCACCAGTCGGTCGGCGTTAGCTTTTATCCAGTCAATATTGTTATCGAGCGAGGGACCCCCGCCTAATACGATGCAGGTTTTATTATTAAATTGGCCACGCAGTACTGAGGCGGGTTGCAGGTTTTCGGCTACATTGGTTAGCTGAGTCTGGATAAACAGCTTCTGATTAAAGGCTGTGCCCAAGCTAAAGGATTCATGCTCAATCATTTTTTCGATTTCAGCATTGATCTCACTGTAGGGCTCTAAATAATTGCCATCGACGGCAATTGAGCGATGAATGGCGTATTTGCCTTTGACTAAAAACACATTATTGCGGATATCGGCAATGGTCTCGTTAAGCTCATCAAATGAGATCACGCTTATCTCATCTGTCAGATGCTCAGGAATGTCGATAGACAACATGGAGAGCACTTCAGGCAGCTCAACAAAAATAAACTTAGCCCCATCGGCAAGCGGACGCTCCATGACATAATTGGCCAGCAGCCCAGAATCGAGGCCGATGATGATATGTAAGGTATCGGGTTTAGATAAGGCCTGTTTGAAGCGCTCGTTATACAATGAAGTGGAGTCAATTTTTTCAAATGTATTACGATTGATGCTGGGCAGGTAATATTCGCCAAAGCGGCTGACAGCAAAGCTTCTGGAGATTTCTGGCGGATTATCTAACATGATGTCCTCATTCGTCGGTTCGAATTGCGCTTGACCATTGATGAGCATAGCCTACCTGCTAATGCGGCTGATTCAAATGGGTTTCCTATTTTTGCTGGCGAAATTCGTTGTCGATAATGACTCGCTCCTTTCTATTTGGCATCGCTGGTGCCCTGCTTTGCTTTATTGTTAACTAGCAATTGCTCTTTACTGTGTTTAATGTGCAAAGTGAGACGCTTGTCACAAAAGCGGCTCTATATAGGCTAGAGCATTGCATGGATGACGGTTTATTGTCGCTTGTAGTCACCTTGCTTGGTGTCACGGTATTCTATTGTATTCTATTCATAGGATAAAAAGTGATTAGCTGGGCGCAGGTGAGTCGATAAATCGTACAATATGAGTAACATGCTGCACGGCAGGGGCAAATATAGTTAGACAATTAAGATTAAGTTACTAAAATTAAATGCGTTTATAAGTTTACTTTTTCGCCTGACTCTATCTTTTGTCTGGCTCTATCTATGAGTCTGCCTGTTGCTTGGTTAACGCAGCATATTATATTTTTTAGTGTGAACTCCATTATATTGGGGATCAGATTTCGCTACATTCATTTTAATTTTAGTCGTGCTGTTTAAAGCAGCTATTTGGAGACTATATGTTTAACAATAAATCCATCCTCATAACTGGCGGCACAGGCTCATTCGGTCAAAAATACACCAAGACGATTTTAGCGCGTTATAAACCTAAGCGGTTGATTATTCTCTCTCGTGACGAGTTAAAACAGTATGAGATGCAGCAGGTCTATAACGATCCTTGCATGCGCTATTTTCTTGGCGATGTGCGCGATGGCGATCGTCTTATGCAAGCGTTTAATGACGTCGACTTTGTTATTCATGCCGCGGCAATTAAGCAGGTTCCTGCAGCCGAATATAATCCCATGGAATGCATCAAGACCAATATTTACGGCGCTGAAAACGTAATTAAGGCGGCTATCGCGAATAAAGTTAAGCGCGTGATAGCCTTATCTACCGATAAAGCGGCTAACCCCATTAACCTTTATGGCGCCACTAAACTGGCGTCAGATAAACTGTTTGTTGCAGCGAATAACATTGTCGGCGCAGGGGAAACCCGATTCTCTGCTGTGCGTTATGGCAATGTGGTGGGCTCGCGTGGCTCTGTTGTGCCTTTCTTCCAACAGTTAATCAATCATGGCGCGACCTCACTGCCTATTACTCACCCCGACATGACCCGCTTTTGGATAACCCTGCAAGATGGCGTCGATTTTGTGCTTAAGAACTTTGCTCGCATGCAAGGGGGAGAGATTTTTGTCCCTAAAATCCCCTCGGTGAGAATTACCGATTTGGCCGAGGCCTATGGCCCAGGGCTAGAGCATGAGATTGTGGGGATTCGCCCGGGTGAGAAGATGCACGAAATTATGTGCCCAGCCGACGATTCGCACCACACCATCGAATTTGACGATCATTTTGTAATAACGCCGAGCATCTCCTTCTTTGGTCGTGAGCATGATTACACTGCCAATAATTTGGGTGAGAAAGGGCATGCGGTTCAGCAGGGGTACGAATATCACTCTGGCAATAATCCGCACTTCTTGACGGCAGATGAGATTAAACATTTTGATAAGGAAGCGTCTGCCTCATGATCCCTTATGGTAAACAACACATTAACCAAGATGATATTGATGCTGTTGTTGAGGTATTAAAGTCAGATTACCTTACTCAAGGGCCGAAAGTGCCCGCTTTTGAACAAGCTATCTGTGACTACACTGGGGCACAATACGCGGTGGCCGTTAACAGTGCCACCTCAGCATTACATGTCGCGTGTTTAGCGCTGGGAGTTGCAGCAGGCGATTATGTCTGGACATCGCCAATTACCTTTGTCGCTTCGGCTAATTGCGCCCTTTATTGTGGTGCCAAGGTCGATTTTGTCGATGTAGATGCTACTACTGGTAATATGTGTCCTAAGGCGCTTCAGGCTAAGCTTGAAGTGGCTAAAGCTCAAGGATGTTTACCTAAAGTGGTGATCCCTGTGCATTTGTGCGGGCATAGCTGTGATATGGCTGCGATTGCGGCACTGGCCAGTGAATACGGTTTTTACGTGATTGAAGATGCTTCTCACGGTATTGGCGGTAGTCATCAGGGCAATAAGCTCGGCAGTTGTTGTTATAGCGATATTAGCGTATTTAGTTTTCATCCGGTGAAGATCATCACCAGTGCCGAAGGTGGCGTGGCAACCACCAATAATGCCGATTTAGCGGTTAAAATGGGGCTGTATCGCAGTCATGGCATTACCAAAGATCCCCACAAAATGCAGCGCCCAGATGAAGGCGATTGGTATTACGAGCAACACGCGTTAGGGTTTAACTACCGCATGACCGAGATGCAGGCCGCATTAGGTTTGAGTCAGATGGCACGTTTAAATGAGTTTGTTGCTGCACGTAATCAGTTGGCGACCCAGTACCATCAGGCTTTTGTTGATCTTAATCTGCAATGGGTGACTCCGCTTGAAAACAGTCACAGTGCCTATCATCTGATGGTCGCGTTGCTGCCGGAAACCTTAGATAGAAAAGCGATATTTAATGCCATGAGAGATGCAGACATTTGTGTCCACGTTCATTATTTTCCTGTGCATCTGCAGCCTTACTATCAAGATCTTGGCTTTGCCGAGCATGATTTCCCTCATGCTGAGTATTTTTATCGGCATTGTTTATCCTTGCCTTTATTTCCTGCGCTTACCGTTGATGAGCAGCATAAGGTGATTGCGACATTGCGAGATCTGCTGTGATCTCGCCTGGCCAAATTCAGCCTCGTCTAACTTGATAGTGTCGATGGCGTAACTGCCTCGCACACTCTAGATAACCATTTTAGATGGTTAATGTATTCCCTATGCCACTTGATTGGTGTTTAGGTATGAAGTTTGCAGAGATTTGCAAAAGTTTGTATTTGTCTTTGATGTGCCAAAAGAATGGCTGTTGCTAAGGCGAGCCAATCACTGCGTGTATTAACAAGGTTATGTTATGAGTACCACTACTTACCAATTGGTCAAAAATCCCTTAGGCATGTTTTCTGTTGCGCCAATGCCAAGTAAAGCGACGCTAGATCAGTTTTATAAAGATAAATATTACCAAGCAGAAATGAGCAGCTATCAGAGTGAATATAGCCTCGATGAGTTGACTTACTTTTTATCTGAGGTGGAATCCTCTATCGCGATTTGTCAATCACTGTCGCCTTTACCTGAGCAACCGCGTTTATTGGATGTGGGGTGTGGTGAAGGCTTTTTTGCGGCGCAGTGTCACAAGCAAGACTGGCATGTGCATTTATGTGATTATTCTCAATACGGCTTACAGCACCATAATCCGCAGCTGGTGGCGTTTTTTGAGCAAGGTGATGTGCTACAAACCTTAGAAGGCTTGATTGCGCAGCAGCGTAAATTTGAGTTAATTAATCTTAAAAATGTACTCGAACACGTTATCGATCCTCAAGCCTTAATGGCAGCACTAACCCAGTTGTTAGCCGTTAATGGTGCTATACGTATCGAAGTGCCTAACGATTACTCGGCGTTTCAGTCGTTGCTGCAACAACATAACAAAACCGACAATACCTGGTTTTGCCCTCCAGAACACTTACACTATTTCAATAAGGACAGCCTAAAGGCTTTCGTGGCCAATTGTGGTTTACGCTTAGCGTTTATGACGGGCGATTTTCCGATTGAGATGTATCTGGCAAATGATTTTTCCAATTATGCGCAAGAGAGAAGCCGAGGTAAGCAGGCACATTTGAGCCGAGTCATGATCAACAATTATGTTTTCACCCAGGGTGTCGATAAACATGTTGAGTATCTGCGCTGCATGGCCGAAGTTGGCTTGTCGCGAAACTTAACGGTTTATGTCACTCAATAACAATGCGATGTGAGCTACCGTTGTAATAAGTGTGGCCACAGTGATATGGCGTTAATGATCAAAATAAATTTAAGGTATAACAATGGCGAAAGAAATTAAGGTAGCAGGGCACTCACGTAACGCTGAGGTGCAGATGCGTGAGCAGTTTTTTCAAGACTTTAAACAGTGTCCAATTCCCTCGTCTGAGATGTTAAGCAACTTGGGACTTTTCCTTAATCGACAAACCTTATCGCGCATACTATTTATGCATGAGATGTATCAAAAAATCATCGATGTGCATGGTGTTGTGATGGAGTTTGGTGTTCGCTGGGGGCAGAATCTCGCATTATTTGAATCCTTTCGAGGTATGTACGAACCCTATAACTACACGCGTAAAATTGTCGGATTCGACACCTTTAGTGGTTTCCCCTCAGTCGATGCTAAAGATGGCGATCACAGCGTGATTGACGTTGGCGCCTACTCGGTAACACAAGGATATAAAGATTACCTTGAAGGGATCTTAGATTACCATGAGTCAGAAAGCCCAATCTCACACATTAAAAAATACCAATTAGTCGAAGGGGATGCGTCGCAGACGATTGAGCAATATCTGGCAGATAATCCAGAGACCATCATCGCTTTTGCCTACTTTGATTTTGATATCTATGAGCCGACCAAAAATTGCTTAGAGGCCATTAAAGGGCATTTGACCAAGGGCAGCATTATTGGCTTTGATGAGTTAAATTGTGCCACTTTCCCCGGCGAAACCATTGCCTTTAAAGAAGTGTTTTCGTTGTCGAAATACAAAATTACGCGCTCGCCACAAAACCCATATATGTCATACATAGTGTTTGAATAACCGGAGGCAGACAGTGAAAGTGGCCATCATTCCTGCCAGAGGCGGCAGTAAGCGAATTCCGGGGAAGAATATTAAAGATTTCTTCGGCAAACCGGTTATTGCCTACTCTATCGAGGCGGCAATGGCATCTGGGTGCTTCGATAAGATCATAGTGTCTACCGACGATGAGCAAATTGCCAGCGTCGCTAAAGCCTATGGCGCCGAGGTACCTTTTATGCGCCCAAGTGACATAGCCGATGATTTTGCCTCCACAGGGCAAGTGATAAAGCACGCCGTGCAGTGGTGCCAGCATCAAGGTGTTGAGCTGGATTTAGTCTGCTGTATTTATGCTTGTTCGCCGTTTATTGCACCAACAAAAATACGCGAGGCGATGGCGCTGCTGCTGGCGAATCCCGATGCTTACTTCTGTTTTCCTGTATGTGAATTTGCCTTTCCTATACAAAGGGCCATTGGCATTGATAATGATGGCCGCGCGACCATGTTTCAGCCTGAGTGCTTTCCCATGCGCTCGCAAGATTTACCCGCGGCCTACCATGACGTAGGGCAGTTTTATTGGGGCAGACCGATAGGTTATTTAACGGAAACGCCGATGTTTTCCTCCTATGCTATCCCCATGCCGATTTCGAGGCGAGATGTGGTGGATATCGATACCGAAGATGATTGGCGTTACGCGGTGCAGTTGTTTCAGCTTAAAGCCCTTGCTGCATCGGAGTCGGTGTAATATGAGGCTCAATGTGGCGCTGCGCGTTGACGCGTCATTAACCATGGGCACTGGCCATGTATATCGCTGCCTGACCTTAGCAAGTCAGTTGCGTCAACATGGTCATCGGGTGGTGTTTATCTGTCGGCAGCTGCCCGGTAACTTGATTGACTTAATTACAGCCCATGACTTTCGGGTATTGCGCCTAAGTCAAGGTGCGATGACGACCACCACAGCAAATGATCACTGCCAGCATGGCGACTGGTTAGGGGTCGATTACCAACAAGAGATAGCGCAAGCGGCTCAAGTTGTTGACCATTACCTTGGCGAAATAGGTTGTACTCAGTTAGATTGGCTAATCATAGACCACTATGGGATCGAGCATCGCTGGCATACAGCAATGCGCAGTCGTTGCCGGCAAGTGTTGCAAATCGATGATTTAGCCGACAGAGATTTCGACTGCGATATTTTACTGGATCAAAACTTCTATTTGAATATGGACTCGCGCTATGACGCCCGCTGTGCGGCCGCGACAACCAAACTTATCGGGCCCAAATTTGCCCTGCTCAACGAGATGTTTGGGCAACTGCAAAGTCAGCTTGCGCCTTATCCACAGCGCCTTACTCAAGGGCAAGTGCTGTTTTTTTTCGGCGGCATAGATAAAGATAATGAAACCTTAAAGGCGCTCAAAGGCGTTGCCCCCTTGCTGCGCCAATATCAATTAACGGGGCAGGTTATCTTAGGCAAACATAATCCGCACCAGGCCGATGTTGCTGCCTTTTGTCGTGACTTTGGCCAATTGTCGTTAGCGGTTCAAGTTGATGATATGGCGCGGCGAATGGCACACGCTTTTCTCTATATTGGCGCCGTTGGGGCCACTGTATGGGAGCGCTGCAGCCTTGCTTTACCTGCGATCACCTCAACCGTGGCGTTAAATCAGCAGGCGTTAGCTGAGAGCCTGAGTCAAATCGATGCGCATCTTTGTTTAGGGCCGCAGCAGCAGACTCGCTCGGCGGATTATGCACGCGCGTTTATCACCCTAATGAACTCACCAGAGCGATTACAAGCACAATCGTCAACGGTAGCCCAGATGGTCGATGCACTTGGATGCTCACGGGTTGTAGATGTGATGGAGAGTATGAATGACCACTAATCCACATGTGTTAGTTACCAGTGTCGCGGCCAAAGTGCAGCTGATTGAAAGTTTAACGCAGGCGTGCCGAGATTATGGCGTGCGCCTGTTCGCGACAGATATTAGCCCCAATAGCCCAGCATTGTATTTTGCCGATGATTATCAATTACTGCCCAAAATAAGCGACGATAACTATTTAGACGCCTTGTTTCAGTTTTGCCGCGACCAGCAAATAGGCCACATTATTCCTACGCGGGATCAAGATTTGTTATTTTTTGCTGAGCACAGTAACCAATTGGCGCAGCAGGGCATCGGTTTGTTAATGAGTGACAGTGACACGATAAGAACCTGCAGCAATAAACATCAGTTTCACGCCGCGTGTGTCGCTAAGGGGTTACCCATATTGCCCCAGCTTGCGCCCGATGAGTTGCATTACCCTTGCGTCGCTAAGCAAGCCTATAGCAGTGCGGGTACTGGGGTGCATCTGTTGTCTGGTCAAGCGGCTCTTTCGCAATTGTTGGCCGAGTACCCTGCAGAGGCTTTTCTGTTCGAGCCTTTTGTGCCGTATGATGAGTACAGCATCGATGCCTTTTATGCCAATAATGGCACCTGTATACAGGCGGTGGCAAGGCAGAGACTGATAGTCGTTGGTGGTGAGTCTAAGGTGTCTCGGGTGGTCGATAATCCTGAGCTAGTCGCTTTGGCGCATCGCTTAAGCTCTGCTTTTGACTTTAGCGGCCACGTGACCATTCAAGCCTTTTATGTGGATGGACGCAGTTACTTGATCGAAGTGAATCCACGCTTTGGCGGCGCATCTAATTTAAGCATTGTTGCTGGGCTAGATTCTCCCCGAAAGCTTATCGCCAGTGTCTGTGGTGATGACGCTACGGTTGAACGGGTCAATCCAATTCAGTATGGCTTAAAAATGCTGAGATATTCTAAGGACCTGATGATCCAAGATGATGTTGAATAATAAGTTATTATTTATTTTTGATCTCGACGACACCTTAGTGCTCGAGCGAGATTATGTCCTTAGCGGTTTTAGCGCCGTGGCGTCATACATTGGTGCGCAGTGTCGATTGCCGAGCGAGGAGATTAAACAGTTTCTACACTCGACCTTTTTAACCCAAGGTCGTGAGCAGATTTTTGACAAGCTGCTACACGGTTATCCTGCTATCGCGCAGCAACTGACGATAGCGGCATTGGTCGATATTTATCGCCAGCATCAACCGGAGCTTAAGTTTGTCGACGGTGCAGAAGCAGTGTTGACGCGCTTACGGGCTGACGGTAAAAAAATTGCCATCGTCACCGATGGGCTTGCCAGTATGCAAAAGCAAAAAACGGCAGCGCTGGGATTAGCGGCCTATGCCGATCTCATCGTTTACTGCTGGGAAATTGGCGCACCTAAACCTAGCCCAGAAGGATTTAAGCAAGCGATTAAGCACTTGAAGGTTGATATCGAGGATACTGTGATTATTGGTGATAATCCCAGCCATGATATTCAGCCAGGTGTGTTATTAGGAGTCGATACCGTTAGGGTATTGCAGGGACGGTTTAGTCGGTTAGATGATTTGAGTGGCTATAGCGCACGTTGTCGTGGGACTTCGTTAAAAACGATTTTTGAGGAACATTATGAGTATTAATATTGCGGACAAAAAGATTGGTCTAGATCAGCCAACGTTTATCATTGCTGAGCTGTCGGCCAATCATAACCAACAGTTAGATGTTGCCTTAGCCACGGTCAAAGCGGCTAAAGATGCCGGAGCCGATGCCATTAAATTGCAAACCTATACCGCCGACACCTTAACGCTTGACTGCGATAGTGACCACTTTAAGGTGAACCATGGGACTCTGTGGGACGGTGAAACCTTATATTCCTTGTACCAAAAAGCCTTTACCCCGTGGGAGTGGCACCAAGAGATAATGGACTACGCTAAGCAGTTAGGGTTGATCTGTTTCTCTTCGCCGTTCGACCCAACCGCGGTTGATTTTTTAGCCGATTTAGATGTGCCAGCATACAAGATAGCATCGGCAGAAATCACCGATATTCCTCTGATTGATTATGTGGCTCGTCAACACAAGCCAATCATTATCTCTACGGGTATCGCACGACTTGCTGATATTGAACTTGCCGTAGAAACCTGTCGTAAGGCGGGTAACAATGAGATCATCATTTTAAAATGTACCTCGGCTTATCCAACGCCATTAGATGAAGTGGATCTTAATACCATTCCAAATATTCGCAGCACGTTTGGTTGTGAAGTTGGCCTGTCTGATCATACGCTGGGCACCACAGTGGTGGCCGCCGCGGTTGCTCTGGGCGCACGCGTAGTGGAGAAACATTTTATTTTAGATAAGCTGTTAGGCGGCCCAGATGCCGACTTCTCTCTCGATCCGCAAGAATTTACCACCCTAGTCACAACCATTAGGGATACCGAAAAAGCACTCGGAACGGTTAATTATTCATTATCGCCTAAGCTCACCAAATTAAGGCAGTTTTCGCGCTCACTGTTTATTACTCAAGATGTAGTCGATGGCAGTGTGATCTCTCTGGATAATGTTCGCTCGGTCAGACCGGGATTTGGCTTACACCCCAAGTATCTTGAACAATTATTAGGTAAAAGGTTTCGCGGTTCACACGCTAAAGGCACGCCGCTGTCGTGGGAGCATATTGCAGACGCTGAGTAATAGCTTACTCAAGTGATTCAATGCAAACCGCTTAAACGCCAATAATACTACTGGGTAATATGGCTTTTAAAACTTGTTACGCCCCTCAATTTGAGGGGCTTACGCGTTTTAAAAAGCCGTTTAAGCTTGTGTACGCCTGATTCATCGCCATCATGTGTTACTGCGCGGCTTGCAGCAGTAAGGGCAAGTCATATTCGAGGCTGTCAGCCAAAGCAAGCCAGTCGTGGCGTTCCTGTGCCGCCAGCATCTCACGAAATAACTCGACGACCGTCGTGGCATTTTGTAACTCAGGCAACAGGGGTTTAAGCAGGTCGATGCACTGAGCAAAGTCATGAGAGCCATCGGCTTCATGGCCTAAGCGAAACTTATGCGCAGCCGAAGTCAGTATTTGGATAAGGGCGTCAGTTGCAGTACTTTTCATCACTTACACTCCTGATATTGAGCGCCATCAATGGCGGCACCATCTAAACTCGCATTATAAAAAGTCACCTCAGGTTTAGTGAGAATATAGTGTTCAAGGGCAAGCAAATAGCCGCGAAAATTCAGATCGGTTGCTACTTTTTCGCCATGTCCATTCATCACCCAATGTTGCTTGGCATTGGCGATAGAAGGGCCTAATTTACCGTCTTGCCAGAAAGCGTGGGTCTTATTATGCGGATAACTAAAATCGCAACCAAATAAGGTTATCGATGGGCTGTTTAAATGTACTGCTAAATCGATGGCCGGATGGATGACGCTACCATTGGCAAATAGGCGCAGTTTAGGGCATTGCTGGTGGAACTCATCATAGATTTTACTGTGCGAGTAGGCTGCAAAACGTTGCCCTGGCCACCACTGTAACACTGCTTGCTGTGACTTGGGGAAGTAGACCAGTTTCACGCTATCAGGCACGTTATCGGGTAAAAAGTCACGCGTGACATTTTGATCTATGCTCACGACGATATCGGGAACAATCTGTTCATTGAGTAAGGCTTTTAATGCGGTGTCGACGCTAATCATCAATGGCCGAGTCGCTTCTGGTAATGCTCGTTGCGCCCTAAGGTAAGCGTAATGCTGCTCGAGCGTGGGGCCTGTGGCGATGACTAAGGTCTGAGTTGGCTGATATTGCAAGCGTAACGTTGCAGCATCGCTATCTTGTTGCATGGTCGCAAGATTATCCCGCATGCGCAGCTGAAGCTCTGCGTCATCATTGCCATGGCTTCTGTTGGCAAAATCAAGGTTATTGTTAAATACCAATAAGTCACGCAACCTAGCATTGTCATCGCTGCTCAATAAGAGTTCGGGCGTGACGGTAATGTAGTGGGGCGGTAGTCGGTGTTGTTGAAGCTGGTGCATAAGCGTTAGGCGCGGATCGCTCAACCATTCGCGCTGATCGGTATAAGTCAGTAATAAGGCAAACAGGCTGACATTGAGCAGGCCAATACGAATGCTTTTTATATTGGGGTGCTGCACTAGGACGGCGGGGACATCTCCCATGCCGACACCATAAACCGTGAGGTCATTGCAGTTTGCTGGCAGTTGTTTAATCAACAGCTGCGCTTCGGCGATACGGTTATGCCGACTGCTCAATTGAATACCATTGACACTGATGGTTTGTTCATTGCCATTAACGAGACAAGCATCGAAGTGTTCAATGTTTGCCGCATGTAAGGCTGAAGCGAGCAGAGGCCAACGCTTATTAATGATCTCGAGGTTAGCAGTAAACAGCTC
Source organism: Shewanella sp. 492 (assembly GCF_059338445.1). Classification (NCBI taxonomy): domain Bacteria; kingdom Pseudomonadati; phylum Pseudomonadota; class Gammaproteobacteria; order Alteromonadales; family Shewanellaceae; genus Shewanella; species Shewanella sp. 492. Next base: position 1,202,039 of record NZ_CM181702.1, read on the forward strand.
AGTCATTGACGCTATCCTTTATAGGGTTGAGGTAAATAGGAATAATGGAGATAAGTTGATGTTTATTGCGCAGCGTTGACGACAAAGCTGACTTTGGCTGCCAGCATTATTTATCATGCGACTATTACGCTACTTTCACGCCGTAATACGCAGTTACTTTCATGGGGCTAAAGTACCTTAAAAACGCCTCAAAATCCATGATAAAGCGGATAGCGAGTCAGTCAAAAATCACATTAAATGCGCTTGGCACCCTAACCACAAGTGTGAGGATTTAAACTTAGACATTGGGCTTAAAAATGATCATGGCCGCAAGGATTGGTATAGCACTAATTAAATAAGATTAAATCGATTAAATCGAAGGCTAAGCCGTGAGTGTTAACCTATTCACCTAGCTACGCAGGGGCACTAAACCATTGTTAACCTAGAGGGATGTATTAGGATGTTGGCGGTTAGTGATGGTTACTTTACCTATGCATAAGATAACCATTTTAGTGGCTATCTTATGGTCTCCCCACAGGAGAGCTTTAGCGAGATTAACGAAAATTGATGATTTTTAATCATTCTTTATTATTCAGTATCTTAAGTTGCATTTTGGTGTTTTTGACATTAACGAAAATTACTGTAAATTGGTTAAAATTAATCCCTATGGCGGCACAGGGGCGGCACCAGATTTACAGGTAAGTCATTATGAACACTGAAATACCTTTCACAAAACGTAGTTTAGAACAGCTAAAAATACCCCAAAAACGCTATAGAATCCACGATATTGGCCTTAGAGACTCAATTAAAGGGTTGTTTTTAGATGTTTTGCCGTCTGGAAAAACCATTTTTCGCTTTCGCCGCAAGCGCTTAGGTCGAGACGTCACAATTACTATAGGGCACTTCCCAACAATTACAATAGAAAACGCCCGCAAGCTCGCCGCAAAACACGCATCTGAATTGGCCGACGGTCAGAACCCCAATGAGGTAAAACGTCAGCAGAAGCTCGATGCTGAGCTTGAACGTGCGCTTTCAATGTCGGTGCAACAATTGTTTGACGTTTTTGAAGTGGAATTTGAGTTAAAGATAAAATCGGGCGAGCGGCGTCAAAAATCCTTACAAGATATTCGCGCCACATGGCGAACCCATCTGCAAGCACGAATCGGCCATTTGCCTATCGATAAGATCACTGAGCAAGAAGCCAGCAATCTGTTAAAACTGATATTAACTAAACGCTCGGTGTCAGTGCGCAATAAGTGTTTAACCTTGCTTAAGTCGATGTTCGCCGAACAGCAAACTAATCCCTTTAGCAAAATCAAAAAACTGGCCGACACCAAACGTGAGCGCATTTTGAGTCAATTGGAAGTTAAAAACTTGCTTGAGGCGCTCAATAGTGAAGAAGCCATTTATCGTGATGTGGTCATGACTCTATTGCTGACAGGTCAACGTAAAAGCTGCGTGTTCAGTATGGAGTGGAAGGAGATCGATCATCAGCGTGGTATCTGGCTTATCCCCACCACTAAGATGAAAGTGAAAAAGCCCCATGCGGTGCCATTAACCAAAGAAGTGATGGAAATTCTTGAGCGCCGAAGTAGTGAGGCCAAAAGGGGAGAGAAATATGTCTTCCCCGCAAACAAAAGTCTGTCAGGTCACATTACCGAAAAGTCGGGTAAGGGCAGCTTTTGGTGGCGCATCACCGAACGGGCTGGCTTACGGAGTGAGAAAAAAGGCGAGAGCGTCACCATTCATGACTTGCGGCGAACCATTGCCAGTTGGAGCGTGATGCGCGGCGGTAACATTCAAACCACCAGTAAGCTACTTGGTCACAGTGATATCAGTATTACCGCCAGCACCTACGCCCACTTAGATATTGAGCAGGTGAGGGCTGAGCTTGGTATCACGACAGCTCAGTTGTTAGGGACTGATTTAAAAGAATCGAAGGTGGATAGGTTAGTGAAAGAGATAAAACAGCTCTCTGAGGAGGATAGAAGAGAGCTGTTTATGTTAATTAGTTGAAATATTAGCCTGCAACAGTCAAGCCTTGCTTCTTAAACTCTAATGCTCTTTCTACTGAGAAGCCTTTGTTTATCCACTTTGAGGCTTCGCGAGGTGAAAAACCAGCTCTATGCCAGGTTATAATATGCTTTGGAGAGTTGATTCCTGCTTGAATCCAACCACTTGCATCCGAAGGTGTGAAGCCATTTTGTCTTAGTGATTTCGCGTCATAGGCTTGTACGCCAATTCCTCTCCAAGCGTTTGCTTCTTCGTATGGTACACCAGCCCATGGACTAGGGCCTGATGCACATCCTGTTAGGGTTAAAATGCCCGCGACTAGTGCACCTAAAATGACTTTTTTCATTTAATATCCTTATAAAGTTGAATAACTAGAGTTTAATTTATTGATAAGTATGTTAAATATTTTAAAGGCAACACATTCATTCAGCAAGGGGATAACGAGATATTTGTTTAGATATTTATCTGGCTTATCCCCACTACTAAGATGAAAGTGAAAAAGCCTCATGCAGTACCATTAACCAAAGAAGTCATGGAAATTCTTGAGCGCCGAAGTAGCGAGGCCAAACGTGGAGAGAAATATGTTTTTCCTGCAAGCAAAAGTCTGTCAGGTCACATCACTGAAAAGTCGGGCAAGGGCAGCTTTTGGTGGCGCATCACCGAACGGGCTGGCTTGCGGAGTGAGAAAAAAGGCGAGAGTGTCACCATTCATGATCTGCGCCGAACCATTGCCAGTTGGAGCGTGATGCGTGGCGGTAGCTCTTCATTTCGAGAGTCAAACCACCAGTAAGCTGCTAGGTCATAGCCATCTTTCGTTAGACAGAGATCTAAACAATAGCCAGAATCACAGCCAGCACCTATGCTCATTTAGATGTTGAGCAAGTAAGGGCGGAGCTTGGGATCACCACGGCGCAGTTACTTGGGACTGATGTTCAAGAGTCGAAAGTGGATAGTTTGGTGAAGGAGATACAACAGCTCTCTGAGGTGGAGAGGAGAGAGTTATTAGGTAGGTTTAACTAAAATATAGATTTTAAAGTCAGTTTGAAAATAAGGAAATATTATGAGTAGAAAAGGAAGTGAAAAATGTATAAAGCTTAATGTACTTCACAAAGGGGGGGAGTGGCGTACTAAATCTAGATTTGAGAATATTAAATATGCAGAAGAAGATGAAACGCGGGGCGTCAAAGCACTATTTTCTAATGGGAATGATTACCTACAGAGTAAGGGGTACTCTGATCCTTTATTTGCTATTGTTTGGGATATTCGACGAGATAGTAATGCTCATGTTTATTACAAACGATTTGTAAATGATACGATTGAAAAGAGGACGATCTCAAAAATTAAAGCCGAAGAGTTTGAGAAAAATGGCCCAGACGTAAAACTTTTATGTGATCTTTTTGATTTGGAAGTTAGCAATTTTGACCTCCGTACCAAAACAGCAGGCTCTGAAGCTAATGCTCTCTTTCAAGATATTTGTGAGTTGATAGAGCTAGGAGATTCTGAGCGTGAGCAAATGATAAAGGCAAGGATTGGTCAGGGGAAGTTTAGGCAAAATGTCATCAGAGTTTGGGGAAGTGAAACTTGCGCGCTAACTCTGACTCCTGTTAAGGATATGCTGATCGCTTCGCATATAAAAGCGTGGCGCAATTGTGAAAGCACAACAGAGCGATTAGATGGTGCAAATGGCATATTATTGTGTGCTCATATTGATAAGTTATTTGATAAACATCGAATCACCTTTAGAAAAGTTGGACGTGAATTCAGATTGAAATTGGCCGATGACCTAGACAGATCACTAATGGCTCAATTAGGTGTCAATGAAGGGGATGCACTCGCTATTGATAGAATGCATAAAGCAAACTTTGAGAAGTTTGAAGATTTTCTATCTCATCACGAAAAGATTTTTTGTCAGCTAAATGATATAACTATGCTCTAGACCAAATTTATAGGATAACAATTGCGTTAAATTGTTGTCTTATTTGTCGTTTATTCAAGGATGAGTATGAGTGAGTTAACCGCGAACCTTTTATCTATAGTGATTTTGCTCTCAGGGATGGGCGCGGTGTTGTTGGTATCGTTTGTGATGCTTAAGCATCGTGATAGAACCGTCAAGCTGCCAATTGATAGAGAACAGCTCACTCGAATTCCTGCACTCGGCCTACAGAATAAAATTCAAGATCTTCAATTTGATATACTATCAGCCTTGCTCATGGCTGTGATGGTTGTCTGCTTTCCTTTTGCGTATCTTGGTGTCAAAGCACATCTAACCACAGGTACATTTCCTTGGTTGTTTACCCTGTTTATAGTTATTGGCCTTATTTACACGGGTTACAAAACGTGGAAATCCTTTTCTCAACTATTTAAATTCAGGCTAGGCCATACTGCAGAACTAGCAACTGCCAGTGAGCTTATCGGTTTACAAGCTTTGGGCTATCAAGTCTTTCATGATGTACAAGCTGATGGGTTTAATATCGATCACTTAGTCATCGGTCAAAATGGTGTTTTTGCCATTGAAACAAAAGGGCGGCATAAGCGAACCAAAGATAAGAAGAATGGCGGCAAAGATTACCAACTTTTCTTTAAAGATAATCGCTTAGTCTTTCCGTCTTGGGCAGAGACTAAACCGTTAGAGCAAGCAACAAGACAAGCTAAGTGGATAGGAGAGTGGTTAACCAAATCAGTCGGTCAACCTATCTCACCTTTACCTGTTCTTGTTTTCCCTGGTTGGTTTGTTACCTGCCAATCAAAGCCCATGTTCCCAATCATGAATCACAAGCAGCTTGTGAAGACGATACCAACGCTTCGAGCGCAAGCATTTAACCAAGAACAAGTTAATGCCATCGTGTACCAAGTGGCGCAGAGATGTTTGAGTGGCGAAAATTAATTAATGATTTAGCCTGTTTCCCATCATTGGGAGAGAGGATTTTTTAAGGTTAGAAAGATTATGATTAGTGAAACTATAAACGAGTTAGAGTTGAAATATAGTATGACCAATGATCTTGCTGTGGAGGATGCTTTTCATGAAGCTGTAGAGTTTGTAGATCTAGCTCCGATCGACAGTGCTGATAAAGATGGTACTTACTCGAAGGCCTTAAAATTTGCATTAGATAATCCTAAAGTTAAAAACGTTGCTATAACTGGTCCATATGGTTCAGGAAAAAGCAGCGTGATAAATACATTTGAGAAAAATAATAAGCTTGAATATAAGTTTCTCAATATTTCCTTAGCATCATTCAAAGACGATATAACTGCAAAACCTGCTAAAGGAACTGGTAGCGAAGGAGGGGGAACTGATCCTAATTTCGTAGAAACTAAGGTTATTGAAGAGAGCATTTTACAACAGTTACTATATGGTGCTGATGCTGAAAAGCTACTTTACTCGAGATTCAAGAGAATAAATACACCCACAAAAGCCAATATAAAATCGGCTACGATAGTAGTTTATATGATGTTGCTGGCGTTCCTTTTTAATGATCGGTATATGTTGTTAAAGTTTGATTTTAACAACATTGGCTGGTGGTTATATGCAATTTTTTTTGCAGTTTCTATTGGTATCAGTTTTGTGGTTGTAAAAACTATCTATCATATTTTTTTTGGTCTCTCCCTTAGGCGAGTATCATTAACTACAGGTGAAATTGAGGCTGAAAATATTTCAGATGGTTCCATACTTAATAAATATATAGATGAAATAATATACTTTTTCCAACAAACAGATTATGACGTGGTTGTTTTTGAAGATCTAGATAGGTTCGGCGATCCTGAGATTTTTGTAAAGCTTAGAGAGATTAATTTTTTAGTTAACAATAATTCTAAAGTTAATAGGACTGTAAAGTTTTTATATGCTCTTAAAGATGATATGTTTAAAAATAAAAATAGAGCGAAGTTTTTTGATTTTATAATCCCTGTTGTTCCAGTTATTAATAGCTCTAACTCTTTGGATAAAATATTAGAACGAGTTAAATGTAAAGAGCTAAATCATCTGGTTAATATGGACTTTCTTCGAGATGTGTCATTTTTTTTAGATGATATGAGACTCATCCATAATATTTTTAATGAGTTTAATATTTATTATAGTAAGATCGGTAGCAAGCAAATGAATGTTACAAGTCTGCTTGCTGTTTTAATTTATAAAAATGTTTACCCTAATGATTTTGAGTTGTTACATCAGGGTAGTGGTATGCTGTTCTCAATCATTGCCAAAAAGGAAAAATTGTTAAGTAAACTAAAACAAGAGTTGGATGATGATATAATCAATCTTGAGGGCCAATTGTCAGAAATTGATAAAGAAGAATCATCCAGCATAAATGAGCTGAATCTAGTTTACTTAGCTAATATTTTCTCACAAATTGGTCATGACGCGAATGCTATAAGGCTAGATAATAATTACTACTCGATGAAACAATTGCTAAATCCTGATTTGTTTAAAAAGCTTGTGCAAAGCAAAAGTAGAATTGAGTACAGGTATGGTAATGGATACGGTGGTTCTATTAATGAAACATTTAGAGATTTGGAGAAGGTAATTAACCCAACTCATTCGTACTTTGAAAGAGTTGAAATTAGGAAACGAAAATCTTCAGATTTTCGCTCTAAAGCTAAGCTGGAAATACACGCCATTAAAAAGAAGATTAATGATATTTCAACGTTTAAACTTATGGATTTGATGAAGGGGAATATAAGTGTAATCGATGAAATTGTTGGTGACAGTTGCGAGAGAAGACTTTTTTCGTATTTAATATTAAATGGATATCTTGATGAAAGTTACTATTTATATACGTCAAATTTCCATGAAGGAAGAATGACTAAGAACGATAGAGAGTTTATAATCACTATTCGTAACTTTCAAAAGCCAGATTTTAACCAGCTCATTGATAATATAGATGAAGTGATTAAAAATATGCGGGAGGAAGATTTTAGTCAGATATATTTTCAAAACATACATATCTTTAATGAAATCATTTTAAATGAAACATATAGTGCTTTATATGAAAGAGCTATTTCATGGATACACGAAAATCAAAGTGACTCAGAGCCTTTCGTTTTAAATTATCTCGCTACTGGTAAGTATGTCTACAAATTTTTAAGGAGTTTGTATCTAAGATTTCCAGATTATTTAATTTTCGTTACTGAGTCATCAAATGCAACTTCTCATATCCTGAGTGCTATTCAAGAACTTGAGTTGGATTTTATAATAAAAACGCTAAATAATGAATTGCTTAGAGATTTTTTTAGGAGAAATTTAGAAGATGTCTGGGTTTATAGCAATATTGAATGTTCAAAATTTTCGCTTCTTAAGGAGTTGCTAGTTAATGTTGATGATTTAGATGTAATAAAAGATAGAACTGAACTTGCTGATTATATCTATCGAAATGACCTGTATGAAATCAATGTTAACAACTTGCTGGTTTTATCTGCAGGCTTGGATGCTTCAAACTTCGATGAAGATGCCTTTAGGTATTCTAACTTTTCCTACATAAGAAATTTAGATGATAAGTTAAAATGTCATATTGTTAATAACTTAACTTTATATTTTTCTAAAGTGTTGTTAACTATCACTACTAACACAAAGGAGAGTGAAAGTTCAATTCACTACTTGTTGTCGAGTAAATCTGTTAGTGAAGAATTGAAACTGAAATTTCTTAAAATGCAAGAATGTGTTATGTCGGATATTAATCAGGTACCAGAGTTATTTTGGGAACAGCAAGCTTCAAGTTTTAAAATTTTAGGTACGTGGCCGAATTTTTCGAAAGTATTGAATTCAGACTCTGTACTTGATTCGAGCAAGGTTGGTTTGTTAGAAAGTAAACCGTTTAGACAAGAATTGGTTTCAAATAAATTATCCGGATTAAATTTAGACGAAAGGAGGGAGATCTCATCTTTTCTGGATCAACAAAGCGAGCTTACTATCGAAGCATACTCTGAAGTTAAACGTTGCTTAAACTTAGTTTATAAAAAAATGGTAGACGTTAGCCTTGAACGGCTATTATTTTTAGCGAAAGAGAGAATTCTAACGCTTAATCCTGACACTTTTTCAGATGCTGAGTCTGAAGAGTTACAATATGTTCTATTGAAATCAAATATTTCTATATACTTAGATGATAGAAATAAGTATGACGTTGAACAGGAAATAATTCAAAAACTGTTAGAGTCAGATTTAGATATTCGTGATAAAAGAATGCTACTGAATGATGTAAGCTCTCAATATCTTGAGGATAAATCAGGTTTTGCTACCATAGTGCTTGAAGTTGCATCATCCGATGATGCTTCACTCGGACTACTTGATAAAAACTTGCTAAAAATAGCAATTTCAAAGTCAAAACATACTCAACTGAAAGTAGAAGTGCTGTGCAGTACTTTCGGAGACTGGACAATGGATGAAGTTATGTCATTTCTATCCCTGTTTGGACACCCATATAACTCTATCCCCATAAAAGGGCGCTGTCCTAAGCTTGAACATACTAGATACAATGAAGTTCTTTCTGATTTACTCAAGGAAAATAGATATATATCTAGTATCTCTACCAATAAGGGAAAGATTACAATTTACACATTTAAGAAGTAATAGGATGTTAGTACACTTATTGACAGAACTCCAAGTTAACAGCATCAAGCTTTTCTAAAGCTAGAGGCACCAAAGATAGTGACCATTCGTGATGGCGTGTAATGATCTCCACCCCTAAGCAGACAATGCCTTTTAGCTGAGTCATAAGCTCATCGCCATAACGATTGGTCTTGTACTCTTTATGTGCGCTTTCTAGCTCTATACATGCGTTTTCTCGCTTTGGTTCATATGTGTTTTCAGGCTGGTTACTTGCCTTTATTGCGGTATTAATTTCGGCAATGCCTACAACTGGCGCGAGTTTACTGGTGTTCTCAGTTTCCGAAACTTCTGGATTATTGCCGCAATTCCCCGAAGGTGATTCAGGAACCGTTTCAAGAAATGCGGCATTATTTTCGGCATCGATTGCGGAAACGGTGAAGTCTGCGTGCTGGATACTTTCGGGAATACTATGTTGAGCAACCCTAGATTCGTTCTGGGGATTGCTGGAATTTCTATGGTAGGTTTGCTGCTTGATTTGTTGAACTTTGCTGTTTACCGCTTGTACTTTTTTATCATTCTTTTTTTGAACATAAAGCGGCCTGATTAATTGCTCAGTGCGTTTACAGAAAACGCCGCCCATAAGGTCGGTATATTTGTTCCAGTTGGACTCATCTGCGGCTTGCCTGATCTCTTCAACCCACTGCATTGATTCATCTTTGATTGGTGCTAATCTTCTAAGCTCTCGCCATTGGGTAACACCAACGCCGCCAATTTGCTGAAACTGACGTATACCCCAGCAAGAAGCCCATACTTTGATGCGTACCGCTGAGGTTATCGCTTCTTTTCCGTATGAGTCGTGATCTATGCCTTCACCGTCAATGTTCTTTGAAACGTACTTAACCACATAGCCCGTTGCCGAGCCTTTTTCGGGATCAATGTATTCAACCTTAAAACGGCGCTCTTTAGCGCCGCGTTCGTCTCCGTCTTCCTCTAGGCAATATTGCTCGAAGGTGTCGACTAAGGCTTGTTGCTGCTCCGTTGGAATAAACAGTAATAGATGCCAATGAGGCGTGCCGTCATGATGCGGCTCTGCAATGCGGAAACCAAACGGAGTGATCTTGTCTCGATTAAGGGATGCGCGTATACGCTGAAAGGTACGATTTAAGTATTCTTGCGCGTCAAGTGGTGTCGCGCCGTTCCAGTTAGGGTTTTCATCACCTGATTTAGAATAGCTTCTATGGTACTTAGACGGTGTTGTCATGGTAAGAAAGAGAGCGGAATAGCCCATCTGTTTGGCATAGTCTTCAAAGCCACGGATGCGAACCATTAACTCTGCTTTGCGTATGGCTGGGTTGGAGACGTTGAGCTTTGAGAGTTCAGCAAGGCTCATGCTGTAATCGAGTTCATTGGTGGCGATGGTGTTTTTTAATAACTCTTGGTTGTTTTGCCATTGAGTTTTAAAGTTATCGACCGTGATATTACTGGCGTAAATTCCCCGATGTTTGTTCACTTGGTTTAACAGGCGAGAGATGGTTTCAATCTGCCTGTTATGTTGCCGCCGTAGTTTTGGCTTCCACCACGACTCATCGTTAGCGCGTTTGAGTACGCCAACGACTTGAGCCAGTTCCGTTTGGTTTAATGTGTCAGCCTTAAGGTTGTTAATGACTGACTCAGAAAGCTTAGGCGGGGTGATTTGATAACCCGTTATGTAATGGATAATGCGGTTATAAGTGTTGAGTAAACTGCCGTTACTAGCGGCTGCAATTTTAATGCAGCAACGAGCATGATATTGAGCCTGGCGTTTATGATCTCTGTCTTCGACATTAACGCTGTAAAAATGGCTGTCCTTGCCTAACACCTTAGCAATGGCCTTGGTGGTTTGCAGCACGTAGAGGTTCGCTTCTCGTCTTGACGGTTGTTTTTTGTAGCCTTGCATTATGGCGGCTTTATGCAGCGAGGGTAGGCCGTAGAGCCGCCCTTTAAGCCAATGCTTATCATGTTCATGTACGTTAGGCATTGTGGCGCCCCTTGCTCAGCGCTTTATCACCGCTTTGCTCTGCATGAGTTGTCAGCCAATTAAGCCCACGTTGGTTAAGGCTGCAACGTAACCAACGCATTCCCGTTATGTAATGGACACTCTCAAAGATAAAGCCCTGAGACTTTAATTTAAAAAGGGTGCGCTTTTGAAAGTGCCCGTGATAGCTTTCAAAGCCCGTCATCTTGCAAAGGTCAGGGCAGATCTCGATACAGACATCGATGTTATTGCCCTGAGCTAACCATTGGATGAACTCAACTTGCTCGTTAGTGAAGGCGGCCATTAATTGCCTCCTTCAGTATTAGCGGTTGTTTCATGTTCAGGTGCTGGCAGTTTTGATGGTTTCTTTGCTGTTAGCTGCGGTGTTGACAGCCCGTTATGTAACGAAGCCTTGGTTACAGGTTTACTTTCATCCGATCCGTTAACGAGTTCATGTTTCGTTAACGGGGACATAGATGAATCAAGTGCGTCGTTTTCGACTTGTGTACCCGTTAACGGGTACAAGGGCGATAATTGCTCTGTGGTACCCGTTAACGGGCTGGATCCGATTGAGGCTTTGAGCATTGTGGTAGATGCATCAAGCATTCCACACATATGAGATAAAAAACAAATGATGACGATAGCGCCGAATTTAAGCAGTGTGTTCATAAACCCTCCCGTTGATGAAGTTTTCAACATCGCTTTGGCGGTACATCACACGACGACCAACTTTTATAAAGCTAAGAGGGTAGCGACCAGTGCAGCGCCATACAGAAAGGGTACCTTCGGTTACGCCGAGATAGTCGGCAACCATAGAAGGGGTTAAAAGTGAATTTGTCATGATAGCTCCTGATTAATTTAATTAAGTCAGGAGTGAGATTAGGGGACGGGGGTTAGAGAGTATTTAGTTCTCGCTGCGAGAAATGCATGGCTCGCTGCGAAATGTATACGGCTCGCTGCGAGAGCTGCATATTGGCAGGTTAAATTTTTGGCGATCTCAACCAATCATATAATCGGTTAAAGCCATTGATTTCCCACTCTAGGGATGAGCCCATCTCTTTTGAGATTGCTGAGACTTTTGGGAGTAATGACTTAGCAGCATGTCTAGGATTTTGATATGTACCTTGTTTATACAATTCAATTGCAGCTTCTTTAACTCTTCTATTTATGGCATGTCTAGAGTCATTCCCGATCTTTCCTGCTAATTTTACTGAGCTTTTTCTGCCTAAAATATCTCCTAATCCTATCATTAGATAAACATAGAAATGATTTCCATATAGGAACATTCGTTCTGTAAACTCTCTCTTTAGTATTTCAGCTGGTTTTGACAAGCCAGCCATTTCACATGAAAGAGCTGCTTGTAAAAGATCGGCCTCCTTCGTTCCAAGAGTTGAAATTAATTCTGAGTATTGAGTGATATCTTCGTGATGTGTAAAGGCTGAAAGGAGATTCGGCGATCTGGCAAAATCATGCAGTAATTTATGATTAGGTTCTTTTCTAGCCATTGGGAGTGCGGTTGATAACTCAAAGAAACTTTCAGCAGCTTCAGAGTTTATTTGTTCAATTTTCACATGAATATTTTCGATTTTGGCAAGATTATTTAAGAGTTCTTCATAACTCATATCGTTGTCGAGAGTTGGAAGAAGACGGCTAAACAGCATTTGCGGCCAATCATAGTTAGCAATAGCGACAAGATATTCTACAACGGCATATAGGTTGGGATTGTTCTTACTCGATAAATCATGAGGTGTGATTTGGTTTTGAATGTGCTTGGTTGCCTCCTTTACCGCAGGTTCAAAAGGGTTCATGCAGCTAATCTCCTTGCCTTACTTTATTCATTCCAAAACTATTAGAAATGGAGTGAAAAGTCTACAACTGAGGTTAACTGAGCAAAACAGGCGTTATTCAAAAAAGTTATAACAAAAAGTGCTAAAAAAGGCCTGTTCTATGGCGGCACAGGGGCGGCACCAGATTTTGTTAAATTCGTAAGTTATTGAGTTTTATAAGTAAAAGGGTCTATCTGGTCTCCCCACAGGGACTCGAACCCCGATCGATCGCTTAGGAGGCGACTGCTCTATCCTGTTGAGCTATAGGGAGACGCTGTTGATTATACTGTTTTTCATCTCGATGAAAAGGCTTTAGATTTAGTTGCTTAATTAGTGGCCGCTTGTCCGCTAAATTTTAATCGCAATGTCATTTACTTGTATATTTAGCGTCCCATTTTTTGGCTCGAGCAAGGCTGTTGCACTTTGCTGCGTGACTTGATCTATGGTGACCGTTGCGCGAGTTTCCCCGGCGATTGGGCGCATGTTGTCGAGCCTATCGGGTAAGTTTTGTTGCAATACAATTTGAAAACGGTCGCCCACTTTTATACCGTTGTTACGCCCCAGGTTGATGATCACTCGTCTGTCTTGCTTAGACACAATTTGTCCGAGTAGTGGCCTGCAGTTAAGCACTTTATCGATATCGGCACTGGCTTGTGCTAATACGGCATCAATATGTTGGCCATAGCTGGAATGCCAAAAGCGGGCGCTGTTTGCCGGCACTGTGGCTTGTCGATCAAACTCCCATGGGGCTGATGAATGATATAGCTCGCTCCAAACTTGCTCACCGCTGATACCATGATACAGCGATAGCTTTAGATGAAATTGCCGTTGTGGATAGTTATTCCAAAGACCTAGTAATCCGCCTTCAACGGGATCGGTGGAGATATCGACGATTGCTGGCAGTAGGATATATTGACTGTCGGTGATGTCGCTTAACCAACTGGGCAAACGGTAGCCTCGAACATCAACTAACGATTGCTCAATATCGAGGCGTTCGTTGGCGTGAACGTTGGCAAGGCTGGCATTGCTGCGCTGCTGAATGATGTTTCCCAAGCGTTGTGATAGTGCCTGTTCAAATTGACCGATATTGCCGTATCTGAGCTGCGCACGATCGGCAATCGATGCCTGTGGCACTAAAATGGCGGCTTTTAATGGTTCCACTTGGCACTGTTGCTCTGCGCCATCGATAACATCGGCTCTTAATGTCACTGTGATTTGTTGGTTTTCGATGCGCTCACTGAGCAGTTCGACTCGCGCAATGTTGGCTTGGTTCGACATAGAAAACCGGCTTTGTACCAGTTGACCATTTTGCGTCTGTTGCTGGCTGGTAAATTGGCCACCCGATTGCAAGGTGATAACACTTAAGGCTTGTTGTATGGCTTCTTCGCGCGCCTGATTGACATTGTTGTTGAGCACGTTGGCCTCGCCATGTGCTTCAATCCACTGTGCTGACACATTAAGATGGGTTAAACCGAGCAGTAGCAAGGATATGGTTAGCCGATTCATGTAAAAGTCTCTTTCAATAATAACAACGTAAACGCTACAACCTGCGTTATTAACTGCCAAAATGATGACAGTATTTGCGGTTGTTGGGCGATATTAGCCAGATGGCATCATAGCAAGCAATATACATGCCCGTATGTACTCTGTGGCACGATTGCTTGCTTAATGGGGTTAAAGGTTGGCGTGTTGAGGCCGATATAGGGTGGGAAACCATAGTGACTATTGCTATGACCTTGGCGTTGATTATTGTCTTATCGCGCTCACAGCGATTGCTGATGCCTGAGATACTTAGTATGCCATAATAGCCATATAAGTAATTAGGTTAGCACTTAGCTATTGGCTCATAATTTGCATTTTAAATTTATGCCAGTCGAACGCGCCGCGAATTTGTCGTGTGACATAGCGATAATCAAAGTTATCGTCTGCGTCAGTATCGACCGGGTTGTGATGTTAATGCATCAGCGCCGTCAAAGGTTAAGTCAACAGTTAAATCGTTAGCGGTTAACTTAGATGGGCGGCGATCAAGCCCTTGCGTTCATATTGAAACGGCATGTTATATGTGCATTTTTTCCGGCTAAGCCTTGCTTAGCGTTATACAGGACAGAGCAATGCGTACAGCGATATTTTTGTCATCTTTATTACTATTGGGGGGATGTGCGAGCAATGAGCCTGCTGCGCCGTCATTGGCAAGCGGCAATACTTTGCCTGCTCAATCGGCAGTGCTACACCTAAGCCAACAATTGGCTAATGAACTGATCAGGCAAAACGATCAACTCACACCTAAGCATCCGTTATTGGTGACAACGCCAGTGTTGTTAGGCAATTTAAGTGGCACTAATCCCTTGGGGTTACAATTACAGCAAGGTTTAATTGCTGCTATGCATGATCATCAATTTAATTTGGTCGATCTCAATGTGGCACAAAGTGTGCGCGTGACCGACAGTGGTGATTTTATATTGAGTCGTGATTGGCGTAAACTTGCGGACGATTTGCCAGTGGAGCATGTTTTGGTGTCGACCATGAATCTGTCGCTTGATGAGCTGGTGGTCAATAGTCGTATTGTGAATGTAACCAATAATCGTGTGGTATCAGTTGCTTCGGCGAGTGTCACCTTGGCTGAATTGCCTGGTTATCTTAGGGCGTCTGAGCGGGTGGAGTCTAAGCAAGGCTTGTTGATCCGTCACAGCAT
Organism: Shewanella sp. 492; assembly: GCF_059338445.1. NCBI lineage: Bacteria > Pseudomonadati > Pseudomonadota > Gammaproteobacteria > Alteromonadales > Shewanellaceae > Shewanella > Shewanella sp. 492. The sequence goes on from NZ_CM181702.1 coordinate 1,217,101, forward strand.
GCAGGGGCAGGGTAACATGCAAATGGTAGGAGAGCTGCAATGAGAATCTGGTTAATGGCAATACTGCTGACGCTAAGTGGCTGCGCTTCCCAAGATAGATATATTCAGTGGGAAACAGAAGCGCCTGAGCAGTTTCCTAAGTTAACCGCTATCGGCTACGCCCCCTTAGCGACACAACCGGCCAAAGAGCAGTCGCAACGGGTATTAATGGCGATGCAAGCATCCAAAATCGCGGCTTATCGTGAGTTAGCTGAGCAGGTATACGGCCAGCAGTTATCTGCGTCGAGCCAAGTCAGGGATTGGATGTTGTCTGATGATAATATTCAAGCTTCGGTGACCGGGGTGATACGCGGCGCCAGAGTGGTTAAGAGTTACCCGGCGGGTGAGCATTATGTGACTGAGCTGGAACTTGATTTTTCTCAAGTGTGGGCCTTGTACCAACAGCAAAATCGTCCACAAAAAGTGAAGCAAGTGACTTACTTCTAAGAGAGTTTCCTTTTAACGGAGCTCCATTTTAATTGAGCGACTTAATGTATTGCGCAATATTAAAGCCTCTATTTTAGAGGCTTTTTTGTGTCTCTTGGTTGTGTTTTTTAGATTGGGTCATTGCGTAGCGAAAGCGAGGTGCATGAGCTAGGCGCGATGCTGAATCAAGATAACACTACGCTGTGATTAAGTGCCTAAGCTTTAAGGTTATTGCCTAAGGTCGAAATCGTTGAGGTTTTGCCTTTACCATCGTAGGTAAGACTGGATGCGTTTCGACTGGCTTGCAAGGCTTGAGAGAAGCGATTGATACTGGCCATGCTGTGTTCGATTAATGTAGCATTTTGCGCGTTAAGCGTCTTACATTGGGCTAACACTTGTTTGGTTATATCGACTAATTTTTGCAGCTTAAGATCGCTACTGAGTTTACCGCTGTCGGGGTGCTCTGATAATCGTACATCGACCGCTTTGATCTCATCTAACAACTTAGCTTTATCTGCGGCCAGCGTTAGCAACTCATCGGCACTTTGTGCTATGAGTGCCGCTTTCTCTGCTTCGATAAGGCGTTTTAAGTCGTTTAATAACGTATGTTGATTGGCGATGATGTCGATTATTGAGTTCATATCAGCTTAGCCAAGATCCTTTAGTTCATTTTCAAACTGCGCAATATTACTGGCCAGTTTGTCGGCATCAATCTTATAGCGACCTTCAGCAATAGCCGCTTTTATCTGTTCGACTTTTTTAGTATCGATTTCAGGTAAGTTGTTTAATTTTGCCTGAGCACTTTGCAGTTGCTGCGCCTGAGGAGTTATCGATACCGAGTCACTTTTTACGGTTTTAGCCGTAGTGGTTTCGGGCGATACCAGGCCAGTTTTAGCCGATGACTTATCGGTTGATGGCGACGTGACTCGATTGTTCGTGCTTGTATTTACATGCTTTATGTCTATAGCCATAATAGGTTCCAACGTTACTTAGTGAGATCAACATAACTGTATATCGGCGCTCACTTTTAAAGCTTTAGTAGAATTTTGTGGTGAGCAACAAAAAATGCTCATCAAAGTGAGTCATGTCGTACTACATTCTAACCTCAACCGCACCGACCCCGATAACGTTTGCATCTACCATTTTTTGTGAGTGACTATTCCTAACTTGAATTCTATCGCCTAAGTTACCATCACGTAAGGCCTCACCGATAGTTTTTATCTCAAAATTGGCAGTACGGGCATAAATAGACACCATGTCGCCTTTGCAGACAAAGCAAAGGTTACTGCTAAACAGGGTTTGGTTGGCGGCAATTCTGCGTTTGACCCGGGTGCCAGTGACCTGCGCCGGATCATCAAATTGTTGGCCACGTAAATTACTCTGCTCTACATAAGCGAGTGTCACCTGCTCAGCGTTAATCAGATCACCCGGGCCTAAGGTTTGTGTCGCCACAACCACAGGGTAAAGAATATCGACTCTGACCGATATGTAGATTTGCCAAGGATAGGCTAGCTCTGGAGTTTCACAACTGATTTTAACGGTATTGTTACGGCCAATAGCGCGATCGCTGGCGACCTCAACGCTTAATGCTGAACTACAAGCGGGTGGCGTCACTCGGGTGTCTAAACTTTGCGGCGATATATTGACCTTAGCATCACTTGGGGCTTCAATTTTATTTTCAATTGCCGCTATAGCTAATCGTGATATCGTCGATAAAGAGGGTACGCTAAGCTCATCAGCCGCAAAACTTGGGCATGAGCAGAGTAAAGCGATGAAAAAGTATACTGTATTTACTTTCATATTGAATAGACTAGCTTAGATAGCTAGAGAGCACCTATACTTCGTTGTGGCCCGTACTTTATAGACATTTTTCATAGAAATTAGTGTCATAAATTTGACGAGTTTAGGGCCTGGTTATCATACACATTTTTTAAAGCAATTAGCATGCCTATACTTATAGTTACTATGGTTGGGGAAGCATTCACAAGGCAAAGGCATTATGTCGAGTATTCTTGATTCAGTAAATAAACGTACCCAACTCGTGGGACAAAACCGTCTAGAATTGCTGCTGTTTAAATTAAACAGTAAGCAACGATTTGGTATTAACGTATTTAAAGTCAAAGAGGTACTGCAGTGCCCGCCATTGACGGCATTACCTAAGCTAAATCCTGTGGTTCGGGGAGTGGCGCATATTCGCGGCAAGACGATATCTGTGATTGATTTAAGTGCTGCTACGGGGGGGCGTCCAATTGAAAATATTGACGAATGTTTTATTATCATTTCTGAGTATAACCGCAGCGTGCAAGGGTTCTTAGTCCAGTCTGTTGAGCGAATCATTAATATGAACTGGGAAGCCATTATGCCACCGCCGCAGGGGGCTGGACGCTATTCCTACTTAACGGCCGTTACTGAAGTCGAAGGGGAGTTGGTTGAGATCCTTGATGTCGAAAAAATCCTCGATGAGATATCCCCTGTTAAGACGCAGATAAGCCAAGAAATGGATGATAAGTTAACCATAGATAGAGACCGCCACTATCATATTATGGTGATTGATGATTCAACAGTGGCCCGTAAGCAAATTATTAGGGCGTTAGAGTCATTAAATCTGCAAATCGATACCGCTAAAGATGGCCGTGATGCCCTCAACCAATTAGAGGCGATGGCGGCCAATATGGACAATGTCGCTCGTGAGCTCCCCTTGGTGATTTCTGATATCGAAATGCCCGAAATGGACGGTTATACCTTAACGGCAGAGATTAGAGACAACCCTAAGCTTAAAGATATTAAGGTGGTGCTACATACCTCACTCAGTGGCGTGTTTAATCAAGCGATGGTGGAAAAAGTGGGCGCCAATGATTTTATTGCCAAATTTAATCCTGATGAGTTAGCCGCAGCAGTGAATAAGCACCTTAGTTTGTAATTTAAGCGTCGTTATACAAGCCCCTAACTTTACGTAGTTTATGCTTGTCTCAGTGTGTTAGCTAATGTATAACCCTGAGCTGTTTAATGCTTGCTATAGTAGTGTATGTTGTAGCCTGTTTTATTTTTTTGAGATTGGGATATCTAGGTGCCAAATAAATCACTTGCTGAAGCTGAGTACAACCAATTTAGGTTATTTCTGGAACAACACAGCGGGATCGTGCTGGGTGAAAATAAGCAATATTTAGTTCGTAGTCGCTTGGCACCGTTAATGGGGAAATATAATCTTCCCTCGTTATCTGAGGTGGTTAAACATTCGATGAAGCCGACGGAGCGGCAGTTAAGAGCAGAGGTTATCGATGCGATGACCACTAACGAAACCTTATGGTTCAGGGATCGTTATCCGTTCGAGTTACTGGCAAATAACTTATTGCCAGAATATACCCGCTTAGGCCGGCCACTCAAAATATGGTCGGCAGCGTGTTCGTCTGGGCAAGAGCCCTATTCGTTAGCCATGACCATTTTAGAATATCAGCAGCGTAAGCCGGGGGCTTTACCGGGGAGTGCATCGATACTGGCCACCGACCTCTCGCCATCCATGCTCGATAAGTGTAAGGCGGCGCAATATGATAATTTAGCGCTGGCGCGCGGTTTATCTGATGAGCGTAAACGACAATTTTTTGCACCCACAACCCCTGGCTCTATGGTGCTTAACGATAATGTAAAACGTCTGGTTAATTTCAGAGCCCATAATTTGCTTGAAAGTTATACCTTACTGGGTAAATTTGACATTATATTTTGCCGCAACGTACTGATCTACTTTGCACCTGAGGCAAAGGCCAAAATATTGCGGCAATTTGCTGCCGCTTTGAACCCCAAAGGGATCTTATTCCTTGGCGCTTCAGAGTCGATTGCCGGATTAACCGAAGAATTTGAGATGGTGCGCTGTAATCCTGGCATCTATTATCAAAAGCGTGGTTAACCTTAATCACCTCAGTTAGCTAAAATGCCAGCAATAAGCTGGCATTTTTTATCGTTCTGGTTTTTTATTCATCACTCTCTGCTCGTTTACATCTTGCTTGGCATAACAATTGCTTTCTTGTTGGTATCTGTATGAGGAGGCAATTTTATGGCGATCAGTTTTGATAAAGCATTAGGTGTACATCAATTCACTTTGGGTGTGCGTTCAACGCGTGCGCAGGTGATCTCATCTAATATTGCCAATGCCGATACCCCTCATTATAAAGCTAAAGATCTCGATTTTGATAAGGCGCTGCAAGCGGCGCGTACTCGACAAGGCGGTTTAGCCATGAGCCGCAGTGACGAACGTCATTTCGATTTAGCGGCTTTAAGTCAGCAACATGTGAGTTATCGCGTGCCCAATCAGCCGGATACGGGTGATGGTAATACCGTCGATATTCAGCAAGAGCAATCTGAATTTATGCAAAACGCCTTAGAGTATCAGATGTCGTTAGGCTTTCTTGACAGTAAATTTGCTGGGCTGAAAAAAGCACTTAAAGGAAATTAATGATGAGCTTATTTAATATCTTTGATGTTTCAGGATCGGGTATGTCGGCGCAATCTATCCGCCTTAATACCACGGCAAGTAACATTGCCAATGCCGATTCGGTTTCCAGTAGCATCGACCAGACTTACCGTGCTCGGCATCCTGTATTTGAAGCGGAAATGGCCAAAGCGAGTCATCAGCAACAAACCTCACAGTCGGTCAAAGTGGCGGACATTGTTGAAAGTGATAAGCCGCTGCAGAAAGAATATTCTCCTGATCACCCGTTGGCCGATGCCGACGGCTTTATTTATAAACCCAATGTGAATGTGATGGAGGAGATGGCGAACATGATCTCTGCATCGCGTTCGTACCAAATGAACGTACAAGTTGCTGAAGCGGCCAAGTCTATGCTGCAACAGACTTTGCGAATCGGCAAATCTTAGGAGGTAATGAGTGAGCCTCATTAATCCGTTAAGCAGTCAGTCTCCCCTGAGCAGTGAACAGCAAAGTGGGCAGATCACACCGCAAGCAAACAGCAGAACCAGTGCCATCACCGAGTCTACGGGAAATCCGTTTCTAGATGGTATTCGCTTACCTGAGGAGTCATCGATTCCTGAGGCAAATAATCAGGAGCTGACACAAGACGATTTTTTCTCTTTATTGAGTCAACAGTTGTCGATGCAAGATCCATTTAAGCCGGTGGATAATGACCAAATGATCGCGCAGATGGCCTCATTTTCGACCGTCGATGGGATCAGCAAGCTTAATGAGGAGATTGTTAACCTTAATGCTGTGATGACCTCGAGTCAGGCACTACAAGCCTCAGGGCTCGTTGGGCAGAAAGTGCTTATCCCCTCTGATACCGGCCATATTTCTGCTGAAGATCCGCACTTAAAAGGGATCATCAGTACGCCAGAGGCTATCGATGACATTACCGTGCGCATCGAAGATGAAAAAGGTCAGCTCATCAAGACGTTTACCGTCGATGGCAGCGCAGGCGGCAATATTGATGTCAGCTGGGATGGGCTAGATAAAAATGGCGAGCCGGTGGCAAGTGGCAATTATTCGATTAAGGCATCTGGCAAAGTGGATGGTCAAAGTGAAGACCTCGCCGTATCAACCTACGCACATGTAACCAGCGTCTCATTAGGTACAGCCAGTACCGGCGCAATTTTAAACCTTAGGGGCATAGGGGGTATCAAGATTGGTGATGTACTCGCCGTCTCTGAAACCTAGATAAAGCTTACGTTAGGGCATAACGTCCACGACAACGAATAAAATTTTTAATGAGGTGATTTATGTCATTTAACATTGCATTGAGCGGTATCTCAGCAGCCCAAAAAGATCTTAATACCACGGCCAACAATATCGCTAACGTTAACACGGTTGGTTTTAAAGAGTCTCGCGCCGAATTTGCCGATGTGTATGCCAACTCGATTTTTGCTAACAGTAAAACCACAGTCGGTGGCGGCGTGACCACATCACAAGTGGCGCAGCAGTTCCACCAAGGCAGTATGCAGTTTACCAATAACGCGCTCGATATGGCGATTAATGGTGGTGGTTTTTTTGTGACCTCATCTGAATTGGGCTCGCAAGATATGTCTTATACCCGCGCGGGAGCGTTTAAAGTCGATGGTAATAACTATTTGGTTAATTCGTCAGGTAACTTCTTGCAGACATTTCCAGTCGATAAAGATGGCAATTCAACATCAGTGAGTTTAACCACGACTAAGCCTGTGCAAATTCCCGATACGGCAGGTCAACCACAAAAGACTAATGATGTGGGCATTCAGATGAACCTGAATGCCGCTGAAGATACGCTCGATCCAGCGAATTTCGATCCCACTAAGCCCGAGACCTTTAATAATTCGACATCTGTGACCATATATGACTCCTTAGGTGAGCCACAGATTTTAACCACTTACTTTGTTCGCCCGCCAGAAGCGGCGCACAATGGTGAGAGTAATTGGGTGGCGTTTTATGCCGTCGATGGTAAACAGGTCGATATTGCAGGCCCTGTAGGGACTTATGGGCGAGATACCACTGGTGATGGTACTGCCGATGCGACAGGTAATGCCGAAAATGCCAGTGGTTGGAAAGGCTCTGTATTGTCTTTTAACGATACTGGCACCTATACCGGTAGCGACCCTGCCGTAGTACAGACCGAAGCGCTTGGTGTGGGCGGGGCTAATGTCTTAGGCCCGGGTACTGACGGCGCGCAAACCCTAACGCTTAACTTTAATAATCCGACGCAATATTCATCAGCTTTTGAGGTGACTGAGCTGAGCCAAGATGGCACCACTGTTGGCCGCTTAACCAATGTAGAAGTGGGTGTCGATGGCTTGATTAATGCCAGTTACAGTAACGGATCTACGGTAGCCTTAGCCCGCGTGGCGTTGGCCCGTTTTTCTAATGAGCAAGGCTTAACGCAGGTGGGTAATACGTCGTGGAAGGCTAGTTTAGATTCAGGCCCAGCGTTAGCCGGTGAGGCTAATAGCGGTACCTTTGGTGGACTTCGCTCGTCAGCATTAGAGCAATCCAACGTTGATTTGACCACCGAGCTGGTTGATTTGATCTCTGCGCAGCGTAACTTCCAGGCTAACTCGCGTACTTTAGAGGTCAATAATACGTTGCAACAAACGGTACTCCAGATCCGTTAATGCTTGACTTAAGTGTGTTGCCGCAACGGCAACACACTGCCGCTTTTCGTTGAACTGCTCCTCTTTTCGTATTATTTATCTTCGCATCCCATTGATCTTCCATTCTCATTGATTTTTGCTATTGGCACGATGCTTGCTTTGTACTGTGATACGACAGTTTTAGTTGAAACATTGACGGAGCAGCAAGTGGATAAATTACTTTATGTCGCCATGAGTGGCGCCAAGCAGAATATGAATTCGCTGGCGGTACGTGCGAACAACCTTGCTAATGCCAATACCGATGGTTTTAAGTCAGACTTAGAACAATCTCGCTCTATGCAAGCCTTTGGTGAAGGTTTGCCGACACGGGTGTTTTCGATGACAGAAAGCCCATCGGCTAACTTTGCCAGCGGACCGCTAAAAACCACAGGCCGCGATCTGGATATTGCCGTTAAAGGCGATGGTTGGATTGCCGTGCAGAGTGCCGACGGTGGCGAAGCCTATACCCGCTCAGGCAGCTTAAGCATAGATAACACCGGCTTGCTGCGAAACGACCGTGGTAATCCCATTATGGGGGATGCCGGTCCCATCGTATTACCTCTGCCTATCGAAAAAATAGAAATTGCCCAAGATGGCATTATTTCGGTGCGCCCTTTAGGGGCGACAGCGGAAGTGATTGAAGAGGTTGGCCGGATCAAGCTCGTTAACCCAGGTAACCAAAATTTAATGCGCGGAGAAGATGGCCTGTTCCGTCAAATCTCTGGCGAAATCGCACCTGCCAATGCGCAGGTGTTTGTAGAGAGTGGCGCCGTTGAGGGCAGTAATGTGAATGCTGTCGATGAAATGGTGTCGTTAATCGATTTGCAGCGTCAGTTTGAGATGCAGGTCAAGATGATGAAAACGGCCGAAGAGATGGATCAAGCCTCTTCGACATTAATGCGCATTAGTTAGGAGATAGATTATGCATCCCGCGTTATGGATCAGTAAAACAGGCTTAGATGCTCAGCAAACCGATATTTCGGTTATCTCTAACAACGTGGCTAATGCGAGCACCATTGGCTACAAGAAAAGCCGCGCCGTATTTGAAGACTTGCTTTATCAAACGGTTAACCAAGCTGGTGGCATCAGTGCCTCTAACACCAAATTGCCCAATGGCCTGAATATCGGTGCGGGTACCAAAGTGGTGGCGACGCAAAAGATGTTCACCCAAGGCAACATGTTAACCACGGATAACTCACTCGATTTAATGATTGAAGGCCCCGGCTTTTTTGAAGTGCAGATGCCAGATGGCACCGCGGCCTATACACGTAATGGCCAGTTCACCCTAGATGATACTGGTCAAATCGTTACCCCTGGCTCAGGTTATGTGTTGCAGCCAGCGATCACCATTCCTGATGACGCCACCAGTATCACAGTGTCGGCAGAAGGGGAGGTCTCGGTAAAAACTCCGGGTGCGGCCGAAAACCAAGTGGTGGGCCAGTTAGCCATGTCCGACTTTATTAACCCAAGTGGGTTAGATCCTATGGGGCAAAACCTCTACACCGAAACTGGCGCGAGCGGTGCACCGATTCAAGGAACGGCCTCTTTAGATGGCATGGGCGCGATTCGTCAAGGTGCATTGGAGACCTCTAACGTGAATGTAACCGAAGAGCTGGTTAACTTGATTGAGAGTCAGCGAATTTACGAGATGAACTCCAAAGTGATCTCAGCCGTCGATCAGATGTTGTCTTACGTTAACCAGAATTTGTAGAGGCTTAATATGACTAAGTATCTCATGCTGGTGGCAGCCATCGCCTTAGCGGGGTGTAGCTCGACTAGCAATAATAAGCCGATTGCTGATGACCCTTATTATGCGCCCGTTTACCCAGAAGCCCCGCCAACCAAGGTGGCGGCAACGGGATCTATGTATCAAGACAGTCAGGCATCGGGATTGTATTCCGATATCAAGGCGTTAAAAGTGGGCGACATCATCACGGTGATTTTGCAAGAGTCGACCCAAGCGTCCAAGAGCGCTAATAATGAGATTAAAAAAGGCTCAGATCTTAGTCTTGACCCCATTTATGCTGGTGGCGGCAATGTCACCATCAAAGGCGTACCTATCGATTTACGTTATAAAGACAGCTTTAACACCAAGCGAGAGTCAGACGCCGATCAGAGCAATAGCCTGTCAGGCAGTATCTCGGCCAATGTGATGCAGGTGCTCAATAATGGCAACCTAGTGATCCGCGGTGAGAAATGGATCACCATCAATAACGGCGATGAATTTGTGCGGGTGACCGGCATTGTACGTTCGCAAGATATTCGTCCCGACAACACCATTGACTCGCAACGCGTTGCTAATGCGCGCATTCAATACAGTGGGACAGGCACCTTTGCCGATGCACAAAAAGTGGGTTGGTTAGGGAAATTTTTCATGAGTGATTGGTGGCCTTTTTAGGAAGTAATATCATGAAAGTTAAAATTATTTTACTTTGTGCTCTGACCCTGTTTTCTTCAATAAGCTTTGCCCAGCGCATTAAAGACATTGCCAATGTGCAAGGGGTGAGAAATAACCAACTCATTGGTTATGGTCTCGTGGTGGGTTTGCCCGGTACCGGTGAAAAGACCCGTTATACCGAGCAGACATTTAAAACCATGCTGAAAAATTTCGGTATCAATCTACCGGATAACTTTCGACCCAAGATTAAAAACGTCGCGGTGGTTGCCGTGCACGCCAATATGCCGCCCTTTATTAAACCGGGGCAAACCTTAGATGTTACCGTATCGAGCTTAGGTGAAGCCAAAAGCCTGCGCGGCGGCACCTTAATACAAACCTTTCTAAAAGGGGTCGATGGTAATGTTTACGCCATCGCTCAAGGCAGCATGGTGGTCAGTGGCTTTAGTGCCGAAGGGCTCGATGGCTCAAAAGTCATCCAAAATACCCCAACCGTGGGGCGTATTCCCAACGGCGCGATTGTTGAGCGCACGGTAGCGACGCCATTTTCAACTGGCGATCACCTGACGTTTAACTTACGCCGCGCTGATTTCTCAACGGCTAAACGCTTAGCCGATGCCATCAATGGCTTGCTTGGCCCAGGTATGGCCCGAGCGCTTGATGCCGCTTCGGTACAAGTGAGTGCACCGCGCGATGTGTCACAACGGGTGTCATTTTTAGCCACGCTGGAAAATATCGACGTTGAGCCCGCATCAGAGTCGGCTAAGGTTATCGTTAATTCCCGCACCGGCACCATAGTTGTAGGAGCTGACGTACGTTTGTTGCCTGCCGCAGTCACCCACGGTGGTTTGACGGTCACTATTGCTGAGGCGACCCAAGTGTCACAACCCAATCCCTTTGCGGATGGCGAAACAGTGGTCACCAGTAACAGCACTATCGATGTGTCTGAAGAAGATAACCGTATGTTTTTGTTTAACCCAGGTACCACCCTCGACGAGCTCGTTAGGGCGGTTAACTTGGTTGGCGCGGCGCCATCGGATGTACTGGCCATTCTCGAAGCGTTAAAAGTGGCAGGCGCTTTGCATGGAGAGCTTATCATCATCTAATTTTTGTCGGGTTGACTATGGAAAAGCTGTCACATTCATCGCACTTTATGGACATCGGGGGGCTAGACTCCCTGCGTGCCAAAGCACAAAAAGATGATAAGTCAGCTTTGAAGGAAGTGGCGCAACAGTTTGAGGGGATCTTCGTGCAAATGCTGATGCAGAGCATGCGCGACGCCAATGCTGTATTTGAATCCGACAGCCCGATGAACAGCCAATACACTAAGTTTTACGAGCAGATGCACGATCAGCAGATGTCGGTTAACCTCTCCGACAAAGGCATGTTAGGCCTAGCCGACTTGATGGTGCAGCAGCTCGATCCTACAGCCAGTGCCTTTACCCCAGCGTCAGTGTTACGTGGTGGCATGCAGCAGCCTAGCTCATCTAGCGTCAATATGACGGCGCAGCATTTAAGCCAATCTAAGGTTTCAGCGACTCAAACTCCCTCTTTACCTGAGGCGCTCGACGAGGTCGTCAGCGGCAAAGTGTTGCCATCGGCCGCGCCCATAAATGGCTTCAGTAGCCGTGAAGAGTTTGTTAGCGCGTTATATCCCCATGCTAAGGCCGCAGCACAATCCCTTGGCACCACGCCAGAGGTGCTCATTGCCCAGTCGGCGCTCGAAACCGGTTGGGGACAAAAAATGGTGCGCACCACACAGGGTGAGCCCAGTCATAACCTATTTAATATTAAGGCCGACAAGCGCTGGCAAGGCGACAAAGCGGGCGTGAGCACCTTGGAGTTTGAACAAGGTGTGGCGGTGAAGCAACGAGCCGATTTTCGCGTATATGACGGCATAAAGCAGAGTTTCGATGACTTTGTGTCATTTATCTCTGAAGGGCCACGTTATCAAGCGGCCATGGAGAAGGCGGCCGATCCTGCTGCGTTTGTACAAGCCCTGCAAGATGCCGGTTATGCAACCGATCCACATTACGCCGACAAAGTGATCAAGGTGATGCAATCGGTAACCAAAGGGCTGGGTTCAGCCATATCGGGAGTAACACCATGAGTCAAATTACCATCGCCCGCCCTGTAGGAGGGATTTTTTAATGTCATTGGACTTACTTAATATTGCTCGTACGGGCGTGCTGGCATCGCAGTCACAATTGGCGATAACCAGTAATAACATCGCTAATGCCAACACTCAAGGCTACCACCGTCAAGTGGCCGAGCAGTCGAGCCTCGAGTCGCAGCGCTTAGGCAACAGTTTTTTTGGTGCGGGTACCTATGTGAGCGATGTTAAGCGTATTTATAACGATTACGCTGCACGCGAACTGCGTATTGGGCAAACAGCGGTGAGTCAGGCGCAGACCACGCAGATCAAAATGGGCGAGCTTGACCAACTGTTTTCGCAGATCGGCAAATCGGTGCCGCAAGGTTTAAATGACCTGTTTGCTGGGCTAAACAGCTTGAGCGATCTTCCCGATGATTTAGGCATTCGAGGTGGCGTACTTGGGAATGCCGAACAGCTGGCTAATGCATTAAACCAGATGAACTCGCACCTTAATGGTCAAATGCAGCAGACTAACGATCAAATCGTGGCGATCACCGACAGAATTAATGCTATCGGCAAGGAGCTTGGGCATATCAACCAAGAGTTGATGAAGTCTCAAGGGGCCGACATGCAGCTGCTTGATCAACAAGATGCCTTAATCCAAGAGCTGAGCGAGTACGCGGCAGTCAATGTGATCCCACTGGAATCAGGCGCCAAAAGCATCATGCTTGGCGGCGCCGCCATGTTGGTGTCTGGTGAGGTGTCGATGCAAGTGGGGTCGACAACCGGCGATCCATTTGGTGGAGAGCTGCGGATCACCGCATCGGTTGGCGATCAAAGCCTGGTGCTGGATCCCGCTAAAATGGGCGGTAGTTTAGGCGCCTTATTTCAATTTAGGGATGACACCTTGATCCCAGCGCAAATGGAGATGGGGCAACTGGCCGTGGGTATTGCCGATAGCTTTAACCAAGCTCAGGGCCAAGGATTTGATTTAAATGGCAATGTGGGCGCAAACCTCTTTTTAGATATCAACGATCCTAAGATGTCGACGGGCCGCGTAGGCGCTTACGGCAATAACACGGGCGATGCCACCCTTAAGGTCAATATCGATGATGTTGGGGCGCTCTCTGGTGGTAACTATCAGTTAAGTTTTACTGCGCCTGCAACCTATGAGCTTAAAGATAACGACAGTGGCGTTGTCACACCATTGGTGCTTAACGGTAACGAGCTCACTGGTGGTGACGGCTTTAGTATTCAAATAGCCGCTGGCACCTTGGCCTCGGGCGATCAGTTTGAGATCAGGCCCACAGCGGGGGCGGCTGCTGGTATAGATGTGGTGATGAGCGACCCTAAAGGCATTGCCGCTGCGGGTCCGAGTATCAATGCCGATGCGGCCAATACGGGTAGCACGAGCCTCACATTAAACAGTATGGATCCTAGCCAAGCCAATTTTCCTGGCGTAGGCGGTGAAATCACCTTTGAAATAGACACCATCACCAATAGCTATCAAGCCTTTGATGCAACAGGTACATCTTTAGGTGTGGGGATGTTTACGCCACCTAATATTGACGCCTTTGGAATGAATTTCGATGTGCAAAGCAGTACCGCCGAGGCTGGTCAGCGCTTTACCTTCGATCTCAATTTTGCCGAAGGTAATAACAACAATGCCCTTGCGATGGCCAAATTAAACGAAGCCAAATTGATGCAGGGCGGTAGCGCCACCTTAAGTGATGTATATGAGTCGACTAAGTTAGCCGTGGGCGGCAAAGCTAAATCGGCCGAGGTGGCATTAGGTTCGGCCGAGGCGGTTTACGCACAGGCCTATAGCCGAGTGCAAAGCGAATCTGGGGTGAACCTCGATGAAGAGGCCGCCAATTTAATGCGTTTTCAACAGTCTTATCAGGCATCAGCGCGGATCATGACCACGGCCGCTGAAATTTTTGACACTTTATTTAGTTCGGTGAGATAGGAGTAAATCAGATGCGCATCTCAACGGCACAGATGTTTAACCAAAGTATTACCAGTGTGTTAGACAGGCAATCATCGACCAGTAAAATCTTAGAGCAACTGTCAAGCGGTAAGCGAGTCAATACCGCAGGTGACGATCCAGTTGCCGCTATTGGTATCGATAACCTTAACCAACAAAATGCCTTAGTCGATCAGTTTATGAAAAATATCGACTATGCCAACAACCGTTTGTCATTGACCGAAAGCAAGCTTGGCAGCGCCGAGACATTGACGGCTTCGGTTAGAGAACAAGTGTTGCGTGCAGCAAATGGCGGTTTAGAAGATTCCGAGCGGCAAATGATTGCCGTCGAACTGCGCACAACCTTGGAAGAGTTAGTTGCGATTGCCAATACCCAAGATGAATCGGGCAATTATCTATTTGGTGGCTTCGAAACGGGTAAGCAGCCATTTAGTTTCGATGCCGCAGGCAATGTGGTTTATAACGGCGATAGCGGCGTGCGTGATGCGGTCGTCGCATCGGGCGTCACCTTAGGCACAAATATTCCGGGCGATCAGGCATTTATGAATGCGCCATCAGGATTAGGCGATTTCAGTGTCAATTATTTGGCAACACAAGTTGGTGATTTTAGTGTTAACAGCGCCAGTATTACCGATCCTGCAGCTTATGTTGAAGACAGTTACACCTTTACCATGGTGGGCGGCGATTTAGAGGTAAGAGACTCAAGCGCTGCGTTGGTGACCACGGTATCGCCGTTCGACCCATCTACCCCTGTAAGTGTTAATGGTATTGAGGTTTCTCTCTCGGACATGCCTGAAAACGGCGACAGTTTTACCATAAATCCTCAAAGTGAAGTCAGTATTTTCGACACCATCAATCAAACCATTTCCTTGATAGAAGATCCCAACAAAATAAATACGCCGCAAGGAAGATCAGAGTTGGCACAGGTATTGAATGATATCGATAGTGGTGTAAATCAAATCAGTATTGCCCGAGGTCAATCGGGCACTCATTTGAAAAGTCTAGAGAGTCACAGTTCGGCCCATGTTGAAGAGCAATTAGTCAACAATTCGGCGTTATCGATGCTCGAAGATTTAGATTACGCCTCTGCTATTACAGAGCTCGAAAAACAGCAATTAGCGTTAAATGCGGTGTCGAGTGTGTTTAGCAAAGTCGGGTCGACGACACTATTTGACTATATCTAACGAGGCTTATCTCGATAGATGTTAACTCAGGATTTTTTAGCCAAGCTCAGCGTCTTGGCAGTGCAACCAAGAAGAGGAAAACACAATGGCTATTACAGTAAATACTAACGTTACATCGATGAAGGCGCAGAAAAACCTCAATACCTCATCTCAGGGGTTGGCAACGTCAATGGAACGTTTGTCTAGTGGTTTGCGGATCAATAGCGCTAAAGATGATGCGGCAGGTCTAGCCATCTCGAACCGATTAAATTCGCAGGTCCGTGGCTTAGAAGTGGGTATGCGTAATGCCAATGATGCCATCTCTATCGCACAAATTGCCGAAGGCGCGATGCAAGAGCAAACAAACATGCTACAGCGGATGCGTGACTTGACGATTCAGTCTGAAAACGGTGCCAACAGTACCGATGATTTGCTGGCACTAAAAGCAGAGATGGATCAGCTGGCCGATGAAATTAATGAGATTGGTAGTAATACTGCCTTTGGTAATACTAAGCTGTTAAGCGGTGGCTTTGCTGCGGGTAAAACTTTCCAAGTGGGTCATCAAGATGGCGAAGACATTACCATTTCGGTGGGTAAAACCGATAAGGTCAGTCTATCAGTAGGTGCTTTAGCTAATGCTTCAGCAGGTGATCGTAAGTCGGCATTAGAGAAGATTGATGCGGCGATTAACACTATCGATACCCAGCGCGCTAAATTGGGTGCGGTGCAGAACCGTTTAGCCCATAACATCAGTAACAGTGCCAATACTCAAGCGAATGTCGCCGATGCTAAGAGTCGTATTGTGGATGTGGATTTTGCTAAAGAGACCGCCACTATGACCAAGAACCAGGTACTGCAGCAAACGGGTTCAGCAATGTTAGCGCAGGCGAATCAGTTGCCACAGGTGGCCTTGTCACTGTTAGGCTAATGGTCACCAATAAGATAGATATGGGTAAAGTTGAGCCGCACAATTCGGCTCAACTTTAGTGCGTTCACCGGTGTGAACTTGGTATTTAAAGTAATAAATTCAATTGTTTAATCTAAATTTGTGTTTTTTTTGAAAAAAAGCTAAAGATTAAAATCCTCGTGCCGTTACATTTACTGTAACCAATTAGCTCCGCCTGGCTCAAATCAGACAGGCAAGTGATTAAGTCAGGCATAGTAGAGGAAACGATAATGGCTATTACAGTAAATACAAACGTTACATCGATGAAAGCTCAAAAGAACTTGAATCAGTCTAGTGGTAACCTAGCGACCTCTATGGAGCGTCTATCAAGTGGTTTGCGTATTAACAGTGCAAAAGACGATGCCGCCGGTCTGGCGATCTCTAACCGTCTAGATTCTCAGGTTCGTGGTCTTGAAGTGGGTATGCGTAACGCTAACGATGCGATCTCTATTGCCCAGATTGCCGAAGGCGCGATGCAAGAACAGACTAACATGCTACAACGTATGCGTGACTTGACCGTACAAGCAGAAAACGGTGCCAACAGTACTGACGATCTAACTGCACTGCAGGCTGAAATGGATGCCTTGGCCACCGAGATTGATGAAATTGGTAGCAATACCGCTTTTGGTAACACAAAATTATTAGCCGGTGGTTTTTCTAACGGTAAATCGTTCCAAGTGGGTCACCAAGATGGTGAAGATATCACTCTTTCTGTGGCAACAACAAACAAGACCACGCTATCTCTTGGTGCATTAGCTAATGCGTCAGCTGGCGATAGAGCAAGTGCGCTGAAGAAAATTGATGCTGCGATTCAAACTATCGACAGTCAACGCGCCGACTTAGGTGCGGTGCAAAACCGTCTCTCTTACAACATCAGTAACAGCGCTAACACGCAAGCTAATGTTTCAGATGCTAAGAGTCGTATTGTGGATGTGGATTTCGCCAAAGAAACCTCCGCAATGACTAAAAACCAGGTACTACAGCAAACGGGTTCGGCCATGTTAGCGCAAGCTAACCAGTTGCCACAGGTTGCACTATCGTTACTATAACGAGCCAAGGTTAAGCATTGATACGATAAGGGAGGTTCGGCAACGAGCCTCCCTTTCGTGATTTTAAGCAACACGGTGAATCGAGGGTTATTGCAATGGATATCAATATGGTTAACTCAGTCACTCTTGCTCCGACTAAAGTGGATGTAGGTCATGCGGCTTTGAAGCCGAATCAGCAGGATGTTGAATTAGATACTCGCTCTGCCATTAACGCAGTGGAAGCAGCAGAAGAGGCACCCGCAGCACAAGCCGAACCAAAGCAACTGCAAGGCGTCGTCGATGAACTGTCTGATATGATGTCGCTGATGCGAAAAGGGTTGGCATTTAAAATCGATGAAGACTCTGGCACGAATGTTGTAAGTGTTATGGATATAGAGTCTGGCGATATTATTCGTCAAATTCCGAATGAAGAAGCGCTGAAATTGGCACAAAAACTGTCGGAAGTGACAGGTTTACTGATGAAAACTGAAGTGTAAGGCGTTAGAACATCATAATTAAGTTGAGGTATTTATGGCATTAACAGCAACGGGAATTGGTTCTGGGCTCGATATCAATACGATTGTCGGCGTACTCGTTGATGCCGAAAAAGTGCCAAAAGAAGCGATCTTTAATAAAAAAGAAGATGCGCTTGAAGCGCAGGTTTCAGCTATTGGCAGCTTAAAAAGCGCCCTGTCTAACTTTCAAGACGCCTTAGAAAAACTAAAAGATGGTGACAGCTTAAATCAGCGTCTAGTCAGCACCGGTGAGAGTCATTATTTTACCGCTAGCGCCGATAAAAATGCTCAGTCGGGTAGCTACAATATTGTGGTTGAGCAACTTGCCCAGCGTCATAAGGTTGCCGGCGACTTTACTGCCGATCCTAAAGCCGCAGTTGGTGAAGGTAGCTTAGATTTTACGGTTAATGGTAATACCTTTAGTGTTGATGTCGCAGCGGGTGACTCGCTCGATGCGATAGCCGCCAGTATTAATAATGCCGACGATAACGTTGGAGTCACCGCGACCATAGTGACCACTGATGGCGGTAGCCGTTTAGTGATAAGCTCAGACACCGAAGGTTCTGACAGTAATGTCAGCGTCGCGGCAAACGACATTAGTGGGACTGGGCTTAATGATATGTTTGGCGCAGGTAATTTGACCGAAGTTCAAGCGGCCAAAGAAGCCATTGTGTATATCGACGGGCAAAAGTTACAGTCGCAAACCAATGATATTAGCAATGCGATTTCAGGCGTGACCTTAAACCTAACCGATGCCGATCTGAATAAGACCTCTGTACTCAAAATTGAGCTTGATGAAGAGGCCGTGAAAGAGAATGTACAGGGCTTCGTTGATGCTTATAACAGCCTGATCGATAAGATAGAAAGCCTATCATCTTATGACGCCGAAGAGAAAAAAGCGGCGGCGATGCAAGGCGATTCAATGATCCGCTCTATCGAGTCGCAAATGCGCAATATGATCTCGACCCGGGTCGATACTGGTGGCGGCGAGAGTATTGCCCTCTATGATATCGGTATCGAAGCCGATCGCTATGGTAAGTTATCTGTTAATAGCACTAAGCTAGATAAAGTGATCAATGAAGATATGGGCAGCATTGAATCCCTGTTTGCCACCAAAGACACAGGTCTGGCAACCCGCTTAGATACCATGGTAGAAGGTTATGTTAAAACCACTGGTCTGCTAGACTCACGTAACAATACGTTGACAGCAGATAAGCAACGTTTAGAAGATCAGCGCGAAGCCTTTACCATGAAGATGGAACAATTGCAGGCGCGATTATTTAAGCAGTTCAATGCCATGGACTTAGTCGTCGGTAATTTAACTTCACAAGGTAATGGCGTGATCAATGCATTAAATTCGCTCCCAGGTGTCATTAAGGCATAGGGTTAATGGTAAGGTCATTTGGATTTGCAATCACTTAATACATTAAACGCACAGCTGGCTGCTCTATTAGATCAATTAGAGGTTATTGCCGCTGAAGATGAAAAAGCAGATGAGTTGGTATCAAATTTGCTTGATATGGTGAGTCAGCGTCAATTATTGCTTAATGAGTTGCTTGAGTCTCCTAAAGAGGAAGATAGACACGTACTGCAGACACAATTAACGCTAACCAATCAATTCACAGCACGTGCGGTATCCTTGTTACAACATCGTCAACAGCTGCTGCATTTAGGGCGTAAGAGTCAAAAGCAGCTTAATGTGTATAAATCTATAGGTTCATAGTAGGTATTTATGAGAACGTCACTGAAATCATACCGTAAGGTATCAGTTGAGAGCGAAATTTCGGTCGCTTCTCCCCATCGTATCATTCAGTTAATGTTTGAGGGCGCGCTGCAACGTTTAGCGCAAAGTCGTTATGCAATTGAACATAAAGATATTGCCAATAAAGGGATCTATATTGGTAAAGCCATTGGAATTATTACCGGCTTAAATAACAGTTTGAATATGGACGCGGGCGGTGATATCGCCAATAATCTTAGCGATCTTTATGATTTTATGTTGCGTAAAATATCGGAAGCTAATATCAATAATGATGTGCAAGCCATTGATGATGTAAGTGAAATACTCAGAACGATTAAAGAGGGCTGGGATGCTATTCCGCAAAAAGATCACCATTTAGTCTCGCACAATGACGCGTAATTGCTTGGCTTATAAAGGCTTTTTGTGCGTCGCAATCCTGTCAGGTGTCAAGCCTTTGACACCTCGAGCTTGAATCGTAGATAAATTGTCCTAGAATCAGATGAGTTTGTCATAAAGTGAATCAGACACTTGCTAATACGGTGCTGATAATACACTATTCCTTAATGGTAGTTAGTTTATTTAAAATCAGTAATAACGGTATTCTCTTGTTTTCTAAGCTGCTAACACTAATAACTAATGCGAACAACACTGAGCGCTTTTACGGCCTTCTTAAATGATGCAAACAGATCAACGAATTCTACTTGTCGGTAATGAGTCAGAGCGAACTAATCGCTTATCTTGTGTTTTTGAGTTTCTTGGTGAACAAGTTGAACGGCTTGGCGTTGATGAACTTGAAGCTCGAGTTTCCAATACCCGTTTTCGGGCGCTGGTGCTTGCTCAAGATGCTCAGTCTAAAGAGCTTTTAAAAGCCATTGCCAGCGCAATTCCGTGGCAACCGATACTGGTATTGGGTCAAACCGATGCCCTTAGCACATCTAACACTCTTGGATGTATCGAAGAACCTCTCAACTATCCGCAGCTCACTGAGTTGTTACATTTTTGCCAGGTTTTTGTCCAGGCTAAACGTCCAGAAGTGCCAACCAGTGGCAATCAAACCAAATTATTTCGTAGCTTAGTGGGTCGCAGTGAAGGGATTGCTCAAGTTCGTCATCTGATTAACCAAGTGGCAGGCTCTGATGCCACAGTATTGATATTGGGTCAATCAGGTACGGGGAAAGAGGTTGTGGCGCGAAATATTCATTATCTTTCAGAGCGCCGTGATGGCCCTTTTATTCCAGTTAACTGTGGTGCTATTCCTGCTGAATTATTAGAAAGTGAACTCTTTGGCCATGAAAAAGGCTCCTTTACTGGTGCTATCAGTGCACGTAAAGGTCGGTTTGAATTAGCCGAAGGGGGAACGCTGTTTCTCGATGAAATTGGTGATATGCCACTGCAGATGCAAGTTAAGCTGCTGCGTGTATTACAAGAAAAAGTCTTTGAACGTGTCGGTGGCAGCAAGGCACTTAAAACTGATGTTAGGGTGATTGCCGCGACTCATCGTGAGCTTGAAACCATGATTGCCGATGGGGAGTTCCGAGAGGATCTCTTCTACCGCTTAAACGTGTTTCCCGTTGAGATGCCAGCACTACGTGAGCGTAAAGACGATATACCCCTGTTACTGCAAGAGCTTGTGAGTCGAGTCTATAACGAGGGCCGTGGTAAGGTACGTTTTACCCAGCGTGCCATCGAATCACTTAAAGAGCATAGCTGGTCAGGTAATGTCAGAGAACTGTCTAACCTAGTCGAACGTTTAACTATTCTCTATCCTGGTGGCCTAGTCGATGTGAACGACTTGCCATTGAAGTATCGTCATATTGATGTGCCAGAATATCAAGTTGAAATCAGCGAAGAAGAGTTAGAGCGTGATGCCTTGGCGTCTATCTTTAGCGATGAAGTGGTGGTGGATATGCCTGAGAGCCGCTTCCCCAGTGAATTACCACCTGAAGGGGTCAACCTGAAAGATCTCTTGGCTGAACTTGAGATTGATATGATCCGCCAAGCGCTAGAACAACAAGATAATGTGGTCGCCAGAGCCGCAGAAATGCTGGGAATACGTCGCACCACCTTAGTTGAAAAAATGCGTAAATATGGCATGAGTAAAGACTAACCACTCCTGCTTACAGGTACAAAAACACTGATCTAAGGGCACTCATCATAGTGCCCTTTTTTATTGGCATAATATCTGCATTAACTCCGTTAGCAGCATTTTATTGACGGAGTGATTATGTCCGCTACGCCCAAATTAGATTTTACTGAGTTTGACTCAGCGCCATTGATGATGGCCAGCAGCGTCGCTAACGATGCGATGTCTAGCACCATGGAGCATATTCTCCAAGCGATGCCATCTGGTGTAGTGATCATTAATGGCGATGGTATTGTGACTGAGGCTAATCCAGTGGCGGTACAGTTACTTGGGCAGCCACTGGCGGGCATGCGCTGGCTGCAGATCATTAACCGCGCCTTTGCGCCGCAACATGATGATGGCCACGAAGTCTCACTGAAAAATGGTCGCCGAGTTAAGTTGGCGATAACCCCCTTAACGCCAGAGCCAGGGCAGTTGATTGTGCTGACCGATCTGACCGAGACCCGTTTGCTGCAAAAGAACTTATCTCACCTGCAACGTTTATCTGCCTTAGGTAAAATGGTGGCAAGCTTAGCGCATCAAGTGAGAACCCCATTATCGGCTGCCTTATTGTATGCCTCGAATCTGGGTAGCCCGAAACTAACCCCGGATTCACGCCAGCGTTTTCAATCAAAGCTTATCGACAGGCTCAATGAGTTATCGCAGCAGGTCGATGATATGTTGTTGATGGCTAAAGGGCGTCAACAAGAGTTGACCGATGAGTGTACCATGACCGAAGTGGTCGATATTGTGCTGGCCAATTGTGAGCCGATCGCGGCGCGCAAAGAGTGTCGCTTGCATGTGGATATGACCTCAACACAGACCTTTATGGCCAATCGCGCCGCATTGAGTTCTGCCATTAATAATTTAGTGATCAACAGTGTAGAGGCCGGAGCCACACACATTTGGATTAAGGCGCAGGATAATGCGCAGGAGATCCTGTTTGAAGTGGTTGATAACGGCAAAGGGATGGATAAATCCATGCAGCAACAGGTATTAGAACCATTTTTCACCACCAAATCTCAAGGTACTGGCTTAGGTCTGGCCGTGGTGCAAACCGTGGTGGCAAACCATCATGGCCAACTGCAGCTCAATTGTATACGCGGTCAAGGGTGCCGGGCCTCATTCGCCTTACCGGCAATGGTCGAACAGAACGTGGAGGTGGCCCATGGCTGAAGCTCATATCTTATTGGTTGAAGATGACGTTTCTCTGCGTGAGGCTTTGGTCGATACCTTACTGTTAGCCCAGTATGAATGTGTCGATGTTGGCTCTGCCGAAGAGGCGATAGTGGCGTTAAAAGAACATCGGTTTGACATGGTGATCAGTGACGTGCAGATGGACGGCATCGGCGGCTTAGGCTTACTCAATTATTTACAGCAGCACTACAGTCAGTTGCCACTGCTATTAATGACCGCTTTTGCCACCATAGATAATGCGGTGAGCGCCATTAAATTGGGTGCGGTTGATTATTTAGCTAAACCCTTCGCGCCCGAGGTGCTATTAAATCAGGTGTCGCGCTATTTAAAACCTAAATTGATCGAAAATCAGCCGATTGTGGCCGATGACAAAAGCCTAGCATTATTGGCGTTGGCGCAAAAGGTGGCTCATTCAGACGCCTCGGTGATGATCATGGGGCCAAGTGGTTCGGGCAAAGAAGTATTAGCCCGCTACATTCATCAGCACAGTACCCGCACCGAAGGCCCTTTTGTGGCAATTAACTGTGCGGCGATCCCTGAAAATATGCTTGAGGCGACCCTGTTTGGTTATGAAAAGGGCGCATTTACTGGCGCTTATCAGGCCTGTCCGGGGAAATTTGAACAGGCACAGGGCGGCACCTTGTTGCTTGATGAGATCTCTGAAATGGATTTAGGCCTACAGGCCAAGCTATTACGGGTGCTGCAAGAGCGAGAAGTCGAGCGCTTAGGTGGCCGCAAAACCATTAAGCTAGATGTGCGGGTATTGGCGACATCCAACCGTGATTTAAAAGCTATCGCCGCTAGAGGCGAGTTCCGTGAAGATCTCTATTATCGGATTAACGTTTTTCCGCTGACATGGCCGGCATTGTATCAGCGCCCTGCAGATATTTTACCCTTGGCTAAGCACTTAGTGCAGCGTCATGCCAAGTCGGGCGGATTAGCTTATGTACCGCAATTAGATGAGTCGGCATCACGACGATTATTAACCCATCGCTGGCCGGGTAACGTACGTGAGCTCGATAACGTGATACAACGAGCCCTGATTTTACAGTCGGGAGATAGCATCACGGGGGGCGATATTATTATCGACAACCAAGATATCGGTATCGACAGTGCGCCGCAATTTGGCGAACCCAAAAGTGCCGAGCTAGATGGCCTAGGCGATGAGCTCAAAGCACAAGAGCACGTGATCATCCTCGAGACATTGTCTCAGTGCAATGGCAGTCGCAAGTTGGTTGCCGAAAAACTGGGGATCAGTGCCCGCACACTGCGTTATAAAATGGCCAAGATGCGCGATTTAGGCATCCAACTTCCGGCGTAATTCCCCCTCGTAAAACGCACAACATGGGCTATGACCGATAAGCGCAGCAGAAGTTATCTTCTTATGCTGCGCTTTTACTTCTGCTATTTAAGGCTCGCGGTTCACCGCTTATTTGCGTGGTCAATTCTAGACCAATGCTTGATTTAATGGTCACCTCTAGGCGGTTATTTAAGCAATTCGCTGGCTTAAAGTGCTATCGGTTGATCATTCTGGCAATAATATTGCATTGCACTTGCTAACAGAAATTTTTCGTCAATAATACGGCGACTAAGAGGTTAGTATGCAGATTGGTGCCAATTCTTTATTGCAGGAGATGCAATCGCTCAGTGGTGAAATTAAGCCTAGCGGGATCACTCCTAACATAACTCAGCAAGTCTCCAACACCAGTGGCAGTGACTTCGGTCAACTCCTCTCACAAGCGGTCGGCACAGTGAACTCATTACAGGGGCACTCATCGTCGATGCAAACGCGTCTCGATATGGGCGATACCCGAGTGACATTATCTGACACTGTTATCGCACGCGAAAAAGCCAGCGTCGCATTTGAAGCCACAGTGCAAGTGCGTAACAAACTTGTCGAAGCGTACAAAGAGATCATGAGCATGCCGGTATAGTGGGCAGCTTTTTCGATCACGCATTTCTTAATAAAAAACACAGCAGGTATCTATAGTGAGCACAGATATGGTAGTGGGAACAAACTCTACTGCAGACGACATGTTAGCCGGTGGAGTCCAAGAAGAGCACAAACCCAGTGGTGGTGCTTTTGGCGGCGTCGACATGCTACGTCAAGTGACCATGATCTTAGCGCTGGCGATCTGTTTAGCCTTGGCTGTGTTTGTCATGTTATGGGCGCAAGAGCCTGAATATCGCCCGTTGGGTAAAATGGACACTGCCGAGATGGTGCAAGTCCTCGATGTGCTAGATAAAAATAAAGTTGACTACCAAATTGATGTTGATGTGTTGAAGGTGCCTGAGGATCAATATCAAGAAGTGAAAATGATGCTCAGCCGAGAAGGCATCGACAACTCGGCAGCTAAAAATGATTATCTGTCCCAAGACAGCGGCTTCGGTGTCAGTCAGCGCATGGAGCAAGCACGTTTAAAACACAGCCAAGAGCAAAACCTTGCCCGTACCATCGAAGAGCTTAAGAGTGTCAATCGCGCTAAAGTGATTTTGGCCATCCCCAAAGAAAATGTCTTTGCTCGAAATCGTTCAACTCCAACCGCCACCGTAGTTATCAGTACTCGCCGAGGCGGATTAGGCCAAGAAGAGATAGACTCGATTGTCGACATCGTCGCCTCTGCGGTACACGGTCTTGAGCCTACGCGCGTCACGGTTACTGATTCTAATGGCCGTTTACTTAACTCGGGCAGCCAAGATGCAGTTTCTGCAAGGGCCAGGCGAGAGCAAGAGTTAGTACAGCAAAAAGAGTCAGAATATCGCAATAAGATTGAGTCGATATTGATGCCTATTCTCGGCCCAGAAAACTTTACCGCTCAGGTCGATGTGAATATGGACTTTACTGCCGTGGAGCAGACCGCGAAACGCTTTAATCCTGATTTACCTGCCATGCGCAGTGAAATGACCGTTGAAAATCAATCGGTGGGCTCGACCACAGGCGGCATTCCTGGCGCGCTGTCGAACCAACCGCCGATGGAGTCGAACATTCCTCAAAACGCGATGGATAACCAACAAGAGCGCACGGCACCTGGCTCTAGCCATAAAGAAGCCACCCGCAACTATGAACTCGACACCACCATTAGCCATACCCGCCAGCAAATTGGCGTGGTCAGACGCGTCAGTGTATCGGTTGCCATCGACTTTAAAACCGGTCCTGCTGGCGCCGATGGTCAAGTGCAGCGTGTGGCGCGCACCGAGCAGGAGTTGGCCAATATTCGTCGGCTACTCGAAGGCGCCGTGGGCTTTAATACCCAGCGAGGGGACATGATTGAACTGGTTACGGTTCCCTTTATGGATCAGTTGATTGAAGACGCGCCTGCGCTAGAAATGTGGGAGCAACCCTGGTTTTGGCGCGCGGTTAAGCTAGTGATGGGTGGGCTTATTATTCTGGCGTTGATCCTCTTTGTGGTGCGGCCGATGTTAAAACGGCTTATTTACCCCGATGCCAATAAGATGCCAGACGATCCTATGCTAGGGGGCGAGCTTGCAGAAATTGAAGATCAGTATGCCGCCGATACCTTGGGCATGTTAAATCGTCCCGATGCCGAATACAGCTATGCCGATGATGGCTCTATTTTGATACCGGATCTGCATAAAGACGATGATATGATTAAGGCCATCCGCGCCCTAGTGGCGAACGAACCGGAACTGTCCACCCAAGTAGTCAAAGGTTGGTTACAAGAAAATGAGTAATGATAAAGATATTGCAATTAAAGGTGGTGCTGCCGAGTTCAACGTTGATGGACTTACGGGGATCGAAAAAACGGCGATTTTATTACTCAGTTTGAGTGAAGCCGATGCCGCCTCGATTTTAAAACACTTAGAGCCTAAGCAGGTGCAAAAAGTCGGCATGTCGATGGCAGCCATGAAAGACTTCGGTCAAAGTAAAGTGATTGGGGTGCATAAGCTGTTTTTAGAGGAGGTGCAGAAATACTCATCTATTGGCTTTAACAGTGAAGAGTTTGTTCGTAAAGCCTTGACTGCCGCCCTGGGTGAAGACAAAGCCGGTAACCTGATTGAGCAGATCATTATGGGCGGCGGTGCGCGAGGGCTTGAGTCATTAAAATGGATGGATGCCAGACAGGTGGCCACCATTATTCAAAATGAACACCCGCAGATCCAAACCATTGTCTTATCGTATTTAGAGCCTGATCAAGCGGCGGAAATTTTTGCCCAAGCACCTGAAAATACTCGCTTAGATTTGATGATGCGTATTGCGAATCTCGAAGAGGTTCAACCCGCAGCGCTGCAAGAGCTTAATGACATCATGGAGAAACAGTTTGCAGGCCAAGGCGGCGCGCAAGCGGCCAAGATGGGCGGACTCAAAGCGGCGGCCAGCATCATGAACTACCTCGATACCGGGGTTGAAAGTCAGTTAATGGAAACTCTGCGTGAATCCGATGAAGAGTTAGCCCAGCAGATCCAAGACTTGATGTTTGTGTTTGAAAACCTCTCCGATGTTGACGATGTTGGTATGCAGACTCTGCTGCGCGAAGTGCAGCAAGATGTGTTGATGAAAGCGCTTAAAGGCGCTGACGATCAACTTAAAGAGAAAATATTACGCAATATGTCCAAACGTGCCGCTGAAATTCTTAACGATGATTTGGAAGCCATGGGGCCTATTCGCATCAGTGAAGTGGAGATGGCGCAAAAAGAAATACTGTCTATTGCCCGCCGCTTAAGTGATGCCGGCGAAATTATTCTCGGCGGTGGCAGTGGAGAGCAGTTCTTATAATGAGTAACGCCAACGATCGCTCAACGCCTAAAGATAAGGCTGACTTTAGTCACTGGCAATTGCCTGATGTGACAGTGGTCGATACCACGGTAAAAGAAAACCTCTTTGGTCGCAGTGCCGCGGTAAAAGAAGCGGTAGAGGTAGAGCAGCAGGTGCTGCCGCCAACGCTTGTTGAAATCGAAACTATCCGCGCCGAAGCCGAAACTGAAGGTTTTGAACAAGGCCAGCAGCAAGGCTATCAAGAGGGCTTAGAAAAAGGCCGCCTCAGTGGGTTAGAGCAAGGTCATCAAGAAGGCTTTAGCCAAGGCGAAGAGCAAGGTTACCAGCACGGCTTGACGCAAGCGCAGCAACAAGTTCAACAATTTGAAGCCTTAATGCAGCAATTAGTGGCACCTTTATCGCTACTCGATACCGAAATTGAGCAATCGCTGGTTAACCTCAGCATGACCTTAGCCAAGGCTGTGATAGGCCATGAGCTGCAGGTGCATCCAGAACATGTCTTGGCGGCCCTTCGCCAAGGCATTGACGCCCTTCCGTTAAAAGAGCAAGGCGTCAATGTGCGTTTGCACCCAGAAGATGTCACCTTGGTTGAGCAGTTGTATGGCAGTGCCCAACTGCAAAAAAATCGCTGGGAGATAGAGTCCGATCCGTCACTGCGCCGCGGCGAGTGCATCATCAGTAATGATAGAAGCCGCGTCGATATGGGGCTTGAAAACCGCATTAAGGCGGTATTTGAAAACTTAGTCCACAGCGAAAGCCACTTAGAGCAACAGAAGTTGCAACAGCAACAGACGTTAGCTAAGCAGGCGAGTGAGGCGGTGAGCGAGGTGTCGGCATCCGAGGTTCAACCCACTCCAGTCGTGGATGCTGCCACGCTCCATGATGAAAAGCATGCTAGCCAAGGCCAACAAGATGCAGACGCGACAACATCAACTGCTGAATAAATTTAAACAGCATAATCATAACGTCAATCCGTTTATGCCCGACGCCAGTGGTCAACTGGTTCGAGTGGTAGGCTTAACGCTGGAAGCCACCGGCTGCCGTGCATCGGTAGGCAGTTTGTGCAGTATTGCCACCATGGCCGGCGATCTTATTGCCGAAGTGGTGGGGTTTGACGACAAACTACTGTATTTAATGCCAGTCGAAGAGCTCAGAGGCGTGATGCCTGGCGCTAAAGTGACGCCACTGGGGGCGCAGGCTGGGCTCAATGTCGGCCTGTCCTTACTGGGGCGAGTGCTCGATGGCAACGGCGTGCCACTCGATGGCTTAGGCCATCTGCATACTGACCAAAAAGCACCGCGTCATGCCGCGCCCATTAATCCATTGGCACGGCGGGCGATCACCGAGCCGCTCGATGTTGGCGTACGCGCCATCAATGCGATGCTGACGGTCGGCAAGGGTCAACGTATGGGGCTGTTTGCCGGCTCTGGCGTCGGTAAAAGTGTGCTGCTGGGGATGATGACCCGTGGCACTACCGCCGATATCATCGTCGTGGGCTTGGTTGGCGAGCGTGGCCGTGAGGTGAAAGAGTTTATCGAAGAGATCTTAGGTGAAGAGGGGCGAGCCCGCTCTGTGGTGGTGGCCGCTCCGGCCGATACCTCGCCGTTAATGCGGCTGCGCGCCTGTGAAACATCGACCCGGATCGCCGAGTATTTTCGTGATTTGGGCTATAACGTCTTACTGTTAATGGACAGTCTGACTCGTTACGCGCAGGCGCAACGTGAAATTGCACTGGCCGTCGGTGAGCCGCCTGCCACCAAGGGCTATCCGCCCTCGGTGTTTGCCAAGTTACCTAAGTTAGTGGAACGCGCCGGCAATGGTGGCGTGGGACAAGGTTCGATCACTGCGTTTTATACAGTATTAACCGAAGGTGATGATTTACAAGATCCTATCGCCGACTCGGCGCGAGCGATCCTCGATGGGCATATTGTGCTGTCACGTGCCTTGGCCGATTCGGGCCATTACCCTGCTATCGATGTCGAGGCATCCATTAGCCGTGTTGCGCCTATGGTGATCAGTGAAGCCCACTTAGAAGCCACTCGCCGAGTAAAACAGATGTATTCCTTGTATCAGCAAAATCGCGACTTGATCTCGATTGGTGCTTATACCCAAGGCAGCGATCCCCGTATCGATAACGCCATTCGCCTGCAACCGGCAATGAACGCCTTTTTACGTCAAACGATGAAAGAGTCGCTTAGTTTTGACAGTTGTGCCTTGATGTTAGGTCAATTGAGTGCCCAATGTCAGGGGTAGCGGCTATTGTGAAATAAATAGATGCCCTTGAGTTTGATGATTTAGAGGATGTGATGGCGAAACCTGATCCACTCGATACCGTGCTTAAATTGGCGCTCGACGCCGAAGAGCAAGCGTCACTTCAACTGCGCTCTGCGCAGATGGTGCTGCAAAAATGCCAGCAGCAACTAAGCGCATTACAGCAATACCGTCTTGATTACATGAAACAGATGGAGCAGCAACAGGGGCAGGTGATAAGTGCAAGTAATTATCATCAGTTTCATCAGTTTATCCGTCAAATAGATGAGGCGATCACCAAACAGCATTTTGCGGTGAACGAGTCTGATAAGCAGCGTCAAATTGGCCAGCAAGTGTGGCAAGTCAAACAGCAAAAGCGTAAAGCGGTGGAGCTGCTGCTTGAGCGCAAGGCGCATAAGCGGCAACTTGCCGAATTAAAACAAGAACAAAAGATGATTGATGAGTTTGCCTCTCAGCAATTTTTTCGAAAACCGCAGCGTTAAGCGCCTCAGTCGCCACGATATTGCTCTTCATTAAAAATAATCATCAAACAAGGCAACAACTTAACAGTTGGCGCTTTATTTGCATTCTTTATCAAAATACTAATTTCTTATCGGCAGTACGACCGAATAATTGACACTAGAAGCGTGACATAAGCGCCGCGTGTTACGCGTAAAAGTGTTGGAGGATTTATGCCACAAATGAATAGCGTGCTGTTATCTAAAGCGGATAGCTCGGGCGATAAGTTGGGTTTGCAACCTAACAAATCTAGTGCTAACAGCCCGAAAAGTAATGACTTTTCTACGGCGTTAGCGCAAGCGTCAGCCGATAATGGCCCAAGTCATAAAACCCAAGGCTCTCCTGAAGCCGATAAGATAACGCATGACAATCAACAGGTCGTGGCAGCGGATGAGCAGCAAGACGAGGATAATGACGTTGCCAATGTGTTGGCGCAAATTAACTGGGCGACACAGTTAGCGGAAAACCAGGAACTTGCCGAGGGCGGCGCACAATTGCCACTCGATGGTGAATTAGGCTCAGATCTGAATCTGACAGGCGAGACGAGTACCGACGAGTTGTTAGCCAGCCTAACGCAATCCCAGCTTGAAGGGCTTGAGAGTCAAACAGGCCTAGATGAGGCACAGCTAGCGCAATTACCGCCGCATATGATGGCGGCATTAATTGATGGATCGCAGCAGGGTAAGAGTTCGGCTTTCAACGCCTTAATCGAGCAAGCCAACACGGTTTTAGCCGCGCAAGGTGCGGGTAGGGCTAACAGCCTTGGGGCTAACAGTCTTGGGGCTAAGATGGGCGGCGACGATGCTAAATCGATGTTGGGTGGAGCTCAATCTGACGTAACCTCAGAGCTTAAACCAGACGCTGCCGGGCAAATAACCGCTAAAGTGCAGGCTCAAGCGGATGCCAGCACGAGTGCGGCCAATGAGCTTAAAAATGCCAAGTTAATGGTCTCCATGGCGGCAGAGGGTGATATCGCCGACAATGGCGCAAACGAGTTAAAACCCACATCATCGACCATGACATCGACTCCTTTTGCGCGAGCCGAGACACCAGCACAGTATCAAGTCTCTATTCGCCCGCAAGGTGAACCTGCCCAGCAGATGCAAGAGATGATTCAAAAATTCTCCCCCGTCATGCGTCAACAATTGATCGCCATGGTCAGCCAAGGGGTGCAACATGCCGAGATCCGTCTCGACCCGCCTGAGCTTGGACAGATGATGGTGCGCATTCAAGTACAGGGCGATCAGACTCAAGTGCAGTTTCAGGTGATGCAACATCAAACCAAAGATCTGGTCGAGCAGGCACTGCCGCGTTTACGTGAGATGTTGGCCGAACAAGGAATGCAACTGACAGACAGTAATGTGTCCCAAGGCGGTGGCGGTCGAGAGCAGGGGCAAGCGGATGGCTCTGGCCAGCAAAATGGCACCTTATCAGCGGATATGGATGAAATATCAACAGATGAAAGCTTATTGGCCGCGAATAACGCAACAAGTTACCGCTCAGGTATAGATTATTACGCATAAGCAGGTAACCTATAGGGTTATAGATTGCTCCACCGGGTTTAGGCACTTAAAAAGTAGCGTGTGATAGGAAATAAACATGGCTGAAGAAGAATCGTTACAACTGGAAGAAAACCCGCCACTCAAAAGCAAAAAAAAGCTGATTATTTTTGCTTCAGTAGGGCTTGTTGTCCTCCTTGGGGGGGCTGTGGCGCTATGGTTGTTATTGGGCTCGAGTGACGCATCCGATAGCGAAGTATCAGAAGAGGCGCCTGTAGAGCAAGCGGCATCGGTTAATAGTGGTGAAGCGTTTTATGTGGGTATGCCAAGGCCATTTCTGTTTAACCTGCCAGGGCAAAAGCGTGCGCGTATTGTCGAAATAAAAGTACAGCTGATGGTACGAGGCGCTGATGATGATGTGTTACTGAAGAAACACATTCCATTAATCGAAGATGCGCTATTAACGACGTTCAGTAGTGCTAATGTACAAAAGTTAAGTTCGTTAGCCGGTAAAGATGAGTTACGACAGATGGCGCTGCTGAATGTGCAAAACACATTACGACCCGTGACCGGGCGCAAAGTGGTCGAACGGGTACTCTTTACTGGGTTTGTAATGCAGTGATGCTAGCGGCAACCTTGATTAACCAGGTAGGGCGATATTGTGAGTGATCTATTAAGCCAAGACGAAATTGATGCGTTATTACACGGTGTCGATGACGTTGATGAAGATGAGGCAAGTGATAATGAGCTAGATGCGCGCTCCTATGACTTTTCTTCTCAAGATCGTATCGTCCGTGGCCGGATGCCGACCCTTGAGATCGTTAACGAACGTTTTGCCCGCCATTTACGCATCAGCATGTTCAACATGATGCGCCGCGCGGCAGAAGTGTCGATTAATGGCGTGCAGATGCTTAAGTTTGGCGAATACGTGCATACCTTATTTGTGCCAACTAGCCTTAATATGGTGCGTTTTAGCCCGTTAAAAGGTACTGCATTGATCACCATGGAAGCCCGTTTGGTGTTTATTCTGGTCGACAACTTTTTTGGCGGTGACGGCCGATTTCATGCCAAGATTGAGGGGCGAGAATTTACCCCCACCGAGCGGCGCATCGTGCAACTGCTGCTTAAAATCATCTTCGAAGATTATAAAGAAGCTTGGGCCCCGGTGATGGATGTTGAGTTTGATTATCTGGACTCTGAAGTCAATCCCGCGATGGCCAATATTGTTAGTCCTACCGAAGTGGTGGTAGTGAGTTCGTTTCATATCGAAGTCGACGGTGGCGGTGGCGATTTTCACATTACCATGCCTTACTCGATGATCGAGCCGATTCGTGAACTGCTCGATGCGGGGGTGCAAAGTGATACCCAAGACACAGATATGCGCTGGTCGCAGGCGTTAAAAGATGAAATCATGGACGTCAAAGTGGGTATCGATGCCACCATAGTCGAAAAAGAGATGTCATTGAAGAGCGTTCTGAGCTTAAAGGCTGGCGATATTATCCCGGTTGAAATGCCTGAACACATAGTGATGCGGGTCGAAGACTTACCCACTTATCGCTGTAAACTCGGACGTTCAAGAGAGAATTTAGCCTTACATATCCGGGAAAAAATCCCACGGCCCGAGACGGCGAAAAGCGAATTACAGCTGGTCACCAAAAAAGGCAAGGCAAGAGAAATTGGCAATATTTAGGTAATCCGAGTTTAGGTTAGTTAACCATTATTTGAGTTTTAAAGGTAAAAAGTGATGAGCACACAAGATACAGGTGATGATTGGGCTGCAGCAATGGCCGAGCAAGCGATTGAAGAGGCTCAAGCGGTTGAATTAGACGAATTAGCTGATAGTTCTCAACCGTTAACCGAAGAGGAAGCGGCCAAACTCGATACTATTATGGATATTCCGGTGACCATCTCTATGGAAGTGGGTCGCAGTTTTATTAATATTCGTAATTTACTGCAGCTGAACCAAGGCTCGGTAGTGGAGTTAGATCGTGTCGCCGGCGAGCCGTTAGATGTTATGGTTAATGGTACTCTTGTGGCCCACGGCGAAGTGGTTGTCGTTAATGACAAGTTTGGTATTCGATTGACCGACGTCATTAGCCAAACCGAACGCATTAAAAAGCTTAAGTGAGGCAAGGTTAATGGGAATGTCATTATCGATGCCAATGATGGCTAGTGCAATAACCACGTCTGCGGCAGAGGTCACCGCAGAGCGAGAGCCAGCGTTAACCACCATGGCGAATATGCTCGGTGGACTTATTGTCGTTATCGCACTGATTTTTTTATTGGCCTATGTGGTGAAGCGACTCAAGTTAGTGCCTACTAGCCATGGCGTGCTTAAGACCGTGGCGGTCACGCCGCTAGGGCAAAAAGAGAAAATGGTCTTGGTGGAAGTCGAAGGGCAGCAATATTTACTTGGTGTGACCAGCCATCAGGTGACCTTGATCGATAAACTCGAGACCCCTGTGACAGTATCACAAGACTCGTTTGCCAGCCGTTTACGCCAAGCTAAATCATCGCAATCATGAAACGGATTATTCTCTTAGTCAGCTTAATGAGCGCCTTATTGCTGCCCCAGTTAGCGTGGGCGCAAGACGGTATTTTACCAGCAGTAACGGTCACGACAGGAGCCGACGGTGCCACGCAATATTCTGTCACCATGCAGATATTGTTGTTGATGACAGCGCTGAGCTTTTTGCCCGCAATGGTGATAATGCTAACCTCTTTTACGCGCATTATCGTGGTGTTATCGATATTGCGCCAAGCGATTGGTTTACAGCAAACCCCATCAAATCAAGTGCTTATTGGGATGAGTCTGTTTATGACCTTCTTCATTATGGCGCCAGTATTTGACAAGATTTATGCCAATGCCGTGCAGCCCTACATGGATGAAACCCTGACCATAGAGCAGGCGTTTGAGACGGGTAAAGCGCCACTGAAAACCTTTATGCTGTCACAAACTCGCCTGACCGATCTGCAAACCTTTGTCGAGATCTCGGGTTATCAAAACATTGACACCCCAGAAGATGCTCCTATGAGCGTGCTGATCCCTGCGTTTATAACCAGTGAGTTAAAAACCGCCTTTCAGATTGGCTTTATGTTATTTGTGCCATTCTTAGTACTCGACTTAGTGGTGGCCAGTATCTTGATGGCCATGGGTATGATGATGTTGTCGCCGATGATTGTATCGCTGCCTTTTAAAATCATGCTGTTTGTATTGGTTGATGGTTGGAGCTTAGTGATGGGTACCCTAGCCAATAGTTTTGGGATTTAGGAGCCGCTATGTCACCCGAAGCCCTGATTGATATCTTTCGCGAAGCCTTGGCCGTTATCGTTACCATAGTGTCGATGATCATTGTGCCAGGCTTGGTGGTCGGGTTAGTGGTGGCGGTATTCCAAGCGGCGACATCGATAAACGAGCAGACTTTAAGCTTTTTGCCTAGACTGCTAACGACCTTGTTAGCGCTGATGTTTCTAGGACATCTGTTAGTCCAAACCATGATGGAATTCTTTTTTGAAATGGTTGATATGATCCCCATGGTCGTTGGCTAAGTATGACGGTTTACTGCGCCAGGCTAGCTCACGTAAATCGATTCAATACGCTCATGTTACGTGCGCTGGTCGGCTAAGTGTTGAGGCGAATATGGAAATATTGATGTCCACCATAATGGAGACCATTTCCGCCTACATGTGGCCACTTTATCGGGTGTCGAGCATGTTGATGGTGATGGCTGTTTTTGGCGCTAACACCACTTCTGTGCGGATCCGTCTGTTGTTATCGGTGGCGATAACCTTTGCCATTGCGCCTATGCTCCCTGTAAATACTGATGTTGAGCTGTTTTCATTGGCGGCGGTATTTGTCACCGCGCAGCAGATCGTCATTGGGGTAGCGATGGGGTTTGTCACCCTGCTTATCATGCAAACCTTTGTGTTAACAGGCCAAATTATTGGTATGCAAACCAGCTTAGGTTTCGCCTCTATGGTCGACCCTGGCTCTGGCCAGCAAACCCCGGTGATTGGTAACTTTTTTCTGTTGTTGACCACGATGATCTTTCTTGCTGTCGATGGCCACCTCCTGATGATCCGTATGCTGGTTGCCAGTTTTGACACCATCCCCGTCTCTAACCAAGGTATTTCTATTAGCAGTTATCGCCAATTAGCCGAATGGGGCAGTTACATGTTTGGCGCTGCGTTGACCATGTCTATTTCAGCGATTGTGGCGCTGTTATTGATTAACTTATCTTTTGGGGTCATGACCCGCGCCTCACCGCAACTCAATATTTTTGCTGTTGGCTTCCCTGTCACCATGGTGAGTGGGCTGGTGATTTTGTGGCTCACCTTAACGCCCATTATGGCGCACTTCGATGAAGTCTGGCGCTCAGCGCAGCTATTGCTGTGTGATGTGGTGCAGTTACAGTGCCGCGCTGATGGGAGTTTCTAATGGCTGAAAATGATTCTAGCCAAGAAAAAACCGAGGAAGCCACCTCCAGAAAGCGTCAACAGGCGCGTGATAAAGGCCAGGTTGCCCGCTCAAAAGAGTTAGGCACCTCTGCGGTTCTGATGTCGGCGGCATTTGGTTTTGTCATTGTGGGCCCTGATTTAGGTGTGGCGCTTATCAATGTGATGAAAAAGCTGTTTACCATGGATCGTGCCGCGATTTTTGATACCAATAGTATGTACAACGTGTGGGAGCTGGTACTGCGTGAACTGGCCATGCCCATGGCAATTTTTATCGTGTTTTTGGCTGTGGTGGCTTTTTTAGGCAACATCGTTATCGGGGGGATCACCTTTTCGGTGAAGGCCTTTATGCCCAAAGCGAGCAAAATGAACCCGATGAGTGGCTTTAAACGTATGTTTGGTGTGCAAGCGTTGGTGGAATTAACCAAGGGAATTGCAAAGTTTTCTGTGGTCGCTATGATGGCGTACTTTTTACTGTATTACTATTTCGTTGATATCTTGACCCTGTCACAAGGACACCTCCCGGGTAATGTGTATAATGCGCTGGATCTGCTGATATGGATGTTCATTATTTTATGTTCATCGACAGTGATCATTGTTGCTATTGATGTACCGTTTCAAATTTGGAACCACAGTAAACAGCTGCGCATGACCAAGCAGGAGATCAAAGACGAATACAAGGATACCGAAGGCCAGCCCGAAGTTAAGGGACGGGTGCGGCAGATGCAGCGCGAAATGGCGCAGCGTCGCATGATGACCGAGGTACCCAATGCCGATGTGATAGTGGTCAACCCAGAACACTATGCGGTGGCGATTAAATATGATGTCACCAAGGCCGCAGTGCCTTATGTATTGGCGAAAGGGGTCGACGAGGTTGCCTTTAAGATACGTGAAATTGCCAGAGAGCATGAGGTGGCAATCGTATCAGCTCCACCGCTGGCACGGGCCATTTATCATACGACTAAGATAGAGCAAGAGATCCCCGAGGGGCTCTTCACCGCTGTTGCTCAGGTATTGGCCTATGTCTTTCAGTTGAAGCAATATCAACAAAAAGGCGGTAAGCGACCCACCCCCGTGCCGTTAAATCAGCCTATTCCCGATGAGCTGAAATATTAGCGTCGTGTTTGCTGTCGTTAGGTGACTGCAAGTAGGTTGGCGCGCTTTTTGCTGTTAACCGTTCAGATGTCAAAGTTCAGGCGCTAAATTGATGGATTTGAAAGCAACATTAGGTCAACTAAAACAGGTTAAACCGGCAAACTTTAAAGGCATTGGTACGCCTGTACTCGTGCTTGCAGCCTTGGCGATGATCATCTTGCCGATGCCAGCATTCTTACTCGATATCCTATTTTCGTTCAATATTGCCTTAGCCTTGGTGGTGCTTTTAGTGGCCATCTATTCAGATCGCCCCCTCGACTTTGCGGCCTTCCCAACGGTATTGCTAGTCGCTACTTTGCTGCGACTGGCGCTGAACGTGGCCTCGACGCGTATCGTCTTGCTCGAAGGCCATAATGGTGGCGATGCCGCCGGTAAGGTGATTGAAGCGTTCGGTTCTGTGGTAATTGGCGGTAACTATGCCGTGGGTTTGGTCGTGTTTCTTATCTTGATCATTATCAACTTTGCCGTAGTCACTAAAGGTGCTGGACGTATTTCTGAAGTGAGCGCCCGTTTTACCCTCGATGCGATGCCAGGTAAACAGATGGCTATCGATGCCGACTTAAACGCCGGGGTGTTAAACCAAGATCAGGCGCGCTTACGCCGTGCAGAAGTCACTAAAGAAGCCGACTTTTATGGTGCGATGGATGGTGCGTCAAAATTTGTCAAAGGCGATGCAATTGCCGGCATCATGATTTTAGTGATCAACATTCTCGGCGGCTTTGTCATTGGTATGGTGCAGCACGGGCTAGATTTCTCCTCAGCTGTAGAAATTTATACCTTGCTGACCATTGGTGATGGTTTGGTGGCGCAGATCCCAGGCCTGTTGTTGTCGATTGCGGCCGCGTTAATGGTGACGCGTCAAAATGAGTCAGGCGACATGGGGCAAATGGTGATGGGGCAGATGTTTGACAGCCCTAAATCCTTAGGTATTGCGGCCGCGGTATTGTTGATCATGGGGATTGTGCCTGGCATGCCGCATTTTGCTTTTCTCAGCTTTGGTTTGCTGACTGCCGGTGGTGCCTATTATATTCATCGTAAAAAAGATCTCGATCGTCAAAGAGCGCTAGAGCTTGCTAAAACCTCTCCGAGTCCCGCTGGTGACAATAAGCCTAAAGAGTTGAGTTGGGATGATGTGCAACATGTCGATACCATAGGGTTAGAGGTGGGCTATCGATTAATCCCCTTGGTCGATAAGGGCCAAGGGGGTGAATTACTCAACCGTATCAAAGGAGTGCGTAAGAAGCTGTCACAAGAATTAGGTTTCTTGGTGCCGGCGGTGCATATCCGTGACAATTTAGATCTGTCGCCCAACACTTATCGCATCTCCTTGATGGGCGTGGCGTCGGGTGAGGCTGAAATTCGCCATGATTGCGAGCTCGCGATTAACCCAGGCCAAGTGTATGGCAAGCTTGATGGCGTCGAAACCACCGATCCCGCCTTTGGGCTTGAAGCCGTTTGGATAGCGCCAGAGCTTAGAGAGCACGCACAAACCTTAGGTTATACCGTCGTTGACGCAGCTACAGTGGTTGCCACGCATCTTAGCCAATTGCTCACCAATAATGCCTCTAAATTATTAGGTTATGAAGAGGTGCAGCAGTTAATGGATATGCTGGCTAAGCATTCGCCCAAGTTAGTTAATGGCTTTATTCCCGATGTGATGCCGCTGGGCACTGTGGTTAAAGTGATGCAAAACTTGCTTAACGAGGGCGTGTCTATCCGAGATTTGAAAACCATAGTACAAACCCTGTTAGAATACGGGCCCAAGAGCAATGATACTGAGGTGTTGACCGCCGCAGTGCGTATTGCCTTAAAGCGCATGATCATCCAAGAGATCAGTGGCCCAGAGGTGGAAATTCCTGTCATTACTTTGGCGCCAGAGTTGGAACAGATGTTGCATCAGTCTATGCAAGCAACAGGCGGCGATGGGCCGAATATTGAACCGAGTCTGGCTGAGCGGATGCAGAAATCGCTTATCGATGCATCGCAACGGCAAGAGATGGTAGGAGAGCCCGCCATCTTGTTGACCTCAGGAATGTTACGTTCGACGCTGTCACG
This sequence comes from Shewanella sp. 492, assembly GCF_059338445.1. NCBI lineage: Bacteria > Pseudomonadati > Pseudomonadota > Gammaproteobacteria > Alteromonadales > Shewanellaceae > Shewanella > Shewanella sp. 492. Next base: position 1,256,527 of record NZ_CM181702.1, read on the forward strand.
ATTCGTTAAACATACGATTCCAAATTTACGGGTGATCTCCTATCAAGAAGTGCCCGATGAAAAACAAATTCGCATCGTATCAGCGGTCGGTCAGTAGAGAGTATTTAGATGAAAATTAAACGTTTTTTAGCAAAAGATATGCGCTCAGCTTTGGCCCAAGTGAAAGAGACCTTAGGCTCTGATGCGGTGATCATGTCTAACAAAAAAGTCACCGGTGGCATCGAGATTGTCGCGGCTGTCGATTATGACGAGCCCAAAAAATCGCCAAGTCCAGCGGTCGCGAATATGACGCCGTCGAGCTTACTTGATCTCGCCGATGAAAAAGTCTCCATTGGTCGCCAACCCATCAAGACCGAGTCAAAAAAACAACCTGCACCCGCTGCCGATTCGTTACAAGCCCTGCTTGAGCGTCAACAAAGCCGCGTTAACCAGCAGATTGGTCGTACTAATGAAGAATTAGAGATGCCTGAATGGGCTAAAGGGCTACAAGCGCCTAGTAGCGAGCCTAAGCCAGCACGCGCCGAATCCAACCAACAAAACCATTTTGGTCAAAAGCGTGATAAACCGAGCGCGGCGAGTGTTGAATTTGACTCAATGCGAGAAGAGCTCGCATCACTGCGTAACCTATTGACTCACCAAGTAACTTCGCTGCTTAGCGAGCAAAAGAGCCGACTGGATCCTGTCGGCGCCATGCTTGAGAGCCGCCTATTAGCGGCAGAGTTTTCTGCCGAAGTGGCGACCAAGTTGTCAGGGCTGAGTGAACATTATCCGCCAGCAGAATTAGTCAAAATCTTACCGAGAAGTCTGGCGAATATGCTCGACAATCAGGGCGATGATATTGTGCGCCAAGGTGGTGTGGTCGCTTTTGTTGGGCCAACAGGTGTCGGTAAAACCACCAGTGTTGCCAAAATTGCCGCTCGATTTGCAGCACATCATGGTTCAGATCAAGTAGCATTGATAACAACCGATCATTATCGCATCGGAGCCTATGAGCAGCTGGCAACCTATGGCAAAATAATGGGATGTCCAGTAAAGCAGGCGCATGATCTTAATGAGTTGGAACAAATTTTGTATCAGCTGCGCAATCGCAAGTTAGTATTGATCGATACAGCTGGCATGGGGCAGCGAGATATACGCTTATTCCAGCAACTCGATAATTTAACGGCAAATAGCAGATTACCTATACGCAGTTATCTGGTACTGTCGTCAACGAGTCAAAGAAGAGTACTAGAAGATGCGGTGAAGCAGTTCGCTAGAATCCCATTATCGGGTGTAGTATTAACCAAACTGGACGAGTCGGTCGCCTTAGCACCAGCCTTGAGCGTATTGATCCAAAGTGGTTTACCATTAAGTTATGTCACTGATGGCCAACGAGTTCCAGAAGATATGCAGGTTGCAGATACACTCGCGTTAGCACACAAGGCGCTTTCAGTATTAGATAAGAAAGAGCAACCTGTACAACAAACTGAAAGGTCACATCAACAGGCCTATGCATTTGAGTAAAACAATGAGTCGGGATCAAGCAAGCGGTTTACGAATGATGAATCAACCAAATAACGAAAAAGTAAAAGTAATTGCGGTGTCTGGCGGTAAAGGTGGCGTGGGTAAAACCAGTGTCTCTATCAATACCGCGGTTGCACTCGCCGAAAAGGGTAAGCGTGTTTTAGTGCTCGATGCCGATTTGGGCTTAGCGAACGTCGATGTGATGTTAGGCTTAAGGGCTGAGCGTAATTTATCCCATGTGCTATCGGGCGATGCCGATCTTGATGATGTGATTGTTAGAGGCCCCAAAGGGATTGGTATTATCCCTGCTACGTCGGGCTCACAGTCGATGGTCGAGCTATCTCCTGCTCAGCACGCCGGGCTTATTCGCGCCTTCAGCGAAATGCGTACTCAATTTGATATTTTAATTGTCGATACCGCTGCGGGTATTTCTGACATGGTGCTGAGCTTTTCACGGGCATCGCAAGATGTATTAATCGTGGTATGTGATGAGCCAACGTCGATCACCGATGCCTACGCCCTGATTAAGATATTAAGCCGTGAGCATGGTGTGTTCCGTTTTAAAATTGTTGCCAACATGGCTCGCAGTCTACGTGAAGGGATGGAGTTGTTTGCTAAATTAAGTAAAGTGACCGACCGTTTTCTTGATGTAGCGCTTGAACTTGTCGCGACGATTCCATTCGATGAAAACCTCAGAAAGTCAGTTCGTAAGCAAAAGCTTATCGTCGAAGCCTTTCCAAAATCACCTGCATCAATCGCCTATCATGGGCTAGCAAATAAAATAATCAGTTGGCCGATCCCACAGCAACCGGGTGGTCATTTAGAGTTTTTCGTTGAACGCTTAGTACAGCGTAACAATCAGCAAGAGGAAGGCACGAGTGAGTAAAGCGGCCGCGTATACCTGTTTAGATAATAAAGCGTCTATCGTTGAACAGTATGCGCCGCTGGTAAAAAGGATTGCCCACCACTTATTAGCCCGTTTGCCAGCATCGGTTCAATTAGATGATCTGTTACAAGCCGGTATGATGGGCCTGCTTGAAGCCTCTTCAAATTTTGATGGTAGTAAAGGCGCCAAATTTGAAACCTTTGCGGGGATTCGAATTCGGGGCTCAATGCTTGATGAAATAAGGCGCGGCGATTGGGTACCGCGTTCGGTGCACCGTAATCAACGCCGTGTTGCGCAAGTGATTGATGAGCTCGAACAGGAACTGGGCCGCGACGCTAAAGATACCGAAATTGCCGACCGATTAGACATGACACTGGATGAATATCATCACATTTTAAACGATGTATCAGTCGGCAAGGTAATTGGTATTGAAGATCTCGGCGTTTCGGTCGATATAGTAAGGCAGGAAGACGATCACCAAGACGATGCCTTCGATGCATTAGCCGAAACTCAGTTTCATGAAGCCTTGGTTGACGCGATAAAATTACTGCCAGAAAGAGATGGTTTAGTTTTGTCATTGTATTATGACGAAGCATTAAATTTAAAAGAGATTGGAGCCGTACTGGACGTTAGCGAGTCGAGAGTGAGCCAGATATTGAGTCAGGCCATGTTGAGATTAAAAGCTAAATTAAAGCATTGGACCCATACATAACGATTACATGAGCAATATAAAAACAGCTCCGCGGAGGAAACCTTGGACAAGAATATGAAGATTCTCGTCGTTGACGACTTTTCAACAATGAGGCGTATCATCAAGAACTTGTTAAGAGACTTGGGTTTTAACAATACTCAGGAAGCAGATGACGGTTCAACGGCATTGCCCATGCTACAGAAAGGTGATTTTGATTTTGTCGTAACCGACTGGAACATGCCTGGTATGCAAGGAATTGACCTACTAAAGGCCATTCGCGCAGATGACAATCTTAAGCACCTACCGGTGTTAATGGTGACAGCGGAAGCTAAAAGGGAACAGATCATTGCAGCAGCACAAGCTGGTGTAAACGGTTATGTTGTTAAGCCTTTTACCGCGGCAACATTAAAAGAGAAGTTAGACAAAATTTTTGAACGACTCAGTTAATTAAGGTTGAGCTATGCAAGCAAATACTTTAGGGCTGATCACGTTAGCACAAGCAAGACAACTTGTTGAATTGCTTGAGGCTAATGAACAGGATAAAGCTGACAATATCGTAAGAGATATTGCGAGTCCGATTCAAAAAGAGTTATTTGATGAAGTTGGCAGGTTAACCCGTCAACTTCATAGTGCCATTGTCGATTTTCAGGTTGATGACCGTTTGGTTGAATTGACCAACAGTGAAATTCCAGATGCTAAAGAGCGCTTAAGTTATGTCATTGAGATGACAGAACAAGCGGCCAATAAAACCATGGATGCAGTTGAAGAGTCATTGCCCCTTGCCGATGCACTAACCACCAATATTAAAGCGGTTAAGCCAACGTGGGATCGCTTGATGAAGCGAGACATCCAACTGCATGAGTTTAAAGCATTATGTCACGATGTGCAGCAGTTTATTGACCGCAGCGAGTCTGATTCAACACGCTTGAAAGAGCTGCTCAACCATATCTTGTTGGCGCAAGATTTCCAAGATCTTACTGGGCAGATGATCCGCCGAGTGATTGAGTTGGTGCGTGAAGTCGAAAACAATTTAGTGTCGATGTTGACCGTCTTTGGTGAGCACCCCACATCGAGTAAGGCGCTTAAGTCAACCAAGAGTGTCGAAGCCGAAGGCCCGATTATGAACGCAGAACTGCGTGATGATGTGGTAACAGGGCAAGATGAAGTGGATGACTTACTGTCGAGTCTAGGTTTCTAAGTAGGAGTCATATTAATGTCGTTTGATGTTGATGAAGAGATACTGCAGGACTTTCTGATAGAGGCGGGAGAAATACTCGAACTGTTATCTGAACAGCTGGTCATGTTGGAAAATAATCCAGATGATACCGAACTGCTCAATGCCATTTTTCGTGGATTTCATACCGTTAAAGGCGGAGCGGGCTTTTTAAGTCTGACTCCCATGGTCGATGTTTGCCATGAAGCAGAAAATACCTTTGATTTGCTGCGTACTGGCAAACGAAGTGTCTCTGCTGAGCTTATGGATATTATTTTACAGGCTGTCGATGCGATTAATTCGATGTTTGCCGAGACGAAAGCCGGACAAGTTCAAAGCCCTGCCGATGCAACCTTACTGGCAAATCTTAAACTGTTAAGTTCTGGCGGTATGCTCGCATCAGAGGTGGCATTGTCTGCCGGTACGGCAGAGGCAACGATTGTCGATGAGGTAGCCGATGTTCCTAGCGATGAAGGTGCCACCTTGTTTGAACCGCTTGATACCAGCGATAACACAGTAGTGAGTGCTATTGATGGTGGCAGCGACGGCAGTATTGATGAAATCAACGAGTCAGAATTTGAAGCCTTACTCGATGCGCTGCATGGATCGGGTAAAGGCCCAACAGTGACTGAATCAGCTTCTAATGATGTTAGCTTGTCCAGTGATGATATTACCGATGATGAGTTTGAATCGCTGCTAGATGAGCTGCACGGCGCAGGCAGTTTTAAACCACCTGTAGCCGCCATTGCCAAAGAGCCTGAGGCGCCAGCTCCAGCAGTTGATGCCGACGAAATTAGTGACGATGAATTTGAAAAGTTACTCGATGAATTGCACGGCTCTGGTGCAGGCCCTGGCGCTTCATCTATTGCGGCTCCGGCGGCGAAAGTGGTTGCAGCGCCCACGCCTGCAGCGGTTGAAGTGACACCGAGTCCGGCTAAGACTGAAGTTAAACCACAAGCCGCCGTTACTAAAGCACCTGCTGCTAATATGCCACAGGCCGAAACCACAGTGCGGGTTGATACTGCTCGACTCGATGAGATCATGAATATGGTCGGAGAGTTAGTATTGGTACGTAATCGTCTGCTGAGTCTTGGCATTTCTCGTGATGACGAAGATATGTCTAAAGCTTTAGCTAATTTAGATTTGGTGACTGCCGATCTGCAAGGTGCGGTGATGAAAACCCGCATGCAACCGATTAAAAAGGTATTTGGTCGTTTCCCTCGCGTGGTACGTGATTTAGCTAGAACGCTTAACAAAGAGATTGATCTTCGCATGATAGGCGAAGACACCGATCTGGATAAAAACTTAGTTGAAGCACTGGCCGACCCACTAGTTCACTTGGTGCGTAATTCTGTCGATCACGGTATAGAGATGCCTGATGAGCGTGAAGCTAACGGTAAAACGCGTACCGGCACCATTACCTTGTCAGCCAGTCAAGAGGGGGATCATATCCTGCTCAAGATTGAGGATGACGGCGCAGGTATGGATCCCGATAAGCTTAAGCAAATCGCTATCAGTCGTGGTGTGCTCGATGAAGATGCCGCTGCGCGTATGACGGATTCAGAAGCATATAATCTGATTTTCGCCCCAGGTTTTTCAACTAAGGTAGAGATCTCCGATATTTCCGGCCGTGGCGTGGGGATGGACGTTGTTAAGACGCGTATCACCCAGCTTAATGGCACGGTGCATATTGATTCGCTCAAAGGCAAAGGCACTTGTTTAGAGATTAAAGTCCCCTTGACCTTGGCGATTATGCCAACACTGATGGTGGAAGTGGCCGAGCAAGTGTTTGCTTTGCCGTTAACCAGTGTGAATGAAATTTTCCATCTTGATTTGACAAAAACCAATATTGTAGATGGTCAGCTAACCGTTATTGTTCGTGATAAGGCGGTGCCGCTGTTCTATCTAGAGAATTGGCTTAACAGGAAAGAGAGCGGCTTCAAGCATGGCGATAAAAAGAAAGGCCATGTGGTGATCGTTCAGTTAGGCACAATTCAGATAGGTTTTGTGGTTGACTCCTTGATTGGTCAAGAAGAAGTGGTAATTAAGCCGTTAGGGACCTTGCTTCATGGCACCCCAGGTATGGCGGGTGCAACGATCACCTCTGATGGGGGGATTGCATTGATCTTAGACGTACCTGGATTATTGAAGCATTACGCTAAAAACAAGCAGTAAACGTTAAGTAAGACTGTCTGATAACCTATTAAGCGTGACCCCCGTAACAGGGTCACGTTTGATTGCTTACAGAGGTTTGCTGTCGATAGGAAATTGAATGGCCATTAAAGTATTAGTTGTCGATGATTCGAGTTTTTTTCGTCGAAGAGTCAGTGAGATCGTATCTAAGGACCCAGATTTAGAAGTCATAGGTACTGCCGTCAATGGCGCTGAAGCGGTTAAACTGGCCGAACAGCTCAAGCCTCAAGTGATCACCATGGATATCGAGATGCCAGTGATGGACGGCATTACCGCTGTGCGTCAGATCATGGCTAAGTGTCCGACGCCTATTTTAATGTTTTCCTCTTTGACTCATGATGGTGCCCAAGCCACGTTAGATGCGTTAGAAGCGGGCGCACTCGATTTTCTGCCTAAGCGTTTTGAAGATATTGCCACTAATAAAGATGACGCCATCGTATTACTGCAGCAGCGCATAAAGGCATTAGGACGACGTCGAATTTATCGACCTATTACGCCACGTCCAGCGTCAGTGAGTACTTTAACCAGAACTGGCGTAACTGTGAGCACGGATAGTCGAGAGGTGGTGGCCCCCGATAGACCCACTTCCCGCAGCCAAATGTCACACCGGGCGAGTGGTAAAAAGTACAAAATATTACTTATCGGTACATCAACGGGTGGCCCGGTAGCCCTGCAGCGGATTTTAACCAAGCTTCCCGCTAATTATCCACACCCTATTTTATTGGTACAGCATATGCCAGCGGCGTTTACGCCAGCCTTTGCTACGCGTTTAAATAGCTTGTGCGCGATTAATGTTAAAGAGGCAGAAAATGGCGATCAACTGCGTGCAGGTTGCGCTTATTTAGCCCCCGGAGGCATGCAAATGATGCTGGAGCGCAGCGGCGCTTATGGGCGGATTAAAATTATCGCTGGCAGTGCCGATATGAACTATAAACCCTGTGTCGATATTACCTTCGCCTCGGCGTCAAAGTTGGTTGGGGGAGATGCGCTTGCGGTGATCCTGACCGGAATGGGGGCTGATGGTCGTGAAGGCTCGCGAATGCTAAAAAATGTGGGCGCCACCATTTGGGCCCAAGATGAAGCCAGTTGTGTTGTGTATGGTATGCCACAAGCGGTAACGGCTGCGGGGATATCAAGCAAGTCATTCGCCTTGGATGAGATGGCAGAAGCGATTTTAACTGAGACTGGTCGTGGCTAAACAGCAGATAAGTACTACCACTATGTTGTGGCTATTCTTACTTATCATTAGCAGTATCGTGACCGGGGCGCTGTATTTCGATATGCGGCATAAAAATAGTCTGTTAGAAGCAAAAATTGCTGAACTGGAAAATAGCCAAGTACTATTAATGGTGCCAGAAGAGCAGGCGCAAACATTTGCCCAATGGATGGCGGCTAACCCAAAAGTGACGCAGTCAATTATTGGACAGGCTCAACCCGGCTCACAGGTGCGGATTGAAATGGGATTACTTGGGGATGCGAGGGGCAGACGTTCACCGATCATGACGCCACAAGCGAGCGATGCAGCAGATCATTTGCCTATAAAGAGTGATAGAACTGCCCATTCGCAAACCAATGAACTGTCTGAAAGTGAAGATGGTGTTAAGGTGATAGCCTTACCTCATGGGGGAATTAGGGTGACCACGCGTGATGATAATTAAGTCAATAAGCTAGCGAAACGCTGCAGGATATAAAGGGGTTTTTGTTGAAGATCTGGACCATAGCAAACCAAAAAGGCGGTGTGGGTAAAACAACATCGGTAGTCAGCCTTGCAGGTGCGTTAGCGAAGCGCGGTCAACGGGTATTGATGGTCGATACCGATCCCCATGCATCGCTGGGCTATTATTTGGGGATCGATTCTGAATCGATTTCTGGGTCCTTGTATGATCTGTTTTTGAACCATAAGACACTGACTAAACAGCAGGTGTCCGAGCATATTGTGCTGACCAAAGTCGAGGGGATAAGCTTATTGCCGGCGACGATGGCGTTAGCGACTCTAGATCGCTCCTTAGGTCATCAAGAAGGCATGGGGTTGATTTTAAAAAAACTATTGTCTTTGGTCGAGCAGGATTACGACACCGTACTTATCGATTGCCCCCCGATCCTTGGTGTCTTAATGGTAAACGCATTGGCAGCCAGTGAGCATATATTGGTGCCGGTACAAACCGAGTTTTTAGCGATAAAGGGCCTGGACAGAATGGTGAAAACCATGATTCTAATGGGGCGTTCGAAAAAAATCACATATAGTTATACGGTGATCCCAACCATGTATGACAGGCGCACTAAGGCGTCTTCATCAGCACTACAACACTTAGAAAGTGATTTTGGCGCGGCGTTGTGGCCAGATGTTATTCCGATAGATACCAAGTTTAGAGACGCTAGCTTAGCGCATCTTCCAGCCTCTCATTATGCGGCGAATTCGCGTGGTGTAAAAGCTTATGAGCGCTTATTAGATTATCTGCTCAGCAAGGAATTTGCTCATGTCGAACTCAACTGATGATGCGGTGTTAGATTATTTTTCACTGTTGCTAGCAGAAGATATCACTGAGGATAATGCGCAGCCTGAGACGGATATAACGCCGAATAAACAGCAAGGCAGGCAAGATGATAAACAGGTTAATGAAGCTATCCGTGTCATTGTCCCTGAGGTTAAACCGGTGTTACAAACCGCCAAGGTAAATCAGCAGGCTAATTATGCGACACCAAAGGTTAATAAAAAATCATTAGCGCAACTGTTAGCACCAGTGGCTGAAGCGTCTCCAACTGATATTGGCGCTAAGTTAATTGCCAATCTTGAAACTCGAATTGAGACCAAGTTAACACCTCAATTGAAAACGGAATTAAAGACGGGATTAAATACACAACTGCAGGTTAAGATTACTGATAAGACAGTGGCGGAGATAGCGAAGCCTACGTCGCAAGTCAAAGAAAAGATTGCAACTTCAGCTACTCTTAATTTGGGTCGTCAAGAGGTTGTTGAGACAGAGCAATCTATTGCTCCTCAAACCCAAACGGGCTCAAGTCCACCCGGGATAACCGAGGCATTAATCGACACTTTGGATGAGCAATTTCAAGTATTATTTTTTAACGTTGCAGGTTTAACGCTTGCCGTCCCTTTAGTCAGTCTAGGTGGCATTGTTAAGATTGAGCGGGTTAACCATATCATGGGAAGACCGAACTGGTACCATGGTGTTCAAGCGCATCGCGGCTCACAGCTCAACGTGGTCGATACGTGCGCCTGGGTGATGCCCGAAAAATACGATGACAAACTAGCACAATCGGTGAATTACCAATATATTGTGCAGCTAGAAAACAGCAACTGGGGATTGGCGTGCGAATCGCTAATCAATTCAGTTAAAATTTTAAAATCGGAAGTTAACTGGCGTACCAAAGCGGGTAAACGCCCTTGGTTAGCTGGCGTTGTGAAAGAGCAGATGTGCGGCATATTACATGTGCAAGCATTGATTGAATTGTTGAATTTAGGATTGAGTAGTCAGGACTCTATTGACTGAGGTTTATATGGCAGATGTAAGAAACGTCGCGGCAGTGGCTGCAAGTAAAGATGATGAAGTGTTGCAGTGGGTTACTTTCCGTTTAGACAATGAAACCTATGGCATTAATGTGATGCAGGTTCAAGAGGTGCTGCGTTATACCGAAATAGCTCCTGTTCCTGGTGCACCGCATTATGTGTTGGGTATCATCAACTTGCGCGGTAATGTGGTTACTGTTATCGATACCCGCTCACGCTTTGGCTTGGCTTCATCTGATGTCGATGACTCAACCCGTATCGTGATCATTGAAGCTGAAAAGCAAGTGATTGGTATTTTGGTTGATAGCGTTGCCGAGGTAGTTTATCTACGTGCTTCAGATATCGACAATGCCCCTAATGTGGGCACAGAAGAAAGTGCTAAGTTTATTCAAGGTGTCAGTAATCGAGATAATGAGCTGTTGATCTTGGTTGATCTAGATAAGCTTTTATCTGATGAAGAGTGGATGGAATTGACTCAATTATAATAAGTTAAGCTGTTAGCATATTATTCAGCTAGGATAAAAGCCATCGCTTATCGCGATGGCTTTTTAGTATAATCGACAGCCCACAGTATAACGGTGGTCTAACCTTCGTGACGTATCACAATAAATAGAATGGATTGGAGCGGAATATGATTGCCGATGAAATTTTAATCGCGGCATTACTCTATGTAATTGCTTGCTTAGCATTAGTATTATATCAACAAAAACAAACAGCTAAGTTACGATCTAAGGTGGATGCGTTGACATTACTGGTTAAAGAGAGTGATCGCCAGCGAGAAGCGGTTAAACGCGAATTGCAAGAGTTACGCACCGGGACCATTGGGGTTGGCCGGCGGATGCTCGAATTAGAAAAACGATTGGCAAAGCAAGATGCCAGAATTGATGAAACTAGCCAACAAGATCCGCAATCGCGCCTCTATTCTAGGGCAATGAAGATGGTGTCATTGGGCGCTGGAGTCGATGAATTGGTCGCCGAGTGTGAATTACCCAAAGCTGAAGCCGAATTGCTTCTCAGGTTACATGGCAAGGGCTAATGTGGAGTCATAACAATCTACTCAAGGTGAGGAGTTAAACTGCTTCAACGATTTTTTGGTGCATATTATCCCAACGGTCGGGAAATTTACCATCTAGCATATAAGCAAAAGCGATCAACTCGGCAATAAGTAGGTAGAGTTCTTTTGGTATTTCTTCGCCAATCTCAAGTTTTTGTAAAAAATGACTTAGATCCGGGTTTTGATGAATATAAATGCCCGATTCTTTGGCTAGGGCGATGATCTCCGCTGCCACTAAATCGCTGCCTTTGGCTGTGATCTTCGGACTCGATACTCCATCATAGCTTAACGCGACCGCTTGAGTAGCACCCGAAGTTGTGTTCTTGTCTGTAGACATAATGGGTTGGCCTTATGCTTTTATTTTAACTAAGTAGTGCTCACCAGGCAGTAAGCTAGCAGGTACCTGGTTTTGCTGAGTAATTATATTGATACTTCGCATACCGATATTGGTTAGTTTTTGTTGTAGCCCCTCAAGGCGTAAATCGATGCTTGTGAGCAGTGGCTTACTATCTGAGGTAAAGCTAAGGTTAAGTTGCTGTTGTTTGATATCAGCATTGATCAATAGGCTACCACTAGTTAAGTTAAACTTAAGCTGTAACCGCCATTTATTCTTGTTATCAGCATCTTGAGTTGTTTGTTCAAAATGACCTTCTAGCTCCTCTTGCTTATTGTCTAGGGTATAAGGCAAGGCAAAATACCAGTTGATGCCTTGATTGTTATCACTACTGGCTTGCTGATATAAAGACAAGCCAGATAACAACTTACCCATAGATTCACCCACTCCCGCTTTATCTAATAATCTCAGCAGGGAAGAACTTGCTCCAACTTGTCGCTGTAGTTGCATAAGGTATTTACTGGCATCGACTTGGCTGTTTTGTTGTAAATTACGACCTAATAATAACTGAAAGAGCACCGCGATAGTGCCACTATGACTAGCAGCTGATGTATGGGCGGTTAGCGGAGAGGCTATTCCTGCTAAGGTATCTATCAATTCTCGTTGCAAAATGTTTGGCACGGCGAGATCGGCTAAAGGACGAGGAAAGGCCAGAGCCAGTTGCTGCTTGACTAAGCTCAGTAGTGATTGCTCACTCGATACCTGGGATCTGCTTGAGTGTGTTGCTTCACTGCTGACTAATTGCTGTAGTGCTTGGCTTAATCCCCTGTGTATGGGGGAAGAAGGCGGGCCTAAAGTCTGGCCTGTGGGTTGGCTGGTACTGCCCATTGTTGAGGTAAGCCACTGTGAGTTAAGCATCAATGGATGAACTGTGCCCTGTGCCGTAGTTCCGCGGTTGCCCTCGATGAAGGGTATCTTAATGTTAGCCAGTAATTGATAGAGGTTAGTCGCCTTAATTATGGCATCGTCTCGGGCCGTCATGGGGCCAAAAAACGGGATCTTTTCCCCTAGAAGTGGTAGTGGATTGGCTGCAAAAAATGCATTGCTGGAGAGCTGTACCGCGGTGGCGTTTTGTAAGGTCGCTAGTTGTGACTGAGGCACGGCTTGTTTGGCTAAGTGCTGACTCAATTGACTGTAAGTGCTAGTTAGCGAGGGGAGGGTGGCCAGTTGCTGGCTTGGTGACTCCTGTTTAGGTGCTTGCATTAATGTCATTGGGGATAAGGTGACTGCAATTTGACCGAGCTTCGCGGTGAGGCTTAAGTGTAGTTGGCCATTTTCCACTATGATAGCTGCGCCATAGGTGCCCGAGGGTAAGGTATTATTGCTCGTGGTGAAAGCTAATGCGCCAGCCAGACTGACCATACCCGCCACGACCTTTGCCTCGCCAAGGGGATAGCCTTGTGCCCTTGATGCCAACTGAGCCAGTTGTATGAGGTTGACTTGGTTACCCTTAATATAAGCCTGCAATGGCGCTGGAATTTGTTCGTTATAGATATTACCCAATAATTGCAATTTAGCACTAAGATTGCTTGATGCTGGATTGGCGCTATAAAGTTGTGTGACCACGACTTTTTGTTGGTCTGCCGTACTCATTACTTGGCGATCGATACGACGAGAGTATTCTATACGGTAGTTGTGCTTATTGAGGCTTATAGCGTCACCTTCTGCAGTGCGCTTGAACTCGACCGGGATAAGGACCTCAGCTTTACTGGTACTGAGTGTGGTTGAGGTCGCCACAACGTCCGTGTTTACAGGCCTTATAATACTGTTTTGATTCAAGAGGCAGCCCCAAACGGTTAAGTGATTAAAGACATTTTACAAATTTCAATTTGACCTAGTGATTTTGCTGAGTATCCTAGGCGGTCTGAAAGGCAAATCAAACTGTGTAGTCTAGTATTATCTATATCGTCACAAGTACAGATGACTTTAGATATGGTTAATGCTGTATAGGAATCCGAGTTATATGAAGTATAAATGGAGTGCGTTAAGCTTGCTATTGCTTGGGGCGCCTTTGGCAGCCCAAACGACACAAGAAGATGAGAATAATGCTAAGGAAAGCACCATAGATGTCGCTATTATTTATAATGATGACAGAGATCCTTTCGAGAGCTTTAACCGCACCATGTGGGATTTTAACTACCTTTATTTAGACAAATATTTATATCGACCGGTTGCCCACGGTTATAATGATTACTTGCCTCGCCCAGTTAAAACTGGGGTGAATAACTTTGTACAGAATTTCGAAGAGCCAAGCTCTCTAGTGAATAATGCCTTACAAGGTAAGTGGGGCTGGGCGGCAAATGCGGGTGGTCGCTTTACGATTAACACCACCTTAGGCTTACTGGGTATTGTTGATGTGGCTGATATGATGGGCTTACCACGTAAGCAAGATGAGTTTAGTGAGGTGTTAGGCTATTACGGCGTGCCAAACGGTCCCTATTTTATGGCGCCTTTTTTAGGCCCTTATGTAACGCGTGAATTAGCGTCTGATTGGGTCGATGGACTCTATTTTCCTTTGTCAGAACTGACCATGTGGCAGTCATTGGCCAAGTGGGGATTAAAAAACCTGCATCGACGCGCTTCAGCTATCGATCAAGAGCGTCTAGTCGATAATGCATTAGATCCTTATGCTTTTGTGAAAGAAGCCTATTTCCAACATGTAGACTATAAAGTATATGACGGTGATGTACCTGTCTCGACCGACGATGATGAGTTGCTCGATGAATACATGCAAGAATTAGATTAAATCAACTCACCTTTTACTTATTATTTATTAATAGGTTAGTAGTTTTACTTGTTATCACGTACTAAGATGTACTAGGTTAGTTAGCTTTGCCGCTGTGCAAAGTATGGGGAGCTGAATGGCGTTAGAAGATCTCGTGATTTTGTTGGTTGAAGACGATCCGGTATTTCGCAGTGTGGTCGCCGCCTTTCTCTCGAACCGAGGAGCCACTGTGGTTGAGGCCGATGATGGTCGACAGGGGTTAGAGCGCTTTAGCCAGACTGATTTTGATATTGTATTAGCGGATTTAAGTATGCCGATTTTAGGCGGTTTAGAGATGCTAAAACAGATGGTGAAACGAAAGCCAAACACTTTATCTATCGTTATCTCGGGTAATCAGGTGATGGCCGATGTTGTCGAAGCCCTGCGGATCGGTGCTAGCGATTACTTAGTGAAGCCAGTCAACGATCTGTATTTGATTGAAAATGCCATTCATCAATGTATCAACCCACATCAACAAGATGTAAAGCTTGATGACTTAGAAGAACTGTCCTATCAAGAGTTAGAAGAACACCTTAACTTGTTAGAGCGAAATGCTGAAGCGGCCAAAAGTGTTCAGCAGCAGCTCTTTCCTCCCTCAGAGATTGATTACCCTAAAGCGACTATCGATTATAGCCTATTTAAAAATGACGATGTTAGCGCCTACTTTATCGATAGCGCTAATGTCGGTGAGCAATATCAAATTATGTATATGGCTCATTTTCATCCGCAAGATAACCGCGCTGCGTTTGCGAGTGTTCTGCTTAAAAGCTTTGTGAATCAAAAGCTGAAACTATTTCGTAATGGCAACAGCCAAACGGTGATCGAGCCTTTTAATATGCTGAGCTACCTCAATGACAGGATCAGTAAGTCTGGCTTGGATATTTATATCGATCTTATCTATGTGGTCGTGGAGTTAACGCATTACCGCGCCTCTATTGCTCAAGCAGGTAAAGGGTTGAGATGCTATATACGTAATCACGAGGGGTTATTACCTCTGGCGATGCCTGATGCACTTCAGCTAGGGATTTTTGAGTGGGGGCAACCTAGCACTCAGTTTAGGGATTTAATGCCAGCAGAACGTTTGTGTATAGTCTCGAGTGTTAATGAACATAAAAGCATGTTGTTGGCCAATCACTTTGTCGGCTTAACTTATGAAACCACGCTAGCACCAGGTGGTTATGTACAGATGAGCTTTTAATTACCTGAGATCCCGGCTTATCTGCGACCCAGATTGCCTTTGCATTGCGCATAAAAAAACGCCTTACAATGTTTTGTAAGGCGTTTTTATTTCGTTAAAGCTTATCTTTTAATCGTAATCGCTTCGTGTTCTGCAGTAACAGCAATTTCCGCTTCTAGTGCTTCTTCTTCAGTTTGCGGGCCATCTTCAGCGCCATGCATCCAGTCGACAAGTTTATCTGCCATGAAGTATAGGATAACCGCTGAAATGGCTGCCGTAATAGCAATACCAGCAAAGATAGACATAGCATTAGCCAGTTGATCTTCTACCGAACCACCAGGACCAATTAACGACCCCACTAAACCACCGATCTTATTTGCAGCGGCAATAAATAGGAACCAGGCACCCATCATGAGTGATGCAATACGTAGTGGAGCCAGCTTAGTCACCATAGATAAGCCAATCGGTGATAAACACAGTTCACCCATAGTATGGAAGAAATAAGCGCCCACTAACCACCACATGCTTGATTTAGCGTTAGCATCGCCGCCCATCTCAAGTACGGCACCGATCATAAATAGGAAGCCGATAGCCAATAAGGTTAAACCAAGGGCAAATTTTACCGGTGAGTTGGGTTCTTTTTTGCCTAGATGGATCCAGATAGAAGCCACTACCGGAGCGAAGACCACAATAAAGATAGCGTTAAGCGATTGGAACCACGTTGTAGGCACTTCAAATGAGCCTATCATACGGTTGGTAAAGTCATTGGTGAACAGGTTCATTAGGCCACCGGCCTGCTCGAAACCAGCCCAGAATATGATGGTAAATAAGCCCATAACCATGATCACTTTAATACGATCGCGCTCAACTTTGGTTAAGGGTTCTTTACGTAGTTCACCTCTGGCTTCTGCATTTTGTTTCTCTAACTTAGCAGCGGGTATTGTTCCAATGTCGCCTAATAGCTTTTGTGCAAACAAGAATTGGATAATGAGTGATATCACCATACCGATACCAGCGCAGAAGAAGCCAGCCTGCCAGTTGTTGATAAACACTTCTTGTCCATCAATGACTTGAGTGTAGCCAAAGGTGGTATATGCCCAAGCAACAATAAATCCAGAAAGTGCTGCACCTAAGTTAATCCCCATATAGAAGATAGTAAATGCACCATCACGACGGTGATCGCCTTCTTCGTATAGATCACCAACCATGGTTGAAATGTTCGGCTTAAACAGACCATTACCTAAAATCAGCGTACCAAGACCAATATAAAAAACCGTGGTCTCTAGCCCTGGGATCCAGCTATGTGGCGCGGCAAGTACAAATTGGCCTATCGCCATTAATGCACCGCCTATATAGATAGCTTTACGCTGACCTAGAATATTATCGGCTAACCAACCACCGAGCAGTGGTGTTAAGTATACTAGACCTGTGAAGGTGCCATATAGTGAGAGGGCATCGGCTTGGGTCCAACCCAATCCGTGTCCACCTTGAGATTGAACTGCGTCGACAAGATATAACACCAAAATCGCACGCATTGCGTAATAACTAAACCGTTCCCATAATTCTGTTGTAAATAACAGAAACAGCCCTTTAGGATGCCCGAGCATCGTACCTTGTGGTTTTGCTGCGCTCATGTAAGTCTTCCACCTTCGCTTGTGATTGCCTACATATACAATATCTATGTAGAAAAATTTATTGTTTCAATATTATCAATGTCTTAACAACAGGAGCTTACTTGGGATAATCTGTTTTAAGCTAAAGAAATTATTCAAGTTTTTAGTTGTCTATCTGTTGCAGACTTTTGTTATTTTTTAATATTTAACGTATTAAATTGTTTTAAACCCACCTTATATACCCTTTTAGTTGCCTAAAAGTCAATTTGATCAACTTAAACGTATAGTTATTGAACATTTACTACACCACTTACTATTGCGACATTTGTTGGTTATCTGTTGCCATGTTTGGCTTACCGAATTATTGACTTTTGAGTTATAAAATCACGTTTTCAAATAATGAAACTATTTGTTATGCTTTGCCGCTTGAATAGGATGTTATCCACATTATCCCGTTGTCTTTACTACGAGTGAATCTCAGCGCCAATGACTGCCTTATTACGTTTGAGTAGTAGATGGGCTAATTAAGTGGTCCCTATTTTTTTATTTTAAAGTTAGGCACTTGAGAAAAAACTATGAAAGCTTGGTATTTGTTGTATTGCAAACCCCGCGGCGAAGCTAGGGCGCAAGATAATTTAAAACTACAGCAGATTGAGACCTACCTTCCTACACTGCCACAGCAAATAACCAAAGCTGGAAAAACGACCGTAAAGCGCGTTCCGTTATTCCCCTGTTATCTGTTTATCCATTTTGACCCTGCAGTTACCAGTGTTAGTCGTATTCATTCCACTCGAGGAGTCTCTCGTATCGTTGGTTGTAAAGAATTGATGACACCGATTGACGATAGCATTATCCATGGGATAAAGATGCGAGAGCACAAACTCATCAATTTGCTTAATTGTGGTAACGTCGAGCAACAAGAATTAGCAGAAGGGGATAAAGTAAAATTTATAGAAGGTCCATTTATCGATCTTGAAGGTATTTTTACTGAACAAAGCGGTGATAAACGCTGCCATATACTGTTTGAGATCATGGGACAACTGAAACGAGTTTCTGTGCCTAAAAGCAGTATAAAACCGATTGGTGAAGTTTGAATTACATGGCTATAAATGGTGGATGTACTTGTATATAGCGAGTGTATTAGCGCTTTAAATGACGAAAAAGCCTCGTTTTGATGTAAGAGATCTGCCATTGTTGGCTCTTTGATTTGCTAAGTAAAGCTGGGTCGAGTGATAAATGTGCACGATTTAGACATGAATGTGTTTTAATCTTTACTTGTTTGTTTTTAAAGACTTTTTATTTTATTGGTGAGACTGAAGTATAAAGTTCATAATCAATTTGTTATCGAACAAGGGGCCCGACCAGTAATATCTTACTAAATAATAGTGTTTTTTTACTACCAAGTTGCCATTTTGACTATTTGACCCTACAAATGGCGTATTAATAAGCAGTACTTGAGGGCCGATTCCAGTATAATATGCCGCTGCTTTACTCAGGGTAAAATCGAAATCTAACCCTATAAAGACACAGATAATGCACTGCTGTGCAGAACAGAGTAACGATAGACAGTTTTAGTATGGAAGACCTATGCGCTTGTTTTCTCATACTAAAGTGGTTTAACAAAAAATATAAAACATGAAGAATTCGTATAACGAAGGGCAATTTGGGGGCCGCAACCTATGGGCGGTAGCGTGTCTACAGATTTTTTCTTGAATAGTTAATTGTCATATATCAATAACTTACCTTCGCTTTGTGTGTCTGCTATCGAACCATTTTAATAGCGTCATCTAATTTTGATTTAAAGCTCAATGATGAAGTTATGTCTTAGTTGTGCTTTAAGCTACCGCCATTATGGTAAGCGTTATTCTAAATTATTTACAAAACGGGTTTAACGCCTTAAAGCCATTGTGAATACACAGGCTGCACAGTCGTTTTAACGTTTGACCTCAATTTATCATTTAACTTCTTTTCCACTGCTCGAGAACTACTTCTCGATGCTTTGTTTATCAATGGAGATTATCGGTGTTACAACAAACCAAAAAAGTCATAATAACGGCAGTTGCAGCCCTAATGTTGATGGCTACTCAAGTTCATGCGATCACACCATCCCCTGAGATGATAGAGCAATTTAAAACGTTACCTAAAGCTGAGCAGGAGCGAATAGCTAAACAGTATGGCATCGACCCTTCAATGCTATCGGGTGGCAATGCTTCGCAAGCAAAATTTGAAAATCCACAACTTGTCGATCCTCGTGGAGCCAAAGGGCAAGAATGGTCAGAGCAAGAGTTTGCTGATGACGATAAAAAACAACGTGATGAAGAAGAGACTAAACCAGAATTAACACGTTTTGGTTACGATTTATTTGAAGGTGAGCCAACAACCTTTGCGCCAGTCTCTGATGTGCCAGTACCGAGCGAATATTTAGTCGGCCCTGGCGACACTGTTAAGGTGCAACTGTTTGGTAAAGAGAATAAAGAATACGATCTGACCATTAACCGTGATGGCAATATCCAGTTTCCGGAACTTGGACCAATCTCTGTGGTAGGGTTAAATTTTGCCCAGTTACGTGAATCATTACATCAACGTATCGCTAAGCAGATGATCGGGATTGAGTCTAATATCACCATGGGCGAACTGCGTTCAATTCGCATCTTTATTGCCGGTGATGCATACAAACCAGGTTCATACACTGTATCGAGTTTATCTACCGTTACCCAAGCTTTGTTTGTTGCTGGTGGTGTAAACGAGATTGGGTCACTACGTAACATTCAAGTCAAGCGCAACGGTAAGTTGGTTGGCAAAATGGATTTATACGATCTCTTGATGCGCGGTGATGCTTCAGGCGATGTAAATTTACGTTCGGGTGATGTGGTATTCATTCCTGCCGTAGGCGGTTTAGTCAGTATAGACGGTGAAGTCAGACGTCCTGCCATTTACGAGCTAAAACAAAACGAAACCATTGCCGATGTGGTTGCCATGGCAGCAGGATTAAAGCCTGGTGCTTATCCTAAAAGTAGCAGTGTTGAGCGCTTTAATGCCACAGGCTTACGAGCAATGGTCAACGTTGACCTAACCACCCAAGCGGGTAAAAGCATTAAAGCGAAAGCCGGCGATTATATTCGTGTAAAAAATGCATCAAGTCAGTTTGAAGATACTATTACCGTAGTCGGCGCAGCCGTGCGTCCGGGTAAATACCAATGGTATGAAGGCATCGCCATCAGTGACGTATTGCCTTCCATTTGGGGCGATTTATCCATTTCTGCAGATTTAAATTACGCCATTGTCATACGTGAAGTGAATCGGTATGGCGATATTAAAGTGTTGCAATTTTCACCCAGTAAGGCGATCGCCGATAAGGCCGTTGGCCAGGATTTGGTATTGCAGTCACGCGATAAAGTGATGCTGTTTAATTACAGTGATGAAATTCAAAATCGCTACGACCTCAATAAATTAGTAAAAGAGCGAGTATTAAAGGTCACGTCACTTAATGACGATAGCTTACTTGGTAATGATCTGTTCAAAGCAGGTTTTGCTCAACTTGAAAAGGCGCAATTATCTTATCGTAGTGAAATCGGTGGTGTGGTTGTTGCTAAGGAAGCACCTGATGATGCAGAGCTTTTAATCAAAGGTGAAGTCAACAAAATGTTGGCTAACCTGTTTGATGATGATGAGCTTATTCAATTAAGCACAGTGATGAATCGTAGTGAGCTGTTATATCCGGTTATCACTAAGTTGGCAGCTCAAGGTGGTTTGGATAACGGCGCCCAAGTTGTAGCGATTAACGGAAAGGTACGTCACCCTGGTATTTATCCATTATCACAAGGTGGAAAAGTCAGTGATCTTATAAATGCGGCAGGTGGCTTAACGGAAGGCGCTTATACTGTCCGCTCTGAAATTACCAGCACAGTTACCATTAATGGCTCATCAGAGGTGCGTCATCATACGATTAATTTAGACGCTGCTTTAGGCGGCAGTGAAGTGGATAATAGAGCCTTACAGTCTCGTGATATTTTAACTGTATTGACAACACCTGAGTGGCAAGAAAACAAGTCGGTTGAGATTCGTGGTGAAGTTAAGTTCCCTGGTGTGTACAACATCCGCCGCGGTGAAACATTAGCCGATGTTGTCACGCGTGCAGGTGGTTTCACTCAATATGCTTATTTAAACTCTGCAGTGTTTGTGCGTGAGTCAGTGCGTCAGCAAGAGCAACTTGAAATTAAAAAGCTTGCAGATCAATTACGTCGTGATATTGCGACCCGTGGTGTCTCTAAAGACGGTAATGTCGTGAACTATAGCGACGCTCAGATGATGCTAGCTGATCTTGAAAATATTAAAGCGGTAGGTCGTTTGGTTGTCGACCTTTCTGCAATATCAGTGGGTATAACGCAGGCCGACATTCAATTAGAAGATCAAGATATCTTATATGTGCCATCGACTAAACAAACCATCTCTGTTATGGGTGAAGTGCAGCACGCAGCAACTCACAGGTTTAAAGAAGGCTTAACGTTAGATCAGTATTTAGCTATGTCTGGCGGCCCAAGAGAGCGCGCCGATGATGGTCGTACTTATGTGATTAAAGCCGATGGGTCTGTGATGATGCCAAGCCGCTCAATGTGGTTTAGCAGTGCAGAACAATTGAGTCCTGGTGATACCATCATCGTTCCACTTGATACCGAGTACAAAGATAATCTAACCCTGTGGAGTCAGATCACGGGTATTATTTACAACACTGCTGTCGCCATTTCCGCAATATCAGGCATATAAGCTAGAAATAATTAATGAGTCTCAATGTTTGAGGCTCATTAATCGTATCCCATTAAGCAAAGCAATTTGTTAGTTGTTTTATTTGAGCAACACTAATCAGAAAATTAAGAAGATAATGAACACACAAATAAAGCCTTACGATAAGGAACAGTCGTTTGCAGCAATGCCTGCAGATGATGAAATCGATCTTCGAGAACTCTTTGCCGTGATCTGGCAAGGAAAGTGGCTAATTATAGCGATTACAGCAATTTTTGCTGTCGCCTCTGTCATTTTTGCTGTTTTGCAACCAAATATCTATAAATCAGAAGCCTTATTGGCCCCTGCGAGTGAAGAGCAAAGTGGGGGCTTAGGCGGCTTAGCATCTCAATTTGGTGGCCTTGCTAGTATTGCCGGAATTAATCTCGGTGGTAGTGGTGGTGTTGATAAAGTTCAGATGGCGATTGAGGTGATGAAATCACGTCAATTTGCTAGTGAGTTTATTCAAAAACATAATCTTCTACCTGACTTGATAGCCGCTGAAAAGTGGAATATGGGTGACAACACTGTCAGTTACAATCGCGATATCTATGATGCTTCAGCGAAAAAATGGGTGCGTGAAGTCAAAGCGCCATTCAAGCCTGAACCGTCAATGCAGGAAGCGTTTAAAGAGTTCAGCAAAATCGTTAGTGTTAATGCAGCTAAAGATACAGGCATGGTGACAGTATCGGTAGAACATGTTTCGCCAGCGGTTGCACAGCAATGGGTGACTTGGCTTGTGGAAGATATCAACAAGGTCATGAAAGACCGTGATGTAGGGGAAGCTTTACGCAGCAGTGAGTTTTTAACCAAGCAGATCGCACAAACGAATGTCGCCGATATTCGCTCAATTCTTTATAAATTGATTGAAGAGCAAGCAAAAACCATCATGTTCGCCGAAGTGCGTGATGAATACGTGTTTAAAACAATTGACCCCGCCATCATCCCGGAAGAGAAAGCTAAGCCCAAGCGTGCGTTAATTTGTGTTTTAGGAACAATGTTGGGCGGCATGCTCAGTGTTATGTTCGTTTTGATTAGGCATTTCGTGCGCAAAGAAGAGTAGAGTTATTGTTTCTAGCAGCGAAGCGCTCTAGTACTCTAGATTCTGTTCTAAATATGAGCCTATTGGGACTGTTTTAAGAAAAAGCAGTAAACCTAGGCTCTACAAGGGATAGCGAAGATTGACCTGTCTCAAAATGGATAAAAAGTGTCTCAGGTGAGTTTGAAAGGCTGAGAGCAAAAGTTAAGTAATTTTAGTTTTCTAGTTCGGAATGTGGTGTTTTATTTATCCATATAGACTGTGAAAATGACTATAGGTTTTGATATTTAATTAAAGGTACTAGAAATGATTGTATCACTGGAAAATGCGAAAATCGGTATTATTGGTTTAGGTTATGTTGGTCTTCCTCTAGCGGTTGAATTTGGTAAAAAGTCGCCGACCATTGGTTTTGATATTAATCAGGCGCGTATTTCTGAGTTATCATCAGGTCATGACAGCACGCTTGAATGCAGTGATGAGGAACTTTCAGAAGCATCACATCTTCGTTATACAGCGGCTTTGGGTGACCTCAAAGAATGTAATGTTTACATCGTTACAGTACCAACACCAATCGATGAACATAAGCAACCTGATTTGACGCCATTAATTAAAGCTTCTCAAGCTTTAGGCACAGTGATCAATGAGGGGGATATTATTGTTTATGAATCTACTGTTTATCCAGGGGCGACAGAAGAAACATGTATTCCTGTCGTTGAGCAGGTCTCTGGATTGAAATTCAATCAAGACTTTTTTGCAGGTTATTCACCAGAGCGCATCAACCCAGGTGATAAAGAGCACCGAGTTACCAACATCCTTAAAGTAACAAGTGGTTCAACGCCAGAAGTTGCGGAATTTGTCGACCAACTATACAAAACCATCATCACTGCAGGTACACATAAAGCCTCATCAATTAAAGTGGCCGAAGCTGCAAAAGTAATCGAAAACACCCAGCGTGATGTTAATATTGCTTTGATTAACGAATTATCAATCATTTTCAACAAGCTAGGAATTGATACATTAGAAGTGCTTGAAGCTGCGGGTACTAAATGGAACTTCTTACCATTCCGTCCAGGCCTAGTAGGTGGGCACTGTATTGGTGTTGATCCCTACTACCTCACGCACAAAGCACAAGCAGTTGGCTACCATCCTGAAATGATTTTAGCTGGTCGTCGTTTAAATGATGGGATGGGGCAATATGTAGTTTCACAGCTTATCAAAAAAATGCTTAAAAAACGTATTCATGTTGAAGGTGCAAATGTACTTGTGATGGGTCTTACATTTAAAGAAAATTGCCCGGACCTTCGTAATACAAAAGTTGTTGATATTATCTCTGAACTTAAAGAGTACAACATTAATGTTGATGTTATGGATCCTTGGTGTTCGAGTGATGAAGCTGCTCATGAGTATGGCTTAACACTTTGTGATATAGAAAAGAAAGCTAATTACGATGCCATTATTATGGCAGTATCACACAATGAGTTTAAAGAAATGGGTGTAGATAGAATTCGTGCCTTAGGTAAATCTGAGCATGTACTTTATGACCTAAAATATATTCTAGACAAAGAAAGCGTTGATATGCGTCTGTAAATTATTTTTCAAAGGAGACCTATTCTTGGTCTCCTTAGTCCCTACGACTATTTCTTTGATAAACACTTCTATCTGCAATAATTACTCCTTATTTCCTAGGAAAGACAATGACCAAATACGAACAAATTCAACAAGAGCTAGTTGAATCGCCGAAAAAATGGTTAATAACTGGCGTTGCCGGCTTTATTGGCTCAAACCTACTCGAAAAGTTACTTAAACTTGATCAAACCGTTGTGGGGCTAGATAACTTTGCAACAGGCTATCAACATAACTTAGATGAAGTAAAAGGCTTAGTAAGTAAAGCTCAATGGGATCGTTTTACCTTTATTGAAGGAGACATCCGTGAGCCTAAAACATGCCAACAAGCCGTAAAAAGTGTTGATTACGTACTTCACCAAGCCGCACTGGGTTCTGTACCTCGTTCTATCGCCGATCCACTAACGACAAATGCTGCGAACATCACCGGCTTTTTAAATATGCTGGATGCCGCAAAAGAAGAAGGGGTCAGCAGCTTTACCTATGCAGCGAGCAGCTCGACATACGGTGACCACCCAGCATTGCCAAAAGTAGAAGAAAATATTGGTAACCCACTTTCTCCTTATGCGGTAACTAAATACGTAAATGAACTTTATGCCGGTGTATACGCGCGAACTTACGGTTTTAAAACCATTGGGCTTCGTTATTTTAACGTATTTGGCCGAAGGCAGGATCCAAATGGTGCATATGCAGCTGTTATCCCTAAATGGACAGTTGCAATGATAAATGGCGATGATGTTTTCATAAATGGCGACGGAGAGACAAGTAGAGATTTCTGTTATATAGAAAATGTTGTGCAAATGAATTTGCTAGCGGCCACCGCTGAAGCAAAAGCTAAAGATGAAGTGTACAACGTAGCTGTTGGTGATAGAACGACTTTGAATGATCTTTATTATTCTATTAATAGTGCATTAAATAATAATGCTATAGCTGTAGAAGGGGATCCTGTTTACCGAGATTTTCGTGTTGGTGATGTTAGGCATTCGCAGGCTAATGTTAGCAAGGCTATTGAAAAATTAGGTTATCAATTTACTCACCGTATTAATGAAGGTATTGCCGAGGCGATGCCGTGGTATAAGGAATTTTTGGCGTAATTATGAAGATATTAGTAACTGGTGGTGCAGGTTTTATTGGGTCCGCAGTCGTGCGCCATATCATAGCCAATACTCAAGATAGTGTGATTAATGTTGATAAGTTAACTTATGCTGGCAATCTTGAATCACTACTTAGTGTTGAACAAAATGAAAGATACACTTTCGAACAAGTGGATATATGTGATCGAGTAGAGCTAGATAGAGTTTTTAATAAGTACCAACCTGATGCGGTAATGCACTTAGCGGCAGAATCTCACGTAGATCGTTCCATTACTGGTCCTTCAGATTTCATTCAAACCAATATCGTTGGTACATATACGCTCCTTGAAGCAACACGTTCATATTGGAACGAGCTATTTGCTGATAAAAAGAGAATATTTCGTTTTCATCATATTTCTACTGATGAAGTTTATGGCGATTTACCTCACCCAGATGAAGTTCAAACTCCAGATGAGTTAACCTTTTTCACCGAAACAACGCCCTATGCACCTAGTAGCCCATATTCGGCATCTAAAGCCTCAAGTGACCATTTAGTGCGAGCATGGCTTCGAACCTATGGCTTACCTACTATAGTCACAAATTGCTCGAACAACTATGGTCCATACCATTTCCCTGAAAAGTTGATCCCATTAATGATTCTCAATGCATTAGAAGGTAAAGATTTGCCTATCTATGGTAAAGGAGATCAAATTCGCGATTGGTTATATGTTGAAGATCACGCTAGAGCACTTTACAAAGTAGTAACAGAAGGTGTTATTGGCGAAACTTATAATATAGGCGGTTATAACGAAAAACAGAACTTAGAAGTGGTGCAAACCATTTGTAGCATCTTGGACTCATTAGTACCTAAAGCAACGCCTTATGCTGAGCAAATTACCTATGTAACCGATAGACCTGGTCATGACCGCCGTTATGCCATTGATGCAAGTAAAATGAGTGCCGAGCTTGATTGGCAACCACAAGAAACCTTTGAAACTGGCCTACGTAAAACAGTTGAGTGGTACTTAACAAACCAAGAATGGTGCCAGCATGTTCAAGATGGTACTTATCAGTGTGATCGTTTAGGCATTTAATCCCTTTTACTATTTTGTTTTAACGCCCTGATTTTTCTTTAAATCTAGGGCCTATTTATCTAGGAGCTTATTTTTTAATGAAAGGAATTATTCTCGCAGGTGGCTCTGGTACGCGTTTGTATCCCATTACTAAAGGCGTATCGAAGCAATTATTGCCAGTCTACGATAAGCCAATGATTTACTATCCCATTTCAGTGCTTATGCTGGCGGGGATCCGTGATATTTTGATTATCACAACACCCGAAGATCAATCTGCATTTCAACATCTTCTTGGTGACGGTAGTGAGTTTGGTATCAGTCTGCGATATGCAGTTCAAGCAACGCCAGATGGCTTAGCGCAAGCCTTTATTATTGGTGAAGAGTTTATTGGCAATGACAATGTGTGTTTAGCGCTTGGGGATAATATCTTTTGGGGCCAAGGTTTTTCACCGATACTAAAAAAAGCGGCCGCGAGGCGAACAGGAGCATCAGTGTTTGGTTATCAAGTCAAAGATCCTGAACGCTTCGGCGTGGTTGAATTTGATAAAGATCAAAAAGCCATTACGATTGAAGAAAAGCCCTTAAAGCCCAAATCAAATTTTGCTGTTACGGGGTTATATTTTTACGATAATCGTGTTGTTGATATTGCCAAAAATGTTAAACCTTCAGCACGAGGGGAGTTAGAAATCACCAGCATCAATCAAGTCTATCTTGAAACGGGTGAATTAAATGTAGAGTTACTCGGGCGTGGCTTTGCTTGGTTAGATACAGGTACCTATGAAAGTCTATTAGAAGCCGCTTCATTTGTTGAAACGATCGAAAAAAGACAGGGTTATAAAATTGCCTGCTTAGAAGAAATAGCTTGGCGAAATAATTGGCTGAGTAACGAACAGATCGTTAAAGTTGCAAATGAAATGTCAAAAAATAGCTATGGTCAGTACTTAGCTGAATTGGTGAAATCAAAATGATTCCTGTAAATAAACCTTATCTTCCTACTCTAGACAAATACACTAAATACATAGAGCGTATGTATAACAATGCATGGCTTACAAATAATGGCCCGCTAGTTCAAGAATTAAAAATTCGTTTAGAAGAATACCTTGGTGTTAAGAATCTTTTGTTAGTCGCTAATGGTACGTTAGCAATGCAGCTTGCTTACAAAATATATAACTTAAAAGGAAATGCAGTTACTACACCTTTTACGTTTATTGCTACAAGCAGTAGTTTGGCATGGGAAGGCATAGTGCCAAAATTTTCAGATATAAATGCATTTAGTTATAATCTTTGTCCTGTTCAGGCTGAGCAGGCTATTGATTCACAAACAACCGCAATCGTTCCCGTACATGTTTATGGTAACCCTTGCGATGTCGAAACTTTTGACATTTTGGCTAAAAAACATAACGTAAAAGTTATTTATGATGCAGCGCATGCATTCGGTATTAAAGTGAATGGTAATAGTGTTTTGAATTATGGGGATGCATCTACCCTTAGTTTTCATGCTACCAAAGTTTTTCATTCTGTCGAGGGCGGCGCTGTTATATTTAAAAATAGTGACGATTATGAGCGTGCAGTTCTTATGACTAATTTTGGAATTGACACAAAAGCAATGAAAATTGCAGATAGTGGGATTAATACAAAGATGAGCGAAGCTCATGCCGCTATGGGACTCGCAGTTCTTGATGATATTGACCATATTTTATCGCATAGAAAAGCTCTCTTCGAACAGTATTGCAGTCAATTAAAAAGTCTCATTACCCTGCCAACATGGCATTTAAATTCATCAATTAACGGCGCTTATATGCCTGTTACATTTTCAGATAAAGGACAATGTACCGCAGTTTTAAACAGTCTTGCTGAGCAGGGTATTATCGCAAGGCGCTACTTTTCACCTTCGATTAATACAATTAAACACTATAAATTAATGTCTGATAATTCTTGTCCTATATCAGAGTCGTATGCTGAACGCACTTTGTGTCTTCCATTATACTTTGATATGAACGAAAATGATGTTAATAAGGTGATATCTGGACTTAAAAAGGGAATGTATGACTATTCTATCTGAACAAGAAATTAAATCCCTAGGGTTCAGGAATGTTGGTAATAACGTTAGGATATCTACAAAAGCAAGTATTTATAATGCAAAAAACATAAGTATTGGGGATAATGTTCGTATCGATGATTTTGTTGTTATCTCTGCAGGTGCTGATGGAATTTATATCGGAAGCCACATTCATATTGCCGTGTTTACAAGCATAATAGGCCAAGCCAGTATCACTATTTGTGATTTTGCAAATTTATCCTCTAGAGTATCTATATATAGTTCAAGTGATGATTATTCTGGTAGCTCTATGACCAATCCATGTATTCCAGAACAATTCAAAAAAGTGGAACACCTTCCAGTAATGATCGGAAAACATGTGATTATTGGTTGTGGCAGTATTGTATTGCCTAGCGCAAACTTGAATGATGGTGTTGCGATTGGGGCTCTGAGTGTTGTAAAAGGTGATTGTGAACCGTGGTTTATATATGCAGGTAACCCAATAAAAAAAATTAAAGAACGTAAAAAAGACTTATTGAAACTTGAAGTCAAATTTAAAGAGCAATATCAGAGTGCTTAGACAGAACATCATTGCAAATTATGCCAGCCAAATATATGTCACGATTATAGGTATTGCACTGCTACCAATGTACATTAAGTATATGGGCAGTGAAGCTTATGGGTTAGTGGGCTTTTTTGCGATGTTACAAGCATGGTTTGGCGTGTTAGATTTAGGCTTAACGCCTACCGTAGGTAGGGAAACTGCTCGTTATCGCGGTGGTGCAGTATCAGCTCTAGCTTTTAGGCAATTATATCGTGCACTAACGGTCATCTTCGTTATCGTAGCAACTATTGGTGGTGGAGCACTTTTTTTATCCTCCAGAATCATAGCAACTAAATGGTTAAACTTAGACAATTTACCTGTAGATGACGTTGTTGTTGCTGTGCAAATAATGGCTGTAAGCGTTGCTTTGCGCTGGATGACGGGGTTATATCGAGGTGTGGTTACAGGTTCTGAGAAATTAGTTTGGTTAAGTGGGTTCAATGCTATTGTTGCCACCTTGCGCTTTGCTGGTGTGTTTGTCAGTATGTGGTATTTCGGCTTTACTCCCGTAGTATTTTTTATCCATCAATTTATTATTGCATTAATAGAGAATATTTGCTTGGCGATAAAATCACACAGATTGCTGCCACAAAAAATAAATTTAAGTGAAGCGATCGGTTGGTCATATCAACCCGTAAAGCCCGTATTAAAATTTTCATTAACAATTGCCTTCACTGCATCAGTATGGATAGTTGTGACACAAACAGATAAGCTGGTATTATCTGGTGTTTTATCATTAAAAAATTACGGATATTTTACCCTCGCGATATTAGTTGCGAACGGAATTATGGTGATTGGTGGCCCCATTAGTAGTGCAGTTATGCCTAGAATGGCAAGGCTATATGCAGAAAATAAACATGATGAGATGATTAAGGTTTATAAGCAAGCTACACAATTAGTTGCTATTATTGCTGGTTCTGCAGCGATAACCCTTGTTGTAACGGCAAAGCCTTTATTAATAGCATGGACTGGTGATTTACACTTAGCGGAGCAGGCTGCTCCTATTTTAAAATTATATGCCGCAGGGAATTTATTTTTGTGCATTGCCGCTTTTTCTTATTATTT
Source organism: Shewanella sp. 492 (assembly GCF_059338445.1). Classification (NCBI taxonomy): domain Bacteria; kingdom Pseudomonadati; phylum Pseudomonadota; class Gammaproteobacteria; order Alteromonadales; family Shewanellaceae; genus Shewanella; species Shewanella sp. 492. Next base: position 1,286,835 of record NZ_CM181702.1, read on the forward strand.
GCAATATGCAAAAGGAGATTTACGCTATCATCTTTTGGGTAATGCTGGGTTAGTGGTAGTACTTATTCCCAGCGTTATTTTTGCTGCAACTCACTTTGGCGGCGTTGGGGCTGGTTACGTTTGGTTAACTATGAATATTCTATTTTTATTTGTATGGGTTGCCTATGTACATCATAAATTAGAACCTGGTTTACACCTAGAGTGGATTTTTAATAATGCGTTAAAGATAATTCTCCCAGCTTGTATTGTTGCGAGTTTGTTTTTATTACTAGACGTTAATTGGCTAGGGGATAGTAGGGTTGCAAATATCTCCTTGGTGATGCTTGTTGGTATAGCAACTATGACATCAAGTATTATGTTTTCTGAGAAAGCAAAGACAATGTTCAAAAATAAATTTAAAGGTACTAATTAATGACTTGTGGAGCTGGAAAAGTGCCTAAGGTAAGCGTGTGTGTAGTTACCTATAATCAAGAAAAATATATTGCCCAGTGTTTGCAAAGCATTGTAGATCAACTGACAGATTTTAATTTTGAAATCATTGTTAGTGATGATTGCTCCCAAGATGATACCCCATTGATCATTTCTGAATTTGCATCAAAGTACGACAATATACGATTTATTAAAAGAACAAAAAATGTAGGAGCATTCAAAAACTTCTCTGACACGCATAAAGAAGCCATTGGACAATATGTTTGTCATTGTGATGGCGATGATTATTGGTTACCAAATAAGCTACAAAAGCAAGTAGACTTTTTAGATGGGAATTTAGAATTTAGTGTTGTTTGGCATAAAATGATTCTTCTTAATGTTCACGATCAAAAAGTGGAGCTTGCAGATATGGATAGAATTATATTCCCTAATGGCTTCACTAAGCGTGATTTGTTGCAATTCATAACCATTGGGGCTCATAGTTCAAAAATGTATCGCTTACCAAGTTGTGAACTTTCTGAACCACCATTTGGTATGTTGGACTTTTATGCAAATATAGAACATCTTGGTGACAAAAAAGGCTATATTCTCCCTGAGGTACTAGGAGCCTATAGAGCTGGGATTGGTATCGCTAGTTCTGGACATGGAACTAGAAAACTCTTAAGTGATACTTTAGGTTTTTTTTATATAAAGTATCCAACGTGCAGAAAAGAAATAAATACAGCTGCATTATTACTGCTACTTCTTGATATTAAGAATACAAGGCCTACGTTTTTTAAGTCTCTTAAGCTTTGGCTAACGACATTTCATCCGTATGCAGTTTTTAATCTAATAAATAATTGGAAAATATACAAAGTACTTCGTTCAAGTTGAAAATAAAATTATGATAAAATTGATTGTTGAAGATTTAAATGCTTACGCATGGGATGGGAAATTTAGTACCAAGCTAAAATGTATTTTAGTTAATCATGCATTTCACATGGTGTTTCTTATTAGGTTAGGAGGTTTTTTCCGTAAAAAAATTCCTTTTATAGGTGGATTTGTTGGCGTTTTGATTGAATATATTATTCGGGTTATTTATGCTAGTGACATAAGTTGTTTGGCAAAAATATCTGGCGGGTTTATTATCATGCATGGTCATGATATTGTAATAGGTTCAAGGGTAAATGTTGGGCGTAATGTTAAAATATTTAACGGTGTAACTCTTGGTGCAAAAGAAACTAATATTCCCAATGCAGGTCAGCCCTCTGTTGGAGATTTTGTTGTTATTGGTACTGGAGCTAAATTGTTAGGTGGCATAAGTATTGGCTCAAAGGTTACCGTTGGTGCTAATAGTGTTGTTATAAAAAATGTTGAGTCTGGTTTAACTGTAGCTGGTGTTCCTGCCTATCCAATTAATTCAAAAAATAATATTTAAGGCTGTGGAGGTATCTGTTGGCTTATTCTAAACCGCCATGTTTCACTATCATCACATCGTGTTACAATAGTACTGCAACATTAAGACGTACTTATGAAAGTTTACTTAGACAAAATAACACCGATTTTGAGTGGATTTTGATTGATGATTTTTCTACTGATAATGGCCAAACTAAAAACCTCATTAAAGAACTTCAAAGAGAAGCCCCTTTTAATGTTAAATACAAGTTTTTGCCTAAAAATTATTTTAGCTCAAGAGGGACTTACGAAGCATGCTTACTCGCGGAAGGCCTTTATGCTTGTATCTTAGATCATGATGACCAATTAACTGATGATATACTTAATAGCATTCAGCGGTATATTAATAAATATGCTAACAATGAGCGCTTTGCTGGTGTATGCGGACGATGTATCGATACTCAAGGGAATTTAATTGGTCCTGAATTTCCGTTTAAAGAAAAATTTGTCAATGAGTCCTATATCCGATTTGATTTGAAATTTAAATTTGAACTCCTTCAGTTTACTAAAGTCGAATTGTTAAAAAAACATTTTAAATTCATGAAGCCCGGCTATACGAACGGTTTTGCATGGGCTCTAATTTCTAAAGAATTTGACTATGTATTTATTAATGATGTCGTTAGAGTATATGATACGCAACTAGAGTCTTCATATTCTAACTCTTCGGTATCACCTATTCGTTATCCAGCAGCTAAAGCTGAAGCACTGCTCATTACTCTCGATTGCTACGACTCTTATTTATTTAAAAATCCTTTGTATTCAATTCGCATGACGGCAAGTATTTGTCGACATATTTTTAATGCCAATGAGAAAGTGACTCGCTATTTTCCCAATAAGTGTCGGTCACTTGTTTTTTTTATTATTGGTATCCCTTTAGGTTTTGTAAAAAGTATTTCGTCACGCAGGAAATTTTCAAATGTCATATCCAGAAACTAGCGCTAAAGAGTATGAGTTTTCTGAAAAATACCGTTTAGTTTGGCTTTCTGGATTTGTCATGATCAACGTAGTCGCTACTTTTATCATGATAAACAAGGGACAGTTAATAGGAGATGCAAGTGGAAATGATATATTTAGTTTAAATTACTTGTTTTTATCATTTTTTCTGGTATCAAGTTCTTACATCATAATCCTTTTTTTTGGTTTCAAGTTTTTTTGTAATTTAAAGTTCCCTACATTAAATTTCAATGGTAATCCTCAAATATGCAGTGATAGGCTTGGTGCGGTAATATTACTTTCTCAGCTCTCTTTTTTTCTATTCAACATTCTAAATGGTGTAAATGTTGCGGGAAGTACTCAAAAGTCAGACTCTATATTTTCTCTCGTATGGGTTTTTTATTCACCCGATATGCTTTTTTTTATTTACTACGGGTTTTATCGGGATAATAAGTTTTTTAAAGCGAACTTAGCTGTTTGGATAATATCAAACTTGAGTCGTGGATGGACGGGGATTTTTATTGTCATCATATTTATGGAACTATTACGTTATTTTTTAAAAAATCGTAAAGTAAATCTTTTCCCTGTTTTTTTACTTATCTCCATGATTGTAGTTTTATATCCTTTTTTATTTGCATTAAAGGGTATCTTTAGAAACTCAACAGAAGATATGGGATCAACAATCCTTATTCTTTCATTTTTTAGTGATTTTAGTTTAGATAAATATTTTGATATTTTTTATCTTGGAATTGAACAAATTATTGGCCGCCTGCAAACGGTGTCAATGCTCCTGGAAACATTCCATTATTCAACATATTTGAATAATATGTTTTATGCGGAAGGTTTTTCGCCTTTTTGGAGAGAGGGAATTCCGGGGATTATATACGAAAAGCTTTTTTTAGGTGGTCGTTACATTCCTATCGGAGTGGCATTGACCACTATGGATACATTTTCTAACTCATCGTTTGAAGTCGGTGATTGGAATGCCAGTGCAGGTTTTGTATCGTGGTTTGTTATATTACCCATCCATAGTGCGTTCTATACGCTTTACTCTGTATTTTTGTTGATTTTGTCCATATTCATTGCAAAACTCAATGCTCTTGATTTTTACTCTAAATCAATGCTCTGGCTTGCTTGGTTACTGTATATGATGCCAGCTTGGTTTTCGGCGTTTATTGGGTTTGTTTTGTCCTTAATAATATTTACTTTAATGAAATGGTTTTTATGCAAGATTCCTCGTATAAAGCTTTATAAAAATGTCTACATCTAAATTTATAAATAGTAAATATTGAGTTAATATTTATAATATTGAGTTAATTTTGTAGAGTGTCAGATTGAATGAATTTTTTAGGTTTTTAATATTTTGCATATGAAGTGTTAGGCTAAATGTAATTGATGTTTTGGTTTTAAATAAATGCAAACTATCCACTGAGTTTTATAGGTGATAATGAAGATAATACATGTTTTTCCTAATCTTGCCCAAGGTGGTGCAGAATCTCAACTTGAACGGCTCATTAACTATTCAAAAGAATTAGGTGTAGAGCATGTAGTTATTTCCTTAAAAAATGATGAAACTGCTCTAATGCAGCGATTAAAAAAAAATGCTGTTCCAGTGTACAGTATGGGTTTTAATAGCATATTTTCTTCATTATTAGGGCTATTTAAATTACGTCGTCTCTTAAAAAAATTAGTCAATGAAGATACGGTAATCCAATGTTGGATGTATCATGCAAATTTTGTTGGACTATTGATTGCAATATCTCTTGGGTTATCTAAAAAATTAGTGTGGAATATTCGACGCACTGAACTACCTAAGGGAGCAACAGGGTTCATTGCATTGTTTTCTGCAAGTTTGTCAAACTTGCCAGGAAGAGTAGTTTGTTGTGCAGAGGCAGCTAAGATGTCACATATTGCGGTTGGCTATAACAGTCGAAATATGTTGGTTATTCGCAATGGTATTGATATCGAGATATTTCGGCCTGATGATATGGCGAGAGTTAAATTCCGTAATGAAATATCGGTTACTGAGAATGATTTTGTAATTGGAATGGTCGGGCGATACGCACCCATTAAGGGGCACCTGTATTTATTACAAGCATTTGAACGCTTATTAATTGAGGGTAAACACAGGTCGATTAAACTAGTCTTAGTAGGTCGTGAAATTGAAACTGCACTACCATTACAAGCATTGCTTGCTTCATCGATTATTAAAGGAAATTTAATTTTGTTAGCGGAAAGAGCCGATATTTCAAAGGTGATGCCTGGGTTTGATCTTTTATGTCTGCCATCATTAAGTGAAGGTTTTCCTAATGTAGTTGCTGAAGCAATGGCTTCGGGTGTGCCAGCTTTGGTCACTAATGTTGGTGATGCTGCAATTATAGTTGATAATGATGATATGGTTGTACCCGCTGCAGATATCAAAAAATTAACTGAAAAATTATCCATTTTTCTCGATAAAAGCACAGCGGAAAAAGTTGATATTTCAGAACGTGCACGGCAATTCATTGTTTCTCAATTCTCAATCGAATATGCATGGCAAGAATATTACAAGCTGTATAAACAAATTATAGAAGATTATTAATTATGTGTGGATTTGCAGGTTTTTTTTCCCCCCAATACCCAATTAAGAATTCAACAGAAATATTGACGGCGATGGCCGATGAGATTCGTCACCGTGGACCTGATGATGATGGTGTTTGGGTTTCAGAATCCGAAACGGTTGGTTTTTCCCATCGACGTTTAGCCATTGTTGATTTGTCTCCTGCTGGTCATCAGCCTATGATTTCATCAACTGAGCGGTATGTAATCGCTTTTAATGGTGAAATTTATAATCACTTAGAACTTAGAAAGCAGCTCGAGCAAGAAGTAAATTGCTTTTGGCAGGGCCATTCAGATACAGAAACGCTATTAAAAGGGTTTGACGTGTGGGGGATTAAAGCAACAATTGTTAAAACAATTGGTATGTTTGCCATGAGTATTTGGGATTCTAAAGAAAAGTCTTTAACCCTGCTTCGTGATCGCTTAGGTGAAAAACCGCTGTATTATGGCTGGCAAAACGATGTTTTGCTATTTGGATCTGAGTTATCCTCTTTAAAGCATTTTCCAACTTTTTCAGCTGATATAAATAGAACTGCATTAAGTTTACTAATTCGTCAAGGTTATATTCCAGCACCTTATTCTATCTATTCTGGTATTGAAAAATTAATGCCTGGCACCATGCTTGTTTACCATAAGGATTCTTACATACCTAAAAAAATAGTTTATTGGTCTGTAAATGATGTTGTTCAAATTGGAGCTAATTTGCCATTCAAGGGTACCAAAGAAGAAATCGTGGATGCCCTTGCTTTACAGTTAGGTGATGCGGTCGAAAGGCAAATGATGGCTGATGTACCACTAGGAGCATTCTTGTCTGGAGGTGTTGATTCATCAACTATCGTTGCTTTAATGCAATCACGTTCTTCCAAGCCAGTTAAAACCTTTTCTATTGGTTTTTATGAAGATGGCTATAACGAAGCACAACACGCTAAAGCTGTGGCTGAATATTTAGGTACAGAACATACTGAATATTATGTAACTGAAGCTGATGCTTTAGCTGTGATCCCAGAACTTGCAAATTTATATTCAGAGCCTTTTGCTGACTCTAGTCAAATCCCTACTTTTTTAGTCTCTAAAATGGCAAAAGAGCATGTAACCGTTAGTTTATCAGGTGATGGTGGCGACGAGTTGTTTGCAGGATACAGTCGTTATCAAAATACCTTGGATATGTGGAATAAAATAAGTCTATTCCCTTTTTTTGTGCGTCCTCTTATTGCATCAACGATTAAAGCTATTCCGAACACCATGTGGGATAAATTACCGATTGGGAAAAATATAGGTGATCGGATTCATAAAGGTGCCGATGCTTTAGGTTGTAGAGACTTTGAAAGTTTTTATGCTAATTATTTGATGGCGCATACAAGAAATCCAGAAACTATTGTTATTGGTGGTTCTGACCCCAAATACATGAAAGATCGTTTAGCAGGAGTTGAGCTAGATAATAATGAAATAATGACTTTAATTGATCATCACTCTTACTTGCCCGACGATATTCTCTGTAAAGTTGACAGGGCTGCAATGGGGGTTTCATTAGAAACTCGCGTTCCATTATTAGACCATACTCTGGTTGAGTTTGCGGCTAAAGTTCCTTTGAGTATTAAATATTTTGATAAGCAGGCCAAATGGCCATTAAAAGAAGTGCTATTTAAATATGTGCCTCGAGAGCTTATTGAAAGACCTAAAAAAGGTTTCGGCATCCCCTTGGCTAAATGGTTAAGGGCAGGTCTTAAGGAGTGGGCTAGTGAGTTGTTAGATGAAGAAAAAATTAAAGTTCAAGGTTTCTTTTATCCAGAGGTTGTTGGGAAACTTTGGGCTGAACATCAAAGTGGGACAAGAAATTGGTCTTATTTGTTATGGAATATTTTGATGTTTCAAGCTTGGTATGAGAAAAATAAACCATGAAGAAGTTATTGTTCATAGTTAATGTTGATTGGTTTTTTATTTCCCATCGCCTGCCTATAGCGCTTGCTGCACAAAAAGCAGGTTATGACGTGCACATTGCCTGCTCGTTTACCGATAGATACGATTTTTTGCAACAGTTGGGTTTTAATCTGCATCCGCTTGACCTGTCGCGTTCCGGCACGAAGTTAATGTCTGAGATTGTTTCTGTCATCAATTTTTTTAAAGTCTTGAGGTCAGTCAAGCCTAATGTAGTGCACTTAGTAACGATTAAGCCTGTACTCTATGGTGGAATTGCTTGCAGAATACTTGGTGTCCGTAATCGTGTAGCATCAATATCAGGTTTAGGATATATCTTTATTGCGACTGGATTGAAAGCAACTTTCATGAGGGCGGGAATATCTCTGCTTTATCGATTTGCACTAAAAGGTAATCATGCAAAAGTCATCTTTCAAAACCCAGACGACATGCGGCAATTGATAGATATTAATGCGATATCGTCTGGACAGGTTGTCATGATCAGAGGCTCTGGGGTAGACCTCGGGTCATTCCCATTTTGGCCAGAGCCAGAAGGTGTTCCTGTAGTCATGTTAATGGCGAGGCTGTTGATTGATAAAGGTGTAGTCGAGTTTGTTGAGGCTGCTAGAATACTAAAACATCAAGGTGTTAAATGCCGCTTTGTATTGGTTGGTAGTACTGATGAAAACCCTAAATCTGTTTCCAGTTCACTTCTAAATATTTGGATTAACGAAGGAGTTGTTGAATATTGGGGATTTAGTCACAATCCTGCAGAGATTTACTGTCAGGCAAATGTAGCAGTATTACCAAGTTATCGAGAGGGATTGCCAAAATCTCTCATTGAAGCTGCAGCTTGCGGCCGTGCTGTGATTACTACTGATGTCCCAGGATGCAGGGATGCAATCACTCCAGGTGTTACGGGGATACTGGTTCCTGCAAAAGATGCAAAATCCTTGGCTGCAGCAGTTTCAACTCTCTGTGAAAATGACCAACTTCGTAAACAGCTTGGTGCTGCAGGTAGGAAACTTGCAGAGGAAGAGTTCGATATAAAAAGTGTCATAAATGTACATTTATCAATTTATGAAGAACTTTTGAGGTGAAGTGTGCTTGAGCAAAAACTTTTAATTACAGGTTATACAGGTTTTGTTGGAAATGCCTTACTACCACATTTCCCTAAAGGCTCTCTCGTTTTGATTGGTCGACAAGACGCAACATCTGTACATGGTAATGTTTATTGTAAACAATTGGATACTCATGAGAAATTCGGCGATTGTTTAGAGGGTGTGTCTGTAATAGTTCATTGCGCCGCTCGAGTTCACATCATGAACGATAAGTCTGATGATCCATTAAGCAGTTATCGTGAAGTAAATACCGCTGGAACCATTAATCTTGCGCGCCAAGCTGTTGAAGGAGGTGTTAAGCGTTTTATCTTCATTAGCACAATAAAAGTTAACGGCGAATCAACTTTGAACGGTCAACCTTTTTGTTCAAATGATGATAGAAATCCAGAGGACTTCTACGGGCAGTCTAAATCAGAAGCGGAAGAGCAGTTGTTGGAACTAGCTAAAGCAACGGGGCTAGAAGTCGTTATTATACGACCAACATTGGTTTATGGTCCTGGGGTTAAGGCTAATTTCGCCTCGTTATTAAAACTAACCTCTAAAGGTTTACCGTTACCATTTGGTTGTATTGCTGATAACAAACGTAGTTTGGTTTCTGTAACAAACCTTGTCGACCTTATTGTAACCTGTATCGACCACCCAAAGGCTGTTAATCAAGTATTTCTGGTTTCTGATGATCATGATGTATCTACTGCCTCGATGGTAAAGCATATGGCTCATTCATTTGGAAAATCGAGCAGATTACTGCCGGTACCTTTATGGTGCTATCGCTTAGTTGGTAAGTTAACTGGTAAGTCCGATGTAGTTGATAGGCTTATAGGATCTTTACAGGTCGATATATCACATACTAAAGATACATTAGGCTGGGTTCCTCCACAAACGCTAGAAGACGGTTTCAAAGAAACTGCAGAAGCTTTTCTCCTTAATAAAAATAAATAGAGTATTTATATGATTCGTTTTATTGACTTTTTCGCAGCCTTTTTTGGCCTGCTGTTACTTTGGCCTGTGTTACTAATCGTCACTATTGTTGGAATGTTCGATACTGGCTCACCAATTTTTGTGCAGACGCGAGTGGGTAGAAAGCAAAAGCCGTTTAAACTCATTAAGTTTCGCACAATGTCTGTCGAAACTAAGTCAGTTGCTAGCCATCTTGCTAGCAATGCTTCAATTACTAAGCTTGGTGCTTTCCTACGTAAGACAAAAATTGATGAGTTGCCACAGTTGATTAATGTGGTTAAAGGAGAAATGAGTTTAGTTGGACCACGGCCTAACTTGTTTAATCAAGAAGAGTTAATTAGAGAGCGAGATGCACTAGGTGTATATGATGTATTACCTGGCATAACGGGCTTAGCCCAAGTACAAAACATCGATATGTCGACACCTAAGTTATTAGCTGAGATTGATAAGCAGATGATCGACACCTTAAATATCAAAAACTATTTCAAGTATATATTGATGACAGTGACAGGTAGTGGTAGTGGTGATGCGGTAAAATAGTGCTATCTATTAGTACTCACTTGCTAAGTGTTTAATCTGATTATGGTAGTGTGTGTTCAGTGTGTCTCAATTTAACAAATACAGTGAAAAAGTTGTCTCATTGCTATTTTGATGATTGATCGCAAAGTGAGTGAGTATTGACTACGTATAATGACTTTTTTGCTTGGCTTGCGTGTAGCTATTCGCGTTGTGTTTAAGGTTAATCGATTAAAGCGACTTGTGCTAAAATAGTATCCTAGGCTGTTTTCGGTATTCTAGTCCGTATTTTAAGTTGTAATACACTATGAATTTTATTGATTTGGAGCGAAAAATGGAGTTTTTGCAATGTGTTTTCCGGTTAAAGCGTACGGAAAAACGGGTAGTCAGTGTTGCTATTGATTCTTTATTTTTAGTTGTCGCTTTCTGGGCTGCGTTATTCGTTAGAGTGGATGAGTTAGCTGTTTTTGGTGATAGTACTTATTGGTTATTAATCGCATTAGTGGTGCCCGTTAGTATTTTTGTCTTTATGCGCTTAGGACTATATAGAGCAGTGCTTCGCTATATGGGGCTGCAGGCAATGACCGCCATATTAGGTGGGGTGCTTATTTCTACTTTATGGTTAGTCATTGCAGCCTATTTTACTCACGCTCAATTACCTCGAACCGTACCTATCATATATGCCTCATTTGCATTAGTTTTTATCGGTGGTGCTCGTGCTTTGGTACGCTCGATGGTTGGTGTCGGTATGAAGCGTGTCGGTGAGCCTGTTATTATTTACGGCGCCGGAGTGAGTGGTCGGCAGTTGCTGTCTTCTCTTGTTCAAAGTCACGAATATTATCCTTTTGCGTTTGTTGATGATGATGAGCATTTGCATGGTAGCGTGATCCAAGGGGTTCATGTTCATTCCCCTTCAATCATACGTAAGTTAGTTAAACAAAAGTCCGCAACTAAAATATTACTTGCGATGCCAAGTGCACCTCGTTCTCGTCGTCAGACTATTTTAACCCAATTAGAACCTCTGGCGATGCAAGTGCTGACTGTGCCTGCAATGGCAGACTTAGTCAGTGGTAACAAGCTATATAGCGATATAAAAGAAGTTGAAATTGATGATTTACTGGGGCGAGATTCAGTAACACCTCGAGATGATCTGTTAGCGGCTAACATTCTTGACAAAGTGGTTATGGTGACAGGTGCTGGCGGCTCTATAGGCTCAGAGCTTTGTCGTCAAATATTAAAGCAATCACCTAAAAAGCTGGTTTTATTTGAATTGTCTGAGTTTGGTTTATATTCAATAGAGCGTGAACTGAGTCTTACCGCAAAAGAGCTTGGTTTAGATGTTGAGATTTACCCTATCATGGGCTCTGTTCAACGCGAAAATCGCGTGCAAGCCGTGATGGAAGCTTTCGGCGTGCAGACCGTTTATCACGCTGCAGCTTATAAGCATGTGCCTCTCGTCGAGCATAACGTTGTTGAAGGTGTGCGCAACAACGTCTTTGGTACGCTCTATACCGCTCGAGCTGCTGTTGCCGCTAAGGTTGAAACCTTTGTTCTCATTTCAACCGATAAGGCGGTCCGTCCAACCAATGTGATGGGTACGACTAAGCGGATGGCAGAGTTAGCACTTCAGGCATTATCTAAAGAGACTGAGCAAACTCGCTTTTGTATGGTGCGCTTTGGCAATGTACTAGGTTCATCTGGATCTGTTGTGCCACTATTTCGTAAGCAGATTGCGAATGGTGGCCCTGTCACTGTTACTCATCCCGAGATCACTCGTTTCTTTATGACGATACCAGAGGCTTCTCAGTTGGTTATTCAAGCAGGGGCCATGGGTAAAGGCGGTGATGTGTTTGTACTTGATATGGGCAAATCAGTTAAAATTGTTGACCTTGCTACTAAAATGATTCGCTTGAGCGGTTATGAAATTAAGGATGAACAACATCCTGATGGCGATATCGCTATCGAATTTAGTGGGTTACGCCCTGGTGAGAAGTTATACGAAGAGTTGCTTATCGGTGATGATGTAACAGGCACTGAGCACGAACGCATCATGACGGCTAATGAATCTTATTTATCATGGAGTGAACTCGAAATTATTCTCAATCGATTGGATAACGCATGCCATGAGTTTCAGCATGAAGTGATTCGAGATATTTTGCTCAGTACTCCTACTGGTTTTAATCCTACCGATGGTATCTGCGACTTAGTTTGGCAGCAACGTAATAGCAATAATCAAACTAGCTCTATACCAGACAATAAAGTGATTCCTTTCGTTTCATAATTCTTTTCTTCCTTAATTAGCTCTTCCTTCGGGTGGAGCTTTCTTTTATGAGATTTATTTTCTATGAAAGTTGTTATCCCCGTTGCTGGCCTTGGCACTCGTATGCCTGCCTGCTACTAATGCCATTCCTAAAGAGATGTTGCCGCTTGTTGATAAGCCGCTTATTCAATATATCGTCAATGAATGTGTGGCAGCAGGTGTTAAAGAGGTTGTGCTGGTTACTCATGCCAGTAAAAATGCTATCGAAAACCATTTTGATACTTCTTACGAACTAGAATCAACGCTAGAGAAGCGTGTTAAACGTCAATTACTTGATGAAGTACAATCTATTTGCCCTAAAGATGTGACCATTATGCATGTGCGTCAAGGTGAGGCTAAAGGCCTTGGTCATGCGGTGTTATGTGCTAAACCTTGTATTGGTAACAACCCGTTTGCAGTGGTTCTCCCTGATGTGATTTTGGATGAGTATAGTGCTGACCAAAAAACTGAAAACCTGGCTGCGATGATAGCGCGTTATAAAGCCACATTAGCCAGCCAAATTATGGTTGCGCCAGTGCCTGAAAACGAAGTGAATAAGTATGGCATCGCCGATTGCAACGGTTCGGCTATCGCTGCGGGTGAGTCCGCTACGATTAAGGCTATGGTAGAAAAGCCTGCAGTTGATGAGGCTCCGTCTAATCTTGCTGTTGTAGGTCGTTATGTACTGTCAGAAAAAATTTGGGAACTACTCGCTAGAACCCCTGCGGGTGCTGGCGATGAAATACAGCTAACAGATGCTATTGATATGCTCATTGAGCAAGATACCGTTGAAGCATTCCATATGACCGGTGAATCACATGATTGTGGTGATAAATTGGGTTATATGAAGGCATTTGTGTCGTATGGACTACGTGATAAAAAACTCGGCACCGAATTTAAAGCGCTTGTGAGTGAATTACTCTAGATAGCTCTTCTTAATCAAAAAAAACAACTCATTATGAGTAGGTTTTTTTCGGGGGGATTACCGAAGCTGCGGAGTTAGCATTAGATGAGCTGGAGGTTAAATGGGGGGATGCTTACCCATTAGTTATCAACTCATGGCGCCGAAAGTGGCAAAATTTATCGCACTACTTTAAGTATCCTGAGCACATCAGAAAAGTGATTTACACCACCAATGCGGTGGAAGCAGTGCATCGTCAATTTAGGAAATTAACCAAAACCAAAGGCGCTTTTCCTAATGAAAATAGCTTGTTGAAGCTACTTTATACTGGCATATTGAACGCATCGAATAAATGGACAATGCCCATTCACAGTTGGAGCCTTTGTTTATCTCAATTAGCGATTTATTTTGAAGGACGTTTAGACAGCGTGCTAGAGATTTAAACTTAGCCTGACACCGAATTTTGAACGGCCTCCGAATTTTTGCAAAATCACAGTGACCCGAACGTTTTTGCCGTTTTCGCATAATTAAGTTGAGTTTGTAATTCAGGAGCAGCAGTGACAACTATGTATCAAAAGATTTTTCGGTTTAGAGTTTCATTGACGGGGAGTGAGCCGGAAATTTGGCGCGAGATTGACGTTCCAGATCATTACAATTTTTGGGAGCTGCACATTGCCATTCAAGATGCGATGGGGTGGCTTGACTATCATTTACATGAATTCTCTCCACGTAAGTCTGGTCCAACAAAGGGAATGAGAATTGGACTTCCTGAGTCAGAGTATGATGAGAGCACTGTTGCCGGTTGGGAGTTTTCCATCAAAAAATACTTTACCGCTTTGGGAAACACCATAGATTACGTATACGACTTCGGTGATGGCTGGCATCATGAAATCACCTTTGTGGGCATGTTTTTGGCTCCTTCGGATTTAGAGTACCCTCAATGCGTTGCAGGTGAAATGGCTTGTCCGCCCGAAGATTGTGGCGGTCATACGGGCCATCAGCAATTAGTGGCAATATTGGCCGATGAACACCATGAGGAGTACAGTGATACCGTCCATTGGCTAAAAAAACACGCCAAGAATTATTGGCCGTACAAGAGTGATGTATTTAGTGCAAAAAGGGTCAAGTTTACGGATCCTTATCAGCGTTGGCTGATTGCATTTAATCAAGAAGGATAAAATGAAAGGTATTGTGTTAGCCGGCGGCACTGGCACGCGCTTATATCCCATCACCCGCGGTGTGTCTAAACAGTTGCTGCCTGTGTATTCCCTTTCGCCTGTAGATATTGAATTAAAGGCGCATAATCGCCTTTATCAGCGTGGCGTAAGCTTGCTATGTACTCGCCCCGCTCCTGACTTTGTTTATCCAAATCTGTATTGGACCAAATCAAAGGCTTTTGTTTGAGTAGTACCATGCGTATGTAGTCCGTCATTACGCGTGAGTGACGTCCGTTGCCGTTGGGAAAAGGGTGTATTTTTACTAGCCTGTGCTGTATCCGTGCCGAGAGCTCTAAGCTGTCATAGTGTTCAAACTCAATCCAGCATTTGATGTCTTCCAGTAAGTTGTGTAAATTTGGCCGGATATTCAGAGGATCGACACCAATGTTCAACTCTCGGTGACGGTAGCTGCCGGCCCATTCCCACACATCACCAAACAAACGTTGATGTAGTTCTTCCACAAAAGCTAGAGAAAGAATATCATCCATGCTGGCTTTAGGTTTGGTGGCTAACCAACTCAGCCCTTGAAGTATGTTGGCATTTTCTAGCTCATTAAGCTCTTCGCGAGTTGTGATGTGACCAAACTTCAGCCCGGCGACATCAACGGCATTCAGCTCTGTTGAGCCCTCTGGTTCAACAAACAGACTCATTGGTATTTCTCCTGCAAACTGACTTTCCACAAATCTCGGGTACTGCCCGTTTTAATTTCATTGGCTAACTGAACCAGCGCTTGATGTTGTTGTTCTGGGGTTAGTTGCTGCGCTTCCAAAAACATCGATTGGTGGCTCATGGCCAAACGTTGCTTGGCCAGCTCCATTGCCCGCGCTTCTATCATGTCATCAATCGATTGACGCGGAACAATCGCATAAACCAGTTCGGCATCGAGTCCGCTCGCCAGCTGTTTAAGTTGCCTGAGCGTGATGGTTTCATCGGCTTCTTTACGCTCCATTATGGAGACTTGATTACGAGAGAGATTAAGGCGTTCACCTAATTGCGCGCCCGACATCCCCAAGGATTCACGAATACTGCGCACCCAACCATTTTTCGGTGGTTTAGGCACAGATAAACCCAGTAAAGCGCTGACTTTCGCTTTGACTTGTTTGAGTGCCACCGCATGGACACCGGATTTTTTCATAGTTACGTCTCTCTAATTAAATACACCCTAATCAAATTGTATCTTATTATTTATACATAATACACATTAGTGTATCTAATTTATGATACGCGAGGCACGATAATGCATCCGATTTGTAATACATAAAAATGTAGGTGTATCGATAATTAGATACATACATTGTTTGTAAGTAGCTGTAAACTGGACAATAGTCCTGTCAAATTTATCTTGGAACTGCAAACGTCTTTGGCAACCGTTATAGAGGAAAGAGAACGGCTTAGGTTGATTTAGGTTCTGGTGACAATGGGGAGTTGTTTTGGGATAAACACAATCTAGGCTTCTGCTCTGAATGATTTTTGTCCAAAAAGTGAGTTACAACGAGTATGATACTTTAATACTCAGTTGTAGCTTGATTCTGACTTGATAGTAGCAATTAGTATGAAACTTTTTTCCTATCCTACACCTGGCTGGCTCTTTTTGAGCGTCAGGAACAAAGCGGGTTATCTGCGGTTGCGTTTTGCCGCCAGTATCAAATTTATATCCAAACTTTTTACGCTAGACGCAGTGACATTAGGCTTCAGGGAACCAGTAATAAATTTGTTCACGTTAAGCGCGAAGTCACCACTTTTGAGTCACGAGTTGAAGATGTCACTCAGACATTCGTGCTGAAACAGGCCTCTTCTACATTGAGTGTGCCTGCAGATGTCAGCCCAGTTATGTGCTAACACTAATCAGTTAACAGCTTACCGTTTATCAAAACGATGCGCTTCTCAATCAGTGACGTGAACTCAACGACCTCTTTGGATAAAGTGGACGTTGTTACCTCCTTTGCTCGGTGCATATCGAGCGCGTCAGCAAAGGCTTGTATCTCTCAACCTGTAAGTCAATCATCTCAAGCCCGAGCTTATTTTCTTTGATACATGGGTGAACTCACCCGCGATTTCATCTAAACCATTTAAAAAAAGCCGCTTATCAATAGCCTGCTTGTGAAGCGTCAGCACCGACAAAGCTAGCTACATCCGGGACAAAATTACCGTACCAAAGCGCAACAGACTTCAGGCTTTTACCTGCCGTTGGCTTGTTAGGGGATTTAACTAGAGATTCAAACTCCAATTGTAAATTTTTCATAGATAGTCAGTGCAAAAAAATTAAGCAGATTCAAGTCGAGTGGTAACGTGTTCAATATTTCCGCGCAAACTATCCTCTGTAGCGGTAAACTGTAACGCCTCATTTGCAGCCGGTTTGAACTCTTCTAGGGTAAAGCGATTATTCTTATACAACTCAATTAGCCTCTGACTGGTATCAGATGAACTCACGCGATGGTAACGCGACGAGAGGTGGTAGCGGGTTCGGCGAGCGCGATTCCCCATGAGCTTTTAACCTAATTGCTTAGTGAATGCCGTTTGTTGCCCATAAAAAGCTTTGTTTATTCTTTCTCAATCCGTAAGCTGTCCGTACAAATTGAATGTGCTTAACAAGTCGACTATAATCGGTTTTATTACGGAATTAGTCCGTACGCAGGAGGTATTATGGCAACAGCACGTATAGACATTCGCCTTGATGAAGAAATCAAAGCAAAAGCAGAAAAAGCATCGGCTTTACTCGGTCTAAAAAGTCTAACGGAATACGTTGTTAGACTTATGGATGAAGATGCAACTCATGTAATCGAAGAACATGAAAGTATTGTTGTTAAAGACAGTGTTTTTGATGAATTTATGGTTGCGTGTGACAAAGCTAAAGCACCAAACCAAGCTTTACTTGAAGCATCTAAATATACAGATGAGAGTGGTATTAAGTGAGTTGGAGTAAAGAGTTTGTAGAACTCAGTAAATCAAAGCATGATCGCAATTCATTTGATTGCGGTGAGCAAGAGCTTAATCTGTTTATAAAAACTCAAGCAGCTAAACATATGCAAGCAGGGATTAGTCGGACAATGGTTTTACCTAGCGCTCAACCTTTGCTTAATCAGAAGCATGCCATATGTGCATTTTATAGCGTTGCGCCAAGTTTAATTAGTCGCGAAACCTTACCAGAGCAGTTAGCAAAGAAGCTCCCGAGATATCCAATTCCTGTTTTTCTTTTAGCGCAGCTAGCAGTACATAAAGAGTTTCATGGTTCAGGTTTAGGAAAAATCAGCTTAATTCGCGCTTTGAAATACCTATGGGAAGTTAATAACCATATGAGAGCTTACGCTATTGTTGTTGATTGTCTCACTGATTCGGCACAAGCGTTTTATACAAAGTTTGGTTTTGAAGTATTGTGTGAACAAAATAGGCGTATTCGTATGTTTTTACCAATGAAAACGGTAGAACAACTTTTTAGTCAATGAGTTACAAATATAACAACAAACGCTTTAAGGCGGGATTTGCAACGCTTGGCAGTTTTGGTTTAATTCAGCATTGGTGTTTAGTTTGCAAGGTAATTGGCATCTTGTGTACTTTATGTGGCTGAAAGAGTGCGATTTTAATGACGTGTTGGACGCGATACCTTTAATTCAATTCGATTTTCAGCACCTCTGTGAAGAGGTACCGGATTTTGCGGCGCTGTATGATATTCCTCTGGCTTGGGTAAAAGCAGTCGCCATGGTACTGAACGCACAACCAAGTCACCAAGCCAAACAAACCCTGTTTCAGTTTGATGCGTGGCTAAGAGCCATGTTAGAAAGCTGCTTAATGCTGCCGAAGGGAAAAAAGTTAACCCGCCAACACATTGAAGCATAGAGTCGGCGCTTTGGGTTTTCCCCTGCATTATTTTTCTGATTTTCTCAGTTCTTTCTAGCAGTAGGTTTTGATTTATACAAGCCGAAGCGAAGGCCCTTCGATGGCTTCAGTATTGTAGTGGCACACTAAATTTGGCCACCTGATTAGAGGTGATATCATCACTTCTGTATTTAAACAGGTGACACAATGACAAAGAAATCTAGACCTACATATAGCCCTGAGTTTCGACTTGAGGCAGCACAACTAGTAGTTGACCAAAACTATTCTGTAACTGAGGCAGCGAAAGCCATGGGCGTGAGCAAGTCAGGCATGGAAAAGTGGGTTCGACAGCTAAAGCAAGAGCGTATGGGCTTCTCTCCTAAAGCCACTCCTATGACACCAGAGCAGATTGAAATTCGTGAGCTAAAGAAAAAAATCGATCGTCTTGAGGAGCACAATACCATCCTAAAAAAGGCTACAGCTCTCTTGATGTCGGACTCCCTGAACAGTTCTCGTTAGTCGAGAAGCTCAAGCAGAGCCATACGGTAAAACGAGTTTGTGAAGTGTTCGGGCTTCACCGCAGTAGCTATAAGTATTGGCGCAGTCGTCCAAAGGCTGTCTCACCAGAGAAGGTAAAACTACAAAGTCTGGTTCGGGAAGCTCATAGAGCGAGTAACGGCTCTGCGGGCGCTAGAAGCATTGCTGAGATAGTAACAGCTAAAGGTACAACTTTAAGTCGTTATCGAGCGGGTAAGTTCATGAAGCAACTTGGCTTAGTAAGTTGCCAACTTCCTAAGCATGCCTATAAAAAAGCTGACCGAGAACATATTGAAATACCAAACTACCTGGCTCGTCAGTTCCAAGTGACTGAGCCAAATCAAGTGTGGTGTGGAGATGTCACCTATATTTGGAATGGCAATCGATGGGCCTATTTGGCTGTGGTTATCGACTTGTTTGCTCGAAAGGCGATAGGTTGGGCGATGTCGTTTTCACCCGACACGAACTTAACAAGAAAAGCGTTATCGATGGCATTTGAATCGAGAGGGAAGCCTAAAGGACTCATGTTTCATAGTGATCAAGGTTGTCACTATACGAGCCGACAATACCGTCAACTACTTTGGCGCTACCAAATAAAGCAGAGCTTAAGTCGACGAGGTAATTGTTGGGATAACGCACCTATGGAACGGTTCTTTAGAAGCTTAAAAACCGAATGGGTGCCATCATCGGGTTACACTTGCTTTAGTGAAGCTAAAGCATCAATCACTAACTATATCGTTGGATATTACAGCCAGATCAGGCCGCATCAATATAATGGTGGCCTGACACCAAATGAGTCAGAGAGAAGATTCTGGCTTGCGTATAAAACCGTGGCCAAAAAAGGTTGACCACTACATATTGCCTTACAGGCCGTAACAGAAGAGGTGAAGCCTCGGGGGGCTTTTTGTGCTGCTTGTTACAGAAAGATGCCATGCTATGAGCGTCACTCTGTAGTCATCCCGTAAAGTCACGATGACTCATTTATGCAAATAGCAGGCTAACAGTGAGTCATTTTTCATCAGTCCCTTGTAGTGTGCTTCGATGAAGCCGAACTGACATTTGATAATGCGAAATCGGTGTTCTACCTTTGTTCGGATGCTGGCTTTTAAGTATTCGATGTTGATAATTGTCCTGTTCTTGCAAGGGGGGCCTAAGAGCAGGATCACCACCATTATTCATCATGATCGATGTCTTGCTCTTCGATTTTTGCTTGAACTCGAGCTGTACTACCTTTAACTCTTCACTTACTTGAGGTAATAGTGTGGAAACACGATTTGTGCTACTATAATAGCAATTATTGTTTAATATAAAGCTATTTTGCCACTATTGTAGCAGGTTTTTATGCTTAATCTCTATACCGCTTTTGATGTTCAAATGGAGTTACGCGACTTTATAAGTCAATCTCGAAAACTAAAGAGGTTATCGGTTGAAGCGTTATCAACTCGCTCAGGCGTACCCTATGGAACGATTAGAAAGTTTGAAAGCACAGGTAATATTTCACTGAGGCAGTTTTTGATGCTCTATGAAGCTATTGGCGATTTGAACAAAGTCCGTGCTTTGACAAAACCATCTAGTGTCCAGCCCACTAGCATTGAAGAGGTGCTAAAAAATGCTTGAGACGCCGCTAAGAGTAAATAGAACATTCTCTGATGGATCTAAAGCGCTTGTTGGCACACTGGCTGAAAATAGAACTGGCACCTACTTTCAGTTTGACGAGCATTATTTAGCTCAACATTCAACTTCAATCGCCCCCTTTAATATTAAAGTCGATCTAACATTGCAAAAAGCCCCGAAGCAACCCCATTACGGTATTCATGGTGTGTTCGGGGACAGCCTTCCTGATGGGTGGGGCTTACACCTTATGGATCGCGTTTTCAGGCAAAATGGTCACAATCCACAAATTATCACCGCATTACAAAGGTTGGCTTATATTGGTGATAGATGCCTTGGCGCATTGTCATATGAACCTGAGATAGATCTACTGGAGTCTGATTCTAGGGATGTTGAGCTAATAACGTTAGGGCAAGAGGCGGTTAAAGAGTTTGAGGGCACAGAATCGAGATTGATTGAGCAGCTTATGAATGTGGCAGGTTCTGGCGGTGATCGCCCTAAACTCAATGTCACTAAAACCAGCGATGGACAGTTTTCGACACTCGATAATGCGATTGGTGAAAAACTGATTGTGAAATTAACCTCTGAAAAATTCGATTTAAAACATTCAGAAAGCTTGGTGGAATACGCCTATATGCAGATGAATACCAATTATTAATCTTTACGCATTGCACTAAAGTAAAGGCGTGGTATTCTTTACTTTAGGTGTTTTGGTAAGGAGGTGTTTATGGCTAAAGTAAGCTCAAAAAGACAAATAACATTACCCATTGATCAGTGTGTAATCGCACACATTAATGCAGGTGATGACGTTGAAAGTTTTGTTGATAGACAGGGGGTTATTTCGATCGTGAAAAAACAGTCTGGTGCAGCGAAAGGCTTGTTAAAAGGTATTGCTACAGATGTGCTCGTTAGTGATCAGGAATCGTTAGAGAGTGCTTTAGATAAATGATTGCAATTGATACTAGTGTATTGCTTCGCTATTTGTTGCAAGACGATGAAAAGCAAGCTAATAAAGCGTCCAAGTTGATTTTAGGTACTCAAGCTGTACTTGTAACTGACGTTGTACTAACAGAAACAATCTGGACGCTTAAAGGCAAGCGTTATAACCTAGGTAAAGCGCAAATTATTGATGTGATTCACGCGCTATTTGCAGAGCCTAATTTGACGTTTGAAGACGCCCAAGCTGTGTGGGGAGCTTTAAAAGACTTCACCAACGCCAAGCCCATTAAATCGGGTGGCAAGATTAAACAGGCTGACTTTCCTGATACGCTAATTGTAAATAAAGCAAAGCGTTACGGTCAGATAAAGAAAAGTGAGATTTCAGCTATTTATACGTTCGATAAAGCGGCGTTAGAAATAGACGGTACTGAGCAACCGTGACCAGCCGCCAGAGCAGTTGTTGCCAGTAGAAGCGATCAGTGTCTGACAGCAGATGGTACAGCCTGGGTCACGCTAATCATCGCCAGAATGAAGATTGAGCAGCTTAACGCCAGGTACCGTGATGATGTTTCTTTGATTATTAAAGGATAGCAAGCTGATCAAATAATCAACAGTCTATGGGAAGCTTCATGATGCTTCTGTATAGATTAGTCTACAACGTAACATCCCATACATATGAAGTCATACACTCACTCAAAGATCAAGGGTGTTCAGATAATGGCCGAGACGTCAATGCAGCCAAGAACATTCTCGCGGTCGGGCATGACCGTCTAGCTGTAGGAATCCACCTCCTTTAGGGGGGGAGGATGTCAAGCGATTCCGAAAGTAGGCTGCTTTTGTTATAATGGATAGTGGGATTAACATGGGGAGCGGCATTATGTCACCTGAAACATTCATATTGTGTTCGTTAGCAGTATTTACCGTCGCCACGCTATTAATCGTTGCAGTAGGTTACTTCGGCATTTGGAAGAATAAAGGCTAACGACCTTGAAAAGTACCGCCAAAGTGGCGTCGCTGATTGATATTTCGGTGACCACATCTGTTAATCGATGCCAGCTGTGTGATCATCGACAGCTCCGATGATCACGCCCAACGTGTAAATACTCACTTACCGCTCAGAATAGTTTACAGCATGCTTTCGCTGCGCATGAGCTTATCAAAAGCGCTACCATCACTTCGAGATGCATTCGCCACATAGGGGGCATAGACATCAAATAGTAATCGTGTATCACTGTGACCGAGCATTTGCGATATATACAGTGGATTCTCTAGGGCTGCGATATGAAGTACAGCCGCAGTGTGGCGAGTTTCATAAGCGCGTCGACGTTTTAGCCCCGCTTTTATGAGTGTGGGATACCATAATTTTTTGGCGATAAAATGGGTATCCAAAGGCTCGCCCGATCTGCCCGTAAACACAAAACCTGAGTCTGATGATGCTAAATGATGAATGCGTTTAAATGCATCAAAGACTGTGTCACACATTTTTAAGTCACGACGAGATTTAGCCGTTTTGACATCACACACTTCACCATTAACCCAATTTTGCCGTATGCGAATTAAGCGGTGTTCAAAATCAATATGTTGCCATTCTAATCCATGCAGTTCGCAGCTGCGTACGCCTGTCCAAAAGCGAATGATGAAGTAATCTTTCCACTCTTGAGGCGTGTGCTCGAGAAAAAGTCTGACCTCTTTTATTGTCATGGGATGAGATTCGGCCTTTTCCTCTTTGAGTGAGCGATAGCGTCGCAATGGATATTCAAATTTAAACTCTTCTGCTGCAAGGCTAATCATTGAGATAACGGGCCAGAGGAGGTTATTAATACGTCGATTAGAGAGTTGACGGGTATTGTCATCTTTCATCATGTCCATCAACTCCTGACGATAAAAGTCGATGTGCGATAGGGTGATCTCATTGATCAATGTATTGCCAAATTGTGGGATCAGATATTTATCTAATACGTTTCGCATGGTGTTTTTATAGCTATTTTTCCATGTGCCTTTTTTGCGTTCAAACCATTGATGGGCAAAATCATTGAAAAATGGATATTCACGATCCGGATGTTTCTCACGTTGTAGTTGTTCAAATTTGGCGACTTTTTTACTTTTGGGGAAATAGTCGCGGTATTGAAAGCAGCCTAAGTCGATCTCAGCGTTCATCTGCTTCAGTGTTGCCTTTGCTTGGGTGAGATTTTTAGGGGTTGCCATCAACTTGGTGCCTTCACGAAAGCGGCAGCCATAGAGGTGTAGGTCGAACTGAATACGTCCGTTGGGACGAATGCGAATATGCGCCATAAATGGCCTCCATCAAATAGATCTATCCCTACCCGATGGAATTCGCTAGAATTTAGCCATCGGCTGAGGTTTGGTTTAATAGTCGGTCGCAGCCGATACGGGGTAGGGTGGTTGCCGCCACTCTGCCCCAACTGCTTATCTACTAGGTTAACTGCACTTTGAAATCGCGCAACTGCACCTAATCATGTCATTTCCCAATAGTCCTCATATTGCAAACTATTGGTTAAAAACACATCTATCAATATAACCAATACTGTTTATTTGTCCAGTGGTTTTAGTTTGAGTTAATCACTTAATAATGATTTTTCTAAAACCGAAACGGTTCGAAAGATCAGCGCTTGAAAATAAGGTGAAGTGGACGCCCTTCGATGACTTCAGGGTTGTCTTTGTAGAGCATGACAGAAGCGATGAAGTGTCGCTTTATGCACTGGAGCATGAGCCCGCAGCTGATTCAATGTAAGGAAATAAAGCCACCTAACTTCAGCGAGGCGCTGCTGGGTATAACCTAGCGCTTTGCGGCGTAAACTAACCGGTGTACCAATCTGCACTCTACTTCCCATACAGCACCAATAAGTTATCTATATAGCTAACATGATTAGGCCAAAGCATCTACGTTAGCCATATAGCTAATTTAAGGTAGCTCACCAGTTAATCCTAAAGAAGCAATCTATTCAGCCAGAGAAGCGATAGCCAGCATCTCTGAAAACATGGAAAAAGAGAATGGTGAGTAGTACAGATCTGGTAAGCCCCTAAACTGGTCACATTTAGGGGCATCAGGGGGTTTAAAGTAACAAAACTGGGCTAGTACGTTCAAGGTGTTGAGGGGCTATTGCTTAATCATCAGCAAACCCGTATTCATCGACGTTGTCCAAGTCATCAGAGTCTTCTATTTTATCAACAGACAGTTTGTTGCGCTTGTCTTGTTCTAAAGGCAATTCATTAATAGCACCGGATCCATCTGCGATTTCTGCTTCGTATTGCAATGCTGGTATAGATGTTTCACTCGCGTCATTTTTGCTCTGAGTCGCAGTGTTAGTCTTATCAGCATCCAAGTCGAGCTCTCCTTGGCCCGATGGCTGAATTATGTAACGGGTATCGTAATTTTTCAGATACTCTTTCTTCAGTTTTAGATAATCAGCTAACTGTGATTGTTCTGAGATTAAGTTAAGACTGTCAAAGGGAAGACGATCTTCTGGTTTACTATAAAAATTGAGTTTCAGTTCACCGTTTTGATTTTTAGTTAAAGTGATGCGCATCTCTCCACCATTTTCATTAATCTTTAGATGAATACTATTGAGTGCTCTTGGAGAGTATGAAAACAACAGTGCGCCATTATTCTTTAAATGATTGATGCCGACTTCTCTAATAAACTCACGGCCACTAGGCAGAATACATGCGAATAGTCTATTTTCAGTAAATAATAACATAGCGGTATTAAGTGTTCTCACGCTAGTCTCTTTTAATACCATTCGATTTAGTTGCTTGAGATCAAACATATTTGATGAAAGCTCAAGTAATAATGATTCGTTGAGCGGTGCTTTCTTATGAAATTGATCAAGGCCGGTAAGATTTAAACTTTGAGTATGTTGACTCGTTTTAAATGTGAGCAGATCACCTTCTAAGCTAAACTCGACTTTGCCTGAACCTGAGGAATTATAAAGACTTGTGAGTGCTTTTGCCGCAGATTCAGTTAACGGTAAAGTACAAGGTAAGTTAATGTTATCTTGTAATAACTTTGTTGTGACTTCACCGTTTTTTTGATAGCGTATTTCTTTTTCGTCTTTTCGAAACTCGACAAAATCATAAGGTATAAGTGTATTTGCTGAGTTGATAATATCGACAATTGAGCGTTTTTCAATCTCATGATAAGCACGCTGTCTATTTGCTTTACGATATTTAATATGATTTTTATGCGGAGGATCTAAATCAAATCGTGACATCGGAAAATGTATCGATTCATCGATTTTTTTGTCTTCTTTGAGTAGTAAATAATACTCGATGTTTATGTATTTTCCGCCTTCATAATTGAGTTGAAAAATGTGCAGGTTTGATAATGCATGAAACTCTTTTTTTTGTTCTTCCATACACATAAAAAAATCATATGGGATTGAGAATTCAGCGTTTTTTAGGCCGTGACCTTTTTCTAGTTCAATATCGATTTGCGCATATTCGCCTGGCGAGCCACCGATAAGTGTCATTAGATTGTTATCATTATCGATAAATACGCTAATACAAGCATCAGTGTGACGCTTGTCTAGTGCCTCTATGATTTTGATAAAAAGTGAGTTTTTATCTTCAGGTATGGTTAGTTTTGCCATAATGGTACTCCTACTTTTTACTTTTTTGGAAGTGTGTTAGATAAAGCTGTGTTTGTTGAACGATAAACTGCAAGCTAGTTGACCCAATTTGTTGCTTGTGAGGATTGAGTTTTGTTTCGCATAGCTTTGGTGTGAGAGTGATCGTCAATGCACTCTGGCCGAGTGGTTGTTTGTGCACTGAGATTGATTCAGTTGATTTAGCAAAATGCTGCTTAAGTCTGCTTAATAAAATGTCGACTTTGGTTTTGCGGTTCACTGTTAATGCAAAACTCGGTTTCAACCAGTTCCACTGCGGCTGGCGAAATACGGCAGAAAAATGTTGGGCGTTTTTGACATTACACGCTAGCGTGAATGTCAGTGTGGTTTGCGTGTCGTTGCTCAGTTGAATCTTGGGTAAATTGCGCAGAGCAGTGATTTGCGTTTTGTTTATCTCTGAATATTGATGCTTGCCAGAATGGTGCCAAATTTGACTTAGAAGCGGCCAATTCACCTCTTTTGCTTTACGCATTTCGAGAAACAGATAATATAAAAAATCATTTGAAAATTTTTGAGGCTGACCAAGCCATTTTTGATGATATTTAATAGCATCTTGTGTAATTGATATAGTGTTAGCGTTGATGCTGCAGTTTTGAGTTGTGCTAATTTTTTCCGATTTAAACAAATGCTGACGTATTGTTGCTTCAGTGAGTAATATCGTCTCGTGACGTTTCTGTTCAGTATTTTTTGCTTTGTAAACCTCACAGATTAAAGCAAGCTGACGTGAGAGATCATTAGAGTCATTTGTTAACCCGAGTAAATAACGCAGTTCTCTGTGCGAGAGATTTCGCTGTTGTAGCTCTCCAAAACCAATTCGATAAAAAGGGTAGAGCCAGTCAATATCATGTAAGTAGGACCAACGGGTAGTTGCGTAATTTTCATGCCCTAACTGACGAATAACTTCATCGAACAAAATCCCATCATTACATGTTGAAAATCGCTGCCCTTCGAGCCAATAATCAAATCTAAGTGAAAGTGCTTCTTCGCTGAGTAGACGCTGCATGTGAACACTATTTGTAGTCTGTTCCGGCTGCAGTTTGTAGGCAAGGTGTAGAGCTTGCAGCATAAATAAGTGCGCACCGCTATGACGCAGGTGATGAAACCGCGCTTGTTGTCTACATATTGCTTTAATGCATTTAGTCACTGGCAATAAATAATGTAATTGACGTGAATGGTATGGCTCATCAGTGAAACCAATCAAATGCTCATTAGCGTTACAAAGCACTTTGTTTTTAATAATTATTCTGACGATAACTGCAAATTCCTCTGGCAGCACAATATAAACGACACGTGAACGTTTACTCTTCGTTGCACCCTCGATAGTATTTGTAATATGTATACGAAACAGTTGTTTATTGCTCGGATCGACAAATACATCTTTTAAACGCAGACGCAGTAATTCACCTCGGCGCAGCATCGCGAAATAGCTGATAATAACGGTTGCAGCACAGAATAAGCGTTGTAATGAATGTCCGTTTTTTTGTGTGAGTAGTGCTAAGACAATTTCGTGTAATTGTTCAATCGAAATGCAAAACGGATCGACGCTCGGCGGGCAAAGAGGTGACTCAAACTCGCTTAAATCTAAATGATCTGTGATTGATTGTTGACGCATGAAGCGAAAAAAATAGAGCATGACGAGTTGCTCTGTTTCAGTCGCTAAACTGTCGTAAGTGTTATGAGCCCATTGTTGAAGCTGCTCTTGGTCGATTGCTTGGTCATAGCTAAGTTTCTCAGCAAATTTCGAATGAATATTGCAATACTTCTCGATTGTGCTGTCTGCTAGATTAGATTTTCTTACTCCGCCGTACACAATGCGCTCTAGCGTGTATCGATAGAGCATTGTCGGCAAGATATTATCTAGCGGCCAACGTGTTTCTTCATATAACGAATGAATGTTATCGGGTCTTTTTAATAGCTTACGATGGGGCCATTTGTTATTTTCTACAGATTTTGTACTTGCTGTGAATGCCTTTTTGTCATAATCAATGTTATAGATCAGACTCAGTTGTTGTTGCTTGGTTTTATCGTCAACAGTGATGTGTGGCGTTGCGACATGTCTTTCTGGATAACTAATATCTTTGAGTAGAGTAGGAACTACATTATCGCGATAGTGCCAGATTGCTTGAAAAAGATGTTGGTAATGGCGACATGAATTGCTTGATATTTCAAATGAAGTTAATAAATTAGTTAGTGATTTTAGTAGCCGCTTTTCAGTTTGTTGTCTATGTGAGTATGATTGATATTCAGAGAGTAGTTGGTAAACAAATAACGACAGATGATAACGACTCGATTGTTTTTCTTCATCAAGAGTTGACTGCTTAGTCAGATGTTTAATTTCAAGATACGTCTTATTTTCAACATGTTGAATACTTTGTTCATCGTTAATGATGTTGACGATATGCGCAATGCTTAGCGGCGCAATTTCAAGCGCAATCGCTAATGCAACAAATTCAGCTGATACTGCGAAGCGTTGTTTTAAAAACTGGGCTTTGTAGTTTTCATATGCTGTTTGCAATTTAAATGCATTACTTGCTTGAGCAGTGATGTGCTCGTACCATTTTAGATCTGGATCAGGCCAGGGCAGCTTTTCAGCTTCTGGAATTTGCCACTTCAGTACTTCTTTGAGATAAATAATGACCGCTTCCAGTGCTTTTTTATAATGACGTTGTTTGCCCGATGGAACGCTGCGGATCACTTTATTGATCGCTTGTAAATCTTGAATGGTGAACTCACGGCTTTTATGCTCATTGGTTGATGAGTTAGTAGGCTTTTGATTAGAACCAGTCGAAACAAAGGTATCACTTGTAGCTTCTGGCCAATTTTTAATTACCCAAGCAATTGAATTCAAATCAGCATTAGATGAGCTATGACGTTGATGATATTCATAAATCTCATTTGGTTTTAATCTGTTGAATATATTAGACATATTTCAACTCCGTTAAGCCGTAACGTGTCGGTAGAGCGTTAAGAAATAAGTTTTGTTGTTCTCTACTAGATGAAAAACAGTGATCACTCCCGAGATGTTCACCGTACTCAGCGTGCCCCATCAGGCGGTCAATTTGATGTGTTGTCAGTTTTGGAATGACGCTAGTCACTGCACTTTGTGCAAACTGATGACGGAGCACATAAGGAACTATGCCGGGTGCTCGTTGATGTAAAAATTGACGAAGTGACTTTGCAGATATCGTTATAGCTTGGCCATCTCCACTATATAGATGCCATATCCAAGGCAGCTCATTGGTTAATGTCAATTTGCAGTTGATTTTCTGTTGCAGCTTTTCATAGTGCAGTATTTGTTGCCTCAAATAATTGCAAATCGTAATTTCACGCTGAAAGCCCTTATCCGACACAGTTGCTCGACGATAGTCATAATGTGACAGTTTTTTGATTGAGACTGCATGCGTCGGGCGCATGCCCGTGAGCAGTATGCATAGTAGTGCTAGATGATTAGCGCAGAGATTGTGATAATCGATGAAAGCAGTAGGGCAGGCTTTGTGATTTGGCTTCGATGATATTATTTCGTGATGGAGTTGATGAAAAATCGCAACAACTTTACTTTCTGGAATCAGACGGCGACTACCGAATTTCACAGAGTTATCTGCGTATTTTTCTAGATCTTCGCCGACCCATTCATTGTGAAAACTCATGCCCACTTTTGAACGTGTAATGTCAGAAGGTATGTTAATTCTGGCGTTTTCATTGAGTAATGAAATAGCAGAAAGTTTAGTTTTTCTGGCTTTTGATCTCGATGAGAATCTGATTGTTAGCAGCTTGCTCAACCCAAGTGCATTGGAATAAGTGAATAATCGACTAAGATAGCGATCTTGTGCGTGAAATAGCTCTGCTCGAACTCCCTCACTGATTTGTCGTTGATAAACTGCAGCGTGCCGATGATGAAGTTTATCAACAGGTAACAATAGTGATTTCGTTACACTAGACAACTGATTATCAACACGAATGCAGTGAGTCATGTACGTTAAAAATACATGCTTTTTTGCAGCGGGAAAGTGTTCGATCTCAGCTGGTTTTCGCCATTTTACTTGTAAAAGATCAAGTAATTGTTGTTTTTCAATCGTTGTTAGCCATGACACGTTATAGCTTTGACTGCTAACGAACGGTTTGAAAATGTGAATTAAACTATTGGGGATCGGTTGCCACTCAAATAGTGTTTCGCCATTGCGAGTGGTGGTTTTACGAGCATAATAAGTCCAAGACTTGCCGTCTTCGAATTTCTGATTTTTGAATCGATGTGCTTTGCATTCGCTACTGCTTGTGACTTTTATACAGTCCGGGATTTTTTCAGCAGTGACATGCTGCTCATCAGCTTGCTCTAAAATATCTTCTAATTGTCGTGTCAACCAAAGATACAAAAATACGACTAATAACTTGCCTGAATTGACGTAATCACCGAGCTTTTTCGCTTGATAACATAGTTTAACGAAAGCAGTAATAGAACTAAGACGATCCGGCATCACACTGCCTGAATTTTTTTGACGATTTCGTTTCGCTGTCGCGTGTTGTTTACTCACTATTAATGTCCTTTATGTCATTTTTTATATGAGATTTCTTGCTGGCGATCTCTGTTATGACGTTACATCAAAAATTTAAGATTCATGTTCGGTTCAGTGTCGTTTTACGACACTGAACCGAAAAGCACTGACTAAAGTGTTGATTTTAAATGGTATTTTTTGTGGTCAAAAAGTCGGTTTTTGCTCTAAATTTGTGGGCGATATCACATTAATCTGAGTTTTCGTGTCGCAGAGTTTTTCGGGGGAGAGAATTCGGGAGTAATGTAGAAATTATTTTCGAGTTATGAACTGTTTTGAAGTTAGAAAACAATTGGGCTCAAGATTACTTACCAAGGGGAGTGAAAAATGAAGTCATAAAATTAGATATGTGGGTGGTTTTATATATAAATATCCCCTAAGTTTTGGCTACTCCGAACAAAACAACCGAACAGTGTTCGCGAACACTGTTCGGCAAAAATAAATTTTACTAAGCCATTGATATATAAGAGTTCAGTGTTTTTGCTTGCCGAACAAATGACGATTTTGTTCGGCGATATTTTGTACAGCACCTTAAAGTTGAGGACTGAAGTCAAACGATTAAAGCATTGCTCTTTAGTGACTACTCACCGCCCTATCAGGCGATGCTTCTGACTTTGATGTGGCATCGGCCAAGTCCAACAAGCGATTTATGCCCTGCAAACAGCGCAGCGCATAAATACTAAGACGTAAGCCGTCTTGAAGCTTGCTATACTCAAAGTGATACAATAGTATCACTTTGAGTATTCCTTTGGAGCATCTCTAATGAAAGTAGAACTAGTTACATCACTCAAACGCCAAGCGACTAAGATCCTTGCCGATCTCCACGACACGAAAGAACCAGTGTTAATTACTGAACACGGTAAGCCATCTGCATATCTGGTTGATGTTGATGATTACGAGTTTATGCAAAATCGTTTGGTGATTCTGGAGGGGATTGCACGAGGTGAGCGCGCACTAGCTGATGGTAAAGTGATGAGTCACGATGAAGCCAAGGACAAAATGTCAAAATGGTTGAAATAATCTGGACTGAGCCCGCGCTATCTGACCTCAACGATATTGCTGAATACATCGCGCTTGAAAATGTTGTAGCAGCAAAGCAATTGGTCCAAACGGTTTTCTCTAAAGTTGAACGTCTTGAAGCTTTCCCTGGATCGGGCCGTATTCCGCCCGAATTAAAACATTTAAGTTATCGTGAAGTTGTCGTTAATCCATGTCGTGTTTTCTATAAACAAGACTGTGACAAAGTATTTGTTCTGTTTGTTATGCGTGCTGAGCGAGATTTGCGTAAGTTCCTTTTAAGCAAGCAATAACCTTTGATAACCTCAATCACAACATAGTTGATGACTTTCAGTTTCATGTCTGTGAGAAGAGACTCATTAACTAACGCTTATCTGCGTCATAGAAGAAAATTATTTGGGGATTACCCCCTCAGGACATTCGTAAGGCTATCAACACTATCAATGCCATTGAATCATTAAATAGCGTGCTTAGGAGAGCGCTGAAAAAACGTAAGGTGTTTCCTAATGATGACTCGGCCAAGAAAATGATTTACCTTGCCATAAGAGAGGCCAGTAAAAAATGGACTATGCCCATTCGAAACTGGCGTACTGCGATGAGCCGATTTATTATTGAGTTCGAAGACAGAATTGTGAAGCATATTAACTAAATTGCAGTTACACAGAATCTGTTACACCCTCGTTTGGGTCTACAAAGTCACTGCTTTGTGGACCCAATTTTTTACATTCTAAATTCATTATTAGTAACGTTGCCTAGTAATTCGTTACTCACAGTTTTAAATAGTTTCGCCAAAGTATTTTGCAGGTAAACTTGAAACTTATCCTGAGCTAGGGTTCTATCAAATACATCTGTTGGTAAGAAACGTTTCATTTCTGCAATGAACGCTTCACTAGATACAATACCAGGAAGTCGGTCTAGAAAGTTTTCCAACATTTTGTTGAAGTGCTCAAGTTTATAATCTGACACCTTGTTTTTAACTAAGTCCATATTGAGTGTCGCGCCTTGTTGCTGTAACCAAGCTAAATCCCATATATCTCGGTGGCGGACATACCTTGTAGTGGCAGGCAAGGAAATGATTTTATCCGCCATGACTTCATCCAAGCTTTCTGTCAAAATTAGTGTATCACTGTATCCATCAGGCAAAAAATCATAGTTTATTAGAAGAGGTTGGGGCTCTCTTGTATAGGCTGGAATGTTTGCCACTTCTACTTTGATTTTTTGTTTTGGCAGATCCTTTCTCTCAGGAGAAGTCACTACCGCTATTTGCCACTTATCAATGCTCAATTCAGAATATACTGGGTCTTGCTTTAGATCCTTAGGTTCTTTTACTGTCACTTCAAGCCCATATCGTTCGCCAATGTACTTTTCTATACAATGTTTCATGTCTGCCAACATTGCTGAGCAGAAATCCTTCCCGCCAGCAAAATCCAGATCTTCGCTGAAACGGTTGCCTCCATAACAAAGTCGTAACGACGTGCCACCTTGAAAAGTTAGTTTGTCTAGAAGTCCACCTTTCTCTAGCGCAAATAAAATATCGTAGTGTAAGAGCTCTTTCTCTATCACTGAACGCATATGAGATACATTTTCAACCTGCATTGCTTTATTCACCAATAGCGCGAAATTTTCTTGATCAATTTTCATATAGCCCTTCCTTGTTTACTAAATGTGTATTCCGGCCAACTCGTTTTAAGTCTCTGTATGCAGTTTGTTTTGTTGCTAATCTAAGTGGTCTGCCGACTAAAGTGGTATTCTCTATAATGTCGATTGGATCTCGTTTCGTATGTGTAAATTCAATTGTACCCAAAGGCGTTTTGAATTCACCAGAACGTCCCGTTGTCATAACAGTTAAGCGATCTACTGGAATTTGCGAAATAACACCAAAATCAGAAAGTGCAGATTCCAAGCTAATGTAGTTATATTCCCCACGTCGAATAGTTTTAGCAATTTGCTCCAACGTATCGCTGCCTTTCGACTGCGCTAAATTGTATAAGTAGACACCATTAATGATTCGGGTGAGTAAGCCATCGTCTTGCAAACGTTTAATTCCTGCACGCAATGCTCGTTCATTATCTTGATGAAAGATTTTGGCCAGATCTGAATTAGTAAAAACGCAGCGACCGCGCTTGTCATATTCTAAGAGCTTTTTAATTGCCTCAGCCTTTTTCACAATACACCTCTAGTTGTCAAGGATGACACTTAAACGTGTCATAATTGTAGACTTGATTTCATCACGATTCAAGTTTGCAAAAATGACATTAAAAAGTGTCAAATTTGTTGATTTGGGTTCTAGGTGAGCGATTAAAAGGTTTTGGTTAGTTTACGGTGTGATAAATTTTAACACCCAGAGTGTGAAAAACTGGGTTCAGCAGTCCATACGTACGTAATATCTTGAACCCACGCTTGATTGGCGCATTCAACATCGAAATCCTGTTCAAGCTCATTTTCATATATAGGCTTCTTGTGGTCGCTGTTGGTTGTTGCTTTGTACTTCTTTTTATAGCGCACCCAAACGTTTGCTTCTTTCATCAGTTGCGCTGTTTTCCTACGCCCAACAGGGTAATCAAGTGAATTCAATGCCTTTTGAACGCGCCTTTGTCCATAGGTGTTATCGCTAAACTCGGCAATATTCTTCACCCACTGCAACATCTCTTGATGCTCTGTATCAACAGGTGCCAGAGACTTTCGCTTTTGATAGCTGTAGTAATTATTGTTTTTCACACCCAACACGTGACACATTAATATCACCGGCCAGATCTTCTTATTTTGGGCAATAAACGCGTATTTTACTTCGTTTCTTTGGCAAAGAAGACCGTTGTAGATTCAACCTGTCAACGCAACACTATTTTTAATTACTTACTCAGGTGTCAGCTTGCCATTGCCTCTAAATGCATGACCATCATCATTTTCTGCTTCTTTTATCCAGCGGCCGAGTAGTTGAGGAGTCACCTCTAAATTTCTAGCGGCTTCAGCAATACTATAATTTTGCTCTCTTACAAGTGTAATGGCATCAAGCTTGAATTCTTTTGAATAGGATTTACGTGTATTCATTTGAACCTCCAGTTAAATCAATTATGTCTTAACTGGGTTAGTCGTATGAGCCTGGGCTTCTGGATATTTCTCGGTATCAGCGAGTTGTACTCTAGAGCGTGCTGATCTGACACCCCCGTAAAGCTGAGAATTCCCCGCCCCCTTAAAACGCGCATTTATTTACGATTTTATCTCGGCAAATACTGTCTCAAAGTCTGAAGATTTGACCGTTTTCAGTCTCAGGGTGGTGGGGCGGGTGCGTGTAAAGCATTGATTCAAAAGTCAAATCAAGGTTTACCTTAAACAGGCCTAATAGGCAGCACAGTTTGAGCCTTCTGCATCGGAGCACAAGCAGGCGCTGGCACTGATGGATGAACTGATCGAGCAGTACGATGATAATGGAGGGGAAAAATGAGCGCGAGTAAGGTACCAGATTTAAGGATCTTACAGCTCAAGAATAATAGAAACTCCTGCGCTAGGCAGGTATCTCTACTGTGCTTCTGTCAGTCCTAGCGCTTAAGGATAATACGTTATAGCTATGTACTACAGATAACTTCAGGTGGATGCTGTCAACGCAGTGGTATGTTTCGCAAGTGATTCTCAATTGAGTCAATTATAGATTTGTTAAGCGGCAAGTGGGCTTTTTCTTTGGCCCATATTTCATGGAAGCCTGCCACTGTTTGCTTGGCCGTATCTAACACCAATTTCTCTGGTAACATGGCTTTGGCTGCTAAGTGTGATAATTCATCCAGAGTAAATTCACTGAACTTTTTGCTACGACTCACTTTTAATGAGGCGCTATCATCAGAAATGTAAGGAACGGTCGAGACAAAGTCATAAGCAGGTGCAATTGATGCGGTGCGCTTGTCTTTATAAATCAAGGACCAGTTCTTCAAATGCATATCAGCATTACCAATTAGCGTATTGAATACCAACCTGCGGGTAAATTCGGCAATGTCTTTATCCTGGCCTTCTATGCTGATAACTTGTGCGATATTTCGCATACTGGCTCTTTTGTGTTTATCTTGAGGATATACGCCAAATACTTGCGCAAAGTCCTCAATATGTATTGCCTGCCCGTCAGAACGGTCAAAACGCTTGATCGCGAAGGCGCTATCGCCAAACTTTCCGATCCCTTCTGGGATGTTGGCTATTTGGTTAATGGGTAGCAGTTGGATCTCAGGCACATCCATTCCTAACATTCGTGCCAATTCCATCATCGAATATTCATTTTCCGGCACGCTTTCAAAACGGGATGATGGTAATTTGACAATCCATGTACCCCCTTTGCCTGTTGCTGGTATCGTCAACCCGCCATTGCTGTGTTGTACGGCTGAAAATTTTAATTGCATGCCTGCCAATGAAAAGCGCATTGGCGCTTCGTATTTAGTTTCATCTTCAAATTTTTGATGCATATTAGGCGGCAGAGCTTCACCATCAGCTGGTTCAACAGTGATCGCTCCCGCTAAATCCTGACCAAGCATCCATAATAGAAAAAATTCCCGCTCAGGGTTTACACCAGCACGTCCAGCCAGGAAATTACGCATTGTTTCTTCTGGTAGTAGGTTTGAGAAAAACGGTGTTAGCTTTGTTTGGGTGGGTTTAAAGTTAGTGAGCAAACCACCGAGTGAATCTTTAAAGTTAAGCCCTAATACAGGTCGGTATTCATCATTCACATAAGCATCCGTAAAGGCAAATAGCGTTTTGTCATTGCCAACGTTGGTGAGTGTTGCGATAGGTTCGCCGTAGAGCAATACGTTTAGGGTGGATACATTGCTACTCATCGGTGTCCCCATCTAGATAGTATGCAGGTGATGCCTGTTCATCCTTATTCTGATCACCTTTGCTACTTCGAATGATCGACTTTATAGCTGGCACCGATTTTTTAGGCGCGACAAATAGCTCTAAGTCGAGCGCGCGCGCGAGTGCAATCAAACTGGAAACCCTTAGATCAACGCCTCCCGACTCGATTTTCGAGATATGGCTTTGGGGGACACCCGAATGGGCGCTCAGCTCTCTCTGGCTAAAACCTTTACGTGCACGTGCTTCTCGAAGGCTTTCTAGTATTTGCTCTGTTACATAATGCATATTTGAAGCGTCTTTCTATATCAAAGGTTGTATATTATATATTAAAATGTATCACTGCGGTCAGGATGTGGCAAATTTGATTATCTATTACATATCAAGGGTGCTCTTTGATGTGTAATAATAGATAGTTAATGCTAAGTGTTATGCGACCAAGCCAAGAAGCGTGGAAGAGTAGTTCGCTATGTATTATTGGCTTCAGGCTTTGATCTATGAACTAATTGAACTGGCTGACAGATGTCAAACTGCGTGTTGCGTTCTGGGAAATCTGGTTTCAATGAGTAGACTAGAGCCTCTATAGCGATCTTTCTAAAAACCTAGTCTCATGCTAACGGAATCACCGATGATCTATCTTGTTCATGCCCATACCATTGCCTCAACCCATGCCTAGAGTTGACCACTTCAGTTTTGCCGCGTCGGTACGGCAACGTAAATAGTCATGATATGGCTGTAGCTTAGTAGGTCGTGGTGAACACTCGGGGTATGCAGGCTCTTTTTGTTTATCACGAAGGTACGTGCGAATAGTGCCTCCTAGAAACTCCCAACGTCTTCGAAATTAGGCGGATGCTGAGACCTTGTTGATGTAAAATGTGTATTTCCACTGTTGCTCCTGATTGAGCATGATCCGCCGTTTTGTTTGAAGTTACGAACGGATAGTTTGCCTCAGGTGGGGCAATTTTAAATCGGCGCTGACATGCTCAAGGCCTTTTGTTTTTATAAGCTAATAATATTATGGTCTACCACTGTTTAGATGCTGAATTCCTCAGCAGGTAACTGAGTTTGTTGTTATTGAGCCGTACACAAAACTGTCTATCGATGCGAGAATAGTCAGAATTGTTCAAATGTTTCGATTCATAATACTTCTATTGATGTAAATCTCGTTAGATCATTGATACTGATTTAAGTAAAGCTTTGCCTTAATAGGCAGTAAGGAAGTACGTAAATGAAATTTTTAATTACTGGGGGGGCAGGTTTTATTGGCTCTGCAGTTATTCGACATATTTTAAAAAATACTGATAACTCAGTAGTTAATGTCGACTGTTTAACTTATGCTGGTAATTTAGAATCCCTAAGTGATATTGAACAAGATGAGCGTTATGCATTTGAACTCGTTGATATTTGTGATCGCGCCGAGCTTGAACGAGTTTTTACCGAACATAAGCCGGATGCAGTTATGCACCTCGCGGCTGAATCTCATGTTGATCGCTCAATCACAGGGCCTGCTGCTTTTATTCAGACCAATATTGTCGGTACCTTTACTTTGCTCGAAGTAGCACGAGCATATTGGCAACAGTTACCAGATACGGCCAAGCAAGTTTTCCGTTTTCATCATATCTCGACCGACGAAGTCTATGGCGATCTAGAGGGCACTGATGACTTATTTATCGAAACCACGCCTTATCAACCTTCAAGTCCTTATTCAGCGTCTAAAGCCTCTAGCGACCACCTTGTACGTGCTTGGACAAGAACCTATGGTTTTCCGGCGATTGTGACTAATTGTTCTAATAATTATGGTCCTTATCATTTTCCTGAAAAACTCATCCCATTGATGATCCTCAATGCCTTAGAGGGCAAGCCGTTACCGGTTTATGGTGATGGTATGCAAATTCGAGATTGGCTCTATGTCGAAGACCATGCTCGTGCACTCTATAAAGTGGTTACAGAGGGGGTTGTGGGTGAAACCTATAATATTGGCGGTCACAATGAGAAGGCCAATATTGAGGTGGTTAATACCATTTGCAGTTTACTTGAAGAGTTAGTCCCCCATAAGCCTCAAGGTGTAGCTTTGTATGCTGATTTAATTACTAAGGTCGCAGACCGTCCAGGCCATGATGTTCGCTATGCTATAGACGCGTTGAAGATCGAACGCGAGCTTGGCTGGACACCGCAAGAGACGTTTGAGTCGGGCATGCGTAAAACCGTTGAGTGGTATTTAGCCAATAAACAATGGTGGTCGCGAGTGCTAGACGGCTCATATTCGGGTGAGTGTTTGGGGTCGTTAACAGGAGCGGTTAAATGAAAGGCATAGTATTAGCCGGTGGTTCAGGCACGCGTTTATATCCACTGACGCGTGGCGTCTCTAAACAATTACTGCCCATTTATGATAAACCCATGGTGTTTTATCCTATTTCAATCCTCATGTTGGCCGGTATTCGCGAGATATTAATCATCTCGACACCAGAAGATTGTGATAGCTTTAAGCGCTTATTGGGTGATGGGGCTGACTTTGGCGTCCAGTTTGAGTATGCCGTACAACCTAGCCCTGATGGACTGGCGCAAGCGTTTATCATAGGTGAAGACTTTATTGGCGATGACTCGGTGTGTTTAGTGTTAGGTGACAATGTTTTCTATGGACAGTCCTTTTCTAAAACGTTGCAGAGTGCGGCAAAACGTGACGTTGGAGCCACAGTATTTGGCTATCAAGTGAAAGATCCTGAGCGCTTTGGGGTGGTTGAGTTTGATGATGAGATGAAAGCGGTGTCGATTGAAGAAAAGCCCCTTAACCCCAAATCTAACTATGTGGTGACAGGCCTGTATTTCTTTGATAATCGCGTGATCGATATGGCAAAACAGCTTATCCCCTCTAAGCGCGGAGAACTTGAAATTACCGCTATCAATGAGATGTACCTTAACGATGGCTCACTCAATGTTGAGTTACTCGGGCGTGGATTTGCTTGGCTTGATACCGGGACTCACGAAAGCCTGCATGAAGCCTCTTCCTTTGTGCAAACCATTGAGAATGTGCAAGGGCTTAAAGTGGCGTGTTTAGAAGAGATAGCTTGGCGTAATGGCTGGTTGACGAGTGAGCAGGTGTTAAACATTGCTAAGCCTATGATGAAAAACGAATATGGCCAATATCTTACTCGTCTTGTTACAGAGAAAAACAGGTAGTTTTATAGATGAAAATACTGGTTACAGGCTGTAATGGCCAAGTCGGTCGCAGTTTAACAAGGTTGCTTGCTCAACGTGACGATGTGGTGGTGATTGCCGCCGACAGAGATACCTTAAATATTACTGATAACAGCGCGGTAGAGGCGTTTGTATTGGCTAATGTCCCCGATATTATTATTAATGCCGCAGCGCACACCGCAGTCGATAAAGCGGAAGATGAGGTTGAGTTAGCGTTTGCCATCAATAGTGATGGCCCTAAGTTTTTAGCGTTAGCTGCACAACAGATAGGTGCGGCGTTATTGCATATTTCCACCGATTATGTGTTTGCTGGTGATAAACAGGGGCTTTATCAAGAAAGTGACTGCTCAGCCCCGCAAAGTGTTTATGGCAAGAGTAAACTTGCTGGCGAGCGTGCCGTCATGCAGTTGTGTGATAAACATATCATTATGAGAACCGCTTGGGTGTTTAGCGAGCATGGTAATAACTTTGTCAAAACCATGCTTCGCCTAGCCGACATGCGCGACAGTTTGAGGATAGTGGGCGATCAGTTTGGCGGCCCAACGTATGCCGGCGATATCGCCAGTGCCCTGATCATCATCGCCGATGCGATTGCTACGCAAGAGCAGGTTGAATATGGTGTTTATCATTATTCAGGTTTACCGCATGTGAGTTGGTATGAGTTTGCCGACGCTATATTTGATATTGCGGTTAATGAGTCGGTTATCTCTAACAAGCCCAACTTAACTTCTATCCCCACTCAAGAATACCTCACACCGGCTAAGCGCCCAGCCAATTCAATGTTAGATACGGCTAAAATTGCCCAGCACTTCGGTATCGAGGCGAGCGACTGGAAACAGGCGCTTAATACCAATATACACGCATATAAAGGTTGATAGTTACGTTATGAAGGTTATTGATACAGCGATCCCAGATGTAAAAATTATTGAGCCGACGGTATTTGGTGATGAACGTGGTTTCTTTATGGAAACTTGGCATCAACAGAAATTTGAGCAGCTAGTCACAGGTCAACCTACCACTTTTGTGCAAGATAACCATTCTAAATCTAAAAAAGGGATTTTGCGTGGTCTGCATTACCAAACTGAAAATACTCAAGGAAAGTTAGTACGTGTCGTATCAGGTGAGGTGTTCGATGTCGCGGTTGATATTCGTAAAGGTTCACCAACGTTTGGCCAATGGGTAGGTGAATATCTATCCGCCGACAACAAACGTCAACATTGGGTGCCAGAAGGGTTTGCCCATGGCTTTTATGTCACCAGTGACAAGGCGGAGTTTGTCTATAAATGCACTAACTTCTATCATCCTGAGAGTGAAATTTCGATCGCCTGGAATGATGCTGACATTGGCATAGCGTGGCCTATGAGTGCTGAATCACCCATACTCTCGAGTAAAGATTCAACGGCAATGAGCCTACAAGCATACACCAAAGCGCATTGTTAGTGGGGCTGTAAAATTGATGGTATGTATTGACTTTGGCGACTAGGTAATAGGTATAGCATTCATCGTAGTTAATCGTTTTAAGTTAAGCTTTAGGAAGGGGGTCTGGTAACCGCCCCCCCCCCCCCCCCGAAAGCTCAATTTTGAAGTCTAGCGTATCAATACAATGGTTGACGTTAAATCTACTGTTATGGGTTTCGTTTTTCCTTTGCTAATGAATTAAGTATTAACCGAGCCCTTTGCTTATCATTAGTGAGTCAAATGATAAGCCATCAAGACGTGAAGTATTTGCGACATAGGGGGCATATGCTTCAGATAGCAATCTGGTATAGCTGTGAACTTGCATTTGCAAGATATAAAGTGGGTTTTAATGGGCTGTAATATGCAGCACTGCTGCTGTGTGGCGTGTTTCATAAGGTCGGCGCTGTTTGAGCCCGCCTGTCTAAGAGTCGGGTACCATAATTTTCGACTGACATAATGCGTCTCAAGCGGTGAGCCAGAGGGACCAGTAAAGACAAAGTCACTATTTGGCGTTCTTGTGGCTTCTATTCGCTGAAATGCGTTATAGACGGTGTCGAACATTTTTATTTCACGACGGGATTTCGGCGTTTTTATATCACATATCTGACCACTGACCCCGTTTTGACGAATGCGGATCAAGCGATGGCCAAAATCAATATGTTCCCATTCAAGGCCATGTACTTCACAATTGCGCATACCGGTCCAAATACGGATGATAAAGTAGTCCTTCCATTGTGTTAGTACATTTCGCAAGAAGAGACGCACTTCATCAATCGTCATAGGGGTGATTCTGCTTTCTCTTCCTCGGGGGACAAATTCCTCACATGGAAATTTGGTAATTTTCTGATAGGCTTAATTTTATGCCTGTAATCATGGTCTGCATTACTTAAGTTTATCATAATGTAAATATACAGTTGAAACTGCACAAATCCGTGACAACTTAGAGACAACAAAGGAGAGTGAAATGTCTGGTAAATTTGAAATTTATAAGGATACAGCGAATGAATATCGCTTTAGGTTAAAGGCATCTAACGGTCAGAATATTCTAGCGAGTGAGGGGTATTCAGATAAAGCAGGTTGTAAAAATGGAATTGAATCTGTCAAAAAGAATGCCAGCGATGATTCTCGTTACGAACGTAAACAGTCTTCATCAGGGAAGTATATGTTTAATTTGAAGGCTGGTAATCATCAAATTATCGGTACATCTCAACAATATGAATCGGATCAGTCTCGTGAAAAAGGTATTGATTCGGTGAAAAATAATGCCCCCTCAGCTGAAGTTATTGACCTCTCATAGACTTATAGGGTAGTTAGGAATGATAACCTTTAACTACCCTGAATGCCTCAAAGACAAAGTATTTTCGAATTCAGATAATAAAACAATCGAGAATTACGTTATAATTATATTCAATAAAATTACATCAGATCACATCACGAGCATGTTACGGTTGATGGTATTAAAGATTCTCTCTTGTTGTTGCTTTGTTTTGCGCGGACCGCGTTAACTGTGAATGGGTTGTTGTCTAAGCTCAATTGCTGGTTGTCAACCCTGTTATTAATCATTTCCTGGTTATTTATTCGATATGAAGTATATATTTGTAGTAAGACATATTTCTCCCGGCGGAGTTGAAATGGCAACGTTAATATTAGCGAAAGAGTTAGTTGCTAGAGGTAACGAGGTTGAAGTTTGGAATTTAGGTAACCAATCAGAAACTGATTTTGAGTATTGGTCTTCATGGGTAAGTGTAAAGAAGATTAATAAGTTTAATTTGTTGTTTCATAGAGCTCCTCTTGTTAA
This sequence comes from Shewanella sp. 492, assembly GCF_059338445.1. NCBI lineage: Bacteria > Pseudomonadati > Pseudomonadota > Gammaproteobacteria > Alteromonadales > Shewanellaceae > Shewanella > Shewanella sp. 492. The sequence continues at coordinate 1,329,542 of NZ_CM181702.1, forward strand.
GCAGGAGGTTATGATCCTTGTTAATAATGCAGCAAGTCGTTATGCTCCCTCAAAGGGAATTGTTTCTATTATTCATGGTGATGCTTTATATAGATTTAAGCGTACTCAATCTATAATAAGTAAGTGTAAGGAGCTTGTTAGGTTAAGGTTGTCTCTTGGTGATAGAAAAGTTGTTTTTATTTCTAAAAAGCTTTGCGATGAGATGACTGCATTCGTTAAAAACCCAATAAAATATATACCAAATCCTTTTGAATGTGATGTCATTCAGGCTAAAGCAAATGAGCCTTTAAATATTAGCGTACCAGAAAACTTTATTTTACATGTTGGACGAATTGCGCCAGAGAAACGTCAGGATTTGCTGTTAAGCACTTATATTGATAATGAAGTATTACATCATTTAGCTGAGTTAGTTTTTATAGGAACAGAGCCTAAGCAAAATGGCCCAATTATGCAGAAACTGCATAGGCTAGTATTACAATGTGATATCTCCCATCAAATTCACTTTTTAGGTGAGCTTAAAAACCCATGGAATATCATGCAGACGGCAAAATGCTTGGTATTATGCTCGGAGTTTGAATCTATGGGATATGTTTTGCTTGAGGCTATGGCACTTGGGATACCTATCGTAGCAACGGAGGCCGTAGGCCCACTAGAAGTCCTAGGGGAAGACTTCGCCGGGATAGTTAAAGAGGGAGAAGATCTTGGGCTTAGGATTGAAGAGGCACTCCTTTATCCCGAAAAATTTATTAAAGCATTACCTCCTAAATATAATAAATCTGATGTTGCTGAGCAATTTGAAAGCTTTATTAAGTCGCTGTAAGGTAAAGCTCCCATTGACGTTGAACAAACCGTAGCCATGAATCCCAATTTGACGATCGATGAACTTAACGCAGTGATGCAACATAGGATGGAAGAGTATAATAATCGTCCTAATTCTGACTTCTGCGGCTTATCGCCTACGAAAATGGGCAATTGGTTACATGCCCCATTTAACGAGTTTGGTTGGGTGACTCCATACACTTGATGATCTATTTTCCAGCCCAATGATGCGCTATTTAGGCTTGATTTTGGACGAAGCGATGCAAAATGACGGCTCGTTTAAGTCCACCAGTAAAGGAAATTTACCGGTAAAATTGATCAAACAGGCATGCGATTTATTGCCTGAATTTGCTATAAAAAAATATTCTACACAATTTTGAAGCAAGTATGAACCGCAAGAGAAAACGGTCATGAGAGCGCTGTTTCCGAGAGCTTTTTCTCACTCCTAAAGGTAATCCCCCCATTTTTAATGGAGTTCAGAAGTAGACTTGTTAATTTGGGCTAAACGCTGCATGGGGGTTATTCCTCCCAATGCCATGTTTGGTCGTTCATTGTTATAAACCCAAAGCCATTCAGTTGCAAAGTTTTGTAGCTCGGCCACAGAGTCAAACAGGTAATGACATAGCCAATCATAACGTACAGTTCTATTGTAGCGTTCGATATAGGCGTTTTGCTGAGGGTTGCCTGGTTGGATATAGCAAAGCGCTATTTGATGCTTCTCAGCCTAAGCTACAAGTAAACTGCTGATATACTCAGGCCCATTATCACACCGTATAGACTTCGGTTTTCCACGCCACTCAATGATCTGCTCAAGTGTTCTTTGCACACGGATTGCTGGCAAAGAAAAATCCACTTCGATAGCTAACCCTTCTCGATTAAAGTCATCGATCACATTAAATAATCTGACTGAACGGCCGTCTGCAAGTTGATCATGCATAAAGTCCATTGACCAACATTCGTTGGCTTTTTCAGGTACCGCTAGTGGCTGTGGTTTTTCACGAACCAATCGCTTCTTAGGTTTGATACGAAGGTTTAACTCAAGCTCACGATAAATTCGATAAACACGTTTATGGTTCCAACCAAAGCCTTTGACGTTACGTAGATGAAGAAAGCATGGGCCAAAACCCCAGTTACGTTGGTTGTTCGTCAATCGAATTAGCCAGTCAGCTATGACAGCGTTTTCGTCTGAGTTTTTAGGCTGATAGCGATAGCAACTTTCGCTGACGTGGAAGGTGCTACAGGCCAAACGGATACTCACTTCCCTAGAGCTTACGGCGTTCCTTGCCATCTCGCACCGCAGAGACGGCTTTACCACTTTTTTGCCATGGCTTCCTGGATCAGCTCGGCTTTGAGTCGCTCTTCTGCATACATCTTTTTAAGGCGACGGTTTTCATCTTCTAGCTCTTTAAGTCGTCCCATTAACGAGGCGTCCATACCGCCATATTTGGAGCGCCATTTGTAAAAAGAGGCGCTGCTCATACCGTGCTCACGGCAAAGCTCTGGAACAGGTGAGCCTGCATCAGCTTGCTTAAGAATTGATAGTATTTGGCTGTCGCTAAATCTTGATTTTTTCATTGAGAATCTCCTAGTTACAGATTACGAGAAAATTCTACTTATGAACACCGTGGTTTTTCGGGGGGGATTACCGGTGGTGTGATCCAGACTTCTTATTATTTCTAGCCGAGACGTGATGTGTCAAATTGTATTAGCGTTGTGCCAGTGTTGATTTGACGACAAAAATCCAGAGTACGGGTTTGTCAAAAAGCCAAGATTTCGATCTTGACTTTTTGTCTATCAGCAGTGTATGTGTTTCAAACGGCTTTGATTCTGAAGATCGTGTGTAGCAAGTGAAATATAATAAGACGTGAATACGCCTTATTAAAAACAATGACAAGATCAGTAGCTAGCTCCTTGTTAAGTATGAGGAGATTGCCCCGGTGCCACTTTAGCCTGAGTTGCGGTTAAATAAGAGGGACGCATTAACTCGTACAGGGATTTTTGTGAAGTTTTCTACGGTTGCGGTAAACTGATAAGCTTCAAATTGTGCAATGACAGAATTTGGCTCTCTATTGAAACCATTAATCTCAAGATTAGTCATGTTACCTTGACGATCAATATCAAATTGGATATCAATTTTTTGTGAGTTGGAGGATTGCTGAATGATCAAGTCCCAATTTATCACCTTGTCTTTTATGACCCAATATTGACTCAACTCTGAGGCCGTAACCGTAACCATTTGTGTTTGTGGGGTTTGGCAGCCACTTAGGCACCCTGCGACGAGCAATAGTGCAGTCTTGAGTAGAAAAGACCTATTTCTTCCATAAAATATCGTTTTCATACTGTTAATATTTTGTTTTTTTTAAGTTTATTTTAGTGGACTATAACAACTTAATTGTGGAAAGTTAACAGATAACTCAGAATGAAAGTCAAAAAGTTGACCAGTGACATTTTTTGGTTGGTAAAGGGGGCCTTTATCAATACTTTAGTTGTAAGTTATTGTTGATTAACTAATTTAGGTGTTTGTTGATGTGTTACATTTTTATATGATTAAACACATCCATCTAGTGGTGTTGCACCAAACTGCCCGTCCCGCTGGCAGAGGCTGCTTAACTTCTACTTTTACTGCGGTTAAAAATGAGAGGATTACCGTAGTGTGGAAAAAAGATTGCGTTTAAAGTGGAGAATAGGCGGTAGCATTTGCCATGTTTTAGCATAGCAAATGCGTGCGTAATATTGACCGTATTGGCAAATATCGAGTCCAGTTCTTGTTTTTATTCAATCGCGGATTGCCCACTTTCCTATTAATGAATAGGAATAATGAAAACATTATCGTAGGACCAGTTTGTTAAAATTTATCTAGTCAAATACTAACCTGTCTTTGTTCATTTTATTGGCCTGCTGCTGAGCTTTAAGGAGCTCTTTTTGAGCTTCTTCGTGTAATAGGTGAGGCGATTTAAACTCTAATCGAATAAAGGCTGTTTCTCGAGTTGTTGCTATCTGTTCTAACGCCACATGCGTGCTTCCATCGATCAAACCATACCAGCGCTTCCCTTTACAGGAGCCTTGCAGCACACATTTATACGAGTATATTTCACTGGCAAAAAAACTGCTCGTATTATAGCCAATATCAATTAGTGATTGCTTGATGAAGTTAAAATCTTGATTAAATTCATCCTCAGACAAGCCATATTTATGACTCTTCATGGTTACCTTGACTAAACCGTGCTCATTATCAGCATAGAGAATGTAATGATCGGCAATGGATAATGATTTTGGTAAAGCAGGAGCGATAACGCGGCTTTGTCCTCCTTCTTGCCTGAGCTCACCGTATTGCGTGACATCTTCTCCCCATTCTAAACCAAATGGTGCCATTCCATATGACAAAAACGACGTGAATATTAACAACAATGCTAATTTCTTCATCGTAAGTACTCCTCCCTGTCAGAAAATTGACGCATTGTAAGTCAATAGTTTATACGTACACAAGTTGAATTACTTGAGAAGAGTGAAAAGCAGGTATTTAGTCACAAAAAAGAGATGTAGTGTTAACGGTGTGTTTTAATTGTTGTTTTTGTTTATATTTTGTGATTGGGGGCGTCGTGAAGTAATGTCAATATTTGCAGCGGTACAAAGGTATTATCGGTCAAAAGCATATTGACTCAATTATGAATACTCCTCGATACGACAGGCGTATCTATGGTGTGTTTCCGTGGGGTTACCATCCCTCTAATAAGGTGCAGTGGTAATTTAGTGTGCCACTACAGATAACTTCTTCATCAATTCAAAAACATAAAGGAACCTCGATTCGCGAGGGATTGATTGTACTATTTCCAGTTAGTCCCGAATTCAGATTTTATCAACTAAGCTCGGTCTGCCACCTGTGAGTGAAAGTGAGATCAGAGGTTTATAATTTTGTAGTAAGGTTTTGATTTTTCAATGCATCCTTCTTGTAGTAGGTCATTAAGTATTCGTCTATAAGTCCTTGTGGTTATTCCGAGCTTTTTAGCGCCAAGGGTTGTCGACAGCTTAAAAAAGTCATCACTGGCACGGCTTTTAGCATCAAGTATTTGATTAATGATACTCACTCTAGTTGATTGCGTGATGTTTTTAATGAGTTCGTGCATATTTCTATTATATCTTTTAGTGATCAAAGATGTAATGTATATAAACACGTCAGGATTATCGCCGAGTATGGTTAAAAAATTGGATTTTGAGATTTTATATAGGCTGCCGGGTCTATTTGCTCTAACACTAAATAATGAATTGTTGTTTTCTTGAAAAAATTCCATTTCACCAAGAAATCCAGTGTAATTATCTTCAACCTTGAGGATGAATTCATTTCCGCATACATTGACATAAGATATTGTTAAGCTAGCATTTGTACAGAATATTAAGTTTGAAATCTGACTTTTTTGTCTGAGTAAGTAAACGTTTTTTTCATAGTTAATTGGAGTCAAACCTATTGACTTAATCATATCAACAATGTTCATGTTACTTTAATCTAACTGTACATTAGTGTTGCGCCAATACTACGCTTTTGCTTTATTCAAATCAATTTTTATAAAGTGGCTCTATTTATGAGCCACTTTATAATGAACCAAAAGGGAGGGTTAGAACGTTACAGCGGTGTCTAAAGCCACTTTAACCATTTCGTGTAGGTCTGTTCTACGTTCGTCGGCACTTAGGTGTTCTTGACGTGTAATATGGTCAGTTACTGTGCACAGGCCAAGTGCACGACATTGATGTTCGGCAGCGAGTGAATAAAGCGCATTTATCTCCATTTCAACACCAAGCACTCCATTTTTTGCCATCAGTTGGTAATCACTTGCATCGGGTCGATAAAATAAATCAGATGAAAATACACTACCGACTTTATACTCAATTGCTGTTTTTTGTAGTTGCTCATGGCACGCCTGCAATAAATCAAAGCTGGCGACTGCAGCAAAATCATGATCTAAGAACCGAGTTCGATTCATTTTTGAATCGGTAGATGCGCCGATCGCGACGATTAAATCTTTCAATTTGACATCATCTGATATGGCACCACAACTGCCGACTCTAATGAAGTTCTTTACTTGATAAGTCGTCATTAACTCATTGAAATATATCGCTGCAGAGGGGGCTCCCATACCATGGCCCATAACCGATATTTGTTTCGATTGATACATACCAGTAAAACCGAGCATGCCTCTAACGTTGGTGACTTCTTTTACATTGTCTAAGTAAGTTTCTGCTATTAACTTGGCTCGTAAAGGATCACCTGACATAATGATTGTTTTAGCAAAATCCCCGAGCTCAGCATTTATATGTGGAGTAGACATTTTTGTACCTCGAATATTACATTAATGATATTAAACCGCCTGCAATGGTTCCAGACATTAAGTTTGCTAGAATAGAGGCTAAAAGCACTCTTGGACCAATTTGTGAAATAAGCTCTCTTTGATCTGGGCACATTGCACCAATTCCACCTACGACCATGGCGAGTGAGCCCATATTTGCGAATCCACATAAACTGAAGATCACGATTGCCTGTGTCTTTTCTGATAATGAAGACGATACTTCTAGAAAGTTGATATAAGCAACAAATTCATTGACGACAATCTTCTGCCCTATAATGGATCCTGCTTGTATGGCTTCAGACCAAGGCACACCCATCAGAAACGTTAATGGTGAGAGTAAATAGCCAATTATCATTTCTAATGTGAGATTATCTATACTAAATAAGTCTCCAACAGAGCCGACAATACCATTAAGTAACGCAATTAATGCCACAAAGGATATTAATAGTGCTGTGACAGTGATGACCTGATTCATTCCCATTAAGGATCCACTTGAGATAGCATCGAGTAGCCCTTTCGATTTATCGGCATCTTCTATTTCAATCTTATTTTTGACTAAATTGGGATCTGTTTGAGGGCACAACAATTTAGCAAACAATAAACCTGCAGGAGCCGTCATAAAACATGCGGTTAAAATATATTTGGGGTCAATCCCGAGATTAATATAACCAACCATAGTCCCCCCCGCGACACTAGCTAAACCACCGGTCATCACTGCAAACAACTCCGAGCGAGTCATATTTTTAACTAACGGACGGACCATAGAAGGTGCTTCGATTGGGCCAACGAAAATATTAGCGGTGGCAGATAGCGATTCAGCCTTACTTGTTCCAAGTAATTTTGATAGGGCTCCACCGAAAATATTAATAATAAATTGCATTATTTTCAGATGGTAAAGGACAGATATTAAAGCTGAAATAAATACAACAACACACAACACATTGATAACGAATATAAAACCTACTTTATAACTCGCTAAATCACCAAAAACAAAGGTTAAACCCGCATTAGAAAATGCTATGACATTATTAACCCCATTACTCATGCTTTCTAGAATCGATACACCGATTGGCACATACATAACGAAAGCACCAAGTAATATTTGAAGTATTAACGCTCCTGCAATGGTTCGAAAGTGAATACTTTTTCTATTTTCAGAAAATAATATACCAATAAGTATTAGTACAGTAACTCCGATACAGCTCATTAAGGTCGACATAAGTAGTGAGTCCATTTTTTATTGTCTTTAAATTATTCCTCAAATTTTTACAAAAAAAACGGACATTTTTCCGCTTTGCAATATTTTTATTACAAATGCGAGGTAAAGATTTAACCTATTTTAATCAATTGGTTAGCTTAGTTTTTTGGCTGCGAGTATCTGTTTCTTTTTGAGCTTGAGAATATTCAATCAACAATGGCGAATGAGGTACTAATGAACATTTCCTAAATTAACAATTGATTAGCTCCAGGCTATTGAGGGGGAACATGCCAAAAATGCCTTTTGAGTATCTGACGTCAGGAGCTGATACGTACAGACTGTTTTGTTGCTGGATTTCGACGCTGCAAAAGGGGGGAGATGCCTATATGGTTTGGCTTACACGATGGTAATTTTGTGGTGAGCATTTTGTAAATGTTGATTTTGGTTTTAATTTTTGGCTCTAAGAGGGCATGGTGAAAAGCTGGTCAAATATAGTAGACTAGAACGCAACTTTTTGATCCAGGAAATAAGATTTATCATGAAATTTCTTGTTGATGTTCATGCGCATACCATTGCTTCCACTCATGCTTATAGCACCATACATGATTACCTTAGTGTGGCGAAAGAGAAGGGGGTTAAACTGTTTGCTATTACCGATCATGGTCCCGATATGGCCGATGCTCCCCACTTTTGGCACTTTGTGAATATGCGCGTGTTACCTAGGGTCGTTGATGGTATTGGTGTACTGCGTGGTATCGAAGCCAACATCAAAAATGAACTCGGCGAAATTGATTTTTTTGGTGAATATTTGCAAGCCCTCGATATTGTACTGGCCGGTTTTCATGAGCCGGTTTTTCCGCCCTCCACTAAAGAGGCTCACACTCTGGCGCTCATTAACGCGATTGAAAGTGGCAATGTCGATATTATTTCTCATCCCGGCAACCCAGCTTACCCAATTGATATTAAACGTGTCGCAGCGGTCGCAGCTAAACATAATGTGGCGCTTGAAATAAACAATTCCTCTTTTTTAACATCAAGAAAAGGCAGTGTGGATAATTGCACTGCCATTGCTAGTGCAGTCAAAGAAGCCGGTGGGTTACTGGTGATGGGCTCTGATTCCCATGTCGCTTTTGACTTGGCAGGTTTTGATAAGTCGGAAGAGATTATTGAGGCGGTGGGTTTTCCAATGGAACGTTTACTCAACCGTAGTCCTGAAGCCTTGTTGCATTTTCTCTTGGAAAGAGGGCATACATCGCTTGATGAATACGCTGTTTTAATCGAATGACATATCGTAGCGCTTAGGTTTGATTCGACGTGAGTTGAGCTTCATAAACTTTGGGTTTATTCACTATGTTGTTTCAAACCAAGTGCTTAAACATTAAGGGCTTAATGTTTAATTAACGCGTGCTGATACCTCACCGTAATACGCTTTTCTTACGACTCTGTTAAAGAGCCTACCTATGAGCTTGATCATATTTCCTAGCAAAATCATTCAGTAATTCTTGCCTTTCAAATAACACTTGGCGATTATGCCAAATGAGAAAGTAAAAAGAGACATAGCCATGACAGAACAAGAGCAATTGAAACTCAATGCTCGTGCTGCGGTACTTAAGGCATTAGCCCATCCGACGCGTTTGTGGTTATTGGAACAATTGCAACAGCAAGAATATTGCGTTTGCGATCTTACTGATGGTGTTAAAGCTGATATCTCAACAGTATCCAAACACCTATCAGTATTAAAGCAGGCGGGGATTATTAGTAGCCGCCGTGACGGGAAACAGATTTATTACCGTCTAGAAACCCCATGCTTATTAAAAATGCTGGGTTGTGTAGAAGCCGTAATAGCGAAAAACGCTCAAGATTTGGCTGCACAGGTTAAGTCTTAGTTTTTAGCTAGAAACACTTAGAAGAGACGTGATATGAAAATAGAAGTATTAGGAAGTGGGTGTAAAAAGTGCACCAATTTAGCGACAGATATTCAACAAGTTGCAAAGGACTTAGCCATCAACATTGAGTTAAGCAAAGTCACTGATATGGCTGCCATACTCGATTATGGTGTCATGTCGACACCGGCTATCGTTATTAATGGTGCAGTGGTGTCGGCAGGAAAAGTACCGTCTCATCAAGAGATTGAGCAGCTGTTAACGCAAGATCCTAGCCAATAGGGCTGATCATGTTCGTTAATGAAAATCACAAAGGCTTTTGTTGTAAGTTTAAGTGCTTACGTGAATACAACGAGTTGCTGCATAGCTTAGCCTAGCGCCGTTTCAAGCGGCCAAAGGCTTCTATGCTGCAGATTGTGGCTGAACACTCAAGTTTGAATTGCTCGCAATTTATGGTTTTGCAACTCAGGTGCTCATCGACGCCATATTACTGCTGGTTTACTAAGTCTTTTTTATGGGGTAAAAGATGTTAGTGTGGTTTACTGTATTTGCAGATTGGCTCGTTTACGATGTAGTCGGGTTGTCGAATCAAACTCAACTTGGTCAGGCGGTACACTTTTTTATTGAAGACACCACTAAGATTTTCGCTCTGCTGATTATCATGATTTATGCCATTGGTTGGTTGCGAGCCTCGCTAAATATTGAACGCGTTCGCGGTTATTTATCCAGTCAACCAAGAATGGTTGGCTATGGATTAGGGGCTGGATTTGGTGCGATAACCCCGTTTTGTTCTTGCTCTAGTATTCCCGTTTTTTTGGGGTTTACCTCTGCAGGGATCCCCATTGGCATTACTATGGCGTTTTTGCTCACATCACCGTTGATTAATGAAGTCGCTATTCTATTACTATTTAGTCTGCTCGGATTCAAAGTCACCTTGCTCTATACCGTGATCGGCATCTGCATTGGTATATTAGGCGGTGCATTACTGGATCTGCTCAAAGCCGAGCGTTGGCTGCAACCTCTAGCCGCTAAGGCTTATGCAATGGGACAAGAGCAATCTAGTGGAATAAAAGGCCAAGCAGCATCGTTAACAACAGCATCTGCTGTCAGTTGGCAGCAGCGCCATCAGTTTGCCAAATCTGAAACTGTTGAGATATTTGGCAGAGTATGGAAGTGGGTCATTATTGGTGTTGGTTTAGGTGCAGCCTTGCACGGTTTTGTGCCAGCGGGTTGGCTTGAAGCCAACTTAGGTGATGGGCAGTGGTGGTCTGTTCCGCTTGCTGTGCTGATGGGAGTTCCACTGTATGCAAACGCAACTGGAGTGATCCCTGTAATAGAAAGCTTGTTATTACAAGGTGTGCCATTGGGAACCACATTAGCATTTTGTATGAGCACAGTTGCTGCCAGTTTTCCTGAGTTTGTGATGTTGAAACAAGTGATGCAGTGGCGTTTGCTAGTATTATTATTTTTTATTTTATTAGTGTCTTTCACTGTAATGGGGTGGCTATTAAACTTGATCCCGTTAGCCTAACTTGGTGTAAGTGCGATAAATCAAGGGGATTATTCAGCCTGACGCCTTCAGGGGATGTTACTTTTACAAGCCGACAATTGTCTATGTCCCCTTATCACCTAACATGGTATTCATTCATTCATTGCTGCTTTTTGATACTGTTTAAATTCACCGTTTTTACTTTCATTACTTCTTATTTCTTTTTAGTATAAATAAATTAATATTTATAACTTCTAAATCGTATTGGTACTGTTATTATTCTTTCAATGCCATCACTTGGTGAGCCTATCAATGTTTTTGCTTGCGCATAAACGAGTCTATTAATAGGTAAGCTTGCTGATTAGCCAATTGATATAATTGATATTATACGGAAACCGATATGTCTACAGCGCAAACTCATTTGAAACAACTCGAAGCGGAATCGATTCAGATCATGCGTGAAGTTGCCGCAGAATTTGATAACCCAGTGATGCTATATTCTGTCGGTAAAGACTCCTCAGTATTGCTGCATTTGGCCCGCAAAGCCTTTTATCCCGGTAAGATCCCGTTTCCTTTAATGCACATCGATACCAACTGGAAGTTTAAAGAGATGATTGCGTTTCGTGATCTGATGGCGAAAAAGTATGGTTTCGATTTGATTGTGCATAAAAATCCGCGCGGATTAGCCATGGACATCTCGCCCTTTACCCACGGTAGTGCCAAGCATACCGATATCATGAAGACAGAAGGGCTTAAACAAGCACTTGATATGCATGGCTTTGATGCCGCCTTTGGCGGTGCCCGTCGTGATGAAGAGAAATCACGTGCTAAAGAGCGAGTCTATTCGTTTCGTGACAGTAAGCATCGCTGGGATCCTAAGAATCAACGCCCCGAATTATGGAATATCTACAATGGCAAGGTCGATAAAGGCGAGAGTATTCGCGTGTTCCCCCTATCGAATTGGACTGAGTTAGATATCTGGCAATACATCTATCTTGAAGGTATTGATATACCGTCTCTTTATTTAGCCGAGCCTCGCCCTGTGGTGAAGCGCGATGGCACGTTGATCATGGTTGATGATGAGCGTATGGCACTTGAGCCCGGTGAAATGGTGGAGCACAAGATGGTGCGTTTTAGGACCTTGGGCTGTTATCCACTCACCGGCGCAGTGGAGTCGAATGCGACCACCTTGCCTGAAATTATTCAAGAGATGTTGCTGTGCACCACCTCGGAGCGCCAAGGACGAGTGATCGATAACGACTCAGCCGGCTCGATGGAAAAGAAAAAGATGGAAGGCTACTTTTAGGCCGCCGCTCCGCAACCGTAAAAATGCCTTAAGTGTGCCGTTCACCTACAGAATATGAGAAAGATCATGACAACAGAACAGACGTTATTGCAAACCGATATCGAATCCTATCTTAAGCTGCATGAAAACAAAGATATGTTGCGTATCTTGACTTGTGGCAGTGTGGATGATGGTAAGTCGACCCTCATTGGTCGCCTGTTGTTTGATAGCAAGATGATTTTTGAAGATCAGATGGCGGCCATAGAGAAAGACTCTAAACGTTTTAATACTACGGATGATGCGTTTGATCTGGCGTTGCTGGTCGATGGCTTGCAATCTGAGCGTGAGCAGGGGATCACCATTGACGTGGCTTATCGTTATTTTGCTACTGAGCAACGTAAGTTCATCATTGCCGACACCCCAGGCCATGAACAATACACCCGCAATATGGCGACCGGGGCCTCGACTTCGGACTTAGCCATTATTCTTATCGATGCACGCCACGGGGTGCAGGTACAGACGCGGCGTCACAGTTATATTTGCTCGCAGCTTGGCATTAAACACGTGATCATCGCGATCAATAAGATGGACGCGGTGGGGTACGACCAAGGTGTGTATCAAAGCATTAAAAAAGCCTACCGTGAATTTACCCAAGACTTGGCGTTTACGGATGTACGTTTTGTGCCGATTTCGGCATTAAAAGGCGATAACGTGGTTAATGAAAGTAGCCATATGACTTGGTATCCAGGCTCTACCTTACTCAAATTGCTTAATACGGTGTCAGTTGAGCAGGATAAGAGCGACTCATTTCGTTTCCAAGTGCAGTATGTTAATCGGCCTAATCTGGATTTTCGAGGTTTTTGCGGCACCTTGGCGTCGGGCGACATTCGTGTGGGTGACACCGTTGCCGCCTTGCCCTCTGGTAAAGAGAGTCGCATTAAATCGATTGTGACCTTTGAGGGAGAGCTTGAGAAAGCCGTGGCGGGTCAGGCGGTAACCTTAACCTTAACCGATGAAATAGATGTCAGCCGCGGCGATATGTTGGTGCGTCCACATGATAAACCCAACTCTAGCGCGCATTTTGAAGCCGATGTGGTGTGGATGACCGAAGAGCCACTGTGTGTGGACCGCGAATATGCTATCAAATTAGGCAGTAAGTCGGTTTATGGCTTTGCAGATGCGATTAATTATAAGGTTGATATTAATAATTTAACCCAACATCCGGCGCAGCAGTTAGCACTTAATGAGATGGGGAATTGCCATTTTTCACTGACAGAGTCGGTGCAATTTGATGCCTATGACGTTAATCGCGATACCGGGGCGTTTATCATTATCGACCGATTAACCAATGTGACGGTTGGCGCCGGAATGATCCGCAAGGCGATTGATGCCGCTAAGGGTAAAAAGCGTGCGATCTCCGAGTTTGAACTTGAGATGAATGCCTTAGTGCGCAAGCACTTTCCCCATTGGGGCGTTAAAGATATCGCTAAGGCTTAAGACGCCTTTAAGAGAAAGCTAAGTCGTAAGTGGAAGCGGTAAGCGAGTAAGTCAGCTTACCGCTTATCGCTAGCCGCTTTGAGCCGCATAAAGATAGGACACTATGACACTAAACGCCTACCTCACTATTGCCATTTTTGTTGCGACCATTGTCGGTTTAGTGCGATTTCAAAACCGACCCGCACAGGTATTTGGTGTCACCCTGCTGGTGCTAGTGGCCTTTAATTTGGTCACCAAAGAGCAGCTGTTAGCGAGCATGTCTAATCCCGGTCTGGTGACCTTGGTGTTGTTGATCTTATGCTCCTTTGCCCTAGAAAAAACCCGTTTACTGCGTGTGATAGCATCCAAAGTGATCGTCAGTGGTTACCAAAGTACTTGGCTTAGGCTCTTTAGTATGACGGCGCTGAGCTCGGCTTTACTTAATAACACGGCAGTGGTGGCGACCTTGCTGTCCCCCATTCGTAACAACCCCCATCATATGGCCAGTAAGTTGTTGTTGCCACTCTCTTATGCGGCGATCCTTGGCGGCACGCTCACCTTAGTGGGCACCTCGACTAACTTGATCATCAACAGTATGTATATTGATGTATCGGGCCAGTCATTATCGTTTTTCTCGTTCACCGCCATTGGTACTTTACTGGTGTTGGGTTGTGGTGTTGTGTTGAGATTGGTGTCGGGCTGGCTGCCCAGTATTGCTCAACAAGAAACCAGTTCTAAGGGCTATTTTATCGATGCTAAGGTCATTGAGGGCTCTGAGCTCATTGGCCGTTCGGTAGAAGGCAATGGCCTTCGGCATCTCGAGTCACTGTTTTTGGTTGAAGTGGTGCGCAATAACCGCTTAATCAGCCCGGTGACACCAACAGAAGTATTGCAACAAGGGGATAGGCTCATCTTCAGTGGTGATATCACTAAGGTGATGCAGTTAGGGCAGTTCTCTGGGCTGGAGATGTTTGCCGAGAAAAATGGCTTACTCGACTCTAACCTCACCGAGGTGGTGGTCAAACAAGAAAGTGTGCTGGTGGGACGTACCATGAAGCGTGCTGGTTTTAGGGCCTTGTTCGATGCCGCTGCAGTGGCCATTCGCCGTGACGGTGAAGAGATCTCCGGTAAGTTAGGCGAGGTGACCATTAAAGCCGGTGATTTTTTAGTGCTGGCGGTAGGTAAGCGCTTCTTAACGCGGCGCACGGTAAGTAAAAACTTTATTGTGATCAGTGGCGTCGAGCCTGAGACTCGTATTAGTGGGGTTAAGGCATGGATTGCCATTGGCGGCTTTATGGTCACCATCATGTTAGCGGCTATCGGTATTATCGAGATGCTGCAAGGCATGCTATTGCTGCTCGGGGTGCTGCTCTTAAGTCAATGCCTTAATGTCAACGAAGTGGTACGCCGTTTTCCGGTCGATATTTGGCTTATTGTGGCATCAGCGATTTTATTGGCCCACGCCTTAGTCAATAGTGGTGTCGCAGAAGGGGTTGCCACTTGGGTTGCCAGCATCGCCGATAAACAGCATGTAATGTTGGCGCTCGTTTTAGTGTACGTGGTGACTTGGTTGATGACCGAGCTTATTACCAATAATGCGGCGGCGGCCTTGATGTTTCCTATTGCTTACAGCATTGCCTTGGGTTTTGGGGTGGATTTTTTACCTTTTGTTATGACGGTCGCCTTTGCTGCTAGCGCCAGCTTTATCAGCCCTTATGGCTACCAAACTAATTTGATGGTTTATAATGCGGGGCGCTATCGCTTAAGTGATTTTGTTAAAGTCGGTGTGCCCGTTAGCCTGACCTACGGCGCGATTGTGCTGACGACAGTGCCGCTGTTTTTCCCCTTTTAGCTAAAAGGATGCTGGTGGGATGCGTGATGATCGAGTGCTCCAGAAGCTGTGAAGATCAGTGTTGAGCCTGTAAGCGTAATTTAATACTCAAGTGTGTGATTTTAAGGACTGCAAATGTCACCTTATAAAACCGTGGTAACAGAAGATAAATCCTCCGATGTAGTATGGCATCAGGCCAGTGTGTCGCATCAAGACCGCGTGGCAGCCAACGGGCATCAGGCGGCGGTATTATGGTTTACAGGCCTCAGTGGCTCAGGTAAATCTACGCTGGCCAATGCAGTCGATAAGATGCTGCATGAGCGAGGCGCCAGTACCTATGTGCTTGACGGTGATAATGTTCGCCATGGTCTCAATGGTGATTTAGGTTTTTCAGATAGCGACAGAGTGGAGAATATCCGCCGCATTGGTGAAGTCGCAAAGCTGTTTGTCGATGCGGGGTTATTAGTGTCGACGGCATTTATTTCGCCGTTTGCTACTGACAGAGCCATGGTGCGAAGTTTACTTAGCGACAAGCAATTTATTGAGGTATTTGTTGATACCCCGCTAGAGGTCTGTGAGCAGCGAGACCCTAAAGGGTTATACAAGCAGGCGCGCGCCGGCGAGATTAAACACTTTACCGGTATCGACTCGGCTTATGAAGCGCCGAGTGCACCTGATGTTCGCCTCGATACCGCGCGCCACAATGTGCAGCAATGTGCTCAGCAAGTCATTGATTATTTAATCGCGCAACAGCTCATTGGTGCACGTTAGAGATGCCAATTTTATGGCATACTCATCTTATTTTGCGCCCCTGCGCAGAGGTAAAGTAAATTGACAGCCCCCTTTAATCCCACTTGGTTAGCCCAGATTGTCGCCATTGCCGAGCAGGCAGGCGATGCGATTATGGCGATTTACGCGCAAGAGACGTTTGCTGTCGAGGCAAAATCAGATGATAGCCCTGTGACGGCGGCTGATATGGCGAGCCACCATGTGATTGCCGATGCGCTTGCCAAGTTAACGCCCGATATTCCGGTGATGTCTGAAGAGGCTGCCGATATCCCATGGGCCACGCGCCGCCAATGGTCGCAATACTGGTTGATTGATCCTCTCGATGGCACAAAAGAGTTTATTAAGCGAAATGGTGAGTTTACCGTTAATATCGCCTTTATCGACCATCATCAAGCTGTGGCGGGGGTGGTCTATGCCCCAGCATTAGCAAAGTGCTATTACGGCGCCGCAGGCCTTGGCGCTTGGTTAACCGATGGCGGCGAGCTGATTGATTTAACCTCGCTAGTTGTACCTGTACCCAAGGTGCCTCGGGTGGTGGGAAGCCGTTCGCATGTGAGCCCTGGGCTGGCAGATTATCTCGCCACGCTTGGACCACATAGCCTGTTAAGCATCGGTAGTTCATTGAAATTTTGCATGTTGGCCGAGGGCGCGGCAGAGATCTATCCCCGCTTAGGGTTAACTAGCGAATGGGACACCGCGGCGGCTCAGGCGGTACTTGAAAGCGCGGGCGGCGCGGTGATCAATCATGCTACAGGCTTACGCTTAGCCTATAACCAAAAAGAGACGATATTAAATCCTTATTTTATTGCTACGGCTAAACATTGGCCGATAAACTGATCCATTACGTTATCCAGTGGAGTGTAAAC
The DNA here is from genome assembly GCF_059338445.1 of Shewanella sp. 492. NCBI lineage: Bacteria > Pseudomonadati > Pseudomonadota > Gammaproteobacteria > Alteromonadales > Shewanellaceae > Shewanella > Shewanella sp. 492. Next base: position 1,346,517 of record NZ_CM181702.1, read on the forward strand.
ATGTTGCGGATTGGGGTTGATTTAGGCGGCACTAAAATTGAGCTGGTGGCCTTAGATGAGCAGGGCATGGAGCAATTTAGAAAGCGAGTCGCGACGCCTGCAAATTATGCCGCGACACTCAATACCATTGTCTCGTTAGTCAATGAGGCCGAGGCACAATTGGGGCAAACGGCGACGGTTGGAGTTGGGATCCCGGGGGTAATTTCTCCTTTTTCAGGCTTAGTTAAAAATGCCAATTCGACCTGGCTCAATGGTCACCCGTTAGACCTTGACCTGTGTGAGCGTTTGGATCGTGAAGTGCGGATAGCTAATGATGCCAACTGCTTTGCTATTTCAGAGGCCATCGATGGCGCGGCCGCGGGTAAGGCGATGGTATTTGGAGTGATTATTGGCACCGGGTGTGGTGCTGGTATCGCCATCAATGGCAAGGTTCATGGTGGCGGTAACGGCATCGGCGGCGAGTGGGGTCATAATCCTTTGCCTTGGATGACGGCGGATGAATTTAATTCCACCGCGTGTTTTTGCGGAAATAAAGATTGTATCGAAACCTTTATTTCAGGCACCGGTTTTGTGCGTGACTATCACCATAACCTCGAGCCGCATCAGCAAGGTAAGGTGTCTAGCGGAGTCGAAGTGATGGCGCTAGTCAATCAAGGTGATGCGCAGGCGATGGCCTGTTTTGAGCGCTATATTGATAGGCTTGCCCGCAGTTTGGCCCATGTGATCAATATTCTTGACCCGGATATCATCGTATTAGGCGGCGGCATGTCTAATGTCACTGCCATCTATCCTCGGCTACCGGCTTTCTTATCTCGCTATGTATTAGGGGGCGAGTGCCGCACAGCAGTGGTGCCGAATTTATATGGTTGTTCATCAGGCGTCCGCGGCGCGGCGTGGCTGTGGTGATAGTGAAAGTGAATAAACCGCACTCGCTTGGTATTGCATATCGCTTACGTTAAACTTGCGCAACGCTAATATTAAGAGGCAAGGATAGCCATGTTCTGGGTAAAAAAAATCATATCGCAACTGCTGATGCCAGTGCCGTTAACCATTATCTTATTGCTTCTCGCGATTATGATATTAAGGCGGCGTAAACTGGTTAAGTCCTTAATCGTAAGCGCGTGCTTACTTCTGTTATTTTGCAGTAGTCAATGGGGCAGTTATTGGCTGGCTTCATCGCTTGAATCGCAATATGCAGTGAATAATCAACCCATGGGCTCAGGCTGCGTGGTGATGGTTCTTGGCAGTGGTCATGACTCAGCTATTAATGCCAGCGCGAGTCAGCAGTTGTCAGCCATCGCTTTAGCGCGCTTAACCGAAGCGGTGCGTCAATTAACATTAGGGCCCAATTGTCAGTTAGTCGTGAGTGGTTGGGGCGGAGGTGATAAGTTGCCTCAGGCTCAAGTGATGGCGCAGGCCGCGATTGAACTTGGGGTCGATGCTGCGCGTATTATTCGTTTGCCATTGGCTAAAGACACGCTCGAAGAGGCGCAGCATCTTCAGTGGGAAATTGGCGATGTGCCATTTCGCTTGGTGACATCGGCGACTCATTTGCCACGTGCAATGCAGATATTTACTCAAGCGGGAACTCAGCCACAGCCTGCACCCGCAAATTTTATTGCCCGCCGAGGTTACTGGTGGCAGTTTGATGCCAGAAATCTGCTGACCTCTCAGCAGGCCATTCATGAATATGTGGGATCACTGTGGCTTAAGATTAAATTTGCAGTGGCAGATGAGCCGCTGATTTAGCATAAATCGTTTTAATTATCAGTGGCCTTGAGGGCCTACTGAGTTGTAGTGAGAGTTATAGGTGCAAGAATCAATCGTTATTCGTGCGGTATCAAAACGCAACGGCTGGAGTTTTACCCTGATAGGCTCTATCGCGTTAGTAAGTGCGGTAGTGATGTTTATTGCATCGAGTTCGCTAATGGGGCTGGGGCTTGCCTGTTTTGTATTTGGCGCGCTTTTTACTGTGCTTGGCGCCGCGAAATTAATGCAGCCAGAGGTGAGTGTGGAACTACGTCCGCAAGGTTTGGTCTACCATCATCATCGTGGCAGTATTTATTTAGAATGGGACAACATTCAGCGTGCCGATATGCCGCGAAATATACAGGGCTTTGACAATCATGAGCTGCCTTATATCGGGATCAAACTAAAGCGATTGGCGCCGCTTATCGATGATATTCCGCCGCGTTTGGCGACCGGTTTGCTCACGGAGCAGCGGCCATTATTGATGTCATCGCTAACCTTAGATGGTGAGTTGGCGGATCTAGAGCGTTATCTTAATTCAGAATTTTCGCCTCTGACGCTAGAGGGTAAAGCCTATAAAGGCGTGCAGGCGATGTTTTCCCGCCGTTGTGAGCAGCTCAATGGCCAGTTTGGCTACCATGTTTATATTCCGGTGGATTGTTTAGATAGAGCGCCGCGCGACTTTTTAACCTTAATTAGAGACTATAAACAAGCTGCCGAGTTAGCTCAGTAGTGTGCGGGCTTTAGAGCAGTTTAGGCGCGGTGGAGTGCACTCAGCGCCTAGATTTGATACATACTGCCGTTAGTTAACCAGCTCTGCGTTAGCATGATGGGGTGAATGTTGTTCAGGTGTTTCTTGGTGCATTTGCTCATTTGACAGCAAAGCTACCTCTTCTTTTACCCGCACGCCGATAAACTGGCCACCGGAAAATATCTCCATTGAGTTACAGGCTATCTCGCCTTCTACCGTTCCGGTGCCGGTAATAATCAGCTTTTCACACTTGAGCTTGCCCTTAAACAGGCCAGAGACTTTGATCTCTTTACATCGCAGCTCGCCATTAATATAACCATCGGTTTCAATAGTGATTTTATTCAGCGCGCTGATCTTGCCTTGCAGCTCCCCACCGATCAAGGCTTCTCCAGAAAAGTGGCTTTCACCGCACACCTTAGTGCCTTGTGCAATAAAAGTCAGGCCTGCATTACTGTTTTTTCTTTTAAACATAATAGTCACTGTTGTTACGATTCTAAGTAGATACTACCCGTAAAACCTGCCTAGTAAAACCACTAATATTTGGCGCGCCTGTCAGTTTTTTGGCAAGCATACCGCCTCTTTTGTGGTGATGGATATTGACTGGTTGGGGCAAGGCGAGACGCATGCGCCGCAGCCTGTGCAGCTATCAAGCATGATGGAAGGTTGCGGGGCGCCGCCAATCGACGGTGTAAAGTTAATCGCGCTGGCGTCACAGGCATCTTTGCAGGCTTGGCACCAGATGCCACTGTTTGCTAAGCAGCTGTTGTCTATTGAGGCTCTTAGTTGCCAAGGTTCGTGCGTAGTATCATTAAAGAGAGGTTCTTTGCAGGCACTTACGCATTTGGTGCAAAAGGTGCACTCAGCCTGACTAAAATTCACTTCAGGGAAGCCCCCGTCACCGCGAAATATAATGTCTGTTTCGCACGCCTCAATACACAGGTTACAGCGCGTACAGATATCGGTAAATTCAACATCAGTTCGGCTCCACGGTGGGCGTATCGCCTGCTGCTGGCGACGGTTAAACAGCCTACGGCGGCTCTGATTAATTGCGTTGCTCATGCTGTTAGGTCCAAAAGCTGATGATGTAGAGCGCCGAGGCGCTCTACAATGTGGGCAGGTATTGAGGATACCTAGGGTTAGTCATGGTATCCGTTTGGATTGCTCGATTGCCAGTGCCAACTGCTGTTGGCCATATCTTCGATGCTGTGCGTCGCTTGCCAGTTGAGCTCGGTTTGTGCCTTGTTAGGATCGGCATAGCAGGCGGCTATATCACCAGGTCGACGCGGCGCAATTTGATACTTGATCTTGTTTCCGCAGGCTGTTTCAAAGGCTTTCACCATGTCCAGTACGCTATAGCCTTGGCCTGTGCCCAAGTTATAGGTGACTAAGCCGCAGCCGCTATTGAGTTTCTCTAGTGCTTTCAAATGGCCTAAGGCCAAGTCGACGACATGAATATAATCACGCACCCCAGTGCCGTCATGGGTGTCGTAATCATTGCCAAATACACTTAAAAATGCCCGCTTACCCACAGCAACCTGAGCGATAAAGGGCATTAAATTGTTCGGGATATCGTTAGGATCTTCCCCTATTAGCCCGCTAGCATGGGCGCCTACTGGGTTGAAATAACGCAACCGAGCAATATTCCAATTAGGATCAGAGTGATACAGATCGTTTAAGATATGTTCCACCATGAGCTTAGATTGCCCATAAGGGTTGGTTGCCCCTGTCGGAAAGTCTTCGGTGATCGGCAGTGAAGCGGGGTCGCCATAGACGGTTGCCGATGAGCTAAAGACTAACTTTTTAACATTAAAATCAGCCATCACCTCACATAACACTAATGTGCCGGTGACATTGTTTTCATAGTAACGCAGTGGTTGCGCCACCGATTCTCCGACCGCTTTTAATCCAGCAAAATGGATCACCGCCGTGATTTGGTGGTCGGTAAACACTTTTTGTAAAAACGCTTTATTGAGTACATCGCCTTGATAAAAGGTGATCTTCTTTTGGGTAATGTGTTCGACACGTGCTAAGGCTTCGACACTGGAATTAGACAGATTGTCGATAACGACAACGTCTTGATTATCATTGAGTAATTCAACAAGGGTGTGGCTGCCAATATAGCCTGCACCACCCGTTACTAAAATGGTCATTAATCATTGTCCTGTGGTAATGCTGCAACCAGCGTCTTAAGGTATTGGGTAAACTCTGGACCTATTTCTCGATGGCGCAGCGCATGTTCGACACACGCTTGCATATAACCCTGTTTGTTACCGCAATCGTGGCTTTTGCCTTTCATGTAATAGGCATTAACAGTTTGTTTTTCCATCAGCATGGCAATGGCATCAGTGAGTTGGATCTCATCGCCAGCGCCAGCGGGGGTTTTCGACAGTAACGGCCAGATCTCGCGTGGCAGAATATAGCGGCCGACCACGGCTAGGTTTGATGGTGCCTCTGTGACCTCGGGTTTCTCAACCAAGGCGCTGATGGGCTCAGATTGGCCAGGGGTTAAGGCGTGGCCATTGACATCGGCGATACCGTATTGGTCGACGCAGTGCGCTGGCACGCCCTCGACCATGATTTGTCCGGTTTCGGTGTCGTCGAACAAGTTAACCATGTCGGCGAGATTATCACGGCTTAAATTGCAGCTAAATTCATCGATGATCACATCGGGCAGCAGCACGGCAAAAGGCTCATCTCCTACCACTTTTTGTGCGCAGAGAATCGCGTGACCCAGCCCCTTTGCTTGAGACTGACGCACACTTATCACGGTTACTGCCGCTGGGCAAATAGCCTGCACCTCGGCCAATAATTGTCTTTTTACTCGGCGTTCAAGCTGAGCTTCTAGCTCAAAGCTGGAGTCAAAGTGGTTCTCAATCGAGTTTTTACTGGCATGGGTGACCAGCACAATTTCATTTATACCGGCGGCAATCGCTTCATTAACGACATATTGTATCAGCGGCCTGTCGACCACTGGCAACATCTCTTTGGGGATAGCTTTGGTTGCCGGAAGCATGCGGGTACCGAGACCCGCTACGGGGATCACTGCCTTTCGGACTTTGTGCTGTTTCATCCTATTCCTAGATGTGGGGCGATGTTGGCCTTATTCTAATAAAAAACCTTTGAAAAGCCATTTTAAACTGCAGTTAAAGGTAATTATTGTCATTTTATAGACAAATGCGACGATTTCATTACATCTGTTAGCTTATTGAAATACAGTCATTTTAATCTAGCCAACTCCATGGTTGTAAATTTTAGGTTACAGAAATGGCGTAAGTATTGGGTAATTTAAAAGTGTGATCCGGTTAACAAATCATCGGTTTTCGTCAACTATGGAGGCAAGCGCAGTTAAGGGTTGTATTTATCATGAGTAAAGCGACAACATATCAAGCTAAGTATCCGGACCGACATGGGCGTATCGATTACACCTCTTGCGAGCATGAAACATGGCAAGCCTTGTATCAACGTCAGCAAGATAATGTGCCTAAATATGCGTGCGATGCCTATTTACACGGATTAAGTGAACTGGCCTTGCCCAGTGAGCGAATTCCGCAATTGAGTGAGATTGATACTGTCTTGAGCCGCACGACAGGTTGGAAAACCGCGGCGGTGCCGGCGTTAATCTCTTTTGAGCAATTTTTTCAGTTGCTGGCTAATAAAGCGTTTCCTGTGGCGACCTTTATTCGCTCTAAAGAGGAGTTTGATTACCTGCAAGAGCCCGATATCTTTCATGAGATCTTTGGTCATTGCCCACTGTTAACTAACCCCTCATTTGCTCGTTTTTCACATCAATACGGTAAGTTAGGCCTAGCAGCCTCGAAAGAGGAGCGGGTTTTTCTGGCGCGTTTATATTGGTTTACGGTGGAATTCGGCTTAATTAGGCAGGCTGATGATCAGTTAAAAATTTATGGGGGCGGGATTTTAAGTTCGCCCGGTGAAACGCTATACGCCATGGGCGATAAGCCGTTGATCAAGCCTTTCGATCTCATTGACATACTGAGAACACCGTACCGTATCGATATTATGCAGCCGATATATTACACGATTGAATCAATAGATTATCTCGATGAAATTGTGAAGATGGATGTGATGTCGGCGGTCACTCAGGCGCGTCAACTTGGGTTACATGCGCCATTATTTGAGCCCAAAGCTAACGTCAGCTAGGCTGTGGATTAACCCTACTATCAAGATTTAAGGATGATATATGTCGGAATTAGCACAAATGAAGTGTGAAGCCTGTCAGGCCGATGCCCCTAAGGTGAGTGAGGCCGAGCTAGGAGAGTTACTCAATATGATCCCAGATTGGGGTGTACAGGTGCGTGACGGTATTATGCAGCTGGAGCGCGTGTATAAATTTAAGAACTTTAAATTGGCGCTGGCCTTTACCAATAAGGTGGGGGAGCTCGCTGAAGCGGAGTTTCATCACCCGGGGATCTTAACCGAGTGGGGCAAGGTGACCGTTACCTGGTGGTCACATTCTATTAAGGGCTTGCATCGTAACGATTTCATTATGGCTGCCAAGACCGACCAGTTGCTCGATTAAGTTAAAAGTTATTGAGAATCAGCGTTATAAGTTTTTTATGGCGCTGTTTTATTTTATGAGTTTATTTTCCGCTGTAAACAAGTCTTGCCACTTATCGCAGAACATTCTAACGTATAGGCGTTTTATCGGCACCGACATCGCCACCCTTATTTTACCTGGGTGATGCGGGGCGGTTGCAAAGGATATTCCCAATAATAACGCAGTAATAAGAACAACAAAGGGACGATAATAGTATGCGCTTAGCGGTAAGTTGTATTGACCGTGTGGGTCTAGCAAAAGATATATTGGTGGTGTTAGAGGGCTATGGGATTAACCTGTTTGCCATTGACGCCAGCAATCAAGGGTTTCTCTATCTCCAATTTGCTGAAGTTAAGTTTGATGTGCTCAGTGAATTACTGCCGTTAATCCGCAAGGTTGAAGGGGTCAGTGATGTGCGAACTGTCTCCTTTATGCCGTCAGAACAAGAACATTACGCGCTTAAAACCCTACTTAAAACCCTGCCCGATTCGGTGTTCTCTCTCGATGTAAAAGGGCGCATCCGCATCGTTAATGAGTCAGCATTGATGACACTGAACATGGGCGAGCATGAGGTGCTAGACGAATCGCTTAACCATTGGGTACAAGGATTTAATTTTTCCCGTTGGCTTAGCGAACCACAGGTGCTTGCGCAGGCGACACGGGTCAACATAGGTCAAAGTGAGTACCTCGCCGAGATGCTTCCGATTTACCTGCCCGATGAGCAGGATAAAAGTATTCTTGCGGGCGCCGTAGTATCACTTAAGTCTCCGGCCCGTTTAGGTAAACAGTTTAACGCGCTGCAAAATCAGACCACGGGTTTTGAAAACGTGCTTGCGGTCAGTGATAAAATGAAAGAGGTATTAGTGCAAGCCAGAAGGATGGCGCAGCTGGATGCACCTTTGTTGATCACTGGCGAAACCGGCACGGGGAAAGAGTTAATGGCGCGCGCCTGTCACGATGCCAGCATGCGTCGAGAATATCCTTTTATTGCCATTAATTGTGCAGCGATGCCTGACAGTGCGGCCGAAGAGGAGCTGTTTGGTTATGTGAGTGGCGGCGAGGTGGTCAAACGCGGCTTTTTTGAAGAAGCCAAGGGCGGTACGGTCTTTTTAGATGAAGTGGCGGAAATGTCCAAGGCGGCGCAGGTCAAGTTGCTGCGCCTACTGCAAGATGGCACTTTCCGACGCGTCGGTGGCGATGTCGAGGTACGCTCCGATGTGCGTATTATCTGCTCGACTCAGAAAAACCTTGCTGAATTGTGTCAAAGCGGCGAATTTCGCGAAGATCTCTATTACCGAATTCATGTGCTCAGCTTTCATCTGCCGAGTCTGCGCGATCGCAAGGTGGATGTGATCCCCTTAACCGAGATGTTTTTAGAGCATTATAGTCAGCAACTGTCCATCCCCATTCGCCGTATCTCGGCGCAGTGTCGTGAGCATTTGCTCAGCTATGCGTGGCCGGGCAATGTGCGTCAGTTAAAGAATGCTATTTTCCGCGCTGTTTCTATGTGGGACGGGTCGGCCGAGTTAACCGTGGAGCAACTGAAGTTGCCCTCTTATGCGGAAGGGTTTGGTTATTTTGATCACGAGTTTGAAGGTTGTTTAGATGATGCCATGAAACAGTTTGAGGCCAATATCTTGAGGCGTCTCTATCCGGCTTACCCCAGTACCCGCCAATTGGCTAAAAAGCTGGGCATGTCCCATACCGCTATCGCTAACAAACTACGCGAATATAAGATTGGTAAATCAAAAGGCGGTTGACGCCTTGTTGGTGGTGCAAGAGCGCCTAGGCTTGTAACGCAGGATTTACAACAATTAACCAGGGCAAATATAGCGTGGTTTAGGTCACGCTATTTCTATCTGAGTGGGCATAGGGTATTTGTATGCTCATGCCGAATTATTAAGTACGCCAGAGAACGATGCACGGCCATTGCGGTGCCATCACCAATAAGAATATTGAGGAGTAGCTATGAAGTTAGCGAGTTACAATAATGGTCGCCGTGACGGCCAGTTAATGCTGGTCAGTAAGGATTTAACCAAAACTGTTGCCGTGCCAGCCATCGCACATACTATGCAGCAACTGCTTGATGCGTGGGATTTACTGCAGCCTCAGCTGCAAGAACTTTATGAAGCGCTCAACAGTGGCATGCTTGATAATGCTATCGATTTTGATGAAGCCAAATGTCTGTCGCCCCTGCCTCGCGCTTACCAATGGGCCGATGCCAGTGCCTATGTCAATCACGTGGAATTAGTCCGTAAAGCCCGCGGCGCCGAGATGCCAGCAAGCTTTTGGACCGATCCCTTAGTGTATCAAGGTGGCTCAGATAGCTTTATTGCACCTAAGGCCGATATTGAGCTTGCAAGTGAAGAGTGGGGCATCGATTTTGAATCAGAAGTGGCGATTATCACCGACGATGTGCCTATGGGCACTGATGTGGACTCTGCCGCTCAGCACATTAAGTTGATCATGTTGGTGAACGATGTATCACTGCGTAACTTAATTCCGGCTGAACTGGCCAAAGGCTTTGGCTTTTTCCAATCAAAACCCTCAAGCAGTTTCTCGCCAGTGGCGGTCACCCCAGATGAGCTTGGCGATAAGTGGCAAGATACTAAGGTGCATTTACCTTTAATTACCCATCTCAATAATCAACTCTTCGGTCGACCTAATTGTGGTGAGGATATGACGTTCAATTTTAGTCAGTTGATTGCCCACTTTACCAAGACGCGTCCCTTAGGGGCTGGAGCGATTATTGGCTCAGGTACTATCTCTAATTACGATCGCAGCGCTGGCTCGAGCTGCCTAGCGGAAACCCGTATGTTAGAAACCATTGCCGATGGTAAACCATCGACCGAGTTTATGCATTTTGGCGACAGGGTGCGTATTGAAATGCTTGATGAACATGAGCAATCGATATTTGGTGCTATCGATCAGCAGGTAGTGAAATACCAAGGGTAAATTGACCAGCACGTGTAATACGGGGCGACAGTAATGCGCCCCGTTTTTGTCGCCAGGGTTTTTCGGCATAGGGAGTGGAGCATGAAATTATTAGGTTATTGGCGCTCGAGCGCCGCTTATCGAGTACGCATCGCACTGAATATAAAAGGTGTCGATGTTGAGCATCAATCGATACATTTAGTTAAAGCGGGCGGTGAGCAACATCAAGCTGATTACGCCGCATTGAATCCTCAGGAGTTAGTGCCAACCTTAATTGAGGATGATGATGAACTGGCGTTATCACAATCGCTGGCGATTATTGAATACCTCGATGAGGTTTATCCCGAGCCACCCCTCTTGCCCCATGATGTGAAAGATAAAGCCATAGTGCGCGCCATGGCACTGGCTATCGCCTGTGAAGTCCACCCGCTTAATAATCTCAGAGTGCTGCAATATTTAAGTGGCCCGGCGGGACTTGATGAAGCGGCTAAATCGGCATGGTATCACCACTGGATCCACAGTGGTTTTAGCGCGCTTGAAACCCAATTGGCAACCTATGCCGGGCGTTACTGCTTTGGTGATACTGTCACCTTGGCGGATCTGTGTTTAATCCCTCAGGTATATAACGCCAAGCGCTTTAATGTTGCATTGAGCGCCTATCCGCATATTGAGCGTATTTATGATAATTGCCTACAACTTGATGCGTTTATTCACGCCTCCCCCGAGCTGCAAGCCGATGCGCAGTGAGATCTAATTTGGCTAACCTTAATGAGCTGATATGGCCTAATCCCCGTCTAGCCGGTATTAGCGATGGGTCATCAGAAAGTCGACAAAGGCTCGGTCAGCCAGCCCGACGGGGCGGTCTTTGTTCCAAGCAATATACAAATCTAGATAGACCGCAGGTGAAAAGGGCCGCGCCAAAATATTATCGCGCTGCTCTATCACCATCTCTAGCACACTCGTGATGGCATAGCCTTGTGCCACCACCTGTTTAATCAGGTTGATCAAGTTGGTTTCAAAGGCGATATTGGCCTCCAATCCCAGCTGTTTGGCTTGAGACAACATCCATTCTCGATGAAAGTAACCGGGTTTAAACATCACCAATTCATGTTGGAAAAATTGTGGCAGGGTGATGCAACTTTGGTCTGCCAGTGGGTGATCTTCACCTAGGGCGACCACCATTTGCTCTCTCAGCAGTAGGTGACTGTCGAAGTTGGCTTGCAGATCTTGCCCTGTGATGATGGCGATATCGACCTCTTCATTTTGCAACATGCGCAAACTGTCGCGGGTACCGCCCTCAAATAATGACAGTTTCAAATCGGGATAACGATGGCGAAAGGCCATTAAGCGCGAGGGTAAATAGTAAGAGCCCAGCATGCCGGGCACCGCAATGCGCACTTCTCCCTTAGTCAGGTTCGCCATCGATTTGATGTGTGCCTCAGCCTGCTTAAGTTGCTTGATGATGAGACAAGCGTGCTGATGCAGGGCGTTACCCTCGGCGGTGAGGGTCAAACGACTGCCATCTTGGCCGCGATAATGTTTATTGCGATTGATCAGGGTGACCCCTAAATCGGTTTCCAATCGTTTGATGCTTTGACTTAGTGCCGGCTGGGCAATATTGAGTTGTTTGGCCGCCAAGGTGAAACTGCCTTTGGTGGCTAAGGCATCGAAATGTTTAAGTTGTTTGATATCCACATCATTGCTCACTGAGTTGGTTAGTTGCTAGTGCTGTTATCGCTAGGGTCGTTAGTAAGGTTATCTTAGCCCTTGTTCAACGGTATCTTAGCTCTTTAAACACCAAAGTAATCTTGGAGCTAAACCGACTGAGCGCAAGATATATCCATAACAAAATAATATGGACTCAATCAAAATAATCTATTTTTGTTATGTTAGGGCTAATGCTAGCCTGTGTCTATTGAGATAACAGAGAAGTGTGTCACCCATGAGTCATCAACAACTGCAAACCCGATTAATATGGGGGCTGTCCTTAGCCTCTGTGGTTGTGTATATCAATTTATATTTGGTGCAAGGCATGCTGCCACTCATTGCTAGTAGTTTTCATGTATTACCCGCGCACGCCACATTGCTGCTGTCAGTGACCAGCTTCTCGTTAGCCTTTTCATTGCTGTTTTATGCCACCTTGTCGGACAAAATTGGTCGCAGAAAGCCACTGTTGTGGAGTTTAGGGCTGCTAGTACTTGCCGATGTCATGTTGCTGTTTGTGACAGAGTTTAGTGGTTTGATTGCACTGCGCTTGATCCAAGGGGCTCTATTGGCGGCGGTGCCCGCCATTTCGATGGCCTATTTCAAAGATATGCTCGATAAGTCGGTTTTACTGAAAGCGGGAGCGGTTTACATTGCGGCCAACAGTTTGGGTGGTATTGCTGGGCGATTACTCGGTGGTGTCATGACGCAATATCTTAATTGGCAACAGTCGATGTTATTACTGTGCAGCATTACCGCCCTTGGTACCTTAGTCGTGATAGGGCTGTTGCCTAATCGCGATAAAATTCGCGCCGAGCGTGGCGAGATTAAATTACGTTTTCAGCGCAGCGACGCCCAAGGGTTTTGGTTACACCTTAGCGATAGCACCATGATTAAATTGTATCTACTGGGTGCTATGGCCTTTATGGTGATGGTCAATCAATTTAGTTATATTCAGTTGCACCTGATGCAAGCGCCCTTTAACTGGGGGCGTTTTGAGGTGACCTTGATTTTCCTCTGTTATTTAAGTGGCACTTATGCCTCTTTTCGCTCCGCTAAATGGGTGAATAAATTAGGCCGCCAACCCTTATTTGTGTTGTCGACATTAATGATGTGTCTGGGGAGCATGGTGACCTTGCTCGATAATAGTGAGGCGATTGTGGCTGGCTTTATCTTATCCAGTTTTGGTTTTTTCACTTTTCATAGCGTCTGTAATGCTTGGGTAGCCCAGCGTGCACAGCAGCATAGAGCTAAAGCCACCGCTTTGTATCTGTGCAGTTACTATCTTGGTGCGGCGATAGGTGGCCCTTATCTATTACCCTTTTGGCAGCATTGGGGCTGGAATGGCGTTGTGGCAGGTAGCCTAGTGGTGTTATCGCTGGTGGCCGTGTTGGTACTGTATTTGGCACGCGCTCAGCGGCGCGTGCCCGTATCTTTGGCCGATGTAGCAGGTTAAGGCAAACCCCTCGACGGTTTATCTACAGTGACTGCCAATGCCTATTGGATAAAGGTTTTACGGTTGAGGCCAAATTTTTGCATCTTGTCATACAGGGTTTTACGCGGTAATTCGAGCTGCTGCATGGTCAGTTTAATACTGCCTTTATTGACATTGAGCGCCTCCTCAATCAACAGGCGCTCAAAAAATTCTACCCGTTGCTGCAGTGACATATTGGCATTGAGTTGATGGCTTGGGGTCATCGATGTGGCAAAGGCTGCTTCGCCGCCAAGCAGGACATAGCGTTCGGCAAGGTTTCTTAACTCCCTGACATTACCTGGCCAATCATGAGAGATCAGCTGAGCGGTATTTTCTGTCGACAGTGGAATAAGTGCTTTGTGGTAACGCGCCGATGCGACACGGGCAAAGTGTAAAAATAACAGTGGAATATCTTCCCGGCGTTCACGCAGCGCAGGGATAGGTATGGTGACAAGGTTGAGGCGATATAAGAGATCTTGGCGAAATTCACCAGTATTGCACAGGGATTTAAGGTCCATCTTGGTTGCGGCAATGATGCGAATATCTAAGGCAATACTCTTGTTTGACCCCAGTCGCTCTACTTTTCTATCTTCAAGCACGCGCAGTAACTTTACTTGTAAGGCCAGCGGGGTACTTTCAATCTCATCGAGAAACAGGGTGCCACCGTTAGCGTATTCGAACTTACCTATGCGAGTTTTGTCGGCTCCGGTAAAGGCACCGGCCTCTGCGCCAAATAGCTCACTTTCGATAATGGTTTCAGGGATCGCACCGCAATTGATGGCAACAAAATTGGCGGCGCTGCGGACACTATGATCGTGTAAGTAGCGCGCCACTAACTCCTTACCTGTACCGGTTTCTCCCTCGATTAAGATGTCGGCGGGCATGTCGATCACCTGTTCGATAATATGGCGCATCTGCTTTATGCCGGGGCTGTGACCCAGAATGCGCGGCCCAGGTGTACTGTGTGATTCGAGCTCCTTTTTGAGGCTACGATTTTCCAGCGTCAGGCTGCGTTTTTCTAGGGCGCGTTTTGCAATGTCGAGCATATGTTCGTTGTTAAACGGCTTTTCAATAAAGTCGTATGCCCCCTGTTTTAGCGCTTGCACCGCCATGGCGATATCACCGTGCCCTGTGAGTAAGATAATAGGGATATCTTTATCTTGGCTTAAGAGATCCGCCATCAGTGTTAAGCCGTCGATATGTGGCATATTCACGTCGGAGATCACTATCCCAGGCCAGTTTTGAGGTAAGGCGTGCATCAGTTGTTGCGGCTCGGTAAGGGCGATTGCTCGATATGATTCCAGCTCAAATAACTGAACCAATGCGCAGCCGATAAGGGGTTCATCATCGACAATAATTATGTCGTATTGTGTTAGTTCATCGGTTAGCATCATGGCGTTCCTGGTGTATATGTGGCCAAGGTAATGTTAAAAATGGCGCCGCCTTCTATGCGGTTAGCCACGCTTATTTGCCCTTGCATGGTTTCGATGATCCGCCGTGAAATAGACAAACCAAGGCCGAGCCCATGGCGAGAATAAGTGTAATAGGGGTCGAAGATTTTTTTCATTTGGCTCTCTTCAATCCCAGAACCACTATCTTCGATGCTAATGCTGACTCTATCCGTCACCGTTACGCCGATAATCAACTGTTTAGGCGAACTGTGTTGCATGGCTTTAATGGCATTGCTCATTAAATTCACCAGTACCTGCTGTAGCCGGATAGGATCGCACCAAATATGGATCTGGTTATCGTCGACATTAAGTTGCAGCTCAACCCTCTGTTTATCGACTTCTGGCTGAATAATGGTTAAGGCATCGTTGATGCACTGGGCTACGTTGGTGGCTTTCTCATTGCCAGCACTTTTACGGGTGAAGCTTTTAAATTGCGACACGATAGCGGCCAGCCTGTCGGTTAACTCTATGATAGTGATGATATTACGCCCTACATCATCCCACTTGGCTCTGGCCAGTAAGGTTTGGGTATTTTGGGCGTAACTGCGGATAGCGGCCAAGGGCTGATTGATCTCATGATTGATACTGGCCGATAAACTGCCTATCACGGTGAGCTTAGCGGCTTGGATTAACTCATCTTGGGTCTCTTTGAGTTGTCGATGGCTACTCTCTAAAGCTTGAGTTCGTTCTTGTACTCTTTGCTCTAACTGTTCGTGTGCGTGACGCATTCGTAGGCTGTTTTTACGTCGCTCAACGGCGTACAGCAAGGCTAGGGCTATTAACAGGTATAAGGCGCCATAAAGCAGCAATAAGGGCGGCATAGCCTGATAAGTTGGTGCCATAGGGGCTAGGATATGCAATTTCCAACCAGCCTCTGCCATTACTGTTTGGCTGTCCATGTAGTCAATGGCGTTGTTATTGCTGTGGTTAATCCGGTAGATAGGGTAGCGCTTATCCGCTGGATCTGTGTATGGCGGCTCAATGGTTAATTCGTGGATAGTTCTATCGGCATAGCGGCGTGACTGCTTAATCTGCTGTTGCCGCTCGGGTGTTACCGCATTGAAAGCGGCCAGACGCCATTGTGGGGCGCTCGAGATAAAGATGATGTCATCGGGATCGCTAATGGCAAATTCATAATTGCTGGCTCTGGCCATACCGGTACCGTGCTGTTCTATCTCGGTAACATCGACCTTTACCACTATCACACCAAGAATTTCTGGTTGCACTTGCTCTGCAGATTGACGTTGTCCGCTAGTATAGATGGGGTAAGAGAAGTAATAGCCGCGTTTATTGGAGCTGGTGCCCACGGCAAAGTAGCGTCCGAGTTGGCCCTTTATCGCTTGTTGGAAATAGGGGCGAAAGGCAAAGTTTTGTCCGATAAACGAGTAACTTTGCTGCCAATTACTGGCGGCAATGGCATCGCCGTTGGCATTGACCAGATAGATATCGAGCGCTTCGGTGATACTCTGGATCTCTTGTAAATACTGATTTAATGCGCTGAGGGGGCCTGTGTCACCTTGTTGCTGCAGTGCGTTGACCAATAATGGATTTTTCGACAGTACGTGAGGGATGCTTTGATAACGAGATAGGGCGCCCGATAGAAAACTGACCAGCTCTTTCATCTGCGCGGCAGATTGACGTTGAGTCTGCTGGTAGCCATGATCTAAATGAAACCAATAGGCGATATTTAATACCAGCACTAGGCCTAATGCGATAATCAAAGTGACGCTGAGGTATTTTTTTGTTTTTATATTCATTGACATAAAATGCATGTCCGCATCAACAATAGTGAGTCTGGCAAGGGGAAAGCTACCGTTGCCAGACTCACTTAATTGTTAATTAAAATCAAGTTATTTAATAACCATTTAACTTATCAATATATTCAGGCAGGAATAACGAGATCTGTGGAACGTAAGTGATCAGTGCTAAGAAGAACAGCAACAATAGCAACCAAGGTAAACAGGATTGAATCACCCATCCCATGCTGCGCCCCGTGATACCCGCGGTCACAAACAAGTTGAGCCCTACCGGCGGGGTGAGCATACCAATCTCCATATTGACCACCATGATGATGCCTAAATGGATAGGATCAATGCCCAATTGCGTCGCGATTGGGAATAAAATCGGCGCCATGATGAGCAAAATTGCCGAGGGTTCCATAAAGTTACCTGCAGCTAGCAGTAACAGGTTGACTATGATGAGGAAGCCCCAAACGGGAAGCCCCATGCCAACGATGGTTTCGGCAATTAAGTGTGGGATGCGCTCAGTGGTGAGCACGTGGGCAAATAACATCGCATTAGCGATGATAAACAGCAGCATAATACTGACTTTAGCGCCATCTCTGACCACGTGGCGGATCTCTTTGTCCACCGGGGTTTTAAGCACGGCAAGCAAGATAAAACCGATATTACGTGCACAAGCCTTTAGAAGGGACTCGCCGCGCTCTCGCCAGCTGACATTTTTTAGTGGCCCAATATCGCGATAGCCAAATACGGCAATAAAGTAAGCGTAAACACACGCTACCGCAGCAGCTTCAGTAGGGCTGGCAATACCACCATAGATGGAACCTAGTACGATAAAAATTAGCGCTAGGCCGCCCATGGCTTTAGCGCTCGATATGGCCAGTACTTTTACCCCTGGGAAAGGGCGAGAGGGGAGTTTCTTAATACGCGCAACAATGTAGATGGCGAGCATGAGTAAAAGCCCCATCATTAATCCCGGTATTAACCCTGCCATAAACATTCTGGCTGCAGACACTTCGGTAGCGGCGGCGTAAACCAGCATGACGATGGAAGGGGGGATCAATATGCCTAATGTCCCTGAGGTGGTAATAACGCCCGCGGCAAATTTTTCCGGATAGCCCGCGCGCACCATACCCACGATGACGATAGAGCCAATGGCGGCAACGGTTGCAGGCGATGAACCAGAGACCGCAGCAAAGAGCATACAGGCCATGACAGAGGCCATGGCTAATCCGCCACGAATATGACCAACACTGTCCATGGCAAAGTCGATGATCCGCCGCGCCACACCACCGGTTGATAAGAAGGCTGAGGAGAGAATAAAAAAGGGGATCGCCAGCAGGGTATAATGCTCAGAGGTCGACTCATACAGTTTAAGGGCGATTGAGGCCAGTGAGTCATCAGAAAACAATAAGATGGTGAGCATGCTAGAAAAACCTAGCGCAATGGCAATAGGCATACCGATGAGCATGCACAGAAACAGACTAATAAACAGGATGGCAATCGTCATTACTTATCTCCCTTGGTGCCAACATCAGGCTTATCACTGTTATTTTCAGCAAGATGCATGCTTTCCTTGGCTTCATCGGCAAAACTAAAACCATCAGTTTTATTTTGTAAAATAGCGATAGCTAATTCGATAAAACGCCATGTGAGTAATGCAAAGCCAATTAATAAGATACTTTGTGACATCCACAGTGGTACGGCGGGCTCTTCAACATCGATGCGTAAATATTCCCAGGCATTGTCTGGGTCAAGCTGGCTAATTAAAAAGTGCGGTAAGTCGATGTCTTCCATCGGTACGCCCACTTGGTACATTTTTGCAAGGTAATCCCAGCTGCCTTGTAAAAACATAGCGCAGTAAATTAAGCAGACAATGACGGCAATAATAGCGGTGACTTTACGGCCTTTTTTGGGTAGTTTTTTGACAAAGGCATCGACGCCGATGTGGGCGCCGACCTTCACACCATAAGACATACCAAATAATACAAACCAACCACACAGGGTGAGTGTCAGTTCCTGGATCCACAGAAAACCTGTGTTAAAGAAAAAGCGCGCAATCACTTCAGCGAACACCAACACCGTCATGGTGGTGATTAACGCATTGAGCACACCTTCTTCAAAATATGAAAATACACGAGATATCATCTCTGTTGCTCCTTAAATAGGAAAGAGGCCGCCAGCCGTGAGCTCGGCCTCAATACATCCCTATTAGCTTAGCGAATCGTTATTGTTGTTATTTGT
This sequence comes from Shewanella sp. 492, assembly GCF_059338445.1. NCBI lineage: Bacteria > Pseudomonadati > Pseudomonadota > Gammaproteobacteria > Alteromonadales > Shewanellaceae > Shewanella > Shewanella sp. 492. The sequence goes on from NZ_CM181702.1 coordinate 1,365,124, forward strand.
TTGCAGCGACGGCGGCTTCGATAAGATCTTTACCAATTTTATCTTCAAACTGTGCCCATACTGGCTTCATGGCAGTGACCCAAGCGGCGCGTTGTTCTGGAGTCAAATAGGTAATTTCTGAGCGCTTAGAGTCGATAATGGCTTGCTTATCTTTATCGACTTTGGCCGCCGCAATCTCGTTACCATAAGCAACCGCTTCATCTAAGGCAGCTTTGATCACTTTACGCTTATCATTTGGGAGTGATGTCCAGAATTCATCAGAGGTCACCACCATGTAATCTAAAACGCCGTGATTACTCTCGGTAATATGGCTTTGCACTTCGAAAAATTTCTTCGAGTAGATATTTGACCAGGTATTTTCTTGACCATCGATAGCACGTGTTTGCAGTAGCGTGAACACTTCTGAGAAGGGTTTTTTCACCGGTATCGCATCGACTGCTTGAAATTGGGCAGCCAAAACGTCAGATGCCATAATGCGAAACTTTTTGCCGCCAGCATCTTCCGGCAAGATCAGTGGGCTACTGGCGGAAAACTGCTTCATGCCATTGTGAAGATAACCAAGCCCGACAAGGCCTTTTCGCTTCATCGAGTTTAATAATTTTTGTCCTGACTCGCTTTGTTGAAAACGATTAACCGCTTCCATATCTTGAAATAGGAAAGGTAAATCAAAAATTTGTAGTTTCTTGGTGTAACGTTCAAATTTAGACAGCGACGGTGCTACAAATTGCACATCATTGAGCAGTAATGCTGACAATTCGTTATTGTCACCAAACAACTGAGAATTAGGAAAGACGTTTACCTGATATTCGCCAGGGAGTCGCTCTTCGACTAAGGCTTTAAATTTAAGGGCCATTTGGCCTTTTGGCGTATTCTCTGCAACCACGTGAGAGAACTTAATTTCTACTGGGGCGGCAAACACCGACAGGCTGGCAGTTAATAAGGTTACTACCGAGGTTAGCTTAGCCAGCCGTTTAAGTGAGTGCAGAGTGAAATTGGTGTTTGATATGCTCATATTTTTTCCCTTATGTTATTAATCCTTTTGGCTTTATGGGCCACAAAGGCTGAGTTTACTGATGAACTTAATAGGGAAGTATAGGCAAGGAGTGGGCCATAAATGTTATTTTTATGTAAAACCAAAGATCTCAATAGGTTGCATTTAGTGCTGTGTTTCAGCGAGTTGACTAATGGGGCAGATCTCGCCAGTTAAATTAACCTAAATGGGTGGGAAATGACCCATTTAGGTCGCAAGCCTTATCCAGCAGCAGGATTTGAGTACTCATTTAGTTAGTACTCATGTTGGTAAGGAGTTTGACGTTGTGCGAGAAAGTGAGCGAGTTCTGAGTGTTATGGTCAACATCACGACTAAATAAATGGAGTAAGCATCGAGTGACGTAATGTCAGATTAGGTAGAATAGCGGGCGGAGGGAATAAGAAGAGTGGGAATAGGGTTTATCAAATCCTTAGTTTTTTATGCTGTAGCGTACAAGAGAGAGTATCTTGAGAGAAACAGCACCTACTCACTCGCTAAGTTACTGTAACTCTTGTTGGTAGCGTTATTTTATTGGGTCAATTCGTTTCATAATAGCGTCGCTAGGTAATAATTCTAAATGGCCGTGAGCATCAAAATACCAGCCTGTAATAAAGCCTTTTTGCCGCATAGCCACTAAATTCTGCATGACTTCTTTAGCTTCAACCATAGCTTGCTGCTCATCACATTCATGAGTGAGCTTTAAATAGGCTGCAATACTTGCCAGTGAGGCAGATTGTGTGACTTCGGCCATAATAACCACCAATACTCATCGGTTGTTGAACTCAATATTATTGAAGAATAGTCGAGGCGAGTCGTTTAGCAATGACAAATTTGAACCAAAACTTATGGCTAATAGGCTGATTAATTCTAAATAGGGAATTGTAATGCAAAAGAGGAAATATGGTGGTCGATACTGGGCTCGAACCAGTGACCCCCTCCTTGTAAGGGAGGTGCTCTCCCAGCTGAGCTAATCGACCTGGGATTTCATAATGTTTTAATTCTTTATGAAAAGAATGGTGGTCGATACTGGGCTCGAACCAGTGACCCCCTCCTTGTAAGGGAGGTGCTCTCCCAGCTGAGCTAATCGACCTGGGATTTCATAATGTTTTAATTCTTTATGAGAAGAATGGTGGTCGATACTGGGCTCGAACCAGTGACCCCCTCCTTGTAAGGGAGGTGCTCTCCCAGCTGAGCTAATCGACCTGGGATTTCATAATGTTTTAATTCTCTATGAAAAGAATGGTGGTCGATACTGGGCTCGAACCAGTGACCCCCTCCTTGTAAGGGAGGTGCTCTCCCAGCTGAGCTAATCGACCTGGGATTTCATAATGTTTTAATTCTCTATGAAAAGAATGGTGGTCGATACTGGGCTCGAACCAGTGACCCCCTCCTTGTAAGGGAGGTGCTCTCCCAGCTGAGCTAATCGACCTGGGATTTCATAATGTTTTAATTCTCTATGAAAAGAATGGTGGTCGATACTGGGCTCGAACCAGTGACCCCCTCCTTGTAAGGGAGGTGCTCTCCCAGCTGAGCTAATCGACCTGGGATTTCATAATGTTTTAATTCTTTATGAAAAGAATGGTGGTCGATACTGGGCTCGAACCAGTGACCCCCTCCTTGTAAGGGAGGTGCTCTCCCAGCTGAGCTAATCGACCTCGCTGTGTGGGGCCGTATTATAGGGAGCGTTGATCGAGTGTCAACGCTTTTTTCGATAAAAACGTTAGTCCGGTTCAAATTTGTGCGGACTGCGTTAATGTTAAACAGAGAGGGGGCTTACATCAGCTTGAAGCGATTAAATATTGTCTGTTGTGTTAGGGGGTCTCATTGAATCACTGGGAGCAATTCAACTTGCTAAAGATAAAGCCTGGCTTTTAGAGGCAGCATAACCTTGTGCTACTGAGGTTCTTTATTGGGAGCCGTTACCATAGTCCAGTTTAAGGTAAGTCGAGTTAGCGTTTTTAATTGCTAGATTCGAGAGGTCATTGACCGATACTGCTCAATAATTGCTTTTTGGGTATCAAAGCGAATCTATTAGTCTGTTTCAATACTCATTAGATTAATGTCCTGTATAAAGTATAAATGCGCTTACCTTACGCTTACCTTAAATGAGTGGCTCCAATATTAATGATTAAAGGCACCAAGTGTACATTTAGTTTGTGGCAGCCTTGTGGTGGCTGTCGATGATGGCTTATCGCAATGATATGATGCAGAGTATTTTCTCTTAGTGGGTTTGGCTGTTAGAATAGCCACCACATTTAATAGTTCAGTCTACTCTAGACTTTCGACAATAGGTTTATGTCCCATTATGACGACTAAGACGCGTTTTGCTCCAAGTCCTACCGGCTTTTTACATGTAGGTGGTGCTCGTACTGCACTTTATTCATGGCTATATGCCCGTGCTAACCAAGGTGAATTTGTTTTACGTATCGAAGATACCGATATAGAGCGTTCAACACCTGAAGCATGCGAAGCCATATTAGAAGGCATGCAGTGGTTGGGACTCAATTGGGATGAAGGTCCATACTACCAAACCAAGCGTTTTGACCGTTACAACGAAATCATTGCTCAGATGCTAGAGCAGGGCACTGCGTATAAGTGTTACTGTACCCGTGAACGCATCGAATCTATGCGTGAAGAGCAAGCGGCCAAGGGTGAGCAACAAAAATATGACGGTTACTGTCGTGATAAAGCACCACGAGACACTGACGAGCCGTTCGTTATTCGTTTTAAAAACCCGACAGAAGGCAGCGTAGTATTTGATGATCATGTTCGTGGTCGTATCGAAATCTCTAATGAGCTGCTCGATGATTTGATTATTGCCCGTACTGACGGCACACCGACTTATAACTTCTGTGTTGTGGTTGATGACTGGGATATGGGGATCACTTGTGTTGTGCGTGGTGAAGACCACATTAATAACACCCCTCGTCAAATCAACATTCTTAAAGCGCTAGGTGCACCAATTCCAGAATACGCCCATGTGGCGATGATCTTGGGCGATGATGGTGCCAAGCTATCTAAGCGCCATGGTGCAGTAGGGGTGATGCAGTATCGTGATGATGGTTTCTTACCTGAAGCGCTACTGAACTATCTCGTGCGTCTAGGCTGGTCTCATGGCGACCAAGAAGTGTTTTCTATCGATGAGATGAAACAACTATTTAAGCTCGATGATATCAATAAAGCCGCCTCGGCTTTTAATACCGATAAGCTTATATGGTTGAACCAGCATTATATGAAAGAGCTAGCACCTGAATACGTGGCTAAGCATCTTGAATGGCATATGGCCGATCAAAACATCGATACCAGTAATGGTCCAGCGCTAGCGGAAGTGGTTACCGCGTTGGCTGAGCGTGCGAAGACCCTTAAAGAGTTGGCGGCGTCTAGTCGTTACTTCTATGAAGACTTTGCTGAGTTCGATGAAACTGCCGCTAAAAAGCATCTTCGTGGTGTAGCGCTGGAGCCATTACAACTGGTTCAGCAAAAATTAGCCGCATTACCAGAGTGGACATTGGAAGGAATTCATCAAGCGATTGAAGATACCGCGACTGAATTAGACGTTGGTATGGGTAAGGTCGGTATGCCACTACGCGTTGCCGTAACAGGTGCGGGTATGTCACCTGCTGTTGATTTAACCTTATTCCTCGTTGGAAAGGCTCGTTGTGAGCAAAGAATCTCCAAAGCGATTGAATTTGTAGCAAATAGAATAAATTCCTAAAAAACGAGTTGACACTTTTGGGTGTGCTGCATAGAATGCGCCTCGCAGTTGGGACACAGCGTAGCAAATGCTTGCAGTGCACTCAAAGGTGATAAGTTAGGTAAGGGGCCTTAGCTCAGCTGGGAGAGCGCAACACTGGCAGTGTTGAGGTCAGCGGTTCGATCCCGCTAGGCTCCACCATCTACTTTGTCTAAGCATTGATATTCTTGGTTAACAAGAGCGCCTACAGGCATCAATGAGTATTCACTCGATACAGAGTATAACGTATCACCTAGCATTGATGTTTAGCCTACAGGCATTAATGAGTATTCACTCGGTGCAGAGTATAACGTACCAACAGTGTCCCATTCGTCTAGAGGCCTAGGACACCGCCCTTTCACGGCGGTAACAGGGGTTCGAATCCCCTATGGGATACCACTTTTTGAGTGGTTGACTGACAAGTTGACGATTCGATAGCGTTGAAGCGATAGCCTACTGGCTTCAATGAGTATTCACTCGGTACAGAGTATAACGTACCAACAGTGTCCCATTCGTCTAGAGGCCTAGGACACCGCCCTTTCACGGCGGTAACAGGGGTTCGAATCCCCTATGGGATACCACTTTTTGAGTGGTTGACTGACAAGTTGACGATTCGATAGCGTTGAAGCGATAGCCTACTGGCTTCAATGAGTATTCACTCGGTACAGAGTATAACGTACCAACAGTGTCCCATTCGTCTAGAGGCCTAGGACACCGCCCTTTCACGGCGGTAACAGGGGTTCGAATCCCCTATGGGATACCACTTTTTGAGTGGTTGACTGACAAGTTGACGATTCGATAGCGTTGAAGCGATAGCCTACTGGCTTCAATGAGTATTCACTCGGTACAGAGTATAACGTACCAACAGTGTCCCATTCGTCTAGAGGCCTAGGACACCGCCCTTTCACGGCGGTAACAGGGGTTCGAATCCCCTATGGGATACCACTTTTTGAGTGGTTGACTGACAAGTTGACGATTCGATAGCGTTGAAGCGATAGCCTACTGGCTTCAATGAGTATTCACTCGGTACAGAGTATAACGTACCAACATTGTCCCATTCGTCTAGAGGCCTAGGACACCGCCCTTTCACGGCGGTAACAGGGGTTCGAATCCCCTATGGGATACCACTTTTTGAGTGGTTGACTGACAAGTTGACGATTCGATAGCGTTGAAGCGATAGCCTACTGGCTTCAATGAGTATTCACTCGGTACAGAGTATAACGTACCAACAGTGTCCCATTCGTCTAGAGGCCTAGGACACCGCCCTTTCACGGCGGTAACAGGGGTTCGAATCCCCTATGGGATACCACTTTTTGAGTGGTTGACTGACAAGTTGACGATTCGATAGCGTTGAAGCGATAGCCTACTGGCTTCAATGAGTATTCACTCGGTACAGAGTATAACGTACCAACAGTGTCCCATTCGTCTAGAGGCCTAGGACACCGCCCTTTCACGGCGGTAACAGGGGTTCGAATCCCCTATGGGATACCACTATTTAACCTTTTGTGTTATCTATGGTTTTCATATATAGTAACGTGAATTTGGGGCCTTAGCTCAGCTGGGAGAGCGCAACACTGGCAGTGTTGAGGTCAGCGGTTCGATCCCGCTAGGCTCCACCAAATCAACGTCTTGTACGTTGGAAGAAACCACCTTAATTGGTGGTTTTTTTTCGCCTAAATTTTTGATTCAGACTTCATGGGCCACTATGCCTTTGCCTGACTCGACTCTCTGGCTCTCCGACGTCTTGACTGATTCTCTGGCATTTTTATGTCTTCAGCTAATGTCCGTGATGACACTCTCCTAATTTCAGCTAAACCATTGGCCATATCAGCTTGTTAGCGACCAGCGCTGATCTCTGGTGCGCGTCACCTATTGATAGCTAATGAGCCTATTGAGATAGTGTCTACAGAGCTCTCGTCTAATCAGATGGTGGCAATTCAGGATTCAGATCGTAATGATTCAGATAGTGGCGATGATAACCCAAGTGCCAAGCGGTTTTCTGCCTGTAGAAAGCGGACTGTGCAGGTAAGGTTAGCTACTTAATCTTAAGGCATAAAAAAAGCCTCTTTGCTGGGAATGTGGGCAAAGAGGCTGATATTGAGATTAAGGTGCAGGCTTACTCAATGCCTAAGAAGCCGCCAGTTTGATGTGCCCAAAGCTGAGCATAAATGCCGCCTTGTGCGATCAATGCTTGGTGTGTGCCTTGTTCAACAATTTTGCCTTGATCCAGGACGATAAGTCGGTCCATGGCTGCAATCGTTGACAGGCGATGAGCGATGGCGATCACGGTTTTGCCTTCCATCAGCTGATATAAACTCTCCTGAATCGCCGCTTCAATTTCAGAGTCTAATGCCGATGTGGCCTCGTCAAGCAGTAAGATAGGCGCATTTTTGAGTAATACTCTTGCAATGGCGATGCGTTGGCGTTGACCGCCGGAGAGTTTGACGCCGCGCTCGCCGACCTGAGCATCTAATCCATGATTACCTTCAGGATCGCTTAACTCATTAATAAAGTCATAGGCCTGCGCTTGTCTGATGGCATTTTCTAACTCCTCTTCTGTAGCATCTGGCTTACCGTAGCGAATGTTGTCACGGATGGAGCGATGCAGCAGGGAGGTGTCTTGAGTCACCATACCAATATTTGAACGCAGCGAGTCTTGTGTCACCAGTCTGATGTCCTGATTGTCAATGGCAATTGTGCCTTTTTCGACATCATGAAAACGCATCAATAGGTTAACTAGGGTTGATTTACCCGCACCAGAACGGCCCACCAGTCCAACTTTTTCACCGGCTTTGATATTGAGGTTTAGCGCATCGATAACGCCGCTCTTTTCGCCATAATGAAAACTGACGTTGTGAAAATCGATTTTGCCTTCGCGCACCGCTAATTCGCTGGCTTGCTCACTGTCTTCAATGTCTGTGGGTTTGGCCAGGGTGTTCATGCCATCGGTAACGGTACCGATATTTTCAAACAGTGAGCTAATTTCCCACATGATCCACTGCGACATGCCGTTTAAACGTAAGGATAAACTCACCGCTACTGCTATCGCGCCAATGGTGATGGCACTGTCACGCCATAGCCAAATAGAGACCGCGGCAATGGTAAAGGCCAGCAGGTAGTTTATCACCTGCACGCTCACGTTAATGCCTGTAACCAAGCGCATTTGTCGATAAACTGTGTCAAGGAAACCTGTCATGCTCTCTTTGGCATATTGTGCTTCTTGCTGCGTATGAGAAAACAGTTTCACCGTGGCTATATTGGTATAGCTATCGACAATACGTCCTGTCATGGATGAACGTGCATCAGCTTGTTCTGTCGACACTTTTTTTAGTTTTGGCAAGAAATAGATCTGCAGACCAATATATAAGCCTAACCAGATTAACATGGGGAGCATCAAGCGAAAGTCGGCATCGGCGATGATCACCAACATCGACAAAAAATAAACCAAGATATACACCAGTACATCCAGTAATTTGGTGACGGTTTCACGCACGGCCAGTGACGTTTGCATCACTTTAGTGGCGATACGACCGGCAAAGTCATTTTGATAAAAGGATACGCTTTGTTTGAGTAGATATCGATGGGCTAACCAACGAATTGACATCGGGTAGTTACCCAGCAAGCCTTGATATACCACTAACGCATGCAGCAACACTAAGAGCGGAATGACCACCAAAACGAGTACTGACATCATCAGTAGTTTGCCACCTTGTTGTTCAAACAAGGTCTCGGGATCGTGGTTTGCCAATAAATCCACTAAATCCCCCATAAAGGCGAAGAGTGAGACCTCTAATATGGCTAAGGCGGCAGTTAAAATTGACATTAATACGAGGGGTATTTCAAACCCTTTGGTGTAATGCCGACAAAAAGCGTAAATACCCCTTGGCGGTTGTTGGGGCTCATCATCGGGTAAGGCGTTAACCCAAGATTCAAATAACTTAAACATTAATGTCCTTATGGCTTAGAGACTGAGAATGAGTGATAAATTTTTGTGAATATCACATATTACCAGAAGCTTAATCATTAATGTCTATCAAGAGTTAACTAAAACGGATCTATTCAATAGGACTAGTCGATAGGCTAGGGGAATGCCAGAGGGCTTGTGCATATCATGGTGGTGTTTTGCTTAGTGGTATTAGGTTGAGCGCCGTTTTCCGCTAGTATCAGGTTACGGCTTGGATTAGAGTTGGCTTAATCCAACCGATGATAGTGCGGAGCTGTATCTTCAATGACTAATGATAACCGAATGACAACTGAAAGCTTTCGCCGTGCCCGGTTGTCGCGCGATCGGCGTTTTGATGGTCTTTTTTTCGTCGGGGTGTTCTCTACTCGGATCTATTGCAGGCCTATTTGCCCTGCTGTGGCAGCGAAAGAGCACAATGTGCGTTATTTCGATACCGCTGTGGCAGCCGCTAATGAAGGGTTAAGGCCCTGTTTGCGCTGTCGTCCCGATAGTGCACCTCAATCGAACCCATGGATAGGGACGCAAACCACGGTAAATCGCGCGGTGGCACTTATTAACAACGGCATATTATCGGGGCCAACAGCCATATCCATCGCAGCGTTTGCCGATAAATTAGGGATCAGCAGTCGACATCTTCGTGAGCTGTTTCAGCGTCATTTAGGCGTCTCACCAAAACAATATGCCCAGTATCAGCAGCTGATGTTTGCCAAACAGCTGCTGCACCAATCTGCTATGCCTATTACCGATATTGCTTTTGCGTCCGGCTTTAATAGTGTTCGGCGTTTCAATGAATTATTTCAACAACAGTTGCAACTTACGCCGAGTGCGATACGTAAAAATCATCACGCCGCGGTGGGGTTAACATCTGATTCGACAAGTCTTCATTTACGGCTTTTTTATCGGCCTCCTTTTAATTGGCAGCATCAACGGGAGTTTTATCGTCTTCGAGCGGTAAATGAGATGGAGTGGGTGGGAGAGAACCACTATGGTCGCAGTTTTCAATTAAATGGGGGGTATGGTTATGTTGAGGCGACCCATTGTGAAGCGTCCTGTAGTTTCAAGCTTAAGGTTGTGATGAGTAGTGCAGATGATCTTGTTCATTTACAGGCTGTAGTTTGTAATATGCGCAGGATGCTCGATTTAGATGCCGATCTGATTGAAGTCGAGAGCCGGCTTGCGGCGCTGGGGGATTATTTGCCCACAATCAATAGTGGTGTTCGCATACCCGGAGTGTGGTCACCATTTGAGGCGGCGTGTCGGGCAGTGCTGGGACAACAGGTGAGTGTGCTGCAATCGGTAACGCTATTGCAGGCATTAGTGGATCATTATGGTGAGACGGTGATACTTGAGGGGCGTCGGTTGAGACTCTTTCCTACTGCCGAAGTCATCGCTGGCGCATCGCTCGATTGTCTCAAGGTGCCCAGAGCAAGAAAGGCAGCATTAAAGGCGTTAGCACTGTTTATTCAACATCATCCCCATGCATCAGTTGATGAGTGGTTGTCAATTAAGGGAATAGGGCCTTGGACGGTCGATTATGTGCGCCTAAGAGGCTTAAGTTTACCGGACATCTTATTATCCAGTGATCTCGTTGTGAGGCATCAGCTGCTTGCCAATTTGTCTAAAGCTAGAAATGCTGAGCATCTCGATGATACCACCACTAAAGGTGAACAACAGCGATATTATTCAGCGCAAACTGAGTGTCTTAGCAGTCAAATTTCACCTTGGGGCAGTTATTTAACGTTTCAATTATGGAGCCAACAATGAGCCTAGCTTGTGTTAAACACTATCGAGCGATGTCGAGAAACGATGGTGAAGTCAATTTTATGCCGATAGCAAAACAAACCATCACCACTGACATGGGTCATATTGTCATCGCCGCCAATCGATTTGGCCTTTCTGATTTAACCTTTAAGCCGCGTGAGACCGATAGCTGGGCCGCAAGAGATATCGCCTTAATTGCCGCTACAGATGCAGACAAGCAGCTAGCCGAAGTGTATTTAAATCAAGCCAAGAGCGAGATAGAACAATACCTCTTAGGGCAACTGACAGAATTCACGGTGCCGTTAGCTCCCGTTGGCACGGTATTCCAACATCAAGTGTGGCAGGCCTTGTTAGCCCAGCCTTACGGAAAATCCTGTAGTTATAGCGATATAGCCAACTTTATTGATAATCCCAACGCGGTGAGGGCAGTGGGTCGTGCTAACGGCGCGAATCACATTGCGATTATTATCCCCTGTCATCGAATCATAGGTAAAAGCGGTACCTTAACGGGGTATGCCTATGGGCTTGAGATTAAACAGCAACTATTGACCTTAGAGTGCGGTGGTGTTGCTGGTAAATTGTAAGCTTTCTGGATGCTTTTACAGTACAATATTGGGCTATATAATATTTTGGCACCCTGTTTAGTTATGACCTCAGAAAACCGTTCCGTTACTGGTACCCCCAGTCCTATCACTTTTAGCCAGCTTAATCTTAATGAAACATTGCTAGCGCGCTTGCAAACCTTGGGTTATGTCCAACCTACAGCGGTGCAGCAGCAGGCTATTCCTGTAGTGCTAGCGGGGGGCGATCTCTTAGCGGGTGCTAATACTGGATCGGGTAAGACGGCCGCTTTTGCGCTGCCTTTGCTACAAAAACTGAGCGGCCAACGTGTCAGTGGTGGGAACTATGTCAGCGCATTAGTCTTAGTACCCACGCGTGAGCTGGCCCAGCAGGTTGCCGACAGCTTTATCCGTTATGGCGCTGGGCTCGAGCCCAAGGCGAAAGTATTGGCTGTCTATGGCGGCGTATCGGTTAATACCCAGATGTTAGCCCTACGTGGTGGCGCTGACGTATTAGTTGCAACGCCAGGGCGACTACTCGATTTAGTGTCTAGCAACGCAATAAAGCTAAGCAAGGTACAGACTTTAGTACTCGATGAAGCCGATCGCATGTTAAACCTTGGGTTTGACGACGAACTTCAGCAGATCTTAGCCCTGTTACCCAAGCGTAAGCAGACTTTGCTGTTTTCGGCGACGTTTCCTGAAGAGGTACGCGAGCTTACCTCGGCGCTATTAGAAAAACCGGTTGAGATCCAGCTGCAAGATGATGAGCCGCAAACCATCAGTCAACGAGTATTTACTGTCAATCGTGAGCGTAAAACCGCGTTACTGGCTGAATTAATTAAGAGCCATGCCTGGTCACAGGTGCTGGTATTTGCCAGTGCCAAAAATAGCTGTAATCGTGTAGCGCAGAAGTTGGCTAAACAAGGTATTACGGCCGAGGTCTTTCATAGCGATAAAGCGCAAGGGACCCGAACCCGTCTGCTGGAGGCTTTTAAGCGTGCAGAAGTGACGGTACTTATCGCGACCGATATTGCCGCCCGTGGTATCGATATCGAAAAACTACCTGTGGTGATCAACTACGAACTGCCGAGAAGTCCAGCCGATTATATGCATCGTATTGGGCGCAGTGGTCGAGCAGGCGAGGCCGGTGAAGCGATTTCGCTGATAAGCCATGAAGACTATCATCACTTTTCAGTCATAGAGAAAAAGAACAAGATTCGTCTACCAAGAGAGCAATATCCAGGTTTCGAAGCCGACGAGCAAGTGCCAGAGGAGAGCCTCTCTCGTATGGACAAGCCAATGGCAAAACCTGCTGGAACGGGCAAGAAAAAGCGTAAAAAGTTACCTAAGATCAATGAACAACTATGGAGTAATAAGCCATAGTAAGTTTTCGTTTTCTGTTAATGAATAGATAAAAGGAAGGGTTATGCAGCACCTTTTTTGGTTGGTAGAAGGACGAATCGCGGGTCGATGTGGCCCCAATAAGGAAGACTGGGACATTAACGAGTTAAAACAAGGCGGTATCGGCGCCGTGTTATCGGTTAATGGTGGCGAGATGTGTGAGCCTGAGGTGCTTGAAGGTCACGGGCTTCGTTACGCCTGTATTCCTTTTTCTAGTAATGTTCCTCCTCTAGCGGGGGATGTTGAAATATGTGCCGAACAGTTACCTAAAGCGCTGGCGTTTATTAAGCAGTGTGAAGCTGATGATATTGCCCTGCTTATCCATTGTCGCTCAGGAAAAGACCGTACAGCGTTGCTGATGGCCTATTATTTGATGAGCAATGGAGCTGCGCCGCTGCATGCGGTGAGTCAAGTACGTGCTATTCGTGATATTGCTTTTAGCGCAGAGGGCTGGGATCAGTTCGCTTATGATGTACTATACGCTTTACAAGATTGATACTCATAGCCTATGTTAATCAGTAGGCTATTGAACTGATTATCTGATATTACGGCGGCTTATATTGAACAAGATTTTGCTTCAAGCACTACTAGCACTCAGTAGTTTTCTATTGGCCGCTTGTTCATCTAGCCTACCTGAAGTGGCTAAGACGCCGAGTTATAAATTACCTACCCCAACAGACTCATCCCTCTATCAATATCTACAAGATACATTAACGCAGCATCCTGAGCAGACTGGGGTGCTTCCGTTAGCTTCTGGTATCGATGCGTTTATTGCGCGTTTAGCCATAGTCCATGCAGCGAGTCGCAGCATTGATTTACAATACTATATCTATCGCGCCGATGAGACGGGCCGTATGCTGGTATGGTATCTCATCGATGCCGCCGATAGAGGTGTTCGTATTCGATTGTTGCTCGATGATTTGACTACTAAAACCCTTGATGAAGGCTTGATGATCTTGGCCAGTCATCCCAATATAGAAGTGCGCTTGTTTAACCCGAGTTACGATAGAACATTTCGTAATTTAGCCATGATAACTGGCTTCAGTCGTCTTAATCATCGTATGCACAATAAGTCATTGACGGTTGATAATCTCATTACCATTGTGGGTGGGCGTAACATTGGTAACGAATACTTTTCAAAAAATAAAGAGGTGGATTTTGGCGATTTTGACTTGCTGACCATAGGTGAGGCGGTCGACAAGGTCTCGGATCAGTTCGACTTATATTGGAACGCACCTGTGGTGCATGATATCAGTAGTTTAACTAAGCCTGCGACGCCGGCTATGGTGGCGAAGGCGCAAGCGAATATGGCGCAGCAGCAAGCGCAATTTGAAAATGATGAATTTATGCAACGTCTTGAGTTTAGCCAGTTGCTGCGCCAGATCCGTAAAACGCAAATAGCTTGGTTTTGGGGCGATGCTGAAGTAATTTATGATCCACCAGAAAAAGCGGTAGGCGCCCAACAAGATCAATGGTTATTATCCGACTTGGGACGTTTTCTCGCCCAAGCTAAACAGCAAGTACTGTTAGTTTCTCCCTATTTTGTCCCCACAAAGTCAGGCTCAGAAGCCATAATCGCGGCGGTGAAAAAGGGGATAAAAGTCACCGTTGTGACTAATAGCCTTGCTGCAACCGATGTATTGGCTGTTCATGCAGGTTATCAGCGCTACCGAGAATTACTGCTGGAAAATGGGGTTAATATTTATGAGATGAAGGTGGATGTTAATCACCGACCGACTGCGTGGAAAGGCAGTTCGCGCTCAAGTTTACATGCTAAGACCTTTGTACTCGATAACAATGCCGTGTTTGTGGGGTCATTTAATTTTGATCCTCGTTCGGCGTGGATCAATACCGAACTGGGGCTTATTGTTAACAATGAAGTTTTTGCCTCGTTAATATTATCTGGTATCGACAGTAGTTTACGTGAAAATGCTTACCGTGTTGAGCTCGAACAGGGTGAGTTAGTTTGGTTTGATGATAGTCAATCCACTACTTATTACACCGAGCCCAATGCCAGCTTTTGGCGAAAATTTATGGCCGATTTAATTGGGCTACTGCCGATAGAGTCACAGTTGTAGAGGTCAAATTATTATTGATTGGAGATCGTCAATAGTGGGTGGGTGTGGTAGTGTATCGCCCATAAAATGGCTTATATTTAGATGTCGGTAAATTATGAAAAGTAAGGCAAGCCAATCTCAAGGCTTATTGTTGTTTAGACTGTCACACAGTCAACTGTTTGCCCTTGGCACGCTTAAGATCCGTGAGTTAGTGCCCTATACCAAGCTGAGTGCTATTCCCAAATCACACCACACTATTATTGGCGCGGCGACGGTAAGAGGTACTACCATTCCAATAATCGATATGGCAGCCGCTGTTGGCTATGCGCCTATCGGTGAAGACGAACGTGAAAATGCTTATATCATTATTACCGATTGTCAGCGAATGGTGATGGGCTTTTTAGTGCGTTCTATCGATAAAATCATAGATTGTAATTGGCGTGATATTGAGCCACCGCCGGCAAACTTAGGTAAAAACGCTTACCTCACAGGCGTGACTCGGGTCGACGATAAGTTAGTGCAGTTGCTCGATGTTGAATTGCTATTGTCTAAAGTGTTTCCACCTAGCCTAGCCAGCAAGCGCGCCATATTGACAGACGTACAACGTGAGATCTTAAAGCCGCTCAATATCTTGTTAGTCGACGATTCTCTGGTGGCGCGAAAACAGCTTTCAGATGCCCTCGATAGCATCAATATTCCTTATCAGGTGACCTCTGATGGCCGTGAGGCGCTGGCAATTATGGAGCGGGCACATCAAGCGGGTCATCCGGTTGATTTACTGGTCAGTGATATTGAAATGCCTGGCCTTGATGGGTATGAGTTGGCCTTTGAGGTCAAAAACACACCTGCGTTAGCCAATGCTTATATCATTTTGCATACCTCGTTATCGAGTGAAATCAGTGTTAGCCAAGCCCATCAAGTAGGGGCTAATGAAGCACTAACCAAGTTTGATGCACATGAGCTGATAGAAGCCATGTTGCGGGGGGCTGAATCCCATCGAGGGGTAAAACATTAGCGTCTTGTTATGTTTATGCTGCGGATGAGTAATATATGCAGTTAATTTAAACCGATTGCTAGACAACGCCAGTCAGATTCTATAAAACCTCAAGGTGAAGGAAGTTTAATCTTGAATCGATTGGCGTTCTGTGTTGTTTTCCTTTCGTACTTATAGCCGCTAAGTCACAGTGTAAGTCGTAATAAACTGCTGGTTAAATAAGATGGCTAATAATCAATATAACAAGAAAGTGAGACAGCGCAAGAAAGTCGGGCGTGACACGTGAAGTGTTCGAATCTAACAAATTAAAATAACAGGTCAATCAATGAATCAAAATCGGTCTTTGTTTGCTAAGTTAGCAAATGGCAGTCTTGTACTGCAAATTATGTTGGGAATTGTTGCCGGTGTATCGTTAGCATTGTTTTCGACATCGGCTGCGCACAGTGTGGCCTTTCTTGGCGAGCTCTTTGTTGGTGCGTTAAAAGCGATAGCACCCATTTTAGTGTTTGTTTTGGTGGCATCATCCATTGCTAATCAAAAGAAAAACGCTAAAACCAATATGCGTCCTATTGTGACCCTCTATCTTTTTGGTACGTTTGCTGCGGCGATCACCGCAGTCACATTAAGTTTTCTTTTTCCAACGACACTTGTCTTGGTTACTGGTGCTGAAGGTGCTAATCCACCCGAAGGCATTGCAGAGGTGATGTACACCTTAATGTTCAAGCTGGTGGATAACCCTGTTAACGCACTTATGACAGGTAATTACATCGGTATTTTAGCTTGGGGCGTGGGCTTAGGATTAGCCTTACATCATGCGAGTGAAACCACTAAAACCGTGTTCGCCGACATCAGCCATGGCGTGTCGCAAATGGTACGTTTCATTATTCGCCTTGCCCCTATAGGTATTTTTGGTTTAGTAGCAAATACGTTTGCGGCGACAGGTTTCGAGGCGTTGGCAGGGTATGCTCAATTACTTGCTGTATTACTCAGTTCAATGTTGATTATTGCGCTAGTGGTCAATCCACTTATCGTATGGTTCAAGATTAGACGTAATCCATATCCATTAATATTTACCTGTTTACGTGAGAGTGGTGTTACCGCTTTCTTCACTCGTTCAAGCGCAGCTAATATTCCTGTTAATATGGCACTATGTGAAAAGCTTGAGCTGCATGAAGATACCTATTCAGTCTCTATTCCCCTAGGCGCAACCATTAATATGGGCGGTGCGGCGATCACCATTACAGTGTTAACTCTGGCTGCGGTACATACCCTAGGCATTCAAGTCGATATCTTGACTGCGATATTACTCAGTGTTGTTGCTGCGGTATCAGCCTGTGGGGCATCGGGTGTTGCGGGTGGCTCATTGTTACTGATCCCGCTCGCTTGTAGCCTGTTTGGTATCTCTAATGATGTTGCGATGCAAGTGGTGTCGGTTGGCTTTATTATCGGTGTGATCCAAGATTCTGCCGAAACAGCATTAAATAGTTCTACGGATGTGGTCTTTACTGCATCGGCATGTGAAGCCGCAGAGCGTACCGAACTTGCCTAGTAAGCTTAAATCGCGTCACAGTAAAAAAGAGCCTTAGGCTCTTTTTTTTTGCAAGAATACAAAGCTATATCATATTTTCTGTCGTCAACCAGTTAAAACGGCTTTATATCAGGCTTAGCACGAGACTATAAATGGGCAGTGTTGATGATAAGGAGACTGATCTCAATGACGCATTATTCGTATTGCAAAGGTATGAGATTGTATTAATAGTGATTCAGCTCGCATCTTTATTTTAACTGTAAGATACAATTTTAACTAAAGCATTAAAAAATAGTGTTAATTTAACTATTTATTTGCGGTATTGTTTTATGAATAACGAGGTTAAAGGATTATGGATAAAAAACGTAGAGTAATGTTGGATGAGTTTGGTAGTAATGACCTCTCAGCGTTACTCCAGATCATAGAAATGCCTGTGATTGAAAAGCGTAAACGTCTAAGTTGGCAGGAGCAAGATATGGATACCCGGCAAGTAATAGGGCAGTGGATTGATGAGCGCCCATCATTAGGGGATAAAATTACCCTCTATCGCCAAGATGGTAAGCTGTTTTTGGAAACTTGGTACACAGACGGTTGCCATAGTTTAGATGAGATGCAAGCGACTGAAATAGATGAAGGCTTAAAACTCGAAGATCTCGGCGGAAACTTGTTTGGTGAATATTTCTTATTGTCAGGCGATAATAATTTACAGTTTTGTAATAGTGCAGAGTGTTTTTATACTGCTAAGCGCATTGCGGCTTAATTTTTAGCGTCAACCCCTATGCTATAAACGCGGTGAATATCATTAGGTTCACCGCAGTAACAGACGCACCGCTAAAACGGATGCTTACTGTAAAATTGCATGTCACCTTGATGAAACGGGTGAGTAATTTTTAAATGCTCAGCATGCAAACATAAGCGGGGTGACGCGTTAATGACCGCTGCGTTACCGTAAAAGTCATCACCTAAAATCGTATGTCCTATGGCTTTCATATGTAGCCGGAGTTGATGGGTTCTGCCGGTGATTGGTTTTAACTTAACTAATGTACTGTTTTCTCTGCGTGTTAACACCTCAAAATAGGTGGTCGCAGCTTTGCCATCTGCGGCAATCATCTGCAATGGTGGCTGAGTCGTATCGGCCTTCATGGCCAGCTCAATTTTCCCCGTATCTTGGATCATAATACCGTCAACTTCTGCCACATAATATTTTTCAGTCATCCGGTTTTGAAATTGAGTCTTAATATTAGATTCCGCTTTTTTATTGAGTGCGAACACCATGATACCAGACGTCGCACAATCGAGGCGGTGCACCAAAATGGCGTCGGGAAATCGCTGTAATAAGCGGTTAATCGCACAGTCAAAGGTATTTTCTGCTCGGCCAGGATTAGAGAGCAAGCCTGCGGGCTTATTGAGCACAACAATATCTCGGTCTTGGTAACGGATATCGAGCCACGGGATTGCTGGGGGCTGGTAATTAAAAATTTTCATTGGTTCTCCTCGGGCGCGATCCTACCAAACAACGGCCTTGCTGTGTAGTGGTAACGGGCTCTTGCTCTGTTTAGTGACACTTGCCCTAGCACTCAGTCTAGCCTTCTGTTAGCGTGATGGTCTCGGGTTAACAGTTAAGGAAACTATGTTGCAGTACCTGTTACAGTCACTTCGCATTAAGCTTATTATTGGATTTTTTTTAAACATGTTTAGCGTGTTAGCACTGGCAAATCCCGTCGTGATGGCTTCTGATGAATGGTGTCCTTACATATGCAAACCGGGTCAGCAAGATAAAGGATATGTGGTTGAAGTGGTGCAGGCCGCTTTTGCGGCGATGGCGCAGCAATCCGAATTTGAGATCCAGCCCTTTTCTCGAGCATTGAAAAGTGCGCAACAAAATAAAATAGATATCGTATTAGCGGTCAATAATGAACATCTTCAACGTTACCAGTTACAGGCTTCTAATCAGCCAATTGGGCAATATAGTAATGATTTTTATGTTGCAATAAATGACCAATGGCAATACGAGCGCCCACGAGATCTTTATGGTAAACAGCTTGCCATTATCCATGGGTATAGCTATGGCGAGGTATTAGATAATTTTTTACCTTTATTGGCTGGCGTTTATCGCGCGTCTGGCTCATCGCCCCTGAAGATGAATTTAAAGCGTTTGACTAAAGGGCGAGTGAACGTGGTCTTGGGGAATCGTTTGGTTATTGATTACGTGGCGCAACGAGATCATCTTGATGCAGATATTCAATATGCGGGCAGTGAAGGGCTGCCGGTGACACTTTATGTTGGCTTTAGTCAGCATGCTGTGGCAAAAGGCTTACTTGAGGTATACGAGCAAGGGTTAACTAAAATCCAATCCTCGGGGCAATACCAAGAAATCTTACAACGTTATCACGTGGCGCAAGCGCGTTAGATGTGATGAATATAATCACTTATAAGCTATAACATTTTTGCTGTCGTTAACATTTTAAACGATTCACCTTAGCCTCAAACTTTCCTAACAGTATGATATAGTTGGCAGTTTAATGTTAAGTTATTAATGTTTTATCATTTATAAGCAGTGGGTTTGCAACTAACAATAAGCAAAGAGGATGCTCAATAAGATGGCGCAAAAATATTCAATCGGCACCCCTGGGCAGGCATGGGGTGAGGCAGAAAAGGCGTTATGGCGTCAAAATCAACAGATTAAACGTTCATATCATGATGAGGTGGTGTCTAAAATTAACGCGCTTTCTTCAGGTTTTGAGGTGCTACAGTATGGCGAGTTAGGCTATCTCGAAGGGCTATATCCCTTATTTGCCCTTAAAAGCCAGTCTTGGTCTGATGATAAACCGACTGTCTTAGTCACTGGCGGGGTTCATGGTTACGAAACCTCAGGTGTGCAAGGCGCGTTGAGATTTGCCGCCACTCAAGCGAAACAATGCGCTAAATATTTTAACCTGTTGATTGCTCCCTGCGTGAGTCCTTGGGGCTATGAAACCATTAACCGTTGGAATCCTTTAGCGATTGACCCAAATCGTTCATTTTATCCCAATAGTCCTGCTGGCGAGTCTGCGGCGTTAATGGCCTTGGTTGCGGGCTTAGGCGTCAAGCTTATGGCCCATATTGACTTGCATGAAACAACTGACACAGATAATAGTGAGTTTCGCCCCGCTTTAGCTGCAAGGGATGCTGTTGAACACACCAATTGGAATATTCCCGACGGCTTTTATCTGGTCGGCGATAGTGAAAATCCTTGTGATGAGATGCAAAAAGCGATTATTGAAGCCGTTGCTAAGGTGACGCATATTGCTCCTGCCGACGAGCAAGGTCGTTTGATTGGAGCGCCTATTAGTCAATTTGGGGTGATCAATTACCCCACTAAATCATTAGGTTTATGTACAGGTTTTAGTGATGCACGTTTTAACACCACCACTGAGGTCTACCCAGACAGTCCACAAGCCGATGCGGAAAATTGTATTTTGGCTCAAGTTGTAGCGGTAACCAGCGCACTCGATTACATTTTAAACCAGCTTAAAACAGGCCGTTAATTATCACTAAGCTAACGCTGACAAACAGCAACCCAGTGATCAAGTTGATCACTGGTGTTGCGCGTTGCATCTTTTGCTGAATAATGGGCTTTGATAATACTAATGCGATTAAGCTAAACCAGATTAATGACAATATGAACATCAATAGTGTGACAGCAACTTTGGTTTCTATGTTTACGGTTGGCGAGATTAATGTTGAAAACAGCGTGATAAAAAACACCATGGCTTTAGGATTAAGTAAGTTTGTAGACAGGCCCTGAATAAAACCTTGTCTAATCGTTAAGGTGTTGCAGATTTTACCTTTTGTAGCCAATACTGTTTTATTACGCCAGTGAGTAATCGCGGATCTTATTGCCCCCAGTCCCATCCAAGCTAAATAGCTAGCACCAACAAGTTGTACTGCCAAATAGATAGTGGTTGAGCTTTTGATAAGTAGGCTAACGCCTGTGAGGCTTAAAAGGGTATGTAAGGTGATTGCTACAGCTAACCCCAATGAGCAGGCTAATGCTGTCAGTCGCTGCTGTTGGGTCGCAAGTTTTACCACCAGAGCAAAATCAGGACCTGGGCTAGCTAGCGCAACGGTATGAATAACGGCCAATGATAACAACAAGTGATACTCTAATCCCATTTAAACAGACACCTTAATTTAATAATCTTAAGACATTAATGCTGCACATTTATGAATGGGAGCACCAGTTAGGTAATGCCTTATTACTGCGCTGCCATAGGTTAATCGTCAGTTGGCAGTAAATCCAGTATAAATAATCTGCTTAGAAAGTTTGAGTCGTGAAATTTATGTTGAATTAGCTCATAATGAGCACGCAAATTTCAGCTGTCAGCTAATTTAATCGGAGTCGGAATTGTGAAAGGACAGATCATTCGTGAAATGAAGGTACAACCTGTTATTGAGGTTGAGTACGAAGTACAACGACGTATTGCCTTTATCAAATCTAAGCTCAAGGAAGCCAATGCGACTAGTTTAGTGCTTGGGATCAGTGGTGGTGTCGATTCATCTCTTGCTGGGCGTCTATGTCAAATGGCTGTAGACGAACTCAACCGTGAAGGTGAGTGCGAAGGGAGTTATCAATTTATCGCAGTGAGGCTGCCCTATAAGGTGCAAAAAGATGAAGATGAAGCTCAGTTAGCTTGTCAGTTTATTCAGCCGAGTAGATTGGTTACAGTCAACATTGGCGAGGGGGTCGAAGGGATCCATCATCAAACGCTTTTGGGGCTAGAGCAAGCTGATATCATGTCTCACTCTCATGGAGATGTCGAATTTGTTAAAGGCAATGTGAAAGCCAGAATGCGTATGATTGCGCAATATGAGATAGCCGGTTTAACGGGCGGTTTAGTGGTTGGCACTGACCACAGCGCCGAAAATATTACTGGTTTTTACACTAAATGGGGCGACGGAGCCTGCGACCTAGCTCCTTTATTTGGTTTGAATAAACGCCAGGTGAGGCAATTAGCTGCAGTGTTAGGTGCCCCTGATATTTTAGTGAATAAAGTGCCAACGGCAGATCTTGAGTGTGATAAACCACAGCTCGAAGATGAAGTTGCCTTAGGGCTGACCTATGATCAAATCGATGATTTTTTAGAGGGGAAAGCGGTGGATGCTAAGGTCGAGGCACGTCTTATTGCAATCTATAAGGCGACGCAGCACAAGCGTAAACCAATTCCAACTATTTATGATTAATAAATAGCGTGATGAGATTTGGACTATGACAAAAAAGCGCCTTGGGCGCTTTTTTTGTTGTGCTTAATGATTTATTTATCCAATTTACTGCGTAAATCGGCAATAACATGGTTAGGGCACTGCCTATAATCGAGATAGGGCAGTAGATAAATCATATGCTTATCATGGTTTAGTACTTTAATTTTTGGGTTTTGGTCTAATATTGGTAGGTTGAGACTTTTTGCGCTTTGCTGACCACAGACAAAATGGTGTTGTGCATTACGCTTAAGCGCTGTAGCGCCAAACATAATATGGTTACCTTGTGTTAAGAGTTGTGGCATATGGTGACGCCAATCAGTATCGGGTGCAGTTATTTTCGCCATAATAACCAGTATTTTACGCCAGTGATTACCATTGAGACTTATCAATTGTTCAATAGCGTCTAGCTGAGTGTAGTGCCACTTACTGGGAATGATTGGCGCTGTAGGCAGGTAAAAGCAGGTATCTGCACTTGTAGAGCCAATACTGAAGATGTTGTTGGTCATTGTTTTATTTGTTAGACGTATATCTCATAGAGTCTACCGAGTCATATCGGCTATGTTAAGTGGGGTTGTGTTAAAAGGGATTAATTAGCCCGTCACGCGATTATAAAATAGGCTCAGCTCAAATGATCCGTTAAGTGGGCTGGACAAGTAAGGGATGATACATAGATGAGAATACTACTTACATCGACCAAACACCTCTTATTAGCGTTAACTTATGGCATATTGGGAACAATACTTGGACTATTAGTAGTAGGAGTGTATGTACTCAATACTCAAGCTGATCTGTCGCTATGGCACACGATAAAGCTGTCATCTCAATTTAACCAGAGCATGCAACTGACAGATTTTAAGCAGTACCTTGCCCTAGAGGATAAGTTGTTTAAAGAGGTAGACACAAAAGTATATCAGCGCACCGAACATCTTGTTCGTCAACCGCTCAACCGTTATGTACGCCATAGCCTATCCGATCCTAAACAGTGGCCACAGGATTGGAATCGCAGCTTTGAATGGCCAAATTCGACGGCACAATATGGCGTGTTATTACTGCACGGTATGTCAGATTCCCCCTATTCATTATCGCATTTTGCTAATCACTTTCGCGCTAAAGCACATATTCTAGGGTTACGTTTACCTGGTCATGGCACATTACCTTCTGGGCTTGTTGATTTACGCTGGCAAGATATGGCGCAAGCGGTCAGTTTGGCAACGCGTCACCTAGAGCAACAGCTTAATGGTAAGCCGCTGTATGTGGTTGGTTTTTCTACTGGAGCAGCATTAGCACTCAATCATGAGTTAGAAGCCTTAAATCAAGATAAACCTTCTAGTTACTCAGGGTTAATCTTTCTTTCCCCTGCCATAGGGTTATCACCTGTTGCCGCAGCAGCAAAGTGGCAATCAAGGTTGGGTCAATGGTTGGGGTTAGAGAAACTCAGTTGGAATGCGGTACAAGCTGAATATGATCCGTTTAAATATAACTCGTTTGCGGTTAATGCTGGCGATGTGGTGTATCAGGTTGCGGCGCGTAATCAAGTACTGCTTAATCAGATGACTGAATTACAAAAGACGCAATTAACTCGTGTGCTTACCTTTCAGTCAATAGCGGACAGTACGGTATCAACGGTCGATGTCATAGCGAAATTATATCAAGGTTTACCGGCCAAAGAGCATCAGTTGTTTTTGTTTGATATTAACCGTATTGATGTCAATTTAGCTTTGGTTGTCAATGACCCAATAGATGCCATTAAGCCTTTAATTGGTTCTAGTCGATTACCATATCAGTTAAATGTAGTTCAAAATCAACGATATAAAGACAGCCTTGATCAATGGCAAACCAGCGAGCAAGTTGAAGTGGTGCGTTATCAAGATGGCGATATTTTGCATGAGCCACTGGAGGTTAGTTGGCCAAGAGCAATTTACTCTTTATCTCATGTCGCATTGCCTTTTCCGGCATCTGATGGTTTGTATGGGCCAATAAAAAGGGCGACTACCCAGCCGAGAGTACAAATTGGTGCCGTATCGACCAAGGGAGAACGTGGAGTGCTCGGCGTACCAGCGTCAGAGATATTACGCCAGAAGTGGAATCCATTCTTTCCGTATATGATTGAATGCATAGATGAATATATCAGCGGGCAACAGCAACTGGCAAATAATCCTAATGCGTTAACTTCTCCGCTTAAAACCAATACTGACTCTGCAATAAGGTGATGAATTGTTACTCGTGCGGTTGAGTAATAAGTTGGCTGCTGATGACGCGATTGCGGCCATCTTTTTTTGCTTGATAGAGATTGATATCGGCTTGCTTAAACCAATAATCTATATCGCTTTGGTAATGATTATTACTTATTACTGCACCAATACTGATGGTCAGTTGGATACTATTTTCAGAACTTATTGGGATCAGAGCATCAAATACCTGCTGCCTAAATTCATTAAGATGTTGTTCTACTTCTTGCGGATTGCATAGGGGTAAAATAATCAGAAATTCTTCACCACCATAGCGAGAAATAAGGTCAGTATCTCGTTTAAAAAATTGCTGCATGATCTGGGCTAAGTGGATTAAGGCGTTATCTCCAGCTTGATGGCCGTAGGTATCATTAATACTTTTGAAATGATCAATATCAACGATGCAAAATGCCATGGCAGCGCAGCTGCGTTGACACATATCGTTTAATCGAGGGAAGTGAGTTTCGGTGTAACGGCGATTGTAGAGCTGAGTTAATTCATCTTTTTCGGCGAGTAAACGTAGTTTTGTGTTAGCCGCTTGTAGCTCTTTGGTTCTCAGAGCTACTTTTTCCTCTAGTTCTAATTGGTAGCTGATCAGCTCCTGCTTACTCTTTAAAATGCTGCTGGATAAGGTACAGATCTCTTGTGGTGTAGAGTCATTTAAGGTGGCGTCCTCTTGATCCTGCGGATGCCAATTACTGAATTTGTTGGCGATAGCTTCAAGTGGCTGAGTGAGTCGTAAACTGATCACTTTGATAATCGCAATAGAGAGCATAAATGATAATAATAAGATACCAAAAGTAGTGAAATATTGACTTTCAACTTGCTCTACCAATGGGGTGAATGGTGTGAGCACATAAAGTGTCCAGCCGTTTTTTACTATGTGTTTGGCATAGGCAAACTCGGGGCTTTTATTGTCTCGTTGTTTAATATTGAGCATGGCCAAGCTGGTTTTATAGCTAAAGCCACTGTGAGAGAACGCAAATTCACTTAAGGGCTGCTTATTGAGAGCGGGTGATGCATAGATCACAAGATTATTTTCGTCGGTGAGCACAATATTGTGCTGCGTCTCATCTGAAAGGCGTTGATAAATTTGTGCAAAGTTTGCAAGCTCTAACGAGCCTTCTATTATTCCTACCGGCTCCAGCGGAGTATTCATGTGGTAAAGGGGCGCGCTGATCGCGACGATGGGGGTAGAGCCGAAACCTCGACCTAAAAATACCGGTGAGGTGTAGGTTAGTTGGTTGAAAAACGCTTGTTGGAAATAATGGCGATCCATGATGCTAGCCGGGGTAATGTTTTTCGAGCTATCAATGTTAATAATGGGGCTCGAATTTTTGATATGTGCCTGCTCATTAGCGATTAGCATAGAGACAAAATCAGGATAGTTTTTATGTAGCTTTAACAATAGCATTTGCCATCGTTCAGGATCATATACAGAGAAGCTTAACCAACGAGCGGCGGTATCGATGGCGTTCACATGGGTGTCGATAAACGTGTCGGTAGCCTTGCCTAAATGCAGCGCGGTATCTTCGAGTTGGCGTTTAACATCTAACTGCTGATGGTTAATGGAGAGGTTATTAAAGGTCAATGCCGAAACCAGCAAGGCTAATGTCAATAATTGAGTAAAGGTATAAGTGAGTTGCTGATTAAAGCTCTTACGACGTTGGTTTTTAATCTTCCCAGCAATATAACATCGTTGCGGGAGCATAGTGATGAGGATAGTGCCTAGTGAAGTATAGAGTATGCCATTAATCCCTTGTTTTAGGGTGGTGAAAAGCATATAGCTTTCAGGCATCACTAGTACAAAGCGTACTAAAATATAAAATAGCGGCATACCGACTATGAGCCAAAAACTCACATCGGCATACAGAGAGTAATATTCTTTACGCCGCGCGTAACCCAGCCATAAGGCTTCGAGTGGAAATAAGATGAAAGTGTGCCAACTATCCCAAGCTAGATATAAACCGCTCGCGCACATCAATGCAGTGAGCAAGGCATACCAAGGGCCTAAGAATACCGCGACAATCACAAAAAACAGGTTACCGATAATAAGCTGTTGATTACCGAATAGTGGTATAGGCACTAAATTCAGTAATAGTCCCAGCAACCCCAAAACTATTGCAAATGTAAGGTGGCGCTTATTTATCAATTGCATAAATCCCTATGTGAAATTGATTTTTGTCGTCGCAGGCAAACGTTACCTTTATGTATTGGCCTAGTTTAAGTTATTAACATGGTAAATTACCAACTAAATATATCATTTTTATAGTAATTTATTACATTCTTGATAATCGCTAGAGAGACGAGTGACGCCTTAGAAGAAAGGGTTTTCTAAATTTGCCATCTCTTAAGTTTTATCCACTACGATTGCAAGTGCTTTGAGGGGAAACAAATCGATAACTAAAAGGCGCGCTTAGCATGAGGTGATGGATAGTAAGGTTACAAACTGGCATAAAAAAAGCCAGCGATTAAGCTGGCTTCTTAGAATTTGGTCGGTATGAGAGGATTCGAACCTCCGACCCCTGACACCCCATGACAGTGCGCTACCGGGCTGCGCTACATACCGATTATATCCAAAACAGAAAAACATTGGGGTCTGTTTAAGACAGGCAGAACTTTATCAAGCCAACTTGGGTTCTGCAAGTATTAAGCGCGCCAATAATGGTTAATTGCTTAGTTTATAGGCGCTAACTGCTTAGATACCCTAATGATGATAGAATCTTCGCCCCTCGCGCATCACCTCTATCAATTCTGGAGCGCTGATTTTTTTACGTAACTGCTGACTGTAGTCTTTGTTGTAGATACGATATTTACCATGGCGATCGATAACAGTGATCTCATCTTCTTGATAGATACCGAATACTTGATCATCGCCTATGTAAGTCCAGCTTGCTGAGCTTGGCTGTAGCAGGCTTTCACCTGAACTATAGTCAGAGGCCTTATTGTTACAATTTAGCATCTGTGTCATTAATGTGGGCACGATACCATTATGGCTGGTGGGGTAATCGACAGTTTTCGCGTACTGATTTCCAGACCAGTTGATGATGAGTGGCACGTTGACATTCGCTGGTGAAAAATTTGAGCGTGGTTCATCGTTATTACTGGTAAAGACTTTACCACTCACCCCAGTGATGATTACTAAGGTGTCATCGGGTGTTTCACTTAACAGCTTGGCCAGTTGTTTATCAATAAAGTTTAATGATTGACGATATTGATTAAACAGCACTTTTTGCGCTGGTTTCAATTCATGTTGAGGTTTGACGGTTTCAATGCCCAGAAATCCGATAGGCGTGTCATAGCTGTCTGGACTTTGTAAATTGATTAATGCAAACCAAGCGGCATTCTGCTGCAGTTGCCATTGTGTAAAGGTTTCAATAGCCTTTATATCTGCAGCCGCGATACCGCTGTCGGTGTCTTGGAGATGGCTCTCAAAATCCTGATACATGGCTAATGGCTGGGATAATGCCATTTGCGGTGCAAAATGGGCTAAAGCATAACCTTGCTGTTTGAGTTGCTGAGTCAATACCGGCGACCGATAATTTAAGTCATTGGCGTTAATGTAACTGCCTTGCAAACTATACAGTAGTGAAAACATGCCACTACGATGTACATTTCCGCCACTTAAATGTTGGCTAAAATAATGATTTTGCTGGGCGTATTGATGCAAAAAGGGCATGGTGTTTTGGTCGAGTAAATCAGCTCTAAAGCCGTCAATGGCGATAATCAGCATATTGGCGTGATGGCTTGCCTGGCATTGAAGTGCGGAGATTGGGTAGTTGAGCGACGGTTGGATATGAGGCTCCGCTGAGTTTATGCTGCTTTTTTCGATGCCATGACTCTCCATAAATGAGCGAGCCGTTGCTGGATAAGATAATGGGTAGGCATCATCTAATCGGGTGATTTCTTGAATGTCGGCTGCATCGGCCCAGATGTGGATTAGGTGACTGCTGACAAAACAACAGCCAATAAATATCACCACTTTATAACCATAATTTGATTTACGAATGCTTTCGATGCGTTTCCATAAGTAATTTGCGGCGGTCAGTTCGAGGATTATTATTCCCAGTGGTGTGACAATATAAGAGGTGCCTTGAAGTAATGCATTCAGATCGGCCCAGGCGATATCAAATACAAAGGGGCTGAGGTGTAAGCCATAATCATCATAGATAATGGTGTCATAGAGTAAAATACACAGACTAAGGGTTGCCGCTACGGCGGCTAACCCTCTGAGTATTTTGGAATAGGGTAATAGTAGGGTGATAGGAAATAGCACCACCAAGTAAACGATAAAGGCTAAAAAGCTAAAATGGCCTAACGTACTGATAATTAAGTAGCTCCAGCCAATCCAAGACTCTGGTGCGCCGACGGTTTCGATATAGCGGACACCAATAATCATCCCTAGGAAGCCATTAAAAAAGGCAAACCAATGGCCCCAGCTCACTAAGCGTGACACGCGGTCACGACTCATCTCTTTCTTTCGCTCGATCATAGGGATCCGCTAATCAGTTGAAATAAAAATCTATCTTAATTATCTATTGTTCGACTTTACTAGTTTTTTACGAATAAAAACAAGATTTTCACTCGTAAAATAACTAAGCCAAACTTTAGCCTTTAACTGATTGAGTTAAGGCGTTAGCAAATTGCTGTGCAACTTGGCCGCGAGCCTCTTGAGGCACCTTGCGCATCAGTAGATCGGTGACACAGTTACCCAGCACCATCAAACTCAGGTCGGTTGGGGCTTGATGTTTGTCGAGTACTGCTAGCATTTCAGCAAGAATAGACTCAACTTGTGCGTTCGAATATTTAGATTGAATAGCCATAATTGAAAAATTGTTCACTTTAATTTGAAATAGCAGCATATAATAACGGATTTCTACCATTATCACTATCGAGGCTTATGAGTATTAACGTCGAACAAGCAATTATTCACGCTATTTCCCAAGATGGCGAAGGCCAACTGAGCTGCAGATTGCGTCCCCAACCGCTTTTAAACAGCCAAGCCGTAGAAACTATGCTCGAAGAGCTGCATCAAACTTATACCACCAAGGCGGGTAAAGGCTTTGGTCATTTTGGTACTCACGGTGAAGACGGAGAGGCTAATCCTAAGTTTAAAGAAGCGTTAACAGCATACCGTAATGGCGATTTAGGCTTTGTTGAGTTTTCGAGTTTGGCGGGTAAGTTACTGCAAGAAGAGCTGGCTAAATATGACTTCAGTCAAGGCGGTTTCTTGCTACTGTCTTGCTATACCCATATGACCAGTGACTACCTTTATGTGTCACTGCTTAATGCCAAGTCATCAATGACTGTGCTCGACGATATGGAACTGTCGCAAAATACCCATCTGGATTTAAATAATGTACAGCTGGCTGCCCGTATCGATTTAACCGAATGGCAAGCCGATCCTGACTCGGTTAAATATATCTCCTTTATTCGTGGTCGTGCGGGCCGCAAAGTGGCCGATTTTTTCCTCGACTTTATGGGCTGTGTCGAAGGGGTTAATACTAAGGTACAAAATAAGCAACTGATGAACGCAGTTGAAGATTTTGTCGCCAGCAGCGAACTCACTAAAGATGAGCGCCAGCAGTGCCGTGAAAAGGTGTTTGATTACTGCAGCGAGCGTTGTGATACCGGCGCTGATATTCAATTAAAAGATTTGGCCGATGAATTAGCCGATTCGGGCATGGACTCGTTTTACGATTTTGCCCAAGGTGGCGACTACGAGCTTGAAGATGAGTTTCCCGGTGATAAGCCGACACTGCGTCAACTGAAAAAGTTTTCAGGCACTGGCGGCGGTGTGACCCTAAGTTTTGATGGGCAACACTTAGGCGAGCGAGTGATTTATGATCCTATTTCTGATTCTATTCTGATCAAAGGCGTGCCAGCTAATCTTAAGGATCAGTTAGATCGACGTCTAAAGGGCGGACAATAGTTTTTTGAGCGAACCTAAAAGCTTAAGTTCGCGAAATAGCTCGCAAAAGCGCCCTAAATATGGGCGCTTTTTTGTGATGACAGATAGTGGATTGGCGGGTTTTTATTGCGCAACCTTTTCACCATGACTTGCTAAAATGTCACTGATAAGGTGAAATCATGGCTTATGACTATATCCGTTGGCAGTTCGCTAATGGGATAAATACAGGCAGACTGTTTTTCTGCCAGGAGATTAAATGCAACTTTTTGTTAGAGATTTAACTGTTATCGACTTTTCTTACCTGTGTCCAATCCGAGGCATGGTAGGCGAGAGCTGGATTGTTGATGTTTTACTTGATGGTGGGTTAGATGAGCAAAACATGGTGCTGGACTTTGCTAAGGTGAAGCGCACTATCAAAAACACCATTGATGATGTCGCGGATCATCGCTTATTGATCCCCACCGCCTGCTCAGAGGTGCGTTGGCAGCAACAGGGTAACCGTGTATGGATGGATTTTGATAGTCTGCAAGGCGATATTCATCTAGCTTGTCCCGCGCAAGCCTTCGCGCTTATTCCGACCGAAATTATCGATTTTGATAGCGTTAACACCTTCTTACAAAAGGCCCTTGCCGAGGTGTTACCGGATAATGTCAATGGTATCGCATTGACGCTCCGTAATGAAATACACGACACGCCGTTTTATCATTATTCCCATGGGTTAAAAAAACACGACGGTAACTGTCAGCGTATCGCTCACGGTCATCGCAGCCCCATTAATGTGTTCGAAAATAGCATCGCTGCACCGCAATGGGACGAATATTGGAGTCGCCGCTGGAAAGATATCTATTTAGGTTCAGCCGATGATGTAGTAGAGGTTGATGAACTTGATTTATCACCACAAACTGAGGTTAACGATGAGACCCATTATGGTTTTCATTACGTGGCCCCACAGGGCGACTTCCAGTTGGCTATGCCGAAAAAACGCTGTGAAATCATCCCCCATGATACAACGGTAGAACTGCTAGCCGAGTTTATCGCCAATACTATGGTCGCTGAAGCACCCGATAGCGAATTTAAAGTGATCGCTTATGAAGGTGTGGGTAAAGGGGCTATTTCGGTCAAAGGCGGCGCGGCGTAATCGCGGCTTTATCCATGGTTATCGTTGTCGTTTAAGGAGGTATATTTGAACTATTTGGCTGTATTGCTCGGCGCCATATCGCTAGGTTTTAGTGGTTTGGCAATGGCGCAAGTGACCCTCAATGGCACGTTAGAGCAAGGGGCGTTAATCCGTGCTCAAACCACGCCAGGTACCTCAGTGTACCTTAACGGCAGCGAAATAAAGGTGACTCCTAAGGGGAGCTTTGTATTTGGTTTTGAACGGGATGCAGCGCTTTCGCAAAAGTTAACCTTAGTTTATCCCGATGGGCTGACGCAAATAAAACCGCTAACTATTAGTGAGAAACAGTACCAGATCGATAGCCTGACGGGTATCGCGAAAAAAATCATGAAGCCCGATCCCAAAGCACAAGCCAGAGCGGCTCAAGATAGCAAACAGGTAAAGGCGGCCAGAAGTCAATTCTCAACTCAAGAGGCCTTCGCTCAAGATTTTATTTGGCCGTTAACGGGCAGAATATCTGGAGTCTATGGCAGTCAACGAGTCTATAACGGTAAGCCTGGTAATCCCCATTTTGGTGTCGATGTGGCAGCGAAAACGGGAACCGTAGTAGTGGCCCCTGCCGATGGGGTGATCACTCTCGCTGTGCCAGATATGTTTTATTCTGGCGGCACAGTTATCTTAGATCATGGCTATGGCGTCAGTTCAAGTTTTCTTCATCTTAGTAAGTTGTATGTGAAGCCTGGCGAGATAATCAAACAGGGACAAGCCATTGCAGAGGTGGGGGCTACGGGCAGAGTGACGGGCCCACATCTGGATTGGCGCATCAACTGGTTCCAGATGCGACTCGATCCGGTGACGGTGGTACCATCAATGGCCAGTGCATTAGCCACGAGCAATGACTCATCTAAATGATAAAAAAGTGAGCTTAGGTCGAATCTCAATTTTGTCACATCATCTAGCTGGTGTTAGCCGATGAAGCATACAGCACCAAGTTGAACCCGTCCGGGTTATTTCATGCTGTCAAAATCATATAAAATTAAGCTATGAGGGTCATGGACAAGTTCGACGCTAAGCCATTACTGACATTTATGAAAAATGGCGGCACATAACTTTATTTATTGAAGCTGCCAATGAATGGACTGTCGATGATATAACATCATATTTTTACGTTGGTATGTCAATTTCCTATCGATACATGCAGAGTAAGTTTTATGGTTCGGAGGTAGAGCTAACGGAAAACGCTGGTTTTATTTCGTCGAAGAGTACTATTAAATACTTTTATCTAAATATCTATTGCCAGATTTTTCAATTCAACATTGTTCTCATTTGAGAACTTGCCTTGTGTTGTTGTCTGTTTTCATCTTCATTCTCGATTTGATTTTGCTGTTAAATAGGGTTTTGTAGTTTATTTTTTCTATTTTTACTGTTTCGTGATATAAACAGTGGCTGCCGTTTATTTGGGTTTTATATTAAATTATATCTTTTGATAACTATTTTTATATTTATTAAGTTTAAGTAAGTATGGAAGCTAGATGATTTACTGTGCGAACATATTATTTCTAGTGGCGGTGGTTTTTCACATTGGCAGTCCAATTATCGAGTAAGTTAACATGCTTTTGAAATGAACGATCTACTTGTCATAATGAGTTGCTATCGCGCCACATTAGCGCACTGTATCTCTCATTGCTTCACTGTTGTAATCTTTGTCAAAGATAATAAAATCACTTTGTAGTAATAGCTCAATTAGCGGCTTTGTTATCATGGACTTCTCCTCTAGCCACAATGACTTACTTGGGAAACCATTGTTGTTTGCAATGAGGTGGATGTTGCTTATATTTAGCACCATGGCCTAGTGCTACAGTTTGATTTTCCCCATCAGAAGCACCAGAAACTGTGCTGATGTGTTTTAACATCAATCCCATCAATAAGCCCCTTTCCTTGCCCCAGATTTGTAAGCATTCACCGGTTAGTGATTTCGTTGTATTTTAAGCGTAATAATTGGTTCAGTTTCTAAATTTTAATTTTTTAAAATTTGTGCTTCGTCTTAATAGCCTGAAGTAAATATACTTTTTTGAACTAACATCACACTTTTTCTCTTGCCTTAGACTTACAGCTTACCTAATATGGTTATGTTGATTTATATGGTCGATTGTAAAAAAATGTTGTTCGATAGTGGTCTGATTGTAATTTCGCTGTAACTTAGTTGCGAGGGGTTGATGTGTTGTTTTAACACTCATATTTAAAGCATATTTGTTTTGCGTTATTTGTCATGTTGATGTTAGACGCTCAACTTTTAATATTGTTAACCTGAGTGTACATATCGCTTCAAAATTTCAATGGCCATTTCTTAGACATTTAAGAGTGTTTTTTTCGTGTATGTCGGAATTGCTTAACATTGAAAAACATTCTTCCTCCCCAAATTAATCATACATAAATAATTATCTAATCAAATTTAGGCCCGTACTACGATGGGGCTGAAGTTTATCAAATGGAAATATATGCGATGCTTAGAAAAAAAACCGTTGCAATCGCCTTGGCTTCTTTGTTTTGTGCTCATGCCGCTAACGCATTAACACTACAAGAAAGTGATAATGGAGATTATATCAGCCTGTACGGCGAAGTGGGTGTCGGTGGTCATTTTGCAACTAGTTCAAAATACAACCACGATGAGTTTTACGATACTAAGGGTTACGTAGATGACAGTTTTGCCACCATGGGAGTCAGGGGCGAGCGGAGTAACTTTATTTATCGTTTAGAGTTGGATTACCAGCGCCGAAATTGGCTTGGTGGTGACGGTGAGTTTGAACTTGCAATAGACAAAATGTATGTAGGCTATAAGTTTGATGACCATCATTGGATTGAGGCTGGCTTAACCGATACGGCTTTTGATGAATACGACCACTTCGGCGACTTTACGTTCAACAAGTCCGTTGAAACTGGAGAAGGTGGTGACCAAGAGAATACTGTCAAATATGAAGCTAAGTTTGAACATTTAGTATATGGCCTGTCCTATTCTTACGATGGTAAACACAAGAATGGTTCACCGCAAGGTGACATTGTTAATGGATATGTCGGGTGGATGTCTGGTGTAGTTTCAGCCGTTGTTGGTGTTGAAGCTCGCGCTGGCTCAGATGGTTTATCTAAATATGGTGAACAACAATTAGTCGGTCTGGGGTTCAGAGTCAGTGTGATACCGGAACTGGCAATTGGTATAAATGCCTTCTTAGAAGATGAAGATATTGCAACTCGTAAAAGTGGCGATGTCTACCTTGCCTATGAAACTTACTGTAATTATGGCGTGACCTTAAGCAGTAAATACGATCTTAATGAATCTTGGGAAATTATTGCCTCAGCTAACCACGAACAATATGAAAGTTGGGATATTGAAAGCCCTAATTATGACTATACCGAGCTCCCTTTTGCGTACGGAAAAGATCGTCGTTGGGGAAGCTTAGGGTTTAACTATCGTCCAGCGAAAGACATTATCTTGTCTGTTGAAGGTCGAGTTGGTGAAGCTCCTGAAGCTGGTTATGCTTATATGCGCATGTACTTCTAGTTCCATTCTAAGTTAATTACATATCGAGTTTACTATGAAGAAAAGTTTTCTCTCACTGGCAATAGCCAGTCTTATCAGTTCTGGCGCTTACGCTGGTGCTAACGATCTCTTGATTACTGAAATGGTGCAAAAAGATTATGGTGCCGAATATGGCTCAGTCGAAATCACCAATACGCATGATACAGAATCCTTTACGTTTACAGATGATACCGCTGTATTTATATGGAGTAATGGCAAATACGAAAACCAACTGTTAAATGCCGATGGCCAGCCACTATTGACTGGGCTGACTATTGCCCCTAATTCATCACTGGTTGTGATAAATAAAGATGCCAGTGAGGAATATAAGAAAACTATTAATGATAATGGTGGCACCTATGTAGTGGGAACAGGTCACCCCGATACTAGCTATACGGACTTTTATTTAACCGGTAATGATGGTTTCTATATCAAGAATGGCAGCGCTATTCTTGATAGAGTAGGGGCAAAAGATGATACCAGCGTTTGGGCTCAGGATACCACTTTACGTCGTCGTCAAGATAGTGAAGGTAATGCACCAGCAGCATCCGCTACTTTTGATGCTTCACAGTGGGAAGTTATTAATCCTATTGATATTTCGACAGTAGGTACGCCAAATCTTGCTGAAGCTTATGTGCCTTTTGTTTGTGCTAATTTAACCACAATTAGTCAGATTCAAGGTAATGGTAGTGCATCGCCTTTGGTTGGCCAGGACGTTGCGCTGCAAGGTGTTGTGACTGCGGTTGTTAGCTTACCGACAAAAGGTTTTTTCCTCCGCGATATCGTTGCTGATGGTGATCCACTAACCTCTGATGGTCTTTTTGTCGAAACAGGTAATGCGGACCCTCAAATGGTCGGCCATACACTGTGTTTAGGAGGAGAAGTCGCGGAAAGCTTCGGGCAAACTCAGATTTCTACAGAACAGTGGGACGTTATTGACAATAACTATACCGCGACAATACCAACAAATATTGAAGTGCTAGAGTCAGATGGTGAATCATTTGAAAGTACACTTGAACGCTATGAAGGTATGTTAGTCAATTTACCTGAAGACATGAATCCGCTTGTCCATGGTGAGCAAAATATGCGGGTTTCTCGCAGTTTCAGTTTTAATTATGACAGTTATCGTAACAATATTACCTTGGCTTATCAGCGCCCCAATTTGCAACCTAATCAACAGAATATTGCGGGTTCTCCTGAATCTATCGCGGCAGCGGCTCAAAATGACGATTACCGTTTAATTGTTGAAAGTTCAATTAAAGCTGGCAATGGTGATATCCCGTATTACCCAGACTTCGGTATCACACCTGAGCAAAACTATATTCGTATTAACGATAGTGTCATAGGCATGGAAGGGGTGATTAGCTATAGCTATGGTGATTATAGTCTGACGGTGACAAATGAATTAAAAGGCCATAACTTTGTTCATAATTATCCCAGAACAGATAGTCCTGAGCTTGACGAAACCACCGAAGAAAACCATTTTGCAGTACGTGTTGCTAGTCAAAACTTATTTAACTATTTTAATTCGCCATTTGGTGGAGATCAAAACCAATTCGGCCAAAGCCGTGGTGCTGACACCTATAATGAATTCATTCAACAAAAAACTAAATTGGTAGAGGCAATTCGTGCACTAGATGCTGATGTCGTTGCGTTAATGGAAATGGAAAACAATGGTTTTGGATTGAAAAGTGCCATTGCTGATTTAGTCAATGAAGTGAACGTATATTACAACGATGAATATGCGAATAACCATGACAAGCCATACTCAACAGAAAACCGCTATGTATTTGTTGGTTTTGACCATAATGGTAATCAGATCCTTGATGAATTAGATGCCTTAGGTTCGGACGCAATTGCAACGGGGATTATTTACCGCCCGAGTAAGCTAAGTATTGAGCGTACGCGCGTGGTGACTATGCCGCAGCAAAAAGCGCCTACGATTGTTAATGACAATAACGAAGTCATTAAAGATGGAAGAGATGAAATCTTAGAAAGCGGTCAAAACTATCATCGTGATGCGTTAGTTGCCACTTTCCTTGTTAATCAAACAGGTAAACGCCTAACCTTAGCTGTTAATCATTTTAAGTCTAAAGGTTCGACGTGTTGGGAAGATTGGCAGGGAGTAGAGTTTGGTGACGCAACGGTTTGGACCAAAGACGCGCCAGATCTTGATTTCCAAGGGTCATGTGCTGAGTTCCGTATTTCTGGTGCGGTGCAATTAGCAGAAGAGTTAAAAAGTGTTCCAGGCGATAAAATCATTTTAGGTGATCTTAATGCCTATGCTAAAGAAGATCCCTTATTAGTATTGACTCAAAATCCACGCAACAAAACGTTAATCACGGCAAGTCATACGTTTGTTGGTACCAAACCACAATTTAATCTTGATGGTTCTCCCGTTGAGATCACAACGAGTTATGGTTATGTGGACATTGTTTCTAAGGTATTTGAAAAGAAAGGGAAAACGGCGTGGAGCTATTCATATAATGATGAAGTTGGTTCTCTTGACCATATTCTAATTTCGCCATCTTTAGAAAACCGAGTGATCGATGCGGCAGACTGGCACATTAATGCTGCTGAGTCGAGCCTATATGACTATAACGTTGAATACAAAGGTGATTACAACAATCTAGTTAATAAATTCTATGCTGAAGATCATTTCCGCTCATCTGATCATGATCCCGCTTTAGTGTCCTTGAGCTACCTTCCAGGTGAAACAGATCCAGGTCGTTCAATGTATCTGACCAAGCTAAATAAATTGATTAAGGTGCCTTACCAGATACCTGAAGATATCGGTGCACTTGCTGGTGACGTCGCCACCATCAAACTGACCCCTAAAGATGATGAAGCCAAGCTTGATTTAACTCAATTAGTTGAACCTAATATTGTCTTGAGTAAAGACGGTAGTAGCTTAATAAACTTCGAAGTCTTTGGCGCTCCTTCTGCACATTATACCGCTAAGGTTGAACTACTACGTGATGGTAGCGTTATCCAAGGTTCTGGGGTGTCATTTGATCTTGAGATTGCCAGTCGTGATGCCCTCGTTGCTGAAATTACGCAAGAAGAAAAAGATAACACGGGTGGGAGTGTAGGATTTTTAGGTCTACTTTCCTTATTTGGTTTATCGGTACTTCGTCGCCAAAATCGTAAGTAAATTGTATTAACTGACTAAGCGCCTGCCCAGCTAACTGGGTAGTGCGCCTCTCATTAACAAATAAAAAAAGATACGACTATGAATAATAAAATCAGTTCAGTCGCCAAAGCCGTCGCTCTACTACTAGCCACGGCTTCATCTGCTGCTCATGCAAATTTGGTTATTACCGAATATGTAGAAGGTGGTGGAAGTAATAAAGCAGTCGAAATTTCAAATGTGAGTGATAGCAACATCGATCTTGATAGTGCTCTATATGTACTTTCTTTACTCTCAAATGGTGCCACAGATCCGGGTAACACGGTGACATTGACTGGCCAGCTCGCTGCTGGTCGCAGTCTTGTGTACCATAATGGTGG
This sequence comes from Shewanella sp. 492, assembly GCF_059338445.1. Lineage (NCBI taxonomy): Bacteria > Pseudomonadati > Pseudomonadota > Gammaproteobacteria > Alteromonadales > Shewanellaceae > Shewanella > Shewanella sp. 492. The sequence continues at coordinate 1,403,736 of NZ_CM181702.1, forward strand.
CGCCGACGAAGCGTTTAAAGTAGGTATCGAGTCTGATGTTACTTTCTTTAATGGTGATGACGCCCTGGTATTAACCAAAGATGGTGTTGTTATTGACCGCTTTGGTAAACGTGGTGAAGATCCAGGTGCAGAATGGACTGACCCCAATAATGTTAATTTTTCGACTAAAGACAAAACCCTTAGAAGAAAAGAAAGCATTGCAGTAGGTGAGACCAATGCTGAAGCTGACTTTCCGGGTACCGATAACCAGTGGGTTGTGTTTGACAAAGACACTAGCGATGGTCTTGGTTGCCCTGGTGAAGGTGCATGCCCAATACAACCGGGTGTGTTATTGATTACAGAATACATTGAGGGTGGTGGAAGCAACAAAGCGGTTGAATTATCGAATGTAGGTGGTAGTGCTATTGACCTTGACGCAGCTGAATACAAGTTATCTTTGTTTACTAACGGTACAACGGAGCCTGGCAATACTGAAATCCTGTCTGGCTCATTAGCCGTTGGTGATAGCATCGTATTTCACAATGCAAGTGCCGATGAGGCATTTAAATTAGGAACTGTTTCAACAGTTACCTATTTTAATGGCGATGACGCATTAGTGCTCTTCAAAGACGGTGTCGTCATCGACCGTTTTGGTAAAATGGGCGAAGACCCAGGCTCTGAATGGTTAGATGTCAATGATGTTAATTTTTCGACGAAAGATAAAACCCTTCGTCGTAAAGATGGTATTACAACTGGCGATACTGATGCATCAGCTGCATTCCCTGGTGATATTAACCAATGGGCAGTATTTGATAAAGATACTGCAGATGGTCTAGGTTGTTCCGGTGAAGCTGTGTGCTCTCAGGTACCTATCGACCCAGATCCCTGTACCGGTTGTGAAACACTAACCCCAGTTGCTGATCCTAATACTTTTAATCGTGATGTGTATTATTCAAGTGTGATTAATGGTGATTTTGATTCACCTGAATCGATGAAAAATGCACTTTCGGTTGTCATTGCAACTGGACACAAGCAGCTAACTTACAAACAAGTCTGGACAGCTTTGACCTTTACTGATGAAGATCCAAGTAATAGCAGTAATGTGCTTGAATTATACACTGGTCAATCAGTATCTAAACATAGTAACGGTGGTAATACTAATGACTGGAATCGTGAGCATGTTTGGGCTAAAAGCCATGGATTCCCAAGTGAATCGCAGTTAGGTTATACCGACGCGCATCATTTACGTCCGACTAATGTGAAGGTTAACTCAACACGCAGTAATTATGACTTTGATGAGTGTAGTGACACTGGTACAGAATTAACCGATGCCCCTGGTAATTATTTAGATGCAGCCAAGCGTTGTTTTGAACCTAGGGATATCGTTAAAGGTGATATCGCACGTATGATCATGTACATGGATACTCGTTATCAAGGTAACGATAGTAACATGCTTGATTTGGTGGCTGTCGATCGCATTACAACGGCTGATGAAGTGTCCAATAATGAGCCGATAATTGGTAAATTATGTACGCTTTATACATGGCATCAACATGACCCTGTCAGTGCTACTGACATTCAACGAAATGACGCTGTGTATACTTATCAGGGGAACCGTAACCCCTATATCGATAACCCAGAATGGGTACAAGCTGTGTACGGCGATCAATGTGGTGATCCAGTAACGCCAAAGTTAGATGTTGATGTGATTATTGCCTCGCCAGAAACGGTTAATGAAGGTGAAACGTTAACGCTTGATGCTTCTGCAACAGTTTCTAAAGACGGTGCTGAACTGACCTTTAAATGGGAGCAAACGGCAGGTCCAGCGTTAGACTTTGACGCCACAAGTGCAGTGTTAATGCTAACTTCACCAGAGGTTGCCGCTGATACACAGCTGCAATTTACCTTAACGGTAAGTGATGGCGCACTAGAAACTAGCCAAGTGGTTGCTGTTAAAGTTGTAAATGTTCCATTGGCTCTTGATATCAGTTTTACTGGTAACACTAAGCTCAATGAAACTGAAAGCACAACAATTACTGCTGAGATAGCTAATGAGCCAGCAGGCTTACAATACAGCTGGAAACAAGTTGGCGGTGCACAGGCAGATTTTACTGCTGATGGCTTAGTGCTTAATGTTACAGCTCCTGAAGTATCTGTAGATCAAGCGTTGGTGTTCACTCTTGTCGTGAGTGATGGCCAAGAGCAATATAGCACCAGCGTCAGCGTTAATGTGAAAAATAAGCAAGAAGAGGGTTGGGTTAAACCTGATGGTGCAGGTAGTTTTGGGACTGGACTTCTATTACTACTTCCACTTTTATGGCGTCGCCGTTAATCTTGTGAATCTTAATTTTTTAAATCAAAGTTAAGTTACATTAAGTCCAGCAGTACGAAGTTTACTTTGTACTGCTGGCTTTTTGTTTTACTGCTTATCTGCTAACTCAATACTCTGTATGCTATTTAATATTAAATTAGCTATTTTTCATCTTGTTTGTAAATTCAAATAAGTAAATCAAGCTGGTTAATTAGTGTTGGCCATAGCAGGTAAACAATACTTAACGATAGGGATTTGTATGAAACCGTTTCTTAATCCTATTACTACAGCATTTCTATACACTATATTGCTAATAACCGGCTGTTCTGAACAAGTGCAAAGTTGTAGCGAAGCTGGTGAACAATGCGTTAAATTTACTGTACTACACACCAATGATCACCATGGTCGATTTTGGTCAAATTCCAAAGGTGAGTATGGCATGGCTGCTCGAAAAACCTTGATTGACCAGATAAGAGTAGAGGTCAATGCACAAGGCGGACAAGTATTGCTGCTGTCTGGTGGAGATATCAATACAGGCGTACCTGAGTCTGATTTACAGGATGCCAAACCCGACTTCATGGGAATGAATTTACTTAAATACGATGCAATGGCAGTAGGAAATCATGAGTTTGATAATCCACTTAGTGTGCTTGATGAACAGCGAAAGTGGGCCAAGTTCCCTATGTTATCGGCCAATATTTATCGTCAATATGAAGGTGAATGGAAACCTTATTTTGAGCCATATAAATTATTTAATTTAGGCCATCTAACACTTGCAATCGTGGGGTTAACTACAGAACAAACCGCAGAAATAGGGAATCCTGAATATGTAAAATCATTGCGTTTTACTTCGCCGCAAACCGCGCTCAAAAACACCTTAACCATTTTGCAGCACGGGCCAAAACCCGATTTGGTTTTTGCTCTGACACACATGGGGCATTATCAAGATGGAAAGCATGGCAGTAATACCCCTGGGGATGTGTTATTAGCTAGAAGCCTAAATCGAGGGCAGCTTGATGGTATTATTGGCGGTCACTCGCAAAATCCAGTCTGTATGGCTAAATCAAATCAATACGCTGATTTTAAGCCTGGAGATGAATGTCGCCCCGACAATCAAAAAGGTACTTGGATCATGCAGGCCCATGAGTGGGGCAAGTATGTCGGTCGAGCAGATTTCGAATATTATAATGGTAAGTTGCACCTTGCTCATTATCAGCTGATACCCGTTAATTTTGATTCAGATAGCGAAACAGAAGTCGCCCGAATTTCAGCAGACCCCAAGATGCTGGAGTTATTAACCCCCTTTCAACAACAAGGTGAAGCCATACTCAATGAGGTGATTGGCTATACAAAGGCTGAATTAGTCGGCAACCGCAAGATAGTGCGTAATCAAATAAATGCAATGGGAGTATTACTTGCCACTGCTCAAAGTAGCGGTGAATTCAATGCAGATTTTGGCATCATTAATTCGGGTGGTATTCGTTCATCTATTGATAAAGGTGCTATTAGTTATCGAGATGTGTTAACTGTACAGCCTTTCGCCAACACCGTTAGCGTCACGAAAATGAAAGGGGTGGATCTACAGCACTATCTGGCAAGTGTCGCCACTCAGACAAGAGGCTCGGGTGGTTTCGCCCATTTTAGTGGCATAGATATGACGGTTGATTGCGGTCTAAAAAAAGTATCCATTAACAGCATTGATGGTAAGCCGTTTGACCCTAAGCGATATTATCGCTTTAGCTTGCCTAGTTATAATGCCGCTGGTGGTAATGGATACCCTGTATTAGAACATGCCATTGACACTGGGATTGTTGATGCCGATATCTTACTCGAATATTTAAAGCTGCATGACCCAATTGATCCAACTAGTGTCGATTATCAAAGTCGAGTTCAATTCAGTGGTTCAAAAACCGCTTTTGGATGTGATGGTTAGCATATATCAGTTGTGCCTTGCTTGAAAGGAGTCGTAAGCTTAGATGTGAATACTAATATCTCATTGGAGTTCAAAACTAGTGTGAGCTGGTGAGGCAATGGCATAAATTGAGCCTAAGATGATGATTTTTCTTATTTCAGTTTTAGATAAGATTGCAACAAAGCGATTTAACTAACCCAAACTAGGCAGTTTAGGTTAGTTATGGATTCAAAGTAATATTGAATTATTTAAATTTTGGGTAAGCAAAGTTGTGGCAATCCATACAGATTGCTTGCTTTGGTTTGTGCTCTCCGTGGCACTCCATACATGGGGCTTCTTGGCCGTAATGCATGCTGTCATGGGGATTCTGTTTGGCGTCGTGGCCTTCGCGTTTGGTTTGCTCTGCGAGTTCACCCATGTCGTGACATTGCAGGCAGACTTCATCTGTTGGAAACCGCTTAGTGCCTTGGTCATGACAGGTTTTGCAACCTGAGTCATAGACCATGTCGTGGTAGTCGCGTTTATCTCGAGCTTGTACAGATAGTGCAATACAGCTAGTTAAGGCCAGCACAAGTAATAGGTTGAGTTTATTCATGTTAAATCCTTACGCTTCCATGATTGAGCGAGCGGCGGTAACGCCAAACGCCATGCATTCAGGGGTTGAGCATCCACCTAGTCGGCTGACGCCATGGACGCCACCAGAGACTTCGCCCGCCGCGTATAGACCTGGAATTTTTGCGCCGGTTTTCGCTGCAATGACTTCTGCTTTAGTATTGATTTGAATGCCACCTTGGCAGTAGTGCACTTTAGGCCACAGACGCTGCACGATGAATGGTGCGGTGAGATAGATGCCGGTACTCATGTTCATACGTTTGCCAAATTGAGGGTCTTCGCCAGCTTTTACATATGTGTTCCAATCGTCAATCTGTTTTTTAAGCGGCTTGAGGGGCACATTAAAGTGCTTGGCGATAGCTTCTACTGAGTCAAATTCCCACGCGACCTTGTAGCGCAGCACATTTTCCATAGAGGGATCTTTTTGTGCTTCGTGCTTAGGTGCGATCAGCAGTGCTGGGTTTGGTTTGCCGTCTTTATCTCGGCGCTGAACCTCTAAGTCGGCACGGATTTTTCGGTCAGCGGTTTCGTTCATGAAACGTTGACCAGTTGAGCGGTCAATGGCGACTGAATGAGGGAAGTTATACAGTGAGAAGCCAGCACCATAGCCAAATCCGCCTTCATCTGGTGATGCCCAGGGGCCAGATTGAATAAAGCTCAAGTGCACGGGCATAGCACCCTCTGCGAGCATGGCGATAAGGCCATCGCCGGTTGCGCCACGCGCATTGGTGCAACCCACTTCAGCACCAAGATTTGGATCGAGTGCTTGGCGGAAATTGACGTTGGCACCAAAGCCACCAGTGGCAATAAGCACCCCTTTATCGGCTTTTACATTGATCAGTTCGCCTGAGTCTTCGTGACCAAAATGGTAGCCGCGACGCACTTTGATGCCAAGAACTTTGCCATCTTCGGCTGTAATTAAGCCTTCGAATTTATGACGGATTTTAGTTTTTACACCGTAGCTACGTGCGGTTTTTAACATAGGACGAATAAAGCCAGAACCACTGCGCTCAATCACTTGGTGACTGCGAGTGGCGCTTGTACCGCCAGTATTGATGATGTGATCGCGGTAAACGCAGCCGCAATCTTTGGTGAGTTGGTAGATATAGGGGCCAAGCTCGGCACTATGACGCAGGAGTTCTTCGCTTGCGTAGCCGCGGCCAGATTTTAGTTGGTCTTGCACCATCAACTCAGCGCTGTCTTCAATACCCAGCTTCTTTTGTAAGTCGGTATTAGCAAAACAGGCTTGGCCTGCGTTGAGTGTGCTGTTGCCGCCATAAACACCTAGCTTTTCAAATACTACAATGTCTTTCGCACCTAGCTTACCCGCCTCTACGGCTGCAGCGAGGCCTGCGAAGCCTGAGCCGACAATAACAACTTCGTGTTTTTCATCCCATTTGATATCTGATGGACTGGCATTTGAGCTGAAGTGGACTAGCGCGCCAGCAGCTGCGGCGCCTGCACCTAGTTTTAAAAATGAACGTCTTGTTTGCATTTGTTACCTCCGATTAACTTGGGGTAACAATATGGTTTGTGAGCAAGGCTAATTATGCGCAAAATCACACTTTGGATCGAGGGAGAAAGTTTTATGTGATGATGATTAAGAAAACTTTTCTTTTAAGTATCTAATTAATACTGGGGCCATAAAATAGCATAAGGTTTTAATGTTAATTGGTATAAATATGCGGTGTCCAAAAGATAGCTGTGAAGCATTAAGGTGTAATCAACTTCTCGATGAGGCTGAAAAATTAATTGATAATCAGGGTGTTGTGTCTTTTCGTTTTGCCCAGATAGCCAAGCAGGCAGAATGTTCAACTAATACGCTATATAAATATTTTGAATCTAAAGAAGATGTTTTAGTTTGTCTTTTTTTAAGAAATACCACTTCTAGTCGTATTCCGATATTTATTTCAGAGAACCCTCAATTTAATATCCAGCAATTATCAGTACTACCTATTTTGTTTACTTTCGAAGTTGTTAAAAGAAGCCCAATTTTTAATATTTTGCGAGTTGTATCGATAAATAGTATGTTCTGGCAATTGGCGAGTTCGGAAAAAATTGAAATATTACGTCATCGCGTAAATCTGTTTTGGAGTTGTATTCGAGCGCCTATCGAAGAGGCGGTTGCCCAAGGTGAATTAATGGCAACCGAGATGGACATTAAGGAGTTGGTACAGTCACTGTATTTCTTCTTAGCGGGGGCGACATCCTCTTACGAAAGCCGGTTGATGGATGAGTGTTATTTTACTCCCGATGATGAGACTGGTTTTCGCCACATTAGTCGTTTAATGAATCGTTATCCTTGGAAGACGCCGATCACACAAGAGATGATGCGCGACATGGTGGTGATGATCAGTGAGTTTCTCGATAGAGGAGAGGGTAAGGTCCGTACCTGCGAAACCTGCTTGGCGACGGGTAAGCGCCATGATTGCCGGTGATTAGTAATCTACATTGTGGGTTGGGAGATGATTGCATTAGATGCTTAAGGGTCGATGATAGTCTCCATTGTGCTTGATATTTCCAAGTAGCTTTTTAGTATTGCATCTTATTAGCCGTCATTTATACAAGTTTAGAATCTCATTATTAAGACTGGGCATGCAGTCTTATCGGCTGAATCTCAAAAGTAGCCAGTAACAGGCTATGCCAATGGTTGTGATCCCATGTTTTTGCCTTTACGTATCACGGGTATTGCTCCACAAAGAGAAATACAGTGATAGACATTAATGTAAACGATAATTTTGCGACGACTATGCCTAAATGCCCAAGGCAAATGGCAGTCATTCCCTTGCCGTTATTTATGTTACCCAATGGCATTCAGCGCCTGCGCATTTATGAGCCTCGCTACTTATCTATGATAGCGCAGGCTGGTGAGCGCGGTGGGTTTGTGATTGCTCGTTTTGATAACGAATTAGCATTTAATGTTCCTAACTGGGGCACTCGTGTGGAGGTGATTGACTTTCATGCGGGCAAGGATGGCATATTAGTCGTTGATGTTAAGGCCATGCACCTAGTGAGTTTAGATAACATGGTGTACAGAGACGATAACTTGTTGTTAGCCGATACCTGTTATAAACCGCACTGGGATCGGTTGAGTATTGACTGCTCGTCAATGGCACTAGGGCACTTGCTTGAACAGCTATTTGAAGACAATGATGCTCTGGGGCAATTATATGGAACAACCCATTTTGATCGTCTAGACTGGGTCTGTGCTCGCTTTTTAGAAATATTACCTTTATCTTTGAATGAAAAGGAGAAGTTCATTCACCCATCGAGTTTTGAACAGTTGACAGTATTTCTCCACAGTTTGATTTTTGGTAACGAAAATATTAATTGATCCATTTAGTTTTTGCTCGCGTAATGCACTTTAATACTTCAGCAATGGTTGGTTAAGATGCAACAAACAGTGAGCAAAAGCTATCCAAAGAGGGAGAGCAACATTAACGCCAATAATATCGAGACTCAGGTTCCCACGGAGCTGTCTCATTGGCTTGAATCGGTTGCTGTGCAACGCGACAAACAGGCATTTACTGAACTGTTTCAGTTTTTTGCGCCCAAAATTAAACGGTTTGGCATAAAACAGTTAGGTAGCGAGGCACAAGCTAATGAGCTGGTGCAAGAAACCATGACCAATGTGTGGCGTAAGGCCCATCTGTATAATGTAGACAAGGGGGCTGCAACCACTTGGGTGTACACCGTGATGCGTAATGCATCATTTGACATGTTAAGGCGTATTAAAGCAAAAAACGAACAAAACCTTGGCGATGATATTTGGCCTATCGATCAGGCTCAAGATGAAGCACAAAGTGAAGAGTCTAACTTTGGCGACCACTTAATGGAGAAGCAGATGTTGAATTATGTCAACACTCTGCCGCCAGCGCAGCAAGCAGTGGTGAAAGGGGTTTATTATCAAGAGTTGTCTCAAGAGCAGTTGGCGCAGCAATTGGGCGTGCCAATCGGCACGGTTAAGTCGAGATTAAGGCTAGCGTTAGCCAAGCTCAAGCAACAAATGGGAGAACAGTACAATGATTAAACATCATCCAACATTAAATGTATTAAACGGTTTTGTTGCTGGTGATTTACCTGCTTCTGTTTCTGTCATTATTGCCAGCCATGTTGAACTTTGCCGTGAATGTGCCAAACAAGTGCAGCAACTAACAGAACAGGCAGCCATGCAGGCATTTGATATAAATGAAGAGGATGATTGGCTCAATGAGCAGTTATCTGAAGCACAATTTACCAATCAAGCATCATTCAGTGATGAGCATGGAGCGAGTCAGCGGCAGTCAACCAGTGAGATAGAGGTTGATTGGGACTGCGCCTCAATGATTGATGCGATTACTGCATCACCTGCAGAGGTAAAATCTGCTGTGGCACAAACCGTCACTGAAATTGAAGTGGCAGGTCAGCGTATTTCGTTGCCTCGGGCGATGAAGTCAATTGGCCTGCGAGAATGGCAAGGACTTGGCAAGTTGTCTCGTGCAAGACTGACCCTTGATGATGATGACATTAGAGCCAGCTTATTGCATATAGATAAGGGGGGCAGTGTGCCGTGCCATACTCATAAAGGGTTTGAAATCACGTTATTATTACAGGGTAGTTTCGATGATGAAATGGGCCATTATACAGCAGGGGACTTTATCTGGCTTGACGGTGACCATACCCATCAACCGATAACGCAAGAAGGCTGTGTCTGTCTAACGGTATCGAGCGATGCAATTCACTTTACCCAAGGTATGAGCCAGTTGCTTAATCCAATAGGACGATTCATCTACTAAAATGAGTAGAGTATGAGGGTGAGATGATGGACAAAAAACTTAAAATTGGCATTAGTGCTTGTGTGATGGGTGAGCCTGTCCGCTATGATAGAGGTCATAAAAAATCCAATTTCTGTGTAGAGCAGCTCAGTGATTTTGCTGATTTTAAGCCTGTCTGCCCAGAAATGGCGATTGGTCTCCCGGTGCCAAGACCGACCATTAGGCAGATCATTCGTGACAATATTATTACGGTATCACGTCCTGATGGCAGCGGTGATGTTACTGAACAGCTAACCGAATTTGGTCAAAAGGCCGCGCAGCACTATGGCGATCTCGCGGGGTTTGTGTTCTGCGCTAAAAGCCCGAGTTGCGGTATGGAGCGAGTTAAAGTGTACCATCATCACGGCAAAGGTTCTGAATCAACGGGCGTAGGCTTGTTTGCTCAGCAAGTTATGCGACTTAATCCGTTATTGCCCTGCGAAGAAAATGGTCGCCTTAACGATCCGGTCATTCGCGAGAATTTCATTACCCGCATATTTACTTATCAAAAGTGGCTCGATCTTAAAGCCAGTGGGATAAGCAAACATAAGTTGATTAATTTCCATAGCGTGCACAAATATTTAGTGATGAGTCACCATGTTGAGAGCTATCGCGAGCTGGGCCGTTTGTTGGGCCGCGCGGATATCGAACTGGACGAACTCGCCGAGCGTTATATTGCTGGCTTGATGGAAGCGTTAAAGAACAAAGCTTCACGTCGAAGCCATACCAATACGCTACAACATTTGCAGGGATATTTTAAACGTGATTTAGATGAGGCGAAGCGCAAAGAACTCACCGATGAGATTGCCGCTTACCATCAAGGATTACAGCCTTTATTAGTGCCTCTGACTTTAATCAAACACTACTTGATTGAGTACCCAAATGAGTACTTGCAAGAGCAAGTGTATTTAAATCCCCATCCTAAAGAGTTGCGTTTGAGGTACGGATATTGAGCTGTATCTTATGGATCCGTCGTGATTTAAGAATCCATGACAACCCCGCCTTGAGTGAAGCCATTGCTCAAGGCGTTAACACCGCCGTATTTATCTCGACGCCAAAGCAGTGGCAACAACATGATTTAGCCCCCATTAAAGCTGACTTTATACGGCGACATCTAGATGGATTTGCTCAGCAACTCGGTGCTTATGGCATCGAGTTTGTCCATTTGTCGGCCACAGATTTTGCTCATCAACAACAAGTGTTGCTGCAATTTTGTCAGGCTAAGGGCTGTGATACTGTGCTGGCCAATACTGAGCCGGAAGACGATGAGGTGGTTCGCGATCGTCACATTGCCCAGTCTGGCTTACACCTTAAGTTATGGCAATGTGATACCATTTTGTCCCCTGGCAGTGTGCTCAATAAACAGGGCGACATGTTTAAGGTGTTTACGCCGTTTAAAAATGCGTGGTTAAAAAGAGTGCAGCAGGTGGGGATTGAATGTGTGCCATCGCCTGCCGCCTCAACAGTATTACCAAGCGATGTCTCTATCGCACCAGTGACGTTTGATTATCCGCAGCTCGACTCCAGTGCTTGGCCGTGCAGCGATGCCGTGATGGCCGAGGTGCTACCGCGATTTTGGCAATATAAGTTATTAAATTACGCCGCGACTCGCGATTTCCCCAGTATTAAAGGTACATCCGGTATATCCCCCTATTTAGCTATAGGCGCCATAAGCCCGCGTTGGCTGGCGTTGCAGTTAATTCAAGCTCAACCTGAGGTGATTTACGATCAACAGCATGGCGCTTTTACTTGGTTAAATGAGCTTATCTGGCGTGATTTTTATCGCCACCTGCTATTCCACTTCCCCAATTTAGTCAAAGGGGATAATTTTCAAACTAAATATCAGTTAGCGCAGTGGCCGGGCAGTGATGAGGCGTTTAACGCTTGGGCGCAAGGTCGAACCGGTTACCCCATTGTCGATGCGGCAATGAAACAGCTGCTTCACACCGGCTGGATGCATAACCGTCTGCGTATGATAGTTGCCAGCTTTTTAACCAAACATCTGTTAGTCGACTGGCACAAAGGTGAGCGTTTCTTTATGCAGCACCTTATCGATGGTGATTTCAGTGCCAATAATGGCGGTTGGCAATGGGCGGCAAGCACGGGCTGTGATGCTCAACCCTATTTTCGTATTTTTAATCCTATCACTCAGAGTCAAAAATTTGATCCCCAAGGTGAGTTCATTCGTAAGTATTTGCCAGAACTTAAAAATGTGCCCGATAAATATATTCATTTTCCCCATGAATATATCGAGAAAAATGGCGTGGTTAGCGAATATTGGCAACCGATTGTTGATCATAAACAAGCACGCTTAAGGGCCTTGGCATTCTACAAATCTTATTAGGACTTATGGATGATGGCGCAATCTTTATGGTTACAGAATTTTATCGCGGTTTACACTGAGCTTTCGACCGATAATTTAGTATCGCTGGAAAAGATCTATCATCCTGATATTGAATTTGTCGACCCAATGCATCAAGTGTTCGGGCTACCGGCTCTGCTTAGCTATTTTACAGGGTTATATCAGCATCTGATCAGTTGTGATTTTGAGATTGAGCATGTGCTCGAAGGGGAGCGTGAGGCTGCGATTTATTGGACTATGACCTTTCGTCATAAACAGCTGCGTGGCGCTAGCCCTATTTCTGTTCAAGGCCATTCTCATCTAAAGGCGCAGGACAATAAGGTAATTTATCACCGCGACTATTTAGATGTGGGGGCGATGTTATATGAACACATTCCACTACTTGGCCGTGTCATTCGCGCCATCAAACAGCGCGCGGCTAAATAATGTCGATGCCAGCAAAGCAGGAGGATAAGATGCGTATTATGATAACGGGAGCTACTTCTGGCATTGGTCGGGCCTTAGCCGTATCTTATGCTAAGGCCGGTCATCACATTTTAGCTTGCGGCCGCAATCAGCAAAAACTGGATGGTTTGGTTAAGGAATATCCCAACATCACCCCACTGTGTTTCGATTTAACTCAATATCAGCAATATCCAGTAATTGATAAGGTCGATTGGCCGTTAGATCTATTGATTTTTAATGCGGGAGATTGCGAATACATCGACGATGCTTTGCATTTTGATGCCAAGCGGTTTGAGAGAGTTATTAACATCAATTTAATTTCAGTTGCTTACGGCTTACAGTCTTGGCTTAATTTGGTAAGGCCCGGTGGTCGATTGGTGATGGTTAGTTCTAGCGCTGAGATGTTAGCCTTACCCCGAGCCGAAGCTTATGGCACATCAAAAGCGGCGTTAACTTATCTGGCTAAGGTGTTATCGATAGATTTGGCTCAGCATGATATTGAGGTTAGCTGTGTCCATCCTGGTTTTGTCGATACGCCATTAACCGAGCGAAACACTTTTGCCATGCCTATGTTGATGACCACAGAGCAAGCCGCCACTAAGATTATTACTGGTGTGGCTAAAGGTAAGCGTGATATTCGTTTTCCGGGGTTATTTATATTTACAATGAGATGCTTACAGTTACTGCCATTTTCCATTTGGCGTCGCTTAGCGATAAGGATAAATAAATAATGAAAAGGATCGCCGTGATTGGCTCTGGCATTTCAGGATTAACCTGTGCCTATTTGCTCGATAAGCAGTACGACGTGACTGTGTTTGAGAAAAACGATTATGTTGGTGGCCACACTGCCACGGTTGATATTACCCATCAAGATAAGCAATATGCTATCGATACCGGTTTTATCGTATTTAACGACAGAACTTATCCCTACTTTAATCGTTTACTTGAGATGTTAGGTATTGCTGGTCAGCCTACCGAAATGAGTTTTAGCGTACATAATCGTCAAACTGGGTTTGAATATAACGGTCATGGTCTCAATTCATTGTTTGCGCAGCGCAGAAATATCTTTCGTCCTCAATTTTGGCGTCTCATCAGCCAAATTTTGAAATTCAATAAATTGTGTAAGCAAGCCTATAGTGAGCAAGCGATTGCACCTAACGCCACCTTAGGTGATTTTTTACAGCAACATGGTTTTTCTGACTTTTTTAGCCAACATTATATTTTACCCATGGGTGCTGCCATTTGGTCGACTAGTTTGGCCGAGATGAAGCAATTTGAACTGAAGTTTTTTATCCAGTTTTTTTATAATCACGGCCTACTTAATATCTCTGACAGGCCACAATGGTCAGTGGTGCCCGGTGGCTCGCGGGTCTATGTCGAGGCCATCTTGGCTGAATTGTCTAAACCGGTATTGACTGAGTCCCACATCGAGTCGGTCCGCAGAACATCTGATGGCATCGTGATTAAGCTGGTTAATAATGATGCTTTAGTGTTTGATGAGGTGATTTTTGCCTGTCACTCAGATCAGGCATTAGCCCTGCTAGGCGATGCCAGCGATGAAGAACAGTCGGTATTAGGTGCCATTCCTTATAGCCGAAACGAAGTGGTGTTACATACCGACATTGCACTGTTGCCCAAAAGGCCACTGGCCTGGGCCAGCTGGAATTACATGCTCGATGACAATCTTAATCGACCTTCCTGTGTCACCTATAATATGAATATCTTACAGGGCATTGATAGCGACAGTACTTTTTGTGTCACCCTCAATCAGAGTGACGAAATTGACCCCAATAAGGTATTACGTCGGTTTGTCTATCATCACCCCGTGCTTAATGATGCTAGCGTCAGAGCCCAACAACAGCGATCACAGATATGTGGCCAACGTGGCACCCATTTTGTTGGCGCATATTGGTATAACGGCTTCCATGAAGATGGCGTGCGTAGCGCGTTGGATGTCACTAAACGTTTTGGCCTGACCTTATGAGCCAAGATGCCAATATAGAGCACAGTGGTATTTACAAAGGAGAGGTGCGCCATCGTCGCTATGGCGATATCACTCACGCCTTCAACTACAAGATGTACATGATGGGGATCGATTTAGATGAGTTGCCACAACTGATGCAACGCAGCAGGCTGTTTGGCAGGGATTGGTTTAATCCAATTCGGTTTTTAGAAAAAGATTATCTTAAGAATGAACCTGGCAGCCTTAAGCAGCGTATTGGTGACAAAGTCAGGGCGTTAGGTGGTGAATGGAATGATGATTGGCGGGTACTGATGTTGGCACAATGTCGCTGCATGGGTATCTATTTTAGTCCGATAAATTGCTACTTTTGTTATGACGGAGCGGGTGAGTGTCGTTATATGCTAGCGGAAGTGAGCAACACCCCATGGCAACAGCGACACTATTATTTACTGGCGCTGGGGCAAGAGCTGAAAGTGAAAAAAGCCTTTCATGTGTCGCCATTTATGGAAATGAATATGACTTATCATTGGCGCATTACTCCGCCAGCAAACAAGGCGCTAGTGCATATTGAGAATCACCAACATAGTAAAGTTTTTGATGCGACTTTGGCTTTAACAAAATTCCCAGTGAGCCAAGGTGAGCTCACTAAAACCTTGCTTGCAGCGCCTTCGATGACACTCAAAATGGTGCTAGGGATATATTGGCAAGCATTGAAACTATTTATTAAACGGGTGCCGTTTATTGCTCACCCGGGATCAGATGAAAAAACATAAATACGACAGTAATGTCCGATTAGCGAGGTTGAAATGGAACAGCTTGTAAAACAAAATCAAACGCTTAACCCTCGTCATGCTTTAGTGAATACTGGGGCTAACCAAAAATATAGAGCGTTGATTGTCAAGCTTTTAGCGCAGCTGCAGGATGCCAGCATCGAGCTTATCGAAGGCGACAAGCATCAAATACTGGGTGATAGAGAGGCCCAACTGAGTGCGCAAATTGTGGTGCATGACAGTAGTTTTTATAAAGACATTATCCAAGGCGGCAGCATAGGTGCAGCAGAGGCCTATTTAGATGCCAAATGGACCAGCCCAGATTTAACCCATCTCATTCAAGTCATGGCGAGAAACCAAGCTAAGCTTGATGCTATCGAAAGCAAGATGGCTTGGGTCACAAAGGTGAAAAACCTCTTTTTACGTCGCAAAAACCTCAATACCGAGCAGGGCTCTAAGCGTAATATTTTGGCCCATTATGATATTGGTAACGACCTGTATGAGCGCTTTTTAGATTCGAGTATGCTCTACTCGTGTGCGGTATATAGTAGTGAAGCCACCAGCTTAAGTGCCGCACAGCTCAATAAAATGCACACCATCTGCCAAGGGCTTGAATTACGCTCAACTGATCATGTTGTTGAAATTGGTACAGGTTGGGGGGGACTTGCCATCTATATGGCGCAGCATTATGGCTGCAAGGTGACCACCACCACGATTTCAGATGCCCAATATGCCTTTGCTAAGCAGCGTATCGAGCAAGCGGGCTTAAGCGAGAAGATCACCTTACTCAAGCAAGATTATCGCTTACTCGAAGGGCAATATGACAAGCTAGTCTCCATTGAAATGATTGAGGCCGTGGGCCATGAGTACCTAGGCACTTTCTTTGAAACCTGCTCAGGGTTACTCAAAGCCGATGGCAAAATGCTGATCCAAGCCATTACCATTGCCGATAGCCGTTATGATAAATACCGTAAAGGAATTGATTTTATTCAAAAATATATCTTCCCTGGCGGCTGTTTACCTTCGGTAGCCGTGATGACATCACATATGGCGTCGCGCACCGACTTGGTGGTGAGTGAGATAAATGATATCGGCTTACATTACGCCAGAACCCTCAATGATTGGCGCCAAGCTTTCGAGCAGCGTTGGGATGAGTTAGTTAAACTTGGCTACAGCGATGAATTTAAACGTTTGTGGTTATTCTACTTTTGTTATTGCGAAGGTGCCTTCAAAGAGCGGGTGATCAGCACGCATCATCTGGTTGCCAGAAAACCCCGTTATGTGGGACAAGCCGATGAAGCGATTTTGGATTATTAACTTACTGTTATTTCAGCTATGTTGGTTTAGCGCCGCCTTGCTTGGCGACAATGCAGCGCTGGCTATGATTTTGCTTATCGCACTGCATTTTTTACTGTCGCCCACTCGCAAAGCCGATGCTAAGTTACTCTTGTTGGTGCCAATTGGTATCGCGGTGGATAAGCTACAGCTTGAATTTGGTGGTTTTAGCACAGTCGATGTGGGCTTTCCCCTCTGGCTCGCTTTACTCTGGTGCATCTTTATCATCAGTTTTAATCACAGTTTACAGTGGTTAACTCGGCAGAAGAGTTGGGTTGTTGTCTTGTTTGGCGCCATTGGTGGTGCCAGCAGTTACTGGGCTGGCATTCAGTTTGGTGTATTACAGGCCCGTTGGAATGAACTCATGCTGGTGGGATCACTCATGCTGGTGTGGTCGCTGCTAATGCCGCTACTGATCACTGGCTATCGGTTGTTACAGCCGCCAGCGCTTGCCAATATAACGAGGTGACTTATGTTTAAATGGTTAGCTGTGATGCTACTCAGTAGCAGTGTTTATGCCTCTCCCATTAGCCAGCTTGAAAAGATTGGCGCCGGAGAGATGACCTATCTATTTTGGACCTTATATCGCGCCGAACTGTTTGCCAGTGAGCGGCCATTCTCAATAGAGGCAGGTACAGATGACAAAAAAATCAAAGCGCTGCGTATCGAATATTACAAAACCATAGATAAACAGGCATTAGTCGAGGCAACCGCAGAGCAGTGGCAACACCTAGGCTATAGCCCCGCCGATATTGCCCAATGGGTCGCGCCACTGCAGCGTATTTGGCCCAATGTGGCCCCAGGCGATAGATTAACTTTGCTGGTTAATCAAAGTGGTGAGAGTCAGTTTTATATGGCAGATCAATTAATAGGGAAAATAGATGATCCCCGCTTTGGTGAGGCTTTTTTAGCGATATGGTTGTCTAAAAATACGTCTGAGCCCAAGCTTAGGCGACAACTTCTGGGGTTAAGCCAATGAAATATTTGATGTCACTGTTATTGTTGTTACTGGTTACGGCATGTGGTTCAGCCAGTTTAGAGGAGCATAGAGGCACTCAACCTGAATTAAAGTTAGAACAATTTTTTGATGGCAAGTTAAAGGCTTACGGCATTGTGTTAGATCGTTCGGGCAATTTATTACGTCGCTTCGAGGTCGATTTAGTCGCTAATTGGCAAGGCGCTAACGGCGAAATCAAAGAGTGGTTTGAGTTTGACGATGGTGAAAAGTCGACTCGAATTTGGCAGCTAAAGAAAGTGGCTGAGAATCAATATGAAGGTCAAGCCGGTGATGTGATTGGTATTGCCAAGGGTAGGACCCAAGGCTCGGCGTTATTTTGGCAGTATGATTTAGATATTGTAGTCGATGGCGAGACCTACCAAGTGACCCTAGATGATTGGATGTTCCTACTCGATGAGAACCGTCTATTTAACAAGACAGACATGAGCAAGTTTGGTTTTAAAGTGGGTGAAATAATTCTTTATATTGAAAAAATCTAGTCAATGACATTGATAATCGCATCGGCGATAATACGTTAGCCGATGCGTTTTTGTTGCTGATGATGCAGGGTTACCTTGCATAACCCATGAGCTCATGCGTCCAACATCATTAAGCGTTACTCTTTGGCCTCTGATGCGATAATGGTTTTAATACCATGGGCATGCACTTTGATACAGAGGTTAGCGCGCTTAAAGGCGATGGTCGGATTGGCTAAGCGTTCATGCTCTCCTTGGGGGGAGCTGCATTTTACCTTGATATCTGTTGTACCTGCTAACACTGGCGCCAGAGTGGGGACAGCATTAAGTAGTTGCTGGCTGAGTTGCTCAATATTTTGTGCTTCGCCTGGCAAAACCACCTCGATGTGCTCCCACCCTTCACAGGGATAATGCTTATTACTTGGGTAGGGCAGTTCGACGCAGTCGATAAGCATATCACCCAGTTGCAGTGGCGTATTAAGCGCGATGATTAATATCGGCCGGCCATTAATCATGTTGTTAGAGATAATATGGCCTTGTTGGCCAAAATAGTCTTTAAGCAGCTCGGCGCCAGTCTCTGAGTTAACACGTACGGCGACATGATCGCAAGCAAGCCCTAGGGTATCAAGTTGTAATTCTTGTAAAAACTCTTGAATACCATGGCTAAACTGCGGCCAGCTATGTTCAAGTTCGTCTAGGGTAATGTGGGTTTTTGTCATCGCATTGGACTCTTTTACTGACATAAAAAGATAGTGGTGAGTGCAGGATGAGCTATTAAAATCCTCCTGCTAGTGTCAAATGGCATTAACACCATAAACATCATAGTGCTAGTGTGTGACTAACGTTACGGCCAGATCTCTATGGGCGTTCCTGTTTCTATCGCCTGCCATAACTCATCGATTTCATGGTTTTTCAAGGCGATACAACCATCGGTCCAGTTGAGTCGCTGGGCTTCATCTGGGGTTAATGACGAATTGGGGTTCTGGCCGTGGATCATGATTTGTCCACCAGGGTCTATCCCTAAGGCGGCGGCGCGTAATCTATCTTCTTCATTGGGATATGAGATATGAATCGCACGGTAGTAGGCACTGTCGGCTTTTTTGTAGTCGAGAAGGTAGCGTCCTTCAGGGGTGCGCTGATCGCCTTCTTGAAGCTTATGTCCCGTGGGGCGATCGCCCATGGCAATCGTATAGCGGCGCAGTACTTTGCCATCGCGCATTAATTGCATACTGGCTTGTGATTTATTCACAATGACTAAATCGACTTTACCAATCTGGTCAGTACTGTGGTTAGAGCCATGAAAGCTGGCAGATTGCTGGCTCGAGGTGGCCCAAGTTGAACTAGTATTGAGCAGTAAGGCGCACAGTAAGAGCTGTTTAAAAAGTGTTTGCATGGTCATTGATTGATAAATAAAACCGCCGTTTGGGTGTTCATCATACCTTATTTTAGATTAAGCTGGATCAGTTTGTTGAACCCATTATTATGCACATTTTCTCCGCTGCTGATACATATAAAAGGATGTTAATTTCTGATGAACGCCACCCCTGAGTTGTCTCGCCGCGAAAAATTACGCGATATCATTTTTGGTACCGATACTAAGGCTGGCCGCTATTTTGACTTGGTCTTAATCGTTTGTATTGTCCTTAGTGTGGCGTTGGTTTTCCTTGATACTATCGAAAGTGTTAATAGCCGCTACGGCACATGGATCCGTATTGCCGAATGGGGCTTTACTGGCATTTTCACCCTCGAGTATCTACTGCGCTTATACTGCTCGGCGAAACCTTGGCAATATGCTCGCAGTTTTTACGGGGTTGTTGACTTGTTATCTATATTACCCAGTTACTTGGCGCTATTTTTCCCTGGTGCTAACTTCACCTTAGTGATCCGAGTGCTGCGCTTGTTCCGTATCTTTCGAGTGCTTAAGCTACTGCGGTATTTAAGTGAGGGAAATGTTTTACTGCGGGCGATGATGCAATCGAGCCGTAAAGTATTCCTGTTTTTCTTCTCGGTCAGCCTGATTGTGATGGTGTTGAGTGCGGTTATGTATGTGGTTGAAGGGCCGGAAAATGGTTTCTCCTCTATGCCTCAATCCATCTATTGGACCATAGTGACCATTACGACGGTGGGCTATGGTGATATCACCCCGCAAACGCCGCTTGGTCAAGGTATTGCCGCTTTTACTATGTTGATAGGCTATTCCATTATTGCCATTCCAACGGGGATCTTAACCTCCGAGATCTCTCAAGAGGTGGTGCGTAGAAAAGATCTCCGCCGCTGTAGTAACTGTTTAAAGTCGGGCCATGAGTTAAACGCCCTATATTGTGATAAGTGCGGCAGTGAGCTTGAGACCGATCTTTAATCTGCAATATTGTCTATTTTACCCTCTATAAAGGATACACATGACTAACGCAAAGTTTGTCGAAGGCCCGATAATGCGCCACATCTTGGTGATGAGTTCCACCGCCGCTATCGGGATCTCGGCGTTATTTGTGGTCGACCTTATCGACATCTTTTTTCTCAGCTTATTGGGAGAGCAAGAGTTAGCTGCAGCAGTTGGGTACGCGGGTACCATCTCATTTTTTACTACCTCTATCGGTATCGGATTGTCCATCGCACTAGGCGCGTTAGTGTCAAGAGCCATAGGCGCCAAACAGTTTGCCCAAGCTAAGCGATTGCTGCTCAATAGCGCGGTGGTAACATTACTCGTGGCCATAGTGGTCGCTATGGTGGTGACCTATTTTATTCCCGAGCTTATTGCGTTAGTCGGTGCCAGTGGTCGCACCGCCCAGTTAGCTGCTGATTACCTATATATCTTGGTGCCTTCGATGCCACTAATTTGCCTAGCGATGGCGCTTGGCGCTGCGCTGCGCGCCGTGGGGGATGCTAAGTTATCCATGATATCGACACTGGCCGGTGGTGGCGTCAACCTGATTTTTGACCCTATCTTTATCTTCTTATTTGCCATGGGAATAGAAGGTGCCGCGCTGGCGTCGGTGCTGGCGCGTGTGGCTGTTCTCATTATTGCCGCGCGCGGCGTCATGGTTAAGCACCAGTTGGTCGGCAAGTTTGATTTAACCGCCTTTAAGCAAGATCTTCGCCCCATTTTTGCTATTGCCGGGCCGGCAATGATGACCAATATTGCAACCCCTATCGGCAATGCGGTCGTTACCCGTGCGATTGCCGATTTTGGTGACAGTTATGTCGCCGCTTGGGCGGTATTAGGCAGACTCACGCCAGTGGCCTTTGGGATGATATTTGCGTTGTCCGGCGCGGTCGGCCCTATTGTGGGACAAAATTTTGGCGCGAGAGAGTTCGATAGGGTGAAAGAGATCTTAACCAAGGCGCTGCTGTTTTGCAGCGTTTATGTGATCTCGATATCGCTATTATTATTTGGACTTAAAGAGCAGATCATTGTGATTTTTGCCATGCAGGGTGATAGCGCCGAACTGATCCGTTTTTTCTGTAGTTATATTGCGGTGTTCTTCGTGTTTTCCGGAGCGCTGTTTGTGGCTAATGCGTCATTTAATAATTTGGGTAAAGCCAAATACTCAACTGTGTTTAACGTGGGGAAAGCGACGCTGGGGACGATTCCATTTGTTTATTATGGTGCGCAGTGGGGTGGGGTTGAAGGGGTCTTAATTGGCCAAGTGTTGGGCGCGATTGTGTTTGGTGTCCTCGGCGTGTGGACCGCATACCGACTCGTTGATAAGGTGCAACAGCAGCAAATTCTGTTAGTGGGTTTTGAGGTAAATACCGAGTCAAGGCCTCTCGATGACGAACTGAGCCCATCGAGTCCTAATCCATTATCATCATCTTGTGCTCAAATGGCGCAGCTGAGTGAAGAGCAAGATTGCGAAGCCAGTAATCGGGTCTCAGAGCTCATTACGGGTAAACCAGTGGCTAGAGACTAGTGTGATAGAACGTTGGAGGGGGGGGGGGAAGTTCAAGGCGTCCGAGTCTGAGGTGGTAAAAGACCGACGCCTAGCAAGGTGAGGCGATTAAGCTTGAGTTTCACTTTCAGTGCTGGTTGGCTCTGTAGGTTGGTCACTGGCCTGCTCGTTGTCGCTCGCTTCTGTTCCATTTTTGGTAGCATTGGCTTTGGCAGCTAATTCAGCTTGTTCACGAGCTAGCTCTTTGGCGCGATCGCCTTTAGAGATATACTTCTTGATCGTAGGAGCCGTATGCTTGTTGAGACGCGCTTTAGCACGTTTTGCGGTCTTTTTGATTATCTTCTGTTTTCTGTTCATTGGCTCCACCTTAATTAACTCAAAATAGGGCTTAGCTTCGAGAGAGCATAAACCGGGGGCGGATTTTAACTCAATCTCAAGCAGGCGGCTATAGGCAAACATTCTAATCGAGACAATTTATGACAATTAATCCTGTAAGTGAGATCACTTTTTTTGAACGCTTTGAGGCCGATATTCTCTCTGGGGCGAAAAATATTACCTTAAGAGATGAATCAGAGTCCCATTTTAAGGTTGGCCAAGTGTTGCATGTTGCGACCTTTGAAGATAACCGTTGGTTTTGCGACATTAAGGTTAATCGTGTCGAGACGGTCGCGTTTGATGCACTAAACCTTGAGCATGCATCGCAAGAAAACATGACACTAGATGAGCTAAAGCAGGTGATAAGAGCAATATATGGCAATATTGATCAATTGTATTTAATTGGTTTTGAAGTGATTAAACGCCAATAATCCGCTGTGGTTTTGCTGTGGTTTTGCTGTGGTTTTGCTGCGGTTTAAAGAGGGCTGCCGCTCTCCAAAGAGTAAGGAGTACAGCACTTATCTAATCGGTAAAGTCTATCGTAACGATTGATAGACTTTACTGGCCAAAAGTGGGGCTAAGGTACTATAAATAATAGACCTTTATAACTAACCTGTTGTAAAGCAGGGAAGGAGATAGTGCTCATGTCTAACAGTAAATGTCCGATGCATCATGTTGCAGGAAGTGGCACAGCAAATAAGGATTGGTGGCCAAACCAATTACGGCTTGAGATGTTGACTCAACACTCATCCAAGTCTAACCCCATGGAGGAGGGGTTCGATTATGCCAGTGAGTTTAAAAGCCTAGATCTTAAACAAGTTAAGCAAGACTTACACACCCTGATGGGAGATTCTCAAGACTGGTGGCCGGCAGATTTTGGCCACTATGGGCCGCTGTTTATTCGTATGGCATGGCATAGTGCCGGTACCTATCGAATTAGTGATGGCCGCGGTGGCGGCGGCCGAGGTCAGCAGCGATTTGCGCCGTTAAATAGCTGGCCAGATAATGGTAACCTCGATAAGGCGCGCCGCCTATTGTGGCCGGTTAAACAAAAATATGGCCGTAAGATCTCATGGGCTGATTTAATGATCTTAGCGGGTAATGTGGCATTGGAGTCAATGGGGTTTGAAACCTTAGGTTTTGCCGGTGGTCGCGAAGATGTGTGGGAGCCAGAAAACCATGTCAATTGGGGCGCAGAAACCACTTGGTTGGCCGGAGACAAACGTTACTCTGGTAATCGAGAACTCGACAACCCTCTTGCTGCAGTGCAAATGGGGTTAATTTATGTCAATCCTGAAGGGCCTGATGGCAATCCCGATCCCCTTGCTGCAGCCCATGATATTCGTGAAACCTTTGCCAGAATGGCAATGAATGATGAAGAAACTGTAGCCTTGATTGCCGGTGGGCATACCTTCGGTAAAACTCATGGCGCCGGAGATGCGGCCTTAGTTGGTCCTGCGCCAGAAGAGGCCCCCATTGAGTTACAAGGACTCGGTTGGCACAATCGTTTCGGAAGCGGCAAAGGGGCCGACGCTATAACCAGTGGACTTGAAGTGACCTGGACTCAATCACCGACTCGTTGGAGCCATCACTTTTTTGAAAACCTATTCGGTTACGAATGGGAATTAACCAAGAGCCCGGCTGGCGCACACCAATGGCGCCCTATAGGTGGTGCGGGGGCTGATGAGATCCCCGATGCACACGATGCCGGTAAACGCCACGCACCATCAATGTTGACCACTGACTTATCGTTACGCTTTGATCCGGCCTATGAGAAAATATCACGACGTTTCTTAGCCCATCCCGATGAATTTGCCCAAGCATTTGCTCGTGCTTGGTTTAAGTTGACGCATCGCGATATGGGGCCACGTGCTCGTTATTTGGGCGAAGACGTTCCATCAGCAGAGATGATTTGGCAAGATCCTATTCCTCAAGCCGATTATGAGAGCATCGATAGGCAAGATATCAGCGATTTAAAACAGGTCATTGCAGCCAGCGGACTGAAGATATCTGAGATGGTGTCAACGGCATGGGCATCGGCAGCTACGTTTCGAGGCTCAGATAAGCGGGGTGGCGCCAATGGCGCAAGAATTCAATTAGCGCCGCAAAATGGCTGGCCTGTCAATCAACCCCAACAGTTGTCGAAGGTTTTGGCAACTTATAGCCAAATTCAAGCCGACTTTAATCAGGCACAAATAGGTAAACAGGTCTCCTTGGCCGATCTTATTGTGCTAGGTGGTGGTGTCGGTATTGAACTTGCTGCGCGTCATGCTGGGCGTTCTATCAGTGTGCCCTTTACTCCAGGACGCACAGACGCCTTAGCCGAACAGACTGATATAGACTCATTTGCGGTACTCGAACCCGTTGCCGATGGGTTTAGGAATTATCTTGATGATAATCTCAAGGTACCCGCTGAGGCTTTATTAGTTGATAAAGCGCAGTTAATGGACCTAACGGCACCAGAAATGACGGTACTACTGGGTGGTATGCGAGTGTTGTCTACCAATGTGGATGGATCACCGCATGGGATGTTGACCGACAGGCCTGAAATTTTAACCAATGACTTTTTCACCAACTTGCTGAGTATGGACACCGAATGGAAACCCACATCCAGCGATGAAACCTTATTTGAAGGCTTTGATCGTGCAACGGGTGATCTTAAGTGGACAGCCACCCGAGTGGATTTAGTATTTGGTTCAAATTCAGTGCTCAGAGCCTTAGCAGAAGTTTATGGCAGCGACGATGCACAAGATAAGTTTATCGATGATTTTGTTGCGGTGTGGCATAAGGTGATGGAGCTAGATCGTTTCGATTTACGTTAGTATTTATTGTACAAAAAGTACGACTTAGACGGCTCAACTCATTTAATTTATGACGGATAACTGCTATGACAATAAGATGCCTAGTAGCATGAGCCGGCTCATGCAAGGTGCCGCTTAGTTTAAGCGGCACCTTGCATACTGACATTTTTGTTTTGGTGCAGCGGCGATAAGTCTGCAATATCTAGGGTGTTAAACGTGGGAGGCGGTGATAAAACTTTACGTTGATAATGTTAGTGATTAAGGGTGCTGTAGAGGAAGGTTAACGGATGGATTTTTTATCCAGCGCAAAGGCGCGAATATGTTAGCATGCACTTAAGTGAACCAATATGTTCACTTTCAAGTACAAGTTTGATGGCCTATCACACTTAAGCCATGATTATTTTTGTATAGTGCTCGGTGCGTTTAAACGTCGTAATTTGTCTGTATCCGCCTGAAATAGACTTCGAATTTCATGTTGTTTTCCTCGAAGTCTTTGTTAACTCAGTCGCAGAACATTCAGCCATATCGAGCACATTAAACCAGTGATTCACTGACGTAATGCGATTGATATAACACCCTATAGTAATAGTATCGATTTATCTAATTAGTAGGACAGTGATCCCCATGACAACTAAAATTATATTAGACACAGATCCCGGTATTGATGATGTAATGGCGATTCTGTTTGCCCAAGCGCATCCTGACATTGAACTTAAAGCCATCACTACGGTTTATGGCAACGTCACTATCGAAAATGCGACACATAACGCTTTATATCTTAAGCAAAAATATAAACTCCAAGCCGATATAGTGACTGGTGCGAGCAAGCCTATTGTACGTCCTCCAGTCGGCCCAACTGTGGTGGTTCATGGCGAAGGGGGGTTTGGCGATGTTAAAGTACCCGCTGAGGTAGAAGGCCAAGCGGATCCACGCCCAGCCTATCAGTACATTATCGATGCGGTTAAAGCCGAGCCTGGTGAAATAACCCTAGTGGCTATCGGTCCGTTAACGAACCTCGCGTTAGCGCTACAGGCTGACCCTACGATCGTTGATTTGGTCAAAGAAGTGGTCGTTATGGGCGGCGCCTTTGGTGAAAATGATCACCGCGGTAATGTGACGCCATTTGCCGAAGCCAATGTACATGACGATCCTCATGCAGCCGATATGGTATTTACCGCTTCATGGCCAGTAGTCGTGATTGGTTTAGATGTAACAGAGCAAAGCTTTTTCACCCGCGATTATCTTGATCAGTTACGTGACGATGCGGGTGAAGTTGGCCAGTTTATCTGGGACGTCAGCCGTTACTACTTAAAGTTTTACAGTGAAAAAGTGGGTTTAGAGGCGTGCCATGTGCATGATCCTTCGGCGATCGCCTACGTGATTAATCCTGAGCTATTTACCTTAAGAGAAGGTCCTATTCGGGTGGTTACCGACGGCGTTGCAGAAGGCATGACCATTCAGAAGTTTGATGGTCGTACTTATCTACACGATGATTGGATGGATCACGCGCCGCAAAAGGTGGGTGTTGCGGTCAATGATAGTGAATTATTAGCCTTATATCGTAGTAGCATTATTGATTATGCTGCTAGTTTAAAATAAGTCGTTAAATTTATTATCGGTCGCTTGATACTTTAAAGGGTTGACCGTTAAAAAAGCGCAGTTACTACTGCGCTTTTTTTATTACTTTTTAATGTAAATTAATAGCTAAGTTAGCGCTAGGCTGAGCCATTAAGGTTGATTGAGACCATAGCGTTTTGATGGAATACTAAGCGTTAAGCCTTGCCGCGACCAGAGAGGCGTCAGGCATGTTTGCCGCACCAAGGCGCTCAACCGCTAAGGAGGCATAGGCGTTGGCGTATTTAGCCGCATCATGTAGCGTACTGCCCTTGGCAAGCTCGGCCACTAACGCGCCATTAAAGGCATCTCCAGCGCCAGTGGTATCTACCACCGCGCTTTTTAACACATCAACTTGGGTAAATTGGCCATTTTCATAGAGCAATACCCCATCAGCACCACGGGTGATCACCACCGAGGTGACTCCTAAAGCATGTATCGCGATAGCGGCTTGTTTAGCGCTCTCTAAATCTGTGACTTCAATGCCAGTCATTAATGAGGCTTCGGTTTCATTGGGGGTTATCATATCCACCAAAGGCAGTAACTCAGGGGTTCTGTCATGGTATGGCGCGGGGTTGAGGATCACTTTAGCGCCACTCTCTTTGGCGATGCTCATTGCCAACTTGATAGCATCAAAATTGGTTTCAAGTTGGGTAAGAAACAGCTCAGCATTAATAATATGATGCTTGGCAGTTTGCACTTCATCGGCAGTTAGGGTCATATTTGCGCCTTCATTCACCGCAATCATATTTTCGCCGGCTTGCTCGCTGACATAAATGAGCGCGGTTCCTGTAGGGCTGGTGGATGACTCGACAATAATGGTGTTGTCTATGCCTGTACTGCTCAGGTGTTGGCGGGCAAATTGACTAAATTGGTCGGTACCAATTTTGGTCATAAAGGTAATGTTAGCGCCATTTTTAGCAGCAGCATAAGCTTGATTGGCACCTTTGCCACCGGCGCCAATACTGCTACTACTTGAATGCAGTGTTTCACCGGGTTGAGGGAAGCGTTCTAGGTTCGCAACGATATCGACATTGAATGAGCCAAGTACAAATACATTCTGTTTCATTTTTTTTAATCTACCTTGGGTTGAATCGAGTCCTAAGGTGTCGCTCAGCAAGTTGTGTTCTATCCGTTGTGCCAGCATGGCATCCAAGCTGTACTTTTTGATATCCACCCCTTCAGACTGACAGACGCCGCCATGAATTCGTTTTACTAGGCCGTCTTGTTCCAGTTGGACGAGATCACAGCGAACCGTTTTGGCTGTCACTGCGAGTAACCTGGAGAGTTGTTGGTTAGATAGCTGTTTATGCATGCTAAGTAGCTTGAGAATAACAGCTAGCCTTTCATTTCGACTTAGTTTGTTCATAGTAGAATATAGTTGTTCTGCTGCAGATAAGTTGTGATAAAGATGAGAGCTTAACATGTAAAACGAACGGTTTGGTTCGTTTTGGCGTTAATTTTCGTTATTGGAGCGTATTGACGCTAGGAATAAGAGCGTTTGCTAGAAGCTCAAGAGGAAAATATTGAGCCATAAAACAGGTGGCTTTATGGGGTAAATATATCGATATCTTGAGCCGTAGCGCCTTCATTACACTCACCACGGATCTCGCCTCGACCTAGTTCGATAATGCGGCTTAATTCAATATAACCCTCGCGGCAATATCCAGTCATCGCAATGGTTTTGTCGAGCCCTAATTCAATTTGCTGTGTCCAATCAGACAGATCGGGAGGTGTGTTCTTTTTTCTGCTTTGCTGGCGCTCTATTTGCCTTGTCTGCAGATACGGTCGCTCTATGGTCGGCAATGTGGCGTATTTTATTTTATAGGTGAATAGTTTAATGCCATCGCCTGTAATTTGGGTCTGAAATTTGTCTTCCACTTTGATATCAAAGTCATCAACGCTGCGCTGACTAGCGGTGCATGCGGACAGTATTAATAATCCGAATAAAACAAGCGTATTTTTTATTTGCATGATTTTTATTGTCTTTATATGCATGGTATTAAAGTATGGCTCGAGGATAACGTAAATTGGGCTGCTTAGCACCTATGGCTAAAGTCTCTGGCGAGGTAAGGTGATTAGCGCACTTAGGTGGAGGGAATACCATTAACACAGGCAGGCGCCCTATAAGTTGATGGTAAAAATCATGCGCGTTAGTCATTACTGATTAACGCGCTGGTCAATCATTATGCGAAGCGTTGGTTAAGATAGTTAATGATGTCTGAAGATTCATACATCCATTGTACTTGACCGTTTTCCTCTATGCGTAAACAGGGCACCATGGCTTTGCCGCCTTGCTTTACCAGTGTTTGTTGATGCTCGGTTTGTTTGGCATCGACAGTCGCGATATTAAGGCCTTGACGACGAATAGTACGGCGCACTTTGACACAAAATGGACACGCAGGATATTGATATAACTGAATTTGGCGAGTCTGCTCATCAATTTTGGTTTGTTCTGCTATCGGGCGCTGACGCTTCTTTGGGGCAAAAATGAAATTAAAAAACAGAATAATACGACCTAATACCCAACGAACGATAAACATTGACAACATCCTCATGTAATTTGATGGGCGTGATTTTAACCTAAGTGTGACCCGGATCAAAGTGATGATTGATCTGGCTGTGTTATCGGGGCCTTGAAATAACACTTGTTTTGGGTTTGCAGCACTTGTTGATGCGCTAATCATTAAGGCATGCCGATAATGGCGGAACAAAGGTCAACGTGACTTGATCTTAAAAGCCTAATCCCCATGTTATCTCCATGCGTTGTGGTGGAGTAAAGGCCGTTTGTTACTCAATGGCTTATGGAGTGGCTTATGGTAAGATACGCGCGGTTTTTTATGCATCAAAACAGGTTATCGACAAGTTGTCGTCACCTTGGTAGTTGGAGAGAAGATACGTTGAATAAGAGTTTTATTACAAATTTATTAGCTGGCGCAGTGATGGCAACTGGCTACTTATTGGCTTCCCCTGTGATGCTCAATGTCGGATTATTTGCCCTGTCGGGCGCCTTAACCAACTGGCTTGCTATCCATATGCTGTTTGAAAAGGTCCCCGGTTTATACGGCAGTGGGGTGATACCCGCACGGTTTGAAGAGTTTAAAGCGGGCATTGCCCATTTGATGATGGAACAGTTTTTTACCGATGAGAATATTGATAAATTTCTGTCTCAGCAGGGTGACGGTGCATCACACATTAACTTAACCCCTATCATTGAACGCGTGGACATGACCCCCGCATTTGACGCGCTAGTGACCACGGTTGAACAGTCATCTTTGGGTGGCATGCTCGCCATGTTTGGTGGCACCGATGCCATTGAACCGTTAAAGGCACCTTTTATTGAGAAGATGAAAAGCTCACTGATAGAGATCACTCAAAGTGATGATTTTTATGCGCTACTTAAGCAAGAGATTGAGCAGCCAGACGTATTGGCCGAATTGAAAGCTAAAATCACCGCGATAGTGCATCAGCGTCTTGAAGAGTTAACCCCACAATTGGTGAAACAGATTGTTCAAGAGATGATCAAAAAACACTTAGGGTGGCTCGTTGTGTGGGGAGGGGTGTTTGGTGGTTTGATTGGTTTGGTCGCTGCCTTACTTGCCTAAGCGAGCGTGTTGGTGCCGATAAACAAAAAAGAGAGCTTAGGCTCTCTTTTTTGTTTAGTCATGAACTTGTTATCTATGCTACTGTTTTATGTGCTGCTATCGACAATATGAGGCGATTATGGACGCTCCCTTAAGCATTAATTATTTAGAAATTCCGGTATTAGCCATGGCACCCACTAAAGCGTTTTTTAGTGACGTCTTTGGGTGGCAATTTGTCGACTATGGTGACAGTTATAGCTGCTTTATTAATGCAGGCATAAACGGTGGCTTTTACTTAAGCGACCAGCATGTAGATTTAAGCCAAGGTGCGCCCTTGATTGTGATCTATTCAGCGCAACTGACCCACACATTGGCCGAGGTGGAAAGGGCGGGAGGCGTGATCTCCAAGGCGATATTTTCCTTTCCCGGCGGCCGTCGTTTTCACTTTAAGGACCCAAACGGTAACGAGTTTGCGGTATGGTCACAATAATATGCCACATTGTATCATTGAGTATTCGGCGCCATTAGCGCAGCAGTTCGATATCAACGCCTTAGTCCAAGCCGTGCATCAAGGGGCGATTAATTCAGCCTTATTTGAGTCATCGGCCATTAAGTCGCGTAGTTACGGCAGTGAGCATTCACAAATCGGCATGTTAGCCGATGGCAGTTTTATCCA
The DNA here is from genome assembly GCF_059338445.1 of Shewanella sp. 492. NCBI lineage: Bacteria > Pseudomonadati > Pseudomonadota > Gammaproteobacteria > Alteromonadales > Shewanellaceae > Shewanella > Shewanella sp. 492. Next base: position 1,434,630 of record NZ_CM181702.1, read on the forward strand.
TCTCACTTTTCGTATCATGCCCGGACGCACTGATGCGCAAAAGCAGCATTTAACCCAGAGTGTCTATCAAGCCATGGCAAGCTTAACCGCTTCGGTCAACAGCATCACCATGGAAGTACATGACTTGGTGCCTGAGCACTATTTTAAGCGCAGCATACCTTGCGAATAAGGTTAGGATTATCGACATAAAAAAGAGACCTTAAGGTCTCTTTTTTAGTTTGCGATGTGATTACCTATCGCTTAAGCATACGCGCTTTCATGTACCGACTGCACTGCACGACCAGAAGGGTCGATGATGCCTTGTAAGCTCTCATCCCAAGCCAGTGCTTCAGGCGTCGAACAAGCCACTGACTTACCGCCAGGCACAGTTTCTGCTGCTGATGGCAGTGGGAAGTGCTCTTCAAAGAAACAACGATAGAAGTAAGCTTCCTTCGTTTCTGGCGTGTTGTAAGGGAATCTAAATTTGGCGTTAGCCAGCTGTAGATCGTCAACCTGCTGCGCCGCATGATCTTTAAGACCATCGATCCAAGAGTAACCTACCCCATCACTGAACTGCTCTTTTTGACGCCATGCCACCTCTTTAGGCAGTTTGTGCTCAAATGCCTGGCGTAAAATATGTTTCTCGATGCGGCCATCTTTTGACATTTTTGCTTCAGGGTTGATGCGCATGGCGGTATCGATAAACTCTTTATCAAGAAACGGCACGCGAGCCTCGAGCCCCCAGGCTGCCATGGCTTTGTTGGCGCGTAGGCAGTCAAAAAGGTGTAGCTTGTCCAATTTTCGTACTAGCTCTTCATGGAAGGCTTGGGCATTAGGCGCTTTATGGAAATAAAGATAACCGCCAAATAGCTCATCGGCGCCTTCACCTGACAATACCATTTTTATGCCCATCGCTTTAATTTTACGTGCCATAAGGTACATTGGCGTGGCTGCGCGAATGGTGGTGACATCATAGGTTTCAAGGTGGTAGATCACATCTTTAATCGCATCTAAGCCATCTTGGAAGGTAAAGGTGATCTCATGATGTATGGTGCCAATGGCATCGGCCACTTTTTTAGCCGCGACGAGATCCGGCGCGCCTTCGAGCCCAACAGCAAATGAATGCAACTGTGGCCACCATGCATCGCTAGCACCATCATCTTCGATGCGGCGTTTAGCAAAGGTTTGGGTGATAGCTGAGATGATTGATGAATCTAATCCACCCGATAGCAATACGCCATAGGGCACATCAGACATCAGCTGACGCTTTACTGCAGCTTCGAGGGCGTCACGCAGCTCATCGACGCTGGCGTCGTTGTGCTCTACTGCGCTAAAAGATTGCCAATCACGCTGATAGTACTGCTCGTAACCTGCAGGGGTCAGTAAGTGGCCCGGCTTAAATTCTTCCACGGTTTTACACACAGGCATTAGTGCTTTCATTTCAGATGCGATATAGAAGTTACCTTCTGCATCATGACCCGTATAAAGCGGAATGATCCCCATATGGTCACGACCAATTAAATAGGTATCTTGGGTTTTGTCATACAGCACGAAAGCAAAAATGCCGTTTAATTTATCTAAAAATGCGCTGCCATATTCTTGATATAACGCCAAAATCACTTCGCAATCTGAGTTGGTTTGATAGCTGTACTTATCGCCTAATTCAGCTTTGAGTTCTTTGTGGTTATAGATCTCACCGTTGACGGCAAGAATCAGCGTTTCATCATCAGATAACAGTGGCTGTGCGCCATGTTCGATATCGACAATGGCTAAACGCTCATGGGCTAAAATGGCCTTATCACTGCTGTAGATCCCTGACCAATCAGGGCCACGATGGCGCAGTAGTTTGGACATCTCTAGTGCCACTTGACGCAGTGGAGTCGCATCGGACTGAATATCTAAAATGGCGAATATTGAACACATAACAAAAACTCCCAAAAACTCACTTAATCTCAATTGCCAATCACTTTGACAGCATTTTATCGATTTGCCAAACCTGTTTTTTGATAAAACGGCGGTTTTATAGGTTTTTGAGTGACTATTTGTATGGTTATTCGGGTTGTAAAATGATGATTGTTTATTTTAATGGCGATTTTTGTGGTTAATCACTATTTTGGTTGGGTTTTTGATGCCGAGATTTTGACAATCTTAAATTGACTCGCAATTTATGATGTTATGGCCAATGTTGGTGGGTAAATGAGCTATTTACATGGTGTGATGATTATCTATACAGCAAAGGCTTCAATGAGAAGCCTTTGCCAATCTAGTGAGTTGAAACATGTCAGTAAGCGCGAGTGAGTCTGTCTGTGGCCTAGGCCACTAGCATTACTGCATGCCTTGGGCTGTTATATTCTCTGGCCTTTGCGGCGTGTTGGCTGCCGGGGTTTTGGCTGGGCGTAAATGGTGAAACTCAGTGCCTGGGTAGTAACCGGGCCTGTCGTCACTATTAGCAAGAGTTTGTGCTGCCTGATAGTAGACGCCTAAATCTTGCAGCGCCCCAGAAAGATCCCAATCGGCACGGTATTCATCGCACACATTGTGATAACAGCCTTTCATCTTTTCTTTCATTGATGCACGGTAGGCTTTAGACGCTTCATCGGCCGGTTCATTACCTCCACCGGCAAAGACGGCTGGTACACCATATTGGGCGAAGCTGAAGTGATCTGAACGGAAAAAGCCACCAGATTCAGGCCGCGACTCACTTACGCTGACCCGTTGTTGATGACTGGCGGCATCGCTTAAGTAGCGCTCAAGTTCGGATTTGCCTTTACCGACAATGGTAAAGTCGCTGGTGCGGCCATAAATGTTGGTGCTATCTAAGTTAAATACCGCCACAGTGTTTGTTAAAGGGTAGAGCGGATTAGCGGCATAATAACGAGAACCAAGCAGGCCTTGCTCTTCACCTGTGGTGGCGACAAAGGTTAACGAACGCTGCAAGGGGTTGCCCTCACTCGCTTGTTTGGCAAACTGGCGGGCAATTTCCAATATGCCAGCAATGCCTGAAGCGTTATCTAAGGCGCCATTGTATATTTGGTCACCCTCTTTACTCGTATCGACGCCGATATGATCCCAGTGAGCAGTGAAGAGGATCTGCTCTGCCTTAGCCTGGCTGCCCGGAAGGGTGGCGACTACGTTATAGCTGTTAGCGTATGTGGCTTGATTGGCAAAGGCGATATCGGCAGTTTTGTCCAGTGCCACATTGATGGGCCCGCTTGCGGCGCGGTCAGTTAATGTGGCTAGCGATAAACCAGCGGCGTCAAACAGTGCCTTGGCTTTAGTTTGGGTTATCCAGCCTTCAACTTGTACGCGCTGTGCTTGAGTGGCGTTGTCTAATACTAAATCTTGTTGAGCGCCGGTCCAGCTATTTTCTACCACAGACCAGGGATAAGCCGCGGGCTGGGTATCGTGCACAATAATTGCGCCCAGTGCACCTTGGCGGCTAGCTTCTTCAAATTTATAGGTCCAGCGACCATAGTAGGTCATAGCTTTACCAGTAAATTTACCCGAATCGGGTAGGGCAAAACCAGGGTCGTTGATTAAGATCAGCGCAATTTTACCGCGCATATCGACCCCTTGATAATCGTTCCATTGGTATTCTGGTGCGTTGATACCATAGCCGACAAACACCAGTGGGGCATCATGGATATTGATCTGTTGATTATCGTGGCGACTGCTCAGCACGATATCTTGACGATAACGCATTGTAATACCCGCAAGGTTAACTTGCTGCTGTTCGCTGGCGGTATAGCTCACCATAGGTACAGATTGCAGATAACTGCCATCGTTCGCGCCAATGAGTCCAGCCGAGGCAAAGGCGTTACTGAGATAGTCCAGTGTGAGTTGCTCGCCACGCGTGGTTGGCGCTCGGCCTTCGAAGGCGTCTGATGACAGGGTTTGAATATCTTGACGAAATCGTGCTTCGTTAAACTCTGGCACGTTCACAGCAGTGCGAACCGCAGTTGAGTTTTGACTACAGGCGCTGAGTATTATCAACGCGCATGCGGGTAGGAGTAATCGCATCTAATATCCTATTTTTATTGTTATTTATGGCGCTAATCTGGGTTTTGTTAAGCGCTATTATTATGGTGTTGGCTGACGAGGGTAATGTCTGTGAAACTCAACATTATTGCCGCTGGGACATGATGGTGAAGATGGTTCACTTTAGCAAGTGAGCCATCTGATTAAAATGTTACGCTTTATGACTATAAGCGGATTGATTAGATAACGTCGATGTCACCGGCACAGTCAAAAATATGGTTAGGCCTAAAAGGCTCTTTTTCGATATCTTTGAGCTGACTGACACCGCTGGTCACTAAGATGGTTTCGAGACCTGCTTGGAACCCAGCTAAGATATCGGTGCGCATGTTATCGCCAATGATAACCGTGTTTTCAGAGTGGCCATTGATATGGTTGAGTGCACTACGGATGATCCACGAACTGGGTTTACCAACGCAAAAGGGTTTACGGCCACTGATGCGCTCAATAGGCGCACACAAAGCACCACAGGCTGGGCTATAGGCTGGGCCATGGGTGTCTGGATTAGTGGCAATAAAACGGGCTCCGCCAGCCACAAACTGTGCGGCTTTATGGATCATATCCCAGTTGTATGAGCGAGTTTCACCCACAATCACAAAGTCAGGATTAATGTCGGTGATGGTAAAGCCGGCTTTGTATAACTCGTGAGTTAAGGCGCCTTCACCAATGACATAGGCTTTATCACCCGATTGATGTTTAAGAAAGTCGGCTGTGGCCATGGCCGAGGTGTAAAAACAGGCTTCAGGGATATTAATGCCTGCTGCGCCAAGACGGTTTTGCAGATCTTTGCCGGTTTGTACGGGGTAGTTGGTGAGGATAACCAGTGGATTGCCTTGCTCTAAGATCCGCTCAATAAAGGTATCACTTCCCGGGATAAGCTTGTTGTTATGCAGTAATACACCATCGATATCGCAAATTATATTTTTCATCTTTGCTTCCATGTGGCTAGCAGAAATTAACTGCCTTCCATCTAAAACTAATTAGGCTGTAAAAACAATACTCACAGGCCAATTCTTTAAGTGGTCTAGCAAAGATTACCTGGGATTACGTGCAAGTAAAAAAAGAGACCCTGAGGTCTCTTTGTTATTTATGCTGTTAGCTATGGCGCTTTAATCGGCGGCATAGCCCATAACATCTAGCGGTTTACTGTCGAGATAGGCGGTGCCATTTTTCATGGTTAAACGGTTTTGACTAAACCATTTAACCACGAGAGGATAAATAGCATGCTCTTGCTCGTGAACGCGTGCGGCGAGCGTTGCGGCATCATCTTCTGGGTAAACGGGTACTTTGGCTTGCAAAATAACCGGCCCAGCATCAAGCTCCGGAGTGACAAAATGCACGCTGGCACCGTGCTCACTGTCACCAGCGTCAATTGCCCGCTGGTGAGTGTGTAGCCCGGTGTATTTTGGGAGTAAAGAGGGATGAATATTGATCATCCGCCCCTCAAATTGCTGCACAAAATTGTCACTTAATATCCGCATAAAGCCTGCGAGCACAATAAGATCGGGTTGATACTTATCGATGGCTTGCTTCAAGCGTGCATCATAATCGCTGCGGGTTTCACCTTGGTGCGCTATCACACAACTGGTATCTATCTCACTGTGATGGGCACGCACAAGGCCATAAGCATCAGGTTTATTACTGATAACACCAACGACTTCAGCATGTACATTGTCATCACAACCATCGATAACGGCTTGTAAATTACTGCCACTACCTGAGATTAAAACTAATACGCGACAGCACTGGGGCATTAGATGATCTCCACTTGCTCTTCGTCGCCATTGCGGCTAGCAATGTCACCGATAAGCCAAGCGTTTTCACCTTCAGCTTTTAGCAAACGTAAAGCACTGTCTACTTGATCTTGTGGCAAGGCGATAATCATGCCCACGCCACAGTTAAAGGTACGGTACATCTCAAATTCAGCGATGTTGCCATTGTCCATTAACCAGTTGAACACGGTTGGCCACTGCCAAGAATCACCTTTAACCACAGCTTTGGCATCATTAGGCAGTACGCGTGGGATATTTTCCCAGAATCCGCCGCCAGTAATGTGTGCCATAGCGTGGATGTCATTTTGCTCAAGCAGCTTAAGCAGCGGCTTAACGTAAATTTTGGTCGGCTCGAGTAGGTGATCGATAAGCGGCTTACCATCAAGGTCTTGCTGAGGATCGGCTTGGCTTACTTCAAGCACCTTACGAATAAGCGAGTAACCATTTGAGTGCGGACCGCTCGAACCTAAAGCGATAAGTGCATCACCGGCGACCACTTTAGAGCCATCTAGCACGTCTTCTTTTTCAACTACACCGACACAGAATCCAGCAAGATCGTAATCTTCGCCTTCATACATGCCAGGCATTTCGGCGGTTTCACCACCGATCAAGGCACAACCTGATTGAGCACAACCTTCGGCAATACCATTGACGACTGAGGTTGCCGTTGCAACATCCAGTTTGCCAGTGGCGTAGTAGTCGAGGAAGAAAAGTGGCTCTGCGCCAGCAACGATTAAATCGTTTACACACATGGCAACTAAATCAACGCCGACACTGTCGTGTTTTTTGTAATCGATGGCCAGTCTAAGCTTGGTACCTACACCATCGGTGCCAGAAACAAGAACTGGATGTTTGTACTTAGTTGGTAGCTCGCAAAGGGCACCAAAGCCACCAAGGTTGCCCATAACTTCTGGGCGGTGGGTACGTTTTACAGCAGATTTGATATTGTCTACCAGGGCGTTGCCTGCGTCGATATCAACACCTGCGTCTTTATAGCTTAGTTGGGTAGGAGTGCTCACGGAGGATCCTCTCGGGTACATCGTTATTGGATTTTTATGCGCCGCATTCTATCAGTTTGTGGAGGCGCTCGAAAGTGATGATTTTGAATATTGAAACGGACTTAGCTCACGATTTACCGTGTTTATAAAACTTTATGTTTTCCAATTTGGACAAATCTACTAAAATCGGTGCAATTTGCTCAAAAAACACAAATATGCATCAGGAGAAAACGATGAAAGTAGTCGAAGTTAAACACCCTTTGGTCCGTCATAAAATTGGATTAATGCGTGAAGGGGATATTAGTACTAAGCGTTTTCGCGAGTTAGCAGCAGAAGTAGGAAGCTTATTAACCTATGAAGCGACCGCAGACTTTGAAACTGAAAAAGTGACTATCGACGGTTGGAATGGTCCAGTTGAAATCGATCAAATCAAAGGTAAAAAAGTCACTGTAGTACCTATTTTACGTGCAGGCTTAGGCATGATGGATGGTGTACTTGAGCACGTACCGAGTGCGCGTATCTCAGTAGTGGGTCTTTACCGCGACGAAGAAACCTTGCAACCTGTGACTTACTTTGAAAAATTAGCCAGCAACATGCATGAGCGTATCGCGCTTGTGGTCGACCCTATGTTGGCAACGGGCGGATCAATGATCGCCACTATCGACTTGTTAAAAGCCCGTGGTTGCACTTCAATTAAGGCCCTAGTGTTAGTCGCTGCACCAGAAGGTGTTGCAGCACTAGAGAAAGCCCACCCTGATATCGAGCTATTTACTGCATCTATCGATGATTGCCTCAACGAGCAAGGTTATATCTTGCCAGGTTTGGGTGATGCTGGTGATAAAATTTTCGGCACTAAATAACATGCGGACGGTGTAAACCGTTTGGCAATAAAAAATCCGATGCCATTGGTCATCGGATTTTTTTTATTTTATTGTGTGCTATTGAGCCGTAATGATTGCGCGATTAGGCTTTATCTCTTCTGTCGCCAATGACCTTAGCCGGATTACCCGCCACAATTGCATAATCAGGCACATCTTTAGTGACGATACAGCCCATGCCGACCACGGCGCAGTTGCCAATCGTGACACCATCGACGATGCCGGCTTGAGCACCTATCCATACATCTTTGCCGATAACGATGCCCTTTGAGTGGGCATTTTGCTGGTAGATGGGCATGGTGGGCGACATGCCATGATTAAAGGCGTAAATGGTGACGTTATTGGCGATGCGGGTTTGGTCGCCAATAATAATTTTGCCACGTCCACCATCGAGCGAGCAGCCGTGATTGATCGCCACCTCGCGACCTAAAATGATCGGCCCATGTAAAAAACAATCGGCGGCTATCATGCATTGATCGCCAATAATAATATCGCGTCCCGGCTCAGCAAACAGCTGCGCCTGTGGCGCAATAAAGCAGTGCTCACCTATGCTAACGGTTTCAACCGCCATCAGGTGCTGTTGAATGGCTGCTTGCCAGGGTTGAGCCCAGCTTAAATGTTTCGGCTTAAGTGAAAAATAGAGCCAAGGCATGTAAGCGAGACGCTGTTTGTGCTGGGCTTGATAATCGATAGCGTCAGTCATGGTTAGTCATCTAAACGGATTTTTTGCGCATTTGAAGGGCGGATCGCCTCCACGTGAATAGAACCATCTATCACTCGCCATAGAATATCTAAATCGTAGAGCGCCACCTGATATTGCTTGGGATCGGCCTTGGCTTTTTTATAAGCTGGGCGTGGATCTTGGGCTAGTACTCCTTCAATAATGGCTTGCAGGTTAGGATACTGGCTTTGTTGGTAATGGCTCAGTTGCTGCTGCACGGTATCGGTAAAATGCACCTTGGCTAACACTGGCGCATCATGGGCGATCCCGCCTTGGGCATCATCAATCGCATCTGAAAAAGGGATGTAAGGCTTAATGTCTATGATAGGAGTTCCATCGAGCAGATCCATCGCCGAGATCTCAAGCATCACTTTGCCTTTTTGCTGGTGGATCCCATGCAGTTTCACTACTGATTGCCCGATGCCGTTAGGGCGAAACGTGGAGCGGGTGGCAAACACCCCTAGCTTTTCATTGCCGCCTAATCTTGGCGGTCTAACTGTGGTTTTCCAGCCTTGAGCTAAGTTTTCATGAAAGCTAAATAGCAGCCAAATATGCGAGTATTGCTCTAATCCACGCACGGTATCGATATGATTAAATGGAGGTTGTAGTTCGACAAACCCTCTAGCGGCACTCACCAATCCTGGTTGTCTTGGAATGCCAAATTTTTGTTTATAAGGGGTGTGGCAGATGGCCACAGCCTGAATTTTGCTGCTAAAAGTCATTCTACTCGCTCGGTTAAGCGTAAGATAATATGAAGCTTGGCTTCATCGGTTAGGGGAGCTTAAGCCTGATGCAATAGGCTTAAGCTTACGTTGGTTCATGCCTTGGTTTTATTTGTCTGTGTTGGTTTGAGTCAGAATTGCTTGGCCTACGCACAGGGTTTGAGTTACGCAGGTTTTGCTGGGTTGGTCAAACATCACACACCGTTTAATGATCAGACCATTGGCACCTTTATCGGCGGCGGCGTAGCGCGCTGCGGTGCGTGCTGCACTTAATGATGCAGGCGCATCATTTGAACGTTCTTGGCAAGACTCGCCCTCGACCATACCTTTAAGTTCATAAGGCACTGTTGGCTCAGTTCCCTCTTGATAGAGGGTAACCTCTCCCACTTTAAAATAGTCGTTAATGGCTTGGCCATCTAAATTGCTATTAAAAGTGTATTCACTGGCGCAACCAGCAAGGAGCAAAGCAAATAGGGTAAGGGTCATCTTTTTCATGCTAAAGGCCTGTTTATGTTGAGGCTGTACAGTGTAAATTCGCCATTCACACTGTACTGTTTAAGAGGGAAATACTACCGCTTTAGTGACGCTTGATAAAGTTGTAGTTGGTGATTGTTGCCATCTATTTAACGATAAGGGAAATACACTGGCATAAATGAGTGTGGTAAATATCCTTAACGAGTCAATCTGTGCTTAGGGTGGTTAGGTTTTATGCCTAATGATGCACCAGCGTACTGTGTAGCGACAGTAAACACCATAATCCGTTTTTTCAGCATCGAGCATCGCAGGTGTCTTTTATGAACGGGATAAATGAGTTGACTATAAATACCATTATAATAGTGCTCTTCGTTCCCAAGTGTACATGTTTCTTTGATGTTGGCTCTGGTTGAATATTCGTTAAAACGGTTATTGGTGATAGTTTAATATTGGCAGGAGTAAACGGTTTTGGCCTACGAGGAACGATGCTACCTTGTAGTCTTAGTCATGGGTAAACAAGATTAACAGCTGCAGTTTTAGTCAATACTTGAACCATCATCATTGAGTTGAATGAAATAGGGAGTCATTGGCTTTGAAAGCAGGAAATAAACTAATGGCTATGAGCATCACCAATAACCTAGTCACTGTATCTCTGGGGTGAAAAATAAGTTTGATTTACTGCTTAAAGCTCTTTGTTTAGGGGTGAATATTGGTAAACAATACGACCTTGTTGTTGAGTGACATGTCGCGAGTGTTAGACGCGATGCACTGGCACTCAAGTAACTATACTAACCATAATGACTACAAATCATAATTAACGATATCCCCCTCATTTTTATGCGTGTATTAAAACGCTTGTACTTTCGCAATTAGATGATACTTCATCAATGGAGAGTTGTTGGGGCTAAGGACTGATGAATCGGCATTTGGGGATCGTTATCGCGGGTCATTATAGTGGATAGCTATTTGCTGTGAAATACTTGCAGAGAGTGACTTATGTTCAGTATTTCAGTCATCAAAGTATAATGAATTTAGGCTATTCATATTAAAGATAAACCGTCTTTACTACGGTATCGATAACAAGGATATGTAGTCTGTCCTTAACCTAAGTTAAATGTGGAAGTTATCAGTTAATTGAACTTGCACAATGCCGTTAGCAATGTAATTTGCTCTTGCTGTATTTGTATTCGGCATATTCAGTTGTGTAGAACGCAGCATAAGTTTAACGGAGCTTTAGTCGTCATCGCTTAAGTGTTTTACCTCTACTTATCAATTGCTTATCTTTTCTTGTTAAGTGGGGAACACTATATTACCGCGACTCAAAGTCATTTTTGTCGCAGTGGTATTGATATGGAGATAGGGCGATAAGATGTAAGACTAAATGGGCCAGTTAAATCGTTAACGAGTCAATCAGGAGATACTAAGTAGAGTTAATCTATCTAGTCTAGATATCATAGAGGAGAGATTAATATTAGCTTTCACTTAAAGTTGACCCTGATTACAACAAAGCCAACACATCAAGTGTTGGCTTTGTTATGTATTGCCAGAGTCAATATAGGTATCTATTCTGGCGATATCGCAACTTACTAGATCAGAAACTCTTCTAAGCTGCGGCCTTTTTCTAGTTCGTTTTTAAATACGGTTGGCGTGCGGCCTTGTCCAGTCCAAGTGATGGTTTCACCATCGACTTCGATTTTATATTTAGGCGGACGTGGTGCGCGTTTTTTAGGAGCAGTTTTAACCGCAACAGCGCCTAAATCATCAACCGATAAACCGACGGCTTCCATCTGAAGACGGATCTCTTCAATTTTGGCATTACGCTCAGCCATCGCAGCGCTTTCTTCTTCTGCCTGCTTCTCTTTTTCGGTAATAATCTTTTCTAGTTTGCTAGCGACATCTTTTAAATCTTCTACAGATAACTCTTTTACCGCAGCTTTAAAACGACGGCCGTGTGTCAATATATCTAGAAATTCGCTCATATTATTGGTGTCCTGCTTAAATATAATTGTAAATAGGCTTATCACTGATAATAATAGAAACTAATATCCGCTTAATCAAACGAATTAAATAATTATTTTGCTATATATTGTAATTTTATTAATGCAGAGCCAAATTGCATTAAAATTGATATGAAAAAGTGAACGTAATCACTTTTATATTGGTGTTTTGTTGTCATTTTCTGTTTGTAGATTTCTCGTTGCGTTCTTGTTGACGTTAACGTCAACAGCACGTAAAGTGGCTTAAGTTTGTGATAGTTTTGCTATGCACTTTTTTATTCAACATAAAAAGATGGTAAGAAGGAAGCCTTATGAAAGTATTGGTGCCAGTTAAACGCGTCGTCGATGCCAATGTGAAAGTCAGGGTGAATGCTGACAATAGCAATGTCGATACCGCAAATCTTAAAATGGCGATTAACCCATTTTGTGAAATTGCTGTAGAAGAAGCGGTTCGGTTAAAAGAAGCGGGTATTGTCACTGAAATCGTCGTGGCAACCATAGGCCCTAAGGCTGCACAAGAGCAATTGCGCACCGCTATGGCGTTAGGCGCTGATCGTGGTGTGCATGTGGAAACCGACGAAGCACTTGAACCGCTGTCGATTGCCAAGTTACTCAATGCGATTCAGACTCAAGAGCAAGCACAGCTTATTTTACTGGGCAAGCAATCTATTGATGGCGATAACAATCAGACAGGTCAGATGCTGGCAGCATTGGCAGGTATGCCACAAGCGACTTTTGCTTCTGAGGTGAAGGTTGAGGGAGAAACTGTCTTGGTGACACGTGAAATTGACGGCGGACTACAATCGCTGAAAATGCCACTGCCAGCCATCATTACGACAGATCTACGTTTAAATGAGCCTCGTTACGCCAAATTACCCAATATCATGAAAGCGAAACGTAAACCACTAGAGACAATAACGGTCGAGAGTCTTGGTGTTGAGCTAAAGTCACATCAAACCGTACTAAAAGTCACTCCACCTGCACAGCGTAAGGCGGGCGTGATGGTGGCTTCTGTTGAGGAGCTGGTTGAAAAGCTAAAAAATGAAGCGAAGGTGATCTAATGGCGATTCTAGTAATAGCAGAACATGATAACGCGAGTTTAAAACTAGACACGGCTAAAGTGGTTTCGTGTGCACAACAAATTGGTCGCGATGTAGACTTATTAGTCGCAGGTGAAAACTGTGCACCAGTGGTCGAGGCTGCTAAGCAATTGAGCGGTGTGCGCAGTGTATTAGTGGCAGACAATGCGGCTTATGCCCACGGTATCGCCGAGAACTTAGGGGCACTAGTGGTCTCTATCGCCAACGATTATCAACATATTTTGGCTTCAGCATCGAGTTTAGGTAAAGATGTTTTACCGCGCGTAGCAGCCTTACTTGATGTGTCGCAACTGTCTGAAGTGGTTGAAGTTGTCAGTGAAGATACCTTTGTTCGGCCAATCTATGCAGGCAGTGCCATGGCTACCGTGCAGAGTGTAGATGCCATCAAAGTGATGACGGTGCGCGTGAGTGCATTTGACGCTGTGAGTAATGATGGCGCGGCAGCCGAGCAGACCCTTGGTGGTGTTTTTACCAGTAATGTTGAATTTGTTTCACAAACATTGACCGAATCAGAGCGCCCAGATTTAGGCGCGGCATCGGTTGTGGTGTCGGGCGGTCGTGCAATGGGCAGTGCTGAGAATTTTGCAATGTTAGAGCAACTTGCCGATAAACTGGGGGGGGCTTTAGGGGCATCTCGTGCAGCAGTAGATGCGGGCTATGTGCCTAACGATCTGCAAGTTGGGCAAACCGGTAAGATTGTTGCCCCAGATCTGTACATTGCTGTTGGTATTTCGGGCGCGATTCAACACTTGGCAGGGATGAAAGACTCTAAGGTGATTGTGGCCATCAACAAGGATCCAGAGGCGCCTATTTTCCAAGTGGCCGATTATGGTTTAGAAGCGGATCTGTTTGATGCAGTACCTAAGTTAGTAGAGCTTCTTTAGTAAGTTGTAAACACTTGGTGAATATCTTGGTGTTCATTTAAAACTTAGTGTGATATAGATCACGTTGGCCGGCTTTGAGGTAGCATCCTTAAAGCCGCTTGTGTTTCTATGTGCGTCACGCCTGCCGATAGTGAAATTGGTCAGGCGTCCTGAGACGTAGAGGTGCATTAAATATTAGTAGTATTCGTTAGGGTGATGCCGTACAGCGAATAGGAAAGGATTTAATGCCGAAGTGGTCGAGTTCATCAAAGCTCACTGCTGGGGCTGTCATCGAATAGAGGCAGCACTGCCATAGTGCTTTTTATCCGGAATGATAAAAAGAAGGTATACCGACAACTGGTATCACTATGGAGCGCTACTGATAGGACAGGTGTAATATCTTTTGCTATATCCCACCAGTTCAGTTGCCCTCCATTCGTAATTTAACGAAGACAATATAAAACAATGACGACTTTGAGTTACGCCGATTCGGCGCTTTCCTTGCTGCCCCCTGTGGTGGCTATTTTGCTGGCGATTTTTACTCGTCGAGTATTACTTTCGCTTGGGGTGGGGATCCTACTTGGGGCTGTGCTTATCACCGATTATTCCTTCGGTGACACGGGACAATATCTCGCTAAGCAGGTGACGGGGTTATTTTGGGCCGATGGCGCCCTCAATAGTTGGAATGTCTATCTGCTTGGGTTCCTTATCTTGTTGGGGATGATCACCGCATTGATCACTGTCAGCGGCGCTGCTAAGGCGTTTGCCAATTGGGCACGTCAGCATATTCGCAATAAACGTGATGCTAAGCTATTGACCATGTTTTTAGGTTGCGTGGTATTTATTGACGATTATTTTAATAGCTTAGTTGTCGGCAGCGTGGCAAGGCCGTTAACCGATCGCTATTACATTTCACGCAGTAAATTGGCCTACCTGCTGGATTCGACCGCAGCGCCTATCTGTGTTATCTCACCCGTGTCGAGTTGGGGGGCATATATTATTGCGCTGATTGGCGGCATTTTAACGGCACATGGTTTTGCTGATACAGGGCATCTAAGCGTGTTCATTCAGATGATCCCGATGAACTTCTACGCTATCTTTGCGCTGTTACTCCTATTGTGTGTCGCCTTTATGGGGCTCGATGTTGGCCCGATGCGTCAGCATGAGCTTAACGCCCAAAAAGGTCATCTTTATGATGAGTCTAAAGGATTACCACCTGGAGCCAATAGCGATCTGCCTGAGGCCGATTCGGGGAAAATTTCAGGATTATTTTTACCCATTACCGTACTGGTTGCCGCCACTATCTATTTTATGATCAGCAGCGGTGCCGATGCGTTAACTGCCGAAAATCTGCCATTTACCTTAATTGGCGCCTTTGAAAAGACCGATGTGGCTTCATCACTGTTTTTCGGGGCGATCATTGGCTTGGTGGCCACATTGCTGTTAGTTCTCAGTCAAGGTTTAGATAAATCATTAATCCTTAAAGGGATGATAGTAGGTGCACGTTCTATGTTACCTGCTATCTATATCTTACTGTTTGCTTGGACCATTGCCGGTGTGATTGGTCAGATGGAAACGGGTAAATATATGGCCAGCCTAGCCACAGGTAATATCCCCTTTGCGTTACTGCCTGCGGTATTATTTATTCTGGCCGGATTGACCGCGTTTTCAACGGGGACTAGCTGGGGCACGTTCGGCATCATGTTGCCGATTGCCGCCGATATGGCCATGGGCACGCACACCAATATGATGCTTCCCATGCTGGCTGCAGTATTAGCGGGTGCGGTATTTGGCGATCATTGCTCACCGATCTCCGATACCACTATTTTGTCGTCAACAGGCGCTAATTGTCATCACATTGACCATGTATTAACTCAGCTACCTTACGCGCTTATTGTGGCAGGGATAAGCTTAGGTGGCTATGTGGTGCTCGGCTTTACCGAATCGCTGGCTGCAGGCTTAGGTGCCAGTAGTGTGCTGTTTGTGATAAGTGTGGTTGTACTTCGCTATCAAGCTGCTAAACCAACGATATAATCATGAGCCGCTAAGGCGAAATCAGTGATAAAAAATGCCGCTAATCATAGCGGCATTTTTATGGGCGTTGCATGAGTTGCTTTAGTTTAAACCGCGTCGCTTAAGTAGCGCTTCTGTGGTAGGCGCTTGCCCACGGAATGCTTTGTAGGCTTCCATCGGTGGCACGCTGTTGCCCACTTCGCGTATCGTCTTGCGGTACTTCATGCCAATGTCGCGATTTAGACCACCTTGGGTCTGTACATAAGCAAAAGCATCTGCCGCTAAGATCTCACTCCACATGTAGGCATAATAGCTAGCTGAATATCCACCTGGGAAGGCATGAGCAAAATAAGTGGATTTGTAACGTGGTGGAACGGCAGCGATATTGATGCCATGTTTTTCCAGCGCTTTAGCTTCGAAACTCGCTACATCTTGTAATGGTGCGTCTGCAGGTAGTGAATGCCACTCTAAATCTACTAATGCGGCTGCCATATACTCCAGCGTATCGAAACCTTGATTGAAGCTGCGTGATTTAAGTAATTTCTGCAGCAGTTCATCAGGGATCACTTCACCTGTCTCATAGTGTTTAGCATAGTTAGCTAACACTTTTGGATGGGCAGCCCAATCTTCTTCGAAGGTTGATGGGAACTCGACAAAATCACGCGAGACCGCAGTGCCTGAAAGGCTAGGGTAGGTGACCTTAGAGAACATGCCATGAGTACCATGGCCCAATTCGTGGAACATAGTGGTCACTTCATCGTAGCTCACAAAAGTGGCTTCACCCTCTGGTGCCTTTTTGATGTTCATCACGTTAACGACAACCGGCTTACTGTTGAGCAGTTTTGATTGCGCTACAAATGAGCTCATCCATGCACCGCCACGCTTACCTTCACGGGCAAAGTAATCGCCGTAGAAAATAGCCATCGAAGTCCCATCGGCATCAAACATCTCATAGGCTTTTACATCTTCATGATACACAGGAAGATCGGGGCGCGGCTTAAAGGTGACGCCGTAAAGCGATTCAAGCGTGAAAAATACGCCGTCAGTCAATACTCGATTGAACTCGAAATAAGGCTTGATAGAGCTTTCATCAAGATTAAACTTTTCTTGACGTACCTTTTCGGCGTAAAAGGCCCAATCCCATGGCGCTAGAGTAAAATCGCCACCGGTTTTATTGATCATCGCCTGAATATCGTCGGCTTCTTTTTGAGTGTTAGCGACAACAGCTGGCACCATAGAGCCAAACATTTGGTAAACCGCTTCGGGATTTTTAGCCATTTGCGGTGCTAGGCGATAGTCAGCCCAGCTCTTGTAACCTAGCAACTCAGCGCGTTCGGCGCGAAGTTGTGCGAGGCGAGCAACAAGTGAAGCGGTTTCGTTTTCACCACTCATCCCTCGAGTTGATGAGGCTTGCCATACTCGTTGGCGTAACTGACGGTTTTCAAGTTTAGCTAATACAGGTTGGCGCGTAGTATTGGTGATACTAAGCAGGTATTTACCTTCATGGCCTTGAGCCGCTGCATCGGCTTTAGCAGCGCGAATTTCACTGTCAGACAAGCCCGCTAATTGATTGACATCATCAATAACCACCGCAATCTCTTTGGTCAGGCGCATTAGGCGCTGGCTAAATTCATTGGTCAGTGTCGATTGTTCTTCATTTAAGACGCGAATTTTTGCTTTTTGCTCATCGGTCAATTTGGCACCAGCCATCACAAAGCGTTGGTGATAAACCTCGATAAGACGCACTTCTTCATTCGTCAAACCTAAGCTATTGCGCTGTTGATAGAGACTATCGATACGGGCAAATAATGGCGCGTTAAGGTGAATATTATCGGAATGAGCGGCCATTTTAGGCGCCATTTCACCTTGGATTTTGCGCAGTGTTGGGTTGCTATCTGTACCCGCCAAGTTATAGAACACCTTTGAAGCACGGTTCAGCAGTTCGCCACTGGTTTCTAATGCAACTATGGTGTTTTCAAATGTCGGCGCCGCGCTATTATTGGCAATCGTGAGTACTTGTTGATAATGCTCTTTGATACCTTGATCTAGTGCGGGCTGAAAATGTTCATCTTTGATGATGTTAAAATCGGGCGCTTGGTATTGCAGCGAACTGGCTTGCATTAATGGGTTTTGAATTTGCACCGCTGCGGCAGCAGGCGCTTGAGTTTCATTGAGTGAGCAGCCTGTAAGGGCAATGGTGGCCGCGATTGACGCAGCAAGTAATGTTTTGCGCATGTTTATAAAAACCTTCAATTGTTGTTTTGTTATTATTTATACACGTCCAACGTAGCAAAGCTGGGTTAAAATTGTCTGAAATGACGATAAGTTTGCTAAGTTGTTTTACTCAAATGTAATGGGCAACAATACCATTATTTGGCTTTGCGAGGGAAGAGTCTGGGATGTTTTCTAGCTCACAAGAGCGCAAATTGGGTTAGTTTATAGCTACGAAACACGATTAATTAGTGTTAAAATCTGCGCTCAAAATAATCATAGGAATAACTCAGTTGGCGCAGCTCTATTTTTACTACTCTGCGATGAACGCAGGTAAGTCGACCTCTTTACTTCAGTCATCTTATAATTATCGCGAGCGCGGTATGCACACTTTGGTGATGACAGCGTCGATTGACGATCGCTATGGCATTGGTAAAGTGGCGTCACGTATCGGGATTGAAACTGACGCTCAAGTGTTCAGTGCTAGCGATAATTTATCCTCGATGATAATGAGCGCCCATCAAGAACAACATTTACACTGTATCTTAATCGACGAATCACAGTTTCTCAGTAAAGAGCAGGTAAAGCAGTTAACCTATGTGGTGGATATTTTAGATATTCCCGTTCTGTGTTATGGCCTGAAAACCGATTTCCAAGGTGAGTTATTTAGTGGTAGCCAATATTTGCTTGCCTGGGCCGATAAGTTAGTCGAGTTAAAAACCATTTGTCATTGTGGTCGTAAGGCCAATATGGTGGTGCGCCTAGATGGTGAAGGTAAACCAATGAAAGAGGGTGAACAGGTGGCTATTGGTGGTAACGAAAGTTATGAGTCTGTATGCCGTAAACACTTTCGCGAGTTTTTGTGGGACTAATCAGTTTCACTGATCCAGCACTCATAAAAAGGTTACCTCGTGAGGTAACCTTTTTTGTAGGGGATTTTAAGCTGTAACACTTAGACCTGTAACTCTTAGAGTAGGCATTTAGATCCTAAAACACCATCTCAGGTACATGCTCTGGCACGATTAGCTTACCCGCCGTTTTCTCAATGATCTCTTCGACACTCACCCCTGGTGCGCGCTCCAGTAGATGGAAGGCGTCATCTTTAATCTCGACAAAAGCCAAATCGGTCAATACCCGTTTAATACAGCCATAACCGGTGAGCGGTAGCTCGCATTTAGGCAGTAACTTTGAGTTACCGTATTTGTCGGCATGCATCATGGTGACGATGATATTGTCCGCGCCAGCCACTAAATCCATGGCACCGCCCATGCCTTTGATTAGTTTGCCTGGGATCATCCAAGAGGCGATTGAGCCATTAACATCGACTTCAAAAGCGCCAAGCACGGTTAGATCCACATGACCGCCACGGATCATCGCAAAGCTCTCGGCCGATGAAAAAAAAGATGCGCCCGGTACTGCCGTTACCGTTTGTTTACCCGCATTAATTAGATCCGCATCTATGGTCTCTTCCGTTGGGAATTCGCCCATGCCAAGCAGGCCGTTTTCCGATTGCAGCATCACTGCCATCCCATCGGGAATATAGTTAGCGACTAAGGTGGGAATACCAATGCCTAAATTGACGTAAAAGCCATCTTGTAGCTCTTGGGAAACACGTTGTGCTATTTGTTCTCTTGATAACGCCATGGTGTTTCCTCCTATTTAGTGGCTGCTTTGACGGTACGTTGCTCGATGCGCTTCTCGAACGTGCCTTGGATCACGCGATCGACATAGATACCTGGGGTATGGATATGATCTGGGTCGAGTTCCCCCGGCTCAACGATATGCTCGGCTTCTACTACGGTAATCTTACCTGCGGTGGCCATCATAGGGTTGAAGTTAGCGGCGGTTTTACGGAACACCAAGTTACCCATGGTATCGGCTTTCCAGGCGCGGACTAAGGCAAAATCAGCTTTCAGTGCTGGCTCTAGTACATAGTGACGGCCATCGATTTCGCGTGTTTCTTTGCCTTCAGCGACGGGGGTACCATAACCTGTGGCGGTAAAGAATGCGGGGATACCTGCGCCGCCCGCGCGGATTTTTTCCGCTAATGTACCTTGAGGCGTCAAGATAACATTGAGTTCGCCAGAGAGCATCTGCTGCTCAAAAGTGGCGTTTTCACCCACATAAGAGGCGATCATGGTGCTGATCTGACGGCTCTTGAGTAGCAAGCCTAAACCAAAGTCATCGACGCCAGCGTTGTTTGAAATCGCAGTGAGTCCAGTCGTGCCCATTTTAACCATTTGAGCAATGAGTCCTTCAGGAATACCACACAATCCAAATCCACCGACCATGACGGTCATGTTGTCTTCAAGGCCGTGTAATGCTGCTTCGTAGCTGCTAACCAGCTTATTGAGTCCTGCCATTATTATTATCTCCTGTGAGAGGTGCTAGGCTAGGCGCCGAGCATCTTTTCTTCTAGTCGCGCCTTAAGTTATTCGGTCAGCGCGAGGGCTACTTTTGCGCCACTGGTTCTGCCCAGCGCTCGGCTAATCGTATTGCCCGCCTCTATTAAGCTTGGTAAATCAACGCCTGTTTCTATGCCTAAACCGTGCAGCATGTAAACCAGATCTTCTGTCGCCAAGTTACCCGATGCGCCTTTGGCATAAGGGCATCCCCCCAGACCTGCGACCGAGCTGTCGATAACGCTTACGCCCGTTTCTAAACAGGCGAGAATATTAGCCAGTGCTTGGCCATAAGTATCATGAAAATGCAGCGCCAGTTTATCTATGGGGACTTTCTGCGCTACCGCCTCCACCATTTTACGGGCGTTAACTGGCGTGCCAACACCGATAGTGTCGCCGAGTGAGATCTCATAGCAGCCCATTTTGTAAAGAAGTTCTGCCACTCTCGCGACTTCACTTACGGCAATATCACCTTCATAGGGACAGCCTAGAACACAAGATACATAGCCGCGTACGGCGATGTTTTTGGCTTTAGCAGCCTCTATCACTGGGATAAAACGCTCGATAGACTCTTCAATTGAACAGTTGATATTACGCTGGCTGAAGCTCTGTGAAGCGGCGCCAAAGATGGCCACTTCGTCTGCGCCAGCGTCAAGCGCAAGTTCCAGCCCTTTTAAATTGGGTGTAAGCGCGCTGTAGACTACGCCACTGCGTTTATTGAGCTGCTTAAAAATATCCGCTGAATCGGCCATTTGCGGCACCCATTTCGGTGATACAAAGCTGCCCGCCTCGATGCGTTTTAGCCCAGCCACGGCTAACTGGTCGATAAGGATAAGCTTGTCAGCCGTAGTGACTGCTTGCTCGTTTTGCAGGCCATCGCGGGCGCCAACCTCAAAAAGGCTTACCTTACTTGGGTATCTGCCAAGGCTAGTGGACATGATTAAGCCTCCTCACTAGCGCTGACATCGGCAAGCACTGCGCCATCGCTGACCAGCTCGCCAGGCTCAAAGAAGAAGGCGGTAACTGTGCCATTAAACGGTGCTTCTATGGTGTATTCCATCTTCATCGCTTCCACCACCATTAAGCCTTGGCCTTGTTCAACCTTATCGCCTACTGCAACAAGATGGGTCACGATAGTGCCATTCATGGGGGCTTTAAGTTTATCTTCGATGCTACCTTGGTCTTCAACAATTTCAGTTTGAATCGCGCGGTAATGATAGCTGCCAGAGGGTAAAAACAGCGTAAAATCATCACCTTCTCGGCTCACAGGGATCTTGCTCTTATGACCATTAATCTCCGCGTGCAGCAGATCTTGTTTAAGCTCACCGCTGAGCGTCAGTGTTTGATCGTTAAAATTGAGATAATAACTATCACCCACTTGGCTGAGGGTTAAGTGCTGTATTTGATGTTGGTCGTCCAGCAGGGTGAGCTGGTGAACACCGCTGCGGTTAAGCCTAAAACCACTCACTTGGCCCCAAGGAGAGTAGGGATCATTGCTATTGGTGGCGGTGAGTTTTGCCAGCTCTTTTTGGGCACAAAGGTGGTATAGGGCAGCAAAGGCGAGGGCGCTATTTTGCTCTTTGCTGCTCTCAGCATCTAAGTTAGTACCAATTAAGGTGTCACCGTAACGCTCTATAAAATCGGTGCTAAAGTTGGCATCACTAAAGGCTTGATGTTCGGTGATATTCGCTAAGAACTCGATATTATGTTTCAGACCGCTAATTTGATAAGACTCAAGTGCGTGCACTAAGCGTTGCAGTGCCCGTGGACGAGACTCGTCCCATACAATTAATTTCGCGATCATGGGGTCGTAAAAGTTACTGATCACATCGTTTTCACGAATGCCTGAGTCGATACGCACATAGCGGCTTTGCTCGGGCTCGCGCAAGAAGTTCAGCTTACCGCTAGCAGGTAAAAACGCATTTTGCGGATCTTCGGCGTAAATACGCGCTTCAAACGAGTGACCGTGAATACGCACTTCATCTTGCTTCAGTGGTAACTCACTGCCACTGGCCACCATTAGCTGCCATTTGACTAAGTCTTGGCCTGTAACCATCTCGGTGACGGGATGCTCAACCTGCAAGCGGGTATTCATCTCCATAAAATAGAAGCTACTTGCCTCGTCGGTAGCATGGGTGTCGAGTAGAAACTCGACCGTACCGGCGCCGACATAATCAATCGCTTTAGCGGCAGCAACGGCTGCTTCACCCATGGCACGACGAAGGCTGTCCGTTAAACCCGGTGCTGGAGCCTCCTCGACCACTTTTTGGTGGCGACGTTGAATGGAGCAGTCACGGTCGGAGAGGTAGATACAGTTGCCTTGAGTGTCGGCAAACACTTGCACTTCGACATGACGAGGCTGTCTTAAGTAGCGCTCAATCAATAATTTATCGTTACCAAACGAAGATGCCGCTTCACGGCGGGCTGAGTTAATCGCGCCCAGCGCTTCCTTTTCAGACTCGACGATTCGCATCCCTTTACCACCGCCGCCATAGGCCGCTTTGATCAGTTGCGGAAAGCCTATCTCTTTCGAGGCTTGAAGTAAGGTTGCATCACTTTGGTCGTCACCGTGGTAGCCCGGTACTAATGGCACATTGGCTTTTTCCATGATGATCTTAGCCGCACTTTTGCTGCCCATGGCATCGATGGCGTCGGCGCCTGGGCCAATGAAGGCGATGCCAGCTTGTTCACACTGGCGTGCAAAGTAGGCATTTTCAGATAGAAAGCCATAACCCGGATGAACGGCCTGAGCGCCGCTGCGCTTTGCGATCTCTAGGATCAGATCGCCTTTTAGGTATGACTCACTCGGTGCGCTACCGCCTAAGTAGAAAGACTCATCGGCCATCGCCACATGACGCGCGTCTTTATCGGCATCGGAATAGAGGGCGACAGTTTTTACCCCCATGGCATTGGCGGTCTTGATAATGCGACAAGCAATTTCGCCGCGGTTGGCAATCAGTAGTTTAGTAAACATGTTAGCGAACTCCCGCGCTTGGCTTGGCAATAGGGTCATTATTCATTGTGGTGTTCATATCGCTTTCCAATCTGGGCTACGTTTATCGAAAAAGGCATTTAGCCCCTCTTGACCTTCGTCTGATACACGAATACGGGCGATGCGCTCACTGGTGTAGCTCAATGTATCGTCATCGATAACGCCATCTTCTAAGCGTGACAACAAGGTTTTTACCCATGCCATACCTTGTGGGCTATTGCTTAACAGGGCGGCGATAATGGGTGCTTCTGCAGCGTCGAGATCATCAGCTATCTCATGGATAACATTGAGCTTTAACGCTGTTTCTGCATTAAAACGCTCGGCGGTGAGCATGTAGCGGCGTGAGGCGCGTTGCCCCATGGCGCGTACCACGTAAGGGCTGATCACTGCGGGAATTAATCCAAGCTTGACTTCGCTTAGGCAAAAGCTGGCGCGCTCGTTGGCGATCGCGATATCGCTTGCGCAGATAAGGCCTAGTGCGCCACCAAAGGCAGCTCCTTGTACCAGCGCAATAGTCGGTTTAGGGAACTTATCCAATGTATGCATCAAGGTGGCGAGCTCATTGGCATCGGCCAAGTTTTGCTCAAAATCCATCATGGCTTGTTTGCGCATCCAGTTAAGATCGGCGCCAGCGCTAAAGTTTTTGCCATTGGCCTTGAGCACTAAGACTTGGCAATCGTCATTGCGAGCAAAACTATCCAGTGCTGCGATCATCTCGCTAATCATCACCTCATCGAAGGCGTTATGTTTGTCGGCGCGGTTAAGCACCATCTCGCCGACGCCATCGTTTAGGGCGCAGCTGAGGTATTGAAATTGAGTGTCTAGTGTTGTCTTGTCGGTCATGTTTGCATCCTTTGCCTAAGTTAAGAAATCGAAGTTAATGGCCGCTTACATGCGGAACACACCAAACTTGGTTTCTTGAACCGGGGCATTTAAGGCGGCTGACAAGGCTAAGCCGACAACATCGCGTGTTTGCGCAGGATCGATAATGCCATCATCCCAGAGGCGAGCACTGGCATGGTAAGGGTGACCCTCTTGGTCATATTGCTTGACGATTGGCGCGCGAAACGCCGCTTCATCCTCGTTTGACCACTCAACTCCTTTACGAGCGAGTCCATCACGACGAACCGTGGCCAATACGCCAGCCGCTTGTTCACCGCCCATCACAGAGATGCGCGCATTTGGCCACATCCACATCATGGTGGGTTCAAAGGCTCGACCGCACATACCGTAGTTACCCGCGCCGTAGCTGCCGCCAATAATCACGGTAAATTTAGGCACGTTGGCACAAGAGACCGCAGTGACCATCTTGGCGCCGTGTTTGGCGATGCCTTCATGCTCGTACTTTTTACCCACCATAAAGCCGGTGATATTTTGCAAGAACAGCAGCGGTATTTTGCGCTGGCAACAGAGCTCAATAAAGTGAGCGCCTTTTTGCGCCGACTCAGAGAATAAGATGCCGTTGTTGGCCACAATACCCACGGGATAGCCATGAATACGGGCAAAACCGCACACGAGTGTCGCGCCATAGTTAGCCTTGAACTCATCGAAATCTGAGTCATCGACGATACGGGCGATCACCTCTTTGACATCGAATGGCTTCTTCAGATCTGTGCCGACAATGCCGTAGAGCTCATTAATATCAAATTTAGGTGGTTTGGCTGGGCTTAATAAGCTTTCAATCTGTTTGTTGTGATTGAGACGTGTCATGGCTTTACGGGCAAGTTCGAGGGCGTGCTCATCGTTTTGGGCCAAGTGATCGGCAACGCCAGATATTTTGGTGTGTACTTCGGCGCCGCCAAGCTCTTCTGCCGACACCTCTTCACCGGTTGCCGCCTTAACTAATGGTGGGCCAGCCAAGAAGATAGTGCCTTGCTCTTTAACGATAATGGACTCATCGGCCATGGCTGGCACGTAAGCGCCACCTGCGGTGCACAAGCCCATGACCACCGCAATTTGAGGAATGCCTAATGCTGACATCTGTGCTTGGTTATAGAAGATACGCCCAAAATGATCGCGATCGGGGAACACCTCATCTTGACGTGGCAGGTTAGCGCCACCCGAATCGACTAAGTAGATACAGGGCAGGTGGCAACGCTTAGCAATATCTTGCGCGCGCAGATGCTTTTTGACGGTCAGCGGATAGTAGGTGCCGCCTTTAACCGTGGCATCGTTGGCGATCACCATACACTCGACGCCACTGACTCTGCCTATACCGGCGATGATCCCTGCTGCGGGCACCACTTCGTCATACACCTCATAGGCGGCAAATTGGGATATCTCTAAAAACGGCGAGCCAGAGTCGAGTAGCTTCTCGACGCGCTGGCGAGGCGACAATTTGCCGCGAGCAAGATGACGTTCCATAGCGACGGCGCCGCCACCTTGTTCAATTTCAGCGAGTTTGAGCTTGAGATCGGCCACGACACTGGCCATCTGTTGATGTTTGGTTTTGAACTCATCGCTGCGAGGATTGATTCGACTACTCAGTTGCGTCACGTCAATGTTCCTTTTGTAAACTGTGATGGTGTCTGATGAGGCGTTGGCACTCATCAAAGGCCGAGCGATCTCTCGGCCATCAATAAGCGATTAACTATTTAGATTCGTTAAATAGCTCGCGGCCAATTAGCATGCGGCGAATTTCTGAGGTGCCAGCGCCAATTTCATACAACTTAGCATCACGCAGTAGGCGACCCGCAGCATATTCGTTGACATAGCCGTTACCGCCGAGCAGTTGAATCGCATCGAGTGCCATTTTGGTAGCGAGTTCGGCAGAGTAGAGAATCGCGCCTGCGGCGTCTTTGCGAGTCGTCTCACCACGGTCGCAAGATTTAGCGACGTTATAGATATAAGATTTTGCCGCGTTCATGCCGGTATACATGTCGGCCAACTTGCCCTGAACTAGCTGGAACTGGCCGATAGATTTACCAAACTGCTCACGCTCGTGGATGTATGGCACCACGATATCCATACAGGCTGTCATGATCCCAAGTGGGCCACCAGACAAGACCACGCGCTCGTAGTCTAGGCCGCTCATCAGAACTTTTACGCCGTTGTTGAGTCCGCCTAAGATGTTTTCTTCTGGGACTTCACAATCTTCAAAGACCAATTCACAGGTGTTTGAACCGCGCATGCCCAGTTTGTCCAGCTTCTGTGCCTGGCTAAAGCCTTTGGAACCGCGCTCGACGATAAATGCGGTGATCCCGTGGGGGCCTTTATCTAGGTCAGTTTTAGCGTAGATCACATAGGTGTGGGCGTCGGGCCCATTGGTGATCCACATCTTGTTGCCGTTGAGGATATAGCGGTCACCCTCTTTGCGTGCGTGCAGTTTCATTGAAACCACATCAGAACCAGCATTAGGTTCACTCATGGCCAAGGCACCAATATGCTCGCCGCTCACCAGTTTCGGCAGATACTTAGCCTTCTGCTCGGCGTTGCCGTTGCGATTAATTTGGTTAACACACAGGTTAGAGTGCGCGCCATAGCTAAGGCCAATAGACGCCGATGCACGCGAAATCTCTTCCATCGCCACTACGTGGGCGAGATAACCCATGTCGGCGCCGCCGTATTCTTCAGGCACAGTGACGCCTAACAAGCCCATGTCACCCAGCACGGGCCAGAGCTCGTTAGGGAAGGCGTTTTCCTGATCGACTTTAGCGGCGATAGGAGCAATTTCATTGGCGGCGAAACTCTGCACTGCATCACGCAGCATATCGACATCTTCACCGAGACCAAAATTAAGAGAGGAGTAGAGTTGAGTCATTGTTATATCCTACAGGTCTGATTTTTTTATAATTATTTTAGTATGTTAGTGTTGTTTTTTGTAATACTTTATGGCTTATCAACTGCTTGTGTTAATTCTGTATGGTTATGTATCCAGGATTACTGTTGTTGTAGTTCAAGTGCCGCGCGGCATTGCTGCTCGGCAGAATTGAGCTCCATCAATACCACCTTGATGTCGTCCATCTGCTGCTGAAGAGCGGTCTTTTTCTCTTCGACAAGATCGAGCATGGTGTGTAGCTGGGTGCTGCTGTTTTTGTCGGCGTCATAAAGCTCAAATAAACGGCGGGTTTCGGCTAGAGAAAAGCCAAGTCGCTTACCGCGTAAAATCAGTTTTAGGCGTACTCTGTCCTTGAGACCATAGATGCGGGTTTGCCCACGACGCTTAGGTTTTAGCAGCCCCTGATCTTCATAAAAACGGATACTACGGGTGGTTATATCGAACTCTTTTGACAGATCGCTAATGGAATAAGTCATCTGGGTGGTGTGTTTGTCGCTCATCAAAAAAATACCATAACAATTAACATTGCTAGAACGATATATGAAGTTTACGTAAAGGTAAAGATTTTAGGCGGTAAAATGTACGAAGTACGCATGCCTATACTAATAAGTTAAATATTAACAATCATTTAGCTTGTTAATTGAGTGGCCATTATGCAAAGGTCTAATGGGCAAAGGCGCGCCGTGTCTCATAATGCTTTTACTGGCCCTCGTCGCTTTAGGGGGCAAAACGGAGTGATCAGTAACCGATATGGGCGCTACCCATGTCATTCGGAGAGAGGCAAATGAAGGCGTTACATAACCAATTACATCAACAATCTATTGAAAACCCAAATGAGTTTTGGGCCGATGCCGCCCAAGCAATCAATTGGGTTAAACCATTCGACACCGTACTCGATGACGTAAATGCACCCATGTATCGCTGGTTCAGTGGTGGCGAAATCAATACCTGTTACAACGCCGTTGACCGCCATGTAGAGGCAGGGCGTGGTGAGCAGGTGGCGATTCAATATGTCAGCCCGATCACCGATACCGAATATGGCGTTACGTACAATGAGCTGCAAGCTCAAGTGAGTCGCCTTGCAGGTTACATGGCAAACCAAGGTGTGACTAAGGGCGATAGAGTGATCATCTATATGCCGATGATCCCCGAAACCGCCTATGCCATGTTGGCTTGTGCACGACTCGGTGCCATCCATTCGGTGGTGTTTGGTGGTTTTGCCGCCAATGAGCTGGCGACGCGTATTAATGATGCCAAGCCGAAAATGATCTTATCGGCATCGTGTGGTATCGAGCCCTCTGGTGTGGTGGCGTATAAGCCGTTACTTGACGACGCACTGGCTCAAGCGACCCATCATGTGGAGCAATGCCTTATTCTCAACCGCCATCAATTGCATGCTGATTTAGTTGATGGCCGCGATGTGGATTGGCAATCGGCCATGGTGGATGCGCCCAATATCGATTGTCAACCAGTGGAGGCGACCGATCCTTTATATGTGCTTTATACCTCTGGAACCACAGGTCAGCCTAAAGGCGTAGTACGCGACAACGGCGGCCATGCTGTGGCGCTCGCGTGGTCGATGAAAAATATTTATGACATACATGCTGGTGATGTGTTTTGGGCGGCATCGGATGTCGGTTGGGTGGTGGGGCACTCCTACATAGTGTATGGTCCATTGCTGGTGGGGGCGACAACGCTATTATTTGAAGGCAAGCCAGTGGGCACCCCAGATCCGGGGATTTTCTGGCGTACCATTGCTAAATATCAGGTGAAGAGCTTCTTTACTGCACCGACCGCCATTCGTGCCATTAAGCGCGACGATCCTGATGGTGACTTCTTAAAAGATGTTGATTTAAGTTGTCTACAGACGGTGTTTTTAGCTGGTGAACGCTGCGATCCCGATACTTTACATTGGGCTGAGCAGAAGCTGAACAAACCCGTTATCGATCATTGGTGGCAAACCGAGACGGGCTGGCCAGTGGCCGCCAACATGATGGGCACTGCGCCTGTGCCGGTTAAGGCGGGCTCCCCTGCATTAGCGGTACCGGGTTATGATGTGCAAGTGGTTGACGAGATGGGCGAGCGCGTTGCTGCTAATCAAACTGGCAATGTGGTGATCAAACTGCCACTACCACCAGGCACCTTGGCGACCCTTTGGCAAAATGAGGCGCGATATAAGGAAAGTTACTTGTCCATGTACCCTGGTTTCTATCTTACTGGCGATGCGGGTTATATGGATGAAGAGGGATACTTATACATTATGAGTCGTATCGACGACATCATTAATGTTGCCGGGCACCGTTTATCGACCGGCCGTTTTGAAGAGGTATTGTGTCAACACGAAGCCGTGGCTGAAGCGGCGGTTATCGGCGTTGACGATAAGCTTAAAGGGCAGGTGCCGCTGGGGTTAGTGGTACTTAAAAAAGGCTGCACCTTAAGTGATGAGCAACTGCATAAAGAGCTGACAGCCCTTGTGCGCGAGCAGATTGGCCCTGTGGCCGCGTTTAGGTTAGTCAGTGCCGTGCCTAAATTACCTAAGACACGCTCGGGCAAGATTTTACGCGGTACTATGCGTAAAATTGCCGATAATCAGACCTTTAATATGCCAGCGACCATTGAAGATCCTTATACATTAGAGCTAGTTCGTAATGTATTAACCCGGATGGGCTATGCCGATGCCCATGTATAAGGCTGGTGATTAAGCTTGTATGAAAAGGGCCATCTGGCCCTTTTCCTTTTTAGCCCTAGCCCTTCAGTAGTTGGCGACACAAGCCCAGTGTGTAAATCGATATCTTTATCTGCGTATGTCAAAAAGCGCCACGGGTACCACTTGGCGCGTCAGGTTTGATGCGCAATATGTTGCAACGTTCATTGGGGGCAGGCGGCTTTCATCTCTTTTGGCACTATTGGAATCCGATATGGGGCTATTACTTATCTCGATACGTGATGAAGCCTTTAAGCCAATTTATCCCCAAAGGATTGGCTTCGGTTGTGACGTTTAGCGTCAGTGGTACACTGCATGATGTAGCCGTTATGTTGGTCACGTGGCAGTTGATTTTCTTTTTTACCCCATGGTTTACATTGATGGGGATTATGGTGATAGTGTCTAAGCAGTTTAAATTGTCATACGCCAGTTATCATTGGATGGTTAGGGCTTGTTTTAACATGGTATTTGTTGGCGGCAGTCTACTGCTTGTCCGTTGGGGTCAACACATTGCGTCGAGTTAACTGTCTTTACACGCGAGTCAGTTTTTATGTGTTGTCGCCAATATCGAAGGTTGAAAATAAAGGATACAGATTCATGATGATCAATAAAGTCATTGGTATTGCGCTTATTCTTGTTGGCGTCGCGTTGGCAGTGTGGGGTTATAACATTTATGATTCGGCAAGCTCGCAGATCAGCCGAGCGTTCAGCGGCGATACCCCACTAGAAGCGTGGGCAGGTATGGTGGGCGGCGGGTTATGCGTCTTTGTCGGATTATTAAAGGTAAAATAATCCCTGACAGCTGGTAGATTAAAGCCTGTTTTAGGCTTTGTTGTCTGATAACCAAAACTCAAAAAGCCGACTTTTAACTAGTCGGCTTGTTAGTTTACGACTTTTTATTCAGCCGTTTAAGCGAGTTTAACCACCATCTTACCGCGGTTTTTACCTTCGAACAGGCCGATAAATGCCGCAGGGGCTTGCTCGATACCTTCATAGATAGTTTGCTCGGCTTTCACTTGGCCATTAGCTAACCATTGACCCATCTGCTGGGTAAACTCTGGATAATGTTCCCAGTGCTCAAATACGATAAAGCCCTGAATTTTTAGCTTTTTCATAATAATATAAGCAAGGTTATTCGGCCCAGGTGTTGGCGCGGTATCATTGTACTGGGCAATCATGCCGCACACGGCGATACGGCCATGATCGTTCATATTATCCAGCGCGGCGGCTAAGTGCTCACCACCGACATTTTCAAAATACACATCGACACCTTGAGGCGCAGCGGCGCGCAGTGCGGCGCTTAAGTCCGTTGTGGTTTTGTAATTAATCACCTGCTCAACGCCCATGGCTTTGAGGCTCGCGACTTTTTCGTCAGAGCCGACCGAGGCGATCACTTTGGCCCCCATTAACAAACCGAGTTGACAAGCCACGCTACCCACAGCGCCAGAAGCGGCCGATACAAACAGGGTTTCACCTGCTTTGAGCTCGGCGATACGGTTTAAACCTGTCCATGCTGTCATGCCTGGCATGCCTAACACGCCAAGAAAGTGAGACTCACATAAAGGGGTTGTAGGTAAAATCGTGTGGTCGCTGCCGTCGGTGACATAGTGAGTACGCCAACCATTCATACTGCTTACTTTGCTGCCAACAGGGAAGTCGGCGTGCTTTGATGCTATGACTTCGCCGATGGCACCACCTTCAAGCACTTCGCCTAAGGCGAACGGTGCGATATAACTTTCTCTGTCAATCATGCGGCCGCGCATGTATGGGTCAACTGACATCCACAGGTTTTTGACTAAAAATTGACCTTGCTGTAACTCAGGTAGGGTGACTTGAGTTAAGGCGAAATTGGCTGCCGTTGGCATACCCTCTGGGCGAGATTGGAGTAAAATGTGTTGTGCTTGCATGAAAATCCTCATTTTGCTTTGTGCGCTAACTAATTGTGGTAAACTCTACTCTCAAAGCCTGAGTAATGCAAATGCTTTGCGCGCAAACTAAATGTCGGTGTTAACAGAAACCTATATAAGGTTTGCTATTGTAGGCATGCATTTATACCGTTTTATGGGTATTGAATACCTAACATGAATGGGTTGAGTTTTTCTGGCGCATTTTGATCCTCCATTTTTATAATTACTTTTTCAGTGAATAACGAGTTTAAGGGCAACCCAGTGGCGAGCAAATCAGTGACAAGCACATCAGATAACCTATCCCCTAGCGCTGCTGAAAACACTGCGATGGCAACGACCTCAACAGTGAAACCTGCATTGTCAGATAATGTCTGTTTTGCCTTATATACTGCCGCGAACGCCCTAGTGCGGGCCTATCGCCCACTGCTAGAACAGTGTGATTTAACTTATCCTCAATACCTAGTAATGCAAGCATTGTGGTTACACGATGGCGCCAGTTTGACCGATCTTTCACAATCGACACGTCTCGATTTAGGCACCTTGACCCCCATAGTTAAGCGTCTGGAAGGTAAGGGATTGGTGGCGCGGACGATCGACAGTCGCGACGAGCGTAAAAAAGTGATTAATGTGACATTAGCGGGCGCGGCGTTGAAACAAGCTGCCTTGGCGTTAACGCAGCAATTATTGGATAAGGTGAGCATTTCAGGTGCCAAGCTCGATGAAATGCGCGATCTGTGCCTCACATTGACGGCGGAGCTCAATCAGTAACGGGCACGCTGGCGATTTACTGAAATACAGTGTTTTCTTCAGCGGCCAGTGATATTGGATAATACCTAGTCATTAAGTTACTCATTTTTGTATAATCATTATCAATTTATTGCTTGCTTAATATGAGCAATCGGCTTGTTAGTGTTTTCCTCTTTTTGGCCTGAGATGTGATTTAAATCGCGTGAACACCATCATTGGCAGGCCTCTTTCATCGCTTTTTTTGTGGGACACATGTAATGCAAAATCATTCAGAACTGCTCGATATTGGCATGATAGGCTTAGGTGTGATGGGAAAAAACCTCGCACTTAATATTGCCGACAACCACTATCGTGTGGCTGCGTTCGATCTAGATAATGACAAAGTTAATGGCTTACTGGCACAAGAACAACAAGAGCGCTTAGCCGGCCAGCCTCAGCGTATTAAAGGCTGTAATAATCTTTCTGAAATGTTATCCAATCTCACTAAACCCCGTATTGTGGTGTTATCTGTACCTGCCGGGGAGCCTGTCGATGGCGTCTGCGGTGCCCTGATTGATGCGGGCATTGAAGCCGATGATATTGTCATTGATACCGGTAACAGCCTATGGACCGATACCGTCGCCCGTGAAGCCCATTATGGGGGTCAATTTATCTTTTTTAGCTGCGCTGTATCGGGTGGTGAAATGGGCGCACGTTTTGGTCCATCATTGATGCCCAGCGGTGATATCAATGCCTGGGAGCATATTAAACCGATTTGGCAAGCGATAGCCGCTAAAGTGGATGCGGCAACGGGCTTACCGATAGAGCGACAAGAGCCAGGTAACCCGGTGACAGAGGGCGAGCCCTGTACCACCTATATTGGCCCTGCTGGCGCAGGGCATTATGTCAAAATGGTACATAACGGTATCGAATATGCCGATATGCAGCTGATTTGTGAAGCTTATCAGTTGCTGTCAGATACCTGTGGCATGAGTGCCTTAGAGGTGAGTGAGGTCTTTTCGCGTTGGAACCAAGGCAGTCTCAATAGCTATTTGATGGAGATAAGTGCCGAGGTGCTGGCTCAGGTCGATCCTTTAACAGACAAGCCATTAGTGGAGATGATCCTCGATAAAGCGGGACAAAAGGGCACCGGCTTGTGGACCGCGGTAAGCAGTTTACAGCTGGGGACTCCCGCGCCAACTATTGCAGAAGCCGTTTATGCCCGCGCAATGAGCACTCAAAAAACACAGCGTCAACAATTAAGCCAGTGTCTAGCGGGGCCAAGCAAGGCGGCGCTTACCGGCAGTGAGCGTTCGACGTTTATCGAACAGTTAGAAAACGCCTTATATTGCGCCAAGATTGCTTGTTATGCCCAAGGGTTTCAGTTGATGGCGATGATGGCTACCGAGAGAGGTTGGCTATTGGACTTTGCTGAAATTGCGAAGATATGGCGCGCGGGCTGTATTATTCGTGCCAAGTTTTTACAGTCGATCAGTGAGGCTTATCAAGCGGCGCAGACACAAGGGGTGGAACTGAGCAACTTGTTGATGGCCGAGAGCTTTAGTGCAGCATTGTCAACCAAGCAGTTCGATTGGCGCAGGGCGGTGTCCCAAGCCGTGTTAAGCGGTGTGCCTGTACCCTGTATCGGCTCGGCATTGGCATATTATGACAGTTCTCGCTGCGACACCTTGCCTGCAAACCTATTACAAGGTCAGCGTGACTTCTTCGGTGCCCACAGTTTTGAGCGAATTGATACTCCAGCAGGGGAAAAATATCACCTTAATTGGAGCCACAAGCCACGTACGTTAGTAAAGTTATAGCCAATAGTTATGACATCTAACCGTTGAGGTAGGGATAAGCAAAAGGCCACGGGTTCCCCTGTGGCCTTTTACCTTATGATGGCGCTGATAGGATTATCTATCCGCCGCAAGTGCCGCTGGCGTAACAGCTAGGTTTACGTGGGCAGGTTGAGCCCCGCGAACAGATCAATCTGGCTTCGTTGTCTATGCCGCGCTCAATCCAATTGATATTAAGTATTCTCGCCACGCGCTTAATATCCGTTTTAATGCTGGTGGGCAGGTGAGCTGAGCCGCCGTTATCGACACAGACCTGTTTCAGCTCATGGGCGATAGCTTGTGCATCGCCGCCCTGAGCTTCGATGGCGGGGTTGAGGTCAATACCGGCGCATAGCACATGGGGCGTGCCAGCCAGATCGTTAACCCTAATCGATTCACAGCAGTAAATTTTTGGCTCTTGAGCCACATCTAAAATCGAGATCTGTGCCGAAGACCCCGTCGAAGAGGCATTGATCATTCTAAATACCGCCCAGTGCTGGCAGGGATCTTCAACTTGGCGCATATTGCCCCAAGGCAGCGGAATGCCATTACCCCGATAAACGGCTTTAAGTTTGCCTGGTGAGTAGGCATCAAAATAGTGCCAATGGCTATAAGGTGACACGGCCGTCATGCGGCGCATCGCCACCGAGGCTGACACGCCAACGCGTTTAGCAACATCAATTTCATAACCATGCCTGTCGAGCAGTTGTCTAAAGGGAACCTTGGGACACAGCAGGGCGCCAGCAAAAAAGCTCGACTCAAAATCACGCCAAGCATGCAAAATATCTTGCGCATCGACAGTGGAGGATTGCGGCGCTGTAAAGCTGTCTTCACTTAGGCTAGTACCGTGGCTTCGACCCGCGACCATAATACTTTTTAAGCCATCTTTGTTGTGTAACACGCAATGTCCTATGTGGACGGCTAAATCGTATTTGAGCCGATTCGTGTGGTTGTTGAGTAATTTGTTGAGGCACAGCTTATTGGGCATTTCAAAATAAGAGGTGATGATGTGCTGCTCGCTAGCACCTGCTTCAAGACGGATTTGTTTAGGGGCGCGGGTAAACCATTTCACTGTTAATCCTAACTTGGCGACAATTTCCAGCAGATCATCTAGGCTGAGCGGCATGCGTTTTAAGCCCACTTCTTCAGCGGCGCGCTCAAGATCAGGAAAATGATTTTGATGATGCTCTTGATGCGCACGTATTAATAAGTGCGCAAATTGGCGGCCGCTGATGCCAGTTTGTGACAACATTTCAGGGATGGCAATTTGTAAAATTTCACTAGAAAACAAAAAGCTTGGCTCTAGCGCCATGCCACTTATGCCGCCGCGAGAACCTTTAACTGGAGTGATGGCTTGTTGCTCTGGCGCATCGTCAAGAAACCAGTCGACCTCTTTTTGAAACACCGCCGCTATAACAGCTAGCATGCCAGCGCTGGGCACACGTTTACCTCGCTCTATCATAGATAGATAAGAGACCGAGGGCGCCGAATCGGTATCCACACGGATACAGCGGGCCGACAAATCTTCCATGGTGAGGTTGTTACGTTTTCTGAGGTTACGGATTTTGGTTCCCAAAAAATGCGACTTTCTCATTAAGCTTGTATTGTTTTTCATTTTGTAAAATTCACATTGTGAAATTTCTATTGTGAAATTGTAAAGAAAAAAAGACTAGACTACAAATCAAGCAATCGAGATAAGTCAGTTGCAGTGTATTTCGGCAAAGCAAAGTCGATACCTATTAGTCAGTCAGCTTTGAGATGCCCCAAACGCGATAAACGTACCAAATTATATATGAGGATGAAGCTATGAATATTCACACACAGCAATCTAATCTTATCGACCAAAGTATTTACAACTTCATCAAGCAGGTAATGCCTATGACACATACAAACGGAAACACCGCCTTAGAGCAGCACAACCACAGTGAAGCGACAGCCTATGCTAAGCAAGTGCTGGATCAACACTTTCCGTTGAGTAATGGGTCGCATCAGGATGTCTGCAGTTATGTCGTTTATTATAAGCAGTTATTGGCATTCTTTGCCGATGGTAGTCAAAGTGGGTTGGCTGAGCCTAAACAATTTGTCGCCTTAACAGGCCATAAATGTGAGCCGACGTCATTGGTTTTGAAAAACAATGGTTTTCACGTTGAAGTGTCTATTAATCGTCGGGGTGAGCATGGTTGTAATGACTTAGCTGGCATTGATGATGTGCAAGTTGAAGCGACATTAATGACCATAGTTAACAGTCAACAGGCGCCATCACAGCGCAGCTGGACGAGCCTAGTTAGCGGACAGGCCGGAAGTCGCAACAAGCAATTTACGTCGAAAGATGGCGCTGAATACGAGGTATAAAAGCGCAATAATTTGGGGTTATCGCTAAATTTATCTACCGAATAATATAAATAAGGCCAGTGAATTCACTGGCCTTATTTATGTGTGATGTAAGCTAAAAGCTAAAAGCTAAGCCTAGACTGAATAAGGCACTAAAAATAATCGTTAACTTGGCCGTTTTACCCAATAAAGGGTTTAAGGCTTCGCCTGAAGTGTGGCTAAACTCACTGTTTAACTTACGTGCCAAAATCAGTGATAGCCCGCCTAAGAGCACAGGTAAACCTGGTAATAACCCCAGAAAAAAGCCGCCAATAATGAGGGCGAAAGGCAGATAAACCAATGCCTGATAGAGCACTCGTGCTTGGCCTTCGCCGATTTTGACCGCCAAGGTTAATTTACCCGCTTTGGCATCGGTTGGGATATCACGGGTGTTATTCACTAACATGATAGCCGCATTAAACAGGCCTATGGCGCTGCCAAGCAACCAAGCTGCTGTGTTGGTCGTGCCAGCCTGAAGATAGAAGCTACCCACGACAGCCACTAAACCAAAAAAGATAAACGCCGCCACTTCTCCCAATGCATGAGATGCCAATGGATAGGGGCCGCCGCTGTAACCAAGTGCCCCTAAAATTGACAGGGCCGCTAATAGTGCGATGGGCCAGCCGCCATGATAAATGAGTATTGACCCAACCACTAAAGCCAGAGCCAGACAGCCAACCATGGCATTACGCACTTTTTCTGGCGCCAGTAAGCCGCTTTGCGTTACTCGTATTGGGCCTAAGCGTTCATGGGTGTCGATACCGCTTTTAAAGTCAAAGTAGTCGTTAGCTAAGTTAACCGCCACTTGCAGTAAAACCCCGCATAACATGGAAATAGCAGCGATGAACCAACTGAATTGTTCTAGGTTAATCGCTAAAATATTGCCCACTAATAACGGGCCAATAGCAGCAGGAAGAGTGCGTGGGCGTGTCGCCAGGATCCAAGGATTCATTGTTGTATTTGTACTTACGTTAGCAATATAGGAGTGGGAGCGGTATTCGCTCAAGACGGTCAATCAATAGCATAGCAAAAAACGGTGACGCCTTGCAGTGCTTGCATTAGCGTTATGTGAACTGCTTCGTTCTATTTTTGCTCAAATGGCGCATAATTGTTCAGCTGTTCTACTTGAATGTCATTTTGTTATTATTTTGTGAAGATAAATTGTCAAAGTTTGAGCGAGCGCACAATGCCTTACCTATCCTGACTCATATTTGTCGATAGCCTCAAAGAATATCACCATCATATATGCTGTTATAAGACTCTTTAGTAAGGTCGGTTGATGGCTAAGTTAATCATTATCTAATTAATTAATATGGAATTTTATGATTGTAGTAGCTTGATGTAGGGAAGCGTCAACAAGGCAATGACATAAGGGAAATAGCTTATGCGTTTTGATGAACAGGTGGCTGTGATCACTGGAGCCGGAGCCGGCTTAGGGCGAGCTTATGCTATCGCGCTTGCCGAGCGGGGCGCGCATGTTGTGCTCATTGATGCTGGCATTGCCGATCCCGATGCAGTGCTTGACCAAGACTCTGGTCTGGCAAAAACCGCACAAACCCTGTCAGAACTGGGCGCACAGACCATGAGCTTTAAGTTAGATGTTCGTGATAGTGATGGTTTAAATGATGCGGTTACAGCAATTCTTGGCCGTTGGGGCCATATTGATATTGTCATTAATAATGCCAGTATTCATCATCCTTGTGCGTTCGAGGAGCTTTCTTATGCTCAGTGGCAGCAACAGCTCGATATCGATGTCAATGGCAGTTTTATACTGACTAAACTCGTTTGGCCTCAGATGAAGCGCCAAGGTTATGGACGCATACTCATGAGCTGTGGCGCCAGCGCCTTATATGGCGATCGACATGAAAGTTGTTTTTCCACCAGTAAAATGGCCTTAATTGGCTTAGTGAATAGTCTGGCGATCGAAGGTGTTGATAGCAATATTTGTGTCAACTCGATTACCCCTCACGCATTGACTCAAATGACCGAACATCATTTGTCACCCTTAGTTAAGCCGCTGTTCTCGACCTCATCGGTAAATGCGGTGATGTTATTTTTGACCTCCTCCTTAGCTCCTAGCGGTCAGCATTTGTTGGTCGCAGCCGGTAGTGTGAGCCATGGCAAATTCACTGAATCTCCACACATGCGTATTACTGATGCCGAGTGTAATCCAAATGTGATACATGCGCGTTGGCATGAGCTTAAGTATGCGCGCCCTTATCGAGTACATCGCAGTGGTGAAGCTCAAATAACCGCTTGGGCTAAAAGAAGTGCTAGCGAACACCATATCGTGATTGAATAATTAGCGGTGTAATTAAACACCTTATCCCCCGTTATACTCTAGTCATATGAACGTCTTCTAAGGTAAGCTTGTCGTTTAATTTAGTAGATATTGTCGGTAAGGTGTAATGAGTCAAGTATTAGATGATCTATTATCGCTGCTGTCGCTTGAGCAGATAGAGGTTGGCCTTTATCGAGGTCAAAGCCAAGATTTGGGCTTCGGTCACGTATTTGGTGGCCAAGTGATGGGTCAAGCCCTAAGCGCGGCGGCACAAACCGTTGATCCTTTAAGGCAAGTTCACTCGTTTCATTCCTATTTCTTGCGCGCTGGCGATGAAAAACTACCGATAGTGTACGATGTGGAAGTGGTTCGCGACGGTGGCAGCTTTAGTGCGCGAAAAGTGAAAGCGATTCAAAAAGGGCGGCCGATCTTTTATATGACCTGCTCGTTTCAATCTCATGAGCAAGGTTTTGAGCACCAGAGCCAGATGCCAGATGTGCCAGGACCTGAAGGATTAATGAACCAACAAGAGTTGGCGATGACGTTGCGTGATAAAGTGCCTGCCCGTGTGCTTGAAAAGTTTATGGCCGACTCCCCCCTAGAAATGCGCTTAGTCAACCCCAGCAGCCCGATAGCGCCAGCGGCATCAGATCCTAAACGTTACGTGTGGATCCGTGCCAACGGCAATGTACCCAATGAGCTGTCGGTACATGAATATCTGTTGGCTTATGCCTCTGACTTTAATTTTTTGGTGACCGCAGCGCAGCCCCATGGCGTGTCGTTTTTAACCCCAGGTATGCGCATGGCGACGATAGATCATGCCATGTGGTTTCATCGTCCTGTCGATTTAAGTCAGTGGTTGCTTTACAGCATCGATAGTCCCAATGCGTCGGGTGGTCGAGGATTTGTCAGAGGTGAGTTTTACAGTGAAGATGGCACCTTGGTAGCATCTGCGACTCAGGAAGGGTTAATTCGTTTAACGCAGCGATGAACTTAAATGGAATGAATTGCTGCAAGCAAACTTGAGCATATAGTTTTGAGTGACGTGGTTTGAGATAGTTTTTATAGTGAGTTAATGGGATGCACATCATGAAAGGTAAAGTAAAAGGGTTTATTGCACTGTTTTGTTTATTGTTACTTAGTGCTTGCGTTACCGTTGAGCCCGAGCCGCCAGTGATTGTTAATGGGGCTGCAGGTTATCTAGAGCGCATAGCGTTGCCTCAAGGCAGTGCTATTACCATTGCAGTTATCGATCTTGATACACCAGGGGTTATTGTGGCGCAGAAGTCATTTAATATTGCTAAGGTACCTGTGCCATTTAAATTTACCTTTGCTGCGGATACTATTGATAGCAGCATCAATTATGGGGTCGTTGCTATGATCCGTTATAACGGTATGGTGATCTTTCAAACATACGATAAGTTTCCGGTGATCAATAATGGTAAATACACCACGGAAGTGATTATGAAGCCAGTGAGCGGCCGTTAACTCATGCTAGGCGTGTTGTCTTAACATATATGTAATCAAAAACGGAGCTTCGGCTCCTTTTTTATTCCTAAAAATTAGCTCAATAAATTAGGTTGGCTTAATGAGCGCTTATTAAAAATGTTGATAAGTCTTTGACAAGTTGCTTAATCGTTTCTCAGTGCATTTTAGTTAATTTGACATGCACCCTTTTACTATCGGATACGAACCAATTGGCAACACGAAATGTTAACGCCAAGTTACTTTCAACCTGTTGGGTTAAGCCCATTTTTTATTTCACTTTGAGGTGAGGTTAATTCGCCTGTTTGATCTAGGTCACTCATTTTAAAGGGGTATTATCAATGTTTGTTTGGTGGGTGTGATCCGTGTCACTGGTGCGCACTTGAAATGACGGTGTTATTTATTTTGTTGACATAGATCAATATGTAGCAAGGTTGCAGCTGGCAGGATGGCTGCAAATGTAAGCAAATTGCTAATAACAATCTCAATATACAATTGTATTAATGGAGTAGTATGATGAAAAAGTCTCTCGTTTCAGGTCTTGTTGCCGCCACCCTACTTACAGGCGGATTTAGTGCTGCGGTTTCTGCTCACCAAGCTGGTGATATTATTGTGCGTGCTGGTGCGGTTATGGTTGCACCAAATGAATCTAGTCAGGATGTGGCAGGCTTTGGTGAGTTTAAAGTAAGCGATGATACCCAGTTGGGGCTTAATTTTGGTTACATGCTGACCGATAATATTGGGGTTGAGTTGTTAGCGGCAACACCCTTTAGTCATGATGTTTCTTTAGATGGTGTCGGTAAAATTGCCGAGACCAAGCATCTTCCACCAACTTTAGTCGCACAGTACTATTTCGGTTCGGCTCAATCAAAGTTACGTCCATACATTGGTGCAGGTGTTAACTTCACCAACTTCTTCGACAATGATTTTACCAATGATTTGGATGGTGCTTTGACTGATCTAAGCCTTAGTAACTCATGGGGCTTAGCAGCTCAGGTAGGTCTTGATTATCAAGTGAATAAAAACTGGCTGGTAAACGCCTCTGTTTGGTATGCACAAATCAGCACAGATGTTAAATTTAATCTAGGTGATGCTCCTGTGACGATTGAAACAGATATCGATCCATGGGTTTATATGGTCAGTGTGGGTTACACTTTCTAAGCGCCATTGGTATGGGTGTATCTTAGTTAGCGAAAAGGCAGCCAAGTGGCTGCCTTTTTGTATCGGAGTGATGACATTAAGATCACAACACCATGGCGGCAATCCAACCGAAGACCAGTAACGGGATATTATAGTGAATGAACGTTGGAATGACGCTGTCGCGAATATGGTCGTGTTGACCATCGGCATTAAGACCCGCAGTGGGGCCTAAGGTTGAGTCTGAGGCTGGTGAGCCCGCGTCGCCTAATGCTGCAGCGGTACCTACCAGTGCAATCGTTGCGGCAACCGAAAAGCCAAAGCTCATGGCCAGTGGCACATAAATGGTAGCGATAATAGGGATGGTTGAAAATGATGAGCCAATGCCCATGGTGATCAATAAGCCAACCACTAACATTAAGAAGGCCGCGAATGCCTTATTATCGCCAATCAAATAAGAAAGTGATTCAACTAATGTACTCACATCACCCGTCTCTTTGACTACCGCGGCGAACCCTGCAGCCGATATCATGATAAAGCCTATGTTGGCCATCATGCGCACACCTTGGTTAAAGATATCTTGATCGGCGACATGCTTAAGCGCCCCAGAAAAACTGAAGATGATAAAGCCAACGAGTGCGCCAAAAATCATCGAGCCAGTGTAGAGTTGCACCAGCAGTGTGGCCAATATGGCGCTAAGGGCAATCAAAATATTGCGGCGATTAATGTTGGCTTCTGGCTCGGCAACTAATGCTAATTCTTGCTTGTATTCACGCGGCTTACGGTAGCTAATAAATGTGGCGACTAATAGGCCGACAATCATCCCTAGCGCAGGTATCAACATGGCCGTTGGGATCTGTTCACGTACAGCATCAAGATTATTGCTATTAAGGTTAGACAGCAAAATATCATTGAGAAAAATGCCGCCAAAACCAATAGGTAAGATCATATAAGTGGTGACTAACCCAAAGGTCAATACACATGCCACTAAACGGCGATCTAAACGTAATTTAGACATCACGTGCAGTAGTGGCGGGATCAAAATGGGAATAAAGGCAATATGGATTGGCAAAATATTTTGCGAAGAAACGGCCATAGCTAATAGAGCAAGCAGCAGTAACCAGCGTACACGGTTGATATTAAGACTATTTTGCTCTTGACCCAGTAGGGTAATCACTTTTGTTGAAATTAGCGTCGTCAGACCCGAATGCGAGAGGGCGACGGCAAAGGCACCTAATAAGGCATAACTGAGGGCGATTTGAGCACCACCGCCAAGTCCGGTATTAAACGCATCGACCGTATGCTGTAAATCCATACCACCCACTAAGCCTGCAACAAGCGCACTGATGGTGAGCGCGATAACAACGTGTACTCTTGCAAGGCTGAGCCCCAGCATCAAGCAAACTGCAATAACTACTGCATTCATATATTTTCTGGCTTTTGTGTTTTAAGTGGGGGGCTATTTTCGACCGCAAGCATGCTATTTGTCCAGCCGAACGGCATTTTATCTGTAAAAAAAATGAGATGTAATGTAACTGTATCTAGGTTTACTGCGTAAGTGTAAACCCTAGGTGGGCATTGGTGTTAGACTCGGACAGTTATTGGGCAACTGAAATCAAATTGTTCAAAAAAGGTGACAATGATCCCAAATAGCTTGTGTCCCGCTGGTGACTGCCTATAATGCTTTTTAGTTCATAGTTCTAAAGCTTTTTTCAATCCATAGATGGAGATATAAAATGAGTGTATTAGTAGGCCGTCCGGCTCCTGATTTTACTGCTGCAGCGGTTCTTGGTAATGGCGAAATCGTAGATAGCTTTAACCTAAGCGAAGCGATCAAAGGTAAGACAGCTGTAGTATTCTTCTACCCACTTGATTTCACTTTCGTTTGCCCATCTGAACTGATCGCTTTCGATCACCGTATGGATGAGTTCAAGAAGCGTGGCGTTGA
Source organism: Shewanella sp. 492 (assembly GCF_059338445.1). Taxonomy (NCBI): domain Bacteria; kingdom Pseudomonadati; phylum Pseudomonadota; class Gammaproteobacteria; order Alteromonadales; family Shewanellaceae; genus Shewanella; species Shewanella sp. 492. Next base: position 1,477,958 of record NZ_CM181702.1, read on the forward strand.
AGTTATCGGTGTTTCTATCGATTCTCAGTTCACTCACAACGCGTGGCGTAACACTCCGGTAGACAAAGGTGGTATTGGCCAAGTTCAATACACACTTGTTGCTGACGTTAAGCACGAGATCTGTAAAGCATATGATGTTGAGCATCCAGAAGCGGGCGTGGCTTTCCGTGGTTCTTTCCTTATCGATAAAGAAGGTCAAGTACGTCACCAAGTGGTTAACGATCTTCCACTAGGTCGTAATGTAGACGAAATGATCCGTATGGTTGATGCACTTCAGTTCCACGAAGAGCACGGTGACGTTTGTCCTGCTGGTTGGGAAAAAGGCGACAAAGGTATGAATGCAAGCCCAGAAGGCGTAGCTTCTTACCTGACTGACAACGCTGACTCACTATAATTTTCGGGTCTATAGTATGTCAGTCAAAAAGCCGCGATAATCGCGGCTTTTTTGTGTTCAAAATAGGTTCTGTCACTTAAGCCAATTGAAGGCGTGATAAATAACCTTGATGATATTTTATCCTCTCGCGACTTGCTAAAGTAAACGTTTTTAGCAAGTGATGGGGCTAAGTTATCCCCCACAGATGCGGCTTTATTAGCTTTAATGCTATTTTTACCTTAGGCTATCTTGGTCTTAGGTATACTCCATCGTCAGCTCACCTATTTTGCCTGTGAGCTTATCAACCAGTTTGCACTTCACTTTGCTTGTCACTGTCTTGCTGTGCTGAATTTTCAGCAGACTCCAAGGGCCAGCCGCCTAGGGCTTTCCATTTATTGACGATATGGCAAAAAAGCTCGGCGGTACGTTCTGTGTCATACAGTGCCGAGTGCGCTTCTTTATTATCAAAATCAATTCCAGCGATAGCGCAGGCTCTAGCGAGCACGGTATGTCCGAGTGCAAGGCCCGATAAGGCTGCAGTGTCAAAGGTGGCAAATGGATGAAACGGCGTGCGTTTCAACCCATTGCGTTCAATTGCTTTGGTGACAAAACCATGATCAAAGGCGGCATTGTGAGCCACTATGATGCTGCGGTGGCAGCCGGACGCTTTTTGTGCTTTTTTTACTTCTTTAAATATTTCTAAGAAGGCTTCTTTTTCTGATACTGCACCGCGTAATGGGTTAGATGGGTCAATACCGTTAAATGCCAGTGCTTCAGGTTCAAGATTAGCGCCTTCAAACGGCTCAATATGATAATGCAGCGTTTTATCTAGCATTAACACACCTTGATCGTCCATTTTCAGCATAGTCACTGCAATTTCAAGCAACGCATCGGTCTGGGCATTGAACCCAGCAGTCTCTACATCGATAACCACAGGGAAATAGCCCCGAAAACGGTGGTTGAGTTTATTAGCGTCGCACATATCGCTCATCAAATTATCCAAATAATTAGCCAAGCGCTATTATGAAGTATCTAGCCTGAGCTTGTCATGTTTGATTGGTTAATATCTAGGCTAAAGGAATAGTAAAACATGCCGATAGCCTTAAGTAACACAATGAATGAGAGCGATTGTCTATGTTGAGTAGGGTGCCGTTGATTTTTACATTATGGTTGAGCTTAGGGATGTCACTGACAGTTCAGGCTGAGTTACGCCATTATGTGGCATCATTAGAGCAGTCACAGTGGCGAATTAGTGATAACACGCCGATTGTCTGCCGACTGGAACATGAGATCCCTTCATACGGTAAGGCCATCTTTACTAGTTACGCGGGTAAACATCATGATTTGAATTTTACGCTTGATATGTGGGTAAAACCTGATGAGGTAACGCACGCAAAATTGATGAGCACAGCCCCTGCATGGCGCCCTGGTGTACAGTCAAAACCGATAACCGATCTGACTTATCAGAAGTACTTTAGCGGTGAAGTGCCTAAACATGCGGCTTGGTCGATGTTGAATGAATTAGAGCGCGGCATGCAGCCTACATTTTACTATGCAGATTGGTATAACCGTTCTAGTAAAGTAGCTGTAGGGCTTTCCGCCGCTAATTTTGCGCGTAACTATACCGATTTTCGTGCATGTCTCGCTAATTTATTACCTTATAGCTTTGAAGATATTGCCTTTACTGTACTCACCTATGAGTTTGGTGGTAATGAGTTAACAAGGTACTCTAAGGCTCAAATTGCTAAAGTGCAGCAATACCTGTCTTACGATCAAGATGTAGAGTTAGTACTTATCGATGCCTATACCGATAGCTATGGCGGTCGTTCTATCAATGCTAAGGTATCTGAAACACGGGCTAATTCACTTAAAGATCTGTTTTTATCGGCAGGTATACCACAAGATCGTATTCATACCGAAGGCCATGGTGAGCGTCGTCATGTGGCCTCGAATGACACCATTGAAGAACGTGCGCGTAACCGCCGGGTGGTGATAAGGTTGAGTAAGCCACTATAGGCGTAGCGGCTAATATTCAGATAAACCCAGCTAATGCTGGGTTTTTTATTGCCGCAAATTTGTATTGGCATTATTACAGGTAAAAAAAAAGCCCACTTAATATAGTTAAGTGGGCCGCAAATAATAGATTGCAATCAACAAATTGAAGGAAGGAAGTCAAGCATAAGAACCAGGGAAAAACTTACGTGTATCAACACACAAGCTTAGAGTTCTTGTTTTCAAATCTACGTAGGTAGACACTTCCTGAAAACGAGGCGAATTATAGGATTAGCCCTCTAAAGCAGCAAGCGAGAAAAATTGCTAATTTGAATTAGTATTTCTAATGCTTGGTAGTGATGGTTATTGCACTAGATGCACTCATTTGGCCTTTCTGCGATTGATTAAGCACAATATGTGCATAATTTTACGTTTTAATTAACTTATCCATGTTGGTTTTTTATTAACAATTAACTGGAGTATCGCTATCGTTGATTGTTTTAATATTATTGCGCTGTTTAATTTTACTTGTATAGTACGTGGTTATGAGCTTTTGCTCACAAATTTATTATAAATAATAACTAGATATTCAGGATGGCAACAGATGAGTCTTAAAACGATTTTGTCAAAGCAACACCTTCTGTTGATAGCGGGGTTTGGGCTAGTGCTCAGCGGCTGTCAGTATAATGCATCTCAAACTGATAACACGCCAACGACAACCCAAGGCGTGGTCGAGACACTTCATGGTGTCGAAGTAGCCGACCCCTATCGTTACCTTGAAGAAGACAGTGAAGCGACCCAAGCTTGGGTAAAACAGCAGCAACAGGCTGGTCATGACTATCTTGCTCAACTCGAAAATAAACAGGCCATTGTCGATCGTATCACTGAGCTGTGGAATTATGAAAAAGTGACCGCGCCAGCTGAGCATGGCGATTACACTTATTATTACCGTAACGATGGCCTGCAGGCGCAGTCGGTGTTGTATGTTAAAGATAAGCATGGTCAAGAAAAGGTTGCTCTCGATCCCAATAGTTTTTCAACCGATGGTACCGTGGCATTAAGCGGTGTGTCTGTTAGTGGTGACGGTAAAACGATTGCCTATGGCGTGTCAAAATCAGGTTCGGACTGGCAACAGTGGCAGTTTGTTGATGTCGTCAGTGGCAAAAAGCTGGTTGATGAACTCAATTGGATTAAATTTTCTAGTGCGCAATGGAGTAAAGATAACCAAGGGGTGTATTACTCTCGTTATGATGCGCCAGCGGGCGGCAACTTACTTGCCGATGTAAACTTTAACCAAAAAGTCTACTATCACAAATTAGGTACAGATCAATCTCAAGATGTGTTGATCTATGAGCGTCCCCAGAATAAAGATTGGGGATTTGGCGCCGAAGTATCGGAGCAGGGCGATTACCTGTTGATCTCGATTTCACAAGGTACCGACAGTCGCAATCGTTTCTTCTATAAGTCGTTAACCGAACACAATGCTCCGGTGGTTGAATTGATTGTTGAGCTTGAAGCCGAATATAGCTTCTTGGGCAATGATAAATCTGTGTTCTATTTTAAGACCGATTTAGACGCGCCTAATGGCAAAGTGATTGCCATTGATGTGAAGCGTCCGGCCAAAGCAAATTGGAAGACGGTGATTGCTGAATCAAGCGATCCTATTGCGAGCGTAGCAATCATTAACGATCATTTAGTGGTCAGCTACTTACATGATGTATTAGGTCAGTTATCTATTTTCAGTATGGAGGGTGCCAAGCGTCAGGATGTAGACTTGCCCGGTAAAGGGAAAATTGCCGGCCCTTATGGCAAGCGAAGCAAAGACTATTTCTATTACACCTTTAATAGTTACGTGCAGCCACAGACCACTTACAAGTTTGATTTTAAAACGGGTCAATCTAGTCTGTTCGCTAAACCAGAGGTCTCGTTTAACCCCGATGACTATGTGTCAGAGCAAGTGTTCTACACCAGTAAAGATGGCACCCGTGTCCCTATGATGGTTTCTCATAAGAAGGGATTAACACTCGATGGTAATAACCCCACCTTATTGTATGCCTATGGCGGATTTGCTATTTCATTAACACCGCGTTTTAGCCCAGCGAATATCGCTTGGATGGATATGGGCGGTATTTATGCTGTGCCTAATCTTCGTGGCGGTGCCGAATACGGTGAAAGTTGGCATCAAGCAGGCATGTTTGATAAGAAACAAAATGTGTTTGACGATTACTATGCTGCGGCGCAGTACCTTATTGACAACAATTACACCAATAGTACTAAATTAGGCGCTTATGGTCGCAGTAACGGTGGTTTGTTGATGGGGGCCGCGTTAACTCAACGTCCTGATCTGTTTGCCGCAGTGTTACCTGCAGTCGGCGTTTTAGACATGCTGAGATTCCACAAATTTACTATCGGTTGGGCGTGGACCAGTGAATATGGCAGCGCCGATGTCGCTGAGCAATTCCCCGCGCTACTCGCTTATTCGCCTTACCATAATATTACCGAGCGTGAATATCCGGCCACAATGGTGATGACAGCCGATCATGACGATCGTGTAGTGCCACTGCATAGCTTTAAATTTGGTGCACTGCTGCAAGACCGTCAAACAGGCGATGCGCCAATTATTATGCGTATCGAATCTAAAGCTGGTCATGGGGCGGGTAAACCCACAGCAATGAAGATCGATGAATTTGCCGATATCTACAGTTTCCTTTGGCACAGTTTTGGTTTAACTGTTCCAGCTAAGATTGGCTGATAACTGACTCGCTATGATAGAAACTTTAAAAGGGAAGTGAATAACTTCCCTTTTTTATTAACAAAATTTTATGAAGTAACTGCTTACTGATAGTGCCTGAACCATTCACAATTGCCTACGCTGTAGGTATAGTAGGCCTCTATTTTAGCTAATGTTTGGCGATCATTATTTATGTTTCGATGGCCTATTTCTGTTTATTACGAAGATACTGATGCAGGGGGAGTGGTTTACCACTCCAATTACCTCAACTTTTTCGAGCGCGCTCGCACCGAGTGGCTTAAACACATCGGCGTGAAACAGACTCAATTACTTGCCGATGATATTGCCTTTGTGGTTAAAAAGGCGGAGTTGGACTTTAAAGTAGCCGCTCGATTTGAGCAGGACCTTGTGGTTGAAACCGAAGTTATAGAGTTGAAAAAGGCTTCGTTATTATTTCGTCAACGGTTGCTTGATGCTTCAGGCAAGTTGTACTGCGAAGGTCATATTCTGGTTGCCTGCATAGCTTTGTCTCGCATGAGACCAAGAGCGATTCCGCAAAACATTGTTCAGGAGTTTAAGAGTGGAAGCTGATATTTCCTTTATTGGGCTGTTTTTACAAGCCAGTTTGTTAGTCAAGTTTGTGATGTTGACGCTATTAGCGTTATCAATTGTTTCCTGGGCAGTGATTATTCAGCGTCGGCGTTTACTGACCACGGCTAGAGAACGCGCACTCAAGTTTGAAGATAAATTTTGGTCTGGTGTCGATTTAAATAAACTCTATAAAGAACTCTCAGCGCGTCAAGACAGCAATAGCGGCTTAGAAGCCCTGTTTTACAGTGGTTTTAAAGAGTATGCTCGACTGAATAACCTTAATGGTAAAGTCCCTAGTGCGGTGATGGACGGCAGCTATCGTGCCATGCGCGTGGCATTGTCGCGCGAACTTGAAAAGCTAGAGACCCATTTACCCTTATTGGCTACCATAGGCTCAACCAGCCCCTATATTGGCCTATTTGGTACCGTGTGGGGGATCATGAACTCTTTTATCGCGCTAGGTGCGGTTGAAAACGCCACGCTTGCTATGGTTGCTCCTGGGATTGCTGAGGCATTGATTGCGACCGCAATGGGTCTATTTGCTGCCATTCCTGCTGTGATCGCCTACAACCGATTTTCGACTCAAGTGGATAAGATAGAGATGTCTTATGCCAATTTTATGGAAGAGTTTTCCAGTATTTTACATCGCCAAGCTTATAGCGAGAAGGAAGTGGTCTAATGCAACAAGGTTATCAGCGTAAACGACGCCGGCCTGTCGCTGAGATCAACGTTGTGCCTTATATCGACGTGATGTTGGTCTTGTTGATTATTTTTATGGTCACGGCGCCCATCGTTACTCAAGGGGTAAAAGTTGACTTACCACAAGGACAAGCTGAGACTTTGCCTGCAGACAGTAAGCCTCCCGTGGTCGCCTCTATCGATGCTAATGGTGATTATTACCTTGATGTGGGTTCGAGTAGCTCGAAGGAAGTATTAGATTTGGAGGAGCTGGCGGTAAGGGTCGGTGCCATTATTCAGCTAGAGCCAGAGCGTCCGGTGGTGGTTAAAGCCGATCGCAGTATTGCCTATGAAAAAGTGATTCAGCTAATGGTGTCCTTGCAACAGGCTGGCGTACCATCTGTTGGCCTGATGACAGATTCACCAGAGGAGTAATGGGTGGCAGCTAAATCAGATTTTACTTTACCTCTTGTTATTTCGGCCAGTATTCATATTGGCGTGCTTATCGTTGTAGCGATGGGGGTTAATTTTGACGAGAAACCTAAAGTGGTTCCTCAAGTCAGTGCCCCGGCAGTGCAAGCTGTGGTGGTCGACCAACAAAAGGTGGCACAACACGTTGAAAAGCTTAAGGCAGACAAGAGAGAAGCTGAGCGTAAAGAGCAAGCACGTCAGGAAGAACTTGAACGCAGAGCTCGTGAGGCTAAACAAGCTCGAGAGCGTGAGCAGGCACAAATAAAGAAACTTGAACAACAACGTAAACAGAAAGAGATAGAAACTCAAAATGCAGCTGCGGCGGCGAAGGCTGCCAAGTTAAAAGAGCAGCAAGAAAAAGAGAAAGCGGCGCAAGCAGAAGCGCAGCGTAAACAGAAAGAAGCAGAGCGAAAAGCCGCTGAAGATGCGGCAGCGAAGGCTGAGGCTAAGCGTAAACAGGAGGAAGCCGCGGCGAAGAAAGCGGCAGACGAACGTAAGCGTAAAGAGGAAGCTGAGCGTAAACGTAAAGCTGAAGAACAAGCACGTTTAGAGCAAGAGCGCATGATGCAAGAGGCTTTAGCGGCCGAGCAAGCGGCATTATCGCAGACTCGTAATAAACAGGTGACGACAGAAGTGCAGCGTTATACTTCGATGATCCGAGCGACTATTCAGCGCAACTTAGTGGTGGATGAGTCGATGCGCGGCAAAAGTTGTCGCATATTTATTCGACTAGCAAAGGATGGTTTTGTTACCGCCAATGAGATTTTATCGGGTGACCCTGTAGTTTGCCGCGCCACTAAAGCGGCTATTAATAAGGCGGGGCGTTTACCTGTATCGCCTGAGGCTGACGTTTATAATAAGTTAAAAGAGATTAATTTGACCGTTCAACCGGAATTTAATTAAAGGGGCTTCATGAAGATTTTGACAAAATGGCTAATTTTAGGGCTGTTGATATGTACAGCGCCTGTCAAGGCTGCACTGGATATTGTTATCACCGAAGGGGTTGATGCGGCGCGTCCTATAGCAGTCGTGCCGTTTGTTTGGCAAGGAACGACGCCTATGCCTTCACAAATATCGGATGTGGTGATGTCGGATCTGACCCGCAGTGGCACATTCAAACCCTTGGACGAACTTGGTCTACCGCAGCGTAATATCAGTTCTGCAGCAGATTTTAATTCCAGGGCTTGGTCGGGTGTTGGCGCAGAGGCTGTGGTGCTGGGTTCAATAAAGCCTTATGGGCCAGACCAATATTTAGTGAACTTTGAACTCATCGATTTGGTTAAGGCGCAAATGCAGTCAGGCGGCCCTTCATCGGCAGTTGACTACGTGATCGATAGCCGTGAAACGGTCATAAGTGCCGCTCAGTTTAGACAATATGGTCACAGGATCAGCGACATTGTTTATGAGAAACTGACCGGGATCCGTGGCGCGTTTTTAACCCGTATCGCCTACGTGGTAGTTGATCATCAAGATAAATCGCCCTACAAACTGATGATTGCCGATTATGATGGTTATAACGAACAGATGTTATTGCGCTCACCTGAGCCCTTAATGTCGCCTTCCTGGTCTTCTGATGGACGCAGGTTGGCTTATGTCAGCTTTGAAAACAAGAAAGCTGAAATATTTGTGCAAGACATTTATTCTCAGTCACGTACTAAGGTGACGAGTTTTCCTGGGATTAATGGTGCCCCTTCATTTTCGCCTGACGGCAAAAAATTAGCAGTTACCTTGTCTAAAGATGGTCAGCCTGAAATTTATGTAGTTGATATCACTTCAAAAGCCATTAAGCGTGTCACTAACCATTACGCTATAGATACTGAAGCGTCATGGACGCCTGATGGGGAGTCGATAATTTTCACCTCTGAACGAGGTGGGCGTCCGCAGCTCTATCAAGTGACGCTGGCTTCGGGTAAAGTTTCAAGATTGACCTTTGAAGGTGAATGGAATTTAGGTGGCTCTATTTCTCCTGATGGCCGCAGTATGGTCTTTGTTAACCGTACTAACGGTAAGTTTAATATTGCGCGCATGGATTTAGAAACACGCTTTATGCAAGTGCTGACTTCGACGCGTTTAGATGAGTCACCCAGTGTTGCCCCTAATGGCACTATGGTCATTTACGGCACAACTTATCAAGGAAAACAAGTTTTAGCGGCGGTCTCTATGGATGGCCGATTTAAGGCTCGACTGCCAGTTGGTCAAGGGGAAGTGAAATCTCCAGCTTGGTCACCTTTTTTATAATATCAATCTCGAAAAAGATTAAGGATGTAAAATGAATTTGAATAAGCTTTTTAAGGCGATGTTGGTTGCCGTTCCCGTTATGGCAATGAGTGCGTGTAGTACTACATCTGAGTCAGAAACAGATGCGAGCAGCTCAATGGGTGGTAATAACGGTAGCGAAATGACGACTGGTGGTGTTGAAACCGGCGGTGTGGCACCTATTTTAACCCCTGAAGAGCAGCAACGTCTTAAGTATCAAGAGTTGCGTAAAGAGCACATCATCTATTTCGATTTTGATAGAAGCTCGGTTTCTTCAGAGTTTTCTGAAGTGCTTAATGCCCACGGCGAATACTTAGTTGAACATCCTAATGTGCGCGTCATGATTGAAGGCCATGCCGATGAGCGTGGTACGCCTGAGTACAATATCGCCCTAGGTGAGCGTCGCGCTAAAGCAGTTGCTAAGTACTTACAAAGCATGGGTGTTTCACCTAGTCAAATGAGTATTGTAAGTTACGGTGAAGAAAAGCCACTTGATTTCTCTCGTACAGATGCGGGATTTGGCAAAAACCGTCGCGCAGTATTAGTTTACTAATAACGGATGTTAACAGGGATACATATGAAAAATGCCGTACTTACCGCGGCAATTCTGATGAGTGTTGGTGTGGCGACTGCCGCACCAGCGCCGGTTGAAGATATTGCTGGTGGTGCTTCTAATGATAGGGTGGCTCGTCTAGAGCGTATGCTCAAGGCAAAACAGGCTGCTGAGTTTGAAACACAGCAACGACTCGATACCTTGCAACAAGAAGTATTAGATTTACGCGGGTTGACTGAACAGCAAAATTATCAGATAAATCAGATATTACAGCGTCAACGTCAGCTTTATGATGATATTGCAAAGCTCAGCAGTGCTAAATCGGTGGTAAATACGGCTAGTCCAGTCGCATCAGAAACTAGCTCGTCGTTAGGCGAAACCGCTTCTTACGAGCAGGCGGTTAATTTGGTGCTTAAACAGCGTCAATATGATGAAGCTATCCCTGCATTTAGAAGTTTTATAAAGCAGTATCCGAGTTCTACGTACGCAGCTAACGCGAACTACTGGCTCGGCCAATTGTTATATAATAAAGGTGAATTTGCAGAAGCGACTCAAGCATTTGATACCGTAGTTAAACAGTTTAAAGATTCAAACAAGCGTGGTGATAGCTTGGTTAAGCTGGGGATGATTGCACAAAAGCAGTCAGACAATGCAACTGCCAAGCGTTACTATCAGCAAGTGATCAATGAATATGCTAATAGTGCTGCGGCTAGAATCGCTACACAGCAACTGGCGGGTCTTTAATCTCTATTTAACTAAAAAACATACCCTTAGTTTGTTTTTCATGCAAACGAAAAGAAATGAGAAATTTGCACTTGCATGAGAAGATGAAAAAGGTATTATAGGCGCCCTCAAAGCGGCGTAGTCGCAAGGGCGCTAAATCAAAAAGGTTTAGTTGTAAAAATGGGTCGTTAGCTCAGTCGGTAGAGCAGTTGGCTTTTAACCAATTGGTCGAAGGTTCGAATCCTTCACGACCCACCACTTTTTCTGCAGGTGGTTAAACAAGTAGACGCCAGATGGGTCGTTAGCTCAGTCGCTATTTTTGATAGAGAACAGGGCAGTTGGCTTTTAACCATTGATGACGGTTAATTCACATTATCATCACTTAGATGGGTCGTTAGCTCAGTCGGTAGAGCAGTTGGCTTTTAACCAATTGGTCGAAGGTTCGAATCCTTCACGACCCACCACTTTTTCTGCAGGTGGTTAAACAAGTAGATACCAGATGGGTCGTTAGCTCAGTCGGTAGAGCAGTTGGCTTTTAACCAATTGGTCGAAGGTTCGAATCCTTCACGACCCACCACTTTCTCTGCAGGTGGTTAAACAAGTAGATACCAGATGGGTCGTTAGCTCAGTCGGTAGAGCAGTTGGCTTTTAACCAATTGGTCGAAGGTTCGAATCCTTCACGACCCACCACTTTCTCTGCAGGTGGTTAAATAAGTAGACACCAGATGGGTCGTTAGCTCAGTCGGTAGAGCAGTTGGCTTTTAACCAATTGGTCGAAGGTTCGAATCCTTCACGACCCACCACTTTCTCTGCAGGTGGTTAAATAAGTAGACTTCAGATGGGTCGTTAGCTCAGTCGGTAGAGCAGTTGGCTTTTAACCAATTGGTCGAAGGTTCGAATCCTTCACGACCCACCACTTTCTCTGCAGGTGGTTAAACAAGTAGACACCAGATGGGTCGTTAGCTCAGTCGGTAGAGCAGTTGGCTTTTAACCAATTGGTCGAAGGTTCGAATCCTTCACGACCCACCACTTTCTCTGCAGGTGGTTAAACAAGTAGACACCAGATGGGTCGTTAGCTCAGTCGGTAGAGCAGTTGGCTTTTAACCAATTGGTCGAAGGTTCGAATCCTTCACGACCCACCAATCTTTCTATATTCACTTTTCCTCTATATTCTAATCCAATTTTTGTAAATTTATGAAATGGATCAATATCGCCAAAGTCTTAGAATAAACCACTTAGCTTAGTATGCCCCCATTTATCAACTGTAACTCCCAATTAAGTCAAATTACATCAATACGCAATATTTAATCAGCATGATTGCTTAAATGTTGATGGTACATACAGCTCACGGTTAGAGACGTGATAATTCATAAGTAGAAAAAGAAGATGGTATTTTTGATGGTTGAATTACATGTTGAATTACATGTTGAATTCATAACTGGCGAATTAAATAACTAAGGAGGCCTAAGCCTCCTCAATTATTACTTAATCGATTAAGAATAAACAAATTAGAGTAATTTGTTATCACGTACGTACTGTTCAAATTCAGTGCAACCACCAACGTGAACCTGATCAACAAAGATCTGCGGCACTGTTTCAACTGGCTTTCCAACGGTTTTTTCAAGATCGGCTTTGCTGATCCCTTCTGCATGGATATCTACATACTTGAATTTAAAATCATCACGAGCTTCAACAAGTTGCTCTGATAACTGAACGGCTCTAACGCAGTATGGACAGCCTGGGCGGCCAAAAATTACAACAAACATATAAACTCCTGAAAAAATAATTCGAGACTTTATACCATAGCTAAGATTCGATTGCATATTCTGTATCAAGCAAAGCGTTTTTCGGTGTGAAATCGTCCTTGGTAGTCGAAAAATCGTTCCAGTAAGTCCCAGCCTTTTTTACTTTTTTTGAGCAGTAATAGATCTGGCGCTCTAAAGGTGTCTCTGGCAGCAATAACCTGCTCAATGGTAGTGAACTTAGGTGGTTTACAACCAGGTGTACGAGTATGTTGGTGCACAAATATGGCGTAAAAGGCCCTAATTTGTGCGGGAGTGTCGAACTTGAAATAGCAATTAAAGTCATTGCCGTCAATATCCAGGTAACGCACCCTGAGCTTATTGTTGTGCGACTCTAATAGCATCTCTTGGCAGCGAAACAGGTGGTGATGCTTTTGTTGTAACACCTCTTTTAAGCGTTTATCTGGATCCACTAGCATGTGATCGCAATGTTGGCAGATTTTGGCTGCAATATCGTTTTCTTCGCCGCAGTTAGGACAAGATTTTGATCGAAAACGAAAACCACATTGCACCTTGCCTTGTTCAGTTTCGACTACGGCTTGGCATCGACGACCAAAATGCTCAACTAAATCACCCTCATCGTCGACTAGGCCCCAGAAGATATTGGCAAAGTGACACACAGGGCAGTGCACCTGTACAGGGACGCTTTTGCTGTTGGGTTTGACTTGACCAACCTCAGGGAAAAAGAGGTCGAAACCGTTAGCAGCATAGTCAATCACCAAGCAATCTGTTTTTCCCTCACAAATTCGCAGCCCACGCCCAACCATTTGCTGAAATAAGCTCACCGATGCGGTAGGCCGTAAAATGGCAATGAGATCAACATGGGGGGCGTCAAAGCCTGTGGTAAGTACCGCAACATTAACTAAGTATTTTAACTGCCGCAGTTTGAAGTGCTCGATGATTTTATCGCGATCTTGTGCTGTTGTCGTTGCCGTGATGAGTCCTGCGGGTTCATCGGCTAACAATGTCATTATCTCCTCCGCATGCCTAATCGTTGCTGCGAAAATAATGGTGCCTTGCTTATGTTGTGATAACTGCATTATCTGAGTCACGATTGCTTGAGTCGCTCGCCCTGATACATGGAGTAAAGCATTGACCTCTTTTTCACGATACTCACCACTATCGCTGGCTTGTAGTTCGCTAAAGTCATATTGAGCGGATAAACCATCAAACAGTTTAGGGGGGGTTAAAAATCCTTGTTTGATTAAGGGACGCATTGGCAGTTCAAAAATACACTGCTCAAAAGCGGGCTTATCATCATTTCCCATTTTACCGTGATAATGGTGACGATAGATCCAGCCGGAGTCGAGCCGATAGGGGGTCGCGGTTAGGCCTAGCAGTTTCAGTTGAGCATTTTGTGCTCTCAGGTGCGTTAGCAACTGTTGATATTGGCTATCTTTATCGGCAGTGACGCGGTGACATTCGTCGATGAGCACCAGTGAATAGGGCTCATTAAACTGCGCCGGATTTTTCACGGCAGATTGAATGCTGGCGACAACGGTCTTATTGGCCGTTGATTTTTGTTTTAATCCGGCGGAGTAGATGCTGGCCTCTTGGGTTAATAGGCCAACTTTCTCAGCATTTTGGGCCACTAACTCTTTAACATGGGTGAGGATAAGAATGCGCCCGCGAGCAATGCGCGCTAGTTCGGCTATTACAATACTTTTGCCAGCACCAGTTGGGAGGACTAACACTGCAGTGTCTTGGCTGCGCCTAAAATGGCTCACCGCGGCGTCGACGGCTTGCTGTTGATAATCTCGTAATTTCACGCTGTGCTTATGTCGCTATCGCTGAGGCTACAAAGCCAACAGGATAGCAATGTGCCAAGGTTGAGTCGACCCGCGACGCTCTATATCAGATAAAAAAAGCCCCTCAAAGAGGGGCTAGTCAGGTCAATCATGGCTTAGCATGAAATACGCCATAGCAGACAACTAAGCTATGGTTATTCACTGCGATTTAAGCGGCTTTCAATCAAGGTGTCGATAACCGCTGGATCGGCCAAGGTAGATGAATCACCTAAGTTGGTCACTTCGTTGGCCGCAATTTTGCGCAAGAAGCGGCGCATGATCTTACCCGAACGTGTTTTAGGTAAGCCGTCAGCCCATTGAATTAAGTCTGGAGTGGCTAAGGCACCAATTTCTTTACGAACCCACTGACGTAAGGCCTGACGTAACTCTTCACTGGGCGTCGAGCCTTTAGTGAGCGTCACATAGGCATAAATCCCTTGGCCTTTAATGTCGTGCGGGTAACCCACCACTGCGGCTTCGGCGACTAACTCGTGTGCCACGAGCGCACTTTCGACTTCCGCTGTGCCCAAGCGATGACCCGATACGTTGATCACATCATCGACGCGACCCGTTATCCAGTAGTAGCCATCTTCGTCACGGCGGGCACCGTCACCGGTAAAGTACATGCCGCGGAACGTTTTAAAATAGGTCAAGGCAAAGCGATCGTGGTCGCCATAGACGGTACGCATCTGTCCTGGCCATGAATCGAGTATCACTAAGTTGCCTTCGGCTGCACCGTCGATAATATTACCCATGTTATCCACTAGTGCCGGTTGCACGCCAAAAAAAGGTCGGGTTGCTGAACCTGGTTTAGTGTCGGTCGCGCCCGGCAGCGGGCTGATCAAAATCCCGCCAGTTTCGGTTTGCCACCAAGTATCGACAATAGGGCAGCGCTCATGACCAATGACTTCATGATACCAGCGCCATGCTTCTGGGTTAATCGGCTCACCCACAGATCCCATAATGCGCAATGAGCTGCCATCAAATGCGGCAAATTGCTCTTTACCTTCAGCCATCAAGGCACGAATGAGCGTCGGTGCGGTGTAAAGAATATTGACCTTATGGCGGTCAATCATCTCACCGAGTCGAGCAGGGCTTGGGTAATTTGGGATCCCTTCATGAATAAGCACTGTGGCGCCGTTAGCTAACGGACCGTAGACCATATAGGAATGACCCGTGATCCAACCCACATCGGCTGTACACCAATAGACTTCACCGTCTTTATAATCAAATATATACTCGTGTGTCATCGAGGCATAAACCATATACCCACCAGTGGTGTGTAACACACCTTTGGGGTTACCGGTCGAGCCAGAGGTGTAGAGTAAAAATAGCGGATCTTCAGCGCCCATCTCTTCAGGAAGACAATGCTCAGACGCTGTTTCCATCACGGCTTGCCATTTAATATCTCGGCCTTCAACCCAGTTAATATCACTGCCAGTGCGCTCATAGACAATCACTTTTTCAACGCAGGTCACATCAGGATGAGATAGGGCTTCATCTATGTTGGCTTTAAGTGGAATGGCTCGTCCGCCGCGAAGTCCTTCATCGGCGGTGACAATCACTTTGGATTTACCATCAATGACACGAGATGCGATTGAGTCGGGCGAGAACCCGCCAAATACCACAGAGTGCACCGCACCGATACGTGCACAGGCCAGCATGACCACTGCCGCTTCTGGCACCATAGGCATATAAACCGTGACCACATCGCCACGACGCACGCCTTGGCCGCGCAGTGCGTTAGCAAATTTACACACTTCTTTATGCAGTTCGCCATAGGTTACTTGGCGTTGGTCGGCGGCGTCATCACCTTCCCAGATGATGGCCACTTTATCGGCATTTTGGGCTAGATGGCGGTCCAGGCAGTTGGCTGATGCGTTTAATGTACCGTCATAAAACCAGTTAATTGACAGGTTATGATCGTCAAAAGAGGTTTTCTTAATTTTAGTGTATGGCTTTATCCAATCGATACGTTGACCATGCTCTCTCCAAAAACCTTCAGGATTAACTACTGATTCCTGATACATTTTTTTATATTGTTCTTCGTTAATGTTGGCGTGGTTAGCGATTTCGCTTGGAACTTTGTAGAGAGACTGGTTGCTCATCTGACTTCCTTTAGTATCTTATTGTGCGTGGGCAAAGTATGGATTGCTTCGGCACTTTCACTCCATTAGACCTTGGTCTAGTAAAAAAATATCCTTTAATTTTAATCTGTTGTGATTATATTCTCGCCATATTTACGCTAGTATTTGCTGCAGAATAATTAAAAGAACTGGAAAATCGATGAATCTGACCCTAATTGTCGGTGTTATCGCCATTTTATACGTGTCATTGCTGTTTTTATTGGCTTGGGCGGCAGAGCGGTGGTTTGGTCGTATCACCAAAAAAATGCAGAACTGGATTTACGGCCTCAGCCTAGGGGTCTATTGTTCCTCATGGAGTTTTTTGGGCACTGTTGGGCAGGCAGCGCAAGATATGTGGTCTTTCTTGCCTATTTTTTTAGGGCCGATTTTGGTGTTTACCTTAGGCTTTGGCCTACTGCGTAAGATGGTGATTGTCTCCAAGGCACAAAATATTACCTCAGTGGCCGATTTTATTGCTGCCCGGTATGGCAAGTCGCAAACCATTGCCGCTATCGTTACCCTGATCGCCTTGTTCGGTATCATGCCCTATATCGCGCTACAGTTAAAAGCAATGGTGTTTAGCTTAAACCTATTTCAACCAGAAGATGCTCCATATGATGGCGCCGGGGTGTCGTTAATTGTCACCGCGCTGTTGGCCATCTTTGCCATTTTATTTGGTACCCGTAAGCTGGACGCTACCGAACATAACCCTGGGCTCATGGTGGCCATTGCCTTTGAATCGCTGGTAAAACTTGGTGCCTTTTTGTTAGTGGGAGCTGTGATTAGCTTTGGTTTTTTTGATGGCTTTACCGATATTTGGCAACAAGCTAAAACAGCCGAGTTGATCAATCATCCCAACCTGCGTATCGAGCAGATGATGCCGCAGCTCTTGGTTGGGATGGCGGCATTTTTATGTATGCCGCGCCAATTTCACGTGATGATGGTCGAGTGCGCCGATGAAAAAACCTTGCTCAAAGCGCGTTGGTTGTTTCCATTATATTTAGTGTTATTTGGCCTGTTTGTAGCCCCGCTGGCGTTGGCTGGAAAGTTAGTGTTGGGCGACAGTGTCTCTGCCGACACTTATGTGATTAATTTACCACTGGTGCTCGATCAACCCGTTGTCGCAGTCATTGCGCTACTAGGCACTTTATCGGCAGCCACTGGCATGCTAATTGTAGCTGTGGTGACCATCAGCGTAATGGTCAGTAACGAATGGCTCGTACCGCTATTATTACGTTCGGGTAAAATTCGACAAAAAAACTTCAGTCAATTTTCCCAGTTTTTACTCAATGCACGGCGTATCGCCATCATCTTTATCTTGTTGCTCGGCTATTTTAGTTTTTTAGCCTTAATGGACAGTGACTCATTATCGGCGCTTGGCATGTTGTCCTTTGGCGCCTTTGCTCAGCTCGGCCCTGCGCTGATTGGGGGGATGTATTGGAAGCACGGTAATCGCAGCGGGGTTTACTTGGGCTTAATCGTCGGCTTTGGCCTGTGGTGCTATATTTTGCTGCAAGGTATGGGCGGGGTTGATGGGGTCTTTAGTGGCGACTTTACCCTGCTCGAATCGATTAATCCTAATGTCCGCGATGTTCTGACCGCCTTACTGGCCAACTTAGCTTGTTATGTGCTTGGCTCTATCTGGTTTAGGGCCGGCGTCGCTGAGCGTATTCAGGCCAGTGCATTTGTGACTCCCGGTCAACTTAAAAATAGCACGGGGCGCAAAGCGTCTCCTATCTCACAGCAAGACTTACTGATTTTGGCCAGTCGTTTTGTCAGTCCCACTCGTGCGTATGAGAGTTTTTCACGCTTTTCTGAAACGGCGGTGCGCAGCGACAGTTGGCATAAGGTCGCCTCTCCGGAGTTAATTGCCCATACCGAGCATATGTTAGCGGGCGTCTTGGGCGGCTCGAGTGCTTCATTGGTGATGGATTCGGTGCTGCAAGGGCGTGACTTGGCCCTTGATGAGGTGTTTAATCTTGTCGATGAAGCCTCGTCAAAAATTATCTTAAGCCAAGATATGTTACGCGGCGCCATCGAACATGCCTATGAAGGGATGAGTGTGGTTGATAAAGAGCTTAATTTAGTGGCATGGAACTACAAATATGCCGAGTTGTATGACTACCCCGAAGACTTTTTACAGCAAGGTATGCCAATCGCCGATGTGGTGCGCTTTAATGCCGAGCGAGGTTTTTGCGGCGAGGGCGATATTGAGTCGCAAGTGGCAAAACGGGTACAACATATGCGCAATGGGACAGCGCATGTGTCTGAGCGCGAGCGCAAAGATGGCAAAGTCATTAAAATTCAGGGCAACCCTATGCCCAGCGGCGGCTTTGTCATGACCTTTACCGATATTACCCAATACCGAGCGCAGGCCAAGGCGCTGCAAGAGGTGAACGAAACGCTCGAAGCCCGGGTCAACGAGCGAACCTACGAACTGGCGCTGCTTAATAGCCAGTTGCTCGAGGCTAAGGCGCAAGAGGAAAACGCCAATGCATCGAAAAGCCGCTTTTTGGCGGCGGTGGGTCATGATCTCATGCAGCCATTAAATGCGGCGCGCTTGTTTACCGCTTCGCTGGCTCAGTATCCTAATTTAGATCATGAGGGGCGCACCACACTGTCACATGTGAATAGCTCGCTTAAAATTGCGGGTGAGTTGCTTACCGATCTACTGGATATCTCCAAGTTGGATTCGGGCACGGTTGATGTCAAGTTACGCGACTTTTCAGTGGCTGAATTACTCGAAGGCTTGGCGGTGGAGTTTGACGCCATGGCCAAAGATTATTCGATACAGTTTGCCATGGTGCCCAGTAGCGTCATCATTCATTCAGATTTAAGCCTATTACGCCGTGTGTTACAAAACTTTTTAACCAATGCTTACCGTTACGCCAAGGGGAATCGAGTGTTGTTCGGTTGTCGTCATCGACCCGGCGGACTCGAGATCCAAGTGATCGATACCGGCTGCGGTATTGACGACAATGAGCTGAGCGAAATTTTTAAGGAATTTAAACGACTCGATAATCCACAGAGTAACAGCGTCAGTGGCTTAGGTTTAGGCCTCGCGATTGCCGATAGAATTGCGCGAGTGCTCAAACATGATATCAAGGTAGTATCGACTTTGGGCCAAGGCTCAATGTTTTCGATAACCGTGCCATTAGGTGATGCCAGCCATGTGACCGCCCCTAAACGTTCTAATTTAATCATGCAGCCATTAGCTGGGGTCAAAGTGCTGTGTATCGATAACGAAGAGGCGATTTTAGCAGGGCTAGAAAGTTTACTGAGTCGTTGGCAATGTGAAGTCATTTGCGCCAGCGATCTGGCTGATGCCCGTATTAAGCTGGGCCTCAAGGGGGTCGCCCCGGATATCGTCTTAGCGGATTATCATCTAGATAACGACCAAAATGGGGTCGATGCCATGGATGGGATCCGCGCCTTGTATGGTGAGCACTTGCCGGGGATTTTGATCACCGCCAATACTCGCAAAGAGATCGTTGACGACGTGCGTCTGCGTGGCTATCACTACATGGCGAAGATGATAAAACCCGCAGCGCTGCGAGCGCTGATCTCGAGTTTAGTCAAATAAATAGTTCATATTTAGGAGCCTCATTTGAATCACGTAATATGTGATGGCAAGTCCATCATCCCTAGTAAGATTGTTTGTGTGGGTCGTAATTATGCCGAGCATATCGCCGAACTTAATAATGAGGTTCCCGAGCAGATGGTGTTATTTGTTAAACCCAATTCGGCTATATCCTCAGTGCTGAGGAGTTATCACCAAGAACCGCTGCACTATGAAGCCGAACTCTGTTTTATGGTGGCAGCTGGCCGTTTTTCCGCCGTGGGGCTGGGGCTTGATCTCACTAAAAGGCAATTGCAAAGTGAGTTAAAAGCAAAAGGCTTACCTTGGGAGCGTGCTAAGGGATTCGATGGCTCGGCGCTATTTAGCGAGTTCGTGAGTATTGCCCAAGATAGCCAGCAACTAGCCTTTACCCTGCATGTGGATGGTACTCTGCGTCAACAAGGTGATATTGGTTTGATGATCCATAAACCCGATATTATCTATCGAGAAATCAGCGAGTTTATGACCCTCAATGATGGCGATATTGTGATGACAGGTACGCCAAAAGGGGTTGGGGTGATTAACGCTGAAGAGGTGTTCACGCTACAGCTGCAATACGAAGGCTGTACCAGTATTGAGTGTCGTTGGCAGGCTCAATAGCCTTTTTAGTTTCAGCCTTAGCTAAATGATTTTATAGACTCTTATCTTAGATAACGCATCTCATTTTAACGATGCGTTTGATTCATTTCTTTGTTGTTGACCCGTGTTTGAACTTCTATATACTCAAATAACACACACCTTTGTAAAAAATATAAAACAAAGCTTTAGCCGAGCAACTTAGGGAGCCTTCATGTCATTACCGCGCTGCAATTCCTATTATAACGCCACCATAAACCAAGAAACCGATTATCAATCATTACAAGGCGAGCTTGATGTTGATGTCGTCATTATTGGTGGCGGTTTTACTGGCGTTGCCACTGCCGTTGAGTTGTCGGAGCAAGGCTACAAAGTCGCCATTGTTGAGGCAAATAAAATCGGTTGGGGCGCAACTGGACGTAATGGCGGTCAGGTCACTGGCAGTCTATCTGGCGACGCGGCGATGACGAAGCAACTGCGTAATCAAATCGGCAGTGAAGCAGAGGATTTCGTGTGGGATCTGCGCTGGCGCGGTCATGAGATCATCAAAAACCGGGTGGCAAAATACAATATCCATTGCGATCTAAAACTGGGTCATCTGCATACCGCCTATAAACCTGCTCATATGAGCGAGATGCAGGCGACCTTTGATGAAGGTGTGCGCCGGGGCATGGGGGATGAGCTTAAACTGTTATCAAAAGACGATATTCCCGAGTACCTCGATACGCCGCTGTATCATGGGGGCTTACTTAATAAGCGCAATATGCATCTGCACTCAGTTAATTTGTGTATTGGTGAGGCGAGGGCGGCCGAGGCCAATGGCGCGCTGATCTTTGAGCACTCAGCTGTGCTGGATATTATTGACGGCGATCGGCCCGTGGTGAAAACCGCACAAGGGCAAATTACAGCCAATAGCGTGGTCTTGGCGGGTAATGCTTACCATAAATTGGCGCGTAAAAAATTAAGTGGCTTGTTGTTTCCTGCCTCCCTAGGTAACTGCGCCACGATTAAGCTTGATCCCGCACTTGCTAAGCAGCTCAATCCTCATGATGTCGCCGTGTATGACAGCCGTTTTGTACTCGACTATTACCGCATGACCGCCGATAATCGCTTAATGTTTGGTGGTGGTACCAATTATTCTGGCCGCGATTCAAAAGATGTCGCGGCAGAACTTCGTCCGGCGCTTGAGCGCACCTTCCCGCAGCTTAAGGGGATTGAAATCGAGTTTGATTGGACCGGTATGGCGGGTATTGTGGTCAACCGTATTCCCCAGCTAGGTAAAGTGTCTAACAATGTATTTTACTGCCAAGGTTATTCTGGTCACGGCGTGGCGACCTCGCACATCATGGGTGAGATCATGGCCGCTGCTGTGATTGGTCAACACAAAGAGTTTGATCTATTTGCCAACATGAAACAGATCCGTTTGCCCGTCGGCGAATGGTTGGGAAATCAAGGCATGGCAATTGGTATGCTTTACTATCGCATGATGGAGAATTTCCGCTAACTCAGTGCGAATTTCACTCCTTAGAATGTTGCTTTATCGCCCTGTGGCTAAAGCATGTTATGGTTTAGGTGTATATTAACCTAATAGGTCATAACATGCTTTATCATTAATACACCATGACTCTTGTAAAGCTTCTTGCATAAGGTGTCGTGTTAAAAACCATTACATGTGATAAATAAGATTAATATTAATACTATCACCTTCAAAATTAACACCGTCAAAAGTAAAACTGTCATCGAATAATCTTAACCACTCAATTTGCAGTTCTAATGGCGAGCCATTATTAATGCCCATACCTACACCAAACTGTAAGACACTTTCTGTTTGTGAGGCATCAGCAATAGCGCCTTTGACACTGCCATAGCCCACGAGTCCATATATATTAAAGTGCTCATGTACCGGTAACGTTCCTTTTGCTAATAGGCTTAAACTGTTTTCGACTTCAACGCTAACTCCCATAAATTCATAGTCATCAATATTGGCGTAGCCTCTAAATTCAACGCCAAAATTGCGATGAAATTGATAGCCCACGATCCCGCCTAGTAATCCATTGTCGAACGAGTCTGAACCGACACCGACTACATCAACATTGGTATCGACATAGGCATACCCTAAACCAATATAGCCACGTTGAATGTAATCGTCGTTAGCATGGGCTAACTGGGCTGTTAAGCAGGCGAGAGAAAGCAGCAGTGTTTTATATCCATTATGTATATTCATTTTTTATCATCCTAGAAAATGTTTAAACTCAAATACTAGCTTTGTTCAATTATGATGAAGTTCCATTTGAAGTTCGTTTAATGTGAACTATGTCACGTACTTGATGGGGCGAATTCGATTCCTATGACAGCGGCATTGCTTACCTGAGATTTAGTATGGTTCAGCGTTATCTTCACCGTCTCCACAGGCGCTGATCAGCATGACGCATACCAGTGCAATGAGTATTTTGTGTAGTGTGAGCATATTAATCTCCATATCAAGGTAAGTACATCCAAGTGAGCCACTATTATGTATAGGTGATACTCAGCAATTTTCCATGGAGAGTGGGGAAATATATCTTTTATATCAGGGATTACTAACGTGTTTCATTAATTAGATTTTTGCTTGATAGGTGACGATAGGTCATTTTATGCAATAACGTGGCTATACTAATTTTGCTAAAAGGTGAATAACCCAAACTTATAGCTGGCTTTCAGTTACTGGCTTGGATGCGATCAATCCCCCTAGTGGTCAGTGGTATGTTTTATTAGCGCATGATGGAGGAATATTTTTTAGCGAGCGAGTTGTAATAAAAGTTTAACGGTAAGGATTTAATGGTGATCTTGAATGCAAATATCCTTTTTATTGGGGGTTAGCTCAACTATTTCAAAACCTTAGTGAACTAATTCCCTTGATTGAATGCCTTATTTAGCAAATTAAATCCAGGAATAAAAAATGAAAAAATTAGCGTTACTCTCTCTATTATTGTTTACGGGCTTTACCCATGCTGACATTACCCCGCTACCCGAGTTAAATGAGATCAAAGATTATCAGCAGCTCAACTCTAAGATCTTAACCGCGGGTTTACCGACAGAATCACAATTTAATACTCTGAGTAAAGCCGGTGTCCAGTTGGTGATTAACTTGATGCCTGATGGACAAAAGGATGCTCACGCGAATGAAGCCAAACTGGTCACCGATGCTGGTATGGAATATGTCTACATTCCCGTCGATTGGATGAACCCCAAGGTTGAGGCGGTAGAAGCTTTCTTCGAGGTGATGGATAAGCACCGTGATAAAGAGATCATTATCCACTGTATGGCTAATTATCGTGCCTCAGCTTTTGCCTATCTGGATCAGTTACGTATTGGTAATAAGGTATCTATGGAGGACACTATGGTGGAATGGGGCGATCTGCAGCAAAGTTTGCAAAAGTATTCTCAATGGGCTGAGCTAATCGAACAGGTTAAAGCTAAGTACAATCTCTAACTCTTACTTCTTCTATGTACTTATCCTAAGTGCAGTGACTAAGGACCAATTGTCTGTTCTCAGTTTAACTAGAAATACCTATGCCCAATCACTCAGGTTATTGGGCATACTTGTATCAGTGATGTGTCATCTTTAATCCGTGTGACAATCAAGACATTCATACTAAGCTCAAACATGCGACTTATGGGTTAATGTAGACAACGCATAAACCAAGATATACCACATAATCTGCTTCGCTTTGAGCGCATGAGCTATTCATAGGGCTGTGAAAAAAAACCACCCCAAAATGTTTAAAAAGGCACTCTGTCAGGGGAGTTTCTCTGCCAAAAAATCTACCATTAACCGCACTTTAGGCGAAAGGTGGCGGTTTTGCGGGTAGAGCGCCCACACACCTTCGTTGGGCTCTTGATAGGCGGTTAACAGGGGTATTAGGGTGCCAGCTTCGAGATCTTGGCTGATGTAATAGTTGGGGAGTTGCGCTATGCCTATTCCCTTAAGTGCGGCATCACGCAGGCCGTGACCTGTATTGCATCGCAACCGGCCATTAATCTTTATCTGTCTCTCCCGGCCTTGGTCGATAAAGCGCCAGTAATCATAGTTGCCGATTAAACAGTTATGCTGACTCAGCTCAGAAAGTGTATGGGGTTCGCCATAGCGTTTTAAGTAAGCTGGAGAAGCGCAAACAAAGTTTTTTCGCTGACTGATGCGTTTGGCCATTAAACTTGAGTCGGCCAACTTGCCGATACGAATGGCTAAATCGATACCGGCATCGATTAAGTTAACCTGGCGATTGGTCAGCTCAACATCCATCTCGACACTGGGATAGTTGAGCATAAAGTCATTAACAATAGGCAGAATATATTTCTCTCCATAAGCGACTGGGGCGGTCAGTTTAAGGCAACCTTGGGGCGTGCCTTTTAAGCTGCTTAGTGCGCGTTCGGCTTCATCTAATCCGTCGAGTACTTGACGGCAATGTTGATAGTAGAGCATCCCTTCTTCGGTCAGAGACACTTTACGGGTGGTGCGGTACAGCAATTTGGTGTCGAGTCTGTGCTCGATGGCGCTGATCTGCCTGCTGACTTGGGCGGTAGAGATCCCCAGCCGTTTGGCTGCGGCGGTAAAGCTTTCCGTTTCGGCCACGGCGACAAATTCGCTGACCCCTTCCCAAGGTTGCATTATTACTGTCTCGTAAAAATCATTTGCTGATTTGCTAGATTATCATTCCTCAAGAAACAAATACAATGGCTGCCATGAGGAGGCCAGTAATAAACTGGTTCGATTGTCATACCTGTTGCGAAGAAAGCGACTAAATTGTATGTGGCGCATCCACATCATCCAAGGGAGTTATTACTATGTCAGATAAGTTTATTAAGTCGAAAGCGGCCATTGCTTGGGGACCGGGTCAACCTTTGTCGGTTGAAGAAGTGGATGTAATGTTACCTAAGGCGGGCGAAGTATTAGTTAAGATTGTAGCGACTGGCGTGTGTCATACCGATGCATTTACGCTATCGGGGGATGATCCTGAAGGGGTATTTCCGGCGATTTTAGGTCATGAAGGTGGCGGCATCGTCGAGATGGTTGGCGAAGGTGTCACCAGCGTTAAAGTAGGCGACCATGTTATTCCGCTTTATACCCCAGAGTGTGGTGAATGTAAGTTCTGCAAGTCGGGCAAAACTAACCTGTGTCAAAAAATCCGTGAAACCCAAGGTAAAGGCTTAATGCCAGATGGCACCACGCGTTTTTATAAAGATGGCGAGCCTATTTTCCATTATATGGGTTGTTCTACTTTCTCTGAATATACCGTATTGCCAGAGATCTCATTGGCTAAAGTGAACCCTGAAGCGCCGCTTGAAGAGGTGTGTTTACTGGGCTGTGGTGTGACAACCGGTATGGGTGCAGTGCTTAACACTGCTAAAGTAGAGCCGGGTGCGAGCGTGGCGATATTTGGCATTGGTGGCATTGGTCTGTCGGCGATTATCGGCGCAACCATGGCTGGCGCTTCACGTATTATCGCTATCGATATTAATGACAGTAAGTTTGAGTTGGCGCGTCAACTTGGCGCGACAGATTGCATTAATCCTAAGGAATATGACAAGCCTATCCAAGAGGTGATTGTTGAGCTAACCGATGGCGGCGTCGACTACTCTTTTGAGTGTATCGGTAATGTCGATGTGATGCGCTCAGCGTTAGAGTGTTGCCATAAGGGTTGGGGCGAATCTGTCATTATTGGCGTTGCTGGTGCAGGGCAAGAGATCTCGACTCGTCCGTTCCAATTAGTGACCGGCCGAGTATGGCGTGGCAGTGCGTTTGGCGGTGTTAAAGGACGCTCTGAATTACCAGAAATCGTTGAAAAATACCTACGTGGAGAGTTCAAGTTAAGCGATTTTATTACTCACACTATGCCACTTGAAGAGATTAACAATGCCTTTGATTTGATGCATGAAGGTAAGAGCATCCGCTCTGTGGTGCACTTCGATAAATAGTGGCAAAGCATAAACGGATTAGCAAAAACCAATTAGCATCAATCTACTGTGTGGCGCAGGTGAGCGCTGTTGCCTGCGCCACACAGGGTGAGGATAAATGATGACCATAGAAAATATCAGCAGTAATAAGTGTTTTGAGGGTTGGCATAAACAGTATAAACATCAATCCTCTAGCCTTAATTGCACGATGCGTTTTGCGATTTACTTGCCGCCTCAGGCCAGTGAACAAAAAGTGCCAGTACTTTATTGGCTATCAGGCTTGACCTGCACTGATGAAAACTTCATGCAAAAGGCTGGTGCAATGCGCATGGCTGCAGAGCTTGGGGTGGCGATTGTCGCGCCAGATACCAGCCCTCGGGGTGAAGGGGTTGCCGATGCTCCGGATGGCAGTTATGACTTAGGTCTAGGGGCAGGTTTTTACCTTAATGCTACACAGGCGCCGTGGAAGTCGCATTATCAGATGTATGATTATGTGGTGAATGAGTTACCTGAGTTAATCGAGCAGCATTTCCCGGTTAATGACAAACGCGCGATTGCGGGTCACTCGATGGGCGGACATGGCGCCTTGACTATAGGATTGCGTAATCCGCAGCGTTATCAGTCGATTTCGGCATTTAGTCCGATAGTCAATCCAATGAATTGTCCATGGGGACAAAAAGCTTTTGAGCACTATTTGGGTAAAAATCGCGATGAGTGGTTGCAATATGATGCGTGTGAACTGCTAAAAAATGCCACGGCAAGGTTACCGATTCTGGTTGATCAGGGGACGTGTGACAGTTTCCTTGATGAGCAATTAAAACCTCAGGCGCTCATCGATGTGGCCAGCACCAAGCAATATCCGTTAACCTTGCGTATGCAAGCTGGTTATGATCATAGCTATTACTTTATTGCCAGCTTTATTGAAGCGCATTTGAAGTTTCATTTTGAACACTTAACGGCTTAAGCTGTTTACATTTTAACTCTAGCACTACCGTATAAGCTTATAGTGTTAAAGCGTGAATAGTCGTTAAACAAATAAGCTGAACATCAGTTCGGCTTATTTGTTGAATTGGCATAGTGTTATTAGCCAAAAGCTATGAATCGCCACTACTTCACAGGGCGGCTATTAAGCTCAGACAGAGAGTGAGAACAGTCGATTTGAGGCCAGTGCTGCTTGATATTAATGGTAAACCAAGAGTCAGCATTAGCGCTCGTTTCACCGCTGCTTTGTTACACTAAATCTCGACTCGGTCCATCTCTAACTGTTGCAACGAAATCACCGCTTGGGTGCGATTTCTGACACCGAGTTTTCTGAAAATGGCGGTGGCATGCGCTTTAATGGTCGCTTCTGATACCCCTAAATCATAGGCAATTTGCTTATTTAACAGCCCTTCGGCAAACATCTGCAATACCTTATATTGCTGCGGTGTTAAGTCGGCCAATTTGGCAGCCATTTGATCGGTCGCATCTTCATTAATTTGTTGCAGTTCAATATTATCGGGCAGCCATATATCACCATACAACACTGTAGTGAGGGCCTCGGCTAGGGTTTCCATCGAGGCTGATTTAGGGATAAATCCCGCGCTACCGTAATGCACTGCGCGGCTAATCGTCATGGCATCTTCATGGGCTGAAATCACTACCACGGGCAGCTCTGGGAAGTGAGTGCGCAGGTGGATAAGGGTCGAGTAACCATGGGAGCCTGGCATTTGTAGGTCCAGCAGTACAATGTCGTAGTCTCTAGTACTGTTTTCTAATAGCTTTTGTAAGGCGTCAGCGCTGTCGGCTTCAAACCAATTGGTTTGCGCAAAGGCGCCACTCAATGCTTGTCGCAAGGCATTACGAAATAAGGGGTGATCATCGGCGATGATAATATTCAAATTTTCTAGCTTCATTGCTTTTTGGTTATCTTTGTTGCATTTGAAGGTGGATTCAATGTAACAGATAACCTGCGTATTATTCTATGGATTTTATGCCGATAATGTTGATTTTTTGTTTAATTGTTCTATTTGCAAGACTTTTGTCTAGTATGATGTGGCTGTATTAATGCCAGAATAGAGGCAATATATGATAGAGGTGCTACTTATTTACACCTCTACAAGCTGCAATAGTTTAAGTGTGTAGTGGCCAAACTTGGGTGGGTTTTCTGTCATCATCGACCGCGACGAAAGTAAATACGCCACGGATCGCGTGCTCACGCAGATCTTGATACATATCTTCGACAAAAATATTCACCTCCACCTTTAATGAGGTGTTACCCACATGGATCACCTTGGCAATGATCTCGGCTAAGGTGCCAGCGGGGATCGCTTTATTAAAGTCGATTCTGTCAGAGCTGACCGTAACTAGAGGTTTGCGGCAAAAACGTGTCGCCGCGATAAATGCAGTTTCATCCATCCACGCTAAGGCTTCACCACCAAACAGAGTGTTGTGATGGTTGGTAATTGACGGGAAAATCGCTTTAATAACGCGGGCTTCAGATTGTTCAATCCGGGATAACATCGCCTCAGAATAAGGCGATTGAGTGTGAGTTAGGGGCATAAGGCAACCTTGAGGTTATGCAGAAAAAATCCACCAACACGTAATCGAGTTACGTGGCGAGTGGTTGTTGGTGTTTAAGTTCATCCAATGAAGATAAAAAGGCTTCATGCTTGAAGCCTTTATCGGGGTAAAACTGGGGCATTCTTGTTAAGAAGTAGGGTGATTAGGCACCCGCTAATTTGTTCATCCGTGCACGGGCCGCTTTTGCTAGGTCGCGTAGCAACTGCTCGGAGTCTTGCCAGTTAAGGCACGCATCTGTGATGCTTTTGCCGTAACTCAGCGGCTGGCCTGGGATCACTTTTTGGCTGCCTTCCTCAATAAAGCTTTCAGCCATAATGCCGGCAATGGCGGTAGAGCCTTGCTCCAGTTGCGCGATAATGTCTTTGGCAACAACTAATTGTTGTAAATGTTGCTTTTGACTGTTGCCGTGGCTGAAGTCAATAACCATACGGTGCGATAACCCAACGCTCGCCAGCTGCTTAGCTGCGGCATTAACGTCTTCGGCATGGTAGTTTGGCTGCTTACCACCGCGTAAAATGATGTGTCCAAATGGGTTACCACTAGTACGGTATACCGCCATGGCGCCATCTTTATCAGGTGAATAGAAGATATGTGGCTCTTTTGCGGCGCGCACCGCGTCGATTGCGATATTGATGTTACCGTCAGTACCGTTTTTAAAGCCGACAGGGCAAGAGAGTGCCGAGGCCATTTCGCGATGGATTTGGCTTTCGGTGGTGCGAGCCCCCACAGCGCCCCAAGTGATAAGGTCGGCTATGTATTGGCCGTTAACCATATCAAGGAATTCGGTCGCAATAGGTAACTTGAGTTCCGTTATCTGTTGTAATAGATGTCGTGCTAAGCGAAGCCCTTTATTGGCATTAAAGCTACCGTCGAGATCGGGGTCTGAAATTAACCCTTTCCAACCGACTGTGGTGCGCGGTTTTTCAAAATAAACGCGCATAAGGATGCACAGATCATCTTTTAACTCTTGATGCATCACGGCGAGACGTTTAGCGTAGTCGATCGCGGCATCAGTATCGTGAATAGAGCAAGGACCGATGATCACCAGCAGTCGTTGATCTTCACCGGTGAGGATCGCTTCGACTTCACGTCGTTGTTGTACAAGGTAGTCGGCAGCGTCTTGAGTCAGCGGATATTCAGATGCGAGTTTAGCAGGTGAAATGGCTTTACATAATAATGTGGTGCGTAGTTCGTCTGTTTTAGTGGTCATTCAATATACCGAGCGTTTGTCTTGGCATTTCGCCGTATTGTCTCGGATTATAACTAATAGTTGCAGGCTGCACAGTGCCTAAATCATGAAAATATTCGCTAATTGTCGGCAAGTGTGCAGTGCAATTGACAAAATTTGCCCTTTTTACTGGGTCATATCTTGCCTGATAGCCCTTATTTAAAACATATGACGCTCCAGTCCGGTGAGTTCTAAAATCTTGGTGGCGATCTCTTCGACCGAATGATTTGTGGTGTTAACAAAGGGGATGCGCTCGCGTTTGTACATCATCTCTACCTCTTTAACTTCGATACGGCACTGCCTTAACGAGGAGTAACGACTATTTTCCATACGGCTTTGGCGGATCTCATGTAAACGCACAGGATCTATGGTTAGACCAAATAGTTTGTGCTTATTCTTTTTGAGGGTCTCTGGCAGCTTGAGGTTATCCATATCATCTTCGATAAAAGGATAGTTAGCGGCTTTAATACCAAACTGCATCGATAAATAGAGGCTACTGGGTGTCTTGCCGCAGCGTGATACGCCCAGCAAGACAATGTCGGCTTTGTCGATATGTTTCAGGGTTTGACCGTCATCGTTCTCCATAGCGAAATTAATGGCGTCGATGCGCGCTTCATAACTGTGGTTGGCTTTACCGTGAGTGCGATGCAGCACAGGGCTTGCCTTGATGCCTAGCTGTTCTTCTAACGGGGCGACGAAGGTATTCAAAAAGTCATAATCGATGCATTCACTGCTGTAGATGATGTCACGAATTTCTGGCTTGACGATAGAATGGAAAACTAATGGTCGTTCACCTGTTGTAATAAAACAATCATTTATTTGCTTCTTAACCGCCTGAGCTTTTTTGGTTGTCTCCACAAATGGAATGGTAAGCGCTTCAAAAGACACTGGAAATTGCGAGAGGACCGCATGGCCAAACACTTCGGCTGTGATCGCCGTCCCATCTGAGATATAAAAGACTTTACGTGACATTTCGACCTCTTGTAGTAATAAAATTACAAATAAAATTATAGATTTACGATGCTTGCTGTGGAGTGTAAACTGCCGCTGCCCTCGTGTGAAAGGGCCACACTGAAATAAACTTGCGGAGATAGAACTGTGCAGCAATATGTACTCTGGTATCAAGAATTAGGCATGGGTGATGTCAACAAGGTTGGCGGTAAAAACGCCTCACTTGGAGAGATGATCAGCAATCTAGCAAATGCAGGTGTTCAAGTGCCTGGTGGCTTTGCGACCACCTCTTTTGCGTTCAATGAATTTCTTGAACAAAGCGGACTTAACCAGAAGATATACGACACTCTAGATTCTCTAGATGTAGATGACGTGAATGCACTCGCTACAGCCGGTGCACAGATCAGACAGTGGGTTATCGACACCCCATTCCATAGCGAATTTGAGCAGGTTGTACGTGAATCGTACGACAAGCTTTCCTCAGAAACCCAAGATGCATCTTTTGCCGTTCGCTCTTCTGCGACAGCCGAAGATATGCCAGATGCTTCATTTGCCGGCCAACAAGAAACGTTCCTTAACGTTAAGGGATATGAATCAGTATTGGTAGCGATTAAGCACGTTTTTGCTTCACTGTTTAACGACCGAGCTATCTCATACCGTGTGCACCAAGGTTACGATCATAAAGGCGTAGCACTTTCTGCCGGTGTACAGCGTATGGTTCGCTCTGATACTGCAGCATCAGGTGTGATGTTCACCATGGATACTGAGTCAGGTAACAACGACGTGGTATTTATCACTTCATCATTTGGCCTTGGTGAAATGGTCGTACAAGGTGCGGTGAACCCTGATGAGTTTTATGTACACAAGCCAAGTTTAACCGCCGGTCACAAAGCGGTTGTTCGTCGTAATATTGGTAGCAAGCTTATCCAGATGGTTTACTCAGATGATTTAAATCACGGTAAGCAAGTTAAGATTGAAGATGTGGCCGCTGACAAGCGTCGTCAATTCTCTATCAATGACGAAGAAGTGATGGAACTGGCTAAACAAGCCATGGTTATCGAGCAGCACTACGGTCGTCCAATGGACATTGAGTGGGCAAAAGATGGCAATGATGGCAAGCTTTATATCGTTCAGGCGCGTCCTGAAACTGTACGCTCACGTGAAGATGTGCAGCTTATCGAGCGCTACCACCTTAAAACCCATGGTGATGTGATTGGTGAAGGTCGTGCCATTGGCCATAAGATTGGTAATGGTATTGCTAAGGTACTGTCTTCTATCGAAGATATGGACCAAATCCAAGAAGGTGATGTACTGGTTACCGACATGACAGACCCAGATTGGGAACCTATCATGAAGCGCGCAAGTGCTATCGTGACTAACCGCGGCGGCCGTACGTGTCATGCGGCGATTATCGCACGTGAACTTGGTGTTCCTGCGGTAGTGGGCTGTGGCGACATCACTGACAAGATTAAGCATGGTCAAGAAGTCACTGTATCTTGCGCCGAAGGCGATACCGGCTTTATTTATCAAGGTATTCAAGATTTCGAAGTGATGTCATCACGCGTCGATTCAATGCCTGAACTGCCAATGAAGATCACGATGAACGTGGGTAACCCTGATAGAGCGTTCGACTTTGCTCGTCTGCCTAACGAAGGTGTGGGTCTTGCGCGTCTAGAGTTCATCATTAACCGTATGATCGGCATTCACCCGAAAGCCTTGCTTGAGTTCAATGACCAAACTGCTGAGCTGCAACAAGAGATCCACGAGATGATCGCAGGTTATGAATCACCTGTTGAATATTATGTGGCACGTCTGGTTGAAGGTATTGCGACTATCGCATCGGCTTTCCATCCGAAGAAAGTGATTGTACGTATGTCAGACTTTAAGTCTAACGAGTACGCAAACTTGGTCGGTGGTGAACGTTACGAGCCAGAAGAAGAGAACCCAATGCTGGGCTTCCGCGGTGCAAGCCGTTATATCTCTGAGTCGTTCCGTGATTGTTTCGCCCTTGAGTGTGAAGCCATTAAGCGTGTGCGGGGTGAGATGGGTCTGACTAACGTTGAGATCATGATCCCATTCGTACGTACCCTTGAAGAAGCGGCGCAAGTGATTGAGCTACTTAAAGAGCAGGGCCTTGAGCGCGGTAAAGATGGTCTACGTGTCATTATGATGTGTGAACTACCTTCTAATGCCTTGTTGGCCGATCAGTTCCTTGAGTACTTCGATGGCTTCTCAATTGGCTCTAACGATTTGACTCAGCTAACACTAGGTCTTGACCGAGATTCAGGCATCATCAGCCATCTGTTTGATGAGCGTAATCCAGCGGTGAAAGCCTTACTGGCGATGGCAATTAAGTCGGCTAAAGCCAAAGGCGCTTATGTGGGGATTTGTGGTCAAGGACCATCAGATCACGCAGATTTTGCTGCATGGTTAGTTGAGCAGGGCATCGATACCGTATCACTCAACCCAGATACCGTTATAGACACTTGGTTATACCTAGCTGAAGCTCACGCTTAATTATTCTTAAAATAGAATAAGCTAATTCGATAAAAGCCGCTTTTTAGCGGCTTTTTTTTGTTTATAATGGCAGCACTATTTTAATAACGACAAAGCAGAAACCAGCATGCTACCTAAGTTATCTCATCAACAAACGCTAGAGCCCGTATATTGCGATTTTCTCGATGCGTTAGCCGAAAGCGGTTTTACTGGCGATATTGATAAGCGTTACAGCGCGCGACTCGCTCAGGCTACAGATAACTCTGTCTACCAATTTTTGCCCCAAGCGGTGCTCTATCCACGCAATCAAACCGACGTGCGTATCGCATTAAAGTTGGCCACTAAGCCTACTTTTACCAAGGTGGTGTTCAGTGCCCGTGGCGGCGGAACAGGTACCAATGGACAGTCATTAACCCATGGTTTAATTCTAGACTTATCGCGATATATGAACCGAGTGCTCGAAGTGAATGCCGAGCAAGGCTGGGTGAGAGTTGAGGCGGGTGTGGTAAAAGATGCGCTAAATGATGCGCTGCGTCCCCATGGTTATTTTTTCAGCCCCGATCTTTCAACCTCAAATCGCGCTACTTTGGGCGGTATGATCAATACCGATGCATCAGGTGCTGGCTCGCTGGTTTATGGTAAAACCTCTGATCATGTATTGGCGCTTTCAAGCGTGCTATATGATGGTAGCGTGTTGGACACGGGCCCATTGACTTACGCTCAACTGCAGGCACTTGAGCAAGAGGGATCCCCTGATTTAGGCCAAGTGCTGCAACGTGATATTGCTAAGATGACCCGCGATCATCGTGCTGAAGTGGAGGCGCGTTTTCCCAAGCTTAATCGTTTTTTAACCGGTTATGATTTAAAAAATGTCTGGAATGACGCCCTAGATGAGTTCAACTTATCGCGCATCTTGACCGGCTCAGAAGGGACGCTGGCTGTGGTAACCGAAGCTAAATTGGATATCACGCCGCTACCGACTACCCGCATGATGGTCAATATTAAATATGATTCGTTTCAATCGGCGTTGCGTCATGCTCCCGACTTAGTCAAAGCCAATGCCACTGTGGTTGAAACGGTCGACTCAAAAGTACTTAATTTAGCTAAGCAAGACATTATCTGGCATTCGGTCTCATCATTAATTGACGATATTCCAGGTAAGATTATCGACGGTTTAAATATGGTGGAATTTGCTGGCGAAACCGATGAGGTCGAGCATAAAGTGAACTTGCTATGTGAGATGCTTGACACTCAGATAGCTCAGCAAAAAGATGGCTTGCTAGGTTATCAAGTGACGGCAGACAAAGGGTCCATCAACACCATTTATGCCATGCGCAAGAAAGCGGTGGGTTTGCTTGGGGCCACCAAAGGCAGTCGCAAGCCTATTGCCTTTGCCGAAGATACTGCGGTGCCACCAGAAAAACTCGCCGATTACATTATGGAGTTTAGGGCGCTACTTGATAGCCACCAACTACAATATGGTATGTTTGGTCATGTAGATGCTGGAGTGCTGCATGTGCGTCCAGCGCTCGATATGTGCGATCCCAATGACGAGCGTTTACTGAAAACCGTGTCTGATGACGTTGCCGCGCTTACCCTTAAGTATGGCGGCTTGATGTGGGGCGAACATGGTAAAGGGGTGCGCGGTGAATATGGCCCAGCGGTATTTGGCGAGACCTTGTTTGATCTGTTAGAGGAGGTGAAGGGCTTATTCGATCCACTTAATAAGCTCAATCCCGGTAAGCTGGTGGCGCCTAAAAACAGTGGGCCGCTGCGATACAATGTCGACAGTACCAAACGTGGCACGTTCGACAGGCAAATTCCGGTGACTACCCGGGAAGCTTTTCCCGATGTAATGAACTGTAACGGTAATGGCTTGTGCTTTAATTACAGTGTCTATTCACCTATGTGCCCCTCGTTTAAAGTGACTGGCGATCGCGTACAATCGCCTAAAGGTCGCGCAGGGCTGATGCGTGAGTGGCTACGTTTGTTAGAAGTTGAGGGCGTCGATGTCGAAGCCTTAGCAAAGGCCAAGCCGTTAGGGTGGCTGCAGCGCACCCAAAACACCATAAAGATAGATAGAGAATATGATTATTCTCATGAGGTGATGGAGTCATTAAAAGGCTGTTTAGCCTGTAAAGCCTGCTCCTCGCAGTGCCCGGTTAAAGTCGATGTGCCCAAGTTTCGAGCACAATTTTTCAATATCTATTATCAGCGTTACCTGCGCCCTGCTAAGGATTATTTAGTCGCTGGGATAGAAGACTCACTGCCGCTAATGGCCATGATGCCAAGAGTCACCAACGCCGTATCACAAAACCCGGTTAGCCAATGGGTGATTAAAAAGTCCCTTGGCTATGTCGATGCGCCGGCGTTATCGGTCCCCACTCTGAAGCAAAAATTAGAGAATCACAGCTGCCGAGGTTACGATCTTGAGGCGCTACAGCAGATCCCTCAAGATGAGCGCAACCGCTATGTGCTGGTGGTACAAGACCCTTTTAACAGCTTTTACGAAGCCGATACCGTTTATCACTTAGTGAAACTTATCGAAAAGCTTGGATTTAAGCCGATATTATTACCCTTTAAACCTAATGGTAAGCCAATCCATATTAAGGGCTTTTTGGATAAGTTTGCTAAAACGGCGCAATCGAGTGCAGATTTCTTAAATGACATTTTTGCACTGGGGATGCCGATGATTGGTGTCGATCCGGCGATGGTGCTCTGTTATCGGGATGAATATAAAGAGGTACTCGGTGATAATCGCGGCGATTTCAATGTGCAACTGGTCAATGAGTGGTTACTGGATATTGTCCAGACGCTTCCTCAGTTGGAGCCCACCGACAAGGTGTTCATCTGGTTTAGTCACTGCACCGAATCGACAGCTAAACCCAATACCGCCAATGAATGGCTGGCGATTTTTAAACACTTTGGCGCCACACTCAATACCGTTAATTTAGGCTGTTGTGGCATGGCAGGGACTTATGGCCATGAAAGCGAGAATTACTCACGCTCTAAAGCCTTATTTGATATGTCTTGGGACGGCGCCATTAAACAGTTACTGCCAGAGCAGGTGCTGGTCTCTGGTTATTCGTGTCGCAGCCAAGTGAAGCGATTTGGCGGCTTTAAACCTAAACATCCGCTGCAGGCTTTATTAACCTTGCTTAGTCATGAGTGATATTAATGCAGCGGATAGCCAATTACACCAGCTGACTCAGGGGGTGAGCTTGTGCGATGACAAACCGCTGTTTTTTATCAATGCCCAAGGTAAATGGTTTTATCAACAAGGCTTATTACCAGATAAGTTTAGCCGTTTATTTAGCCGTTTATTTAGCAGCATCTTGCAGCGGCTTGATGGTGATTACTTTTTAATAACGCCAGTGGAAAAAGTGCGTGTCGAGGTTGAGGCTTATCCACTACTGATTGTTGATTATCAAGAGGTTGAAGCGGGTCAACTGCAGATCACCACCTCTATAGATACTCAGTTTATGCTCGACAGTTGCCATTGTTTTGAGATCCAAGAGCAAGATATCTTCGTATTACTCCCTAAAGGACTATCGGCAAAACTGGGACGGGCTTGCTATTACCGCTTTGTTGAACAGTATTTACTTGATGATACCGAACTAGACTAATGGAACGGCATTATTAAGTTAGCTAAGTGGTTATTTGATAACGTGAATGGTTTTACTTACTTATTTAGTTGTACCTAAAGCTAGTTTCTTTAAAGCCAGATGGTAATATTAATATAAGGCTATTGAGGCAGGAGGTGCTGATTGAAACATTATGAGAGTTTGGGATACTTGATATCTCACCTTAATATCAGTCTGCAAAAGGCGTTTGATGAGCGTCTCAAGCGCTATGATCTAGAGATTAAACTCTGGCCAGTGCTGTTTGCCTTATGGCAAGAAGAGGGGATTACTCAGACTGAATTGTCAAAACGTTGCGATGTGGCTAATTACACTATGACTCGACTGCTCGATCAACTGCAGGTACAAGGTTTAATCACCCGTCATCAAGAAGCCGACAATCGACGTGCATTCCAAATATTTCTTACCGACAGTGCTAAAGCATTAGAGCAAGATTTGACCCGTGAAGCTGAATGGATAAATGAGCGTTTTTTAGCTTGTCTAAGCGAGGCAGAGTCAACGCAATTTATTTATTTATTGAATAAAATTAACCATCTGCCATAAGAGTGCACTTAAAATCGAACACCTCTTTTTTACGTCTATTTACCCATCAAGTGATCGAGGATAATGGTTATGCGTACCAAATTCCCGCTTATTGTCCTGTTGGTTGTTGTTATGTCTGGATGCTCTGTTAGCACCAACAGTAATACGTCAGTACTTCAGCCAATGCAAGATGCACAACCGCAGGCATCAGATACCTCTATGCCCACAGCCTACGCAGAGTTATTCTCTTTGGCTAATGGCTATAGCTTGGTGGTCGCCGAAGGTGCGTTAGAGCCTCGCTCTATCGGCAGCGTAAATGTCGCCTTGTATCGCAATCTTGAAGTAGGAGATTTCGTTACTT
Source organism: Shewanella sp. 492 (assembly GCF_059338445.1). Taxonomy (NCBI): domain Bacteria; kingdom Pseudomonadati; phylum Pseudomonadota; class Gammaproteobacteria; order Alteromonadales; family Shewanellaceae; genus Shewanella; species Shewanella sp. 492. Next base: position 1,515,931 of record NZ_CM181702.1, read on the forward strand.
CGGTTTCATTTACTCGAGATGGTATTGTGCTTAATTCACTCTTGATTGAAAATGGGATTCAGAAGCAAAAACTGTCGGTGACCATGGTCACTGTTGGCAGTGGTGATTACCAAACTCGTCAATATGTGTGCGTCAATGGTGAGCAATTATCATTGTGCTAAATGATTCAACACCCCCGAATCAATATTAAATCGAAATAGTGTGTTTCATACAAGTAGTAACCCTCCTACACAACAAAGAGCAGTTAAAAAGACTACGCTGTGAAGCAGTTGCCGACTTTGCAACAAGTTCTGCTTTCCTTGCTTGATACTGGTGATGAGTCGGTTTTTTTTGTAGATACGGCAGATCATCTGTTCGCTATTTGGGTCAATAAAAAGTTGAAATTTACAGGGGTTGCCATCGTGTAGTTTTATTTGGTGTTCGCTTTTTGGGCCAAAATTAAGCTTGCGAGACACACGCTTACCGTTCACAAATACCTGCTCTAGGCCACACCAATCGCTGGCCTGTAACTCCACAACATCTTGAGTAAAGTCGTATTTGAAACTGATCATAGTGCTCTCCCGACACTAATAATGAGCTATTAATTCAAGCAGAGGACTATGACATTTTCCAGTACGCTTATGTGAATATTCGGTGGATAAAGCTTATCTCGTTGCTGGTAAAGATAAATCTTGTGCAAGGTATTTGGGATAAGCGGATCATGATCGTAAAGGGCTCTCAATGTCAAAATCTATCGAAGCTCAATTACAGTTATTAAGGTGGGATGACATAAACGATAAAAAGCCACCGATATCGCCGGTGGCTTAATGATAATGCTTATTATGCTATTGCTAATATTAACAATATATTAGCTAATGTTATTACCATTGATAATCGCGCGTGCTAGTTCGTCAGCCACGTCTGCGGTGGTGCGATTTTGCGCATCAGATAACTCAAAGACCTTAAGTAGGGTGTTGTAAATCTCTTCTACTTTAGCGGTCGATTGTACCTGATCGTAATTTTTCTCAAACGATACGTTGATGATGCCACCGGCATTAATGACATAATCAGGTGCATAGAGAATGCCTAACTCTTTCAACTTCTCACCATGACGAGTTTCTGCAAGTTGATTATTGGCACAACCGGCAACGATGCTGGCTTTTAACAACGGGATAGTAGTGTCGTTAATGGTTGCGCCAAGGGCGCATGGGGCATAAACATCAACATCTTGGTGATAGATATCTTGTGGAGCCACAACCGTTGCACCAAACTCAGTGGCCACTTTATCCAATGATGACTGATGAATGTCGGTAACGATAAGTTCAGCGCCTTCTTGATGCAGATGACGACATAGGTAATAGCCAACGTGTCCAACGCCTTGTACCGCAATTTTAAGCCCTTTAAGACTGTCGATACCACGCTGATGCTTAACCGCAGCTTTAATGCCTAAATAGGTGCCTAACGCCGTGTGGGGCGATGGATCGCCACTTTGGCCTTCTAAACCAGCCACAAAAGGCGTTTCTTGATGGGCAATCATAATATCGGCTGTCGATACACCGACATCTTCAGCCGAGTAGTATTTGCCGCCTAAGCTGTGAACACAACGACCAAAGGCTCTGAAAAGGGCTTCACGATTTTCCATTTTTGGATCGGCGATGATAACCGCTTTACCGCCACCCATGGCTAATCCTGCCAATGCATTTTTATAAGTCATACCGCGTGATAGACGCAAAACGTCAGTTAGGGCTTCATCGTCTGACTCATAATTCCACATTCTACAGCCACCGACAGCAGGGCCTAGATTAGTGTTATGAATTGCAATAATGGCGCGTAAGCCACTTTCTTTGTCATGACAAAATACGACCTGTTCATGATCGTCAAATGAGATATGATTGAATACTGCCACTTTAGGTGTTCTCCACTTGGGAATTAAAACGCCGAGCTGCAAAAATAGGCGACTTCGACGGCTTGTTATATTTATTGCAGAACGATAACATTTAGCGATACTCTCAACAAAGCAAAGATGTGTAATTATCGTGATATAGGTGGCAATTTAGCTTTCCACTTTACGTTAACGTAAGCTTGGTGGTTATTTTTTGCATCAAAATGACGATAATGACTGACAACATTTTTGGTTATCGCTTATGGCTATAGGTTTTAGCCCGTAGGTGTAGATAGTCGATGCGCGGATAATGACGCCATAATTATAACAACAATAGGAAGCAGTATGACGGAACAAGCAGTCGATCAAACTCAACCTTTGAGTGACCAAGAGCGAGAAGCGCTTACCCAGCAATGGATCAGGGAACACTTTCAAAAAGCCAACCGTTTTTTAGCCGAAAAAGGGGTGATACCCAGTAAAGTGATTGCCGCAGAAAGTCGCTATTTAGCGCCTTATTTAGCGGTGTGGAAGATGGAATCTAAGCAACCTAAGCCACAAACTTTTTGGGTGATGTCAGGCGATTTACCGTCAGATTATGTGGATGTGAAAGTGGCGGCATCTGCGCGTGATGCGATTCGGCATTTTTCAATGATATGGCAGTTAAAAGCGGAAAACTTGAAAAATTCCGGTGCGACAAACGATCCAACTCAAGCTAAGTTTGCTCAGCTATTGATCTCCCGTGCTGAGAGTCTGTATCAGATCCATAATGATGAAAAGTTATGGCAAGGTGCGTAGCGTTTTAAACGCCAAGCGATAAAAAGCCGTTTACCTTAATAAAGGGAAACGGCTTTTTTGTACCGAGCATATCGGGCCTTATTTGTGCCGACTAGGCGAGATAAGCGTAACCCTGATCCAGTAACCAGATAAAATAATCGGCTACAGCAGTTTGCTTACATAAGGCTAATGCGGTGTCACTATCAAAGCTAAACTGGTTGGCTAGGGCATCAAGGGTGCTAAGTTCGATGTTATCGAATCGATAGATCTCACCATTAATGAATAACCTTGCCTGGCTATCATCTTCTACACGGATCACTTTTAGCCCACCGATGCGCTGGATCTCAGCGCCATCTTGTAAGGCTTCGATCAGCTCATCATTAGTATGCTGGCCATCGGGATCACATATATCCAGCTCAAAGCGATTTTGGCTCAGCAGTTGTCCTAACACTTGCTGATAATGTTCTGGCTGGGTTAAGAGTTCGGTTAACAGTGCCAGCATTTGAGTTTGTTGTGCTGCGGGCAATAATCCTGGGCTGTTAGGCTCTTGGTTCGAGGTAAAGCGTTTATTACCACTATTGGTGTCGATAAGGTGATCGGCAATACCACTGATTAACTCTTGCTGGCTCGGGGCACGAAAACCGATAGAGTAACTCAGTGCGGTTTCAAGCGTTTCTCCCCGATGCGGAAAACCAGGTGGAATATAGAGCATATCTCCCGCTTCAAGAACCACATCAATCATGGGCTCAAAATCATCGATAAGTGCCGTATGAGTATCGCCACCTCTAGGGGAATAAGTGCCTTGCGGGCCCACTTTCCAGCGGCGCTTGCCTTCACCCTGCAATAAGAACACATCATAATTATCAATATGTGGACCAACGCCACCACCTGGGGTAGCAAATGACACCATTAAGTCATCAAAGCGCCAGTCTGGAATGAATCGAAATGCCTCAACTAACGGCTGAGCGTCTGGATACCAGTGGTTAACTGCCTGTACCAACAACTGCCAGTTATCTTCGCCAAAGGGGGCGTAATCTTCGATAGGGCCTTGGATGATTTCCCAATTATCGGGTTTAGTTAAAATAATGCGAGAGGCAATCTCCTCTTCACAGGCCAGTCCAGCCAGCTCATCAGCCGAAATAGGATCGTTAAAATCTTTAAAGGCAGCTTTAATCACTAATGGTTGTTTCTGCCAGTAGTGGTTGAGAAAATCTTGCAGGTTAAAATTGAGAGTATACATGGCGTGATAACCTTAGTTAGAAGGGGGAGTCAGTCAAAAAAGCCTATTCAATAACAGTGCAGTATAGCGACTATTTGGCATCGAAAGGGCTTAAAACAATAAAGGCGGTAAGCATTAGCCTACCGCCTTTATAAACGCTAATGTTAGTCGCTTACTTTAGTTCGTCGACAAAGGCTTCGGCGCGGCCAATGTAGTTAGCTGGCGTCATTTTTTTCAGCTCAACTTTAACGTCTGCTGGTAGCTCGAGATTATCGATAAATTGTGCAAGTTGCTCGCCATCGATACGTTTACCACGGGTTAGCTCTTTGAGCTTTTCGTATGGCTTTTCGATACCGTAGCGACGCATCACGGTTTGTACCGGCTCTGCTAGTACTTCCCAGTTTTGATTAAGCTCGTCACGCAGGTGCGTTTCGTTAACTTCAAGCTTGCTGATCCCTTTTAAGGTTGCTTGGTAAGCAATCAGCGCATGCGCCATGCCGACACCTAGGTTACGTAGAACCGTAGAGTCCGTCAGATCACGTTGCCATCTTGATACCGGTAGCTTTGCTGCTAAGTGCTGCATAATTGCATTAGCAATACCTAAGTTACCCTCTGAGTTTTCAAAGTCGATAGGGTTAACTTTATGCGGCATGGTTGATGAACCAATTTCGCCAGCAATAGTTTTTTGCTTAAAGTGACCTAAGGCAATATAACCCCAAATGTCGCGGTCAAAGTCAATCAGTACCGTGTTGAAACGCGCAACAGCATCGAACAGTTCAGCGATATAATCGTGTGGCTCAATCTGGGTGGTGTATGGGTTCCAGTTAAGACCAAGGCTGGTCACAAAGCGCTGTGACAGTGTGTGCCAATCCACTTCGGGGTAAGCCGATAGGTGGGCGTTATAGTTACCCACAGCGCCATTGATTTTACCCATGATCTCAACGGCTTGAATTTGTTTAAGTTGGCGTTCAAGACGTACGGCAACGTTAGCCATCTCTTTCCCCAGAGTCGAAGGTGACGCAGGTTGACCGTGGGTACGTGACATCAATGGGACTGAGCGATATTCAGCTGCTAGCTTTTTGATGCTATCAACGATTTGCTGACAGTAAGGTACAAGCACCTGCTCGCGAGCATCGGTTAACATTAAACCATGAGACAGATTGTTAATATCTTCAGAGGTACAGGCAAAGTGTACAAACTCATCGATAGCGACTAATTCGGCGTTATCGGCGATTTTCTCTTTGATAAAGTACTCAACCGCTTTGACGTCATGGTTGGTGGTGGCTTCAATGGCCTTGACACGCAGGGCGTCCTCTTCACTGAAGTTATCTTTGATTTGATCGAGCAGTGCTAATGCCGCTTCGCTAAAAGGTGGAACTTCTTCAATTTCTGGACAGCTAGAAAGCAGCTTTAGCCAGTTTATTTCGACTTGAACACGGTATTTGGTCAGGCCATACTCGCTGAAAATCCCTCGTAATGAGGCGGTTTTACTACCATAACGACCGTCTACCGGAGAGATAGCAGTTAGTGCGGAAAGTTCCATTAGAAGCTCCTTTAATGAACTTAGCTTATTATTTATAGGGTGAGGCTTTTCTTTGCTGTATCAACTATTGCTTTACGTGAGAAGACAAGGTGTCTGCGCTTGCCTCCCAGTTGGCGCCATAATACTGCGCTGCGAATGGCGGCGAGCAGTAGGGCGCGAATTTTTTGCTGAACCAGTGGCTGTTTCAGAAACTCGGGATTGCCGGAGATCTGAATTTTTGGCCCCAAATCACTGATAATATCGCTATAAATACCGGCAAAGTTACCAATCACTTGATCGTCTGTTATCGAAAAGTGGTGTAGCTGGCGGTGCACCTGATTGATGCGCTCAGCCAGCATGCCCATGGCATTCGATGAGCGTGCCAGTTTGCGCTCAAGGGCCAAAATGCCGATTAAATAACGGGTGATCTCGACATCTTTTTGCTTGTCATCACCCAGTTGATTGAGGATCAACTGATAGCCTTGGTTGAGAGCCACTTTATCGGCATAGACCTCACTAGTACTGTCAGGATTGGTGACCAAAATACTATTAAGGCTGGCCGCGATGGCGTCATTGTCTGCTTGACCATGGCGAGCCACTCGCTGAACTAGCGAAATGGCTTGCAAAATGCCGGCAAAAGCCATGGTCCGATCGAAAATAGGCTCACTCACGTTTTACTCTCTTATTAACGAATCTATGATACCGCCGCCGAGGCAGACTTCACCGTCATAAAATACGGCCGACTGACCTGGGGTAACTGCAGCAACGGGTTCATCAAAAATCACTTTAATGCGATCTTCACCTTCATAGGTGAGGGTGCAAGCGACGTCGTGCTGACGATAGCGGGTTTTGACGGTGATCTTGGCACCATCTTGTGGGCCTTTTCTATCAACCCAATGCAGCTGATCGGCATAGAAGCCAACCGACATCAATCTTGGGTGTTGACCGCCTTGACCGACAATTAACACATTACGCTCGAGATCTTTATCAACCACATACCAAGGGTCGTCGCCACTGTTTTTCATGCCGCCAATGCCCAAGCCTTTACGCTGGCCTAAGGTGTGGTACATCAAGCCTTGGTGCTCGCCAATCACTTCACCTTCAGCGGTCTCGATTTTACCGGGCTGTGCCGGTAGGAAGGTTTGCAAGAAGTCGGTAAATTTGCGCTCGCCAATAAAGCAGATGCCAGTGCTGTCTTTTTTATCATGGGTGATAAGCCCCATCTCTTTAGCGATGTCGCGTACTTCACTTTTTTGCAGCTCACCGACTGGGAACAGCGAGCGAGCAATTTGCTCATGGCTTAAGGTGTAGAGGAAGTAGCTTTGATCTTTATTGCTGTCGACACCACGTAGCATTTGGCTTTGGCCAGAGGCATCGCTGCGGCGCACATAGTGCCCCATGGCGATATAGTCGGCGTCTAAAATTTCATCGGCGAATTCTAAAAACGCTTTGAATTTAATCTCTTTATTGCACATGATATCTGGGTTTGGAGTACGGCCAGCTTTATATTCGGCTAAAAAATACTCAAAAACATTGTCCCAATATTCGGCTGCAAAGTTAACGGTATGCAGGGTGATACCCAGCTTATCGCATACAGCTTGTGCATCTTTTAGGTCATCGGCGGCGGCGCAATACTCGTCGGTATCGTCCTCTTCCCAGTTTTTCATAAACAGGCCTTCAACTTGATAGCCCTGTTTAAGCAGCAAATAAGCTGAAACAGATGAATCAACACCACCAGACATGCCGACGATGACTTTTTTTGCGTTTGGATTGGGTTCGATTAGTGCCATAGATCCTAAAAACCGTTTAAAAATTGTGTTGCTACGGCGCCACAGTTAATGCAGCTCTGCTGCCGAGTGTCGTTGCGCTCAACTGCATCTTGATAAATAACAGATCAGGAGCCACCAACGCACGCTTAACGCCGTATATGCGGGGGCATATTCTATCACGCATTATGCGTGGTAGCTAACTAGAGAAACTGACAATTAACCACGTCAGTCGAAAATTGTTTTCCCTGTAGCTGATCTTCAATACATTGGAGCACTAATGGGCTGCGCAGCTGGTGATTAAGGGCTTGGATCTCTGCGAGGCTCAGCCATAAGGCGCGGTTGATGGCGCTATCTTGTGGATGCGGCGTACGTTGGCTATCGAGTTGGCAGAAATAGGTAAAACGCAGGAAGGCGAGTTCAGGATTTGCCTGCAATTGATAAACCCCAATTAAAGATTGCGGGGTAATATTGAGCCCGGTTTCCTCTTGTACCTCTCGTTGGCAAGCTTCGAGCAGGCTTTCATGAGCTTCAAGGTGGCCAGCCGGTTGGTTGTATCGCAGCTGGCCATCGATAGACTCTTCGACCATCAAATACTTATCCTTGCACTTTATGATGCAGGCAACGGTGACATTAGGTTTATAGCGATGCATTGCAGTCCTTTAGTGGCTATCAACAGACTTAGGTTTAGGTTTGTGGCAGTATTTTATATTCACCGTTAGCAATCCCATCTAGGCTCCATTGGCCTATTTTATAACGAATTAATCTGAGTGTCGGGAAGCCTACATGGGCAGTCATGCGCCTGACTTGCCGATTACGCCCCTCGCAGATCTCAATACTGAGCCAAGTCGTCGGGATGTTTTGCCGCTCTCTAATGGGGGGATGCCGAGGCCAGACATCTGGCGCAGTCATAACTTCAACCTTAGCGGGTAGGGTAAAGCCATCTTTTAATTCCACCCCTTGACGCAGTGCTTGTAATGCCTCAGCGGTAGGGGCACCTTCTACTTGCACCCAATAGGTTTTGTAAGTTTGCTTTTTAGGCTCGGTGATGCTCGCCTGCAGTTTGCCGTCATTAGTCAGTAACAATAGCCCTTCACTGTCTCTATCTAATCGACCTGCGGCGTAGACCTCTTTTATGGGAATAAAATCTTTGAGGGTTTGGCGGCCTTGCTCATCTGTAAACTGGCACAATACGTCGAAAGGCTTATTAAACAGCACGATAACTGGGTTTTCTGCCCGCGGCTTACTGGGCTTTTTGGCTCTTTTAAATTGAGAGATAGCCGCTGATTTATCCGCTGCCATCTTGGTTTTTGATGGCGCTGATTGGCCGCGACGTGAATAAGGTTTGGCTTTTACTGGCTTTGATGAACTCACAAGGAAAACTTCTGGCGTAGTGTATTCGATTCGTGACATTGTACTGTGCATTCGCCATTAGTGGAATTTGAATATTGCGGTGAATGATTTATGATGTCGGCCATTAAAATGTGATCGATAGCAAAACGTAGGTGGTTTTTGAGAGATAGGCTCTAGTGATGTTGCATTGATTTGGCTTGCCTTGAAAGCCCATGCTCCATAGGGGTTTAAGTGGTTAAGTAGATTGACTCCTCCACCTAGATTATCTGCGCATTCTTGATGAGTTTGATGCTCGTCATATGATAAAAAGATAGAAAATAGTAATAGAACAGTTACTTGATTCATTAATGCTTTATTTTACCCAAACGTAGGACATAACATGAACGACAATCCAACGATTATCTATACCGAGACCGATGAAGCCCCGGCGTTAGCCACCTTATCTCTACTACCTATTATTAAAAACTTTACCGCTGCGGCGGGTGTCGGTGTTGAAACCCGTGATATTTCATTATCTGGCCGTATCATTGCTAACTTCTCTGATTATTTGACGCCTGAGCAACAGATAGCCGATGCGTTAGCCGAGCTGGGTGAATTAGCCACTAAGCCTGAAGCCAATATCATTAAATTGCCTAACATCAGTGCCTCGATCCCGCAGTTAAAAGCCTGTATCAAAGAGCTACAAGATAAAGGCTACGCTTTACCTAATTACCCTGATGAACCTAAAAACGACACCGAAGTCGACATCAAAACCCGCTACGACAAAATTAAGGGCAGTGCCGTAAACCCTGTGCTACGTGAAGGCAACTCAGATCGCCGCGCACCCACATCGGTCAAAAATTATGCCAAGAAAAATCCTCATTCAATGGGCGCATGGAGCCGTGACTCTAAGTCACACGTTGCCCATATGGAGGGGGGCGATTTTTATGGTACAGAGCAGTCGGTGACCCTTGAAGCTGCTACTTCTGTGGATATCGTGTTTGAAGGTGCCGATGGCTCGCACAAGGTTCTTAAGTCAGGTTTAGCCTTGCAGGCTGGTGAAGTGGTTGATGCGTCAACCATGAACAAGAAAGCATTGGTCACTTATCTTGAACGTGAAATTGAGGCGGCAAAAGAAGAAGACGTACTTCTATCATTGCACCTCAAAGCCACCATGATGAAAGTGTCTGATCCAATTTTATTCGGTCATGCAGTCAAGGTTTACTACAAAGAGCTGTTTGCTAAATACGGTGAGCTGTTTGAAGAGATTGGGGTTGATGTGAATAACGGTTTTGGTGATGTGTATGCCAAAATCGCGACACTCCCAGCTGAAAAACAAGCTGAAATAGAGGCAGATATCGCCGCAATTTATGCCCAGCGTCCAGCATTGGCTATGGTTGATTCTGATCGTGGTATTACTAACTTACATGTGCCAAGTGATGTGATTATCGATGCATCTATGCCTGCTGCTATTCGTTCATCTGGTCAAATGTGGGGCCCCGATGGCAAGCTTAAAGATACCAAGGCGCTGATCCCAGATCGTTGTTACGCTGGCGTGTATCAAGAGACCATTCAATTTTGTAAAGAACATGGCGCATTCGATCCTACCACTATGGGCAGTGTCCCGAATGTTGGCTTGATGGCTCAAAAAGCTGAAGAGTATGGTAGCCACGATAAAACTTTCGAAATCCAAGCCGATGGTGTGGTTAAGGTGATTGATACCGACGGTCATGTATTACTGGCGCATACAGTTGAAGCCGGTGATGTGTGGAGAATGTGTCAGGTTAAAGATGCGCCTATTCGCGATTGGGTGAAACTGGCTGTTAACCGTGCCCGTTTATCAGCGACTCCTGCGGTATTTTGGTTGGACGCTGAGCGTGCCCATGATGCGCAGCTTATTGCTAAGGTGAACAAATATCTTGCTGAACATGATACCGATGGGCTTGATATCCACATTATGTCGCCTATTGAAGCGACCCGTTTTTCACTCAAACGTATTAAAGCTGGCCTAGATACCATCTCGGTGACGGGTAACGTACTGCGTGATTACCTCACCGATCTGTTCCCCATTTTAGAACTTGGCACCAGCGCTAAGATGTTATCTATCGTACCGCTTATGAGCGGCGGTGGACTGTTTGAGACGGGCGCGGGCGGTAGTGCGCCTAAGCATGTGCAACAGGTCGAAAAAGAGGGTCATCTGCGCTGGGACTCATTAGGCGAGTTTTTGGCATTAGCAGCATCATTAGAGCACCTAAGCCAGAACTACAATAACCCTAAGGCGCAAGTGTTAGCCGATGCACTCGATATTGCTATCGGTCAATTCTTAGATGAAAATCGCTCGCCTTCACGCCGTGTTGGTGAGTTAGATAACCGTGGCAGCCATTTCTATCTTGCGCTGTATTGGGCTAAGGCGTTAGCAACTCAAGATAACGATGCTGAAATTAAGGCTTACTTTACTCCATTGGCTCAAGCATTAAGCGACAACGAAGCTAAAATTGTTGCCGAGTTAAATGCGGCTCAAGGCGCGCCAGTGGATTTAGGCGGCTATTACCGCTTAGATGCTGCCAAGGCTGAAGCCGCCATGCGGCCAAGTGCGACTTTAAATAGTTTATTAAGCTAAGACGGTCACAGTGGTGATCGAAGGGAAGCCTGTAGGCTTCCCTTTTTGTCGCCCAAATTGGCCAATAAAAAAGGCAGGATATTCCTGCCTTTTTTGTTTTTATCAACCGCTTATTTAGTCGGTGATATCGCCGATGCGTGCATCCCTTTTGGCCCTTGTTCTACCTCGAATTGGACTGGTTGGCCTGCTTTTAGAGTTCGATAGCCTTCCATTTCGATGGTAGAATAGTGTGCGAAAACGTCTTCACCACCAGCTTCAGGGCAGATAAACCCGAATCCTTTGGCGTTGTTGAACCATTTAACAGTTCCGTTTGCCATACTTCCACTTCCTTCTGTTGTTTACTGACCAGTTAGATAGTAAAACTAATGATGCGGGGAGAATTCACCGCTCAATGAACAGAATGTAACCAGTAAAAGCGGATGTCAAGGTTAAATTAACAATAAAGTAACAATTTGGCAAAAACTGCGAACGACTGGGTTATTGGTCGGATGACTGTTATGGTGATTGAAAGTAAAATATCAACATTTGGTAGAAGCCAAAACTAGAGGCTAATATTTAAAGATGGGTAAAGCAGGAAATATCGAACACATTGAAGAGCGTGTCGAAGCAGAGATTGCACCGCCTTCAATGTATAAAGTGATTTTAAATAATGATGATTACACCCCAATGGATTTTGTGATTGAGGTATTACAGCTCTTTTTTAAAAAGAACGAACAAGAAGCCACAGATATCATGTTAGCGATACATCACCAAGGTAAGGGAATATGTGGCATTTTTCCGTTTGGTATTGCAGAAACTAAGGTTGCACAAGTAAATCAGTTTGCAAGACAAAACCAACATCCGTTACTGTGTTCATTAGAGAAAGCCTGAATCTCGAAGTGTGTGATTAATTTAGGGGGTGCTTATGCTAAATAAAGATCTTGAGGTGACACTGAACCTGGCTTTTCAACAAGCCAGAGACGCACGTCACGAATATATGACCGTAGAGCATCTGCTACTGGCTTTAATCGATAATCCGGCTGCACAAGAGGCTTTACTGGCCTGTGGCGCCAACCTCGATAAACTCAGAGAAGAAGTGTCTAGCTTCATCGAACAAACCACGCCGGTCATCTCCGATCCTGCTGATGAGCGAGAAACTCAACCTACGCTTGGTTTTCAGCGCGTACTGCAGCGTGCGGTGTTTCATGTGCAATCATCTGGTCGCAATGAAGTTACTGGTGCCAATGTGCTGGTGGCCATCTTTAGTGAGCAAGAGTCACAAGCCGTTTATCTGCTGCGCAACAGCGAAGTTACCCGCTTAGATGTGGTTAATTACATCTCTCATGGGGTCGGTAGAGATGATATGGACAGCGCACAAGAGCCTGAGCAGGCAGCAGAACATGCAGAAGCAGAAGAGCGCAGTAAGTTAGCGCAATTTACCACCAATCTTAACGAAGAAGCTCGCAAAGGTAATATCGATCCCCTGATTGGGCGTACCGAAGAGATAGAGCGCTCGATTCAGATTCTATGTCGTCGCCGTAAAAATAACCCGTTATTGGTTGGCGAGGCGGGCGTTGGTAAAACGGCGATTGCTGAAGGGTTAGCTTACCGTATCGTCAATGAGCAGGTGCCAGAGGTGATGGCGAATGCGACGGTGTACTCGCTCGATTTAGGCGCGCTGCTGGCGGGCACAAAATATCGTGGTGATTTCGAAAAGCGATTCAAAGGATTGCTAAAAGAGCTGACGCAAGATGAACATGCGATTTTGTTTATCGATGAAATTCATACCATCATAGGTGCCGGCGCCGCGTCAGGCGGCGTGATGGATGCCTCTAACTTACTTAAACCTCTGCTCTCGAGCGGTAACTTACGTTGTATGGGATCAACCACGTTTCAAGAATATCAGAGTATTTTTGAGAAAGATCGCGCGCTGGCTAGACGTTTCCAAAAAGTGGATATTAATGAGCCTTCAGTGGCAGAAACCACTAAGATTTTGCAAGGGCTTAAGTCTAAATATGAAGAGCATCATGGGGTGCGCTATACTTTAGCGGCGCTGAGTGTGGCGGCGCGTTTGTCTGATAAGCACATTAACGACAGACACCTACCCGATAAAGCCATTGATGTGATCGATGAAGCGGGCGCCAGAATGGCGATGTTGCCTGCCAGCAAACGTAAAAAAACCATAGGTCAAAGTGAGATTGAGGCGATCATCGCTAAAATTGCACGTATCCCTGAGAAGTCCGTATCGGCCACAGACAAGGATATGCTCAAGAACCTTGAACGCAACCTGAAGATGGTGGTGTTTGGTCAAGACAAGGCCATTGAAGCCCTGAGTGCTGCTATCCGCCTGTCTCGAAGTGGTCTTAGTGGCGAAGGTAAACCTGTTGGTAGCTTCTTGTTTGCTGGCCCGACCGGGGTGGGTAAAACCGAGGTGACCAGTCAACTTGCGGCATGTTTAGGGCTTAACCTAGTGCGCTTTGATATGTCGGAATATATGGAAAGCCATACTGTATCGCGCCTCATCGGTGCGCCTCCAGGATACGTGGGCTATGATCAAGGCGGCTTGTTAACTGATGCTGTGATTAAAAACCCTCACTGCGTAGTTTTGCTTGATGAGATAGAAAAAGCGCATCCCGATGTCTATAACTTGCTGTTACAGGTGATGGATCACGGCACCCTAACCGATAACAATGGCCGCAAAGCCGATTTTAGGCATGTGACCTTGGTGATGACCACCAACGCCGGTGTGCAGGAGACGGTGCGTAAGTCCATCGGCTTTAAACAGCAAGATCATAGCCAAGATGCACTGTCAGAAATCAACCGTGTGTTCTCGCCTGAGTTTAGAAACCGCTTAGATGAGATCATCTGGTTTAATCACTTAGATATGACAGTTATCGCCAAAGTGGTCGATAAGTTCTTGGTTGAACTGCAAGCTCAGTTAGATGATAAAGCCGTCACACTGGAAGTAAGCGATGAAGCCAGGACCTTACTCGCCGAAAAAGGTTATGATAAATCGATGGGGGCACGCCCAATGGCACGTGTCGTTACAGAACTTATCAAGCGACCACTTGCCGATGAAATATTATTCGGCCAGCTAGAGAAGGGCGGTACTGCTCGGGTAGATGTCGATGGTGATAAGTTGACTATTGAGGTGGAACGACTGGAAAAAGTGACCCACTAAAATGGATTTATCACCCATTAAAAAAGGCTGCAATTGCAGCCTTTTTGCTATCTATCGTTCGGTAAAATATGCATAGATAATGCAGAGTCCACTGACTTTAGTTGTGTAAAAACTACAATATGAAACTAAATCTAGTAAACCAAAAAACCGGCTTTGCCGGCTTTTAATAACTCGTTAGCTAACTTTAGCGTGAACGGAAGACGATGCGCCCTTTGCTCAAATCATAAGGGGTCAGCTGAACTGTGACCTTGTCACCCGTAAGAATACGAATGTAGTTTTTACGCATTTTGCCTGAGATATGGGCCGTTACTACGTGACCATTCTCTAGCTCTACTCGAAACATTGTATTTGGCAAGGTTTCAAGAATAGTGCCCTGCATTTCAATGTTGTCTTCTTTCGCCATTAATCAGTTATCCTGTTAGCCTTCAAATATTAAAAACGGGCGTATCATGCCGCAAAATCGCTCTGCTGTAAAGAGGTGCTTCGTTATCCTAGTAAATAACAAAGGGCCACTATTTTATGGTTCCTTATGGCAAGTCTCACTTTGTTGCCAACCGCTTGGGGTCAATATTTCGTAGGGTCGGTAAGCTTTTTTATAATTCATCTTACGTGATTCATCTATTTGATAACCTAAATAGACAAACTCTTTATTCATTAACTTCGCCAGGCGGCATTGAATTAAGATCATTAGGGCCCCCATTGAACGTTTATCTTCATCGGGGGAGAAAAAACTGTAAATTGCCGATAGGCTGTTGGGCAGGGCATCGGTGACCGCAACGCCGATCAGCTTGCGTTCATGGCGCAGCTCAATCAATAATGGCTGATGCCAAGCGCAATGAATAAAGTGATGATATTGCTCCCTCGAAGGCGGGTACATGGGGCCGTCGCTGTGGCGCTGCGCTATGTAATCGTGATATAGCTGGTAGTGTTCGTCAGTGGTAGTGGTGACGATTGACCAACTGAGATCGCGGTTATTTTTAAGGGTGCGTTTTTGCCGTCTCGATAGGGAAAACAATTTAACTGGAACGCGAATTGGCATGCAGGCTGAGCAATGTGGGCAGTGGGGTTTATACAAAGTATCGCCACTGCGGCGAAATCCCAGTCCAAGCAGTTGCTCAAATAGGTCGATATTAAAGCGATCTTCTTGCAGCACCATTAATTGCTCTTGCCGCTCAGGTAAATAACTGCAGGCAAATGTATTGGTCAGCCCCACTTGAATCGTATCGGATTTAGAGGTCAAGGTGCACCTGTCTCGGTTGCCAAGTAAGTGGGTCGACTTCGGCATCCCGAAAGCGTGTTAATAAGTTGATAAAATCACTGCGTTTGAGAGCTTTAGCACCAAGTGACATCAAGTGAGGGTTGACAACTTGGGCGTCGATGAGCTTAAACTGGTGGGCTAAAAGGTGTTGATGTAACATCATCATACCCGCCTTGGAAGCATTGCTTTGCAGATGAAACATCGACTCGCCACAAAAGACTTGGCCGATAGCCAAGCCATACAAGCCGCCGATCAAGCTGCCCTGATCCCAGACCTCAATTGAATGAGCTTTACCTTGAGTATGTAAGCGAGTATAGGCCTGCTCTATGTCTGCAGTGATCCAGGTGCCTTCGTTTTCCATTCGGGTTTGAGCGCAATAATGGATCACTTGCTTAAACGCGAGGTTGACGCTGAACTGCCAGTCACGCTTTTTGATATCACGAATTAAGCGTCGGCTGACTTTCATGCTGCCGGGGACAAATACTGCGCGAGGATCGGGTGACCACCATAAAATAGGATCATTTTCGTTAAACCAAGGAAAAATCCCCTCATAATAGGCATTGAGTAATCGCTGCGGCTGCAGGTCGCCCCCAATGGCCAATAGTCCATTGGGGTCAGTCAATGCGTGCTCTGGCGAGGGGAACTTGACGAGTTCATGATTTAAATAGGACAGTGAGTTCACAATTGAGTAAAATTAAGTAAGCGTCTCTCTATAAGTTAGCGGAAAAACAGTTATGTTGAAACCTCAGTTGAGCTTCTTTCGTATAGTTTGTTTAGCATTGTTCAGCTTGTCTCCTGTTGTGCTATCGCCTTGCGCTAATGCGGGCTATGAGCGCAATAAAGCGGTGCCAGTAGAGAAAGTGGTTTATGGCCATGTCTATTCGGTACGTAACATTACCCAAACCCAGTTAATCAGCGATCGTAATCAAGGATGGAAGACCTTTGGCGGAGCCTTATTAGGCGGGGTGATTGGGCATCAGTTTGGTGGTGGCTCGGGGCAAGATGTTGCCACTGTGCTTGGAGCGTTAATTGGTGCCAGAGCCGGTAATCGTTATCAGCGCGATGATTACCAACAGCTCAAATTGGTTGAGCTGATGATCACCTTCGAAGATGGCGAGCAGGTGATGGTGTTGCAAGATTTTGATCCCGGTATGGTGTTTAACGTCGATGATGAAGTGCGCGTTGTCTATTTACAGGGCGGCGTGAGAGTCGATATTGCCCAGTAGGGTGGTTAAAGCTTGGTAACAAAAAAGGAGCTCAAGGCTCCTTTTTTGTGTTTATGGTCGCGAGTTGGTGGTCGCGAGAAAAACTAAAACCCGCGTGGTAATTGGCCTTTACCGGCTAACTTAGCACGCCATAACGCTTTAGGGGTCATACCATTGGCTGAACTGTCTGACGCTGCGTTTGCTGTTTTAGCTGGCGCTGTCTTTTTGGCAACGGTTTTGGTTTTTTCTTTTTTTACAGCAGCTTGCACCGGAGTGTTGTCGCCTTGCTCTGCTAGCATTGCTTCAAGCTCGCTAAAACGAAGAGATTTTCCGCCATCGATCTTATACCAGCTTCCTTTTTGCTCAATAGAAACCGCATGACCTTGCGTTTTGCTTAGCGCAGATTCCAGCGCGCTAATCACCTCTTCTTTAGTCAACTTTGACATAGTCTTAACCTATTTTTTAATGTGTAATTGAAGGTTTGCGGTAATTTTATCGTTTAAACGGTTAAAAAGTCCAATTTTCACCAAGATTCGACCGATTTCTATGAACTGCGGCGCAGATATGGCTAAACTAAGCGCAATAATGGCAGGCGAAATCTGTTAAGTAGAATGTCCAAATAGTGGGTTCACCAGACTTTGGCTATCCATATATTCAATTGATAAGGAGTTTTAATGACGCGCTTAGAACTGACGCGATACCTTAATGAGTTTTTGCAGGTATCCAATTATAAAGATTATGCGCCAAATGGCTTACAGGTAGAAGGTAAGGCGCAGATCAATACCATAGTGACTGGCGTGACGGCGTGCCAAGCCTTGATCGATCGCGCCATAGAACTTAATGCGGATGCCATATTGGTTCACCACGGCTTTTTCTGGAAAGGCGAGAGCGAGGTGATAACGGGCATGAAATATCGACGCATTAAGGCATTGATAAAAAATGACATCAATTTATACGGATATCACTTACCACTTGATGGCCATCCGATGCTGGGGAATAACGCCGAGTTGGGCAGGGCATTGGGCATTGTCGATGCAGAGTCGATTGAGGGCGTTGCCCAAGGTTTAGTCTGGCAGGGGCGTTTGGATAATCCGATGTCGGTTAATGACTTTTCTACCTTGCTTGGCGGTGTATTACAGCGTCAGCCATTACATCTGGGGGATAAGGATAAACCCATTCATCATGTAGCGTGGTGCAGTGGTGGTGCTCAGGATTATATCGATATTGCTGCAGAGCAGGGAATGGATGCCTTTATTAGCGGCGAAGTGTCTGAGCGTACGTATCATAGCGCGCAAGAACTTGGGATCCACTATTTTGCCGCGGGCCATCATGCCACTGAACGTTTTGGTATTAAAGCCTTGGGCGAGCATTTGGCCAGTGAGTTTGAGCTAACTCATCATTTTGTGGATATCACCAATCCAGTGTAGTTTTACTCGTGCTGCAAATTATCGCGGTTGCAAGTTAGCCTTGTTGCAAGAGTTTGAGTCACAAAAAAGGCCGCTAAGCGGCCTTTTTATTATGTGTTTATGAGTGTAGCTAGGTTAGCACAGTGGATTTACTTCACTCGCATGCCAGGTTGTGCGCCTTCGTGAGGCTCTAAGATCCATAAATCTTTTTTACCTGGACCTGCCGCTAGCACCATGCCTTCAGACATGCCAAAGCGCATCTTACGCGGTGCTAAGTTAGCCACCATTACGGTCAGTTTACCTTCAAGATCTTCGGGGGCATAAGCTGATTTAATGCCAGCGAACACTTGCTTGGTTTCGCCGCCCAGATCAAGTTGCAGTTTGAGTAATTTGTTGGCTTCAGGAACATGTTCCGCTTTTGCGATACGGGCAATACGCAAATCAAGCTTAGCAAAATCGTCGAAGCTTATCTCTTCGCTAATCGGGTCAAGCTCTAGCTGACTCTTAGGCGCTTCAGTCACCTGCAAATTTTCGGTCGATGCTTCGATGATCGCTTCGATATCTTTCATCTCAACACGTTGCATTAGCGCCTTAAACGGAGCAATTTCATGCCCAGAGAGGTCACGGCCTAGGTCATCCCATGTCAGCGTGAGCTGCAAGAAGCCTTCAACATCCTTTGCCAGTTGCGGTAACACGGGTTTTAGATAAGTCACTAGGATGCGGAACAGGTTCAATGCATTGCTACAAACCTGATGCGCTTCTTGCTGTTTATCGTCTTGCTTGATCAATTGCCAAGGGGCTGCATCGGCGACATAGCCATTGGCGATGTCTGCCAGCGCCATGATTTCGCGCATCGCTTTGCCAAATTCACGGGTTTCGTAGAACTGGGCAATGGTTTCTTGCTTAGCCAAGAAGAGCTCAGTGAGTGATTGATCTTCCACTTGGGCTAATTTGCCGTCAAAACGTTTGCTAATGAAGCCTGCGGTGCGTGATGCTAAGTTGACTAATTTACCCACAAGATCAGAGTTCACCCGCTGGGCGAAATCTTCTAGGTTAAGGTCTAAATCATCAATCCGGCTGCTGAGCTTCGCGGCATAGTAATAACGTAGGTATTCAGGGTTCAAGTTGTCTAAATAGGTGCGCGCCTTAATAAAGGTGCCCTTTGATTTAGACATTTTGGCGCCATTGACTGTGACATAACCATGAGCATAGACGCTGTTAGGTTTACGGTAACCCGCACCTTCTAACATCGCTGGCCAAAATAGGCTGTGGAAGTAGACAATATCTTTACCGATAAAGTGATACACCTCTGCGGTAGAGTCTTTAGCCCAGAAATCATCAAAGTTAAGGTCGTCACGTTTGTCACACAGGTTTTTAAATGAACCCATATAGCCGATAGGCGCATCTAGCCACACGTAGAAAAACTTACCTGGCGCATCGGGGATCTCGAAACCAAAGTAGGGGGCATCACGGCTGATATCCCACTGTTGCAGACCTTGGTCGAACCATTCACCAAGCTTGTTGGCCATCTCTTGTTGTAGAGAACCGGATCGAGTCCACTCTTTTAACATCTCTTCAAATGCTGGCAGGTCAAAAAAGAAGTGCTCACTGTCTTTCATTACTGGGGTCGCACCCGATACCGCCGATTTAGGGTCGATTAAATCGGTCGGGCTATAAGTAGCACCACAGCTGTCGCAGTTATCACCGTATTGATCGACAGATTTACATTTAGGGCAAGTGCCTTTCACAAAACGGTCGGGTAGGAACATCGATTTTTCAGGATCGAAAAGCTGCGAAATAGTGCGCGACTTGATGTAACCCCCATCGCGCAGTTTAAGGTAAATATCGCTGGCTAATGCGCGGTTTTCATCGCTATGTGTGCTGTGAAAATTATCAAATGCGATATTAAAGTCGGCAAAATCTTGCTCATGCTCTTTTTGCACCTGAGCAATCATCTCTTCAGGAGCTAACCCTAATTGCTGCGCCTTCAACATAATCGGAGTGCCGTGGGCATCATCGGCACAAATATAGTGACATTCGTGACCACGCAGCTTTTGGAAGCGTGCCCAAATATCGGTTTGAATATATTCCAGCATGTGGCCTAAATGGATAGGTCCGTTAGCGTACGGAAGTGCGCTGGTCACGAGAATTTTACGTTGTGAAGTTGCCATCTTGTCTCAAAATCAGTAAGTGCCCAAAAGAATGGCATAGATACTAACCGATCATCACCTAAGTTTCACCAAAAGCTGCTTTAACTGAGCTAAATCTATCCGAATATTGTCAGATTTTCTGATACACTTAGCCAAATTAATTTTAGGGGGTAGTCGTTTTGTCTTCAGCTTCTCATCATTATCATCTTAGCGATGATCTTCTCGCGCCAGTATTGGCCATTTTAGATGCATATCAAGATCCCAATTTACAGCAAGGTTTAGTGACCGCAGGGTGTGTGACTAAACTTGACATCGAAGGTAAACGCCTATTGTTGGGCTTGTGTTACCCCTATCCGTGTCAGAGTCAGTATCGCGATACGGTCATGGCCATTACCAATAAGTTAGCGGTACTCGATGCCATCGATGAAGTAGAATGTGAAATCGATTTCCAACCTGCAACGATTGCATCTGGTGCTGTAGCGCCATTGCCAAACGTTAAGCAAGTCATTGCCGTTGCCTCAGGTAAGGGCGGCGTGGGTAAATCAACTACGGCCGTTAACCTCGCATTGGCACTTGCTGCCGAAGGCGCCAAAGTCGGCATTCTCGATGCCGATATTTACGGCCCATCCATCCCCATTATGCTCGGTGTGCCCGATTTTAATCCGGTGTCACCCGATGGCAAGATGATGACGGCGGCGAGTGCCCATGGCATCGCAGCTCAATCAATAGGGTTTATGTTAGGCGGCGATGAAGCCGCAGTGTGGCGTGGCCCTATGGCTGCTGGCGCATTAGCCCAGCTGCTCAATGAAACCTTATGGCCTGAGCTTGATTATCTGGTGATTGATATGCCACCAGGCACCGGTGATATTCAATTGACCTTGTCGCAAAAAGTACCGGTAAGCGGTGCGGTTATCGTGACAACGCCACAAGATATTGCGCTTGCCGATGCGAAGAAAGGCGTCAGCATGTTCCAAAAAGTCAATATTCCAGTATTGGGTATTGTGGAAAACATGAGCTTCCATATGTGCAGCGAATGTGGCCATAAAGAGCATCCTTTTGGGCAAGATGGCGGCGCTAAAATGGCGCAGCGTTACAATGTGCCATTACTGGGCCAGTTACCGCTAAAACTCAATATTCGTGAAGATGTTGATAATGGTGTGCCGACCGTAGTGGCCGATAGTGAAGGACAAGTGGCGCAGCTGTACCTAGCGATTGCCCGTAAAGTCGGGGCACAACTTGCGTTAACCCAAACGCAGAGTGTTGTTTCAATTTCAATTTCAGATGATGAGTAAGGTTTAAAAGCATGAATTCGCAATGTGTCATTATTGGTATCGCTGGTGCGTCAGCGTCGGGTAAAAGCCTAATCGCTAAGACCATTTATGAAGAGCTATGCCGTGATTTAGGCACAGATCAAATAGGTGTGATAGCCGAAGATGCTTATTACAAAGACCAGAGCCATCTGTCGATGGAGCAGCGGGTATTAACTAATTATGATCACCCCAAGGCGCTCGATCACCCTTTATTGTGTGAACACCTTGAAGCGCTTAAAAATGGCCAAGCGGTTGATATTCCTAAATACAGTTATACCGAACACACGCGTATGGCTGAGACCATCACTATGACGCCCAAAAAGGTGATCATTCTTGAAGGCATATTACTGTTAACCGATCCCACATTGCGTGAAAAAATGGATGCCAGTGTGTTTATGGACACCCCGCTCGATATCTGCTTCATGCGCCGTTTAAGCCGTGATGTTGCAGAGCGCGGGCGTACGATGGAATCTGTGATGCAACAATACACTCAAACGGTAAGGCCGATGTTTTTGCAATTTATTGATCCGTCGAAGCAATACGCTGATATTATTGTGCCTCGAGGCGGTAAAAATCGTATCGCCACCGATATATTGAAAACCAGAATCCAACACCTGTTAGTAAAATAATAAGATTAATGTAGGAGTGACGTTGAGATGCGTTTAACGGATTTAGAGATTGAAGCTTGCTTAGATGATGGCTCGATTGTGATTGAACCGCGTCCCGATGCTGATGCCATTAGTGGTGTGAGCGTCGATGTTAAGCTTGGTGATCAGTTTCGCGTATTTCAAGATCATACCGCTCCTTTTATTGACCTTAGTGGCCCAAGTGCCGAAATGCAGGCGGCGCTCGATAGTGTGATGAGTGATAAAATTGTGATCCCAGAAGGAGGCGCATTTTTCCTTCACCCGGGAGAACTGGCATTAGCTATCACTCATGAAATCGTCACCTTGCCGTCTGATATTGTTGGTTGGTTGGATGGACGCTCTTCGTTAGCGCGATTGGGGTTAATGGTGCACGTGACAGCGCATCGTATCGATCCTGGTTGGCAAGGTAAGATAGTGCTTGAATTTTACAACAGTGGAAAACTACCTTTGGCATTGCGTCCAATGATGACTATTGGCGCGCTAAACTTTGAGCGGCTTAGCTCACCAGTGGCGCGTCCTTATAATAAGCGGGCCAGTGCTAAATACCGAGATCAGCAAGACACTGTCGCTAGCCGGATCAGTCAGGACCAATAATGTCTGCATTATTATGGGTCAATGGCGTTCGCCAAGATACCGTATCTGCTGTTGATAGAGGCCTCGCCTATGGTGATGGCCTTTTTGCTACGATGCGCTGTTCAAAAGGACGCGTGCTGTTTTTAGATGCGCACCTAGGCCGCGCAGTACAAACCAGTCAACGCCTTGGTATGCCTTGGCAAGCGTCTGCGCAACTTATTGGTTTATTAAGTTCAATTGCGATAGAGCAACAGCAAGAGTTAGGTACCGATTTTTGCATTAAACTTTTGCTCAGCCGCGGCGTGGGCGGACGAGGTTATCAGCTACCTGAACATGTGTCGGTCACAGAGGTGGTGTCGGTGCACCCGATGCCAGGTCACTATCGTCACTGGCAGACGAATGGCATAGCCTTACAGCTCAGCCCTATGCGCCTAGGCGGGCAAACTCGTTTAGCGGGAATGAAGCACCTTAATCGTTTAGAGCAAGTCTTGATTAAAGCCCAAGTGTTAGACAAGGGCTTTGATGATTGGTTGGTGCTCGACACTCAAGAGCAAGTGATTGAGTCTTCGATGGCGAATCTGTTTCTAATCAAAGATAAACAGGTAGTGACGCCAAGTATGCACCTAGCGGGCGTTGCCGGTGTGATGCGAGAACAGCTGATTTACTGGTTTATTGAGGCGGGGTTTAATGTTGCGATTAGACCTGTTATCCCGAGTGAATTAAGTCAGTTTGATCATGTGTTACTGTCCAATAGCCTGTTTGGTGTGGTTGGGGTCAATCGTATCGAACAGTGCCGCTTTGCCCCCAGTGCCTTGCCCCTTCAAATAAACCAAGCCCTCACATTATCATTATGAAAAAAATCATTAGTAGAGTGATGATTGCACTCTTTGCGTTACTCACCTTAGCATCGGTTGGCCTCTATTGGGGTTACCAGTCGTTGATGAGTTACAGTCAAACGCCGCTGACGCTGACATCCGCTCAAGAATTTGAGCTCAAGCGAGGCACGTCTTTTATTCAAATGGCACAAGTCTTGGAGCAGCGCGGCGTCATACAAGACAGTTGGAAGCTGAGAGTATTGGCCAAGGTTCGCCCTGATTTAACCCAGATCCGCGCAGGGTTATATGAGCTAACGCCGCAGGATAACGTCATTAGCCTGCTGGAAAAATTAACCCAAGGGCGCGAAAAGGTCTTTAGTGTCACTCTAGTTGAAGGGCTCACCATAAAAGAGTGGCGCGCAATTTTGATGCAATTACCCAAAGTGCAATGGCAAGACGGAATATTTAATCGGGTGTTGATTGAGCATGGCGATATGTCGGGCCAACCCGAGGGGAAATTTTATCCCGATACCTACCACTATGTCGCTGGCGATGACATAAAGGAGATTATCGAACAAAGCTACCTTAAAATGCAGCAAGAGCTGCAACAGGCATGGCAAGGAAGAGACACTCGGATCCCGTTAACGTCGCCTTATGAGTTATTGATCTTAGCGTCGATTATTGAAAAAGAGACTGGTAAAGCCAGTGAGCGCACTTTAATATCGGCCGTCTTTACTAATCGACTGCGTAAAAATATGCGCTTGCAAACCGACCCTACCGTTATTTACGGCATGGGTGACAGGTTTAATGGCAATATTACTCGCAAAGACTTACGTGAACGAACGCCGTATAACACATACCGAATTAATGGCTTAACACCAACGCCTATCGCGGCGCCAAGTGGCGCATCGCTTTACGCCGCAGCTCATCCAGCCGATGTAGATTACCTCTACTTTGTGTCGAAAAACGATGGCAGCCATATCTTTTCTAAAACATTAGCCGAACATAATCGGGCTGTAGATAAATACCAGAGAAATCGATGAACAATACCCATGCAAAATTTATTGTTATTGAAGGATTAGAGGGAGCCGGTAAGTCGAGTGCTATCGCTTTAGTCAGAGACTTTATTGCGCAGCATACCGGAGCCATTCCAGTCTGTACTCGTGAGCCCGGCGGTACGCCGCTGGCTGAGCGTATTCGCGACCTCGTTAAAGTGGCGGACCCTAGTGATCCTTTATGCGATGAGGCTGAGTGTTTATTGATTTACGCCGCGAGGGCTCAGCTGATTGCCAATGTCATCAAGCCGGCTTTAGCTAATGGGCAGTGGGTATTAGGCGATAGGCATAATCTGTCCTCTTTAGCATACCAAGGAGGAGGGCGAGGATTAATGCCGTTAGTATCTTCGGTAAGTGAAGCCACTTTAAAGGGCTTTAAACCCGATTTGACTATTTATCTGGATATCGATCCTGTGCAGGGGTTACAACGAGCCGCAGACCGTGGCGCGTTGGATAGGATAGAACAACAAGCGGTGAGCTTTTTTGAGCGCGCCAGATATACCTATTTATCGCTCGCAGAGCAAGATGATGCCATTGTGATTGTCGATGCCAGTCAACCCATGGCAAAGGTCCATAGCGATATTGTGGCTGTACTGCAGCAGCAAGGTTGGTAATGATGGTGAACATTCCTTGGCTCATGCCTGTGATAGCCCAGTTTAGTCAGCAATTAACGACGGGGTTGCAAGGTCACGCGTATTTAGTGGGGATGCATCAAGGATACGGGGGCGTCGAGTTAGCCCTAGCGTTAGCGCACACCGCGCTTTGTCAGCAACCGAGTTCACAGGGACCCTGCGGTCATTGCAAGCCCTGCCAACTGACACTCGCCGGAAATCATCCAGACCTTTACCAAATAGAAGCGGATGGCAACCAGATTAAGGTGGATCAGATAAGAGACTTATGTCATCGCCTGACATCAACTGCGCAGCAAGGCGGTAAACGTGTAGCCGTGATTAAACATTGCGAGCGCCTCAATGTTGCCGCTGCCAACGCACTACTAAAGACCCTCGAAGAACCTGGTCAGCAAACTTTGCTGTTATTACAAAGCGATACGCCGAGTCGCTTGATGGCGACCATAAGTAGTCGTTGTCAACGCTTGCATTTTAAGTTGCCTACAGCGCAAGAGGTTCAAGCATGGTTGTCTCAGCAATATGAACTGAGCGGTGATGTCATCTGGTGTTTGCCTGTCATGGGCGGACCAATTGAGTTGTTAGCGGCGTTGCAATCACAACGGTTTACCGAGTTACTGCAACTGCGCAAAGACTGGATACAAAGTTTGTCGTCCGGTCATCTGTGTGCTAGTTTCACTCATATAGAACAAAAGCAAGTTTCTGATGCGCTTAAGGTTTTATATCTAGTTTTAAGGCAAAAGTTAGTTAAACAGAAAAATGCAGACGCGCTGGTTAATGTTAAAGTAAGCCGTTTAGCGGCTCAGGTGATGGCGACATATCATGAACTTAATATGATGCCCAACGTGAATTTTATGGCTATTTTTCAATCGTTTATTTTAGAGTATCAATCACTAACACAAGAGTAATAATTATGGTCGACCTCGTGGTTAATTTTGATACCTTACATCAGCTATATCGTGCCTACATGCCGTTTATTCAGCCAGCAGGTTTGTTTGTTGCTACAACAGAGAGCCACTATTTAGGCCAAGAGTTGTCTGTGGCCTACCAACTTCCTGGGTCGACGACTAAGATGGAGTTTCAAGGTATTGTTGTGTGGATCAATCCCCTAGGCGCTTCTGGCGGCAGGCCTGCGGGTATTGGGCTAAAAATCATCTCAGATGCTTCCACTCATAAGCATCATATCGAGAACTTGCTTGCCCGAGAACTCTCCTCGAGTGATTTGACCTGCACCATGTAGCTCGGTATCCTTTGCGTCCTTTTCGTTGTTTACTTGGATTATAAGCGTGCTCATCGATTCTCACTGTCATCTCGATCGTCTCAAGGCTGCTCCCGATCAAGCTTCCTTACAACATATTATCGCGCAGGCTAAAGCGCGTGGTGTTGACTACTTTTTGTGCGTCAATGTTCGCCAACAAGGCTTCACCCAGATGCAAGCCAAAATGGCCGATTTTGAGCAAATCTTCTTGTCTGCTGGGGTGCATCCCTTAGATGTAAAAGAGGGGCTGGATACTGCACAGTTATATGAATATATTAACGATCCTAAAGTAGTGGCGATCGGTGAAACAGGGCTAGATTATTTTTATGCCGATGACACGAAAGCGCTGCAGTTATCATGTTTTGAACAACAAATTGCACTTGCAGTTGAAGTGGATAAACCGCTGATTGTGCATACTCGTGATGCCAGAGAAGATACCATTGCCTTACTTAAAGCGGGCCAAGCCGATAAGGTTGGTGGGGTATTACATTGTTTTACTGAAAATTGGGAAATGGCTAAAGCGGCGATCGATTTAGGCTTTTATATTTCAGTATCTGGCATAGTGACCTTTAAAAATGCTGGCGATTTACGGACGGTTATCCGCAAAGTCCCCAAAGACCGTTTATTGGTTGAGACCGATGCCCCTTATTTGGCGCCGGTGCCTCATCGTGGGCAAGAAAATCAACCCGCTTATGTTCGTGATGTGGCCGAATTTGTGGCTGAACTTCGAGGCGAATCTTTTGAGGAGTTAGCCGATTATACAACGACCAACTTCTTCAATTTATTTAGAGACGCGGCTAAATTAGCCAATCGTTAGTATGATTGGCCTTAATATCCTAAGGTCAATCATACTCAGAATATCCTTTAATGCTTAGATTCAATGTGATGGCTGTGATGAGTATGACAGTGATTGTGGCACATCTGTGGCACGTCACTTCTAGCTTTAGGAATGTAATGCACCGGGCCGGTGACAATCATCACAGGCTGTTTCAAATTACAGATAAAAAAAGACCCAAAACTATTCCAATTGTTCTGGGTCTAGGGGAATGGCTCTTTGCAGAGCCGTGCGCTACTGTTTGAGATGGCCTCTTAATGCTCTCAGGCTTTTAGTGTAGTCAAGGCTGAGCGTGTTGCTGGGTTTGTCTACATTAAGCGTTAATTAAAATGTAACAAAATGTAAATTCATGACTAAGTTACGAAATTGCCGTGAGCTTAATTAAGCATTAAGTGGTCTATTTAGCGCTTAATGACGGGCAAATCTTATCTTTGACCAAGTCTCGCGGTAAGCTGTTTTTCAATTTATTGCCCAGGTGTTTAACGAGACCTAAATTGGCCTGATGATAACTGACTAGTTGCTCACCTTGTGGTGTGGCTTTGGTGGGTAACATAATGTCTCGCCCCATAAGATAACTGCTGGCTTGGCTTTCATCTAAGGGGATACTCTTACGGGTATCAGCTAATGCCACTATGGCTTCATGACGAACCTTAAAGCCTTTTTTTAGTGCATCTGCCAACTTTAAACCGATGCGCTGAAAGCGGATCTTGCCAATAAGTGGCATGATATTGCGCGGGAATAACCAATATTCATCGTCACGCTGCATCACAACGCCATGTTCGGATAGGTTAATGTCGAACGTCGATTGAAAGTAATCTTCAAGGGCCTTAAGCGGTTTATTCGTAGCCTGCGTAAACGGAAAATTCTTCTGTGGTTTAGGCTGCTCTACTGCGCGTTCAATATCGGCAATTTTATTAATTTTAGCGATAAAGAAACCTTCGCTGTCATAAATCTGCGGCCAAACATGTAAAAAACCCTCTTCGGTACACGCCTTATGCGCATCAGGAAACAGGTTGGCGAGTGATTCAAACTGTACGGAGTCAGGATAACGCTGCTGCAGATGTAAACACACCTGCTGATTTTCGGTGCGATTGAGTGTACAAGTTGAGTAGACAAGTGACCCACCTGTTTTTAATGCTAAAAAAGCGGATTCGATTAGATCAATCTGAGTGTTGGCGATGGCTTCAATCTCGGCAAAATCCCAATGTTTTAAAGCCTCTGGATCTTTTCGTACCGTACCTTCACCGCTGCATGGCGCGTCGAGTAAAATAGCATCGAATGTGTCATAGAGGTATTCGCCAAATACCCGTGCATCAAAATGGGTGAGGGCGGTGTTTTTTACGCCCATGCGTAGCACATTGGCGTGCAGGACTTTTACTCGGCTCGATGAGTATTCATTGGCAACCAGTAAGCCTTGATTGTGCATCATGGTGGCAAGCTGGGTGGTTTTAGAACCAGGGGCTGATGCCATATCGAGCAAGGTTAAGTCTTGAGGCGCATCGATGGGCATTGGAAATAACGCGTGGGGAGGCAACATCGAACTAGCTTCTTGAATATAAAATAGTCCCTGAATATGTTCGATGGTATTGCCCAATTGCACATCATCATTCACCGTGATCCAAAAGCCGGCATCACACCAAGGGATAGGTTCAAACTGCCAGCCTTTAGGCTGCATTAAGGCGACAAAGTGACTCGCGGATATTTTTAAGGTATTAACCCGTATCGATGGTCTTAATGGCTTATCGCTGTAAGCGATAAAATCATCCATCGATAGATGTTCGGGCATATCTTTAGCTATGCTATTGATAAAATTTTGATTTAGTTGAACCATAAGAAAGAAAAAGCAGATATTGTTGTCTGGCAGTATATCACATCGCTAGTTAGGCCTTAGTTAAACCTAGGCCAAAAAGGAGTTTTTGTGCTTAATCGCATCTGGTTTGTTTTCTTTGCTACCTCATTACTGGCGATCGTCATCGGCTTATTTCAAGGGGACTGGCATCTATTATCAAACGCAGTTGATGCACTGTTTGCCAGTGCAAAATTGGCGGCGGAAATCGCATTAGGGTTAATTGGGGTATTATCACTCTGGATGGGCTTGATGCGTGTTGGAGAAAAGGCGGGGGTTGTGGCTGCGCTCTCCTCATTATTCGAGCCATTATTACGGCGCTTAATGCCTGAGGTGCCTAAGGGGCATCCGGCTTTCGGTAGCGTAACCATGAACCTGACTGCTAATGTACTTGGGCTGGATAACGCAGCAACCCCTCTGGGTCTCAAAGCGATGCAAGATCTGCAAACACTTAATCCTGATAAAGCGGTAGCGACTAATGCTCAGATCCTGTTTTTAGTGCTTAATACCTCCTCGGTCACCTTGGTGCCAGTGACGGTCTTTCTGTATCGTGCCCAGCAAGGGGCTGCGGCTCCTGCAGATATCTTTTTACCCATATTATTAGCGACCTGTGCTTCCACCTTAGTTGGGGTGTTAGTGGTGGCTTGTTTTCAGCGAATTTCGTTACTCAATAGTGTGATTTTGGGCTACGGTGCATTGTTTTTCGCCATGATCTCAGCGTTGGTATTTTATCTTGGTAGCTTAAGTGTCACCGCGATTGGTGAGCTTTCGACGGGGCTAGGCAACGGTATCTTATTATCATTGATTTTCAGCTTTATTATCATTGCAGGTCTGCGTAAGGTCGCGGTGTATGATGAGTTTATCACTGGTGCGAAAGAGGGGTTTGAACAATCGATAAAGCTTATTCCTTACCTGCTGGCAATGCTATTAGCGATTGCTTTGTTAAGGGCATCTGGTGCGCTGGATTATTTACTCAATTTGGTTACAGCCTTAGTGAATCTATTCAATGGCGACACTCGCTTTATTGATGCCTTACCAACGGCGATAATGAAGCCTTTTAGCGGTTCGGGCGCACGCGCTATGATGTTAGAAACCATGCAGCATCATGGTGTCGACTCCTTTGCCGGACGTCTTGCAGCGATTCTGCAAGGCAGTACAGAGACAACTTTTTATGTGTTAGCGGTATATTTTGGTGCCGTTGGCATTCGCAATGGACGCCACGCATTGGTGTGTGGCTTGACGGCTGATATTGCAGGGATCTGTGCGGCGATTTGGGTCTGTTATCAGTTTTATGGTTGAGCATAAGGCTCGACATTGATGAAGTTGCTTGTTTTATGACTCAACATTAAGAGCCCGTAATAATTGTTATATTGGGTCAGGCTTTGTCTGTGTTGAGTGATTGGTTGATGCGTATGGTTAAAAGTGGTAACTAACCGAAAGCATGGGGCCGATAAAGCTATAATAAAGGTTGTAATTAGCGACCTTAATATCAGCTTGTGTCACTGTACTATCGAAATCTACATCGACTTTATAGTAATTAAATCCAGCGGTCATGTGCCAATTATCGGTGATCTTCGCTTCTAATCCTGCACGAATATCCACAAGGCTACCTTTAATATCATCGAGTTCGATATAAAAGTATTGTGCATGCGCATTGAACTTAAATCCAGAGATAAACTCATAGTCGGCGTATAAACCAATATCGGGTAATGGGGCTGTAACATCTTCATCGACAAATTTAGGAGTGGCATCGCCGCATTGTTGCACGTTATTGCCTTCAAGGCAGACTGCAATATCACCACTGAATGCGGTTTTGATGAACATGGTATGGAGACCAAGGGATAAGCCAAGGTTGTAGTTATTACCTTGGAAAACATTATAGCCATAACCGATACGAGCAATGTCAATGTTGAGCGTGGTGTCTAATCTGGCACCTGCCTGCACATTATAAATTTGATCGTCTAACGTGACTTGAAACGGAACTGTTAGCTTTTTGACTTCGGCATTACGATGTAACTGTTTCCAATCGGCATAAATATGATGCTTGGCATTAAAGTGATACTGGATTTCAAAAAATGGCAGGAATTGAGACTCTGCTAGATTAAGATCTTCTTCAAAATCAAGTTTAAAGTCATTGCCTAACAGTGGGTCGGTGACATCCATACTCGAATTTGAATTCGAATAAAACCCACCAATGCGGATCACGGTTTTCTTCTGTTTCATTTCGGCTGACACATTGGCCACGTCAGCCTCTTGGTTCGCCAACGACGGAGTACTGAGTATTGCCAGTGCTAATGCTAATAAAGGTAAATATTTGTAAGCCAAAGAATACTCCGTTAAATCATTGCTTATTGATAAGCCTCTGATTGTATTGTGTTAGCTATAATCTTACTGTGAACAGTTTAGCATGTTATCGTTTTTGTTAAATGATTTGTATCAAAAAATGTTCACAACAATGGCTTTTCTGCAATAGCAGTGGGCTGGTGGGGCTCTTCGGCTAACTAAAGATTTAACAAGTTGGTTAGCAATTGGTTTACATGACTTAATTTATCAAAGATGATTGATAAGATCTTTATCCGACATTTCTCAGTACAATGGTTTATTAATCGAAACTGTTGATTAAAGCTTAATAAATCAATGGCAGGATGATGACCAGCCATGTGATACCGCATAATAGTAAACTCATAAATACCGCTGCTGAGGCTATATCTTTGGCTTGTCCGCTTAAGGGATGGATCTCATTGCCGATACGATCGACTACAGCTTCAATGGCAGAATTTAACAGTTCGACAATGAGCACAATAAACAGTGTCATGATGAGTAAGATGCGCTCTACTGTCGATATATCAAGGATAATGGCGATGGGGGACATCAGCATCGCGAGGAGGAGTTCCTGCCTAAAAGCCGCCTCACAGCGCCAAGCAAGTTTGAGCCCTTGGATTGAGAAGCCCGTGGCTCTAAAAACCCGCTTTATGCCATGATTATTTTCTGGTTTCATAATATTCCATTGTAAAAACTGAGCGATGCGCAGTAGTGATTTTAGTTAAGGTGACCAATGATGATTATATGCAGGAGCGGTTTTAATCATCATGGTCCAATAGCTGTTAGCACTAATGGTTAGCTTATCTATCTGCTAGCATTAGGTTTAACTTTGCCTTGTTAGTCTACACTTATTATCCATGTTGTTTTACGTAGTGAGCCATAACCTAACTCAAGGAGGAGTCTATGGTATTTACTTTATTTCGTTTGGTGGTTTGCAGTGTATTATTAGCACACCTGTATTGTGCAACTGTTTACGCTGAGCCTATTTCACTTAATGCGGATACTGAAGTTCAGCTGCAATTACAACATGCTGGTGCTAATACCCCGCAAGATGTTATATCAGAGTACTTGGTCAGCGAAAAGTTCGATGGCGTTCGAGGTTTTTGGTCTGGCAGTGCTATGTACACTCGAAGTGGTCGTCAGATCGATATTCCCAAGTGGTTTACTGCTGATTTTCCCACCGAAGCTTTAGATGGAGAGTTATGGATTGGACACGGTCGTTTCGATGAGATTTCGGCACTGATCCGTCAAAGCAAGCCCATTGAGACACAATGGCGTCAAGTTAAGTTTATGGTCTTTGATGTGCCGCAGTTAGCGCAGCCATTTGCTATGCGTTATGGTTATGCACAGGAGCAATTTGCTGATATTTCTCCATATTTAGTCGTTATAGTGCAGCTGCAATTTACTAACGCCTTGGCGTTAGATGATCACCTGAGTCAGGTGATAAAAGAGGGCGGTGAAGGCTTGATGCTTCATCGAAAATCAGCTTTATATCAACAAGGTCGTAATCACGATCTGGTTAAACTGAAACGCTATGAAGACGCAGAGGCTGAAGTGGTCGGTTACCATCAAGGCAAAGGTAAATATCTCGGGATGCTTGGGGCATTAGAAGTCGAAACACCCAGCGGCATACGATTTAAATTGGGTTCCGGCTTAAGCGACGCCGAACGGCAAAATCCTCCGCCATTAGGGACCGTAGTGACCTATAAATTTTATGGATTAACCAGTAATGGCGTGCCTCGATTTGCCAGCTTTATGCGTGTTAGGCCTAGCCAATAGGTTATTTAATTAACAATGCCACATCCCCTCACTTTTGCTGGAATGTGGCATTTGATATAGACCGGTAAAATAAGGTATAGATTATTACATATGGTCCAAATGAGTCGTGCCAAATAGGTTACGTTTAGCGCTTACATGGCTAGGTTCACACCTTAAATTGATTCACCATCAGCTTTAGTTGCTCAGATAGCTGAGCGATTTCGATGGTTGACCCTTTAGTCTGATTGGCTGATACGGCATTTTCTTCTGCGATATGTTTAACATTTAACACGTTTTGATTGATCTCTTCAGCTACAGAGCTCTGTTGCTCTGATGCGCTGGCAATCTGAATATTCATGTCATTGATAACGCTAATCGCTTGAGTGATGACTGCTAAGGCTTTGCCAGTTTTATTGGCTTGATCAACACTGCTCGCGGCTTGTTCTTTGCCTTGCTGCATAACTAATACGGTACTTTGGGTACTTGCTTGTAGTTGTTGAATAATATTTTGAATATCTTGCGTCGAAACTTGAGTTCGTTGTGCCAACGTTCGCACTTCATCTGCAACCACTGCAAATCCTCGGCCTTGTTCACCCGCACGAGCAGCCTCGATAGCGGCATTAAGGGCTAACAAATTGGTTTGATCTGCGATACCACGAATCACATCTAATATTTTTACAATATTGTCGGTTTCCAGTTCAACACTAGTTAGTTTTTCTGATGATTCATTAACCCTATCGGCGAGGTTGCTGATAGCCATAATGGTTTTCTCTACCTCTTGACGACTGATATTCGCCTGGTTATCTGCTTGCTTAGCAGCATCAGCCGCTTGTGCTGCATTTTGAGCTACGTCATTAACCGTTGTGGACATCTCATTCATGGCTGTCGCCACAGAATCGGTTTCATTTTGCTGTTTTACGACGCCAAAACTCGACTGTTCAGTGACGACAGCAAGTTCTTCAGAAGCAGTCGCTAATTCAACACTGGCTGATGTGATTGTGGTGACCATATTACGTAAGTTACTTGCTGTTTCTTGTATTGAGTCAATCAATACCCCTGTTTCATCTCTACTCGTACTCTGGATTTCAATGGTTAAATCTCCCTGTGCTAATTGGCGTGCGGCCGCGACCGCTTGGCTAATCGGGCGAGTTATAGAGACGGTAAGCACATACGCTGCCACACTGCCTAAGACTACGGCTGCCAAAGACAATAGTAAGGTGAGGCGAATACTGTTACTAGTGCTATTTTTTACTTCGGCACCTAAGCGTTGCATATCGGTTATGACAGATTCTTTGGTACTTTCGGCATTTTTAGCAACTATGGGGCCGATACGATATAGGGTATGGCTAATCAAATCATTACGTGTGTTAATTAACTGATGGATCTGCTTTAAGCCATCGACATACGTGAGTTGAGCTTGAGTGAATTGCGACAGTGAGTCGTGCTGTTGCGGCTGCTCTAGATAGGGCTTGAGCGCAGCTGTGTGTTGGCTCAAATTGTTACCCATTTCAGCAAGGGCGGTTTTATAGTCAGCTTCACTATTTGAGTCTAAAAATTTAGAGGCAAATAAACGCCCGAATAAGAGTGACTTTTGCACTTCGGCGGCATAAAAAACCACGTCGGCTTGATCATTAACATGGGCAGATTGAATGATGGCATCGATTGTCTGACGCATGGTTTCGCCTGGAGGTAAAATCGCTTTTGCTAAGACTTTATCTCGCTCTGAAATTAAATTAACCACCTTAGTAAAGGCGTCTTGATAAGTGAGAAGCTCGGACTCAATAGTGGCGATGTAATTGGCACGCTGGGGTTCTTGGATCTCGCCTTTTGCGTTCACCAATAACTGCTTGAGTTTATCTAAGTAATCTCGATATTCATTAAGGTCTTTGTCACTACGGGTTATTAAGTAGTCTTTAACATTCATTCTCACCATTAACATGGTAGTTTGAAGATCACTGACGATGTTAGTATCTTGGTTTAGGTCTTGGTAGCTATTAATTCCGTCGCTGGCTTTATTGAGCGAGAAAATACCTACTATCAGCACTAATGAAAGCAACGTCAGTACGATAAAGAAACTCGAGCCAATTTTTACTGCTAACCGTAAATTTTTAAACATCACTTATCCAGCTATTCAGCTTATCAATAATTTTGATGCGTGTTATAAATGATTTTATATTTAGTATCAATACGTTGCATACTGATACAATTGATTGGTTTAATTTGTACTTGTTGTATAAAGGATACAGTCATTAACTTGTTGAGTCGTGATTAAGTTTGAATAAATGCTCATAACCGGCTTATTTGAATGATTTGTATGGTTATTGAACTATTTGGTAGGCTGGATAGGTGGTGACAGCTGAAAAGATGGTAATGTTTAAATTGTGATATTAATCCATAAATAATTTAAGGATATGTACTGTTTGAGTGATAAATAGGCGTTATCGTCATTTGCTAATTAGCAGCATCCCAACACTGTGAACTTATTGAAGTTGATTTGATGGTTATTTATATAAAAGGTGTCGTAAGCTAATAAATATTATTGATGTCAGATAGCTATAATAAAAACTATTTTGATAGACTCAATGCGAGTGTATATGCTCGCATTGAGTCATTAGCGGCTAGCTATGGCGAATACCTGAGCGCTTGAGTCGTTCAGCTTCGAGCTTTTGCTGTTTTAGCGCCTCTTTTTCGGCCAATATGCGCGCGACTTCGGCCTTTTCTGCTTCAGCCATCGCAGGGGTTTCTAGTGATAATTGGCCGATTTTTCCTGAGCGGAATTCATGTAATAACAGTTCAGATGCTTTGTGCAGATCGATACGTCCGCCAGGTCTCAGTGCACCGCGTTTACGACCAATGGCTTCAAGCAGGCCGATATCATCTTTAGGGAGTTCTTTTAATTTATAGCGCTCAGCTATGGCCTCTGGATAAGCCGTTAAAAAATACTCAGCGGCAAACATGGCGACATCTTCATATTCCATTGCCGTATCTTTAATCGCACCGGTGACGGCTAAGCGATAGCTGCTGGCTTCATTGTCCACTTTTGGCCATAAAATACCGGGTGTGTCAGACAGCACAATACCGTTTTTAAGGTTGATGCGTTGTTGTCTTTTAGTCACTGCGGGTTCATTACCGGTTTTAGCTATGACTCTACCAGCCAAAATATTGATAATAGTAGATTTCCCAACGTTAGGAATACCCATGATCATGGTGCGAATATCTTTTTCTGTGGTATCTCGACTGGGTACCAGCTTACGGCACAGATCAGGCACTTTGCGTACTTGTGCAGCTTGTAAGGTGGTGATCGCCATGGCTTTCACCCCTTGTTCTTGCTCGAGGTGGTCAATCCATAATTGTGTGGTAGCAGGATCGGCGAGATCGGATTTATTGAGTAATTTTATGCATGGCTTATCACCGCGCAGTGTTTTTACCATAGGGTTTTCACTACTAAAGGGGATACGGGCATCGAGTACCTCAATCACGAGATCGATTTGAGGCATCACCTCTTCAATCTCTTTACGCGCCTTGTGCATGTGACCGGGATACCACTGAATAGCCATGTTATTACTCTACCTTTAGCTGAAGTTGGCGCGATTTTACCTTGATATGTCGGAAAAATCACAAATAAAAAGCGCCAAATGGCGCTTTTTATTGAGGAGTTCAGGTTAAATGACCCCAAGTTCTCTTAAGCGTTCCATCAAGTAACTCTCTGCAGTATAGCGCTCAGATAGCACCACTTCTGGCTTAGGGTGTAAAAACAGCGGCAGAGAAATACGCGAGCGGGTTTTATCTGTACCTTCAGGATTAACCACTCGGTGAGTGGTCGAGGGGAAGTACCCCCCAGAGGCCTCTTGCAGCATATCACCAATATTGATGATGATGTTACCAAAGTCACTAGGGACATCTAACCATTCACCGGTTTGGGTTTTTACTTGTAAACCAGGTTCACTCGCGGCGGGTAACACAGTCAATAAGTTAATATCTTCATGCGCTGCAGCTCGTATAGCGCCCATCTCTTCATCGCCCGACATTGGCGGATAATGCAAAATGCGCAGCAGTGTTTTATGGCTACCTTCTATCATCTTGGGTAGTGCAATCGAGTAGTTAACTGCGATTTCTGCAGGTGTATGTGCTTCTACCCAACCGAGTAGTTCCGCGGCTAGGCTATTGGCTTGTTGGTAATAGGCGAGAATATTGTCTCTGAGCGAGTCAGGAATGCGCCCCCAAGGATAAACATGGTAATACTCTTTGATGTCTTTAACGCTATGGCCCTTAGCGGTTTCAGAGATGCTGGCAGGGAAGAAGCCGTCATGGGTTTCTGCTTTAAACAGGAAGTCCTGTTTTTCATCGCTGTTAAAGAAGGCTTGCCACTGACTATAGATGGTTTCAACCAGTGTTTTGTCGATAGTGTGGTTGGATAATACGCCAAATCCGGTATCGCGCAGCGATTGGACAAAACGCTCAGCGCTATCGGGTGCTTGATAATCGATTGTTTCTAATTTCATCTTCTGTTTTCTTGTTAGTAAACCCCGGCGAGAGTTTACCGTTGTCGCTGCAGTTGGGCAAATAAGTGTGATAAAAATCACCTTAATATGGTTCTAATTAATGAATCGCCTCATAATGAACTCCACATTTGAGTTGCTCATTAACTTATTATCGACAGTCGGTTCATTGGCAACGGTGTAATATAGGACTGGAACAGTCGGTCTTTGTCTTTAATTTGTTAGGGGTTGCAACTATCATCATCGGTATCTTGGCTGCGCCATTTAGCACTAAAAAAGAATCAATAGAGAGTAGTTATCTATGCGTGAATTAACCGAGTTTGAGCAGTATGTTATTGAAGACAAGGGCACTGAACGCCCTTTTAGTGGTGAATATAATCATCATGATGCCTTAGGCGTTTATCATTGTAAGCGCTGTGATGCGCCTTTATATCGCAGTGAGCATAAATTTAATGCTCATTGTGGCTGGCCAGCGTTTGATGATGAGATCCCTGGTGCAGTTAAACGTATAGCCGATGCCGATGGTCAGCGCACCGAAATTGTGTGTCAGCAGTGTAACGCGCACTTAGGCCATGTGTTTAAAGGCGAATATTTAACAGAGAAAAATACCCGTCATTGTGTTAATTCGGTCTCTATGGTGTTTAAACCGGCAAGCCCAACACCAGTTACTAACAAGCATCAATGGGCTACCTTAGGTGGTGGCTGTTTCTGGTGTTTAGAAGCCATTTTTGCTCAGCTTCACGGGGTGATATCGGTACAATCTGGTTATAGCGGTGGCGATGAAAATAGTGCCAATTATAAACAGGTGTGCAGTGGTACCACTGATCATGCTGAGGTAGTGCATATTGAGTTTGATGCAGAGCAAATTAGCTTTAATGAATTACTCGACATATTTTTTAATAGTCACGATCCCACGACACTAAATCGTCAGGGGAATGATGTTGGGACACAGTATCGTTCGGTCATTTTTGCCCATAATGAAGCACAAATTAATACTGCGTCAGCCATAGTAGCCAAGCTTACTCAAGCCCAGTTATTTGATGCACCGATAGTGACCGAATTAGTGGCGTTTCAACATTTTTACCCGGCTGAAGCTTACCATAAGGATTATTTTGCCAATAATGGTGAGCAACCCTATTGCCAGTTAGTGGTTAAGCCCAAAGTGGATAAGTTTAAGGCGCGCTTTGCCAATAAGGTAAAACAAAGTTAGCCACGAGGAATGGTTTTTAAATACGGATGAGCAACAACCAATAAAAAAGGCGCAGATGCGCCTTTTTTATGTAGATGTCTTAGCTAACACTCAACTAACTTACAGTTCAACACCTTGAGTACCTTGAGCTGGGTACCTTATGAGTCGAGCTTGTCATCGGCAATCTTGTAGTGCGGATCTTCGATAAAGTTAACCTCAACCAGATCGCCTGCTTTATGCAGCAACTGCTTACAATCCTGGCTTAAGTGACGTAAATGCAGTTTTTTACCACTGCTCACGTAACGTTCGGCTAAAGTATCGATCGCACCTAACGCAGAGTGATCGCACACCCGTGAATTTTGGAAATCAACAATAACATCTTGTGGATCAGATTTAGCATCAAACAGTTCTAAGAAGTGAGCTACCGAACCAAAGAATAACGGACCATTGAGTTTGTATACTTTCCAGCCGTTAGCATCTTGGCTCACATCCACGTTGATGTGCTTTGCATGTTCCCAAGCAAATACCAAAGCAGACACAATCACGCCAACAAACACTGCAAATGCAAGATCGGTAAACACAGTGACCACGGTTACTAAGATGATCACGAAAGCATCGTGCTTAGGCACTTTGCGCATCACCTTAAAGCTGGCCCATTCAAAAGTACCTAAAACAACCATAAACATCACACCAACTAGCGCTGCCAGTGGGATCATTTCAATTAAGGATGAGCCAAATAAGATAAAGGCCAAGAGTGCCACAGCAGCCGTGATACCCGAGAGACGTCCGCGCCCGCCAGAGTTGATATTAATCATCGACTGACCAATCATGGCACAACCGCCCATGGCGCCAAAGAAGCCGCTGGTCATATTGCCAATGCCTTGACCAATACACTCTTTGTTGCCTTTGCCTCGTGTGCCCGTCATTTCGTCGATCACGGTTAAGGTTAACAGTGATTCGATTAACCCAACCGCAGCAAGAATAAAGGAGTAGGGCAAAATAATGTATAAGGTTTCTAAGTTAAAGGCCACTTCAGGGATGGCAAATGTCGGCAGTGAACCCGCTATAGTGGCATTGTCATCACCACTCATAGACTTCAAAAAGTCTAATACGTTACGGGTATCAAGATCGAAGTAGACCACCAAGGCCGTCACCGTGAGGATTGCCGCCAGAGAAGAGGGGATGGCATTAGTCAGCTTAGGTAAAAACTGAATAATCACCATGGTCAGCGCCACCAACCCTAACATCAGCATGAGTTGATCTTGCGGTAACCAAGTCAGTACACCATTGGCATCAGGGGCTTTGAATTGGCCAAGCTGTGCTAGGAAAATCACAATCGCAAGGCCGTTGACGAAACCAATCATTACAGGGTAGGGCACGATGCGAATAAACTTACCTAATTTAAGCAGGCCGCAGCTGATCTGGATAAGTCCTGCGAGCACGACGGCTGCAAATAGGTACTGGATACCGTGTTCGGCGACAAGTGCGACCATCACGACGGCCATGGCGCCAGTTGCCCCCGAAATCATTCCTGGGCGACCACCAATCAATGCGGTAACCAGTCCCATGATAAAGGCGGCATAAAGGCCTACCATGGGCTCTACACCTGCAACGAACGCAAATGCGACAGCTTCCGGTACCAAGGCTAACGCAACGGTTAATCCTGAAAGTAAATCAGCTCTATGGCTAGCGGTTTTGTGACGAATAAGATCGAACATTTAGCCTCTATTATTAAATGATAGGTTGAAGGAAATTGCGGCCGGGCATACTAGCAAAATTTTGACCGCAATAAAATAAAAAGCCATGCTGCTCAGCATGGCTTTTTAGTTCGAAAATGGCTACCTCTTAAGGGCGGGCCATATCCGAATTGGCGCTGTTACCACGAGCCGCCGGCTCTGTCGTTGCTTCTTTTGTTGAAGCCTCATATTGACGCCCTGTGGGAATATCAACATTTGGACGAGCCTCTACCGTTGGCTTGGTCATTGTCGAACTGACCATAGTACCAAAACGGCTGGCAGGTTTTGCTGCTGTTTTAGCCTTTGCTACTGGGGCTGCAGGTGCCGAAGTTGGCGGTGTTGCAACTGATACTGCAGAAGCTTCTATCTTCGCTGGCTTGGCCATCGGCGCAGAAACCGATTTAGGTGCTTGCGTCGAATCCGTAGCGGTATCCACATCTGCTGACACTTCAACTTTTGCTACTGGCGTTGTTGTTTCAACAGGTTTAGCGACATCTTCTTGGGCAGCTGCTTGCGCGCTAGCCGCTGGCACAACGTCAACTTTATCTACATCTACTTTAACATTATCAGCAACATTGTCAGCCTTGACACTGTCGGCAGTGGTTTTCGCTGAAGTGCTCGATGCGCTTGATGACGAAGTGACACGGCCTTTAGGTTTAGAGGCTGATTTATCTGCTTTAGCATCAACAGTAGGCTGAGCCTCTTGAGTCTCAGTCTGAACTGAAGCTGATGTGTTAGCTTCTGTTGTCGTGGCTTCAGTTGCTTCAGCATTAACCGTGGCTGTCGCCGGTGCGTCAACAGACGGTGACGCTGCAGTAGTCGCTTGTGGCGCTGCAGGCTTAGTGTTATTTACTTCATAAGTGTTAACAGTTTGAGCCATATCATTATCAAGGATCGGCGCGGTTTCAACATCATTTGGGATGAACGCTGGCTGGCCATTGTCTGAACGGCTTTCTTGGTCGCCATCTTCGTCACGACGACGACGTTGGCCTGCAGCTCTCAGATGACGAGGACTGCGGCGACTGCGACGTTGACCATCACGTGGCTCACGTTTGTTATCGGCGTCGGCGTCATTGTTGTCGGCTGAGTTGTTATCATTATCGCTTTGAGCCTGCTCTTGTTTAGGTTGAGTCTCGTTAGTCGAGTCAACGTTTTGCGCTGGCTTTGATTCAACAACTTTTGCAGGTTCAGCATCAGCCTTTGATTCGACTGGCTTTGCTTCAACAGCACTAGACTCTGAAGAGCTTTCAGCTGTATCGGTCGCTTTATCTTGCTTAGGCTTAGCTTTACGTGGTTGACGCTTTGGACGGACGTTTTGTCCATCTTGTGGCGTTGCTACATCAGCTTGTTTGGTATCAGGCGTAGGCTCAACCTCGACATCTTGAGTTTGTGCTTGCAATGCTAACGCTGCTTC
Organism: Shewanella sp. 492; assembly: GCF_059338445.1. Taxonomy (NCBI): domain Bacteria; kingdom Pseudomonadati; phylum Pseudomonadota; class Gammaproteobacteria; order Alteromonadales; family Shewanellaceae; genus Shewanella; species Shewanella sp. 492. The sequence goes on from NZ_CM181702.1 coordinate 1,558,087, forward strand.
ATCAGCTTGTTGCTGTTCGGTCTGAACACGGACTTTACGACGCATGTTACGACGTTGACGACGCTCTCTTGCTGCTTCCTGTTTAGGTTGCTGCTCTTGCTCAGTGCTAACCTCTTCAGCGGCCTTTTGTGGGCTGCGCGTTTTGGTATCGTCACGTTTAACACGCTTATTGTCATTACGCGCTTTAGTTGGGCGAGCATCACTTGCATCGGCCTTAGGCGAACGCGTGCGCTTGTTATCAGTCTCTTTGTTGTCGCTGTCATCACGATTTTTGCGGGTATCATTACGACGTGTGTTACGACGACTATTACCACGGCTTTGCGTATTGCGACGAGGCTGCTCTTTAGTTTCTTGCTCTTCTTTGCTTGGCTCACTGGCACTGAAGAGGTTACTGACTGCGGCAACCAGCTTTGACAATAAACCTGGTTTTTTAACGTCAGCGGCTTTTTGTACAGGTTTCTGTGCCGGCGTTTCTGTTTTTGGCTCTTGCGTAGGCGCAGCGTAGCCTTTTAGTGCTGGCTCTGGTGATGCTGCACGTTCAAGTTTACGTGGCTCGTAAAGCTTAGACTCTTGCTTTTCAAGTAGCTTGTAGCTTGACTCGCTAATTTGGTCATCTTTACGGTGACGCGAAACACGATAATCAGGCGTGGTCATGTTTGGATCTGGGATCACATACACTTCGACGTTGTGACGCTGCTCGGTGATGCGGATCGCCTTGCGTTTTTCATTGAGTAGAAACGCTGCAACATCCACAGGTACTACGGCTTCAATTTGCGAGGTGTTCTCTTTGATAGCCTCTTCTTCCATTAGACGCAAAATAGACAGCGCTAATGATTCGGTACCGCGAATTGTCCCTTGACCATGACAACGTGGGCATAAGTGTGCAGCCGACTCTTCCAGCGATGGACGCAGGCGTTGGCGTGACATTTCCATCAAACCAAAGCGCGAAATACGGCCTAATTGTACGCGGGCTCTGTCGTGGTGAACGGCATCGCGCATTCTGTTTTCAACTTCACGTTGATGTCTGACTGGGGTCATGTCGATGAAATCAATCACCACCAGACCACCTAGGTCGCGCAAACGTAATTGGCGTGCAATTTCGTCGGCGGCTTCAAGGTTGGTGTTCAGTGCTGTCTCTTCGATATCACCGCCTTTAGTGGCACGGGCAGAGTTAATATCGATTGACGTTAATGCTTCGGTCGGGTCAATAACAATTGAACCACCAGATGGCAGACGCACTTCTCGTTGGAAAGCCGATTCAATTTGAGTTTCAATTTGGAAGTGAGTAAACAGCGGCACTTCGGCATCATAGTGCTTAATACGGTCGACAAAGTCTGGGCGAACGAGTGCAACGTGCTGTTTAGCTTGCTCGTAAATGCGCGGATGGTCGATAAGGACTTCGCCCACATCACGGCGTAAGTAATCGCGGATAGCACGCACGATAACGTTACTTTCTTGATGAATAAGGAATGGCGCTGGACGTGTTTTAGCGGCTTCTTCGATAGCGGTCCAGTGATGCTGTAAGACTTTTAAGTCCCACTTTAGTTCAGCGGCATCTTTACCTACACCGGCGGTACGGACAATCAACCCCATGCCTTGTGGCACTTCAAGCTCTGACATCGCCGCTTTGAGTTCGGTACGCTCATCACCTTCGATACGACGAGAAATACCGCCAGCGCGAGGATTGTTTGGCATCAGAACCAAATAAGAGCCAGCCAAGCTGATAAAGGTCGTTAATGCTGCGCCTTTATTACCGCGCTCTTCTTTATCAATTTGAACAATGACTTCTTGACCTTCTTTCACCACTTCTTTGATGTTAGGGCGGCCTTGGAACGAGTAACCGTTAGGGAAATATTCGCGTGCAATTTCTTTCAGCGGTAAGAAGCCATGGCGATCGGCACCATAGTCCACAAACGCAGCTTCTAGAGAGGGTTCTACGCGGGTAATTTTACCCTTGTAAATATTGGCTTTTTTCTGTTCGTGACCAGGGCTTTCGATATCTAGGTCATACAGTTGTTGCCCATCAACGAGGGCAACGCGCAACTCTTCAGATTGAGTCGCATTAATTAACATCCGTTTCATGATGACGTATTTCTTCTTAAAATAGGGTCATCAAACTCGCTAATTTCGATGCATTACGGGCCCAGATTTAATGAGTGAAGCCTCGCGGCTTGGTTCTGGGCTAAGGTGCGCATTGTCTGTAAAACGCAATCACTGCGTGTCGCAACCTATTTATGGCTTATTTTTTAATATTACTAAAAACAAGGAATTCGTTGTAAAACGTCAACCAACCCCATAAATTCTATGTACTTTCCTGTAATGCCAAAATCGATAAGCGTCAGTCTGATGACGAGTTAGAATTAAACTTCGAATTTGGAGCGCTATTTGCTGGAGAAACCTCTTTGAAATGTGGCATAGATACTGGGTTTAGTCGTTCAAACGCGTTTTCTCGGTTTATTTTTGATGCAACGACTTGTAAATCAATGATTTGCTACTCAGTAGTAATGTCTTTTACTCTCCGCTTTTCGCGCATGCTTTCGGGGTGAGGGAACACTTTATTCACCATTTAACCCGATTGGCGTGGCAAATATAGCAACAAACCAGAAATTCAGCAAATGGAAAGGCATAAAAGTTGTTAGTTGTGTACAATAAGCGGCTTGAACGAGAGCAAGGCGTAGCATGAATAATCAACAACCCTTAAATAAAGTCGAATTGGTCACCATAGATGAGGATCATTTAGGCCAGCGAATCGACAACTTTCTTGTGACTAAACTCAAGGGCGTCCCGAAAAGCATGATCTATCGTATCGTGCGTAAAGGTGAAGTGCGGGTGAACAAGAAACGGATTAAACCTGAGTATAAATTACAAGATGGCGACATTGTTCGCATCCCGCCTGTTCGGGTGTCAGCCAGTGACGACAAGCCCGCGCCGAGCGCTAAGTTGACCAAGGTTTCGCAACTTGAAGCGCGCATCGTATTCGAAGATAACTGGCTTATTGTGCTTAATAAGCCTGCTGGCATTGCGGTACATGGGGGGAGTGGCGTTGATTTTGGTGTCATTGAAGCGATGCGCTCACTCAGGCCACAACAAAAATTTCTTGAATTAGTGCATCGATTAGATAAAGACACCTCGGGCGTTTTGCTGATCGCTAAGAAACGCAGTGCGCTTAAGCATCTGCATGACCAATTGCGTTATAAAAAAATGCAGAAAGATTACTATGCACTGGTGCGTGGTGAGTGGCAGAGCCATGATAAAGTTGTAAACGCGCCACTATTAAAACTGACCCTAAAATCGGGTGAGCGAATTGTGCGGGTCAATCAAGAGGGTAAAGCCTCTGAGACGCGCTTTAAAATAAAGCAGCGTTATAAAGGGGCAACGTTAGTTCAGGCAAGTCCTGTTACTGGGCGAACCCACCAAATTCGGGTGCATTGCCAATATGCGGGGCACCCCATTGCGTGTGACGATAAGTACAGTGAGCAGAATTTTGATGATTCAATGCGAGCACTTGGGCTCAACCGTTTGTTCTTACACGCGGCGCAGCTTAAATTTATTCATCCGAGTACGGAAGAGGTTATGCAGGTTAAGGCGCCATTAGATAAGGCGTTAGAACAGCTATTATCGAAATTGGAAAAAGTATGAAACGATACGAATTAGTCATATTCGACTGGGACGGTACGCTAATGGACTCGGTCGGTAAAATTGTGGCATGTATGCAGCAAACGGCAAAAGAGTTGAGCTTATTGGTGCCTACTGAGACGGCGGTGCGCGATATTATCGGTTTGTCGATGGATGAAGCGTTAAATGTATTGCACCCCAGTGCCTGTCATCAGACTCGGCAGAATATGATTAATGTCTATCGTGAACAATATTTGCAGCTTAACCAAACTCCAAGCCCCGTCTTCGATGGGGCGGAGGAGTTGTTGTTATCCTTGAAGGCATCGGGGCATCAATTGGCTGTGGCGACTGGCAAAGCCCGAGCAGGATTGAATAGGGTCTTAAATGAGACTGGATTTGATCAACACTTTGTCGCCAGTCGCTGTGCTGATGAAGCCCACAGTAAACCGCATCCACAAATGTTGCAGCAATTATTACAGCAATTGACGGTGGCACCAGAAAAGGCGGTGATGATTGGTGATTCTATTCATGATCTCAATATGGCCCGAAATGCGGGAATGGATGCCATTGGTGTGAGTTATGGCGCCCATAGTGCAGCGCGATTAAGTGCAGCCTTACCTGTTGCGATTGTCTCATCAACTCCCGACCTATTTGCCGCGATCACCGCTGCGCGGTAGTTAAACTGGTTGCTTTTTCGTAATCGCTAGCGTGTAGACGCTAACGATTACGATGGTTTACTCAAAGCTGGTTTACTCAAATTAGTGTAGCCCAAACAATCACCGCCTCAGCGACATCAAAATAACTTATGCTCTTACTCAATTCGTCTGAGTTGGCTTTGTCTGTTTAACCGTTTGATGGCTGACTTCACCCTAGATAAGCTTAGGATCGGCTTGCGGGGTGAGGATATCGACTCCTTGATTGAGTAACATCTCGGTGAGCGCGATAAGAGGCAGCCCCACTAGGGTATTTGGGTCGCGCCCTTCAAGGCGAGTAAACAGGGCGATACCAAATCCTTCACATTTAAAGCTTCCGGCACAATTTAGTGGCTGTTCTTTGGCTATGTAGTAGCGTATCTGCGTTTCCGTGAGCTCTCTAAAGTGGACAATAAAGGGCTCGCATCTCACCTCAACGCTGTCAGCAACCACATTGTAGAGCGCTATGGCAGTATAAAAGGTAACGCTTTTACCTGAGACGTTCATCAACTGGGTTACTGCGTTTGCTTCGGTTAAGGGTTTTCCCACGATTTGACCATCAACAACGGCTACCTGATCTGATCCAATAATGAGCCCTGACGTTTTTCCGCTAGCCCCGGCTTTTGCCTTGGCCACGGCCAAGCGCGTCACCAAATCGGGTGCTGTTTCATCGATGTTGGGGGTTTCATCTACATCGGGCGCGCAAGTATCAAAAGTAATACATAATTTTTCCAGCAGTGATTTACGGTAGCTAGAGGTCGATGCTAAAACAATGGACGGAGTCATTAATTGGCCTTTATATAAGATATTTCAAGATAAGATAATGGCATACAATCGTACTGACAATGGCTGGCAAGTACGCTAGGCAAAGCCTTATTGTGTCACATTGTGCGACTACCCACTAAAATCTGTCAGTATTCGACTAAAATTAGTGAATGAATGCTTCTATTTTAAGCGCGCGGGGCTTGAGTATCACTGAGCGCTTGGGTAAAATTTTGCCTCCAATAATTTTTGATTTATTCATGAGTTTTTAAGAATAACTATCTTGAATGATGAAGGTAGTGAATTTTCCTTTGACTAAGAGTAATTCAAACTATAATATGCGCGCCTTATGCAAACAGTAAAGATACCGGTTTCAATTGATCCAAACCGCGCAGCGGCAAGCAAGCTTTCCTATGAAGGCATGGTTCCTGGTGTGCAGTTAAAAAGGTTAAATGAATTATGTGCCGGCGACTGTTCCGATGTGGCAGTGTCGCTTGAATGTGGCGTAGATATACAGGGGATAGTCTACCTGAAAGGGAAGGCTGTGACGGAGCTCACTCTGAATTGTCAACGTTGCATGGCACTATTTACCACGGAGGTTACGGTCGACTTTTGTTTTAGCCCTTGCGGGTCTGAGGCAGAAATCGATGAGCTCCCGGATGCGTATGACCCTATTGAGTGCAATGAGATAGGTGAAGTTCGTCTGCATCAATTGATTGAAGATGAATTGATCGTAGCTATGCCTCTGATCCCGATGCATGTTGACGAAAGTTGCAGCCAAGGCGATCAAGATATAGTAGTAGGCGAGATTGAACCCGCTCAACAGGAGCGTCCAAATCCGTTTGCAGTGTTAGAAAAACTGAAGAGCAAGTAATCTAGGAGACAGGTCAAATGGCTGTACAACAGAATAAAAAATCTCGTTCAAAGCGCGGTATGCGCCGTTCACACGATTCATTGAGCACTGCTCAATTGTCAGTGGATGCTACGAGTGGTGAACTACACCGTCGTCACAATGTGACAGCAGACGGTTTCTACCGTGGTCAAAAGGTTATCAACAAGTAATTTGTTGATAATTATATGACTGATCTGACGCTTGCGTTAGATGCGATGGGGGGCGATTTTGGCCCCTGCATCACAGTGCCTGCAACCCTGCAGGCACTTCGCTTATACCCCTTCCTAAATGTCATTATGGTTGGCGATAGATCGCAAATAGAGCCTCTATTACGCCAATGTGAATCGTCACTACTGTCACGAATTGAAATTATTCATACCACTGAAGTGGTAAAAATGTGCGATCGCCCAGTGCATGCTTTGCGTAATTGTAAGCAAAGTTCAATGCGCCTCGCCATTGAATTAGTTCGTGATAACAAGGCACAAGCCTGTATCAGCGCCGGTAATACTGGTGCGTTAATGGCAATCTCTAAAGTATTACTGAAAACCTTACCCGGCATCGACAGGCCCGCTTTAGTCAGTTGTCTGCCTGCAGTCAATCAGAAGCCGGTTTACTTGCTCGACTTAGGGGCAAATGTGTCATGTTGCTCGGAAACCTTATTTCAGTTTGCAGTGATGGGGTCGGTATTGTGTGAAGCGGTCGATAAGACTCCTTCACCTAAAGTGGCTTTGCTCAATGTTGGTATTGAAGAGATAAAAGGCAACGATCAAGTCCAGCAAGCTGGGCAGTTATTGCAGCAGACTCCACAAATTAATTACACCGGCTTTATTGAAGGTGATGATATTTACTTAGGTAATGTGGATGTCATTGTCTGTGATGGGTTTGTCGGTAATATTACGCTTAAAACTTCCGAGGGGATCGCCAGACTTCTCGTACATCAGTTAAAGAAAGGGTTAACTCAAGGCTTTTTTGTACGATTAATGGCAAAGTTAATCGCTCCGCGTATCAATAGTGTTTTAAATCAGATGAACCCCGACCACTATAACGGGGCAAGTCTGATAGGATTGCGCGGAATTGTAGTAAAAAGTCATGGAAGTGCCGATGAATCTGCCTATTTGCAAGCAATTAGTTTGGCAGTAACCGAAGCGCAACGTCGACTCCCCAAGATGATTGAAGAACGTCTTGAGTCGATCCTTTTAGACATAAATAACTGATATCTCCTTATGCATACAAAAATTCTCGGAACTGGTAGTTATTTGCCAGCGCAAGTCCGTAGCAATCACGATCTGGAAAAAATGGTGGAAACCAGTGATCAGTGGATTGTTGAACGTACCGGTATCTCAGAGCGCAGAATAGCGGCCAAAGATGAATCTGTATCGACCATGGGTTATCAAGCCGCAGTTAAAGCGCTTGAAATGGCCGGTATAGCAGCAAGTGAGTTAGACATGATAGTGTGTGGCACCACCAGTGCCAGTAATGCTTTTCCAGCTGCCGCATGTGAGATCCAGGCTTTACTCGGTGTTCACACTATTCCCGCATTTGATGTCGCTGCTGCGTGTTCAGGTTTTGTCTATGCTTTATCGGTTGCAGATCAGTTTGTTAAAACTGGCGCGGCTAAAAAAGTGTTAGTCATAGGTGCCGATGTATTATCACGTCTGTGTCAGCCTGAAGATCGCTCAACGATTATTTTATTTGGTGATGGTGCTGGCGCGGCTGTGGTTGGTTCCTCGGATACACCGGGTATCTTATCGACTCATATCTATGCTGATGGTCGTCAAGGTGATCTGCTTAAGTGTGCATTCCCACCGCGAGCGGGTGAAAGTTCTGAAGCCGTAGGTTACATGACGATGAAAGGCAATGACGTGTTTAAAGTTGCCGTAACGCAATTGTCGCATGTGGTCACAGAAACATTACGTATTAATCAAATTGATAAAGCTGATATCGACTGGTTAGTTCCTCATCAAGCTAATTTCCGCATTATAAAAGCGACCGCTAAAAAACTCGATATGAGTTTAGATAAAGTGGTGTTAACTCTAGCAAAACATGGTAACACTTCAGCGGCTTCCGTACCTATTGCACTGGATGAAGCGGTGCGTGATGGTCGTATTCAACGTGGTCAACTATTGTTATTAGAAGCCTTTGGTGCAGGATTTGCTTGGGGTAGTGCATTAGTTCGTTTTTAGTGTTGTTCCTTATACAATACATTGATTTAGCAAAGGTATAAAAATGGAAAAGATTGCTTATGTGTTTCCAGGGCAAGGTTCTCAGGCCGTAGGAATGCTGGCTGATTTAGCTGCAGAGCATGAGATTATTGGACAAACTTTTAATGAGGCGAGCCAAGTGCTGGGCTATGACCTTTGGCAATTGGTTCAAGATGGCCCTGCCGAAACCCTTAATCAGACCGATAAAACCCAGCCAGCATTGCTAACAGCAAGTGTTGCCATTTGGCGTGCGATAGCATCAACTAATGCACCTAAGCCTGCCATGTTGGCAGGTCACAGCCTAGGTGAATATTCAGCCTTAGTCTGCGCTGGTGTGATGAACTTTACTGACGCGGTAAAACTGGTTGAGCTTCGTGGTCAATTGATGCAACAAGCTGTCCCAGCTGGGACCGGTGCTATGTATGCCATTATCGGCTTAGATAATGACGCTATCCAAACGGCGTGTGATGAAGCTGCTCAAGGCGCCGTCGTTAGCCCAGTTAACTATAATAGTCCTGGTCAAGTGGTTATTGCTGGTGAAAAGGCAGCGGTAGAACGTGCCGCTGCAGCATGTAAAGCCGCAGGTGCTAAAATGGCTGTGGCACTGCCAGTGAGCGTGCCGTCACATTGCGAGTTGATGAAGCCCGCTGCTGACAAGTTAGCCGAAGCCTTAGCGGTTATTGAATTTAATGTACCATCCATTGAGGTTATCAATAATGTCGATGTTGCCGCGCCGCAAGCGGCTGACGCCATCAAAGATGCCTTAGTGCGTCAGCTTTATTGTCCTGTAAGATGGTCTGAAACAGTAGATGCTATGGCTGGCGCTGGTGTAACACAATTAGTGGAAGTCGGCCCTGGTAAAGTATTAACGGGTCTAGCGAAAAGAATTAATCGATCACTGAGTGCTAAAGTGGCTAACGATTCTGCCACCGTTGCTGCACTTAGCGAATAAAGGAGTCATTAATGAGTTTTACTATTGATTTAACTGGCAAGGTTGCTTTAGTTACAGGTGCAAGCCGTGGTATTGGTCGCGCAGTGGCTGAAACATTAGTGCAAGCAGGAGCCACCGTTATTGGTACGGCTACCAGTGACCGCGGCGCAGCAGCTATCCAAGAGTATCTTGGGGACAAGGGGTTTGGATTAGTATTAAATGTGACCGACAGTGATTCTGTGGCCCAATTGTTTACCTCGATCAAAGAAAAAGCTGGCGATGTTGATATTCTTGTTAACAACGCAGGTATCACGCGTGATAATTTGTTAATGCGCATGAAAGAAGATGAGTGGCTCGATATTATCGATACGAATCTAACATCAGTTTATCGCACATCTAAGCAGGTGATGCGTACTATGATGAAAAAGCGTCAGGGGCGTATTATTAACATTGGCTCAGTTGTCGGTACAATGGGCAATGCAGGCCAAACTAACTACTGCGCTGCGAAAGCAGGATTGATCGGATTTACAAAATCTCTGGCCAGAGAGGTTGCATCTCGTCAAATAACAGTGAATGCTATAGCACCTGGATTTATTCAGACTGATATGACAGATGAGCTGACTGAAGAGCAGCAAAAGGGTATCATGTCGCAAGTTCCGATGGAAAGATTAGGTCAACCGCAAGAAATTGCGAATGCTGTACTATTTTTAGCCTCGGATTCAGCTGCTTACATTACAGGGGAAACTCTACATGTGAACGGCGGCATGTACATGGTGTAATCGTCAGTTAAAATAACTGGCTGATTTTAATTGAATTTGGACGTAAATTTGCGTAAGTTTCGTGGTTAGACCACAAAAGTTAAGCTTGCATTGTGTACCAAATTGAATAAACTACTCGCAATCTTACGCAAGTGCGTAATTTGAATAGGAAAGAAAACTAATGAGCAACATCGAAGAACGTGTAAAGAAAATCATTATCGAGCAACTGGGCGTTAAAGAAGAAGACGTTAAACCAGCAGCATCATTCGTTGACGACCTAGGTGCAGATTCTCTGGACACCGTTGAGTTGGTAATGGCTCTAGAAGAAGAGTTTGACACTGAGATCCCTGATGAAGAAGCTGAAAAGATCACTACTGTTCAAGCAGCGATCGATTACGTTTCTAAGAATCAGTAATACTGAATTCTACAAAACAGGCGGCATTTATGCCGCCTGTTTTTGTTTTAGGCTTATGAACATTCTCAGCACCGTTCGTGTGCAGAGGCAACTCTCGCCCCTCAATGTGCTATAACGTTAGTAAGCCCAATCATTTCATTGCCTCTTGGGGCATATCATCATTACTTTAGTCAAAAGGTGAAAACGTGTCTAAACGTCGTGTAGTCGTAACAGGTCTTGGTCTCGTCACTCCTGTAGGCAATACCGTAGAGACGTCCTGGAAAGCATTAGTTGCAGGACAGAGCGGTATCGCGCCAATCACAAAATTTGATGCATCTGAATTTTCGACCCGTTTTAGTGGGTCGGTAAAAGATTTTGATGTTGAGCAGTATCTGCCCAAAAAAGAAGCGCGTAAGATGGATCTGTTTATTCAGTATGGTATGGCTGCAGGTATTCAAGCCATAGAAGATGCTGGCTTAAACATGGAGCAAGAAGATCCAACCCGTGTTGGCACCGCTATTGGTGCTGGTATGGGCGGTATGCCGCTGATCGAGGCAGGTCACTCTGCGTTATTAAAAGGCGGCCCTCGTAAGATTTCGCCCTTTTTTGTGCCTAGCACCATTATCAATATGATAGCCGGTCATCTGTCGATCAAATATGGTATGACTGGACCTAACTTTGCGGTAACGACTGCCTGTACTACTGGTGTACACAACATTGGTTTTGCTGCCCGCACCATTGCCTATGGCGATGCTGACGTGATGGTTGCTGGCGGGGCTGAAGATGTAACTTGTCCGTTAGCGGTAGGCGGTTTCGGTTCAGCTAAAGCATTGTCAACGCGAAATGATGATCCGAGTGCGGCTAGCCGACCATGGGACAAAGATCGTGACGGTTTTGTTATTGGTGACGGTGCAGGGGTAATGGTATTAGAAGAATATGAGCGAGCTAAAGCACGCGGTGCCACTATCTACGGTGAGTTGGTCGGATTTGGTATGAGCGGTGACGCTTTCCATATGACTTCGCCACCGGCTGATGGTGCAGGCGCTGCTGCGGCTATGGTTAACGCCATCAATGATGCGGGTATTGATAAGACACAAGTGGGTTACATTAATGCTCATGGCACGTCGACACCAGCAGGTGATAAAGCGGAAGTGGCAGCAGTTAAATCTGTTTTTGAGCAACATGCTTATGAGCTATTGGTGAGTTCAACTAAGTCGATGACTGGCCATCTATTAGGTGCAGCTGGTGCGGTTGAGGCGATTATTACCTTATTGGCCCTGCGCGATCAGATAGTACCACCGACGCTGAACTTAGATAATCCTGATGAGGGATGCGATTTGGATTTCGTTGCCCATAAAGCTCGCCAACATCAGTTTGAGTACGCACTCTGTAACTCATTTGGATTTGGTGGAACCAATGGTTCGTTATTGTTTAAACGTGGTGAATAAACCAGCTTGCTTCTGTTAAAGCACCTTAGGGTGCTTTTTTTATGGGTGATTAACGCTAGATGATATAAGGGTTAATGTTAATTCATCTCTATTGGCAAGCCCGCGGTATCGGTAGATAATCCGACTCTGTTTAGATTACAGCTATGATTAGGAAACTACCGTGCTAAATATATTCGTTACGCCTTTAATGCTAATTGTGGGGGCTTTAACTGCGAATTTAAGTACTATGATCCGTGGCGAAAGCAAGCTAAAGCTCAATATAGGAATGAAAACCTTTGTCTGCGCTGCCACAGCATTTGCATCTGTGTGGTTTGCGCTGCTAGTCACGGCGATTTATACCGGTGGCGATACCAATACGCTTGCCGGGGTTGAGGTCTTAATGTTGTTTCTTACTGGCCTGATAGCCTATCGCCTGTTGAAACTCGATCGCTTTATTACTGCTTCGGTGCAATTGTGGCTATTTCGCTTAGCATTACCGTTAATCCTATTTTCATGTTGGTTAGTGATGATGTTTGGTTAATATTACAGCGTAAATCGTCAATCTTAGATATTCGATTTACGCTATTTGCAGTACACTTTAATCAGGTGATCATACAGAGTTAAATTACATGGCTGGAACAGAAAGAAACATCACACTACGATTTTTAGCCGAGCCGGCCGATGTCAATTTTGGAGGGAAAGTTCACGGTGGCGCCGTGATGAAGTGGATCGATTTAGCTGCCTATGCCTGTGCAGCTGGATGGAGTGGTAAATATTGTATTACTGTCTATGCTGGCGGGATTCGTTTTGTTAAGCCTATTCATGTAGGCAATATTGTCGAAGTTAGCGCCAAAGTGGTTTATACCGGACGTACGTCAATGCATTTGGGGATTGATGTAAAAGCGGGTGACCCAAAACATGCCGAGCGTCATCTGACAACACATTGCGTGGTGATCATGGTCGCAGTGGATGATGATGGGCAGCCGACAGAGGTACCTGAATGGATACCGCAGACAGACGGTGATAAAGAGATGCGTGAATCGGCTATTCGATTAATGGATATGCGTAAAAAAATTGGGGCAGAGATGGCGGCGCATCTAAAGCCCTAATCGATTGAAATAAAGGTGCCAATGGGCACCTTTTTTATGCTCAGCTATTCATCATGGCCACACTCTACAGCTAAAAATCTAATGTGACTCTCATCAGTTTCATTTTGAATACAGGCCTCATTCAGCCTATTTCCTTTCAGTTAATTGCCACTAAGCGTGAACATGGCCGAATGCATGAATCTCATCACTTTCAGCAACAAATAAACCTTTACGCCCTGATAGACTTCCTTGTTTTGGCATTACTATGCGCACAGCGTACAAGCCATCATTGCGGCAGTAAGTTATATGATGCATATTGAGCTTCATTTGAGCTCATTGTTCACGGTTACATAGGCCTATCAATCTCTTTTTAAAAGGCCTTTTTTAAAGACTCATTTTTAAAGGTACAATGTGTTGTACCCACAATTTAAGCCGTATTTTTCGACGGTAAAAACATCAATTAAAAAGATAGGACTACAAATGGCAAAGATCGCATTTTTAGGGTTAGGCGTCATGGGTTTCCCAATGGCGGGTCATCTAGTGAAACAGGGGCATGAGGTAACAGTTTATAATCGCACTACAGCAAAGGCGGTAGCTTGGGCAGCAGAGTTCGGTGGACAATACCAAGCAACCCCATTCGATGCTGCTAAAGGACAAGATTTTGTCTTTGTTTGTGTTGGTAATGATGATGACTTACGTGCGGTTATCTTAGGTGAGAAGGGGGCATTGGCGGCGATGCTGCCTGGTAGCGTATTGGTTGACCATACCACAGCTTCAGCCGACGTTGCGCGTGAGATTGGCGCAGCAGCGGCAGCTAAAGATGTTGGTTTTATCGACGCGCCAGTCTCTGGCGGTCAAGCGGGCGCAGAAAATGGCGTATTGACTGTGATGGTCGGCGGTGCACAAACCACGTTTGATGCCGCTAAACCTGTGATGCAAGCCTACGCACGTTGTGCTGAGCGGTTAGGTGAGGTTGGCAGTGGCCAGCTGACTAAAATGGTTAACCAAATTTGTATTGCCGGTGTAGTCCAAGGGCTTGCTGAAGGATTACACTTTGCGCGAAGTGCAGGGCTTGATGGCGAAAAAGTGGTTGAGGTGATCAGCAAAGGCGCGGCGCAGTCTTGGCAAATGGAAAATCGTTATCAGACCATGTGGCAAGGGGAATATAATTTAGGTTTTGCCGTTGATTGGATGCGTAAAGATTTAGGTATTGCATTAGATGAGGCTAGACGTAATGGCTCGCAGTTGCCTTTAACCGCCTTGGTGGATCAATTTTATTGTGACGTGCAGGCCAGTGGTGGCCAGCGCTGGGATACCTCTAGCTTGTTATCGCGTTTAGAAAGACACCGTAAATAAGCATATCAGGCCGTTGTGATGACATAGTCGGTTAATGCTCAGGTGAGTACATAGGAAAAGGACTGCAATGCAGTCCTTTTTGTTATTGGGCTCAATTAAAGGTGTTTATTTGCTTGGTTCGAGCACGATATGCTCAAGTTCCACTGGCGCAGAGGCATGCAAGGCGTCCATTGAGGCTCCGACCAAGGAAATCTTTCCCTCACCCGATTCGACCAATACTGCACGTTTTATTTCACTAAAGTCACGGTTGTGACGCACCATGGCAGATAACGCCATCTGCATCGGTAGCATAGACGGATTAAAGGCGGCGTTTTCGGCGTAACGTCCACAGAAGGTTTGCCCATCACGGGTTTCGAGCACGACGGCGGCATAACTGCCAGTGTAAGGGGCATAACTTAAGCTGGCATGATCCAACGCCTCAATTACCATGGGATCTGTACTATCTAGCGCAAGTTCATGTTGTTGCTTAGACAATAATGGCTGAGTGATATTTAGATCGCTTGGGCCAAACGCATAAGGTAAGTAATGTGACAGTGGTTGAGTGGTCTGATTCGGTAGATGGATTTTGATTTGCTGGCCCGCAACTAACTCATTCATAAACTGGCGACAATGTCCGCAAGGGGACTCATTGACTATGATATCTTCGATGACGCTTTCACCACTTAACCAAGCATGGCTAATGGCGCTTTGTTCGGCGTGAACACTGTGGAAAAGGGCCTCGCCATCTAGCTCAATATTCCCGCCCATGTAAATGTCGCCGCTTTTGCCCTTGGCAATGGCACCGACATAAAATTCACTGATGGGGGGCTTTGCTAACGCCGCAGCCACAGGCAACAGTGCTAAGAGTAGTTGATTAATGGGTAATTGAGTGACTTTAACTAAATCGGCAATTTGTTGTGCATCGATATGACCGGCAAAGTCGTCATTTAAGATGGGTACTAACTTATCAGCCAAGGTCGATGGTAGCTGAGCTATGCAGTGAATAAATCTATCTTGCATGAGCTATTTCCTTAATGGTTAGGCAATTGATAAATCATTTTAGTAATTAAGTTACTGAGTAAATGCGATCAGGCTCGCATTTACTCAGCTTGTTAACTATAGGTTGCTAAGATAATGACATAAGGCTTGAAGTAATTTCTGCTTTTCTTCATCACCCTCAGTATCGTTGAGCAGGGTTTCCAGTTTTATCATGTAATCGGGGTCATTGAGGCGCTGCTGACAGAATTCACGCCAGCGGTATTGCTCTGAGTCATCTAGCGTTTCAGGGTAGTTACGTGCACGATATCTAAATAGCATCTCTTTAAGGCGAGGATCGTCAAAATTCAGTTCCAGTGCGGCTAGATTGTGTGGCTGGGTATGACGAATGATCTCCATCTTATTCTTATCGGCACTACTGAAAAAACCACCGCTATATAGCTGTAGATCGGGGTCGCTTATTTCATTGTCATGTTCCGTATCGAATACAGCTACCAGTTTTTCTCGGATCTCTGGATGTTGCCTTAAACGCTTGTATTGCTCCCTGGCAAATATTTTATCTATGTTTAGCCGCTCGGCATTGTCATCGGTTAAGGTTTTTGCTGGCGCAATGAACGGGCATTTATTGATGTGGACTTGTTTTAATCCAATAGGGAGTTCATCTGGCGCCAAATCTGTGCGGGGCGTATACATACGTTGTTTTATCTGCTCAACATCGAGCTCGATAAGGGGGGTTACATCCATGGTCAAATTGACACAAATAATCGCATTTTTATTGGTATTATGATGGGCAACCGGTGCAATGAGAGTGGTGCAGCCATGTAACGCGCTGATTTTTGAACTGACATGCAGCAAAGGTTGCATATTGAGTACATCGATATGTTTAGCTACTTCAGCCTTTTTGCGTAGGCCAAAATAAAACTCAAATAGCTTAGGCTGTGTCTGTTTTATCAGTTTCGCCATGGCAATGGTGGCATACACATCTGACATCGCATCATGTGCTTTTTCATGGCTGAGATTATTAGCTCGTGTAAGATGCTCGAGCTTAAAACTAGGGCTGCCATCATCTTTTGTTGGCCAATTGATACCTTCAGGACGTAGTGCATAGCAGGCTCTGACCAGATCGATAATGTCCCAGCGAGAATTACCTTGTTGCCATTCTCTGGCGTAGGGATCAAAAAAGTTTCGATAAAACCCATAACGGCTAACTTCGTCATCAAATCTAATGGAGTTGTAACCCGCTACACAGGTGTTAGGCACAGAAAATAGCTCATGCACTTTGGCCATAAATTCGGCTTCAGGCACCCCTTTCATGTTTGCCAATTGTGGCGTTATGCCAGTGATTAAAATCGCTTCTGGGGAAGGTAAATAATCACTGGCGACTTTACAATAAAAGGTCACGGGTTCTGAAATGATATTGAGATCTAAATCAGTACGGATCCCAGCAAATTGTGACGGTCTATCCTTCGCAGGATTAGCGCCAAATGTTTCATAATCGTGCCAAAAAATAGTTGCTGAATGAGTCGATGACATAGAAAAAACTACAGAGTGAATATTGTTGCCTATCATAGCATCGACAAACTATTAAGTGCCATTGCAAGCCGATATTTATCGCTACTAGGCTGAGTTTAAGCCTCTTTAGAATTAGCAGAAATGTGTCAACAAAGGTACAATACTGCTCTATCTAAAGGGAATATCATGTTTGAATCGTTACTTACGCAACCACAGTTAATCGACATTTCGACAGCCTCTCGTCTGGTATTAACCCTTAATGAACAGGTAAGCGAACATTGTTTATTACAGACAATGGATGGCCATATTGCTGAGTTTGTTGTCGTTGAAGATTCTGGAGCAGCGAGTGGATTAATAGCTCGTGTCCATCCTTTATTGCAGCTGAATCTTGTACCGCTTGATGATATTCCTATGCCATATCTAACTCCTAGGTTGTTTCGAGGGCTTGGACAAGGGGCTCGCTTATTTACTGGATTAGGTTATTCACTCTCGTTATGTATCAGTTTACTCCGTCAAGGGTTGAACATTTATATTGAGCCTATAGAAACACAATTACGTTTTTCGATTGATTCAGGTTGCAGATGGCAGCTCATTGAACTCGAAAAAGATCTTCGTTTATTTGGCGGCCCTAACGCTTTAAGACGTGCACAGACGATACTTGCACACCCGTTTGATTTTGCATCGAATGAGCAAGGTTTGTTATTAGAACTTAGTGAGCTCGACATGGTGCGTCGAGAGCTGAGCCGTTTTGCTAGTGATAATGGTATTAAGCATCAAAGTAGCATTATTGACCTGATGACAAACCTTGATAAGCAATTGCATCGCCGTCAGCAATTGATTGCCAGGCATTATCAGCAATCGGCTGAACGTACTAATTGGCATTATGCAGCTAATCAGGCGGAACACTCAGACTTGCTGCAGCGTAAACTGGCCTCTTACCAATTACTCGCACCGCCAGAGCTTAATGCTATGGTAGAGCAAATATTGGTTGATGATAACGACGATTAGTCATCGTTAACCATAAGCCAGATTCAATGTTGATTATTTTAAACTCTATTTTTAAGTTTCTCTTTTGGAAATAACACAATGAACTACCGTTGCCCTATTTGTCAGCAACCTTTAAGTCTTAAGCAAACGACTTGGTACTGCTTAAATAACCATCGATTTGATTGCGCCAAAGAGGGGTATGTTAATTTATTACCCGTACAGAAAAAACGCTCGAAAGATCCTGGCGATAACAAAGAGATGATGTTCGCTCGTCGTGAATTTCTTAACAAAGGTTATTATCAAGTCATGAGCGATCGTGTTAATCAACTCGCCGCTGAATATGGGGAACAGGCCACATCTGGACTGGATATTGGTTGTGGCGAAGGGTATTACTCACATAGATTACATCAAGCGATGGCTCAGCGTGGGGCATTTACTTTGAATGGTGTCGATATTTCGAAATCCGCGTTAAAGTACGCGGCTAAACGTTATCCAGATATCGATTTTTGTGTCGCTAGCAGTTTTGAGATGCCTTTTGAGGACAAGAGTTTCGATCTGCTGCTACGAATTTATGCGCCGTCACTGGATGCTGAGCTCAGACGGGTAGCTAAAAGCGGTGCAACGTTAATTACTGTGTCGGCCGGGCCTCAACATCACTTCGCTCTTAAAGAGTTGATTTATGATAATCCTCGACCACAGCCAGACATTATCAGTCAGATAGCGGGATTTACTCATCTTTATAGTGAGCGGGTAGAGCAGAATTTGCAGTTAAACGATAGCGCGGATATTCAACATTTTTTGACCATGACCCCCTACAGCTGGAAGTTAACGGATGAACAAAAACAGAGGTTGATGAGTGGATCTCTTAGTTGTGAGCTCGATTTTAAAATTGAGGTTTTTCGCGCCAGCTAAATTGTTAGCTATTGTTTAGGTTATTAATTTTTTTACTTAGAAAAAAATAGGTTGTTTGTTAGGCCTCATTCTTTGGCATGATTTCGAACAACTGACAGAAATTAAAGTAAAAAACCATATTTAGTATGCCTAATGGCTGTTGACATACCGCCAGAATGATTTATAGTGATTACAGCTTGAAAGTTGGGCTTAACTTTATGTGTTCAATACGACCAGTTCGTCCTGTTAACATAAGTAAAACCGGCATTTTCCAGCTCTACTGCCGTTTAAGGCTTTATTTTATTTAGTTACAGGATTTATATCATGTCTCAAGTTACTGGCGTTGTTAAGTGGTTCAACTCTGACAAAGGTTTTGGATTTATCGAGCAAGAGTCTGGCCCAGACGTTTTCGTTCACTTCCGTGCAATCAACTCTGACGGTTTCAAAACTCTTGACGAAGGTCAGAAAGTACAGTTCACTGTGACTCAAGGTCAAAAAGGTCCACAAGCTGAGAACGTAACTGTTCTTTAAGCTGACCTTTTAGTAGCATTTAGCTACTGAACAGAATTGTAAGAGCTGCTATTCATAGTGGCTCTTTTTTTTGCCTGTGTTTCCCAATAACATTTTCTATCTTTGGCCTCTAGTTTGTCATCGGCCCTCTATCGACCGACTAATATCTACTCACCACTAGCTTGACACTTTTGTGTTAACTTAAATGTCTCCAGAACAAACCGCCTCGTTGTAATCAATCGCCTTCACGTTGAGCCTTAAGCTCTTTTTGATGCCTGCTTTAGTGCACCAAGCTAAATGGTCCATGTTGCTGAATGAGAGCTGATAAAAAAAGCCAGCGCATTGGCGCTGGCTTTTTAAGTGTGATCACTGGTTTGATAAATACAATAAGTGGGTTATTCGTTAGAGAACAGCTTATCTTCTAAGGTTCTACCACGCTGTAAAGTACGATATGTCCAGCCTTGTGATGAAAACAGTTTAAATAACTGACTTTCGAGCTCGTAGTCTTGCATTAAGTTGTACTGGATCACAAACTCGTTGTATTGGCTGTTTTTAATACTGTTAACTTGCGGCCACATCGAAAGTTGCGTGACGAGCGCCTCTGTATCGCAATGTTGCATGGTTAAGGTTAAGTATTGTGTTGCTTGCTCATCTTTAATCGACACTGATTTATTCAAGCTGCCTTTATCAAGATAGAGCACTTTATCGCACAGTTTTTCCAGTTCATCGAGATTATGAGAGCTGATCACAAAGGTAGTTTGATGTGATTGGTTTCGTACTAGCTCTCTAATGGCTTTGGCATTGGCGGGATCGAGTCCTGCTGTGGGTTCATCGAGTAAGACTAATTGAGGTGAGCCAATCAAGGCTTGCGCGATAGAAACTCGTTTACTCATGCCATGGCTGAGTGCCAAGGGCTTATGTTTGGCTATCTCATTGAGAGCCACAAGGTTAAGTACGCGTTCACATTCAACTAAGGCTGCTTGTTTATTAAAGCCTTGTAATTGTGCGAATAAGGCCAGTTGTGCTTCTATCGTCAAATTAGGATCTAAGCGTGCGTCTTGGGGCAACGCGGCAACTTTTCCGAGTAGTGCTTTACTGCCGGGACGATGACCTAAAATGTGTATCTCACCTTGGGTGGGACTTATATAGCCACACAATAATGAAAAAAGTGTAGTTTTGCCCGCGCCATTGGGGCCTACCAATGCCACAGCCTGCCCAGCTTCAAGCTCAAAACTCACTTGATCTAATGCGCGTTTGTGACCGTAAGATTTACCAACGTTGTGACAGTTAATAAGGCTCATAATGCGATCCTCGCCATGTAAGTTCTTCCTAATATCAATAGTACCGCTGCTTGAACTAGCGGAATGGATGCAATAGGCAGGCTGCTAACCCCATGGGTATTGATCATCATCGACAGCTGTGCACCAGGAGCGAGCCATTGCAGTAGGTTGCTCAGTCCAGGTAGGTAATAATCCACAATATTGTTAATAATACTGATACCTGCCAGCAGGAGTACGGCATAAATGGTGGCCTGACGTGCAGTATTAGCGTATAGCGATAAGATGGCCATTAAAGCGGTATAAGGGAGCAGCACTATCATGATGTTCACAAACACAAAGAGACTTGAGCCTAGAGCTGGCAATATGGCACTGATATCGCGGTAGGCGACGAGTAACAAAGTCGCAAATAAGGTGAGTAACAGTAGAAGCGCTTGGATCAATAAGTAGCCAGTAAAACGGCCAAAAAATAGCGTATCCCGACTGGTGCGCAAAGTTAAAAAGCGAAAAGTACCTCTCGCCCTGTCGGAGGCAAATTGGTCAGCGCTGACTAAAATACTAAATAGAGGAAACAAATATAAGGCGGCAATCCACACAATTGCCATTTCAGGCACTTGCCAAGTAAACAGTTCGCTGACTGAATTTTCACCAAATAGAGCAGTAATAAATTGTTTAAATTCAGTTGAAAACAGGTACACAGAAGCTTCCTTTACTGGATACCATAAAATCAGTAACCAAACAAAGGCAAATGCGATAACCGCAACTAATCCTCGCGTGCTGAATAAGATTTTTTTTAGCTCAAAACGGGCCAACAGTAATGCCCCTGAAACTGAACCTTTTGGGCTGACAGTATCCAATGATTAATCCTTAATCTAAATTGACCGCGCTACACTAATATGAGGTGTGTAGCTGCAAAGTATTGATGTTATTAATGGCGACGCAGCATTGCTGCAGTGGAGCAAATCTAAATCGTTATCTCGATTTACCTCTGCTTGAGGTCTATTTTCTAATCAATATAAGCCGTTGGGTTATTTAATATGATTGGTTTTATGATTCAGTAGCCTTGCTAACTGTTCTTTTAGCTCTGCCACTTCGAGTTCTAATTTTTCAACACGGTCGATAAGTTGTTCAGTGTCTGAAGACTCTGGGTGAATGGTGTCACTTGATGTCTGTGTGGTACTGGTGGCGGTCTGTTGACTGAACTTTATGCCGGGTTGACTGATTAACTCGGTAAAACGGCACTCCCGCTTACCTGGCTCTCGTGGTAATTGCTGCACGAGTGGTACCTGTTTATCACTGAGGCCCTTTAAGGCTTGTTCGACTTCGGCGACATCGGCAAAGGCGTGGAGACGATTACTACGTGTTCGTAGTTCACCAGGTGTTTGCGGGCCACGCAGAAGTAATAAACAGATAATGGCGACTTGGGCTGATGTTAATTGCAGATCGCTAAATTCGGTATTGCAAAAGCGATGTTTATACTTAACGACTCGTGAGCCGAAGCCGCTTTGCTCGGCAATGAGGCGTTTTTTACTCAGTGAATCTAAGGTGATTTGGGTATCGTTTTCACTCAAAGCCATCACGGGATCTCGGCTCGACTTTTGGTTACACGCTAACGTTAAGCTGTTGAGTGACAATGGATATTGTTCAGGGGTGGTAATTTCTTTTTCTAAAAGACAACCAATGATACGTGCTTCATAAGGGGTCAGATTCATAGGTGTAGGATATTCCGTATAAAAAAGCATAGCTTTGTTATATCAGAGCTATGCTTTTATGCAAAGGCAATCCTAATCAAGGAGGACTTATTGCGGGTTATCTATTCAACTAAACGAATACCGTCGCTGTCGATAGTGATCTTTTGTACCTTATACAGGCCGCCAATGCTCTTTTTAAAGGCTTTTTTACTCATGCCCAGCGCGGCATAAATATGTTCGGCATCGGTTTTATCTGTAAGAGCTAAAAAACCGCCTGCTTGTTTGAGTTTGATAATAATGGTGTTGGCATGCTTATCGAGTTCTTCTTTAACACCTCGTTGTAATACCAAGTCAATTTTATCGTCACTTCTTACACGCTTAATAAAACCTTTGAGACGTTGGCCAAAACGCAGTTCTCTAAATACTTCATTTTTATAGATAACCCCCCAATGAGCATGGTTAATGATGGCCTTGTAGCCTAAATCGGTCGTTCCACCGATGATTAAGTTGACCTCTTGACCATTGCTGTAAGGAGGTGGCGTTTTGTCTAAAAACTTATCTACTTTCGATGAGGCAACAATGCGTTCATCGGCGCTATTAAGGTAGACATAAACTAAATAAGAGCGACCAACTTCAATCTCTTTATGTTGTTCACCAAAGGGTAAAAACAGATCTTTATCCAGTCCCCAGTCCAGAAATGCACCAAATGGACCGGTAGCCACGCATTTTAAGTAGGCAAATTGGCCCACTTCGACTTTAGGGATCTTGGTGGTCGCAATTACCATGTCTTCTGAATCAAGATAGAGGAACACATCGATTTTATCACCGATGTTAAACTGCTTAGGCGCCACTTTTTTAGGCAGTAGCACTTGGCCTAATTCGTGCGCATTTAAGTACACACCGAAATCGACTTGTTTGGCGATCTCGAGGTTACAGGATTTTCCTATCTCAATCATGGGATTCTCTATGGTATTGGCTAACAAACTCGACTGCGGATTATAGTAGAATTTTACTTAAGATGCTGCATTACGGCTAAGTTTAAATGGTTTATTTTTTTATGGAGTTAATCGCTGCACCTTGCTCGCTACAGCACTAAAAGTCGGTTGCAATAAAGTGTAATCCCCCTTGCGCTAAATTATTGTGATAATGTTACTTGCATTGAGTGAGTTTCGAGGTTTTAATTGCGCGCCTTTTTTACTTTAAAACAGAGTCAATCTAGGTGGATAAATGACGGGGACTCGGAGTTTTTCTTCGATAGCTGACACTCTAAAATGGTGTTGATGTTGCGGCTTATTTACCCGATATGGTGCGATATTGAGTAACATTAATGTGTTGGTAAGCAAGCTGCTTACTGAATATAAATGTCAATAGACAGGTTGAGAAAATATGAGTAATTGGTCTATTCAAGATGCTTACGCTGGTTATAACGTTAATTACTGGAGCTCTGGGCTCTACGGCATAAGCGAGGCCGGTGAGGTGACGGTATCTCCTGATCCGAATCATCCTGAGTACAGCATTGGGTTAAATGAGTTAGCCAAGGATATGGTTAAGTCAGGTGTGGCTTTACCAGTATTAGTGCGTTTCCCGCAGATCCTTCATCACAGAGTCAATAGTCTGTGTCATGCGTTTAACCAAGCCATTGAACGTTACGAATATCAGTCAGATTATTTGTTAGTTTATCCGATTAAGGTTAATCAGCAACAAACTGTGGTTGAAGAGATCTTAGCTAGCCAAGTCTCAAAGGAAGTGCCGCAATTAGGGCTGGAAGCGGGCAGTAAGCCTGAGTTAATGGCAGTACTGGCCATGGCGCAAAAAGCTAGCTCGGTGATCATCTGCAACGGTTACAAAGATGTCGAATATATTCGTCTGGCGTTAATAGGCGAAAAACTGGGTCACAGCGTCTATATTGTGCTCGAGAAACTCTCTGAACTGAAAGTCGTACTCGAAGAAGCCAAAAAGTTGGGCGTCACACCGCGTTTGGGTTTACGGGTGCGCTTAGCATTCCAAGGCAAAGGCAAGTGGCAAGCCAGTGGTGGAGAAAAATCTAAATTTGGTTTATCTGCGGCGCAAGTGTTAACCGTTATTGACTCATTAAAAGCCAATAATATGTTGGATTGCTTACAGTTGTTACACTTCCACTTAGGTTCGCAAATCGCCAATATTCGCGATATTCGCAGTGGTGTAAGTGAAGCAGGACGCTTTTACTGTGAGCTGCAAAAGCTGGGCGCTAATGTCAAATGTTTCGATGTCGGTGGCGGTCTCGCGGTTGATTATGATGGCACTCGTAGCCAAAGCAGTAATTCAATGAACTACGGCTTGACTGAATATGCCAATAATATTGTTAGTGTGCTTAAAGATATGTGCACCGAGTATGGTCAGCCCATGCCAAGGTTGATTTCTGAGTCTGGCCGCTATTTAACGGCGCACCATGCGGTGTTGATCACCGATGTCATCGGCACAGAAGCCTATAAGTGTGAACAGATTGAGCAGCCGAGTGACGACGCTCCCCAACAACTTAAAAATATGTGGCAATCATGGACAGAAGTGAGCGTACGTGCCGACCAGCGTGCCTTGATTGAAATTTATCATGATGTGCAAAGTGATTTGACTGAAGTTCATTCACTGTTTGCGCTTGGGCAAGTGAGTCTAGCCGACCGAGCCTGGGCCGAACAGATGAATCTGCGTGTTTGCTACGAACTCAAAGGAGTGATGAGCAGTAAATATCGCTTCCATCGCCCAGTGATCGATGAGTTAAATGAGAAGCTAGCCGACAAATTCTTCGTTAACTTTTCACTGTTTCAGTCGCTGCCAGATGCCTGGGGGATCGATCAGGTTTTCCCTGTGATGCCACTAAGTGGCTTAGATAAAGAACCTGAACGCCGCGCGGTGATGTTAGACATCACCTGTGACTCAGATGGCATTGTCGATCAATACGTTGACGGTCAAGGTATTGAAACCACGCTTCCTGTCCCTGCATGGAGCGCTGAAAGCCCCTACCTAATAGGTTTCTTCTTGGTGGGCGCTTATCAAGAGATTTTGGGCGATATGCACAACCTATTTGGCGATACTAATTCTGCCGTTGTGCGCCTGGAAGACAATGGTGTGGTCAATATAGAATCAGTGCTTGCTGGTGATACCGTCGCCGACGTTCTGCGTTACGTTAACCTTGATGCAGTTTCGTTTATGCGTACCTATGAAGAACTGGTCAATCAACACATTGAAGAGGGTGAGCGGGCCAATATTTTAGAAGAGCTGCAGCTAGGTCTAAAAGGCTACACCTATTTGGAAGATTTTTCTTAAGCACATCATCATAATGGTATGCAGCATAAAGCCAGAGATAAACCTATGCTAAAGCTGGCTTTATGCACTTTGATGGATTGTTAGGTAGTTAAGACTATGTTGTTTGAAGGCGCAGAGAAGCGGTTAGAGATGGTGATTGACGATGCCAGTGCATCGCTGCGCGGTTTTACTCGTGAATTTTGGTCATCAGCCTTGGCGAAAGCCGGAGCCGAGATATTGTCGGTGCAGACTAATGCCGACTGTGACGCTTATGTATTGAGTGAGTCGAGCTTATTTGTTTGGCATAACAAACTGCTATTGATCACCTGCGGTAATACCAGTTTAGTCGATACAGCTTTGCATATTGTAAAAAGCATTGGCATTGACCATATTGTCTGGTTTAGCTATCAACGCAAGAGCGAACTGTTTCCTCATCTGCAGGCGACTCGCTTTGAAGAGGATATTGATCGATTAAAGCTGTCTATTGCTGGGCAGGCTTATCGTATTGGTGATCTGGACAGCCACCATCATTATCTTTTTTGTAGCGCATCATCTTCCCACAGACAGTACAGCTGCGCGTTACAGCTTTACCATATAAAGGGTGAGATTGCCGATTATCTGTGTGGGCCGCAGCAGTGTAAAGCCACTATTTTATCCTTATTACAACTGTCTGTTATCTGGCCTGAGTTTACCTTTGATGACTATCTATTTAGCCCCATGGGATATTCGGTTAACGGCATTCATGGGCGCGAATACATTACCCTGCACATTACGCCACAACAACCTAGCTCATATGTCAGCATAGAGACCAATATGAAGGCGGGGCACCGGCTAATGGATGGGTTAAACTCATTAATTACTATTTTTAAACCAAGTAGTTGGGATATGGTAGGTGTTAATGCTCCGTTAAGTCATAACGAGTTTATGGCTTCGCAATTATTGGCGCAAAACCACTTAGCATTAAACGATACCAATACCCTTTATATTAGCCATTACAAACCGCACGTTAGCGAACCGCTAACGGTAGTGAGCTTGTGATCATTAGTTAACAACATATGGAGCAGCCATGACCACGATTGCAGATAAGCCTGACTATTCGCTTTATTCCAATGCATTTGGTTACTTAAGACAACCTCTGGATTTTAAACCACTGCAAAGCGATGCCGATGTGGTGATATTGGGTTTACCGTTTGATATGGCAACCACGGGTCGTTCTGGTGGTCGAATGGGGCCAGGTGCGATTCGTCAAGCCTCGGTTAATCTAGCTTGGGAAGAGCAGCGTTGGCCTTGGGATTTTAAATTAAGCGAACGCCTTAAAATGGTCGATGCCGGCGATCTGGTATACGACTGCGGTGATGCGGCAGATTTTACCCAAAGAGTAGAAGATTTTGCTACGGCCATTATCAGTTCAGGTAAGGCGATGCTGAGCTTTGGTGGGGATCACTTTGTGACCTTACCCTTGTTAAGGGCACACTATAAAAAACACGGTAAAATGGCCTTGTTACATTTTGATGCCCATACTGATACCTATTCTCAGGGCAGCAAGTATGATCATGGCACGATGTTTTACCATGCGCCGAATGAAGGCATTATCGATGCTGCTCATTCGATTCAAATTGGTATTCGCACCGATTTCGATACCAGTAACCATCTATTTAAGGTGATTGATGCCGCGACAGCCAATGATTTAAGTGCCGATGATATTGTGGCGCAAATTAAGTCGCGAGTGGGTGATATGCCACTTTATGTCACCTTCGACATTGACTGCCTCGATCCTGCCTATGCGCCAGGTACCGGCACCCCTGTGTGCGGCGGTTTAACCAGCGATAAAGCGATGAAAATCATTCGTGGCCTGCGCGGAATGAACGTGGTGGGCATGGATGTTGTAGAAGTGGCGCCAGCCTACGATTCGGCGGAGATCACGGCGTTAGCAGGCGCAACGTTAGGACTAGAAATGCTGCATGTGTGGGCTAGTGCGCATAAAAAGTAATTGCCACAGCGCACTTGACGACAGTGCTTTGATCCCATTTAGCAAGGAAAGGTAGAGAGATGTCTAAGATCAGTGATATCAGGCGAGAATATACTTTAGGCGGCTTACATCGCGATGAGCTCCCTGAACACCCGATGGCGTTATTCGAAACCTGGCTAGAGCAAATTCGTGATGCCGAGGTGTTGACCGATCCCACCGCCATGTCTGTTGCCACGGTGGATAAAACGGGGCAACCTTTTCAGCGTATCGTATTGCTTAAACGGTTTGATAATGACGGTTTTGTCTTTTTTACCAATCTTGCGAGTCGTAAGGCGGAGCAGATTGCCCACAACGCTAAAGTGAGTCTGTTGTTTCCATGGCATGCATTAGAGCGACAGGTGGCGGTTACGGGGGGTGCTGAGCAGTTGTCGACTGCAGAGGTGTTAAAGTACTTTATTACTCGCCCCAAAGAGAGCCAGATAGCTGCGTGGGTATCTAAGCAATCGAGTAAAATTTCGGCAAGACAAGCGCTGGAAAGCAAATTTGCGGAAATGAAAGCAAAATTTAGTCAAGGTGAAGTTCCTTTGCCAAAGTTTTGGGGCGGTTATCTAGTGCGTCCATCGAGCATAGAGTTTTGGCAAGGTGGAGAGCATCGTTTACACGATCGCTTTTTATACACTAAACAGGATAAAGGTTGGGAGATTGACCGTCTAGCGCCTTAAGCTGCTTAGTCTTTTTGAGTTAGTCTTTTGAGCTAAGCGACTGACTTAGTCATCTTAGCTACGCTTGCGACTCTCTTTAGTATGAAACTAAAAAATCGCCCATCAACGGGCGATTTTTTTATGAGTAGTATTGATGCGTACGCTGTTAGTTTGTGATCAGCGTTACCATTTTTTCTTCGGTTGGAACAATACATCAATATCATCATCATCGTTTTTAGGCCTTGGAGCGTTAGGCGCTGCTTGCTTCTGTGCCCCCATGATCTCATCGAGTAATATTTTTGCTTCATCGACCTTTTTGGAAATAAAGGGGTCGTTAGGGGTCATGGCTTTTATGGTATGCAAGGTCGCCAGCGCCTTGGTCACCATCTGTTTAGATGAGCCGTACTGTTTCATAAAGCTGGCACTACGGGCG
The DNA here is from genome assembly GCF_059338445.1 of Shewanella sp. 492. Lineage (NCBI taxonomy): Bacteria > Pseudomonadati > Pseudomonadota > Gammaproteobacteria > Alteromonadales > Shewanellaceae > Shewanella > Shewanella sp. 492. The sequence goes on from NZ_CM181702.1 coordinate 1,586,428, forward strand.
CGCGATAGCATAGAGTCGACATTAATTCTTAATTGTAAATTGTCGATCCGAGCCTCTTCTTGAGCAAAAATGGTGGGATCAATTTTGCCTTTATTATGCTCAGCTCTCAAAATGGCTTTAAGCTTTTTAAGCACTTGCACTAAGGTGAGGATCTGTTTGTCTGTGTCGGGTAAGCGAAAGCTTTCTACCGACGGATTTTGTTTTGTGCCGTTATTTAGCGCTTCGATTTGCGCATTTATGTCTTGTAAGCGACGTTGATAATCCGTTGCCTGATTACCTCCAAGGTTTACTGACAGTGACAACGCCTCTTGAACGCGTTTATAGAGGATAAGCACGATATTGGTAGAGCAGGGAAACATACCTGTGCAAGACAATACGGTTTCAGTTTCATCTATTATGGCTCTCTGTCTGGCTAATTCTGTTCTTCTTTCTGCCTCGGCGCGTTCTTTCTGCTGTTGGATAACATTGATACCGATAACCAGTAGAAGTAATGCACCGATGAGGATCAGAACCAAAGTAAATATCATAGGTCTACCATAATTTATGCAATTCCGTTAATGCTACTATAAATCAACACTCTAGCATAGCTATCTTAGTCTAGCTTTGTGCTAATGTCGTGTGATCTGCCACAACTCTATGCTATATTCTATTTGCTTTAATTTTTTTCGTATACTATAACTAATTCTTATACTTAGGTTCCGATTTTAGGTGGTGTTAAGCCTTGGAGCACAGACTTTGCTATTTGCTAAAGGATAGACGATGAAGCTGCAGCAACTTAGATATATCGCCGAAGTGGTTAATCATAACCTAAATGTTTCTGCCACTGCTGAAAATTTATATACATCGCAGCCAGGGATCAGTAAACAAGTCAGGATGCTCGAGGATGAACTGGGTATTCAAATCTTTGGTCGTAGTGGTAAACACCTCACCCATGTGACACCTGCAGGCTTGCAGGTGATCAGTATTGCTAATGATATTCTTGGTAAAGTAGAGAGTATCAAAAAAGTGGCAGAGGAATACACTAAGCCTGATCAGGGCGAGTTAAATATTGCCACCACAGATACTCAGGCGCGTTACGCCTTACCTAATATTATTCGTGGTTTTATTGATCGCTATCCTAAAGTGAATTTGCATATGCATCAAGGCACGCCCTCGCAGATAAGTGAATTAGCCGCCAGAGGTGATGCTGATTTTGCTATCGCAACTGAAGGGATGCACCTGTATTCAGACTTAATTATGCTGCCCTGTTATCATTGGAATCGCTCAATTGTAGTGCTTAAAGATCATCCATTAGCAACACGGTCAAAGATCAGTATTGAAGATTTAGGCCGCTTTCCATTAGTCACTTATGTCTTTGGTTTCGATAGAGAGTCTGAAATCGAGAAAGCCTTTAATCAGGCGGGTATCGATCCCAGAGTGGTGTTTACTGCTACCAGTGCTGATGTATTAAAAACTTATGTTCGCTTAGGCTTAGGGGTGGGCGTTATCGCCTCTATGGCAATCGATCCTGTGATAGACAAAGATTTGGTGGCTATCGATGCCAGTCATCTTTTTGCCCACAGCACCACTAAAATTGGTTTCAGAAAAGGTAACTTCTTACGTACATATATGTATGAGTTTATAGAACATTTTGCGCCTCACTTGACTAAAGACATCGTGGAGAAGGCGGTGGCATTGCGTGATCCGCAGCTGATTGAAAATTTGTTTGCCGATGTTGAGTTGCCTATACGCTAGTCGTTTGGATCTTACCTGAGATGCTGCGATTATATGCTAGACAACTCCTCATAGCCCGATCGAAAGAGATAATCGATAACAACATATCGTGACATAAACCGATAGAGACAAAAAAACTCGCCAAGGCGAGTTTTTTTGTGAGTCATTATTAGCAAAAAAGCGTTTGACGCTTAGTGCCTTCTTTTTGCTCGTTTATGTTCAAGCTCCATACCCGCGTACGGCTAAGCCTACAGACGACAAAGGCAAAATTATCAGCTTAACACTCTACAATGTTAACCGCTAAACCACCTTTTGCAGTTTCTTTGTATTTACTGCGCATGTCTTTACCTGTATCCATCATGGTCTTAATCACCTTGTCTAATGACACCTTATGGTTACCATCACCGCGCATCGCTAGGCGAGAGGCATTAATAGCCTTAACAGCTCCCATAGCGTTGCGTTCAATACATGGCACTTGCACTAAGCCTCCAACGGGATCGCAGGTTAAACCTAGGTTATGTTCCATGCCAATTTCAGCGGCGTTTTCTACATGTTCTACAGTGCCACCCATGATCTCGGTCAATGCTGCTGCGGCCATAGAGCAGGCTACACCAACCTCTCCCTGACAACCCACTTCGGCGCCAGAAATCGAAGCGTTTTTCTTATATAAAATCCCGATAGCCGCAGCGGTTAATAAGTATTGGCAGCAGATATCGATATCGACTTCCTGAACAAAAGTATCGTAATAACATAATACCGCAGGAATAATGCCCGCCGCGCCGTTAGTGGGGGCGGTCACCACGCGATCGCCCGCCGCATTTTGCTCATTCACGGCTAATGCAAATAGGTCGACCCAGTCGAGTGCCGTTAACGGATCGACAGAGTTTTTTCCTTCGGCTTTAAGGCGACGATAAAGGGCTGGGGCACGGCGACGTAATTTGAGGCCGCCAGGCAAAATACCTTCTTTTTGATAGCCGCGTTCAACGCAAGTTTTCATGGTTTGCCAGATATGCCATAAGCGCTGTTTAATTTCTTGCTCTTCACCCACCGAGCGCTCATTTGCCATCATCAGTGCTGATATGCTTAAACCGTTATCGACACACATGCTGAGTAATTCAGTGGCACTATTAAAATCGTAAGGAGCAGCCTCTATAGGCGCTGCTGGAGAGGCGTTTTTAGCTAAAATTTCATCTTCATCGAGAATAAAACCGCCACCCACAGAATAATAAGTACGCTGATAGATACACAGTCCTTTTTCATAGGCATATAGCGTCATCGCATTGGCATGGGCGGGTAAACTCTTACGTCTGTGGTAGGTAATGCCATGCTCGCGGCTGAAGCGAACCACTTTTTGATTTGGCATGTTCAATGATTGAGTGTCGTTAACATGAGCTAAAATGTCATCGATAGCATCGGTGTCGACGGTTTCGGGATCTTCACCCATTAGTCCTAAAATAACGGCTTTACCTGTACCGTGGCCTTTACCTGTTTGTCCAAGCGACCCAAAGAGTTCAGATCTTAGCTCATCGGTTGCTGCCAAATGACCATGCTTTTCTAAATCTTTGATAAAGATATTACCGGCTTTCATCGGCCCCACAGTATGTGAGCTCGATGGTCCAATACCAATTTTAAACATGTCAAATACGCTAATCATTTATAAAACCCTGCTTTTGTTCATGGTGATCGTTATTCAATCTTATAATTTTAGGTCTATACATCAGTTTATGCTGACCAAACCTGTGAAAATGTTGTGCTAAGTGTGTCAGCAAATTAAGATTGATAAAGTAGCAGTATCCCATACTTTTGCACTATATTTCGCATTAGTTATTTTTGGGGAAGGGTGTTCGGATTAGGCATATTATGTATATGTATCTTGCAGCGTGAAGCAATTTTAATCAATTGAATCCATTTCTTTTAAGATACATATATTTATCGTTAATCGATATTTTTTGATTTATATATTACAGTACAGATAGCCTTGGTGTTAACCATGTTTTAGGGAGATAAAGTGAGCTATTTAATGATGGATCTGCTGTCGACAACCTTGTCTGAACAGGAGAATACCCAGTTACAGCATCCTATGGTCGGCGGGATAATTTTATTTAGCCGTAATTATCATGACCGGGCACAGTTATGTGAGCTGGTGGCCTCTATCCGAGCACTACAGCCCGATCTGTTAATTGCCGTTGACCATGAAGGTGGACGAGTACAACGCTTTATCGATGGTTTTAGCCGCATTCCTGCCATGGGCGACATCTTGCCAAAAGCCAATGGCGATATTGAGCAGGCTAGGCTGTGGGCTCGCGAGCTGGGTTTTTTAATGGCAGTAGAGCTATTGAGCTGTGATATTGACTTAAGCTTCGCGCCAGTGCTTGACCTTAATCGGATAAGTCAAGTGATCGGCACGCGTGCCTTTAGTGGCCACCCCCAAGAAGTGATCAGCTTAGCCGATGCCTTTATTGAGGGGATGAGCAGCGCAGGTATGGCTGCGGTAGGTAAACATTTTCCCGGACATGGTAGTGTCGCTGCAGACTCTCACATCGCCCAACCGGTGGACTCAAGATCAGAGCAAGAGATTAGACAGCTCGATATGCTGCCCTTTAAGCAGCTCATTGCCGAGCAACGATTGCAGGGGATTATGCCTGCCCACGTGATTTACGATAGCGTCGATCCTAATCCCGCCGGTTTTTCTCATTACTGGTTACAAGAAGTACTGCGTAGCGAGTTACAGTTTAATGGGGTGATCTTTTCTGATGATCTTGGCATGAAAGGGGCGGGGGTGGTCGGGGGGTATCGGCAGCGTGCCAAAGCCGCACTCGATGCGGGATGCGATATGATTTTAGTATGTAACGATAACCTAGGCGTCACCGAGTTGCTCAGCGATTTTAGTTGGCCAACTTGCTCGCCTAAGGCATCGGTTTCGCAATTACGCGCCGATCCGGTGCAAGTTGCGATCGCACTTCAAGATGAGGTTCGTTGGCATAAGGCTAAATTGCTAGCCGAGCAAATCGTATTGAACTAACTTTGATACAGCGCAAATAGTAGCAGTAGTAAGTTAGCTAAAGTTAATGTTCAATCTTTATCAATAGGTGACAGGATGATCCTCTATTTTCACGGCTTCGATGCAACCAGTCCGGGTAATCACGAAAAAATGCGTCAATTACAGTTTATTGATAATGATGTGCGTTTGGTCAGTTATAGTACTCTACATCCTAAGCATGATATGCAACACTTGTTACATGAAGTGAATCGCCAGTTACAAGTGTGTGACGATCCGCATCCTATTGCCATTGGTGTCGGCTTGGGTGCATATTGGGCTGAACGTATTGGCTTTTTAAATGGCATTAAAACGGTATTGATTAATCCCAATATTCATCCAGAAATTACCATGGTGGGAAAAATCGATCGCCCTGAGGAGTACGCTGATATCGCCAATAAGTGTGTGAGTCAATTTCGCGCTAAGCATCGTGGTAATGGTTTGTGTATTTTATCGCGCCATGATGAAGTGAATGATAACCAAGCAGTGGCCGCGGCGTTAAGCCCTTATTATGAAGTGTTGTGGGATGAAGAACAGCGCCACAAATTTGCCTCACTATCGGCTCACCTTGCGCGTATTAGTGATTTTAAGTTAGCTCCACCCGATTTTGGCTGAGCTTCATTTCGCTGAGCAACTTGGTTGCTCAGCGAAATGAATGTCATCTTATTTTTAATATGTGTTGGCTGAGTCATTTGGCTCTGGCAACGTCTTGCCTTAGAACATGGTTTTATTCAAGTTCATTTTAGTGCGACGTTTGCTCGGTATTTTTAACCTCCGTTTTTAAATCTTTCTTTTCCTCCTTAGTCATTAACCATTTAACTGTAGTGGTCAACTTTTTTGGCTACTGTTTACTCCAGCTTTCTTCATCAGTGGTTGATTGTTTTTTATCGGTAAGATGAGCGAAGCGTGTATTTAACATAGTTCAGGCTAAAATTTACGCTTATTAGTATATTTTCTTTATCTGGATATAGCGTTAATCACAGCTTTTGTGATACAAATTGATACATATTATTCTGTTTTGGGTTTAATCGCCCGTTCCTGTTTGCGTATGTCGCCCGATGCAGCTAACCACTTTATAAGTTAGCTGTTTTTTTTGCCTAAATTTTGCCCATCTTGAAACTTTAGGTTATCTTCAAAGGGGCAAGTGAGATTATATTTAACTGTCGGGTTGAGCAAATGAGGCATAAATGAAACGGGTATTACTGACGATATCGGGTAAAGTCCAAGGTGTTTGTTTTAGGCGCTATAGCCTGCAAAAAGCTAATGAATTTGGGCTGACTGGTTATGTGAAAAACCTCGATAATGGCGACGTTGCCGTGTTATTACAGGGAGGCAGTAATGCTGTCGATCGATTTATCGCTTGGAGTCATCAAGGGGCACCTCAATCTCTTGTTCAAGATGTGTTAGTGGAAGAAGATGAGGCTGATGATATCTACCTCGACTTTTCGATACATTGAGGCCGATGGGCTTTGCTTTGTGATCAAGCTCTATATGTTCGAGCCTTTAAAATAGATCAATACTTGTGTACAGAGCCCCCATGATCCAAAGAGAAGGTAGCAAGTTCACAGGTTAGTGATCTATTGAAACACTTTTGCGCAAAAGACTAACTCATCGATTACAAGCCATAATAGGTAGAGAGATAGACTAAAATAGCCTCGCGATCTTCAGCATTTAACTCATCCATTCCCTGCTCATCGATCATCCACTGCAACGTTTCATCCCAGCTTGCTTTGCTTAATCCTTGTTGTGCTACGAGGTGCAGCGAGTGACAAGCGGAGCAAACCGCAGCGACGAGATCCATGTTCTCTCCAGGTGTCAAAATACCATCTCCGGCTGATTTGACTGGTGAGCCAGATGCTTGCGTGGTCCAATTTGGCGGCACAGGGTTTTTAGTTGCTAGCCACGCTATGATTGCTGCGCGGGCACCAGGGTCTGTTACACCTGGAAATACCATCTTGGTACCGAGCGCAAATTCACTGGGTGACGCCAAAAACGCATCGAGCTTTGGCGCATTCCACTTTCCCTTAATTTGCTTTAAAGCATCACTGTAATTAAAGCCGTCGAAACTGGCGATGTTCCTGTCAGCCAAGCCCCATAACGGTGGCCCTATGACCTCGACACCGTTGGGAGAAAATTGATGGCATGATTTGCAAACCATAGCTTGTTGTTCACCGGCTAAAATCAACGCATCGTTTGCTGAAAGTGGTAAGCTAATCAACAAGTAAAATGAGAGCGGGAAAACCCGCTCAAATAGTTTTCTTTTATTCATTGCTATCAACCTTTAACCACTAATGCCACACGGTGAAAGGTATTATTAAGGTAGCCTTTCGGATTCCAAGCAATGGCAAATGGCTGGCTGATCCCATGATCATCGACAGCTTTAGCCCATACTTCATAGTATCCTGGTTGAGGGAACTTCACTTTAGTATTAAAAGTTTGCCAAGCACCTTCATTTGCTGGTGCGGCAAGTGAGGCATTGGTCCAAGTTGCGCCAAAGTCGATAGAAATTTGTACTTTATCAACCTTGCGATCGCCAGACCAAGCATGACCGCGCACTAAGACTTCGCTACCATAAACCTCGGTATTGGTTTGTGGCGAGGTGATCAGTGATTTGACTGGCATACGTTCGATAATCTCGAAATCTTCATTAGCGACTTTTTCACCCGGTGCAACAGGGTGATTAGGTACACGGTAAGCGGTACCGGTCATTTTAGGACCATCATGTATCTGATCTCTAATTTGAATACGTGTCAGCCACTTTTGTGAGCACGAGCCCGGCCAACCAGGCACGACTAAGCGAAGAGGTGCACCATTCATCGGGTGAAGTGGTTTTCCGTTTTGTTCAAAGGCGATAAGGTTTTCATTGCCCATGGCTTTTGTTATGGGGAGGCCCCGGGAGATGGGGAGTTTTCCCTCATCGCCAGAGAGGTGCTTATCGGCGCCGTAGTGAGCCGTATAAACTGCGCCATCCTTAACTCCAGCAGCCTTAAGCACATCAGCGAGTCGCACACCTGTCCAACTCGAACATGCTACTGCCCCGTATGTCCATTGATTACCTTTGGCTTTGGGTTCAAAGAAAGCACGGCCATTACCACCACACTCCACTAATAGCTGTTGTTCTACTACATCGAAATTCTGCTTGAGATCATTGATGCTGAGTGTCAAAGGCTTATCGACCAATCCATTAATGGTTAAGGTCCAGCGTTCGGCGTTGACCGCAGTCGGTGGAATACCGTTGTTGCGAATAAAATGGCGTGAGGTTGGGGTGATGTCGTCATTCAACAGGTGAGGTGGCGTCTCTGCGTTCATCGGCCTGTCGTTGAGTACTGTCAGACCCTCTTTTCCTTCAATCACTACATCATCGAGGCCTTCTGCAAACGCCGCAGGGATCATACCTGCTGGCATGTTGCGATGAAAGGGGATAGCTCCTCCCAGTACTGCCGCCATCGTCGCCAGACCTGCTCCTTTCAAAAAACCGCGGCGGTCGGGATAGCTGACTCTACCGAAGATTTTTTCATCGGCTGATTCAGGATTTTTCGCGTAATACTCGAAGATACCTTTGCGCTTTTTTTGCTTTCTGTCATCCATATTAAGGTTCCTTTTTAGTCAACGTCTAAGCGGCACGCGTTTATTGAAAGTCAGACGAGTCGGTCTCAATAAAGTACGATTCAATGATGCTGCTAATCTGTAATATTAGTTGACTATATGGCCTTAACAAGATTGATTGCTAAAAATGTTTTAGTAAAACGGCAATGGATATTTGCCGAAAAGAGTGGAGTCTTTAATTGTTTGATGGCTACGCATTCGGTCTGATAAAAGAGGGAGTTGCGGCAGTGAAAACCTTTTTTGTATGAATATGGCCGAAGGTGATACCCATTGCATTGCTATCATGATGTAACAGTTTGCTGCAAGAGTGTAGATAACGCTAACTACTAGCGTTATCTATCAAAGTCTTACTTTAATACGATAAAGTCTGATGAACACTGTTACTTGCTTGTTCTAGGGTATCTTTTGCTGGCATTGGCGAGGTGGTATCGAGCATTACCCCCAGCTGTTTTAAGGTATCAGCGCTGATCTCGCTCGGGTGAGTCATTTTTCTGATTTGTAAAATAATGCCCATATTGGGGTGATCAAAGTAATGAATTTCATCACTTTTAACACGTCTATTTTGCGCCATCCAGATCTTAAATAGATAGGGGACCTTGGTACCAGCGTTATTGGCGAGCAGGCCGTCAGCGGTTTGTGCTGGCAATACTTTGGTGCCTTCTTCGCGAAGCGTTAGCGCGGTTTCAACATATAGGTAATGGTTAAGATAGATATTGATCTTTCCATCGAGTTGCCACAATGGCGCAGGAGTGGTGGTTGGATTGAGGCCAAGATCGAAATTAAATTCAGGGATCTCACTTGGTGCCATCTGCTGGGATATCGACATGCCATCGGGATAATAACGGCCTGAAAAGTCTTCACCAGCAAACAAACGAACAGGGGTAGCTAAATGGCGCGGCAGCATCGACTGTTGCCAGGTCATGTGCAGTAAACCGCGATGGCCTGACTCTCGATTGAGCTTCTTGATGATGTCGCCAAATTGCGCCTGAGATTCAGCCAGTAATACCGTTGACTGGCCCACTTTGGCATACTGAGGTGTGCTGGCGGCGACCGTCATCGGGATGCGACTGGGATGACTGACTTGGCTCGATTTAAGTTGCTGATCACATCTATTGGCATCGTCGATCCACTCTTGGGCGCTGCAGCCTTCAAGCCCAAGGCTCGCACCGGTAATATTGGTACTAAACAGTGGCGTTATCATGTCTATAGGCGCGCGTTTATTGATATTGGCCGGGTTTTTAACCATCTCTTCAAATGGCGTGCCTTGGCGCTCAAATAGGTAAATCTCTACTTCAAACCAGCGCTCATCGGCGGCCAATACTGAACTGGAAAGGGTGAGCAGTGTGGTGACCAATAATAGACTTTGTTTAAGCACGTGGTTCTCCAAGGCGGTGTTGCATCAGTTGCGAGATCAGCAATGACAGTAAGGCTAATCGCTCTTTATCGGTTTCTGTTGGCATGATGAATTTTAACTTACTTGGTCCATCCATACGATAATTTTGTGGTTGGCTCTGCAGCAGGCCGATGATAAAGCCCGGGTCAACAATATGATCGTCTCTAAATTCAAGGCTGCCGCCTTTGGCGTGCATCTCGATTTTTGCGATACCAAGGGTCGTGGCTTGATGTTTATAAAGGGTCAGCTCGAGTAAGTTTTTGGCGGGTTGTGGCAGCAGACCAAAGCGGTCGATCAGTTCCACTTTTAACTCATCGAGGGCGTTTTCATTACTGCAGTTGGCAATGCGCTTATACAGCGATAAGCGAATATTGACATCATGCACATAATCTTCAGGCAGCAGGGCTGGTATGCGTAGGTCGACCTCACACTGGCCTCTAAGCATCTGCTCTAGTGACGGCTCTTTGCCCTCTTTAAGCGACTTGACGGCATCTTCTAACATTTCCATGTAGAGGGTAAAGCCAATTTTAGATATGTGGCCGCTCTGTTCATCGCCCAGTAGTTCTCCTGCGCCGCGGATCTCTAAGTCTTGGGTGGCGAGCATAAAGCCTGCGCCGAGATCTTCCAGTGCGCCAATGGCTTCAAGCCGTTTTCTGGCATCTTTGGTCATGCGTTTGGGGTGCGGTGTCATCAAATAAGCATAGGCTTGATGGTGCGAACGTCCCACACGGCCCCGCAGTTGATGCAACTGTGCCAAGCCAAAATGATCGGCGCGCTCAATCACAATGGTGTTCGCGCTGGGCACATCGATACCGGTTTCGATAATCGTGGTGCACACTAGCACGTTGTATTTTTGGTGATAAAAGTCAGACATGACTTTTTCGAGTTCACGCTCGCGCATCTGACCATGGGCGGTGATCACCCGAGCTTCTGGCAACAGGAGTTCTAATTCTCGCGCGCGCTTTTCAATCGTTTCGACATTGTTATGCAGAAAATAGACCTGACCCCCACGCAAGATCTCACGCAGTAGCGCTTCGCGCACAGTTGCTTCATCGTATTCACGCACAAAGGTTTTTACTGCTAAGCGCTTAGCTGGCGGGGTGGCGATAATCGACAGATCTCGCATGCCCGACATGGCCATATTCAGGGTGCGGGGGATGGGCGTAGCGGTTAGGGTAAGAATATCGATATTGGCCCTAAGGGCTTTGATTTTTTCTTTTTGTCTTACACCAAAACGGTGCTCTTCATCGATGATGAGCAGGCCTAAATTGTCAAATTTAGCATCGGTTTGCAGCAACTTATGGGTGCCAATGACGATATCCACTTGGCCATTGCTCAGTTGCTCGAGAATGGCCTGTTGCTCTTTGACCGTTTTAAAGCGCGATAGCACTTCAATTTTAATCGGCCAATCGGCAAACCTGTCTTTAAAGTTTTCGTAATGTTGCTGGGCAAGCAGGGTGGTGGGTACCAGTATGGCAACCTGCTTGTTGTCATTCACGGCGACAAAGGCGGCGCGCATGGCGACTTCGGTTTTACCAAAGCCAACATCACCACACACCAAGCGGTCCATAGAGATAGGCGAGCACATATCGTTGAGTACCGCTTCGATAGCCGTTTCTTGGTCGACGGTCTCCTCAAACGGAAAACTGCCAGCAAACTGTGCATACTCTTCTTTGTCGAGTTTACAGGCGGTGCCGGGCCTAGCTTGGCGTCTGGCGTAAACATCTAATAGCTCGGCGGCCACATCGCGGATTTTTTCGATAGCCTTGCGTTTTGCCTTGGTCCAGCTTTCGTTACCTAGCTTATTAAGGTGAGCCTCATCATCGGGGCCGACGCTGTAGCGGCTAATCAGATTGAGTGACGCCACAGGCACATAAAGTTTATCGCCACCCGCGTACTCGAGTTTTAGGTACTCTGCAACTAAGCCGCCGGTGTCTAAGGTTTCGAGGCCTTGATACAAGGCCACACCATGATCTAAGTGCACTATGGGTTGGCCAACTTTGAGTTCGGCTAAATCTTTAATCAGTGCATCGCTGCTAATTTGGCGCTGTTTATCGCGGCGGCGTTGCTGTGAAATCCGTTGGCCAAACAGCTCAGTTTCGCATACCAATGCCCAGCGTTTATCTTTTTTGTCGCTAATAATCGCGCCCTGAGACAAGGGTGAGACAATCAAGCCAAAGGCAACAGGTTGGTTGACATATTCATAAAAATGCTCAAACAGCGTGGGCTTGATGTTTATTTTGGCCAGCAGTTCTAGTAAGGCTTCTCGGCGTCCTTCAGATTCAGCACAAAACAGTATCGGCATGCCCGATTGCACATATTGCTGCAGCGCCAATAGTGGTTGCTTTAATTTATGGTTGGAGGCGATATCGGGTAAGGCTTCAACCTTGGCAGCAATACTGGTGCCTTGATAATCAGTGCCTTTACATAAAATGCGGGGCAGACGTTTGAAGGCTTCAAAAACTTGCTCTGTTAACAGGTATAAGTCTTTAGGCGGCAGTAGTGGCCTTAAAGGATCGACACGGCGATTTTCATAGCGCTGGCTGACCTCATTTAAATGGGTCTTGGCGGCGGTATCTAAGTCACCAATGCCCACTAATTGGGTATGCTCTGGCAGATAATCAAACAGTGTGGCCGTTTCATCGAAAAATAGCGGTAAATAGCTTTCAATGCCTGCGGGCATCACTTTTCGGCTGACCATTTGGTAAACCGATTCGGGCTCTTTAACCACAACCTCAAATTGACGGCGATAGCGCTGACGAAACCCTTCGATAGCGGCATCATCGGTGGGAAACTCTTTGGCTGGCAATAGTCGAATGGCGTCAATTTCACCGCTGGAGCGTTGGGTCTCTGGGTCAAATTGGCGAATAGACTCTACTTCGTCGTCAAACAGTTCGATACGGTAAGGGTGGTTCGATCCCATAGGGAAGATATCGATAATAGAGCCGCGCACTGCAAATTCGCCGTGTTCGTAGACCTGTTCGACCAGTTGATAGCCAGTGTTTACCAACTGTTGACGCACCTGTTGCAGCTGATACGTATCGCCTTTATTGAGCAATAGCACGTTACCGGTTAAAAACGACTGCGGCGGTAATCGCACCATCAGGGTGCTAATGGGCACAATCACCACACTCTTCTTCGCGCTGGGTATACGTGACAGCGTTTCTAGGCGTTGGGAAACCAAATCTTGATGGGGTGAAAAGCTGTCGTAAGGCAAGGTTTCGCGGTCGGGAAACAGCAACACAGGTATCGATTTCGCGCCCAGTAAATAGTGAAGCTCAGTGTCGAGTTGCAAGGCGCTGGGCGTATCGTGAGTGACCACTAAGGTTAAGCCATCATGGGCATCACAAATATTGGCTAGTGTGATGGCCTGAGCGGCGCCATGCAAGTGGCTCAGTGTTTGCGGCGTTTTAACCCCTTTGACTTTCGGGGGTGTTAAGACTGAAAAAGCATTCATTGGGATGAGACTAGTGGCCAAAAATCGACAAAGATGCCCGACATTGTAGAGGCTTAGTCTCGCTAGTGCCAGTGAAAACTAGGGGGCGGTTTGATTGTCTTTTTTCCGTTGTTGTAACTGTTTTTGTTGCACATTAAGGCTGGCTTTGACCAATTGTTCAATATCTTCATCGAGGATTTGGCTAAAGCTTAAGTCACAGAGAAAGCCGTTATCTTGGTCATCATTGCCGGCAATGGGGGCGCAAGCGGTGCATTGCGCCATGCACAACATCGAAATCAATGCCTCTTTTATGTGTAGCGTGACCCTATATTGACGCCCCACAAGTAAAGGCTGATCACTGATGACCCGAATGCCACTGCCGCCAAAACACTCTCCAAGGCATTTATCACCTTCATAGATTTGTTGTTCAAGCACATGTTGCAATACTAAATCGATTTTACGCGATTGCAGTTTTAAGTATTCGACTACGGTACGGGCGTCGTCATCGAGATTTCTCAGCTGTAATAAACAGCCCGCTTCCATGGTTTTTACTTCGCTGATAAGTTGCAGCCCTAGGGGCAACATCGCTTTGAGTTGGCTCTCTGAGGGAAGAGGCTGATCCTCTGGCCACGCCGACAGGTATACTGAAAACCTGTGCTTGACGCTAAAAAAGGAGTTTGAGTCGGTGTTCACAGGATTGCCTCTTGTTTTTATAGTGCTATTACCCCTATTATCGTGCGCATCTCAATGATTTATCAAGGCTCCTGAGCAAAGAGACCCAGCGAAACATGAATTTAGCGTTATCTTGGACCATAGGTTACCGATATTGGCGTGCACGCAAAGCCAACTCCTTCGCCTCTTTTATTACCCTTTTTGCCGTGTCAGGCATTGTACTTGGTGTGGCAGCGCTGATCATTGTCAGCTCTGTGATGAATGGCCTCGAAGGTCAATTAAAACAGCGTATTTTAGGCGCAGTGCCGCAGTTAACCGTGTATAGCGAACATGATATAGCGCAGTGGCAACAGACTGCGGCTAAGCTAATGCAACTTGATGATGTGGTCGCGGTGAGCCCCAGTATCTCGACTCAGGCGATGTTGCAGTCGCCGAGCAACATCAGCGCGGTGCAAATCTATGGCATCTACCCCGAAATAGAACAACAAAATGTGGCCCTGATGAATCCCCGTTTTCATCGCTCATTAGCGGTATTAACGCCGGGCGATTACCAAATTGTGCTGGGCGCCGAATTGGCTCGCCGTTTAAGCGTTTCTCCAGGTGATAAAGTCAGGGTGCTCAGTGGCGATGGCGTGGTTTATTCCCCCTTAGGACCAGTGCCAAGCCAGCGTAATTTTTATGTGGCGGGCGTGTTTGAGATGGGCTCGCAAGTCGATGCTAATTTGGCCTATGTACACCATGACGATGCCCAGCGCTTGATGCGTCAACAAGCTGGTGAGATCAAACAGTTAAGGTTATATCTGCGTGACCCATTTAACGCTTCGACTCTTCAACCACAAGTGGTGGCGGCTTTTGCCGAGGATGGCGTTAGCGTCACCACCTCTGATTGGCGCGATAATTATGGCCATCTGTTTTCGGCGGTGAAGATGGAAAAAAATATGATGTCGTTAATGCTTAGCCTTATCATCGCGGTCGCGGCGTTTAATATTGTGTCGGCTTTAGTGATGATGGTGGTTGATAAAACCACCGATGTAGCCGTGCTAAAAACCCAAGGGTTACCCACCGCCAGTGTGATGGGCATTTTTATGATCCAAGGCTCGCTCAATGCGATATTAGGCTTAGTGGGCGGGGTATTATTGGGGGTACTTATCACCCTTAACCTTAATAGCATTATGTCGAGTTTAGGCATCTCCATCTTAGGAGCAGGTCAGTCGTTGCCAGTGCAGTTAGCCCTATCGCAGCTGAGTGCGATTGTGATTGGCACCTTGTTAATCACCTTTTTAGCCACGGTTTATCCAGCATTACGCGCGGCCAATGTTCAACCCGCCAGCGCATTAAGGTATGAATAGTAATATGACACAACAGCAAGACAAGAACTTATTGTTACAAGTTAACCATGTCAGTAAAGGCTACCATGAAGGCAGCATCGACACCCAAGTGCTGCAAGGTGTTAATCTCGATGTGTATCGCGGTGAGCAGCTCGCCATTGTGGGCACATCGGGCTCGGGCAAGAGCACCTTGCTGCATATCATGGGCACGTTAGATCAACCCAGTAGCGGTACAGTGACCCTGCTTGGTGAAGATTTATATCAGCTTTCGGCGGCGCGCCAGGCTAAGGTGCGTAATCAAGATTTAGGTTTTATCTATCAGTTTCATCACCTGCTGCCTGAGTTTACCGCGTTAGAGAATGTGGCGATGCCCGGGCTGATTCAGGGACGCCCCCGTCAAGAGGTCGAGCAGCAAGCTAAGGCATTACTGGAACGAGTCGGCTTAAGTCATCGATTGCAGCACACTCCCAGCGAAATGTCAGGTGGTGAGCGGCAACGCACCGCCATTGCTCGCGCCTTGATTAATCAACCCAAATTAGTATTAGCCGATGAGCCCACGGGTAACCTAGATGCGGCCAGCGGTGAGGCTGTCTACCAACTTATACGCGAGCTGGGTAGCCAGTTTGGTACCGCATTTGTGGTGGTGACTCACGATCCTAAACTGGCTGAGCGCATGGACAGGCAACTGCAAATGCAAGATGGTTTACTTTATGAGCAAAATCAGCCGCTAAGTGTGGAGAAATCATGAGTCAGATGCTCTCCTTGTGGGTTGGTTGGCGGTTTTACCGTGCGCGTCAATCGAATCGGTTTATCAGTTTTATCTCTTTTGCCTCAACAGCCGGCATCGCCTTAGGGGTGGCGGTATTGATCACTGTGTTGTCGGCAATGAATGGCTTTGAGCGTGAATTAGAACAACGTTTGCTGGGCGTCGTGCCCCATGGGGAATTGACCGGGGTCAATGAACCTATTCGTGATTGGCCACAAATCGCCCAAGATGCGCAGCAGATCGCCGGGATAGTTGCCACTGCGCCTTTTGTACGTTTACAAGGCTTAATTCAAAAGCCGGGCGGATTCCAGGGTCTCACCGTGATCGGTATTGAGCCAAGCCTTGAGTCGAAGGTGTCTAATATTGCCCACTATATGAGCCGACAAAGTTGGCAGTCACTGCAGCAAACGGGTAATAATATTGTGCTGGGCCGTGGGCTTGCCGACAGTTTATCGCTGCAAGTAGGTGATAGTTTAAGCCTTTACACCCCAAATTTGAGTGCGAAACCAAATGAGACTAAACGCATCAGTGCGGCCAAAAGCCATCGATTTGTGGTGTCGGGCATTTTTGAAATTGGCGGCGAATTAGATCTAACTACCGCCTATATACCGCTGCAATATGGTGCGACCATTTTAGGGCTTGCTGACGGGGTGAGTGGCGTGCGCATTAAAGTGGATGACGTATTTGCCGCGCCAAGTTTGATCCGCAGCCTTGGTTACAGCCAGCAGCAATATATGTACCTTTCCGACTGGACCCGAACCCAAGGGCATCTTTATCAAGATATTCAGTTGGTTAGAGCTATAATGTATTTAGTGCTTGCCTTAGTGATCGCGGTGGCCTGTTTTAATATCGTCTCGACCTTGGTGATGGCGGTGCGCGATAAACAGTCTGAAATTGCCATTTTGCTGACCATGGGAATGGCTAAAGCCACGGTAATGGGGATATTTATTGTGCAAGGGGCGTTAAATGGCATGCTTGGCTGCCTCATTGGCGGGGTGTTAGGCGTCACTATTGCACTGAATTTAAGCGCGATAGCCAGCAGCATTGAGCAGCTCTTAGGCATACAACTGCTGTCAGCCGATATCTATTTTATTGATTTTTTACCCTCGCAGCTGTATTGGCCTGACGTGGCGATGGTGATCGCTTTAGCCTTGGTAATGAGCCTTATTTCGACCCTCTATCCGGCGTGGAAAGCCAGCCGCATCCACCCAGCGCAGGCTCTTGCTGGGCGTTGAGTTTAAGGTCAACATGTAAAGATAAAACTAAAGGCATTGGTGCAATTAAGTACCAATGCCTTATTTTTTGCTGGTGCTTGGTATGCTGCGGTTTATCATGCTTATCGCTCAATACTGTCGTTTCTTTCGCTTCCATTTGAATAAAATCGAGTATTTCCACAAGTTGTGAACCACAAAGTACCCTAAGGTGGCAAAAATGATCGCAAATGCCAGGCATCCCACTAGAAAGGGCGGGCCTATGGTTGAAAGTGACGCTTCAATCCATTGCCAGTTGGCTTGAAAGGCAAACTCTTGCGGTGGATGATTGAGTAATGTAGTACCAAAGAGGTAAGCGGCATAAAACATAAAGGGCATGGTAATGGGGTTGGTGACCCAGACTAAGGCCACGGCGACGGGCAGGTTACAATTGAATATGATGGCTAACGCTGCCGCTAATACCATTTGAAAGGGCATAGGAACCCATGCGACAAACAGACCTACGGCAAATGCCATTGGGGCCGAGCGCCGATTAAGCGCCCATAAGTTGGGTTTATGCAACAACTTCCCAAACATCTGCAAGTGTTTATGATTTCGCAGTGTTTCTGGTTTTGGCATAAATCTTTCGATGATTTTTTTTGGCATAGCTTAGGTTTGCAGTCTTAAATGATTCAATATGAATCCATTTATGTTCGGTTACTGTGCCACAGTTATCACGGCACTTCTCTGGCCCTCTCTACTGACAACAACCCAAGCTTGGTGCTGTGTAGCGGCCGCTATTATTATCATTCGCTGGTCAAAACTCTTGGCAGGCGGTGTGTTTGCACTCGCTTGGGTAAGTTTGTTTAGTCATCAGTTATTAGCGTTTGAAACGAGTAATGATGATGCCACGATCTCAGTGAGGGCGGAAATCATATCACTAGTTCAGCGAAACAGCGACCAGATAAGTGTCGATATTCGCGTGTTAGACGATAATTCTTATCTCTTTTTTAATAAATTTATGCGTTTAGAGTGGCAAGTCTCCGACCCTGTAAGCTTGGGCGAGGAGTGGTTGCTCACCCTCAAGCCTAAGTCGATATCTAGCCCACTGAATCAAGGGGGCTTTAATCGCCAGCGTTATTATCTTGGTCATCATATTATAGGTAAAGGTAGGGTGGTTGCTGCGCAGCAATTACACAGTGCCAGCGGTTTTCGCTTTAAGCTTATAGAGCGTCTGCGTCAGCAGGTGAGCCATCTAGCCAATGGTGACTTGATGTTAGCCTTGATGCTTGGGGATAAACAACAGGTAAGTGAAGCGCACTGGCAAGGGTTGCGTCAAAGCGGTACCGGGCATCTTATCTCAATTTCGGGCTTGCATCTGTCGGTGCTGGCACTGTGGTGTGTGGGGCTCGCGCGTTATGCGCTCAATCGCTGGCGCCTTGCGCCCTCAATGACCAATCGGTATCTAGCAGGCATCATCGCTTTGATAATTAGCAGCTTTTATGCCTATTTAGCGGGGTTTTCTCTGCCGACTCAGCGCGCCTTAACCATGCTGTTGTTAGTGATAGCGCTAGGTATGCTGCGCCGTTTTTCAGCCCCATTCGAGCGTTTGTTGTGGGCGTTATTTATTGTGTTAGTACTCGATCCTTTAAGCATTATGAGCGCCGGATTTTGGCTCTCTTTTGGTGCGCTGGCGATTATTTTGTGGTTTGCCCATCAGCAAAAGTTTGTCAGCATTGATGCCCATCAGCCGGATAAGTGGCGAGGTTATGGGCTAGGGCTTTGGCAAAAACTGACTCAACTCTGGTCAATTCAGTGGCGTTTAAGTTTGTTACTGGGCTTACTGCAAGGCTTGCTGTTTGGCGGTATTGCACCCTATTCACTGCTATTTAATTTAGTGTTTGTGCCTTGGTTTAGCCTGCTGGTGATCCCCTTAACCTTTGTTGTGATGCTGATGTGGCTATTGGCTGACCCTATGCTAAACAGCTTGAGTAGTCTGAGAATGGCGCCACTGCTAAGTTTGTTAGATAGTGTCATTACGCCGCTCACGGCGAGTTTCTCTCTGTTAGACTCACTGCCATTAAGCTGGGTAGCTTTGCCAGCCGATGCTGCAATGGCACTGATATTTTCCTTATTGGGTCTGTTTTTGCTGCGGCTGTTATACGCAAGCATCACCCCCGCGTTAAGAATGTATTCTTGTGCAAATGACCGCTTAAAGCATGCTAGCTCCGATGATCCCTCTATGGATAATTTATGCGCTAAGGTCGCTCATGCCAGCGCCGCCAAGTTCTCGGCAAGCGCTGTGTTTGTGGTGGTTATCTTATTATTACCCGGTCTACTGTTGCTGCTCACTCCTTGGTTGACTCAATATGACAAACGTTGGGCGCTGCATTTACTCGATGTTGGCCAAGGCCTGAGCGCGGTGGTAATTAAACAAGGCCGTGCCGTGGTGTATGACACTGGCGCCGCCTTTGGCAGCCAATTTAGTTACGCTAAATACACTGTTATTCCTTTTCTGCAGCGGCAGGGGATTACGGAGGTGGATTACTTATTTTTGAGCCATGGTGATAACGATCATGCGGGTGGCGCCGATGTGCTGTTACGCATGTATCCGCACACTCAGCTGGTAACAGATCTTGATCATCAGGGGGCAATTGCTTGTCGGCCCCAAAGCTGGCATTGGCAAGGGCTGGTTATCGCGCTGCTTGGGCCATCGCACCCTCAGCAAGGCAACAATGGTTCCTGTATCGTGCGCATCGGTGACGATACACATCAAGTGTTACTGCCTGGCGATATTGAGTCTGAAGCCGAGCTGCAATTAGTTGCACGCGCCAAGAGACAGGGCTTGTTTATGACGAATATGAGCCAAGGCACGGCACCGCGTGGCTATGGTGTGAGTGATGACGTTACTAATAGTGTTAAAAATGGGGTTAATAACGGCAACGGCTATGATTATGCATCTAAGGACCAAGCGAGCGGCAGTTTTTATGAAGGGCTACGCAGCAGTATCTTAGTCGCCCCTCATCATGGCAGTAACACCTCGTCAAGCGAGGCGTTTATCCAAGCCGTCTCACCCACTGTTGTGCTGTATGCGGCTGGCTTAAATAATCGTTATGGATTTCCTAAAACAAAAGTGATTGAGCGCTATCAATTGGCGCTGGTCGAGCAATACAGTGTGGGCAATAACGGTCAGCTTAGCGTGATTTTTAACCAAGATGATATGAAAATCAAAGGCTACCGGTATGATTTTGCACCGTTTTGGTATAATCGGACGTTTGAATTTGGTCAGATGCTCAATACAGAGTAGAATGTGTTTCTTTGCACCAACATATAGAATCGTGAATGACAAACTCTTCTAAAAGTGAAGTGAGCACTGTTTTTTTCAGGTTGCTGACTTATCTTGTGCCCCTTAAAGGGGTGCTATTTTTGTCTATCGTTGGCCTAGTGTTATACGGCCTTGTAGACGCAACGTTTATCTATTCGATCACCCCGTTTATTGATCAGGGTTTTGCCAGCAATGTGCCAAGCACACCGAGCATAGTCAACGGTGTCGATATGGGCTTAAGTGGCGGTTTCAACTCCGATAATGATGTGCTAAAAATTGCCCCCTTTGTGGTGGTTGGCTTATTTACCCTGCGGGGCTTGGCGAACTTCTTATCCACTTATGGTATCTCTTACATCAGTGCGCGCATGATCATGGATATGCGCCAGCAAGTGTTTGAACATTACCTTAAGCTGCCAGTGAGCTATATCGATTCTGAAAGCAGTGGCAATCTGATCTCTAGGGTCACCTATGATACCGAGCAGATCGCCAGAGCCTCAGGTAGTGCGCTGATCACCATAGTACGTGACGGTATTACCGTTATCGGTATGCTTGGAGTGATGTTTTATAACTCATGGAAGTTATCCCTGTGTATTTTGGTTGTTGGTCCGCTGATTGGCATAGTGATCACCGTTGTCAGCCGCAAGTTCCGTAAGGTGTCTAAACAGATCCAAACGGCCATGGGCGGCGTGACCTCTGTGACCGAGCAGATGATCAAAGGCCATAAAAACGTACTGGTCTTCGGTGGACAAAAAACCGAGTCAGCACGTTTTGCTCAAGTCAATAACGAAAACCGCTCACGCACCATGAAGCTGGCCTTAGCGCAAGCGATTAGCCAACCTTTGGTGATGGTGATAGGTTCATTTGCATTGGCATTTGTGCTTTATGCGTCAAGCCTTGACAGCATGAAGGCCGACCTTACCGCGGGTACGTTTGCCACCATATTGGCCGCCATGATGGCGATGCTACAACCGATTAAGAGCTTAACCCGCGTGAATGCAGAGTTTCAGCGTGGTATTGCCGCGTGTAGCACCATTTTTGAAATTTTAGATACGCCAGCAGAAGTCGACACCGGTACCTATGAAACCGACCGCGTGGAAGGCCGTTTGCGCTTTGATAACGTCTGTTTTCGTTATAATAACCAAGAAAATTTGGCGCTTAATCAAGTGGACTTTAGTGTTAATCCGGGTGAAACCTTGGCCTTGGTTGGCCGTTCGGGATCGGGTAAATCCACTATTGCCAGTTTGATCACCCGTTTCTATTCTGATTTAGAGTCGGGCGATATCACTCTGGATGATATTAGCTTACGAGACTACAAATTGGCGTCACTGCGCAACCAAGTGGCGGTTGTGTCACAGCAAGTGACCTTGATCAACGACACCATTGCAGCCAATATCGCCTATGCCTATCCGGGTGAAGTGACCGAAGAGAAAATCATCGAAGCGGCTAAGCTGGCCAATGCGTATGAGTTTATCGCCGATATGCCTGAGGGTATTTACACCCAAGTGGGTGAAAATGGGGTGATGTTATCGGGTGGCCAACGTCAACGTATCGCCATTGCCCGAGCCATATTACGTGATGCGCCGTTATTGATCTTAGATGAAGCGACCTCGGCGTTAGATACCGAATCGGAAAAAGCGATTCAGGGCGGCTTAGATAATCTAAGGCAAAACCGCACCTCGATTGTGATTGCCCATCGATTATCGACGATTGAGAATGCCGACCAAATCTTAGTCATAGACCAAGGCCGCGTGGTCGAGCGCGGCTCACATGCAGAGCTGCTGGAAAAACAAGGCATCTATTACAACTTGTACCAAATGCAATTTAGTAGCTAAGTCGATGCAAGGTTTTGTTAATCGTCTCTGGTACGCTAAGGCAAGTGTGGGTTATCGACTGCTAGCCTTAGCCTTGCTGCCACTTTGTGGGTTGTTTTATTTGGTGACGGCCACTCGGCGGCTTTTGTTTCGAGTCGGCATAAAGTCAGCGACTCAGATGCCAGTGCCGGTTATCGTGGTGGGCAATATCACCGTTGGCGGCAGTGGCAAAACGCCCACCGTTATCTATTTAATTGAGCTGTTACGTCGCCATGGCTACCGCCCTGGCGTGGTGAGTCGTGGTTATGGCGTGGCTTTTAGCGGCGTGAAGTCGGTATTACCGGGTATGCCTGCCCGAGAAGTTGGTGATGAACCCGCGATGATAGTGGCGCGAACCCAAGTGCCTATGGTCATTGGAGCCAAGCGAGTTGATGCCTGTCATGCTCTGCTGCAAGCACATGATGTTGATATCATCATCTCCGATGATGGCCTGCAGCACTATGCGCTAGCCCGAGACATTGAACTGCTGATCCTCGATGGCGAGCGCCGTTTCGGTAATGGTTATCTGTTACCTGCAGGCCCGCTGCGAGAAGGGCGCTGGCGTCAGCAAGCGGTTGACTTTACTTTAGTGAATGGTGATGAGTGCCAAGAGGGTGAATGGTTAATGCAACTGCATGCCGCTCAGTGGCAACCGGTTAAGCCCCCACAGGACGACAGCCTATCGACAGCGGCATTTAGTGCTGAACCACAGGCGGTCGCTATAGCTGGCATTGGTAACCCTCAGCGGTTTTTTAATACCTTAAACCAGCTGGGGATCACGACGCAAAAGCAACATGCATTTGATGATCACCACCCGTTGACCTTAGCCGATATCGATGCCATTGCCTGTGGCGCACAGGTCTTGATGACAGAGAAAGATGCGGTTAAATGTCGCGAATTTGCAAAGCAAAACTGGTGGTATCTACCGGTAGATGCCAAGATAGCCCCACAGTTTGAACAGCAGTTGATAGCTCAGTTACAACAGCGTAAATCAGTACAACAAGGAAATTCAAATGGCGTTTGATAAGAAACTTTTAGAGATAGTTGCCTGCCCAATTTGTAAAGGCAAACTTGAATATGATAAAGCTAAACAGCAGCTTATCTGTAAAGCTGATCGTCTTGCTTATGCAATCGATGATGGGATCCCGGTATTATTAGCCAATAAAGCTGAGCCGTGGACCGACGAGGCTTAATCTGCCTGAGCGCGCTTATATAGGCGCGCTTGCTTTACTACTCATCTGTTATTTTGCCCACATTGCCTATAGTTACAGCAGCTAAACGGCGATAAATTGATTTTATCTCATCGACTGCCCATAATCCCCCCTCAGCCTAACCGGAGTTCAACGTGTGACTAAACCTGCTATACAAGCTGTTATCGATAAAGTGTTAGCCGACAATAAGGGTAAGCGGGTGGTCAGTTTTGACTTTGAAGGTCAAACCTACTGGTTGAAGCAAGCCGAGCACTTAACTGGCGCCATGCGATGGTTAAAGTCCCAGCCGCTACAATCGTTGCAACTTGAAATTAGCACACTGCGAAGCTTAGCCGCGAAAGGCGCACCTGTGCCAGAATTGGTGAGTTTTGGCGATGATTACCTAGTGGTCGCCGATGCCGGTATGCCTGTCAACGGTCTGTTGGCCGATAGTGATGATCCACAACAAAAATTACAGATTTTAAAGGACAGTGCTAAAGGCTTAGCCCAATTGCATCAAGCCGGTTTTGCCCATGGGCGCCCAGCCCTGCGTGATATCTGCTGGCAAGAAGGTCATATCACCTTTATCGATTTTGAAGCCAATCAGCAAGGCAAAAATATGGCGCGTCAGCAGGTACGTGATCTACTGGTGTATATCCATAGTCTGTATCGTTATTTAGGCGCCGAGCATCAGCTGATTAACCCTGCATTAGCTCATTACCGTCAATGTGGCGGCGAAACGTGCTGGCGTTATGCGCAGCAACGTCTGTCGCCTTGGCAATGGCTAGGGCAATTGTTATGGCCATTTCGCTACAAAGGTGGCAAAGATCTTAAGCCTATGTATTGGGTGCTCAAGGCTTTTCGTAGCCATTAAGATAACATTACTCCTCTTATTCACCTTGGCATGATATAGCCCGTTTTGGCTCAACATCTTAGATGACATTGCCAGACAAGCCGATGCATGTATCTTGGTTCTCCTTAAAGACCTAGGGTATTTGTTGACGAAAGTGCCCTATGATATGGCGTATCAATTTTCGTCAAATATAGTCGCTTCTTTATTGCGTATCACTAGGGCGATACTAGAACAATTAATTAGCTCAATATTCGTTGCGCTTAAAAATCGCGTTTGAATGTTGCGCCTTGATGGTTAGTTGTTATGTAGCTTTGTGGTATGTTTCGATTTTGTTTATTGTTGAATTGCCTATCTTAATGCGGGCTCAATGCTAACCACTATTTAATTTTGTTGCTTTCGCCTTGATTACGATACGAATTCATCAAAAGTGGACGTTATCGTTTAAAAAAACACCTCTACATTGATTGAAATATCGCCAACTCCTTTGTTAGTATGCCCGCTGTTTTGCTCTCAACACCAGTAAATCTCTAGGGTTGTCCCTATGATGGTGTTAGCTAGCGATATCTCACCGTTTAAGTTAATCAGGTTCGCCTTATTTTAGGTGAAGGCTTGGTTTTGTGTTGTTTTTTAGAGGGTACTTAATTGAAAACCACTGTTATGACCATGAAGAGTGCGCTCAACAGCGTGTCACTTCGCCGAACGCCAGTATTTATCCTGTCTCTGCTCATCGTTACGTTTCAACTGGTCGCCAATATGGCTCTAGCACAACCTGGTGATCATGATAGTGATGCTCCGGCTCATGCCATACACAGTTCCCAACATTCACCGTATCGGTGGCAAGTAGAACAACAAACCCTTAAATTATCTCATTTGATGGCTCAATATCATCGAAGCCAACAAGCAGATCAGGCTCAGTCAGAGCGGGTAAGCTTAGTTAAATCTATTAAGGTGCTTGCCGAGCAGCGCCAACTTGCACAGCAGGCATTGCTTGACCGAGATCCTGCTGCTGCGGTGCGTAGTATCGTTCCCATGAATAAGCGTGCCGGAATACCAGACGACATTCTGAATATGTTAGCCCAAAAACGGCAGTTCAAAGGACAGCTGTTTATCACTTATGAAGATTATGACGATGCCAGCTTACATCGAATCCATTATCAGCTCATTACACCGAGCGGTCGCATTCGTTTGCTGCTACCAGAGAGCAAGGATGTCGCACAGTTGCAATCGGGTATGCAAGTTAACGTTAATGGTTGGTTGTTCAGTAGCACGCCCGAACAAGAGACGCTCGATACCCTAGTCTTGGATGATGATCAAGCGAACCTTGTGGTGTTAGCGGCAAGCAGTAAGGTGAGCAATACCGAGCGGCTTATGGCTGAAACCAGCACTTTAGCCAATACGCTTGGCGAGCAGAAAGTGCTGGTGTTGATGTTGAATTTTCAAGATAACCCCAGCCTGCAACCTTGGACGCAAGAAGAGGTTGAGCAGATGGTTTTTGGCCGGGTCAATGACTTTTACCAAGAAGCCTCTTATGGTCAGACTTGGCTTAGTGGCGATGTCAGAGGATATTTCACTTTACCAATAGACACCAATTGTGACTATTTTGGTATGGACCGTTATGCGCAACAATTGGCCATAGATGCTGGTATTGATTTGAACCAATATCAACGTTTGGTCTATCTGCTGCCTCAAAACAGCAGTTGTGGCTGGCGTGGCCAAGGCACGCTTGGCGGAAATCCGTCGCGAGCTTGGATTAATGGTGAATTGAATCTGCTCACCATCGGGCATGAGCTAGGGCATAATTTGGGCTTAAAGCATGCTAAGGAGCTCAGTTGTGGCGATGGTTATCTGAGCGATGCGTGCATTGCCATCACCTATGGTGACACGCTGGATATCATGGGCAAATCTGAGGGACACTTTAACCTATTTAATAAAGAACGTTTAGGCTGGTTAACGCCAGAGCAAGGCGAGCTTATCAGCGCAGAAAGTGATGGTAATTATCTGTTAGCTCCTTATGAAAGCCCCCTCGACGGTCAAGCGAAAGGACTTAAAGTCCGCCGTGGCAGCGATGCGCAAACCGGCGACCCCTTATGGTATTACTTAGAATATCGCCAAGGTATAGGCTTTGATAGTTTCCTTGCTGGCAAAGCCGTGACTCAAGGTGTGCTACTGCATTTAAATCAAAGCGATGAAGATATTGAAAGTAGCTTGTTGCTGGATATGACACCTAAGAGTGGATTACGGGATCTCGATGATGCCGCCTTAATCGCGGGGCAAAGTTATACCGATGCTGCCGCTGGAGTGACGATCACCACGGAGTGGGCCGACGAAAGTGGTGTATCAGTTAACGTGAGTTACGCTGGCGAAAGTTGTATTCAAGCGGCTCCGAGCCTCAGCATCGCCCCTAATGAAAGCCCATGGGTTGAGGCGGGCAGTAAGGTCGATTATCGGGTGAGTGTTACCAATAATGATAGCGCCGGCTGTACCGATGCTAGCTTTGCGATCACCATTGATGCCCCCAGCGGTTGGTTATCACAAGATCAAAACCTGCATCTCGCGCCAGGTGAAAGCGCTACAACCTCTGTCAGCGTGACTTCTTCGACCTCTGCCAGTGAAGGATTTTATGATATTGCTATTAGCGCAACGAATGTCGCCAATAACCAATATCAGCAGGTATCAACAGTCAGTTATGTGGTTGAAGCTCCAGTATTGGCCTGTGTATCAGCCGCGCCAAGCTTTATGTTGACGCTCGATAGCAATGAACCACTAGCCGCCGGCACTCCAGTTACGTATCGTGGCACGCTTATCAATCGCGATAGTGATGCGTGTAGCGTGAGTGATTACGAGATAGCGGCCAATGTCCCAACGGGGTGGACCGCCAATCATCAGAGGATCAGTTTGTCACCCGGTGAGCAGCGCGATGTCAGTATCGATGTCACATCACTGCCTGAGGCGAGTGCCGGTATTTATGATTTTGACATTAGCGCCCAGCATGTAAGTGAGCCGCTTTATCGTGTCACAGACACCGCGACCTATACGGTAGCCTCGCCAGTGGCGGTATGTGAGCGTGCAGCCCCTATACTGATGCTCAACAGTGTTAATGACACTGAGGTAGTTGCAGGTGCACAGTTAAGCTATGGCATTAGCGTGACCAATAAAGATAGCGAAGCTTGTGATAGCAGTACCTTTGAGCTGTCTGCACAATTGCCGCTAGGGTGGCACAGTAGTCAAAACTCATTGCTTTTAGCTCCAGGACAAACGAGTCAAACGAATATTGTCGTGAGTTCAGATCTTAATGCAGAACCCGGTGCTTATGAGGTGTTACTGACCGCGACTCACAGCCAAGATAGTCGCTACTTTGCCAGCGATAGCGCCCTGTATACGGTAAAGACCGTGGTTAATACGGCGCCAATAGCGGTCGATGATAATGTCAGCATGACATCCAAAAGTCCGGTACTTATCGATGTGTTGGCCAATGATAGTGATGCAGAAAATGAGCTGGTATTAGTATCGGTCACCCAAGGGGCTAAGGGGAGGGTTGAAATGACATCCGCTGGCCAAGTACGCTATGTACCGGCAAAGAGTTTTAAGAGTAGCGATAGCTTTAGCTATACCATTAGTGATGGTAAAACCACGGCAACGGCCAGAGTGATACTTTCGTTAAGTAGTTCGGGTGGTAATGGCGGTAATGGTGGGAATAAGGGACAAGGCAATAAGTAGAGATGCCCTGATAGATGAAGTAGCACGAGGCAAGGCCTCGGCTACTTCAGTTTTTGGAAGGTAACGCAAGGGTTATTCGATAGTGTTCACTTCGATAGCCACATCATTGGTTGATACATTACCTTCATCATCAGCAACACTGACGATAACGTCATCGAGGAAAGCAATCGGATCGGTATTTTCTAATCCAGGTTTTAACTCGATTGTAAAGGCACAGCTATAGGTATCATTGGGCGAACCATTATAAGTCAGCTCTTGCCCCTCATTACAAGCTGGGTAGCTTATGCTGTCATGCATTCCGCCGTCATTGATTAACATGAAGCTGGCCGTATCATCTTCTGTAAATACGTTAGCTCCACCAACTGTCATCAATGTTAGGTTCACATTTTCAATGCCCGCATTATGTAGCTCTAATACCACGAGTAGACTGGCAGCGAACTTCATATCGGTAGCTGGTTGGCTTGGTAAGAAGGTCACTGTCGCATCGTCGAAATCTGATACGGGTTGACCATCGTCATCGACACCATTAATTGTTGCCACATTGACATGCACATCGGTTGCATTACCGGTGAGCGATTTCGCAATGGTACAACTTGCATTATGGTTAGGGTCGAGCATAAAGCCATTGAGTGGCGTAGGAGTAATAGGCGCACCATCGACGGTATCAACCATACATTCAGCGGTAATATTACCAAACATGTCATCGGTTAAACTGCTAAAGGTCACGGTATCGACACCGGCCGCATCCACACTGAATAGGAAAGTGTAGTCAACCGAACGTGAGACACTCGGATCGTCACCCGTTTCGAGTACTTCGATAGGATCTGCGGTTTTCTGGAGATCGATCGTCGAAGGCACATCATTAATGACCACGGTTGCTGAATCCGCATTATTGGCTTGAGCATTTTCATTATCGAGAGCTTTAGCGGTCACAATATTGGTGTGTGAGCCCGCTTGGCTGCCACTGATAAATTGACTAAAGCTACAACTATAGGTGCCGCCTTGTGCGATATAGCCGTTAATAGCACAGTCACCTTGGCCATCTAAATTACCAAATTTATTATCCATGAGTGAGCTAAGCAATACAGGTGAATCCCATGCATCAGAGGTATTAGTGACATCCACGGTATAAGTGACATTGCCGCCCGACTCTGGTACTTGATCTGGGCTCGCTGTTTTCAAGACCGTGATGCTGGGGGGTAAGTTAGTTACGTTAACCTGCCGCGTGTCACTACAGTGTTCGCCATCGATACCACTGACGGCCGCGCAGCTGTTACCATCGATAACAGGATCGCCATTTCTATCGATTAAGGCTAACTTAATCAAATCATCATACAGCTCAGGTGTTTGGTCGTCGGGTAGATCAGAATCAACAATGTGTACACTAAACTGACAGCTGTATGACGCACTGGGTAAGATCTCACCAAGTCCATTACCGATATCGGCAGGTTGTGTACAGTTGCTGCTGGTGAGGTAGATACCATCAGCAGCACCGACTGGGTCTAGTGCACCCCATAAATCGATAGAGGTGTCATAATTGCCATCGGCAGCTATATCGATTTCATCGCTAAGTGATGTGATAAAAAGCGATGTTTGTGCATTTGGGTTAGTGAAATTAACCGTAAAGGTGTATACCCCGCCAGGTTCGGTATGGGTATTGGTGCCGACCAAGGTTTTCACCACTTGGGGTGGATTGGGGCGAATAAAGACATCAATATCGAATGCATCACAGCGACATTTAGACGGGGTGCCCGGCGCTGCAGGATCGTTTTCACTACAATCGGCGCCCGTTTTATTATGCCAAGCGGCACAGTAATTAAACTCGGCTTTGCCTGAGTTATCGTCATCACGACAAAATAGGGTGATCTCCTCCTGTTCATATAAGTGAGTGGGTGAGAAACCTCGTGCCTTACTGATATCGGCGCAGCTATCTAACCCTTCCTCAAGGTCAACGCCGGGACCGTCGGTACGGCCCAGTAAGATAGAGCACTCGTTATTAGGATTACTGTCTTGCGCGCTCCAGTTACCTTCAGGAAGATAAACGGAATAGTCATACCTTTCATTGGCTGTGGTGGTAATCGTCACATCGGCAAGAAAGGTGACTTCTTCACCGAGCACACACTGTACAGCTTCGCCAGGATTATCAATGTTAGTGATGTTATCCACTTTACTAACCCTAACGTCGTTAGCGGTACAGTTGAGGTCAAATCCCGCTTGTTCGGCCATACAGGCCTGATCTGTTTGCTGTGGAAAAAATGACGCATAGGCAGCGGTGCTGGTTGCGCCATATAAAATGGCGCTGCTGACCAAACCTATCCCGAGCGTCTTGATAAGTTGGTTACCTTTAAATCGTTTCATAATATTTACCTTCATATCAGTGAATATGGATAAAACGTATGTGTTTATTCATGCTGTTTTATGGCTGGGCTAGAGACTATCGTGTTGATACTTAATGCCTACTACTGCCTGACTATTGTTAAATTGTGTGCATAGTAGACTGACTTAAGTCAGAGATGGTCTAAACCTGTGCCTTAAGTAGAGCAAGCATCAGGCCAATATCTATCTTACTGATAATAAAAGGGTTTTGTTTTGTTTTTTTTCGGAGGAGGTGGGGGTGTTGCATAAGTGTAACAAGTGAGTGTTAGGTTGGGACGCTGGTGGCGATGAGCTGAGGTAGGTGATTGTTATATCGGTTTTTTCTATTTAACTTGGTTTGTTCAGGTGTTCAGTTTGGTTAACAATGATGGTGACAATCCTGGGCCATGGGTTAGTCACAGGGGGAACTATGGACGAAAAAGCATGCCTTGTCGGCCCACCACAAGGCAACTGTTTTTTTACTGAGCTGGATCTGGTGTCTGCAAGGCTTCTAAAATAGCGTTAAAGGTTTGATAGCTCTGAGCTCCGACCACCAGTTTCGGATTAAGAATACGATTATTTTCTATTTTACCGACTAAAAAACTGGGCGTACCACGAATGCCGAGCGATGAGCCGTAAGCGACATCTTGCTCGATTTTAGTTAACGGCGTCAGCTCTGTTAAACACTCATTAAATTGCTTAATGTTGAGTGATAATGCATTGGCACTGTCTTGATATAGCTTGTCACCCAGCGTTCTTATGTTATTAAACAGCAGGGCGCGCATTGGCCAATAAGCGTCTTGCTGTAGACTGCAGTTGGCCGCAATCGCGGCTCCTTTCGCTTTAGGATGAAAATTTAAAGGAAAGTCTCGGGTAATATATTTTAGTTTTCCTGTGTCGATATATTGGGTTTTTAGTTGAGAAAAGGTTTGATCGATATAGCGCTTACAGTAAGGACATTGATAATCTGAAAACTCAATAATGGCCAAGGTTGCCTCATCAGCACCGAGGGTTGGCAGTTGGCCATTGGCATCGATATTATCTTGTGTCGCTAACGTTTTATACTGAGGTTCGGTCGATGCCATGGCGACACGGTGAATATCGTTTACCTGACTGGCCATGATACGAATATCTTGTTTTAACTGGCCTAACTCTTGTTTTAGCATGGTGAGTTCATCGTGTTCAGGTGGGCTTTCTGGTTGACAGGCGACAATGAATAGACTGCTCAGCATTAATATAAGAATTTTCAATGACGATTTGAACATGGTAAGCCCTCATTTTTCAGTTTGTTGGAGCCTTCAGTTGAGCATTACAGCTTAATTTTACACTTTTTGATAAGTCGGTAAAAAGTGGTGCGAGAGATGTTGAGTTCACGCGCAGCTGCCGAAATGTTGTGGTTATTGCGTTTAATGGCATCGAGTAGTAACTCGGTATCTATGTCGGTACGATGTTGAGCCAGATCGATAACATCTTGGTTTATATTGGTCTGTTTACTTAATTTTATGCCTAAATCGGCTTCGCTCAGCCGTTCACTATTAGCCATAATTACAGCACGGTGAATCCGGTTCTTTAACTCTCTCACATTACCAGGCCACTCATACTGTGCCATGACATGCAGTGCCTTTTTCGTCAAACGGTAGTGAGTTCTGGGGGGGCTGAACTTGGCTAAATAGGCGCTGGTTAATAGCTCAATATCGTCTTTGTGGGTTCTCAGGCTAGGGACTTCAAGGTGGAGAATATTGATACGATAGTATAAATCTTCTCTGAAACGACCTTCCTCAACGGCTGCTTCTAAATTGATATGGCTGGCAAAAATAATACGGCAATCGATGTCGACTCTCTTGTTGCCGCCAAGGCGTTCAATATAGTGATCTTCTAAAAAATGTAATAAATTAATTTGTAAATCTAATGATAAATCACCTATTTCATCTAAAAATAGCGTACCGGTATTGGCACGTTCAATCCGGCCAATATATTGCTTGTCGGCACCCGTAAATGCCCCTTTTTCGTGCCCAAAGAGTTCTGAGTGGATCAAGCTTGCTGGCAAGGCGCCACAATTAATGATGACGAACGGACCGAGATGTCGCCGCGATAAATTATGAATTAAATTAGCGCATAGGCCTTTACCTGTGCCAGTTTCACCGCTTAATAATATGGGCTCATCTGCGGCGGCCACTTTAACTATCTGTGTCCTTAGCTGATTAATGACTGTCGAATGACCCAATAACAAGTCTAATGGTTGATCTTGGGCACAGCGTTGTTGATGTTGTGCATTGACTAAGGCGACGCCATAGGTATGGCCTAAAGTATGTTGTAGGCGTTCACTATCGATGGGCAGATGATGATAGTCGATAAAAAAATCAGTTAAACAAAATGTGAACTGATCTTTAATGCATTTATCATCGGTACAAAGGGCTATCCATAACAGCTGGTTGTAATGGCTCTGCAGCAGTTCAATCACATGCAGGGTTTTGTCGAGAGAAGGTGTTGAAATGATCGCAATCGCGACATAACAGAGGTGTTCTTGAAGCAATTTATAGGCATGTTCAAAGGTCTTGGCATGAATAATATGCCAATGATTATCGTTAAGTGATTTATTACAAAAGCTGTCATTATCCGTAAGGTTTAACACTAAAAGTGTGCGATTGCCTTCGGTGTCATTTGCGCTTATTTGAGTCACAATAATTCCTATATGGAATTGAGTTATGATGCAAAGTGATAGGTAACTTTAAGTCTAGGAAACCTTATCTAGAGTGCAAACTATCAACGCAGTATTACCCACCTTATTTTTGGGGATACAAGGTGGGTTAAGTGCTATTTGGCTGACAAATCTTTTTTGGGGTCAATAATGTTAGCACCAGTAAGTGAGACGCTGTGCCCGCTGCTGTGCCTTGCTCAGTGTGGTGCTGGCTTGGTGTCGCAGGCGATATAGCGCCTGATAACACAGCGGCACCAGATAGAGGCTGGTGATGGTGGAAAAACTCAAACCGCCGATGATGGCGATGGCCATCGGCGCGTAAGGCGGGCCACCGCCACCGAGTTGGGTGTCACCCATCGCCAAGGGGATTAAACCTAGGACTGTGGTTGCCACCGTCATCAGCACCGGACGAAGGCGGGTGATGCACACCTTGTGTATGGTATCAGGCAGTTGTGATAATTGCGGCGTTTGCTGATTAATTTGATCCACCAAAACGATACCGTTATTGACCACGATCCCCATTAAAATCAATATACCAATCATAGACATAATATCCATCGGCGTGTTCGTTATCAGCAGTGCCCAAAACACGCCAGTGATGGAAAACAAGATCGAGGTGATAATGGCTGTGGGCAGCAGCAAGGATTCAAACAGCGCCGCCATCACTATGTAGATCATCGCCACCGCCAATAGCATATTGGTGGCCATAATCGCTTGGTCTTCATCTTGGCGCTCAAATCCGCCGCGCAGCGAGTAACCGTATCCAGGGGGGAATGACACCGCCTGCATCACATCTATGATGGCTTGCTGCGCCTCTTCGGTGGTGATGTCGTCAAGGTTAGCGCCAATGGATAATGCCGTGAGTCGCCCGTAATGACGGATAGTATCGAAGCGGGGCTTAATGCTGATGTCGGCAAGGCTTTGCAGCGGATAAACGCGATTGTCGATACGTACTATGGGCAATTGCTTGAGTTTTTCAAGTGAGGTTTGCCACTGCTTTTCATAGGCAAGCTCGATACGCAGCTCACCGTTGGGATCGTGCCGAAATGAGCGCAGAGGCACGCCGCGCAGTGCGAGAGATACGTTTTGCGCCAGCTCCCTCAAGCTTAGCCCCAACCTCGCCGCTAAGGTGCGGTTAAGCTGGATCACTACCTCTTGCTGGGTGCCATTAAGCTCAGAATGAACATCCGTTAGCCCTTTGATGTTGCTGAGTAAGGGGACTACTTGCTGGCTGATCTTGATTAAATCTGATGTTGAGCGGCCCGTTAAGGTGACACGTATGCCACTATTTTCATCGCCCCAGCCAAATTGCGGCGTAGCGATCGAGAACTTAGGAAAGCCGTCACGTATTTGGCGTTTAAGTGCCTTGATATCGATATCCATATCTTCTTGCAGTAATAACGTGGATTGACCGCGATCGGCCGCGTAGTAGCTGTAAACTGAATCGATATAAAATGCCTCTTTGTTGGCGTAAAGATAGTCCTCCATGCGGTTTATCATCGCTTCGGTGACGGCTAAACTATGACGCCCATCGACTTGATAATTAATATAAAGGCGATTGTTGCCTTCACCGTCAGATTGATCTTGTTTCACTTGGCTCAGGGGCAGTGCGGTGGAAGCCAAAATAAGCAGCGCAAAGACGCCAGCACGTTTTGGCCGGTGTAAGATCCAGTCAAGGCTTTGCTCATAATAGGCTTGTAAGGTGCTGGTTTTTGGCGTGCTATCTACCTTGAAGTGCAGCTTACTTAGCATCAAGGGGATTAAGGTTTTCGCGACCAGCAGTGATGAGGCCAATGAGATACAAATGGCCACGGCCACATGTTCAAGAAAGATGGTTAACTGCACTTTAACCCCAAAAATATTGGGCAAAAATACAATGGCGGTGGTGAGCGTGCCAGCCAGCACCGCTAAAGCCACCTTGTTAACGCCATTTTGTACCGCTTGCTCTGCACTGGTGTTATCGGCGTGTTGTTTTTCCTGTAATACGCTTTCTGTTACGACCACGGCATTATCAATCAACATGCCTACGGCCAGCAGTAAGCCCATCATGGATAAAATATTTAAGCTGTAACCTAAAAAGTACATGCCGGCTAAGGTCATGCACAGTGAGATCGGCACCGAGGAGACCACCACCAAGGTCATTTTGAGATCCCGCAGAAACAGGTACAGCACAGCAAAGGAGAGCAGGGCGCCCATTAAGCCGGCAAGCAGCAGATCTGACAATGACGATTTTACCCCATGAGCTTGATCTTCCATGATAAATAGCTTGATCCCTTGAAATTGGGGATCTTGTTTGGCCGCTTCAATTACCTTGAGTACGCGCTCAGAGACATCGACTAAGTTAGCCCCCGACTCCTTAAACACATCTAACCCTACGGCATAATTTTGGTCCAGATGACGGCCATCGAGCCGTTCGGGCAGGGCGTAACGCACGCTGGCAATATCGCCTAAGGTGATGCCCGGTGCTAAGGCTAAGGCCTGGATCTCATCTAAACCACGAAATTCGCCTTTAGGTGATACTTGATACACCTTATCATTGGCGCGTATTGTGCCAGCGCTGACAATAAAGTTCGCTTGGCGCAGGCGCGCTTGTAACGCGTTAAGGGATAGGTTGCTGGCAGTGAGCTTATCGGCATCGAGCCTTATCTCTATCTGTTTTTGCTCCACGCCATATAGGGTCACTTGCGATACCCCCTCGACCCGCTCCAAGGGCCTTTTTAACTGTTTATCGAGCAGATCAAAGGCGCCAGAGAGTGCACGGTCGCTGGAAATTCTCACCGTCAATAGTGGCATATCGGCGGTGGAAAACTGCCTGATAAACACCCGCTCAACATCTTGGGGCAACAGATGGCGTACGGCATCGACCTTTTCTCGGGCTTCTAGGCTTTTCGTGGCGACGTTCTCGCCCCATTTCATCCGCAGTTCAATCTCGGCGCCATTTTGCGATGAGCGTGATCTTAACTCCTCAATCCCGCCCATGGTCGCCAGAGATTGCTCTAAAATATTGGTGATTTCGCGCTCCACTTCGGTGGGGGTCGACCCCTTATAGGGCACCTCAATCAATACCTGAGGAATATCAATACCGGGAAACATCTCCAGCGGTAACAGACGGCTGGAGGCAAGGCCGAACAGTAAAATGGCGACAAAAAACATGCTGGTGGTCACGGGACGGGCAATCGCTAAGCGGGTGATATTCATTGTGCCTCTCCCATAGCTGGCGCGGCTGGTGTAGGCTCAGGTTCTCCCTGATACTGCTTACGGTCAAAGAGTGAGTAAAGGGCAGGGATCACCACCAAGGTTAATAAGGTGGCAAGGCTCAAACCAAAGATGACGGTTATCGCCATAGGCGCACGCACTTCACTGCCATCACCCAGCCCTAATGCCATCGGGGCAAGCCCCAGCGCGGTGGTCATGGTGGTCATGATAATAGGGCGCAAACGGGATTTGGCCGCTTGTTCTATCGCCTGCACTTTTTCTATGCCTTGCTGGCGCAGTTGATTAATTCTATCCACCAAGACGATGGCGTTGTTGACCACTATGCCGGCCAGCATGATAAGGCCAATAAATACCACCACGCTTAAGTGGGTTTGTGTAATGTATAAGCCTAATACACTGCCGCCGACAGCCATGGGCACGGCAATCAAGATAAGTAGCGGATGGATAAGGGATTCAAATTGACTGGCCATCACGAGGTAGACCAAAAATATGGCCAGCACTAAGGCGATTTGCAGTGATTTAAATGAGTGTTCCATCTCTTCATTTTGGCCGCCAAAGCGGATCTGTATGGTGCTTGGTATGGTTTGCTGGCGTATGAGCGCCTTGGCTTCTGCCACTGCCTCGTTTAAGTCACCAAAAGCCAAGTTTGCCGAAACAATGGCCACACGTTGCTGACTGATGCGATTAATCGCAGACGGCCCCAAGTTAAGCGACACCTCAGCCACAGCGCTCAGTGGAATGGGCTGAGCGCTGTTGGGGTTGATTATCATCGAATCGATATCGCTTATCTGGTTACGCTCTTCAATATGGCTGCGCACCAAGATATCAATTTTACGATCTCGCACTGTGTATTGGCTGGCGATAGTGCCGCCAATGCGCTGGGCTATGCGGTTAGCAACCGTTGGGGCATCCATCCCTAAGGCGGCAAGCCGTGCATGATCGAAGCGAATACTCAGCTCGGGTTGGCCATCGCGCAGGCTGGTGTTGAGATCGGCAAAACGTGCAGACTCAGATAGCGTGTTAACTAGGTTATCGGCCGTGTGTTTTAACTGGGCTAAATCGTAGCCAATCACTTCGATTTCCAGCGGCGTTTTAAAGCTAAACAATTGAGGGTGCTCGATAGTGGCATTGAGCGCTGGAATGCGCATAGCGGTGCTTCTGAGCGCTTGGCTGACCGCAATAAAGGCATGGTGATCGGCTAATACCACTTGTAATCGGCCCCAGTTTTCGCCACCGCGAGAGGTGTCGGATGTCATTAAGCCACCGCTACCGGCTTGACTATAAGTGTGTTTAACATCACTGCGGTCTTTAATCGCCAAGGCGAGGGTTTGCAGTACCTTGTCGGTTTCGCTCACCTGAGTCCCTGGGGGTAACTCGACCTCTAGGTAAAATTCGCCTTGCTCCATCGCCGGAATAAGCTCCATGCCTAAACGAGGCACTAAAGTCATGGTGCCCGCAGTAATGACCATGGCAATAACGACAGTAAGCCTGCTCCGTTTCAGCGCAAAAGGGAGCAAACCATGATACGCCAGCTCTAATAACTGATAACCGCGATTAAATAACTGACTGATGGGGCGCATAATAAGACCGGTTAACCAAGCAAGCACCCGAGTGAGCATTAAGACTAAGGTCAATAATAGCGAGGGTAAATAGTTAAATAACAGTATAAATGGCAAGGAAAACACTGTGGTGGCGTAATGTTTCACTTTCGCCATCTTGGTGTCCGCCAGCGGCTTTTTAGCTTGGGGCAATAGCTGTGGCAGGGCGCTAAAGCCTTTACGCGAGGCGAGCATAGGGATGGTGGTTAATGCCACCAGTAATGAGGCGAGCAGGGCAAAAGTGACGGTTAACGCTTGATCAGAAAACAGCGCCCCAGCGACCCCGTCGACAAAAACCAAGGGCACAAATACCGCCAAGGTGGTTAGGGTCGAGGCAAAAATAGCGCCAGCGACCTCTTTGGTGCCAGTCACGGCCGCGTCGAGTTTACTCATGCCGAGTTTTTTACAACGGTCGATGTTCTCCAATACCACAATCGCGTTATCAACCAGTAAGCCTACCGCCAGTGCGATGCCGCCAAGCGACATGATATTGAGGCTGATGTTGGCAAAATACATCATGTTAAAGGTGGCGATAACCGAGAAGGGGATAGAGATGGAGATAATCAATGTGGGCAGGATATCGCGTAAAAACAGATAGATCACGAACATAGACAACAGGCTGCCCAGTAGGGCGGCCATGG
Source organism: Shewanella sp. 492 (assembly GCF_059338445.1). Lineage (NCBI taxonomy): Bacteria > Pseudomonadati > Pseudomonadota > Gammaproteobacteria > Alteromonadales > Shewanellaceae > Shewanella > Shewanella sp. 492. The sequence goes on from NZ_CM181702.1 coordinate 1,625,012, forward strand.
TCACTTCACTGACCGCGCTTTCGATAAATTCTGATTGATCGTAAATGACTTGCAGCTGAGTTTTTTCGCTGAGCTTATTGAGCTTTTCCAGTTCAGCGTTGATGTTGCGCGCAACCGCGACCGTATTAGCATCACCTTCTTTATAGATAGCCAGCTCGATAGATTCTTGCGAGCCGATGCGGGTGATGTCACTGCGATCTTTGTGGCTGTCGATAATGTCAGCGATGTCTGACAGTCGCACCAATGTGGTGTTATCACGGTAGATGATGATCTGCCCGAGATCTTGCAAGGAGTTAAATTGATTTAGGGTGCGCACCAGATATTCTTTCTCGCCTTGCACCACCTTACCTGCGGATAAGTTAATGTTTTCAGAGGCTATGCGCTCACGTATGGTGTCGGCGTTAAGATTAAGTTGGTTTAACTTTTGCTGGTTTAATTGAATATGAACCTCTTGCTCTAGCCCGCCTGAGAGCCTAACCGCCGCGACGCCGCTTAATGCCTCGAGCTGGCGTTTGAGCTCCTCTTCGGCAAAGGTGCGCAGCTGTTTGAGCTCAATGGGCGTAGCCTCTGGTTGCGATAGGGCTAAACGTACAATAGGGTCGAGGTTAGGGTTAAAACGCAGTAATAGGGGTTTATTGACATCGAGTGGCAATGCGATGGTGTCGAGCTTTTCGCGCACATCGAGACTGGCCATATCCATGTCGGTGCCCCATTCAAACTCAAGCACCACATCTGACATCCCAGAGCGTGAAATTGAGCTGATCTTACGCAGCCCTTTGACAATGCCAGCAGCTTCTTCGATGGGTTTTGAGACTAACTGCTCAACTTCAACGGGCGCAGCGCCGTTATATTGTGTGCGGATCGTGATGGTCGGGTAACTCAGATCTGGCAGTAGTTTTACCGCAAGGCGAGAAAAGCCCACCATACCAAATAACAAAACCGCCAACATGAACATCCATACCGAGACAGGACGCTTGACTGATGTAGTAATTATCGACATAAGCTCAACTCCTGTTATTGCTGCGCGCGGGCGACATCGAGTGCTCTTATTACATCAACTAACGACTGATCTTTCAGGTTTTGCTGACCTCGAACCACAATTTGCTCACCCGGTTTGATACCCGAGATCACTTCGACGGTGTCGGCTTCACGATACCCTAGGCTGACTTGGCGACGAGTGGCATTGTCTCCTTCAATCACATAGAGCGCATACTGATTATCTTGATTGATCACCGCGCTGTAAGGCACAGTGATCACATTGGTGTGCGTGTCGTATCTGAGCTCAACCCGGGTAAACATGCCGGCTTTTAATTGAGCCTGTTGGTTGGGCACCGACAGAGTCACCTTAAAAGTGCCACTTTGGGCATCGACAATGGGGCTGATCCGCAGCACTTTGGCGACAATGCGGTTATCGGTTTGTTGATTGGCAAACAGTTGTGCGTCTTGCCCTAGGCGCAGGCGATCGAGCTGAACTTCAGGCAGGTGCACTATGGCATATAATTCATCTTGGTTGACCACATAGAAGAGCTCATCAAACTCTTTAGCCATATTGCCTTGCTTAACAAAGCGGGTGGCGATGACCCCGTCGATAGGCGATCGCACCAGACTCTCCTCTACTTGCAATGCCGCTAAGTCACGTTTTGCGCTGGCCGCCTGCAGGTTATATTCAAGTTTTGCCATAGTATCGGCGCTGATAAAGGCTTTATCGGTCATTTTGTTGAGTCGGTTGAGCTCTTGCTCGATGATCTCAACCTCGGCTTGAGAGCGGGCTAAATCATAGCGTTGACGTTTAGCGTCTATGACTGCCAGTAACTGCCCTTTAGTGACGCGATCGCCTTCTTCCACTTTAATGGTTTCGATAAGCCCAGCAATACGGGAAACCACCTTAGCTTCAAGTGGCGCCTCTAACGTACCAGTCGTGCTATAGAAGGAGGAGACATCCCCTTGAACGACCGTGGTGGTTTCAACGGGAATGGCGTATTTAACCTCCTCTTTTTCCTCGGGGGTAGGGCTGCAAGCACTCAGTAGTGCCGCAAGTAGGATAGGTAGGATGATGGTCTTATTATTGGGTGCTTCCATGTCGTTAAACTCATTGGTGTGATTTCATTAGCGGTTATAAAGCATCAAATGTGCCAAATCATTTATATCTTTATATACAATAAGTTAGCTTTGGAATGGATTAGTTTGTTGGTGAGCCGAATGAAAGATGTAGCGTAAAAGTTTAAATGTTGCGGTTTTTAACAATCGGTGGTGAACTCGATGGTGATATCGGCATTGGCCGCATCTTATGGGGTGCGTCATATTGCTCAAGCGTGTTTGAAGGCGCCACCTACACTGGCGCACCTACATTAGGTTATTTCGTTATTTCAATCCAACTTCATCTGGTGCGAGTTGTGAGTTAAAAGCTAACGTGGTTTTACCCCCCCCCAAAAAAAATTTGGTGGCCTTGAATGAAGGTTGAGGCATTTTGCGTGATTTGGTTTTTAGTTAACGATAGTAGCGTTAACCTTCATCATTTTGAATTGCTTGCCGCAGGCCTTTCGTGCAGGTGCTTCTGTGACACGCCGCAAGCACATCCTTGTGGGCTCTACACCAGCATCCCTGCTGGCAAAGGCCGCAGCCGCGTTTACACTTGGGTTCTAACGTTTCTTCGATTAAGCTGCATTTGGTGTGAGTGGCGAGTAGAAAGCTAACTCAGTTTTGCCCCACTTCACGTTAAAGTATTTACTCAGTCCAGAGCAAGCTCGCAGTTGTTCCTTAGAATATGTAATGTGACCAGCCATAGATTCAGGCAATATCAATTTATAGGATCTCATTTTCATCCCAATCCCAGTCAATTTGGGAAATGTCATGGGAGACTTTGTGTAAATACCACCCGAGCAAAGCGACTATAGAAAGGATTAAAACTATAAAAGTTTAAAGCATATCATACCCTTAGAGCTTATATGTAACATAACGACAGGGCTTACCATGGCAATTGAGTTCCATCGTAGACAAAAAATGAACCTGAATGCTTAAGTTTTAAATTGTCGATAACATTAAGCATGCCTTTAACACTCTCTTCTACTGTTACCTTGCCATCCTTTCCGCCCATATCGGTTTGTACCCAACCAGGATGAATTGCCATAGTCTTCACACCCGCTTCGGATAGTTCACAAGCCAAAGACTTAATTATTTGGTTGAGGGCGGCTTTTGATGCGCGATAACTGTATCGACCACCAGAGCGGTTGTCATCGATGCTAGCGAGTATTGAAGTCATCCCAATGATGGTTTTATCTTCGCCAGCAAGAATGTTATTAAGCAAAGCCTGCGTGATTAACATGGGCGCAATGGTGTTGACCTTTAATACATTTATCCATTCCTTTTGCCTCATATTGCTTAGGCTTTCACATTCATCTCCGCTTACCCCCGCGTTATGAATAAGTACATCAATGGCGATGCCCGCAAATTTTTCTGTCAAAGCGAGAATATGGGACTCATTACTCACGTCGAGCGGATGAATACAAATGGTGGGATAAGTTTGTACCAAGAGACACAAAGCCTGAGCTGTATTGATGTCACGGCAGCATGCAATCACACGCCATCCACGCTGAGCGTATTGTTTAACAAGCTCTAGGCCTAACCCTCGATTGGCGCCAGTGATAAAAACCGTTTTCATTGTGAGCTACCTAAGTTGATTATAAGTAAGAATGAGTTGGTCAATGCCGAGCCTTGACCAGCTTGTAACCATTGTCGTGATACTTACTTCACAACTACGTTTGCTTCTGACAAATGAACTGCTGTACGTTTATCAAGACGTCCACTCATTCGAGTAAGAGCAAGCGCAACGAGCACTATCACGGCTCCAATCCAAGAGGTATGCATTAAGCCCATTTCTGACACAATCATACCGCCTCCCCAAGAGCCAAGCGCAATACCCACGTTAAACGCCGCAATGTTTAGACCAGAAGCGACGTCTACCGCATCAGGAGTGTATTTTTCAGCCAGTTTAACCACATAGACTTGTAAGCCAGGAACATTACCGAATGCAAAGGCCCCCCAAACTAAAATGGTCGCGACTGCGGTGATAGGGTTAACGGCCGTAAAGTTAAATACAACTAATACGGTGGCGAGTCCCGCAAAAATAATCGTCAGTGCTTTTATTGGCCCCATCTTATCGGCCATTTTGCCGCCCCAAATATTACCAATCGCCACGGATACACCGTAGACCAACATAATTAGGCTGATTGCATTGGCGCTGAATCCTGTTTCCTGTTGCAAAATCGGCGCAAGGAAAGTGAAAGCGGTAAAGGTACCACCGTAACCGAGTGCTGTGATGGCATACACCAGTAGTAGTCTTGGTTGCGTTAACACTTTTAGTTGTGATGACAGTTTAGCGGCAGTAGGCTGTTTTAGGTTGCTTGGCACTAAGAAAACACTACCAATCAAGGCAATAAGTCCTAATAGCGCTACAATCAAAAACGTCGATTGCCAACCAAAGGTTTGGCCGATGTAAGTACCAAGCGGCACGCCCGTTACTAATGCCACGGTTAATCCCGTGAACATAATCGCAATCGCGCTGGCTGCTTTTTCTTTAGGTACTAGGCCAGTCGCAATTGTGGAGCCGATAGAGAAAAAGACACCATGGGCTAAACCAGTCAAAATGCGAGCAACGATAAGGGTGTTGTAACCAGGTGCTTGCCATGCCAATAAGTTGCCAATCACAAACAATGACATAACGGTAATGAGTACATGCTTACGGTTCCACTTTCCCGTTAGCGCAGTTAAGACAGGTGCGCCAATCGCAACACCGAGTGCATAAAGGCTCACCAGCAGTCCTGCGGATGGCAGTGAGACGTTTAGGTCAGAAGCCATGGTCGGGAGCAACCCCACGATCACAAACTCCGTCGTTCCGATAGCAAAGGCGCTGAGCGTCAATGCGAGAAGTGCTAATGGCATATCATTTACCCTCTTTTGTTAGGTTCTGTACACAGCAGCGAATGTTCTTATCAACGTGTCGCGCTGGTGTGATTTGATGGAGGGATTTTGCGTGGAAATTTAGTTGCAAAAAACAGGTTATTTAACAAATGATATTTGTTATAAATGCAATAATTAAAAAGAGACTCTTAATTAAATGGTAGGCAGCATGCGCACGAAATCGGACGATTTAGAAATTCTACTTACTGTCGTTGATACTGGCGGATTTACTGCGGCAGCAGAAAGTCTTGATATACAGGTGGCACGCGTATCACGAGCGGTGAGTAAGGTAGAAAGCCAACTTGGCGTGACGATATTAAACCGAACCACAAGACGGATTGAATTAACGGATGAGGGGCGGCAATTCGTTGAGTCGGTGCGAATAGGGCTGATGCAGTTGCAGCAAGCGGAAGACGAGATCATATCCCGTGGGGAATTACCCAAAGGGCGGCTGCGTGTTGATGCCGCCAGTCCATTTGTGTTTCACCAGTTAGTTCCACTCGTTCAGCCATTTAATCAAACCTATCCTGATATTGAGTTGGAGTTAACCTCTAATGAAGGTTTTGTTGATTTACTAGAAAAGAAAACCGATATCGCTATTCGTATCGGTGCATTAAATGATTCAACTTTACATGCAAGGCCTCTTGGCCGAAGTTTACTTTACATTGTTGCTTCACCTGATTATTTATCAAAGCGCGGCTTTCCGAGTAAGAGTAGTGATTTGGAGCACCACGATACCATCGGATTTTCAACACCAAAAACACTCAACGAATGGCCTCTGAAAGGATTTTCAGGGCTGACACCCACGCTGACCTCAAGTAACGGTGAAACGGTAAGACAGCTCACGTTGATGGGAAATGGAATCGCCTGTCTATCGGGCTTTATGGTGAAAAAAGATATTGAGGAAGGAAGATTAATTGCGTTGTTAGAAGGTGAAAAAATCGGTAACTCAGGTAGGGAGCAAATTAATGCTGTCTACTATAAGTCTTCTTCTGTTGCCAAGCGGATTTCTGCTTTTATCGATTTTATTCAGCCAAAACTGGATCTGTAAATCGTTCAACGCGAGGTAACTCCGTACCTCGCTTAGGCTATTTCTTCTGGCACCTTGGACAAAACAGATACCAATAAAAGCCGATGAGACATCGACACCCAACAAGATCATTGCTGGAACATGCTTATACTATTGCAATTTTAACAAATATCATTTGTCTTTGTTGCTATAAATGCTTGGTGATTCATTTGCTAGTATGCCCCTATCAAATGAAGAGGGCTCAACTATGTCACTATCACTATTTCAACCATTCACACTGGGTGGACTCACACTCAAAAACCGCATTGTCATGCCACCGATGACACGCTCCAGAGCAAGTCAACCTGGAGATGTTGCTAATGAAATGATGGCGACGTATTACGCTCAGAGAGCCTGTGCAGGTTTAATTATCTCCGAAGGCACACAGATTTCACCGAGTGCAAAAGGCTATGCGTGGACCCCAGGTATTTATACACCTGAGCAGATTGCAGGCTGGCGTAAAGTAACTCAAGCAGTGCATGCAGAAAATGGCGCAATTTTCGCGCAGCTCTGGCATGTGGGCAGAGTCACTCACACAGATAACATCGGTGGTGAGCAACCGATTTCTTCATCAGCGTTAAAAGCGGAAAACGTCAAAGTATTCGTTGATAATGGCAGTGATGAACCTGGTTTTGTTGACGTCGTTCAGCCTAGAGCAATGACAAAAGCGGATATTCAACAAGTCATCGCAGATTATCGTCAAGCGGCATTGAATGCGATTGAAGCAGATTTTGATGGCATTGAACTGCATGCGGCGAATGGTTATTTGATCAACCAATTCATTGACTCCGAAGCTAACAACCGTACCGATGAATACGGCGGTAGCCTGGAAAATCGTCTTCGTTTTCTTGATGAAGTCGTTGCAGCAATGGTGGACGCAATTGGCGCTAACCGCGTTGGTGTGCGCTTGGCACCTTTAACAACCTTAAATGGTACCGTAGATGCGAACCCTATCGAGACCTATACCGCTGCTGCTGCGTTACTGAATAAGCACGGTATCGTTTATCTGCATATCGCTGAAGTTGATTGGGATGACGCCCCTGATACGCCCGTGTCTTTTAAACGTGCCTTACGCGAGGTTTATCAAGGCATTTTGATTTACGCAGGTCGTTATAATGCGGAAAAAGCAAAGCAAGCTATTGATGACGGACTGGCTGATATGATCGGCTTTGGTCGACCTTTTGTGGCGAATCCCGATCTTCCTGAACGTCTACTTCACGGCTACCCATTGGCAGAGCATGATCCAAACACCTTGTTTGGTGGTGGTGAAAAAGGGCTGATTGATTATCCAACGTATAAAGCTTAAGGGGGGAAGTATGTTTAAGGTATTTAAAGGTCACGGACTTGAGATTAGAAACCGTATCGCTATGGCGCCGATGACTCGTTCACGCACGTCTCAACCTGGTGATGTACCAAACGAGATGATGGCAACCTACTATCGTCAGCGTGCCAGTGCTGGTTTGATTGTCACAGAAGGTGCTCCTGTCTCAGCCGTTGGTCGGGGCTACTCTATGACGCCAGGTATTTACACAGAAGAACACATTGAAGGCTGGAAGAAAGTGACTCAGGCTGTTCATGAGGAAGGGGGTAAGATATTTATCCAACTCTGGCATGTTGGCCGTCGTAGTCATTCCGATATTTCAGGTTCACAACCCCTGGCACCATCAGCGATAAAAATTCCAGATCAGGTCTTCGGCCCATTACCTGAAGGCGGGTTTGGCATGGTGGAAACCCAGCAGCCAAAAGCAATGAGTGCAGATGAAATCCAAGCAACCATTGCCGACTTTGTTAAAGCTGCAAGAAATGCTGTTGAAGCAGGGTTTGATGGTGTTGAAGTTCATGCTGCGCATGGTTACTTGTTTGATACCTTTTTACGCTTAGAAAGCAACCAAAGAATTGATCAATATGGTGGCAGCCAAGAGAATCGTATGCGCTTTCTGGTTGATACGTTACAAGCACTTACCGAGGAAATTGGTGGGGAAAGAGTTGCGGTTCGTCTGTCTCCTCATATCGGAGAGGGTTTTGCTGGGGATGATGTTGAAATTGTTCCACTAACGTTAGCATTGTTGGAAAAACTACAACCGATGAACCTTGCGTATGTGCATTTTTCAGAAAACATATCACGCTATGTAGAGGTGCCTGAAGAGTTTCGCCAGCAAGTACGCCGAATATACTCTAATCCAATCATGGTTGCAGGAAAGTTGACCAAGCAATCTGCACAACAGTTGCTAGATAAGCAGTATGCTGATTTCGTTGCCTTTGGTACACCTTTTGTAACGAACCCAGATTTAGTCGCCCGATTTGCCCATGATTTACCATTGGCCGAGTTTGATGCCGATGCTAGGTTAACCTTATATGGAGGAGGAGCCGAAGGCTACACCGATTATCCAACATATCAGGCCTAATACACCAGGTACCAAGGATGATAACTCTTTGGTGCCTTACCTTTTCATTAAGCGAGTGGAAGTGATATGGAACCCTATCGAATTTGGCAATATCAAATTGAGACACACAGTCTTGTTTTAGGTAAGGCTGAAATACCAGCTTTAGATGACAACGAAGTCTTATTACAAAACAAAGCGATAGGTATTAACCCTGTCGATTGGAAATTTATTAAAGCCAATCCTTTAAATTGGCCGAATGGCCATGTTCCAGGTGTTGATGGTGCTGGCGTCGTCGTTCAAGTAGGTTCTAAAGTTGATACCAGTCTAATTGGGCGTCGAGTGACATATCATGGCTCACTAAATCGCCATGGTAGCTTCGCTGAATATACCGTTTTGAACGCTGAGCGTGTGATGACACTGCCTGAGGGCCTATCGTTTGAACTTGCTGCGGCACTTCCCCGGTGTTTTTCAAGGTAGTTGGCACTCTTTACTTAAATTTTAAGCTGCATTTCTTGTTTCAGTTTCAGACTCTTTTTCTGGGTTCAACACTACCTCACCGATAACGTCACAGTTGCATATTCTCATGCATCGCGATCACCTAATACCATCTAAGCCGATCACCTAATACCATCCATCGCGATCACTCAATACCATCGATGCCGATCACTTTTCGGTCAAAATAGTATTGAGTGATCGGCTTGAATAGTACAGTTCATTTTTTGTACTTTTTGTCTACCCAGTAGGTGTTTTTAACCGTTATTCTTTTCATTTTTGATGATGAGAATGACCATGCCAACGGCACCTATTTCAATGCGTAAACTTAAAGAAATTTTAAGACTAAAATACGGCTGTAAACTCAGTCATCGTCAGATAGCAAAAAGCTTATCTGTTTCACCCTCAATCGTGTCTAAATATGCCTGTAAATCAGCAGAGCTAGATATTACTTGCTGGCCGCTTGATGAGAAGTGGGATGATCACTCTCTGCAACAAGCGTTTTTCAAAACAAAGCCTCGATTAAAAGGCTTTACCATTCCTGACTGGTCGTTAGTTCAGCAAGAGCTTCGGCCTAAAACCATGACGTTGTTGCTGCTTTGGGAAGAATATAAAGAGCGGCACGCGGAAGGTTTTTACAGTTACACTCACCTCTGCCGTCAGTACAAGGCATGGCTTAAATGCCAAAAAACCTCGATGCGACAAAACCATAAAGCAGGTGAAAAACTGTTTGTGGATTACTGTGGCCCAACCATGAGTATTGTTGATGGAAGTACAGGCGAATGCCGTACTGCACAAGTGTTCGTCGCGGTCATGGGGGCATCAAATTATACCTATGCCGAAGCGACTTACAGCCAAAAACTTGAAGATTGGGTGATGAGTCATGCCCGTTGTTTTGAGTTTCTTGGTGGTGTTCCTGAGCTGATCATTCCTGACAACCTTAAAAGTGCCGTCACCAAACCCTGCCGATATGAGCCTGACTTAAACCCAACCTACCAACAACTAGCGACGCATTACGATACCGTCATTGTGCCTGCAAGACCCTATAAACCAAAGGATAAAGCCAAGGCTGAAGTGGGTGTACAAATTGTTGAACGTTGGATCATGGCACATCTTCGTAATGAAACCTTCTTTAGCTTGCGTCAATTAAATCTAAAGATTCAAGAATTACTCATCGATTTAAATCAGCGACAAATGAAAAAACATCCTGGCTCACGATTAAGTCAATTTGAAGCCATTGATAAACCAGCGTTAAAACCATTGCCCACGCTGCCTTACAGCTACACCTTAGTGAAACAAGTGAGCGTACATATTGATTATCATATTGAGATTGAAAAACACTATTACTCAGTGCCACATACCTTGATCAAGCAAAAGCTTGAAGCACATGCCTCAGGAAAATTGGTGACACTCTACCATCAAGGCATACGAGTCGCTGTTCACCCCAGATCATACCGAGAAGGTGCGCACACCACGCTTGAGCTGCATATGCCTATCGCTCACCAAAAACAACAGCAATGGACACCGCAGCGATTTGAGCGCTGGGCAAGTCAGTTTGGCAAATCAACCGAGCAGTTTGTTATGCAATTGATGCAAGCTAAAAAGCATCCAGAGCAAAGCTACCGTGCTTGTATGGGGTTATTAAGCCTAGGCAAGAAGTTTACAGGCCAACGTCTTGAAGCCGCCTGTCATCGCGCATTAGCCACAGGTGTTACTCGCGTAAAACAAGTGAAAACCATCTTAGAAAAAGGCTTGGATAAGCAACCCTTGCCACAAGCTCAGGGTGATTTACTACAAGATATTGATCATAAAAATATCCGCGGCAATAACTATTACCATTAATAAAAACTAACCAATCAAAGGAAATCTTATGAAAAATATCAATCAACAAGTCAATAACCAGTTAAGTAACTTAAAGCTAAGCGGTATACGTGATGCGCTATTACAGCAATTTGAGCAACCTAATCTATACGTAGAACAAAGCTTCGAAGAGCGGCTAAGTTTATTGCTTGAGCATGAAATAACGCAGCGTGACCAGCGTAAAATTGACCGCCTAACTCGACAAGCAAAGTTCAGAGTTGGCGGCACGCTTGCTCAACTCAACTATGGCGCAGCACGACAACTCGATAAAACTCAGATCCGTTCATTAGCACAAGGTGAATGGCTTCGCCTTCACCAAAATATTTTGATTACGGGAGCAACGGGGTGTGGCAAAACTTACCTCGCTTGCGCTCTTGGTCAAAACCACTGCCAACAAGGGAGTAGCGTTTATTATTTTAGGCTCAAGGAGCTATTAGAAAAGATGTTCTTAGCGCAAGCCGATGGTAGTTATCGAAAACTGATCAACAAGCTTAGCTCTGCCAATTTACTGATCTTAGATGATTGGGGATTAGAGCCATTAACGGCTCAACAACGCAGTGATTTACTGGAATTAATTGATGCGAGATATGATACAAAATCGACATTAATTGCCAGTCAATTACCGATAGAAAATTGGTATGAAATGATAGGAGAATCGACACATGCTGATGCGATTCTAGATCGACTTGTTCACGGAGCAATAAAGTTGGAATTAAAAGGCGAATCGATGCGAAAAAAACTAAAGACCTTGACTGAAGCCGATCACTCAAGCTAGATTTTACGGAGGTCTACTGGCGAACAAAAAAATGATCGGCTTGAATGGTATTGACCGATCGGCATCATGGTATTACGCAACAGTTCCTTATACCGTTTGGCCAGCGTTTAGGGTTTCTTGATCTTGCTTCTTCTAGTACCTCCTTACGCTTAGATAAAATCACTTTATCTTGCATCGCATGTCGCTCACTCGGTGATACAAAATTGAGCTTACTGTGCTTATGTTTGGTATTGTACCAAGTCACAAACTCTTCTACCCATTCCCGTGCCTCGGTGATATTTTTAAAGCCAGAGCTAGGCCATTCTGGCCGATACTTTAAGGTTCTGAATAATGCTTCGGAGTAAGGATTGTCATTGCTTACGCTTGGTCTACTTAACGAAGCGGTAACACCTAACTCTTCAAGCTTGGCTTTCATCGTCAATGACTTCATCGGAGCACCGTTATCAGAGTGCAGTACTAACGGTTTTTTGAAGCATTGCTCGCGTAGCATATTGCGCTGCATTAACTCGGCCGCTAGCTCACCACATTCTCGGTCATGGACTTCATAACCCACTATCTTACGGCTATAAATATCCTCAAACATATACAGATAATAAAAGCGTCCTTTGATGACCGAGGCTAAATAAGTAATATCCCAAGACCATACTTTGTTTGGCCCATCTGCAACGTAAGCATCTGGTTTGCTTCTTTTTGTTACGCCTTGGCTTCGCCCACGCCGATTTAATTGTTCATTGGCTTTTAACACTCGATAAAAACTCGACTCTGAAGCGATATAGACCCCCTCATCAAGCAGTGTCGGCACGATTTGTGACGGAGGTAGGCTTGCAAACCTTGCCTCATTAGAGGTTGCCAATATCTGCTCTTGCTCATCATCATTAAGCTTGTTAGCAGGCTCCCGTCTTACTGCCGTAGGCCTTAAATCTGCCTGCACTTTTCCTGCTCGATACCAGCGGCGATACGTCCGTTTACTTAACTCTGCTTCAGCGCAAGCTTTGTAAAGACGCGCACCGTGGGCATAAGCTTCTTGTATTAAATCCACCAGTGTTATGCGCTTAGGCAAAGGCGTTAACTCTCCTCGCTGTCGTCCTCCCAAAGCGCATTGAGCTTTTTTCTAAGCACCAGTAAAGCCGCAGCTTCAGCGAGTGCCTTCTCCTTATAACGTAATTCTCGTTGCAGGGATTTTATTTCTGCTTTGTCTGATTTGGCTTGCTGCTTAATCGTTTTAGCTTGAACTTCACTGGTAATCCCCCCGAAAAATAACAGCTGTTAAAAGTAGAGTTTTCTCGTAAGTTAAACGCAGGAGGTTCTATATGAAAAAGTCGCGGTACACGGATAGTCAAATTATGACGATTTTGAAGCAAGCTGAAGCTGGTACGCCCGCACCTGAGCTTTGCCGAGAGCACGGTATGAGCAGTGCAACGTTTTATAAATGGCGTGCTAAATATGGGGGAATGGATGCATCACTCATGGCTCGGATGAAAGAGCTAGAAGATGAAAATAGGCGACTCAAAAAAATGTAAGCAGAAGAGCGTCTTAAAGCTGAAATCATTCAGGAAGCTATGGCAAAAAAGTGGTAAAGCCCTGTGAGCGAAGAGAACTCGCTCAGTTTGCGGTGGCTAACCACAACATCAGTATTAGTAAGGCCTGCTCGGCTTTCTTTATCAGTGAGACATGCTTTCGTTATCAAGCAAAATTATCGGCGGAAAATACACAGATTTCAAATTGGCTAATTAAGCTGACCGAAGATGAAAGTGATTGGGGCTTCGGTCTGTGCTTCGATTATTTACGTAATGTAAAAGGCAAGCCATGGAATCATAAGCGAGTGTACCGAATTTACTGTGAGCTAGCGCTGAACCTGCGTATTCGTCCAAGACGTCGACTCAAACGAAATGCACCGGAACCACTAAAAGAGCCGATAAAGCCTAACCAAGTATGGTCTGTCGACTTTATGCATGACCAGTTATCAGATGGTCGAAATTACCGATTATTTAATGTCATAGATGATTATCGGCGTGAAGCTTTAGTGATTGAACCAGGATTTTCACTTCCTGCTGTAAGGGTTATTAGAGCGCTAGAGCAGGTATTTGAGTATCGAGCTAAGCCAACAGTTATTCGCTGTGACAACGGCCCTGAGTTTATCAGTACTGAGTTTACAACGTGGGCTAAATGCCAGAATATTCGAATTGAATATATTCAACTAGGTAATCCACAACAAAACGCTTATATCGAACGGCATAACAAAACAATTCGGTACAGTTGGCTCAGCAAGTACCTGTTCGAATCAATTAAAGAGGTGCAGGACTATGCAACTAAGTGGTTATGGTTTTACAATCATGAAAGACCACATAAAGCTAATAACGGCAGGCCACCACTGATGGCTGCCTAACTTCTATTTTTAATTGCAGTTAAAAATGGGAGGATTACCCACTCGTCTTAAAACCACCTAAACAATCTTGTTTCCACTGCTGAACTTGTTCTCGAAACAAGCCTTTTTCTCGGCAATATTGGCTGATTTCAGTTTCTGACATTGGTGCTGTTTCAATAAGAACTGCAAACTTAGCTTCAGCTGACCAATCATTACTGGTTAATGTTTTACCTGGCACAGGGCGACCCTCTTTTTTGGCTTTATCTCGCCAATGATACAGGGTTTGGTAGGAGATCCCCTCACTGCGAGCCACTTCCGTGACCGTCATATTGTGGGGAGGTAATAATTTCTTTAAGACAGCGTCTTTACGTTCAGGTGAATATCGTGCCATTGAGCTCTCATTGACCGCCCTCTTTATTTAATTATTGGATGATTTTAAGGGGTGACAACAATCCTGACACAGGGGGGCCCTGTCCGATGCTTACTGCGTGGCAGGCATTTGAAAAAATTCCATTAACCCGACAAAGAGAAGTGCTTGTCGTTGGTTTTGGCGCGGTGAATAATTTGTTATCCCAGATCCTTGTCAGAGCAGGTTATATCGTTGATATTGTCTCAGCGAGTCTGAGCGAAGAGCGAGCCAAAAGCTTAGGTATTCGCCAAGTTTATCGGGAGCAATCTCAAATCGACATGAAATACTTCGCCATTTTTGATGCGGTGAGTGGGGAAAATGCCGCCCATTTAGTGCCACTGTTAAGAGCGAATGGACATATTGTCTGCATTCAAGATCGTATTGCTAAACCTATTGACCCGCCATTTACCCGTACTATTTCCTATCACGAAATAGCCCTTGGAGCGTTACATGATTTTGGTGATAAAGACGATTGGCATGCATTAATGCAAAATGGTGAAGCGCTGCTTGAGCGTATTTCAAAAGGCAGTTTTAACGTTAGTTTACCTGCATATTTTAAATTCGAACAGATGCCCGAAGCGTTGGAGAACAGCGAACTTATGAAAACAAAAACGGTCATCGCCTAGTCGTATTATATATTCTTAGTATTTGGATAGTATGAACTGTAGAGTAGTAGACAGGTTAAGTAGACTTGTTCAAATTTCTCACCAAAAGTGGCAGAAGTGAGATGAAGGTGGTGAGGACTGCGGATGATTTTGAAATATTAGTCTGGGTAATCCCCCCGAAAAATAACAGCTGTTAAAAGTAGAGTTTTCTCGTAAGTTAAACGCAGGAGGTTCTATATGAAAAAGTCGCGGTACACGGATAGTCAAATTATGACGATTTTGAAGCAAGCTGAAGCTGGTACGCCCGCACCTGAGCTTTGCCGAGAGCACGGTATGAGCAGTGCAACGTTTTATAAATGGCGTGCTAAATATGGGGGAATGGATGCATCACTCATGGCTCGGATGAAAGAGCTAGAAGATGAAAATAGGCGACTCAAAAAAATGTACGCAGAAGAGCGTCTTAAAGCTGAAATCATTCAGGAAGCTATGGCAAAAAAGTGGTAAAGCCCTGTGAGCGAAGAGAACTCGCTCAGTTTGCGGTGGCTAACCACAACATCAGTATTAGTAAGGCCTGCTCGGCTTTCTTTATCAGTGAGACATGCTTTCGTTATCAAGCAAAATTATCGGCGGAAAATACACAGATTTCAAATTGGCTAATTAAGCTGACCGAAGATGAAAATGATTGGGGCTTCGGTCTGTGCTTCGATTATTTACGTAATGTAAAAGGCAAGCCATGGAATCATAAGCGAGTGTACCGAATTTACTGTGAGCTAGCGCTGAACCTGCGTATTCGTCCAAGACGTCGACTCAAACGAAATGCACCGGAACCACTAAAAGAGCCGATAAAGCCTAACCAAGTATGGTCTGTCGACTTTATGCATGACCAGTTATCAGATGGTCGAAATTACCGATTATTTAATGTCATAGATGATTATCGGCGTGAAGCTTTAGTGATTGAACCAGGATTTTCACTTCCTGCTGTAAGGGTTATTAGAGCGCTAGAGCAGGTATTTGAATATCGAGCTAAGCCAACAGTTATTCGCTGTGACAACGGCCCTGAGTTTATCAGTACTGAGTTTACAACGTGGGCTAAATGCCAGAATATTCGAATTGAATATATTCAACTAGGTAATCCACAACAAAACGCTTATATCGAACGGCATAACAAAACAATTCGGTACAGTTGGCTCAGCAAGTACCTGTTCGAATCAATTAAAGAGGTGCAGGACTATGCAACTAAGTGGTTATGGTTTTACAATCATGAAAGACCACATAAAGCTAATAACGGCAGGCCACCACTGATGGCTGCCTAACTTCTATTTTTAATTGCAGTTAAAAATGGGAGGATTACCTCTGTAGCTAGTAGCCAGTTTTCAATACCATAACTTATTTATGAATAGCTAAATTAGCAAACTCCCTAAAACAGAATTGTCCAAAACCGAGTTAGCTTTTGACGGCTATGTGGTTACACAATGACGGCTAAATCGAAGAGATTAAGAAATCGGTGTAGGTGCGGCTGTGATCTTCGATTTCAGCAGTGAAATCGCAGAGCACCTAGGGATGATTCTTTTCAAAAAGAGAGTCAGCGGTGTCGAAGAAACACCTGCACGTAAGCATGCTGCAAGCAATTGGTTGCCATGAGCATGAGAGTTAACGCTACCATTAGATAGATGCGAATAAAAAAGGCACTCAATGAGTGCCTTTTAACGTTTAGCAAAGATCGTACTGATTAGCCGCGTTTGTCTAAATCGACAAAGCTACGCTCAGGTGAGCCTGTGTAAAGCTGACGTGGACGACTGATCTTGTGACCAGGCTGATCTAGCATCTCTTTCCAGTGGGCAATCCAGCCAACAGTACGTGCCAATGCAAATAGCACGGTAAACATACTGGTCGGGATACCGATGGCTTTCATGATGATGCCTGAATAGAAATCGACATTCGGATACAGCTTCTTAGACACAAAGTACTCATCTTCAAGCGCAATGCGTTCAAGCTCCATCGCCACATCAAGTAGCGGATCGTTCACTTTAAGTTCGGCAAGCACTTCATGACAAGTTTCACGCATCACTTTAGCGCGTGGGTCGAAGTTCTTGTAAACGCGGTGACCAAAGCCCATTAGGCGGAAAGGATCGTCTTTGTCCTTAGCGCGTGCAATAAACTCAGGGATGCGATCAACTGTGCCAATCTCTTCAAGCATGTTTAAACAGGCTTCGTTGGCGCCGCCGTGAGCCGGACCCCAAAGTGAGGCGATACCCGCTGCGATACACGCAAATGGGTTAGCTCCAGAAGAACCCGCTAAACGAACGGTAGAGGTTGATGCGTTTTGTTCGTGATCGGCGTGAAGGATGAAAATACGATCCATCGCGCGTTCAACAATTGGGTTGACCTTATATTCTTCGCACGGTACAGCAAACATCATGCTTAGGAAATTACCCGCGTAACTTAGGTCGTTGCGTGGATAGATAAAGGGTTGGCCAATTGAGTATTTGTAGCACATGGCTGCAATCGTCGGCATTTTAGACACTAAACGGAACGCGGCGATTTCGCGGTGATGCTCATCGTTTACGTCTAAAGAGTCTTGGTAAAACGCAGATAATGCGCCCGTCACACCACATAGCATCGCCATTGGGTGAGCGTCACGGCGGAAACCACGGAAAAACGAAGCCAATTGCTCGTTAACCATAGTGTGAGTCTTAACCGTGTAGACAAACTTATCGTATTGGGCCTTAGTGGGTAACTCACCGTAAAGCAATAGATAACAAAGATCTAAATAATCTGAATCGACGGCTAATTCGTCGATTGCGTAACCACGGTGTAAAAGTATACCTTGGGCGCCATCAATGTAAGTGATAGCGGATTCGCAGGATGCTGTCGCTAAAAATCCTGGGTCAAATGTAAAGTGACCTTTGCTACCTAGTTTGCTGATGTCGATTACATCAAATCCTGCTGTCCCTTTTTTAATAGGCAGGTCAATCGAATCGTTCCCTGGTAATTCCAATTTGGCTATATTATCAGCCATACCCCGTTCTCCTTACTTCATTCTTATGTGAGTGCGGCTTTGTCAAACGCCAATACTTTACAGTGAATCTAGATCACATTTCAATTTAAATAAGCGTTTAAATTCGTTAGACCATGGTCTTAAATTGGCTGAAGCCCTTATCAATACAGGAACTTGGCAGATTTTTTTACCAAAAAAACTAAATTTGCATAATGTGATGTTTGTATTTGACATTTCGGCGGCGTATACTTGCCTCGGCTCGAAAAGAGCTACAAACAAACCAATTCATAAACCATTTCTTACAAGCTTAATTAGTGATTTTTGAATTAGTTAACAGTTTGTTTAAACTTTTCTTTTGTGGCGAGACGAGGTGGTAAGTTTGCTTGCTGATCAAATTTCGTTCGAAAGGGGTTCGATAACAAAAATAATGCTCAATGGAGCAGAAGTGAGCAGAACGTGAAAAAGCAAAGACCTGTCCATCTAGATCTGCAGACCATTCGCTTTCCTGCAACAGCGATTGCGTCAATCCTACACCGTGTATCCGGTGTTATCATGCTGTTTGCCGTCGGCATTCTTATCTGGTTGTTGAGTGAATCACTCGCATCTGCTGAGAGTTTCGCAGGCATACAATCTCTGTTTGATAACTTGTTCGTTAAGTTTGTCGTCTGGGGAATTCTAACCGCGCTGGGTTACCATCTTGTCGTTGGCGTACGCCACCTCATCATGGATACCGGACGTTGGGAAGAGTTAGACTCAGGTAACGCTTCAGCGAAAGCCGCCTTCGTTATTGCCGCGGCACTGTCAATCATTGCGGGGATTTGGGTATGGTAACAAATGCAGCAAGTCTTGGACGCAGCGGCGTTCATGATTTTATTCTTATTCGTGCTAGTGCAGTTATCCTTACTTGTTACACTATCTTTTTAGTAGGATTTATCGCCGCTAGTTCTCCTCTCACTTATGACGTCTGGCATGGTCTATTTAGCACTCTGCCGATGAAAGTGTTTACATTATTGGCCCTAGTTGCCCTATTAATCCACTCATGGATTGGTATTTGGCAGGTGCTGACAGACTACGTGAAATGCGTCAGTTTGCGTGGTGTACTCCAATTCGTCTTCGTCGTGGCTGCCTTCTCTTATTTGGCTGCTGGCATTGTTATTGTGTGGGGTGTTTAAGTGAGTATTCCAGTTCGTGAATTTGATGCAGTCGTTATTGGCGCTGGTGGCGCAGGTATGCGCGCTGCACTACAGATTTCTAAAGAAGGTAAGAGCTGCGCGCTGTTATCTAAAGTGTTTCCAACGCGTTCTCATACCGTATCAGCACAGGGTGGTATCACCGTAGCGCTGGGTAACGCCCATGAGGATCACTGGGAACAACACATGTACGATACCGTGAAAGGCTCCGATTTTATCGGTGACCAAGAAGCGATTGAATTTATGTGTAAAACCGGTCCTGAAGCCATTATCGAGCTTGAGCAGATGGGTTTACCATTCTCACGTTTTGACAATGGTAAGATTTACCAGCGTCCGTTTGGTGGCCAGTCAAAGAACTTTGGTGGTGAGCAAGCGGCCCGTACCGCAGCGGCTGCCGACCGTACCGGTCATGCTTTATTGCACTGTCTTTATCAGCAGAACGTAAAGCACAAGACTGAAGTGTTCTCTGAGTGGTATGCACTGGACCTAGTGAAGAATGATGATGGCGCGATTGTCGGTTGTACTGCAATCGAAATCGAAACCGGTGAAATCGTTTATTTCAAAGCCAAAGCCACGATTCTCGCGACCGGTGGAGCAGGGCGTATCTACGCTTCTACCACTAACGCCCACATTAATACTGGTGATGGTATTGGTATGGCGATGCGCGCTGGCGTGCAGATGCAAGACATGGAAATGTGGCAGTTTCACCCAACGGGTATTGCTGGCGCCGGTGTTTTGGTGACCGAAGGTTGCCGTGGCGAAGGCGGATACCTGCTCAATAAAGACGGTGAGCGTTTCATGGAGCGTTATGCGCCAAACGCGAAAGATTTGGCATCACGTGACGTGGTTGCACGTTCAATGATGACCGAAATTCGTGAAGGTCGTGGCCTCGATGGTCCATTAGGGCCACACTGTCTGTTGAAACTTGACCACTTAGGTAAAGAAACCCTAGAAGCGCGTCTTCCTGGTGTGTGTGAACTGTCTCGTACCTTCGCTCACATCGATCCCGCCGATGGTCCAATTCCAGTATTGCCAACCTGTCACTATATGATGGGTGGTTTACCAGCGAAAGTCAGCGGCCAAGTCATTCGTAAGAATGAAGATGGCAGCGAGCAAGATGTCGTCGGCTTATTTGCTGTCGGTGAAATTGCTTGTGTATCCGTACACGGCGCTAACCGCTTAGGTGGTAACTCATTACTCGACTTAGTGGTATTTGGTCGTGCTGCGGGTCAACACTTAGGTAAAGCGCTTGACGCCACTGTCGATCCAAAAGATGCGACAGATGCTGATATCGCCAAGTCGCTTGAGCGTCTAAACCGTTGGGAAAGCAATAAAGACGGTGAAGACCCAGCCACAATCCGTAAAGATCTGCAGCTATGTATGCAGCTTAACTTCTCAGTATTCCGAAGCGGTGACGCTATGGCTGAAGGTCTGGCTGAACTTAAGGCTATTCGCGACCGTTTGGCGAATGCTAAGCTGTCTGACAACTCACAAGAGTTCAATACTCAACGTATCGAATGTCTTGAGTTAGACAATTTAATGGCAACGGCGTTAGCCACAGCCTATGCAGCAAACTATCGTACTGAGAGTCGTGGCGCGCATTCACGTGAAGATTACCTTGAGCGTGATGATGAAAACTGGCTGTGTCACAGTCTGTTTGACCCAGTGACTGAGCAGATGACTAAGCGTGATGTGAACATGGAGCCTAAGCTTCGTGCCGCGTTCCCGCCAATCAAGCGTACTTACTAAGGACTGTCAGATGAATTTAAAGATTGCTATTTATCGCTATAATCCTGACGTAGACACTAAGCCTTACATGAAGGATTACACGTTGGAAGTGGCTGACGGTACCGATATGATGGTGCTTGATGTGCTGATGCAACTTAAAGTACAAGATCCAACATTGGCGTTCCGTCGCTCATGCCGTGAAGGTGTGTGTGGTAGTGATGGTGTCAACATGAATGGTAAGAACGGCCTTGCGTGTATCACGCCAATATCTACCTTTAAGGGTAAGACTATTGAGATCCGCCCACTACCAGGCATGCCTGTCGTACGTGACCTGATTGTCGATTTGACTCAGTTCTACAAACAGTACGAAAAGATTAAACCTTATTTGATTAACGATGAGAAAACGCCTGCGCGTGAGCATCTGCAATCACCTGAAGAACGTGCACACTTAGATGGTCTTTACGAGTGTATTATGTGTGCTTGTTGTTCTACAGCCTGTCCATCGTTTTGGTGGAACCCAGACAAGTTTATCGGTCCAAGTGGTCTATTACATGCTTATCGATTCCTTATCGATAGCCGTGATACCGCGACTGAAGAGCGTTTGTCTGAGCTTGATGATGCATACAGCGTATTCCGTTGCCATGGCATCATGAACTGTGTGGATGTTTGTCCGAAAGGATTGAATCCGACTAAAGCCATTGGACACATTAAGTCAATGTTGCTTAAGAGAGCAGTGTAAATGCAACAACCTGAGCTGATTCTAATAATGATATAGCTCATGAAGAGTCACTTCTTCTTTGAGAGGAAGTGGCTCTTTTATGTAATGGAACTACACATGTGCCGTACAATCTGGATTCTCGGGGCGGCAGATAGATTGCAATTGCAGTGCGATTAACTGGGATTGCATTTTTAAGACTTTGGCTAAACACGTGTATCAAGTTTGAAAGGAATAGAAATGCACCAAGGCATCATGAAAGCCTGGCTCGATTCGTCTCACTTAAGTGGCGCGAACTCGACCTATGTAGAAGAGATGTATGAAGCCTATCAAGAAGACCCACAGTCAGTATCAGACGACTGGTGCGCGGTATTTGATAACCTCCCATATGCCAACGGCGCAACAGATGTGCCCGAAGCTGCCCACTCAAAAGTACGTGAATATTTTCGTAGTTTAGCGTTAGAAGGCCGCCATAAGAGCTCTGCTCGTATTACCGACCCTGATGTGGATGCTAAACAAGTTAAAGTCCTACAGTTGATCAACGCTCACCGTTTCCGCGGTCACCAGAATGCGAATCTGGATCCCCTCGGTTTATGGAAGCGCGATGCCGTCACTGAACTGGACCCTGCCTTCCACGGCTTAACTAGCGACGATATGGATCGTGAATTCAACACAGGTTCATTTGCGCACGGTGGCGACACCATGAAGCTAGGTGATCTTGTGAATGCACTGAAGGCCACCTACTGTGGTGCTATCGGCGCTGAATACATGCATATCACAGATACCGATGAGAAACGTTGGATCCAACAACGTTTGGAGCCATCCTTAGGTAGAGCTAATTACGATAAATCCACCAAACTCCGTATTCTCGAAGGCCTTAACGCCGCCGAAGGTATGGAAAAATACCTCGGCGCCAAGTTCCCCGGTGCTAAGCGCTTCTCACTCGAGGGCGGTGACGCACTCGTGCCCATGATGCGTGAAATCATCTACCGTGGTGGCCAAGCCGGTACCAAAGAGATGGTCGTGGGGATGGCTCACCGTGGTCGTTTAAACCTATTGGTGAACATTCTCGGTAAAAAACCGTCAGAACTGTTTGATGAATTTGCTGGTAAGCACAGCGACGAATTACTCGGTTCAGGCGACGTTAAGTATCATCAAGGTTTCTCCTCAGATTTTGAAACGCCAGGTGGCAATGTTCATCTAGCCCTTGCGTTCAACCCATCGCACCTTGAGATAGTTAACCCTGTGGTGATGGGCTCTGTCAGAGCACGTCTCGATCGCCGCGGTTGTAAAACCGGTCTGCAAGTAATGCCCATCACCATCCATGGTGACAGTGCTATTGCAGGTCAGGGGATAGTACAAGAGACATTTAACATGTCTCAAACCCGTGCCTTTAAAGTGGGTGGCAGTATTCGTATCGTAGTCAATAACCAAGTGGGCTTTACCACTAACTTGACTGAAGATACTCGCTCAACAGAATACTGTACCGATATCGCTAAGATGGTGCAGGCGCCGATTTTCCACGTTAATGCTGATGATCCTGAAGCCGTTGCCTTCATTGCGCAGCTGGCGGTTGATTACCGTAACGAGTTTAAGCGTGATGTGGTTATCGATCTGGTTTGTTATCGTCGTCATGGTCATAACGAAGCCGATGAGCCAAGTGCTACACAGCCATTAATGTACGCCAAGATTAAAAAGCATCCGACGCCGCGTAAGATTTATGCCGAGCGTTTAATCGAAGAGAGCACCTTAGCTGCTGATGAAGTCACCAGCTTGATCAACGACTACCGTGATGCACTCGATAAAGGTGATTGCGTCGTTAAAGAGTGGCGCCCTATGACGCTGCATACGGTTGACTGGACGCCTTATCTTGATCGCGAGTGGGACGAAGCCTACCCAGGTGAAATGTCTATCGAGCGTCTGCAAAACTTGGCTGACAAGTTAAGTTATGTACCTGAAAATCATAAGTTACAGTCACGTGTTGCCAAGATTTATAAAGATCGTGTTGCCATGGCAAAGGGTGAAAAGCTGCTCGATTGGGGGTTTGCTGAAACCTTAGCCTACGGCTCAATTCTTGAAGATAACAAGCGGGTACGTATTACGGGGCAAGACTCAGGTCGCGGCACCTTCTTCCATCGTCATGCGGTATTACACAATCAAAACGATGCAACGGCTTATTTACCACTGCGTAATGTGGCCGACGAGCAAGGCCCTATCGATATCTCTGATTCGGTATTGTCTGAAGCATCAGTACTGGCGTTTGAATATGGTTACGCCACAGCCGAGCCTGGCGGATTAACGCTTTGGGAAGCCCAGTTTGGTGATTTCGCTAACTGCGCGCAGGTCGTGATTGACCAGTTCTTATCATCGGGTGAGCAAAAGTGGGGCCGCTTATGTGGCTTAACCATGCTGTTACCACACGGTTATGAGGGTCAAGGTCCAGAGCACTCCAGTGCGCGTCTTGAACGTTTCTTGCAACTTTGTGCTAACCACAATATGCAAGTGTGCGTGCCATCAACGCCTGCGCAGGTTTATCACATGCTACGTCGTCAAGTGGTACGTCCTATGCGTCGTCCATTGGTGGTGATGTCGCCTAAATCGCTACTGCGTCATCCATTAGCCGTATCGAGTATGGAAGAGCTTGCCACTGGCACCTTCCAAAACGTGATTGCGGAGATCGATGAGCAAGATAGCAGCCAGGTTGACCGCGTCGTGTTCTGTAGTGGTAAAGTGTACTTTGAGCTGCTTGAAAAGCGTCGCAAAGAGAATCTCACTAATATTGCACTGATCCGTGTCGAGCAATTGTATCCGTTCCCACATGAGGACATGGTACAAATCCTGGCGCAATATCAGCACGTTAAAGATTTCGTTTGGTGTCAGGAAGAGCCGCAGAACCAAGGTGCCTGGTATTGTAGCCAACACCATTTCTGGGCGGCGATTCCAGCAGGCGCACAGTTAACCTACGCAGGCCGTGAAGCATCTGCTGCCCCTGCTTGTGGTTACCCAGCACTGCATGCTCAGCAACAAGAATCTCTAATAAATAGCGCATTAAAACTGTAGTAATTGATAATTTAAAAAGGATAGCTTTCCATGAGTATCGAAATCAAGGTACCCGTACTGCCAGAATCAGTTGCTGATGCAACCATCGCCACTTGGCATGTCAAAGCTGGCGAGCAAGTGACTCGTGATCAAAACTTGGTTGATATTGAAACCGATAAAGTGGTACTTGAAGTGGTTGCGCCAGAAGATGGTTCAATCGTTGAGTTTCTAGCCGAAGAAGGCGACACCGTTCTAGGTGAAGCTGTGATTGCTAAATTTGTTGCTGGCGCGGTTGCTGGTCAAGAAGTGACTAAGGCGCAAGCTGAAGCACCACAAGAAGCGGCAAGTGATGAGTCAAATGATGCGCTAAGTCCATCAGTTCGTCGCTTAATCGCCGAACATAATGTGGATGCAGCTCAAGTGAAAGGCACTGGCGTGGGTGGACGTATCACGAAAGAAGACGTTGAAGCCTTCGTCAAATCAGCCCCTGCTGCGAAACCTGCATCAGCGCCTGCTGCTGTTGTAGCCCCACTAGGCGAGCGTAGCCAGAAGCGTGTACCTATGACACGTCTGCGTAAGACCATTGCCAATCGTCTACTTGAAGCGAAGAACTCAACTGCAATGTTGACGACGTTCAACGAAGTGAACATGAAACCTATCATGGACATTCGTAAGCAGTATCAAGAAGTGTTTGAGAAGCGTCACGGTATTCGTCTAGGTTTCATGTCTTTCTACGTCAAAGCCGTGACTGAAGCCCTGAAGCGTTTCCCAGAAGTTAACGCCTCTATCGATGGTGATGACATTGTTTATCATAACTATTTCGATGTGAGTATCGCGGTATCGACCCCACGTGGTTTGGTGACGCCAGTACTGCGTGACACCGACACCATGAGCCTTGCTGAGATCGAACGTAACGTGCGTGAATTAGCCATCAAAGGCCGTGACGGTAAGCTGACTGTTGATGATATGACAGGCGGCAACTTCACCGTGACTAATGGTGGCGTATTTGGCTCACTCATGTCGACGCCTATTTTGAACCTGCCACAAAGTGCGATTTTAGGCATGCATGCCATTAAAGATCGCCCGATGGCAGTTAATGGTCAGGTTGAAATCCTGCCTATGATGTACCTAGCATTGTCTTATGACCACCGCATAGTCGATGGTCGTGAGTCTGTTGGCTTCTTGGTTGCCATTAAGGACTTCCTCGAAGACCCAACTCGTCTATTGCTCGACCTGTAAGACGACGTTGATTCGATGCCTATCGCTTTGGTGGGCATCACCCTCGCTACTGGCTCCTATGAGCCGGTTGGATTTGATAAGAAGTATACGGATAGATCATCATGAATTTGCATGAATATCAGGCAAAATCCCTATTTGCCGAATATGGTTTACCAGTGTCAGAAGGTTTTGCTTGTGATACCCCTCAAGAAGCGGTAGAAGCGGCAGGCCATATTGGCGGTGATATGTGGGTTGTTAAGTGTCAAGTACACGCAGGCGGCCGTGGTAAAGCAGGTGGCGTTAAAGTTACCGGCGACAAAGAAGAGATCAGAGCATTTGCTGAAAATTGGTTAGGTAAGAACCTTGTCACTTACCAAACTGACGAAAAAGGCCAGCCAGTTGCTAAAATCTTAGTCGAAAGCTGCACCGATATCGCTAACGAACTTTATCTTGGCGCTGTTGTTGACCGTGCGACCCGTCGCGTGGTGTTTATGGCATCAACTGAAGGTGGTGTTGAGATTGAGACTGTGGCTGAAGAAACGCCAGAGCTTATTCACAAAGCCATTATCGATCCGTTAACGGGTCCACAGCCTTACCAAGCACGTGATCTTGGCTTCAAATTGGGTCTAAACCCAACACAAATGAAGCAGTTCACTAAAGTGTTCATGGGTCTTGCTAAGATGTTCAACGACCATGATTTCGCACTGCTTGAGATCAACCCGCTGGTTATCACGACCGAAGGCAACATTCACTGCCTAGACGGTAAGATAGGTATCGATGGCAACGCATTGTTCCGTCAACCAAAAATCCGCGACATGCACGATCCATCACAAGATGACGCGCGTGAAGCACATGCGGCTAAATTTGAGCTTAACTATGTTGCCCTCGACGGTAACGTAGGTTGCATGGTAAACGGTGCCGGCCTAGCAATGGGTACCATGGACATCGTTAACCTACACGGCGGCAAGCCAGCTAACTTCCTAGACGTTGGCGGTGGAGCGACTAAAGAGCGCGTAGCTGAAGCATTTAAGATCATTTTGTCTGACGCTAACGTTAAAGCGGTTCTGGTGAACATCTTTGGTGGTATCGTACGTTGTGACATGATTGCCGAAGGCATCATTGGCGCAGTGAAAGAAGTGGGTGTTGAAGTGCCAGTTGTGGTTCGTCTTGAAGGTACTAACGCTGATCTCGGTCGCGAAGTATTGGCTAACTCTGGTCTTGACATTATTGCAGCTGAGTCACTAACTGACGCTGCTGTTAAAGTTGTTGCTGCTGCGGAGGGCAAATAATGTCTGTATTAATCAATAAAGATACCAAGGTCATTTGCCAAGGTTTCACTGGTGGTCAAGGTACTTTCCATTCTGAGCAAGCTATCGCGTATGGCACTCAAATGGTTGGTGGTGTTTCTCCAGGAAAAGGTGGTCAAGTTCACTTAGGTCTTCCAGTATTTAATACTGTAAAAGATGCCGTAGCTGAAACGGGTGCAACAGCAACCGTTATCTATGTACCAGCCCCTTTCTGTAAAGATGCCATTCTTGAAGCTATCGATGGTGGCATCGAGCTAATCGTTTGTATTACTGAAGGCATTCCTACTCTGGATATGCTGCAAGTTAAGGTTAAGCTTGAAGAAACTGGCGTGCGCATGATCGGTCCTAACTGCCCAGGTGTTATCACCCCAGGTGAATGTAAGATTGGTATCATGCCTGGTCACATCCACAAGCCTGGTAAAGTGGGCATTGTTTCTCGCTCTGGTACCCTAACGTACGAAGCGGTTAAGCAAACTACCGATGAAGGTTTCGGCCAATCAACTTGTGTTGGTATTGGTGGCGACCCAATTCCAGGTACTAACTTCATCGACGTATTGGAAATGTTCCAAAACGATCCACAAACAGAAGCCATCGTGATGATTGGTGAAATTGGTGGTACGGCTGAAGAAGAAGCGGCTGAATATATCAAAGCTAACGTGACTAAGCCTGTTGTTTCTTACATTGCTGGTGTGACTGCACCAGAAGGTAAGCGCATGGGTCATGCTGGTGCGATCATCGCTGGTGGTAAAGGTACTGCAGAAGATAAGTTTGCAGCACTAGAAGCGGCGGGCGTAACTACCGTACGTTCACTTGCAGATATCGGCAGTGCACTACGTACTAAAACAGGTTGGTAATCTTACCCACTTGTAAATAGGCGCCTTAGGGCGCCTTTTTTGTGGGTTATTTTTGAGCTTTCAGTTTGATAACTTACGACTATAACCATTAAACGCCGCTATCTTGCCTCTGTTATGTCAGTTGTTGTATCAGTTAATCGTGCTGTGTTTTTTATCAGGCTGTCATATAACTGTATCGATATAAAAAGGCATTTTTTTGCTGCTAAAAATTATTGAACAACCCAAAATCCTATGATAAAAATTGCCGCGAAAAAGAGCAGGTATGATGTAAATGGGTGTCAGGTCATCGTCCCAATTAACGTGTTATCCAAATGCAATGAAGGAGAGATATTATGAAGCAGCTGTTTGGTGCAATGATAGCTTGTACTTTATGCCTTGGTGCGACTCACTCTTTTGCACATGAGAAGCCACCTGTCGATGCTAAACCGCTTTCTGAAGTGATTAAGGCATTAGAAGCGCAGGGCTACTCGCCCATTACTGAAGTCTCTGTTAAAAGGGACCAGTGGGAAGTGGAAGCTTACAAAGATGGAGTCGAGCGTGAGCTGCGTATCGATCCTATCGATGGCAAAATTCTTTCAGATAGATTAGACGATTAAGCCGAGGTCATGCTTGGGTTAATTTGAGATTTAAAATGTAAGCAACCCGTTTATTGATAAGCATTGTGATGTCGAAGGTGACTGCCGCGTTTAGGCGTTGTCTCCTTAGGCTTATGCATTGACTCCTCAAATGTGAAAAGCGACCAATGAAAAAGGGATCCTAGGATCCCTTTTTCATATCAGCTGGCTATCAAGATTAACTTGGCTATATCGCCTCTGGTCTGTTAACCATTAAGCATCGCCGTGATCGCACTCATCATTGGTGCAAACACCGTAGAGATAGAGGCTATGATTGGTTAATTTAATATTGTGCTTCATCGCTATCTCATCTTGACGACGCTCAATCATATCATCGGAAAATTCAATCACCTTGCCGCAAGATAAACAGACTAAATGATCGTGATGATGTTGTGATGATAATTCGAAAACCGCCTTGCCGCTTTCGAAGTGATGTCTGGTGACAATACCTGCATCATCAAATTGATTTAATACGCGATAAACAGTTGCTAACCCAATTTCTTCACCAATATCGAGTAGCTTTTTGTACAGTTCTTCTGCACCGATGTGCTGATTTTCAGGTCCCTGCATCAGCTCGAGGATCTTGACTCGTGGTAAGGTGACCTTTAATCCCGCTTTCTTTAGCGCTTGATTTCCATCTGTCATTATTAATCTCTTGATTGCAGAACCTTAGCATCGCCAATAAAGGTTCAGTTGTTGATATTGGCAACCATTATAGGGGCTGAATTTAAAAACTTAAACCTTTGATCTTGCATATTGTTCGCTTAGTCAGCAAATCGAGTGCAATTGATTGTTTGCTGGTAAAATATAGCGAATTTTACACATACTTTTTATAGTGGTATTTATACTAATGCCCAATACACCTCGCCACTGTGTTCTGGCAGGCTTAAATTGAACATAGGCGTATTGGATATATGGCAACGAGTCAGTATTAAGATAACAATAACAAGGAAAGCAGATGTATCGGCAGATCGTGATATTAACCGGGGCAGGCATCTCTGCCGAGTCAGGGCTCAGAACCTTTAGGGATCAAGACGGGCTATGGGAAGAACATAAAATAGAAGATGTAGCGACCCCAGAAGGGTACGCGCGTGATCCTGAAATGGTGGAGCGTTTTTATAACGAACGCTGGCAGCAGCTGCATGACGGCCATATCGAACCCAACGAGGCGCATAAGGCCTTAGCCCGACTCGAGCAAGAGTTTGATGGTCAGCTACTCGTGGTGACGCAAAATATTGATGACTTGCATGAAAGGGCGGGTTCTCGCCGCTTACTGCATATGCACGGTGAGCTCACAAAAGGGCGCTGCCCTCGTTCACAACAGACATTTTTGCTGACAGATCACTTTGGGGTTAATCATACCTGCACCTGTTGCATACCGGCCCAGCGCCTGCGGCCTCATGTGGTGTGGTTTGGTGAGATGCCTATCGGACTAGATCGTATCCAACATGCGCTCGATACTTGCGATCTATTCATTGCCATCGGCACCTCGGGGACGGTTTACCCGGCCGCCGGATTTGTTGACACGGCTAATCATCACGGCGCGCAAACAGTTGAAGTTAATATTATGCCCGCCGATCGCCACAGTCAGTTTCAATATCATCTGCAGGATAAGGCCAGCCGCATTTTGCCACATATGGTTGATACGATTTTGCGTGGTGACAAGATTAACGATGAGCTAATAGGTGCGCCGCAGTAATGCAATTAGACATAGAACTGGATACAAGCGTGGCGCTCGATAGGATGTTGGCCAGTCAAAATACTCAGACTGACAAGTTAGCGATTATTATGCGCGGCTTACCTGGTAGCGGCAAAAGTTATTGGGTTGAGCAGTTTATTGCAGCGCAGCCTGCCGCAGTCGCGCAACAGATAAGGCTTAGGGGTTATTTTTCGACCGATAACTTATTTTATCAACAGGGGCAGTATCAGTTTAATCCCAGTCGGCTGAGTGAATACCATCAACGTAATTTAACCCTGTTTATTCAGGCGTTGGCACGGGGTGAGCCCATAGTCATCTGTGATAATACCAATATGGCCTATTGGGAATATATGGCCTACGACGCGGCGGCAAAGGCACTAGGGTATCAGGTGCGCATCGTGTTAATTGGCGAACCGCTGGATGAAGTGCATCAGCAACTCTGCGCCGAGCGTAATCAGCATGGGGTGGGATTAAAGCAAATTCGCGCTATGGGCAAACAATTTGACGATTTTTAAATCGGTAAGTTTGGTGGCTGCATTGCAGCCCGAATATATCAACTGAGATAAGGACGTGCAGTTTGACGGTGTCGCCTTGATGGCGCTCACTTAGCGAGTGCCAATAACTTGGTTTTATGTATAGCTTTTCTTGATGGCATTTTATTTGTATTTGAAATTTAACCTTTAAGTTGTTAATTTTTAACATTATAAAGTTTTATCGCCCCCCAAAATTTGCTTGCCCATATAGTGGCAGGTGTCCTCTCTTTATTTGCCAGCAAGCCTTTTGGCCACTCACACATTACGCCAAAGTGTAAATCCAGACTGACAAAACCTTAGACTAAAGTTATACCATTTTGGCGAGTTAACACTTGCTTTACGTTCGCGTAAACGTCAGAGTAATATTATTTGAAATTGATCACAGTTCATCACGTGTTCTCAACATGTGGTTCGAGCAAAAAATACCGAGATGGAGCGGAAGATGACTACAGAGCAAACAAACCAAGATATCGTGATTGTCGCGGCGAAGCGCACCCCTATGGGGGGCTTTCAAGGCGCGCTATCGAGTGTCACATCGCCAACACTGGCTGCCACCGCAATTAAAGCCTTGATGGATTTCACGTCAATTGCAGGCGCTGACGTTGATGAAGTACTTATGGGGTGTGTATTGCCAGCGGGTCTTGGTCAAGCGCCGGCGCGTCAAGCGTCGTTAGGGGCTGGACTGCCATTATCGGTTGGTGCGACCACAGTCAATAAAGTCTGTGGCTCTGGAATGAAAACGGTGATGTTAGCGCATGATCTCATTAAAGCGGGTAGTGCCAATATTGTTATCGCTGGTGGTATGGAAAGCATGAGTCAAGCCCCTTATCTACTCGACAAGGCCCGAGGCGGCATGCGTATGGGTCATGGCAAGGTGATGGATCACATGTTCCTTGATGGCCTCGAAGATGCCTATACCGGTGGTGCTATGGGGACGTTTGCCCAGAAGACCGCTGATGACTTCTCCATTAGTCGTGAAGCGATGGATAACTTTGCGCTAAGCTCACTGCAAAAAGCCAATGCCGCGATTGAATCTGGCGCGTTTAAAGCTGAAATTACCCCGGTGACAGTATCGAGCCGACGTGGTGATGTCGTGGTCGATACCGACGAGCAGCCAGGGAATGCGCGTCCTGAAAAGATCCCCACACTACGCCCCGCATTCGCCAAAGAAGGCACTATCACTGCCGCAAACTCAAGTTCAATTTCAGACGGCGCTGCCGCACTCATGCTCATGACCCGCGAGCAGGCCGATGCAAAGGGACTGGAGGTGCTGGCGACCATTAAAGGTCACACGACTCACGCTCAAGAGCCGTCGATGTTTACCACAGCGCCTGTTGGCGCCATGACTAAGTTGCTCGACAAGGTTAACTGGACTAAAGCCGATGTCGATCTATTTGAGGTCAACGAAGCCTTTGCCATGGTCACCATGCTAGCGATTTCAGAGCTCGGGCTAGACGAAACCAAGGTTAACGTCAACGGCGGTGCTTGCGCATTAGGCCATCCAATCGGTTGCTCTGGCGCCCGTGTGCTAGTGACCTTGATTCATGCCTTAAAAGCAAAAGGGCTTACGCGCGGCGTGGCTTCATTGTGTATCGGTGGCGGCGAAGCCACCGCTATGGCGATTGAAATCTAATCCATTTGCTCGGGCTGATAGATGTGCTATTGGCCCATTGGCATAACCTCAGTTAACGATGTGAGTTTTTAGCTGTCACTTACATTTTTGTCTTAGTTAAAAAGATCTTAGGAAAGCAATATGACTATTCAAGTTAAACATTACATCGATGGTGAATTTACCTTAGGCCAAGGCACTCAGCAGATCTCGGTAACTAATCCGGCTAATAATGAAGTGATCGCGACCATTAACGCTGCGACTACATCAGAAGTTGAAATTGCTATCGCTAGTGCGAAAAAAGCCTTTACGACATGGAAAGAGGTGCCTGTATCAGAGCGTGCTCGGGTAATGTTTCGCTATCAACATCTACTAAAAGCCCATCATGATGAGATTGCAACGATTCTGGCTCAAGAAACGGGTAAAACTTTTGAAGACGCCAAAGGTGATGTGTGGCGTGGTATCGAAGTGGCTGAGCACGCTTGTAACATTGCTAACCTAATCATGGGTGAAACCGTTGAAAACGTGGCGCGCAGTATCGATACCTACAGTTATACCCAGCCTTTGGGCGTATGCGCTGGTATTACACCATTTAACTTTCCGGCGATGATCCCATTATGGATGTTCCCGTTGGCGATTGCCTGCGGCAACACCTTTGTACTTAAGCCGTCGGAGCAAGATCCGATGACGCCGCAGCGCTTGGTCGAACTGTTTGAAGAGGCGGGCGCACCCAAAGGTGTTCTGCAGCTAATTCATGGTGACAAAACGGCGGTCGATGTGCTGCTGACGCATCAAGATATTAAAGCCATTTCGTTTGTCGGCTCAGTTGGCGTGGGTCAATATATCTACAAGACGGGTACCGATAATCTTAAGCGTGTACAAGCCTTTGCCGGCGCTAAAAATCACTGCGTGATCATGCCCGATGCTAATAAACAGCAAGTCATTAATAACTTGGTTGGTGCATCTGTCGGCGCCGCGGGTCAGCGTTGTATGGCGCTGTCGGTAGCAGTATTTGTGGGTGAAGCGAAAAACTGGATCCCTGAGCTACGTGATGCCATCGCCAAAGTCAGACCGGGCTTATGGGATGATAAAGACGCAGCCTATGGTCCTGTTATCAGCCCTGCGGCGAAAGCTCGCGTGCTTAAGCTGATTGCTCAAGGCAAAGAAGAGGGCGCCGAATGCCTGCTCGACGGTAGCGATTTCACTGTCGAGGGCTATGAAAGCGGTAACTGGGTCGGACCGACTATGTTCACTAATGTGACTACAGAGATGAGCATCTACCAAGAGGAGATCTTCGGGCCTGTGTTGTGCTGCATGGAAAGTGATTCTCTTGAAGACGCTATCGAGATAGTCAACGCCAGCCCATATGGTAACGGTACCTCTATCTTTACCGCGAGCGGCGCGGCGGCGCGTAAGTATCAGCATAATATTGAAGTGGGCCAGGTGGGGATTAACGTGCCGATTCCTGTGCCGCTACCTTTCTTCTCGTTTACGGGGTGGAAAGGCAGTTTCTATGGCGATCAGCACGCCTATGGAAAACAAGCGGTGCGTTTCTACACTGAGACCAAGACCATCACCGCGCGCTGGTTTGAATCGGACATCTCCGATGTTGAGCATCATGCGCCGAATATGACGATTGCCCTGAAATAACGTGAAAGCCTTGGACTAATGGGTCCAAGGCTTTTCATCATGTGTTTACCGCTAATAATCAACAATCAACAAGTAACGCACCGATATTAAAAAATGCCGCATTATCACTAGCGGCGAATAACCATAGGTGCTCAAGGAGTTAATCAGATGGATTTTAATCTGAATGAAGACCAACGCCAGTTTGCCGAACTGGCAACTCAATTTGCCAATGAAGAGCTAGCTCCATTCGCCGCCAAGTGGGATGAAGAGCATCATTTCCCTAAAGATGTCATTCAAAAAGCCGGAGAGCTGGGCTTTTGCGCTTTATACTCGCCAGAATCGGAAGGTGGCATGGGCTTATCTCGCCTCGATTCCTCGATCATTTTCGAGCAGCTTGCGATGGGCTGCACCGCCACCAC
This sequence comes from Shewanella sp. 492, assembly GCF_059338445.1. NCBI lineage: Bacteria > Pseudomonadati > Pseudomonadota > Gammaproteobacteria > Alteromonadales > Shewanellaceae > Shewanella > Shewanella sp. 492. Next base: position 1,659,479 of record NZ_CM181702.1, read on the forward strand.
GGCCATGTTGACTATTCATAATATGGCGACCTGGATGATCACTAGCTTTGGCTCTCAATCCCTGCGAGATGAATGGTCAGCGCCATTGACCACAGGTGAAAAACTGGCCTCTTACTGCTTAACCGAAGCGGGTGCCGGCAGTGATGCGGCGTCACTCAAAACCAAAGCCGTTCGTGAAGGCGATGAATATGTGATCTCCGGCGCTAAGATGTTTATCTCTGGCGCTGGTTCGACTGAGATGCTGGTTGTTATGTGCCGCACCGGCGAAGCGGGTCCTAAGGGGATCTCGGCCATTGCGGTACCCGCAGACACCGATGGCATCAGCTACGGCAAAGCGGAAGATAAGATGGGCTGGAACGCCCAGCCAACCCGTGAAATTACCTTCGATAATGTTCGTGTGCCAGTAAGCAATCTGTTAGGCGAAGAGGGTCAAGGTTTTACGTTTGCCATGAAGGGATTAGATGGCGGTCGCATCAATATTGCCACTTGCTCTGTGGGTACGGCGCAAGCGGCGCTCGATCGCGCAACTCAATATATGAATGAGCGTAAACAGTTTGGTAAGCCGATCGCGGCATTTCAAGCATTGCAGTTCAAGTTAGCCGATATGGCGACGGAGTTAGTTGCTGCTAGGCAGATGGTGCGTTTAGCCGCCTTTAAACTCGACAGTGGTGACCCTGAAGCGACGGCCTATTGCGCCATGGCAAAACGTTTTGCCACCGATATTGGCTTTAGCGTTTGTGATAGTGCATTGCAGCTTCACGGTGGTTACGGCTACATTCGTGAATATCCGCTGGAGCGCCATTTCCGTGATGTGCGCGTACATCAAATCTTAGAGGGAACTAACGAGATCATGCGTTTGATTATTGCTCGTCGTCTACTCGACGAAAACGCTAGCCCGATCCTGTAATTGTCACAAAGGAGCATAAAGATGACAGCGATTATCGAGAAAATTATTGGCCATACCGCGGTACTCACAATGAGCAATCCGCCAGCAAATACATGGACAGCATCGAGTTTACAGCTACTTAAGCAAAAAGTAAGCGAACTGAATGCCAACAAAGAGATTTATGCTTTAGTGCTAACGGGTGACGGGGAAAAGTTTTTTAGTGCTGGTGCCGATCTCAAACTGTTTGCCGATGGCGATAAAGGTAATGCGGCTTCAATGGCCAAACATTTTGGCGAAGCGTTTGAAGCCCTCAGTGGTTTTCGTGGGGTATCGATTGCTGCTATCAATGGCTATGCTATGGGCGGCGGGCTCGAAGTGGCGCTTGCCTGTGATATTCGCATCGCTGAAGCACAGGCCGTGATGGCATTGCCTGAGGCGACCGTTGGCTTACTTCCTTGCGCTGGTGGTACTCAAAATCTTACCGCCTTGGTCGGGGAAGGCTGGGCAAAGCGGATGATCTTATGTGGCGAACGTGTCGATGCCGACAAGGCACTGCAGCTGCGATTAGTTGAAGAGGTGGTGGCTAAAGGTTCAGCCTTAGATACGGCGTTAACCCTTGCTGAAAAGGTGGCTAACCAGAGCCCTAGCAGTGTGACTGTATGTAAGCAGTTGATTCAAGCGGGCCGAATGATGCCACGAACGCAGGCGCTGCCTGTCGAGCGTGAGTTGTTTGTTGGCTTGTTTGACACGAAAGATCAGGCCGAAGGGGTTAACGCGTTTTTAGAAAAGCGCCAAGCAAAATGGACCAATAGCTAATGAGTATTGAGCAAAGCAATAGCGTGGTATTTCAAACCTTAGGCACCTTGTCAGGCAAGTTGGTCGGTGTTGCCACGCTGAACATGGAAAAGGCACTCAACGCGCTTAACTTGGAGATGATCCAAGCGCTTACTCGTCAACTCTCCGCGTGGGCACAAGATGATAGCATCGCTATGGTGGTGCTAGATGGTGCCGGCGAAAAAGCATTCTGCGCCGGTGGTGATGTGCGCGCCCTGTATCACGCCTCTAAAGAGACGCCGGGTGAAGTGACCGACATGGCGAGGGTGTTTTTTACCGACGAGTATCATTTAGATCATCTGCTGCACACCTTCGATAAACCCGTGTTGGTGTGGGGCGATGGCATAGTGATGGGCGGCGGCCTCGGACTCATGGCTGGCGCCAGTCATCGCATTGTCACCGAAAAATCGCGCATCGCCATGCCAGAGGTGACCATTGGACTTTACCCCGATGTGGGGGGCAGTTACTTCCTCAATCGTATGCCTGGCCACATTGGCCGTTTTCTTGGCATGACCGCTTACAATATGAATAGCGCGGATGCTTATTTCGTTGGCCTGGGAAATCATTATCTTAATAGCGATGATAAACAGCCGCTGTTTGATGCGCTAGCCAGTATCGATTGGGAAGGCGACATCGGGGTTAATCACTCTAAACTTAATGCGTTATTAGAAGCGATGACGAGTCGCTGCTCGATCAAGATGGGTGAGAGTGTGCTTGCACTGCATCAAGCGCTGATTGATCAGTTGATGGAGGGCGATTTAAGTCAGGTCATGGCAAGAGTGGCCGCCTATGAGACTGATCAACCTTGGCTAGAACGTGCACTTAATACTATGTTAGCCGGAAGCCCATTGAGCCTTCATCTGGTTTATGAGCAATCACGTTTAGGCACCGAATTATCACTCGAACAAGTATTTCAGCGCGAGCTGGGTATGAGTTGTAATTGCTGTGCTATCGGTGACTTTGTCGAGGGTGTTCGAGCGCTATTAATTGATAAAGATCGCCAGCCAAAGTGGAAATATGCCAGTGTCGATACAGTGGACGCACAAGCGGTTACACAGCTATTGACCTCACCATGGCCTGAGGATCTACATCCACTAGCTAAACTCGGCCGATAGGACGAGTAAGTTACAGGTTTTCGTCAGGGTATTGTCCTAGGGAAAAGGAGTAAGAGATGAGTACAGTTGCATTTATCGGTTTAGGTAACATGGGTGGCCCAATGGCGGTTAACCTAGTAAAAGCGGGTTTTACCGTTAAAGCGTTCGATCTGTCTCAAGATGCGCTGCATCATGTGAGTGAGCAAGGCGCCATCCCAGCGCCGAGCGCCTGCGCAGCGGCGGCATCGGCCGATATCGTGGTCACCATGTTACCTGCAGGCAAGCATGTGCGTACCTTGTATCTTGGTGACGACACCAATAAAGGGATTGTCGATGTGGTTGCTCAAGGCACCTTATTAATCGATTGCTCGACTATTGATGCCGAAAGCGCGCGCTTTGTGGCCGAGCAGGCCAAAGCCAAAGGGCTTGAGTTTATCGATGCGCCCGTATCGGGTGGCACCGCAGGCGCGAGCGCGGGTACGCTCACGTTTATCTGCGGTGGCAGTGACAGTGCTTTTGCGCAAGCCCAAGGGGTATTAAATGCCATGGGAGCCAATATATTCCACGCAGGCGCCGCTGGCGCTGGGCAAGTGGCTAAGATCTGCAACAATATGTTGCTGTCGGTATTAATGGTTGGCACCAGTGAATCATTACAGATGGGGATAGATCATGGCCTTGATCCCAAAGTGCTTTCTGAGATCATGAAAGTCAGTAGTGGTGGTAATTGGGCGCTAGATAAATATAATCCTTGTCCAGATGTGATGCCAAGCGTGCCGTCATCGAACGGTTACCAAGGCGGTTTTATGGTGGATTTAATGGTAAAAGACTTAGGCTTGTCGCAAGAAGCGGCGCTGTTGTCTAATTCCAGTACTCCAATGGGATCCTTGGCACGCAGTTTATATGTTAATCATGCCCGTCAAGGCAATGGTAAGCGTGATTTCTCCAGTATTTTTGAGCAGTTTAATAACAAAGGGTAAGTTGATGGATTTAAAAGATAAGGTAGTGGTCATCACAGGTGGTGCTGGCGGACTTGGTTTGGCGATGGCACAAGAGTTAGCGGCTGCTGGGGCAAAGTTGGCGCTTATCGATGTCGATCAAGAAAAACTCGAACGTGCCTGTGCCGATATTGGCGCGGCGACGGAAGTGCAAGGTTACGCTTTTGATATCACCGATGAAGAAGATGTGGTGGCGGGTTTTGGTTACATTTTAGAAGACTTTGGTCAGGTGAATGTGTTAATTAATAATGCCGGTATTTTGCTCGACGGCATGTTGGTCAAAGCCAAAGATGGCAAGGTGACCGACCGTATGTCATTTGCGCAATTCCAAGCGGTGATCAATGTTAACCTGACAGGTTCATTCTTGTGCGGTCGTGAAGCGGCAGCCGCCATGATTGAATCACAGCAGCCGGGCGTGATCATCAATATTTCTAGTCTTGCTAAGGCCGGCAATATTGGTCAAACCAACTATGCGGCATCAAAAGCGGGTGTGGCCGCGATGTCGGTTGGTTGGGCGAAAGAGCTTGCGCGCTACAATATTCGTAGCGCCGCCGTAGCGCCAGGTGTGATAGAAACCGAGATGACCGCCGCCATGAAGCCTGAGGCCTTGGCGCGTCTTGAACAGATGGTGCCAGTTGGCCGTTTAGGTCAAGCGAGTGAAATCGCCTCGACGGTGAAATTTATCATCGAAAACGATTATGTTAACGGCCGAGTATTTGAAATCGACGGTGGCATTCGTATCTAAGCTAAATGGCTTGATACACTAAGCAAAACGGGCATAGGCCCGTTTTTTGTTGGCGCATTTCATCAATGGGCCAAATGAGAGATACTTAACTACCTTGTTTCGTCATATACATCTTATACATGAGTCAGAGATTATATGGAGATGAGTGATACTTAAATACGGTCATCAATGTTTTAAATGGTTAGTCAGAGATTAGGCAGAGATTATGTGGATAGAAAAAGTCGCGAAACAGTTGATGTTGCTCATTGGCATTATGGGAGTATTAGTGATTTACAGTGGCTTTTTTTATCTGTTATTTCAGTCTCAAGGGCCACAGTTGCCTTGGTATATCTTGCTGTCTCCCTGGTTATGTATTTACTTTGGTTTAAGCGCACAGCAACAGCGCCGCACGCTTCATTGGTTACGAAAAAAGTGGCCATTTAATCGTTCTAATTAAAGGTTATTGTTGCTTAACCCTTTTAAAATGGCGCATTCTGGCTGAGCCCCGCCGGCACACTGATGGATCAACTCACTCAGTTGTTGTTTCAGTTGATTCAGTTGCTCTATACGCCGGTTAGTTTCATCAAGGTGCACTTGAGCAATACGTTTCACATCTTCTGAGCTGCGGCTGGTGTCACTTTTTAAACTCAGTAACGTACGGCAATCGTCTAGACTAAAGCCGAGCTCGCGGCAATGGTGTAAAAAGTGCAATTCATCGAGCTGGGCATCACTATAATATCGATAACCATTATGGCCTCGTTCGGCGCACACTAGGCCAATATCGTGATAGTAGCGGATACTCTTAACCGATAAGCCAGTTTGTTTTGCCGCCTCTCCAATATTGATCATATTTATCTCCACACATTGACTCTCCCATAAGGGGAGACATTACGCTTGATGGTATAGAAAGACAAATTAATATCCATCCACAGGAGTCATACCCATGGATAAACTTATCTTTTATGTGCCAACCATGAATTGCGCCAGCTGCGTAGCTAAAATTGATAAAGCCATGGCGGCGTTAGCTAGCGATGGTGAGCAGGTCGAAACATCAGTCAACCTTGCCGATAAACAGGTTACCGTGGTGGGGATTGCTAAGGCGCAGCGAGTGGCTAACGCGTTAGCAAATGCCGGTTATCCGGGCCAGCAAGTGATCGACCAGCAGTTAGCGATCAAAGAGCGGCAAGAAAATGAGCGTAAGGAGTATCGCACCCGATTATGGCAATCCATGGCGGCGCTTGCACTGGGTGTGCCTATGATGCTGTGGGGATTGTTAGGTAATGAGATGATGATCAACAGCCCCGCACAACAAGTGGGCTGGGGGATCATGGGCATGCTCACTTTAGTGCTGCTTATCACTACCGGCGGTCACTTTTATCGCGGTATGTACAGCTCGCTTAAGGCTGGCAGCGCCAATATGGATACCCTTATCGTGTTGGGCACCAGTTCGGCGTGGCTCTATTCTATGTTGGTGGTTGTTATACCCCAGTGGTTTCCAGCCGACACCCGTCACGTTTACTTTGAGGCCAGTGTGATGATTTTAGGCTTAATCAACCTTGGTCATGCGATGGAGCTGCGCGCACGCGGTAAAACCAGTGAGGCGGTCAGTAAGCTAATAGGTTTGCAAGTGACCAGTGCCACGCGAGTGACTGATGATGGCGATGAGGTTGTCGAGATTAGCGCCATTAATATTGGTGATAAGTTGCGCCTTAAACCTGGCGAACGCGTGGCACTGGACGGTGACGTGCTTGAGGGACAGGCGCTGATCAACGAGGCGATGTTAACCGGTGAGCCTGTACCAGTAGAGAAGCAGCCAGACGATAAGTTAAGCGCCGGTACGGTTAATGAAAACGGCAGTCTCATTTACGAAGTCACCGCTAGGCAACAACAGACTAAGCTGGCAAAAATAATCGAACTGGTGCAAGAGGCGCAAACTTCGAAACTGCCCATTGGCAGGTTAACCGATAAAATTGCCGCGTACTTTGTCCCAGTGGTAGTGCTAATCGCCATTATTGCTGCCATAGTCTGGTTTGTGGTGGGGCCAGCCCCCCAGCTGAGCCATGCGCTGGTGGTGTTAACCACGGTACTGATCATTGCCTGCCCTTGCGCGTTAGGGCTGGCGACGCCGATGTCGATTATGGTGGCGGTGGGGCGTGCGGCCCAGATGGGCGTATTACTTAAAAACGGTGAGGCGCTGCAAAGTGCCAGTAAAGTCTCCACTGTGGTGCTCGATAAAACCGGCACTATCACTCAGGGGAAGCCTGCAGTCACCGATGTGGTCACGCTCGCTAAGATGACCCGTGACAATCAGCCTACAGGCAGTCAAGCTGGCGATAATGAGACGGCAAGTCCTCTTAGCGAAGATAAGTTAATTGCCTTGCTAGCCAGTGCGCAGCAGCGCTCGCAACACCCCTTAGCGGCGGCCATGATAACAGAGGCTAAACGCCGTGAATTGGCGCTTGGTGAGGTCGATAGTTTTGACAATATCACCGGCCAAGGGATTGTTGCCAAAGTGAATGGCCATAGATTGGTGGCCGGTAACCTTAAGTTAATGCAAGCAGAGCAGATTAGCGATATTGAGCGAGCAGCAAGCCATGCTAGTGATTTTGCTCAAATGGGGAAGACGCCTATTTATTGTGCGGTTGATGGTCATCTACAGGCCGTGGTGGCGATTGCCGATCCTATTAAGGATGATGCCAAAGCGGCGGTGGCGGCCCTGTTACAACAAGGAAAAAAGGTAGTGCTGCTCAGCGGCGATAATCAGCACACAGCAACGGCCGTAGCGCAGCAGGTGGGCATTACCGATGTCGTTGCTGAGGTCAGTCCTGAGCAAAAGCTGGCGCTTATCAAGGCGCGTCAATCAGAGGGTGAAGTGGTTGCTATGGTGGGTGATGGGATTAACGATGCGCCAGCTTTAGCCAAAGCGGACGTTGGCATCGCCATGGGCAGCGGCACGGATGTGGCGATAGAGAGCGCAGACATCACCTTGTTATCTGAGCGCGTGATGGCCTTAGCGGATACCTTTATGTTGGCTAACGCGGCGTTGCGTAATATTAAACAGAATCTGTTTGGTGCCTTTATTTATAACACCTTGGGGATCCCCGTTGCCGCTGGCGTCTTGTTTCCGTTGACGGGGTGGTTACTCAGCCCTGTGGTAGCTGGCGCGGCGATGGCCCTGTCTTCATTGACTGTGGTGACCAATGCTAACCGGTTACGAGGACTGCGTTTAGGCACTGATGCAACTAAAAAGTAGGCGGTTGGGGCAAGATATCCTGCTGTTAGACTCTGGGTCATGACACCCTTTAGTGAAGCCATTGCGTCGATATTTTATGCGACTTTTCTGGGGAAACTTTAGGGTTGTCATTGCTAATTACCACCTAAATCGCTATAGTAGCGCGCTTTAATTTGTCCCTTTTAGCGCGGTGTATCATCACTGCATCCTTGACTGAGAGTATACCGTCAGTTTGGGGATCAAATGGCCACCATTGGCAGCGCTTCGCTTAACTAATTTCGGAATTTCACATTGATCACAACAGCTAATATCACCATGCAGTTTGGCTCTAAGCCACTGTTTGAAAACATCTCAGTCAAATTTGGCGGCGGCAACCGCTACGGTCTTATCGGCGCTAATGGTTGTGGTAAATCAACCTTCATGAAGATCCTAGGCGGTGAGCTTGAGCCTACTTCGGGTAACGTATCGCTTGATGTTAACGAGCGTCTAGGTAAGTTAAGCCAAAACCAGTTTGGTTATGAAGAGTTCAACGTGGTTGATACTGTGATCATGGGCCATGCTGAGCTGTGGAAAGTCAAGCAAGAGCGTGACCGCATCTATTCTTTGCCAGAAATGAGTGAAGAAGATGGCATTAAAGTGGCTGAGCTTGAGATGGAATTTGCCGAGATGGACGGTTATACCGCCGAATCTCGCGCGGGTGAATTATTGCTGGGCGTGGGTATTCCGCTTGAGCAACACTTTGGTTTGATGAGCGAAATCGCGCCAGGTTTCAAGCTGCGAGTGCTGCTTGCCCAGGCACTGTTTAGTGACCCAGATATCTTGCTACTCGATGAGCCTACCAACAACTTGGATATCGACACCATTCGTTGGTTACAAGAGATGCTCAATCAGCGTAACAGCACCATGATTATCATCTCGCACGATAGATATTTCTTAAACTCTGTCTGTACTCACATGGCTGACTTGGATTACGGCGAACTGCGCGTTTATCCGGGTAACTACGATGAGTATATGATGGCGGCTAACCAAGCTCGTGAGCGTTTGATGTCTGATAACGCTAAGAAAAAGGCACAAATTGCTGAACTTCAAGGCTTCGTTGCACGCTTCTCGGCTAACGCCTCTAAAGCGAAACAGGCGACTTCACGTGCTAAGCAGATTGATAAAATTAAGCTTGAAGAGGTGAAAGCCTCAAGCCGTGTGAATCCATTTATCCGTTTCGAGCAGGAAAAGAAACTGTTCCGTAACGCATTAGTGGTTGAAGATTTGGCTAAAGGTTTCGAGAACAACCCGCTATTTAAAGGCGTTAACCTGATTGCAGAAGTGGGTGAGCGTATTGCGGTACTGGGTGAAAACGGTGTGGGTAAGACCACTATATTACGTACCCTTATCCATGATATTCCACAAGATGAAGGCACTATCCAATGGTCTGAAAACTCAGCCATCGGTTATTACGCCCAGGATCATGAATCTGATTTTGAAAACGACATGACTTTGTTTGACTGGATGAGCCAGTGGCGCAAACCAGAAGATGACGATCAAAGCGTTCGTGGTTACTTAGGCCGTATGTTGTTTGGCTCTGATGACATCAAGAAGTCAGTCAAGGTGTTATCAGGTGGTGAAAAGGGCCGTATGCTATTTGGTAAACTCATCATGCAAAAGCCAAACATCTTGGTTATGGATGAGCCAACCAACCACTTGGACATGGAATCGATTGAATCGCTCAACAATGCGCTAGAGATGTATGAAGGCACATTGTTGTTTGTCAGTCACGACCGCGCATTTGTATCATCACTCGCCACCCGTATCATAGAGATCACCGCCGATGGCGTGAACGATTTCAGAGGCACTTACGATGAGTTCTTGCGTAGCAAGGGTGTCGATGCTTAATCGCCGCTAAACCCCATTGATAAAAAAGCCCAAGGCAATTACATTGCCTTGGGCTTTTTGTTGGTTGGCTGTTTTAAAACGGCTATTTAGCGAAACGTTGTGCTAGATATTCAAACACCGCTCGAATACCAAAGGCTTCACCACCAATGGGGCGACCGGGTAAGGTGCGGTTGTTCCACGCCATGACATCAAAATGGCTCCAGCTTATCTTGTCATCCACAAAGGCTTCAAGATACAAGGCGGCGGTGATCGCGCCGCCAAAAGGCGTCTTACCACAGTTGGCTAAGTCGGCAATATCGCTGCCAGTAAGATCAAAGTAGGCTTTATGCAGCGGCATGCGCCAGACGGGATCTTCAACCTTAAGTCCTGCAGCAGTAATATCAGCAGCCACTTCGTCATCATTACTAAAGAAGCCAGGTAACTCAGTACCTAAGGCGATGCGCATGGCGCCGGTTAAGGTGGCAAAGTCGATCAACAGATCAGGCTTTTCATCGCTGGCATCGGCAAGGGCATCACACAAGACTAAGCGGCCTTCGGCGTCGGTGTTATCAATCTCAACGGTTAAGCCTTTACGGGTGATGATCACATCACCTGGGCGAAATGCATTTGCCGAGACCGCATTTTCCACCGCCGGCACCAGTACACGCAGGCGTACAGGCAGGTTACTGGCCATAATTTGGTGGGCTAAACCAATCACATGTGCCGCACCGCCCATATCTTTCTTCATCAAGCGCATGCCTGCACCGGGTTTAAGATCTAAACCGCCCGAGTCGAAACAGACCCCTTTACCCACTAGCGTCACTTTAGGCGCATTTTCATCGCCCCAGGTTAAATCGATAAGCCGTGGCTGGTTGTCACTGGCGCGGCCAACCATATGGATGGTGGGGTAGTTTTGCTCAAGCAGTTCATCACCGATGATTTGCGTCACTTGGCCGCCGAACTCTTCAGCCAAGGCCTCCATGGTGTCGCCCAAATCTTGTGGCATCATGTCGGCAGCAGGGGTGTTAACCAGATCGCGCACTATGGTCACCGAACGTACCAGTTTTAATGTACTGGCGACCAAAGCGTCGTTATCAATAACAAGTTGAGGATACTGTTTATCATTTTTCTTGTATCGATCGAACTTGTAAGCCCCTAATGCCCAACTGAACGCGGCGACTTTACACTGAGCTTCGCTGGCATCGAGGTAGTACTGATTGGCGGGCAGTTGGTTGACGATATCGCCGCAAACCCAGTAGTCATCCGGTGATTCGCTAACATAGACAACCTGTGCCAGTTCTCCGTCGGCACCGGGGATCAGGCTTAAACCTTTGCCTGAAAACTGGGTGGCTTTAAGCCAATTTTGCTGTGTTGCTGGCAATTGCTCATGCCATTGTGAAAAATCTTCAGTTGAAATGATCGACAAGGGAATGCCGTTGGAGCCAGTTATAAGTAGTGAAGTCATTGGGTATCATCTTATTTGAGGTCAAAAAATCAATTAAGATTATCACGCTAGCGCCACAAGGTGAATGTGGCGGGTGAGTTACTGCGGGTTATTGCTGGTTTTTTCTACGACGTGGATATCACGTTTATGCTGTTGGGCCACACGATTAAGCTGGGCTTTTCGCTCTGATAAGTTATTGAAAGAGCTCGGTAGAATCTCAACGCCTACCACCTTAGCCAGTTTAACCACTATGGGGATAGTGATTGGCGCAAAAGGTAACACGGCAAATACGCCTAAGCCCAGCCCCTTGATGAGATCGGCTAACTGCTTGTTGGCTAGCTTCAACTCTTCTTTATTGGCCTGTTTACGAGTGTAGCGTTTGTAGGTCACCAACATCTCTTTGGTTTCCTGTTTTTCTTGTGACAGCGCATCTTTCAGCACCAGCATGTCGCGTTTTAAACGCAGGCCGAATCGGCGTCGAAAGATGTGAAATACTCTAAAAGGCGCTTTATGTAATTTACGGTAAATTTTCATGGCGTGATTGTCTCATAGGGCAAGCCTGACACCTATCTTTAAATGTTATTGCGACAGGGTTTTAGTATGATTTTTTGGCTGCTGAGTACTAGATGTAACGTCTTCATCGCGGGCAGGCTTAAATCGCTAGTGGGGCAAAGCTTAAGCCGATGACCTTGGCTGCGTGATGCAAGGTGGATTGTTTAAATGTGGGGGGGGGGGCGGTAAAAAATAAGCTCTCTGACGGTGAATTGACTCACTCCGTTAAGTTGATACCAAACGGAGTGAGTTTATCTCGCTAGGAACTGCAGTTACACGCGAAAACGCGCGACTAACACCTGTAATCCCGCTGCAAGCCTAGCAAGATCATCACAAGCCAGTGCGGTTTGTTCCACCGATTGGCCGCTTTGCTCAGCAATATCACTAATGGTGGTGATGCTGCGGTTGACCTCTTCAGCGGCTAATGATTGCTGCTCAACGGCGGCCGACACTTGAATATTCATGTCGTGGATCACTTCGACCGAGCGGTTGATCTCGTTAAGTGTGCTTTGGGTACCCGCAATTTCAGCGACGGCATCATTACTCTTCTGGCTGCTACGCTGCATAACATTAACCGCTTCTTGAGTACCGCTTTGAATACCTGCGACCATCTGCTCGATTTCACCGGTCGATTGCTGCGTGCGCTGGGCTAGGTTGCGCACTTCATCGGCCACCACGGCGAATCCTCGGCCCGCTTCACCCGCGCGCGCGGCTTCAATCGCGGCGTTGAGGGCGAGTAGGTTGGTTTGTTCGGCAATATTACGGATCACCTCAAGGACTTGTTCAATACTGCTACTTTGCACTTGCAGATCGCGAATAGTTTGCGAGGCTTGCTCGACTTCTGCCGCGAGTGAATTAATCGCATCGACACTGCGCCCAACTGTGCGATTGCCCTCTAAGGCGATTTCTGTGGTCGATTGTGCATTGGTCGCGGCGTTATGGGTATTACCGGCTATCTCTTGTATCGAGGCGGCCATTTCGGTCATGGCGGTGGCCACTTGAGTGGTTTGGTCACGCTGGGTCACGACACCTTGGCGGGTCTCTCCAGCCACTGCCGATAACTCTTCTGTGGCGGCGGCCATTTGATTTGTCGAGTCGGCAACTTGCTGCACCAGTTCTTGAATTTTTGCGATAAACACATTGTAGCCTTTGGCTAAATCACTCAATTCATCTTGGCCACTCTCGTCAAGCCTGCGGGTCAGATCGCCTTCACCCTCGGCAATATCTTGCAAGGTTGTCACGGTCAAACGTAACGGTTTAATAATGGTTTGTGACAAGCTATAAGCAATGAATACCGCAAAGCCAATGGCAACAATAGCCATGATGATGACGAAGTTGCGCGTATTACTGGTAGAATCAGCATAAAAGCTTCTATCCATAGCGATTTCAACAACGGCGATAGGCTTGCCAGAAAAATCGTTAATATTTCTGACCAGTGTTGCCCATGGTCGGCTTTGACTATTATTTTGGCTAATAACGGTTTGGCCATTCCACGCCGCTAAGATGGCATCTTGGCTAACAAAGGATTGCCCATTAATGGTCGAAGCTAATACTTTGGTGCTACCATTGCTGACGGCATGAATCGCAATGTCCACATTGCTACCAAATGCTTGGCTAAAACGGCTAGCGAACTCTTGAGATAGGTTAAGGCCAAACTCAACAGATCCTGTATGTTGCCCTTGATAGTTCATTGGCACTAAGCCGCGAATACCAATACCAGCCACGCCACCGTCCATGCCTCTGACAGGTTGACGTGATCGATTCACTTCCACAATCGTCTCGCGCAGACTGGATAGATCGTCACCGTATTTGTCTAGTTTATGTAAGCGTAAATAAGAGGTCGCTGGGGCGGTATGGAATTGAAATTGCGCTACACCGTAGTGCTGATTTAGTACATCAAAAACGGGCTTAAGTTCACGGGTAAGCTCAGCGCGGTTGCCCTCTGCAAAGGCTTGTTTTACCGACGGTTGATTAGCCACAATCGCACTCATGGCTTCGGCAAACAGCGCCTGAGTGTTAATTTGTGAGCTGGCGGCACCGTAAAGGCTCTCCATTTCCCGTTTTTCAGCCTCTGAAATCAATTGATTAGAGTTGCTTAAATAAAATATCGCCATAATGGCGACCGTGAGTGCTACTAAACTGGTAAACCCGCCTGCTAGGCGAGTTCCAATGGATAAATTTCTAAACACTTATAGCCCCTTGACTATTTAATTTGTCATCTTTAATGATGACAAATTAAATGAATATATAACTAAACATGGCGAAGTCCTTTCTCTATGTCTGTTGGATTTTATTTGAGCAGGTGTCACCGTGACACTTGCAGCCTTTAATCGTCTTGAATATATAATATCGACAATTTTAGGGTAACCTTGAGCTAGAACAGGGTATTTTTCTTAAATACAAACAGCCGTATTAAGTTGATTACAATTAGCATGTTTACATTTAACTTTTAGCAACTTGGCGCTAATTTGCTCGCGGTTAATCGCAATAGTTTTACTTCATCCAATAAGTAATTCGCTCACAATTGTTACAATTGTGACGTGTCTTGCATCTACGCTGCCGATCCAAGCTAATGGCTATATATCACTATGGACCAATACTCATGACCAAGGGGGAAATGAGGTTGGCGTGCTAATAAGTGAATATCGTGTAACCATAGATTTTATCGGTATGAAATATTGAGTTTTTTGTTTTAAACCTTATTGTTTTATGAAGCCGAGGCTAACATTTTTAGTCGTTGCCTATTTTGGGCTTTGTTGCCATGATGATGGTCGGCCAATGTCTGGCCTACATCGTTCTGTTGGTCGTCGAGGGAGGCATGTTTGTCATGTCTGGTATGAATAACGGGACTTATGATTGACACCGTTTAATCATAAGTTCCAAAGGTGAGAAAATCGGCTCAGCGCTGCGTTACAGTGAACGTGTTTGAGCCTAATCGCATGCCTTGATGGCGATGCGTTAGTGATAATGAATTTATACAGGTTAGGTAAATTAGTTATGAGTAAAAAGCCAAATATTACAGTATCTTCTATCGACTTAGCTCGATTAGAAAAAATGATTGATGCGTTAGATGGTCAGTACTGTGCCGAAATTGATGATTTAATGGCTGAGCTTGAGCGCGCAGAGATCCTGCCTCCTGAGCAGATGCCAGCTAACATAGTGACCATGAATTCGACCGTGCGCTTTAAAGTGGCCTCATCGAATAAAGAGTTTTCATTGACCTTGGTTTACCCTCAAAACCATACTGGCGATGTAGGCCAAATTTCGATTTTAGCTCCAGTGGGCAGTGCGCTGCTGGGCTTAAAAGAAGGCGATGAAATTGAGTGGCCTAAGCCCGGTGGCGGTCAGCTAGAGGTTAAAATCATTGCGGTTGAGTATCAGCCAGAGCGAGCGGGTGAATATCATTTATAACATTTATTACTGAATCCGTTTAAGGCTACGCCGAATAAGGCTAATTTAAGCCGCATTCAGACCCTTTTGCTGTTTTATCGTGAGCTCAATGTTACTTATTGCAAAATAACCTTTTTTATTTAATAGGTTATGCATTGGATGAGTTGAATGTTGGGCTCATTTTTTATTACACTCTCTATCAAATCATGCAACTCTTAATAAGTTGACTGCAGCGAAGATTAACTCTGCTTTGAACATCAGCTTTGGCGTACTCGCTCGCCGGTAAAGCAGTGGTGTTATCAAAAAGGTATAACTACAACCATAGCCTACAAAGGATGTCGCTTATGGAGCATCAAATGGAATCACTTTTGGGTATTGAACTGCCGATTATTCAAGCGCCGATGGCGGGAGTGCAGGGCAGTGCATTGGCGATAGCGGTTAGTGATGCTGGCGGCTTAGGTTCCTTACCCTGCGGGATGTTGACGCCCGAACAGGTGATAGATGAAATCAATACCATTACGCGCGCCACAGCTAACCCCTTTAATCTCAACTTTTTTTGTCATCAGGTGCAAGCCTATGACGCGCAGCAACACGCCAACTGGCAGGTACAATTAGCTCCTTTTTTTAATGAGCTGGGCATCGAATGTGAAAGCCAGCCTCATGGTGCCAGTCGTGTTCCTTTTAGCCATGAGATGGCCGATGCGATTGAAGCATTTAATCCGCCCATTATTAGCTTTCATTTTGGTTTGCCTGAGCCAACACTGCTTAAACGGGTTAAAAGTTGGGGCACTAAGGTGCTCTCGTCGGCGACCACACTTAAAGAGGCGCTTTGGCTCGAAGCCCATGGTGCCGATGCCATCATTGCCCAAGGCTTTGAGGCTGGCGGCCACCGTGGCATGTTCTTAACCCGTGATGTGTCAACCCAAATGGGGCTGGCGGCGTTGGTGCCGCAATTGGCGAGTCAAGTCCAGGTGCCTGTGATCGCCGCAGGAGGGATAGGCTGTCACCAAGGGGTTAAAGCCGCACTCACCTTGGGGGCGGTCGGGGTGCAAGTGGGCACGGCTTATCTGTTGACGAACCAAGCCACTACATCGCCGCTGCACCGCGCCGCAATCACGAGTGATGCCGCTATGCATACTGCCATTACCAATGTGTTTTCAGGGCGCCCGGCGCGAGGCATTGTTAATCGCCTGATGCGAGAATTGGGCTACATTAGCCCACACGCACCAGATTTCCCCTATGCTGCGATTGAGTTGACTCAATTGAGACAAGCGGCAGAAAAACAACATAACAGTGATTTTTCACCCTTGTGGTGTGGGCAAAATAGCCAAGCTTGCCACGCCATTTGTGCCAGCGAGCTGACCCTGTCTCTAGCGGGGAAAATACAATAAGCAAACCTGTGTAGGCGCAGCTATCTCACTGGCAGGTGGCCGGTTTTAACCCAAATGATGGTTTCTTGTTCAACGTAGGGGAAGTGTTCGCTCATGTGCGGGCTGCGCAGCCAAGTATGGGCTGGATATACCCCAAATTCATCACGAAACTCACCCGAGAGCACTAGGATCTCCTCGCCACCAAAATGGCGATGGGGTTGAAAGCGCTCGCCCGCAGGCCATTTGACTAAGGCCACATGCTCATGTTCAAACTGATGTAAGCCCATGACTTGAAGGCCACCTATGCCTTGTCGCCAAGGAGTATTTCGGGTGTCGATGCGCACAGTGCTGCTGTCATGTGGAGCAAATTGATTAAGCTTAACCAATAAGGTGCAACCTTGCTGGCTAAAGGGGGCGTGTTGGCTGCCGGGAGGGTTACGGATGTAACTGCCGGCAGGGTAGTCGCCGTGCTCATCAGAAAACACACCTTCAAGTACTAAAATCTCTTCACCCAGTGGGTGAGCATGAGTGGTAAACGCCGAGCCCGCCTCATATTTGACTATGCTGGTGGTGTGCCCAGACTCCTTGGCTTTTCGCTCAAGTGGCTTACGCCATACCCCTTTGGCTGGGCTTGCTTGCCAGTCTTGCTCTTGGGTGTCGATAGCCAACCGCTGAGTGAAATCCATGTTGAACATATTGTTATTCTCCAACTCATTGATGTGCTGTGTGTTAGCCCATATGGGCTAATACGGAATATAGCCAATGGTAGACCGAGATTAGCGCGATTTTATTGCGCGTAATATGTCGATTAACCGGCGCGCAGTGCCAGTATCTCATCGAGCGAAAATGGCGCGGGGTAGCGGCTAAAGTCGCGATCTTGTTTATCGATAGCATAGATAGACATGCGATCGGCGAGTTCATTGCCTTCAATGCCCACGTGGGCGGCAACATGGGATATTTTTAGCGCAGTTTTGAGCTCATCATACAGTGCGTGAGCCTGTTGGATTATCTCTAAATTAGCAATGTCGCCTGCGGTTTTGCGCTTCCAGCCTTTGGCTTTCCAGCCATAAGCCCAATTGGTGATGCAATTTAAGGCATATTGAGAGTCACTGTGAATATGAACGCTGTTACCGCGTGCAAGTTCGGTTTTTGCCATCAGCAGTGCTTGCTGCAAGGCATTTAATTCGGCGGTGTTATTGGTCCCCTTAGGGTTATATAAACCGTACCACAGCTCGGCAAGTTCACCTTGTCGATACAGTGCTAGCCCAGATCCCGCTTTGCCGGGATTGGGCTCACAGCCGCCATCGGTATAGATATCCACATCACTGTCTGGGGCCGCGCTGGCAGTGGCTTGGCTTTTCGGCTTGTTAGCCGATGGGCTAGGGCGGGCACTGACGCCACCTTTAGCAAAAGCGGCTTTGGCTTCGGCTTCGGTCTTAAAGGACTTATAGCGGGCGCCTGCAAAACCATCGACTAAGGCTTTGGTTTGAGGCCAGCTGGTAAAAATACCGGTTTCTCGTCCTGCCCAAACCACATAATATTTTGTTGCCATGTTTATCTCGTCTTAAAGTTGTGCCAGTCGTTGTGAGTATTATTGCTTGCAGTCTCGCAAGAGTTTGACGAAAAATTCAGTGCCTTTACGTTCGGCAAAGGCGATATTACGCTCGGGGATCGACTCCGGATCAGCATAAGTGGCCAGCGCCTGTTCCATGCTCGCTTCACGAATAATATGCAGTGTCGGATAAGGGGCGCGGTTAGTGTAGTTGGCCGCACTATCTTGTGGCTCGCCATCGAAACAGTAATCTGGATGAAAGCTGGCCAGTTGATACATCCCCTCATAGCCTTGCTCAATAAGCAGATCATTGGCCATGTCGACCAAATCCAGATAAAGGTAAAACCCTTCAAATCCGCGCGGTAAGATCAGTAGCGTGGTTTCTATCTCGCTATGGGCATCGAGAAGTTGGCATTCATCGATTAAGGCGTTGAGCACTTCATCGAGTTGGCGGTTTTCCACGACTTGGTAACGTATGGTATCGGCCAACACCTCTTGGCGGGCAAATGGGCAGATATTGTATTTCATGATGACCCGTTCGACCCAATGCTGCATCTCGGTGGCTATGGCCTGGGTAAAGTCATCGGTTGCTGGTCGTTGCAGTGTCACCTAGTGTCTCCATTATTATCAATATCCCCTAAGCCTATGACGGCGCAATCGTTGGGGAGAATTAAGGCGCGATCATAGGGATGATAGACAGCACAAGCAAGAGTGCCATGGTGATGTTAAACGCTTTTTGTTGCCGTTGGTTTTTTAGTAACCGTTTTAAAGCAACCCCAAAGCCTAACCAGACGATGGCACAGGGAAAGGCCACGCTTAAAAAAACCGAGGCAATGGTGAGGACTTGACCTGTGAGCGGTTGCTCTAGGGTGGTAAAGGTGGCTACCGCGCCCACTGCCATGATCCAGCCCTTAGGGTTAACCCACTGAAAAGCCGCGGCCTGGATAAAACTGAGTGGTCGACTAGTGTGTTTGCCCTCCATCTTACTGCTGCTATTAGCAATCAGCCAGGCAAGATAGAGTAAGTAGGTGATGCCAATATATTTTATAGCGACATGCAGTATGGGGTAACTTTGAAATAGGGTGCTTAAGCCTAGGCCTATCGCCAGCACCATGGCAGGAAACCCAATGCAGATCCCCGCAAGATGAGGCAAACTGGGTTTGATACCAAAGTTGACTCCTGAAGACATCAACATGATGTTATTAGGCCCTGGGGTAATACCAGATGAAAACGCAAACAGCGCAATGGCAAAAATCAGTTCCATTAATCCTTCAATCTCTTCAACGCGATAATTAACAAAGTATGATCGCCGACATTTATCTTCCTGACCAGTAAAATATTTATATAGGTAATTGCTTTTGTAACTAACTGTAATTTAAGGGAGTCGTTGTCAATTTGAATATCGAAATGGTCAACGGGTAGCACTAAATGACGGTCGAAAAATTACAATCATATATTGCATGAGGTAGACATTATTGCGATAGCATGTTAGCCGAAGATAAATGATTGTATGATAACTAATTGATCTACAAACTGAGAGTAATGACTTAGTGTCAGTATTGGTTCAATTTTAATCGGTTATACTAGCAAACGTTAACAACAAGGAAATTGATGCGATGAGTAAAATATTAATGCCATTTTTGCTGATACTCAGTATATCCGCCTGCACAGTGCATGATGCGCCCGAGTTCCAAACGGCGACAGCGCCAGAAGATAGAATCACCATAGTGGCGACGGGTGAGCTGGATTTTCTCGGCCGTGGGCAGCAAACGTTCGGCTTACATCCTCAATTTGCCAAGGTACGAGTCGATGAAGAGTCTTCCATTGAGGCGGTTCAAAAACAGATGAGCTCTGCGATACAGTCGGCGATGCAAGCGAAAGGTTATCGTTATGTGCCCGCTGGAGAGCCTGCTCAGCTATTGATCGGATTTGGTGTTGCCCTCGGTGACAGCATGTCCGATGCAGAGATCTTAAATAAGGTTGGCCTAGTACCTGGGGTTTCAGAGCAGGGCATAGATATGGGGCAGTATGCCAAAGGCTCAGTGTTACTGCTGGTGTTTTCTGGTGAGGACGCCGTGCCGAGTTGGCGCGTATTGGCACAAGGCTTTACTGAATTATCCCAAAGGCCATCCATTGCGCCTAAACAAGATAATCAAAGACTCGATCGAGTGGTCGCCAAGATGCTAGCCAGTATGCCACAGCGATAATCGTTCTCTGTTGACAGCGATTTAGTTAACTATAATCGCTAGGAAAAACCATCGACTAATGGTTAGCTGTGGCGTTACCAAAGCCGTTAATCGGCACAGAGGCTTATCTCATAGGAGGTAAACTTGCGTAGGTTAATGACCCCAGTATCGAAAATCAGATATTGACCCTTAATTCCCATCAGTTTACCTGTCACGATTGGATTTTTATCGAAGTTATGAGAGGCGATTTTTGTTGGAAACTCGCTTACTGGATACTCAATAGCAAGGATCGCTTCATCGAGTTGCTCGATAGCGTACTCCCCATGCTCCATCGACAGTTCATGAATACGTTTTTCGATGTGCGGCAGTAACACTTTTGCCTGTTCAACTAAATCGAGTGGCTCGGCATTGCCTTTAAGCATAGTGCGCCAATTGGTTTTATCATTGATCATTTTAGCCAGTTCAACTTCGATAAGGCCTGAAAGTTGTCGTGTAGAGACTTTTAGAATAGGCAAACCTTGGGTGGCACCCTGATCTATCCAGCGGGTCGGCAATTGGGTATGGCGGGTAATACCCACTTTAAGGCCCGAGGTATTAGATAAATACACATAGTGCGGTACGAAGCAGTTATCTTCACCCCACTGCGGCTCGCGGCAGGTGCCTTGTGCAAAATGGCAGGTTTCCGGTTTCATAATACACATATCGCAGCTAGCCAGCTTTTTCATGCAGACGAAACAATGGCCTTGTGAATAACTCTTCTTGGTTTTTTTGCTGCAATGACTGCAGTAAATATGGCCCGTGTGAGTAAGGGTGACTTGACGGCCGATAAGCGGATTCATCTCGATAAGTTGGTCAGACAGTGGCAACTGGTATTGCACTTGACCTTGGTTATCGAGCGCAGAACGCATCTTGCGGATGTTTCCGCTGATTGGGGCATTTGGCATCATGGAGTCCGATATAAAATAAAAAATAGCTAAAAAGTGCGAGTAAGCATCGCGATGACACCGGATTATATCAGATTGCTGGCAATGTTTTTGATTGGTTTTACCGATTGTTAATGCGCCGCTTGCAGATGATGAATTAACAATCGGTGCCTTAGTCCTGCTACAGCTTAGGCGTTGATATCGAGCACCACGTCATCGCCGATAGTGTACAGCGCCAAACGCAGTTGTTGTTCAATATCATCATTAGGAATATTTAGGCTAAAGTTAGCCCGAAAGAGTGCCACACCGGTGTGACTAGCGCTCTCATATTGAGTCGATAATCGCTCAATGTTGAGTCCTAATTCACTAATCTTATTAGATATTTGGTGCACAAGTCCGGGTCTGTCGTAGGCCACCAGTGAATAGCCTTGGTAGCGAGTATGAGGCTGTTTGTGGCGGGTTTTGGCATAGGTCAGACTCAAACCATCGATACATTCGAGGTTCTCGAGCAAGGTCTCCCAGTTGGCAGCGGGGACCTCCAGTAACAAGATAGCGGCAAATAAGCCATCGATATGGCGCAGCTCTGAGTCGAGCCAATGGCCACCGTGTCGGCTAACGATATGAGCTATCTGTTCAACTAAGCCTTGTTTATCGGCTACTTGCAGGGTAACTAGGTATCGTAACATTTCGCTAAAACTCCGTAAGTTGGTTAATATCGATGCCATTGTGTCGCTGTAACAATAATGTCATCTTGACGTCATATAATCTCGACCGTCAGCAATGGGATGTGGATGTTTGACTATTGTTAACATAGGTGTAACAACAATCCCAGTGAAAACTCTACAGAACAAACATAAACGAGGTTCTTAATGGAAACTCAGGTAACTCAACCTGGTTCTACTACAGCAAAACTGTTGATGGGAAGGGGCTCTAATCGACGAGCTTGGCAAGATAAGCTCACCCAAATAGGAGTAACGCTTGGCGGCATCATGGTGTTTGTGGCCTTGCTGTTGATCTTCTTTTATCTGCTGTATGTAGTGAAGCCGATTTTTGATGGCGCCGATGTGACGCCGGTTATGACCGCTCAGCTCGATAAACCCGATGTCGCCACCTTGATGGTGGGCAGCGATGAGCAAAATGAAATTATCTATCGGGTCACCAGTCAAGGTGAAGTGCAGTTTTATCGTGCAACTTCAGGTCAGCTGATTGAAACCAGTAGCATAGAGATCCCCTCCGATGCACGCATTGTCAGCAGTGCCACCGCCTTTCCTAGCCAGCAACGCTTCGCATATGGCTTATCAAATGGCCGGGTGATCATCGCCGATATTCAGTTTGGCGTGACCTATCCAGATAACCAGCGACTCATTACCCCGAATATCAGTTTTCCGTTAGGGCAACCTTCACTGCAAGTGGCCGATGGGGATGTGGCGCTCAATCAGCTCACTTTTGCTTACTCAAGCGATAGAATGAGCTTTGCCTATCGCAGCGACGCGGGTCAATGGTTTCTTTCACGCCAAGAGGGCGAAGAGAACATGATGACCGAGGAGGTGGAATGGACAGCGACCTCCAGCGTGATAAGTGATGCGCCAGTGCAAGTGCAGCAGCAGTTAATGACGCCAGATCAACGCCAGTTACTGCTGCGTTCGGGTAATCGGCTATTTGTCTATGATATTCGCGATGCAGAAGCGATCACCTTAATGCAGGTGATTGAATTGGAGCGAGCCAAAACCAAGGTGACCGATGTCTCCTTGCTGGCAGGTGCCAGTTCGGTATTGGTCAGTTATGATAATGGCTTGATATTGCAGTATTTTCAGGTTAATGGTGACAAAGGCCGCCAGTATCAAGAGATCCGCCAATTTAGCAATCAGGCGGGTGTTAAGCGTATCGCTAGCGAGTTTTATCGTAAAAGTTTTGCCACTATTAGCGACTCAGGCGAATTAAACCTCTTATATACCACCAGTCAACGTAAGCTATTTTCCCAACGCTTTGATCTTAAGCAACCTGGCGTGATGGGCTTTAGCCCGCGCTCCAATGCCTTAGTGGTCGAGGCGGGCGGGCAATTACACTTGTTTGCCGTGGACAATAGTCATCCAGAGGTGTCGTGGAGCGCCATGTGGGACAAGGTGTGGTATGAGGGGTATCCTGAGCCGCAATATGTATGGCAGTCGACTTCGGGATCAGATGATTTTGAAGCTAAACTAAGCCTAATGCCCTTGGCATTTGGCACCATGAAAGCGGCCTTATATGCCATGCTGTTCGCCACGCCGCTTGCTATTGCAGGCGCTATCTATACCGCATACTTCATGTCGCCAAAGGTGCGTGCCGTGGTAAAGCCCACCATTGAGATCATGGAGGCCTTACCTACGGTGATTTTGGGTTTCTTAGCGGGTTTATGGTTGGCGCCGTTAATTGAAGATAATCTCCCAGGGCTCTTGCTGTTACTGGTGCTGCTGCCCTGCAGCATTTTGCTCACCGCTTTTGCTTGGCATCAGTTGCCTGGGCGCTGGAAACAACGCCTGCCAGAGACCTATCAAGAGCTCATGCTGTTACCGGTTATCGTGTTTATCGGTTGGTTTTCATTTTACATCAGTCCCGTGGTTGAGCAGGCCTTCTTTGGCGGTGATTCGCGCATGTTTATCACTAACGAGCTGGGGATCACTTTCGATCAACGTAATGCCTTGGTGGTCGGTATTGCCATGGGCTTTGCGGTGATCCCAACCATTTTCTCTATTGCCGAAGATGCGGTGTTCTCTGTGCCGCGCCATCTGTCAAACGGTAGTTTGGCACTGGGGGCAACTAACTGGCAAACCCTAACTCGAGTGGTGTTATTAACCGCCAGCCCAGGTATTTTCTCTGCGGTGATGATGGGGCTTGGGCGCGCTGTCGGCGAAACCATGATAGTACTCATGGCCACGGGTAATACGGCCATTATGGAGTGGAGTGTATTTGAAGGCATGCGCACCTTGGCAGCCAATATCGCGGTCGAGATGCCAGAATCTGCCATTGGTAGCTCCCATTATCGAGTGCTGTTCTTGGCGGCGTTCGTGCTGTTTATCTTTACCTTCTTAGTTAACACCATTGCTGAAGTGGTGAGACAGCGTTTACGTGAACGCTACAGCTCATTGTAGTGGAGGCCAGTATGTTTTCGACATTAATATTTTCGCCTGTGACCTTAAGAGGCTTATGTAATGGGTAAGTGGTTTAAATCGGGTTCGCCGTGGATCTGGATGACGGGCGGCGCCGTGAGTATTAGCTTGATTGCCGTGTTGGGATTGCTGCTGTTAATCGCATGGCGCGGACTGAGTTATTTCTGGCCAGCAGAGATCTATCAGTGGGAGTTAGTGGATCAACAAGGAGTACGTTCAACCTTGATTGGCGAGATTTACGACACCGAAGCTGTACCTACCGAGCGCTTGTTGTCGGCGGGGCACCAGTTTAAGCAGCATCCAGGTGAAACGGTCACCCGTTACTTAATTAAAACGGGTAACCGTGAGTTTGTGAATTTGGACTTTCGTTGGGTGTTGGCCACTGACATCGTCTCGCGCACCGCGCCCTATGATGTGGCTAAGCTTGAGCGCAGCAAAAATGGCGATTTTTACGGTTATCCTATTGCCATTATCGAAGATGGCAAACGATTAGCGTTAGATGATGTGGAAGCCTCATTTGAGGCACATATCGAGCGGGCCGTCGCCTTGAGTGACCAAGCGGTGTCGCTGCAAAAAGGCGACATTGGCTCGATTAACTATCAGCTAGAAAACTTACGTCTCAAGCAGCGGGGTTATGAATTAGATAACGCCCTGACCGACAGCCGTAAGCAGGCGCTAGCGAGCGAACGTGAACGGCTGCAAAATGAGTACCTTGAGCTGGAAAAAACCTTCTTTGCCCTGCGTCAAGCGGCGGCTCGCGATGCGGTTGTGGTGCGCGATATGCGCGGTGAAGAGGTGGTGCTTAAACTCGATACTATTTTAGGCGTCACCTATTCTAATCGTTTAGGCATCGCCGGTAAGTTAGTCCACTGGTTTAAAGGGGTGGGCAATTTTGTCAGCGCCGATCCCCGCGAAGCCAACACCGAAGGCGGCGTGTTTCCGGCCATCTTTGGCACCGTATTTATGGTGATGTTGATGGCGGTCATTGTTACCCCCTTTGGTGTCATTGCCGCAGTTTACCTGCATGAATACGCCAAAAAAGGCCCCATCACTAAGATGATCCGCATTGCGGTGATTAACTTAGCCGGCGTGCCATCGATTGTGTATGGCGTATTTGGTTTAGGCTTTTTTGTCTATATGTTGGGCGGCTCGCTTGA
Organism: Shewanella sp. 492; assembly: GCF_059338445.1. NCBI lineage: Bacteria > Pseudomonadati > Pseudomonadota > Gammaproteobacteria > Alteromonadales > Shewanellaceae > Shewanella > Shewanella sp. 492. The sequence goes on from NZ_CM181702.1 coordinate 1,684,830, forward strand.
TCAACTGTTTTATCCCGAAGCCTTACCATCGCCCACTTTCGGCTCACCCGGGGTGATTTGGTCGGCGCTCACCTTGGCAATTTTGACCTTGCCTGTGGTCATCGTCTCCACCGAAGAAGGCTTAAGCCGTATTCCCAGTGCGGTGCGCCAAGGCAGTTTGGCGCTCGGGGCGACGAAAGCGGAAACCCTGTGGCGCATTGTGTTGCCCATGGCCAGCCCCGCCATCATGACCGGGCTGATTTTAGCGGTAGCCCGCGCTGCGGGTGAAGTGGCGCCATTAATGTTGGTGGGTGTGGTTAAATTAGCGCCCACATTGCCAATAGACATGAACTTTCCATTTGTACATTTAGAGCGTAAATTCATGCATTTAGGTTTCCATATTTATGATGTCGGTTTCCAGAGTCCCAATGTTGAGGCGGCGAGGCCCCTAGTGTATGCGACCTCATTTTTATTGGTGTCTGTGATTGTGAGCTTAAACTTAACGGCCATCGCCGTGCGCAACCACTTGCGTGAGAAGTATCGCTCGCTAGAGCATTAATTGGGCATAGATTACATTGCGCTGAAGCTCGGCTTGAGCGCCAATCCCCCTTTATCCTGAAGTGATTAGGAACAGATATGATTTCGATAGATAAGTCGGTAATGCAAACCGCGCCGGTAGACTTAGATAATTTAAGCCATGAGCAGACGGCACTGGAGATCCGCAATTTGGATCTTAAATATGCCGATAAACAGGCGCTATTTGATGTGTCGATGAAGATCCCGAAAAAGCAAGTAACCGCCTTTATCGGCCCCAGTGGCTGTGGTAAGTCGACCTTGCTGCGCTGCATTAATCGCATGAACGATTTAGTGGATAACTGCCATATCAGTGGCGAAATTTTACTGCATGGGCAAAATATTTACGCCAAAAATGTCGATGTGGCTTCATTGCGCCGCAATGTGGGCATGGTGTTTCAGCGCCCGAATCCGTTTCCCAAGTCGATTTATGAAAATGTGGTATATGGCTTGCGCTTACAGGGGATTAATAATCGTCGTCAACTCGATGAAGCCGCCGAGCGTTCGCTGCGCGGTGCGGCCATTTGGGATGAAGTTAAAGACAGATTACACGATAATGCCTTTGGCTTGTCGGGCGGGCAGCAGCAGCGTTTGGTGATCGCCAGAGCCATTGCCATTGAGCCAGAAGTCTTGCTATTGGATGAGCCCACATCCGCCTTGGATCCTATCTCGACCTTAACCATTGAAGAGCTGATCACCGAGTTAAAATCGCAATATACCGTGGTGATAGTGACCCATAATATGCAACAGGCGGCAAGGGTGTCAGATCAGACGGCCTTCATGTACATGGGCGAGTTAGTGGAATATGCCGACACTAATACCATCTTTACCACCCCGAAGCAGAAGAAGACCGAAGATTATATTACCGGGCGGTATGGCTAATCTCATCGCTATCGCAGGCTTTGAACGGCGGGCTAAGACTCGTAGTGATGGCAGAATTGATGATATTTAACAAGGTTGAATTTTAATGGAAAACATGAATTTAAATAAACATATCTCGGGTCAGTTTAACGCTGAGCTGGATGATATTCGTCATCGCGTATTGGCTATGGGGGGCTTGGTCGAGCGTCAGTTGGAGCAAGCACTCGATGCGCTTGGCAATTTAGATGTCGAACTGGCGCAGCAGGTGATTGAGGGCGACCATACGGTCAATGGTATGGAGGTGTCTATCGATGAAGAGTGCACCCGCATCATCGCCAAGCGTCAGCCGGCAGCCAGTGATTTACGTTTGATCATCGCCATTTCTAAAACCATTACCGATTTAGAACGTATCGGCGATGCGTGCGTTAAGATTGCCAAGGCGGCATTAGACAAGCGATTGAAAAATCAACAGCCACTGCTAGTCAGTATCGAGAATATGGGCCGTCATGCTACCCGGACCTTACATGCGACTTTAGATGCCTTAGCGCGCATGGACGCCGATGTCGCTCTTGAGCTGCATAAAGAAGATATCAAGCTCGACAGTGAGTATGAGGGCATTATTCGCCAGTTGATGACCTATATGATGGAAGATCCGCGCTCAATCCCCGAAGTACTGGATGTGTTATGGGCGGCTCGCGCCGTCGAGCGGGTAGGGGATCGCTGCCAAAATATTTGCGAATACATTATTTATTATGTCAAAGGCAAAGATGTGCGCCACACTTCTTATGAAGAGATGCAAAAAATCTAGCCAGTAGAGGCAAACTCAGTTGCCGATTTAGATTAGAGCAGTCTTTAAGACTGCTCTTTGGCTTTATCAAGATAGGTGAATATCTATACAATTTAGCTAAAGAGGTGAATTGATAAGGTATTTCGGGTATACTGCGCCAGCTTTTGGTGAAGGTAGATTGTATTCAATAGCGCTTTTTAATGGTTGTTATTTAATGTGATTTGTTGCGTCGTTCAAGATGTTTTTGAGCGATGCCGTTATTTACATCGTGTTTAAACGTTCACTCAGGAGTGTTCTCGCTGCTGCCTTATAACTTACATGGCGCCGCATGGACAGCATCAAATTCAACTAGACAGTCACCTGTTAGGTTGTGTGGTATTTGCTTATTTTGAGAGGAATTATGTCGATAAAATCGAGTATCAACCCACCGGTGTTTTATTCATCGGTGGTCATGATCTTTATTATGGTGTTTGTGGGTGCGGTGTGGCCTGAACAAGCACAAACTATCTTTAAATCTGCTCAGCACTGGTTAGAGATGAAAACCGGCTGGCTTTATATCTTGGCTGTGGCGATTTTCTTAATTTTTATTATCTTTGTGATGGTCAGCCGTTTTGGTGACATAAAATTAGGCCCCGACCATTCTGAACCCGATTACAGCTATAAAAGCTGGATAGCCATGCTGTTTTCGGCTGGTATGGGGATTGGGTTGATGTTTTTTGGTGTAGCAGAGCCGGTGATGCACTTCTTGGCGCCGCCCGATGCCGATCCGCAAACCATTCAGGCCGCCAAAGATGCCATGAAGATCACCTTTTTCCACTGGGGTATCCATGCTTGGGCTATTTATGCTGTGGTGGCGTTGTGTTTAGCTTACTTCTCTTATCGTCATAAATTACCCTTGCTGCCTCGTAGTGCGCTGTACCCCTTAATCGGTGAGCGTATTAACGGCCCAATAGGCCATGCGGTGGATACCTTTGCGGTATTAGGCACCTTGTTTGGTGTGGCTACCTCATTAGGCTTTGGCGTGTTGCAGGTCAACTCTGGGCTCAATTACCTGCTTGGGGTACCGATTTCTGCCATGGTGCAGGTGATCTTAATCATAGTTATCAGCCTAATCGCGACTTTATCGGTGTTTTCTGGTTTAGATAAAGGGGTGAAGCGCCTCAGTGAGCTTAACCTGGGACTCGCCATCTTACTGTTGATATTTGTGTTGTTATTTGGCCCAACGGTGGCCTTGTTACAAGCGTTTGTCCAAAATACTGGTGCCTATTTAAGTGATATTGTCGGGAAGACATTTAATCTTTATGCCTACGAGCAAAAGAATGATTGGATTGGCGGTTGGACACTGCTTTATTGGGGCTGGTGGATCTCTTGGTCTCCATTTGTAGGTACCTTTATTGCGCGGGTATCCCGTGGACGCACGATTCGTGAGTTTTTGATTGGCGTGTTATTTGTGCCTTCGGCCTTCACATTTTTATGGATGACCGTGTTTGGTAATACCGCTATCGACGCCATTATGAATCACGGCGCGACCTATTTGAGCGATGCGGTATCCTCTGATGTGTCGGTGGCTTTGTTTATGTTCTTCGAACATATGCCAATGTCGACCCTGTTATCGACTATCGCCTTATGCCTAGTGGTGACCTTCTTTGTTACCTCTTCAGATTCCGGTTCACTGGTGATTGATAACCTGACTTCGGGCGGCGATCCGAAGTCGCCAGTATGGCAACGTATTTTTTGGGCATTATTGCAAGGTGTAGTGGCTTCTGTACTGTTACTTGCTGGCGGGTTACAAGCCCTGCAGACGGTAGCGATAGCCAGTGCGATGCCATTTTTAATTGTGATGTTGTTAATGTGCTTTGGTTTGTTTAAGGCATTGCAAGATGACTGGCTTAAGATCAATAGCGTACAATCGCACAATACCAGTGTGCAATACGCTAAGACCAACGTCAGTTGGGAAGAGCGCATCGATGTACTAGTGTCGCATCCAAGCCATGAAGATGCTGTGCTGTTTTTGAAACATGTTGCCGCTCCCGCCTTAGAAAAGGCGTGTTTAAGCTTTGTGAAGCGTAATATTCCGGCGCAGATGCAATATGTTGAAGACAGAGTCCGCTTTATCATCCAAGAAACTGAGCAGGGTGACTTTGTCTACGGCTTAAGGATACGAGCATATACCATCCCTAATCCGTTAGAAGCCGAGATTAAAGACGGTGACGTTAATTATTATCGGGTCGAAGTGTTCCTTGAGCACGGTGGTCAACAGTATGACGTAATGGGTTACACCGAGGAGCAGATCTTGGCCGACGTGGTGACCCAATATGAGCGCTATTTGCATTATCTGCATCTGTCGAGCTCAGAATATGTCAGTGATGAAAATACCTAACCCCAAATAGCTCACCTTAAGTGATTTAAAAGCCCAACTCCTTGAGTTGGGCTTTTTTATGTGGGTGGTTAAGGCATATAGTGCTGCACTATTTTGGTTGCACTTAGCTAGGCCAATGATTATTCTTGCAGGCAATTATTTTTTGCAGAGAGACAGTTCATGTCAACCCATCAAGGTCAAAGCAAGCTAGACAAAGTGCTGGCTGAGGCGCGCGAATACAAAGCCAAACGAGAAACCGGTTACCGTGAACAGGCGTTAAAACTCTACCCTTGGGTGTGTGGCCGTTGTACCCGCGAGTTTACTCACTCCAACTTGCGCGAGTTAACCGTACATCATCGCGATCATAACCATGACAATAACCCCTCAGACGGGTCAAACTGGGAGCTATTGTGCCTCTATTGCCATGACAATGAACATGCTAAGTATGAAGAGCTGATCCAATATGGTGCGACCACCGAAACCAAAGTCGAGGCGGCCACTTATAACCCGTTTGCAGACTTAAAAGGGATGATGAGCAAAAAGTGATAAGCGCCAACGGCCTGTCGCTAGCATAAGATGCCGAGCCGTTATCAACTGTCTTGTTCAAGCAAGCGTTGTTCGGCTTGGCGCCACTTGTCACGGCTAATGATCTGCCCTTTATTCAGCACACTGGCCTGAGACGGCTTGCTCTGTTTTAGCTGGGCTTTACGCTGATTAACCGCCTCAACAATCGCCTGTTGACGGGCCTCGCTGGCCTGTCCCCAACCAACAATCTCATCAATATGGCGAAAACAGCCCACACAAATATCATCGTCATTAAGGCCACAGCGTGCGACGCAGGGTGAGCGCATAGGTAAACTCTTGTTGATTGTTTTGGGCGCGATTCTACGTCAGTGGCAAGGCAGATTCAACGCCGCTACCTTTTTGCTTAACATAAAGCCTTCATAGAGGTTTTTGCTGAGGCTAAGACCTGACGCTATTGAGATTATCTAATCACTATCACTTGAGCCGCCTGCAGAAAACACTTACTTTAAGAGGTACTTCAATCTGCTTACCTCACGAGTTATGTTATGCGCAGCAATATTCAGTTTTTCTTAATAGTCATCATGTTAATCGGCGTTAGCGGCTGCTCATTACTGGAGATTAAATTAGAAAGTGGTATCGAACCACTACCTAAGGAACAGCTGAATATGCGGGTGTTTAGTCGTGAGTTCAGTAATACCTTCTACACAGGGGTTGAGCATAGCGCCGATAAAATTGCGGCGCTAGCGCCCGATGATGTGGCTATCAAGTCTCACTCCCTGATGTGGAAAATCAACAGTGAGCAAGCTTTGCAGCGGGCGATCTTTCAGGCATCGCCCATGGCAGCTATGGTCGATACCTGGACCTTAACGGCTCAAATGTCGGCCTTTTTTGCCTCTGGCGCAGGTCAACAACTGTTTGGCGAGCAGCAAGCCATTGCCGTCACCGCTAGTCAGCAACTGCAACAAGAGTTCGAGCAGACAGTGAAAGGCTTTGTCAACGAGGTCGATTTTAAGCAGTATCAGGCGTTTGTTAATCAGTACGTGGCCGATAATCCACTGACCGATATCACCTTTGTGCGCCGTTCCGCTTTTAGGGATTGGTTAGACTTTAAAGCCATTCATGAGTTTGAAGCGGTGACCACATTTGGTACCGTGCCCGAGGTGATGAGTGATATTTCCGATCGCATGGCGATGATATCTGAGCAGATGCCTAAGATCCTTGGCTGGAAAGCAGAGCTTTATGCATTGCATTCAAACCTAAATGTGGAACATATTCAGGTGACCTTGGCCAGCATCAGCGAAACATCGGCGCGTTTTCACCGCTTAATGGAGCAGAGCCCACAAATGATGCAAGACTTAGCGGTGGATCTGCGCCGCGAACTGACCCCACTATTACAACAGCTCAGTGAAGCGACCGATAGCAAACTCGTGCAGCTGTCTGCCGAGCGACAAGCGCTCGAATCTATGGTTAAAAATGAGCGCCTTGCCCTAGAGGAGATGGTGGCAAGAGAGCGTATGGCTGCCGCAGCCAATTTGGATCAAATTGCCCAGCACTCGGTTGAGGTGGTGTTTGCGCAATTAACCGCCACGCTCAAGAGCCTGATCCTCTATTTTGTCTTATTTTTGCTGGTGATCTTTTTTGCGCCGCTCGGCTTGGGCGTTTGGCTGGGCAAACGCATGGCGCTTAAGCCGCAATCGCCTCAATAGCGCTATGCTCGCTGCGGTAACTTGATTACAATAAAAAGGCACTCACCGAGTGCTTTTTTTATGAAGGAATTAACATGTCTTATGGTCAAACCCTGCAGGTACTCGGCGCATTACTGCATAGCAGCCGAGGGTTATGGCAGGTTAAAGCATTCGAATGTCATCATCTGCCTTGGGAGGCACACCACCCGACCTTGGCTAAGCAGGTGTGGCAAATAGGCGATGATGATATCGACGCTATTGATGTCGATACGCAGCGCTTACTGGCGACCTTGCTGCCAGCACTGACGCACGATCTTAACGCAATGGCCAATGGGAAGTCAGCTTCTGCGACTCAGGCGCAGGTATTGTTAGATTCGCTGGGGTTATTGTCAGGCGGCGCGCCAGACCAAGAGCTGCCCCATGCGCCACGCACCGCTCAACCGCAGGCAAGTCACGCGGTACAGAATGTGGCAGTCACCGGCTTAGCCGATGAGGTGGCGCCCCATTTTAGCGCCCACATTAAAGGCCGTAAGTGGCAGCAGATCAGTGCATTTACCCAGGCCATTGCCGATGATAAGCACGATGTGCTCGAGTGGTGCGCCGGTAAAGGTCATCTGGGGCGGTTAATCGCTAAAGCGCAGCAGCGAAGTGTCACCAGTCTTGAATGGCAATCGGCCTTATGTGATAGCGGTCAAGCCTTTGCGCAGCAGTGGTCACTGCCGCAACGGTTTGTCTGCGCCGATGCCTTTAGTCCCGATGCCGCTCGGTTGCTAAAACCGGCTCAGCAAGCGGTGGCATTACATGCTTGTGGCGATTTACATGTGGCGTTACTGCAACAGGCAAGGTGCGCGAACACAGCTTCACTGGCAATATCACCTTGCTGTTACCATCTTATTCGCGCTAGCCATTATCAGCCGTTATCGCAGGTCGCTCAGCAAAGTGGACTTAACTTAAGTCGTCACGATCTGCAGTTGCCTTTGCAGCACAGCGTTATCGCCAATGACAAGGCCACCGAGCTGCGCCATAAAGAGGTGGCGTGGCGCTTAGGTTTTGATAGCTTGCAGCGTGAGGTGAGCGGGCATGATCATTACTTGCCGATACCGTCGGTAAAACAGAGTCAGCTCAATGGCGACTTTAAGGCATTTTGTCTCTGGGCCGCAGCGCAAAAAGGCGTATCCTTGCCGGTAAACTGGCCTGTGGAGCATTATTTGGCACTAGGGTATCGACGCCAGCGACTCACGCGGCGTATCGATCTGGTGGCGCACCTGTTTCGTGACGTGCTGGAGCAATGGCTCTTGCTTGATAGAGTATGCTTTCTCGAAGATGCGGGTTATCAGGTCAAGTTAACCACTTTTTGTGATAAGCAGATCACCCCGCGAAACTATCTGATTTTGGCTCAGCGTCACCCCCATGACTAAATCGGCGCTGCCTTGGTTCTGGGCGAATGCACGTGCCACTTGGTGAGATAAAACCGATAGACTTGGTTAAAGAGGCGACACTTGTCGACATATTGCCGAAAAAAGCCGCTCTATGATGGTTTTTTATTGAATCATGCGCCGTTTCTTGCTCAAATGTCGGGTTATCAGTGAATAATAAATATTGGCGCGGTTAGTGTTGATATATTGAGCGAACTACACGGTTGCATGAAATATTCTCGCGTTTTTATAAATAGTCTAGCCTATGAGCTGGCACCTGTAGTGGTCTCCACTTCAGAGTTAGAGTCTCGATTAGCCCCTCTCTATCAAAAGTTTAGGATCCCAATGGGGCAGCTTGCTGCATTAACGGGGATCCAAGAGCGTCGTTGGTGGCCTAAAGGCCACAGATTATCTGACGGCGCCTTGGCTGCGGCGTACAAATCTATTGAAGAAACCGGCATCAGTGTTAGCGATTTAGGCGCGGTGGTTTACACCGGCGTTTGTCGTGACCAACATGAGCCAGCCACAGCATGTCGCATCGCGGCGGAGCTTGGCGTCTCAAAAGATACTGCCATTTACGACATCAGTAACGCCTGCCTTGGGGTGTTGTCGGGTATTCTCGATATCGCTAATCGCATCGAGTTAGGCCAAATCAAAGCTGGGCTGGTGGTCTCGTGTGAATCGGCGCGTCATATTGTCGATATCACCATAGACAATATGCTAGCTGAGCCAACGATGCAAAATTATGCGCAGTCGTTAGCGACCTTAACTGGCGGCTCGGGCGCGGTGGCGGTGTTGTTAACCGATGGTAGCATCCCCTTAAAAGGCGATCGCCAGCACCAACTGCTGGGCGCAAGCCATCTGTCGGCACCCGAGCATCACAATTTGTGTCAGTGGGGCTTGCAAGAAGCGGGCACGCAACTGTACCGCGAATTTATGCGCACCGATGGTGTGGCCCTATTGAAAGAGGGGGTCGAGCTGGCACGACATACTTGGAGCCATTTCCTTGAGCAGCGTAACTGGCTGGTGGAGCAGGTCGACAAGGTGATTTGTCACCAAGTGGGCGCCTCTAACCGTAAACAGGTACTCAGTGCGCTTAATATTCCGCAAGAGAAAGAGTTTCCCACCTACCAATTTTTGGGCAACATGGGCACTGTCTCGTTGCCGGTCACCGCTGCCATGGCGCATGATCAAGGCTTTTTGCGTAAAGGCGATCAGGTGAGTTTTCTTGGGATAGGCAGTGGTCTAAATTGCATGATGCTTGGGCTTAAGTGGTAATTGGCCACTGATTGTCCCCATAGTGTTGTCTCAATCAAACAGATTATCTCGATAGCGGCGCATCGGTCGTTATCGAGGACAAAAATGGTATATAGGAAAGATCATGCTCGATACGCTATTTCCCTTTAAGCGCAATTATTTCGATATCAATGGTAACAAACTGCATTACGTCAACGAGGGCCAAGGCGAGCCGGTGGTGATGGTGCACGGTAACCCAAGCTGGTCATTCTATTATCGTAACTTGGTATCGGCCTTAAGCGATAACCATCAGTGTATTGTGCCGGATCACATTGGCTGTGGTTTGTCAGATAAGCCAGACGATAGCGCATACGATTACACCCTTGAGCAGCGTATTGATGATTTAGAAGCCTTATTAGATCACCTCAACGTTAAGCAAAATATTACCCTTATCGTGCACGATTGGGGCGGTATGATCGGCATGGGCTTTGCGGCGCGTCATCCTGAGCGGATTAAAAAATTAGTCATCCTCAACACTGGCGCGTTTCACCTGCCAGAGGCAAAACCCTTTCCGTGGGCCTTATCTATCTGCCGCAACACGCTGCTAGGTACGGTATTGGTGCGCGGTTTTAATGCTTTTTCATCGATTGCATCTTATGTTGGCGTTAAACGTCAGCCTATGCCGAAAGCGGTTCGCCAAGCGTATGTTGCGCCGTTTAACTCTTGGGCCAATCGCATCTCGACGCTGCGTTTTGTGCAAGATATTCCGCTTAAGCCTGGCGATAGAAACTATCAGTTGGTGTCGGATATTGCCGCTGCCTTGCCACAGTTTGCCACACTGCCTGTGATGATCTGTTGGGGCCTGCAAGACTTTGTGTTCGATAAGCACTTCTTAGATGAGTGGCAACGGGTGTTTCCGGGTGCTCAAGTGCATGAATTTGCCGATTGTGGTCACTACATTTTAGAAGATGCCAGTGATGAGGTTGTCGCTCATGTTCGCCAGTTTATGGCGCACTAATGACACCGCCCGTTTGCAGTAGCCCAGCCGATAGCTTATCTGGTAGCTCATCTGTTAGCCCAGTGCTGGCAAATGTCGTTGATAAACCACAATTAAATGCCGATGGTGCCAATCTGTGTCGCCATCTGCACAGCGCCGCCCAGCAAACCCCAACGCAACTGGCGGTGGCGGTGCAGCAGGCCCACGGCGGTTTGTTGACTAAAAAGTTCAGCTATCAAGAGCTTAGCTTCGATGAACTCGATAAGCTCAGCTCGCGTATGGCATTTGCCCTCGAGCAATATGGCATCACTCGCGGCATGAAAGCCGTGTTAATGGTCACCCCCAGTATCGATTTTTTCACGCTCACCTTTGCCTTGTTTAAGGCGGGGATCATTCCTATTTTGGTTGATCCTGGCATGGGAGTAAAAAACCTTAAGCAGTGTTTTGCAGAATCTCAGCCCGATGCTTTTATTGGTATTCCTAAAGCGCACCTCGCTAGGTGCTTGTTTGGCTGGGGTAAACACAGCATTAAAAAACTCATCACCGTTGGCGGCAAGGGCTGGTGGGGCGGGGTGTCCTTGCCTCAACTCTTAAGCCAGGTGCCAGTGGATAAGCCTTATCCAATGGCGCTGCTGAGTCATGATGAGATGTGCGCCATCTTATTTACCAGTGGCAGCACTGGTACGCCAAAAGGGGTGGTCTATTCCCACCGCATGTTTGAGGCGCAAATTAGCGCGCTTAAACACGATTATCAGATAAGCCATGGCGAGCGTGATTTAGCCACTTTCCCGCTGTTTTCCCTCTTTGGCCCAGCGCTAGGCATGGCTTCTATTGTGCCTGATATGGATGCCAGTAAACCTATTACGGCCAATCCTAGCCATATCTTTGCCGCGATCGAACGCTATCAATGCACTAACATGTTTGTTAATCCGGCGCTGATTGAACGTTTAGGTGAGGCGGGCACAGATAACCACGCGGTAACACTGCCTAGCCTAAGACGGGTGATCTCCGCCGGTGCACCTGCCACCATCGCTTCTATAAAACGCTTTAGTCAGCTACTCAATGATGATGTTGAGGTGCTTAATTCCTATGGCGCGACAGAATCCTTACCCATCAGTAAAATGGGCAGTCAGGCCCTATTTGCCACTACAGATATCACAGATAACGGCGGTGGGATCTGCGTAGGTGACGCCATAGAGGGAGTCGATATTGCCATCATTGGGATCGATAACGCGCCCATTGCTCAATGGGATGACAATTTGCGCTTACCTGCGGGTGAGATTGGTGAAATTGTGGTGTCAGGGCCTATGGTCAGTCGATGCTATTATCAGCGTGACAGCGCGACGCTGCTTGCCAAAATAGTAGGCAATGACGATGTTATTTATCATCGTATGGGAGATTTGGGTTATCTCGATGCTGACGGGAAATTATGGATGTGCGGGCGCAAAGCGCACCGGGTCGAGGCGTTAGCGCCTGACAATGAGGGCAGCATCAAACGCTATTTCTCTATTCCCTGTGAGCGTATTTTTAATACGCATCCCAGCGTTAAACGCTCCGCCTTAGTGGGTATCGACATCGACGGTAACACCACGCCCCTGATCTGTTTAGAGCTGAAGCAAGGTTTAAGCTGCAGTTGCTCGGCGCAGCTGTATCACGAATTACGTGAGTTAGCCCAAACCCATGAGCAAACAAAAGGGATAACACGGTTTGCCATTCATGGGGGGTTCCCAGTCGATATTCGTCATAACGCTAAGATTTTTAGAGAAAAATTAGCACTATGGGCCCAAGCCACTTATAAAGAATAAGCAAAAATTGCCCCATTGATCTCGCCGCAAGGTAAAAGATAAATGAGTCTGACTGAGCAATGGCCGATAAATGACTGAAAAATGATGATGGCTACGGATAGCATGACAGCAGAGAGTATAACAGCAGGTAGCATGACAGCAGAGCACACCACAGCGCCAAGCCTGGCGCAGTTTCACCCACAAGAGCAAGCCGCCTTACAGCAATTAGCGCAGCGTGCGCCGCGGGTGTTAGTCACTGGCGCTGGCGGTTTTTTAGGTAAGGCGATTTGTGAGCGGCTTGTCGCTGCTGGCATCAAGGTCAGTGGTTTGGCCCGTGGCACTTATCCAGAGCTAACCGCCATGGGCGTCAATATGCTCAAGGGTGACATTATTGATGCCAAACAGGTTTCTGATGCGCTGCAAGGTTGCGATTTGGTGTTTCATGTGGCCTCCAAAGCGGGCGTGTGGGGCGATAAATCCAGCTATTATCTGCCTAATGTGGTGGGCACCAACAACATTATTAACGCCTGCGTGGCGCATAATATTCCGCGCTTGGTGTATACCAGCACCCCCAGCGTCACTTTTGCCGGAGTCGATGAAGCATTTATCGATGAAACGCAGCCCTATGCCGCCAGTTACCTTAACTATTATGCTGAGTCCAAAGCCCGCGCCGAACAACAGGTGGTGGCGGCCAATGGCCAAGTGTTGGCCGATGGTAAGCTGTTAAAGACGGTATCGCTCAGGCCGCACCTTATTTGGGGGCCTGAAGATCCCCATTTAGTGCCACGCGTGATTGCGCGTGCTCGGGCCAAACGACTGAAATTGGTTGGCCGAGACGATAAACTTGTCGATACCATTTACATTGCCAATGCCGCCTATGGTCATCTATTGGCGGCGCTGGCCTTATATGACGACGCGCCATCTTGTGCGGGGCAATGTTATTTTTTAAGTAACGATGAGCCCATCACCATGGCGGCCATGCTAAATAAGATCTTAGCTTGTGCACACTTGCCTGCGGTTACCCAACGCGTGCCAGCTAATCTTGCCTATGGGGTGGGGGCACTGCTCGAAGGTGTCTATTGGCTGCTGGGTAAACAGCAAGAACCCATCATGACCCGTTTTGTCGCTAAGCAGCTGTCGACCAGCCACTATTTTGATATTGCGGCGGCCAAAAAGGATCTGGGTTATCAACCGCTGATCTCTATCGATGACGGTATGGTGTTATTGGCCTCTTGGTTACAGCAACAACAGTGACTTTAACTATTCGCCTAATGCTTTAATTTATCTGCGCTAATTTATACGCATCCACATCCGCACTAACAATGAGTACTCATATTAGTGACTCACTCATTGCGACTTAACATGCGTGTCCTATGACCTAGCCATAGCAAGCCCTCGCGACTCAAGGGGCTAGGCATGTGTGCAAACATAACTAGCACCTAGCCCTCAGTCCCCAGCACCCTTATCTATCTCGTACCAACCTCATCAACGCCCATGGCGCATGTTATGGCGTACGCCAGAGTCCCACTGGATGGGCTTAGCCGAATAAAAGAGGGTTAATGCAGACAAAGCAAATGTCGGTAAAGCAAAATAGGCTAACGCCAACCTAAGTAAGGTTAACTTGAGTCAAAATCTGGCAACGCCTTGAATAATCTCATGCTTATCTGGTAGCACGCTTCTTATGTTTAATTGACTTCACCTCAGACTACGCATAAAGTTGTAGCCAAAAAAATATCGCCAACAACATTTTGCTAACGCGATCAATACGTTTAGGGTATCTCTTTTACATGGATGAGCAGATTTTTTATTTTGGTGATTGGCAGGTTATTCCCTCGGCCAACACCCTTCGCTGCGGTTCAGTGGTTAAACAACTTGAGCCTAAAGCTATGGACGTATTGCAACTGCTCTGTCGCCATCAGGGGGAGGTGCTCAGTAGTGATGATATCGTGGCACAATGTTGGCCAGCGGCCGATATCGGCGACAATCCGCTACACAAAATTATCAATCAACTGCGCCGCGCCTTAGGCGACAGTGCCACCCAGCCGTGGAAACCTTAGGCCAATATCGCACCTCTAAAGCCCTGTTATGCGCCGCCGATACTGCCCTGTACCGGGCCAAATCTGATGGTAGAAACCGTATTAATATCAGAGTCTAATGGGTATCTGCTTAATAGAGAGCCTGGCGGCTCTCGATTACGCTGGCAAACTTGCAGGCTCAACACTTAGCACTTAGTTTGAGCAATTAGCTTTGAGCTATTAACCGTGGCTGATAAATTGTGGTTGTGCTTGCCCGTTAGCGCTTTGCTCACCCACCATTTTTGCTACCGATATCATTGCATTAGTAAGCTGAGTGAGTTGCTGCTGATCAATGCAGTAAGGCGGCATAATGTAGATTAAGCGCCCAAAAGGGCGGATCCAGACACCTAAGTCAACAAACGCCTGCTGTAACTGGGCGGTATTCAATGGTTGTTGCATCTCTATCACCCCCACTGCGCCCAGCACTCTCACCGCGGCCACGCCAGGCAATGTGCTTGCTGGCGCTAATTCTGTCTGCATTTGCGCCTCAATTTGCGCCACCTGCTCAATCCACTCATTGCGGGCGATGAGATCTAAACTGGCACTGGCCGCGGCGCAGGCCAGTGGATTACCCATAAAGGTTGGCCCATGCATAAAGACCCCCGAGGGCGAGTCACTGATCCCTTGGGCAACATCGTCACTACAGAGCGTGGCAGCAAGTGAGATATAACCGCCTGTTAGGGCCTTACCCACACATAGGATATCGGCTTCAATAGCGGCATGCTCATAGGCAAACAACTTACCGGTGCGGCCAAAACCTGTGGCAATTTCATCTAAAATCAGCAGCACTTGGTATTGATCACACAGCGCTCTTAAGCCTTTGAGGTAATCGCTCGAATAAAAACGCATGCCGCCAGCCCCTTGCATGATGGGTTCGATAATCACCGCCGCAATGCTCTGGTGGTGTTCATCGAGTGCATCGCGCATCGAGCTAAGATCATCGTGTTGTAATGGCTCACCAAATGGGGTTTGCGGCGCATTAACAAACAGCTGTTGGGTGACCGCATTACCAAACATGGTGTGCATGCCGCCTTCGGGATCGCACACGCTCATGGCGGCAAACGTGTCACCGTGATAGCCATTTTTTACCGTTAAGATACGTTGCTTATTGGGCAGCTGCTGGCCTTGCCAATATTGCAGCGCCATTTTCATGGCAACTTCAACGGCAATCGAGCCAGAGTCGGCTAAAAACACCTTGGTTAAGTTATCACTGGTCAAATTGAGCAGCTTTTTACACACGTCGATGGCGCTGTGATGGGTGATCCCGCCAAACATAACATGGCTTAAGGTGTGCAGCTGCGCTTGCATCGCCTCAAGAATATAAGGGTGACTATAACCGTGGACACAGGCCCACCATGAGCTGGTGCCGTCGATCAGTTGCTGTCCATTGTCGAGGGTGAGTTCACAACCATCGGCTGACACTACGCCAAAGGTAGGCTGGGCGTGGGTCATAGAGGTATAAGGATGCCAGATGTGTTGTTTGTCAAAATCATAATCGATAGGGGGTGTCGCGGTCATAGCGTCTCCGTGGTTAATTGTTGACCATTAGTCAACTTGGCGCACTGGTTGGCGTTGACAGATTAAGACCTAAAGGTATGCTAAGCAACATAAATGTCGATGAATGGTATGACTTCATCGCGATCATATTCAGAGTAAGGGCCGCTATCAATGTCACAAATACCACTACGTCATGACTGGCAACGTGATGAAATAGAATCACTTTTTGCATTGCCGATGAACGACTTATTGTTTAAGGCCCACAGTATTCATCGTCAAGTGTACGATCCTAACGAAGTGCAGATCAGTCGTCTACTGTCAATTAAGACGGGAGCTTGCCCAGAAGACTGCAAATATTGTCCTCAGAGCGCCCGTTATGACACCGGACTTGAAAAAGAGCGGCTGATTGAAATTGATAAAGTCCTTACCGAGGCTCGCGCCGCGAAAGCCGCCGGTGCATCGCGTTTTTGTATGGGCGCGGCATGGCGTAATCCCCATGAGCGCGATATGCCGTACCTTAAAGATATGGTGGCAGAAGTGAAAGCCATGGGCATGGAAACCTGCATGACGTTGGGGATGTTGTCGCCCTCGCAAGCTGAAGAACTGGCAGGGGCTGGGCTTGACTACTACAACCACAACTTAGACACCTCGCCAGAATATTATGGCGATATCATCACCACGCGTACCTACCAAGACAGATTAGACACCTTATCGAATGTGCGCGCCGCAGGCATGAAAGTGTGTTCTGGCGGTATTGTCGGCATGGGTGAGCAGGCGAGCGATCGCGCTGGCTTATTGCAGCAGTTGGCGAACATGGAGCAGCACCCTGACTCTGTCCCTATCAATATGTTAGTGAAAGTGGCGGGCACGCCATTTGAGAATTTGGACGATCTTGATCCGTTAGAGTTTGTGCGCACCATTGCCGTTGCGCGCATTATTATGCCTCACTCACGTGTGCGTTTGTCGGCTGGACGCGAGAGCATGAGCGATGAGCTACAAGCCATGTGTTTCTTTGCCGGCGCCAACTCGATTTTTTACGGTTGCAAATTACTCACCACCAGCAACCCTGAAGAAAACGATGATATGGCGCTATTTAAACGTTTAGGCTTGCACCCAGAACAGGGTAAAGCGGCAACCATTGAAGAAGAAAAAGCGGTATTTGCCAAGGCCGAAGCCATCAGGGCCAAGCAGACACAGCCTTTTTATGATGCGGCGGCGCTCTAATTTAATGTTGAACGTGTTAAGTGCCTTGTTGCTGATGTTGGCCATATGAGTGCAGCCACACCTAAGGTGAGTCGACTGAGCCAAAAAATCGATACCCAGATGGCGCGCGCCCGTCACGCAGGGTTACTGCGTCAGCGCCGCGCCTTGGCAATCGCTAAGGCGGGCGATGAGACGCCAAATGAGTTTATGCTCGAGGGTGTCAGCTTTATTAATTTCAGCAGTAACGACTATTTAGGTCTGAGCCAAGCTTCTGTGCTGGTGGATGCCATGAGCCAAGGTAGTCAGTTATATGGCGTGGGAAGCGGCGCATCTCCTTTAGTCACGGGCTACAGTGAGGCGCATCGTCAACTTGAACAGGCCTTGTGTGAGGCCTGCGGACATGAAGCTGCCTTGCTATTTTGCTCGGGCTTTAGCGCCAATAGTGCATTGATGAAAACCTTGTTTGACCGCCATGATACCGTGGTGGCCGATAAGTTGATCCATGCCTCACTTATCGATGGCTTACGCGATAGCAGCGCACATTTAAAGCGCTTTGCCCATAACGATATTGATGCGGCGGTTAAGCTTATTGCCACTCATCAGCCGCAAGCGGTGATCACCGAAAGTGTCTTTAGCATGGATGGTGACTGCGCGCCGTTGGGGGCGCTGTATCAAGCATGCCAACAGGCACAAAGCTGGCTTATCGTTGACGATGCCCACGGTTTTGGGGTGTTACCAGTGGCAAAGCAGCCGCGGGCGAGCGTTAGCAACTGCGACGTGCAGGTGGTCACTTTTGGCAAGGCGCTGGGGTGTCAGGGCGCGGCGATTTTAGGCTCGCAAGCGTGTATCGATTTTATGGTGGCCAATGCCCGCCATTACATCTATTCGACGGCGCTGTCTCCTGCTAATGCCTATGTTGCCTATCGCGCGGTCAAATGGCTTGGTGAGTCAACCAAGGTCGCAGACACCTTGCACGGCATCATTGATGCCTTTAGGCGGCAATGTCAGCAAGCGGGGATCACGCTGAGCGACTCGGTTACGCCAATTCAACCCATAGTGATAGGCGAGCTTGAGCGCTTACAAGCGGTAACCGATGGGCTTAAAGCGCGAGGCATTTGGGTCGGGTCGATACGGCCGCCAACGGTGCCTAAAGGCAGTGCCCGCCTAAGAATTACCCTTAATGTGAATCACACTCAGGCGCAGCTTAACCACCTGATAGCCAGCTTGGTTGAAGTGCTATAACGCGCTAGCCAAACAATACTGCGCATGCGGTAATGCTAAGGTCTGTGTGGGTCAATCACCTTAATCCGAAATTTATAGCGCCTAAATTAAAAGCTTAAATATTTAACGCGTCAGTCATTAATAAAGTGGTACAACAAACATGCTTATCTCCTCTCTCTCTGCCGCCCATAACCTGCCAAGCATAATGGGTCAGCGCTGCCCTCTGGCGATAATGTTATGACGCTGAATGTGAGTGCCGTCGATAAGATTGCCCAGCAGTTCTCCCACGCTGCGCAGCAATATCAGCAACATGATGTGTTGCAACGTATTACCGCCCAGGTACTGCAAGAGACCATGGGCTCAACGTCGCGGCTGTTAGATATTGGCTGCGGCCCAGGCACCGATTTTTCATTTTTGGGGCCAATCAAGCAAGTGCTGGCTGTCGATATTGCACCAGGCATGTTGCAGCAGATGCGTACGCGCTACCCTGAGTATCTCAGTGTTTGCGGGGATGCTCAGTGTTTGCCCTTGCAAGATAACAGTATTGATGCCATTTATTCGAATCTGGCGTTGCAATGGTGCGCCACACTCAATAGTGCAGTGCAAGAGATGGCCCGCGTGCTATCACCTAAGGGGGAGTGTTATTTGGCGATTGTTGTCGATGGCAGCTTGCAGCAACTTAAGCAGCTGGGGTTGCGGGTTAACCGCTTCCAGTCGGCAAAGGAGATTTTGGCCAGCTTTAACCATGAGCAGTGGCAGCTGCGGGAGCAACAGGTGATGCCTATCACGGTGCACTTTAACCACCTTAAACCTTTGCTCTATTCAATCAAAGGGGTTGGAGCGTCAGTGCGAGGCGAGGGCGATACTGGCCAAGCGCAGCCGCTTTTGCGCGGACGCCAAGATTGGCTGGCGCTCAATAGCCAAGCAGAGCAGATGCGCCAGAAAGCGGGATTACCGCTCACCTATCAAATTTTATTTATTCGCGCCAAATTAAAGGGATAATTTATGCAGTATTTTGTCGCAGGGACCGATACCGATTGTGGTAAAACATTGATCGCCTCAGCCTTACTGTATCGGGCCAAGCAAACCGGCACGACCTTGGGGATAAAACCTGTGGCGTCAGGATGTGAGTTTACCCCTGATGGGCTGCGTAACAGCGATGCATTGAGCTTAATGGCACAATCGACACTTAAGTTGGCGTACTCGCAGGTGAATCCATTTGCTTTTGCCCCTGCCATCGCGCCCCATATTGCGGCGTTGCACAGTGGCGAAAACCTAACGGCGGCGGCCATTATCGAGCACTTGGCAGCGCTACCGTTAACAGATGTCGATTTTGCCATTGTCGAAGGCGCAGGAGGCTGGCGCTTACCTTTAAATCAAGAAGAGTTTTTATCTCAGGTGGTGCAGCGTTTATCTTTGCCTGTGATTTTAGTGGTGGGGGTGAAACTGGGCTGTTTAAACCATGCCTTACTCACACAGGAGGCGGTACTTGCTGATGGCGTGCAGATTGCTGGTTGGGTGGCCAATATGGTGGATCCGGCGATGAGTGTCGCACAGCAGAATCTCGATAGTTTACATCACCTTATGTCGAGCCCCTGTCTGGGCGTGGTGCCGCATTTATCAGCGCACGATACCCAAGAGCATGTCAGTCAGGCGGCCCGTTATTTGTCGCTGGATGCGCTCTGTTAATGGTTACTCGATAACTTCATGGATTACCAGTCAATATGATGTTTCACTTATTTGTTAATATTAACCAAGATTAATGCCATATCTTATTAAAAGTAGTGCAATATTAATTTTGGCTTAATACTCTCGCCCTAGACTGCGGCGACGGCCGTTGCGAGTGATTGATGCTCGATAACACACCGGATATTATTTTTTTACGTTTACCCCTTGATATCTGCTCTTTCAGACATATTATGTCATCAAGAGAGTTAAAGATGGCACCAAGGGTGTCTTACAGGAGCAGGAGATTAAAATGAAGCGTATTTTCCTATTGATTGCAACAAACATGGCAATATTGTTGGTTGCATCAATTGTTATGTCCCTTTTAGGGGTGAATACCTCAACCATGAGCGGCCTATTGGTGTTTGCTGCGATATTTGGTTTTGGCGGCGCGTTTATCAGCTTAGCTATCTCAAAATGGATGGCGAAGAAAACCATGGGTTGTGAAGTGATCACCACCCCAAGAGATCATACCGAACGTTGGTTGCTTGAAACCGTCGCGCGCCAAGCAAAGCAAGCGGGCATTAAGATGCCTGAAGTGGCGATTTACCAATCTCCAGAGCTCAATGCGTTTGCGACAGGTCCGAGTAAAGATAACTCGCTGGTTGCGGTCAGTAGCGGTTTGCTTTACGGCATGACGCAAGATGAAATTGAGGGAGTGTTAGCCCACGAAGTGAGCCATGTGGCTAACGGCGATATGGTGACACTGACCTTAATCCAAGGTGTGGTGAATACTTTCGTTATTTTTGCTGCCCGCGTTGTGGCAGGCATTATCGACACTTTTGTGTCGAGTAACGATGAAGAGGGTGAAGGCCTAGGTATGTTCGCCTATATGGCGGTGGTGTTTGTACTCGATATGCTGTTTGGTATTTTAGCGTCAATCATTGTGGCGTACTTCTCACGTGTGCGTGAGTTTAAAGCCGATGAAGGTGGCGCACGCTTAGCGGGCAAACATAAGATGATCGCGGCATTAGACCGATTACGTCGTGGCCCAGAAACTGGTGCGATGCCAGCCCAAATGGCAGCATTTGGTATCAATGGTAAAAAATCGATGGCTGAATTATTAATGAGCCATCCACCACTAGAAAAACGCATCGCGGCCTTACAAGCGAAATAATGATTTAGGTCATCACTTAAGCGATAGCATGCAATAATATTGCGTAGATAAAACGGGAGCCTAAGGCTCCCGTTTTTTATGGATCAATGTCGTAAATTGGCTAATACCGCTATACTGGTTAAGGATTGTTCACTTGTTAATGCCAAGTCGATTCCATTTTGCATAGACAGGGTGTGACAAGTGTCACTTTTGTCAGCTCGTAGGGTGTTTGGGCTATAGATATTTGATTCAGTGCACATTTTTAGTAATTGGCTGTTGGTACTATCGCCGCCACATTAAGCGTTGCTAATTTGTAAGGTCTCGGCTAGCTTAGGTTTAGTCACGTAAATGCAAATTAGGACATAGGCAAGATGGGCCGTGATTCAAAACAAACACCCACTATGCCAACCATAAAGAGGATATGATTGTGAGCAATAAAATATTAAGCGCATTATTTGGTGCAGGCTTAGCGGCATTGGCATTATCGCCAGCGGCAATGGCTGAACCACAAGAATTAGCAGAGATGCATGCAGAAATGGATGGCTGTGAAGCATGTCATGCCGATGGCGAGCCATCAGCTGACGGTGCTTATGAATTTGAGCAGTGTCAAAGCTGCCATGGCACCTTAGCCGAAATGGACGCAGTACATAAGCCACATGATGGCAATTTAGTATGCGCCGATTGCCATGCTCCTCATTCATCGAATGTGGGTGACAAGCCAGGTTGTGACAGCTGCCATGATGATGGCCGTACTGCAGAATCAGTCTTAAAGTAGTAATGACATAGCGCATTAGGCGCAACAACAAACACCAGCAATATTGCTGGTGTTTTTTTATGTCACCACATTCTGTCGTTGTGACTTTGTTATTATCAGGGTAACGTGGGAAATGTTTGCGCCTAAACAAGTTAGAACAAGTGTTGAGTTATTGGTGTGCTTGAGTAAAATAACCGCGATTAGCGTTAGGAACCGTCCCTAAGTGATAATAATGGGTCGCAGCACCTAATGATTCGTAAGTTAATCCTGAGCTTTCTTGTTCAATATTTGGTTATCTGATCCGGGAGACGACGTTGATCATCGACAGTCTAACCCCATGGATTAGGTCTAGCTAGATGAGGTCGGAGCAATTAGAGTGTTATTGTTTGGTTGTTAACTTGTTATTATGAGTGTTGGTTGAATGGAATAGGCCATTGGTAGGCGACATGGAGTGTACAGGATGTTTAAAGTAATCAAATGGGTAGTGGTTTCGCGTTCGCAATTGCTGAACGATTTACTGGAAACACGTTGGCCCCAACAATTTTTAGTTAAACTTGCGAAAGTGGCGCCTGATAGTCTAGAGGCGACCATGAATGAGGATAGTTTTTCTCTAGTGGTGATTGACTTAGCCACAGTGGATGTTCAACGAGCCTACCAATTACAGAAACAGATTAAAAAGCGCCATTCGGCGCGAGTAGTGTTTTTACACTATCCTGAGCAGATTGATGCGCGCTTTTTGATCTCACCGATCACGGCGGCGGTGTTCTTTCGTGATACCAGTCTTGAACAGGTGGGCCAGGCCTTGATTGATGTATTGAGGGGCCAGCGCATTATTCCTGAACAATTACTGACAGGTGACACCGATGCCGCGCTCGATGATGGTAGCGATAACTTAACCATACGCGAGCGAGAAGTGTTGCAGGCCTTGTTAAGCGGTAGCACGAATATCGATATTGCTAATCAACTCTTTGTCAGTGAAAGTACCATTAAAACCCACCTTTACCGGGTATTTCGTAAAATTGGCGTTTCAAGCCGTGGCCAAGCTATCGCATGGGCTCAGACTCACCTGCACGAAGTGCAGCAATAATATTACTGCTGATACCTCATCTGGCCGCCGTGCAGCGCGGCCAGTGAGTATTTGTCATCTCCCGCCTTTTTTGTACCAGAGTTGTCGACATCACTTGTTAGGATTTTAGCGTTAGAGTTAGCTATAATCAGTCACGTAAATAAGTGGTTGTAATAGATGCCGATCGCAAATCACCGATTTGTGGGTATACTGATAGACCCAAATATTAGAGAGGACGCGAAGATGGCCGAAGAAACGATTTTTAGTAAAATTATTCGACGAGAAATTGCAGCAGATATTTTATATCAAGATGAGCTAGTGACAGCATTTCGTGATATTCAACCTAAAGCCCCAACGCATATTTTAATCATCCCTAATCACCTTATTCCGACCATTAACGATGTGAAATCATCTGATGAAAAAGCCTTGGGACGGATGATCACGGTTGCCGCCAAACTCGCAACAGAAGCGGGCATTGCCGAAGATGGTTATCGGTTAGTAATTAACTGTAATAAGCATGGCGGCCAGGAGGTTTTCCATATTCATATGCATCTGCTAGGCGGCCAATATTTAGGGCCATTAGTATCGCAATCGCTAAGCTAGCGCCTGATCGAGTCATTCATGAAAACAAATCCCGAGTTTTTTCCCTTAACGGAGTTAGCCAGCCGCTTTGTGGATCAATTAGTACAGTGTCGCCGTTTAAAGCTCAGTGTACTAGAAGCCAGTGAACATCATGTGCTAATTGAATTGCCTTATAGTAAAGCGTTAATCGGTTATCCTGAAACGGGCGTTATTCATGGTGGGGTGATCACCACACTGATGGATACCGCCAGTGGCACCTCTGTGGTGTGCAGTATTTTCGATAAATACAAATCATTAGAACTGTCGCCTACGTTAGACTTGCGGGTCGATTATATGAAACCCGCCGCGCCTAATAAGAGCGTGTATGGCTTTGCTGAATGCTACAAATTATCGTCTAGTGTGGCTTTTACTCGAGCGATAGCTTATCAAGATTCCATTGATGATCCTATTGCCCATGCAGTGGGATCCTTTATGCGCATAAGTCCCGACATGGTAGGTGAGCCCTTTAGGCGGGCGCTGATGGGAGAGGTGTCATGAGCGAAGTGAGTAATTCTGGTGGCGAATTAAAGGTTAAAGACCTTGTTAAAAGAGCCACCGAGTTAAATGACTTTAGTCACCTGCTGGAACATGTGCCTTATGCTAAGTTTATCGGCATGCAGGTAGCGCGTTTTGGCGATGAGTTAGTATTTCAACTGCCCGCTAAAGATGACAACATCGGTAATCCGACATTGCCCGCGTTGCATGGTGGCGTGATAGCTGG
The DNA here is from genome assembly GCF_059338445.1 of Shewanella sp. 492. Lineage (NCBI taxonomy): Bacteria > Pseudomonadati > Pseudomonadota > Gammaproteobacteria > Alteromonadales > Shewanellaceae > Shewanella > Shewanella sp. 492. The sequence continues at coordinate 1,709,010 of NZ_CM181702.1, forward strand.
ATTTATGGAAATGTCAGCTATATTACAATTAATGGTATTTATGCAAGCAACTAAGGTGCCAAAGGTGGTTGATTTTTCTATCGATTACCTAAGAGCCGGGCATCATAAAGACAGCTTTGCCGAGTGTAAAATAACCCGCCAAGGCAGACGGGTCGCCAATGTGAGTATTAACTGTTGGCAAACCAATCGAAAAGCGCTGATTGCCACGGCAAGGGCGCATTTTCTGATTGAGTAATGCTCAGGAACAGATCTGCTGGGCCGCGGTCAACAGGCCCTACTAAATTAAGCGAGGCGAAATGAAAAAAACCATATTATTTACCGCACTGCTGATGTTAACTGCATGTGCTAACCATACTGCAGGGGTGATGGCCAGTTCAACCGGTGAGGTTAGGGTCGACAACAACGCCTTTCATCGCCAAGTGGCTGTCGATAATGTGCAGACGCGTATTGATGGGTCGTTACTAACGGCATCGGGCACCCTTAAAAGCCAAGTGGCAACAGATGTTCGAGTACAATATAAATTTACCTAGTTTGATATTAATGGCTTTGCCATTGAAGATGAAGGCAGTAGTTGGAAGCCGGTTAAATTGCATGGCAAGCAGCAGTTACAGGTTCGGGCTGTCGCGCCTAATAGCACAGCCGTACGCTGTCAATTGTATGTACGTGAGGCTTTTTCTAACTAAGGAGTGTTGGTGATAATGCGGGGGAGTGGAGTGAGCACAATGCACTCTGCTAACGTCTTTTTTGCACTAGTTTTGCACTATCAAGTCCGCTTTTTCATAAATAAATGGCCTAAATTAACGTTAGAGATGTCAAAGACTTGTATTGTTGATGTATAATGTTCAGCGCCAAGGGGTGTTAGCGACTCGTGAACCGTTTTAATTGTTCATATAGTCGACTCACTGAGATGTCTATCGACAAACCCTTAGAACCTGATCCGGCTAATACCGGCGTAGGAATGGGCCACACTAATGCATTATAGGATCTCTCTGGTTACTATAATCTCATTGTGCTTTCTTTCTCGCTTCTTTAACTGCCGGATCTCAAAAACTTATTTGAGGTCCTATGTTTACAATAAAATCTTTATCTCCAATAGCGTTAGCTATCACCGCAGCGTTAACCCATACAAGCCTTGCTGCAAATACGACTCCAGTTGATACCGATGAGATGGAAGTCCTTGTCGTCACATCCGATTTTCGTCAATCAGCCCTAGATAAAATGCCGTCGAGCATCAGTATAATCGATCAGCAACAGATCGAAGATGAAGGGGCGCAGCATTTTGAAGAGCTACTTAATACGATCGCCAATTTTAATTGGTCTGGCGGCAGTTCACGGCCAAAATATTTTCAGATCCGTGGTGTAGGTGAGCAAGAAGAGTATCAAGGCGCGCCCAATTCATCGGTCGGTTATATCATCGATGATATCGATATGTCGGGCTTGGGGATGGTCGCCAGCATGTATGATCTGCAGCAGGTAGAAGTACTCCGTGGCCCACAGGGCACAAGGTATGGTGCCAATGCCTTAGCCGGATTAATTTACCTCAAAAGCAACGATCCCACGGCGATGTTTGAACATGGTGCCGAGGTGTCAATTGGGGATGATAAACTGCGCACCTTTAGCGGCTTTAGTTCGGGGCCACTGACCGATTCAGGCACCTTGCTGTATCGCGTCTCGCTGCAGCAACATCAGCAAAATGGTTATCGCGATAATCTCTACACTGGCCAAGATGACAGTAACGGCCGTGATGAGCTAAACACCCGCCTTAAGCTGCGCTGGTACGCCAGTGACTCTCTCACGCTAGATTTTAACCTGATGCACGCCAATTTTGATAATGGCTATGATGCCTGGACGTTAGACAATAACGGTTTTGATACGCTGACCGATGCACCGGGTGTCGATAAACAGCGCACCACGGGTAGCTCGCTTAAAATCACCTATTCGGGTTACAACAATTTTGAATTAGTGTCGTTAACATCAATGGCTCAGACCGATACTCACCATGGATACGATGGTGATTGGGCCAATCCCGATTATTGGCACGCAAGAGTGTGTGACGCAGCCCCGTGTGAGTATGACTATACCTGGGGTAAAGTAGGCGATCGTCAAACGGTGTCACAAGAGTTTCGTCTCAGCTCGACCGATGCAGGAAGGCTATTTAATGGCAGCACCGATTGGTTATTGGGCGTGTATGGTATGAAACTCGATGAAGATAATCACACCACAGAAGTGTACAACGGCTGGCCAGAAGCACTGGTTGCCGATTATAACGCCACCAATATGGCATTATTTGGTCAGCTTGATAGTGATTTGGGTGATGATTATGCCCTCTCAGTAGGGCTAAGAGTCGAGCGCAGAGAAAGCGATTATCAAGACAGTGCAGGGGATGGCTTTGACCCCTCTGAGACTATGTGGGGCGGACATATCGCCTTGAGCAAGGCGCTCAGTGATGATCATCAAAGTTATATCCGCATCGCTCGAGGCTATAAAGCCGGTGGCTTTAATATGTCTCTGCCAGCAGCGCTCAGTGATAAAAAAGAGTATCAGGCCGAAACCCTGTATAACTATGAACTTGGCTTAAAATCGACCTGGTTTGAGGGCGATGTGAGTACCAATGTCAGCGTGTTTTATATGGATCGTAGCGATCAACAGGTTGCAGCATCGCAGCAAAATCCTGATGAGCCGCAAAAATTTATTCTGTACACCGAAAATGCCAGCGACTCCTATAATTATGGCGCTGAGTTTGAGGGGCGTTGGTATACCAGCGATAATTTAATGCTCTACGCCACTGCAGGCTGGTTAGAGACGGCCTATGGCGATTATCAATATCAAAATAAGTATGGCGAGCTTGTGGACTTAAGTGAGCGTGAATTAGCCCACTCGCCAAACTTTACCTATAGCGCTGGTGCCACTTATCGTAGCGATAACGGTTGGTTTGCTAACTTAACCAGCAGCGGTAAGAGTGAATTTTATTACTCGGACAGTAATGAGTCTACATCAGATCCTTACACTATTTTTAACGCGCGTATCGGTTATGAAACAGAGCTGTGGTCCGCCTATTTGTGGGGGCGTAATCTGTTTGATGAGCAGTATGGCGTGCGCGGCTTCTATTTTGGTAATGAACCTGATTTAGGTTGGGCCGATAAGCAGTACATTCGCTATGGCGATCCGCGTCAGCTAGGCTTAACCCTTAAGGTTAAATTGATGTAATGCCCATCGCATAAAGGTGTGAGGCTGCTGGCTATCCAGTAGCCTCAAATTTGGTGTATTCAATAGGCTAGGCTGTTTTCAAACAAAGTCTGCTCAGTACAGGATGAAATAAGATGCAATCAACCATGATGAAATTAACCGCTGAAATCAGCATGTATCCGTTTAAAGAAAATTATATCGAACCTATACAGTGGTTTATTGATCGCCTCGACAGTTATGAGCATATCGAGCGTAAAACTAATGCCATGGCGACACAAATTTGCGGCGATTATGCCGCGGTGATGAACATGCTGGCGATAGAGATGCAAGCGGCCCATGAAAAATGGGGGAAGTCGGTATTTGTGGTGAAATTTATTGGCGGTGAACTGGACTTGTCTCACACCCAATAATCTTGATTAAGGCTCTACATAATTCATGATAAGAGTATGATATTACTATGATAGAACTTTGGACAGAGTTGGTATCAACCGTTTCTAGCGCAGCGGCGCAGGCCCATCAATTGACAGGGTGGGAAGGTGTTGCTGTCGTATTGGCCATGGCGTATTTGATGCTAGCGATGCGTGGCAGTATTTGGTGTTGGGCGGCGGCCTTTTTGAGTACCGCTATCTACACTATGCTGTTTTGGGAAGTCTCGTTATTAATGGAGTCGCTGCTCAATATTTACTATATGGCGATGGCGGGTTATGGCTACTGGTTATGGACAAGGGGGCGTGGTGGCGATAAAGGGGTCGATATTGTCAGTTGGTCTGTGTCTCGTCACCTGTTATTGATTGGCCTAACCAGTGTTATCTCCTTGCTGGTTGGGCACTTTATGGCGACCCAGACTCAAGCGTCTTATCCTTATCTTGATGCTGCGACCACCTGCTTTGCGGTGATGGCCACCTATTTAGTGGCTCAAAAAGTGCTGGAAAACTGGCTCTACTGGGTGGTTATCGATCTGGTGTCAATTTATCTGTATCTCAATAAGGGGCTGCTACTCACTAGCATCCTATTTATTTTGTATGTCGGCATGGCGATCGGTGGTTATTTTATCTGGCGCGCGAGCATGCGCGAGCAATCGGAGAATCAGGCAAACCATTATGCGTATGAGTCATAAGTGGTGACCATGCCGCCGTGCTTAGCGTATTCGTTGCAGCAATCACTGTCTGCCGATATCAAAGACGAATTGGCCGCCAAAGGCTGTAACCTTGCTCAGGCGTTAGATGTTGAACGTTTGTCCCATGGTTTAAGTAACCAAAATTACCGTATTGTCACCAGCGAGCGTGAATTTGCACTGCGCATTAATAGCGATGCTAGTAATGCACTTTGCAGTCGCCACAGTGAAGTGCAACTGTGGCGCAGCGCGGCCAAAGTCTCGATTGCGCCGCAATTACATTATGTGTCAGATGATTATCGATATTACCTTAGTGAATTTATCGTAACCACTGCGGATTGGGGCCTGTTAATGACCGCCGATAGCGCCGCACCACAGCCAGTTGCCCCTGTGCACCCGACGGCGCATCAAGCGTTATTGTCTTTACTGCAAGAATTAAGCGCATTACCCATACCCGATAATGCAATCTCGGTCGCCCAGCAGTGGCATGAGTATCTGGCTAAATTAAGCCAAGTGAGTGAGCAGCTAAGCGGTTCTGTTTCTCATTGTCAGGCTTGGCTGGCGCGTTTTGAGCTATTGAACAGTCATAGTCCACGAGTGCAATGGTTACTCGATACCCTTGCAGAGTGCATGGTCTTGCCGCAATTTAGTCATCGCGACTTAAATCCGCATAATTTGCTGCTTAGCGGTGATAAGCTTTGGTGTATCGATTATGAATATGCTTGCAGCTCACATCCGTTGGTCGACTTAGCTAGCATCTTAGCGACCCATAAATTGTCCGATTGGCAGCGCCAATGGTTAACCACTCAGTATCTGCTAGATCATAGCAAACTCAATGACGCGGCGCTTAATGCTGTGCCGGCTGCGATTGAACTGTACTGGTATTTTGCGCTTTGTTGGGCGCTATTAATGCACAGTGAGCTGATACTTGATGGCGGTATGATAAACCAGGCTAATGCCTTTATCGGTGCTGACGCTAAAGCGTCATATCTAGCAAACGATTACCTTGAATATTTTGATGACTTTTTAAAGAGAGTCGCACCTTAGTGTTATTAAACGGGGGAACGGGGTTAAAAAAGCGACAAATGACTTCTATTTGGCATTAATTGTTTAAGATGCGAAAGATTATCAACTGAGTAAGGGTCTCTTTTATCAATGATGATAAAGAGGATTTTTTTATGCAGGTTATTCGTTTATATCAACAAGCGCTCAAGGGCATATCTCAGCTCGATGGTGTCGTCGCATTAGGGCTGCGCCTCTATTTGGCGCCTGTATTGATGCAGGCTGGGTACAATAAGTTGACCCACTTTAGCGATACTGTCGCTTGGTTTGGCGACCCTAACTGGGGCTTAGGCCTGCCTATGCCAGAGGTGATGGTCGCGCTTGCGGCGGGAACCGAGTTTTTTGGCGCCATCTTATTGCTCTTTGGTTTAGCAACCCGTCTAGTGACCATTCCCCTGAGTATTACCATGCTGGTGGCCGCATTCAGTGTGCATTGGCAAAACGGCTGGTTGGCGATTGCCGATCCCAACTCTTGGTTAGCCAATGAGCAGGTGCTGGCATCGGCTGAAAAGTTACAAGCGGCTAAGTCATTACTGCAACAATATGGTAATTATGATTGGCTAACCTCATCGGGTAACCTAGTGGTGCTTAATAATGGGATTGAATTTGCCATCACCTATCTGTTAATGCTGCTGGCGCTAATGGTCATTGGAGGAGGGCGTTATACCAGTCTTGATTACCTTATCGCCAAACGGTATCAATGAATTTAATTGTCGCTGGCTAAGAGATAAGTCCTACTGTTTTAGTAGGATTTTATAGATCAATTTGCTACTCTTTGCCCGTTGATTTGCTCTATTACAGGACTATTTTGTGGATGCTATCGAACTGCTGTTAACACGTCAATCTTCTCCTCGGTTAGTGGCTCCGGCCCCTAGCGAGTCTCAACTTAACACCATTTTAAGTGCCGCTGTGCGCGCTCCAGATCATGGAGGATTAAATCCTTGGGAGTTCATTGTCGCCACTGGTGAGGGGCTCGATCGCTTAGGCGCGCTGTTTGTTGATGCAACACAAGCAGATGGCGGCGACACGAGCACTATCGATAAAGTGCGCAATATGCCACAGCGTGCGCCAATGGTAATAACCGTAGTCGCTAAAGTGGTTGAGCATGCCAAAGTGCCCGCGTTAGAGCAGCACCTTGCGGTGGGCTGCGCCTGTATGGCGATGCAACAAGCGGCGTTTGCTTTAGGTTTAGGCGGTATATGGCGTACCGGTGGATTGGCATTTAACCGCCATTTACACCAAGCGTTAGCGCTGGACGACGATGCACAAATTATCGGTTTCTTGTATCTGGGGACCCCAGCGATAACCGCGCCAATAAAACCAACTAAATCGGCCCAAGGTTTTGTGCGCTACTTATAGTCATCAGTTAGTGTCTGCTGTCGTTCGACTTTGGTCGGGTTTACATACAGTATAAAACTGTCACAGTGGTGTTATACCTGCCTCATACCCATGTACAGGTTTCACCCTAAGTGATTATATTGCCCACGACCTTTAGCGTGGGCATTTTTTTGCCCCATCTAATATGTTTGTTCAAGTAAGGCCATTGCTGCTTATCTAACGGCTTACTATTATGAACAATTGCCAAGATATGCTAAAGCTGTTGCGTAAAGCGATACAAGATAGCGAGTCATTAATCGGTCACATTAAGTGGATATCATACAGGAGCCGTTATGGATCAAGGTGGACGCGTAGGTTGGTTACAAGGTGAGCGGGTAGTGTTAGAACCCATGACGCATGAGCATATTCCTGCGTTAGCGCTTGCGGTTACTGATGGTCAATTATGGACCTTATGGTATGCCAGTGTGCCTCATCTCGATGAGATGAAAGCCTATGTAGAGCAGGCCATGGCAGACGAGCAACGCGGTGAGACCTTAGCCTTTGTGGTGCGCGATACCCTGTCAGGTCACATTGTTGGCTCAACCCGCATCATGAACTGGGAGCAAGCTCATCGCCGGTTGGAGATTGGTCACACCTGGTACAGTAAAAGTGCGCAGCGCAGTGGCATCAACACCGAAGCTAAATACCTGTTGCTTAAATATGTCTTTGAAACCTTAGCTGTGATGGCGGTGGAGTTTCGCACTCACTGGCATAATCAAGCCTCGCGCGAGGCGATAGTACGCCTAGGAGCGACCCAAGATGGGGTGTTACGCAACCATCGACTACTCAAAGATGGTACGATCAGAGATACAGTTGTCTACTCCATTATTGACAGTGAGTGGCCTACAGTGAAGCAACTGTTACGCCAGCGCATGGCTTTAAACTAGGGAGCCCATTGTTTCGAGGGTTTCGTTGCTTAGTTGAGGGGAGATAAAACCGCTATTATGGCTCTATCGCGGCGACTTACAGTGAATAAACGCTAAGATAATCGTCAAGCATAAGTCTAGTTTGAGTCGCTTGTAATGCTAGAACAACAAGATTTTTTAAATGATAACCTTGATATTGAGCGATATCTAAAGTAGAAATAACGCAATATTTAGGCTTAATGCAAAGGAATTTCCATATGCGCTTTTATACTCCACTGTCTGCTGCCGTGTTTGCTGTTTTCAGTCTTTCTGTCACGGCCAATCAAACGCCAGTTTCAGCCGCTGAAATCGCGTTTAATCAAGAAGTGGTGCAATGCGCTGCTTATTACCATATTGCATCCGATGCCATCAGCAATATGGATGCCCCGCAGATGAAGCCAGTTGGCGAGCGGCTTAAACAGTCGGGAGAGGCGGCGCTAACACTGGCAAAGCAGTATCAAAGTGAAGCGCAGGTCGAGCAATTATTGCAACAAGCCATTGCTAAGCAGCAGGCTAGCCTGCCTAATAACAAAAGTTTAGGTGGCCTGATGGGACGTTATAAAACCCCTTGTCAGAACCTGCTTGCCGATCCGCAGCAACGCCTCGACTATTGGATAATGGCCACTATGTGATTGTTACGCCTGTGAGCATGAGATCAGCGGCCAATAGAGCGCTGCTAGGTTCTGCATAGGGTAAGTTGAATAAAAATGAATCAAAAGAGTGCACTGGCGCTCTTTTTTGTTTGGTTCTGAAACTTCATTCACTCAACTACGGTCTAGTGAGTTATCGTGTTTTGCAATAGTCCCTCTTGTTAAGTTGCTCGCTCTCGCTAATGCGGCCAACAGTGATGTCGGAGAAGCCATGAATATCTACCTTTTGATTGCAGCAGTATTGGCCTCAATTACCTGTGTTGGCCATTTTGTGATGGCCAAGCCGCAATTTTTACGTCCCATGCTACAAGCCGATTTTGATCCCACGACTAAAACCCTAATGCACTGTGTATTTCACTATGTGTCGATATTTTTGGTGCTATCGACACTGGTGTTATTTGCCTGTGGCTTACACTTAGTGTCCCCACGGCAAACCTATGCCTTGGCCTTGTTTATCTGCCTTAACTTTATGCTGTTTGCGACTTGGCAAATATATATTGGTTACTTTGCCGAAGCAAAGAGTGCACGTCGTGTTCAGTTTCAGTGGGTGTTTTTTATTATCATTAGTGTGTTTACGCTATTAGGCGTGTTTACCGATTAAGCGGCCATTTCAACATGGGGCTAATAAGTAAGCTTTCTAGCCTAACTGTCTCAGTACAAATTTGTCTAAGTGTAATTGAGTGTAATATTATCTAAATTCAATTGCATAGTGCTGCGCTATTGAGGCACAGTGGATGATTAGTATTTTAGTCGACGGAACGGCTGCGGCGCTGTAAGCCTTGAGAGTGTGAGACTCACTTCATGATAAATGTAAAACGATTAGTTAAATCCTACCAAATGGGAGAGTCGCCGGTGTTGGCATTACGCGGGGTCGATTTTTCCATACAAGCCAATGAGTTTGTGGCCATCATGGGGCCTTCTGGCTCTGGTAAATCGACCTTAATGAATATTATTGGTTGCCTCGATAAGCCTACCAGTGGCTCTTACTGCTTAAACGCGCAAGAGGTGAGTCAACTCGATGATGACGCCTTATCTGCAGTGCGTAACAAAGAGATAGGCTTTGTATTTCAAAGCTTTCATTTATTACCGCGTCTCAGTGCATTACAAAACGTATTATTACCACTGCGCTTTGGTGAGCATGCCGACGATAGCACGGATTATGCGCAGCAATTACTGGCACGAGTGGGCTTAAGCGATCGTCAAGATCATCGCCCCAACCAATTATCCGGTGGGCAGCGTCAACGAGTTGCGATTGCCAGAGCCTTGGTGAATCGACCCACCATTTTATTGGCCGATGAACCGACAGGTGCCTTAGACAGTAAAACCTCAGTGGAGATAATGGCGCTGTTTACCGAGCTCCACCAAGCGGGGCAAACCATCATTTTAGTGACCCATGAGGAGGAAGTCGCGGCTTATGCTCAGCGGATCATCCGTATGCGCGATGGCGATATCGTCAGCATTGAACAGCGAGGTGTACATGCCGCATAAGGTGTTTTTTGGCGGTTGCGCCGCATTGGCTGCTTGCATGATAAGCTTTTGCAGCTGGGCCGACGATAGTTTTCCCTCATTACTGTTAACGGGCAAAATCAGCTCGGTTGACTCACAAACCTTTACCGTACCTAAGGCCGGAGATGCTTGGCGCTATCAAATTCAGTGGATGCTGCCCGAAGGCACTTTAGCCCAGCCTGGGCAAAGTGTGGTGATTTTTGATAAAAGCCAATTGACCAATCAAATTGAGCAGCTAGAGGCCAGTTTATTGCGGGTCACGGCGCAAGAGCAAAGTACGGCTATCGAGCTAACGGGTGCGGTATTGCAAGCACAGTTTGATCTTAAGCAGCGCCAACTTGAGGTGGAAAAAGCCCAGCTTGATGCCGATGTGCCATTAGCCTATCTAGCGGCTAAACAGTATGCCGAAAACCAATTCAGTTTGATGCAGGCCCGCAGCGAGCTTGAAAAGGCGCAGCAGGCCTTAGTTGAGGCGTTAGATAAGCAAGATGCTAGCCGTCAACAGTTAGCCATAGATAAACGCAAAGCCCAGCTGGAGTTAAGCCAGGCGCTGCAAGGCATAGCGCAACTGGAATTAACCGCGCAATTTGCCGGCCCTCTCTTGTATGAGCGCCATCCATGGACAGAGACCAAATATGGCGTGGGCGACACAGTGCAGATAGGCCGTCAAGTGGCGACGATCCCAGCGCTAGATAAACTCGAAGTCGTTGCTTGGGTTAATGAGGTGGATGTTGACCGTCTAAGGCTTAAGCAAGCCGTTAGTCTGCAACTCGATGCCCATGTTGAAGTGACCTTCGATGGCACTATTGCATCTATTGGGAAGCAAGCGATGTCTCAACCAGCTTGGGGGCAGAGCAAATGGTTTAAGGTCGGCATCGATTTTGCCAAAGAAAATGCCCAAATTGAGTTGGTACCGGGCATGAGCGTGCTGGTGGCGACCAAGGAGTTAGCTGATGCGCAAGGGTAATATGATGCAGGTGTGCTGCGCCTTATTCGTCAGTATGTTACTGGCAGGCTGCGGCCAACAGGCGTTGACACGCGTCGAACAAGGGGTATTGATCCAGCAAGTCGAGGTGACAGGTGAACTGGTGTCAGCCGATACCGTGGCGATGATGCCGCCGGCGATCCGTCGTGTATGGCAATATCAAGTCAAACAGTTGGCTCCAGAGGGCAGCGAAGTGGCCAAAGGCGATGTGGTCGCCAGGTTAGATACCTCTGAGTTAACCCAACGCCTGTCGGTCAGCGCGGCGCGATTGGCGGCGACCAAGCAAGATATTGAAACCTCTAACCTGCGCAATGCCAAGCGGCTCGAACAACTGCGGCTCGATCTTGCCGAAGCCCAGATGAACCATGAAAAGGCGGAACGAAAATTTAAACTATCCGATGAAACCGTGGCGTTAATCGAGAAAGAAAAATACCAGCGTGATGCCATTATTGCCAAAGATAGAGTGGCATTGATTAAGCAAAAAATGGCACTAGAGTCCCAAGGCGCCGAGCAGCGTCAAGCCATGTTAGCCGGGGATGAGCAAAAGTTTGCTTCAGAAGTGGCAGCCTTAGAGAAGGGGATCGCGTCGATGACCTTAAAAGCACCTCGCGCGGGCATGGTGGTGTATGGCAACGATCCGCAAGGCAATAAAATTAAAGAGGGCCAATCGGTGTTTGCCGGTGACGCCGTGTTATCTATCCCTGATCTATCTCATATGCAAGTCAACATGACCGTGCCCGAAGTGGAAGCACAGCGGGTTAAACGCGGTCAAGTGATTAACATTCGTCTCGACGCCAATCCTGAGCGCGTGTTTAAGGGCAAAATAATTGAGTTGGGCGCGGTGTTTCGCAATAAGAATCAAGATGTCCCCATGGTGGTGTTCGATGCCGTCGCCAGTATCGATGAGCCCGACAGTGAGCTGATGCGACCTGGGATGACGGCCAAGATCAGTATTGATATTGCTCAGGCGAGCCCCTCGTTATTAGTGGCTAAAGAAGCGGTGAGCTTTGACGGTGGCCAAGCGTATGTACGCCAGCCCACTTGGCTGGGCGAACGTAAACAGCCAATTACTATTGGTGATATGGGGGCCGAGCGAATGGTGGTCAGTCAAGGTTTACGTGCCGGTGATGAGGTGTTACTGCCATGATGTTAGTGCATTTTTTTGATTGTTGTCGTCTTATGAAATCCTGCTTAGGCCAAGCTAAGCTGCGGTCATCTGTTTTGATGAGCAGCGTACTTTGTAGCAGTCTACTGCTGCTTGGCTGCAGTCAACCCGAGCACGATGGGGTGTTAACCATGGAGGTTAAGCTGCGCGATTTTAATGTGCAGATCCCAGCGACCGGTGAGCTGGAGGCGAGCCAATCGACGGCGGTGACTGTGCCTTCAGGGGTGCGTGGACCGCAATCCCTAGCCTGGATTTTAGCCAACTTTAGTCGAGTCAAGGCGGGGGATGTGGTGGCGCGCATGGATCCCACACGCCAAGCCTATTTACTCGAAATGGAAGCGTTTGATTTTAATAAGCTGGATCTCGATAAACAGATGCAGCAACAAAAAGATAAAACCGTAAGCCAAGAGTTGCAGGTGGGTACGCAGGTCACCAGTGAAGAGCGAGACTTGGCCGAGCGTTTCTTCAGTGAAGATGAACGGGTCTACACCAAAATAGAGATCATTGAGCAGATGCGTAATCAAGATTATTTGGGTGCCAAGATGGACTATTTTGATTGGGGATTGTCCCAGCATGATGCACAGGCGCAAGCCGAGCAGCAGCTTATCGAGCTTAAGCAGCAGGGGCATAAAGCGAAAATTGATCGCTATGAAAATAACCTCAAACAGATGGAGATCATCGCTCCCCATGATGGCCTATTTGTGTATCAGTCTGGCTGGGACGGTGCCATGCCAGTGGTCGGTGACATGATGTGGTCAGGGTTTACCATAGGCACCTTGCCCGACACCTCTGTAATGCAAGCTAAGCTGTTTGTGCTTGAGTCTGAGGCTGCAGGGCTTTCTGTGGGGCAACCAGCTCATGTCTATCTCGATGCTTACCCAGATAAACGTTTCAGCGGTAAGGTCAGTCAGCTCGATGCGTTAGCAAAACCCAAAGATAAAGACAGCCCAGTTAACTACTTTCAGTTTACCGTGAGTTTAGATGAGACCCTGCCGGCGATCATGCAACCGGGGCGACAGCTGAGCGCTAAAGTGGATGCGGTGTCACTCAATGAGGTGTTGACCGTGCCTAACCAAGCGCTATTTCAGAAAGAGGGCCGCTATTGGGTGTACCTCAAAACGGCAGAGGGTTTTATCGAGCAGGGGGTCGAGCCAGGACAACGCAGTATCGATATGACGGAAATTACCAGCGGACTTAACCAAGGTGATGTGATTGCCTTAACCACACCGCCCAAAAGGAGCCGCTTATGAAGGTGATTAAGGGATATGTTGAGGGCGTCATTCAAGCGTTTGACGAGATGCGCCATCATAAATTGCGCACCGCATTAACCTTGCTGGGGATGATATTTGGTGTGGGCGCGGTGATTGCGATGCTCAGTGTTGGCGAAGGCGCCGAGCGTGAAGCCTTGCGGATGATTGAGTCCATGGGAGTGAACAACATCGTCATCAATGCGCGGCCCGCCGATGGTGATGCGTTAAAATCTATCCGTGAACACAGCATCGGCTTAAGCCTGCGCGATGTGTCTAGTGCGGCCACCACCTTGCCTTTTGTTAAAGATTGGAGCGCGCAAAAGCAGGTGAAAACCTTTAGTTTATTTAGCCCGCAAGGGCGCAGTGATGCCACAGTGGTTGGGGTTACGCCCAGTTACTTTAATTTGAGTGCGCTCAAGGTGGCCAAAGGCCGCAGCTTGACCCAAGCCGATCAGAATCATTATCGTCAAGTCGCCGTGCTGGGGCCCGAAGCTGCGCGCAGTTTATTTCCGCAAGATAAACCCGTTGGCGGACTGATTAAAGTGAACCATCAATGGTTTGAGGTGGTCGGCGTGCTGTCTGAAGGCGAGGCGGTGCAGTCTAAAATTCAAGGAGTGAAACTGGGCGGCGAACGCAATCAAGTGTTTATTCCACTGGCAACGGCACTCAAGAAGATGAACGTTAAACCGTTAGAGGATGAACTCGACTCGATTAAGTTGGCCATTGCCGATGGGATTGAGCCTTCACTGGCGGCTAAAAGTTTAGGCCACCTATTTGAGCGGCGTCACGGCGGCGAAAAAGATTATGAGATCGTGGTGCCTGCCGATCTACTGGCCCAACATCAAAAAACGCAGCAAATATTCAACATTGTGATGGCATGTGTGGCAGGGATCTCTTTGCTGGTGGGTGGCATAGGGATCATGAACATCATGTTGGCAACAATTATGGAGCGTACCGCTGAAATTGGCTTATTGCGCGCCCTAGGGGCGAGACGTAAAGATATCGCGCGCCAATTTTTAATTGAGAGTATCGCTATCTCTGCCACGGGGGGCGTGATAGGCATAGTGGTGGGATTACTGTTAGCTTTAGTGATATCAGCCGCTGCAGGCTGGCCCGTGGCCTGGTCACCCTTTGCGGTGCTGCTGTCGCTAGGGGTGTGTATGACCATAGGGATAGGTTTTGGGCTTTACCCAGCGCAAAAAGCCGCGCGTTTAGATCCCATCGTGGCGTTGCAACGTGATTAAAGCTGCGTTGTTTTGCAAGGTGAGCAAACCGTGAGTGATGTTACTCGGTAACTCATGATCTTGACGTTCTGACTGGCAGCTTAGCCCCTGCGAGTTTACTTTGCCGCCGTTATCGCGAATGAGTAACAGCCTTGGTCTGCCTGGCAATTGTCAGGCTTGGCCGAGCGAGTTAATAAAGGCTCTGCTGTGTCAGTGCTTGGCTGGTTATCGTCAAACAAGACTTGAGTCACACCACTTAACCAACCGCCGTCAGAACTGTGGTTAACATAGGTGGAAACGTCGACAACGGTCAGCCAAAAGGCATAGCCTACGATGGAGTAAATGGTTAAGCGGAACATGAAAGTACCTTGGTGGTTGCTAAATTAGAGATGCACTATACGCGCTAATTTTGTACAAATAAACTGTCAATGTTTTGCCGCGAAATAGTCATCATTCACTTTTTATTAGATACTGTTTTTATTGGGCTTTTACCCGAAGAAGGCGCTGGAAAGTTTAAGGCGCCAAATAAAAAATCAGTGTCAGATTTTCGTTATAGCGTCAAAGTTTGAATACGTAGGGCACAATGCATAGTTGAGGTTTATCGTGGCTCGATGGTAGACAAGACAAAGAAACAACTCGCTTGATTTATAAGCGAGTCGTCAACTTAGTGCAATTCGTGCCAATTACTGGCATATTGCGTGGCACGAACTACACAAGATTCACTCTGTTGCTGTGGTGTGACTCTTGAAGTCAGCGGTTTACCTTAATGGTGTTTTTTCCACATCATGATCCCCGCGACAATAATCACTAATGCCACAAGCGGTAATATATCGTATAGATGGTGGAATAAGCCAATACCACTGTGTCCTCCGTGTGCCCACGCCGCTGCAGGTAATAAACTAACAAGTAGTAATAATGCTCTGTTCATGGTGATGCTCCATTTTAGGTATAATGATTAATTGGTTTCTAGCGCTAACTGCATCAGCAGCATCTCTTCACCGGCAACGATGCGCGTGTCAAAACTGTGGCATTTGGGGCAAATGACAGTGCGCTCGGCCACTTCGACAGTGGTGTTACATTGCTGGCAACTGAGTACGATGGCTTGATGCTCTATGGTGAGTACGGCCTCTTTGGCGCGTCCTTCTAGTTTAAAGGTATCAAATGCGGTGGCTAATAAGGCGGGTTCAACGCCACTTAGCACACCAATTTTTATCACCACTTCGGTTATCCTCGTGGCGTTATTGTCACTGGCATATTGCTCGCATTGCTCCAGCAGAGCGCCGACGATGGAATACTCGTGCATTAGCAGATCCTAGGTAATAATTCGCCTTGGGGGAGGTCGAGATAACGACTACTGCCCCACGGCGTGGTTAAGATCACCTTACCATGATGATTATCCTCCACTTGACCAATAATGGCAGCGGTTTGGCTATCACCATAGCGATTGATAATTTCAACCACCCCAGATGCGATGGCTTGTGGCACGGCCAAAATAAAGGTGCCTTCGTTGGCTAAATCATGGGGTTCAAAGCCATAGAGTTCACACAGACCTTTAACCTCATCACTGACGGGGATCTGTGACTCGGCCACACTAATGCCTACCTCTGATGCCTGCGCCCATTCATTGAGCACGGCTGCCAGGCCGCCACGGGTGGCGTCGCGCATGGCATGGATGGTAATATTTGCGGCGATCAGTTGTTCAACTACAGGCCATAAGTTAGCGCAATCACTGCGTAAATCTGACTCTAGGTTAAGCCCTTCGCGGGCCATCAATATGGCGGCGCCGTGCCGGCCAATGTCACCAGAGACAATGATGGCATCCCCTGGCTGCAAATTATTGACCGAAATATGGGGTTTGAGGATCCGCCCAACCCCAGAGGTGTTAATAAATAAACCATCGGCGCAGCCTTTGGGCACCACTTTAGTGTCGCCGCACACAACGCGAGTGCCGCTTTTATGCAGCTCACTTGCCATACTCGCAACAATCTGTTTGAGCGAGGCGATGGCAAATCCCTCTTCAATAATAAAGCTACAACTGAGATATTGTGGCTCTGCGCCCATCATCGCCAGATCGTTGACCGTGCCCGCCACGGCCAATTTGCCAATATCGCCGCCAGCAAAAAACAGCGGGCTCACGGTAAAAGAGTCGGTCGTAAAGGCGGTAGGCCCGTCTAAATTGAGCAGGGCAGCGTCTTCTTCACTGGCCAAAATTGGGTTAGCAAAGGCCTTAAAGAAGATAGACTTAATGAGGTTATTCATCTCTTTGCCGCCACCACCATGGCTAAGTTGAACGGCTTTTTCGGTGGGCAGCTTAATCTCTACAGACATGGGTTAGACTCCGTTATAGCGATAATACGCGTTGCAAGCCCCCTCGGAGCTCACCATGCAACTGCCTAAAGGGGACTCGGGCGTACAGCCACGGCCAAACACCTTGCAATCTTTGGGTTTGGCGATCCCCCGTAAAATATCACCACATTGACACGCTTTATGATCGTCAATATCGGCGACGTTAAGCCTGTCACTAAAAATACGTTCGGCGTCGCGGTGGGCGTATTCGGGTCGTAGCATCAATGCCGAGTTGGCCACAGGCCCAAGACCACGCCAACGAAATTGGGGGCGTATCATGAGGTATTGATTGACCTTTTGCTGGGCATGCAAGTTGCCATCCTCGCTGACCGCGCGGCTGTATTGCACATCCAACTCGGCTGTACCGGCCACTTTTTGTTTGACGATACGTAAAATCGACTCCATGACATCCACAGGTTCAAAGCCAGCGACCACCACTGGGGTGTGGTAGCGCTCAACCGCAGGGCGATACAATTTAGCGCCACTTATTACGCTCACATGGGATGGGCCAATAAAAGCGTTCACTGTGGCTTTGGGATCGGCCATTACGGCATCGATGGCGGGTGGCACTAATACATGATTGATATGAAATAGTAGGTTATTAACCCCTTGCTGCTCAGCTTGTTCTATCAGCACCGCGGTCATCGGAGTGGATGTTTCAAAGCCGATAGCAAAAAAAATCACTGTTTTTTCAGGGTTATCTTTGGCGATGGTGAGGGTATCGAGAGGATCATAAATCGGGCGGATATCACAGCCTTGAGCCCTAAATTGCGCCAAGCTACCTTTAGAACCAGGTACCCGAATCATGTCGCCTAGCGTCACTAAAATTACCTCGGGCTGGGAGGCTAAAATGGCGGCGTGGTCGATACGCTCTTTAGGCATAATGCACACAGGGCATCCGGGCCCATGGACAAATTCAATATTGGCGGGCAATAGTTGATTGAGGCCGTATTTCATTATGGTATGGGTATGGCCACCGCATACCTCCATAATATTGATTTTACTCGGATATTGGCTCGCTAAGGTTTGGATCTCTTGGGCCAAATTATGTATGGTGGTGGGATCTCTAAATCCTTGGTAAAGCTGACTTAGGTCAATCATGCTCAGTGCTCCTGCTCCATCTTGTCGACTATCTCTCGATAGAGTGCCAAGCTCTGCTCGGCATCAACCTTATCGATTTTATTCATGACAAAACCGATATGGATCAGCACATAATCATCCATGGCTAACGGCTCACTCATTAAGTGGCTAGATACTTTGCGTTTAACCCCCATGGTTTCAACCGTTACCGCTTGCTCATCTGGGTGAATCGCAACCACTTTTGAGGGGATTGATAAGCACATGTTTAGGCTCTCCTATGGTCATTGAGCCATTGTGCAAAGGCAAACATGCTGTCACTGTCTTTAACAGAGGTGATGAGCACCTCAGCCTTTGGATTGAGTTTTTTCACTTGGGCCTTGGCTTCCTCAACATCAAAATCAAAATGGGGCAGCAGATCCGCTTTAGTGATTAAAACCAGATCGGCCTTACGGAACATCACCGGATATTTTTCTACTTTATCATCGCCTTCCGGTACCGATACCAACACGATATTGAAGTGGGTGCCCACATCATAAGAGGCGGGACAGACTAAGTTACCGACGTTTTCGACAAAGCATATATCCAGCGGATTAAGATCCACATGATGCAAGGCACCGTGCACCATAAAGGCATCAAGGTGGCAGGCTGAGCCGGTTTGAATTTGGTAAGCGGGGATCCCTTTGGCAATTAAGCGGTCAGCATCGCGCGAGGTTTCTAAATCACCTTCAATCACGCCATAGTTGAGCGAGGTATACTCTTTTAAGTGTTCCAGCAAGGTGGTTTTGCCACTACCTGGGCTGCTCATCAAATTGAATGCGGTTATTTGATGGGCCTCAAAATGTTGCCGATTGTGGACCGCTTCATGATCGTTCTTATCGAGAATTTTGTGAATGACGGAGAGGGTTTTGCTGTCATTGAGTTGCGGGTTACTGTGCAACTCTTGATGGTCATGGCTGTGGCCGTGATGATGCTCATGCGCGTGGTGATGACCGTGGTGGTCCGCATGTTCTGCGCCACTGTCCAGGGTCGGTTCGTGTCGAGTGATAGAGCAGCCGCAATCTTTACACATGATGAACTCCATTTAATCTAATGCTAATAAACATTTTGCATGGTGACAGCATTAACTTCATTGATACGGGTCACTTTATTAACAAAATGTCAGTATTTTTATCAATCTTGCTGCACAGCTTGCAGCCTATTTTTGGCGGTGGATCTCATACCAGAGTTGGCCCATTGCGATGCCACCATCGTTGACGGGCACCTGCTTGGGGCTGAGCACTTGCTGGTTACGTTGTTTGATCCGCCGCCGAGTGTGTTTGAGTAAGTAACGGTTTTGAAATACGCCGCCTGTGAGTACCACAGGTAAGTGGGCGTGTTCACTGGTCAAGCTGTCGATGGCGTCTGCTAGACAATCCATAAAAGCGCGGGCAATCAGTCCTTGCCACTGGGGGGAATTATCGCGCAGTGACATGGCATCGAGGATCTGTTGCCATAGGTTATCGGTTTGCCACACACCGTCCACCAAGGGTAAGGTAAAGCGCAGCGACGCTGGCTCATTGGCAACGCGATTGGCTGCCCCCTCCAGTAACATGCCCGCTTGCCCCTCAAATTGGGTGCGGGTCATTAAGCCCAGTAAACAGGCGAGGGCATCGAATAGCCGACCAATCGAGCTGGTCTGATGGATGGCGATGTCCTTGCGCCATAACTGATATAAGTTTTGTATCAGCAGTGGTGACATCCCTTGTATTACGGGCAAATTGAGCGCGGCGATCGCCTCGGGCGAATGCTGCTTAAACAGCAGGGCGAGCATGACCCGCCGCGGATCGGTAATCGCTTGCTCATGACCAATTAACGCCATGGGCTGTAGGTGCACGATGCGCCGATAACCCTTCACGTCGGCCAGCATCACTTCGCCACCCCATAACTGCTTATCATCCCCAAGGCCTGTGCCATCAAAGCTAAAACCCAGCACCTTACCTGTGTATTGCTGCGCCGCCATGACGCTGAGTATATGGGCGTAATGGTGCTGCACTTGGCTATGGTGACAAGCTTGCTCTGCTGCATAGTCACGTGCCCAGCGTGTCGGCGCGTAGTCAGGGTGGCGGTCGCTCACCACATAGCGGGGCGTAAACTGATATAGGCGGCTAAACGTGGCTAAGGTATCGGTAAAATAGTGTTCAGCCTCTAGGCTAAAGAGATCGCCGATATGTGGGCTTAACACCAGATTATGGCCAAAACCGAAGGCGAGGCTATTTTTTTGCTGCGCGCCGACGGCTAAGGTATGGTCTTTAACGCTGTGCTGCCAGTGGAGGGTCAATGGCGCGTAGCCCCGTGCTAGGCGGATCACTTGCAGCTCGTCATCTATCATCTGCACTACGCTGTCATCACAGCCATTTAAAATAGCGCGATCATGATCCAATATCGCATCGACCACGCCAGCCAGTTGGTTTTGAATACCAACGCTTTGGGTAATGATAGGCTCACCGCTGCGGTTGGCGCTGGTGGCCACTAGGGGCCGTTGCAACTGCGCCAATAACAGGTGATGTAAGGGGGTGTAGGGTAAAAACAGCCCTAACCGGTCAATATCGGGAGCGACACCCGGGCTGAGCAAACTGGGGTTATCGATGCGTTCGAGTAAGGTGATAGGCCGCTCGGCGCTGCACAGCAGTTGCCACTCAGCCTCACTTGCCTTGGCCAGGGTTTTGGCCATGTTAAGGTCACTGCACATTACGGCAAAGGGCTTGGCTGGACGCTGTTTACGGTCGCGCAGGCGCATCACGGCCTGATGATTGCTGGCATCGCATACTAGATGAAACCCGCCCAAGCCTTTGATCGCGACAATATCTCCTTGTTGCAACAAGGCAACGCAGCGATCTAGCGCGGCATCACTGTGGGCTATCGCTTGGCCATTGGGTGTGGTTAATGTCAGCTGCGGCCCGCAGTTAGGGCAACTGACAGGCTGAGCGTGGTAACGTCGGTTTAGCGGATCGCCATAAGCCTCGGCGCATTGCTCACACAGGCTAAATTTCGCCATCGAAGTATTGGGGCGATCATAAGGTAAAGCATTGATTAAGGTGTAACGCGGCCCGCAGTTGGTGCAATTGGTAAAGGGGTAGCGAAAGTGACGATTATGAGGATCTTTTATCTCATTGAGGCAATCTTCACAGCAGCTTTTGTCGGCTGATACCGCGACCTGCGCCCCCTCGCTAGCTTGACTCTGAATGATCTCAAAACTTTGACTATTAGAGAGTGGCGCCATGGTCTCTTGAGTCACACTGTCGATACGGGCGAGCGGAGGCGGCGTTTGAGTTAATGTCGCTATAAATTGCGTTAGCTGCGCGCTTGCCCCTTGCAGCTCAATGGTCACGCCCAGGCTATGGTTAAAGGTTAAGCCGCTCAAGCCTAATTCATGGGCGAGGCGGTAGACAAAGGGGCGAAATCCCACCCCTTGGACAATGCCCGTGACCAGCAGTTTAACCCGATGCAGTGATGCCTGTGGCGCGGCTTGCGGCTCAGCCGCTACGTGAGCCGAAGGCCGTTGAGATGGGGTGATAGTCACGCTATTTTCGCCGTTTTTTCAACAATAAAGCACCGATAGCATGATTATTACCGTCGATAGCCAATTGCTGATTGCATTTTATCGGAAAGTTTTTACCGACGCGCAGCACCACACGTTGGCACAATAGGGGATTTCCCCATTCGCTTCCCGCCAATGCCACTGAGCGGACGCCAATATTTTGGTCTAAATGCTCTATCCAGTTGGCGAGGTAATCGGCTAACGAGTCGTGCATGCCAAAGGCCAGCTTGCGGTTGTCTCTGTCATCGGCGAGGCGAAAACTCATTAGGGTGCCTAGTGTCTTGCACCAGTTTAAGCTGCGGTGTGCTTCTCCACGTGTAAGCGGGTAGTCGATACGTGGTGAGTTAGCGCCGCGGTGGGCTTGAGCCGCGGCCGTCAGCGCATCACTGAGGTCATTGACCTGCATCGAGCGACTTGGTAGACCCAATAAAATCGCACCAATGGCCCACAAGGTCGTGAGGTTATTATGTGGTGCGGGCAGTTTAAGATCGAGCAACCTGAGATAATCATCTGGGTATTGCTGTTTAAATTTCTCCAGCACCTTGCGCTGCGGACTCTGTTCTAACTGATGATAGATTTCATAGCCACTGTCTGGCAGGCTGGGCAAGGCGAAAAACAGTTCACTCTGGTGTTTAGCGTCGAGTGTTTGAATTTGGCCGCCGTGCTGCTGGCTAAAATAGATGATGGCGCTGTGTTTATCCACGCCATGCTCTAGATTTACGCTGTGTAAGGCCGATAGCCCATACTCTTGGGGCGTTAAGCTGAGTAAAGCCGCTTGCTGTCGTGGCGTCGGTTCGCCAGTCACGCGCTCGACCCGATATTGCTGTTTATCATGGCAGGCATAGTAAGTCTGCTCGCCGTTGTGCAGTAACACATCATCATGCAGTGCTGGCGTGGTGCGCCTAAGTTTGACAGGCGATTGTGCGCAGTGATCAATTTCGACCCAGGCACCGTCGATAAAGGCCAGTGGCTCACTGTGGCGAGGATCGTCAATATAGAGCCAGTCAATGCCTTGCCGGCGCAGATGCTCAGTTAAAATTACCAATAAGCGGTTATAGGCAAAGCAGAGGTCATACAGCGGGGCGTCGAGTTTTGGGTGGCTATCTATGGCTCTGGTCGTGATCAGCGGCTTTTCGATGCTTGACAGGGCAAGCACTTGGCGATCGGTTAAGTGGAACTGGGCATTAAGGGTATTGGGGTTGCACACCAATAATGTGGGACGACCCGTTGGACTCAGTGGCTTGAGGCTCAAGGTGACGGGGAGATCGCCAGTTAAGGTCAGCGTGCCATGGGTGAGTAGCTCTGTGCTCAGCGCCGCAATATCGGCGCCGGTGAGTCCTTGGTAATTGGGGTTAATGCTTCGCTCGCCGTGGCAACACTCGCACACCAAGCCCAAATCGCCAAATTGGGGGGATTGATTATCGCCAAATAGCGGTGCACATTGCTGGCAAAACTCCTGGGTAATGGCCCCACCTTGCAGTGGACTGGTTCTGCCGCTTGGACAATCGATTAAGGCGATGCGTGAATCGGTCAGCCATACCGAGATTAAAAAGTCGTGTGCGATGGCATCGGCTAACGTTTCCAGTTGCGGTTGCTCACCTTCGGCTTCGATAAAGTAACAGCCTTTTTGGTAACCTACGCTGATTGTGAGCTCAGCGTAATTTAGGTATTGGTTACATAAGTGCGCGTACAGCGGCACCGGACGTGAGCAGGTAAATTCAAATCTGATTATTTTCATTTATGATGACACCGCGCTTGTAAGAGTCGGGAATGAGCTTATCGATAGCAATGTTGTTGATACGAGTCACGCTAAACCCCAGTGAGCGTAAATGGTTCAGCGTGGTCGCTTCCATTAAAGGCACCGCGGCGGCGACGCTAGCGGTAAGGCCGAGGGTCATCGGCTCGATAAGGGTAGGGGTGCAACCGAGCACAAAGGTTTTTGGACGATCGCCAACCATCTCCATCATGGTCAAGGTTTGCAGCATCTCCACTTCGTGGGCACTGCCTTGCCAGTCTATTTCACTTGGGGCTTTGTCAAAATCGAAAAAGTAAACTTCGCCAGGACCGACGCCATTAGCATTGACTGTGTCGACGACAATCAGATAATCATATTGGCAGATAATGGGGATAAGGCCTTGAGCCAAGGTTCCCCCATCCATGATATCGAGTTGATGGGTTGGATGGGTAAATTGATAGTTTTCTTGTAGGTAATTAACGAAGTGTACGCCGATACCTTCATCGGCGTACAACACATTACCAATACCAAGTAGCAGTATTTTCATGACATCCTTGTTAATGCTTTTTTGGGTGATAATCGTATCCAGACACGATAGAGTCAACCGAGTTATGTTTAAATCGAATACTGGTCCACACCGCCATATAGACGTGGATCACCACAAAGATGACAAACACCCACGTAAAGTAGTGATGCCAAATACGCACTTGTGCTAAGCCACCCATCTGCGCGGTTATCCATGCGGCAGGCTCCCACATGAGGCCACCGAGCCCCAGATGATAGACATTAGCATAGAGGACCAGTCCTGTGATGCAGATTAACGCCGCAATGAGTGAAATCACTAAGTAGGTCACAAATTGCAATGGGCCATAAACGCCTTTTTTATCAAGATGTCCCATCCACAGATAGGATTTGAGCTGTACAATCCAACTCTTGATACTGGTGACATCTTTAAAGGAGCGCCGCTCGATATCACTCTTAGCAAAGAAGAACAGATAAGCTCGCACCACAGTGATGGCACACAGTACAAAGCCAAACACGATGTGAGCAAAACGTATCCAGCCTTGCACTAGTACATCTGAGTTGCTAGGCGCAACCAAGAATGGCCAGGCGATGTAGAACCCCGTAATGACAAGAACCAGTATGGCTAGCGCTCGCAACCAGTGAAAAATTCTGATCGCGGCGCTAAATATAAAGGCTCTCTCATAGGGTACAGTAGGTGTATCCATGAGTTGCTCCTTAGGTGTTACCGTTGGCATCGAGTCGGAATTCACCCAAATCTTGGCCTTTGTAATCCATTACATGGACAGAACACGCCATACAAGGGTCAAACGAGTGAATAATACGGATCACTTCCAGCGGCTTAGTGGGATCTTCCAGTTGCAATCCGATGAGCGCCGCCTCATAGGGGCCCACCTTGCCTTCATTATCGACAGGGCCGGCATTCCACGTAGTGGGCACTACGGCTTGGTAATTTTCCACTAAGCCATTTTTAATGCGGATCCAGTGGCTGAGAGCCCCCCGCGGGGCCTCGATCATGGCGTGACCGACATATTCACGGTCAGGGTCCATTTCGGGCTTCACATAGGTGCTTTCATCCACTTGAATATTTTGGATCAGCGCATCAAAGGTTTTTAAGCCCTCTTCGGCCACAATCAAGGTTTGCAACATGCGCGCCGCGGTGCGACCAAGGGTGGTAAACAAGGCTTCCACGGGCAGGCCGGTTGCTTCGAGTAACCCATTGACCGCTTTGACGACCACTTCGTTACCACGTGCGTAACTGACTAATAGACAAGCTAATGGGCCAACTTCAACGGGTTCACCTTGATAACGTGGTGATTTGACCCAAGAGTATTTACCGTCACCGTCGAGGGTGGGCAGTTTGCCGTATACCGTGTCGCGTTCAACAAAGCCGGTGTAGTTAGGGATGGTGGTGCCATCATAGGGGTGCTGTGGGCCATCAGCGTCATACCATGCATGGCTGACATCTTCTTTAATCAAGTCGGGGTTGAGGTCGCTGACATTGGCTAAATCGCCATTCATGATCACCCCTTGGTCAAACAGGTATTCGCCATTGGCCAAGATAAAGTCATTGGTCGCCATGAAGTTTTTCACATTGACGCCACCTAATACGCTTGGCTCGTTACCAAAGGCTTCGGCTGCCATCACGATATCGGCTTGATAGGCTCGGCGAATAAAGTCCGTCACCGTAGCATGTTTTTGCTTCCACTCTTGCAGGCGAGCAGGGCTTAACATATCACGTACCGACGTCACGCCGCCGACCACTAAGGATTGTGGATGGGGCTGCTTACCACCGAAAATCGCCATCATCTCTGCCGCAACCCGCTGCACTTCAAGTGCCTTAAGGTAGTGCGATAGGGCGATCAGGTTTTGCTCTGGGGTAAACTTATAGGTGCGATTGCCCCAATAAGCATTGGCAAAGGGGCCAAGCTTACCGGTTTCGACAAAGCCTTTAACCCGTTCTTGTACTGCCCTAAGTTCACCTTCACCGGCCGCAATTGGTTTATCGGTATATTTGAGAGCTACTTGGGCAGCCGCGGCAGGATCGGCGCTTAATGCCGAGACCACATCGACCCAGTCTAGCCCATGTAAGTGATAGAAATGGACAATATGATCATGCATATACAGGGATGTCAGCATTAAAGAACGCAGGTATTTGGCATTCAGTGGAATGGTTAATCCAAGCGCATTTTCAACCGCTTCTGTGCCGCAGCGGTAATGGGAATAGGTACACACACCACAGATGCGCTGTACGATGAGGCCGACATCCATGGGGGTACGTCCCTTGAGGATCACCTCAATACCGCGCCACAAGGTGGATGAGGACCAGGCCTTTTGAACAACATTATTTTCATCAACTTCAACTTCGACGCGTAAATGGCCTTCGATGCGAGTGATGGGGTCGATAACTACACGTTTGCTCATTTAACTAGTCCTCTTTCGAATTGGCAAATACGCTGGCAACTGCATGGGCGCCGATACCAATGGCTGTCGCCCCTAAAATAACGGCTCCGACAGTGTCGGCGGTGGCATCGAGTCCGTGAAGTAACTGTCTGCCTAGAGGCTTCTCAAAATCAGCCATATCATCCCAGAAGTTGGGCTCAGAGCAGCCCATACAGCCATGGCCGGCCAACACTGGCCAACTGGTGTGATGATTAAATCGCTCGGTAGGGCAGTTGTTGTAGGTGTAGGGACCTTTACATCCCACCTTGTATAAACAGAAACCTTCTTTGGCCCCGCTGTCACCAAACTCTTCGACAAATTCACCAGCATCGAAACGACCACGACGTTCACAG
The DNA here is from genome assembly GCF_059338445.1 of Shewanella sp. 492. Classification (NCBI taxonomy): domain Bacteria; kingdom Pseudomonadati; phylum Pseudomonadota; class Gammaproteobacteria; order Alteromonadales; family Shewanellaceae; genus Shewanella; species Shewanella sp. 492. The sequence continues at coordinate 1,735,488 of NZ_CM181702.1, forward strand.
TTATCGTGGACCCGAGCACCATAAGCCCACTTAGGTCGGTTAAACATGTCTAAGGCGGGTAATTGGCCAAACATGATGAAATACATCAGCGTTCCGACAATGTTTTTCTCACTGGGTGGGCAACCACCTAAGTTAACCACCGTCTTATTGACCACTTGGTCAACCCCTTTAGCGCCCGTTGGGTTAGGCGCTGCGGCCTGGACGCCACCAAAGGCTGCACAGGTGCCGACCGAAATAATGGCAGCGGCGCCTTCGGCGGCATGTTTAACTATTTGAAGCCCAGTATGGCCTTTACAGCCTACGGTGAGGTAGGCGCCATTATTGGCCGTGGGAATCGCCCCCTCAACCGCCAGCAGGTAGTTGCCTTTATAAGCTTCTAGGGCATGCTCGAGGTTCTCTTCGGCTTGCCAGCCTGCTGCGGCCATTAAGGTTTCGTGGTATTCCAATGACACATGGTCAAAGATGAGTGAATCAAGATTAGGGGTATCGGCGCGTACCAGTGATTCGGAGCAGCCAGTACACTCGGCCATATGCAACCAAATCAGTGGCACTCTATCGGCCAGTTCGGCGGCTTCGGCCACTAAGGTGCTAAATGGAAGTGGTAAAGCCAGCATTGCAGTTACTGCAGCGCTCCACTTCATGAAATCTCGGCGTGAAATGCCATGCTCTTCCATTTTGCTTTGCAAAGAATGGGCATGACGGGGTGATAAGCTGCGCAACATATCGAGACGCGCTTGACCCTGTTGGTATAAGGCGGCATGTGTGTCCATGGTTGACCCTTTGTTGTCATTCTGATGCTGAAATGTGATGTATCGATTCGACAACTAAGTTTAGGCCGCAATTTAGGGATATTTGTTGATATGTATCAAGCTTTTGAGGAATCGTGATCGAGTCGATGTTTTTCCGTTAATTCGTATGAGGCAGATCATGTTTAATTTATTAATTGGGTCAAATTGTCCCAATTTTTAATGCTTGTGTGAGCTGACGCAGAATAATAAATCACCTTGCTAGGCCGAAAAGTCAGTCGTTGGTCGTATGCCATGATGGCTTGAAGCTGTGCACACAGACGGTGTTCCAGAGAAGCGTTTTCCTAAAAAATGCAGAAAGTAAGCCACTATTAAATAAAAAAGTTACGCAAAATGTCGGTTGATATTGCTAAGCTTATATACACTTACTATGAGCAATTACAGCGATCAGCGGTCTGTTTATTGACGCATTAACTAGGCTTACTAGGATAAGTCGATAAGACAAGGCTCAAGTTAAGACAATGAGTAATGGGTTAAATTGACTAGTGCTTAGTTAGCTATCAATATCCACCTGATAATGAATAGAGTGGGTTTTAAGTGCACATTATCATAGGAGTTAGACTATGGAATCGATGAAAGTCGTTGATTATATGGACCGTCAACCCGTGTTATTACATCCGGATATGACACTGGCCGCGGCGGTAGAAAAGCTGCTGACACAAAAAAAACTCGGGGCAGCTGTAGTCGATCATGGGGGCAATTTAGTGGGGTTTCTGTCGCAACAAGATTGTTTGGCGGTAATGTTAAAAAGCTCGTATCACTGTGATTTAACGGCTAATGTTAGCGATTGCATGCGCAGTGACGTATTAAGTGTCACCCAAGACACGCCAATCATCACCCTCGCGGAACAGATGTTACAGGCTAAACCCAAAATCTACCCAGTGGTAGAGCAGGGCAAGGTGGTCGGCATTGTCGATCGTAATGCGGTGCTCAAAGCGATAAACCTGTCGATGCAAGCCTGCTACCTCAAGCCCGCTTAGGGGCTATTGAACTAGACTGTCTGCCTACTCTCACCGTCGCGTTACTTTAAAGGTGCGTGAATTAAAGTGACGCGAGGGTGAGCCTTATCTCCTGCAGAAATGCACCATTTGCCATACCAATAGCGTGCGTTAATTGGTAGGATCGCAGCCTTGTGTTTTTCTTTTATGGGTTTTGCATTTGAATTCGCCACTTCACCCCCTGTCTAATGCCTTCTTAAAGCAATGTTATCAAGCGGATGCCTCTAAAATTAGGCGTCGTCTCTTTCGCTTAAATAAGCAAGCCGATTCCGATAAGAAGCGGGATGAATTGGTCAAACTTGAAGCGCTGGCAGTTGCCGCTTGGGAAAAGGTTGAGCTACGTCGCAGCGGTCGCCCGCAAATAGACTATCCCGAGGCGCTGCCAATTTCGCAAAAACGTGACGAAATAGCGCGGGCAATCGCGGGTCATCAGGTGGTGATTGTCGCCGGTGAAACTGGCTCAGGTAAAACGACGCAACTGCCTAAAATCTGTTTAGAACTGGGTCTGGGTTGTCGTGGACTTATCGGCCATACGCAGCCGCGTCGTCTGGCAGCGCGCAGTGTGGCAAGCCGAGTCGCTGAAGAGCTCAACAGTCCATTAGGTGAAGTGGTGGGCTTTAAGGTGCGCTTTGCCGATGCGATAAAACCCAGCTCGTACATTAAATTGATGACCGATGGTATTTTATTAGCAGAGCTGACGTCCGATAAATGGCTCGACCAATACGACACCATCATTATCGATGAGGCGCACGAGCGCAGCCTGAATATTGATTTCATTTTAGGTTATTTAAAAAATGTGCTGAAAAAGCGCCCCGATCTCAAAGTGATCATCACCTCAGCCACCATAGATGTAGAGCGTTTTTCCCAGCATTTTGATAATGCGCCTGTGATTGAAGTCTCTGGGCGAACCTATCCGGTTGAGACGCGTTATCGTCCTTTAGTGCGCGATCAAGACGAAGACTTAGATTTAACCGAGGGGATATTTGCCGCAGCAGAAGAGCTGATGGCCGAAGGCCCCGGTGATATTTTGATCTTTATGAACGGCGAGCGTGAAATTCGTGATGTGGCCGATCAGCTCAATAAACGCCAGTATCGCGATACTGAGATCTTGCCCTTATACGCACGTCTCTCTTATGGCGAGCAGTCTAAGGTGTTTAAGAGTCACGTTGGCCGGCGTATCGTATTAGCAACCAACGTGGCCGAAACGTCGTTAACCGTGCCCGGCATTAAATACGTGATCGATCCCGGCACCGCCAGAATCAGTCGCTACAGTTACCGCACTAAGGTGCAGCGCCTGCCCATTGAGCCCATCTCGCAGGCCAGCGCCAACCAACGTCTTGGCCGCTGTGGTCGTGTGGCGCCTGGTATCTGTATCCGTTTATATGATGAAACCGATTTTATTAATCGGCCCGAATTTACCGATCCGGAAATTTTACGCACCAACTTGGCGTCGGTTATTCTGCAGATGTTGGCCATTGGCCTTGGGGATATCGAAGGTTTTCCATTTATTCAGCCGCCTGATCCCCGTTATATCCGCGATGGTTTCTTGCTGCTCGAAGAACTGCAGTCGGTTAAAAAACACCAAGGTCAGCTGCAACTGACGCCACTTGGGCGCCAATTGGCATCGATTCCGGTGGATCCCCGTTTAGCGCGCATGGTAGTGCAAGCCAACGAATATGGCTGTTTGCATGAGGTGCTGGTCATCGCCGCAGGCTTGTCGATACAAGATCCCCGTGAGCGCCCGATGGACAAAAAGCAGGCGGCGGACGAAGCCCATCGTCGCTTTAATGACAAACATTCTGATTTTGTCGGCTGGGTTAACTTGTGGAACCATGTCAAAACCGAGCAAAAAACCTTATCAGCCAGCCAGTTCCGTAAACTGTGTAAGCAGGAGTTTTTAGCTTATCTGCGAGTACGAGAGTGGCAAGACTTGTATGTTCAGCTGCGTCAAGCGGTGCATGATCTTAAATGGAAACTCAACAGCGAGCCGGCCGAGTATCAACCCCTGCATCAAGCACTGTTAACCGGTTTACTGAGCCATATCGGCTTTAAAGATAAAGACAACGAATATGTCGGCGCCCGTAACCGTAAGTTTTTTGTGTTTCCAGGCTCTCCTTTAGCCAAGAAAGGCCCTAAGTGGATTATGGCCGCCGAGATGACCGAAACCTCGCGCCTCTTTGCTCGCTGCTGCGCCAAAATTGAGCCTGAATGGATTGAACCCTTAGCTGGCCATTTAATTAAGAAAAGCTATGTTGAGCCCCATTTTGAGGCCAAGCAGGGCAGTGTCGTGGCCTTGGAAAATCAGCAGCTATATGGCCTGACCATAGTCAATCGTCGCCGGGTGCAATATGGGCCGATAGATCCCGTTGAGGCGCGTGAAATTTTTATTCGCAGCGCCTTAGCTGACGGAGAACTGCGTACTAATGAAGCGTTTTTCGTCAAAAATCGTCAGCTGCTGGAAGACATTGAGTCGTTAGAGCACAAGTCGCGTCGGCGCGATATTTTGGTCGATGAACAGGCACTGGTGGATTTTTACCAGAGCCGCATTCCCGCTGATATTTATAACGCGCCCAAATTACTCAGTTGGTGGAAGCAGGAGAAAAAGGTCAATCCCGATCTCTTAGACTTTGAACGCTCACAGCTGATGAAACGCAGTGATGACCATATCTCGGCGCTGGATTTTCCCGATCATTGGCATCAAGGCAATTTAACACTCTGCCTAAGTTACCACTTTGAACCTGCCGATGTTGATGATGGTGTCTCGGTGCACATTCCGGTGGCGTTATTAAATCAAATAGACAGTAACGGTTTTGACTGGCTGGTGCCGGGCTTACGAGAAGAGAAGTGCATCGCGCTGATAAAGTCTTTGCCTAAAACCTTAAGGCGTAACTTTGTGCCCGCTCCCGATTATGCCAGAGCCTGCTTACAGGCGATGACATCGACCGAGGTGAGCCTGCTCGAGGCCATGTGCAAACAGTTACTGCGCATGAGCGGGGTGCGGGTCTCAATCGATGATTTTGATCTGTCGCAGTTACCTGCGCATTTGTTGATTAATTTTAAGGTCGAAGATGACCGCGGTAAGCTCATCGCCCAAGGCCGCAACCTAGAGGAGCTCAAGACCCAGCTGCAAGGCCAAGTCAGTCAGGCGATTCGCAATGTGGCCGACACAGGTATTGAGCAGCAAGCGTTGACCGAGTGGAGCTTTGGCGACCTGCCCAAGCAGTATCAGCAACGCAAAGGAAATTTTGAAGTCAAGGCGTTTCCAGCGCTGGTGGATGATAAAACCAGTGTCTCTATTGCCTTATTTGATGATGAAAATGAGGCCCAGCGCGCCCATCGCAGTGGCCTGCAGCGCTTGTTGCTGCTTAACATGCCGTCGCCTGTGAAGCATCTGCAACAAACCTTGCCCAATAAAGCCAAGTTGGCGATGTATTTTAATCCCTTTGGTCAGGTTAATGAGCTGATCGATGATATTTTATCGGCGGCAGTGCAGCAGTTACTGGACGAAAAAGGGCTGGATATTCGTAGCGCCGAGCAATTTGAACAGGCAAAAGAGTGGGTACGCCAAGAGCTTAACCCCACAGCGGCCAAGATAGCCTTGCAGGTGGAAGAGATTTTAACCTTGTATCAAAAGGTAAAAAAACGCCTTAAGGGTAAAATTAGCTTCGATATCGCCTTTGCCATGAGTGATATTCAAGCGCAGCTCGACAAGTTGGTTTACAAAGGGTTTGTTGAGCAATGTGGCTGGCAACGATTAACCGATTTAGTTCGTTATATCAAAGCGATAGATACTCGTCTCGACAAGTTACCGGTCGATCCCAATCGCGATCGCTTGCACCTGCAAAGCATTAATAATGTGCAGCAATTACTCGAGCAACAACTGGCTAAGGTACCGCGAACTGCGGCTATTCCTCAGGCGCTGCAAGATGCCCGCTGGATGATAGAAGAGTACCGAGTGTCCTGTTTTGCTCAGGTGTTGGGCACTGCCTATCCCATCTCAGAGAAGCGGATTATTAATCGGATTAACGAAGCTTAAATATAGCGCTCAAGGACGGCCAGTAAACGGATGTCACTGGCCGTGATGCGCGTTAACGCAACTGCTGACGCCGATTAAGGGCAATAAGTTTATCTAGGATGCGCTCACCATCCATACGAATACCATTGTGTTCATATTCTGAGGTGAGCCAATAGGTTAGGTTACCCACTTGGGCTGCGGTTTCTAAACTGTAGGTCATCTCGACAAACATATCTTCGCTATAAATGGCTGCCGCGACCGGCACCTGATTGTTTGCCAAAATATTAACATCGTACAGCATGGGCCAATCGGCTTTTTCGGCTAGCAGGTGCGCAGCATGTTTGAGTGGTTTAAGGTTAGTAAATTGCTCAAAAAACCAAGGGTATACCATTTCACCAGTAAATAAAAATGGACTATCGGCACGGTAGTTAAACTGTTCAAATTGGCCTCGTACGCGCTGCGCCGCCCAGTTTGATGCGTGCTGCTGGCAGTAAATACTCTCGTGCAGCAAGGCAAAAATCGGGTTGGTATTAAAATCGAGTAACTGGCAAAAATGCGCTAAAAATAGCGGATTCATCTGCAGGCCTTGGTCGGTCTCCATCAAGGCTTGCTCTAACAGGTAATATACCGCTTCGGGGCCTTGCTCCATGCCAATATTGATCCCCAACAGTTGCAACATTTCTACCGTAAGTCGCTCGCCAGTGGCGATACGCACCTCATGGGTGCTGATATATTGTGCGAGGTTTTGTACTAATTGCTGCGCGTCGGGAAAGCGCGTGAAAAAGTCGTTATTTTTGCGCTGTACTCTTTGATAGGTAGCTTGATAGACCTCATCAGAGCGGCGAGTGAGCGAGGGAATACCGCCAGTGATGTAGGCTTCTTCGAGGCCATGTGGGGCATCGTTGAGGTATTTAAGTACACAAAAGCCGCCAAAACTTTGCCCTAGAATACTCCATTTCTTGCCCGGACAAAGCTGCTGACGTATCGCTTCTGCATCGGCAATGATACTATCGGCGCGAAAATGGCTAAGGTACTCGGCTTGAGCGGCGGCGTCTAAATGGCCCAGCGATACTGCGTTAACGGGTGATGACAGCCCGGTACCGCGTTGGTCGAGGAGTAATACCCGATATTCTTGCAAGGCTCTTTTTATCCAGCCGCTGTTTGCGACAGGCCTTACGGCGCCAAATCCTGGGCCACCTTGAAAAAACACTAGGTAAGGCAGCGTTTTATCGCTGTGGCTGGGCGAGACGAGTTCGCGAGCAAACACACTGATGTGTGGCCCATTGGGCTGTTGGTGATCCAGTGGCAGCATAAAGGTGTGTTTAATGGATTGGATCCCAGACAGTATTTGGCGATTGCTCATGTGTATCCTTTTGATTTTTAGTGGATGTAGCCCGCAAGAATTGTATATAAAAACAATAGCGTGGCATAGATTATCCTAGATCAATATATTGATAACCGATATTAGTTAAAACTGACGTGTTATCCTAATCTATGCTTAATTGAAATAGTGGAAGTAGCAGATGAAATATCAAATTGTGCCGGTCACACCTTTTCAGCAAAACTGCAGTATTATTTGGTGTGAAAAAACCAAGTTAGCTGCGGTTGTCGATCCCGGTGGCGATATCGCTCGTATCGAGCAGCAATTGGCTCATCATGGTTTAACGATAGCGAAAATCTTGTTAACCCATGGTCATATCGATCATGTTGGCGGTGCAAAAGCGCTCAGTGAAGCCACTGGCGTTGATATTATTGGTCCCCATAAAGATGATGAGTTTTGGTTGACTTCGTTAGCGGAGCAGAGCAAACATTTTGGTTTTTTACCGGCGCAGCCTTTTGCCCCTCACCGTTACCTTGCGGCGGGCGATACCGTCTCGGTTGGCGAACAAACACTGCAAGTCTTGCATTGTCCCGGACATACCCCTGGGCATATTGTGTTTTTTCATCAGCAAGCTAAGTTGGCGTGGGTTGGCGATGTGCTATTTAAAGGCTCAATTGGTCGCACCGATTTCCCGCAGTCAAACCATCAACAGTTAGTCGAGTCGATAACCCAAAACTTATGGCCATTAGGCCGTGATGTGACCTTTATTCCTGGCCACGGACCTATCTCTAATTTTGGCGCCGAGCGCGAGCAAAATCCTTTCGTTGCCGATCAGTTATTAGCCTAAGCTTTCTCCTAACACTTTTGCCTTGCCGTTAGTCTATGCCGTCAGCATGACTAATGGCCTTTGGCGTTCCTTTGATTTTCAAGCAATAATATTGGTTTCCTTATCTGTGCTTTGTTAGGCTAGGTCGATATGTTCAGTGAAAACCTATCGATGACATGATGTCAAATGGCTGCTGTAACGGTAGCGGATGACTCAAGCGGTATCTGTCATTGCGTCTTCGACGCGTTAAGCGATCGGTTGGGGCTTATCCTTTATTTATGCGTCACAAGCAGGAGGCATGCGGCGATGTCACATCATATTGAAGATCTCCTGAGCAGCTGGCAATCGGCGCCCGATGATGACTGGGTGTTGGCTGTGATCACCCAAGTTGAAGGCTCGGCCTATCGCAAAGTGGGCGCCATGATGTTGATCCACTCCTTGGGCAAGAGCGTTGGGGTGATCAGTGGTGGCTGTTTAGAGGCCGACTTAAAACGTTACGCCCAAAAAGCATTACAAACCCAGCAAGCACTGAGTGTCTGTTACGACGCCAGTGACGAGTCTGACGCCAGTTATCAGTTGGGATGTGGCGGCGTGGTGCACTTGATGCTTATTCCCCTGTGCCGGCAGAACCACTACCTTAATTTTCCCGCCCTGAGTCAGGCGTTAAAGCAGGGAGGGCGGTGCTATTACCAGCTCAGCCTGTGTGATCCGAGTGCGCCGCAAGGGGCGATAACCACCTCGGTATGGGCCAATCAGGCACAAGTTGATAAACAAGGTCTTAGCTTACAGTTGAGTGATTTTAACCGAGCAGGCATTCACCAGAGTGAACAGACTACCTTAGTGATCCCGCTGCGCAGTCGTTACCGTATTGCCATTTTTGGCGGCGGTCTGGATGCCCAGCCTGTGTGTCGTATTGCCATGGAGCTAGGTTGGCGGGTTGATGTGGTCGATGAACGCACCAGTTATGCGCGTAGTCATGATTTCGTCGGTGCCCGCGTGCTTAAGCAGCCAATCGAGGCGCTAGATGCGTCATTTTGGCACGGCCTCGATGGGGCGATTGTTATGCACCACAATTTATCCCTCGATGCTAAGGCCTTGGCCTCGCTGCATGCAAATGGCGTGAATATCGCTTACATTGCTCTGCTTGGCCCTGGGCATAGGCGCGATCGCGTGCTGGCGTTAGCCGAGCTCTCCCCTGATGCGATTAAACCGTTTTTTTCGGCGCCGGCGGGCTTGGCCTTGGGGGGAGAGTTGCCCGCATCGATTGCGCTGAGCATCTTGTCTGAGTGCCATGGGGTGTTGCATCAGGCCAAACTTAGGGCGTTGCAAGAGGTGATGTTATGACGCACACAACTCAGTCGCCATCCCAAACTCAGTCGCCATTACGGATGATCGCCTTGCTGGCCGCAGGCGGGAGCCGCCGTTTTGGTGGGGCCAAATTAGCCGCCCCCATTAAGGCTGACAACTCAATTGATGGTTCACAAGCGGGCCACAAACAGACGCTTCTTGGGGTCGTGTATGGGCGTTTATCCCAGGTCGCCAGCCATGTGGGCGCACAGTTAGTGGTGGTAGTCGGTGGGCATCGTGAGGCGGTGATCGATGGTTTACCAGCCGATGCCAAGGTATTGGCTAACCCCCACTGGCAACAAGGGATGGCCAGCTCCATCGGCGTTGCGACTGAGTATGCGCAGGCGATGGGCGCCGAGTCGTTAATGATAACCCTGGGCGATCAACTTGCCTTACACGTTACTGATTACTTAACCCTATATGGCGCTCGCGCGCAAGCCAGTTCCCGTGTTAGCGCCTATTACGCCTCGGCTCCTGCGGTGCCCGCGATATTTCATCGTGATGACTATACTGAATTGCTTAAATTAAAAGGGGATAGGGGGGCCAAGGCGCTGCTTAAACGTCGTTATCAAGAGGGCAAATTGATTGCCGCATGCTTACCCCGCGCCGAAGTTGATATCGATACCCCAGAACAACTGTATGATTTTTATAAGATATAGGTGCTCAGCACCTGTTTAACTAGTCGAACACCCTGTAATCGCTGTCGGGGTTATCAAGGAGATACAAGATGTCCAAGAATCCATTAGGACTCAAGATAAACGGCAAAGATTATACGTTGGATGCCGACCCCAATATGCCCGTGCTGTGGGCCATTCGCGATCTGGTTGGTCTTACCGGCACTAAATTTGGTTGCGGCGCGGGCTTATGCGGCGCCTGTACTATCCATGTCGATGGTCAACCTCAACGTGCCTGTTTAACCAGCCTAAAGCAGGTGCAAGGTAAGCAGGTCACCACCATTGAAGGCTTGGCGTTTGAGCCGTTAAAACAGGCATGGCGTGAGCATAATGTGCCTCAATGTGGTTATTGCCAAGCTGGGCAGTTGATGTCGGCTGCGGCCTTGTTAACTCAGACGGCGCAGCCGACAGAGCGCCAAATAGATGAGGCGATGGCAGGTAACCTGTGTCGCTGTGGCACTTATACGCGCATTAAGGCGGCGATTCAAACGGCGTCGGGTCAAAAAGTCAGCCAAGCCGACGCCCATAGCGAGTCTGAGCAGGAGGCACAAGCATGAGTCAATTCACTGCAGTACAAAATTTTAGCCGCCGCGACGTATTAAAGCTGTTTGGTGTTGCCGGAGGCGGATTAGCCTTAGGAGCCAGTGGCGTAAGTTGGAGCCCGATGGCGCTTGCACAGCAAGGCACGTCAGAGTCTCGGCTTAATCTGTTTATCGCTATCGGTGAAGATAATCAGGTGTATTTAACGTGTCATCGCTCAGAAATGGGCCAGGGGATCAGAACCGGGATCCCGCAAGTGTTGGCCGATGAGTTGGGCGCTAAATGGGATAATGTGGTGGTGGTACAAGGGCTGGCGGATGAACGTTACGGCAGCCAAAATACCGATGGCTCACGCAGTATTCGCCGTGGTTTTGATAAGATGCGTGAAATGGGCGCGATGGCTCGTACCATGCTAGAACAAGCTGGCGCAGAGCGCCTTAAGGTGCCCGCGTCTGAGCTAAGCTGCATTGACAATGAGGTGGTGCATTCAGCTTCTGGTCGACGCCTGAGTTTTGGTGAGCTCGCCTTAGCGGCCGCAGCGCTGCCTTTGCCCGATCCTGCTAGCTTAACGCTGAAATCGGCGCAGCAGTACACCCATATTGGTAAATCCCATGGGATTGTCGATATGGAGGATATTCTCACCGGCCAAGCAGAATTTGGTTACGATGTGCAGCTTGATGGGATGCTATATGCCAGCATTACCCGCCCTCCCGTGGCGGGCAGCGTCCTAAATAATCTGGATGACACGAAGGCGCGTGCCACCGCTGGCGTGGTCGATGTGATCACCTTGCCAGCGCCTAAAGGTGCGCCGAGTTTCCAACCCCTAGGCGGCGTGGCGGTTGTTGCAACCAATAGCTGGAGCGCCATCGAAGGGCGCAAACAACTGAGTCTCAGTTGGGGGGGATCGCCTAATGATGAGCATGACTCACAGCAGTATTTAGCCGAGCTCAGTGAGCGGGTGAAGCAACCCGGTAAAGTGGTTCGCCAGCAAGGACCTGTCAATACTGACTGGCCAGAAGAGCAGACCATCAGTGCGCTCTATACCGTGCCTTATCTGGCTCATGCCATGATGGAGCCCCCGACTGCTACCGCCAGAATAACAGCCGATGGTGTTGAGTTGTGGGCATCGACTCAGACCCCGCAAAGTGCGCAGCAAACCGTGGCCAATGCGCTGGGGCTCAAGGTTGATCAGGTGATCATTCATGTGACCTTGCTCGGTGGGGGATTTGGCCGTAAGTCGAAACCCGATTTTTGTGTCGAGGCCGCCTTATTAGCCAAACAAACGGGTAAGCCGGTGAAGGTCAGTTGGAGCCGCGAAGATGAGCTGCAAAACGGTTATCTGCATGCCATTAGCGCCCAGTATTTTAAAGGCAAAGTGGGGGCCGATGGCGTCGAAGCCATACTACAACGCAGTGGTTTCCCAAGCATCAGTTCTACCTTTAACGCCAGTGTTGATGAGCCTAGCGCCTCAGAATTGGACATGGGCTTTGTTGATGTACCGCTGAGTATCAACAGCTTACGCTGCGAGTCGGTAAAAGCACAGGCACATACACGAATCGGGTGGCTGCGCTCAGTGTGTAATATTCAGCATGGTTTTGGCATTGGCTCATTTGTCGATGAATTGGCACATAAACGCGGCTTACCCACAGTACAACTGTGGCGCGAGCTGCTTGGCAGCGATAGGCACGAAACCTTTGAAAACCAAGGGTTCACCTATGGTAACTATGGTGACTCTTTGAGTCGTCATCCTGTGGACACGGCCCGCTTTAAAGGGGTGATTGATGCGGTAGAGCAGGCCATGGCTCGTCAGCCTAAACCCACGTCGGGTCAAGGGTGGGGGTTTGCCGTGCACCGCAGTTTTACCGCGTTTGTCGCCACCGCCACCTTGGTTGAGGTGACGGATAATAAACTTAAGGTGCTGAAGTCGATTATCGCTATCGATGCCGGTACGCTGGTTAACCCTGATCGTGTTCGCTCTCAGCTTGAAGGTGCGGTGATGTTTGGTTTGAACCTCGCCTTAATGGGGCAAATCAGCTTTAAAGCGGGGCGGGTGCAGCAGTCGAATTTTCATGATTACCCATTGTTACGTATGTCACAGTGCCCAGAAATCGAGACGATAATAATCGCCTCGGATGCGGTGCCTGCAGGGGTGGGTGAGCCAGGCGTACCGCCTGTGGCGCCAAGTGTCGTCAATGCCATTTTTGCTGCTACAGGCAAACGCATTCGTCAGCTGCCGATTAACGCTCATATGTCGGTATAATGCCAAGTCAATTAACTGCTTCAAGTTAATTGACTTAGTATGACTTAGGCACAAGGTAAACCCATGACCCGTTATAAGTTAAAACGGGTTATTTCAGTGTTACTTGGGCACATCAGCGTGCTGTGCCCAAGTGCTTTTGGTGTTGTTGTCTAAAGATTTGTCACTAAAACCGCTACTCCTTGTTGATCGTCTCTGGAGTGTTGCATCACTTTTGTTATAGGTGTTAATATCGCCGCCAACTTACCTCCCTTGATTTTAGGTGTGCACAGCCGTTTAGCATCACATTTTTTGAGTCCGTGATTATCTGCAACTGCTAACATCTTGTTGTGCATGGCGTTAAGTCTCACAAGTAAAGCTGGTTCGGCAGGAGTATTTTTTAAGCTCAATCCATCGTGATGTTACATTTTCTACCGATACCCATACAGTAAAGCACTCACTGGCCGATAGATGTCTTAGACATCAGTCAAGCCATTGTGGTGTGAATGCGGGTAACGTTAGTCGGTGAAACTGCTCGTGGTGCATCTCGTCGTATAAAATAAGTGGGCTCCCATGAAAGCAAGCGAATTTAGAAAGATAGATGCGTTAATGATCAAGTTAAGTCTCAATGGCAAATTTTGGGTGGTGTGCGCTATGGTCAGCGTCATTACCTTAACGATAGCCTTACTTAATCTCAATCAACTCACCCAATACGCCCACAGCAGCTCTGCTGCACGGGCGCAGGCCAGTCTTGATGCTTATGCCAATATAGCTAAATCACAACAGCTCACTGGCTCTGCACTGACTCAGTTTGCCACGCAGCATGGGCTGAGTTTAGCCAGTCGGGCTGTCAATACGCGTCAGGGTGATAATGTGACCGTAAGCGCCCCCATTGCTGGTCAATTTTTACAGGCTAACACCAATGTGGCCCAGTGGGAGCAAGAGGTTAAGGGCGATGGCTGGTGGATGTTTTGCTTGGCGTTGATTGGCTTATATCCTTTGTATCAACTGAGTTACTGGATCTCAACATCACTTGGGGCTGGCTTGTGGGACATGTACGCTGCCATTAAGCGTTTAGCCGATGGCGATCTATCATTTAGACTTAACTTTTTTGGTACCGATGATTTTAGTATGATTGCCCGGGAAATCGATCGTAGTGCCGACAATATGAGTGAAATGGTCACTGCTATTGGTAATAATGCGGCCACACTGGCCAATGCCGCCGATGAATTTAATCAACAGGCGCAGCAAAATGAGGAGTTGGCTAAGTTCCAACATCAGTTTCTGGACACCGTTGCGGTGGCGATGGACCAAATGACTGCCGCCATCGGTGAAGTGTCGCATAATGCGGCCAATGCCTCAGATCATACTAAACAAAATGCCGATGCGGCGGCCGATAGCAAATTACGCATCAGTGAGGCGATGGCGCGTATCGGCCAGCTTACTCAACAGATCGCTTCAGCGTCGAGCGCGGTAGATGCACTGTCGACCAATGCCACCGAGATTGGCGCTGTCGTCACCACCATTAATGGTATTTCAGAGCAGACCAACTTATTAGCATTGAATGCAGCTATTGAGGCGGCGCGTGCGGGTGAGCAAGGTCGAGGTTTTGCTGTAGTAGCAGATGAGGTGAGAACCTTAGCCGGCCGAACTCAGCAGGCGACGGTTGAGATCCAATCTATGATTGAGGGGCTGCAAACGGGCTCTGGTCAGTTAGCCAGTATTACCCATGAGATAGTTGAGCAGGCTGAACTTGGTCGAGGAGCCATCGAAACGGTAGGTGCAGATATTGATAATATGGCTGACTCAATCGACCATGTTTTTGATATGAACTCACAAATTGCGGCATCTGCCGAGCAGCAAAGTGTGTCGGCCCGTGATATTGGCGGCCAGTTAAATGATATTCGCCAGCAGTCACAAACCATTAAAGAGACCGCCGAACGCTCAGTGGTTCTGGCCACTTCACTTAAGCAGTCATCAACTGAACTTGAGGGGATTTTAAGCCAATATCGTTTGAGTTAATGCCGCTAATTAGGCCGTGCTCCGTCACGTACAGCATAAAAAGTATTAAAAAAGGTTCAATAACGTCTTTTTAAGACGATATTGAACCTTTTTAATGGGGCATTCTTTACTGGTGCTGTGCCTAATCACTCATTGGCTAAACAGCCCGTTATGCCTTTAATTCCCTTTAACTTGCTCTAACAGCTAGCCACGTGGCATCTCACAAGCAAGCGTCTGGTATTGGCGTATGTCAACACACCCTGTTAGCACAAATGAGCTTGAGATAGCATCCACATCCACGGCGCATTTATCCCAGCTTATCTCATCTGTGATTTAAGCCAGCTTATTTAAAGGTGCTCCAGATCGGCGCATGATCCGACGGCTTTTCGATACCGCGTAGGTTATAGTCGACATCAGATTCAATTAAGCGCTCAGCCAGTGACGGTGTGGCTAAAATCACGTCGATACGCAGACCGCGGTTATCATCGAACCCCTTACTGCGATAATCAAACCATGAGTAGCGCTCACTGCGAGTGGGGTGTAATTGACGGAAAGTATCGACCAAGCCCCAGTCGAGTAGCGTGCTGAGCCATTGACGCTCTTCTGGCTGAAAACTGCATTTACCGGTTTTTAACCAACGTTTAGCGTTTACTTCGCCAATACCAATATCCAAATCGATGGGAGAAATATTGATATCACCTATGATGGCGATATCATCTCCTGGATGACAATGGGTATTGAGATAGTGCATTAAATCTTGATAAAATTTACGTTTAGCTGGGTATTTCGTTTCATGGCTGATGTTCTCACCCTGTGGGAAATAACCATTTATCACGGTTAACGGTCTACCATTGTCTTGGTTAAAGGTGGCGATGATCATGCGGCGCTGAGCATCGTCCTCGTCGGTAGGAAAGCCTTTTTGTACACTGAGCGGCTCACGCTTAGACAGCATAGCTACCCCATAGTGGGCTTTACCACCGTGGTAGTGCACCTTATAACCCATGGCCTCGACGTCAGCGAGCGGAAACGCTTCATCATGAACCTTAGTCTCTTGCAAGCCGATAATATCGGGGGCATGCGTATCAATAAGGGCCTGAAGTTGGTGTAGTCTAGCTCTGAGGCCATTGATGTTAAATGATACGATTTTCAATGTGTTCAATCCTGTCAACTCTATGGCAATACGCGTTTAAACGGTTTGACTATCACCTTGGCATAGACTCCAGCGGCAACGTATGGGTCTTGATCTGCCCACGCTTGCGCGGCTTCCAGTGAATCAAATTCAGCCACTACCAGTGAGCCTGTAAAGCCGGCTTCGCCAGGATTTTCATTATCGATAGCAGGATGGGGACCTGCTAGCATTAGCCGACCTTCATCGGATAACTCTTGCAGGCGCGCCACATGTGCTGGGCGTACTGATAAGCGTTTTTCTAAACTGTTTTCAATGTCTTGAGATGAGATCATATACCACATTATTTGAGTTCCTTTTTATGTTCTTCGGGCATGTTTTTGTAAAGGTACACTACAGTAACGACAGTGTTAAGCAGCGTTAGGGCCGTTAGGCCAAACACTTTAAAGTTAACCCATGTCTCTTGAGGCAGGTTAAAGGCGACATAGATGTTAAGCAGAGCACAGCCCACAAAAAACAACACCCAATACCAAGTAACATGGGCCCATATTTTATCGGCGACAATTAACTCTTTGCCTAACATGCCCTTTAAAATGGGCTTATTAATAAATTGACTGATGGCTAAGGCGAGTGCAAAGAGTGCATACACTACGGTCACTTTCCATTTAATAAAGGCATCATCATGAAACACTAAGGTCAAGGTGCCGAAAAAGCTAACCATGGCGAAGGTGATAAGGTGCATTTTTTCAATTTTTTTGTACATCAGGTAGGTGATGATCAGCTGTAACGCTGTAGCTGCGATTAGGGCACCACTGGCGATATAGATATCGAAAAATTTATACACTGCGAAGAAGATCACTAACGGCAAAAAGTCGAGCAGTTGTTTCATAAGTTTGGTTTCAATGAGTCAATAAACAGATTGGCCGCAGTGTAGCATGCCTGCTTTGGGTGAAAAAGCTATCCAATGGGTAGAAGCGGGTAATTGGCGATGAATTTAAATTAATGCGAGCCTTGCCAAACATTGAGCAAGCCAGCGGGTTGTTAAATGTAGATCACTGACTTGTTATGTGAGCGGTAATGGCGGTTATTCAAGCAGCAGCTCTAGTGAATGCAGTTCGAGTTGAAAACTCCCTGCTTGCTTATCACTGATTAAGATCCCCACCGCACTTAGCTGATTAAAGTCGGGTTTGGGGCGCGTAGGGTAGTCGCGGCCACGAAAGGTTTCGATAAACTGCTGCGGGGAAAATTGCCATTGCTGCGGCGCCCCATTTAGGGGGGTAAAACCGGTTTTATAAGTGGTTTGTGCGATGCCTTTACCGGTTTTTATTCGCAGTTGGTAGCGTTTACCATCGCCATTTGCCGTAATGGTAATGCGGCTTGCGGTTATTTTTTGTGCCATAAGTGGATCGTATTTGGGCTCTTTGAGCCTCTGTTGCCATGGGGTTAACGGCTGGCTGATAGAGGCAAAACCGCCATTGTTTTCCAGTGAAACTGTGCCAGAAAACAGTAAGCTGTTGCCATTATTATGTATACGGCTGTTTGAGCGCCCACCCATCACGCCGTCATTGACTATGTTCCACTGCTGTTGAGGCGTGCCATCAAGGTTTAGTAGATCGATATTGTCCATGTGAGTCTCTGCGTTGGTTGTTGAGGCGGTAAGTGATGTTAGCAGCATCGCTGAGGCAACGCCTAGGTTTAGCCTACTTCGTGGTGCTAATAATCTCAGTAATCTCCTTATTAATATTACTTGCGATAATGGTTGTGCGCCTAACGGGTTGAACCGCTGAGGCATCAATTGATGAAGGCAACACCAATTAGTTCGCTCCATGAGTCACTCCTGTTGGTTATCAATGAGGTTGAGATGGCATTCACTCATAGAGTGCGGATATTACCTGAGTGGTTTACGCGCAGAGCGAAATCAACGGCATTGCTTGTAATAGTTGGTGTAAATCGCGATACACAAAACGTGCCTGGTGTTGATAGGATTTGTGTTCATCAAGGGTTAACAACACCGATTGCATACCGGCGCGATTAGCCGCATCGACGTCATAATGATGATCCCCGACAAAGGCAATTTTATTCGCCGTTAACCCCCACACTTTAGCCACATGTGTAAGGCTGGCAGGATCAGGTTTGGCCGGGCCATCTTCGCGACTAATAACGAAGTCAATGGGAAGGTTGTTTTGCATTATTTTTTGCATCGCCGCGGCTTTACTGTTGCGGGTAACAATTGCCATAGGGATCTGCTGCATTAACAGGAAATCCAAAAAGGCATCGGTGCCATTGAGCAGCCGTGCTTGCTGTGCATCAAGCTGCTCCGCTTGTTCAATAATCTTGTGGGCGTGAGCGGCTTGTTCTGCAGGTAGCGTTGCAATAAAGTGCAAAATATCATGATCGCTTGGGCACTTAATCGCCTGGCGTAATGCGCTAAAATTCAAGTTAGAGCTGACTAACGTGCCATCTAAATCAAAAATCACGCCTTGAAAGCTGTTGGTAAAACGTTGCATCACGTTCCTTATTTGGCTTAATTAGCCAGTTTATTCAGTTTCTTAATAAATGCCGCTAACTTGGCGTCGCTTGGGTAGTCGAGCATATATTTACCATGAAACAACAGCGTGAGAGTTACCTGATTATATTTCAGGTAGGCGGTGTAGCCGTCATAATCGCTCCATGCCAGCATATCTTGATAGTAATAGCCGCCGTTACCCTCGGTGCTAAGTTGTTGCTCGGGGGCGCTCTTTGAGTCTTGGACTTTAGTGCCTTTATCGATCACTAGCCCATAGACGCGTAGTGCTTGGGTCAGATTAATTATGTTATTCATTAGGCTTCCATTTAACCTCAGTATTGGATTAAAACGATAACTCAATACTGGTTTTGTTATCGAACTGAGGGGCAACGCCAATCATCTCATCGTAGGCGGTATAGAGCTCGAAGGTAGCTTTACACACGCCCATCTGTTTCAGTTGTACTTTGGCTTGCTCCAGAGAGTGACAGGGCATAGGGCTGAGATCGTCTTGGGTTAACTGATAAAAATTACCTTGGTGATCTTCACCGCCAACAAGATAACGGGTGGCATCGGCGGTGTTTATGATGGTGGGTGAAAGGTGGTTTGCTTTAAATAGTTCAATCAGTTCATCTTGCGTCATGTCTAACTCCCGAGACCTAGTGGTCATGGTATTACGTCAGCCTGATCTCAATCGATCACTTATCGACAATCGCTTCGATGGTGAGTCGCGGCTTTATTTTAAAGCATAAAAGTGCAGGCAATCGTTCACATCTGTTGCATTATAGTCTTCACCAGGGGGGAATAATGTCTCTTAGGTGCTTTTGTTTTGTTAACAAAAACCTATAATGGCAGAGCAGATCAAGAGAAAAACAATAAAATGAACAAATTGGAGTGATATTGATGATTAAGCAGTTAAATACTGTTAAGCAGGCAATAGCGTTATCGTTAGGCATTTTCAGTTTTAGTAGCAGCGCCGACTTGCTGACAGCCGAAGAGGTCATAGGCCTACAACAGGTAGCACAGGTACAAGTGAGTCCATCGGGCGATAATGTCGCGTTTACACGCTATGTGCCTCGGCAGTTATACAAAGAAGAAAACGGTGCCCACTGGGCCGAACTGTACTTGGTCGATGGTAAGGGGGTTGAACGCCCATATATTACCGGGCAGGTGACCATTAATAATATCAAGTGGTCTGCCGACGGGTCGTTAGTCTATTTCTTAGCTAAGATGGGCGAAGATAAACACACCGCCCTGTATCGAATCCCTTTTAATGGCGGGCAAGCGGTTAAGACCTTGGCGCTTAAAGGGACCGATGTCGCCGACTATGCTTTAAGTCATAACGGTAAGCAGGTCGCCTTAATTGCCAACCCGGCTAAAGATAGCAGTGTCGATGAGTTGAAAAAACTCGGCTTTATGGCCGAAGTCTATGAAGAAGACTTAACCAATAAGCAGCTATTTGTGCTTGAACTGGCCGTTAATGATGAGCCGTTAACCCCTGTTGCGTGGCAAATCGATGGTGTGGTGTCGGCGGTGCAGTGGTCGGCAGATGACAGCCAGTTATTGGTTAAGACTCAGCCTAGTGCTTTAATTGACGATCAATACATGAAGTCCCAATGGCATCTTGTCGATGCCAACAAGCAACAGGTCATGACCTCGTTTATCACCGAAGGTAAATTAGGTGCGGCAGAGTTTTCCTATGATGGCCAATATGTGGCGATCCTTGGGGCGCAAGATAAGCACGATCCAGCTACTGGGCGACTCTATCTGGCCGAGACGAAAACAGGCAAGATAAGTTCATGGTTACCTAACCACTTGGGTCATGTAAGTGATTTTGAGTGGAAGAACAAGAGTAACGAGCTGTATTTTATCAGCAATATCAATACTGACTCTTTAGTTGGTTTACTCAAACCGGGTAGCAGCGATTACCGCACCGTGGTCAAACCTGGGCAACTCATCGCCTCACAATTGAGTTTATCAGACTCAGACAACACCTTGGTGATGCGTGCCAATACCGCTAAACACCCTAATGAGGTCTATCAACTCAGTAGCCGTGCATCTAGCGCTACTCGTTTGAGCAATTCTAATCCTTGGCTAGACAACAAACGTTTTGCCAAGCAAGAATCCATTTCATTTAACACCAGTGATGGCGTCGAGATTGGCGGCATACTCATCTACCCACTGGATTATAAAAAGGGCCAGCGTTACCCCTTAATCATGTCAGTACATGGGGGGCCAGAGAGCCATGATAAGGACGGTTGGTTAACCAACTACTCGCGTCCAGGGCAGCTGGCAGCGGCGCAAGGCTACGCGGTGTTTTACCCCAATTACCGTGGTAGTACAGGCAAGGGGGTTGATTACTCCAAGCTTGGGCAAAACGATTATGCTGGCAAGGAGTTTGACGATTTAGTCAGCTTTAAAGACCACCTTGTGGATATGGGGCTGGTGGATGCCAAAAGAGTCGGTATCACCGGCGGCTCCTACGGCGGTTACGCCTCTGCGTGGGCGGCGACTAAGTTAACTGAGCATTTTGCTGCCAGTGTGATGTTTGTTGGCGTGAGCAATCAACTGTCAAAGTTTGGTACCACAGATATCTCCAACGAGATGCATCTAGTGCATGCACGCTCATACCCATGGGAAAAATGGCAATGGTATTTAGAGCGCAGCCCCATTTACTGGGCGGGTCAGTCTAAAACGCCGCTGCTAATCATGCACGGTAAAGAGGATCCTCGAGTGCATCCGGCGCAGTCGATGGAGCTGTATCGCTACATGAAAGTGCAAGGTAAAGCGGTACGTTTGGTCTATTACCCTGGCGAAGGTCATGGTAACCGTAAAGCGGCTGCCCAGTATGATTATCATCTGCGTTTGATGCGTTGGATGGATCATTATCTTAAGCAAGGTGCAACCAGCTTGCCTAGCTTCGAGTTAGATCATAAAGCTAAGCTAGAGGCGGTAAAAACCCAAGCTTAAAGCATGGCGTGTGCGCTTGATTGACGCTCAATTAAGTCAGTATCAAACATCATTACCTTGATAAAAAAAGCGCCTGTTATCAGGCGCTTTTTTGTTGAGTCATACTTTGATAGTTTATGTCGATTAGGCTTGGTTACATTCAGCTTGGTTACATTAAGGTGGCGGCTTTCATATTTCGGGTAAATTCGGCTAATGTGGCCAGTAACCTTGCAGGATCTTCTTGATGCTCGACGATGATCTTAACCACGGCTGAGCCAGAAATCGCCCCAACAGCACCGGCAATAATGGCCTCGCGCACCTGCGCAGGCTCGGCAATACCAAATCCCAGCAGAGGCGGCGCGCCGTTAAAGGCCTTTAAGCGGGCTAATATATCGGCGATAGGCATGCCGGCTTTTGACTCGGTGCCCGTCACGCCCGCACGAGACAACAAATAGGTATAACCCTTGCCATGCTCGCTCACCTGTTGCAGTGTGTCGCTATCGGCGTTAGGCGGCGCAATAAAAATGGGCGCTATGCCATGGTGCGTTGCCGCCGCGATAAAGGGTTTGGCTTCCTCGACCGGTACATCGGCAATTAATACCGAATCGACACCAGCGGCCTTGGCTTTGGCATAAAAAGTATCGATGCCATTGCTATAGACTAAGTTAGCGTACAGCAACAGGCCGATGGGTAAATCGGGATACTTGTTTCGGATCTGGCTTAACATCTCAAAGCAGTGGCTTGCGGTCGTGCCACTTGCCAGTGAGCGCAGGTTTGCACCTTGGATCACGGGGCCATCGGCGAGCGGATCGGAAAACGGGAACCCTAGCTCTAAGGCATCGGCGCCATTATCGACCAAGGTGTCGATTATCTGTAGCGACAATTCAGGGCTTGGATCACCCAAGGTGACGAAGGGGACAAAAGCGCCCTGATTGTTGGCCTTAAGGGCGCTAAACGTGGCGTCATAACGGTTACTCATTGCCGCTCTCCTGTGGTGCTGACTTAACTTGTTGTTCGAGAATGTCGGCGACGGTGAAGATATCTTTATCACCTCGCCCCGACAGGTTAACCACGAGCAGGGTCTCTTTGGTGGCTTGTTTGGCCAATTTAACGGCGTAAGCGAGTGCATGAGCCGACTCCAACGCCGGAATAATGCCCTCACAACGCGCTAATTGTTGAAACGCTTCTAAGGCTTCATCATCGGTAGCAGACTCATAGGTGGCTCGCCCAGTTGCCGCCAAATGGGCGTGTTGTGGTCCCACCGAGGGGAAATCCAGGCCTGCCGAGATAGAGTAAGACTCCTCAATTTGGCCCTCTTTATCCTGCATCAATGGCGCTTTCATGCCAAAGAAAATGCCGGTTTTCCCGTGTTTAAGCGGCGCGCCGTGCATCGGCGTGTCTATGCCTAAGCCCGCAGGCTCGACACCGATAAGCTGCACCGAGGGTTCATCGATAAAGTCGGCGAACATCCCAATAGCGTTTGACCCGCCGCCGACGCAGGCAATGACGGCATCGGGTAGGCGTCCTTCGCGCTCGAGGATCTGTTTTTTGGTTTCGGCGCCGATCATCCGCTGAAACTCACGCACTATGGTTGGGAACGGGTGCGGCCCTGCCGCTGTGCCTAATAGGTAGTGGGCTTTGTCATAGCTGCCAGACCAGTCACGCATGGCTTCGTTACAGGCATCTTTTAAGGTGCTAGAGCCTGACGTCACCGGAATGACTTCGGCGCCCATCAGTTTCATCCGAAACACGTTCGGTGATTGACGTTCGACATCTTTGGCACCCATATACACCTTGCATTTTAACCCCAGCAGGGCACAAGCCAGCGCGGTCGCGACGCCGTGTTGGCCTGCGCCCGTCTCGGCGATGATCTCTTTTTTGCCCATGCGTTTAGCCAGTAAAGCTTGACCTAACACTTGGTTTGTTTTGTGGGCACCGCCATGGAGTAAATCTTCACGCTTTAGGTAGATTTTGACTAAAGGGTTGGGACTTAAATTACGGGTTAAGGTTAAGGCGGTAGGACGCCCGGCATAGTTTTTCAGCAGGTCGTTAAATTCGGCTTGAAAGGCTTCATCTTGCTGCGCATCGACAAAGGCCGACTCCAGTTGCTTCAATGCTGGCATCAATATTTGTGGTACATACATACCGCCATATTCGCCAAAGTAAGGGTCAAGCTTAGTCATAATCGTGTCCTAATGTGTTGCCCAGAGTGAGTGCTGGGCGAAATATCAATAAGTGTATGGTCAATCTGCTTAATATTGGCGTAACGCCTTAAAGGCAGCGTTCAGTTTATGGCTATCTTTTAGCCCAGGCGCGCTCTCAAGGCCGGAGTTAAAGTCCAAACCGAAAAATCCTTGTGTTGCCGCTTGTGCAGCGTTTTGGTCATTGAGCCCGCCAGCTAACATGGCCTGTGCTTTATGGGGCAGGGCCAACTGCCAATTAAAACACCGCCCGGTGCCGCCAAATTGGCCAGCGTTATCGACTTGTTTGTTAAGCCGTTGGCTGTCATACAGTAGTCGATCGATTTTGGGGGGCACTTCGATGTTAAGGTTTGCTGTGCCGCTATCGACGCTAATGGGGAGCGCTTTCCATATCTGCGCGTTGCAATCGAGAGCCTTGAGTGCCTGTTGCAGCGTAGCGATATCTTCGGCGGTTTCCTTGCCATGTAATTGCACCGCAAACAGGTTAAGCGAGGCCGCAATCGCGGCAATAACCTCAGTGGCCTCATTGACAAAAACCCCGACAAATCGCAGCGCTTTACCTCTGCCGCGTTGGCGCTGTACTAGCTCAAGTGCGCGCGCTGGGCTGATATAACGGGGAGATTTGGGGGCAAAAATCAGCCCGCCGTAGACGGCGCCGACGTCGGTTGCAGCTTGTATATCAGCATCACGTGTCAACCCACACACCTTGTTGTGTCCTAGTGTCAACGCGCGGCACGCGATATCTAAATCGTCCTCGGCCATCAAGGAGCTGCCCACCAAAAAACCATCGACTAACGGGCTCAAGCGGCGTACCTGAGCATGCTGGTAAATGCCTGACTCACTGATGATCACCCGATCTTGCGGTATGGCGGGAGCGAGCGCCTCTGTGGTGGCTAAATCGGTGGATAGATCGCGAAGATTGCGATTGTTTATGCCAATAATGGCGGCATCGAGCGCGATGGCTCGCTGCAGCTCGGCTTCATTGCTCACCTCTGTCAGGATATCAAGCTGATAGACCTGCGCTTGCTGAGCCAGAGTACGATACTGCGCATCATCGAGTACAGATAACATCAGCAAAATTGCATCGGCACCTTGATGCGCCGCCAGTTTGATTTGATAAGTGTCGACAAAAAAGTCTTTACACAAAATCGGTTGTGCAACGCGCGCCCGCACCTTAGGGATATAATCCATATCCCCTTGAAAAAACTGCTCATCGGTCAGTACCGATATTGCCGCAGCGTAATGGGCGTAAACATCGGCGATAGCTTCAACATCAAAGTCTTGGCGAATTAACCCTTTAGACGGACTGGCTTTTTTGCATTCAAAGATAAAGCCTGCGTTGGGCGCTTTTAATGCTGCAAATAGACTGCGATCCGACTGCTTGGGCTGAAGTGATGCTTCTGGAAAACGCAACTTGAGCGCGGCAATATGTGCCGCTTTGGTCGCAACAATACGGGTTAATACGTTACTTTGGCTTGGCGCTGCTTGATTACTCACAATGACTCCTCGTATTAATTGGCAGGGCTGCTGGCGTTGGCGAGCTGCTCAAGTAAGGTGAAGGCTTTGCCACTGTCGAGTATGGCTAACGCCTGCTTTACCCCCTCGAGGGGAGTGTCGCTGTTGCCCGAAATATAGAGCGCGCACCCTGCATTGACGGCCACAGCATTGCGATGTGCTTGGCTGCCTTGCCCCTGTAAAATGGCGCGCGTGATGGCGGCATTTTCAGCTGGGGTGCCACCTTCAAGCTCGGCTAATGTCGCTTGCTCAACCCCTAATGCCGATGGGGTAAGGGTATATTGGGAGATCTGCTTGTCTTTGAGCTCGCACACTAAGGTGTCACCATGCACGGCCACTTCATCTAAGCCACTGCCATGCACCACCATGGCCCGTTTGAGTCCTAATGTGTTAAGCACATTAGCGATAGGTTCAACTAACTCACGGCTATACACGCCCAGTACAATATAATCTGGGTTAGCAGGGTTGATAAGCGGACCTAACAGGTTAAATAGGGTGCGGGTTTTTAATGATTGGCGCACCGGCACGGCATGACGTACTCCGCCATGGTAATGGGGCGCAAATAAAAAGCATAACCCCAACTCATCGAGGCAGTCGCGTGCGGTCTCTGGCGCCATGGTTAAGTCGATACCAAATTGCGATAGTAGATCCGATGAGCCTGATTTACTCGATACGCTGCGATTACCATGTTTAGCCACTTTGGCGCCAGCGGCGGCGGCCACAAAGGCTGCGGTGGTGGAGATATTGATGGTGTTATGGCCATCGCCGCCGGTGCCGACTATGTCGACTATCCCTTGGCTGCGGGTGGTGGCATTGGGTATCGGAAACACCTTGGCGGCGGCGCGTAGCGCGTCGGCAGCACCGGAGATCTCATCGATGGTTTCACCACGCATCTTCATCGCGACCAACATGCCAGCCATAGTGGCTTCGCTCATTTCACCTTGAATAATGGCGCTAAAGAGCAAGTTAGCTTGGTCGCGACTGACGCTCTGACCTAAATACAACTTATCGATAATCGCTTGTAGGTCGCTCATTTACAGTGCTCCTTTATCAGTACTTAACCCGAGTTCGTCACCTGTTAAATAGTCCAATGTTTGGGTTAACAACTGGCTGCCTAAGGTGGTCAAAATTGATTCTGGGTGAAATTGAAAGCCAATGGCTTTGAAATCCTTATGGGTAATGGCCATCGGCATGGTGTCGGTGGTGGCGATCACTGTTAAACAGTCGGGTACTTGGGTGGCGACTAAACTGTGATAGCGGGCCACCGGCAGCGGCGAGGGCAGTCCGTGGAAGATCCCTTGCCCTGAGTGTATGGTTGGGCTGGCCTTACCGTGTATCACCTGTGTGGCGCGCTCAACTTTACCGCCAAAGTGTTCAACCATAGCTTGATGGCCTAAGCAGATCCCCAGCATAGGGACTTTGCCTGCCAGCAGGCCAATAAGCGCCATTAAGCAGCCTGCTTCATGGGGGGCACCAGGGCCTGGTGATAAGATTAACGCCACGGGCTCGGTTTCACTGAGCAGCTTATCGGCGATAAAGCTTGCCGCCACATCGTTACGGTAAATAATCACTTCACAACCTAGGCTGCGAAATTGATCCACCAGGTTGTAGGTAAATGAATCGAAATTATCCAGCAGATACAGTTTCATTGTCCGCCTCCCATCTTGATGGCTGTAATGACCGCTTGTGCTTTTTGGCGGGTTTCATCGGCTTCGGCCTGGGGATCGGAGTCAAACACAACCCCTGCGCCAGCTTGAATATGCGCCGTTCCCTGTTTAACAAAGGCTGCGCGGATCACTATGCAGGTATCCATATCGCCTAGGCCATTGATGTAGCCAACGGCGCCGCCATAGCTGCCGCGCCTCGCTTGTTCGGCGCCGCGGATCAATTGGGCCGCACTGACTTTAGGGGCGCCCGTTAAGGTGCCCATGTTCATGCAGGCTTGGTAAGCGTGTAGGGCATCGAGGTCGCTGCGCAATTGGCCGGTTACGCGGCTGACTAAATGCATCACATGGGAGTAGCGATCCACTTTAAGTAACTCGGGCACTTGGCGACTGCCGCTTTGGCTAATACGTGCGATATCGTTACGGGCAAG
This sequence comes from Shewanella sp. 492, assembly GCF_059338445.1. Taxonomy (NCBI): domain Bacteria; kingdom Pseudomonadati; phylum Pseudomonadota; class Gammaproteobacteria; order Alteromonadales; family Shewanellaceae; genus Shewanella; species Shewanella sp. 492. Next base: position 1,762,641 of record NZ_CM181702.1, read on the forward strand.
ATCCACCAACATCAAATGTTCAGAGAGCTCTTTTTTGTCCAGTCTTAGCTCCAGTTCGATACGGCTGTCTAGATCGAAATCGATGTCACCATTGGCTTTTTTGCCACGTTTACGTGTGCCAGCAATAGGATAAATTTCCACTTGATTGGTTGCCGCCTCATATTTAAGGGCGCTTTCGGGGGAGGCGCCAAACAAGGTGAAATCGTCGCCGCGAAAATAAAACATATAAGGGCTGGGATTGGTAAGGCGCAGTGCGCGGTATGCCCCTAATGTGTTCGGGCAAGGGAGGCTAAAGCTGCGTGAGGGCACCACTTGAAAAATATCACCAGCAATAATATGTTCTTTTAAGTCGTTGACTATGTTGATAAAGGCTTCGTCGTTAATGTTGACTTGGGTTGGCGCATCAATTGGGATTAAGGCCTCGATAGGGTCCAGCGTATGACAGGCACTTTTTAGGGTCTCAGCACGCGCCGCCAACGCTGCTTGAACGCTCACTTGCTGGCTAAAATCATGGGTTATCAAGTTGGCAGTTTGCTGCTGGTGATCAACCAAAATCAGGGTTTCAGCTAAATAGAACAGGTAATCAGGACAGCTATTTTCACTCTCTGGCACCGTGGGCAGTGGCTCGACGGTATCGATAAGATCATAGGCTAATACGCCGCCTAGAAATAACGACTCAAACCCTACATCATCACCGCAATCGATATGTTGCACCAAAGCCCTTAGGCCATCTAAAGCGGAGGTGGCTTTGAGTCTGGCGTCTTCATCGAGCTGGGCTGGCGCTTGATTGAGCGTCAGGGTTAAGCGATTGTCGTGAAGCTCGGCATTGTCGAGGTTAAAAAAAGCCTTAATGGGCGCTAACAGTGACTGTCCATTAGTATTGAGTGCAGTAAAGATCAGGCGAAAGCCTTCACAACGTATCATCATCGCGGCGTGCGTCATCACGATACTTTTTAGGTGGTCTTTACTGTCTATCTCTGCTGATTCGAGCAACATGGTGTGCGGCGCATTTTGGGTAAGTTGTTGATACAAGTTGAGTGGATCGTCTTGGTAAGTGATCCGCTCCTTTACTGTGTTGACTCTTGCCAGAGAGGGTAACGCCATGTGTCTGCTCCTGCGCCGATCAAATCGTTAATTTGATTGGTATTAATTAATAAAATACGTTAATAAAATTAAACCCTTAAATGCAAAAAGCCCGCATTTAATGCGGGCTTGTTGTTTCAATCTTGTCTCTTTTACATGAGCACAGAATTTCACACCACCCGCTATGTTGGGAAGTGCCACCACCAAATGATGTGATTAAATTGCTGTGTCATAAAATTGTGTCTCGAAAAGTCATGTAAAAGTTAAATTATGTCGTTGGCTATATAAAAGCATCAGCATGGCGGTCATGTCAATGGAATATTTTTCTATTTCTAAAAATAGTGATTAATGCCAAGGCACAGCGGTATTTGACCATCAATGTTTGTGTAAATAAGTTAAGCCAATTAGATGTTTCTAATGGCAAACTCGAGTAGAATATGCGGATGACAGATGAAACGCTTTTAATCGATCTACACAGCCACACCACCGCATCTGATGGCCAATTAACGCCCTCAGAGTTAGTCGCGCGTGCCCTTGAAAAAGGGGTGCAGGTGTTGGCCATTACTGATCACGATACGACGGCGGGCCTCGATGAGGCGCACCATTTTAACAATGCGCAGCCTGAGCCGCTAAAATTGGTGGATGGCACCGAGATATCGACTCGTTGGAATAACTTTGATATTCATATTGTTGCCTTAAACATCGATAGAACAAACGCCACGCTTGATGGGTTTCTCTGTCAGCAACGAACCCTGCGCGAAACCCGTGCTAAAGAGATAGGTCTTAGGTTAGAAAAAGCCGGTATAGAAGGGGCTTACGAAGGCGCAAAAGCGTTCGCGGGTAGTGCGGCATTAAGTCGTGGCCATTATGCGAGATGGCTGGCAGAACATGGCTATGCGGTCAATCAGGCGTCGGTATTTAAGAAATACCTTGCCCGAGGAAAAACTGGCTATGTACCTAATAATTGGTCCGACATGGCCAGCGCCATTGAGATTATTCATCAGGCTGGCGGCGTTGCGGTATTAGCGCATCCAAGTGGTTATAAGTTGTCGGCTAAATGGTTAAAGCGTTTAGTACGCGACTTTAAAGCGGCCGGCGGCGATGCTATGGAAGTGGTGCTGGGTCAGCAAACCTTAGATGATCGCAATAATTTAATCGCCCTTAGCAAACTCAATCAGCTATTCGCGTCCCTTGGCAGTGATTTCCACTTTCCGGGTAGCTGGATTGAGTTGGGTAAAAATATGTTCCAACCCCAGGGGGTCGACTGGGTTTGGCAAATGGATAAATGGATGGAAAGCCGATGAGTCAATTTTTTTATGTTCATGAGGAAAACCCACAAACGCGTTTGATTAACCAAGCGGCGCAACTGATTAAGCAAGGTGGAGTGGTAGTTTACCCCACCGATTCTGGTTACGCCTTAGGCTGTTTATTGGGTGAAAAGGAGGCGATGACGCGTATTGCGCGCATTCGTCAGATTGATAACGATCATGATTTTTCCTTGATGGTGCGTGACCAGTCTGAGCTGGCAACCTACGCCCGCGTCGATAACCAAGCTTATCGTGTGCTTAAAAATAACACACCTGGGCCGTTTACCTTTATTTTTAAGGCGACCAAAGAGGTGCCTAAGCGTCTGCAAAACCCGAAAAAGAAGACCATAGGTATTCGGGTACCCGACAACATTATCGCGCTGGCCTTACTTGAAGCGTTGGATGCACCGTTGATGTCGACCAGTTTGATCATGCCAGGAGAAGAGTTTACCGAGTCTGATCCCGAGCATATCCGCGATATTTTAGAGCATCAAGTGGATGTGATTATTCATGGCGGATATTTAGGACAGAAACCCACCACGGTGATCGACTTGTCTGAAGGGGAGATTGAGATATTGCGTGTTGGGGCTGGCGATGTGAGTCAATTTGGTTAATTCCCTGTCTATTGAGGGATTAACCCGGTATAATCGCGCGTTTGATAAAAGCCATACCGTTAAAATGGTGCTGGTGGCTATCGTTTTACCCTTTGAAAAATAAGGGATATTGGGAGAGCGGATGCAGGGTACACAGCAAAGTTTACCTTTAGCCGTGGTACGCGGTGAAGTGGTTAAATACTTACCCGCCGATCTTTTTATTCCTCCCGAAGCGCTCGAAGTATTTCTTGAGTCGTTTGAAGGTCCGCTCGACCTGCTGCTGTATTTGATCCGCAAGCAGAAACTCGATGTGGTCGATTTAGCCATTTCGCCTGTGACGGATCAATATCTTGAATATATTGAACTGCTGCAAGGGGCTAGGGTTGAATTAGCCGCCGATTATCTGGTGATGGCGGCCACATTAGCCGAGATTAAGTCTCGGCTTTTGCTGCCTAAACCTGATGTGGCCGATGAGGAAGAGGAAGACCCTCGCGCACAACTGATTAGGCAATTAAAAGCCTATGAAGTGATCAAAGAGGCGCAGCAGCGCTTGGATGAGTTACCCCGTTTAGAGCGTGATATTTTTCAAGCCAGAGCCTTACCAGCTGCCGATATTAAACCGCTGATGGTGCCGCCTTCGGTATCGTTAGTCGAGTTGGCCAGCGCGTTTGCCGCGGTGCTTAAACGGGTTGAAGCGACGGAGCACCATCATGTTCGCCGGGAAACCTTATCGACCCGTGAACGCATGATCCAGATCTTGGCTATGCTAGAAGGTAAGTCCTACGTCCCGTTTGAACACCTGTTTGATGTTGCCGAAGGGCGTAGTGGTGTGGTGGTGAGTTTTCTGGCGCTGATGGAGCTGGTCAAAGAGTTATTGGTTGACGTCATTCAGGCCGAGTCGTTGTCGACCATTCACGTTAGGGCGTATTGAATTGTCGAAAAATAAACTGCAAATCAATCCAGAACAACTTAAGCAGCTGATTGAGGCGAGCCTATTTGTGATGGCGAAAACGGTGTCGATAAAACATTTAAGCGAAAGCGTGCTGGCCAATTTTAATGTTTCACGGGTTAAAATTAAGGCGGCGATCGAAGCATTGCAACAAGACTATCAAGGCCGCGGCGTTGAATTAGTTAAAGTGGCTGGGGGCTATCGTTTTCAAACCATTGAAACCTTAAGTCCTTATTTACAACGTTTATGGCAAGAAAAAGCGCCGCGTTATTCAAGAGCGACGCTAGAAACCTTGGCGGTGATAGCCTACCGTCAGCCAGTGACACGTGGCGATATTGAGTTTGTTCGTGGCGTAGCAGTCGGTAGCCATATTATTAAGAGTTTATCCGATAGACATTGGATAAAGATTGTAGGCCATAAAGAGGTGCCGGGACGGCCCGCTCTGTATGCGACTACAAATGAATTTTTAGCCTATTTTGGCTTAGATACGATAGCAGATCTTCCTGCTTTATCTGATGCTGAGTCATTAGCGGCGCTGTTTTCTGGTGTGACCCGTTCTGAGACGGACATAGACGCGCCAGAGTCAGCGCCCAAAACTACAGAAGAGTCTACTAATGAGTGATTCTAAACCAGCTGTTTCAGATGCTTTCACTACCGTTCGTTTTGTGCGTGTTAAGTGCTGAAAACATAAGCTAAAGTCACTTTTTCAGTAAAAATTTATTCGATTCCATTCAGAACCTACCTCGAGATTTGTGTACATAATCGCGTACATAATTTCGCTATGTACACAGTGGTGAAAGGATATGGCGTTAACTGATTCGTGGTTAAAAGCAAACTTAAACAAAGAGAGTGCTAAAGCTTTCGAGCGTACTGATCGTGACGGACTAAGTGTTAGGGTTACCGCCAAGGGCGCTATCACATTTCAAATGCGCTATCGATGGAATGATAAAGCGGCTCGCATCGATATTGGTCCTTATCCTTTAATGACACTTAAAGAGGCAAGGGATTCCTGCGACGAACAGCGTAAGCTGTTGCTCAATGATATCGATCCGCGTGAAGCTAAGCGAGAGAAAGCGGCAAAAGCCAATGCTGATGATGGCACAGTAGAGAGTGTTTTTCGTGCCTGGCATAACTCGCAGTTTGGTGAAGGCCGCTCAAACGTCAAAGAGCAAACGGCAAAAGAATATTTGCGCGCGCTCGAGATAAACGTATTCCCAACGCTCGGACAGAAACAGGTCGACAAAGTGACGCTTCACCAATGGCTCGATCTGCTTGAGTCGCTTGCCGCCAAGAAGCCTACTATTACCAACCTAGTGTTAACCGTTAGCCGCCGTGCGTTAAAGTGGGCCGTTCGCCGCCGCTTAATTAAGTCGAATGAGTTAGCTGGTATCGAGTCAAAAGAAGATTTAAACATCTCATTAGGTAGCCGTTCACGCATCCTGAGTAATGATGAATTAGCGATTTTGCTGCAAGGTATAGAGCACGCTAATCGTCAGCGATTGGGTAATCGCATCCTTGTCTTTTTAGCGTTGTTCTATGGTTGCCGCGTCGGCGAGCTGCGCCTTGCTAAGAAAGCACATTTTGATTTAGATAAAATGGTGTGGACGGTACCTGTTGAGAACCACAAGACAGGCTACAAGATGAAGCGTGCATTACTGCGCCCGATCATAGAAGAAGTGAAGCCCGTTATCGAGCTTGCTATGTCATTAAGCGATGGCGATCTGATGTTCCCTACCAAAGACGGTGAGGTATATTCTCAAGCTGTTGTCACTCGCATGGCTAAGCCAATTATCACTTGGTCTATTAAGAACGGTACGCCGCTTGGTGATGATTGGACTATGCACGATTTGCGCAGAACGCAGCGCACTAACATGAGTAAAATCACTACGACGGAAGTCGCTGAAACCATGTTGGGGCATAAGCTGGATGGCGTGCAGTCAATCTATGATCATCACGATTATATAGAAGAACAAGCGAAAGCGTATAAGGCGTGGTGGCATAAGCTGCAGCAACTTAAAGATCCTGCAGTTTATGAAAACGTGGTGGAGCTTAAGGCCGCGCAATAGTCGCCTTATTTTTTATTCGCATGCACTCATCAAAAAAATTCCAAGTCTAAAATATATCACGATATTACAGTGATATATTTAATTTTTAAATAGAGGGATAAAGCCTAATATCTAGACATTATTTGGTGAATAAGATATATAAAAGTAGTGTGTCAGTTAATGTCCTAAGGAGAGGGATATGGTGACAGGGAACGTAATACAAAGATTTTACTTTATTGAATTGTTGACATGGTGGAAGGGAAACATTGGCAACAAGCAACTCATCAATCAATTTGCCATTAGCCGTCAACAAGCCTATCAAGATTTAAAAAGTCACCTCGACCGCTATCCCAATAGCTTAGTTCGTACAGCGAAGGCATATGACCCCTCATCCGAATTTGTACCGTACTTTATTGCGTCGACTGCAACTTCTATAGACAGAAATAATTACCTCCAATGGTTCGTAACCAAGCAATTGCATTTTTCCTCACCGGTATACTTGAATGTAAGCTTGTTAACGTTGCCACATCGAACTGTATCGGCAAACGTAATCCGCGTATTAGTACAAGCCATTCATCAACAAAAGCGCATGGAAGTTAATTATGTTTCTATAACTAATCCAGAAAGTGATGGTCGGATCTTCCATCCTTACACCCTAGTTAATACGGGGTTGAGATGGCATGTCAGAGGCTATTATGAAAAGTCTCAAGGTTATCGCGATCTAGTATTAAGTCGTTTTCTTGGTCATGCCGAATTGCTCGATGGTCATTATCGAGGTGTCGACGCTGATTTTGCCTGGCAAACTACTAGTCTACTCTTACTACAACCTGATCAACGTCTTTCTCAAGAAAAACAAGCTGTGTTAGCCAATGATCACAAATGGAAGGTGGCCAGCCTATTCTTCACATCCGTGCAGCACTTGCTAATTACCTACTGCACGAAATGCGGGTTAACACCAAAATGCTTGATGGCATTCCGGAAACCCAGCAACTGGTATTGGTCAATCAACATGATATAAAACAGTGGCTCTTAGTGCTTAATTGAACGGAAAATAACAAATCGCCAATGTAAGGTAAAGTCGCTTTACCTTAGTTTTTTACCAGTGTTGTGATGCGCTTTGAACACAGTAAAGTGGTCGCGACTGAGCGAATAACAAGGGAGTCAAGTGAGTAGGGAAATGGACACCGATGAAGTAAGTTATTTTCAATATTGGGGTAAGGCCAGAAAGGCTTCTTTACAAATGGAGGCTGATTACCACCTGCTGGCTTATCACTGTTTGGATGTGGCTGCTGTTGGTCATTGTTTATTAGATGACAATAGAGTGCTTACGAAAGATCTCGCAAATTTTTTAGAGCTTACACCTAAGCAAGTGCAAAGTTTATTGGTATTTTTTCTTGTTCTTCACGACCTAGGGAAATTCGCATCGGCCTTTCAGCAACTGTTTAGCATTGATAATGAGCGCTTATTAAAAGTAGATCATTGCACTCAATACGACGGTAAATCTTTCCGTCATGATCGTATGGGTCTTTATTTCTGGCAACAATTAGAATTTCTCGTTTTCAATGAGTTGTTTTCAATACCAAAATTAAACAAAAGAGATCGACAGCACTCAGAGATAAAAAAATCCTTAATGGTGATCATGGATTGCATGCTTGGTCACCACGGGCAGCCTATTGATAAAAAAGATTCGGGGGCAATTAAGGCTTTTACAGAGCGAGCCAATATGCTTGCAGTAGAAGAATTTTTCCGTGATGTGGTGGATTGCTTGCAACCAGAGCTGCCTATTGAAAAATTTAGCTCAAAGGAATGGCGAAAAAAACTGGAGCAAGTGAGTTGGCAAATCGCAGGGCTTGCGGTGTTAGCTGATTGGGTTGGCTCGGACAGTCATTTCTTTACCTATCAATCTGACCATATTGCGCTTAAAGAGTACTGGTTACAGGCGCAGCAGATTGCTAAAAATGCTTTAGATGCAACGGATCTGAATAAAGCGCCTATCATAAAACCGTTTCAATCTATTCAAGCGCATTATGGTTATACGCCAACGCCGCTGCAACGCTGGGCGGAAACTGTCGAAATCAACGATAAACCCCAATTATTTATACTTGAAGACGTTACCGGTGCAGGTAAAACCGAAGCCGCATTAGCGTTAACCCATAGGCTAATGGAAGCCGGTGCAGCAGAAGGTTTTTATTTTGGTTTACCGACCATGGCTACATCCAATGCCATGTTTGCTCGCGTTGCTAAACATTACCAGCAAATGCTAACAAGTGAAGGATCACAGCCAAGCATTGTATTGGCACATGGTGCGCGTGAAATGAACGATATATTTCGTGAGGCAGTACTAGCATCAGGTAGTACAGACACCAATTATCACCAAACAGACAGTACGGCTACGGCACAATGCAACCAATGGCTAGCCGACTCCAAGAAAAAAGCCTTATTAGCACCCGTTGGTGTAGGCACTATTGACCAAGCTTTATTAGCCGTACTACCTCGTCGACATCAATCACTTCGCTTATTAGGGTTAAATAGAAAAGTGCTCATTTTTGATGAAGTACACGCTGCCGATGAGTTCATGTTTGAATTACTGGAAAGCTTATTAGCCCTGCATTTACATCAAGGTGGTTCAGCCATCTTGCTTACCGCAACCTTGTCATTAAAGCAGCGCCAGCGCTTAGTCAATGTATGGCTAAATGCTGGTCAATTTCCGATCTACCCATTACAGCAGCAAGCGTTTCCACTAGCCACGAAAGTCGCATTACAACAACAGTCGGTGCTAGAGCAACCATTGGCAAGTCGTAAAGATGTCAGTAGAGAGGTCGCGATTACCACGCTGAACACAGTTAATGCGTGCATCGACACCATATTAATCGCTGTAGCTCAAGGGCAGTGTGTAGTGTGGGTGCGCAATACAGTGGATGATGCTTTAGCCGCATTTAAAAACTTACAAGAGCAATTGGAAAACCCAGAAGACTGTTTATTGTTCCACAGTCGTTTTGTCTTGGCTGATAGAAAAAGCATTGAAAATAAAGTGTTGAGCATTTTCGGTAAGCAAGGTGATAGCGCTGTCCGTAAAGGCAAAGTACTGATTGCAACGCAAGTGTTTCAAGAGTCGTTAGATGCAGACGCCGACATCATGATCACCGACATTTGCCCTATTGATGATTTAATACAGCGCGCAGGCCGTTTGCACCGCCATACGCGTGATCAGCAAGGGCGTTACCAATCCAACATTCAAGATACTCGTACCCCCGCAACCCTATATATTCATGCGCCTGAATTTACCGCTACGCCACAGAGTGACTGGCTAAGTAAAGACTTTCGCAATACGCAATATGTATACCGTTCACCAGGGCGTTTATGGTTAGGCTTACGTGAGTTATTAACGTTAGGGGCTATTCGCATGCCGAGTGAGGCACGCCAACTGATTGAGGCTGTTTACAGCGACGACGCTTATAACACTATACCAGCAACACTCACTAACCAAGAAAATCAACTAATTGGTGAGGAGCGTAGTAAAGCCGCTAAAGCTAAATCCCAATTATTACAATGGCAGCGATTTGGCTACAGCGCAGAAAGCGCCAATTGGTATGAAGATAATAGCGACATTAGTACAAGGCATAGCGATATTGAAACGGTTGAAGTGTTGTTATTAAAACAAAATGAAGCAGGCCAACTGGCTCCTTGGATAGACGATGAAAAGTTTGCCGTGCCATTAAGCATAGTGAAAATGTCTAAACATAAATTTGCCGACAAATTACAACCTATCCCTGCGACCTTTGCAAACGCTGTCAGTCAATTAGAGCAGCAATACCAACAAATAAAATACCTACAACTTTGGTTGCCAGAGTTAGAGGAAAACTATACCTACCACTCAACAACAGGTTTTTGTCAGGTACAAAAACAGGAGGTGTTATGAACTTAGTTCAAGACCCATGGCTACCGTTTAAATTGCGAGACGGCAGTGTACAAACCTTACCCATGGCAGCCATTGGCCGTGCTGATATTGTCGACTTTGCCCTACCACGTGCTGATTTTCAGGGGGCGGCTTATCAATTTGCCATCGGGCTATTACAAACCGTGTTGGCGCCAGAGGATGAAATTGCTTGGATTGAAAATTTTGAGCAAGCGCCCACTGAACATGAGTTAGTACAAGCATTTAATAAAGTGCAGCATGCGTTTAATTTTAATGGTGATGGCCCTTTGTTTATGCAGGATTACGATCCTATTGAACATGGCAGCTTAAAATCGATTTCTAATTTATTAATCGAAACGCCGGGTGAAAACGGTATTAAAGATAATAAAGACCATTTTATAAAGAGAGGCCAATGCGATGTTATGTCTCAGGAGATGGGAGCTTTAGCACTATTCACATTGCAATTAAATGGTCCACCAAATAAGGCATGTAAGGGAGGGCGAGTAGGTATAAGAGGTGCAGGTCCTTTAACAACATTGATAACTCCTTCAACTGAGAAAAGCAGCTTATGGGTTAAGCTTTGGCTTAATGTTATGAATCTTGATTATTTGAAATGGAGCGAGCCAAATTTTCATGATGGCTCTGTATTTCCATGGATGGCACCAACTATTAGCAGTGCTCCTAAAGGTAAAGTATCAAAAGAAATTTATGAACATGACGTACATCCATTACATGTTTACTGGGCTATGCCCAATCGCATAAGACTGAAACTGGTATCGGGTAATTTTTTATGCTCAATAACGGGTGCACAAACTATGTTTGCAACGAGGGATTATTTAATTCTAGGGCATGGCAACAATTATTCTGGGCATTGGAACCATCCATTAACTCCATACCAATACGATAAAAAAGAAGATACTTATCGCTCTATTAAAGGTAGCTCTGATTCGATCACCTATAAGGTTTGGGAAAGTATTACTTTTACTAGTGAAATCAATAAACTTAGATGTGCAAAAGTCGTTAGTCATTTCTATAGTGTTTTACCACTATTCATTGAAAAAATAAGCCATGTTCCAAACATATGGATGTTTTCTTATGACTTTGACAAAGCCCGTGTCGATGGGTGGTATTCCACAACCATGCCGCTATTTGCGATGCCAGCTGAAAAACAAGAGAAGGCATTAAGGGAAATTAAGCAGTTACAAGCAATTTGTAATAATGCACTTTGGCATTGCCGTAGCCAAATAAAAGCCGCTTGGTTTGATAAACCGGGCGATGCAAAAGGGGATACGTCTTTTATTGACACCGCCTTTTGGCAACGCAGTGAAGCTGCATTTTTTACCGCGGTTGCTGCACTAATACCTGATGCTGAATCTCCCCCAGAAGTAGCTAAAACATGGTTGCAAACACTCCGTAATATTTGCGTAGATTTATTCGATGAATACGCCTTATCAGAACTGGGTAATGCCCGTTCCATGGCTAAACGTATTCAAGCGCGCCAAGCATTAGTCGCTTGGTTATTTGGCGGCAAAGAAATTAAAGCCTTTATGGCCAATCATCAAATTGACGTTAAAAAGGAAATAGCATGAGTAGTCTCTCTCCAGAACTAAGTTGTTTACGCTGGTGGCAAACGATGTTCTTGCCTGCTGAACAATTAAAAGAATATGGCATGCAAACAGCGCCCACATTATACAAAGCCCAACTAAAGCGTTGCGATAGCTTAAGCGCAATCATGCTAACCGAAGGCTTTCGAGCTTTATGGTTGAGTTTACCGACTGAAATCATCGAAACGGCAACCGAAAAAGACTTTGAATGTTGGGCAACGCTTGCAGGTGTCTTGGTTTATGTAAAAAATGATAGTAAACAGAAGCTTGCTCAAGCGGCAGGCAGTAAAAGTGACAGCGATAAATCAGTAGTTAGTGAGTTACGTTTTGCCCAACTCCAAGATGTAAGTACCGCCGAGGAGTTATTGCGTCGAATGCGCCGAATTTTGCAGCAAGTCAACAATGAGGTTGCTGTAACAGCATTAATCAAAGACGTACAACAATGGTTTGCTGAGCACCATAACTTTCGCCCTGAGCGGGCAGATAAACGCATTGCCGTGCAATGGGCCATGGATTATTACCGCGCTGCATCAGCGAAAAAATAGCTTAATGTAAAACAGATATTCAATAACCTAATTAATTAAATTTCAAAACTAAGGAATGAACATGAGCCAATTTATCCAATTACATTTATTAACCTCCTATGCCCCAGCTAACTTAAACCGTGATGATTTAGGCCGCCCAAAAACCGCCAAAATGGGTGGGTTTGAGCGCCTGCGAGTGAGTTCACAAAGTTTAAAACGCAACTGGCGCGTATCTGAATTATTTGAAGAAGCGATGGCGGGGAAAATTGGTACCCGTACAAAGCGCTTTGGTGAAGAGATTTTCAACGCGTTAATCGCCAATGATGTTAAAGAAAAAGCAGCAAAAGAATGGGCTACAACAATTGCAGGTGTCTTTGGTAAAAACAAAAAAGACTCATTAGATATTGAGCAACTTGCCCATATTAGCCCTGCCGAACGTGATGCAGCCTTGACTTTAGTGGCCATCTTAGCAGAGCAAAACCGTGCACCCACCGAAGCAGAGTTAGCGTTACTAAAAAATGAGCATACTGCAGTCGATATTGCTTTATTTGGTCGTATGTTGGCATCAAGCCCCGCGTTTAATGTAGAAGCGGCTTGCCAAGTGGCACATGCTATTAGTGTGCACAGCGTAGTGGTCGAAGATGATTACTTTACCGCAGTGGATGATTTAAACGATGGTAAAACTGATGCAGGCTCAGCACATATCGGTGAATCTGGTTTTGCCGCCGCCTTGTTTTATAGCTATATCTGCATTAATAAAACCCAACTAATTGAAAACTTAGCTGGTAATGAAGAATTAGCCAACGCTGCGATACGCGCATTAACCGAAGCCGCGGTGAAAGTGTCACCAACAGGTAAACAAAATAGTTTTGCATCTCGTGCTTATGCCAGTTTTGCCCTTGCCGAGAAAGGAAAGCAGCAACCACGCCAACTTTCAGTAGCCTTTTTAAAGCCAGTCAATGATGCAGATCAAGCCGGTGCTGCCATTGCGGCATTAACTAAGCAAGTGACAAATTTTGATAAAGTTTACGGTGAGTGTGCTGATACCCGCTGCCAGTTTAATGCCATGAGCGGCGAAGGCTCATTAGCCGAGTTACTTGATTTTGTCGCTAAATAAAGGGAGGCGGCATGAAAGATTATTTGGTATTTCGACTCTATGCCCCCCTTGCCAGTTGGGGGCAAGCCGCAGTAGGCGGTGATAGGCCTACAGGCTTACAACCTACTCGTTCGGCTATTTTAGGGTTGCTTGGTGCAGCCCTGGGTATTCAGCGCGACCAACGCGAGCAGCTTGAAGCTTTGCAGCAATCGGTATTAACCGCTGTTAAGCAAACGGTACCTAGTACTTTGCTACGCGATTATCACACTGCGCAAGTTCCTAGCTCGAGCAATAAAGTAGTTTTTCGTACGCGTAAAAGTGAGTTGAGCGAACCTAATTATAAATTGAATACGATTTTATCAAGCCGTGATTACCGCTGTGATGGTATGTGGATAGTGGCGATATCGCTCTCCAAAGACGCTAAATATACCTTATCCATGTTGCAACAAGCATTGCTAAAACCAGTGTACAGTCTAAGTTTAGGCCGTAAATCGTGCCCGCCGGCGTTACCACTTAAGCCAACCTTGGTGCAAACTGCTGCGCTGAAACAGGCATTAGATACTGAGTTTCCGGCGATCACCCGTTCGCATAATGAAGACAATTTATGGTTAAAAGCCAATGGTTGGGTCAGCTATTTTTGGGAAGGGGATAAGGCCGAGTTTTCCGGTGATGCAGTATTAACGACGTACCCATGGGATGACCCTATTAGCCGAGAACGCTGGCAATTCAAACAACGTGAAATGCATCAAATTTCACTTAAGGAGGACGTGAATGTTCCTATCTAAAGTGCAGTTATTGCCTACAGTACAGGCGGGTGCTGAATTGGCCAAGTTAAGTCAAAATGGGGTATACGCTGCTCATCAATTGCTTTGGCAATTATTTCCGAATGAAAAGGAGAGGGAGTTTTTGTACCGCGAAGAGCAGGATGATTTTGGTCAACCGCAGTTTTTTGTTTTGTCTAAAAAGAAGCCGGCCTCCACACCGTTATTTGCCATACAGAGTAAAGCGTTTACACCGCAATTAATGGTTAGTAGTCGCTTGGCATTTAAATTGCGGGTTAACCCGACCATTTGTATTACGTCAAAAGAGGGAAAGAGCCAACGGCATGACGTATTGATGCATGCCAAACGGCAAAACAAGCAAGATGTAATTAATGGTGAACAGCTTAAAAGCATTATGGACCAAGCCGCCATCTATTGGCTTGCTGATGAAAAACGGCTAGCACAATGGGGGGTAGAGCTCGATAGCCTACCCAATATCATTGCTTATAACCAACATCAAAGTAAAAAGCGTTCCGGGCAGAAGGTGCAATTTTCTAGTGTTGATTTTGAAGGTTTATTAACGGTGAAAGATCCGGAGTTATTCCTTCAGCAATATCAAAAAGGGTTTGGTCGTGCTAAAGCAATGGGCTGTGGTTTAATGTTGATCCGCAGAGTTAGTTAACCAATATGGCATTCCTTCCTTTAAAACCCATACCAATTAAAGATCGCAACTCGATGATTTTTGTTGGTATGGGGCGCATAGATGTTCGAGATGGTGCTTTTGTAGTTATTGATGAAGTTAACGGTGAGCGTATGCATATTCCTGTTGGTTCAGTTGTTTGCATCATGCTTGAACCGGGAACTCGAATCAGTCACGCTGCGGTTAAATTGGCTGCGACTACTGGTACATTATTGATTTGGGTGGGTGAAGCGGGCGTGAGGCTTTATTCGGTAGGGCAACCCGGAGGTGCACGTTCAGACAAATTACTTTACCAAGCAAAATTAGCATTGGATGAAAATTTAAGGCTCAAGGTGGTGCGTAAAATGTTTGAGCTACGGTTTGGTGAACCTGCACCTGAACGAAGGAGTGTGGAGCAGCTGCGTGGCATTGAAGGTGCGAGGGTTCGCAAAACTTATGAGCTACTAGCCAAGCAATATGAAATTGAGTGGCAGGGAAGGCGGTATAACCCTAAAGATTGGCAAGCCGGAGATGTAATTAATCAATGTATCAGTGCCGCAACATCGTGTTTATATGGCGTAACTGAAGCAGCGATATTGGCCGCGGGATATGCTCCCGCGATTGGCTTTTTACATTCAGGCAAGCCACTTTCGTTTGTTTATGATATTGCTGACATTATCAAGTTTGACACCGTAGTACCTGCGGCATTTAAAGTCGCCAGCAAAAGGCCTAAACAGCCAGATAGAGAAGTTCGTATCGCATGTCGTGAAGCTTTTAGAAAAGATAGAACATTACAACGACTTATCCCCTTAATAGAAGAAGTATTAAATGCGGGAGAGATAGTCCCTCCAAAGCCATATGAAGATTCGCAACCACCAGCTTTGCCAGAACCAACGTCATTTGGTGATGAGGGGCATCGTACAAGTTAAGGAATTCTAATGAGTATGTGTATTGTCGTAACAGAAGCTGTTCCACCAAGACTAAGGGGACGCTTAGCGGTATGGTTACTTGAGATAAGAGCTGGTGTATATGTTGGCGATGTAGGCCGCAGAATTAGAGAAATGATTTGGTATCAGGTCACTGAATTGGCTGAACAAGGTAATGCAGTGATGGCATGGGCAACGAACACAGAATCGGGCTTTGATTTTATTACTTATGGCGAAAATCGTAGAGAGCCGATTGATTTTGATGGATTAAGGCTAGTTAAATTTAAAGTAGAAGAAGCTAAATGAAAGGCTAAATAGAGCTTTTTGTGAACTATCTTGACGTTCTTTAAAAATATGGTGGATTTTTGTAAGGATGATTTTTTCTTTGGAAACAATCATGTATATTTAGAGTGTTCCCCGTACCTACGGGGCTGAACCGGCATCACTTGATGCTGGTCTTAAGTATCTTGAGTGTTCCCCGTACCTACGGGGCTGAACCGTATTTATGGAAATGCAAGAATTACTTGAGTCTGTGTTCCCCGTACCTACGGGGCTGAACCGATTTACGAGTTGCCGCTTACGCTCGCCGAGAAGTGTTCCCCGTACCTACGGGGCTGAACCGCGTCCGAGAATACCCCGGAATGGTCGCCGGAAGTGTTCCCCGTACCTACGGGGCTGAACCGCACAGCAGGAGCACTTAGTTTAAACAAATGCTGTGTTCCCCGTACCTACGGGGCTGAACCGCAGGGGATTCATCGTGGAGTAGTTCGCGTCCGAGTGTTCCCCGTACCTACGGGGCTGAACCGCTTCTGCTCATTCGGTTGGTACAGTCGTAATCGTGTTCCCCGTACCTACGGGGCTGAACCGTTGTGGTTATAGCCGTCCATCATTTGATAGCGGTGTTCCCCGTACCTACGGGGCTGAACCGTAAGCGAGGCGACTTGAAAATATTGGTTCCTGCGTGTTCCCCGTACCTACGGGGCTGAACCGCTCCAATTTTATTTTCTTTAAACGCACGACTAGTGTTCCCCGTACCTACGGGGCTGAACCGTCATTCTTCAAGGGGACGGCGATCGAGGGCATGTGTTCCCCGTACCTACGGGGCTGAACCGTGTTTTTAATATCTGTTGAATTCTTTAAGTCTGTGTTCCCCGTACCTACGGGGCTGAACCGCCATTCCTTCATGAATAGCTCTATCTAAGATCGTGTTCCCCGTACCTACGGGGCTGAACCGCATTAAACTCAGACCAGTTAGAAAAATACTCAGTGTTCCCCGTACCTACGGGGCTGAACCGCAAGATGAGCTTAAAACGCTGGAAGAGCAGCGGTGTTCCCCGTACCTACGGGGCTGAACCGCCGAAACTATATTAAGGGCGGTCTTATAAAATGTGTTCCCCGTACCTACGGGGCTGAACCGATGCGATATTGCAGGATGATTGCTCATCCATTGTGTTCCCCGTACCTACGGGGCTGAACCGTTAATAACATAAGCTTACTCTTAACGTGAGCTGTGTTCCCCGTACCTACGGGGCTGAACCGAAACTGCGTGTTTTTGGTTTCATAATACAAAGGTGTTCCCCGTACCTACGGGGCTGAACCGCTGGCCAGTAACGAGTCCATAAATGACCGCCTGTGTTCCCCGTACCTACGGGGCTAAACCGGGGACATTGTCAGATCAATGCCTAAGCCTAAAGTGTTCCCCGTACCTACGGGGCTGAACCGTAACATGATGACCGGGCATTTGAATTCCTTTGGTGTTCCCCGTACCTACGGGGCTGAACCGCCAGGCAATATTAGGTGCTGGTAGCTCAATGAGTGTTCCCCGTACCTACGGGGCTGAACCGAAGTCTGTGCACACGCCACCAAAAACAAATACGTGTTCCCCGTACCTACGGGGCTGAACCGCCTCAGTTGTATTACGTATATCAGAACGAACAGTGTTCCCCGTACCTACGGGGCTGAACCGCTACTCACTAGCGGGTTTAACGACATGCTAGGGTGTTCCCCGTACCTACGGGGCTGAACCGTATCGGCGGGGGCTGCTAGATGAAGGGGTGACGTGTTCCCCGTACCTACGGGGCTGAACCGCTAACTAGAATACCTTTCCACAAATTAAACCCGTGTTCCCCGTACCTACGGGGCTGAACCGATTGCAAAGTTTAACGCCCAGGCAAAGCGGCTGTGTTCCCCGTACCTACGGGGCTGAACCGCCCACAGCAAGACCCCGCCCCCCAATTGACCCGTGTTCCCCGTACCTACGGGGCTGAACCGTTAAACCGATTCCTAGATGAGTTAGGCAGTGTGTGTTCCCCGTACCTACGGGGCTGAACCGCCCAGGTTATTACGCGGCTAGCCGGCATGCTTGTGTTCCCCGTACCTACGGGGCTGAACCGCATCAAGCGGCAACGAACTCGAATCCCTTCGAGTGTTCCCCGTACCTACGGGGCTGAACCGTCTAGCTATCTTGTCATCGGTTCCGATTTCATGTGTTCCCCGTACCTACGGGGCTGAACCGTTTTAGTATAAAAAAGCCTAGCGGCTAACTAGGTGTTCCCCGTACCTACGGGGCTGAACCGTCAGGAAAGCGTACAGGAAACTTAATCCTAATGTGTTCCCCGTACCTACGGGGCTGAACCGCAATTTAACGAGGTAATTATAGCATGGCTAGAGTGTTCCCCGTACCTACGGGGCTGAACCGGTCGCCAAGCTATTGATTTAAATACACTCACGGTGTTCCCCGTACCTACGGGGCTGAACCGATTGATGTTGAGGAGGTGTTTGCGCTTATGAAGTGTTCCCCGTACCTACGGGGCTGAACCGGTTTTGCCAAAGATATGGCGATAAGTGTAACTGTGTTCCCCGTACCTACGGGGCTGAACCGCTTGTTCGTGAGAAAGACCTTTACGAATCTAAGTGTTCCCCGTACCTACGGGGCTGAACCGCATTTGCATGATGCCGCAGCGGCGGGTTATTCGTGTTCCCCGTACCTACGGGGCTGAACCGGATTAAAGATGGATGAATTTGAACAAGATTTAGTGTTCCCCGTACCTACGGGGCTGAACCGCATTTGCATGAGGCGGTTGAGGCTGGGTTTACGTGTTCCCCGTACCTACGGGGCTGAACCGTATTATTGGGCTATACAGGTGTTACCCTGGCAGTGTTCCCCGTACCTACGGGGCTGAACCGCGCATTTTGATTAGCCCAGGTTCTGGTGGGCGGTGTTCCCCGTACCTACGGGGCTGAACCGCCGCTTCGCTGGCGTTGTCTGCTGCGATAGCTGTGTTCCCCGTACCTACGGGGCTGAACCGTTAATCGGGGCGTGGCGCAACTTATATCGTGGGTGTTCCCCGTACCTACGGGGCTGAACCGCCCTGCCCCGATACGACTGCATCACCCACGGTGTGTTCCCCGTACCTACGGGGCTGAACCGGTAACCCCAGAATTGAGAGTGCGACTTGCTTTGTGTTCCCCGTACCTACGGGGCTGAACCGTATGCTTGAAGTTTGATAATTTCAGGCTCTTTGTGTTCCCCGTACCTACGGGGCTGAACCGCATCCAGCCTGACAAGAATAAGAGGGCGAAAGGTGTTCCCCGTACCTACGGGGCTGAACCGAACGGCGGCGTATACGCGCGCAGCCCACCAATGTGTTCCCCGTACCTACGGGGCTGAACCGCATTTGCATGAGGCGGTTGAGGCTGGGTTTACGTGTTCCCCGTACCTACGGGGCTGAACCGGGGAAGAGCAAATCTTCAAAGAGGTGTCTGAAAGTGTTCCCCGTACCTACGGGGCTGAACCGCCTCGCGAGGAACCTACAACCCCCACTAAGCCGTGTTCCCCGTACCTACGGGGCTGAACCGCAGGCTATCACTATGTCGATTTGGTGTTAGAGGTGTTCCCCGTACCTACGGGGCTGAACCGTAATCACAAATTAAGCGCGGATCATCTTTGAAGTGTTCCCCGTACCTACGGGGCTGAACCGAAATCGCCGCTTTTCATGCTGAACACATGGCTGTGTTCCCCGTACCTACGGGGCTGAACCGTGAGTGAACCCGTAACGAGTACGCCAGCGCCAGTGTTCCCCGTACCTACGGGGCTGAACCGGTCGGGTATAGTTTCCAGACAGGGATACTCAGGTGTTCCCCGTACCTACGGGGCTGAACCGCTTATTAGCATCACTCAACAACCCTCAACAGGGTGTTCCCCGTACCTACGGGGCTGAACCGGCCACCTCATGATCACCTTAGACACCATAAATGTGTTCCCCGTACCTACGGGGCTGAACCGTCAAATTGAAATCAGCTAACAGCATTGCTACAGTGTTCCCCGTACCTACGGGGCTGAACCGCCCTCGAAATATGAGGCCGTATATATCGCTACAAGCAATACAAACAATAGTATCGGCTCTTTACACGGTTAAATGCTTTGAAATTAAACGGTCGTTTAACATTGTTATTTTGCGTGTCAGAAACTTAGCACGTATAATTAGACCACTTTTGAAATTGTGTACATCAGCATGTACATGGCAACAGAATATACAATAGTGAGGTGGTGTAACTCCTTGCTTTAAAAATATAAATTAATAAAGAGTCTACTAATGAGTGAAAAATTGCAGAAAGTCTTGGCCCGTGCAGGCCATGGCTCCCGTCGTGAGATGGAGGCATGGATTGCTGCAGGTCGAGTTAGTATTGACGGTGAAATTGCCAAACTTGGCGATCGTATCGAAGCTGATGCCAAAGTGCGTATCGATGGCCGCAGCGTATCGGTTAAATCTGAAGAAGATTTAGTCTGTCGTGTGATTGCTTACCATAAGCCTGAAGGTGAGATTTGCAGTCGTAAAGATCCCGAAGGACGTCCAACGGTATTTGACCGTTTGCCTCGTACGCGTGATTCACGCTGGGTGGCAGTGGGTCGTTTAGATATCAACACCTCTGGGTTGTTGCTGTTTACTTCTGACGGTGAATTGGCTAATCGCCTCATGCATCCGTCACACGAAGTTGAGCGTGAATATGCCGTACGTACGTTTGGTGAAGTGTCTGATGCTGTTATTCAGCGCCTTCGTAATGGGGTGACCCTAGAAGACGGCCCTGCTCACTTTGATAAAGTAAAGCCTGCGGGTGGCGAAGGCATGAATAAGTGGTGGCATGTGTCACTGGCTGAAGGCCGTAACCGTGAAGTTCGCCGCTTGTGGGAATCTCAAGAGGTGCAGGTTAGCCGTTTGATCCGTATTCGTTACGGTATGATTGAGCTGCCAAAGACACTGCCACGTGGTGGTTGGGTAGAATTGCCGATTGAGCAGGTTAATTACCTACGTAAATTAGCCGGACTCGAAGAAGAGACCCGTACTTTAATGGGTACCGATAAACACAGTGTTGCTCGCTCTAAAGTGAAAAGCGCCAAGATCCGCCGTGCGGTGCGCAAGCACAAGACCACTGCGGGTAAGGCACCTCGCCAACGCACTTAAAGCTAAATAGTAAAGCTTAGCGCTGAAGCATGTGCCTTGTAACTGTGCATTAATTAGTTAATATAAAGCGTAAGGTGTGATTTAAAAGCCGTCTAAGTGAATACACTTAGACGGCTTTTTTGTACCTGCTTGGCGGTAATGGTATTACGTTCACTATTTTGACATGTATTTGGCGATTGCCTTAAGTTGCAGATGGTTGCACTTATCGTGCAGTTCAAGCTTAATGGTGGCGTAATAAAAGGTGATTAGGGATATGCGCTATGCCGATGCGATTAAATTGGGTGAACAACATCTGGGACAAGGGAGCACATAATGCCTTTAGCGACCTTACCTTGTTTAAGCGGCGACTTTATTGTGCCTTTAGAGAGGGCAGTGCCCATGTCTCGCCCGATGGCATGATTCGGGTGTTAGCATCACATGATGCAGGTGTCACTTGGGACTTAGTGGCAACATTAACCCATAGCGATGCCGATCTACGTGATGCGAAGTTAGTAGTTTTTGAGGGGCAACTCTATCTGTTTAGCGGTGCGACCTTCGCCAAAGGAAGCTCGCCGCGCATTCAATCTTATTATTGGTATTCTGATGACGGCAGCAATTGGTCTGAGCCTGTGGCTGTGGGCGCTCAAGATGAATGGTTATGGCGCATTACTGCCCATCACCATCGCTTACTTGGCATTGCTTATTATGCCGATGAACATGATGGTTATGTACGGCTTTACCAAGCACAGCTCGCCGAGGATGCATTGCTCGATTGGCAACCCTTAGTCTGTCACTTAAGTCGGGCTGGATATGTCAATGAGGCGGGACTAAGCATTGATGAACAAGGGGTTGCCTACTGTTTATTACGCCGTGATCCGCTGTGGCAAACCGATGAACGTGCCTTGTTAGGGCAATCAACAGCGCCCTATACTCATTGGCAGTGGCGGATATTAGACAAACGCATAGGCGGACCAGTAAGTTTTATCTACCGGCAGCGGCTGTACGCCATTGTGCGTTTATATGACAACCTAGTGCGGACATCGTTAGTGGAAATAAAATTAGATACAGGCACTGTGGTTGAGCGTTTGACGTTCCCATCGGGTGGTGATACCAGTTATGCGGGCATTGTGCAGCAAGGCGATGAGTTGTTGGTCAGTTACTATTCATCCCATGAAGGCAAATGCGCCATCTATTTTGCCAATATAACGCTTGATGTTAGCTAAAATAGCAGCCTAAAAACTAGCGTTAACACTAGGTTAACGCTAGGTTAACGCTAATTTATTAGTGAGTTAGCCGGAGCTCGTGACGATGCTGGTGGGCGTGCTCAGCAGCACACTGTTGACAGCGCTGCTCCAGTGGGTTGAGGGTCAAGCGTTGCGGTTCGATATCAGTTTCACAATCGGCGCACAAGCCGTAGAGACCAATATCGAGCTGACATATTGCCGCATCGAGCTGGGTGAGTTGTATAAATAAGGGGTCATCACAGAGTTTTGCTGCGGTTAACGCATCGATCAATGCTGATAACGATAGCGTCTTACTATCCATCGATAGCTGATGTTGCGCTAGCAGTTGGCCTAACTCTTCCCTGAGATTAGCTTCAAGCTCTGACAATTCATGTCTGATATAGGATCTGCTCACAAATCATTGCCTAGTTTAATCGTGTTAGGTAACCAGTCTAAACCGCTGACTCAACTTGACTATGACGAAGATCAAAAGTGAGTGATATTTTGTTAAATATCGACACTAATCGAGCGCGCTGTGTTGAGCAATGTGAGTTTGTTAGTGGATCAAACTAGCTGCTGCGCAGTAGCGTTAGAATTTCAGCGGTATTTTTTAGCACTCTAACCTGTAAAAATAGGGCTTCACCTTCTACATAATGGCGCGCAATAAATCTCAGCCACTGTTTTATTCGAGCGGGATAGTATTTCTCTTTTTCGCTGACAATTTCAAATTCTGAATATTGGATCAGTAGCGCTTTTACCTCGGGCCATGTCATTGGTAATTGGTTGCCTTTAACCACATGGGCCAGATTGGGCACAGTCAATGCTCCGCGGCCAAGCATCACATCATCACAACCACTGGCCTCGCGGCAATTGAGGTAATCTTCACGGCTCCAAATTTCGCCATTGGCGATAATGGGCAGGGTAGTCACTTGTTTGATTTTTTGAATATAGTGCCAATGGGCAGGAGGTCGGTATGCCTCCTCTTTAGTGCGAGCGTGTACAGTGAGTTCACTGGCGCCTGCAGCTTCAATGGCCTGAGCAATTTCAATACAGCGGCTTTTATCATCCCACCCGAGTCGAATTTTAGCCGAAACCGGTTTATCTATCGGCACTGCGTCTCGCACCGCTTTCGTCACCTGATAAATGGTTTCGGGCTCTTTTAAGAGCGCGGCGCCGCCATTGCTGCGGTTAACCATAGGCGCAGGGCAGCCATAGTTAATATCGACACCACGAGAGCCCAGTTCAATGGCCCTAAGCGCATTTTCAGCCATCCAATCAGGATGTTGCCCTAACAGTTGTAGCCTAACAGGCGTACCGGATTTGGTGTGACATTGGTATTTTAATTCGGAGCACAGGCGATAGAACACTTTTTCAGGCAGCAACTGATCGACAACGCGAATAAACTCGCTTATTACCATGTCATAGCCGCCCACAGCAGTAAGTAATGCGCGCATAGGTGCATCTGCCACACCTTCCATAGGGGCTAAAATTACTCTCATTGACTCGGCTCTCTCTGAAAACTCGCTTGCTAAATCTAATCGTACTAATAAGTACGTTAAATACAGTGTGGTTTGACATAATCGCTAGCGGTAGCAATGGCAACTGAATGTATTGCTACGTAGCGGATTAAAGGGCGCTAATTCTACGTCATGAGTAGGAGACTTACAAAAATATTACGGGCGACATCACTTAATTGCACTGTCATTGGCAACAGATCGAGTTGCACTATCACAGCATTTGTAGCATAACTGTGATGTATGATAAGTTTTTGCAATAAAGTGTAAGCGTATCGGGTCATATAATAGAGCCAGCATCATTGTGGAGTTGGCAACCAGTTGCATACCATTGGATGAAAGAAGGAAAGATTATGAAATTAGTTAAACAAACCGCAGTCGCTGTTGCCTTAGGTACTGTTTGTGTCAGTACTGCATTTGCTGCCCAAGCACAAGCCAATCCATTCGGATACTCTGAAATGCAATCTGGCTATCAACTCCTCGATGGGGAAGGTAAGTGCGGGGAAGGTAAGTGCGGCGAAAACATGAAGAAAGCCGCCAAAGAAGGGAAGTGTGGTGAAGGTAAATGCGGCGAAAATATGCGTAAAGCTGCCAAAGAAGGGAAGTGTGGTGAAGGTAAATGTGGCGAAAACATGAATAAAGCCATGCAGGAGGGTAAATGTGGTGCCCAAAACAAAGCGATGAAAGAGGGCAAATGCGGTGCCGAGAAGAAAGCCATGAAAGAGGGAAAATGTGGTGAAGGTAAATGTGGCGCCGAGAAAAAAGCCATGAAAGAAGGTAAGTGTGGCGGCGAGACCAAGACTAAAGAGGGCAAGTGTGGTGGTAATAAGTAAGTATGGCAAGGCTATGTGTTTGTTTTTCCTTTGCAATTCAATTGCTTGATTTGTGATGGGTGATGGTTAGTTGCTGAATAGAGTGTTAATGTGCAGAGCCATAATTGCAGTGCCTATTTTATTCACCAATGCCAACTAGGCCAGTATTTACTGGCCTAGTGTCTTTAATGTACAGACTTTTTATTTTTATATGAGTTTAATGATGAGAGGGACTTATGGCTCCAGTAGCTAGCGTAGGTTTAGGCTTACGCCGAGAGATGCTCAATGAATTTTGCCACTCGGTACCGAGCGGGATCGACTTTTTTGAGGTCGCGCCTGAAAATTGGATGACCTTAGGCGGCAAATTTGGACGTCAATTTCGTCAGTTGACGGAGCAGCATCGATTTTTTTGCCATGGATTATCACTCTCTATCGGCAGTCCCGCACCACTAGATACCGCTTTTGTGCAACAGGTTAAAGGTTTTTTAGACTTGCATGGGATAGAGATTTATTCAGAGCACTTAAGTTACTGCTCAGGCAGTGGTCACCTGTATGATTTAATGCCGATCCCCTTTACCGATGAAGCGGTTATTCATGTGGCCGAGCGCATTAAACAAGTAGAGGAGATACTTGAACGGCCCTTTATTCTTGAAAATGTCTCCTTTTATGCGGCGCCCGCCAGCCAGATGAGTGAACTTGAATTTGTTAAAGCGGTATTAAGTGAGGCAGATTGTCGATTATTACTCGATATAAACAATATTTATGTTAATTCGATTAACCATCAATATGATGCCTTATCTTTTTTACAGGCGATGCCCACCGAGCGTATCGCTTATTTACACATTGCAGGCCATTATCAAGAGGCCGTTGATTTAATGGTTGATACCCACGGTAGCGACGTTATCCCCCCCGTGTGGCAACTGCTGCAACAGTGCTACGCCCACCATGGGGTCTTTCCAACGTTATTAGAGCGCGACTTTAATATCCCCAAGACAGAGATACTAATGCAGGAGATTAACCAAATACACGCTTACCAAACGGCGGCATTATCACGGCAGGAGCGAAGTGCGTAAATGAATTTTATAACAGTGCAGCAATCCTTTATCGATTACATTCGTGATCCCTCATTGCCTTTGCCGCCGGGGACGGATAAACGCCGGATGCGTATTTATCGAGAGCTATTTTTCAATAATATTAAAGGGTTTGTGTCTAACGGTTTCCCGGTGCTCTGTTCTTTATATGATGAGGATGATTGGAATGCGCTGGTGCAAGATTTTTTTGTGCATCATGATTGTCAAACACCGATTTTTATTGAAATAGCACAAGAATTTTTGCAGTTTTTACAGCATGAATATCAACCTAATGAACATGACGCGCCCTTTATGCTTGAGCTCGCACACTATGAATGGCTTGAACTGTTGGTGGCGACGGTGCCTACACAACCTACACAGCATCCATTTAGCGCAGCAGAAATTAATGACGTGACACTGTGCCTGAATGTCGCGGCGCAAGTGGCGCAATATCACTATGATGTGCAGAATATCAGTCCCAATTATCGCCCTATGAGCCCAAGCGCCCAGCCCCATTTTTTCTGTATCTACCGTGATGCACAAGATGAAGTGTGCTTTTTACAGTTAAATCCATTAGCCGCGCAGGTGTTGGCTTATATCGGCCAGTGCGATGGCGTTAGCTTTATTGATGTTTGTCAGTGGCTTAAACAGACATTTAATCAGATGGATGGTGATATGTTGGTCAATGGTTGCAGGCAGATGTTAACTGAGATGAGTGATAAAAATATTATCTTAGCGCTGCACGGTTAATTTGTTACTCATAAGACTTTCTATCGAGGGCACATCTCACTATAATGGCCGCGAAAATTGATCTAGATCAATGTAAGCCACTAATTTCGAGTGAGGAAGTCATGAGTCAGCCGTTTAAAGACCCGTTTAATCTTGTTTATTTTGTTGGATTTTTGCTCGTATTGATGCTGCCAACATTACCAGCCACCTTATCTTGGTTGAAGCAACTACAACTGCTGTAGTCTCAATTCTGAACTCAGGTATACTAACCACTCATTGTCGAGTGGTTTTTTATGTGGGGGTTTAATGGCGCTTAAGCGTGGTTTGTTGTTAATGGTTGGCCTGATAAGTTTGTTATTAGGCATTATTGGTATTGTTGTCCCTTTATTACCAACAGTGCCATTTATTCTATTAGCGGCGTTTTGTTTTGCCCGTTCGAGCAGTCGTTTACATGCTTGGTTGCTGTGCCACCCTTGGTTTGCTGATGCGTTGCAAGATTGGGAAAGCAAACGCGCTATGCGCAGGGGCTTAAAACGTAAGGCTTACGTGGCAACTAGCTTAAGTTTTGGTGTTAGTATCGCCATAGTGCCACTACTATGGGTGAAAGTGATGTTGCTGTGCATGGTAACACTATTACTGCTTTATTTACGTCAGATCCCAGAGTTGGAAGAGTAACAGGTTGTGACGTTTTGTTTATTGGGTAAAAGCCGAGTGACGTCAGCTTGCAATAGTGCCGCATTATAATACGACTTAAGTGACTAATGATGATATCGCACGTCAGTCTTGACTGCGCTTTGTGACACTCGTTGTTGCAACCCTTGCCAAAGGGGCTTAAGCTTTAGCGAAAATTCTAATTGAACTGACCTTAATGGTCAGTTTTTCCCGTAAAGGGGTTTAATTGACAAAGATGGTAGCAATGAATATAGACAAGTTAGCCTTGATCAAAGAGAGCATTAAAACAATTCCTGATTATCCGAAACCAGGCATCATGTTTCGCGACGTGACCAGCCTAATGGAAGATCATAATGCCTATCAAGCAACCATTGAAATGTTTGTGCAACAATACAAAGACTGTGGATTTACCAAAGTCGTCGGTACCGAAGCTCGTGGCTTTTTATTTGGAGCACCCTTGGCATTAGAACTCGGCCTAGGATTTGTGCCAGTGCGTAAACCGGGTAAATTACCACGTGAAACCATTTCCGAAAGCTATGAGCTTGAATATGGTCACGATATGTTAGAGATCCATACCGATGCAATCAATGCTGGCGATAAGGTGTTGGTTGTCGACGATCTATTAGCGACCGGTGGCACTATAGAAGCGACGGTAAAACTGATCCGTAAGTTAGGTGGTCAAGTGAACCATGCTGCCTTTGTGATCTCCTTACCCGATTTAGGCGGTGAACAACGTTTGAATGATTTAGATCTTGAGCTGATGACATTGTGCGAGTTTGACGGCGAATAATCACGGTCATTTTGAGCCCCTCATATGCTACGGTGCAGAAGTATCCGTAGCATTTTTGTTTTTAACTTCATATTTATCTGATTGATTTTCAAACACTCATTGCCACTTTTTTATTTTATCGATTAAACATGCTGCGACAGTGACCTAATGGTTAAAAATAACCTTTACCCAAGCTGCTGCTTGCTAGCGAGTTACGCCTTAGCGTGTTATTGTTTGCCCATTGTCGGAAGCGAGTTCCGTTATTGATTGATGACACAGTTGGGGAGTTCCATGTCATATCAGGTGTTAGCCAGAAAGTGGCGCCCTGCCAAGTTCGAGCAAGTTGTCGGCCAGTCACATGTTTTACATGCTTTGACCAACGCCTTGACACAAAACCGCTTACATCATGCTTACCTGTTTTCAGGCACCCGAGGTGTCGGTAAGACCAGTTTAGCGCGGTTATTTGCTAAGGGACTCAACTGTGAGCAAGGGATCACGGCCACGCCATGCGGCGAATGCAGCAGCTGTGTTGAAATTGCCCAGGGGCGCTTTGTTGATCTTATTGAAGTCGATGCGGCGTCGCGTACTAAAGTTGACGATACTCGTGAATTGCTCGATAACGTGCAATATCGGCCATCACGTGGTCGCTATAAAGTCTACCTTATTGATGAAGTGCACATGTTGTCTCGCAGTAGTTTTAATGCGCTGCTTAAAACCCTAGAAGAGCCACCAGAACATGTGAAGTTTTTGCTGGCAACCACCGATCCTCAGCGACTGCCAGTTACCGTACTATCGCGCTGCCTGCAATTTAACTTAAAAAGTTTAACACTCGATGAGATTTGCCAGCAGCT
Source organism: Shewanella sp. 492 (assembly GCF_059338445.1). Classification (NCBI taxonomy): domain Bacteria; kingdom Pseudomonadati; phylum Pseudomonadota; class Gammaproteobacteria; order Alteromonadales; family Shewanellaceae; genus Shewanella; species Shewanella sp. 492. The sequence goes on from NZ_CM181702.1 coordinate 1,791,205, forward strand.
TGCTACTATTTTGGCTCAAGAAGATATCGCGTTTGATGATGGCGCGATAAAACTATTGGCTAAGGCCGCCAACGGCAGTATGCGTGATGCCTTAAGTCTGGCCGATCAAGCTATTGCCTTTGGTGCAGGGCAGGTGCAACTTAGTCAAGTGCAAACCATGCTCGGCACTATAGACGAGCACTATGTCATTGTATTACTCAATGCATTGTGTGATGGCGATGTGGCTAATTTGATGCAGGTGACTGATGAAGTGCTCTCTTATGGCGCCGATCCGTTTGAGGTGTTACGCAGCTTACTGGAGTTGTTGCACCAAATTACCTTAACCCAATTTGCCCCCGCCGCCGCGCAATTATCTCGTTATGCCGAGCAGATCAAGGCGTTTGCCGAGCAGCTACGCCCAGAGCAAGTGCAGCTTTACTATCAGTTACTGTTAACTGGGCGTAAAGATCTGCCCCATGCACCGGATCCTAAATCAGGATTAGAGATGGCGTTACTGCGGGCTATCGCTTTTGTCCCAGAAGTGCCAGTGAAACGCTGGCAAGTAGAAGCTAATCATAAGGTTACTTTGCCGACCAGTACTGCTAACGCTGCTGAAGTGGCGACAAGTGAGGTGCGTGATGATAGTCAAGCTAAGCATGACCATGTTAGCAGTAATGATACAAGCCAAGCGTTAGCCAGTCAGCCCAGTGTTGAGGTGAGCAAACCTGCCATTGATACTGCCACTAAGGCGAGTGATGAGCAACCTAAACATCTCCTAAATGGCAGCGATATCGATGATGCCAGTGAGCCTACTCAAGCAGATGAGCAGGGTGATATCGATTGTGACGACACAGCGTTACTTGCAGAGCAAGCGCTTATTTTAAGCCAAGCGCAAAGCCAGGGCGTGCCCGTTGCCGCTGAAGAAACAGATGATAATTTACCCAGCATCGAGTTAACTGATGCTGCTATTGTGCCTTCAATGGCGCCTCATGCTGTTGATGATTATTCGATGCCACAAGAGTATTTGGATGATTATGACTCGGTGAATGACGCCGATCCTGGCGATTATGAAGCCTACCTGGCTAGCCAAATGCACAGCAACGACACTGCTCAACCCCCTGTGACGGCCCCCCCGACTGAGCAACCCTTAGATAAGGCTCCTGAGCAAGAAGCTGATCTATTTTCAGATGATGACGTACTCGATGCCGTCCTTTCAGCGAGGCAATCATTGCTCAGTGACTTAGATGAAACCTCGTCTAAGGAGAGTGACACAAAAAAGCCTGAAGCGGGACAACAGGCCTTCGTGCCGCCTAAACGCGAAGCGTCATCATTTCAAGCTGATGAGCAGGCCGCAGTCGTAAGCGATTCAGCCTCTTTACCTTATCAAAGTGATCAAGCCTCTGTCCTTGCCCATACGGCTAGCAATAGCGTAATGGTTAACGAGCTTGATGATAGGCCACCATGGGAAGCGCCTGCCGCGCCTGTACAGGCTCAAGCTCCAACTCCAACCGCAGACGATAAAGCGTTGTCGACGCCGGACACGTCACATGAGCCAGAGTCGCAGTTAACCCAGGCTCAGACGTCAGCTGCCGCTGGTGCAACACAGACAATGATGTCCCAGCAAGCTGAGCCTGAAAATATTCAAGCTGATCAAGACAGTATGCAGATGCCTGAGGCAAGTGAACAGACTCACTTGCCCACGCTTACCGCTGACATTAGTGGTAATGAAATCGATCTGCAATGGTACCGACTCATGTCGGCACTCGACATTGGGGGCAGGGTACGACAATTAGCGGTTAACTCGGTTTGTCAACAATTTGTTGACCCGTTGCCGCTCGTATTAAAACCCAACCAAAAGCATTTGGCGGCACCTGGCGCGGTGCAGCAATTGGAAGCGGCGCTATCCAAAGCCTTAGAGGGCGAATGCACGGTTACCATTACCGTTGGCATGGAGCCCAATCGTGAGACTCCGCTTGAGATCAGGCAGCGTTTTCACCGAGAACTGTTAGGCTTAGCGCATCATGAATTGCTTAATGATGATAACATTCGCTGGTTGAGTGAGACCATGAATGCGCAGATGGAGCCTGATAGTTTAAGCTATGCCCCTGAGCGATTAGGTCAACGTGGCAAGACGATTGCGCTTATTAATAAATCGAACTTTATTGCTAAAGCAGAGTCATAATGGCAATCGTGATGTGTATTAAGTTCGTGGGTATTTAGATCATAAGTTTGTAGATTGGTGATCAGCATTGATTGCTTCTTGGTGCTAATTAAGTAAGATTAGCCAGTTTTTTAATATTGAAGAGAACTCGATATGTTTGGAAAAGGCGGTATGGGTAACCTGATGAAACAGGCCCAAATGATGCAAGACAAGATGGCCAAAGTGCAAGAAGAGATTGCACGTATGGAAGTGACGGGTGAAGCCGGCGCGGGTCTTGTAAAAGTAACTATGACAGGCTCTCACAGCGTTCGTAAGGTTGACATCGATCCTAGCCTGCTAGAAGACGATAAAGAGATGCTAGAAGATCTGATCGCAGCAGCCTGCAATGATGCAGCGCGCCGTGTTGAAGAAAATCAAAAAGAGAAGATGGCTGAAGTGACTGGCGGTATGCAACTACCACCAGGCATGAAGATGCCTTTCTAATAAAGTATTTTTAAATCAGACCTTTGTGGTTGCAAAGGTCTGCTATTGTTAAAAGCCTAAGCCTGCCTTAGGCTTTTTTATGTCGGTATTTTAACTCTGTTTTTTTAAGTTTATTCAAATTAGAGTGGATGACTGCTATCGACGGGATACGATATTTTATCACGCCACTGTGATGTTAACCTCTTGTTGTAAAATTGATATATGCTTACTATAAGCTAAGTATATCTAATAGGTGATTCAGCATGTCAGCAGCAGAACAATCGTCGCGTAAACTCAGTTTTTATCTTATTGGATTAGTGCTCATGGTTTGGCTTTATAGTCTGTGGGCTGATCGCGTCACGCCGATCTCTGCCGACGCGAGAGTGCATGCTTATTTGGTAAGAATTGCCACCGAGGTCAGTGGCAACATCATTGATGTGAATGTGAAAGATAATCAAATTGTTCAGGCTGGAGAGCCATTATTTAGTATCGACCCTCGAAATTATCAAATTAACTTTCAAGCGGCCCAAGCTAACTTGGCCTTAGCTGGGCAAAATATTGGTGCCAGTACGGCGGCAGTTGAAGTGGCTCAAGCCAAAGTGGTTGATGCATTAGCTGCCCGTAATAATGCTAGAGAGCAAGCGGCACGGATTATCGAACTTGCAGATCAGGGCGTGTTAAGTAAAGCTGATTTAGATAATGCAATTGAAGCTCGGGAGCGAACCCAAGCCAGCCTTGAAGCGGCAGAAGCTTCACTGGCACAAGCCAAACAAAACTTAGGCCCAGCAGGGCAAGATAATCCCCATATCTTGGCGGCAATGGCCAAACTAGAGCAAGCACAATTAGATCTGCAAAAAACCACGGTAATAGCGCCTTCAAAAGGTATCGTTACTAATGTCCAGCTGACAGTGGGTCAAAAGGCAACGGCAGGCTCACCATTACTCACTTTTATAGATCCGCGCAGTGTGTGGATATCTGCTTTAGTAAGGGAGAATTCACTCGAGCACATTCGTGCTGGCAACAAAGTCAAAGTAGTACTCGATGCCTTGCCTGGGCGCGTATTATTAGGTTCGGTGGAGAGTATCGGCTGGGGAACGGGGGGGAGTAATAATATTGATCAAACAACTGGCTTTTTAACTGCCGATACTGGCGGTATCAAAGCGCAGCGCTATCCCATTAATATTGTTTTTGAAAGTGGTGTTGTGCCCCACAATATTCGTTTTGGATCCCAAGCGACAGTCGCCTTTTTTACGGAGCAGAGCACCATAGGTGAATGGTTGGCCTCATTGTGGATGGAGATCTTCAGCGTGTGGACTTATGTTTCGTAGCGCTGCTAATCCGATATTGAGGCTGGTATTAGGGCCTATCTTACTCCTGTGGTACTTATTATATCAGGGCGCACCTTTGCCAATATTAGCACCAGTTTTCGTAGTGATTTTTTTAACCCTAATGCCCTCTAAACCACCATTAGGCTTACTTATTAAGCTGTTGGTTGTACTATTGTTTGTCAGCTTTGGTTTAGTCTTGTTGGGACAACTGCTACTTGATTCACCCTTCGGATATGGATTATTTGTTTGGTCATTGGTGTGTTGGAGTTTTTATCGTAGCCATAAAGATCCTAAAGATATTTTGTCTACATTAGTCCTAATTGTTGTGATCATTATGACCGTCATGACAAAGCAGTTTGGTACGCCAATAGATGGTTTACCCTGGCTGTTGTTTGCCGCTTTTATTATTGCGCTAGTGATCACCTATGTATGCTTCATACTGTTTCCTGGTGACGAGCAAGATATTTTACCTGACGAAAATCAGATTATAGGTGTAGCAGTACCACTTACTACTATTGTGTTTAAGGCTAGCATTATGTGTGTGGTTTTAGCGGTGTTTATCGTATTGGGTGGCTCTCAAACTATCTTAATTGCGATCACCTTAGCTAATATGATTAAGATCCCCAGTCCTCATGAACACAGTATTTATAGTAAAAATCGAATTATCACCACTGTGATAGGGATTTTATTTACGTTACCTGTGATGCTATTATCTGCATTAGGAGCTTCTGGTTGGCTGTTGTGCGGCGCGGCGATAGCCTGTGGACTGCAATTGGCTTGCTATGCTATTGCTCGTCAAGCTCGTATGAGTATTTACCAACTATTATTTACCAACTTCACGGTATTAATTTATCAGATCATTACTCACCAAGGCATCGATTCTTTTTCGGCTCAATTATTGCGCTTGGAGTCGATAATCATTGCGATAATACTAGGTGCGGTTGTATTAAATTTAACCGCTCAGCCGATAATGCCTAGTGAACCTGACGCTGGCTCGATTAAACAAAATGGTTAATTATCTTTATTTACCTTAGGCTTAGCAGGTATAAAATTGTTTGGCTAGCCCATATTGATATTGATGCAATTTGGGCAGCAATAAAGCCTGGGTGGTTAAAGCTAAGGCAAGTCTGAATATGATTTTCGATGTCAATATTTTATCTCCTGCATCCGATGAGAGGTGATGTCAATTAATCCCCTTAGTTTTCGCCACAGATGAGTATTGGATAATGTCGAGTAATAGCAGTTATGAGCTACGACGATGCATTTTGTTATTAAGAGTCTGAAATTAAAAATAATAAAGCAGTTAAGAATCAGGGTGAGAGCATGAATGCTTAAATATCACCCAACGTCTTTAAGCCTGCTGTTAGTACCTGCTCCAGATAATCAGTGCTGCCGTGTGCACGCTTCTGTTTGCGTGGGATACTGATTTTTCGAGTTGTTTCCGCTCGGAGCATATTCAACGCTATCTTCCTTGCTCCAGACAATACCTCCGCCGCATTGCCTCTATATATTTGACATTGGTCTTCCTTCATCGACGCGTCCAATACCCAATGCAGGCTATTTTCAACCGCCCAGTGGCTGCGTACTGCATTGGCAAAACGAGCCTTACTCAGTTTGGCCGAACTGATGTAATAACGGTACTCAAGGGATTCATTGCCGCTTTTCGTTCGACGATAGCTTAACGCAACACCAATACTTTTAAGCCCTTTCCATTCAGGGAAAGCGTCGGCTAAGCTGCCTGCGTCCATAACACAATAGGCTCTGGCTTCGTTACGTCCGTGCTGCTTCTCTAAGCAAAGCACTTCTTCGTCAATCTCGCTGCCAAGCGCCTTACGAACGGCATTATGCAGTGTTTTTTGATTACCTTTTACGGCAAGTAAATAATCTCCACCCCGCTCAATAATTTGTTCGGCGATATCTGTCTGACATCCCATGGCATCTATTGATATCAGACAACCTTTTATATCCAACAGCGCCAGTAATGCGGGAATGGCGGTAATTTCATTCGACTTACTTTCGGTTTTAACTTGCCCAAGCACGACGTTATTTTCTGTTGCGAAGGCATTTACCATGTGGATGGCTGACAGTCTGTTCTCGCGATTATATGAACTACATAGCCGTTTACCATCTATCGCAATAAGCTGACCGTCGGATAACTCAACAACAGACTTCATCCAGTCGATAAAGCAATACTGAAACTGCTCGCTATCTATTCTCGATATGACTCGAGCAATAGTGTCATGAACAGGTAACCCATTCTTAAACAATCCTTTTTTGGCAAACCAGTTAAAGTGGAGATCGCCAAAATCTTCGATATCTTCCCAACCTTGCGCCCCAGCTATTGAGGCACAAACCACGAGGAATAAAATATCAGTAAATAGATGCTCGACTTTGGCTGACTGACGAGGATCTTCTAAGGAACTGAAGAACTGTTGAAATGCACCGGAGTTCATAGGGCTCTCCACAAAAGAGAGCATAAGATCACAGCCAGTATGGCCCGTCCAGCTATTTGAGCGAATATCACCCTAATAGCTCAAATTATGTTCGCGATCTCGCCCTGAGTTAAGAATACTATTAATGTTTAAGTTTGATAGGCAATCATTTTGATTGCTTAATTTTAAATATTAGCTTAATGATTTTGTCATGAATTAGGGCTCATCATGCCGATGATTTATGATAATATCCTGCGCATAATTTGATGAGAACCCATTGGTCATGTCAATGAACTACTTATCACTATAGCCAATAACGCTTTATGTTTTAACCAGTAGGATGCCCGCTTAATTATGAAATTTAGTCCCTTGGTCGATGAGTTAATTCAGTCATTACGCTGTTTACCCGGTGTCGGTCCTAAGTCGGCGCAGCGCATGGCGTTTCAGTTGTTGGAGCGTAATCGCAAAGCGGGGCAGACCTTAGCGCAGGCGCTGACCAGTGCCATGAGTGATGTGGGTCACTGCAGCGCGTGCCGTACTTTTACTGAAGAGACCTTGTGTCCTATTTGCGCCAGTAGCCGCCGCGGCCAGTCCGATCTTATCTGTGTGGTGGAAACCCCAGCGGATGTGTTAGCCATTGAGGCAGGCGGGTATTTTTCTGGTCGTTATTTTGTGCTCTTAGGGCATTTATCGCCCCTCGATGGCGTCGGGCCCGAAGAGTTAGGCCTCAGTCTACTTGAGCAGCATCTGGCCAGCGGTGAGATTAGCGAGTTAATTTTAGCGACTAATCCAACAGTTGAGGGCGATGCAACGGCACATTTTATTGCCGACATGGCGCGGCAACATGCTGTAAATGTCAGTCGCATTGCCCATGGTGTGCCAGTGGGGGGCGAACTTGAATATGTCGATAGCACCACATTAGCCTTGTCATTCAACGGGCGCTTACCTCTGTAATTATCATAGGTTTATCGTGACTCTTTTAAATCCAGCACCTTGATGCTGGATTTTTTTTGAGCAAATGAACCGCTCTGACAACTTTAAACTTGAAAAGCAAAATTCTAACCCCATCTCTTAAGCCATAGAGCGTCATTTGTGAAATTTAAGAAGGAATAATCGATGTCACAACAAGAAACCCATGGCTTTCAAACTGAAGTCAAACAATTACTTAATTTGATGATCCACTCTTTGTACTCTAACAAAGAGATTTTCTTGCGTGAATTGGTCTCCAACGCCGCCGATGCTGCCGATAAGCTCAGATACCAAGCATTGACCAATAATGATCTGTACGAAGGTGACGGTGAGTTACGCGTACGTGTGAGCGCCGACAGTGAAAAGGGCACCATCACCATTGAAGATAATGGTATTGGTATGACTCGCGATGGCGTGATTGAACACTTAGGTACCATCGCTAAATCAGGCACTGCGGAGTTCTTTAAAAACCTATCTGGCGATGAGTCAAAAGATTCACAGCTTATTGGTCAATTCGGTGTAGGCTTCTACTCTGCCTTTATCGTGGCCGACAAGGTAACCGTACGCACGCGCGCTGCCGGTCATGCTGCCGATGAAGCTGTGCAGTGGGAATCTGCTGGCGAAGGTGAATTTACCGTTGAAAACATAGTAAAAGAGACTCGCGGTACTGAGGTTATCTTGCATCTTCGTGAAGAGGAAAAAGAGTTTGCCAATGATTACCGTTTGCGCTCAATCATCACTAAATACTCAGATCATATCTCTGTCCCTGTAGAGATGTGGCAAGAGGGAACGCCAGCGCAAGAAGCGACAGAAGAAGGTGGCGAGGCCATTCCAGCTACCGAGGGTTACTGGAAGCCGATGAACAAAGCCACCGCGCTTTGGACTCGTAATAAGAGCGACGTGACTGACGAAGAATACCAAGAGTTTTACAAACATATTTCCCATGACTTTGTTGATCCACTCATGTGGAGCCACAACCGCGTAGAAGGTAAGCAAGAGTACACCAGCTTGCTGTATATCCCTGCAAAAGCGCCGTGGGATCTATGGAATCGCGATCGTAAACATGGTTTAAAACTGTTTGTGCAGCGCGTGTTTGTGATGGATGATGCCGAGCAGTTTATGCCAAGCTACTTACGCTTTGTGCAAGGTCTGATTGACTCTAACGATCTGCCGCTCAACGTATCGCGCGAGATCTTGCAAGACAACAAGATAACCACCGCACTGCGCACTGCTGTGACCAAGCGTGTATTAAGTATGCTTGAGAAACTGGCAAAAAATGAGCCTGAAAAGTATCAAACTTTCTGGGCAGAGTTTGGCCAAGTGCTTAAAGAAGGCCCAGCTGAAGATTTTGCCAACAAAGATCGTATCGCTGGTTTGCTGCGTTTTGCATCGACTCACACTAATGAAGCTGCACATACCGTATCGCTCAGTGATTACGTAAGCCGCATGAAAGAGGGCCAAAGCAAGATTTATTATATTGTTGCTGACAGCCATGAAGCGGCCGTGAATAGCCCACATCTTGAGTTGCTTCGCAAGAAAGGGATTGAAGTGCTATTGATGTCCGAGCGCATCGATGAGTGGTTAATTAACCACTTAACCGAGTTCGAGGGCAAGCAGTTGCACTCGGTCACTCGTGGTGACTTAGAGTTAGGCGATCTTGAAGATGCCGAGGAAAAAGAAGCGCAGAAAAAACTGGAAACGGAATCTGAAGGCTTGATCAAGCGAGTGAAGGCGGCGTTAGGTGACAAGGTTTCTGACGTTAAAGTCACCACGCGTTTGACCGATACCCCAGCTTGTGTGGTTGCAGGTGAAGGCGAAATGTCATCGCAGATGATTAAACTGATGCAAGCCGCTGGCCAAGCAGTGCCTGAAAGCAAGCCCGTGTTTGAACTTAATCCAGAACACCCGCTGGTCGCACGTTTAGATAACGAGCAAGATGACGAGGTGTTTGGCCAATGGTCTGAGCTATTATTACAACAGGCGCAATTGTCTGAAAAAGGCAGCCTAGCCGACCCATCGGCATTCATTAAGTTAATGAACAAGATGTTGCTGGCGGGCATGAAGTAATTAGCCGTCAAACGCAAGAGGCAGTTTAACTGCCTCTTCTTATATGCGCTTAATCTATGCGAAGGGATCTTATGGATACGGTATTGGATTTAACTAAAGAGAACATCCAACAAGTGGTTGATGCGTCAATGCAACAGGTGGTGGTGTTGACTTTTTGGAGTCAGCAAAGCCCTGAAAGCATGACATTGGTACAGACACTAGAGCAAATGGCCAGCGCACAGGCGGGTCGTTTTGTACTCGCGAAGGTCAATTGCGATGCAGAGCTGGAAATTGCGAATTATTTCCAGATCCAGAGTGTGCCGACGACCTTGCTGTTGCGCGATGGTAAACCAATCGATGGCTTTGCTGGCGTTCAAGAGCCTGCCCAAATTGAAGCCATGTTTGAGCCGCATTTGCCACAGGTTTGGCAATTACAACTGGCAGAGGCGAAAACCTTACTCGCCACAAATGACGTTGAGCAAGCCTTACCGCTATTGCAGCAGGCCTATCAAGCCAATCAACAAGCGGAAGTTGCCTTGGTCTATGCCGATGCGCTATTAACCCTTGGTAATATCAATCAAGCTCAAGTGCTTCTCGATGGCGTAGGGCTGGCAGATCAAGATGGCTATTATCAAAGCTTGCGAGCGAAATTAACCCTCGCGCTCGATGCTGCCGACACACCTGAAATTCGTCAATTGATGGACAATGTCGAAGCCAATCCACAAGACTTGAGTTTACTGCTCTCTTTGGCAAAAGCCCTGCATGGTGCTAACCGAGATGAAGAGGCACTGGAAAGGTTATTTGCTGTGTTGCGACAAGACATCGGCGCACATAACGGTGAGTTGAAGCAGTTATTTATGGATATTTTGACGGCGATGGGTCAAAGTAATTCGATTGCTAATCAATATCGACGCAAGTTATACAGCTTGCTGTACTAATCATTGTGCTTTTTTTATCTGCTCCTTGGCTTTTAGTGCTGCTTAATGACTAAAGGCCAGTTGATTTAACTGTATCAGCCTAAAGTCGAACTAAAACCCCGGTTTCTTCACTTCAAAAGGGCGGCCATATGTGCGAAGATCGCCGCCCAATGATAAAAATAATTCCAATTGAATCATCAAAACTAATAATCAACTCTATGCGAAATAAGAGGACTCTCAGATGCGCATTATGCTATTAGGTGCCCCAGGTGCCGGTAAAGGTACTCAGGCCCAGTTCATCATGGAAAAATATGGTGTGCCACAAATTTCAACGGGTGACATGTTACGTGCCGCGGTTAAGGCGGGAACGCCACTTGGCCTTGAAGCAAAGAAAGTGATGGATGCAGGACAATTGGTTTCTGATGAGCTGATTATTGGCTTAGTTAAGGAGCGTGTTGCACAAGACGATTGTGCAAAAGGTTTCCTGTTGGACGGCTTCCCACGCACTATTCCACAAGCGGATGCTATGGCGGCTAGCGGCATCGAAATCGATCATGTGATTGAAATCGATGTGCCAGATGAAGAGATCGTTAAGCGCATGAGCGGACGTCGTGTTCACCCAGGTTCAGGCCGTGTTTATCACGTGGTGTTTAATCCACCTAAAGTGGAAGGCAAGGACGATGTAACAGGTGAAGATTTAGCTATTCGCCCTGATGATGAAGAGAGCACAGTGCGTAAGCGTCTTGCGATTTATCATGAGCAAACTAAGCCATTGATTGAATATTATGGTGCCCTCGCAGCCAAAGGTGGCTTGACTTACAATAAGTTTGACGGCACCCAAAGCGTTGCCTCTGTCAGTGATGCCATTGTTAAGGCGATCGGCTAATTAGTCTTGATTAGCGGCAGTGTACTTACAGTCGCTTACAGATGTAATACAGTATAAAAGCTCACTTCGGTGGGCTTTTTGCGTTTAAGTCTCTATGGTTACGATTTAGCCGTGTCCTTTGGTTGTTTTGTTAGTCATTCAATGTCATTACCGTAGTATAAATCACTGCTTAGTCGCATTTTATATGGTAAAATCTGCCGCCATTTTAGTAGGGTAAGGGCTGTGGTCGTTTTCATTGACTCAGTTCTGTAAATAGTGAATTAAGAGGGTCTGGTTTACTATTTACTTCAATTCGATTTTGCATGGATGCGACACAAGTGAGTTAGGTATGAAGTTTCCTGGTCAACGTAAGTCTAAGCATTACTTTCCAGTTAAAAATCGCGATCCATTATTAGCGCAGTTAACCCTGCAGCCACAACATATTACTACCCATATCAGTGGTATTGATCAAACCTTGGTCGATATCGAAGCCAAAGTCGAAGATGAGTTGCTTAGCCGCTATGGATTACCCAAAGGTAATTCGACGCTTATTGACGATGAGAAGGCGCACCAACTTTATACCGAACTTAAGCAATCTAACATGATAAGTGACGAGTTTGCCGGCGGTACCATTGGCAATACCGTACACAACTACTCTATCTTAGCTGACGATCGCTCGGTGTTATTTGGGGTCATGAGCAACAATATTGAAGTGGGCAGTTATGCCTATCGCTACCTCTGTAACACCTCTTCAAAAGTGGATTTAAATTACCTGCAACCGGTTGATGGCCCTATTGGTCGCTGTTTTACCTTAATCTCTGCTTGTGGTGAGCGCACCTTTGCTATCAGTAAGGGGGCAATGGATAAGTTGACCCCTGAGTTTATCGATAAAGAGGTGGTGCAGAGCTCATCGGCGTTAGTGTTAACGGCTTATCTGATGCGCGCCAGCGGTGGTGATCAGATAACTGATGCAGCGTTAACGGCCATTAAATACGCCAAAGAGGCCGATGTGCCAGTGGTGTTGACATTAGGAACGCGCTTTTTAATTGAGGAAGATCCACAGTGGTGGATTAATTTCATCAAAGATAATGTTTCTATTTTGGCGATGAATGAAGATGAAGGCGAAGCGTTAACCGGTTTTCGCGATCCGTTAAGCGCCAGTGATGCCGCATTAGAGTGGTGTGATTTAGTGTTAACCACCGCCGGCCCGTTAGGTTTATATATGGCGGGCTATACCGAAGAATCAGAGAAACGTGAAACCAGTCATACCTTGCTACCTGGCATCATTCCTGAGTTTAATCGTTATGAGTTTTCTAGACCCAAACTTAAAAACGATTGTGATACCCCAATTAAGGTGTTTGCTCATATTCCACCTTACATGGGTGGGCCAGAAGTGATCCGCAATACTAACGGTGCCGGTGATGGTGCCCTGGCAGCATTACTGCATGATTTGGCCTCAAATACCTACCATAAAGCTAACGTGCCAGGTTCGAGTAAACACAAACGAGACGGGTTATGTTACTCCTCGTTTTCACAGGTCTGTAAGTACGCTAACCGCGTGGCTTATGAGGTGCTCGCCCAGCACAGCCCACGTCTTTCTCGTGGCTTACCAGAAAAAGAAGACAGTTTAGAAGAGGCATACTGGGAGCGTTGAATTCCCAAGTAGCATAGAAATCAAAAAGGCGTCCATTGGACGCCTTTTTTCATTTTCGTTTGCTTTTATCAAGCCGCTGTAACATCCACTTACTTGCATGAGCCGCTGTTATGTATCATTGCCCATGCATCGGGAAATCAGCTTAGTCTTTGACCTCTGCATTGACTTGGTCAACAAAGCTACCAGCAGTTTTACCCGCTTGAGTATCATGAAATACCGTTTCGTTAAATGCGCCTTCTGATTTTGCAATCACCAATGTCGCCACAGAGTCACCTGTCACGTTGACGGCCGTTCGTACCATATCTAAAAGACGATCGACCCCCATAATAAGCGCGATCCCTTCAACGGGAAGACCCACTTGGTTAAGCACCATGGCGAGCATGATTAAGCCAACACCTGGTACACCCGCTGTCCCAATTGAGGCCAGCGTTGCGGTGACGACGACCATGGCATAATCGGTAATGGTTAAATCGATACCGAAAACTTGCGCGATAAATACGGTCGCCACGCCTTGCATAATAGCCGTGCCGTCCATGTTGATGGTCGCGCCCAGTGGCAAGGTAAATGAAGCGACTTTATTGTCGACACCTAAACGATGTTCACAGGTTTCGATGGTCACTGGCAACGTTGCATTTGAACTGGCAGTACTGAATGCAAACAGTTGTACATCGCGCATTTTGCGAATAAATAACAGTGGGCTTAGGCCTGAGAAGACTTTTAGTAACGTGGGGTAAACAACAAAAGCATGAATGAGTAATACGCCTAATACCACAAAGAAGTATTTAACAACACTTTCGAACGTTTCTAAACCGAGAGTTAAGGCCAGTTTGGCCATTAAGGCAAAAATACCATAAGGTGCTAACTGCATAATGAGGGTGACAACGCGCATGATCACTTCGTTTAAATCAGTAAATAATGCCGCAACCCGTTTACCTCTTTCACCTATGTGAGAAACCGCAAACCCAAAAATAACGGCAAAGATAATAATTTGTAGCATATTACCTTCAGTCATTGCTTGTATTGGGTTACGGGGCACTAAGTTGATCAATACATTGGCAAGACTAGGGGCTTCCTTGACGCTGTATTGCATATTTTCTGCTGCCAACGAGGCATTGCCAGGATGAATAAGCAGTGCAATAAGAATCGCCATACTCAGCGCGATAGCGGTGGTAAATAAGTAAAATGCAATAGTTTTTCCTCCTAGACGTCCTAGAGTCGAGGGATCGCTTAACGAGCAGGTACCGCAGACCAGTGAGATAAATACTAAGGGAACCACGAGCATTTGTAAGCTGGAGATAAAGATTGTGCCGATAACATTTAAGATCCCGTCGGCAATATAATCTTGAATAAACTGACTTTCGGGAAATAAGTTGCGAAGAAGCAAGCCTAATAAAATCCCAGTACCCATACCAATGAGTATTTTTCCGGTTAAACCAAGCTTCTTTTGTTGAGTTTGCGACATAGTGCGTCCTGTATTATTTTTATACTTTTCATTTATCACTAAAGCCTAGCAAGAAAAGAAAAGTGAGGAAATGGCTATATCAATACTATTTAGGATACATGTGTAAAAATAAGTGCGAATAATATTCAAATGGTTACAATAAGGTTTTTCTGGGTGTGCAGCAGGTAACGTGCTTGTGCTTGCAGTGATGATTATAGTAATAATTTGAGTAACAGGGAGTCTGACAATGAAGTCAGCGTATAAAGTTTTTACCTCATATTTGTTTTTGTTGTTTATCGTAGCCTGTAGTGGTGGAGGGGGTGGAGCTGACGATGGTCCAGGTGGCGTTCCTCCGACCGCGCCCGATGATGTTTATCGCCTCACTTTGGCGTTAACGGATGCTAATGGGCAAGCCATTAACGATATTTCCAATACCACACCCGGTAAATTACAAGCCACACTGTCTAAAAATGGAACCCCATTTTCTGGTGGTCGCATTGTATTTACTCTCGAAGGTGAGGGAGTGTTAACCCCTGGTAGTGGTGTTTCTAATACTGCAGGCCAAGTCACGGTGGATGTGTTGCCCGGTGATAAACTGGGGTCAGGCAGTGTGACTGCCACTTATAATGCCGCTGATGGCGATACTGTAACGGCATTGGTCTCTTTTAATACATCAGGTGACGGCGGTGCACCTACAGATGGTGCCCAAATTGCGCTTATTTTAGTAGATGACCCTATTACTCAAAATCCGATAGATACCATTTCATCATTAGCCCCTGGTTATTTAGTGGCGACGGTATCAGGTATCTCTAAAACTACGATAGTGCAGTTCTCCAGCACCTTGGGCGAGATCCCAATCGATACCGCTGCCACCGATAATGGTAAAGCAACGGTGCAGATTTTGGCCGGCACAGCACCTGGTGCAGGGACTGCTACGGCGACTTTACTCTCTGGTGAAAAAACAGATTTAGTCTTTAAAATTGGTGCGACCAATGTAGAGATGGGCAGTGGCACACCGTTTCAAGCTGGAGTGGCTTCAGTTTCACCAGCAGAAGTCTCAGCGGGTGGCACGGCCAGTATTTCAGTATCACTGCAAGATGATACCGGTACCGTATTTACTGAGCCTGTGGAAGTGAATTTTTCATCTACATGTTCAACTAAAGCTGAAGCTGAAATTAGCTCGCCGGTATTGGCGATCAATGGTGTGGCAACCACCACCTATTTAGCTAAAGGCTGTGTGGGCGATGATGCAATCAATGTCAGCGCTAATGTGGGAGGGAAATCACTTTCAGCCAGTGCTTTAGTGAATGTGTTGCCTGCAAGTGTTGGTAGTATTGCATTTGTCGAAGCTTTACCAGAGGTAATTAACCTTAAAGGTACTGGGGGAGCTGAGTCCTCGACAGTCAGATTTAAAGTATCAGATAAAAACGGTAATCCTGTCAGTAATCAAAATGTGATTTTCTCTTTAAATACCGATACTGGCGATGTTGAATTTGAGCCTAAATTTGCAACCACTAGTGCTCAAGGTATCGCTCAGACAGTGGTTAATTCGGGGACGGTTGCTACATCAGTCAGAGTCACTGCGATTGTGGATGGCAGCTCGCCTGAAATATCGAGTCAATCTAAGCTATTGGTTGTCTCAACTGGCTTACCAGATCAAGACAGTTTTTCTCTGTCTGCCGACAACCTTAATCCTGAGGGATGGGATTATGACGGTGTTGAGGTAAATGTGACGGCGCGCTTAGCCGATGCCTTTAATAACCCTGTGCCAGATGGTACCGCCGTGACCTTTACCGCCGAAGGCGGTGTTATTGACCCGTCATGTGTCACTGTCAATGGTGTGTGCTCGGTTAAATGGACCAGCCAAAACCCAAGACCTACAGGTAAAACCTTATTCGATTTGGCTCAAGAGCCATCTCTAGATGCAGATATCGGCCAGCCCTATGGTGGACGGGTAACTATTTTGGCCAGAGCCATTGGTGAAGAGTCGTTTCCTGATCTCAATGGTAATGGTCGCTTCGATGCCAATGAAGTCGTCAATTTTAGAACCAAGCTTAATGTTTCAGGTAAACCTTATGATCTAGATGAGGCATTTGTCGATCATAATGAAGACTCATTGTTTAACCCAAGGTTTATCGGTGAAGCGGGTGGTGACGCAGAGACCTTTGTTGATTTCAACAATAACAAGGTATTTGATATTGCTGATAACTTATATAACGGCAGTCTATGTACGTTAGATGCTAATGGCGACGGGCACGATGGCTGTTCAAGCGTTAACAAGTCACTCAATGTGCGTGCATCGATTGTCCTAGTGATGGCAGGTAGTGATGCGGTGTCATCGACACCAGTTATAGAAGATAGCTGCATAGATGACAAAAACGTAGTGGATCCGTGTGACGGGTTTAACGATAACCAGACCTTGGATATTATCGGTAAATCAACCGGTGGCGTATCTATCATTATTGGCGATTTGCATAATCAGCCTTTACCAGCAGGCACTAAGATAACCTTTACGCCGTCAGCAGGCAGCCTTGCGAGCAAAGGTGAATTTATTGTCGAATCGACTAATGATAATCGTGCGGGTATTTACAGCGTGGTGATTAAAGGCGCTGATCAAGCTGATTCTGGGACCTTAGTCATTGAGGCTGTCACACCGAAAGGAAAACTAAGCCAAGTGGCTACCATCCCTGTGATTATTCACTAGATAGCATAAGGCTGAAGCTCATCAAGTTCAGTTAAAGGGACTGTAAAGTCAGTAAAAAAAGCGCACTTTAAAGTGCGCTTTTTTATTGATTATTTAGGATTCAGGTTTTAGCTTATTGTTGAAATTGATACACACTACCCAGTTTCATAATTTGCGTTAGCTCATCAAGGGCGGTACGCGACTCGATAACAAGCTGAGGATCGGCAAGATCATCAACGGCCAGCTCATCACGATAATGCTTATCGACCCACAGATTAAGGCGAGCGTAAAGCGCATCACTCATTAATGTATGCTGGTTTACGGCTGCCACTTCCATCTCATTCATGGCTACACGTAAACGCAGGCAAGCTGGGCCACCGCCATTTTGCATACTCTGCTTCACATCGAAGTAATGGACCTGCTTAATGGGGGTGCCTAAGGTAACGACCTCATCAAGATAAGCTGAAACTGCTGGATTATCTTGGCAATTTGTGGGGGCAATAATGGCCATTTCACCGTTGGGTAGCGTAATGATTTGAGTATTAAACAGGTAGCTTTTAACCGCATCGTCAATGCTGACCTTACCGGTGGGCACCTCAATAAAGTGCAGTTCTTGACCATTAAATTTACGCTGGATCTCGGCGATTTTCGCTTGGGTGTCGACAAACGCTTGCTGATGATAAAACAGCACATTTTGGTTACCCACGGCGATGACATCGTTATGAAACACCCCTTGATCAATCACATCAGGATTTTGCTGGATAAATACCGCGCTGTCATCATCGAGTTGGTGTAAGCGTGCTATCGCTTGTGACGCTTCTAGGGTTTGCCTAGCGGGAAAAAGCTTAGGCTTGGCCGCTAAAGGGTTGGTCGCTTCTTGGCCGTAGACAAAAAGCTCGAGCCCAGCATGTCCATATTCACTGCATAAACGGGTATGGTTAGCCGCGCCTTCATCACCAAAACTGGCCTGTTCTGGTAGATGTTGGTGGTGGCTAAAATAGCGAGAGTTATTAAACGTGGCCTTAAGAATGTTGCCTGTGGTGATTGGTTCTATGCTGCGGTGCAATTTATCGACTAAGTTAGCGGGAGTAAAATGTAACTTACCATCGTGGGTATCGGCACTGGGCGAGACCGTGGCCGCATTTGCCGTCCACATGCTTGAAGCGCTGCAACATGCTCTAAGGACCGCAGGGGCTTGCTTAGCCGCTTTACTTAATACTTGCGCATCTGTGCCGGAAAAACCAATTCGACGCAGTGTATGTAGGTCTGGTCGCTCCTGAGGGGCCAGTATGCCTTGAACCATTCCCATATCAGCAAGCGCTTTGGCTTTTTTCAAACCTTGTTTAGCGGCCGACTTTGGACTTGAGGTCGATGCGGCATTGTTTAGTGAGGCGACATTGCCAAAGGAGAGTCCTGCATAGTTGTGTGTTGGTCCAACGAGTCCATCAAAATTTGCTTCGTAATGCTTCATTCCCATTCCTTCGATATCATTATTATTGTAGGCAAATCATCATACGGTACTTGATGATTTGCTGAATTTGGGCACCAGTATACGTAAGGTGACGTGCTTAACAAGTTGGTGCCTTGGGCAAGGGAGTAGCGATAGGGTCATAAGTGCATAAGTATCACTTATGAGTGCACAATAATGGAAAATTCGCATGTTATGGCGAAATATTATTTTTTACATTTTTTTAAGAAATGGTTAAAAATTGGCTGTCTGTGACAAATAAAACAGGGATTTGCTTGAAACTCGGAGTACAACACTCTATATATGGAGCCAATTTACAGAATTTTGAGACTTTTTGGCGCAGATCATTCTATGGGTAAATCGCTAGTTATTGTCGAATCACCGGCCAAAGCCAAGACTATTAATAAATATCTCGGCAAAGATTACATCGTGAAATCGAGTGTGGGGCACATTCGTGACCTACCAACATCTTCCACCAGTGAGGCGAAGTCTTTGACGAAAACGCCCGCTGAAGTGCGCAAGATGTCTCCTGAAGAAAAGGCAATTTATAAAGCCGCAAAAGCCAAGCAAGCTCTCGTCGCTCGCATGGGGGTAGATCCTGAAAATGGCTGGAAAGCCCAGTATCAAATTCTGCCCGGTAAAGAAAAAGTCGTCAAAGAATTACAATCTCTTGCTGAAAATGCCGACCATATCTTTCTCGCAACCGATTTGGATAGAGAAGGAGAGGCGATCGCCTGGCATTTACAAGAAGTGATTGGTGGGGATCCGGCGCGCTATCAGCGCGTTGTGTTTAATGAGATCACCAAAACTGCCATTCAAGAGGCTTTCAGCCATCCCTCTAGTCTAGATACTAATATGGTTAATGCTCAACAAGCACGTCGCTTCCTCGACCGTGTTGTTGGCTTTATGGTATCGCCACTGTTGTGGAAAAAAGTGGCCAGAGGCTTATCTGCGGGTCGTGTGCAATCGGTTGCGACTCGCTTAGTGGTTGAACGCGAAAGCGAAATTAAAGCCTTTGTGCCAGAAGAGTTTTGGGACATTCATGCTCAGCTAAACACGCTCAGTAATGAATCGCTTAAAATGCAGGTCAATAAGTACCAAGGTGATACCTTCAACCCGGTAAATGAAGCCCAAGCCATGGCGGCGGTGGCGGCCTTATCTGATGCCACTTTTGTGGTGAGCGATCGCGAGGACAAAGGCACGTCGAGTAAACCGTCTGCGCCCTATATTACTTCGACCTTGCAACAAGCGGCGAGCACCCGATTAGGTTTTGGCGTCAAGAAAACCATGATGATGGCGCAGCGTCTCTATGAAGCTGGTCATATTACCTATATGCGTACCGATTCAACCAACTTGAGTCAAGAAGCGTTAGATAATGTTCGGGAAATGATTGCCAATGACTTTGGTGATAAGTATTTACCCGAAGCTCCGATTCGTTACGGTAACAAGGAAGGCGCACAAGAGGCCCACGAAGCGATTCGCCCCTCTAACGTAAAAGTTACGGCAGCGAGCCTTTCTGACATGGAGCGTGATGCTCAGCGTCTTTATGAGCTTATTTGGCGTCAGTTTGTGGCCTGTCAGATGACACCTGCTAAATACGATGCTACTCGCTTAACGGTATCGGCTGCCGATTACGAATTAAAGGCGACCGGTCGTACGCTCAAATTTGATGGTTGGACGCGCGTACAAACCGCCATCAAGAAGAAAAACGAAGAAGATAACACCTTGCCGTTTGTCGCCAAAGGTGACAATTTGGCGCTCGAAGAGTTGCTACCCAAACAGCATTTCACTAAGCCGCCCGCGCGTTACAGCGAAGCGTCATTGGTGAAAGAGTTAGAAAAACGTGGAATTGGTCGTCCATCGACCTATGCCACGATCATCTCAACTATCCAAGACCGTGGTTACGTCAAGGTGGAAAATCGTCGTTTCTACGCCGAGAAAATGGGTGAAATCGTGAGCGAAAGCCTCGTGGGCAGCTTCGAAGAGTTAATGAGTTACGACTTTACCGCGGGTATGGAGCAAACGCTTGATAACGTGGCCCAAGGTCAGCTTGATTGGAAAAAAGTACTCGACAACTTCTACAAAGATTTAACGGCGCAATTAGAAAAAGCCGAGTTACCACCAGAAGAGGGCGGCATGCGTCCTAACGAGATGGTGCTAACCGACATTCAATGCCCGACTTGTCAGCGTCCTATGGGTATCCGCACTGGCACCACTGGGGTGTTCTTGGGGTGTTCTGGTTATGCCTTGCCGCCTAAAGAGCGTTGCAAAACCACCATGAACTTGACCCCAGGTGAAGAGGCTGTGAGTGAAAATAGCGAAGATGCCGAGACGGATGCGCTGCGGGCTAAACATCGCTGTGGTGTCTGTGGCACGGCCATGGATAGCTACTTAATTGATGAGAAGCGTAAGCTGCATGTGTGTGGTAATAACCCTATGTGCGGCGGCTATGAAGTCGAACAAGGCCAATTTAAGATTAAAGGATATGAAGGTCCTATCTTAGAGTGTGACCGCTGCGGTAATGACATGGAGCTTAAAAACGGCCGATTTGGTAAATATTTCGGTTGTACTAATAGCGAATGTAAAAATACCCGTAAACTGCTTAAAAGCGGTGAAGCGGCGCCACCAAAAGAAGATCCGATCCATCTACCCGAGCTCAAGTGTACCAAGTCTGATGGTTACTTTGTATTACGTGATGGTGCAGCGGGTATTTTTATGGCGGCCAGTACTTTCCCTAAATCACGTGAAACTCGTGCTCCCTTAGTAGAAGAGTTGGTTAAATACCGCGAACTATTATGGCCTAAATATCAATATCTTGCCGATGCACCCGTGGCAGATGATGACGGGAATAAGGCGTTCGTGCGCTTTAGTCGTAAGACCAAAGAGCAGTATGTCGCTACCGAAGTTGATGGTAAGGCTACAGGTTGGACCGCTAAATATATCGATGGTGAATGGGTGACAGAGGCCAAGCCTAAAGCCAAACCCAAGGCGAAGCCAAAAGCAAAATAGTATGTTGATGATAAAAAGCCCTAACCTTGTTAGGGCTTTTTTTATGGCGATTAA
Source organism: Shewanella sp. 492 (assembly GCF_059338445.1). Taxonomy (NCBI): domain Bacteria; kingdom Pseudomonadati; phylum Pseudomonadota; class Gammaproteobacteria; order Alteromonadales; family Shewanellaceae; genus Shewanella; species Shewanella sp. 492. The sequence goes on from NZ_CM181702.1 coordinate 1,812,673, forward strand.
TTTCGCGATTCAACGCATTCTATAATAGGCTAATATAGAAATAACCTTCATTATCGCCGTTTGATAATGGTTAATGGAATTACAGCTAACTCAATGGAGCATGAAATGAAAACAGTATTATTAGGGCTATGGGCCGCAGTGGTCAGCGTGAGTGTGTTTGCCTCAACTTGGCAAGTCAATAATCAAGGCTCAGTGGTCAACTTTATATCGGTGAAGAATGGTGACCTTGCAGAGATCCACAAGTTTACTCAAATCAAAGGCGAATTAAATAGTAATGGTGATTTTTCGTTATCGATTCCATTAATCAGTGTATGGACCAATATTGAGATCCGTGATGAGCGCATGAAGCAGGTATTGTTTGAAACTTCGCAGTTCCCCGCATTAGCATTAACGGCAAATATTGATGCTAAGGCGATTGATAAACTGGCTGTGGGCAGTATGGATACTATGGTCATTCCTGCTAATGTCAGGTTACGCGGTCAATCTAAAATGCTGGATATTAGCGTGCGGGTAGCCAAGTTGAATCAAAACACGCTATTGGTTACTAGCGAAATGCCACTTATCATCGACGCTGCTGATTTTGACTTGGCAGCAGGGGTCGAGAAACTGCGTGAATTGGCCGGCTTAAGTGCTATCAGCAAGGCGGTGCCAGTATCATTTGTGTTAACTTTAAACCGTTAATCAAAAACGTGCACTTTAGACGAGACTGACCACATAATTTGTACCATAATAGCGGCAATTATCGAATTAAGGGCATGGGTGAGAGCATGCTCTTTAATTAATGTTTGTTAAGGCTAATCATGGTTACAGATAAAGACGGATATATACATCTCATTCAATATCTCACCGAACATCTGGGGCTGTTTGAGTCGTCAGATAATTCCTTAATTGCTGGCGATACTGTGATGGAGTTGTTTGAAGAGCAACTTGCGGCGCAGATTATTATGGTGTGTGGTCAAAATCCTGCATTAACCTTTGCCCAGCGTAATACCGTTATACGAGAAGTCGATGCGATTGTTTATGATCTTGAAGAGATTTTGGCTAAGGTGGCTGATCATTATGCTACCTCTGAGCAGACGCTATTCATCACCGAATTTTCAGGCTTAATCAAAAATTTATTCGATCAGGAAATTGCCAAGTTACACTAATCCTGATGTAGCGCAGTGTGCTTATATTAATTTCTAATACCCGCAATTAGTTGTCCGTTGTAGTGTATGACTTTCTCGTTTAAGCTCGTAACATTGGTTGTTGATGCTTGATTGGTAAGGAGTGAGAAATGATCGAGTTACTAGAGGGATTCAGTCATGAAGTGGTGGCGATAAAAGTCTATGGCGTACTCACCAGTGACGATTTCAATCAACAGCTATTGCCTGCTATCGAAACCAAGTTAAAAGATCATGCAACAATTAAGTTATGGTATGAATTGAGTGCTGACTTTGAAGGTGTGTCGGTTGAGACGCTGTGGGATGAAGCAAAGTTAGGTTTTTTTCATTTGATGGATTTTTCACGAGTTGCCATCATCACAAGCGGTGAGTTGCCCATGGCCACAGTGTTGGCCTGCATGGTGCCGTGTCCGGTCAAAGTCTTTCAGCATGACAATAGGCTTGCGGCGCGCCAATGGCTGGCAAGTCAAGATGCCACAGCGTAACGCGTGACATTGCAATGAAGCCGACTGAGATTGTCGGCTTTTTAATTGATGAGAGATGAGGTGTTAGATGCTTAAAATCATTTGTCTTTGTGCCATATTGTTTACCATGCCAAGCTGGGCGGCACAAAAAGAGATTATTGGTCCAACGGCTTCATTATCTGTTGAAGAGGCGGATCTCATCTATGAGGCTCGCATGGACACGGGAGCGGCAAACACCTCATTGCATGCCACCGATTTAGAGATTGAAGGTGGTAGCGCGGCTAAAATGAAAGATAACATCGGCAAAACCCTTTGGTTTACAACGCAAAATGAAGCTGGTGAAGCGCGGCGTTTAAGCGCTAAAATTGTCAAAGTGTCTAGGGTGAAAAATTCACAGGGAAGCGAAACGCGCTACATGGTGGCATTACACCTTGGTTTCGATGGCAAGGAGCGTCAAGTCAAAGTGAACCTACGCGATCGCAGCCACATGGATTACCGTTTACTGATTGGACGTAATTGGCTGAAAGATAAATATATTGTTGATGTTGCTGAAAAGCAGTTGATAGGCTCAGTGGCCATGATTAATATCGTAGAAGCGGGGTTACGTTATAACACTCGCATCGATACCGGAGCGGTTGAAAATTCGCTGCATGCCGTTGATCTTAAAGTTGATGCTGGCGTTGCTGATATGGAACAGAATGTTGGTAAGATGATTACTTTCACCACGGAAAATGAGCTGGGAGAAAGGCAGCGTATCCGTAGCCGTATTGTGGAAACATCCTTGATTAGAAATGCCCAAGGCAGCGAGATCCGCTATATGATTGAGCTTAATATGGGCGAGCCAGGTAAAGAGTATAAGACTAGGGTGAATTTGCGAGATCGCTCAAAAATGACCAATAAATTGCTTATTGGGCGCAATTGGTTGCAAGGGCATTATATAGTTGATGTCTCGCGCTAATTTACTTTTAATATCGAATGTCACTTAACTCTATATATCTAGGGTGTCCTTAGCGCCTGTTTATTCGCGCTTCGATATCGGTCCCAACAAAATCAAGTTATTGATAAGATCATGCCCATTGGATTTTGTTTTTTGCCTGAAAAAAGCAATATTACAGTCCATGAATTTGTTGCCGATTCAGTGGGATCTGACAACGTATTTCCGTGAATTGGTTCGCGACAGAGGCGATGCTGAGCTCGCCTTGATAATGGGTGGCTAACCAACGGTTGAGTTCCACGAGTGTGCCGTACCCCTCAAGATCCATCAGTTGTCCCTGTAATTTAGTTAAGGCATTGCCCGAGAGCCCGATGCCGTTATCGCGCACTATTATCGTGAGCTTGCCATCTTGATAGTTAACATCAATCTGTAAGGTTTTTGGACTATCGAAAGGCACTTCATTGGGGAAAGCGTGTACTAGTGTATTGTTAATTAAGCGGTAACTTAGATAAAATAGGTGCCAAGAGGGCAGAGATACCGCCAGTGACTGTTCGCTGTTCACCTGCCATTGTACCTGTTTTTGTTTCAGTTGCGGCGCCAGCATCGCCAGCATATCTTGTAAGTACTGTTCAAGCTGGATTGATTTGGTTTCTTGATATTCACATAACAGCAATGGTTGTGTATGGCGTAATATATCGATCTGCTCGGCTAGAATCTCTGTTAGATGTTCGGCATGAACCTTATCTGTCATTAGGGGGGCGACGCGGCCTTGGCTGGTGACTTTTTGTAGTTGGGTAAACAGGTGCTCAAGTGCGGTTAATTGTTGCTTATTAAGTTGCTGTACTATGTGCAACAAAATTTGTTGTTGGTCGTGTTCGCTACCAGGTTGAGTCACTGACTTGTTGTAACTTATCGGGGCATTAGGAGCTGCGTTAGCCTGTTTGTCTTCTTTAAAGGCCAATTCTTGTTTCGCAGTCAACTCGAGAGTCTGTTGTAATTGTGCATTGAGTGTTATTAATTCCTGAATGCGGGCATCACTTTCCACTTGCTGCGCTTTTAAACGACTAATGTCCATTGCCATGCCGCCCAATGCGATAAGGTTGCCGTCGGTATCGTTGATAGGGTATTTACTGACCAAATAGGTTAACTCGCCATGAATGGTGGGGATTGGCTGCTCAAAACTTTGGCCATTATCGCTGTTTTTAACGATAGCATCATGGTGCGCGATAATGTCTGCAATATGCGGTGGGTAAATTTCACTGTCTCTTGCGCCCAAGATCTGTTTGCGTTCTAGGCCTAATATTTCACAAAACTTGTCGTTTACTAAGGTATATCTACCTGTCATATCTTTAATGCAAATGAGATTTTGAGACGCGTTGAGTAACGAATTAATGAGCTCTTTTTTGCTTTCCAACTCTGTTTTTGCCTGTTGTTGCATCGCCAATTGCTGCTCTAATGCCAGGTTACTGGCATCTAAGCTGGCGTAAGCAATCTCCAGTTGATTACTGCGGGCCACGAAGGCCTTAGCTAGCTGACCGATCTCGTCTTGGCGAGTATTGGCATCAAGTGCTAGCCAACCTAGATTACCGCTTTGTAATGCCGAGGATATTTGAAAAATAGGTCGAATAAACAGCTTATGTTGAAAGACAAATAAGATGATGAGTGCCAGAAGTTGTGACAGTAATAAAAATGCCCCAATTTTCATTGCGATGGCATTGGCTTGCTGCGATAACCCTGAAATGGGGGTGACTAAAATGATTTTCCATAACGTTTCTTCCATGGTAAGGATTGAGATAATTACAGGTTCGTTGAGCAGTGGGCCTGTATCGAGTGTTAAGGTCTCTACGGCTTGTTTATAGGCTTTAGGTTGCAGCGATGCGTTAATAACGGCAAGCAATCTGTCATGTTGCTCAGAAGAGAGACTATCGAGTAATGGTTGCAGCTGTGCCCTTTGATAAGCAGGTTTTGTCATTATCTGTTGATAGAACTCTTGGTCCATCTGCGTTATCGCGGTAGCTAAGGGGGATAATTCAGGGTAATGGCTCACTAGGTGGGTGAAAGACTTTCCTAAATGTGGCGATTCATTATCATTATTTTTGAAAGGGTCGCTTAACAGATTGTTGTAAGCATCTAAGGCGATAATATAACCTTTTGATAATGGGTTTTGGTCAGAATACGTCAGCAACTTATCAATACCACTTAATGCCATATCTACGGTTGCTACGCCAACAAATTGATGGTCGACACGCATTGGAATAGACGCCGTGATCATTAATTCCTTGGTATAGGGGTCAATATAAGATTGTGACCAATGCGTATGGCGGTCTTGTAGATACTTTGCCGGCGTATACCAACTCGTTTCATCGTATCTTAAATCATTGTTTGGGAGGTTGTAGTCATCGATTTTACGGAATTGCTGGTTGTCATCCCTAGCCCAAAAAAAACTGTCGAGCGACACCTGAGCCGTCGTATGTTTCGGCTCAGGCCAAATGCCACCGCTGGCAATTAGTTGTTGATCGTTTTCCATTGTCAGCAAGGGGGAGATTAACTTATCAATTTGCTTCGCTTGCTCATAATAAGTTTCTCCAACCGTGCCCAGTGAACGGGTCAAGGTTTCTACTTTCGATGTAATTTGTTGTAACTGAGCAATAACCGCGCGGGCATAGCTTTGGCTTAAGGACAGCTGGGTGTCCATATGATGTATTTTTTCAGCGTTAAAAATAAACCAGGTACTGGAGGCAATAATGAGCACGGCGACCACAAATTGAACCAGGATAAATTTAACCGTTAGGCTGTTTTTCCATTGGGTATTACGCATTGTTGTATTGTGTTTAGTGTGTGTGGCCATTTCAGCTGCAATTCCTGTAACCCAACGCGATTGGTCAAGATTAAATCAAAACAGACTGAGATTAAATAGTAAAGCAAAAACAGAGTGCTAGCCTTGTGATTAAAAAGGCCAGCACTCTATGATGTTAAACTTTTAGGCCGATGAGTAATTGATCTAATTGCTCTGCTGTGGCGTGTAATTCGTCGCAACCAGATACTGATTGGTTGGCTGATGTCTCAACATCATGGGATTGGTTACGTATTTCCATGAGATTTGTGGCAATTTCATTCGCTACGGCAGATTGTTGTTCTGCTGAAGTCGCGATCATCACACTCATTTCGTACACTTTTTCACTATGTTGTGCAATCGCTGTTAAGTCTTTACCTGTGTCGAGAACATGTTGCTTACCATTTTGTGCCAAATCCACGGTGCGCTTCATTACTTGAGTTAAATTTTGTGAACCGTTTTGTAAGGCTTCAATCATGGTTTTAATTTCGACAGTAGCGGCTTGAGTCCGCCCAGCTAATGTGCGCACCTCATCGGCAACTACGGCAAAGCCGCGTCCCTGTTCACCGGCTCGGGCGGCTTCAATGGCAGCGTTCAATGCTAGTAGGTTAGTTTGCTCAGAAATTGCGTTAATGGTCGATACCACTTCATCAATTTTACTGGCATTCTCATTGAGCACATTGACGGCATTAGCGGCGTCACCAATCTCATTTGATAGCACACCAATGGCATCGACAGTAATGGCAATATCTTTAGAACCTGCCTCAACTTGTTGGTTAGCTTCTTGGGTTTCACTAGATGACAGCTCGGCGTTACGGGCTACCTCTTTTACCGCGGCCGTCATCTGCTCCATGGCGGTGGCGAGTGAGTCTAAATGCTGACGTTGCCCTGCTGCCAAGTGCTGACCTTCTTCAGCGGTTTGTCTAAAGTTTTGTACGACATTACGAATTTGGCTGCTGGCCTGGGATAGTTGGCGTACAAGGTTGTGCTGGCGCTCTACCAATGTATCTATGCTAATCGCCAAAATACTAAATTCATCTTTCACTTCGAAGAAGTTAAGTCGACCCGTAAGGTCGCCATCGGCAGCACGTTTTAGCGCCATCACACTGGTGTATAGAGCACCGCCAACAAAGGTCGATATATAGTAACAGGCGATTAAGATGATTAAGGTCAACACTAACAAGCTAGCCAATACATAAGGTTTCGCCGAATCGAGTGTATGACTTAAATTATCGACCTTAACAATGGCGATAAGTCCGCTATCGGTTACGCGGCTGTAAGCGTTAACACTGTCGTCACTAACGTTACTGCCACCCCCTTGCGATGCAATACGGGCCGTATCAGCAGTTAATGACTCGGTATATGTTGCTATCTGTTGTTGAGTTAAAGCACGTTTAAAGGCGACTTGTTGCTCAGTAGGTATGTATTGAGAACTGAGTTCAATGACATCGGCCAACTGCTGTGCATAGTTAACACTTGTGACTTGATGGCTTTGACGCAGTTGATTATTGAACTGGCCATATAAAATGCTGGCTAAGCCAAGTAAGGTGATGATTGGAATAATCGCTAAAATGGTAAACTTTGTTTTTAAGGTCATGTGGATCAGGTATTGATCTATCCACCTAAACTTGACTTCTTTCATCGAAATACTCGTTTGTTGCGCTAAATAATATCTATCTTATCGGATTGAAATGTCATAACTTAATAGAAAATATGACCACTTACGTTTGTTTGTTGTTTATTTGTGCAACTTGTTTTCAATAGTCGTTACTTGCACTGTTCTTGATTTGTTTGTTGTAGCGCCATGGTAACAAGGTAACTATTTTGTCATATTAGCTCATCAAACTCGCTTATCGTTTTCTGTCTGTTGGGTAGTTCAGTGAAACTCTTCGGAAAAATCATAAATAAGCCCTAGTCAAACGGCTTAGGCTCACGTAAAATTTGTCTCTTTTTCTATTTTCGCAAGATAAATAGTCAGCATATAGAAAGTCTTGGCTCTCGAACTCGGGACCGGGCGTACTGGAAGAGATGATGTCACAGTTAACAGAAATCGTAGAACAGGCCTTGCAGGCTATCGAAGGGACAGATGATCTGAAAGCCCTCGATGAGCTTCGTGTCGATTACCTAGGTAAAAAAGGTAAGATCACCGACATGATGAAAATGATGGGTAAGCTTAGTGCAGAAGAGAAGCCTGCTTTCGGTCAAGCAGTTAACCAAGCTAAGCAAGCCGTACAACAGAAGTTATCTGAGCGTATAGACGGGTTAAAATCAGCCGAACTTGAAGCGAAATTAGCGGCAGAAAGTATTGATGTGACCTTGCCAGGACGTCGTATTGATAATGGCGGGCTACATCCTGTTACGCGAACTATCGAACGTATTGAAACTTTCTTTGGTGAACTTGGTTTTAGCGTTAAGCAGGGGCCTGAAATTGAGGATGATTTCCATAATTTCGATGCGCTCAATATTTCGGAGCATCATCCGGCTCGTGCCGATCATGACACTTTCTACTTTAATCCTAAGTTAATGTTGCGTACCCAAACCTCGGGTGTACAGATCCGTACTATGGAAAACGAGAAGCCGCCATTGAGAATTATCTCTCCGGGCCGCGTTTACCGTAATGACTATGATCAAACCCACACGCCGATGTTTCATCAGGTAGAAGGTTTGTTAGTTGATGAGCATGTTAATTTTGCCGAACTAAAAGGGATCCTGCACGATTTCTTGCGTAACTTTTTTGAAGAAGATTTACAAGTACGCTTCCGTCCATCTTATTTTCCTTTCACTGAGCCTTCAGCGGAAGTTGACGTGATGGGTAAAAACGGTAAGTGGTTAGAAGTATTGGGTTGCGGCATGGTACATCCTAATGTGCTGCGCAGCGTAGGAATTGATCCTGAAAAGTATCAAGGCTTTGCCTTTGGTATGGGGGTTGAGCGTTTATCGATGTTACGTTACGGCGTTAACGATTTGCGTTCATTCTTCGAGAACGATCTGCGCTTTCTTAAGCAATTCAAATAACGGAGCGAGTAAAAATGAAATTTAGCGAATCTTGGCTTCGAGAGTGGGTTAACCCAAGTGTGACCCGAGAAGAATTATCTCACCAAATTACCATGGCAGGTCTTGAAGTCGATGGAATCGACGCCGTTGCAGGTGAGTTTTCTGGCGTAATTATTGGTGAGGTGGTCGAATGTGGCCAACATCCAGATGCCGATAAATTGCGCGTAACTAAAATTAATGTGGGTCAAAATGAGTTGATCGACATCGTTTGCGGTGCACCTAACTGTCGTTTAGGACTAAAAGTGGCCGTGGCTATGGTTGGCGCCGTATTACCGGGCGACTTTAAAATTAAGAAGGCCAAACTGCGTGGTCAACCTTCATTCGGTATGCTTTGTTCATACGGCGAACTGGGTATCGATATCGAAAGTGATGGCATTATTGAACTGCCATTAGATGCGCCAATTGGGACAGATGTCCGTGAGTACCTTGATCTAGATGATGCTGTGATTGACGTTGATTTAACGGCGAACCGCGCAGATTGTTTAGGTATGGTAGGTCTGGCTCGTGAAGTGGGTGTATTAAATCGTCAAGCGGTGACTGAGCCAACATGGGAAGCGGTAACGCCGACGATTACTGACGCTGTCGTTATTGATAACCAAGCGCCAGCGGCATGCCCACGCTATTTAGGCCGCATAGTTAAAAACATCAACGTTAAGGCACAAACACCGGTATGGATGCAAGAGAAGCTGCGCCGTAGTGGTATTCGCTCTATCGATCCGATAGTTGATATCACTAACTATGTGTTGATTGAGTTTGGTCAACCTATGCACGCTTTCGATTTAGCCACCGTAAACGGTGATATCGTGGTGCGTTTGGCGGATGGTGAAGAAAAACTGACCTTGCTTGATGGCAATGAAATTACGGTGCCGGCTGATACTTTAGTGATAGCCGATCAACAGCAAGCATTGGCGTTGGCCGGTGTATTTGGTGGTGAAGCATCGGGCGTAACCGCTGAGACTAAAGACATTATGCTTGAGTGTGCGTTTTTTGCGCCGCTGGCCATTATGGGCAAATCACGTCGTTTAGGTTTGCACACTGATGCATCACATCGTTTTGAGCGTGGTGTCGACCCAGAACTGCAAGCTAAAGTGATGGACAGAGCCACGCGTCTAGTGCTTGATATCTGCGGCGGCGAAGCCGGTCCAGTGGTTGAGTCTAAATCTGATGCGCATTTACCCAAGCCTGTAAGCATTACGTTACGTCGTAGCAAGCTTGATCGCGTATTGGGTCATCATATTGCCGACAATGACGTTACTGAAATTCTGCAACGTTTAGGCTTTATTGTTGAGCCAATCGATGGCGCTTGGAATGTGACCACGGCGACTTACCGTTTTGATATGGCGATTGAAGAAGACCTTATTGAAGAAGTAGCGCGAATTTATGGTTATAACAATATCCCTAATACGGCTCCAATAGCAGCGCTACGCATGCCAGATCATAAAGAATCTGACATCGATTTAAAGCGTGTGCGAGCAATGATGGTGGCGCGAGGTTTCCAAGAAGCGGTAACCTATAGTTTTGTTGATCCTAAGCAGCAAGCACTTATTCATCCTGATGCGCCAGCGATGATTTTGCCTAATCCTATTTCGGTAGAGATGTCAGCGATGCGTTTGTCGATGTTTACTGGCTTATTGACTGCAGTAGGTTATAACCAAAGTCGTCAACAAAATCGTGTGCGTCTATTTGAAACTGGCCTTCGTTTTGTACCAGATGAAGTCGCAGAATCACAAGTACGTCAGCAAGCGATGCTGGGTGCGGTGATTTCAGGTAACCAACATGATGAACATTGGTCAATGGAGTCGAAAACGGTCGACTTTTTCGACCTTAAAGGTGACTTAGAAGCCATAATCGGCTTGACAGTATCTGATGAAGAATTTACTTTTAGATCAGCATCTCATCCGGCATTACATCCGGGGCAATGTGCTGAAATATTAAGAAATGATCGCGTCATAGGTGTCATAGGAGCCGTCCATCCTAGCTTAGAAAAGCCATTTGGATTGAACGGTAAAACCATTATTTTTGAGCTTGAATTAGACGCTTTATTACATGCAAGTTTGCCGCAAGCCCAGGCTGTGTCTAAGTTTCCTGCAAACCGTAGAGACATTGCCATCGTCGTTGATGAGCAGGTATCTGCGGCCGATGTTATAAATTTGATAAGAAAAGTTGGCGAAAATCAGTTGGTTGGCTTAAACTTGTTCGATGTATACCAAGGTAAAGGTGTTGAACCAGGCAAAAAGAGCTTGGCGATAGCACTTACACTACAAGACAACGCTCGTACACTTGAAGAAAAAGAAATTGCAGAAGTCGTCGAAAAAGTAGTTTCTTCACTCAAGTCAGAGTTCAACGCATTGTTGAGGGATTAAAAGTATGGCACTTACCAAAGCCGAAATGGCAGAACATCTTTTTGAAACACTTGGTATTAATAAGCGAGTTGCAAAAGAGATGGTAGAGACGTTTTTCGAAGAGATTCGTCAAGCACTCGAAAACGGTGAGCAGGTCAAGTTATCTGGCTTTGGCAATTTTGACCTTAGGGACAAAAACCAAAGACCGGGAAGAAACCCAAAAACAGGCGAGGATATTCCAATTTCTGCTCGCCGTGTGGTGACTTTCCGTCCAGGACAGAAGCTCAAGAGCCGAGTCGAAGAGGCTAATAAAGCCGACAAATAACGTTACTTAGCGTGACAGTTTAAGGCCACTCACAGAGTGGCTTTTTCTGTTTTTTATTTACCGATTCATCTTATTTTTCGAAAGGTTAGAGGTTTAATTACTTGTCCAGAAAACCCAAATATTTTGACCGCCGTTTCAACCTTAGCTTATTACACCCTAAACTCTGGCCAACGTGGCTGGCGATTGGCTTGTTAGTCATTTTTGGTGCTATGCCAGCGCGCGTGCGTGATCCCATCGCGCGCATGATTGCTAAGTTAGTTAAAAAAGTGGCTAAAAAGCCGTTACGCATTGCAAGGGCTAATCTAGAAACCTGCTTCCCAGAAAAATCAGAGAGTGAAATTAATCAGTTACTCGATAATAACATCGAAAACTTTGTGATGATCTTGCTAGCACAATCAGAGTTACTTATTCGTTCAAGCGATAATTTACGCCGCCGAGTCATACTTGATGGCTTCGAACATGTGCAGCGAGCGCGTGATGCGGGTCAACCTGTTATCTTCATCATGCCCCATGTATGGGGAATTGAGTATGCGGGGCTGCGTCTGAATCTTGAGTTGCCTATGGTCTCTATGGCAAAAGCGCATCGTAATAAGCTCTTTGATTGGTTTAATAACCGTATGCGTAGTTCTCAAGGTGGCAATATCTATATGCGCGATGCTGGCATTCGGGCATTACTTTCCGAACTTAAGCAGGATAACAGTTTTTTCTATCTGCCCGATGAAGATTTAGGCCCAGAAAAAAGTGTGTTTGCACCATTCTTTGCCACAGTAAAAGCGACTCTGCCCGTGGTCGGTCGATTAGCGTCGGCTGGAAACGCTCAGGTAATGCCCGTTAAAATTGGCTACGATCAACAGCGCCGCAAATTCCAGTTGACTGTCATGCCGGCGATTTCTCCCGATGAGATGCAAGGCAAAGAAAATGAAGCCTTAGCGCTTAATCGCGTAGTAGAACAGGTGATCAGTGCATATCCTGAGCAGTATATGTGGTTTTTAAAAGTATTACGTACTCGTCCACCAGGTGAGGCGTCAATTTATTGAGTCGAATATTTACCTCGTATTGATACTTTAACTAGGCTAAATAAACAGGTGAGTCGGCAACTATTGCGATTTATCTGTTTATTGTCACATGTTGCCATTGTGCTAGACACTTCAAGTATCTGAATCCATTCTCAATAGTCTTATTATGCGCCATTAAATAACTCAATGGCTGCGTTATATCAAACATCTCATTGTGACATGATTTTTAGGGCACAGTAAGGCACTAGATTAAAGAGTAATATCGCTAATTTATAATGTGCTAAAAATGAGAAGTAAAACCCGTTTAATTGTTCCTTAGGGATCAGCATAATACGGCTATGTAGACGTTTAATGGGGGCGTTGAAAGCGATAAGCATCACTGCCATATAACTAAACAATACAATATTCAGTACAGTGCACCAGCCTAAAAAAGTACTGACGTAACCGATAGTGTCTATGTGGAGAGTATCCATAGTCGTCCCTTGTTATTAACGAGTCGTTATTCTTTCATTATAATTCGCATTAAGTCGCTTATGCGTTAATTTATGCCTTGTTCTTTTTAAAAGCGAGAGTCTTTGATTTTGCGATGGGATAACAACCAGCAAGGGGCCGATCATTGGGCCATTTAACAATGTCGAGTGACAAAGTTAAGCAGGGGTTGGCTAAAAAAACCGCAATGCTAGTAGCGATTACGGTTTCATAGAAGACAATGCGAAAGTGGATCAGCGATTAATCCACAATTAGTTGATACTCATTACGCAGCACATCAATCACTTCTTGGCGAGGATTGTCGCTAAGATTAAGTTTCTCACCAATAATGGTTTCTGCTATTCCAACATAGGTATTGGAGATATCCATCATCACGTCTGTCGGCAGCTTATTATCGCGAGCGAGGGCAAAGCGCTCGGGCATACGCTCTTTGTTGAGTAAAATATCAGGATCAGGGAAATGGTTAAGTAGCCACTGGCGGAACCCTTCTTTCGATTTCTCGACGATTTTACCATTACGATGTGCTTCACCATCCCAAATACGAGATGAATCGGGCGTGCCAACTTCATCCATATAGATAAGCTTTTCTTGGCCGCTGGCATCTTTTACATAGCCAAATTCAAACTTGGTATCGACAAAAATCTGATCTTGTTCTGCTAGGGCGTCACTGATCACGGCAAAGCCTTCTTTGAGAAGCTTCTCATATAAGTCGATGTCGCTTATTGAACGAAAGTTAAAGCCTTTAAGGTGCCGCTCAAGAGCGGCGCGAGAGACGTTGACATCATCAGCTTCCGGGACGCCTTCAAGACCCGTTAACACCCCTTTGGTTGACGGAGTGATCAACACTTCATCCAGCTTTTGATCTTTTTCTAGGCCTTCAGGTAGGGTGATACCGCAAAAATCACGCTCACCTTTGCTGTATGCACGCCACATGGAACCGGTGATGTATTGTCTTGCGATCGCTTCAACCATCACTGGCTGGGCTTTTTGGACGATCCATACGAATGGATGCGGCACATCAAGAATATGACTATCGGCTAGCCCTTTCTCTTTAAACAGTTTGAACCAATGGTTTGAGATGGCATTGAGTGCGGCGCCTTTTCCAGGTACACCATTGAGGCCATTCTCGCCTTGCCAAATACAGTCAAAGGCCGAAATACGGTCACTTATCACCATAATGGCTAGCGGGGTATCGGTGGGTACGTCATATCCTTTTTGCTCAATAAGACGGGCACTGTCCTCGGCGGTTAACCAATATACGCTGCGTACTTTGCCTGAATGAACTGCTTTATCGGTACGGATCGGCAGATCATCGTTAACGGCTAAAACTTTGTTTGATTGATTCATAGGGTATTATTTTTTTATGTATTGAGTAGAGGGATAAATTACGCCGAAATTGTAGCAGAACTCGAGACTGACAACAGCTCTTTCGGTATAAAAGCAGTTGGAAAACAGTGTGTTTTCTTTAGCAGATGATCAATCTCTTAGAACTGGGTATAAAAGTGCTAAATCCCTTACTTCTATTGGGCTTAAAGCCAATAAAAAAGAGGCTTACTTAATGTAAGTAGGCCTCTTTTTCAACACATGTTGATCTGTATTACTGACTAGGTTTGCTATGGCGCGCTAATAAGTTAGCCGTAATGTCTGCCAGCGATAACTCTTGATCTTCTAGTAGCACGAGTAAGTGATACATCAGATCGGATGCTTCATCGATTAGCTCAGGTTTATCATTCGTCGCGGCTGCTAATGCGGTTTCCAATCCCTCTTCGCCCACTTTTTGAGCAATACGCTTAGTGCCACGCTCAAATAGATGGGCGGTATAGCTCGACTTGGCATCTTGGCCCTTACGTGAAGCAATTAGCTTAGCAAGGTTATCGATAAACGGATGGGCATCGCCATCAGGCCAGCAGCTTTCTCGCTCAAGGTGGCAGGTGGGACCATTTGGGATCACTTGCACTAATAAGCTGTCATCATCACAGTCACAATCGATGGCCACTAAATCTAGGGTGTTACCTGAGGTTTCACCTTTAGTCCATAGGCGTTGCTTGCTGCGACTAAAGAAGGTGACCATTTTGGTGTCTAAGGTTTTTGCTAATGCGGCTTTATCCATATAGCCGAGCATTAATACTTTACCTGTAAGGTGGTTTTGTACCACGACGGGGATCAGTCCCTGTTGTTTATCCCAATCTAAATTGGAAAAATCTTCTATGTTTTTCATTGTTAATCCTTGAGCCTTATCAGCTTGCGGTTACAAACGCATCTGGATGCCATTATCTTGTAGGTAACGTTTTAATGCTTGAATGTCGATGATCCCTTTATGAAATACACTGGCAGCCAATGCCGCATCCACTTTGGCCTCTTCAAAGACTGCTTTAAAATGCGCCATAGTACCGGCACCACCTGAGGCAATTAAGGGGACATCGCATATCGCTCTGATCATTGAGAGCTGTTTTATATCATAGCCTTGGCGCACGCCGTCTTGGTTCATCACATTGAGTACGATCTCGCCACAGCCGCGTTTTTGCACCTCTTCGACCCAGTCTTGGGTATACCACTGGGTATCTTTGGTGGCGGCTTCATCCCCTGTAAACTGCTTGACCTTGTAGCTATTGCTGTCGGCGTCGTAGAAGGAGTCAATACCAATGACGATGCATTGGCGGCCAAACTCATCTTGCAGGCGATCGATAAGATTTGGATCGCTTAAAGCGGGTGAGTTTATCGAGATTTTATCGGCGCCAAAGGCAAGCTTTTCTCGCGCTTGAGCAATCGTTTTTATTCCGCCCGCAACACAGAAGGGGATATCAATCTGCTCGGCAACCCGGCTCACCCAACTTTTATCAACCACACGGTCGTGTGCGCTGGCGGTAATATCATAAAACACCAGTTCATCGGCGCCCTCAACGGCGTAACGTGCGGCCAAAGGGACTATGTCGCCAACAATTTCATGGTTACGAAACTGGACGCCTTTAACCACTTTACCTTCGCGGACATCGAGGCAGGGGACTATGCGTTTGGCCAACATTGGATAGCCTCCTCGACACTAAAGTTTTCAATTAATAGGGCTTTGCCGATAATAATACCGCTGACGCCACTGTCTCTTACTGCGGCAACGTCCTCGAGAGTAGCAATACCACCAGACGCTTGCCATGCAATATCGGGATAACGCTGCGCGATCTCTTGGTATAATTCGGTGTTACTGCCTTTCAGGGTGCCATCACGACTAATGTCGGTCACCAGTGCGTGTTTTAGGCCATAAGGTGTAAAGGCTTCCACTAAGGACTCTAAGGTTTTACCGCCACCCGATTGCCAGCCTGACACGGCAACGATTTTCTCGCCCACGTCATTGATATTGACATCGAGGGCTAAACAGATGGCGTCGCTACCATATTTGGTAAACCAACTTTGCACCAGTGCCGTCTCTTTCACCGCGAGTGAGCCTATCACCACTCGTTTGACGCCAATATCCAGCAGCTCCGCTACTTGGGCTTCGCTGCGAATGCCGCCGCCCACTTGAATATTGGCATCAAGCCCGTTCACTAGCTCAGCTATCAATGCTGTTTGGCGTAGTTCGGGATCTTTGGCGCCTGTAAGGTCAACGATATGTAGCCACTGGGCGCCCTGTGCTTGATAAGATTGCAGTTGGCTTAATGGACTTAAGGCAAAGGTGGTTTGCTGGTTATAGTCACCTTGATAGAGGCGAACCACTTGGCCGTCGATAAGATCGATTGCGGGGATAATCATTGGGCGACCTCCGGTTTTTGTGGATTTAGACTGTCACGGGTCATTTTCATAAAGTTTTTCAGGATCTGAGCGCCAATGGCGGCACTTTTTTCAGGGTGAAACTGCACCCCCATAAAGTTATCCTTGGCGATGGCCGCACTAAAGGGCTCGCCATATTGACTGCTAGCAATGGTGTATTGGCTGATCGGCGCGCGGTAGCTATGAACAAAATAGACGTAACTGCCAGCGGCAATTCCTTCAAATAGTGGATGGGCCGTTGGCGTTATCTGGTTCCACCCCATGTGCGGCAGTGGCAGCCCGTGGCTATCGAGATCGCTAATCTCGGTGTCGATAAGTCCTAAGCAGCGACAACCGTCAGTGCTGTTTTTTACTGCAAAGTTACCGCGCTCAGTCGAAGAGTTGGTCATAATCTGCATGCCAAGACAGACGCCGAGTACGGGTTGGCTCAGTGACTTAATGGTATCAACGAGGGCTTTGTCATTAAGTGAGGCCATTGCCGCTTGAGCGCTACCGACACCAGGCAATACTACGCGGGTAGCGGCTTTGATCTTGGCTAAATCGTCGCTGATTTGAACATCGGCGCCGATACGCTCAAACGCATAGCGAACCGAGCTTAAATTGGCACAGCCAGTGTCTATGATAATGGTGCTGGCTCTATCATTGCTCATAACACACCTTTACTTGATGGCAAGGCATCACCTTCGACTTTGACGGCTTGGCGAAGGGTGCGACCAAGCACTTTAAACAGACTTTCGACCTTGTGGTGATCGTTATCGCCATTGGTGGATAAGTGCAGGGTGCAGCGCAGGCCATCGGCGAAAGAGCGGAAAAAATGTGGCACCATTTCGGTGGCCATCTCGCCCACCATTTCACGCTCAAATTGACCGTCAAACTTGATGAACGGCCGTCCTGATAAGTCCAGCAAACATGAGGCACTGGCTTCATCCATAGGGATGCTAAAGCCAAAGCGGGCGATGCCGCGCTTATCACCTAGGGCTTGCCTTAGTGCGTCACCAATGGCTAAGGCGGTATCTTCGACGCTATGGTGATCATCAATTTCTAAGTCACCATCGACGCTAACATCCATCTTAAAGCTGCCGTGGGTGGCAATTTGATCGAGCATGTGGTCAAAAAAGCCGATGCCAGTATTGATGTCGCTTTTCTGCTGGCTATCTAAATCAATGGTGACGCGAATGTCGGTTTCTTTGGTGGTGCGCACGACCGTTGCGACGCGATCGCTGCAAAGGAGCTTATCGGCAATCGCATCCCAGTTTAGGGTCTCACGGTTGTACTGCAGTCCGGCTATTCCCATGGCATCGGCAAGACCTAAATCGGTTTCTCTGTCGCCAATCACGGCAGAGGCGGTAAAGTCGACGCGGCCTTCGGTAAGGTAAGATTTAACTAACCCCAGTTTAGGTTTGCGGCAACTGCAGTTCTCATCATTAAAATGAGGGCAGATCAGCACGTCATCGAAGACCACACCTTGGCTGGTTAAGATCTGCATCATCATGTTCTGCGGCGTGTCAAAATCATCTTTAGGGAACGAAGGCGTGCCCAACCCATCTTGGTTACTGACCATCACGAGTCGATACCCCGCTTTTTGCAGCTTAAGCAGCGCAGGGATCACCTGTGGCTCAAAGACCAACTTGGCTAAACTATCAACTTGCTTGTCGGTGATTGGCTCTTCGATGATGGTGCCATCTCTATCGATAAAAAGGATCTTTTGTTTCATCTTTATTCTACCTTCAATGTCAATTCTTATTCTGTGCCACTAGTTAGGGTTATATGGGTCAATATCAGTGCTTCACGGCCATTAATCGACAAGCAGTTTGATTAACGTATCCGTTTGTTCATCACTGGCAAAACTAAAGCGAATGCTGTTAGCAAGGGCGGGATCTTTATAGGCGCGGGCCACGACACCCCCTTGCTTAAGTTTATGTTGGATATCGGTGACATCATTAAAGGTCGCCAACACAAAGTTGCCATTGGCGGGCAGAACTTGAGCGCCGATACGCAGCAGTGCCTCACTGAGTCGTAAACCATTCTGTTTAAGTTGGCTAACCTGTTGTTGCATAGTGTCGATCCCTTGGGAGCTGAGCGCCTCGCAAGCAAGATTCGATACTGGCAAAGGCACAGGGTAGGGCGCGATGACTCGCATCACCATCTCAATAACCATCTTATTGGCGAGCATAAAGCCGCAGCGTGCGCCAGCCAATGCAAACGCTTTGGACAAGGTGCGCAGCACCACAAGGTTATCAAACTGGTCGATAAGGTTAGCAACGCTATAGTCGGGGCAAAACTCAATATAGGCTTCATCGACAACGACGAGTGCATCAGGCAGCTTAGTGATAACCTGCGCTATTATCTGTGGGCTAATGACGGTGCCAGTAGGATTGTTGGGGTTACAAATAAACACTAGTTTGGCATCGCTAACTTGCTCTGCGATATCATTTGGCAGTTGATATCCATCATTGAGACGCAGGGCATTAACACCGACATTAAAGGTTTGTGCGCTAATGGCGTACATGCCATAGGTCGGGCCAAAACAGGCAATGCTATCTTTGCCGGGTACACAAAAGGTGCGAATTAACAGCTCGATAGCTTCATCAGCACCGCGACTGGTGAGGACTTGACCGGCATTCACACCTGCATATTTGGCATACGCATTAATAAGTGCTGGTGGCTGACATTCAGGATAGCGATTGAGGCCGTCGATATCACTATTGTTAAACGGTGACTCATTGGCATTGACCCAAACCTGTCCTTCACCACCAATGCGGCGCGCAGACTGATAGGGCTGCAGCGTCAGCAGCTCTGGGCGTGCTAGTCGCTCGGCAATAGTTAACTTCTGCTCCATATTAAGCTCCCTTATCCGTACTTGTTGCCGTATCAATACTAAGCAGGCGCACTGCAATGGCATTCTTGTGGGCATCGAGTTGCTCGGCGCTGGCAAGTGTCATCACGCTTTGGCCTAGCCCCATTAAGCCTTCGGCACTGAGCTCTTGCACGGTAAAGCGGCGGCTAAAATCGGCAAGTGATAGGCTAGATACGGCTCTGCTATAGCCGTAGGTGGGTAACACATGGTTAGTGCCACTGGCATAATCACCCACGGATTCTGGTGTGTAGGCACCTAAAAATACCGAGCCCGCAGCGCGAATTTGTCTGAGCAGTTCACGAGGTGCATTGGTTTGAATAATTAAGTGTTCAGGGCCATAACGGTTGGACACTTTAGCGGCTTCATTCATATCGCTAACCAGTAAGGTGCGGCTGCAACTTAGCGCCGTCTTCGCTATATCGGCTCTAGATAACAGGGCAAGTTGTTGCTGCAGCGCTTGATTGACCTCATTAGCGAGTTTTTGGCTGTCGGTGACCAGCATCACTTGCGAGTCTGGACCGTGCTCCGCTTGAGACAATAGGTCGGCGGCGATAAAACTGGCGTTCGCGTCTTTATCTGCGATAACTAAGACCTCAGAAGGCCCAGCTGGCATATCGATACTCACCACGCAGCGACTATCTTGCGATACTAGACGTTTAGCTTCGGTGACATAACGATTACCTGGGCCAAAAATCTTATCGACAGCAGGTATCGACTCAGTGCCTAATGCCAAGGCGGCGATGGCTTGGGCACCACCGACTTGAAAAATCTCTGTGATCCCACATGCATTGGCAGCATAGACAATGGCATCATCAATGGGCGGGGGGCTGACGAGCACACGTTGCTCACATCCCGCAATTTTGGCTGGCAGTGCGAGCATCAATACGGTGGATATGAGCGGCGCACTGCCTCCAGGAATATAAAGCCCTACTTTCTCGATGGGCTCACTACGAAGTTCGCAGCGCACGCCCGTTTGAGTTTCAACATCAATGCCTTGAAAGGCTTGCGCTTTATGGAAGGTTTCAATATTGTCCATAGCTTGGGCTATGGCGGTCTTTATCTCATCGCTAACTCTTGCGCAGGCGGCTTCTATCTCAATATCAGACAGTGCAAGCTCATCCAACTCGACGCCATCAAACTGCTTTGAAAATTGCTTGAGCGCGATATCTCCCTCGTTAGCCACTTTATCAATAATGGTTTTGACACTTTGCTCTAGCGCCAAATCGCCAACGAGGGGAGAGCGTTGCAGTGCTTGTTGTTGCTCGCCAAGGCTTAACTCTGCCCACTTAAGTTGTTGCATCTTGACCTTAATCGCATCGGTACTCGTCGTTAATGTCATAGTGTTAACCCATCATTTTTTCGATTGGCATGACCAGTATTGAACTGGCTCCGAGCTGAGTGAGCTCCTCCATGGTATCCCAGAACAGATCTTCAGTGCTTACCGCGTGGATAGCGACGCGATTGGTATCATCGTTTAGGGGCAGTACGGTTGGGTTTTCAGCGCCAGGTAATAGGGCCACGATTTGATCGAGAGTTTCGGTAGGCGCGTGCAGCAGAATATATTTACTCTCTTTAGCGTGTACAACGCCATTGATACGAGAAAGAATCTTGTTGATCAGCGCTTGTTTGTCAGGGGTTTGCTCTTGAGTCGATTGAATGATGCAGGCCATAGAGCGGTAGATCACTTCAGTTTCGTACAGGCCATTTGCTTCTAAGGTGGCGCCAGTTGATACCAAGTCGCAGATCCCATCAGAAAGGCCTGCACGAGGGGCAACTTCGACCGAGCCCTTAAGCATACAGTCGCGATAACTTATGCCCTTTTGCTGCATATAACGGCGAAGTAGGTTCGGGTAAGAGGTGGCGATGCGCAGTCCTTCGAGTGAGGTCGCATCTTGATAATTAAATTCATTAGGTACAGCCAGTGATAGTCGACACGCGCCAAAATCAAGCTCTCTTAGCTTAAGGCATTCAGCAGGTTTGCCGATGGCTTGACGCTCAATCTGCTCCTCTTCAAGCACGTTTTCACCTATGATCCCCAGATCAACCACGCCATCCATCACAAGGCCAGGGATATCATCATCACGCACCCGCAGCAGGTCGATTGGCATATTGTCAGAGTGTGCGATAAGGCGCTGCTCGTTAACGTTAAACTTAACACCACAACTTTTTAATAGCTTTTGTGATTCTTTAGACAGGCGCCCCGATTTCTGAATGGCGATACGTAATCTGCTTGACTCTGACATAACTGACTTCCTCTATGGTTGATTCAATAATTTTTTAAAACTGTTTTAAAACAAAATATTAAGCTAGAAACTAAAAACCCCCGGAATTCCTTCCAGGGGTTTTTGATCTGTCTTGAATCAACCACCAGAAGGAAATAGTCCTCCGGCAGTAAGCGTCCGAAGGCTACCGCATATGATGGTGATGATGGATAGTGTTCAAACGCTGGGTCATGTTCTTTTCTCGTGTAATCATTTGCTAAAGCGGCGATGCTGTCGCCTGAGTTGTATTTAAACTAATCAAGATTGGGTGTTTATGCAACCCCTAATTTGCATAATTAGTGATCTTCATCTTCAAGCTGCGCGGGAAAAGGCGTTGTGCATAGTCAAAATGGTTTTGGCCGTAGTGAAGTCTCTTTGTACGTCGTAAAATCGGTTGGGTGGTGAGCCGTAAAGGTAACAAGTTTTGTCAGTGAGATAATGCCGACCACTTGTGCTCAGAGATGAAACACGGATAATGCCCACACAATAGCACTGACAACCCTATGATGGATTGAGATTGACGAGCAGCAGATTAACCCAAGAAGTGGCGCGTATTTTCGCTGATGACGGTGTTATAGCCCAAGGCGTTAGCGGCTACAGTTGCCGCCCGCAGCAGCAACAGATGGCAGCTTTAGTCAGCCAAGCGATGTCGCGTGCAGACAACTTGGTGGTTGAAGCGGGCACTGGTGTGGGTAAAACCTACGCGTATTTGGTGCCAGCATTGCTCAGTGGTCAGCAAGTTATCATCAGTACCGGCAGTAAAAACCTACAAGAGCAATTGTTCTTTAAAGATATTCCTGCATTGCTGGCGATGCTCGATATCAAACTAAACGTCGCGTTACTCAAAGGCCGCAGCAACTACCTTTGCCAGCTCAATATGGAGCGGCAACTCAACGGTGCCGATGTGATGGACAGTCAAGTCCTTGACGATCTGCTGCGAATCAATCAATGGGCTGGACATACTCAAGATGGTGATATCGGCGGTATCCATAGTGTGTCAGAAAACTCAGCAGCCTTGCCTTTGGTGTTCAGTTCAAAAGAGAGTTGTATTGGTAAAGCTTGCGAGCATTATGAAGCCTGTTTTACCCGTAAAGCGCGGCAAAAGGCGATGGATGCCAAGGTGATTGTGGTTAATCATCACCTGTTTTTTGCCGACAGTGTGTTGAAAGAGACTGGCTTTGCCGAGTTGTTGCCCGATACCGACGCCGTTATTTTTGACGAGGCACATCTGCTGCCCGATATTGCAGTCACTTACTTTGGTCAGCAGCTGAATATTAAAAGCGTGATTAACCTGATCGAACGCTTTGCCCAGCTTTACCGTGAATCGATGACAGACTCAGCGCAGATAGCGTCGATGACGGCCCGCTGTTACACCTTAATTGAGCAGTGGCAAGCTCAAGTCTTTGCTACCGAACAAGTCAATTGGCGTTATCTGCTGGCCGACAAAGCGATAATGACAGCCTCATGGGCGCTGTTACAAGAGCTGACCGCCTATCAGACCCTGTTAATGGGGTACCTTGGCCGCAATGAAGAGTTTGATGATAGCGTCGAGAAACTTAATCAGCAATTAAGTAAATTAGCGGTGTTTTTTCAATGCGATAATCACAACAGTGCCTACAGTATTGAATACGGTTATCGGCATATGACGCTGCGAATATCGCCAATTAATGTGACCAAAGAGTGCCAGGCATTATTTAGGGCCGATACCAGTTGGATTTTCACCTCGGCGACGTTACAAATTAATCGTGATTTAGGCTTATTTACTCAGGCATTAGGATTAAAAAGCGCGCAAACGGCTATCTTAGACAGTCCATTTGATTATGCGCGCCAAGCGCTATTTTGTGTGCCGCGTCATCTCGGCAGCGTCAGTCAACACGACAATGCCACTAAGCAGTTGGTTGATGTGGCGATAAAAGCCATCAATGCCGCTAAAGGTCGCACTTTTATGCTGTTTACCAGCCATCGAATGCTTAATCAGGTGGCCCAAGCGCTGCACGGGCGAGTGCAATATCCCTTATTAGTACAAGGGCAGGCGGGCAAACAAACCTTGCTGAAAAAGTACCGCCAATTGGGTAATGCCGTCTTGTTGGGTACGGGGGCATTTTGGGAGGGCGTTGATGTGCGCGGTAAACTATTAAGCTGCGTCATTATCGATAAACTGCCGTTTATGTCACCCGATGACACCTTGTATAAGGCAAGGGCCGAGGGGGTAATGCGTGATGGACTCGATCCCTTTATGAGTTTGTCATTGCCCCAAGCCGTGATCACCTTAAATCAGGGCGTAGGTCGATTGATCCGTGATGAAAAAGATCGCGGCGTGTTGATTTTATGCGATAACCGTATCGTTAATCGCCCCTACGGACAGGCATTTATCAACTCTTTGCCACCTATGCACCGCACCCGGGATCTTGACCAAGCGATTACCTTTTTGCAGCAGATAGATTGAGCGCCAACAGACGGCAACGCTCACTTTTAAGGCTGGCATTGATAACTGATTTTTAAGCGCTGAAGTTAAACGCATAAGTGAAATCGATCACATGGCATCTTGTCTTTATGCTATTTATGCTAATAGCGACTTGGCGGCTCAAATAAACAGTGCACACAGACTGTTTATTTGAGGATGCGAGTGATTGAGTTTAATGCAGTTTCATTCTGGGGCGCACCACGCGCATCATTTTTTCTGCCATCCATAATGCCAAGGTTTTCGGTATGCCATGGATAGCCTTTTGATGCATACGGTATAGCGAGATATACATAAAGCGAGCGATCTTCCCTTCAACAAACATGCTGTTTTTGGTTAAGTTACCCATCAAGCTACCGACGGTACTGTAACGCGATAGATTGACTAAAGAGCCGTGATCGACATAAACATAGTCTTGTAATGGCTGTTGTTTTATCTCGGCAAGCATATTGTGTTCAACACATTGGGCCATCTGATGTGCCGATTGTGCGCGCGGTGGGACAAAACTGCCATCGGCTTGCTGGCATGCACAGCAGTCACCAATCACATAGACGTTATCATCTTGGGTACTTTGCAATGTGCCTTTTACCAGAATTTGGTTGGCGCGGTTAAGTTCGAGCCCCTCAATCTGTTTAATAAACTCGGGGGCCTTAACCCCAGCGGCCCATAACATCAGGTGCGCATCGATGAGTTCATCATCGGCGGTGATAAAACCTTGCGCCGAGGCTTGATTAATACGGGTGTTTTCTCTGATATTAACGCCCAGTGCCGTTAACTCACGAGCCGCACTGGCGGCAATCCGCTCAGGTAACGCAGGTAAAATACGCGGGCCCGCTTCAATCAAGCTGATGCTCAGTTTATCGGCGGTCATTTTACTTAAACCGTACATTTTGAGTTGCTCGGTGACATGGTATAGCTCTGCCGACAGCTCAACGCCTGTGGCGCCGCCGCCAACAATGGCAATTTTTAGTGCGCCGAGTTCATCCGATTGATGCACCCGAGTAAAGCTGTCTAACAGTGCATTATGGAATCGATTGGCTTGCTGGTGGGAGTCTAAAAAGTAGCAGTGCTCTTGTACCCCAGGGGTGCCAAAATCATTACTGACACTGCCAACAGCGATGACTAATTTATCATAACTGAGCTGCCTGCTGGGGAGTAGGGCTTCCCCATTAGCGTTTATGATCGGGGCAAGCGTAATGCTCTGAGCCTTAAGATCGACATGATTGAGCTCGCCTAATTGAAATTGATAACCGTGGCGCACCGCATGGGCCGAATAGACCACACCATCGAGATCGGCATCGAGTGAGCCGGTGGCGACTTCATGGAGTAGCGGCTTCCAAATATGGGTGCGGTTTTTATCGATTAAGGTGATCTCCGCTTGGCCTTTTTTCCCTAGTTTAAGCCCCAGTTGGGTTGCAAGGCCTAGGCCTCCAGCGCCGCCACCCACAATAATGATCTTAAGTGGTGGGCTCATACTTGTATCCTGTGTCATGGTGGTGCCGATCCTTGTGGTCAGAATGTCTTATGGGCTGAGTATTTTGGCTATTTGGCCTTTATGGTATCGTTTTTAATCAATTTGACCATGAAATAATTTTCAACAAGGTGAGTCTTGCCAATTGGCTCAAAATACGAAAGCCTTTTTACGTACCGCAGTTGCGTGATGGTAATGGTAGCGATCTATGAGCTGCTACTTGATGTTATTGGCTTATGTTGCGCTTATAATAGCGAGGTTATGATGCGGGAAGGTGAACACAAGTGCGCTAAGCGGCGCAATATCTTGAGTTAGCTTTAGTCTATGCCCGCTTTTGGGCTATACCTGATTTGAATTTACGTTATAATCGGCGTCATTAAATATGTTGTCGTCCCTCGATTACTGTGATTCTCAATTACTGTGATTATTGTACCGAGTCATATCGCTAGCCGATACTGGTTACCTTAATGAACATCGATTGACGATTAACATCTGCTTTTATTCCTATTTTGGTTAGATTAATGCCTGATAATACAGACAATGCTTCATCCTTGACCCTGCTTGCGCTAGACACCTGCACCGAATCTTGCTCGGTGGCCTTAAGCTATCAGGGGCGAGTGTATGCCCAGCAGGCCGATGCGCCGCGTGAACACAGCCAAAGGCTATTACCTATGGTCGATAAGGTGCTCAATGATGCCAATATTGGGTTAAGTGATGTTGACTTGATAGCCTATGGCCGCGGCCCTGGCAGTTTTACCGGTATACGCATCTGCACGTCAATGACTCAAGGATTAGCGTTAGGCCAAGACTTACCTGTAGTAGGTATTTCAACTTTACAGGCGATGGCGCAGGCGACGATTGAGCTCCATGGCGCGGCGCAAGTCGTGGCTGCCATCGATGCCCGTATGGGCGAAGTCTATTGGGGCGAATTTATCAATCAAGCGGGTATAGCGACACTGATTGGCCGGGAAAGCGTGTGCGCTCCTGTTGAAGTCAGCCGTGCTTTAGATTATCAGCAAGCGGTGATGGCTTGTGGCACCGGCTTTGATGCTTATCCTGAGTTGCTTATCGAGGGAATGTTGCTGGCAGCAGAAGCCAAGTTTCCCGAAGCTAAATATATGTTGCAACTAGCAGAGATAGCCCATGACGTTGGACAATCGACTGATGTAGAAGGGCTTCAACCTGTCTATTTGCGTGATACCGTTACGTGGAAAAAGTTGCCCGGGCGTGAGTGATCTGTTTTAAACTTATAGCAATCGGCTTTTAGTAGATGCTAGTTGTTGTCTTTGAAGTTAAGCCTAACAAATTCATACTGCTGAAAGCGAGGTGATCGTAACTCGCTATAAATGAGTCTATATCGATAATCTAACCATTGCCGTGGCGCACAGCAGAATCAAGCGCCACACTGTGAGGTAAGTTATGCAGATCCAATCCGGTCATGTGCTGCGCAGCAATACATTGCCAAGCGCCACAAACATCAGTGACAGCATTGCGCCGCTTAAGACGGCGCAAGTTTTGCCTGCGATTATTGATGTCAAAGCGATTGAGTCTAGCGATCTATTGCGCCAACAAGGCCAGTCAGGCGCAACTGAGGTGGAGCTTGGTAATGCTGATAACGCAGACAACTCAAGTGCCATGCAACTTGACGCCCGTCTCGATGCCAAGCTCGAGTATGAGCAGAATACTCAGGCCAAGCAAGGCGCGATTTCTACTTACCTACAGCATGAACATGCCGCGCAGCGAGAAGCTATTTCGCAAATGGTGGGTATCGATACTTATGCATAAGCGGCTCAGCGCGGGCAGGCTTTGGTGGTATTTAACTGCTTTTGTCTCCGCATTGTTGTTAGCTGTCTATGGCGCGCAAAAATCCTTATTGTCACTTAGTGTCTTAGCTTATTTTTTTGCCTGTACTCGTTATTTGAGTAACGGTCACTTGCCTAGGTGGAGTCACTAATGGCGCTGCATAGTCAATCCACTGCGCCCAATGCCATCGCAGTCCCCAGCCGTGGTCAATTTATTATCGAACTACTGCTGGCACTGATACTTACGCGTATTCCCTATCTCAGCGTGCCCTTTAAATGGCTAGAGAGTTATTTTCATGAGCTCTCTCATGGCTTGGCAACTTTGCTAACTGGCGGCGCCGTTAGCCATATCCAGCTATTTCCTAATGGTGCCGGGCTCTGTTTTAGCCAAGGGGGGTGGCCTGTAGCCATCGGTTTTGCCGGTTATTTTGGTGCAGCCTTATGGGGATTACTGATTTTTAATTTAGCCACGTGGCGTCAGGGGATACGGCTTAGCTTTGCTTTGTTAGGCTTAGCGGTGTTGTTAACCATGTTACTGTGGGGGCGCGATCTGTTGACGCTGGGTATTTTGTCGCTATTAGCCTTGCTGTTTTTATTACCGTTAAAGTTAAGTCACAGCCCACCGTTGACGCTATCACTTAGGGTGATGGCATTAATGGTGATGCTCAATGCTTTGGCCAGCCCGGCGGTGTTATTTGGCTTAACAGGTCAGGGGGATGCCGCAATGTTGGCGCAGTTGACATGGATGCCGGCTGTGTTTTGGGTGACACTCTGGTTATTGACCAGCCTGCTGATGTTGTGGTTGTGTTGGAGTAAGGTTGACCGCTTATCAAAATAAACATTACTCCTTGTTTGTTTTTATTTAATTTCCTCATAGAGACTGATAGGTTTAAGTCTTTGCTGAGGAGATATTTAATGAAATCCATGCCGTTATTCAATAATCTGCTATTACCTTCTGTGCTTGTAGCGAGTCTATTTAGTGGCCATTTACTGGCGCAACCCGAGGTAGATACTCATCTGAGCGCCGCCTTGAACAATGACTTAAGACAAGCAGACAATATTGCTCGTGACGCCTATAGGCATCCAGCTGAAACACTCACTTTTTTTGACATAAAACCTAACGATACAGTCATAGAATTGTGGCCAGGTGGACGGTGGTATAGCGAGATTTTGGCGCCATATTTAGCCGCTGAAGGACACTATATCGCTGCAAACTTCGATGCAAACCCTCCAGAAGGGATTAAGTTACCTGGATATCAAATTCGTTTAGGCAAAGCATTAGCGCAGTGGCTGGATGACAATCGCGCTGTGCTTGGTCAAGCTTCATTCTTGGCGTTCGATCCACCACGCCTGACCGAGTTAGGTGAAGATAACAGTGTCGATGCTGTGCTGACTTTTCGTAATCTGCACAACTGGGCCAATTCAGGCCAGTTAGAAAATGTGTTTGACAGTGCGTATCAGGTGCTCAAACCCGGTGGAGTACTGGGCATTGTTGAGCATAGGGCTAAGCCCGGAATGGCGTTAAGCTCTGGTTATATGCTGCAAGATGAGATCATCGATTTGGCGCAAAAATCAGGCTTTACTCTAGTGTCTAGCAGCGAAATTAACGCCAATGACAAAGACAGCAAAGATCACCCTAAAGGGGTGTGGACCTTGCCACCAAGCCTGAGGTTGGGTGAGCAAGACAAGCAAAAATACCTCGCAATAGGCGAAAGCGACCGCATGACACTCAAATTTATCAAAAAGTAGTAATAAATGCCTGACAAAAAGAGCTTGCTATGGCAATCTTGCAGCGCAGAAAATGAGGTGACGATTCAGTTGCCTCATATTCGTTTAGCCGCAAGAGTATGGGGAAGTGACGATAAGCCATTAATACTGGCATTGCATGGATGGTTAGATAATGCCAACAGCTTTGCGCCATTAACCCAGAATCTTGATAACTTCCAAGTGTTAGCCATTGATTGGCCTGGGCATGGTCGCTCAGAACATCGACCCGGCGCCTATCCGCTGCATTGGGTTGATTATCTTTATGATGTCGATATTTTGCTTGATGCTGTGATGGCGATTAAACCCGTTTATGCGGTGATGGGCCATTCACTTGGTGCGATTGTTGCGTCTGCTTATAGCGCAGCCTTTGCCGATAAAGTGCCCCACTGGATATTGATTGAAGCGATGGCGCCGCTGTTTGAAACCCCTGTGAATAGTCGGCAGCGATTGACTCGAAGTTTTCAAGGTTATCGGCGCTTATTGGAAAAAAAGAGCGCGCCTTCACGGAGCTTTTCACTTGAGAGAGCCGTAACGGCTAGGCATCGTTTGACCGGACTGGCCACGCCTTGGTGTCGACTTATCATTGAACGTAATGTGAATGGTGAGACTGCTCTGCGATGGCGTACCGATCCTAGGCTTACCTTGGACTCGCCGATGCGGCTTAATCTTGAACACGTGACAGGATTAATGCAAGGCCATACTGGTCGTGTGTTGTTGATTACTGCACGGGATGGTTATCAACGCGAGCCGAAAATCACTCAGCAAGTATTGGATTGGTATCAGGCAATAACCCATGTGGAACTCGATGGCGACCATCATCTGCATATGGGCAATGCACAGCAGGTGGCTAGGCACATTTATGAATTTTTAAGCTGACATGAGTCAGTCGATTGAATAATCATCGGTACGCAAAATTAGTCTAGGATTTTTACTCTAATTATGTGATGATGTTCAAAATTAAAACGCCCGTATGATTTTTGGGTGTTACTTACAATATTGATAAGTCAGTGTTTAGTTTCTATTATTTGAAACGATTAGTGATTGATTTCATTCACAATAACTCTGCCTCTGGATTTAGGAGAGACTAGTGGAACAGCTTTGGACGAACAATTTACCCGATGATGTACCCGCCATTATTAACGAGAAACAGTACAGTTCGTTAATCGATCTGTTTGAAAGTTCAGTGGCAAAATATGCCGATCAGCCTGCATTTGTGAATATGGGCGCGACACTGACTTACCGTAAACTCGAAGAGCGTAGCCGTGCGTTTGCCGCCTACTTACAAAATGAACTTAAGCTGCAAAAAGGCGATCGCGTTGCCATCATGATGCCAAATTTGTTGCAATATCCTATTGCGCTATTTGGTATTTTGCGTGCAGGTATGGTGGTGGTCAACGTCAATCCACTGTATACCCCGAGAGAATTAAAGCACCAGCTTAATGATTCGGGTGCCAAAGCGATTGTTGTGGTCTCTAATTTTGCCAGTACGCTGGAAGAAGTGGTTGAAGACACTGCTGTTGAAAGCGTAATTTTAACCGGACTCGGTGACTTACTGAGCGCGCCTAAACGCACCTTAGTGAATTTCGTGGTGAAATACATTAAGAAGATGGTGCCTAAATATCACCTTCCACATGCCATTTCGATGCGTCGCTCTTTATCTAAAGGCCGCCGCATGCAGTATGTTAAGCCGTCTCTTGATGCCGATGACGTGGCCTTTTTGCAATATACCGGTGGCACCACTGGCGTCTCTAAAGGTGCGATGCTCACTCATGGCAACATTGTCAGTAATCTACTGCAAGCCGATGCCGCTTACTCTCCTTTACTGGAAAACGGCAAAGAGTTTGTGGTCACGGCGCTACCCCTATATCACATCTTTGCACTAACGGTTAACTGCTTATTGTTCCTACATAAAGGAGCAAATAATCTATTGATCACCAACCCGAGAGATATCCCAGCGTTTGTGGCTGAGTTAAAGAAGCACCCATTTACGGCACTGACCGGGGTGAATACCCTGTTTAATGCCTTGGTGAACTCTAAAGAGTTTCAGGCGTTAGAGTTTTCTGCGCTTAAGCTGTCTATTGGCGGTGGTATGGCGGTGCAACGTGCGGTAGCCGATAAGTGGCAGGGGCTCACCAAGACTAAATTACTAGAAGGTTATGGCCTAACTGAAGCTTCACCTCTGGTGGCCTGCTGCCCTTATAATCTTGAAGGCTATAACGGTTCGATTGGCTTTCCTGTTGCCAATACCGATATGCAAGTGCGTGATGATGACGGTAATGTATTAGCGCAAGGGGAAACGGGAGAGTTGTTTGCTAAAGGCCCACAGATAATGAAAGGCTATTGGCAGCGTCCTGAAGAAACGGCCAAGGTCATCGATGCCCAAGGCTATCTCGCGACCGGCGATATAGGTTACATGGACGAGCAAGGGTTTTTCTTTATTGTCGATCGTAAAAAAGACATGATCTTGGTGTCAGGTTTTAATGTGTTTCCTAATGAAGTCGAAGAGGTAGTTGCACTGCATCCAAAGGTGATAGAAGTCGCTGCCGTTGGTGTACCTCACGAGGTCAGTGGCGAATTGGTGAAGATTTTTGTGGTCGCTAATGATAAATCTTTGACCGAAGAGCAGCTAATTAAGCATTGTCGTCATCATTTGACGGGATATAAAGTGCCTAAGCTGGTAGAATTTAGGGATGAGTTACCTAAGAGTAATGTCGGCAAAATTTTACGCCGCGAACTCCGCGATGAGGCCAAATCTGCGTAGTTAAGCTTAGTTAGTAGAGATTAGGTATTAACCGTATTAATGTTAACTCAAAGCCGGCGCTTATTGCCGGCTTTTGTGTTAATCGCGGTGACATTAAACAAGCGCACGTTGAATTAATGTCACTGCGATAAGTAAAGCCGTGTTTGGGGAGATGAGATTGTTAGCGTTTCAATATGTAGAGGATGATGCAAGCCTAACTGAGCTTGTGGCGCAGTATAGTCAAGCGAGTGTGCTGGTGCTGGATACTGAGTTTGTTCGCACACGCACCTATTATGCGCGTTTAGGCTTAATTCAGGTGTATGACGGGAAATCGTTGGCCTTAATCGATCCATTGGCGGTGAATGATCTCAGCAGTTTTTGGGCACTGTTCCAACGTGACGATATTATTACAGTGTTGCACTCTTGTAGTGAAGATCTCGAAGTGTTAGCAAAATATGGCCTATGCCAGCCTAAAGTCTTGTTCGACAGCCAAATTGCTGCGGCCTTATGTGGCTTGGGGCATGGCTTAGGTTACGCTAAGTTGGTAGAGCACTGTTTAAATATTACCTTAGATAAAGGTGAGTCACGTACCGACTGGCTTAAGCGCCCTTTGAGCGAGGCGCAGTTACATTATGCGGCCAATGATGTCGAATACCTCTATCAGCTGTATCCGCAACTGGTGATTAAGCTTGAGGCGACGGGCCGATTAGCTTGGCTTTATGAAGAAGGTGAGCGCATGACGCAAGGGCGCCTTGATGCTCCCGATGGTGAAGCGGCTTACCTTAAAGTGAAAAATGCTTTTCAGCTTAACCCTAAACAGCTGGCATATTTAAAAGTGCTGGCTAAATGGCGTCTTGAAAAAGCCCTTGCCAAAGATTTAGCCCTTGGTTTTGTGATTAAAGATCATGCATTGATCGCGCTAGCTAAAAAACAGCCTAAAACAACAGCCGATATCTTTAAGATGTCTGAACTTACTGAGCAAGAAAAGCGGGTTCATGCTAAGGCGATAGTGGCTGTGATGGCCACCGTGGATCTGGCTAATTTGCCTAACGCGATTGATGTGATTGCATTAAAGCCGGGCTATAAGTCGGCCTTTAAAAATATCAAAAACTGTTTAACAGAGATTGCCGAGCAGCAGGATGTGCCGATGGAGCTGATTGGCTCAAAACGTCATATTCATGAATATTTACAGTGGCGCTGGGAAGGGCAAACGGGGGATTTACCGCTAGTATTGTGCGGTTGGCGAGCTTCACTGGTACAAGATAAACTGCAGCAGTTGGTCATTTAACTTCAGTGCGCAGTTAGGCTTACATCATGATGTTGTTTGACTCATGAATAAGTTCCATCGATAAGCCTTCATCAATAAGTTGTCATAATAAATAAGCCCTCATCATGAGGGCTTATTTGTCTCGGTACCAATTTACTGTTTGCCACCTTATCAAGTTAAACAGTATGTTGGGTGAGATGGCGGACTATTTTTCAGGCAAGGTCACGTTCAGTTCAAGTACCGATAGGTGGTCATCGTTTTGATCTAGCTGCACAGTCACTTGGTCTGAGTCAATCTGCACATACTTACGGATCACTTCGATGATCTCTTGCTTCATCGCAGGAAAATAGTCAGGCACATCGCGCTCACCACGTTGGTGGGCCACAATGATTTGCAGTCGCTCTTTGGCAGTAACTGCAGTGCTCGGTGTTTTCTTGGTTTTAAAATAATCGAGTAAAGACATAATTAGCTACCAAATATCCTTTTTAAGAATCCTTTTTTCTCTTCGGTGATAAAACGCATCTCAACGTTTTCACCGACTAAACGGGCCACACTGTCAGCATAAGCCTGACCAGCATCGCTCTCTTGATCTATGATGACGGGAATACCAGAGTTTGAGGCTTTTAATACCGCTTGAGACTCAGGAATAACCCCTAAAAGTGGGATGGCTAAAATTTCTTCAACGTCAGCCACGCTCAGCATTTCACCTGTTGCCACACGAGTAGGCGAGTAACGGGTTAACAATAAGAACTCTTTGACAGGCTCTAAACCGTCTTCAGCGCGCTTAGATTTACTCTGCAACATGCCTAAGATACGGTCTGAATCGCGCACTGAGCTAACTTCTGGGTTGGTCGTGACGATAGCGATATCGGCAAAGTAGAGTGCCATCATTGCGCCTGTTTCAATTCCGGCGGGAGAATCGCAAATAATGTACTCGAACTCTTTACGCAGTTCGTCAAGCACTCGGCCAACGCCTTCTTTGGTCAGCGCGTCCTTGTCTCGAGTTTGCGAAGCCGGCAAAATATACAAATTGCTGGTACGCTTATCTTTGATTAAAGTCTGGTTTAAATTGGCTTCGCCGTTAATCACGTTGACGAAATCATAAACCACCCGACGCTCACAACCCATTATTAGGTCGAGGTTGCGTAAGCCGATATCGAAATCGACTACGACTGTTTTATGTCCTTTTAAGGCCAACCCAGTGGCTATCGCTGCGCTAGAAGTGGTTTTGCCCACTCCGCCTTTACCTGAAGTGACAACAATGATTTGTGCCATGTGCATTTCTATCCTTAATGTGTTGCTATAGCGATAACGCGTCGAGGGTAAGGCTGTCACCTTCGAGCCGAATACAACCGCTTTTTATCGTGGCATGTGCCTGAAGATTTTCGGTTAGCCAATATTGTCCAGCGATGGACACAAGTTCTGCGTCCAGCGTTTGTGCAATAATGACGGCATTTTTGTCACCATTGGCACCCGCCATGGCTTTACCTCTAAGACTACCGTATATATGTATGCTGCCATCTGCAATCACTTCAGCACCATTACCCACAGCGCCGACAATAATGAGATCGCCATTTTGAGC
This sequence comes from Shewanella sp. 492, assembly GCF_059338445.1. Taxonomy (NCBI): domain Bacteria; kingdom Pseudomonadati; phylum Pseudomonadota; class Gammaproteobacteria; order Alteromonadales; family Shewanellaceae; genus Shewanella; species Shewanella sp. 492. The sequence goes on from NZ_CM181702.1 coordinate 1,847,260, forward strand.
GTAGATCTGCTGTCCTGAGCGAATGTTTTGTTTCACTATTTTGGTGGTTCTGGGTAACTGCGGTTGGTTAGCACTCTGTTTACCGGATTTAATGATGGCTAGCCCAAGTGATTTGGCCTGATTGGCTATAGCGCTTGGTGCCCCAGTGATCCCAACAATCACTAAATTACGAGACAGTAGCAAGTCTTTTAGCCCCGCTAAAGGGTAATTGGCATCATTAATACTGCTTAAATTTACCACTAGCGGTGCACCGATAAAAAATTGCGGCGCAATAGCTAATTTACTGTCTAATTCAACGGCAACTTTATTGAGATCAGCATGATTAATGTGCAGTACTGAAAGCGTAAATGAAGAGCCTTTTAATTCGAGGCTAGGTTTCTGCATTCCTAATTTTGCTCTTTATAAAATAAACCAGCTTAGCCAGTTAGAAATTACTATAATCCTAGGCCACATGGTATAGTGTGCCTCATTTGCTGGCAAGTTGAATAAACAGGAAATTCCCCCAATATGATCTGTGCAGTATATAAAAGTCGATTAAAAGCTGACTGTTATCTATTTATTGAAAAACGTAATGAATTTGAGCGGGTTCCCGAGGCTCTGATGCAGATGTTTGGTGTACCAGAATTAGTCATGATAGTGCCACTAGATAAGCGTCAACATTTAGGCATTGCCGATATTAATAAGGTAAAGGTTGAACTTAAAGAGAAGGGCTATTATCTTCAGTTACCGCCACCACCCAAAAATCTTCTTGAAGAATATAAGCAAGAGATAGGCTATAGCCGCGACTGATTATTTGCATGACTAATTAATAAAGGAATATGCATGTTTGTAAATACCTTGTGGGGAACCTTACTATTATCCACTGTATTATCAATAGCAGTGGTCGAAGCAAAGTCTTCAGAGCTCTCGTTTGAGCAATATCTTGATGTGTTACAACAACAAGCCTTAAATGAAGGGGTTTCTGCGACCACAGTCAAACAGGTATTTCCGCAAATTAAGTTGTTTAAGAAGGCGTCGTTTAATGCCAATATGCCCGAATCGCCATCTAACTTAGAGCAATATTTATCTTACTTAGTACCAGAGTCTATCGTTACTCGTTCTAGAAGCCTGTATAAGGCGAATAAAACACAATTTGATCTTTTAGGCGAACAATATGGCGTACAGCCTCGTTTTATCATCGCTTTATGGGGGCTGACATCTCAACTAGGAGATGATGTTGGTCATTATCCCGTATTAACTGTGGCGGCATCAAATGGCTATCGCGGTGATAACGAAGTGGCAAACCGTCAAGCATTTATGGATGCGCTCAAGCTTATTGAGCATAAGCAGGTTGAGTTTGCAGAGCTTAAAAGTAACGCGTTAGGCAAAATGGGCTATGCACACTTTACTCCTAGCGATTATGCGCGTTTTGCTAAAGATGGTGATAATGATGGCGTTATCGATATCTGGAGCAATCTAAGTGATGCGTTTGCCTCCACGGCTTATTATTTAAACCAATTAGGCTGGAATGACGAGGCAACCTGGGGTCGACAAGTACAAGTGCCAAAGGCGATTCCCCGAGATCTGATTGGCTTAGAGACGCACAAGAGCTTTGCTCAGTGGCAGGCATTAGGTGTTAAGCGTTTCGATGGCTCCAATTTACCAAGCAGGCAAGATATGCAAGTATCGCTCATTATGCCCGACGGCATCAACGGTCGTAAGTATTTGGTGTATGACAATTATCGAGCATTGACCCAATGGAACCCTTCTGACTTTTATGCCTTGTCTTTGACCTATCTATCCGAACGAATTAAATTTCCAGCCATTAAGTAGCTTGGTACTGGCATCTGCCGCATTAGGCTAAAATAGTGTAAACTCGCCTGCGTTTGTAGGCATTTTGTAGAATGAGAACTATGGCTTTTTGGAATGAAAAATCTCTAGCACAATTAACCAGTGAAGAGTGGGAGTTGTTGTGTGATGGTTGTGGCAAATGTTGTTTAAATAAGGTTATCGATGACGAGACAGAGGAGTTGTATTACACCAATGCTTCCTGTCAATTACTTGATGCCCAGCAATGCCAATGTCGCCATTATGAGCAGCGTTTTGACTTCGTTCCAAGCTGCACTAAAGTGACACTCGATAATATTGCGGATCTCACGTGGTTACCCGACAGCTGTGCATATCGCCGGCTATATTTAGGTCGTAGTTTACCCAGTTGGCATCCGTTAATCGCTGGCGATAAACAGATGATGCATGCACTGGGTATGTCGACTCAAGATAAAGTGGTTAACGAGACTAAAGTGAAATACTTAGAAGATCATATAGTGTTATGGCCGCTCAAGGATTGTGAGTAACTGTGCCTACCTATATTGACTTTGCCATACTGAACGATTAATCGTTAGTGTGCGAAGGAGCGTTAAATAGAACGCTTGGCCACTATACACACCATAAAAATGCCCGAGTATCACTACCCGGGCATTTTTATGGTCATTTAACTAAGGCCCGCCGATTAATTACCTTGCTCGTTAGTTTTACTCAAAGCGGGGATGGCGAAAATAGCCAAGGCAAGTAAATAGACTGAAAATGCCACTATCATCCATTGGCCCATAGTGACGCCAAATAGTTGCCAGGGAATATCGGTGCACATACCTGTTGGCATGAATACCGAAGGTAACCACTCATGTAATGGCATCCAAGTCGGAAATTCGGGCAGAAATGAACAGGTCGAAAAAGGCGATGGATTGGTTTGCATATCCACTAGTTCTATCGCGAGCTTTAAGCCCCATGCAGCGCTCACTCCCCATAATATAATGTTCAATAGCCGCACTAAACGATAACGGTAACCTATGCAACCCAATGCGCCAGCAAACAATACCCCAAACAGGGCAAGGCGCTGGTAAATACACATTACGCAGGGGGTTAACTGCATCACATATTGAAAATATAGAGCACAAGATTCAAGAACCAGTGCACTGCTGAATAAGGTTATCCATGCAACACGGGATTGGGCAAAACGGGTTAGTGGGCTCAAACAAACTTCTCCTATAAAAAACGCCTCTTACATTAAGAGGCGTTTTTAAGACTTTACGAAACTAGTTCGTTTAGGTCAATTATCATTTAATGAACGCTAACAGCGCCTTGACTCACTTCCGCTACCGAATGATGGATCAGCATCTGTGAATCATAGAAGTATTGCGTCATGTCAGCTAAATACCCAGTCTCAATCGCCAATACTCCAATAATCGATAATACGATAGTGTAGGGGAGAGCCATCCACACCATGCGTCCGTACGAGAGACGAATAAGTGGTGCGATTGCTGAAGTCAGCAGGAATAAGAATGCAGCTTGGCCGTTAGGTGTTGCTACTGAAGGTAAGTTAGTACCGGTATTAATGGCCACTGCCAGTAGATCAAACTGATCTCGGGTAATTTGTCCATCCAGTAACGCAGCTTTGACTTCGTTAATGTAAACGGTACCAACAAACACGTTGTCACTGACCATTGACAGTAAACCATTCGCAATATAGAAAATCACTAACTGTGTATTACCTTCATAGCTTAATGCCCACTGAATCACTGGGGCAAACAGTTGCTGATCGATAATCACCCCAACAATGGCGAAGAACACGGCGAGTAACGCCGTGAAAGGTAAGGCTTCTTCAAACGCTTTACCTAAGGCATGTTCGTTAGTGACACCATTAAATGCGGTGGTGATAATAATAACTGACAAGCCGATTAAGCCAACTGACGCTAAGTGGAATGCTAACCCGACAATGAGCCAAACACCGACTAACGCTTGAATAGTCAGCTTCATTTTGTCATGTTTAGTGCGTCGAGCATCTTCATGTGAAGCATAATCTGCCAAGATTTTATGTACAGCTTCAGGTAATTGCTGGCCGTAACCAAAGACTTTGAATTTTTCAACTAAGAAACAGGTGAATATCCCCGCGATAAACACGGGCACAGTCACTGGCGCCATACGCAGGGCAAACTCACCAAATTGCCAATTGGCTTGTGCGGCGATGATGAGGTTTTGTGGCTCACCAACCATGGTACATACACCACCTAATGCCGTACCCACACCTGCGTGCATCAATAGGTTACGCAAAAATCCGCGGAAGGCTTCGAGCTCATCTTCACATAAAGAGAAGCCTTCACCATGTTGATCGTTGGTGTGATCATGGTCATCTGCAAAGTTTTTACCTGACGCAACTTTGTGGTAAATGGAGTAGAAACCAACAGCTACAGCGATGATAACCGCAATAACGGTTAGAGCATCGAGAAACGCCGATAAAAATGCCGATGCAATACAGAACATCAAAGAAACGACAATTTTAGAGCGTACCTTAGTGATCATCTTCGTGAAGACAAACAGCAATAACTGTTTCATGAAGTAGATACCGGCAACCATAAAGATCAGCAATAATAATACTTCAAGATTAGCTTCAATTTCATGCAGAACTTGGCTGGGGGAGGTCATGCCGATAATCACGGCCTCGATGGCTAACAGCCCCCCAGGTTGTAACGGATAACACTTTAAGGCCATAGCCAAGGTAAATATGAACTCAACCACCAATAACCAACCGGCAATAAATGGGTTGATATAGAATATAATGGGGTTAATCACTAGAAATGATATAATTGCGAATTTGAACCACTTAGGAGAGTTTCCTAAGAAATTGTCAATAAACGCCCGACTCATAGTCACAGGCATGGCACCCTCTCAAATGTATAATTGTTTTGATAAAAATAGACAAGGAACGGTCCGAAGTTCGGACAGTGTAGCCTAATGATATCTATAAATTAATACTTTTATAAAGCTAAAGTTTAAAAACACAGGGCTACAACAAAATTTGAATTGGTTATTTTTTGATATGCAGCACGTTTAAGTGAAAATTGAGAGCTTCGTCCTTCTAGGTGTGAGTAGTTAATATCGCGGATTAGGTTTCCATTTTTCGTCGCTCTGGTATGATCAGTATTAAGATAATCTCATTTATTTGGAATAGTGGCCTGATGACAACTGTCCCCCAAGCACCAGTACCGCCGAAAAACAAAGATATAATTGAAGCGAAAGGGCCCGCAAGCTTTGCTGAAAAATATATTGTTCGCTCTATTTGGGAAGGGAAATTTCCTCCCGGTTCAATTTTGCCTGCTGAGCGTGAACTATCGGAACTTATCGGGGTTACCCGTACTACACTTCGAGAAGTGTTACAGCGCTTAGCACGAGATGGTTGGTTAACCATTCAACATGGTAAACCAACTCGGGTTAATGATATTTGGGAAACCTCTGGCTTAAATGTATTAGAAACCATTGCCGAACTTAACCCTGCTGGCGAGCCTGTATTACTAGAACAACTCTTGTCGGCTCGCACCAATATCAGCGCTATCTATTTTAAAGGTGCAGTGCGTTATAATCCGGATAAAGTATTAGAAGCGTTGGCACCATTAGCGACATTAAAAGATGAAGCAAAGGCCTATATCGATTTCGACTACCAATTGCATCATGCGCTTGCCTATCATTCGGGTAATCCGCTTTATGTATTGATCTTAAATGGGTTTAAAGGTTTATATAGCCGAGTTGGTAAAGAGTATTTTGCCATTGATCAGGCTCGTGAACTGGCGCTTGATTTTTATCAGGCACTAGAGGCGTTAGCCAAAGAGCATAATCATAATGACATTCCTGTGTTGATGCGCAGTTACGGCATCAATAGTGGTAAAGTTTGGCAACGACATAAAAATGATCTCTTGCTCCAGGCTGAAAAATCATTGTGATGACAAGCTAAGCTGCAACCGCCAATCCAAGCAGCATCCATAGTGAGGCTTGTTGCTATCTGCTAACTTTTAGTGTTGCTAACGTCATTAACACAAAAACCGCATTCACATTCGTTTGTGAACTGCGGTTTTTTATGGATGTCGGTTGACCTTTCGCTATAGCTATTCTCGGCGTGGCATTATTTCGTCAACCGAATGCGAAAAGTAATGATGCACTTATTAAAGTTTAAATTGGCTAATCGATATTAAAGTTGTAATAGATATCGAGTGATTTCTCTACCGTGCCTGAGACACTTTCTAAATAGAGCTGAGACAGTAAATAGTAGCGCACCGTCATCTCATAACCTGGGTTAAAGACACCAATACCATATTTGACCATTAAGTTATCACCAATAAAGCCACTAATAGCCACCTTACCATCATCATTAGCATCGAGCTGTACATTAGAAAGACCAAATTTCTCAACGATGCCTGTCGCTGAACTGCCAATGTTATTGACTGCACCGCCACCCAATTGGTTACCAAGGGTTAATGCCGCTCCCATCATTAAGGCGTTATTTTGTGAGTCACTATTATTGTTAAAGCCAGTTCCCTTGACAATGTATGACAAGATCTCCGCTTGCTCCTTGGTTGGCGAAGAGAAGAGGGTGACAATGGGTTTTAAAGGCGTACCAGTGACGCGGACTCCGGCGATGACATCTTCGCTTTTAATTTCTCGTACCGCTTCAATATTGAGGTTAGGGACATCGATAGGCCCTATAAATTGCACTTCACCGGTGTTGATTGCGAGTTTCTGCCCCATAAATTTATAAAATCCATCAACCACTTTTACATCGCCATACAACAAGGGGGGTTTAAAGGCTTCTTGACGAAGCGTTAAGGTGCCTTGTAGTCGACCCGTTAATCCCATACCGTCAATGGTTAACTGATCGCCTACTTGGATGTCAATTTTAGAGGTGATGGCGATAGGATTGACCTTCTGCTGTTCACTGGCTTTACTATCGTTAAAGACCACATCGCTGGATTCGGCTACCCCCCCTTCGGGCAGTTGAACAATATTGATATGGCCAGTGGGCACATTAATTATCCCACTGACATCCAAACGCTCTGGTCCAAAGGTAATGTTTATGTCGGGTGATACATCTAAAATGACCATCGGCGGTTGGATAACGGCAAGCTTATCACCGTTAACCGCTAAATTGCCTTGAAATGCTTCACCGCCCCAATCGAGATCACCACTTAAGTTGGCTTTACCATTGCCCATTGTCCAGCCACCTTGAACACTGGCCGCTTGTCCTTGTAGCCGAACAGCGATATTGATGTCATCGAGTAAGGTTGGATTAGCCGCTGCGAGTAATTTGCCCCGGGATAGATCGATGTTACCGGTTACCTGAGGTTGGCTTAAGGAGCCTGATAACTGCAGTGCACTGTCGATTTGCCCATTTAAGGTGGCCAATTGTGGGGTGAAATTGGCCAGAGCCTGCAGATCAATATTAGCGATGTTGATATTACCTGATAGGGGCTTTTCTGGACCGACACCTATGGCTACATAGCTGTTAAGTTGCGCCAATTCCTGCGCATCAAGCTGGGCATTTAAGACGAATTGTTCTGCGTCTAATGCAGCATTAAACTGCAGTTGTCGATAACGACTTTCCAGTTTTCGTTTACTGGTTTGTAATAAGACCTGCCCAGCACTGAAGTTTAAATCAACCCGTGCTTGTGGTTTTTGCTGCGGTGCCCAACTTAGCTGTGATTCGAGAGTCGCAGGGCCCTGCCACGACATGTTTACTGGTAATAATGGTTTAATCAGTGCGCCAATATCCCCGGCAAACTGAATATTGGCATCGCCAGATTTGCCAAGTTCTACATCGTCGTTGAGACACAGTTTTCCGTGTTGATGTTGCCAGCAAAATGGGTCGATGTTTCCTTGTTGGGCATTATTATCCCAATTAAACACAATGGGGTGATTAAGCTGGACTAATCCAAGCAGAGAATCAAGGTTTAGCTTATTGACTGACAGTGCGAGTTGTTGTTTGTCCATATCAAACGTCGATGCTATCGCACTGTCTAAAATTACATCGCCTTCACTTTGTAGACTCAGTTGCTGCACCGCTTGATCGCCTTGTATTCCAAGGGTGATAGAGTCAAATTCTACCGCAGGCATGACGATTGCTGAGGCGTTCATTGATAAGGCAAATTGGTGATCATCCAATGGTCGATAAAAAGCTGTTAGGTGAGTTTTATCTACAGCATTACCAGCAAAACTAAGATCGCGACTGTCAACATTCAGAGCCAGCTCAGGATGTTGGCTGTCACCAGAAACCGTGATCTTGGCATTAATGCTTCCGGAGGCATCGGGGTGCCATAAATTCAGCGCCGGAATAGCTAATTGACCACCGAGCGCCCATTGTTGGTCAACGTTTCCTGATATAGCCAACTCTGCGTCTAGCGCGTGAAGCACTAAGCGATTAGCGTTAAGTTGCCATAAATGGTTAAGATTAACATCTCCTTCTACTCGTAACGGGTACTGATCTATCTGGCCTTGCAGCGCTGCCTCGCGAATGGCTACTTGCCATTGTTTAGCAGCCACTGAGCCCTGACTTATCAATGAACCGCTGATATTGGTATTTGGTAAGGTGGTCTCATTATCAAGCGTCAGAGATGCCAATTGTAGCGAGTCACTGGTTATGGCTAAGTCCCACCTGATCTCATCGCCATAACCCACAGAGCCTAAAGCTTGCAGGTTACCCATATCACTAATGATGGCCAATTGGCTTATCGTGACCGTTTGCTCACTGTGACTCAACTGAGCATCCAGCTGCAGCATAGGATGATAAGGGGTCAAAACGTGGCCATTCACTTTAGCCTGTTGTTGGCTAAGCGACCCTGCCGTTTCCAGCGTGATAGCTTGTGCTCGATATAGTGGCGCATCGAGCGGCCACATAAGTTGTTCGCTAGTCAATTTGAGCTGGTAGGGGAGCTCGGGATCGGCTAAATCAATTTCACCTTCTAAGGCTAAGTTAATATGTCCTTGGCCTGCGGCCGTTAGCTGCAACCGCTGTAGGTCACCACTCAGGTTTAGTTCGAGGGTTTGCTGAGACAAGCTTGGTAGTTCAGCTATGTTATCGATTGTCGCCTCAACTTGAAGGGCCATTGGGTAATGGGCGCTAAGCGTAATGTCACCATCGACAGTGATTTGACCGTAATCATGGGTGACTTGCAATAGATCCACAGCAAGAAGATAGTCAATGTAGTTACCTTGTAAGTGGATACTGGCGAAGTTGTCAGTGCGATCGCCCAGTTGCAATTGACTGTCGCTCAATTGCAAATTATCGACAAAAATGGGCATAGGCATGGCGACTTGCGGCAAGCTTGCAAGGGGCCATGGGCTATCCAGGGGATCGGCTACCGTTGTGAGTGGCTCAGCCTCATTTTTGGGGATAGAGACTAATAGTCCTAGGCTGTCGAGCGAGTGGATACGTAGGCCATTAGTTAACCAGCTGGCTTGGCCACTGAGCTGCTGAGCGTTAAATCGCATCTTATCGACCGCCACCTTAATTTGTTGCAGTTGCGTATGACTCAATAAAATATCGACAGGCAGTTGCAGTAGGCCTTGTTCTGTAACGGGGTCAATTTTGGGCTCTGCAGCGTCGGCGCTGAGCTCGGCAGTATCGATATCGACATTGACGGCCGTGGCCGTTAATGCCTCCACACAGAGCTGACGTTGCAGTAGGCATAGTGGCCGCCAATCGAGTGTTAAGTCATCAATTGCGACTGTCAGTCCACGCATTTGCCAACGGGCCAGGGATAAACTCAGTTGTTTGTTAAGGGTGCCAGATTGGTAGTTAAGCGTTAATCCGTCGATAAATGTATCGGCGATACTCACAGCGATACGGCTGCCAAATGGGGTTCCAAATAACACGGCAACAATGACTAACAGTGAAAGCGGTACATAGAATACGAAGCGGATGGTGTTTTTAAGCCAACGAAGTAATCGCGTGGCGAAGGTTTTGCCTTGAGCGGTTGCTTCTTCGGTCGGTAAGTCAGATATTGGTGGTTTGTGTGTCGATTGGGTCATAACTCAGCCCCCATCGACAAGTGGATCCGCCATGAGCGCTCAACGGTTTCTGACTCGTTGAGGCCCACCCCTAAATCTAGCTTGATCGGGCCAATAGGAGAGATCCAGTGGATGCCAGCACCGACGGCGACAATGGGGTCGATTTGGTCGACATCAAAGGCATTACCGCCGTCGACAAAGGTCGCTACTCGCCAGGTGGGGGTGACATAGTATTGATATTCAATACTGCCCACCATTAAATAGCGACCACCAACGACCATACGAGCTAATTGATCATCTTGAGTTCGATAATCTATGTAAGGCCCTAGTTCATTAAAACTATAACCACGGATACTCTCATCGCCACCGGCAAAATAGCGTAAAGAGGGCGGGATGTTTGCTAAGTCGTCGTCGGCGGCAAGGTTAGCACCGAAGTCCATACGTGTGACGAGTCGGTGCTTATCGAAAAAGGTGTCAATCCATTTAAATTTGGCTTGTAGTCGTGTTAGGCGTACTTCTGAACCTAGGGTGGGGTCGGCATATTCTACGCTGTAATATTGATAGAAACCTGATTTCGGATCCAGCGAATTGTCGCCGCGATAAGTGTGGCTAAGACTACTGCCTAAGAGTAAAAAATTGGGGTCATAATAGGTATCCGATTGCGTATAGGACTCTTTAATGGCATCGAGTGAATAACTGAGTAACCAATTATGGTTAAGGCGTTTTTGCCGCAGTACACCAGCAGTGCGCTTGGTGGATTCGAGTTCTCCGGTATTAACATAACGGCGTTCGTCGGGGTCGTACAATTGGGTTACCCCATATTTGTCACGTAGTAAGCCAAGCCGAATTTTAAGCTGATCATCCAGCGGGTGGCTAAGCGGAATGGTATAAGTCGTAAGAAATTTTGGCCGATCGGGAGACCACTCAATACTGGTCTCTTGTGAGTGTCCATAACGATTGATCTGCGGCGTTTGCCAGGTGACACGTACTCTTGGATCAACACTATTGTTGGCCGAACTGCCAATATCGACACCCACCCCCAATTTAATTGAATGGCTGGGTTTTGGGGTAAGTTCAACCTTAATGGGGACGAGTTGCTGCTCAATTTTATCCAGTTGGGGTAACACTTTGATGTTTGTAAAATAGCCAGTGTCGACCAGCTCACGGTTTAAGCCACCTAGTGCACCGGTGCTGTAATTGGTGTTTGCTTCAAAGGGAATTAACTGATCGAGTAATCCTGGGATCAGCGTATGGCCAGTAAAATTGACACTGCCCATTTTATAACGCGGTCCAGAATCATAATGCAGATTAATTTGCGCGCGATTGAGATCACGGTTAACCACTATGGTATTGGTCAGGTAACGGCCATCGAAATAGCCACGGGCTAATGCCAAGGTGAGCAGTTGCGACTTAATGGTTTCATACTGGCCATGGTTAAGAATATCACCAGGTTTTAGTTCGAGTTTGGATAACCATATGTTGACGACTTTATCTTGGCGAATTTCACCGCTCAGTTGAATATCAACCCATTGAACACGGGTTGGCTCACCTGGAGTGACTCTTAAAGTCAGTTGCCATGGCCCTTGTTCTGGACTGTCTAATTGTTGGTCGACCACACCATGGTAGTAACCGAGTGAGTGTAGCGCGGCATCGAGGCTGTCTGCGGTATTAAATAAAAAAGCGCGGCGTTGTACTTCAGATGTTGGTAAGGGGCTTAAATGGGCGGTGATATTTTTGGTTAACGTCTCATCTGCACCAAGGATATTAATATTAAGCCATTGATTTGCTGATGCTACTGATGTATGAATGCCTAGCCAAATGACCACAAGGATGAGAAGCGACTTAACGAAAAAAATTCGCACTCAAAACGCCTTTATCTAATTTAAAAAGTGATTAAGGTTTATTGTCGCAGATTATTACGGTCAAGCAAGACGATGATTGTAATTAATAATTAAAATCGGTACAAACAATACAAACCATAGCAAGGAGCCTTAGGTGAACAGTACAATCAAATTATTTAGCTTGACCGCACTCTTGAGTATCGTTGCTACAACAGTGGGCGCGACATCATCACAGCCGTTTGCTATCGCCATTCATGGTGGGGCTGGCACGATTTCAAAAGCTGCGTTGAGTGATGCACAGCAACAAGCTTATCGCACCAAATTAAAGCAAGCAGTTGATGCGGGTTATCAAGTATTAGACAAAGGCGGAGATAGCCTTAGTGCGGTCACTGCCGCGATTAGCATCTTAGAGGATAGCCCCTTGTTTAATGCAGGGGTTGGCGCAGTGTATACTTTTAATGGTCAACATGAGATGGACGCCGCCATTATGGATGGCAGTACCCTAAATGCCGGGGCCATCTCGGGAGTTAAACACATTAAGAACCCGATCACGCTCGCCCGCCGTGTGATGGACCATTCGCCTCATGTGATGCTATCTGGTAGTGGCGCCGAGGAGTTCGCGTTGACCCAAGGTTTTGAGCTTGTGCCAGTCAGTTATTTTGATGATGACCATCGTTATCAGCAGTTACTCGATGCCAAAGCCAAGCTAAAGGCGGCTCAGGTCGGTGATGTTAGTGGCGCGTCACAAGCATCATTGTTGTTTGACGATCCACAGGAGCTCGATTACAAGTTCGGCACTGTTGGCGCGGTGGCCCTGGATAAACAGGGTAATTTAGCCGCTGGAACCTCTACCGGCGGCATGACAGCCAAACGGTTTGGTCGCATTGGCGACTCGCCGGTCATTGGGGCTGGTACCTATGCTGAAAATAAGGTGTGTGCAGTGTCGGCGACCGGCCATGGAGAATATTTTATTCGTTATCACGTGGCGGGAGATATCTGCGCGAGAGTGAAATACCAGCAAAAATCAATTATTCAGGCCGCCGATGAGGTGATTAATCAACGTTTAATCACTGCTGGCGGTGCCGGAGGAGTGATTGCTATCGACCAACGTGGCAATATCGCAACTCCCTTTAATACTGAAGGCATGTACCGCGCGACTCGAAAAAGCGGCGAACCCGCGCAGGTATTGATCTGGAACAATAATTAGTCAGCATGAATGTTTGTATTAGGTTGGATAATCGCTTAGCCTAATTCGCGCCATTGGATAGGCCTCAGATAATTTAAACTACTTTAATAACAGAGGCCATATATGCAGGTCCCAAGTATTCCCCCAAATGAGCCGTGTCGGTTGTCAACGTTAACCGCGTTGAATATTCTCGACACGGCACCAGAAGAGCGTTTTGATCGTGTCACTCGAGTGGCTAAGCGCTTATTTAATGTCAAGATAGCTTGCGTTAGCCTGGTTGATAAACAGAGACAATGGTTTAAGTCTGCCATAGGTACTGATGTGCGTCAGACGCCAAGGGATATCTCTTTTTGTGGCCATGCCATTTTAAAAGATGAGCTGTTTCATATTAGCGATGCCACCCAAGACAGCCGCTTTGCCAACAATCCGCTAGTCACAGAACCGCCGCATGTGCGGTTTTATGCAGGGCAACCGCTACATGCACCCAATGGCCAATTGATGGGAACCTTGTGTATTATCGATGATCAGCCTAGACAGTTAACGGATGAGGATAAACTGGCACTTAAAGATCTGGCGATGATGGTTGAAGATGAGCTAGCAGCTATCGAGCTGGCGACCAGTGATGAATTGACAGGGATAGCGAATCGACGCGGCTTTATGGCTCTGGTCGATAAAAGCTTGCAAATGATGCAGCGCAATAAACAGCCAGCGTGCTTGGTTTATCTCGACTTAGATAACTTTAAGCCGATTAATGATCAGTATGGTCATGGTGAAGGCGATAAAGTCTTGTGTCTGTTTGCGCAGCAAATGTTAACTGCCTTGCGTGATTCAGACATTGTGGGTCGTTTTGGCGGCGATGAGTTTGCCGCTTTTTTCCATGATTGCACACCGGCTGTTGCACAAACAGCGGTTAAGCGTTTTGGTGAACATTTACACGAAGTTATGTTGCGAGAGCAACTGCCTTATCCGCTGCAATTTTCCTATGGCATGGTTGCCGTAGCGGTTGATGAGGCGGCTGATATCACCCAACTGTTGCAACAGGCTGATGAGCAAATGTATCGTCACAAGCATCAAAAGAAAGGGTTAACCTCTGTCACACTCGCACTTGGTGAGTAAGCGTATAGATTGCGCTTGCCACCCGTTTGCCCACTCACTCTATGGTCCTCCACATCAGGGGGCGCTTATAACCCCCTGAGTTTGCTGGGTTGCTAAGTCCTTAGCCTAACAGTAGCTCGCCAAAGACAAATCCAAGTAGTACTGAGGTGCCGATTGTCACCACTCCGGGGATAAAGAAGGGGTGGTTAAACACCCAACGACCGATGCGGGTCGAGCCTGTGTCATCCATCTCCACAGCGGCTAATAATGTTGGGTAGGTTGGCAAAACAAACAATGCACTGACTGCGGCAAAAGAGGCTATCGCTGTCATGGGAGCAACGCCAATGGCTAGCGCGGCTGGCATTAATGCGGTGGTCGTTGCCCCTTGTGAGTAAAGCAGCATCGACGCCAAAAACAGCGTTAATGCCAATAGCCAAGGATACTGCTGTAATAGCGCTGCCGCGACATCTTTAATTTCATCAATATGACCGGCGACTAAGGTATCACCCAGCCAAGCGACGCCGAGTACGCAAACACAGGCGCTCATTCCTGACTTAAACGTGGAAGCCTCAGAGATCTTGCTGGCATCGATATGAGTAAAGGTCACAATGGCCGCGGCGGCCGTTAACATAAATACCATGATGGCATCGTTACGGCTTAAAGTGGGTTCGGTGATCAGCGCCACCGAATCGGAGATCAGGGTGGCATACACGATGACACAAACAATGGCACTGATAAAGATGGCGGTAGCGAGCTTAGCGCTAGGGGCGATCACTTGTGTTGAACTTTGTTGTTGGCTAACCAGTCCTTGAGCCAAACGCTGCTGGTAAATGGGGTCGTCTTTTAGTTCACTCCCCATCACATTGGCGACTATAGCGCCCACCATACAAGCACAAAAAGTCGCCGGAATACAGATCGCCAATAATGTCAGATAATCAACGCCTAATGGTTCGAGTATGCCAGAGAAAAACACCACAGCGGCTGAGATAGGCGATGCTGTTATGGCAATTTGTGAGGCGATAACGGAAATCGACAGTGGCCGAGATGGGCGGATCCCTTGCTCTTTAGCGACTTGTGCAATAACGGGCAAGGTTGAAAATGCGGTGTGACCTGTGCCTGCAAGCAGCGTCATAAAATAGGTGACGATCGGTGCGTAAAAGGTGATGTGTTTGGGGTTTTTTCTTAAAAAGGTCTCAGAGAGTTGTACTAGCCAGTCTAATCCTCCGGCAACTTGCATTGCCGCAATGGCAGCGATCACCGACATGATGATTAAAATGACATCCACCGGAATATGACCGGGATCTAGGCCTAAGATGAGGGTGAGCACCAGCACGCCTGCGCCGCCAGCCAGCCCTATGCCAATGCCGCCCATTCTGGCACCTAGATAGATAAAGGCCAGTACTACAAATAGCTCTATTGCGATCATAAAAACTCCAGGTGTAAAAACAAAAGGACGGTATGAGAGCAGGGAAGCTTATTAATAGTATGACTTGCTTATGCACGATGTACTGATTTTACGCCTTTAATCACTATAGTAGCGCCAACTAATTCACTTTTTCTGTACCTTGTGAACTTGTTCACAGCGGTGAGATGCGCTAACGGCCTTACACCACAAAATGGGGGGATTAACTTGTCGTCATTACCTGCCATTTGTATTGCCTATTTATTATGGCATTCGTACTGGCGCTAATAGAGATTACCGTTGTGGTCGGTATTATGGCAAACGGATTTTTTAAGTCGAAAATGTTATAAACAGTAATCATTTTCATTATCAGCTGTTTGGCGCTAGCCCAGTGTTTATGCGGTAAACAGCTTCAAATAGCGTCTCAGGCTCAACTACAATTAGGGTTCCCCCATGGCAAGATGGATCCGTTATGGACAGCTACAAACGATTGCTAGTGGTTATCGATGAACACGATTTTAATTTTAGAGGTATCTCAAGGGCCGCCTATATGGCCAAAAAAAGTCAAGCGCATATCCTAGTCATGTTGCTTGAACATAGTCATTTTGTCTCACGCCTTGTACATACTTTTTATCGTAGTCAAGACACCCAACAAGCCAATGCCGATAATGGTGCACCAACTATCGACGCTAAACGTCAATGTTTAGTTGACTTTATCCACTCGGTTGCTCATACAGGCGTTGCAATATCATATGCATCGACATCGTGCCACGCTATTGATGATGTGTTGCAGTGTTGCCGAGATTTTCATGTTGATGCGGTTTTGATTAGTGCCTCGACTCGCAAGTTATGGCACTGGTTAGCGATTAAATCATTAGATGTGAGATTACTTAAAGAGTCACCGAAGCCTGTGGTGATAGTAAAAGATCATGCTTGGCAACCAGGCGGGCGAATTTTATCTCTGGTCGAGCCTTGCGCTGAAGGGCTGCAGCATCAATCGTTAAATGAAACGGTATTACAAACGACCGAACACTTTACCCGACTGTTAAAGGGGAATTGTCATCTGCTTGATTGCTATTATGGTGATAACCCCAGTATCTCTTTTCAGCAACCTGTCATGCCTGAAACTGATGAACAGTATCATTTGCGCCAACTGTCGCTCTATTCGAGTCGTTATCACCTGTTACCGGATCAGAGCCGGCATCATGTGCCAGCCAGTCATTTTCATGTGGCTAAAGCGCTCCCTGAAGACGCCATAGCCGTGCTGGCGAAGCAGGTGGATTCGGAGTTAGTGATTGTGGGCGATGCTGGCGAGTCTAATTTGCTCTCTAGCATGTGTGGTAATACCGCTGAGCAGGTGATCGATCGTATCGATTGCGATCTACTGGTGGTTAAACCTCGCTCGTCAGCGGTTTATCATTAGGCAAAAGAAAAGGCGCCCATCTCATAGGCGCTGGAGGTTAGTTGCTTAGCTGGTGACTATGTTAAGTATCTAGTTAAAGGTTATTTCTTAATCCAATTACCTTGAGGCGTTTGGATATATTCACCTCTATCGGCGGCGGCAATGGCCTTTTCTGCTGCCAGTTTGGCGACATCTTCGACGCTAATGCCATTTTGCGTGGCAATTTTTTGATAATGGGCTCGGCGCTTAGCATTGACCGAGTCAGCCAGTTGTTTGGCTTGGCTATTGTTAACGACCAGTCCTAAATAACCATTCACCTGCTCACCGACAAGACCTTGACTCTTGGCCTCTTGTAAGGAGATAGCGAACGCATTTAGGCTCAACAGCAATCCGGTTATGAGTATAAGTATTTGACGTTTCATGGTGATTTCCTGATCTCAAAATGGGTTAAAATAGCTCATTGTTATTGAGTAACTCATCAAGCTCTTTGTCGACCTTGATCTTGATCTCGTGCTCAATTTTAACATTAAGATTAATCACAATAGGCTTATCTGGCGGCTCGATTTTAACCGTGGGTGAACAGCCTATGGTACTTAATAGCGCGGCCGCTATGGTGGTGCTTATTAACGTCGGCAATATCTTCACTAGTGATTCCTTTTTTGTAGCGATGATCGTTTCTGGATCATTCAAGGTGAGCTCAGCTTAATCCTTTATAGATGACCATAACCTGAACATGATTGGCGCCCGCTTATTGTGCCATCGACTGTTCAATATCCTGTTGTAGGCGATCACCTATTTGTAAACTCTTGAGCAACTGCAACATATTCTCTTCTTGAGCGTAGTTCAAGTGAATAGGGCGTTCAATATCTTTAGCCTTACCTTTTACATTAACGTGCAGCACGGCATCGCCATTGGCGGCCATATCAAAACGACTCGATAGCTCGCTATAGTGCAGTTCTTCGAGGGCGGAAAAAGCAAAATCCAAATAGGGCTGAGAGGATCGCATCTGCATTACCGCAGGATTATTGCCCACTTTAATCAAGCCACCTGGTGCACGCGCGGCCAATTTCCCGCCTGTAACCGACACTTTACCATCGACAATTTGCATAGGTAAAACACCGTCAAAAATACCATCGGCATAAATGCCTTGTTGTGGCTGAATGGTTAGTAGCTGGGCTAAATCTAACGCCTGTAACACCAGATACGCTTCGGAGGGTTGATGTAAGTCGAGCGAAAATTTAGGCAGCAGCAAATGGCCACCTAGGGTATCGGCGCTGGCATTGATATTAATATCGGCTGTTTGAAGCAAAGCCTCTTTAGTCTCTTGGCTCGACGCGCTTTGAGAAGACCAATTAAGTTGAGTACTGGCATTGATATTATTGAGTACCACGCCAGGATTAAATGCCTGCGTCTGAAGGCTTAGGTCATTACAGTTAATGCTGCGTTTGCTAGGGCTATGTTTTATCGCACTCGCACTGAAATAACATTTGCCATCAAGGTTAAACTGTTCAAAGGGCAGTAGGTTAATGCTACCTTCGCTGATTTGAATTTTTGGTGTCAGCTGCATGGAGAAGTGGAGTTCATCAGGCTGCCATGAGAGTTGATGATGGCTGGCTAGCTGGATATCGCCAATGGTCGTAAGAGGCATGTTGAGGGCAAAACTGCTACAGAGTTGGTTGATTAGTTGCTGCAGATCGCTATTAAGCGCGAACTCACCTTGTAGCGCGACCTTATCTGGTTGTTTTGCCAGTGTCAATTGATGCTGACTGCGCATCGATAACTGTCCAGCCGTCCATTGCTCTGCTGTGCTTAGCCGATATTGGCTGGCGCTGGCTTGCCAATCGAGTTGTTGAGTCATCCCCAGCTGGGTGATCGCAAAAAGATTACGTTGCCGGCGTTTTTTCAGCTGATAATACTGCTGATTAACACTGATATTTTCAAGGCTAAGTTCAAGTTGATTTTGCCATGGTGCGTTCAGAACCAAAGCTGCCAGTGAGTGTGATGGTGCGCTCAGATTCGACTGCGCGCTCGTGTTGGCGACAGGTTTATTGTTTACAGCTGAGCTGCTCTCCTCTGTAAGGGAGGCTATGTACCCCATATCAATAGCGCCCACATCTAAGCGAGCGACGCCTATGTTGGTCGTGGTGGCAATTGTATGTTGCTCATCACTAATTTGCCGATGCGTCAGTTGCGTCCCATTAAGTTGCAGCATGAGGGGGGGGAGATATAGTTGAGTCGTTAGTTTGCCTGTGTTTTTATTATTAAGCTCCGCGTCGAGGTTAATATGTAGCGTCTCTTTACTGTTGAAAACAAGCTCGGCACTGGTCAGTGTTTGTGCTGGCAGCGCCGCAACGAGGTTACTTAACTGGGTTAGCTGTGGGTTAAGGGTTGAGATACTCAAGGGGCGCAATAACCATTGGCTTGCGCCATTAGCTAGCTTGTTGAACTGGCCACCGCTTAGTTGCAGCTCAGTGCGATGACTCGCAAGCTGGTAGTGCTCGCCAGCTTGCACGAAGGTGAATTGATTGCCACTGTTACTTATATCGATATGACCAAATTGCAGTTTAACCTCATCAGCAGTGTTAAAACTCAGTGGTTCAGTGAGCGCAAGTGTGAACTGTGTTGAGGCGACATCAAGGGACTGATGACGATAATATGGCCCGTCGATTATCAGCTGTGCCTCAGGCAGCACTGTCAAGGCAAAGCTCGATGTTGCAGCCCCTGCTGACAGCGCTGTGGGGTAGGTTGCGTTGGCGCTGCCTGTTGCAGACAACGCTATGTTATCGGCGCGTAGCTGCGAATCTATCCTCGTATCACAGGGAGCAATAGGGGCTGCGTTTTCTTGCTGCGTTGAAAAACCGACACATAAGGTGGATGGGTGCGCCAGCGTCAGCTGCCAATCGGTGGTGACACTGGTTTCATCAATTTTATTCACGCTCTTGAGATGTTTTAGCTCAGTATTAAGCTGTAAATTACCCAGTAACAGCTCTGCTTGTAGGTGCTCAATGCTTAATTGTTGTGAATTAATTTGATAGTTAAGCGGACTGGCAAGTTGCAACATAAGATAAAGTGGCTGGCCAGTTAGCTCACCAAGTAGAGTGCGCAGAGATTGCTGAGAGTGCAGAGCGTCCTGATCTGGGGGAGAGGGTTGGCGGTGATTATCAGCCGAATTGTTATCCGCCACGTTGCTTTCAGACAAGGCAGTTGTACTCAATAGCCTATCGAGTGTATTGAGCAAAGGCGCGTGGGTCGTGGCCCCGCTATAGAATGCCTGACGTTGCAATGGCGATATTGCCAGCTCAAGTTGGCTTGGCGCAAGGCTCACGCTTAGGTCGCTAACTGGACCGGTGATCTCGAAGGCAATGCTATTTGATGGCAATGAGTTGCTTGGCGTCGAAACGGAGGCTGAGTCAGCACCGCCCTCAATCGGCAGCGCTTTTGGAACTAATTGCAAAGGTGAGTTAAATACTGTACCAGTCAAGCCGTTAAGTGTTAGCGAAAACGGCTCCAGTTGATGGCTGGAATCGATGCGGGCCTTGGCAATATCGAGCCGAGTCGATGAAATAAGCTGGCCGCTGATATCTATATGCTGGGTAGCTAACTGGTGTTTTAGTGCGATAAATTGGCGCAGTGGAGGCGTCTCTTGCTGCTGCGCCGGCGCCGATGCTACCCACTGGGCCATGAATGCTTGGAGGGTATCTAAGGATAAGCGAGTGTCGAACTGCCAGCTCTCGTCAGATAGTTGCGCATCGAGGCCAAACAGTAATTTATCATGATGACTTAACTGGCTGGTCACTCTTCCTTGATTATCGATATTGAGATAATCCAGACTTAGGCTCAGTTGTTCACTCGGGATCTGCTGCACACTCAGTTGCGTCTGTCCTATGGCTATTTTAGGTATTGCTACCATATCGAGCGACAGCGCTGGGCTAGTCGTCGGGGCGAGTTCTGTATTGGGATTGGAAGAAAATAGCGTGGGTGATAACAGCACCTCAATGTGCCTAATGGCCAGCGTGTCAATATTCTCGAGAGAAAAATGTGTCCATGTAACGGCATCATTGAAGGTCAATTGCAGATCGCTGATGGCGATATGACTGTCGTTGACCTGTAAATCTAACTGTGCAACATGGCCGTTGAGCACACCGTCAAGGTTAACATTGAGGGCACTGATTTGGGTGTTGGCAGGTAATAGGTAACGATTCGCTAGGCTTTGGGTGATACCACTGAGATTGGCAGCCACTAAACCGAGGGCGACAACCATTAGCAGCGCCGTGATCAGTAGCGCTGCCATTAGGCGTGATTGACTCAGTCGCTGCCGCATCTATCCCTGTCTCTTTGTCATATGGTTCGGTTGTTGCCCTTAATGTCGTTGGCTAAACATGCTGCGCCACAAATAGAGTCGTTACGATCAGTCTAGCAGTTATGTCGGGCGGGCCGTCCATTGGCGCAACATAAGCTGCTCAGTTGGCTATTTATGGCCAATGCTGTTAGTTGGCCCAGCTGATCTCAGTAGTTAAGGTATGACTGCCATAGGGGGCAAGGGTGACTTTATCTTCAAGCACATTGGCCGCTTCGAGGCATACCATGGTGAGATAATCATCATGATTAAAGCGTGCTAGGCGCTTGGATTTATCAATCCATGGGTTCCACAGAACTGCCGACTGGCTATTGCGGCGACAGACATTAATTATCCCTTGGGGCGTATGTAGCTGCTGTCGTGGGCCAAGGGCGTTATAAACCCTATCGGTTTCTTGGTTGAATATCACTTCATCTGTGGCCTGCGGATAGGGCCCTTTACCAAATTCAATGTAATGGGCGCCACTAAAGCCAGTGGCTTTAAGTTGGTGAATATCGTCAATAGGGAAATAAGTATGCAAGGCTTGGGTTAGGCTTACGGTTTCATCGCTGAGATTGGTATTGATTAAGCTGACGCTTAAGGTATCGCTTAGGGTAAACAGCAGCTCGACTTTGGTGTCATGGGGCCAGCTGATCCTGTCTTCATCATTGATGGATAAACTAAATTTAAGTTCGGCTATGTCATTGCGCAGCTGCACCGAATCGAGTGTCCAAATACGAGTGCGTGCAAAACCATGTTGCGGCCATTCTGGATGGTTGCTCATACCGAACCAAGGCCAACATACGGGAATACCACCACGAATACCATGCCCGGGCTGATAATCATCCGCGCTCGACACCCAGAGTAACGGGGGCTTGCCTTTAGGGGTGAAACGGTCGATCTGCGCGCCTTGCATAAAGATCCGCGCCTCGCACAAGGGGGTGTCGATTTCGACATAGTCGAGTCCGTTAGGGTGTTTTTTGGTGGTAACAGAAGCCATCGTCTTATCCTATTGCCTAATATTGGCCTGAGGCCGCAGAGGTATTAGCTTAACGTTTTTTTTATTTAAGGATAAGTATCGCCTTGATTTTTTTTGCTGTTTTATTATCCCCGCTCAATATTATTAGTCTTATCAGTGCTGTATTTTTAGGCTGATTTGGTTAGAGTGGGAGGACAAGAGCAAGTGCCATGTTTAGCTTGCATCTTGACGAAAATATTGACGCTCAAGTTCGATGCATAGGTTCGTAATGCTGCAATAGTGGTTGCATGAGTGGCGACGCGGCCATCTCAGTCACGTAACTGAACTTAAGCTCGGTATGACGTAATGGATGAAATAGCGATTAATAAGGATGATTCAATGCCTATCTATCAAGCTCCGCTTCGAGATTATCAATTTATATTAAGTGAGTTACTGTCGATTTATCAGCGTGGCGATCTACAAGGATTCGATGAGATTGATGCGCCATTAGTGGACGCGATTCTACAAGGGGTTGCAGACTTTACTACCGAAGTGATGTTGCCATTAAATAGCAGCGGCGATGTCGAGGGCTGCGAAATTGTCGCGGGGCAAGTACGCACCCCAACAGGTTTTAAAGCGGCCTATCAACAATATGTAGACAATGGCTGGGCTACATTGACCAGCGATCCTGATTATGGTGGCCAGGGGCTTCCCGAGTCTGTGGGGATATTTGCCACCGAAATGAACACCTCCACCAATATGGCTTTTGCCATGTACCCCGGCTTAACTCATGGGGCGTATGCGGCGATTCATGCCCACGGCAGTGAGGTGCTTAAAGCGAAATATTTAGCCAAATTGGTCAGCGGTGAATGGAGCGGCACCATGAACTTAACTGAATCCCATGCGGGAACCGATCTGGCGCTACTTCGCACCAAGGCACAAGCGATTGACGAGCAATATTATGCCATTAGCGGCGAGAAAATTTTTATCTCATCGGGCGATCATGACTTGGCCGACAACATAGTACATTTGGTCTTGGCTCGCCTGCCAGATGCACCTGCTGGGGTGAAAGGGATCTCCTTATTTGCGGTGCCGAAATATCGCGTCAATGACGATGGCAGCTTAGGCGAGCACAATGGTGTGGTCGCCAGTGCGCTGGAACATAAAATGGGCATTCATGGTAATTCAACCTGCGTGATGGTGTTTGATGAGGCCATGGGGGAACTGGTGGGCAAACCCCATCAAGGTTTACGTGCCATGTTTACCATGATGAATGAGGCGCGCCTTGGGGTGGGAGTGCAAGGCCTTGGCGTATCGGAGATTGCCTACCAAAATGCATTAGCCTATGCCAAAGAGCGGATTCAAGGTCGCGCGCTGAGCGGTGTCAAGGCACCCGAACAGGCCGCCGATCCTATCTTAGTTCATGGTGATATTCGGCGTATGTTGATGGCACAAAAGGCCTTTAATCAAGGGGCGCGAGCCTTAATGGGCCAGCAAGCACTGTGGCTCGATGAGTCCCATCGCGCTAACGATAAGTCACTGGCTGCTAATGCCAGTAAGCTGGCCGCGTTATTGACCCCAGTGGTCAAAGGCTTTGTGACCGACCAAGGGTTTAAGGCCTGTGTCGATGCCCAGCAGGTGTTTGGTGGCCATGGGTATATCCATGAGTGGGGCATGGAGCAATTTGTACGCGACAGTCGTATTGCGATGATCTATGAAGGCACTAATGGCGTGCAGGCATTGGATTTAGTTGGGCGCAAAATACTCAGCGATGGCGGTGCAGCTTTAGCCCTATGGTCTGAGATAGTGACCCGCTTTATCGATGAGCATCAAGCTAATGACGCCATGATCCCCTATATTATGCCGCTGCGCGATGCTTTGCAGGATCTGCAACAGGCCACAGGTTATATCAGTACTCATGCTGGTCACAATCCCGATATCATCGGGGCGGCGTCTATGCCCTATATGCAGATGTTTGGCATTGCCGCGTTAGCTTGGATGTGGGCGAGGATGGCGGCGGTGGCGCTCGAGCATTCCTCTCAAGAGCAGGCGTTTTATCAGGATAAACTGAAAACCGCCGCGTTTTACATGGCGTATTGGGCGGTGCAAACTCGCAGTTTGAGGGCGCAAATTGAGTCCAGTAGTGAGCTTATCTGTTCACTGACCGAGGCCGACTTCTAAGCCACCATTTTTAATGACTGCTAGATAATGATATGCCGTGGTCACGCGGCATATCAGGGGGGAATGATCACGCCTCTTTTAAAAATTGCAGTAACCGATTGTTGGCAGGCATCTCATTATCAGCCATTAAACGCATACCTGCGCGGGCGGCAAGCTCGATTATCCACTCAATGTCGCGAATACCACTGAGGGGATCGCGAGTCCTTAGCCAAGTATCAAATTCTCGATTACTGGCACTGCTGTAGGCTTGTTGATAATTAAACGGCCCGTACAGGCAGCATACTCCTCCTAGAGCTAAATGCTGCGATATCCCCTCAAACATGGCTTCTACCATGGCTTTACTCATAATATGTAAGGTATTGGCGCTAAAGAGTGCATCAAATTGTTGCGCCTTGCAGGGCCAAGGCTGCATAACATCGATAGTTAACGGCAGGGCAAGATTATCAAGGTGGGCCGCCAGGCTCACTCTAAGGCACAGCGGTGCAAGATAGGCGCCTTGATCGCTTGGTTGCCAAGTGAGATGAGGCAACTGCTCGGCAAAATAGAGTGCATGTTGTCCCGTGCCACTGCCGATTTCCAATACTTGAGTGACCTGAGCAAAACGGTGGCGTAACACAGATAAAATGGCTTGTTTATTATTTTCGCAGGCTTGGGAGTAGGGCAGTCCATCAGCTTGATTCATTGCAGCTCTTGTGTGGTGGTGTTGATGGCTCACTTTACCTTAATGGCTTTGGCTGACTCAATAAAAAAGCGCCTTGACGGCGCATTTTGACTCACTCGAAAGTGGCTATGTTAATAACCCGCCGTTTCACTACCCGCACGTCTTGGATCTGATGCGCCATAGATCCCTTCAGGAGTAACCATAATCGATTGGGTCGAGCCAATAGCATTGCCTATCGTCACTTTGTGGCCTTTGGCCTCTAGCAGCTTAATAGTGTCGTGATTGAGGCTTTTCTCAACCCTCAGCTCATCGGGCAGCCATTGATGATGGACTCGGCTGGCATAGCTGGCTTCGGCAATGTTGAGCTTATGGTCAATCACATTCATGATCACCTGTAAGGTGGTATTGATGATCCGCGAGCCCCCCGGGCTGCCAGTGACAATAAATGGTTTACCATCTTGCATCACTATGGTCGGGCTCATTGAGCTTAACGGGCGTTTGTGCCCCTCGACCGCATTAGCATCACCGCCAATTAACCCATATCCGTTAGGCACGCCGGGTTTTGCCGAAAAATCATCCATCTCATTATTAAGTAAAATCCCCGTGCCTTGAGCCACTAAACCAGAGCCGTAACTAAAATTAAGGGTGTAGGTGTTCGCGACTGCGTTCCCCCATTTATCGACCACAGAATAGTGGGTCGTTTGTGGGCTTTCATAGCCCGAGACTTTACCTGGGTTGATAAGATGACTTGGGGTCAATGTTTCTAAGGTGATGGTTTTAGAACGCTGCTTGGCATAGGACTTACTGATAAGCTCGGCCACCGGCACAGAGACAAAGTCGGGATCGCCTAAGTATTTGCTGCGATCGCTATAGGCGCGCTTCATCACCTCAGACATCACATGCAGGGTATCGGCGGTGTTATGGCCCATTTTATCAATGGGGAAGGGTTCGAGCATGTTGAGCATCTCTATGATATGCACGCCGCCCGATGATGGCGGTGGCATAGAGACCACCCGATAACCGCGATATTCGCCACTGACGGGTTCGCGCTCAACCACATGATAGTCGGCCAGATCGGCCTGAGTCATGATACCGCCAGCGTCGGTTACTGCGGCCACGATTTTTTCAGCCGTACTGCCTTGATAGAAGCCTTTACTGCCTTGCTCGGCGATAAGTGTTAGCGAGTGAGCCAGATCCTGTTGTATTAAGGTGTCGCCAATCTCAAAGTTACTGCCATCGGGTCGATAAAAAATTGCTTTCGAACTAGGCCATTGGCTAATGCGACGTTTAAGGCCTGCAAGGGAGGTGGCTAAATCTGGGGTAACGACAATGCCTTGCTTGGCTAAAGTGATGGCGGGGGCGATGACTTGTGCTAGGGTCATGGTGCCATAGTGCGTTAAGGCTAACTCCATGCCCATTACGGTGCCGGGCACGCCTACGGCGAGGCCATGTTCACGGCTGAGCTTGGCGACGGCGTCGCCTTGCGCGTTCAAAAAAATATCCTTATCGGCTTTTGCTGGCGCGACCTCGCGATAATCGATGGCAATAGTTTTATTGTCTTTGGCGATATGAACCAGCATAAAGCCTCCGCCGCCGAGGTTACCCGCGCGCGGTAGGGTAACCGCTAGGGCAAAGCCAACGGCAACGGCAGCATCGACGGCATTACCTCCTTGCTGCAAAATATCCACCCCAATTCGGGTGGCGAGCGCTTCTTGGCTGGCGACCATGCCATGCTTTGCCCATACCGGTTGGACGGTAGCGCTATTACTGTATATTGATGATTCAGCCGCGTGGCTATACTGGCCTAAGGTGAAAGGCAGTGAAAGCGATAGGGCGATAATGAGGGTGTTAAGTGGGCGCACAATTGATCCTTTGTGTCTACATTTGTCCCTCAATGTGCCGACTATTGCTGTTAAAATCAAGCCGCTGGCATTATTAATAGCAAGTCATTGCTGTCAAAAAGACGCTTATCAAGTGGCCATTAGTAAGTGATGCTTACCACAGCGCGTTGCTGCACTTAAACCATCATCATAAAGGAGTCTTGTGCCCTTGTTTACCTTCACGTGCGTCAGTCAGATAAGTCAAATAGGCCAGCGGCAGTGGGCGCAGTTAATGGGCAGTGATAACCCCTTTAGCCGCTATGAATTTTTACACGCATTAGAAAACAGTGGCTGCGTGAGTATCGAAACCGGATGGCAGCCAATGCATGTCATCGTCAAGCTGGCTCAGGATGAAGCGACTTTCGGTACTAATATTGATGCTGAAACTAACGTAGTCGCTGTCATGCCTATGTATCTTAAGACCCATTCCTATGGCGAATATGTGTTTGATTGGGCGTGGGCGCAGGCCTATGAGAGGCATCAACTCAACTACTATCCCAAACTCGTTAGTGCAGTCCCTTTTACGCCAGTGACCGGGCCGCGGCTGGCAATATCGACGCAGCTAAATGCCGCGCAGATACAGGCGTTGTTAACCCAGCTCAGTCGTTACCTTGAACAGCAGGTTGCACGTGTTGCAGGCTCTGGCTGGCATCAACTGTTTCATCCTCACGCCGAGCATCAGCGTTTGGCCAGTACCGGGTGTTTAACCCGCTTGGGCACTCAGTTTCATTGGCATAATCGTGGTTATCATGATTTTAATGAGTTTTTAGCGCAAATGAGCAGCCGCAAGCGTAAAAACATCCTCAAAGATCGACGGCAGTTACAGGATAAATCGCTGCATTTTCGGTTTGTTGAGGGGCCGCAGATCACCGGTGATGCATTGCAACATTTTGTGGCGTGTTATCAAGCGACCTATTTTAAACGCTCAGGTCATAGCGGTTATCTTAACTTAGCTTTTTTTACTCAGCTGGTGGCCACCATGGGCGCTGCGATACGCCTGTTATTGGTGAGCCAGCAAGGGGAAGGCGGTGAGTCTATGATTGCGGCGGCGCTCTATTTTGTCTCTGACAACACCCTCTATGGGCGTTATTGGGGCACCTTAGTTGAGCTCGATGGGTTGCACTTTGAGGCCTGTTACTATCAGGGGATCGAGTATGCTATTACCCATGGGCTTAAGGTGTTTGATGCGGGGGCTCAAGGCGAACATAAGGTGTTACGGGGTTTTGAACCGGTAGAAACCTATTCGGCCCATGAGATAGTCCATGGGCAATTTCGCGCCGCCATCGCCGACTTTACCCAGCAAGAACGGGCACAGGTGCAGCATTACATGACACAGCTTAAACAGGCTCTGCCTTACAAAAAAGGGCAAGAGTGAAGCGGTTTACGTTAGAGGCTGGCGTCTAACCTAGCGCCAGCCAGCAACCCACACCCACCATTAAGCTTCCGGCGATGCGGTTGAGCCACTTAATATTGTCACCCCGGCTTAAAAACAGTTTGAGGGATTTACCGCCGCTGGCATAAGCCAACATGCTAACAAATTCGGTCAACATGATGACGGATAACAGCATCATCATTTGCGGCGCAATGGCGTTATCGACATTGATAAAAGGCGGCAGTAAGGAGATCATAAAGGCCCAGCCCTTAGGGTTAGCGATGGCGGTGACAAAGCCTTGAGTAATAAGGGCGCGATTACTGATCGAGGTCGAGGTTTCTAAACGGGCGAGTTTGCCTTTGGCGCGCCACATCTGCACCCCGATAAAGGCGAGGTAGAGGCCACCGACCCATTTTAAGATCTCAAATATCTGGGGGTAATTGAGCATCATGCTGGCCACACCCATGACGGCGGCAATGGCCACGAGTGCCACGCCCACCAATTCACCTATCATCATCCACAGAGTGCGGCGTACGCCAATGCTCATGCCTAAGGTCATGGCTAAGGTCATGCACATACCTGGGGTTATCGAGACAAAGAAAAAGGTCGGTAAAAATACCGCAATAAGAATGTGTTCGGACATGGTGATAAGGACTAATCAGTGAATATAAACAGGCCGCTAGTGTAGTGATTTATCGCTTGGGTGCCAATAAAAAACCAGCCCTTGAGCTGGTTTTTATTATCCTATGAGAGCCAGTGGGCTTTAGAGCACACCGCGGCGCACTTGGTCGCGCTCAATGGATTCAAATAACGCCTTAAAGTTACCTTCACCGAAACCTAAGTTATTTTTGCGTTGAATGATCTCGATAAAAATGGGCCCAAATAGGTTTTTGGTGAAAATCTGTAATAGATAACCCTCTTCATCGCCATCGACCAGAATTTGGTGATGCTTAATACGTTCTCTGTCTTCGGTGACTTGTGGCAGCTTGTCAAAGATGGTGTCGTAGTACTCGGGGATGATGTCTAGTGTTTCAATGGAGCTGCCTTCCATCGCATCGAGCGAGGCCACTATGTCGCGGCTGCGAAAAGCCAGATGTTGTACTCCCGGGCCATCATATTCTTTTAAGTATTCATCAATTTGGTTTCTATCATCGCCTTTACCCTCATTGATTGGGATACAGAAACTGCCATCGGGTGAGCGCAGTGCATAGGAGATCAACGCCGTTTGCGAGCCTTTAATATCGAAATAACGCACCTCGGTAAAGCCAAATACCTCTTTATAGAAATTAGACCAATGCTCCATGGTGCCTTTGTAGACATTATTGGTCAGGTGGTCGACTTCGATAAAACCTTTCTCTTGGGTGATAACGGGCTCATCTAAGTCAATAAAGTCATTGGCATAAATGTTGTTTGGTTCACCAAAGGTGTCGATAAAATAGATTAGGCTGTCACCAATACCGTAAATTGCAGGATAGGGTAGATCTTTCGCAGCTTCTGTAGCGGGCTTTGCACCGCGCGCCACGGCGCCGTCAAAGGCAAATTGAGCGTCTTCCACACGCCAGCCCATTGAGCTAATAGCTGGGCCATGTTTTTTGGCAAAGGCGCATGAGAACCCTTTTTTGTCATTATTTAACAGGAAATTGATGTCATTTTGTTTGTAGTAAAAAATCTCTTTCTGCTGATGTTTTTTTAACTTAGAGAAACCAAAATCGATAAATACCTGATGCATAAACTCACTGTCAGGCGTGCAAAATTCTGTAAATTCGATACCTAATAGTCCTAGGGGATTTTGTTCGCTTGCCATGTCAATGTCCTCGTTCAATATGTTATCTCGCCGCGGTGTATTGCTCCATCGGCCTGAGTTGTGTTGGGTGTTGGCAGCTTGACTGCCGATGTGTGGTTATTGTTTTTCTTCTATCCACGAGCGGTTGTAATCTGGGCTCATACAGGTTTGTACGTGCTGGGTGAGTTGTAGTGGGGCGAACGTATCGACCATAACGGCATATTCATAGGTTTCAGTTTTGCCAATGGAGGCTTCGGTGCGTCCCGGTTGGGGCCCATGTGGTACCCCTTTTTGATGCAACGTCAGGTAACCGGCCTCAATGCCAGTTCGGCTCATGAAGTCGCCGTCGACATAATAGAGCACCTCGTCACTGTCAATATTGTTGTGGTAATAAGGTGCCGGGATCGACTGGGGATGAAAATCATAAGGGCGCGGCACAAAATTACAGATGACAAAATTATGGCCACTAAAGACTAAATGCTCAGAGGGCGGCAGGTGAATTTGCCCCACTTTTGGCGCGTAATCTTGGATGTTAAACGCCCATGGGTAAACACAGCCATCCCAGCCGACTAAGTCAAATGGGTGCCATTGCAGCTCAGTTATCTGGTAGCGCTCGCCAAATTTAGACACCAAGGGAAATGTTCCTTGCTCTACTGTGGCATCTTGCAAGGTTGGCACCCGAATATCGCGCTCGCAATAGGGCGCCGATTCGGTCAGTTGACCATATTCGTTACGAAAATGTTTGGGGACTTCCACCATGGAAAAGGACTCAATCACCAACAGGCGGACATTATCCAAATCGGTAAATTTAAGTTGATAGGTGGTGCCTCGCGGGATCACCAGATAATCCCATTTATTGACACTAATGGTGCCATATTCGCTGTAAAGCGTGCCTTGCCCTTCATGAATAAACACCACCTCGTCGGCATAGGCATTTCGATAAAACTCGTCGGTATCTTGGGTGACTTTGGCGGTATAGATCGCCACATCATGATTGAAAAAAATCTTATTACGGGCGGAAAAAAAGTGGCCTTGGCAATCCACTTGCTTCGAGTCAAGTTTGTAGTTTTGGATCAGTGGGTCTTGCCAGGTATCGCCGTGGTTTAAGTCATATGGCGCCACCGTTAATGCTTTAGTGGGCATATTATGGTGATATTTATTAGAGTAAATATTGGCAAAGCCGTGGGTAGAAAACAGCTCTTCACGATAAAGCTCACCATTGTCTTTTTTAAAGGTGATGTGACGCTTGTGTGGGATCTGCCCCTGCTTGACATAAAACGGCATAATGTTCTTCCTCAGTGCTTTACCTGCACACAGATCTTGTTGTTATTGTGGTGAACGCGTTTTTTGTGATCGAGTTATCAATTTAGTTGCTCGCATTAACAAAAAAAAGAATAATAAATAGCTTAACTCAATCCAATATTTAGATGGTTGTATTTGCTTTACGCTTTGGAAGGCTGATGAAAATTGATATTGAAGCATTTAAGGTACTCGAAGTACTGGTCGAAGAGGGCAGCTTTGCCAAGGCGGCAGAACGTTTACATAAGGCGCAATCGGCAGTGAGCTATCAGGTAAAAAAACTAGAGCAACACTTAGGTGTAAAGCTTTTTTGTCGCGATAAGTATCGAGCCGAATTAACCGCAGAAGGCAAGGTTATGTTGGCCGAGGGCCAAAGGTTGCTGCAGTATTTGGGCAATATTGAGCATTTAGCCAGCCGATTTAGTCAAGGCTGGGAGCCGACATTGGAATTGGTGGTCGATGGCTCATTACCCATGGAGCCGATAATGCGCGCGCTTAAGCAAGTGGCTGAGCAGAATATTCCCACTAAGATCCAGCTTAATGTTGAATTTTTGGGTGGGGTGCAACACAGGTTTGAGCGTGACGCTGCCGATCTTATGCTGGTGAAGGACTATCGCTCAGGCCCTAACTATTGCCCTCAACCTTTGCCGGTCATTAACAGTTTGCTGGTGGTCTCCCGCGAGCATCCACTTGCCGCGATGCAACAAGTGGCCTTATTTGAGTTATTGCAGTATGTCGAGCTCACCATTCAAGATTCATCCCCCAGTGTGCACCACAGTGACCAATTACAGTTTGGTGGCGATAAGGTGTTTTATTTATCAGGTTTTATTATGAAGAAAAATGCGCTGCAGATGGGTTTAGGTTTTGGGTGGATGCCTGAATTTTTGATTCAAACCGAGTTGGCCTCGGGAGCATTAGTGGAAGTGGACTTTGTCGGCGCCAGCCGTTACAGCTTTACTCCGCAACTTGTCTCCACCATGGAGCGGCCTTTAGGTCGGGCTGGTAGTCTATTTACCGATTTGATTTTACAGGAGTTTGCATTGTATCAAGACTCGCTCTAATAGCTTATATCAGCAGCGACTGCTTTAATCAATTTGCCAGTGAAACTTGAGCGTCCATTAATATGACTATCACCTCTTGAGCGGCGCTAGCCTCTCGAATTATGATCTATCAGCCAGACTAATTATTAGCCGTTAAGCCATGGTACAGCTGCGTTGAATTAGCCTAGTCCCCCATTCGTTGGTATAGGTGACGTGCTTATCTCTTTTTTCGTTAGTTCAGTGCTACGCGCCACATTGTTGGTCACGTGTTCTGACATTTCGCTTTAGGAGGTCGGTATGAGTGATATTATGTCAGTACAAATCGCTGCATTATATGCAGAGTATGCTAAGCATTTTACCCAAGGAGAACACCTTGTGTGTAGCAGTAAACTGCATGACTTTACTGAGCAGTTGCAAGAGTGTGGTCTGTTACTGGAGCGATTAGACTGGAGTGATTGGTATCAAAATAGCCATCTTATCGATAGACCCGAATATATTGGTGATGCTAGTTTGCAAGAGTGTCAGTTATTGTTGACCGCTATGACGCGTCTTGAGCGCTTTAGCACAGGCTTGCTCGACAATATGCATCACCAAGGGGTGTTATTAGCTATTTTAGAGCGACTTACTCAGGTGGCAGATGGTCAACAACGCTAGTTAAATTAATTTAAACTCATTAGTTTATAGACTTCTGCTCAATTGCTTGTCGGGGCAATGACGTTTAGCGATCTGACTGTACTGATAATGAATAACGCGCAGCAACTAATTACTGCGCGTTATCACTGTGTTAACCCTTTCTATTGGCCCAGCGTTTATCTAACCAAAGTGCCGATTGTTTCATCTGGCGTTGACTCAGTTTGAGCCAACGCCTTGCCCATGGGTATTCAATACTCAATACTGCTAATCCTATAGGCAGTAGTAGCCATGCAGGGCCTGGCAGTATTATTAGCACAGCACCAAGCAATACTAAGATACCTCCTATCATGGTGATAGCTATTTTATGTAATTGGTTATCCATTAATTATTACTCCGCAAATAGTGATCAACATGTTGGTTTAAGTGGCTTTAGCTTTGATGGTTTGACCTATCGGCGTTAGGCTGAGTATGGCCAGTTTTAAATGCTGGATCCCAAATGGAATGCCAATAATACTGACAAATAAAGCCAGTGCGTGGGCCAGGTGGCCTATTGCTAACCAGAAACCAAATAATATAAACCAGATGACATTGCCTATCATACCCAGTGAACCGGTACCCAGATCCTCAACGCCTGTCAGCGATTTACGGTTGTGGCTCTCTTGACCAAAGGGCCAAAAAGCCATTTCGCCAATCACAAAGCAGGCGCGTCCAAAGGGAATGCCAATAATGCTGATAAAACAGAGTAGGCCTGCTAACCACCAGGCTAACCCCATCACCAATCCCCCTAAGATGAACCATGCAATATTGAGTAGTAAACGAATGACGGTCATTGAGCGCTCCTATTATTATTTTCACTTATGCTATCGATTTAATGCCGAGCTAAAGTGTTCAAAACATCGGTTTTTGAATATCTGTTGTTAATTAAAATGTACCTTGATGAATAGCAACTTCTGATGGTGACGATCGCCAGTACGGGCTAAGCGCCTCACTCACTCACTCACTCACTCACTCTCTGTCAGTAAGTGTTAATCATCTATAAACGCAATCAAGCGATAATCGTGCCAATACTTAAGCTGCTGTTTATTATTAACTTTTAGTTTTTATTACAATCATAGATGGTTTTTTTTACTACTGTTTAGCCCATCAGGCTAACTAATAGTGGGGGGACAAATCATGTTATCTAGAGTGCCGGGCGATTGAGTCCCTAAGGTACTTGAGATTGAAGTTAGTCAAGGTGTATCAGTCAGTGTAAAATGGATTTCTTTGTCTTTGAACTGCTTATGATACAACTGACTCAGACTCCTGTGCATACCCTTGATGTTGATGGGCATGATGTTTATGTCAAACGTGATGATTTGCTCCACCCGGCATTTTCTGGTAATAAGGCACGAAAATTTGCCTATTTTCTCCAGCAGGATTTTCCCGACATCTCCACTTTAGTTGGATATGGCTCCCCTCAGGCGAACTCACTTTATTCGATGTCAGCGCTGGCTAAGCTTAAGGGGTGGCAATTAGAGTTTTATGTGGATCATATAGCCAGCTATCTGCTTACGCATCCACTGGGTAATTATCGTGCAGCGCTGCAAAATGGCGCCAATATTATCGATTTAAGTCAGTGTCATGATAGGGCTGATCTCGATTGCGCCAGTTATATCGAGCAATGCGTATTACCGGGTCGTGATGATCTGTTGTTTATTCCAGAAGGTGGGCGCTGTCAGTATGCCGAGTCTGGAGTGCGGCAATTAGCACGTGAAATAATAGCGTGGAAACAGGCCCAGCAGTTAAGTGAACTCGTGGTTTTCTTACCGTCAGGGACGGGGACCACAGCCTTATTTTTACATAAGAGCTTTAGCGAACTCGATAATAGCATTCAAGTTAAAACGTGCTCAGTTGTTGGCGGTGATGATTACCTTAAGCTGCAATGGCGAATGCTTGTCGATGATGAGTCAATGTTTCCTCAAATTTTAAGTCCGAATAAGCGTTACCATTTTGGTAAGCTCTATCCCGAGTTTTTTCAAGTATGGCAAAAGCTTAAGCAAGCAGGGATGGAATTTGAGTTACTCTACGATCCACTGGGTTGGCTAGTATTACTGCACTATCTTGAAAATAATCCAAAGCAAAAGGTGCTCTATCTACATCAAGGTGGGTTGCTAGGGAATGAGTCTATGTTGCCGAGATATAGGCGAAAATATGGGGGTTAGCATCACTTGGCTAGGTCAGTATCTGTGAAAGTGATACAACCTAGGCCAAATGAAGTGTGCTGAGTCGTTGACGAATGATGTCAATCCTACTTGTTGCGTTAGCAACCTTCGATACGATGAGAGGAGGTGTATCGAATAGCGTGAGGTTTATTTATTGCTTGAAAGTAACCATTTCATAAACTGTAACGCTTCGGTACGTTTAGAAAAGGTTTGTCTATTTTTACCAGCTCTATCAGTAAATGCGATAGAGGTTTTATTTGATGATATAGAGGCCACTGGAAAATTAACCGTGATCTCTTGACCGTTCATATTGTACGACATTGGCCATACTCCTTTAATGATGACTGCTTGTTTAGCAGTTGAAATTTAATAATAAAAATATCCTTAGCTTTAGCGAAAGATGAATTCTAAGTTACTGAGACTATCCATTTCTTTATTACTAATCAAGTCCTTGCTGCGGGCTATCTATTTTATTCTTGTTAGACAGATCACAATATTGACTTAATTAACGCATACAGTTAACCATCATTTGATGACAAGAGTATGACGTAAGAGATGCTGCTGATTTTGTTGGATGCGAAGACGGATGGGTCGAGCTACACAAGCAAATGGGGCAGGAAGTTCAATTGAGCGAGTATATCGACAAGTTAACTTTTGTCAACATATTACAATCATTATTAGCGTTTTATTTATTCATTAGGCTTATCTTCTTCGAGAATATGCCTGTTATACACCGCTATTGGTATCTGGTCTTGTGCTTTTACTAGAGTGGGCTTGATTTACTTATTGTTTTATAATGATTTATTTTATTAGTGAATGATTTCTATGTGACTGTCTGCGTTTAATGTTGCAAGTGTTACTGGAGTAACAGGGTAGTAACATTGTGGCGGCGAAAACAGTCAGCTTAATTTGTTTTAGAAGGTTAAGTGGTGAAGATGCGATCAAAAATATAGATAACATGTGAGCTTCAATGGCTTAAGGTGATTCTAAATCCGGCTATACGGGTTATAATCAACACCAAATTAAGATACACACATTTAAAAGCAGTAACGGGAAGATGTATGGCTAAGGTGTTAGATTCAGTTGATCAAAGAACAAAATTGGTGGGTGAAAATCGATTAGAGCTCTTATTGTTCCGTATTAATGCCACCCAGTTGTTCGCCATTAATGTCTTCAAAGTTAAAGAGGTGGTGAAACTACCGGCCTTGAGCCATCTACCCGGTAGCCACGACAGTATTAAAGGTGTGGCCAATATCCGCGGGGTGTCCATTCCAGTGATCGATTTACGTCGAGCGATTGGCTTTCAGCCGATGGCAGAGAACGTAGAGGCAAACTTAATCATTACTGAATATAACCGCAGCGTGCAAGGTTTTATGGTGGGTAAGGTTGAGCATATCATTAATATGACTTGGGGCGACATTATGCCGCCACCTAAAACCGCGGGCAGCAACAGTTATTTAACCGCTATTACTAAAATTGAGGTCGATGGTGGAACACAATTAGTGTCGATTATCGATGTAGAAAAGGTGCTGGCTGAGATCATCCATTACGATATCACCCTATCGGATGGCGTGTTAGATGAGTCATTGGTTGAGAATATGGTCGGGCGTAAGATTTTAATTGCCGATGACTCCTCAACGGCTAGGCGGCAAATTAAAGAGACCTTAATGCCCTTGGGTATCGAGGTGATAGAGGTATCCGACGGTTTGCAAGCGCTGAAGTTGTTGCAAACCTGGTGTGATGAAGGTATTAACGTTTACGATGAGATTTTGATGTTGATAACCGATGCAGAAATGCCTGAAATGGACGGTTACCGGCTCACCCATGAGATACGTAATGACAAACGCATGCAGGAATTATTCATCACCCTCAATACGTCACTCAGTGGTAGTTTTAATCATGCTATGGTCGAAAAGGTGGGCTGTAATCAATTTATTTCAAAGTTCCAGCCGGATTTATTGGTCGGTGTGGTGCAAGACCGTCTCAGGCAGTTAGTCGAGGCTTAAACTTGAGTTTCTTGGCTGGCGATGTCAGCCAAGATTTGCCGTTTGACGGCTTTAGTACTAACGATATTAAGGCGGCAGACTCTTACCGCGTAGGCAAAACGATCTCGCCCTACGAGCGTTATAATATCATGTAAAAAGTGGCGGTCTAACCCCAGCATCTGGCTGTAGTGCTCTACAGCATTAGCAATACTGCGATACTGAACCCCATCAAATTCAAACGCCAGTTGATAATCTTGATTGTCAATCAGCACTCCATTGATGCTCAGTGGCCAAGGCGCAACACTTACACGGGTTTTAGCCACTTGATACATAAACCAAGCACTCTTTTTAAACCCCTCAAACACCTTACACGAAAACTCTGACTCGGCGAGTTCTTGCTCTGTCCAGTTTTCACCAATGGCTAAATGTTTAGCATAAATGCGCATTAATTCATCTTTAACTGCCATATGGCAATCCCAAATAGAGATTAATGGCGAGCGTTTGGCAATGCTGAGGCACTCTTTACAGCAGGGGACGGCTAATGAGGGATGGGGAGTGTAAGACTGTGCTTCATAATGCAGCACGCAATCGCAAGGTTCACTGCAAAACCAACAGGTGTGACGTTGCTCAAATGGAATATCGATTAACGGGATATCAGCAGACAAGGGAAGTTTCCTCGGCTGCTGACATCACTACAATAAGATTTGCCAAGGAATTATTCTTGCTCGATATCGACTAAGTTTTTAGCTAGGCCGATAGGATCTAACTCTAAGCACTCTTGCTCAGCTATCCAGTCAATGCCCACTAATACACCATCATCATGCAGGTCTTTAACCCAGTATTCTAAAAACTCTTCTAGGTTAATGGCAGTGGGTTGATAATCTTGCCATTCGTCGGTGCAATGCACTTTTGCCTGCGCTTCACTTGACCACAGCGGCATTACATCCGTTTCTTCATATTCTGAAGAGTCACATACCACCCAGCCTTCGCCAGTTTCGTCTTGAAGACCCCAAACGGCTTGGTGTTCTTTTACGTTGTCGATAAAACTTGCTAATACGGGATTGCTATCAGTCATGTTGCTCTCTTAGAAGTCGATTAAAAACGGCCCTATTATACGCCAAGTGAGTGCTCGACCAAGTGATTGTTTTATGAAAAAGTGCACTATTTAAACGCTCACTCTTAAAAGCGGCAATTCCAACAATAATTAATCATAAAATACTTAGTATTAATAGTTTCTATCGCTATGATGTCAGTACGCTATCATCTTTTTTAGGCTGTCAGTTATTGGGTAGCGTGTATATTCAGCCCTAGTATTGTGGAGTCCCTATTTTGACTAAAATGTTCACCCTTGCCTCATTCATGTTTGCCTCGAGTCTCAGTGCTTTTTCAGCCTTGGCGGTTGACCCCATTAATGCGGAACAAGATTTCAATGTTTGCGTCGATAATCTTAAGCAGCAAGCCATAGCCGCTGGCATTTCGACCAAAACCATTGATGAAACCTTGGGTCAGGTTAAGTATGTGACACGCGTTATTGAGCTGGATAAAAAGCAGCCTGAGTTTAGTCAAACATTTGAAAATTATTTTACTAAGCGCGTGACCGATTGGCGTGTACAAGAAGGGCGCCGTTTATTAAAGCAACACGGTCCATTACTGAGTCAATTACAACAGACCTACGGCATTCCTCCTCAGTATTTGATGGCTTTTTGGGGGCTAGAAACTAATTTTGGCTCTTATAAAGGTAAGATGCCAGTGATTGATTCGCTTACCACGTTAGCCTGCGATCAACGTCGCAGCCGTTATTTTAGTGGCGAATTACTTCAGGCATTGAAGCTCAAGGAAGCCTATCAGTTTGATACCAGTGACATGGTTGGCTCTTGGGCGGGCGCCATGGGGCACACTCAGTTTATGCCGTCGGCTTATGCACAATATGCGGTCGATGGTGATGGTGATGGTAAAGCCGACTTATGGAACAGTACTGCCGATGCGCTTAGCTCTGCGGCCAACTTTTTACAGCAATTGGGCTGGGCACGTAATGAGCGTTGGGGCCGTGAAGTCTTGGTTCCTAACGCCTATGATTATCGTTATTTGGGCGGCAAAGCCACCTTACCACTGACCCAGTGGGCAACACTTGGGCTAACGAAAGCTAATGGCCAGCCGCTGTCGACACCCGATATGCAAGCGGCCTTATATTTACCGGCAGGTCATACTGGCCCTGCATTTTTAGGCTATGACAATTTTAATGTGATTATGCGTTGGAACCGCTCTGAGTTTTATGCCATCGCGGTAGGGCACCTAGCAGACCGTATTAATGGCGCGCCGCCATTACGTGTAGCGCCGCCGCAACAAGCTAATATCAGTCGTGACAAACTCAAAGCGTTACAGACTAAGCTCAATGACAATGGGTTTGATGTCGGTACCCCAGATGGCGTACTTGGCAGTAATTCGCGAGCCGGTTTACAGGCCTATCAGCGCAGCGTGGGATTAATCGCCGATGGTTTTCCAAGTGATGAAACCTTCAAGCTGCTGGGTTTGGAATAATCATCGAGCGCTACATGATGCGTCCATGGCTGTGGGCATTATTGCATTAGCCTAATTAAATCGTGCCAAGGCAGTGATAGCGCTAGAGCAATGAAACAAGTTTTGTTAAGCTCTGGCGAATTTTATTTTTGAACAGAGACAAAGGATCCTTGATGAGCATTAAAGATGATATGGTGGTGCAGTTTAACTACACGCTACGTGACGAAGCGGGCGAAGTGCTTGAGACCAACGAAGGGTTAGATCCCATCGCTTATCTTCATGGTCATGACAATATGATGCCCGGTGTCGAAAATGCCATTACCGGTCGCGAAGTGGGTGACAGTTTCTCAGTGACATTGCCACCAGAGTTGACTTACGGTATTCGTAATGACGATGCAGAGCAGCGGGTTTCAGTTAAGCACCTTCAGGGCGCTAAAGTGTGGAAACCCGGCATGCGCGCCATTATCAACACTGACCAAGGTCAGCGCCAAGTGACTGTGGTTAAAGTGGGTAAGTTTATGGCGACCGTGGATGTTAATCATCCTTTAGCCGGTCGCGAGTTAACCTTTGATTTAACGATTGTCGATGCGCGCGAAGCCAGTGCCGAAGAGATTGCTCATGGTCACGCCCATGGGGTTGGCGGCCATCACCACTAAATCTTTAATGCCTTAGCCTCAGTGATTCATCACTGAGGCTAAGGTGAAAATTAAGTGCCATATCGCTAAAAACCCAGACAAGCGTTTGGGTTTTTTTATGTTCCTACTCAACGCTAGAAGACGGGTCTAATAATGGTGATTAATTTCGCTCAAGGTAAGATTGTGGTGTCGATGCAGGAGGTGCAAATATTGCTCTCGGCAACGGGGGTATCTTTATATGCCATGGCAGAAGACATTAAGCTGATCCGCAGCGCGCTCACCATAGTGGCCGATGCGGGCGCAGTACGTTGGAGCATTAAACTCGACTCTATCGAACAGTTCGATGACGTGGCAAACGAGCTTGGCATTGACGGCTAAGCTCGCTGGCAATTTAAGCTACTACATCAATATTTAACCATGGTGGCTCTCACTAAGCATATTCTGATGGCGCATTGAAACGACCTTAATCACGACCATGGGGACTGAGTAGATCCAGCCTTGGCCCTACAGGCACAATTCGAGTGGGATTAATTTGCCCATGGCTGAAATAGTAGTGCTGCTTAATGTGTTCAAAATTAACCGTTTCTGCAATCCCGGGGTATTGATACAGTGCTTTCATATAAGCGTGAATGGCAGGCATATCGGCCAGCCTGTTGCGGTTGGTCTTAAAGTGGCCCACGTACACAGCATCGAAACGGATAAGCGTGGTAAACAGGCGCCAATCGGCTTCGGTGATGGTATCACCGGTGAGATATCGTTGGGTCGTCAGGCGTTGCTCTAAAGTATCGAGCGCACTAAACAGGGTATCAAATGCCTGCGCATAGGCATGTTGAGTGGTCGCAAACCCCACTTTATAGACGCCATTATTAATGGTTTGGTATATCCAGTCATTTAGCGTATCGATTTCTGCTCGAAGTTTACTGGGGTAAAAGTCGGTGGTATTGCCCGTAATATCGTCAAACGTATCGTTAAACATGCGGATGATCTCCGACGACTCGTTACTGACAATGGTGTTGTGGTGCTTATCCCATAACACTGGCACGGTAACTCGGCCACTATGATCCGCTTTTGCTTGTTGGTACAGCTGATATAGGTAATCATGGCCATTAAGGCTATCTGGCTCAGCCCCGTCAATATGTATGGCATCACTACTCTGGTTTGGCCCACTAAACTCCCAGCCATTAGCCAACATATGCGGCTCCACTACGGTCACATCGATATGTGATTGCAGTGACTTTAATGACCTAAAAATTAAGGTGCGGTGTGCCCACGGGCAGGCCAGCGAAACATAGAGATGGTAACGGCCCGATTGAGGTGCAAATGTGGGGTGAGGGTTGTCAGGGGTTGGCTTTGTTATCCAATGACGAAAGGCGGCATCTTCTCTTACAAATTGCCCCTCGTTTTTTTCTGTGTCGTACCATTGGTCGACCCACTTACCACCTTGTAGTAATCCCATTAGTTTGCCTCATTATTTGCTGGTCTATTGAGTGTATAAGCCCACCAACGAAATAAAAAGGCCAGAAAACGGCCTTAAAATATCGAATTTTTCGAATAGTTGGGCGTATTCAGCCTTCCTGTTATGATTGCGCACCAGCGGATTGGCTTAGCCTTTGTTGGCCATTCCCCTTAAGTGTGCTCAATTGCCTGATAGTGAATCGCCAATATTTGCATCATCACTACCGTAAACAATCAACCATTTCTTGTTAAAGGATATAAAAATGTCGAATCAGCCATTAGAGCAGATCACCATAGAACCCAAGTCAGCCGCTAAAGCTTGCGTGATCTGGTTACATGGATTGGGAGATTCAGGGGCAGGTTTTGCCCCAGTAGTCCCCATGTTGGGCATGCCAGATGCGCTAGCTGTGCGGTTTATTTTCCCTAATGCTCCCACTATGGCTGTGACCATTAACCAAGGGTATGTCATGCCCGCTTGGTATGATATCAAAGGGATGGACATGGATAATCGCGCCGATATGCCTGGCGTGTTGCATTCAGAAAGAGCAATCGCCGCTTTAATCGATCAACAGGTAGCAGCTGGGATCCCAGCAGAGAACATTGTCTTAGCAGGCTTCAGTCAAGGTGGGGTGATGAGCCTATTTACCGGATTACGTTACCCTAAAAAATTAGCTGGGATCATGGCGCTTTCTTGTTATCTGCCAACAGGCAATGCATTACCAACGCAGCTAAGTGAAGCCAATTTAACGACGCCTATTTTACAGCAGCACGGTGAGCAAGATGAGGTGGTACCGTTATCTTTAGGGCTGGCGGCATTTGAGCTCATTCGCGCCGCAGGTTATCCAACCCAGTGGCAAACCTATCCTATGGGGCATAGCGTGCTGCCTAATCAGCTACAAGATATTGGCCGCTGGTTAACTGAGTGTTTGAGCTAAGCATCAATTAACTACTTATGTTAAGCCATGTTGCGACGTGAACGGCTCCAGATCCGTACGGCGTTAAGCTGTACCTTCCACTTAAACCGTTAACGCTATATCGCGCTTATCTAGTCTCCTAAGTTAAGCGCGCCGCAAATCACTTTTGTGGCGTGCTGTTAAGCATCCACACACAGGCATCGCTCCTATTGACGCTTTAACCAGCAATAATGACCTTGAGTTAACCAATAAAAAGCATAAAAGTTTCATTTTCGTAGCAATCACTAGAGGGTTGTTACTGCTTTGTTGTTTTGCAAAGAGGATGCTGGGTAATGCCAGCTTGGCTTGTGTAAGTGATTTAAATGTAGCGATTTTATTTCAAAGTGAAGCGCTAATGTTTGTGTTTGTTTTTTAGTTTTAAATGCCCTTGTTTTTGTCAACGAACAATGGCATTGATAAAATTGTTTTAAAATAATGAGTTAGCTCAAGCTTGTTCATAAAAATGCCACAATTTAGGTGTAATGTTTGTTATTATATTGGCTGGCGATAACTCCGATTCGCCGGCACAAGAATAATGGTTATTAAAAACTAAAATTAGGGGTTGATGTAATAATGAATAAGCTTATTAAAGGATTAGTTGCGACAGCAGTGCTCGCTGCACTTGCTGGTTGTAATAGCGATGATGATCAAGTTAAAACAGCATGTGAACTTGCAGGTGATGCTTGTAAAACATTTACTGTGATCCACACCAACGATAACCACGGTCGTTTTTGGCAAAACAGCAAAGGCGAATATGGTATGGCCGCTCGTATGACGGTCATCGAACAGATTAAAGACGAAGTTGAAAGCCGTGGTGGCCAAGCCATCGTTTTGTCTGGTGGTGATATCAATACCGGTGTTCCAGAGTCTGATATGCAACAGGCTATTCCCGATTTTGTCGGCATGAACTTATTGGAATACGATGCAATGGCTGTGGGTAACCATGAGTTTGATAACTCATTAGATGTGCTCGATATGCAGCAAACGCTGGCGAGATTCCCCATGTTAGCGGCTAACATTTACCATAAAAATAGCGGTGAGCGCTATTTTGAACCCTACCGTGTGTTTGAGCTTGATGGTGTTAAAGTTGCCATTGTCGGTTTCACAACCGTTGATACTCCTAAAATTGTTAACCCGGAAAATGTTGAGCCACTAAGCTTTACCGATCCACAGGTCGAGCTTAAAAAAGTATTAGCTGAAATTGAACAAAATGAAACTGTGGATATGGTATTTGCACTAACCCACATGGGCCATTACGCCAACGGTAATCATGGTACTGAGGCCGCAGGTGATGTGTTGTTAGCCCGCTCAGTGGCGGCTGGCCAATTACAAGCCATTATTGGTGGTCATTCGCAAAATCCAGTGTGTATGGAAGGCAGCGAATATGCCGACTTCAAACCTGGTGATGAGTGTAAACCTGATGTGCAAAATGGCACCTATATCATGCAAGCCCATGAGTGGGGCAAATATGTGGGCCGCGCCGATTTTGAATACCTAGACGGTGAGCTAACGCTGGCAAGTTATCAGTTGATCCCAATTAACTTAAAGACCAAAGATGACGCTGGTGAATTGGTCTACGTGACCGAAGAGATTGAGCAAGACCAAGATGTGTATGCCATGCTCAAGCCTTACCAAGAGCGCGGTCAAGAGTTGCTTGATGTGGTGATCTCGTACACCGATGGGGTATTTGAAGGTGAGCGAAATGTAGTACGTGGTCAGCAAACTAACCTAGGTCAATTACTGACAACCGCATACTCTGAATTTGTGACCAATAACTTTAATGTGACGGCCGATTTTGGCGTAATGAACTCTGGCGGTATTCGCGCATCGATTGCACAAGGTGATATTTCTTATCGTGATGTACTGACCGTGCAGCCATTTGGTAACTTTGTGTCATACGTCACCATGACCGGCGCTGAAGTGCAAGATTACCTGGCCGCTGTTGCTGTTAAAACCGGTGGTGGTTACCCACAATTCAACAAAGTCGCAATGGACGTTAATTGTGATGCAGGGACTGTCGATATTGCTCAATTAGGTGGCCGCGCCTTTGACCTAGAGCAAAATTACACCTTTGCACTGATCCATTTTAGTGCAGCGGGTGGTGATGATTATCCTATCGTTAACCAACACCCAAATTATATTGACACCCAATTGACCGATGCCGCGGTATTCCGTGATTACTTCGTTAAAAACCCAAGCCTATCGATAGCCGATTATGCGCCGGTAAATGGCGAGCTCACGTTCACTAAAGCGGGTAAAGTCGTTGCAAGTTGTGCAGCAGAGTAATGATA
Source organism: Shewanella sp. 492 (assembly GCF_059338445.1). NCBI lineage: Bacteria > Pseudomonadati > Pseudomonadota > Gammaproteobacteria > Alteromonadales > Shewanellaceae > Shewanella > Shewanella sp. 492. Next base: position 1,892,173 of record NZ_CM181702.1, read on the forward strand.
TGCTTTAACTAACACCTTGCTATGCCAAAGGCGTTAGGGTTATTACCGTTACACTTTACAGCGTAAAAGCAGCCGCAAGGCTGCTTTTTTATTGGCGGTTAATAGACAAGTTAGACGCGATAAAATTTTTTGCATTGATCACTTGAAAACAATTTGGCCTATCCCTATATAGTCTGTAGGAAGCGCTCAATGAGGCTTTCGGGTCGATTGAAATACAGTGCCTTTGGGGCTGTGCAATCGATCATTAACAGGGCTGTCACCCTCAGTGAATTAACGTGATCGAAGTGGCAGTCAAACGGTGCGACTCAAGCCCACTATATGGGCGGTCGGCCAAATTTTCACTATATTGCTTAATACAAGGATATAAAAATGCGTAATTATGATCTATCTCCCCTTTATCGCAGTGCCATTGGTTATGACCGTTTAGCTCAGCTTGCAGAGCATGCTGCAGCGAACAAAGGTAACTCAGGTTATCCACCTTATAATATCGAGTTACTCAGCGAAAACCGTTACCGTATTACTATGGCTGTAGCCGGCTTTTCGATGCCAGAATTAGAGATCACCAGCGAAGGTGATAAATTGATTGTGAAAGGCACAAAGGCGGAACAAACCAACGAACAACGCAAGTACTTATATCAAGGTATTGCTGAGCGTGGTTTTGAGCGTACGTTCCAGTTAGCCGATTATGTCACCGTGATTGGTGCCGATTTAGAAAACGGCTTACTCAATATTGATCTCAAGCGTGAGATCCCTGAGATGCTCAAACCGCGTAAAATTGAGATCAACCACTCAGGCTTGCTCAATAAAGAGTAATATCGCTTTAGCGAATGCGGCTTAGCCAGCATAGCTAACGCCAACAAAAAAGGGAGCCTAGGCTCCCTTTTTTGTTCTCAATTGGTGCTAATGACATAGAACACCTTACAACCTACACCTTAGGACAAGCTCATTAAACGGCTTATTTTGCCGCCGATAACCCCGCCATAATGGTTTCGTGTAAAAACGCACTAAAATCGTCGCCATGGTTGGCTAGCATCTTCGGAAACATAGAGATTGGAGTTAAGCCCGGAAAGGTATTGATCTCATTGAGTAAGATCTCACCTTGCTCGGTTAAGAAAAAGTCGATACGTGACAAATGACGCAGTTTCATGCCATCAAATACTTTGATGGCATACTGCTGTATTTGCTGGGCGATAGCTGGCGAAACATCGGCAACCACTTGCGTAGTCGCCTTACTGTTAGCTGCATATTTTTCATCGAAAGTATAAAAAGTGTCGCCAGCACAGATCACTTCACCAGGCAGGGTCGCCACTGTCTGCCCTTTATATTGATAGACAGCCACCTCTAATTCCCGTGCCTTGATGGTTTTTTCAACGACCACATAGGGGGAATATTTAAAGGCATCGGTCAGCGTAGTTTGGATAAGCGCTGCATCATCCACCCGGTAGCAGCCAACAGATGAGCCTTGTGAGGCGGCTTTAATGAAAATTGAGCCCCAGTCCGCCAAGGCTTGCTGCGTTTGTTTAATGGCATCGGCATCGAGTTGATTTAAAAACAGGTAGGGGGTATTGGGGATCCCCAGTGCGCTAAACCACATTTTTGCGGTGACCTTGTTAAAACAGTTACTCGAACCTTCTGAGTTACAGCCAAAATAGGGCAGTTTTATGAGTTCAAAATAGGATTGAATATCACCCGTTTCACCCGGATAGCCATGTATACAAGGAATGACGTAATCCACAGGCCAAGGCGCTATGCTGTCATCTTCGAAACGGATCTCTTTACGATTAGTGAGCTCACAGCGGTGGCCGTCTTTGGTGGTGTACTGACCATGGCCGTCCAGTTCGACACGCAGCACATTCACCTGGTCTAATTTTGCCAGCGAAGTTTCAAAATAGTTAGCTGACAACAGTGAGATAGCGTGTTCATCACCGCCACCACCGCATAACAATAAAAGATTGGTTGGACTCATCGGGTCTCCGTGTACAACTGAATGTAGATGTTATGATGCACTATGACGCGCTAATAATTTTATGCAAGTTTTGCTATCAAGGGCCGTTATCGTTTGACGATTTTATAGGCTTGCAGCCTATTTTATGCTGTCACTGCCATAAGCGTTTCGCCAGTCCTGATGCGCGGAGTGTGGCTTGGCTGCATGCTTGTTCAAACACGCGCTGGCTACCTAAACAGGTAAAATGGTGTTTAGCGCGAGTGATCGCCGTATAAACCAACTCTTTGGTGAGCAGTTGCCGCTGGGCGACACTTGGGCGAGGTGGCATGACTAACGCCACGTGGCTAAATTCGCTGCCTTGGCTTTTATGCACTGTCATCGCATAACAGGTGTCGTGGCTTGGCAGGCGCGCCGGTAACACTTTGAGTAAGGTGCCATCGGCTTGAACAAAATGGGCCATTAAGCGATGTTGGTTATGGGCATCGGGCAAAATAATGCCGATATCACCATTAAACAGACCAAGGTTATAATCGTTACTTTGGATGATCACCGGCCGCCCTGCATAAAATTCAGTGATCGGGTTGACCAATTTTTCCTTGGCGAGGGCTTGGGTGATACTGGCATTAATGCCATCGACGCCATATTCGCCGGCGCGCATGGCGCACAGCACGCGGTAACGATTGAAGCTGTCGATAATACTCATGGCATCTTGTGCTTGAGTGATCGCCTCAAGGTAGTGACGATATTGCGTCACGCTGCGCTCGAGCAAGGCGTTTAAGCCCAAATTGGCTTGCTGATGAATCTGATGCTCAATCCACAGCAGTTCCTGATAACCGCGCTGCCAGACCTGCATTATGGCCGCTAAATCACTGATGTTAACGGCGCTGGCCAGTTGACCAATACCGGCATCCCCCTTAAAGCGGTGGCTGTGCATCAGCATCGCCAAACTGTCACCGAGCTGGGGTGATTCGCTGACAAAACCATTAAGATCTGTCCCCGTGAGCTGGCTGAGTAATGCAGCCTTATCTTGCGAGTAGCGCATTGACCATTGACCATTTCTCTCTTTTAACCCAGCGCAAATATCGGCCAGCACAGCGCCAGCTTCTACCGACGCCAGCTGATCCTGATCGCCAAGTAAAATAAGCCGAGCATGACTAGGCAAGGCATTAAGGAGTTTATACATCATAGGCAGATCCACCATTGAGGCTTCATCGACCACCAAGAGATCCAGTCGCATTGGGTTGTCGCTATCGTGGCGGAAACGGTGTGAGTTGGGAATAACCCCCAGTAAACGGTGTAGCGTCGAGGCTTCCTCTGGCACCTGTTGCAATGCGTTAAGATCGATAATGTCACTGAAGGGGGCCAGTTCAGTGGCTAGGCGCGCTTTAGAGGCTTTAATCGACTCACTTAATCGCGCTGCGGCCTTACCCGTGGGCGCAACGAGGCGGATAGTCATGGTCTCTTGCTGACACAATAACAACAGTAGCTTAGTCACTGTGGTGGTTTTACCCGTCCCAGGGCCGCCCGTGATCACCGCCAGCTTTTGAGTGAGCGCTGTGGCCGTGGCGATTTTTTGCCAGTCATATTGCCTCTCGGTAGGGGCAAATAAGCTGGCGAGCATATTGGTGCTTGCGCCGATATCACTCACCCTAATGGGCTGCGCTAAGGCATTGAGTTGCTGGCCCACGCGAGATTCAAACTGGTAATAACGTTGCAAGTAGAGGTTGGAACCATCAAGGATCAGCGGTTTATCGAGTTGCTCCGGCGCTAAGCCGACCGCATCGCAGCGACTCAGCTCAGCGATGATCTCATGTGGACTTAAGGTGATACGGCACTGAGCTTGCTGCTCACTCATGGGGTTGTCGACATCGATCTGCTCAATGGGCAGGCAGCTATGCTGCAGTGACAGTTGGCGGCTGAGCAGGGCGCAGATCAAGATAAACAGCTCATTGCTGCTCGGATGCAGCTCACTCATCTGCAGTGCAAAATGGCGATCGAGTGGAGTTAATAGTCGTCCTTGTTCCCACTGTTTTAACAGCGCCGTTAAGGGTTGCTCTAAGGTTATCATAGTGCGAGCTCCGTAGATGTCCCACTGCCCAAAGGCTGATGGGGGGCTTGGAATAGATGGTCGAGTCGCTCTATCAGGGCTTGGCTGGGTTTATCATAAAACACCCCAGCACCAGGTGCTTGCTGTGACATACCGCGTAAAAATAGGTAGTAACATCCGCCGATATGCTGATCGTAACAATAGTTGGCTAAGCGCAGCTTAAGGTAGCGGTGCAGCGCCAAGGTGTAGAGGATGTATTGCAAGTCATAACGGTGGCTACTAATGGCCTGTTGCATCTGGCCTTGATGATAATGACTCACATCGTTACCCAAATGATTGGACTTATAATCGGCAATGTAAAATTGGCCCTGATATTCGAAGGTTAAATCGATAAAGCCTTTTAGCATGCCCTGTAGTGCATCGAAGCTGAGTTCGGCGCTATAACCAAACTCGCTAAGTAGTTGATTCAATGCGCTGGCCTGTAAGTGCGATATCGGTAGGTAAAATTCCATTTCGACTAAGGTTTTGCTTGCTGGAAGTTGCGCCAAGCACAGGCCACTGTCATTGAGCGGCGCACCGAGCAGGTCCATATACCACTGGTGCAGCACAGGTTGCCAGACACTATCGATGCCAAATTTTTCCATCGCTATGGGCAGTTGCTCCTGTAGCGTGACATCGGCGCGGGTAAAATCAATCAGCTCTAATACCAAGTGCATAAAGCTACCTGCATTGGCGCCGCGCTCGAAGGTGAAACGTGACATCTGGTTATCGAGATCATCTTCAATCACCTTGAGCTCAGGAAAGGCCTCATCGTCACCGCCGGGCATGACACGTTCATGGGCTTGGTTTTTTACCAGCCCCGAATAACTGCCGACCCGCCATGGGGTGGTTTGAAGGCGTCGCAGTGCCTTAGGCGCTAGGCTTAGGTTATCGACACTCGTTGGCGCCAGCACTGTGGCGCTGGCTATTTCCTCGATGCTGGTGACACTTAGCGCATCACTTGCCAAGGCTTGGGCACGCGCTTGTATATCGCTAAATTCACATTTGGCCTCTTCGATGCCAAGCAGATAGCCAATGGCGGTTTCGTGTAGTTGGCTGCTAATGCCCGCTTTTTTGGTGTAGCGCGAGTGGTTTGCCACATACAGATAACAGGCGAGTACGGGGCGAGTCAACGCCACGTAGAGTAAGCGTAAATCTTCGGCCAGCGTTTCCCGTTTATGCCGCGCCCAGCCCTCATCACTCTGCTCTATGTCCCACAGCAGTTGGTTATCTTGGTGGTACAACATGGGGGCCGGCTTACGGCGGTTGTCGCGGGCAAGGCTGACAAAGGGCACAAAGCAAACTGGGTATTCTAGCCCCTTACTCTTATGGATAGTGACTATCTGCACAAGGTTTTGCTCGCTTTCGAGCCTGAGCTGCGCTTCTTCTGTGCTGTGGCTGTCGAGCAGCGCCTGCTGATACCAATTGAGCAGGGCGCTGATCCCGTCAAGCTCGCTGGCTTTTTGCTGTAACAGTTCGCCTAAATGCCTAAAGTCGGTTAAGCGGCGCTGGCCGTCAGCGGTACTTAACAGCCGCTGAATAAGCGCGGTATCGCTGGCCATGGCCAATAAACAGGGCATAATGCCGCGTTTTTGCCAGATCTGCTGCAAGCCATTAAATTGTTCCAGCAGTTGCTGTCGGCTGTCTTCATCGAGGTTAAATTGATGAATAGCTTCGGCATTGTAGCCCAGCAGCTGGGTGGCCAGCGCGCTTCTTAGCGCGCGCTCATCCTTTGGATTAGCAATCGCGACCAACACCAGTGCCAGCTCTTTAGCTTCGAGGGTGGCAAATACACTGTCACGGCTGAGAAACACTGCGCCTATCTGGCGCTCGCTGAGGGCGGCTTTAATGTAGGCGGCTTCGTTACGGTCTCGAACCAGCACCGCAATGTCTTTGGCCCTAAGGGGTTTATCGTCCAGCAGGCATAAACCTTGCTGCGCCTCGGTTAATAGTCTGGCTATCTCATTACAGGCATCTTCGGCGAGCAAACTTCTCGCGGTGGCTTTATTGAGCCCTTTGTCGGGATCTTCACCGAGCAGTTTGAGCCGCAGTGCACTGTTATCGCTATTGGCCTCGATTAAACGTTTGTTATCGGCAAAGGGAGAGGGCGCCACGATCTCAAACGGAATCGCTTCGCTAATAAAGGGATCGTGATGTTGGCCAAATAACTGATTAACGCCGGCTATCATATTGCGACTCGAGCGGAAGTTAGTGTCTAAGCTGTAGTGGGCTTGAGCCTGCTGGCGAGCGTCAATATAGGTGTGAATATCGGCGCCCCTAAAGGCGTAAATGGCCTGCTTGGGATCGCCAATCATCAATAAGCTTTGCGCCGGATGCGCTAGGTTTTCGCCCTGCTGATAGATGTGGCTAAAAATTTGATACTGCAGTGGATCGGTATCTTGAAACTCATCGATAAGCGCAATAGGAAAACGCTGGGCGATGCTGTGAGCCAGACTCTGCGCTGCGTCGTTGTTATCTTTACTCTGCGCGCTCAGTGCACCCGCAAGGGTGAGCAGCAGATCGTCGGGTGTCAGCAGATTACGCTCTTGTTTTTGCTTTGCAAAACGGCTCGAGATCCCTTGGCGCGCCGCAAACAGAAAGCTGGGCACAAACTGAGTTATCAATTGATTCAGATTGTCGATATGGGCCAACAGTGGCGCTTGCTCAGCCGTTGGGATCTCGCCGCCTTTATTGAGTTTAAGCTGGCTTAACGCGAGCGCATCGAGCACTTTGCTATCGGGCAGTGATTGGCCATGATGAGCCCAATTGTCCATCGCCGCTAACATGGCAGCGAGTTTGGGAAAACCTTGATCTTTTTTACCAAACCGCACTCCATTGAGCGGCAGCTGCAGCAAGAGTTGCTCGAGTGCATCGCGCTCACGCGGCCAGATGAGTCTTAAGCGACTCAGGCTTTGGCTCAGCGCCTGGGCTATCAGTTTAAAGGGTTGCGGCGTGGGAGTCGCTTTGGCTTGACTGGCGCCGAGCAGCGGCCTGAGTTGCTGGGCCAATCCATCGGGATCGCTAAACTTACCTTGCACAATTTGGGCAAGATAGCCGGGCAGTGGATAGCAGGTTTCTCGCCAGAAATCGCGCACCGCATGGTGTAAAAACTCACTATCATCGAGGGTAAATTCAGACTCAAACAGCAAACCCGATTCAAACGCCATGTCGGCTAATATGCGCTGACAGAAACCATGAATAGTAAAAATGGCCGCCTCATCGAGGGATTTAAGCGCCAAATCGAGTCGTTTACGCGCCAGCGGTAGCTGCTCTGCTGGGGTCTGTGCGTAGAGCTGCTCAATCAGGGGATCGCTCACGGGCAGGCCAATAAAACAGCGATAAGCCAGCTGGATTTTTTTACGAATGCGATCCCTCAGTTCACCTGTGGCGGCATTGGTAAAGGTCACCACTAATATTTGCTCGCAGCGCAGTGGCTGCGGGCAACCATGACCCAGCAATAGGCGCACATATAGGCCCGCGATAGTATAGGTTTTACCTGTGCCGGCGCTGGCTTCAATAAGACGGGTGCCGTCAAAAGGGAGGGTAAGGGTGTTGAGTATGGTGGTGCTCATGTTAGCGTCCCTCCACAAAGGTGGCCAGCTCACTTAATGGCGCCTTATAAAGCAGGCTAATTAAGGGCGATAATAGTGTTGTGGCAGGCTCGCCAAATTGGGCCTCAGTGAAATCTTCTGGAAAACGAAATAGGCGCTGGTAATGGGGTTCGAGCCCTTCACCCATGGCACCTTGATCATCAAGCCACTGTTTCTGCGCCTCGGCAAGTTTGCCTGTGTGGTCGCCTTCGGCTTCGACATAGCTCATGGCCGTGCGCGGAATAAACATCAACGGCTGATGTTGGCCACGGTGAAAGTAGTCGACCCACACACTGAGCTGATTGATGGCTTGCTCGCACGTAATTGGGGCAAACCCATAAAAATGGCCAATATCGAGCAGATAACTGTCGCCAATGGCTTGGGTGCCCATGGCGTTAAGACAAAGGTGGCGCAAATAAACCCGAATAAGATCGCGGGCGTTGGCCGTGCCTGGACGATAATTGACGAGCCCTTTGGCCGATAGCGAGTCTATCCGCCCCACTAGGTGGCTTTGGCGGCTATCGTTGAGGGCGATAGCGATCTCTAGCGCGTGGGATTGTTCGCCTTTGAGGTAGTTAGCTCTGCCGATAATGGGTTTAATATCGTGTAGATATTGATTAAGCAGCAGATCGTCAAACGGCGCTAGGGGCAGTTGGCCCGCCAGTTTGAGTTTATGGAGCAGTTGCTCGTCGGGCAGCTCTTGCTGCCGCTTAATGGCATCATCAATCAAGTGGGCTTGCAACTTGTAGCGAGATAATGGATTGAGGCTAAAAGGCTCATCATTGTCATCGGCTTGAATAGCTAAGCCTAAATCCAGTTTCAGCGAGCGGTTAAAGAAATACTGCGCGGGATTACGATAAAAGCGGATCAACGCCGAGAGCTCGATTTCACGGCTGTCATCATCACTGCTAACCTTGAGCGCTTGCTCAATAAAGCGGCTCTGTTGGCCTTGCGTGTCGCTGCTGTGACTGGCAACGGGGCACCATTGCTGGCTATAACTGTGCTGTAAGCCTTGGCCGGCTTGATACAGACGCTCATCAAAGGGCTGTAGCGGCTGCTGTTTTATCAACTGCGCGGCAATGGTTTTTTCAATGGCATCAATATCGACAGTGCCAGAGTCAGAGTCTGGCGCATTAACCGTAGCTTCGAGCGATGCAGGCAGGTAACACAGCTGGCAATATTCTATCAGCTCTGAGACCAGCATCGAGGGGATGCGCTCACTGTTATCGCGCTCACTATGACCTATGTAGCTAATATACAGTTGTTGCCTTGCCGATAACATGGCTTCTAAAAACAGGTATCTGTCGTCGAGTCGGCGTGAACGATCGCCTTTGCGCGCACCAAACTGTGCAACTAAATCAAAGCCTACCGGATGTTGTACCCTAGGGTAGACACCATCGTTCATCCCCAGTAAACACACCACCTTAAAGGGAATAGAGCGCATCGGCATTAAGGTACAAAAATTGACACTACCGGCTAAATAACGTTGACCAACGCGGGATTCTGACAGTTGGCTAACAAACCAATTTTGCAGTACGCTAATATCCAGTTCGCTGCTGTATTGGCTCTGGTTTAGCTCTTCACTTAGGCGGCTAATGGCGCTGCGAATGGCTTGCTCTTGATTAAGCTCCTCCTCATCACAATCATAAAACTCATCGACTAACTGCTGCAGCTGGGCGATACGCTCATTGAGCGAGCAAGGCTGATTGAGCGCCAGAGTAAATTCATCGAGCGCTTCGATAAAATTGAGTAACTTGCCTAAGGCCTGAGCCGATTGACCTTCAATGCCCTCTAACGCCAAGTTGTCTTGGTAGATAGGGGCGTGATCGCTAAAGCTGTAACCTAAAATCAATCGCTTAATACCAAAGGCCCAAGAATTTTGCTCAAAGGCGGGCAGTTGTTGTGCCTGACGCGCCTTGGCATCACGGCCCCAACGCACGCCAGCTTGTTCTAACCAACGACGAATAATACCCAGTTCATCATCACTAATATCGAAGCGGCGCAGTACCGCTGGCACTTCCACAATGGCTAAAATATCGGTGAGGGCGAAGCGGCTCTGATTTAGGGTTAACAGGTGTAAAAAGCTGCTGATCAAGGGCGACTCTTGGGCGGCACCGCGATCGGCAATGGCGTAAGGGATATAGTGCGCGCCACTTTTAGCCGCAAACACGGCGTCGATATAGGGCGCGTAGGCCGCAACATCAGGCATCATCACCACTATGTCTTTCGGGCTGATGGGCGTTTCGCTGCCCTCTTGCTGTGCCAGTAGCGCCAATAAATGATCATGCAGGGTTTCAATTTCGCGCAGCGCACTGTGGCAGCTTCGAAGGGTGATAGAGTCATCATTGGCGGGTAACCGTCGCCGCCCTTCGAGGCTTAAATAGAGCTCGCCATCGGGGCCAAGGCTCTTACCGCGGGTGGTAAGCTCCAAAATATCTTGCTGCACGCCGTGTAATAGGGTGTTATTGCCGGGATCTTGATAGCATTCGAAGTTAAAATTGGTATCTTCTTCAGGCAGTTCGAGGATCAAATCCAGCAGTTCACGGCCCATCTTGCCATTATTGGCAAGCAAAGGGTTACCCACTTCCAGTTTATCTTCCCAGTCCATACACAGTTGCTGCTTATCTGCATATTGCAGCGCCATACGGGCGCGCAGACGAGGGTCGACAATGTCGCCCCAATAATGCTGACAAGGGCTGAGGTTGAGCATCACCACATCGATGCGTTTGGCTAAGAAATAGAGCACCTCTAGGGTTTGCGGTGCCATGGATGAGATACCAAACACAAACAGTCGTCGAGGTAAGCCACTTAAGTCGCAGTTAGGATCATCTAAGGTATCAAACAGTGCCTGATGCAGGTTGGCCCTGTGGTAGGTGCTTTGGCCTAACTCTTGATTGTTGTATTGGATAAGCGCGCGCCAGAGTACAGGTTGCCACTCTTGTGCTGGGCTAAGGCGCTCATTTTTGGGTGGCAGCAACGGCTCATTGGCCTCCCAAGCTAAAATCCAATCGGGGCGATAGACCAAGTATTGGTCAAAAATATCGGCGATTTGACCGCATAACTGATACAGCTTAAGCGAGTGAGTCGCGTTGAGATCATCTGTGATGGCATCATCATCTAGATAGTGTCTTAGGGGCGCAAACACAGGTTGTGCCAGCAACTGCGGCAACAGCTCCATTAATTTCCAGGTCATCGCCGCTTTGGTGTAGGCATTTTCTTTGGGCACGTTAGGCAGTAGGGTGTGACACAATTGCCAGATAAAGCTGGAAGGCAGGGGGAATTCGAGCGCCGCAGCAATGTGGTTGTGCTGCGCAATCGCCAGACGCAGCCAAGTGGACATGCCCGGGCTTTGCACCAAAATTTGCTCGCACGATAACAGCGAGTCCATGGCTTGAGGCGATTTCAGCTCATCAGCCAATAATTGGGCTAACGATTCCATTCGATTTGACTGAACCAAGTAAAGCATAGTGGGCCTTTATCTTTATGATGCTGCGCGCGAAGGTGTGCGCCAAGAGTGACAAACTTATAGGGGTTATTCTATGGTGTTAATGCTTGATAGCCAATCATCAAGGTCAATTTTATCGAGTGAAACAAACATTTGCCTGAAAAAACATCAGCGCGTAGCTTGGCGGCTATCAAGGCTTAATATCGCCAAGCGTAACTGCCTGCGATACCTCGTTATCTGCTGTTGTAACGCTTGGCGCTCACTAGGGCTGTGAGGCTGGTATTTTAACGCCATGTAACAGTCGATATACCGCTGCAAGGGGACGGCGAGTGTCGGCAAGTGCATTGCAACGCGCTGAGCATAACGCAGCGGCGGTTCGTCGGTTTCACGGGGCAGGCCTTTTTTTGCCAGCAAGGCGGTGATGGCATCGAAGCCTGCTTTAAGTCGGTCTGGCTGGCGTTGAAACTGCAATAATCCAACACTGTAGGCAATAGCGACGCCAATAAGGGCCATGGTACAGATAATCAATATGGCCAGTTTAGTACTGTCAACATCGCCCAGCAGGCGTTTAAGCAGTTGCTGCTGACGCTGGTTATCAAAGCCTAATACCCATTTGCTCCAGTAGTAGTCGATACTGGCAATGGATAACCTGAGCTGGTTAAGTAAGGGGTATTGTCTGAGCCGCAAACTACTAAAAGGACGCTCTTGTAGATAGCTATCTGCGGGATTAAAAAAGGCATCAAATCCCTGTTCGACGCGCTCTGGCGCAATCATAGCGGTGGGATCAAATCGGGTCCAGCCGTGGCCAGGAAGCCATGCTTCGATCCAAGCATGGGCCATATATTGATACACGCTGAGATATTGTGCGCTTTGGTTCCACTCTCCGCCTTGGTATCCGGTCACTAAGCGGGCTGGAATGCCAGTTTGACGCGCCATAAAGGCGAGGGCGCTAGCATAATGCACGCAAAAGCCCGCTTGGTTTTCAAACAGAAAATCATCTATCTGCTGTGGTCCAACGGGTGGCGGCTGCAAAGTATAGTAATAGGGTGACTCATTGAAATAGCGCATCATGGCAGCCATACGCTGCTGAGGATCGGGATAGCTTTGCTTAAACCGCTCGGCTAACGCTAGCGTTTTGGGATTACTGCGTGCGGGTAACTGTAAATTACCTTGGATTTGCGCCTCGCTTAACTGGCTGTCTAAACTCGCCTCAGTGTAGGAGGCGACGCGATATTGATATTGCTGCTCCACCGAGCTTATGGCGTATAGCCGACCGTCGGGTAGGTTAATCACCCCATCGCTTGGGCTGTAGGCAAGGTCTAGGCCAAATAACCAGTGCTGATGACTGGGCTCGGCGATCACTTGATATTGCAATGCTTGACCTACAGGGCGTTGCCTTTGCGCCGCTTTAGCTTGACTGGGGTTGGCTTCAAGCTGCTTTATTGCCGCAGAAGGGGTCCAGCTTTTACCGTCATAATGCTCCATCACTAAGGCGCGCCAATAGCGTTGTTGGTGCTGTGGCGGTTCGTTGTCGAAGCTGACCCGAAACGCCAGTGCTGGTGAACGGGTTAATTGGTTGATATCACCGAAGGAAACCGTATCTGACAGTCCTGTAGTGGCATTATTGGCGTTAGGCACCAACCACAGTGGGGGTAATCGCGGTAGCACGATAAATAACAGGATCGCCAGTGGCACGCTTTGTAACAGCAGCTGACTCGCCCGCTTGGCGGTATGCATCATCGCCTCATTTTCACGGTATAAACTGAGTAACACCGCTAAATTAAGGGTGGCGACTAGGGTCAGTTGTAGGGTAAACCACAGACTTTGTTTGTCGATAAAGGTGATGGCGATTAAGAAAAAGCCGACCATGACGACCGCGCGCACATCGCGGCGGTCTCGCATCTCGATATACTTAAGTGCGTAACCTAAAATCAGTAAGTTAATCAAACCATTGAGCATGCCTATTTGGCTGGTGACTAACACTAACGTAGCGGCCGATGCAAGCGCGAGCAGGGTGACCAGATAGCGCGGTGGACGAGCGACTTTGGCGCTAAAAATGCCCACACGCCAGACGAAACAGATGGCGCAGATGGCGAGAGTCCAACGGGTCATTTTATCGTGCAGTGGCGCCAGCACGGCAATATTAACCAGTAGTAACCAGGCGAGCGTGTGGCGCGTGATGATCTCCTGATGATCAGCCATTATGCTGCTCCTTCGAGCTTGTCGGCTTCTCTGGTGTAGTAGCATTTGCTTGTGTATAGCTCGGCTGCTTGGCGTGGAACATGACGTGCGGTGAACCTGAGCTGACAGCGTTGGGAACCTCCGGGTAGACGGCTAGCGCGGTGAGGCATTGCAGCCGATGTGCTGCGCCGCTATTGGGAGCAATAGTGTGCATCGGGAGCTGTAAACCAAATACCTGCTGAGTTTGCGATAAGGTGTCTACCGTCCATGTCAGTTCACTGAGGTGCTGCTCAATGTCAGGATGCTGGGCGTTGAGTATTAACCAGGTGGGCGCGCTCACGGGCTCACCAAATGATTTGGTGAGCATACCTCGGCCTTGCGCCAACTGTTTCCATGCGATTTGGTTGAGCGACTCGCCGCTGACATACGGCTTTAAGGTATTAAATTCTTCCACCCCCGCCGCCAAACTTCCCTTTAGATGAGCTTGCTCATGGGCGTGAGTTGCATGTTGGCGAAGTGGTGTTATTACCGCTTTAGGCGCCGCAAACACCAGTTGGCGGTTGGCCAAATCGATAACCGACCAAGCGCGGCATAATCCCAACGGGTAGCGAGTCTCAACGGTTAATCGACCTGGGTGGATCCAGCCACGACCTTGATTGGTAAAGGGCAATAATAAGCGCTGTTTTTTATCATCGACACGCGCCGCGCTAAGCGGCGCATTATTGCCATAACGCAATTGGATTTGGTGTTGGGCTTGCTTAGCCGTTAACTCAACTGGATAGAGCACATCTTCCCCCGCATAGACCGCGGGGCCCTGTGCAGCGTTAAGGGTAAGGCCTGCGAGATTGCGGTAACTGTAGATAATACAAGTATTAAAGATACTCAGTAGTAAGAGGCTTAGGCCTATCACTAAATTGTTTTGGTAGTTGGTACCAAACAGAAATAACAGTACCACCACCCCAAGCCAACATAATCCAAATGCGCTCGGCAAAATGAAAATACTCTTATGCGCTAAGGTTATTGGGGACTGCGTAGGTAAGCGGCGCGACAACCAGTGTTGCCACCAGCGTTGATAAGGTTTGAGTCCAGCCTTAGCCTGTTGCATCGGATTAGCGTATGGGGTTCGTGCTGCTAAGCAATTTTTGCGATAGTGCCTCACCTTGTTGCTGGCTGGTGTGACGCAGGCGATGCTCTGCCACTGAGGCAAATACCGCTTGTACATCTTCGGGGACGATATAGCGTCGCCCGGCAATAAAAGCCCATGCTTTGGCGGCGCTCAATAGGGCTTTACTGGCTCGCGGCGACAGCCCGTAACCTTCATGTAACTGACGTGACCCATCGACCAGAGCCAAAATATACTGCAATAACGCATCGGAGGCGCTGACCGTACTGACCTCTTGCTGCAAGGCGCTTAGGGTGACAGGATCGATGCATTGCGGCAATGGCGCACTTTGCGGTGATAAATCCTCGCCCTTAAGCATCGCCAGTTCTGCCGCCGCGCTCGGGTAGCCAATGGTAAGGCGCATCATGAAGCGATCGAGTTGTGATTCTGGTAAGGGAAAGGTGCCCGATTGCTCGCTCGGGTTTTGCGTGGCGATCACAAAAAATGGCTTGGGTAGTGGGTGAGTCATGCCATCGACTGTTACCTGATGTTCGGCCATGGCTTCGAGCAGCGCACTTTGGGTTTTAGGGCTGGCGCGATTGATTTCATCGGCGAGGATCATCTGTTTGAAAATCGGCCCGGGATGGAATACAAATTGCGACTGTTCTTTATCGAAAATTGATACGCCAATAATGTCGGCTGGCAACATGTCACTGGTAAATTGCACCCGCTGATGACTCAAGCCCAAACTTTGAGCGAGTCCCTGAGATAGGCTGGTTTTCCCCATGCCAGGTAGATCTTCTATCAATAGATGACCTTTGGCCAAAATGCAGGCTAATGCCAATTTGATCTGTTGTGGTTTACCCAGTAACACCCGTTCCAGTTGGGTTAATAATGATGCAATGGTGGGATGAGCCATATCAGTCCTTTTTAGCCTCAATGGTAACCTAATCTTGGTAACTTCATAGCAGCCACTAAAAAGCCATCTAGGTCAGTCGTCTATACATTTTATAGATACGTTTAACCATACTCACCAAAGGAGGGAATGACAACTGCTTAACTTAAGGCTATGAGACCTGTATAGGTGAAAGGCTCCGCACTGGCTGTGCCGTGATGGCTCAGTGCTGATTGAGTTTTTGGCGGGTTTCATATTTGGGTGAGTTAATATTTGAACTGCCATTCTTGCGCCGAAAACAGGTCGACAGGTTTGTCCTGTTTGACTTGGTATATCACTCGATAACTCAGCACAGCTTGAACGTATTCACGGGTTTCGCGAAACGGAATGGACTCTATAAAGGCGATAACATCCAGTTGGCCATTACTCTCTTCGAGCCAGCGCGTCACTCGGTGGGGCCCTGCGTTATACGCCGCAGTCGCCAGTACACGGTTATTATCGAAGCGCTCCAGTAGGCTAGCATAATATCGGCTTCCCAGCTGGGTGTTAAATTGGACGTCATAGAGGCTTTTTTTACCTCGGTATTTGAGGCCACTTTTATTGGCGGTTTCTTTAGCCGTTGCAGGCATGAGTTGCATCAAGCCTCGGGCTCCGACACCCGAGGTGGCATAAGGGTAAAAAGCGGATTCTCGCCGTGCGATGGCTCTTAAATCGTCAATATCAACTTTCGTTTGTTGGCTAGCGATTTCAAAAGCGCGGTTTGCAGCAAACGGAAAACGCAGTGTCATGTCATTCCATAGTTTGCCTTGAATGGTCGCTTGTACCACTAAATCATGCCACTGGTTTTGCTGTGCCAGTAATGCGTATTGCGCCTGCAAGGGTTTATCGTGCCTGCCAAGTAGTAACACCCATTCGGCCCGAGCATCGATGGCTTTATCTAAGGCTAATAACTCGGTCACGCGCGCAAGCCCTGGGTCATTGGCTAATGTGGCGGCTAAAGTGGCATCAAAAACGGTCGTCTGGTGTTGCAACTGCACTTGAGTGTTGAGTAAATAAGCCGCGCTGAAACCATAAAAATTTCGCTCCTGACTTAAGGTCGATAAGAGTGTATTAGCCGCTTTTTCATCTTGGCTAAGTGCACGTTTAGCGGCCCAAAATTGCCAACGGGATTTGGCTTGTTTAGCGCTACTTAAACGAGGTAGGTAGTTGTCGATATTTTGCTGATCCTTAGCTCGGATCGCCCAGCGTAAACGCAGCTCTTTAAGATCGTCACGGTCAATTAACGGCAGCAGGTTATCGACAAAAGGTTGCAGATCAACATTTTGGGTAATTAGGGCGCGTCTCACCAAATAATGACTAAGTTTACGTCCTTGATGCTCACTGAAGCGACCGGCTTGCTGGTAAGTGACGTATAATTTGACGCTTTGCTGCAGATCTTGTTTGGCTAAGCGGCGTAATCCTGCATCGACAATGTCAGCATTAATCGGCGCTGACGCCATAAATTTTTGAGTGTGGCGCAGACGCTGCGGATCTTTATACATCGCCAAGAGTTGTTTCGCTTGGGTTTGATTATGGACCTTAGAGGCTAAGTAGCGCAGCAAACTATATTGACCACTATTGAAGGCGAGTAACATGCGTGACCAGACTAACGCTTGGGTGCGATAGCCGGCTTTTTCCCACGCATGAAACAGTGGGTCGCAGGCTTTAGGACGAGATTGACCATAGAGCCATAACTGCTGCGCACCCTGATAAGCCGTTTTAGATTGTTGTCGAGCCAAGTTAGCGCGATAAAAATAGCATTGCAGAGCCACATCACGTGGTGTTGTGGGTGAGACTTTCAGAAAATCCTGCCAACGTTTATCTTGGCCTGCTGCCAGTAAATAACGGTAACGGGCCGTCGCGTACAGTGGTGTATCTTTAAACCGCTTGAGTTGCCTCAGTGCTTGATCTGCTGGTAACTCCAGTATATCGCCTAGCTTGGCATGAAAGTCTAAATAAGGGGTCAGGGGATACCCTTCTAACTCTTGCCTAAGGGCGAGATAAGCTTCTGTATTACCTTTTGACAATGCAGCCCTAGCATCGAGGTATTGTTGCTGTTGGGGCGAAAATGTAGTGCTATGAGCCACCGCGCTGAGCAGCGCGGCGGCAAGTGCAAGATAACCAGCAACATATGAATAGTGACGTAGACAGAATCGAGGTGATCCCTTCAATATGTTAATGACTTTTATCACAAATAAATCATCCATTTTGGTAAAGCAAGTCGTTATGCTGATATTTTCTGCGTAACCTAAGGGCTTATACCGCCGTTATTTAATCCCGTCACGCTGCACCTTGTGGATGACCACCGTGATGTTAGATTAATTCAGCTGCATTTCTGCATGAGGCGCCCTTAAATGTTCGTCAAGCGCTTGATCAAGTAGCTGGCTATCGAGCTGTTTTGAGGTAGTTACGCCCAGTTGCTGCATTTGGTGGGCTTGCCTGATCAAGTTACCTTTGCCAGTACTGAGTTTACCCATGGCGTTGTTATAGCTCTTGTCTAGAGACTCTATACTTCGGCCAATACGTTCCATATCTTCAAGATAACCACATAATTTATCGTATATTTTGCCTGCTTGCTTAGCGATACGTTGTGCATTTTGGTTTTGATACTCATAGCGCCAAATATTATTAATGGTACGCAGGGCAACCAGTAAATTGGTCGGGCTGACTAACATAATATTATTGTCTAAAGCATAGTTGATAAGACTTGGCTCATGTTCTAATGCGAGTAAAAATGCAGGCTCCAGTGGAATAAACATTAGCACATAATCTAGGCTTGTTAATCCGTGGAGCTGTTGATAGTCCTTTTGACTGAGTCCCTTGATATGATTTCTAATCGAGTTGCAATGCTCTTTTATCGCGGCAGCTTTAGTCAGCTCATCATCGCTATTGAAGTAGCGCTCATATGCCACGAGGGACATTTTTGCATCGATCACCACATCCTTGTTTTCCGGTAGGTGCACGATCACATCTGGCTTAAATCGCTGGCCTCGTTCGTTTTTAAGATCTTGTTGAGTCTCATATTCGTGCCCTTCACGTAGGCCGCTTTCCTGTAGTACCCGTTCTAGGATCACTTCGCCCCAATTCCCTTGCTGTTTGTTATCGCCTTTTAAGGCTTTAGTCAGATTAATAGCATCTTGACTCATCTGTAGATTAAGGGCTTTTAACGATTCCAGTTGATGATTAAAAGCACTGCGCTCAGCCTGTTCAACCGTATAGGATTCTTGGACTTGCTTTCTAAATCCTTCAAGCTGCTGTTTAAACGGAGAAAGTACATTTGATAGGTGTTGCTCACTTTGGTTTTGCAAGTTTTGCGATTTAGCATCAAAAATTTTGTTAGCTAAATTCTCAAACTGTTGCGTCAACCGCGCTTCTGATTGATCTAGGTGAGCTATCTTGTCTTCGAGTGCCTTTTGTTCGGTTTCAAATTTCACCGTGAGAGTTTGCTGCATCGCATTGGCTTTGGATAATGCAAGCTGGGTTTCAAGCTGTTTTCGTTGAGCATGTTGCAACTGTCCTTCCAGTTCGTTAGCGCGCTGGGCCTGTGCTTGACTCATACCCAGTAAGCTGAGTTGATGGTCTAACTTTTGCTGTAATGCTTGGTATTGATCTTGTTTATCGTCGAGACTGGTTTGCATAAACTCGAGCTCAAGCTGACGGTGCTGCATCTCTTGGGCGTGTTCATCAATTAACTGCTGTTTTACTGACTGCCATTTATTGCGAGTTAACTTTTGATTGAGTAAGGCGCCAATCAATAGTGATAAGAATGCTACTGCTGCTAAAACAATGAGTTCGGGTAAAGTGAGTGGAATAGCTGTTGGCATAAGGGAGACCTGTCTTTATCGATGGCATAAGCCTCTCATGAGCGGCTGTGTGGTTCAAGTATGCTGCGGTTAAATGATTAACAATTAGTGGTTAAATATGTTTAATTGAAATTTTTTTGCGCGTATCTCTATCTAATGGATATCAACAAGTATATTGGTGAGGTTTCTTGTGGCGATAAATAAAACAACTAAAGGTTCAGCTAGCCCAAGCTGGAATGAAAAAGCAGCTCATGTAACACCCAAGGCGGTGTTTAACGATAGACGTAATATTATTAAAGCGCTGGGCCTTGGCGCGATAGGCGCCAGTATTCCTGGACAGGTGCAGGCGGGGATTTTTGACCTGTTCGGAGAAACAAAATCATCGACCCCTTTTGTGATTCGCCCGCTGAGTTTCAGCCCAAACGCCGCGTTTGGCCAAGGAGAGATATTAACCCCTGAGCAGAAAGTGATTTCACATAATAACTTTTATGAATTCGGTACCAGTAAAACCGATCCTATTGATAATGCTCAAGGGTTTAAAGTCGATCCTTGGGTGTTGAAAATTGAGGGGTTAGTCGATACGCCTTTGACGCTTGATCTGGATGATTTGACGCGCTTGTTACCGTTAGAGGAGCGTATTTACCGGCTTCGTTGTGTTGAAGCTTGGTCTATGGTGATCCCTTGGGTAGGATTCTCGCTTGGGGCATTGCTGAAAAAGGCTGGGGTCAAGGCTGGGGCGACCCACGTGGCGTTTGAAACCTTGTTCGATCCTGATCAAATGCCGGGACAACGCAGTCGTTTAATGGGTGGGGGCATTCATTACCCTTATGTCGAAGGGTTACGTTTAGATGAAGCGATGAATGAACTCGCCTTTATGGCGGTTGGGCTATATGGCAAAACGTTACCGGCGCAAAATGGCGCGCCCATACGTTTGGTGGTGCCGTGGAAATATGGTTTTAAAAGCATTAAGTCTGTAGTGCGTATTCGCGTGATGGATAAACAACCGCCAACTAGTTGGAATCAGCTGGTTTCCCATGAATATGGGTTCTTTGCCAATGTGAATCCTGCTGTCGATCATCCTAGGTGGTCTCAAGCCACTGAGCGGCGGATCGGAGAAGGTGGTCTCTTCTCGGCGACGCGGATCGCGACATTACCTTTTAATGGCTATGGCGAGCAGGTCGCCCATCTCTATAAAAATATGGATTTAAAACAGTACTATTAACTTTGTAGTTTGTAGTGGGTAGTTTAGTTACCTTGTCGCTTAGCCCTTCGATGGCGGTTGTTGGTCATGTGACTGTGATGGCTTGGCAAGCCTGTTAAATTGACTCGCTGTTTGCCGCTATATCATCCTTGGAGTGTCGTTTGTTGAGATTAAAAGCCAGCCATTTGTTTGCAATTAAGTCTTTGTTTCATTTATTGGCTCTATCACCTATGGGGTATTTGGTGTGGGCGGTATTAGTAGGTCGTGCTGGTGGCGAGCCTGTGGAATATATTATTCATTTTACCGGGATGGGGGCATTAAACTCGCTGCTGGCGGTGTTATTAGTCAGCCCTATTGCTAAGCGGTTTAAGCTTGGATTATTAATTCAGACTCGTCGTTTATTAGGGCTGTATGTGTTTGCCTATGCCACGTTACACATCAGCGCATTTATCAGTTTAGATTTACTGTTTGAGTGGACATTACTCGCCAGTGAAGTAGTTAAGCGACCTTATATTTTGGTGGGTGCAAGCGGGTATATATTACTGTTGTTATTGGCCATTACCTCGGTTAATCGTTTGAAACGAAAAATGGGCCGCCGCTGGCAAACCTTGCATAATGGGATTTATTTGATTGCGATATTAGCGCCGATTCATTTTTATTGGTCGGTGAAGTCTGAAGTGATCGAGCCGAGTATCTATCTCATTCTGTTTGGTGTTTTACTCTTAGTCAGAATAAATTGGCAACGCTTGATAAAACGCCTTCGGACCTAGGGTTGTTAACCTTGTTAACGGCTAAAGCAATTTAATCTGATTATTCAAGCTGAAGGTTAGACCGTTTTTCACTGATTAATCGGCTAAAACAAAAGCTATTCCCCGCGACTTTTTTGGCTGCATACATATTTTCATCGGCGATTTTGATTAAGGTTAAACGAGCGACATCATCACTTGGATATACGGCAATGCCGATACTTATGGTTAAATTGATGTCCACTTCGTGATCTATGATAGTAGGTGATAGATGGTCAATAATTTTTTCGGTGACCATCTTTATCTCGTCAATCCCATTGATGGGTTCAAGCCATACGACAAACTCATCACCGCCTAATCGGCCACAAATATCTGAACTTCTTAAGGTATGCTGTAAACGGTTAGCGATAGTGATTAATACTCGATCGCCTACATCATGACCAAGGGTATCGTTCACTTGCTTAAATTTATCTAAGTCGATAAACAGCATCGCCGCCAAAGAGTGGGTACGTTGACATCTTGCTAAGGCGGTATCTATTTGGCGTTCAAATGCACTGCGTGAGTAGAGTCCCGTTAAGTCATCATGTTCGGCAACATACTTTAATCGCTGTGTTTGTAATGTGAGTTGCTTGGTTTGCTCATCAACTTCTTGTTGTAGTGCATCTTTTTTGACGGTGGTTTCCAAGAGCCGTTTGCTCATGGTGTTAAATTGTTGAGTGACCGTTGCTAACTCATTTTTACTGTTAACTTTAATTTCGTTTCCTAGGTCTCCTTGCGTCAAGCGAACAATGCCGGCCGTTAAACGCAGTATGCTTTGATTAAAACTATTAAGCGTTGAGATGGTTAATAACACTAATATCACTGAGCCTATCAGTAATACAATCACTGCGATAAGAAGAATCAAGGCTTGCTGCTGAGATGATTGGTCGAGTAATTGACGTTGCAGTTTGGTCAACTCTTCACTCATGGTCTGGATAGTGATATTAAAGCGGGCTGTGAGCATGCCATTGGTTGAGGTTATTCCCTGATCAGGCTGCGAGATAATGTCGTTGCTGGCAATGGACAGCAGTGCGGTTAAATTGTCGACCATTCTGCGTAGATTTATCATGTAGATTTGGGTCTCGGCTTGCATTAATTCATCTAGGGCCAGTTTTTTGTTGATATTGGATAATGCCGATTCGGTTTGTACTAAGGCATCATTATCTTGAAACTCTTGTAATACCCACAAGCGACTGCGTAATACATCAACCGATTCGTCGAGTTCAATGATGTAAGTCAGCTGCTCTAGGCTCTGTTGTTGCAATAATTTTAAGCCAGAAAATACAATAATAATAAGGGTGGTTAAGCATAAACTTAAGATTAACATTGACTTCAATCTTGTTGTTATCATCATTTTACGACAAGTTTCCTAGTGAGTGATGGCTGTAATCAGTGCAGAATCGTCAAGATATAATCTAAAGTCAGGCAAGGGTTGTTTAGTCACTGCACCACTGGCAACCGCCCAACGTGCTTGTGTTTGCAACATGGAGAGCAATGAATTGTTTAACGATAATCGAAAGATATAGTCGTTCCATGACCATTCAACTGCGGCCATGGGAATATTGAGGTAATCACTGACGATTTTTTTGGCAAGTTCAGGTGAATGGGCAATATACTCTAGCGCTTCATTGAGCGCTTGTAGAATCTTTACATGTTGTGTGTAGTGCAGTGAACTGTTGACCTCATTACTGATTAAATTAAACGACAAGTTATAGGTGCCTTTACTTGGATATTGATATATCTCATCGCCAGCTTGCTCTACTAGTCGGTAACCATAAGGTTCCCACACGGCAATAGCATCGACCTCTTTGGCTACCAGTGCAGGGCCTAATGCTTGTGGTGACAGATACACTTTTTCAAAATTTATATCCTCTTGCCCTGTCACTATCAATAATGAATCGGTAAAAAACTCACTGGCACTGGCTTTCACAACACCGATTTTGCGGTGAGTAAGTTGATTGATATTTGGCTGATGTCGGTCACGCAAAGTCAGTAACTTAAGATCATTATCGGATTCGGCAAAACTGGCTAATAATCGAAAGTCTTGGCGAGTAAAACTATTAAACATGACCACAGATTCAGAGCTGGTGGCTAAATCAACGTCGCCGCGTATCATGGCGTTAAAACACAGGTGGCCGCCGGGTAAGGGAACTAGTTGCACTTGAACATTATGGCGCTTAAAAAAACCTTGCTGCTTGGCAATAATCAAAGGGGCGCTTAAAGGTGTGATTGATATGGCGATACGGATGGGTTGTGTCGATTGAGATGATGAAAACCGTTCGGGCAACAAAAACGATAGGGTAAGCCCTACCATTAACGCTAAGATTATAATGATCCCTATGGATTTCATATCGCGATTTTATCCTTCATTATAATGATTATGATTTAGCAATTCATCGACTTGTGTTTGACTGGGCGTTAGCCAAGCCATTGTACAAGGTGTGCTGCAATACCAACTTGAGTGTAGTAAGCATTTAACTAAATTGGAAAATTATTGGCTTAAGCGCTTCAGCTTGTTGTGAGCCTGATTGACTTAAATCGATAAGTATATTTGTGGGGGCCTGGAAAGTGGAAGCTGCTACTGAAAAACTTACTTAGACACGCGTAATCTAGTAAACAGTGGCGGTGCACATAAAAAGGCTACCGAGTTCAGGTTGATCTCATCGCTGACGGAGGATGGGCGGTCTAGCTTAGAAGTCGTCTATTAATTGTGACATAATAAATGCTATCCTAAATATTCGATAATCGTTCCATAATTAAACGTCTGATCATGAATAGCAATATTAAGTGAATTAATTTTTTCTTATAAACCTCTGTTTTAAAAGTTTTTTTGTGTCTACAGCAGTGGCGTGTCTATAATCTGCTAATGAAAGACTATGTTAGCCTTCATGTTGACGCATTATCTCAATCACTTCATCAAATGAGAGGTTATATTGACGTGATAAATTAATAATCTTGGTTTTATAGGTTTGAATGTTCTCTTTCTGCGCTTGCTTATATTGCTCTTCGTCAACTAGCTTGTTGACCACAGTTTGTAATGTGGTTAATCGACGTAAATTATAATTAAGTGATTTGAGGTACGTTTCCATTTGGCTCGCATTGCGAGCATTCTCTAATCCACTGGTTTGTTTCTTTTCATAGCCGTATTCATCGAGCGCGGAGATGGCATCTTGTAGGTCAAAATTATCAGTCATATTATCTCAAATAGGTTGATGTGGAATGAATATAGTCAATACGGCTCTTAGCACCACGTTAACGACTTAAATATGTGGTGCAGATTGAACCTGATGAAGATTTTGTCTAATTATAGATGGATAATAGATATTCTAAAACTACTTAATTGCAAATTTATCTCATGTTCATTTTAAATTTGCCTTGCTATAGTAATCTATTCTTTTTGTTGATGCATGGAGGCGCGTATGCTTGACCTATTACCTGATCTTTTTGATCTTTACGAGTCCGACTTATCTTTACTTTCACCTCATTATCGCCAATTTGGTCAGAAGTCGATATTTTGGGGAGAGGTGGTTACCGTTAAGTGTTTTGAAGATAACTCAAAAGTGAAACAGATATTAGCCCAGCCCGGTGAGGGAAAAATATTGGTTGTTGATGGTGGCGCATCGACAAGACGCGCGTTACTAGGCGATATGATAGCCCAGAGTGCAGTGGATAATGGCTGGAGTGGTATTGTTATTAATGGTTATGTTCGTGATGTCGCTGCACTTAAACTGATGCCAATAGGGATCCAAGCATTAGGGGCTAACCCGATAAAAACCGATAAGCGTGACCTTGGAGATGTTAATGTTCCGTTAGAGATAGACCGCGTTATAATTAAACCAGGCATGATGCTTTACGCCGATGATAATGGGATTGCCGTGTCGTCAAGAACACTGCAATTGCCACTATAATCTTAAGCGTATTGCTATCGATTTATTCACCAGATGGAACCTGTTATGAAATTTATTAAATGGTTGCTGCTTGCTGTCGTTTCATTGTTTGTTTTACTCGCCCTATATTTAATCGTCATATTCGACCCTAATGACTTTAAACCCCAAATTGTAGATGTCGTCAAAAAACAAACTGGACGAGATTTATCCATTAACCAAGATCTAAGTTGGACATTTTTTCCGGCTATCGGCATTTCACTTGGCGATATTACCTTGTCAAATCCACAAGGGTTTAACAACCCAACCATGGTCAATATTGATGGTATTGTGGCCGAGGTCGCGCTATTACCCTTGTTAAGTAAAGAGGTGAATATTGCACAACTTAACTTAGATGGACTAACGGTTAACCTTGACACCTACAAAGATGGTCGCAGTAGTTTTGATGGTTTAACCTCTCCTGAAAAGGGGCAAACAACCCAAGTCGATACTGGGCAAGTACCAGCCAATGTGCAATTAAGCAGTCTTAATATTGGTGGTATCGCAATTACTAATGCTCAGATAAATCTGTTTGACGAGGCAAGCGGTAAGGTTCAAGTATTGGCTTTGGAAGAGCTTAATTTAGGGGTATTCTCTTTAGGGCAGTTAGCGGATTTGTCGTATAAGTTTGCAGCGAGTATGCCTGAGATGGAACTGCTTAGCGAAGGTACGGGTAAGTTGAAAGTGTCTGAGGATCTAAAGCAAATTAGCTTAAGTGATTTTGCGATCAACAATAGCATCAAAGGTGCAGGGATCCCTAACCAAGCTATGTCAATCAATTTAATGACGCAAGTGGCGGTGAATACGCAGGACAAACGCGCAACGCTGACATTAGAGCACATGGCGATAGACTCAATTACTGCTACGGGTAAATTTGATATCAATTATGGTGCGCCAGTGCCTAATGTGATTGCGGCACTGGCTTTTGGTGATGTTAATTTAGATCACTTATTGCCCAAGAATGAAGCAGGTAAGGCGACTGAGCAGTCTCAACCTTCAGCTAAGCAACAAGAGCCAGATCTGACTGGGCTTAAGGCGGTTAATCTTGCCTTGGAATTAAGTATTAAATCGATTGTAGCGAATAATTTGACCACTAATAATTGGTTAATGAAGCTGGCGATAAAAGATGGCATATTAGATGTTAATCAGCTGTCGGCAGACCTTTATCAGGGCTCTTTGACCACTTCGGCCCGTCTCGATGGACGTCAAGCGGTGGCCAGCTATCGTTTTGATACTAAGGTGACTGGCGTGCAAGTGCGGCCATTGTTAACCGACGCAGCAGAGGTTGATCTGTTAGCTGGTACCACTAATTTAAGTGTATCGGGTAGCGGTAACAGTTTAATTAGTGACAATATTAAAAGTAACCTTCTAGCAAAGGGTCAATTTAGTGTGACCGATGGAGCCCTTTACGGTGTCAATATCCCGCAGATGTTACGTGATGCCAAAGCAAAGTTAAGTGGCGATCTTAATGCCACATCCACCGGCGAGAAAAAAACCGACTTTACGAGCTTAACGGGAAGTTTCTCAGTGGCAAAAGGGGTGGTTAATAATCCCGATCTGGCGATGGCATCACCGCTTATTCGCCTCAGTGGTCAAGGCAATGCCAACATTATTACTCAAGGGCTAGATTATAAGTTAACGACTTCTGTGGTGGGCTCACTAGAAGGGCAAGGTGGCAATGAGCGAGATGCACTGTATGGTGTTGAAATTCCTTTTGCGATAACCGGAACCATGACCGAGCCCGAGTTCAAGCTCGATACGGCTGCCTTGTTTGATGCCAAATTAAAGCAAGAAACCGATAAAGCGAAAGATAAGCTCAAAGATGAATTATTGAAAAAGTTCGGAGGTTTTTAGTGAAATCAATCTTGTTATTGCCCTTGTTACTTGTGTCGGTCGGCTGCTCTCAATCGACTGAAAGTAGCACCTCTGAGCCTATCACTAAAATGACTCAAACATCGGATGCGCCTATAGAGAGGCAAGCGAACACTCTTGCTATGGTAAAAGGCCAAACGGGTGACGCAGCCCCAAGTCATGGGCAACCAACGGAGCCTGAAATGACCCAGCAAAGCTTATTTAAAGGTGAGCTAACTTCTTTAGCCACTGATAAAGGTTTAAAGGTGTTGTTAACCGTGAGCAACCCTCATCAGTACGGCGTGCCAATTCAATATCGTTCAGGAATGACGGCGGATCTGTGGGTTATCAATGCCAAGGGTAAACGCTTATGGGCATGGTCGAATGAGATGATGTTTACTCAGGCGTTAAGAGATGTAATTATTGCACCAAATCAGCAGGTTAAGGCAAGTTTCATCATCCCGGCGGCGGACTTAGCAACATTCCCTGAAGATGCCAAGTTGGTCGCTCGCTATGCCGGAGTGGCGACGGAGTCGAGTCAAGTTGTATTGGCAGATATTATTGCGCCTTTGCCACGTTGAGACAGCGATGTGTAAATTAGAGGTTGTTATCGCTTCGGTGAGTAAAGGTTAGTGATACGCGAATAACGAACTAACTGATTGATAATAAAAAGCGATGCCTAAGGCATCGCTTTTTTGTATAGATGGTTTTTATGTTTAGACTCTGGAGCGGGTGACATCAACATGCACGGTTAATTTTTGCCCTGGCTGCAAATATTTTTTCTCAGATAGGTTATTCCACTGCACTAGTTGGTTGACCTGTACCTTAAACTTTGCGGCGATTTTAGCCAGAGAGTCACCCCTGCGTACGGTGTAATTAACGGTACGAGTAATGCTGCTCTTGTTATTTTTTTGCCAAATGACTAAGGTTTTACCCAATTTCAAGGGATCTTTTGGTGCCATTGCATTCCATTTAGCAAGGCTCGATACATTAACCTTATGGTCTTTGGCTATTTTCCAAAAAGAGTCGCCGGGTTTGACGGTGTAATTAAGTTTGACCCCTTTACCGCTGCGAGATTGCTGTTGTTGCAGGCGTTGATCTGCCGATAATAGATATTGCGAAGGATCTTTCGCCGCAACCGGGATCAGCAAGTGCTTGCCAGCGATAATCGTATTGCTTTGCATGTCATTAACGGCGCGCAGTGCTGCTGAAGTCGTATTAAAGCGCTCAGCGATGGTACCTAGGCTGTCGCCTGATTTGATCTTATAACGTTTCCACGTTAGGCGATCAGCGGCAGCGCTTTGGCCAAGCACCATTTCAAATGCTTCAGCTTTATCAATGGGTAACACTAATTTGTGTGGACCTTGCGGCGCGGTGGCCCATTGATTGAAACCCGGGTTAAGCGAGTGCAGTTGATTAAGGGTCATATCGGCCATTTTAGCCGCGAGTGCCAAGTCGATTTGACTGCCTATATCGACCACTTTAAGTTGTGGTTGATTCGGGATCGGATGCAGTTCAATACCGTACGCTTCTGCATTGTTAATGACATCGGCAAGGGCAATTAGCTGTGGTACATAACGCTCGGTTTCACGTGGTAAATCCAGAGACCAGAAGTCACTCGATATCCCTTTACGTTGGTTGCGCTTGATGGCATTGAGTACTCGGCCTTCACCCGTGTTATAGGCCGCAATGGCGTATAACCAATTTTGATGGGTCTTTTGGTACAGGTATTCCATCATATCGAGTGCCGCAGTGGTGGCAGCTGGCACATCACGACGACCGTCATACCACCAGTTCATCTCTAAGCCAAAGTACTTCGCCATTGGCGAGGTGAATTGCCATAGGCCAGATGCAGCCCCATGGGAGTAGGCAAAGGGGTCAAACGCGCTTTCAACTATCGGTAATAAGGCCAGCTCTATAGGTAAATTACGCTTTTCAATTTCCTCAACAATCAAGTACATAAAGGGTTCAGCACGCTCAGAGACGCGAGCTAGGTGTTGTGGATGCTTGATATACCAATCACGATATTGCTTAACCAGTTTTTGGTCGGGCACAGGCATGCTGAGCCCTAAGCGGATGCGTTGCCATACATCGGTTATCACCACCGGCTCAGGTTGCTGCTCAGTGGGTTTGACCTCTGGGGTGACAGGCGTTTCGACCTGTGATGGTAGCGGTGTTACGGGTTGTACGGTTAAGTGCTGACAACCAGCAAGCAGGGAAAACCCTGCCGCCATCAGGACAAGTGGTAAGCGCATTAAACATTATTCCTTACAGATATGTCCCAGTATCGTACCTCGGATGAGAAAGGGGACTAAATTAGCGCGCTATTGTAAATGATTTCCTAGAAATTGTCTTTCCATTGCCTAAGAAGCGTGAAACTGGTGGTTTTATCAGGGATAGGTTGTTGAAATTGTGCGGTTAGAGATTGTTGTATCTTAGGAGCATCAGCCCGTAAAAAGGGATTAATTGCGTTCTCATGGCCGATAGTGGTGGGCAGTGTCGGGCGATTAACTGCTCGATATTGCTGCGCCTGCTCCATGTAGGTCTTTAGTGCACAATTACTAGGGTCGACCGCCAAAGCAAAGCGTAAGTTGGCCAATGTATACTCATGGGCCGGATAAACTAACGTGTCATCGTCGAGCTCACTGAGTAAGGTCAACGAGCTCAGCATCTGCTCAGGTGTGCCTTCAAATAACCTGCCACAACCACCACTAAACAGGGTGTCGCCGCAGAACAGGTGCGAGCCTATATGGTAGGCAATATGCCCTAAAGTGTGGCCCGGTAGGTGAAAAATCGCCACTGGGGTATCGATGCCCTCTAAGGTGATAGCACTAGTGGCTTGAGTGAGCTTGTCTGTAATACCCTCGATGTTTTCGCTTGCGGGGCCATAAACCTTCAGCATCTGGTTAAAGTGTTGCTGCAACTGAGTAATACCACCAGTGTGATCATGGTGATGATGCGTGATTAAAATACCCGTTAACTCAAGTTGGTTCTCGGCTAAGTAAGTGATAACAGGCTGCGCATCACCTGGGTCTACCACATAGCAATTGCGTGAGTCTGGAGATTTGATTAACCAAATATAGTTGTCGTTAAAGGCTAAAATGGGAATAACAGAAATCATAATGATGTTTGCCTCAAAAATGTGTCAGCTTAATGAAGTAGTTTAATAAGCAAAGCTATTGCGTGTATAGCCCTTTAACGATTTAATACAAGATATTGATTTTATAAAAATAGCATTGAATCAAATCGTCAAAAACTCATTCTATTGATATCACTTGTAGCAAAACGGGAGCCTATTGTGTTCATAACGGCCTGCAAACCACAGCGATGGCAAGATCTGCCTAATGGTCAATGGCTGCAAGAAGCTATTGAAGATAAGCTGGCGCCATGGTGGCCTAAAGTCTTTGGTTACCACTTGCTCAATCTTGGCCCTCTCAGCGCCGCATTAGATAAACCCAATTTACCAATTGGCAGGACATTTGCTATGGCACCAGAGGGCGAAGCGTCGCTTGCTGGTCATTACAGTGAGCTGCCAATCCAAAATGGGGTCATTGATGCGGCGATATGCAGCTTTTTACTCGATTTTGAAACCAACCCCTATAGTGTGCTTCGCGAAACCGATAGGGTGTTAATTTCAGGTGGCTACCTGTTTATTGTTGGCTTTAATCCGTTAAGTCCAGCCATTTTGGGTAAAATACTGCCCCGATATCAAGAGCGTCTCCCTTGGTGTGGTCGATTTTTTACCCCTGCGCGGGTCAAAGACTGGCTTGGACTACTCGGTTACCAAGTGGTCGGCGATGAGCGACTTGCCTATCACCACTTGATGACAGATATCAAAGATGAAAGTATTTGGCAGCATGCTCTGCAAGCCTGGCTGCCAGGCAGCGGAGCCGTATATATTTTAGTGGCACGTAAACTAGAAACCCCATTAACCCCAATCGTCGACCGCCAGCGGGTGCGGCAACCCAATTGGTCGGCGGCGCCCACCGCTGGTCGTAATAGCCCGTTGCGGCTTGATGGCAATAATAAAGAGTGAATAAATGAGAATCACCCTAAAGCAACTGATGATTTTTGAGGCAGTTGCACGCAGTGGTCAAGTCGCTAGAGCGGCTGAGCTCGTTAATTTATCGGCTCCTGCGACCTCAATGGCACTAGCTGAGTTGGAAAAACAGCTCGATACACGTCTGTTTGAACGGGTAGGAAATCGGTTACGCCTTAATGCACAAGGCAGTTTGTTGTTGCCGTTAGCGACTGAAGCCCTACAAAAAGTAGAACAAATTGAACAACTGTTTTCATCACCCGAAGCCTCTTTAAGCGGTACCTTAAATGTGGCTGCCAGCTCCACCATTGGTAATTATCTCTTGGCGAAAAGTGCGGTTGCTTTTTGTCAGCAATTTACCTCATCTATGGTGGATCTCAATATCACCAATACCCAAACGGTGATTAAAGCAGTATTGGAGTTCAGCGCTGAAGTTGGTTTTATCGAGGGGCAATGTTTAGACAGTCGTATTAAGGTTGAGGCGTGGCATAAAGATAAACTCTTGGTATTTTGTCATCCAGGGCATCCTCTGGCAGGGTTGCAGGTAGATCCCTCGCAGCTGCGAGGCCAGCATTGGGTGATGCGTGAGTCAGGCTCGGGCACCCGCGATTATTTTATTAATGCGGCGAATATGCTCGATCTGCAGCCGATTGAAAAATTCAGTTTTTCTACTCCAGATGCGATTAAGCAAGCGGTTAGGCAAGGTGCAGGCCTTGCGGTATTGTCTGAGCTGACGCTAGAGAAAGAGTTAAATCGTAAAGAGCTGGCAGTGATTGAAGTTAACGGCTTAAGCCTAGCACGGCAGTTTTACCGTATTCGTCACAAGAGCCGTAACCCCAGTGCCCTTTGTGATGCCTTTGATCATTTTAGCCAGCGATTCTTAAATATCGCTCCCTGATAACGGTTGCCGATCACTCGGTGCTGTCGATATAACCTTTATCGACTTGTGTGGGTTTGGCTTCGGCTGCTTGACGCGCCAATGTGTCGCAGCGCTCATTTTCTCGGTGGCCAGTGTGGCCCTTTACCCAACGCCACTCAATCTGGTGAGATTGAGTGGCCGTGTCGAGGCGTTGCCACAAATCGATATTCTTTACCGGTTGTTTACTGGCTGTGAGCCAACCGCGTTTTTTCCAGCCGTGGATCCATTGGGTGATCCCTTGGCGCATATACTGGCTGTCACTGGTTAAGATAATATTGCATGGCTCATGTAGTGCTTCTAGGGCGATGATCGGCGCTAGCAGCTCCATACGATTATTGGTGGTGAGGGCAAAACCCTCGGCGAGTTCTTTCACCTGTGCCTTATATTTCATCACCACGCCATAACCACCAGGGCCGGGATTTCCTAAGCAAGATCCATCGGTGAAGATTAACAGTTGTTTCAGTCCAGTCATCAAGTTGCTACCATAGCGAATAATCTGGGCAGTATACCCAAAATTTTTAGATAAAAGCGGTCGTAAACATGAATCTTATCTCTAGCGCAAAGCGCCAAGTTATTCTCGATACCGAAACTACCGGTATGAACCAAGGTGCTGGGGCCATTTATTTTGGCCATCGTATTATTGAAATTGGTTGTGTTGAGGTGATTAACCGCAAGCTCACTGGTCGCCACTATCATGAATATATCAATCCTATGCAGGCGATCGATGAAGAGGCGATAGCCGTTCACGGCATCACCAATGAATTTGTCGCCAACAAACCCGTATTTGCACAAATATCGCAGTCCTTTATCGACTTTATTGCTGGCGCTGAAATTGTGGCACATAACGCAAACTTCGACGTTAGCTTTATGGATCATGAGTTTTCGCTATTACAGCCAAAGGGGCCCAAGACCAGTGATATTTGTCAGATCCTCGACTCCCTTGAACTGGCTAAATTTTTACACCCTGGGCAAAAAAATAACCTAGATGCGTTATGTAAACGCTACGGCATAGATAACTCACGCCGCGATCTCCATGGCGCATTACTCGATGCTGAAATTTTGGCCGATGTCTACCTCATCATGACAGGGGGGCAAACTAAATTTGAATTGTCCAATGAAAAGCCTGGTCAAGAGGGCGGTGGTATTCAGCGTTTAGCACCTAATCGTACAAAACTTAAAGTGATCGCTGCTGCGGCCGATGAACTAACTATGCATGAACAAAGGTTAGATTTAGTTGCGAAGTCAGGGCAATGTATTTGGCGAGGATAAGCGTCACTTTATGAAAAAATGGTTAACATCCATCAGTGTGATATTGATGCTAGGTTTAGCGAGTGTCAATGTAAGCGCACAAGTGGTCGATGCAACTTATGCCAAAGCATTAAAAAATCGCTTTCGAATTGATCATATGGTCGATGAGGTAACCTTGTTTATTCAACGGGATTACGGCAGTTCGCCTGTGATTGTGGTGCTACCCGATGGCTCGAAATGGTATCAATCGCGTCATCCTGAGTCTGTTAAATGGGCCGATGGGTTAAGTGGCGACATCATCACCATCAAAGATCCCATGCCCGGCCCATGGCAACTGTTAGGGCAGGTGGCAAAGGGCTCAATGGTTGAGCAAGTCTCCAAGCTGAATATCGATGTTCAGCCATTACCACAGCCGGTTTATCAAGGAGAGCGCCTTAAAGTGGTCGCCAAATTGATGGGCGATGAGCAGCGCTTACGCATGCCTGGGCTTGATTATCTCGTCAATTGGACGGTACGTTTTGTCAGTGAACATCGCCCAGGCGATGCTAATTTTGCTGAAGGCACCTTAATAGTGGGCAGCTATAAAGATAATGGCGAGCAATTTGATGAGCAACCCGATGATGGGGTGTTTACCAGCGAGATCAATCTAACTTACCCCTGGGGCCATTACAGTTTTCAAGTGACGGCAGAAAACACTATTTTTAGCCGCGAGTTTCGTCGCGACTTTATGTTATCACCGATGCCAGTGACCTTGCAGATCATTGAGCCCGATGATCATTTAAATGGCCGTTGGCAGTTACAACTGTCGGTCGATGATAGCCAATTAGCGTTAGAGAACACCCATTTCGAGTTTGAACTTGTTGGCCCGGCTGGGCTGCGGATAAATTTGCCGTTGCCCAGCATCACAGTAACCCCCTTTGAGCTGCAACTACCTACAATCACCGAGTTTGGCAGTTATCGAATTACGGGCTCGGTAGTTTCCACTACGCAAAATGGGCGTGAAGTGGTGCTTAAACTGCCAGAGCAATTTTTTAATTTAGTGCCGCCGCCAGCGCCGCCGCCAACGCCAGAAGAGTTAGTGGTTATTGCCGCCAAAAAAGCCGCAATAGCTGAAGCAAAAGCTAAAGATGCTGCTTTATTTTGGATAATGACCATTAACGGCACCTTATTGGTAGTTGGCCTTATCGCTTTAGTGGTTTGGCGTAAACGACAAAATCTACATCGTGCAATGGCTGTGGCCGCAGCGCGGTTAGATCAACAACGCAGTCAAGAGGTAGGCCCAACGTTAGATGAGATAGACCTCTCTATGCCAGAAGATCTGCCTAGGAATAAGACAGAAAGTAATCGCTTTAGCTTAAGTTGATGAATTTTTAACTAATCAAATCGCTTTTTTTAAAAAATGATTGACGGGGGTTTATCGCCTCAGTAATATGCATCGCAACTTGATGTGGAGCGGTAGTTCAGTTGGTTAGAATACCGGCCTGTCACGCCGGGGGTCGCGGGTTCGAGTCCCGTCCGCTCCGCCAATCAAGTGCCTAATTTTAAATGTAGTATTAGTAAGTTTAACATTACATGACCTTTTGGAGCGGTAGTTCAGTTGGTTAGAATACCGGCCTGTCACGCCGGGGGTCGCGGGTTCGAGTCCCGTCCGCTCCGCCAAATTAAACAAGCCCTAGCAGCCATGCTAGGGCTTTTTTAATGTCTTTTTTTAATATCCATTCCTGCTAATCGCACTTCTGCCGAGCTGACTGCACGGGTATTCTTCTTATGGTTTTTCTATTGCATACCAACTAATATCGGTTCTGTTATTGTCATGATGAGAGATGATAATACTTGTTGTGGCTATGCGCTGAAAAAAGGACGGTATTAAAAAATCGACAAGTATGCATGTGTCACGCATGCTATAGAGTGTAATTTTTGTTTATATCAAAGGACATATCAATGGTTGAGCAGATCACTGCCATGCTGGGACTGGTCGGTGCGTTATCCATCCTTTGCCAATGGTTAGGCTGGAAACTTCGTTTACCTGCTATTTTACCGCTATTGCTGTGTGGTCTTCTGGTGGGGCCGGCCTTTGGTATTCTCGATCCCGATGTGGTTTTTGGCGATCTGTTGTTTCCTATCATCTCCCTTGGGGTGGCGGTTATTTTATTTGAAGGGGCGCTCACTCTTAACTTTTCCGAGATCCGTGAACATGGCCGCATGGTAACCAATCTTGTCAGCATTGGCACTTTGATCACTTGGGCCATCATAGGTTGTGCGACCCATTTCATCATGGGATTCAGCTGGGAGTTGTCGATGTTATTTGGCGCCTTAGTGGTCGTAACGGGCCCAACTGTAATTGTGCCCATGCTCCGCAGTATCAAGCCTAAAGCGCAATTAGCCAGTATCTTACGTTGGGAAGGCATAGTCATCGATCCCATCGGGGCTTTACTGGCGGTGTTGGTGTTTGAATACATTGCAGTAGCAGCCGAGCCGACTACCCATGTGCTTCACTCTTTAGTCTATATGTTAGGTATTGGTATCGGCTTGGGAGCGTGTACAGGCTACGCTATTGGTATTGTGATACGGCGTGCCCTTGTGCCACATTATCTGAAAAATACTGCCGTGTTAACGATTATGCTGGGTGTGTTTGTGTTATCCAATCTGTTACAGGAGGAGTCGGGCCTGCTGACTGTTACTGTGATGGGGATTTGGCTGGCTAATATGCGCGGCGTCGATATTGACGATATTATTGAATTTAAAGAAACCCTCACAGTGTTATTTATTTCGGGCCTGTTTATCTTACTGGCGGCGCGCCTAGACTCGCAAGCACTGCTGAATTTGGGCTGGCAAGGAATCGCATTATTGTGTGTGGTAATGTTTATCGCGCGGCCCGTTAGCGTTTGGTGTTGTGGCATTGGCAGTTCTTTAGCTAGAGCTGATAAATGGTTTTTAAGTTGGGTGGCGCCACGCGGTATTGTTGCCGCTGCGGTATCATCCTTGTTTGCCATTAAACTGGAAAACCAAGGCTTACCCGGCGCCGAACAGATAGTGCCGCTGGTGTTTCTTATTATTATTGGCACAGTGGTGGCCCAAAGTCTCACGGCCAGCCGTTGGGCGCGTTTTTTAGGGGTGAAATCAGGCTCGTCACAAGGTTTACTTATTTTTGGTGCCTCAAAGTTTGCTAGAGCCCTTGCAAAAGTCTTGTTGAGTAAGAATGTGCCAGTGATCCTGGCCGATAATAACTGGGATAACATTCGATTATCGCGTATGGATAATATTCCGGTTTATTTTGGTAATCCCGCGTCTGAGCATGCTGAAAATGCAATTGATATGAGCGGTGTGGGTCGCTTATTAGTGCTATCACCTTATCGGCAGTTAAATCCATTAGTGACCTTTCATTACCAAGATGTACTGGGTAAAGATAAAGTGTTCGGATTAAATAATAATGAAGGCAATAGTGCCCGGCATAAGCTGTCAGAATCTTATCGGCAGCGCTTATGTTTATTTGGTGAGTCGGTATCCTATACACGTTTAGCCACAACCATGGCAAAAGGCGGCATGATCAAGGTAACCAGCATTACCGATAACTTCACCTTTGCCGATTTTAAACGTCGTTACGCAGACCTGGCATTGCCGCTTATCTATCTGCAAGAGGGTAAAGTGAAGCTTATTACCGAGGCGATCACCGACTTACCTGTTGGCATTGAGTTGATAAGCTTGTTATCTGTCGAGGCCCTAAGTGATGCTAATGTGGCCGATGAGTTTAAAGGGAAAAAGGTCACAGAAGCTAAGTCTAAGCCCGCTGATAGTGATACTGATAGTCGTAATAGGTAAGTGAAGTAAATTATTAGGTAGCTGTTTAAAGCCTGACATAAGCCTCTAATCTAAGCATGTATTGCTGCATCAATTATGGGCTTATCAGCGAATAGGACGCTTATTTAATTGTAATGGCATTGTTTATTACTCATTAGTTCGCATAAAAAATAGCCCTATGGGGTAATCATAGGGTTATTTTTAGTGATACAGGTTGCTGATGAGTCAGTTAAGATATTCAATCACTGCTTGTTTTTCTTTTTTAATCCTAATCCCAGTTCACGGCCTCGTATACGCGCATAAAATGGCAATGTTACCAGTAGTATCGCCAGTAGCAGCACTTCAATCGCGGCAAACACAAAGGCCGTGTCGGTTACATACAGTAAGGTTAATCCATGCAGCATATAGAGACAGATAATAAAACTGCCCCAAGCGTATGTGTAGGGATCGCCGCTTAAGATCCCTTTTAATGGTGCCAGCAGGGGCAAAATCCATAACAGGCTAAAAATAAGCGAATATTCGCCACTTAGCCCTTGATTACCAAACCATGCGGTCATCAATAACAGTAATGCTAGGTAGCAGGCTCGACTGATTTGAAATAACTTATTTGAGCTCATGAGACGCCTTATAAAATACTTAACACGTTTTCTGGGGGGCGCCCGATCGCCGCACGGTTATTGGCTAACACTATGGGGCGTTCGATAAGTTTGGGCGTATCGACCATGGCTTGGATAAGCAGTTCGTCATCGTCAATATCGGCGAGACCTAACGCCTTATATTCATCTTCTTTAGTACGCATTAATTGGCGAGGGGGGAGGGCTAATTTAGTCAGAATGCCGCGGATCTCAACCTTAGTGAGTGGAGTCTTGAGGTACTCTATGATTTGAATATCACAGCCATTTTCTTCAAGTAGCGCCAAAGTTTGACGGCTTTTTGAACAGCGAGGGTTATGAATAATACTAACTTGCGTCATAGGTTATCTGCTGATTGTCAAAAGTTGCTGATATTCTACTGTAAAAGGTGAGCGGAGTCACAAAGAGTTCGCTCACCGCCCGTTGTTACAATTGCTCAATAGCTTTCTTCGATAGTTTAAATTGGCGAATACGGGCTTCGATACGCGCCAACTGCAATGGATCTTGCTCGGATAATCGATAGGCAAAATTAAGTTGATCAATGGCGCCGTCGTAATTTGCCGCCAAGGCCATGGCTTCAGCTTTAATATAATGCTCCATCGATTTGTTACCCGCAGCTTTATAGGCTTCACTAAGCAACTGCAGTGGCAGTTGATTTTGTTTATCGAGGAAAATTATCTCCTCTAAGATAGGGATCGCCTTAAGGGGCTGCTTGTGTTCAATATAAGCATTAGCCAAATTGATATTTATCACTTGAGAAGTGGGTTTCAATTGTCGCTGCTTTTCCAACATGGCAATCGCCTGATCATGCTGTTTACGTTCCAGCAGTAAGTCGGTTTTGGTATCTAAGTAAAACACGTTATTGGGCGCGTGAGTCAGGAGCTCATCGATGATCTTTTCGGCCTGTTGTGCTTGCTCTGAGCGCAGCAGCGCTAACGCTAATCCGTACTCAGCCGCTTGTTTATATTCATATTGGCCTTTTTTTAACTGATTTTGAAATAGGCTTAATGCGGCCTCTTCGCTATAACTTGAAAAGCGCACCTGAATACGGGCTTTGGCTAACTGAAAATCGAGATTATCGGCGATATATCGATGGGGATACTGCGCGGCGCGGTTGCGCGCTTCACTGATCCGCGATTCAGGCAGCGGGTGAGTCAATAACATCTGTGGTGGTTTAGTGGTAAAACGGTAGCGAGTGGCCAGCTTAGCAAAAAAATCCGCGGCGCCATTAGGGTCAAACCCAGCATCGACGAGGATTTGCATCCCAATACGGTCGGCTTCCTTCTCGTGCAGGCGGGTGTAGTTAATTTGGGATTGGGTTGCCAAAGCTTGGGTGGTAGCCATCGCCGCCATTCCGGCCTGCGGCGCCGCAATAGTCAACAAAATGGCCCCAAGCAGGCCCACCATAGTGGCCGTTGAACTCTTATCTCTGGCCTCTATCGAGCGGGCTAAATGACGTTGAGTGACATGGGTAATTTCATGGCCGATAACCGATGCTAACTGGCTTTCATTATCAGCGTTTAAAAACAGGCCTGTATGAACGCCGACATGGCCGCCGAAAAACGCAAATGCGTTGATCTCATCATTGCGCAGTAAAAAAAAGTAAAAGGGGGTTTTGACCCCACTAGCGTGAGCCACCAGTTTATTGCCTAACTCTGTCATATATTGATTTAATACAGGATCGTTTAGCACTGGCGCTGACGAGCGAATGACGCGCATATAAGCATCGCCGTAGGTATTTTCTTTTTCTAGACTGAAGGTGTTTACCGCGGCCGTCCCCAGATCCGGTAGGTCATTATTAGCAAACCCTATAGGGGCTACGGCAAACAAGGCCAGTGACATCGCCCCCGCAAGGAGGGACTTGGCTGTGTTAATTTTACTCAAACTTATCCTTAGCGGGTTATCTGTTTATCATATTGATTATCAGAGTGAATAGAACACCATTAGTTCATTTATGTCGAGTATCTCATTGTGCTTATCATGAGATATTGGCAAAGTTTACTGCGACTTACATTGATAACTTGTGGTTTAGTCAGAGACTTAGGATAATAGCCTGAGTTTGTATTTAGCAAGTTGATTATGACTTTTATTGATTTGACCTCTTATCGATGTCCCTTAGCCTTAGTTAAGCTTAAGCTGGCGCTTAAACAGATGAGCGATGGTGAGCAACTAGTGGTGAGTCTTGCCGATAAAGGCACACGTCAAGATGCGCCGCGTTTTTTAACGCGACAAGGTTATCTGTACACCGAACAACAAAATAATGACCAAGTATTAGTGCTCGCCGTGGTTAAAACGGTCCGGTCGTAATTGTAATGTGTTACTGAGTAGGAAGTGTGAATGTTATCCTTATTAAGCAATTGGTATAAAGACCGATTTAGCGATCCCCAAGCGGTAACGCTGGTATTCATCATTGTGGGTATTGCGTTGGCACTCTATTTTGCAGGTGGGTTATTAGCGCCACTGCTGGTTGCCTTAGTGTTAGCCTTTTTGTTGGAGTGGCCCGTCGCGCAAATGGGGCGCCTTGGGATCAACCGCACCACTGGTGCCTCATTAGTCTTAGTGCTGTTTATTGGCATGATGATATTGCTGATGTTTGGTTTAGTGCCCAGCATTTGGAAGCAGGGGCTGGGCTTAGTCACGGATTTACCCTCCATGCTCGATAAAGGGCTTATTACGATTAAAGGGTATGTTGAACAATACCCGCAATTTTTAAGTACTGAACAGTTAGATACAACCGTTGGCGAGCTTAAAAAACTGCTCGATACACAGCACTTACTGGATTTAGGCAAACAGCTTATTGGTTACTCGGCGTCATTATTGGTGTTAATGGTTTACACCATCTTAGTACCTTTGCTGGTGTTCTTTTTCCTGAAGGATAAAGAGTTGCTGATCCGTGGCAGCAAACGTTTTATCCCATCCAATCGCGATTTAGCGCGTAAAGTGTGGTTAGAGATGAATCAGCAAATCTTTAATTATATACGTGGTAAAGTCATCGAAATTTTCATTATTGGCGTGGTCAGTTATCTATTTTTTGCCATTATGGATCTACGTTATGCGGCATTACTTGGCGTGCTTACCGGCTTGTCGGTTTTGATCCCCTATGTCGGTGCCACGCTGGTGACGCTGCCCATTGCCTTGGTGGCCTTCTTTCAGTGGGGTGTAAGCCCTGAGTTTGGTTATTTAATGTTAGGTTATGGCATCATTCAAGCACTCGATGGCAATGTGTTAGTGCCGGTGTTGTTTTCGGATGCGGTTGACCTGCACCCGGTATTTATTATCGCAGCGGTATTGGTGTTTGGCGGCATGTGGGGTGTTTGGGGAGTATTCTTTGCGATCCCGTTGGCGTCTTTAGTGAAAGCGGTGCTCAATGCCTGGCCTCAAGTGAATTCGGCTACGGCGACTGTGGCTAAAGCAGAGAATGATAACCCAGATAAACAGCCATCAGCATCGCCGTCGGCCTAAGCCTATTCACTGTACAATGCATCAATAATTTCGGGGTGGTAAAAGGCTGGTGAGGTACAATAGCGTGTTTAATGTAATGGCAAGTCACACCATCAACTAAACAGCTAACCATTATTTTGATATTAAAAAGCCAGCATCTTTGCTGGCTTTTTTTGTCGCTTTAACTTATTGGCTACTGGCTATCAATAACTTTCATTACAACTTCATGATGGTCTTTGGTTTTAAATTTATCGAATACATGCTGGATTTTTCCATCTTGGCCAACAAGAAAGCTGAGGCGGTGTATGCCGTCATACACTTTGCCCATAAACTTCTTCTCGCCCCACACCCCGAATGCATCGGCAATGGCATGGTCTTCGTCACTTAATAAAGAGAAGTTAAGTTGATGTTTATCGGCAAAACGTGCCAGCTTGGCCACAGGGTCCGGGCTGATACCCAGTACAGTGACCTGATTGGCGTCAAGCTGAGGTTTACTGTCTCTTAAGCCACACGCCTGTACAGTACAGCCAGGGGTCAGCGCCTTAGGATAAAAATACACCAGCACGGGACCGTTTTTTAATGCCGCTTCAAGTGAAATGGCTTCATCGTTTTGATTTTTTAAGGTAAAGGATGGGGCTACATCCCCTTGGGCTAAGGTTTTCATTCGCGTTCCTTTTGATTGCTGTCGATCCCCTGCATACGTTCAATATTGCAGCTTAGGTTTAATTCGTCGGCCAGTTCGATGATATTTTGTTCGAGTTGTTCGATATCCACTTTCTCTGGCACATTAATGGTTAAAAACACATTTTGTATGGGTTCACCGTCAACGGTTTCTTCAGCGTGAGAGCGCACGGCTGCCAGATCCAATGACCGATCAGCCAAGAATTGGGTTAAGCGTTTCATGGTGCCACGCTGATCTTGACCATTAAAAGAGACTTGCAGGCGAGAGACATAATTGCGTGGCGTATGTTTTGAGGTCCGTTTCATCACACTTAACAGGCCGAGTTCAACACTCAATGCTGGCAAGTTTGCTTCCATCTTCGTGATGGCAGGCCAAGAGCCAGAAATCATCATGATCAAGGTAAACTCATTGCCGAAAATGGCCATTCTACTATCGACAATATCGCAGTCACATTCACTTGCAAGGCGTGCAAATTTACTGACGATACCGGGACGATCCGCTCCCAGCGCGGTGACGACCAGATGATTAGACATGAAATTCCCCCGTATTACTGTGAAAATAGTACAAATAAACGCTACTTAACGATAACGTTTTTTGCAGCACGACATGCTAACACATGTTAGTGGTTTTGCGATCCCCGTCTTAACAAACGTTCAAACAAATACCTTGGGTAATGTTATGGTGAAATTCTGACGTTGTAGTGAGAGTTATGCTTGTTTTTACCGCTTAGCATCAGTACCATAGCCAATCCTGAATCCTTGGGGAAGTCACATGATAAACGGAAGCATTGTAGCCTTAATCACACCAATGAATAGTGATGGCTCAGTCGATTATGCAAGTCTAGAAAAACTGGTCGAATACCATATAGAGCAGGGGACTGACGCTATTGTTGCGGTTGGCACCACTGGCGAATCAGCTACTTTACCCATGACTGAACACATTGAAGTGGTCAAGCACGTGGTTAAGTTTGCAGCTGGACGACTGCCGATCATCGGTGGCAATGGTGCTAATGCCACGGCCGAAGCAATAGAACTGACCAAGGCACAGGCAAACAGTGGCGTAGCCGCGATGCTTGGTGTTACGCCCTATTATAATAAGCCCACCCCCAAAGGCCTGATAGCCCACTACCGTGCGGTTGCAGCGTCCACCGACATCCCACAAATTTTATATAACGTACCAGGCCGTACTTCGGTTGATATGTTACCCGAAACAGTGGCCGAACTCGTATCCGTGCCTAATATCATCGGTGTTAAAGAAGCAACCGGCGATCTCAGCCGCGTGGCCAGATTACGGCAGTTATGTGGTAACGATTTTAAACTCTATAGTGGTGATGATCCTACGGCTCGTGAGTTCCTCGCCTTAGGTGGTGATGGTGTTATATCTGTTACTAATAACATTGTCCCTAAACAGTTTAAAGTGATGTGCGCCGCCGCCCTTAGTGGAGATATGGCCACGGCTATTGCAATAGAAGAGCAAATTAAACCTTTGTTTAGTTCACTGTTCTTGGAGGCTAATCCAATTCCTGTTAAATGGGCTGCGCACCGTATGGGCTTGATAAGCCACGGTGATATTCGTTTACCCTTAACGGAACTTTCTCCCCAGTTTCATGGTCTGTTGCTAGAAGCGATGAAAAATGCCCGAATAGAGGTTCAATAATAGATGCTAAAGCAAGTCACCCCAATTTTACTGATCGCAGCTGTTACAGCGTGTAGTTCACCTATTGATAGACGTCAGGCTAATGGTAGCGATGAGTATGTGTTATTGGAGTCTCAGCCTAAATTGGTGATACCCGAAGGGCTTAATCAACCTAAATACAGTAATGAATATGAGATCCCAGCAGTCGGCAATAAAGTCGACACTAGCCTAGTGGGCAAAAAACTGGATATTCGCCCGCCATTACAAGTGTTGCCCATGGCCGAAGGTACTCATGTTGAGGAGTCGAGTGATAGCATTAAAATCGTGGTTGAATCGATAGATAACGATATCGACTTACGAACCGAAATGCTGGATATTCTTAAAGCATATCTTAATAGCCAATCGATTGAGATGGTTAAAGAAGATGATGATGCCGGAATTATCGAAACGGATTGGATTGAACACCAAGAGTTAATCGACTCTAATTTATGGGGCGATGACGATGTTTATTTAGTTCGCCAACGTTATCGCTTTACGGTTAATGTGCGTCCCCATGGCCGTAGCGGTAATTTAGCTATCGAACTTATTGATCATGAAGAGCGTTTTGATGGTCAAACTCAAGATGTTATCCTTACGGGTGAAGATAAGCGCCGTTATACGGTCGATATGCTCAATAATACTATCGCTTACATGAGCATAAAGCGCGAGCAATTGATCAAGGCTAAACGCCTGAAACAGAGCCTAGGTATTGATGTGAGTTTAGTGAAGGCTGAGCCTTCCGCAGTCACTGAGCCTGCGGTGGCTTATTGGTTAGCTCAAGCACCTTACACTCGTACATGGGAGCGCTTACGCATTGTCTTACCAGAAATGGGGTTTGAAATTGTCGATATGGACAGTAATAAAGGGCTCTATTTTATTAGTATTAATGATGACTCTGGTTTCTGGAGTTCGTTATGGAACGATAATAAACTGCCGTTAGAACAAGGTGGCTATCGTCTTCGTATCGAACAAGATAGTGAT
This sequence comes from Shewanella sp. 492, assembly GCF_059338445.1. Lineage (NCBI taxonomy): Bacteria > Pseudomonadati > Pseudomonadota > Gammaproteobacteria > Alteromonadales > Shewanellaceae > Shewanella > Shewanella sp. 492. The sequence continues at coordinate 1,936,433 of NZ_CM181702.1, forward strand.
AATGCTAACACCCGTATTTACCTTAATGACATGAATGATGAACCATTGAGTAATGATGTGATTGAAACCGTTTACGAGACCTTAGCAGAGTTAATGCGAGAAGACCGTAAAGTGCGTTAATCTTGCACTGCACAATGATAAAAAAGAGGCTAATATTGCCTCTTTTTTTATGTCTACTAATTGATTATTGGGTTAATTTTCTCGCTCATTCCAGTGTTATTGATCCCATTGTAATGCCTTGTCGTACTGTATCTGAGTATCTTACGTATTAAGTTTGTAACCAAAAGTAAAACCCCTTGATGCGTATTGAATCCTAGGTAAACTACCGTTAACAAAATGATGCCATTCGGAAGATTGATGAAAAAAACTATAATATTCTTAATCATATTAGCGGCAATCGCTGGCGCCTATTATTATCAAACCCAGTCTACAGACCAGGTCAGAGTAAAAGCTAGGCCTATACCCAATGTCGTTATTGCCAAGGTAGCAATGCAGCCAATCCGAGATGAGGTTGAAGCATTAGGCACAGGCAAAGCAAATGAATCGATAACCGTGACACCTAAAGTGACCGACATGATCACCGAGATTAACTTTGACGACGGTGACATTGTTGAAAAGGGCCGTCTATTGGTGCGTTTGCAAGACCGAGAGCAGATGGCCAGTGTTACAGTGGCGCAGGTTAAGATGAACGATCACAAAAGGGAGTTGGCACGGATTAGCTCACTGGTGACTAGCCAATCGGTTGCCGCACTTGAGCGGGATCGACTGCAAACCTTAATCGACACCGCTAAGGCCCAATTAGAGCAAGCGGAATCGGCGTTAAAAGATAGACGCATACTGGCGCCATTCTCAGGTCGCTTGGGTTTACGCCAAGTCAGTGAAGGCAGTTTGGTCACTCCCGGCACAGTGATCACCACCCTAGATGATATCTCCACCATTAAACTGGATTTTTCGGTGCCCGAGCGTTTCTTACAGTCACTTAAAGTGGGTAAGACGGTGGAAACCAGTGCGGTTGCCTATGATGGCGAAATGTTTAGCGGTAAAGTGGTCTCCATCGATAGCCGAGTCAATCCCACCACCCGCGCGGTCGTCGTGCGCGCCGAGTTGCCTAATCAAGATTTACGTTTACTACCTGGGATGCTGATGAAGGTAAAACTTATCAAGCAAAACCGCGAAGCGTTAATCATACCCGAAGCGGCGATTATCCCGATCCAACGCGATCAATTTGTCTATCTCGTGAATGAGGACGATGTGATAGAGCAACGCCAAGTTAAAATAGGTATTCGTAAACGTGGCTGGGTAGAGGTTATTGATGGCTTAAAAGTGGGTGATCAGGTTGTGACCCGCGGCATTTTAAAAGTCCGTCCCGGTGATGCAGTTAAAGTGCAGATGAGCGAAAACTTTAGTTTTCTTCAGCAGGCTAAGGTGGAGCCCTTAGTATGATCTTAACGGATTTGTCAGTAAAACGACCGGTCTTTGCTTCCGTTATTAGCATCTTGTTGATTGTCTTCGGTTTGGTAGCGTTTGAGAAACTGCCGCTGCGTGAATACCCTAATATTGATCCCCCTATCGTGTCGGTCCAAACTAACTATCGCGGTGCAAGCGCCGCAGTGGTTGAAAGTCGCATCACCCAGTTGGTCGAAGATCGTATTAGTGGTGTCGAGGGGATCCGCAACATAAATTCATCGAGCCGGGATGGACGCTCGTCTGTGACCTTAGAGTTTGACGTTGGTCGAGACATAGAGGCGGCTGCGAACGATGTGAGAGACCGCATCTCAGGATTACTTAATAATCTACCCGAGGAAGCCGATCCGCCAGAGGTGCAAAAAGCCAATGGCGGCGATGAAGTGATCATGTGGCTTAACTTGGTCTCAGATCAGATGAATACCCTACAACTGACCGACTATGCGCGGCGTTATCTAGTCGATCGATTCTCGGTTATTGATGGCGTGGCCAATATCCGTATCGGTGGCGGTAAGGTGTATGCCATGCGGGTGTGGATCGATCGGCAAGCCTTAGCGGCACGTAAGCTGACGGTGGCGGATATTGAACGAGTGCTACGCTCAGAAAACGTTGAGTTACCCGCAGGCTCGGTCGAATCTCAAGATCGTCATTTTACTGTGCGTTTGGAGCGCAGCTTTAAAAATGCTACCGATTTTGCCAATTTAGTCTTGGCTGAAGGCGATGATGGTTATCTGATTAAGTTAGGTGATGTTGCCCGAGTGGAAGTGGGATCAGAAGAGGAACGCATCACTTTTAGAGGCAACAAAGAGTCGATGATAGGTCTTGGTGTGTCTAAACAATCGACCGCCAACACCTTAGATGTGGCGCGAGCGGCTAATGCATTAGTCGATAAGATTAACCCCACCTTACCCGCGGGGATGGAAATTAAGCGTTCATACGACAGCTCGGTATTTATCGAAGCCTCGGTTGAAGAGGTGTATCGCACCTTATTTATTGCCATGTTTTTAGTCATAGTGGTGATCTACCTGTTTTTAGGCAGTGTGCGCGCCATGTTAATTCCGGCCTTGACCGTACCTGTATCGCTAATGGCCACGTTTATCGTGCTTTACGCCTTAGGTTACACCATTAACTTGTTAACTCTACTGGCGATGATTTTAGCCATTGGTATGGTGGTTGATGATGCTATCGTGGTCCTAGAGAATATTCATCGACGCATTGAACAAGGTGACTCTCCGTTAAAAGCCGCTTATTTAGGCTCACGGGAGGTGGCATTTGCCGTAGTCGCGACGACGCTAGTGTTAGTTGCTGTCTTTATGCCAATCACTTTCCTAGAAGGTGATTTAGGTAAGTTGTTTAAAGAGTTTGCAGTTGCCATGAGTTCTGCAGTGGTGTTCTCAAGTATTGTGGCGTTAACCTTAAGTCCGATGATGTGCTCTAAGTTACTCAAACCTGCAGAGCAAGACTCTTGGTTGGTCAAAAAAATAGATGCTGGGATGGCACGTTTAACTCATTTTTATCGAGTTACTCTGACCAAGGCGATGCAGCATCCTTTTGTAGTGTCGTCTCTGGTAATTATTGCACTTGCTAGCAGCGGTTGGTTAATGACTCAGGTTCCACAAGAATTTGCTCCTCGTGAAGATCGTGGTTCTATGTTCTTAATCGTTAACGGGCCTCAAGGTGCTAGCTTTGAATATATCACCCCCTATATGGATGAGATTGAGTCAAGGCTGATGCCTTTGGTTGAGAGCGGAGATATTAAGCGTTTGCTTATCAGGGCGCCGCGCAGTTTCGGTCGCAGTGCCGATTTCTCTAACGGAATGGCGATTATCGTATTAGAAGATTGGTCACAGCGACGTAGCGCCTTTGAGATCATCGGTGATGTACGTGCACGGCTAGCCGATCTTGCCGGGGTACGTGCTTTTCCGGTTATGCGACAAGCGTTTGGGCGCGGGGTGGGTAAACCTGTGCAGTTTGTCTTAGGTGGTCCTAGCTATGAAGAGATCGCTAAATGGCGAGACATCATTTTGGAAAAAGCCAAAGATAATCCTAACCTTATTGGCCTAGATCACGACTATCAAGAAACCAAGCCGCAGCTGCGAGTGGTCATCGATAAAGATCGCGCCGCAGCCCTAGGGGTATCTATTTCACATATAGGTCGAACATTGGAGTCGATGTTAGGCTCAAGACTCGTGACGACCTTCATGCAGGGCGGTGAAGAGTATGATGTGATCATTGAAGGGGAGCGAGATAATCAAAACACCGCTCATGATTTAACTAACATCTATGTTCGCTCCGACCGCACCAAGGCTCTGATCCCGCTAGCCAACTTAGTGTCGGTGGAGGAGTTTGCCGATGCAAGCCAGCTTAACCGCTACAACCGTATGCGCTCAATTACCATTGAGGCGAATTTAGCCGATGGCTACAGTTTAGGTGAGGCGTTAGATTACCTTAACGAGATGGCTTACACCTATCTACCCGCTGAGGCGATCATTAGCTATAAAGGGCAATCGTTGGATTATCAAGAGTCGGGGAGCTCAATGTATTTTGTCTTCCTTCTGGCCCTTGGGATTGTCTTTTTAGTTCTGGCTGCGCAATTTGAAAGCTATGTGCATCCGATAGTGATCATGCTGACAGTACCGCTTGCCACCTTAGGCGCACTGATAGGGTTATGGCTGACGGGACAAAGTCTCAATATTTACAGCCAGATTGGCATTATCATGCTAGTTGGCTTAGCGGCTAAAAATGGTATTTTGATTGTTGAATTTACTAACCAGCTACGTGACAAAGGTATGGCGTTTCAACAGGCTATTGTGCAAGCATCAAGCCAGCGTTTACGCCCCATTTTGATGACGGGGATCACCACTGCGGCAGGGGCTATTCCCTTAGTCATGGCGCAAGGGGCAGGCGCTGAAACACGTTTTGTGATTGGGGTTGTAGTGTTGTCAGGCATTGTGCTGGCGACCATCTTTACCTTGCTTGTGATCCCCGTGGCCTATTCATTGTTAGCACAAAATACCGGCTCGCCAGAAGCAATTAGCCGGCAGTTAGCGCAAGAGTTGCAAGATCCTCATTAAGTTGTAGCTATTAATTAAAGAGCCAACCTTGCTAGGTTGGCTTTTTTTATCTATACGTTTTGCTAATTAACAGCGTAAATAATGTTTTGTATAATGAGACCAAGGACTTTTTATCGCCTAAGGCGATGCAATCAAGGAGCATGTTGAGATAATGGAATCCATCATTAATATGGCAGAGGCAAACATTCAGTCATCGATAGTGGCAGCTCAAAAGGGGGTGGTTCGCTGTGATGGTCGACTGACCAAAACACGGCATTACCTGCAGTTTGAACCTTTTAATAGGTCTGCTACCATTGGACCTTATCTATTACCATTAATTGATATTGTTAATGTTGATACCTGTTGGGGCAAAGGGGCGGGGATTTTACCTATTACACCTGATGGTATCGAAATCACCTTAAAAGATGGCAGCCAATATCAATTTATAGTCGGTGAACCACAACTGTGGATCGCACGATTATTAGGCTAGAGATGGGAGAAAAGGCTTACCCAATGAGTAAGCCTTTTGTAACACAATGCTAAAGGTAGACCAGCATAGTTGCGATTAGCGATTGAGCTTGGCTTTAACGCTTAGGTGTGACGTCATTGTCGCTATGATCATCTTGATTTTGTGCTGTCGTTTGAGATGAGTCATCTTCGTCCCGTTGTTTACGCTTCTCAGATGTAGTTTTTTGAGCATGATCTTTGCCAAATTGAGTCATTTTAAATTTAGCACTGTATTTAAGCACCGCAAGATTGCTGACGATTACAGCGATAACTAAGATGATGATTAACCAAACTTCCAGATTCGACATGACCCACCTCTTGTTGTTAGTCGACCGCTAAACGCGCTTCGCAGATGCGAATATCTTCAGGGGTGTCAACTTCTGGTGAATCAAATGCACTGATCGCCACTTTGATTTTATAACCGTATTCTAAGGCACGTAGTTGTTCTAATTTCTCTAAATTTTCTAGGCGGCCTAAAGGCAGCTTAGCAAACGTCGAGATGAAGGCACGAGTGTAACCGTAAATGCCTAAATGTTTATAGGCTGGATAGTCGTTGGTATCACGGCCAAAAGGGATACGAGCACGGGAGAAATACAAGGCATTATAATCGTTATCAAACACCATTTTAACGTGCATAGGATCGTTTAACTCACTCTCATTAGTGATTTCAACACCTAAGGTTGCCATATCAAATTCACCTGGGTGGCGCTCAAATAAACTGACGATCTGCTCAATGGTGATGGGATCGATAAGCGGTTGATCACCTTGTAGGTTAATCACTAAGTCATCGTCTTTTAACCCCAGTTGAGTGATGGCATCTTCAATCCGGTCAGTGCCCGATGCGGCATTCTCATCTGTCATAACAACTTGACCACCAAAGGATTCTACCGCCGCTTTAATGCGTTCATCGTCAGTGGCCACATAAATCGCGGTGATGCCTTTTGCCAATGCGGCACGCTCGTATACGTGCTGGATCATTGGTTTACCGTTAATCGGAGCTAGCGGTTTGCCGGGGAAACGACTAGAACCATAGCGCGCAGGGATTAACAGAGTTACATTCATTATAGGTACCTATTTTTGCAAGTAAGTGGCCTCAAGATAAAAGGCTCATATAGAGCCTAATTCGTGAGGCCGGAGGTTAGATACGACGGAACAGCTTAGTAAGCATCTCGTCGGTGACTTTTTCTTCCCATCCGCTACCGTAAACATTATCCCATAATGGAGCCATGCTCTTAGTAACAGCGACCATCTTAGCGATGGTTTCATCAGGAAGATCTTTACAGATATTTTTGGGGAGCACGATATTGTGCTTTTTCATCATATGGCGAAATTCCGCTACGCCTTCAGGATAAAACTCTTCAAGTACGTCAAAAGCCAAGCAGTTACCTATTCCATGGTGGTAGCCTAATACATAGCCTAGACCATAAGAAACAGCATGGCATGCGCCGACTTGGCTATATGCGATACTCATCCCACCCATATATGACGCCATCATAAGTTTGTCATCTTTTTCTGGGTGATCGCCTAAGAAAACCTCGCGGCAAAGATCCATCGACTTTTCAGCAAAGGCTCGGGCAAATTCGTTGAGGTAAGTGCCTTGTAGTGACTCAATGCAGTGGATATAACAATCCATCCCAGTGTAAAACCACTGTTCTGTGGGTACGCCTTCGATGAGCTCAGAATCCATGATGATTTGATCAAATACGGTGTAGTCTGAATTTAAGCCTAATTTTCGCACCGGCCCACATAATACCGCAGTACGCGATGCTTCTGCGCCTGTACCCGATACGGTTGGAATACCTACATGATGCACCGCTGGGTGGTTAATCAGATCCCAACCTTGATACATAGCAGAGCCCCCTGGATTGGTTAACATCAAAGAGACAGCTTTAGCCAAATCCATGGTAGAACCGCCGCCTAAACCCACCACACTGACTGGGAGCTTCGTATTAAACTTTTGAACTTGTTCAGTTAATGCGTCAACTTGTGCCGTTGTTGGTTCATCATCAACATTGACATAAATGGTTAAATCTTGTGCTTTTGCCGGGACGCGTGTCGCTAAGGGTTTATGTTGATGAACATCATCGACCAGAAACACGACAAAGTCATCGGCTTGCTGGCGCTCCGCACCAACTACCTTATCAAGCTCAGCGAATGAGCCTCGACCAAAGATCATCTTAGGAACACACTTAAAATTTTTAAAACTCATTACCACATTCTCCTTTGGGATTAGTACTGTAAGAGCTGGCTTCGCAGTTGGTATAGGGTTACTGCGCGGCGGGCATAATAGGTGTTTTAAGCAAAAGCACGCTTAATGTTTTCGATGCGTTGCTTGATCTCATCCTCTGTCCAAGAGAGTTTGATCAGCATCGAGATAGTACGACTCATGATGGCATCAGATTTTGGAACTGCAACCTGAGTGTAATCAGGTTTATCTTTTATGAGAGTGATAGGCAAGGCCGCTGGTGATTTAAGCTCTTGAATATGTTTCCAATTACGTAAGTAATGCCAGTTATTGACATACCAGTAGAAGCAGCCGTCAACCCCATTTTCTGCTAGCTTTTTATTGATCTCAATCGTGCGGGCTTCGGTGGGCATCATAAAGGTTAAGAAGCCAGCTGAGTCGCCTTCGGGGTCGGGAATTTCCCGAAATGAGACTTCTGGTAATTCAGCCATGGCCTCTTTTAGCCATTTTTTATGCTTACGCTGGATCTCAATAATCTTGTCAAGTTTACGCAGCTGCGCCAGCCCCATTGCTGAGTTCATTTCTGAAATGCGAAAATTTAGCCCCATAATAGGGTGGCCTTCGGCACCGCGATCATTACCCACATGATCATGACCATGATCTGAGAACATATGAGCATGATTATAAATGGTGTCATTATTGGTGATCACCGCACCGCCTTCACCGCAAGTGATGGTTTTAACAGAGTCAAACGAGTAACAACCAACATCACCAATGGTGCCTAGTGCTTGACCTTTATAACTGCCGCCAATGGCTTGGCAAGCATCTTCTAAAATCACTAAGTTGTGTTTCTCGCAGATGGCTTTAATGTCGTCCATCTTCGCCATAGAACCGCACATATGCACTAAATTAATTGCCTTGGTGCGTGGAGTAATCACCGCTTCAATCCCTGCTGGCGATAGGCAGAGCGTTTCATCAATTTCAGCAAAAACCGGCACGGCCCCTGCCATGAATACCGCTTCTACTGATGCCACAAAGGTAAATGGCGGTACAATGACCTCATCGCCGGCGCCAATTCCCGCTGCGGCCATAGCCGTTTGCAGCGCTGCGGTACCGCTTGAGACTAAGTGAGCATGTTTTACATTCATTTTTTCGCAAAGCAAGGTTTCCATCTCACGCGTTTTCCAGCGGTCATTACGCATGTGATCGAAGTTATATCGAAAGGTAAATCCGTTTTCCATTACATCTGCAACTTCTTGCTTCTCTTCAGGACCAAATAGTTCAAAACCAGGCATTGAAAGTTTCCTTAGCGTTCGCTGCGCGCACTGCGCGAAAAAAGATACTCGATTATAACTGGGATAGGAGGGGAACTGCGATGTTTATTAAGCAATATTTATCTGAAATAGCTATTTTTTAGCACAACTTTAAGGCTGAATATAAAAAGCGCACTATGTGTAAATCGTGCGCTGACTTATTTTACTAGCTCATCAAACGTAAGCTTAACGTCGATTAAAGATATCTCTATCAACGGTGACATCGAGATCGGTCAGTAAGCCATTTTCGACACCGTAAATCCAGCCGTGTACAGCCACATTGTGGCCACTCTCCCAAGCATCTTGCACTATGTTTGTGCTGACCACATTGCCTACCTGTTCAATGACATTGAGCTCACATAAACGATCGAAGCGGGTCTTTTCATCAAGCTGAGCGAGCTCGCTGTCGTGCAGTCGGTAAATATCACGAATGTGGCCTAACCAGTTGTCGATCAGCCCTAAGCGTTGTTTGCCCATCGACGCTTTAATGCCGCCGCAGCCATAGTGGCCTACCACCATAATGTGTTTTACTTTGAGCACTTCTACCGCGTATTGCAGTACAGACAAACAGTTTAAATCTGTATGGATAACCATATTGGCGATATTTCGATGTACAAACACTTCACCGGGCATCAAGTCGATTATCTGGTTAGAGGGGACTCGACTGTCGGAGCAGCCGATCCACAGATATTCTGGGTTCTGCTGTTGTGCCAGTTGCTGAAAAAAATCAGGATTCTCTTCGAGAATTCGGCCCGCCCAGCGGCGATTGTTGTCAAACAGGGGTTTAAGTAGTTTCATTTTATAACTATCGTGTCTTTCTAAAGGTTTTTCGCTGGGGATCTTAGCACCGAATATTAGCTTGGCTGGTCTATTCAGTGCAAAATACAGTAAATACTTTTATATCAGTGCTTAGCCTTTTATGTGCTGAGTATGAAATGCTAACAGATGTTGATTGACTAGCTCAGCTTGTTCAAGGTTGGCCATGTGGCCCGCTTGCGGCAGGTGAATATAATGGCTGCCATCAATGGCATCGTGCATCAGGTAACCTTCGAGTATGGGGTGCAGTCTGTCATCAGTACCTGTCATGATAAGACAAGGTAAGGTTAATTGCTCAATATCTTCCATGATATCGCGCCTACCATGAAGGATGCGGCCTAAGCGGTATAGCGAGTCGATACGCTCAGGTGCAATGGTGCTTAGCTGTTGTTTGAAAGCCTCAATTAACCGCGGATTATCTTGCTGCGCAACAGCGCTAAAGTAACGTGTTGCAAGCTGGTCGATATTGTCACTAGAGATGGATTTAGCCAGATTTATCTCATCGAGCATGGCGTAATAGTTAGCGCGGCTTACTTCGGGTTCAAAACCGAGAAAACAGCCCAGCAACACCAGGCTGTTCACCCGAGCGGGGGCGAGTAAGGTGAGTTCCGCTCCCCACATGCCACCAATACCATGACCAATAATGGCAAAGGTGTCGATATTGAGTCTGTCGAGCAAGCTCAAATGGTGCTCGGCGAGCTGTTTAAGTGAGCGGCAAGAGGCTGGCAGGTTATCAGACTGACCATGTCCCCACAGATCTGGCACGATACAGCGGTAATCTTGACTGAGTGTGGTCAGTTGCGCCTGCCATGTTGTGCTGTCACATAGATAGCTGTGACCAAATAACAATACCGGACCTTGGCCTATATCAAGGTAGTGCATGGTATGACCGTCAATAAGCTGGGTGTGTTGTGTTGGATGTTGGTTCATGGTGGCTCAATATAAAGTATAAAGGTTAGCCCACAGGAGAGGGGGCAACATGAAACACATAGTGGCTGACTAAGTGTTCGAGTCTAGCTAATATCGTGCTTTTTAATGCTATAGGTTGCTGCGACAAGATAGCTGCTAAGGTGCGAATATCGAACGCAGCTAGATTATCGTTAGCTTTAGGATAATAACTCAAATGCCATGGCTCAGGGCTGACGCCGCTTAAGCCCGCTTGAAAGGGGAAATAAAACCCAAAATCGCCACTGTAACGGGTGAGCCAAGTGTGCAGCGCATGGCAGGGGCCATGGGCTTGATATTCGCTGGGCACAAGTTGCAACTGCATACGCGCTATTTGATGAGCATCAAATACGTCAATATCAGTCCCCCAGTGGTGGCGTGATGTACCAGGCAGCGCTGACCAATGTAGGATGGCATCAATTAATTGATCCTCGCTCAGCTGACCGATATCGATAGGCTGTGATTGCGCATCGAGTACCGTACGTTGTCCCTTAGCTTTGGCGTTCCATATGGTGAGTTGCCGTGCAAAATCGCGATAAGCGGAGCCAATTTGCAGTGCAATATTGTCTTTGGCAGCCGCGGCTTGCATCAAAGCAAATTGATGAGCAGTATCACTTTGTAATTTATGGCCTTGATAATCAATAAGCAGATTATTTTCAAGGCCATAAAGGTGGCCAGTGCTCAGCACAATAGCTTTTCCAGTATGCGCTGGTATATCAAGGCCAGCTGTTCAATATCGGCGACTTTAACGCATTCATTCACCTTGTGGATGGTCGCATTTACCGGGCCGACTTCAATGACTTGGGCACCTGTAGGCGCAATAAAACGGCCATCAGAGGTGCCACCGGAAGTTTGCGGATCGGTATCGAGAGTGGTGTGCTCTTTAATGGCTTCTTTGGTCGCTTGCAGGAGTGGTCCATCTTCGGTTAAAAATGGCAAGCCGTTGTAGATCCAACTGATATCATAATCTAAGCCGTGTGCATCGAGTATGTTAAGCACACGCTGGATCAATATCTCGGCGGTCACCTCGGTCGAGTAACGGAAATTAAACATCACCTCAAGGGTACCTGGGATCACATTCGATGCGCCCGTGCCGCCATTAATATTGGCGATTTGGAAACTGGTTGGCGGAAAAAAGTCATTGCCTTTATCCCAAGTCATGCGCGCCAATTCATCCAGTGCGGGCGCGGCCTTATGAATCGGGTTATCGGCTAGATGAGGGTAGGCGACATGGCCTTGAATCCCTTTGACCGTCAAGTTACCTGTGAGGCTACCACGGCGACCATTTTTGACTATGTCACCTAACTTATGGGTCGATGAGGGTTCACCTACCAATGACCAAGTGATTTTCTCGTTGCGCGCTTCGAGTGTGTCAATCACGCGTGGCGTACCATTAATAAATGGACCTTCCTCATCACTGGTGATCAAAAAGGCGATTGAGCCATGATGGTTGGGGTGTTGCTCAACAAAGCGTTCGGTGGCGACCACCATGGCGGCGAGCGACCCTTTCATGTCAGCTGCGCCGCGTCCATGCAGATAACCGTCAATCACCACAGGGTCAAAAGGGGGCGTATGCCAGCGATTGAGATCGCCAACAGGAACCACATCAGTGTGACCCGCAAAACAAAACAATGGGCCATCATTACCGCGTCTGGCCCACATATTGGTGGTGTCTTCAAACACCATTGACTCAATATTAAAACCTTTCGCGGCTAGGCGGTCCGCCATAACCTGCTGACATCCTTCGTCGAGTGGGGTGATAGACGCACGGCTAATCAGATCTTGTGCCAGCGTTAAGACATCTTGAGTCATTAGCTAAAGATCTCCTGGTATTGCTCGGCTTTAAAGCCAACCCATACCTTACCTTGAATGACTAATACCGGACGCTTAATCAAAGTCGGGTGTGCGAGCATCAATTCAATCGCTTTGTTTTTGTCTATGGCGGTCTTATCGTCATCACTCAGATTTCTAAAACTGGTGCTACGTTTGTTAAATAACGTCTCCCAATTTAGAGCATCGACCCAAGCTTCTAAATCATCTCGATTTAAACCATCCTCACGAAAATCATGAAAAGCAACTGCTTGTTGATGTTGTTCTAACCACTTACGGGCTTTCTTAACGGTATCGCAATTTTTAATGCCATAAAGGATCAAAATGGGTCTCCTTGCTATTTGAGTTGCTTTATCACTGGGCTATGAATCATCATTGTGTCATTGTGTGTAGTTCGGCTCAAGCGTTACGATAGGCGGTAACAATAAATGATATAAAATCAGTCGATTTGCGTGAAGGCTGTAAGATTATTGCATCATTTGGCCGCAATGATATGTTGGTTATATTAAGAGGAAAGGGCTGTTTTAACAAAGGTATCTGTAATTGTTAAGCGGTAAACCCTAAAGCGGGCTTTAGGGTTAAGGGAGATGCTCACAACTGCACTGAAAAGATTATGTCTTTACCTGCCTCGATAGAACCTTGATGCTTATCAATACGCTTAATATCTTCCATATTGGCCAACACCACAGGAGTCAACAGACTTTCTACATGGGTTTTCAGATAATCGAGATCAAACTCCAATATAGGATCGCCCATCTTCACTTGCTGGCCTTCTTCGGCTAAGCGCTTAAACCCATTACCGCGTAATTCAACTGTGCCGACACCAAAATGCACAAATAACTCTAGGCCATGAGGCGACTCAATGCTAAAGGCGTGATTTGTTTCAAATATTTTCCCGATAGTTCCATCGATTGGGGCTAATATTTGCTTGCCCTTTGGGGCGATAGCTATGCCATCGCCGACTATTTTTTCGGCAAACACCACATCGGGTACTTTCTCTATCGCCACAATTTCACCCGAAACGGGGGCGAATACATCTATGCCACCACTGACAGGCGGCTGGCCAGACACTAAACGCCGAATTCGACTTAAAAATCCCATTAATTTTCCCCTATGCTGATGCACAGCTGAACGGTGAATATGTTTTCGATAGCATACTCAAAAATTATCAAGAGTGACAGCGTGTTAACAACTCATTTAGTGTATCTATGCGCGAAATCACTCTAGCCTGTTGCGCCAGTTCGACACACTCGGTATAAGTCCAGCGGCTGAGCTCTTGTTTTATCTCTAATAGCGCGGCTAAGTTGACGCTTAACTCATCAATGCCAAGGCCTACCAGCAGGGCGGTGGCGCGTGGGTTACTGGCTAATTCGCCACATAATGAGACTGTCACCTTGGCTACATTGGCTTGGTTAATGGTTTGACTCATGAGCTTGACGATAGCTGGTGAGAGTACCGGGTAGCGTTTAATCAGCTCGGGGTTACCTCTATCCGCTGCCATTGCATATTGAGTTAAGTCATTAGTCCCTATGCTGATAAAGTCCAGCAGTGGTAACATCGAATCGAGATTTAATACCGCTGCGGGGGTCTCGACGACGATACCTATCGATAGTGAACCATAGCCCTTTTCTTGTTCAATGAGCTCAGCTTTACACTGGTCGATAAGCGCCAATATGGCTTCAAGATCTTCTACTTGATTGACCATGGGGAACATTAATCGAATCTGCCCCTGATTGGCTGCTCGCAAAATGGCTTTAAGCTGCGTGCAAAATAGTTGGGGATGGGCGAGGGTGTATCGTACACCGCGTAGTCCTAATGCTGGGTTTTCTTCCACGGGCATCGATAAAGCTGGTACCTCTTTATCAGCGCCGATATCGATAGTACGAATAGTCAGTGTTCTACCGTCAAGTAGCTGCAATGCATCACAATAGAGTTGATATTGTTGCTGCTCATCGGGCAGTTGTTGGCGGTTCATCAACATAAATTCGGTGCGAAATAGCCCAACGCCCTCACCGCCAACTTCGCTAAGATGATTAATTTCGCTGATGCAGCCAACGTTAGCCAGTAGGGTAATCGCGTGACCATCTGCGGTTTGAGTAGGTTGGTTTTTATACTTAAGAAGTTCAGTTTTGCGTTGTGATGCTTGTTGCTGGGCGAGTGTCAGTTGAGTGATCTGCTCAGCATCTGGGTTGATATACAGTAAGCCATTGAGGGTATCGATGGCGAGGGGGGTGCCATCGGCGATATCCTCAAGCTTGCATTCACAGCCCACCAGAGTGGGGATATTGAAGCTCCGGGCTAAAATTGCGCTATGGCTGGTAATCCCCCCCGTCTGCAACACTAGACCAGCGATGTTATCTAACGGTAACAAGGCAAATTCTGCAGGGGTGATATCTTTGGCGATCACTATGCTGTTACTGGGCAGCTGGGTTAATGTACTGCATTTACCCGTGAGCAGTGTGGTTATAACTCTTTGGCCTAACGCTAAGACATCATCAGCGCGACTGGCTAAATAAGGGGAATCCAGCGCCTGCAGTGCTTGAGCTTGCTTAGCAAAAGTATGCTCCACCGCTAATGCCGCTGAAAACTGTTGCTGGTATATTGCCGTGTGCAGTTCCGCTTGCAACTCTGCATCTTCTAACAGCAGTAAATCAGCCTCGATTAGTTGGTAATGTTCACTACTGGGAGCGAGATGCGCTGCGCTGCGCTTGATTTGGTGAATTAATGAGGCGAGCGCTTTATCGAGTCGTGCTTGTTCAATGCCCAGCTGCGCAGGCGGTAACAGATGGTAATCGAGTTGGCTGTTATAAGGGGAGAGCACTTTCGCCTGCCCAAAGGCAATTTCCCCCGCCACGGCTATACCTGTAATGCTCATCTTCAATTCCTTGTTAACTTAAGGTGATCAGCAGTGCAGAGACATGCTCTACCGCTTGTTGTGCTTGGTCACCGTCCGCACTGACGGTGACAGAAACACCTTTATATAAGCCTAATGTTTGTAGCTTAAACAAGCTCTTGGCACTAGCATGTTTGCCTTGACACTCGACGAGGATATCACAATCGTACTGTTTCGCCGCTTTTACTAATAACGCCGCTGGACGGGTATGAATGCCGTGCTCAGCCATGATGGTCACTGTTTTTTGGTACATAAATGGACTCTTTTAACCAGGAAAAATACTGCTACTCACCTTGATAATGAATGATCTGATAATTATTTTTTTTGAGCGCAGTGATGGCTATGTCAAGCTTATTCTTTTTAACCAGTAGATAATCAGTATCGAAGGTTGAAATAGCAAAAATACTCACTTGTGCCTTAGCTAGGGTGGCGGAGACATTTGCCAATATACCTGTCATTGAAAAACCAAGCGGCCCCACGACTTCAAAGCAACGCCAATCATTTTCCTGCTCAAGACTGTTTAAGGCTAATGTGGCTGGGACCACCACAGACAATTCATCTTTGGTTTTCCCAATAAAAAACATTGGTTGATGTAACACGGCAGGATCAAGTATTGCATCAGGACTAAAGCTGTGGATAGTGTAAAGCTGCGGGTGAACTGCCAATGTCATGCGCGCCATAATCCTAGCTCTCGCTTAAGGGGGAGTAACAATAACGTTAAGCTTATCACAGTTTACTTAAAAAAAAGGAGCGCTAAATCGCGCTCCTCTATCTGGTATAGGCTTTAGCCTTACACTTTAAATTGCCCCAAGATCTGGGTACTTGTCTGACTTATTTGCTTAAGTGACTCCGCTGCTAGGCGATTACTTTCGTTAGCTTTTACTGAGACTTCTGATAGTTCGGTTATGCTACAGACGTTACGATTAATCTCTTCTGTCACCAAAGATTGCTCCTCTGTCGCGCTGGCCAATTGAGTATTCATATCGCTGATATGGGCGATTAACTCCAAAATGGCGGTGAGTGAGTCACCAACCGCTTGGGCTTGAGTCTGTAGCTGTTCAGATTGGCCTTGATTTTGATTGTTGCTGGCGATAACACTCGCAACACCGGTTTGAATATCAGTCACAATTTTTTGGATTTCATTCGTTGAGTCTTGAGTACGGTTGGCTAATGCACGTACTTCATCGGCGACTACGGCGAACCCACGACCATGAGTTCCTGCACGAGCTGCTTCGATAGCGGCATTGAGTGCCAGCAAATTAGTTTGGTCTGCGATGCCTCTGATCACCTCTAAAATATTGCCAATTTGCTGTGAAGACACCCCAAGATGTTCGGTGATCATCTCAGCACTGCGCAGCTCTTCCACCAGCTTATGGGTATTACGAACCGTGCTATCCATTTGCGTTTTACTGTCAAGGGCTTGTCGTTTGACACTGTTTGCGGCATCGGCCGCTTGCTGAGTATTACTGGCCATCTCTTGGGTGGTCGACAACATTTGGTTTATGGCGGTGGCAACATTGCTGGTTTCTTGATGTAAGTGATCGACACTGGCATTGGATTCGCTAACTGCATTAAGTAAACGATCGGCGTCTTGGTTAAGATGATGTCCTACCGGTTGCAGCTCTGCGACCATATGATTGATTTTACCGACAAAAACATTAAATGCTTTGGCCAATTCAACCACTTCATCTTGACCTATAGTAGGCAGACGTTTGGTTAAGTCACCTTCACCTTGGGCGATATCATTCATGGCATCAATCGCTTGGGTCAATGGTGCACTAATGGAGTGATTAAGCACCAAGAAGAAAGCAAAAATAGGTAGAGAAATCAGCAGCATAATGCCTAAATAGTCATACATCACACTGATGGTTGTGTCATTGACATCGCTCATGTAGCCATTTGTTATCAAGGTCCAGCCCCAAGGCGTAAAAGTTTGGGCACTGACCAATGCCTGTTCTTGGCTGCCGTCACTGGGGTTGAGCATATCGATCATATGTTGAGCGGTTTCGCCGTGCTGTGCCTGACTTAACAGCTGTTTAAAGGCCTCAGCATGACCAAGAGCCTGGATCGATTGACCGATTAAATCAGTATTGCCGCCGTGAGCGATAATACTGTTGCTGTCATCAAACAAGATGAAATAACCATGTTGGCCATATTGAGCGTGATTAACCAGTTCGGCGGCTTCGGTTTGTGCTGCAGTAGCACTGATTTTACCTTGTTCCACTTGGAAATAATGCGACTTGATGATGCTTAACATGGTGGCGAGTTGGGCATTGTTTTGTACCCATTTCTCATTAATTAAATTATTGCGTTGCTCATTAATTGAAAAACTAGCAAAAACGAACGTGCCAATTGCGGCAAGTACTAGCATAAAAATTAGCCGTTGCAGTATCGTAAATCGTCTAAGAATCGCGAGCATGATGTCCCTACTTATGTTGCAAGCCATTATCTACAGCCAATATACCTTGTCATCGGTGGGGGCGAGAATGAATAGTCGATTTAAGCGGTTATAATTATTAAATAATTGATCAAGTTCACGAAATATATATTCATTGGGTCGCCTTACTACTAAGGTCTACTTTAGCCAGCTGAAATGGATTTTTTATTTAGGCAGGAGTTGTTAATAGATTCGTTAAACCCAACTGTCAGTCGGCGGCGTGATATGAGTGTGCAAGCCTAATACCTTAGATAACACAGACAAACTTGGTAATAATAAAGCGCAGGTGAAGTGAATTCGAGCAGTGACTTAAGTCAAAAGTTACTATTTAGTCATTAGCTTAGTGATTAGACAGACTAATATATTGTTTTAGCTTTGATTTTTATGGCATTTACGCGCAGAATTAAACATTGTATTTTTTGGAATAAACGTAACGATGACATCTCAAGTGATCACCTCAGATGATATTTTATTAAAGCTTTGCCACTCGGTTTCTCACGTGCTGTCGAGCGCCACATCGAGCCCAGTCTCGCATGCTGCCATGGTGCAGAGTATTAATAAGACCTGCTTAAAACCTGATCTAGGTTGTTTCTCTATTTTCGATGGTGGTTTCTCTGGTTTAGTGGTGATCAACTTCTCAGCTAAGGCGGCTATCGAACTTTATCAAGCTTATATGAAGCAGATGGGGATGCCTGAGTCTGAGTTAGCCTTCTCACATACCTCAGATGAAGTCGCCGATATTATGGGCGAACTGATGAATCAGATTTTAGGCGACTTTATCGTTAAGGTGAATAAAGAACTACAAACCTCGATTAATCAAAGCCAACCTAAAATGCTCACCATTAATAAAGAGCTGACCATTTCCATTGATACCAACCTTGATGAAGCCGTGGCAAGGCGTGTGGCATTTAAGACAGCGCAACACCATATTTTTTACCTTGAATTTGCCATGGATAAAACCGAATTTATTAAATTGGCAGATTTTGAGCATGATGAAGAGCACGATCCCGATGCGCTATTGGCACAACATGGTACCGGAGCGTCGACGTCTTGGGCTAAATCGGTCAATCAAGCGGTGGTGGTCGACGATACTGATGACTTAATGAAGGAGTTGGGTATTTAATTGACACTAGCGTTGACCGCTATAAAACTAACGGCAGGTCAGCTTCGCTGGGAAAGTAAGAGTTACTTTAAAGTGTCAGTATAAAAGTGACGCTCAATATAATGCGGCCATGCCAGTGTATTGAAGCTAATAAACGTTATCGCTTGTCCGTGATTAAATGAGATAGCTTGTAGTAATTTACTTATTTGCATATTTGGCAAAGAAACGCTCAAGGTTAGCTTTGGGCTGTTTTTGCAGCGCTGTCATCATGGCAAAACTTGGTGTTACGCACCGCCAGCATTGACATAAAGTGTCGAGAATATGCTGCCATAACAACGCGGTCATCTCTGCATCGGCTAATGCGCGGTGAAAGTCACCTTGTTGCTCAATACGATTATGGGCCACTAAGGTTGATAATTGATGATTACTGGCCTCTGGGTAAATACGCCGAGCTACCAACATTGAACAGGCAAAACGGCCAGAATAGTGGCGGTGTATCCGTGCCAATTCAGCATCAAGAAAGCGCTGGTCGAAACTGGCATTGTGTGCAATGAGGTTAGCGTCACCCATGAAGTCGGCAAAATCATGCATCACGACGTTACTACTAGGCGCCTCGCTTAACATGGCATTGGTAATGCCTGTGTACTGCTCAATAAAATGAGTGATCTTGAACCCCGGATTAATTAACTGCTGAAAACGGTCAACAATCACACCTTGCTGCAATTTCACTGCACCAATTTCGATGGCGCGATCACCCTGAGTAGGGGAGAGACCCGTGGTTTCGAAATCTAATACCACAACGCTGTTTGCACTGTTCATCTTATTGTTTATCCATTAAAAAAATAAAACCCTGACGATTTACATCGTCAGGGTTTTTAAGTTTAAGAATTAAGCTAAAAAGTCAAAATTACTTCTTAGCGTTTCTTTCTTTAACTTCAGCAATAACTTTCTCAGCTACGCTGTTTGGACATGGTGCATAATGAGCGAACTCCATAGAGAACTGACCACGACCCGATGTCATTGTACGTAATGAGCCGATGTAACCGAACATTTCTGATAGCGGTACGTCTGCTTTAATACGAACACCAGTAACACCAGCCATTTGGTCTTTGATCATGCCACGACGACGGTTAAGGTCACCAATCACATCACCAACGTTGTCTTCTGGGCTGAATACATCCACATTCATGATAGGCTCAAGAAGTTGTGCACCGGCTTTAGGCATTGACTGACGGAACGCACCTTTAGCTGCGATTTCGAACGCGATAGCTGACGAGTCAACTGCGTGGAAAGCACCGTCGGTAAGTTCTAGTTCAACGTCAAGCACAGGGAAACCAGCAACAGTACCGGTATTCATCATGCTGGCGAAACCTTTTTCAACAGCAGGCCAGAATTCTTTTGGTACGTTACCACCAACAACTGATGACTTAAATGTAAAGCCAGAGTTTTGCTCGCCAGGACGGATAACATAGTCAATTTTACCAAACTGACCAGAACCACCTGATTGCTTCTTGTGCGTGTAGCTATCAGCAACTTCTTTGGTGATAGTTTCACGGTAAGCAACTTGTGGCTCACCCACAATTAGGTCAACACCGTAAGTACGTTTTAGGATATCAACTTTGATGTCTAGGTGAAGCTCACCCATACCTTTAAGGATGGTTTCGCCTGAGTCTTCGTCAGTTTCTACGCGGAATGATGGATCTTCAGCGATCATCTTACCGATAGCGATCCCCATTTTCTCACTGCCGCCTTTATCTTTTGGCGCCACAGCGATAGAGATCACTGGCTCAGGGAATACCATGGCTTCAAGAGTACAAGGGTGCTTAACATCACATAGTGTGTGACCTGTTTGTACGTTTTTCATGCCAACGATAGCGATGATGTCACCCGCTTGTGCGTATTCAAGTTCGTTACGCTCATCAGCTTGCATTTCACACATACGACCAATACGTTCAGTCTTACCCGTTGCGCTGTTAAGGATGGTGTCACCCTTCTTAAGCTTACCAGAGTAGATACGTACGAAGGTTAGGGCACCAAAACGGTCATCCATGATTTTGAATGCAAGTGCTTTTAGTGGCTCGTCTACAGAAACTAGGGCAACTTCACCTGTATCGTTACCTTCTTCATCAGTCAGCGGCTGAGGATCAACTTCAGTCGGTGCTGGCAGGTAGTCAACAACTGCGTCTAGTAGTAGCTGCATACCTTTGTTTTTAAATGCGCTACCACAGTATGTTGGGAATAGGTCAAGATTACGTGTACCTTTACGGATACAACGCTTGATCTCTTCAATAGATGGCTCTTCGCCTTCCATGTAAGCTTCCATCAGGTCATCGTCTTGCTCAACAGCAGTCTCGATTAGCATTTCACGGTATTCTTCAACTAGGTCAACCATGTCAGCTGGTACGTCTTCGATGGCGTAGTTTTCTGCTTCACCAGAATCATCCCAAACCCATGCTTTACGAGTCAGTAGGTCAACAACACCTTTGAACTCATCTTCGATACCGATTGGCAGAACCATAACTAGTGGCGTAGCCGCTAGTACGTCTTTAGTTTGCTTAACAACGCGTAGGAAGTCAGCACCCATACGGTCTAACTTGTTTACGAAGATGATACGAGCAACACCTGATTCGTTCGCATAACGCCAGTTGGTTTCTGATTGTGGTTCAACACCACCAGAACCACAGAATACACCGATACCACCATCTAGTACTTTAAGAGAGCGATATACTTCTACTGTAAAGTCAACGTGGCCAGGGGTGTCAATAACGTTAAAACGGTGGTCTTTCCAAAAACAACTTACAGCAGCAGACTGAATGGTAATACCACGCTCAGCTTCCTGTTCCATGAAGTCAGTTGTAGATTCACCGTCATGAGTTTCACCGGATTTATGGATTTTACCAGTTAGCTTAAGGATACGCTCAGTTGTAGTAGTTTTACCCGCATCAACGTGAGCAAAGATACCAATGTTTCTGTACTTTGATAAATCAGTCATTTTTCTACTCTATTGGAGTTACGTTCTAAAATTCGGGGGGAAGTATATCAATACTTTTAGAATTGTTTTATAGATTTTTCTTAAAATCATTCAATTTTGCCCAATTAGGTCAACTTTCTCCTTATACATAAACGATTACCCCTAGCTACAAGCCTTGCCATGCCTTGGGTTGGTGCTTTTTTGTGCGTTTGGCGCGAGCCCATTTATCACTTATATTATTTTGTTTAAATGTAAGCCGCTTTCAGCACTGAAGATTATGTGGTGATGGTGATGCGTATTCAATGGCGGTGTTTTGTAGGTTATTGGACCGTGCACTGTTAACATAACGAACGGCCTCTTGTCTGGCGACATCATCGGCAAGGGGCATCATCTATCAGGAGTATTAGCGTGGCCATTGAACACAGTGACATCACCGGGCTGTTGAGCGAGCTTAACTGCAGAACTAATTTTACGGTTAAAAAAATGACCGAATATATGTTACCCGAGTTAAAAGAGCCTTTTTATCTCTACGGCGCTGAAAAAGATTGTCTCTTGGTTATTCGTCCGGCCTATGAAGTGTTTTTAACTGAATTGACTGCTCTTGATGGGGTAAAACATAAAACAGGGTTCGTACACCATAGTGAGATGACTCGTTTTCCTAAGCGAGTACAAAAGAGTCTTAACGGTATCCATTACGGTTTAGGCTTTAAATTTGCCGATGCAGCCGCATTAACGCGTTTTATTACCCGGTTAATTGCGATTAATCAGGGTCACTAAGTCGATTTTATGATTGGCTCAGTCACACACAGTGGAGTGACTGGCCGCAAAGGGTTTTATACACTTGCTGGAGTTCTGTTATAATCCGCGCCACGATTGTGGTGCCGCTTCTTGATAGACTTGTTGATTAAGTTAGCAGGGCTACAATCTATTTAGCTAATTTTTTTGTCCCATTTTGCGTTTAATGCTGCCTTGCAAGGCGCCTTGAAGTCAGGTTTAGGACTCACACTGAGATTTTACATGTCATTTTCATCACTTGGGTTTGCTACACTCGGGCTAAACCCCGCCATAATTACCGCGCTTAACGAATTAGACTATTCGACCCCAACACCTATCCAAGCCGAAGCGATTCCGCTGGCGATAAAGGGGAAAAATTTGATTGCCGCAGCCCAGACCGGTAGCGGTAAAACAGCCAGTTTCGTGTTGCCTATTCTGACTCGTCTAGCAACCGGTGAGACGCAACGTAAAAAACGGGCGCGGGCATTAATCTTAACTCCCACGCGCGAGCTAGCTCTGCAGGTCGACAACAGCATTGCGCTGTATGGTAAATACCTTAACCTTAAATCGATGGCGATTTATGGTGGTGTGGAGTTAGCGGCGCAAAAGCAGCAACTCATTGATGGCGTCGATATTGTGGTGGCCACCCCTGGTCGCTTAAGGGATCTTTACACCCAACGCGCGATTCATTTTGATGAAATTGAAGTGTTAGTGCTTGATGAAGCCGACAGAATGCTCGACATGGGCTTTATCGAAGATATCACCAAAATCATCGACAGTTTGCCTCAAGATAGGCAAAACCTGTTGTTTTCAGCGACCCTATCTCGCCAAGTACGCGAATTGGCAAAAGAGACGGTTCCCAATGCCATTCATTTGTCGGTGACTAAAGATGAGTCAGCCAAGCCCAATATCGAGCAGTGGATCACCACAGTCGATAAAGATAAAAAGTCGGCCTTACTGAGTCACCTTATTCAACAACATAATTGGCCGCAGGCGCTGATCTTTATCGAGACCAAGCATGGCGCGGCGAAGTTGGTTAGCCAACTCGAGAAGCGTGACATTGAGGCCGATTGCATTCACAGCGGCCGCGCTCAGGCGATCCGAGAGCAGATCTTAGCCGACTTCAAGGCGGGTAAGATTAAGTATCTTATCTCCACTGGAATATCTGCCCGTGGCATCGATATTGATAATCTGCCTTTGGTGATCAACTATGACTTGCCATTCCCCGCCGATGAATATGTACATCGAATTGGCCGTACTGGTCGTGCTGGTGCTCAAGGGCAGGCGATATCACTCGTGTCTAAAGATGATTTTAAAAATTTATGTATGATTGAAAGTCGCTTGGGGCATTTACTGGAGCGCCGAGAAATAGAAGGGTTTGCGCCGCGTAAAGCCGTGCCAACCTCAATTTTAAATTATCGACCTAAACAGCGTGTAGAAGGCGCTTTATCGGCAGATGACGGTAACAAAATGCCACAAAAGAGTAAGGGCCAATCAACCTGCAGCATTCAAGGTGATGGTAATAAGGGCCTCTCAGGGTCTGTTCGACATCAACCGGGTGCCAGTAAAACTAACTCTATAAGTAAAAAGGCTGATAATGCCACTTCACAGCCTAGCTTTAACCCATGGACCGATAAATCATAACCTGACGTTATTAGCTGAAATGGTGGCCTTAAGATATCAATAAGCATTCACATGCTTGTTGATATCAGTGCAGACAGCTTAGGTAATACGTTTATATAAGTATCAAACGTTATTTATTTTTATCACATTAGCTACGCGCGTTGTACTTGCGTATTGGCGCGCTAACTCCTATGATCCTCCCGATTTTTCTTAACAGGCTTTATCATGCTAAACGCGTCACTCTCTCCAAGTTCAACCGAATTAGTTATTAATGTACTCACTATGGTGCTCAATGAGGGGAAACCCTTAGATAGAGCCTATTCGCATCATTTTTCTGGGCTAAAGTTAGTGCCTTCAGAACAGGCGAGGATCACCACCGTAGCGGGCGATTTATTACGTCGGTTAAACCTGTATTGTTATTTAGCAGATATGGCGCCAGTAGATATTGAACGTTTAGGTTCACGGTTACTTAATGCTTGGCATATGTTCCATGGGCTTGAATTGCCCAAATTGCCATATACCTTGACGATAGAGCAAGCCGATTTTGACCAGCGTTTAGCGCATGCCAAGCTTGACCAGCCGCTGTTTGATGGTTGCCCCGAGTGGCTCGACGAACTCGGCGTGGCACAAATGGGCAGCCTTTGGGCTGCTGAGCGCGCCGCATTAGCCATGGCGCCACAGCGATTTTTACGTACTAATTTATTGAAGTGTCAGCCAGAAGAGTTACAGCAAAAATTGGCTCGCGAAGGGGTACAAACTCAGCGCGTTGATGGCGTAGACACGGCGCTACAGGTGACATCTGACTCGGCACTGTTTCGCACCGATAGTTTTAAAGCGGGATTATTTGAACAGCAAGATGCAGGTTCACAACTGGTTGCGGCAGCTGTGGACGCCAAACCTGGCATGCGCGTCATTGATGCATGCGCCGGTGCTGGCGGAAAAACCCTGTCGATCGCAGCGCAAATGCAAGGTAAAGGTCGCTTGTTAGCGATGGATGTCGAGCAGTGGAAACTCGATAGCCTTAAGCAACGCGCTCGACGTGGCGGCGCACATAATGTCGAAACTCGGATCATTGCCAGCAGCAAAACCATTAAACGCCTAAAATTGACCGCCGATAGAGTCTTGCTCGATGTGCCTTGCTCAGGCCTTGGGGTCCTTAAACGTAATCCCGATGCTAAATGGCGTGACACTCCAGAACGTTTACCTGTGCTGGTGCAGCTGCAAAAAGACATTTTGCAAAGTTATAGCCGTATGGTCAAAGTCGATGGCATATTGATTTACGCCACCTGTTCGATAATGCCACAAGAAAATCGTCAACAAGTGGATGCGTTTTTGGCCGCCAATCCACACTTTAGCTTTATCGATGATGAAACCATCAGTGTGGCTGAATCAGGATTTGATGGTTTTTATCTTGCTAGAATGAAGCGTGATGCCGAATAACCTGATGAGTAAGCGCAATAAAGTAATAGTGTAAAGAGCGCGCAGGGCAGCGCTAAAAACAAGGAAAGCTATGCAGACAGGGGATAACGTAACGGATGTCGTTATTGATGAGTGCAGCGATGTTGAAATAAGTATTAAACGTTATAACAAAATTCTCAATATGCTTTTAGCTGGCGCGCCGCTGAGTGATATTTTGGCGGCGCTAGTGCGCTTAATTGAGCAGCAACAGCCCGGTACTCGCAGCTCGGTATTGTTGCTTAGCAGTGATGGGCAACACTTGCAGTTTTGTATTGCCCCAAGCTTACCAGCCCGCTATAACCACGCCATCGAAGGGCTTCCGATTGGCGTTGGGATCGGCTCTTGTGGCGAAGCGGCCTATACGGGTAAACGCGTCATCGCTAGTGATATTGCCAACCATCCCAATTGGCGTAATTATCGGCAGATTGCCCTTGATAATGATTTGCTGGCGTGTTGGTCAGAGCCCATTAAAGGCAGTAACGGTAATGTCTTAGGCACGTTTGCCATGTATTATGGGCAAGTTAAGTCACCCAAGCCCGTCGATTTGTTGTTAATCCAAGAAGCCGCGCGTTTGGCGAGTCTCGCCATTGAGCGCAGCCGTGCGTTTGAGTTTCAACGTCAAGCCAGTGCTATTTTCAACCACCTTCCTATCGCCTTAGTTACCACCAATGACCAGTGGCGTGTGCTCGATGCCAACCCATGTTATTACCAACTGATGCAAACGACGGCGGCAAGTGAGCATTTCGTTCCTGGCAGGCATATTTTGTGCGATGAAAAACACCCGTTGGCAGGGTTATTCAATCAACTTGATGATCATGTTCATTGGCAAGGTGAAGTGCAGCTCAGCCGCGAGAACGGCAGCCTATTTTATGCAGATATGACCGTCATGCTGGTAGACGATATCCGCCATGATGAACGGCTCTATGCTTGGCTATTTTTCGATATTAGTGTGCGAAAACAAGATCTAGCCCTAATAGACTTCCAAGCTAATTTTGATGCCTTAACATCTTTACCCAATCGAACCCAACTACTGCAACGCATTGAAGCAGAAATTGACCTAAGTCAGTTGGGTTACGGTTTTACCCTGATGCTGATGGATTTAGATAATTTTAAGCAGGTTAACGATAACCTAGGCCACCATTATGGTGATCAACTATTAATACAGGTCGCGCAGCGGCTCAGTGACGTCATTGGGTCACACACCGAACCCCCTCAAGGTGTTGTTGGTCGGCTTAGCGGTGATGAATTTGCAATACTACTGCCCAACCTGCTTGATAAACAGATAATCGGCGAGTTGGCCGGTGCCTTAAACGAGGCGTGTGCGCAGCCGTATTTACTCAGTGATACTCAACGGGTTTACACTAGCTCGAGTATCGGAATTGCGCTTTACCCGCAAGACGCCGACAGCTTAGAGTCCTTACTTAATTGCACCGACCAAGCCATGTATGCCGCTAAAGATGCAGGCCGAAATCAGTTCACTTTTTTTGATCTAACCATGCGCGACAACGCCCAGCGTCTGGCGTTATTGTACTCGTGGCTGAAAACGGCGTTACTGAATAATGAGTTTGAAGTGTATTTCCAACCCGTTATTAATATCGCTAGCGGTAGAATAACACACGCTGAAGCGTTATTAAGATGGTGTCATGCTGGCGAATTTATCCGCCCAGATGAATTTATACCAGTTGCAGAGTCGAGCGGCTTAATTATCGATATTGGTCATTGGGTACGAGAACAGGCGATGCACTTGATTGTGGAGCATGGCGAGGGTTATGATTTTTCGGTCGCGGTTAATGTATCAAGCCAAGAGTTAATGATGCACTCGCAACCGCTAGGTGTACTGGCTTCGATTGAGTCAATTGTTAGCACTCTCGATAA
The DNA here is from genome assembly GCF_059338445.1 of Shewanella sp. 492. Classification (NCBI taxonomy): domain Bacteria; kingdom Pseudomonadati; phylum Pseudomonadota; class Gammaproteobacteria; order Alteromonadales; family Shewanellaceae; genus Shewanella; species Shewanella sp. 492. The sequence goes on from NZ_CM181702.1 coordinate 1,963,679, forward strand.
ACCATTTGACTATAAGCGCTTAACACTAGAGATCACCGAGTCGGTGTTAATTCAGCAAGCGAGTAGTTTAGTCGATCAATTAGCTCAGTTACGGCAGTTGGGCTGCAGTATTGCGGTGGATGACTTTGGTACAGGTTACTCATCACTGTCTTATCTGTATCACTTTCCAAGCGATCAACTCAAAATTGATAAAAGTTTTATCCATAACTGCGAGCACTCGACTAAGCAACAAGCATTAGTAAATGCCATCACTAAAATGAGTCAAGCACTAGAGCTTAGTGTAGTTGCTGAAGGTGTTGAAAATACAGAACAATTAGATTTGGTAAAGTCGCTGGGCATTGAGTTGGTGCAAGGATATTATTTTTCTCGCCCCTTGCCTAAAGCCGATTTTATCGCGCTTTTGGGTGAGGTTAATGGTAGAACCTCTGCTCAGTAGCATGGCCCACATCAATGATCTTATAGTGCCTTTAACATCGCTAACTGATGTCAGGGGTTTATATTTATCTTCAACCACAGCCGCTGTTTATCTGAGTTTAGCGAGATTGCGCAATATCTGTTCCTCAGGGACAAATGAGGTGTTTATCGGCTAGGGAAAGCGGGCAACTAATGCTATGATTCGGCCTTTGTCGAAAGATTAATGGCCTGATTATTGGGCTATGGAAGATGTCATTGTTTGCACTAACCCAGGTTTTTGCCCATCAACAAGTTTTCGCGGGATTACAACTGCTATTAGCGGGACAACTTAACGACGTTAAGTTGTCCGCCACTGAGATAGCAGGGCACTTTACAACCGAGCAAGGGGACTACGCCGCTCATCTCTCACTTGTGCCCAGTGATCGCTTTAGCGGCCATTGCAGCTGCCACGCTGCCAACTGTGCACATATCGCCGCTTTGGCCATAGAACACCTTGCACAGCAAAGCAATAATACCAATGAACGCAGCCGGCGCATCGATACGGCAATTCGTTTATTTAAGAGTGAAGCCAATCAACAGTTTGACCCGTTCCCAGCGATGGCTCGCCACAGGGTACTGTATGTGATTTATGGCGATGAAGGTGCGCTGCGTTTAAGTGTTCATAAAGGCTATTTGAATAAAAATGGCACCTATCAGCTAAGGGGCAAGTTAGGTTTTGACATCATTGGTAGTGCGCCATTGCCTAAGTATGTCAGTCAAACTGACCAACAGTTATTGTCACTGTTAACAGCCCAGCTCAGTGGCGATGAGATCCTCACGCAGTTCGAGCAGATAGACTTAGCGTTACCGCCAAGATTGACGAGCGATTTTTATCGCTTACTCTGTGCCAGTGGCCGCAGTTTCTACCAAACGTTAGATAAGACGCCACTGCGTTGTGATGTCCACTACGATGAAGATTATGTCGATACTCACTTTCTTGTCGCTGTCAGTGACCAGGTGTATGTCGAGCCAGTAAGCTGCACAATCGTTATTGATGAGCGCCAAAACAGTGAATTAAACCAGCAACTGCTTGAACACATTGATCGTGACGGAGAATGGCAGCCCTGTATCGAAGTGGTGCGCCACAGTATCGATTTCCCCTGGCAAGTGCAGGCGATGCAGCCGTTAGATGTGGCGGTATTTACTATGGTGCATCGCGGCGTAGCATACTCCTTAGCGCAACTGCTTTATATCGCTTGTGATCATCAACCCTTATTAGGCCAAATCGCTCAGTATCAACTGCAACTTAATGCGTTAGCGCTAGTTAGCCATTGTTTTGAGCCACCCATCGCCATGAGTGTGCCAGCGGGCACGCGGGTGATCCCTGATGATATTAGCGAACATGCTGTCTTCTTTCGCCAGTTATCATTGGTGGGGTGGCATGTCCATTTTGCCGCTAAAAATCGTTTTGTAAAATTAGCGGCCAATACTTGGTACGCCGAAATTAATACCCCAAATGCCGATTGGTTTGAACTGAGCTTAGGCGTTGAGGTAGATGGCGAGCGCGTCAATATTCTTCCCTTACTCATTAATCTTATTCGCCAAGGCAAGTTAACCGATAAAGCGGGGCGCGAGCCCGTATCACTGGAGCTCGAATCGGGTGAGATTTTGATCTTGCCTGCAACCCGAGTCGCGCGGATCTTAAGCGTACTGGGTGAGTTATTTGACCAGCAACCGCTTAATGAAGCACAACATTTAGCCTTACCGCGTCACCAGTTAGCGCGATTACCTCAGTTAGATGATGCCATGCGCCAAGATTTAACTGACAAGCGCACTAAAGCCCTTAAATGGCTCGGTGCCACTTGGCTGAAGAAACAAGCACAGGCCTTGACCGCCTATTTACGGGCTAACCCAAAAGCGGCAGCCTTCAGTGCACCGGCAGGGCTCAAGGCTGAACTGCGGCCTTATCAGGCCCAAGGCGTCAGTTGGTTACAGTTTTTAAAACAGCACCATTTTGCCGGGATCTTGGCCGATGATATGGGGCTAGGCAAAACCATTCAGACCTTGTGCAGTTTACTGCTAGATAAACAACAGGGGCTATTAACCGCGCCTGTGCTGGTTATCGCGCCCACCAGCTTACTGAGTAACTGGCAACGTGAAGCGGCGACCTTCGCGCCGTCATTAACGACCTTAGTCTGGAGTGGACGAGCTAGGCATGAGCAGCTATCTCAGCTTAATAAGGTGGATATGGTGATCACCAGTTACGGGATCTTGGCTCAAGATGCACAGCTGTTATTAGCCCAGCAATGGTATCAAGTGATTTTAGATGAAGCGCAAACCATCAAAAATAGCCGCAGCCAAGTGACTAAATTGGTTAATAGGTTAAAGACCCAACACCGGCTGTGCCTCACGGGGACACCGATGGAAAATCACTTGGGTGAGCTGTGGTCTTTATTTAACTTTTTGATGCCGGGCTTTCTGGGCACTGCCGCCCAATATCAACGTCAATTTAAACTGCCGATAGAAAAAGATCAGTGCGATACCGCGCGGCGTAAGTTAGCCCAGCGGATCGCGCCCTTTATGCTACGCCGCACCAAAGCGGAAGTGGCGACCGAACTGCCAAAGAAAACCGTCATAAATACCCTGATTGAACTTAGCGAAACACAGGCCGATCTGTATGAAACAATTAGGTTAACGGTCGCTGAGCAGCTGCAACTGGCCTTACTGCAAACCGGGGCCAAGGCCAACCGGTTGGCAATAAGCAATGCACTGTTAAAGCTGCGGCAAGTGTGTTGTCATCCGGCTATGCTCAAACTCGGCAATGTGTCTGACACAAGCCAAGCAACGGATGCCCAATACCTTGGGCTCGAATATCTTGATAATGGTAAAGGCAATGACAGCGACGCTAGCGAGGCCGCCAAGGGCAAACTTATCGGCGCAGATATTCAGTTAGCTGAGCTGACAGATGACGGGCCACAAGTGTCATCCAAGCTGGCATGGCTTGCCAATAAATTACCTAACATGATTGAAGATGGGCGTAATATCCTTATTTTTTCATCGTTTACCACCATGCTCGATCTCATCGCCGCCCAGCTAAACCAGCAAGGGATCGATTATGAGATGTTAACGGGTAAGAGTCGCCATCGAGATAAAAGCATCGACAGGTTTCGCAGCGGCGAGGTCAATGTGTTTCTTATTAGCCTTAAAGCGGGGGGCTCAGGCCTCAATTTGACCGAGGCGGATGTGGTTATTCATGTCGACCCTTGGTGGAATCCTGCGGCCGAAGAGCAAGCCAGCGATCGCGCATACCGTATTGGTCAGCAAAAGCCGGTGTTTGTATATAAGTTGATTTGCCAAAATACTGTCGAAGAACGTATTCAACAGCTGCAGCAATCCAAACAAGCATTAGCGCAAAGCATGTATCAGACAGAAAGCCTGTCGGTAGCCGAGATGGACAGTGATGATTGGCTCGCGCTATTGCAACCTATTGATGATGTGCCACCTGGTTAATATTGGCAATAGTGGTTTGTCAGTTGGCTAGTTATTATTGGTTTTAGTCACTTGGCTTGTTACTTTACCTAAGTCACAGTGACTCTTCACCTTGTATGGTGATCAGTAACGTGCGCTCGCTGGCATGGTTTCTCGCCTCACACAGGTATATCCCTTGCCAAGTGCCTAAATTAAACTGGCCGCGGGTGATGGGGACACTCAACTGAGCCCCCAGCAAGGATGACTTAAGGTGCGCAGGCATATCATCGCTTCCTTCATAGGTGTGGGTATAGTAAGGCGCATTTTCTGGGGCGAGGCGATTAAAATATTGCTCAAAATCCTCGCGCACGCTGGGATCGGCATTTTCGTTCAGGGTCAGTCCGGCCGAGGTATGCTGTAATAGCAGGTGGGCCAGACCAATATTAAGTTTGTGCAGTTCTGGCACGGCAGCCATTACCTCATCGGTTATCAGATGAAATCCGCGTGGCTTACGCGTTAAGATTATCTGTTTTTGTATCCACATGGGGCATTATCTCCTCATTGCAATCGTAAATGACGATTCTCAACCACTGTCTGATGGTTATCGTAAATGTTTTCTCAATTGCTATTACAACTTATCGCACAATAAAGACCATAAAAAAACGCCCCTAAAATTAACTCTTAGGGGCGTTTGTCTTGATCACCAAGCTAATCGGTTGTCGCTTAAAAGTTGGCTGATTTAGGTGCGCGTGGGAAAGGGATCACATCGCGAATGTTAGACACACCCGTCACATAAGAGACTAAGCGCTCAAAACCTAGACCAAAACCTGCGTGTGGCACCGTGCCATAACGACGCAGATCACGGTACCACCAGTAATCTTCTTTGCTCAGGTTCATTTCAGCAAGACGCATATCGAGCACATCTAAACGCTCTTCACGCTGGGCACCACCGATGATCTCACCGATACCTGGCGCTAATACGTCCATCGCGGCAACGGTTTTGCCGTCTTCGTTAAGGCGCATATAGAAGGCTTTAATATCTTTTGGATAGTTCTTCACAACCACTGGGGCTTTGAAGTGTTCTTCAGCCAGATAGCGCTCATGCTCAGATTGCAGGTCAATGCCCCATTCAACATTGAAATCAAACTTTTTACCGCAGTTTTTGAGGATCTCAACCGCATCGGTATAGTCGACTTGGGCAAAGTCGCTATTAACGAAGTTTTCTAAACGCTCAATAACGGTTTTATCGACGCGTTGGGCGAAAAAGGCTAAATCATCTGGGCGTTCTTCAAGCACGGCTTTGAAACAGTATTTCAACATGCGCTCGGCTAGACCGGCCACATCATCTAAATCGGCGAAGGCCACTTCAGGCTCGACCATCCAAAATTCAGCAAGGTGACGGCTGGTGTTTGAATTCTCGGCGCGGAAAGTGGGGCCAAAGGTATAGACCTTAGACAAGGCGCTTGCGTAGGTTTCAGCGTTAAGCTGCCCCGATACCGTTAAAAAGGCCTCTTTGCCGAAAAAGTCTTCTTTATAGTCGACTTTACCGTCGTCGGTGCGAGGTAAGTTTTCCATATCCAGGGTCGATACGCGGAACATTTCACCGGCACCTTCACAATCTGATGCGGTGATCAGTGGAGTCGAAACCCAGATGAAGCCCTCTTCGTTATAAAAACGGTGGATAGCTTGTGATAGACAGTTACGCACGCGCGCTACAGCACCAATAATATTGGTACGTGGACGCAGGTGCGCTAATTCTCGCAGGTGTTCGATAGAGTGGCGTTTTGCTGCCATGGGGTAGGTATCAGGATCATCCACCCAACCAGTGACTTCAATGTTAGATACTTGCAGCTCAAATGCTTGACCTTGGCCTGGTGATTCAACGACGTCACCCGTCATTATCACAGAACAACCTGTGGTCAGTTTAAGGACCTCTTCGTCATAATTGGCTAAGCTATTTGGCACCACGCCCTGGATTGGGTCAAAACAGGAACCATCATAAACGGCAAGAAAAGAGATGCCGGCTTTGGAATCTCGGCGAGTTCTTACCCAACCGCGCACAGTAACTTGCGAACCAACCGCAAAATCACCTTTAAATACAGAAGCGACAGATGCAATGCTCATTGTTGCTTAGTTCTCCAACGAATCGTTTTATTAAAAATTTTGGAGGTTTATCTTACCTTGCTGGCGGCTTTTCTCAAGGGAAAAACCACATATAAACCCAGTTGACGGCAAATAATCTGCTGTTTAACGGTTAGCTTGGGTTAAGTCTGTGCAATTATCAGCACAGACTATGGTCAGGATGAGAATCCATGATGATACTCAATGGGGCAAGGGAGGTACTTGTTAGGTTTAAAATCTCGCCAGCCAAAAAAATGATGCCATAAAGTGCATCGTTATCTTTCATTGGTGATTGAATGAGTTAGACTCAAGATTAGCCGATTGCTACGTGATGGAATAAATGGATATCCATAAGCATGGTTGATAACTTTGTTAATGGCTCTGGGCTTATTGTCCACTCTAATGACGGCCTAACGGAGCTAAGCAACAGTGATCTACTGTTAATGCCAGATAAAAGGCGACTCAATGACAAAAATTAAGCTGTTCCATGTATTATTAGGCTCACTGTCGATTCTGGGCTGGTCGTTAGCCGTTTATGCGCTGCTGTTATTTGATGCAGCAAGGCCTGATCGCGCGGTCGGTTACTTTATCAGTAAAGGGGCTAGTGTGCGTTTGAGTTGGGACCCTGAAATCACCTTACGACTCGAATATGTGATTTGGACCTGCGCCGCCATAAGTCTACTTAATTTAGGGTTTAATTTTTATGTGGCGAATCGTAGTCGATTGGGTTACTGGTTTAATATCCCGCTATTGTTACTCACTTCGACAGCGGCAGGGCTTTATTTGAGCTTTGTGATTTAAGCTAAAGTGAATAGGCTATCGACTGAGGTAAGTGTCATAATTGTTGTTAATTTAAAGATTAATCACTGGATTAATCCATGCTTCTATCGACATCGTTACTAAGCTGACGACACATTTTATCAATCATCGCCGCAGTGGCTCCCCAAATCATATGCTGATTAAAGGGAATAAAATACACTGGGTAACTTATCCCTCGGCGAGTAAATCGCTTCATGACGCGGTTATCTGGGTTTAATAAGAATGACAGCGGCACAGTAAAGAGCTCATCCACTTCGCCCGGATCTAAAATAATCTCAAACTCTTGCTTAATAATGCCGACAATGGGGGCGATGGTAAAACCCGTTAAGGTATTAAACATGGGGTATTGCCCCAACACTTGCACATTATCTTGTGGCAGGGCGATCTCCTCAAAGGCTTCGCGCAGCGCCGTCGCAGTATAATCCACATCTTGCGCTTCTACTTTTCCGCCGGGGAAACTGATCTGTCCAGGGTGGGCACGCAGGTGAGTCGGGCGCCTAGTTAAGATAAGGTGCAGTTCGTGCTCTTTTTCGATTAGCCCCACCAATACTGCCGCTTCACGCAGCGAGCGAGTGATTTGAGGGGCGTTATCTTCGGGCAACAGCTGCAGGGCGTAGCGCTGCTTAAATTCGTCCAGTGTCATGACTCTTCGCTAAAATAGGGAGGATCTTACTTACCTTATCATAGCTCTCTTGATATTCGGCATCCACTTGCGAGTCTGCCACAATACCGCCACCCGCCCAGCAATATAAACGCTGCTTTTCAGCCACTAAGGTGCGAATGGTGATGCTGGTGTCCATTTGCCCATCTTGACTTAGATAGCCGATGGAGCCGCAATAGAGGCTGCGTCTTGAAGGTTCAAGCTCTTCAATGATCGCCATCGCCCGAATTTTGGGTGCGCCAGTGATCGACCCGCCCGGAAATGCGGCGCGCAGCAGATCGCTAGCATGATAACCCACGTCGAGTGTTGCTGTGACTGTGCTGACTAAGTGATGCACCGCCGGAAAGCTTTCGATGGCAAACAGGCTTGGCACGCTAACACTACCAGGTTTGGCCACTTTACCTATGTCATTGCGCAGCAGGTCTACAATCATTAGGTTTTCAGCGCGGTCTTTCTCTGAGCTGGCAAGCTGCGCCGCAGCATTACGGTCAGCAACGGGATCGGCTGCTCGGGGTAAGGTGCCCTTAATGGGTTTAGTTTGAATTTGATCTTCGCGTAGTTGAATAAAACGCTCAGGCGATATAGACAATAAGGCATGGTGTTCTAGGCGTATAAACGCTGAAAAGGGCGCACCATTGCTTTGGCGCAGGGTTTGGTAGGCTAGCCATTCATCTCCCTGATAATTAGCCATAAAGCGCTGGGTAAGATTAATTTGATAGCAATCACCACTGTGCAGATAAGCTTGCACCGCATTAAATTTAGCGTGGTAGTCCGTTACATCGATTTGTGCATGCCAGTCGCTCGTCAGCGCAAAAGGGGCGTGGCTTGGCGTACCGGCTAATGCTTGCTCAATCTGTGTCAGTTGCCATTGTAACTGCGCCTCACCGTGATAATGCACCATTGACCATTGTTGGGTGTGATAGTCAAAAATCAGCGCCCAAGGATAAATGCCGACATTCATCTCAGGTAGGTCTATATCTTTTTCTGCAATGCTGGGCAAGGATTCTAAGCGCCGGCCCAAATCATAACTAAAGGCGCCGACGGCGCCGCCACTGAATGGCAAGTGGCAGGCTTTAGACTCGGGAAAATACCGCTTAATTAGCTGCTTAAGCAAGGTAAAGGGATCGGCATTGCTGTGCTCTACACCATGTTCACTCTTAAACGGTGGCTGTTGCATAGCGCTGGTTTGCGGTAAATGAGTGATAAACGTGGTGTCGCCTTGGGTGACTAAGGTGGCGATAGGATCGAGACAAATGATGTCGTAACGGGCATCAACATGCTCGGCATTGGCCGAGTCGAGCAGTATGGCCCAAGGACGCTGTGAAAAATGGCTAAATACCTCGGTGGTAGAGTATTTCCACGGTAAGGTTTTTACTGCAACACCTTGAGTAGACGAATAAACCATCAATTAACCTTTGTAAAATGTGATGTTCCCCTAAAAGTCGCGAAAGAGTATCATATTGTGACTGGATTCAAAAAAATAGCCGACCCTGTCACAGGGCATAAATAACTAAACTGCAACCAAGGAAACGTCTGTGAGTATAGAACAGCCCATTATTAAGCAAGCGGATCTTATCGAAAGCATCGCCGATGCATTGCAATATATCTCTTATTACCACCCAAAAGACTTTGTCGATGCCATGGCCGAAGCTTATGACAGAGAAGAGAGTGCGGCGGCTAAAGATGCGATCGCTCAGATTTTGATTAACTCTCGTATGTCAGCCGAAGGCAAACGTCCACTATGTCAAGATACGGGTATCGTCACCTGTTTTGTTAAAGTGGGCATGGGCGTTCAGTGGGACAAGACCGACATGACAGTGCAGCAGATGGTCGATGAGGGCGTTCGCCGTGCTTACACCAATCCTGACAATCCACTGCGTGCCTCGATAGTGGCCGATCCTGCTGGCAGCCGTAAAAATACCCGTGATAACACACCGTCGGTTGTGCATATCGATATGGTACCTGGCAATCATGTTGAAGTGGCCATTGCCGCTAAAGGCGGTGGATCGGAAAACAAATCTAAGATGGTGATGTTAAACCCATCGGATGATATTGCCGCATGGGTCGAAAAAACCTTACCGACCATGGGCGCTGGCTGGTGTCCACCGGGCATGCTTGGCATAGGCATTGGCGGCACCGCCGAGAAAGCCGCTGTGATGGCCAAAGAATCATTAATGGATCCGGTTGATATTCACGAGTTGCAAGCGCGCGGCGCAGAAACCACTGAAGAAAAGCTGCGTCTGGAGATCTTCGAGCGTGCTAACAAGTTAGGCATCGGCGCGCAGGGGCTCGGCGGGTTAACCACAGTGCTCGACATTAAAATTAAATCGGCGCCAACCCATGCGGCATCAAAACCTGTGGTGATGATCCCAAACTGCGCCGCCACGCGCCACGTGCACTTTCATTTAGATGGCACTGGCCCTGCAGAGCTCACGCCGCCATCACTTGCCGATTGGCCAGAGATCACCCGTGAAGCGGGCGAAGATGTGCGCCGTGTCAACCTTGATACCGTCACCCAAGCCGATATTGAGCAGTGGAAGAGCGGTGATGTGCTATTACTCAACGGTAAAATGCTTACCGGCCGCGATGCGGCGCATAAGCGCATTCAAACATTGATAGAAAGTGGCGAAGGCTTGCCAGAAGGCGTCGACTTTACCGGTAAATTTATCTATTACGTTGGCCCAGTAGATCCTGTTGGCAACGAAGTGGTTGGCCCAGCAGGACCCACAACCGCAACCCGTATGGATAAATTCACCGATCTTATGCTCGATAAAACCGGGCTTATGGGCATGATAGGTAAAGCTGAGCGTGGACCTGCAACCGTTGAGTCGATTAAGAAGCATAAAGCCGTTTATTTAATGGCGGTTGGCGGCGCAGCATATTTAGTATCCAAAGCGATTAAGAAGTCACGGATCGTGGCATTTGAAGATTTAGGTATGGAAGCTATCTATGAATTTGATGTGCAAGATATGCCTGTCACTGTCGCCGTGGACAGTGATGGTGTGAATGCCCACGAAACGGGCCCGGCAATGTGGAAAGTCAAGCTGAGTTAATACCGCTTAACAGTTTACTCGCATCTGAATTAATCAGTCTGCCAGTGTGCTAGTTTTTAGCGGCACTTATTAACCAAAGTTAAGCGCATAAGTACACATTCGCTATAGGCGTGAGTCACTTGTGTTGGTTACTTGTGTTAACCAAGTAAATAAAAATGGGGGATAGGCAACTTGCCTAATCCCCCATTTTTGTTTAGTGTGCTTGCGCATATACATTCTCGGGTCGGGTTTATTCCGGCGTTCATTTGAAAAAGATGATAATAACAATGAAAAAAACTGCACTCATATTAGCCTTGGCAACTGCCGGCATGACATTTGGCGCGAATGCTGTGTCACCAGAGCCTTTTACGGTTCAACACCTAGTAAAAATGAATAAGCTGCATTCGACTGCGCTGTCTAATGATGGCGCTAAAATCGTTTATGCTGTTAAAAAAGTTGATGACAAGGGTGAGGCACAATCAGATCTCTACATTCAATCGTTAGACGGCTCTCAGCCTGTAAAACAGCTGACCTCGGCGCCAGGTACAGAGCACAGCGTTGCTTTTAGTCACGATGATAAAAAAATCTATTTCCTAGCCGCCCGTGATGGCAGTTCACAGTTATATGAGCTGGCGCTTGATGGTGGTGAAGCCAAACAGATTTCTACGTTACCGCTGGATATTGAAGGCTTTAAGCTGTCACAAGATGGCGCGCAAGTGGTACTCAATATGCGCGTATTTCCACAATGTGAACAGTTAAGTTGCACGGCTGATAAGTTGGCCGCCGAGGCTGAACGCAGCTCAACAGGGCGTGAGTATAAACAGTTGATGGTGCGTCATTGGGATACTTGGGGCGACCATACCCGTAGCCACCTATTTGTGGCTAAACTCGATGGCAAGCCCATTACGGCGCCTATCGATGTGACTCAAGGCTTAGACACTGAAACGCCACCTAAACCTTTTTCAGGTATGGAAGAGGTGACTTTTACCCCAGACGGTAAATATGTGGTTTATAGCGCTAAAGCCCCTAGCTCATCGCAAGCATGGCAAACCAACTACGATTTATGGCAAGTGCCTGTGACTGGCGGTGAGGCGAGAAACCTGACCGAGGCTAATAAAGCTTGGGATGCACAGCCGACCTTCTCGGCCGATGGCCGTTATATGGCTTACTTAGCCATGAGCAAACCGGGTTTTGAAGCCGACCGCTACCGCATCATGTTGCGCGATACGGTGACCAATCAAGAGAAAGAGGTCGCGCCGCTGTGGGATCGTAGCCCCAGCTCATTAATCTTTGCACCAGACAATCGCACCCTGTATGTGACGGCACAGGATGTGGGGCAGGTGAGTATTTTTGAGGTCAATACTCAGTTTGGCGACGTTAAGACTATCTACAACGAAGGCAGCAACAGTGTGGTTGGCGTGACTCCAGAGCGCATCGTCTTTAATCACAAAAGCTTAGTTGAGCCGGGCGATCTTTATACTGTGACGCTTGACGGTCAGCAACTTAACCGACTCACACAGGTTAACGAGGCTAAGCTCTCGCAAATTAAATTTGGTGAATATGAGCAGTTCAGTTTTAAAGGCTGGAACAATGAAGATGTTTACGGTTACTGGATAAAACCGACTAATTACAAAGCGGGAACACAATATCCAATCGCCTTTTTAGTGCATGGTGGTCCACAAGGCTCATTCGGTAACTCTTTTAGCAGCCGCTGGAATGCACAGCTTTGGGCGGGAGCAGGTTATGGCGTGGTGATGATCGATTTCCACGGCTCTACTGGTTATGGGCAAGCCTTTACCGACTCAATCACACAGGATTGGGGCGGCAAACCGTTAGAAGATCTGCAAAAAGGACTCGCGGCGGTCACCCAGCAGCAACCTTGGTTAGACGCTGACAAGGCTTGTGCACTTGGCGGCTCTTACGGTGGCTACATGATGAACTGGATCCAAGGCAACTGGAATGACGGTTTTAAGTGTCTCGTTAACCACGCGGGCTTATTTGATATGCGCTCTATGTACTATGTGACAGAAGAGTTATGGTTCCCTGAATATGAATTCGGTGGCCCTTATCAAGACAATAAAGAGCTGTATGAGAAGTTTAATCCGGTGAACTATGTCGATAACTGGCAGACACCTATGTTAGTTATTCACGGTGAAAAAGATTTCCGTGTCCCTTATGGGCAAGGTTTGGCGGCATTTAGTTTTATGCAGCGTAAAGGGATCCCGTCAGAACTACTGATTTACCCAGATGAAAATCACTGGATCTTAAACCCTGACAACTTAGAGCAATGGTACGCTAATGTGTTAGGTTGGATGGATCGCTGGACCCAAAAGTAACCTTTTGAGCCCCTATCATAAAAAGCCAGAACAAGTGTTCTGGCTTTTTTGTGAACAATAAAATCCAAGTTTCAAATTTAATATTGTTGGGTTCTGCTAAGCTAATAAGGTTTGTTACATAAGACTTTATAAGGATATAAATCAATGTGTAAATTTTCTATCTCAACTTTTACGTTAGCACTGTCTGCATTTTTCTTAGTCGCGTGTGGTGATTCAGGATCTGAAAGTGATAACTCATCCGCTTTATTACAAAGAGTAATGATGCCAACTGGTGTTTGGCAAGGAACATCTCTTTACCAAATGGATGGATCTATATATACGGTTGTTGGGCTTATTGCTCCTAATGGTGAAGCTAGGCTGATTGCTGATAGTGGTGAGCAGGTGAAAGGTAAACTAAACCTCTATGGACAAACTTTCAGCGGTAATATGGTGTCTTATAGCTATAGTGGTTCGCTTCTATATCGTGGCAGCTTTAGTGGGTCTTATACTCAGGATACTATTAACGCTGAAACTATCATTAATGGGAATGTCACCAGTAAAGTTAGCTTAAATCTTGATCCAAGCACTCACTTAGGTGCAAGTTTGGAGAGGGTTGCAGGGACATTCGTAACAGCAGATCAGCAAACCAGTATCGGTATTGATAAAGGCGGTGCTATTTCTGGGAGTGATACGCGAGGATGTATTTATATAGGCTCTATTCAAGCTCCAGATACGAATATCAATGTATATAGCATCTCACTTGGTGTCAGCAATTGTGGAGAGTTTAACGGTAATTACAGCGGTTTGGGCACGGTGCAACGTATTGATGATATCACGGCTCTTATTTTTCAAGTCGATAATGGTAGTTACTCTATAACTAATTATATTTATAAGTAATTATTTAAAATAAAACCAACAGAAGATGGTGTTAATCGGTTGTTCACTCATTGCAGTTTGTCGAATACTTACCCTGCATATGCAAAAAGGTAGCATTAACTAATGCTACCTTTTTGCGTTAAAGTGCCGAACTTACTATAACCTTGTGAGCCCACGAGCAATGTTGGCTTCTCACCTTTGCGATTGAGCATAATGCCAACATCAATCTAACGGTATACCTTCATTAATACGATACCAACCGGTGAGGCTGTAGCGGTCTTTATGCGACAGCAGTACTTCATGGGGAAAACGTTCACTTAAAAAAATCACCATGGTGCCAAAGCGCGGTTCAACAGTCTCAAAAGGGCTGGTCTCATCGGCTTGATACATCAATAATTCGCCGCCATCCCCCGATTGCCAGTTGGGGTTCAGATAGAGAATGGACGTCAGTTTGCGGTTTGATTGGCCTTTAAAGGCATCCACGTGACGCTTATAAAATGCGCCCGGTTCATAATAGGCAAACATGGTTTCGTAATCGAACAAGCCTAAGAAAAAATAGCGATTCACCGCTTGGCGCAGTTGCTCTGACCAATCGAAATAGGTTGAGGCGAAGCTCATGGACTTATTTAACCAGCAGATTTTATCGCCGCGGATGGTGTCTATCACCTGTTGTGTGTTATGGCGACCAATTGCCGCAGGTTTAAACGCACTGGTGTCTAATTGGGTTAAATTGTCTAATAAGGCGTTGAGTACTGCCAAGGGAAATAGGTTTGGCAACACGACATAGCCTTTACTGGCGATGCTATCGCAGATATCGTCAAAAATATCTGGGGTCAGTTGCATGTTGGTTTGTGAGTTCAATAATTTAAGTTTCATATGACGCGGTAAGGCGTTATAGACTAATTACGCTTATTTACCTATTGAATAATTTCTATAGTGTAGACAAAAAATTTTAATCAGTAGGTGTCATATAAAAAAGGCGCCCAGCAAGGGCGCCTAATGGCTAAATAAAAATCGCGTGCCGTGCATTAAATGAAGTTAACGTGCTTGGCTTGTTACGTTAGCTATCTTGATAGTCTTTGCCGTAAAAGCTCGCGATAAATAATTGCTTGATTTCACTAATCAATGGGTATCTTGGGTTCGCTCCCGTGCATTGGTCGTCAAATGCGGCTTCGGCGAGTTCGTCAAGTTTAGCTAAGAAGTCGGCTTCGTTGACGCCCGCTGCTTGGATAGAATCAGGAATGCCAATCGTCTTCTTGAGTTGACTGATTTTCTCGAGCAAAGCTTCCACTTTTTGTGCATCGCTATCACCGGTTAATTTGAGATGTTCAGCCACCTTGGCATAGCGGCAAAGGGCCTTAGGACGATCGTACTGACTAAATGCGGCTTGCTTGGTGGGCAAGTCGGTAGCGTTAAACCGAATCACGTTGCTTATCAGCAGTGCATTGGCTAATCCATGGGCTAAGTGAAATTCAGCGCCTAATTTGTGGGCCATCGAGTGACACACCCCTAAGAAAGCATTAGCAAAGGCGATACCCGCAATGGTCGCGCCGTTATGCACTTTTTCACGTGCGATTGGTGCGCTCGCGCCTAAAGTATAGGCATCGGGAAGATGTTCAAACAGCAGCTCTAACGCTTGAAGTGCCTGACCGTCGCTATATTCATTCGCCATCACGCTGACATAGGCTTCCAATGCATGGGTGATGGCATCGATACCACCAAAGGCGGTTAACGATTTTGGCATATCCATCACTAAATTGGGATCCACTATGGCCATATTTGGGGTAAGTTGATAATCGGCTATGGGGTATTTCATGCCGGTTTTCTCATCGGTCACGACCGCAAATGGGGTCACTTCCGATCCTGTCCCTGAGGTCGTAGGGACTGCGACCATTATCGCCTTTTTGCCTAATTTCGGGAATTTATAGATACGCTTACGAATATCCATAAAGCGCAGCGCAAGATCGGCAAAATCCACATCTGGATGCTCATACATGACCCAGATAATTTTAGCCGCGTCCATAGGCGAGCCACCGCCCAGAGCGATAATGACATCGGGCTGAAAACTCTGCGCCATCTTGGCGCCTTGCTCCACAATCGCCAAAGTCGGATCGGCTTCGACATCATAAAACACATCGGTTTCAAGCCCTTGGGCTTTAAGGATCTTAATGGTTTCATCGCAGTAGCCATGATTAAATAGATACTTATCTGTGATGATTAAGGCGCGTTTCTTATCGCTGAGTTCTTCAAGGGCAATCGGTAAACTGCCACGACGGAAATAGATAGAAGAGGGGAGTTTATGCCACAACATATTTTCAGCTCGCTTAGCCACGGTTTTTTTATTGATCAGGTGACTTGGGCCGACGTTCTCTGAAATGGAATTGCCTCCCCATGAGCCACAACCTAAGGTCAATGATGGCGCTAATTTGAAGTTATACAGGTCGCCAATTCCGCCTTGTGATGCCGGGGTGTTGATTAAGATCCGCGCCGTTTTCATTCTAAAACCAAAGGCTTTTACTCGCTCATCTTGAGTATCTTGATCTGTATACAGCCCCGAAGTATGGCCGATGCCGCCCAACGTCACTAAGGCTTCAGCCTTATCCATCGCTTGATTAAAATCATCGGCGCGATACATGGCCAGTAAAGGAGAGAGTTTTTCGTGCGCAAAGGCTTCTAATGCCGAGATATCGCTGACTTCGCCAATCAACACCTTAGTCGATGCTGGCACCTTAATGTTGGCCATGGCTGCGATAGTTGCCGCACTTTGGCCGACGATATCGGCATTGAGCGCGCCATTGTTAAGGATAACCTTTTGCATCGCTTTAGTTTCTTTGGCAGACAAGATATATCCGCCATGGCTAGCAAAGCGCTGTTTGACACTGTCATAAATGGCATCGACGACAATGACAGCTTGCTCGGATGCACATACCACACCGTTATCAAAGGTTTTTGACATTAATATTGAGCTAACGGCGCGTTTTATATCGGCGGTTTCGTCGATCACAATGGGGGTATTACCTGCACCGACACCGATAGCGGGTTTACCCGAAGAGTAGGCGGCTTTCACCATACCAGGGCCACCCGTGGCGAGAATAAGGTTGATCTTATCGTGAGTCATTAGCTGATTTGACAAGGCGACACTGGGCTCATCAACCCAGCCAATAATATCGGCAGGGGCACCTGCAGCAATGGCGGCATCCAATACAATTTTTGCAGCCTTTATGGTGGAGGCTTTAGCGCGTGGATGGGGCGAAAATATGATGCCGTTACGGGTTTTAAGGCTAATTAAGGCTTTAAAAATCGCGGTTGACGTTGGGTTTGTGGTGGGCACAACAGCGCAAATTAAGCCCACGGGCTCGGCTATGGTGATGGTACCAAAGGTTGGGTCTTCGGCTAGGATGCCGCAAGTTTTATCATCTTTATATTTATTGTAAATATATTCAGAAGCAAAGTGATTTTTGATCACCTTATCTTCTAGCACTCCCATCGCCGTTTCTGTCACGGCCATTTTGGCTAAGCTGATCCGCGCATCGGCAGCAGCAAGTGCCGCAGCGCGAAAGATATGATCGACCTGTTGCTGACTATAGTTGGCATATTGGGCTTGGGCCTTAGCGACCCTTGCCACCAGTAAGTTAAGTTCCTGTTGATTGTTGACCGTCATAGTGGGTTCCTTAAGAAAATTTAGCAAAAATGTATTTTTGCTAAAGCCTCTTTGTGAATAAAAATTACAGTAATAAGCTTATAAACACAGTGATCATCGCCACAATTAAGCTATTTTCGTAATAAAATAACAACATTAGTACCTGCTTGAGCAATGGACGTTAAATCGGCACCATAAAAATCATCGACTCAAGCCCTGACTAACCAGGTATGCGTAAGGTGAAGAGCTTAAGTGTGTAAAGATAAGCATCCCAGTTAAAGTGGACGTTAAGCGCCAGACATAGCATTAGGTAAAATGATGAGCTTGCAATAATATCAAGGATATAGCTTCACTATCTTGGCTAGCGATATGTACTATTTACGACTACATTAGAGTGACGCTTGCTTATCGATATGTGCCGGCAGCTTATATAAGGGGTTATCAAAGCCAAAAAATCGCGTTATTTTGATAAAGATGTGAAACACGTTAGAAAATCTCATTTGGCAAATCTGACGGATCATGTACAGTAGCGCCTTTTCTACCAGCAACCTTTTTAACCTAGTTAAAAGTCACTGAGGACATGGCATTGGATTTAACACTTTATGTTAAATTTTTTCTTGGTTTAGTCGCGATTATCAATCCGATTGGCCTGTTACCGGTTTTCGTTAGCTTAACCAGTCATCAGACTGAAGCTGAGCGCAATCATACGGGCAAAGTGGCTAATTTTGCCGTGGTGGTGATTTTATTAGTCACTATCGTTGCCGGGCAACATATCTTAAATATGTTCAGTATTTCACTGTCTGCCTTTAGGATAGCCGGCGGATCACTAATCGCCTTAATTGCCATGTCGATGTTACAAGGTAAATTGGGTGAAGTTAAACGCAACCAAGAAGAAGATCGCGAGGCTTCGGGCATGGAGTCGGTTGCGGTTGTGCCGCTAGCCTTGCCTTTGATGGCAGGTCCTGGTGCGATTAGCTCGGTGATTGTCACTTCGGCGCGATACGATAGCATCATGGTGCACATCGGCATGGGGATCACTGTGATTATCTTTGGTCTGGTCAGTTTTGCTTTATTTAGAATGGCGCCAGTTATTTTTAAAGTCTTAGGTAAAACAGGGATTAACGTCATCACCCGTTTGATGGGTCTATTAATGCTGTCTATCGGTATTGAAGTGATTGCCGCGGGTTTTAAAGGCTTATTTCCCTCTTTAATGGGCTAATGGAATAAGCTTTAGCCATGACTCTAGTCTTGTTTGTACTGCTCACTCATTAAAATATCTTATGCAGTGACGTCATCGTTGAGTGACTATCCCTCGCTAATGGTTCTATTCAATAATAAAAAACGCGCATCGGCGCGTTTTTTATTGAGTAGAGAATGCATAGTGAGTAGATAAATGACACTAAGCCGTTACTGTAAATCGATAAGCGAGCCTGCACGAGCACTAAACAGATGCTGATGCAGCCTTGCGGCAAATTCATCTGTCATACCAGAGATATAATCGGCGATGACGCGATGTGCATTGCCGTTATTATCATAGGTGGTTTGCCAACGCTCTTGGGTATTGAGCGGCAGCAGGCGTTGGGGATCCGAGGCGAAGGCTTCAAATAACTCCATCACAATTTGCTGACCCTTGTATTCTAACATCTGAATTTCTGGTTTACGGATCACCCGTCGGTAGACAAACTGCTTGAGTATATCCAGCGCGTGCTGAAATGCAGGCTCTAATACTGCGTTATAACGCAGCAAAGGCTCACTAAAGTGTGAGTTGTCATTAATCTCAATGGCAGTGACAAAGCCGTTGACCAGGGTACCGATAGCATCTTTACGTAGATGGTGTTCACTGGCAAACAACTTAGTGCCAATATTAACAAACTCTTGCCTTATCCAGCTGTCATCACTTGCAGCGAGTTTATCGGCCACATCCTCTTGCCACATGGCTTGAGTCACAATGCCCATCACGATGGCATCTTCAAGATCATGGATAGCATAAGCGGTATCATCGGCCAGCTCCATGATGGAACAGTCGAGTGACTTGTATAAGGTGCGTTTGTGCTGATTAGGATCTAAGGTGGTATTAGAGACAAACAGCGCGGCATCATTATTTGATAATGGCGCGAGCACCCAATCTAAAATGGGCTTATCTTCGTCGAAAATACCCTTAACAGGCTGCCATTGTGACGGTTTGAGTTGCCGATAACTGCTCACAGTCGGTTTGGGCAGTGACTGATACAGTTGGCCATGACAGGCAGGGTACTTCAATACTCCCAGTAATGTGCGCCGACATAGGTTCATGCCGTAGTGCTCAGTGTAAGGCTCTAATGCGGTTAAAATGCGAAAAGTTTGGCCGTTACCCTCAAAACCGCCGTCGCTGCGCATTATATAGTTCAGCGCGACTTCACCACCGTGGCCAAATGGCGGATGGCCCAAATCATGCGCCAAGCACAAAGATTCTATCAGGCTCATAGAGTCGAGTAGCGAGAGTAGCTCAGGGTATTTTTGTTTTAGCTGGGCGCAGATCCCAGTGCCGATTTGCGACACTTCTAAAGAGTGCGTGAGTCGGGTTCGATAAAAATCATTCATGCCAACCCCCAATACCTGAGTCTTGGCTTGCAGACGCCTAAATGCCGCCGAATGCAATATACGGGCTCTATCGCGTTGATATGGGCTGCGGTGATCGTTACGGCGCTGTTTATCCTCGCCTAAACGTCGCTCATGCCAAAGGCCTGACATCATACTGGTTCCTTATTAAGCCGGTGTTATTCACGCTTTAGCGCAATCACTACAATAGGCGATTGATATCGTCTAGGTTCAGTTCAAAACTGGGAATATAAGTATCGATAAAATATTTCACAGCAGGGTCGTTATTTTGCGCAAGTGACTCAGATAAACGCCGTTTGGCTGTGTTAAACTCGTGATTACCCGCTCGTTGCTCTTCTAAACACTTGAGGTAAGCACATAAGGTGTCTGCCGACTTAACTATCTGTTTATATTGCTGGTCTATGTTGTCGCTTGTGAGTAGATCACGATAATCATCTTTAAAATCATCGGGCACCATCTCTAACAGTCGATGTTCAGCAATGGCTTCAATTTTTTTGTATTCAGCTTCAATTTCTTTATTGAAATACTTAACAGGTGTTGGTAAATCACCGGTTAATATTTCGCTGGCATCATGAAATATCGCCACGGTGGCGGCGCGATCTGGGCTTAAGTCTGTGGCAAATTTATTATTGCTGATAACGACCAAGGCATGTGCCACCATGGCAACCTGCAACGAGTGCTCCTGCACGTTCTCTGAACGGACGTTATACATCAGCGGCCAACGCTGTATTAATTTCATTCTGGCTAAATGGGCAAATAAATGGCTCATACTTCAATCTATTTTCTACGACTTGGATGATTACATTAACACACCCAATGGATTAAAACGTAGAGGGAAGGCGATAAAAAAAGCGATCACATTGATCGCTTTTTAAGTGATGGACTCAGCCAAGTAAGGTATTGTTTAGCATAGTCTATGCGCTTAGGCACCTCTCTTAGGCTTGTTAGAGTTATTAGCTGAGTATTGAGTGATTATTGGCGGTAGTTCGCTAAAAAATCACCCAGTTCAGTAATGGCTTTACTTAAATCTTCTTTGTGAGGCAAGAACACCACTCTGAGGTGATCGGGCTCGGGCCAATTGAAGGCGCTACCTTGTACCAGTAGAATTTTTTTCTCTCTCAGTAAATCTAATACCAAGCGTTCATCGTCGCGTAGATTAAACTTTTTCGCATCTAATTTTGCAAAGGCATACAGGGCACCGCGGGGCTTTTTACAGCTCACACCAGGGATCTGATTTAGCATTTCGTAACAGATGTCACGTTGCACAGCCAGTCGCCCTTGAGGCGCCACTAATTCGTTTATGCTTTGATAGCCCCCTAGCGCGGTCTGAATCGCATGCTGATTGGGTACGTTAGAGCATAAGCGCATCGAAGCGAGCATATCTAAGCCTTCAATATAGCTTTTCGCCGCTTTAAGGTTTCCCGATAACATCATCCAACCCACTCGAAAACCGGCAGCGCGATACGATTTTGACAAGCCATTGAAGGTCACTGTGAGGATATCATCAGAGAGAGTGGATGCTGGAATATGCACCGCGCCATCATATAAAATTTTGTCGTATATCTCATCGGCAAATAAAATGATGTCGTGCTGACGACACAACTCAATCACCTCGAGTAGCAAGGCTTTTGAATACACAGCGCCCGTTGGGTTGTTGGGATTAATTAACACTATGCCGCGGGTGCGATTAGTGATCTTAGCTTTGATATCATCAAGATCGGGAAACCAATCGGACTCTTCATCACAGCGATAATGCTGCGCCTTGCCGCCAGACAGATGCACCGCGGCGGTCCATAATGGGTAATCGGGTGAGGGCACTAACACTTCATCGTCGCTATTAAGCAAGCCTTGCATGGCCATAACAATCAGTTCCGACACGCCATTGCCTATGTAGATATCTTCGATGTCGACGCCGAATAAGCCTTGGCTTTGGTAATGTTGGACGATCGCTTTACGGGCTGAAAATAACCCTTTAGATTCGCTATAGCCTTGAGCACTGGGTAAATTGAGGATCACGTCGCGGACGATCTCTTCTGGGGCGTCGAAACCAAATGAGGCTGGGTTGCCGATATTAAGTTTTAAGATCCTATGACCTTCATCTTCAAGGCGACGAGCCTCTTTGTGTACCGGTCCTCTAATGTCATAACAGACGGTATCGAGTTTGTTGGACTTAATGATTGGGCGCATCTAAACCTCGTCAATGCTAACAGCGTATTAAAAATGTGGTACTAGCTTAAGTCTGCGAACAATAACGAAAAAATCACTGATTTGAAAGGGGCTAAAAGTAAAAAGACACGCAAAATTCAGCACACACTGCTGTTTATGCCATTCTTAAATAGATCATTTAGATGATTGTACTGGTTGGTGGTAAATCGCGGAGTTTTTATCTAGTTTGTGGCGAGCATATAATAAAAAAGCCAGCATATTATGCTGGCTTAATTGATACACGTTTAAATAAGATTAAGCGCGTTTTTTGAATTCGTTAGTACGAGTATCGATTTCAATTAAATCGCCAGTCTTAACGAAGTCAGCTACGCTCAGTGTCGCGCCGCCAGCGATAGTTGCAGGCTTCATCACTTTACCTGATGTGTCACCACGAGCAGAAGGCTCAGTGTAAGTCACTTCACGTACGATAGTCGTTGGTAGTTCAACAGAGATCGCTTTGCCTTCGTAGAAGGTCACTTGGCAAATATCTTCCATGCCGTCGACGATATAAGCTGCTGCGTCACCTAGGTTATCCGCTTCAACATCGTACTGGTTGTATTCAGAGTCCATGAATACATACATAGGATCAGCATAGTAAGAGTAGGTGCAATCTAGACGATCTAGAATGATATCGTCCATCTTGTCTTCACCTTTGAAGGTGGTTTCGGTTGTAGAATCTTGCAACACGTTCTTCAACTTCATCTTAACGATAGCCGCGTTACGGCCAGAACGAGTTGTTTCAGTTTTCTGCACAACCCATGGGCTGCCATCTAACATGATCACGTTACCAGGACGGATTTCATGAGCAGTTTTCATTTTACTTTTCCTATTTTAGGTTTTTCTATTTTCAACGCAGTATCTTAGCTATTTTTAACGAACTGAACTAGTCGCGAAGCAAGATCTGTGTCATTTAATGCGTCAATAGGCCATTGTTTTGCGTGTTGCATCATCGGCCTACTGGCTAAATTAAGTGTTTGCCACAGTTCAATCAATGTGGTGGTGTCGTCTTGATTGAAGGCCAAATTCAATGCTGCATAGCCCTTGGCTATTTCAGGGGGCAGATTATGACAATAAAGTTGCAAAAAGGCTCGTAATTTTATTAGGTGATAATCATCTTCTTGAGGATAAATGTGCCATATGAAGGGTTTTGCTGCCCATTGAGCCCGCAAAAACGAGTCTTCGCCGCGTACAATGTTGATGTCACAGCTCCATAACAAGCGATCGAAGCCCAATTGATCTGTCATTGGCAGGATATGTAGCGTTAGCTTACCTAATTCAAATTGCTGGCCAGCACGGGCGTTAGCCAATGCCGGTAGCGATTGACTGAGACTGTTTAAACTGCGACCAAGGGGGATAAGCGCATGGATCTTTTGCGCTGATGTTTGCCATAACTCGCATAAGCCATTGAGGCAGGGCGTCTCGTAGCTAAAGATACTCACCACAGTGTCTTGCGCTGCAATGCCGTTGAGTCCTAGCTGCTTAAACAAGTCCAGTTTGTTTTGTGGATCTGCCTGCCACTCATCTCTTTGTGTGAATAAGCTGCGTTCACAGATGAGTCCACCTGTTTTAGCGGTGAAGCCTGGGAAGTAGAAATACTTTTTTAAACCACTATGTTGCAGAGATGGCAGCCCATGACAGCCTTCGACCCAATCTTCTGCGCTTAAGTATTCAAGATTAAGCCAAACTGGCGGTCTTTGTTCGCTACTGCGATGGCAAGCTGTGATCGTATCAATCACTGCTTCGGGCAGCTCGCAGGCAAAGGCTTCAATCAAGACTGCGCCGCAGCGATACTCAAGATCCAAGGGGTGATGCCACTGCTTGATGGTGACGCCATTAAAAGATTGTATCGCCAGAGTTGGATCTAGACTGGGTAAAATATGCGAAAAACTGTGCAGATCATCGACCCACAAATTAATTTCAAGTTGATATTCTGCCGCCAATTGCTTAGCAAGGCGCCAAGTGACGCCGATGTCACCATAGTTATCGACTACAGCGCAAAAGATATCCCAATGTTGAGGTGTGCTATTGTTATCCATCTTACTGTTATCTTTGCTATCTTTGGTTATCTACAAGACTAGAAAAGTTGTCGGCTAGAATTGCAGCGGTTTCTAGCTGTTTCTATCTATAGTGATGTGCTAAAAAAAGCGGCCATAAGCCGCTTTTATATATCTGCAATCATCCTTACTAAAGCAGGAGATTAATCTTCTAGTTCAGCCAGACACATCTCTTCGTAGATCTGTTTAACCCAAGCATCAACTCGTTCTTCGGTTAATTCTGGTTGACGGTCTTCATCGATACCAAGACCCACAAAATGCTTGTCATCGGCTAAGCCTTTTGAAGCTTCAAAGTCATAGCTGTCGGTTGGCCAATGGCCAATTACTACAGCACCACGCGCTTCAACAATCTCGTTAACCATACCCATCGCATCAAGGAAATATTCGGCGTAGTCTTCTTGATCGCCACAACCAAAAATGGCCACCAGCTTACCATCGAAGTCAATTTGTTCTAATTCAGGGAAAAAATCATCCCAATCACATTGCGCTTCGCCGTAATACCAGGTGGGAATACCAAAAATGAGGAGATCGTAATCGGCGATCTGCTCTTTAGTACTCTTGGCGATATCTTTAACATCGACCATTTTTTTACCCAGTTTCTTCTGGATCATTTTGGCGACGGCTTCGGTGTTACCTGTGTCACTGCCGAAAAAAAGACCTACAGTTGCCATTGTCTTTCCTTTATCTAGTTCATTAATTTATTGATGCAAATTTGCAAAGTGTTCAGCGATCAACCTGCTGCTGCAAAATTGACTCGATTAACTGGCTGCGGCTGATGTTACTGGCCAATGCCTTTTCATTCAAGGCGTCATACAAATCTTGTGACACCTTTAACTCTATACGTTTTAAACCATTAGCCCTGTCGCGCTGTATTTGATTGCGCTTATTGACCTTTAACTGTTGCTCTCTGGATAACGGGTTGCTGCGAGGACGACCTCGACGTTTTTCAGTAGCAAACAGGTCTATCGTTGTTCTGTCAGATGATTCTTTTGCCATTGAAACTACATGTTAACCAATGCCTGAGCCTTCCCAGGACATCTGTATTAATCCTTTTGCTATAAATCCGGCGCAGCCGAGAAACAAAACCAGCCATACAATGTAACGGCCAAACTTGGGCACTTCACCCTGTTTAAGCACATCATGTATCGCCATACCTATAAAGAAAAATATCGCTGCAAAGAACAGGTTTAAACCTAAAGCCTCTATCTGTTCCATATACTGAGATAACATGACCGCGTTCCCTCAGGTTAAAAAAAGAGGCGCGAATATACCACAGTTAATGACGCGCTGCTATACGATTTATGCGACGTCATTTGAAAACTATCGCCGTAATGCTTGCCCTTAATCACAGCAGGTATGTGGTTAACCCCCTTATCATTAGTGATCATTTTGAGCTATAAATTCACTGACAATACGATTAAAAATGGCTGGTTTTTGTGCATGTAGCCAATGACCCGTCCCCGCGATGGTTTTAGCTTGAGTTGCGGGAAACTGATCAAGAAAGGCTTGGCGATGCTCGGCTAAAACATAGTCAGAATCTGCGCCGCGAATGCACAGGCTTGGCCCGCTATAAGGGGGGAAGTGGGAGGCGTCACTAAATGGCCAGCCGATAAGGTTGTCATAGCAGGCTTGTAGCCCTGCCAAATTCATCTTCCAACTAAATCCAACATCAGACTTTTGTAAGTTTTTCAGTAAAAACAGGGCGGTTGCTTCGTCTATGCCGGCATCAGTCAGTTGCACCAGCGCCTGGGCCCGATTGGTTAATTGGCTTACATCTAGGCTTGTTAAGCCGGCAAACACGCTCTGATGTCGAGGTTGATAGGTTACAGGAGCAATATCGGCGGCCGTCATACTCAGTACGCGATCTGGATAGCGCAGCGCGGTGGCCATGGCAATTTTACCGCCCATAGAATGACCAACAAAATGTGCCGCTTCAATGGACAACTCATCTAATAGATCAACCATCGCCTTAGCCAAACGGAGGTAATCCATCTGCTGCCAATGGGGGCTAAGGCCATGATTAGGCACATCAACGCGGATCACTTGATGATTAGTCAAGGCAGCGCCTAATGCTTTGAGGTTATCGAGATTACCAAACAGACCATGGATCAGGACAACTGGCGACCCTTGGCCTGTGACGACGTAATTGACAGTAGACATAAGTGTGCGGTGTTGAAAATTTGCGCCAAATTGTGCCTGTAAACGGGGCTAAATAACAGTGCTATTCCGTTACACCGAGTTTGGCTGCATGGTTTTTAGGCTGTTGGGCCATAATTTGCGGTGCATTGGGCTATATGGATCAAATTTAACTACACAGCTCTTTATTCCATAAGGGCAGATAGCATACACTTGGGAGGATCTGACAAATGAGTGTATGGATCGCTAAGTAAACAATAATAATGAGTTAATTTTCACTGTCTAAGGAAGATTTTGGTCATGAAATATATTGAGATTGATGAAGAGTTGTATCGCCATATCGCAAGTAAAACTGAGCGCATAGGGGAGAGTGCTTCTGAGATCCTCCGTCGACTATTGGGCCTAGATATTGAAGGTGTAGATGTGGAGGCCGTGACGACACTGCCGCCAGAAAAAATCAGCCACCCAAGCATGGATAGACAGCAAGAGCACGTCACATCAACCACGATGAATCATGAGACTGCTTCTGTTGCCGTTGCGACGACATCGTTACCTAACTTAGTGAATAACTTGACCGATACCGAAGCCTTAGCGCAACAAAAAGGCGCGGTAGGTCGTTTCTTATTTAGTTTAGAAACCATTTATAAAGCAATGCCACAGCAATTTGATCAAGTATTGCAAATTCAAGGCCGCGACCGTCTCTATTTTGCGACCTCTAAAGCTTCATTGCTTAAAGCCAGTAAGTCAGCCAATCCGAAAGAGATTGGCCAAAGCGGTTTTTGGGTGACCACCAATAACAATACTGCTAAAAAGCGCACCATATTAAGTGAAGTGTTAACCCAGTTTGGGGTGGACGGCGAGCAGATTGAACAGATAGTCAGCCTTATTTAAGTGGTGCGACTTTAATTCGCCAATAGTTTGAGCGTACTGGCTTTATTGTTCAGTAATAAGTTCAGGCTATAAAAAGTGATTTATTCACTACATTGCCAGTACAAGCTTGGTACTTGCCTTGGCAAGGTATACTCCCTTAGTGTTCGAAAACAGGATTCAATTTTGGCGATAGATAAACGGGCAGGACTTGCAGCAACACAAATGGATTTGGTTAATATCCCTAAATTGATGAGCCATTATTATCGATTGTCTCCCGACGTCAACATTGACTCACAACGGGTTAGTTTTGGTACTTCAGGTCATCGTGGCTGCGCTTTTGCCAAGAGTTTTAATGAAAAGCATATTTTAGCCATAGTTCAAGCTGTGGTCGATTATCGTCAGCAAGCCGGGATCACAGGCCCCATGTTAGTTGGCATTGATACCCATGCGTTATCACAAGCCGCGTTTGTGACCACCTTAGAAGTGTTAAGCGGCAACGCGGTAACTGCGCGAGTGGCAGCCCATGATGAATTTACGCCAACGCCGGTGATCTCCCATGGGATTGTTCGGGCGAACCGCGCTAAATCAACACCTGGCGCGGCATTAACTGATGGCTTAATCATCACCCCATCACATAATCCGCCACAAGATGGCGGTATTAAATATAACCCTCCACATGGTGGTCCAGCAGAAGGTGAGATAACCGCCTGGATTGAAGCGCGCGCCAATCAGTATTTGGCTAAGCAGCTCGAGGGCGTTAAACGGCTTACCTATTCATTGGCGACCCACACCAGTTTGATTCAGCCTGTCGACTTTATGTCGGCCTATGTGGATACCCTTGACGATGTTATCGATATGCAGGCCATCAGCCGTGCAGGCGTGCGGATTGGCGTCGATCCTCTTGGGGGTTCTGGTATTCATTATTGGGACAAAATTGCTAAGCGCTATCAACTTGATATTACCTTAGTCAATGACAAGGTTGACCCCAGCTTTAGCTTTATGCCGTTAGATAAAGATGGCAAGATCCGTATGGACTGCTCATCGCCCTATGCCATGGCGGGATTGCTGGCGCATCAACATGAGTTTGATATCTGTGTAGGCAATGATCCCGATTATGATCGTCACGGTATTGTGTGCCCGAGCACCGGCTTAATGAACCCCAATCACTTCCTCGCGGTGGCAATCGAATATTTACTCACCCATCGCCCCAAGTGGGCTGACAGCTTAGCCATCGGCAAAACCTTGGTCTCCAGCGCGATGATCGATAAGGTATGCCTTGAGCAAGGTCGGCCATTGTGTGAAGTACCGGTGGGCTTTAAATGGTTTGTTGATGGCCTGAGTGAGGCCACATTGGCCTTTGGCGGTGAAGAGAGTGCTGGCGCGGCATTTTTGCAACGTGATGGCCGCACTTGGTGTAGCGATAAAGATGGTTTTATTATGGCCTTGCTGGCGGCAGAGATCGTAGCGGTAACGGGCCAGACGCCTGCGCAGCGTTATCAGAAGATGGTTGAGCGTCACGGCCAAAGTTTTTATCAGCGCATCGATTCGCCAGTAACTCCCAAACGTAAAGCCAAATTTAATCAATTAATCACCCAAAGTGTCACTTGTGAGTTATTGGGAAGTGATACTTTGGCGGGCGATGCCATTACCGCTATCTTAACCCATGCTCCGGGCAATCAGGCGCCAATTGGGGGGGTAAAGGTGGTGACGGCGAATGGCTGGTTTGCCGCGCGCCCCTCGGGTACCGAAGCCTTGTTTAAGCTCTATGGCGAGAGCTTTGTATCGGCCGAGCATCTTGAGCAGCTATTGGCACAGGCGCAGCAGATGATAGAATCCATGCTGTCGGCATAACGGCCATTGCTTAAGACGGTCACATAAAAGACGGTCAACATAAAAAAGCCAGCATCTCGCTGGCTTTTTTGTTGCGTCGTTAAACCGTCATCGACTTGCCTAAACCATTTAAGATTGTGGCTCAGGGTGTAGATCTGTGGGTGACATTGCAGTATCTCCTGTCGATGCTGGCTGAAATAACGCCTTAATATCTTCAATCATCAGATAGAGGCAGGGGATCAATACCAAGGTGACAACAGTCGCAAATAACACCCCAAAGGCCAAGGATACCGCCATAGGGATCACCATCTGCGCCTGCATGCTGGTTTCAGTCATGATGGGCACTAAGCCGATAAAGGTGGTCAGCGAGGTCAATAAAATGGCCCTAAAGCGACGACAGCCAGCATTGATCACCGCGACTTTCATCGCCACGCCGTTTTGGCGTGAGCGATTGATGTAATCCACCATCACCAAAGAGTCGTTAACCACCACCCCAGCGGCGGCAATAATCCCAAACAGTGACAAGGCACTTAAATCTATGCCTAAGATCATATGGCCCAGAACTGAGCCGATCACCCCAAAGGGGATCACCGACATGATCATAAAGGGTTGCAAGTACGACTTTAACGGCACGGCAAGCAAGCTGTAGATCACCAAGAGCGAAATGACAAAGTCCCGTAGCTGAGTACTGGCGCTTTCCATCTGCTCTTGAATATTACCGGACACTTCACTCTTCACTCTTGGGTATTGCTTCAATAGGTCAGGAATAAAGTTATCACGAATATCTTGCGCTAATTTAAAGGGTTCAGCCTGCGCAGCATCGACGGTAGCCCACACATTGATGGTGCGATTACCGTTTTCGCGGCGAATGCCATTCACCCCTTGAGTGACTTCGATTTCAGCCAGCTCTGACAATGGGATCTCAGCGCCTTGGGGCGTCTGGATCATCACCTCTGTCACATGGGTTATCGCATTACGCTGCGCCTCAGGATAGCGCAGCATCACCTTTATCTCCTCGCCGTTACGTAAAATCCGCTGCGCCTCCATACCATAGAAACTGGCACTCACTTGGGCGGCAATATCAGCTAACGTTAAGCCGACACTGTTAGCGAGGGGTTTAAGCTTAAACTGCACCTCTTTAGCACTGGATTGGCGGCTATCATTCACATCGCCGACCCCTTTTAAGGTGTTCAGTTTCGCTTTTAACGCCAAGGCCGCGGCGACTAGCTGCGCGTCATCTTTCCCCTCTAAACGAAAGCTAATGTCACCGTCATCACGGCCGCCACCAAATAAATTATCTTGTATGGTAAAGGACTTGACCCCGGCAATGGTGGGCATGGCTTGTCGCCAACGCTCGGCAAGGGCAAAGGTATCCATTGGCCTCAGTTCAGGGTCGACCAACTTGGTCATGATATTGGCACTGGTACGGCCTTCAAGGTCAACCTGCATATCGGCTATCATTTTTTGCCCATATTCGGCTTCTATGGCTTTATCCACATCATATAAGGCTTGTTCGATAGCGAGGGCGGCCGCCAGAGTTGCTTTCTCCGAGGCATCAACATTCATCTCAACATTCACCCGCGGGAAATCATGGGGGATCTTAGGCTGACCCACATAGCGGATAATGCCACCAGAGTAGAGCCCAGCGCAGATTAAGATAAAACTGATAAACAGCATGATGACGGCGTAGCGATACTTTACCGCTAAGGTTAATGATGGATGATACCAATGGCGTATCACATATTGTAAGCCGTTATCGACTCGAGATTGCAGCGCGTTGACGGCCAATCTAAGTAAGTCGAGCGGCTTTTTAGAGCCGGATTTAACAATGGTTTTAGGTTTCATGCGGGCTAAGTGTGCGGGTAAAATGAGCTTAGACTCCACCAGAGAGAATAGCAGACACAAGATCACCACATAGCCAATAGATTGGCCAAATGCCGACGAGGGGCCATTATCGAGCGTAATAGGCAAAAACGCCGCTATGGTGGTCAATACGCCAAAGGTGGCAGGCATGGCGACCCGTTTCACCCCGCGGATCACATTGTCGATATTTTGCCCATGCTTTTCACATTCGGTGTGGGCGCTTTCTCCCATCACAATGGCATCATCGACCACAATCCCCAGCACTAAGATAAAGGCAAAGAGGCTAATGACATTAATGGTGACATCGATCATCGCCATGGGCATAAATAATAATGTGCCAAGGAAACAGACCGGCAGCCCCATCATGACCCAAAACGCTAAACGTACCCGTAAAAACAGCGCCAGCATGATAAACACCAATACGGCGCCACTTTTCATGCTGTCGAGCATTAGGTTGAGCCTGCCCTCAAGGTAGTAGGTCATATCGACCCAGGTTTCTAGCTTGAGCCCTGCTGGCAAGGTTTGCTGTTTATCGTTAACGTATTGCTTAACGACTTTGGCCACATCTGTCATGCTCTGATCGTTGGATGCGCCAATAAAGAAAGTGACCGAGTTTTTGCCGTTAAATTTTGAGTATTGGATCCCTTCTTCAAAACCATCGATAACGGTGGCCACATCCCCAAGTAACACATTCGTGCCATCTTCTAAGGTGATCAGCGGCAGGTTTTCAAATTCATAGCCCACATACGCCTGATTTTGTACCCTAAGATTGATATAACCGTTTTCCGCTTTAATTTGCCCAGCGGACATATTGCGCGAATAACCGCGCACTGCGCTTGCGACATCGCTAAAGGTCAGGTTATATTCACGCAGCCTATCTTTGCTGACTTCGATGGCAACTTCATAGCCTAAACCGCCATAAAACTCAGTGATATTAACCAGCGGCAGTTGCATCAGCTCATCGTGAATTTTTTCGCCGAGTTCTTTTAACTGTTTAGGTGGAACGTCACCATACAAGCTGATGTAAAACACCTCTTGCCTTAACTTGATGCGCTCAACCCGTGGACGCTCCATGCCATCGGGAAAGCTGGAGATGGAGTCTATTTCAGATTTGATTTCATCGAGCACCACTTGTGGATCATAGGAGTCTTCGATACGAAAGTAACCCGATGCTGAATTACGGTTTGAATAGGTGATCACCCGTTTCAAGCCTTGAACCCGCTCGAGTGCCTCTTCTACTTTTATGGTGATCCCTTCTTCAACCTCCTGTGGCGCCGCCCCAGGATAGAAAGCACTGAATTGAACCCAGTTAATTTCCACTTGCGGGAAGAACTGTTTTCGAATGGTGTTGGCTGTCATTAAGCCACCCAGAATGATGATGATCATCAACAGATTGGCTGCCACGCTATTACGTGCAAACCAGGCAATGATGCCTTTATGAGTATCAGGCATCCAAATTATTCCTTATCGTCCATTGCCATTTGGGTAGGGGTGGCCTGAGGCGCATCAAGTTTTGGTTGCCTCGTTTCTAGTGCCAGTGCCATGCCTGCTATTGGGTAGTCGAGGGCAGAGGTGATCACTCTCATACCTGACTCAAGCCCCTCGCTTATGACAACTTGAGCCCCTTGTTCACGTAGCACCTGCACCTTTTGATATTTAAGTTGGTTATTATCATCGAGCAACGCAATTTTGTTATCGATAATAAGATGCCGTGCAACTGTCGTGACACTTTTGGCTTGGCGGCCTTTGATATTGGCTGTGATATAACTGCCAAAACGTAGCGGCTGCTTAGGCGATACCAAACCATAAGGGTCAACCACTTCAGCCACCAGATAGGTCATGCGACTACGGTCATCGATGACGCCCTCGCTGCGGACTATAGTGGCTTGCCATTGTTGTGGTAAGCCAGCGATTTCGCCTTTAAGGGTGACACTAGCACCTATGCCACGATCGTTAAGGTAGCGAACTTCTTTATCGGGTAGTGGCAAGCGGATCTCGGCTTTTTGGGTACTGAGTACATTGCCAAGTGCCGTGCCTGTACTGACATAAGAGCCAAGGCCGACGTGACGGCTTTCAATTAGGGCATCGTAGGGCGCTTTGATAATGGTGCGCTCGAGGTTGCGCTTGGCGCGCAAAACACCGGCTTCAGATGAATGCAGACGAGCTAACTCTTGTGCAAGCTGGGGCTTACGCAGACTTAGGGGAGTTGGGGCGCCATTTTCGATACGTTTCCACTCCTCTTCGGCGACTTTGCCAAAGGCTTTTTCTTGTACTAAGGTCGCCTTGGCCGATGCCAGCGTGGCCTCGGCATCAATTAACGCCGCCTCGTAATCACTAGGGTCAATCTTAGCCAGCACTTGGCCCTGTTTGACAAAGCCCCCACGAACAAAGGCATCGGCTAAATAAACGATTTCACCATTGACCTGAGATACCAATTCGGTTTCATATTTAGCCGAGACTATGCCATAAGAGTTAACAGCGAAGGTCAGCGGCTGCTTTTCAATAATATCGACCGATACCACAGGGGTAGTATCAACAGCGGGCTTCTCTTGCGGTGGCTGTTTCATCGATGCCATGATGGCGTATCCGCCAATCCCGGCGGCGAGCACGACAATAGGTAATATTATTTGTTTTTTACTTGCCACAAATGGCTTCCTCTTGTTGAAGCGAAGGTATGCTTATTTGTCGTCATACGGCCTCGATAAGGAGGCGATGATACGGACATGTTTAAGTTCAAGGTTGGAATGGTAGCCTAATGGCGCATTTGTTACAGCCTAATAATGTAAACAGGTATGTAACAATTAGGTAAACAACCGCTATTGGGCGGGATGCCACCTTGACAAGAATCGTAAGTTCAGTGTTATTGACCCAAGGCTCGCAGCCATAGTTTTGAAGCTGAACTCAATTAAAATTGAGCACTGACGGCAAGTCAATTGAGGGGCAACTTAGCAACATAACTTACAACAGCGCTAGTGCTTGGCGGGTCATCTTGTCACTAAAACGATGACGCTTATGGTGTGATGGCGCCCAACCCGCTAAGAAACGTTCAAAATCAGCCCAAGCAAAGGGGAGCAGTTGTTGCCATTCGTTGATAGCTGCGTTGATTTGAGCATCACTTAACATAGCGCTAGCTGACTTGCGAAATTGACTAAAGTAATATTCCATGAGCTCGTCATAATGTGTAAAGAGAATGGCTTCGTCCAAGCAACTGCCTAAGAGATAGATAACATCTTTTACACCGCAACCTTTACCCACATATTGAAAATCTAAGGCAGCAACACTCACACTTGCACCATGTTCAGCTGCATCAGGCTGAAAGCAAAAATTAGCCACTTTAGCATCGCCATGCACTAAGGTTTGAAATTGAGCTAGATTTAACCGCGCATCAATGGCTTGCGCAGCTTGTTTAAGCGCGCCGTCATCCATGGCGGTATATTCTTGCATTCGCGTGGCCAGATACCAGTAGGTGCCTTGAGGCCATAACCCTTCTGGCCACTCCTGTGCGGGATCCTGGATAATAAATTGGCCATGGAACGCCGCGAGCCAACTTAATACCGCCTTGGTCTGCGTAACCGTTAACGACTGATAACGCAGTGGATAGCCTGCAGCATCTAAGTCAGACAGTATCATGATCGACTCGTTAGTCTTGTCATCATGGTAATGGCCAATATAAGTTGGCATTGGCGTGGCTTGTCCGCATAAGTGCGACCAGTGTTGATACCAATGCGCTTCAACTTGATAGGAGCGCATCTTACGTTGGTGTGAATTAGCATTGTGCCATTGATAGGGATGGTCAACGTCAAGTGGTGGACAAATATGTTTCACAATCACACTGTGTCGCTTGGCGTTGAGCTGAACCTGATAGCGGGCGATTTCACCATAACCGCTCCATAAGGTTTGTAGACTCGCCACTTTAACCACTTGAGTGGCATCTAATGTCGACGCTAAATACTGGCAAATATCCAAAGCAGATGGCCATCTAAAAGAACAAGGGGGGATATTGTGGCAAAAACATTCTCTTGATAACAGAGGCACCAACGCGAAATCAGATAACATACTGGCTAGAATGAATGTCATAAGGCGTTTGTGTAACGCCCATAGTGTTAAACATGCAGACAAAAGAAGGAAGGAAATATGAGTCAACATGTAGTGATCACTGGTGCCAATCGTGGCATAGGATTAGGGTTTGTTAACCATTACCTCAAACAAGGTATGCGCGTCACGGCGTGTTGCCGTACGCCGCAACACGCCGATGCATTGCTGCGATTAAGTCAGCAGTATTCTCAATTAACCTTGACTAAATTAGATATCACCGTTAAAGCTGAGATGAATGCGTTTATTGATAGCCTTGCTGGTGAGCCAATCGATCTGCTGATTAATAATGCGGGTTACTATGGCCCTAAAGGGATTGCATTTGGCCATTGTGACGAGCAAGAGTGGCTTAAGGTGATGCAAGTTAATGCCATCGCCCCAATCATGCTGACGCAAGCCTGTTATCCGCTCTTAAAGCAAAGCAGGCAGAGTAAAGTGATTTTTATCTCCTCTAAAATGGGTAGTATTAGCGATAATAGTAGTGGCGGGGCATACCTGTATCGTTCATCTAAAGCGGCGCTTAATGCCGCGGTAAAAAGTCTCGCCATTGACTTACATGCTAACAGTATCGCCTGTGCTGTATATCACCCAGGCTGGGTACAAACCGCAATGGGAGGCCCTAATGCACTTATCAGTGTGGAAGAGTCTGTTGCGGGCTTAAGCCATTGTTTCGAAAAGCTTGTATTAGTAGACAGTGGTGGATTTTATAATTACGACGGCAGCACACTCCCTTGGTAAGGTCACTTTTGGCTTGCTACTGTGCTACTGGTTGCTGCGTTCGATAAGCCGTTAACGATAGGGCTTGATAACCTAATCGATTAATAAGTAATTGATTAGGTATTGTTAACGGTCTCAATTTGGTACAATTTAAGGCCGCATGCAAAGTCGATGAGATGTTGTATAATTTTTTATTGTCATTTTTGTAGGTTAAAACTCACTCATCGTAAAAAGGTCTGATTATGAAACATGTTGTAGATAAAATGCTCGATAAACATGATGGTTTAGTGCATTCAGAGGGGGTGAAAATTCTTTCTCATACTCAAAGAGAAACCAACGAGTGGGTACAACATACGGTAATGATAGAAGGCTGCGATGCTCCGTTTAAATTTAAGCGCACGAAAAAATACCGTAGTTTACAAGGACATAAGGTGAATATAACCTACTACCCTGAGGTTGAAACCGTGGCAGGACTTGAATTTGAAGTGATGAAAGTTGTGCGGATCAAACGCTTTTAAGCATCAATGGCATGCTATATCGTAAACTCATCTGTCAATTCAGCTTATACCTTACACTTTTTATCAGTTTTATAAGTGTCTCTCGTTCACGAAAAAATCAACATCAGCAATATCAATTAAGGTAATGAGACAAGCAAAATACTGAGCATTTTACCTTTCATAAAAGTCCTTGCTTGTTAGTACCCTGTTTAACGATTGAACTTCTCCTAATTGACACTATTCCCAGAAGTAAAAGTGTATTAAATGAATAAGAGAAAATGAAAAAGGAGCCATTAGGCTCCTTTTGCTGATCATTGACTTAGGTAATAATTATCGGTTAGTGAGACTTAATTATCACTTAGCATTCATTAAGGCAACGGCGTTATCTAGCATACGGTTGCTAAAGCCCCACTCGTTGTCGTACCAAGCCATGACTTTCACTAGACGACCATTAACGCGAGTCTGAGTTGCATCAAAGTTTGATGAGTAAGGATTGTGGTTAAAATCGATAGAAACCAAAGGTTCATGATTTACCGCTAAGACTTCACTCATTGGCGCAACACTTGCCGCTTTTTCAATGATGGCATTGATCTCTTCAACCGAGGTATCACGTGCTGCGATAAAAGACAGATCAACTAATGATACGTTAACCGTAGGCACGCGCACGGCGAGTCCGTCAAATTTGCCTGCTAACTCAGGTACCACAAGGCCAACAGCCGCCGCTGCACCCGTTTTAGTTGGGATCATCGACATAGCCGCAGCACGAGCACGACGTAAGTCTGTGTGATACACATCCGATAAACGTTGATCGTTGGTATAAGCATGGATAGTGGTCATCAAACCCGACTCGATACCAATCTCATCGTTTAATGGCTTAGCAAAAGGCGCTAGGCAGTTTGTGGTGCAAGAAGCATTAGAAATGACCGTCATATCTGCGGTGATTTCATTATTGTTAACACCATAGACGACAGTCGCGTCAACATTCTTCCCAGGAGCTGAAATAATCACTTTCTTGGCGCCTGCCGTTAGGTGTGGTTGTACCGCTTCTTTGGAAGTAAAGATACCTGTACATTCAAATACCACATCGATATTTAACTCTGCCCAAGGTAGTTTGCCTGGGTCGCGCTCAGAGAAGGTCAAGATTTTATCTTGGTTTACATAGATAGCTTCGTCATCATGCTCAACCTTGGCATTAAAGCGACCATGTACAGAGTCGTACTTGGTGAGATGAGCATTAATAGAAGCATCGCCTAAATCATTGATGGCAACGATCTGGATTGGATAGTTTTTGTCGCTTTCATAAAGCGCACGAAGTATGTTTCTACCGATACGGCCATAGCCGTTAATTGCAACGCGGATAGTCATCTCATATCCCTCAAGTAAATGTATAAAAGTAATCTGGTAGTAAAATTACCAAAATGACAGCTATCGTCAAGCAATATCAGCAATTATCGGTCAAATAGCGTAACAATTTTGCTGTTTCCTTTACAAAGATCAGGTTTTTTACAAAAGAGAGGTTCTTTTCTGTAAAAAAAATACTTTTAGCTCGGATAACGCGCCATGTCTCGGAAGTTACCTTAACAGCATTTACTGCCCACTTGGGTGTAATTGCTGTCGAATATCACTAGAAGCGTAGTCGCCCTGATTGAGATGCACAACCAAGGCTTGTGCTTGCTCGGTTAAGAGTGCCTCAACCTTAGCATTACCGTTGACTAAGGCACTCATTTTTTGCGCTGAAGCCTTATTATTGGTCATTAAGATGTTAGCTTTAGAAAACAGGTAGGTTTTCTCTAAATCGCCTTGTTGCTGGTAAATGCTGGCGAGTCCCAATAACCAGTCGGGATTAAACTGCTCAGGGCTGGTGGACGCTAACAAATCAAAATATAGCGCCATTGCCTTATTCACATCTGATTTTTGATAGTAGGCAGCCAACTGCGCCAATATTAACGGATCATTTATCTTACCCGCACGCTCAGCCTTAATCACTCGTGCTTGCGCCTTAGCATCGCTTAAACGCGTCCAGTGATAAAATGACAGATAGATATCTGGATTATTTTTTGTGGTAGCTTGCAGTTGCGAGAGGTTTTGTGCGCTGACACCAAAAGCTTTAGCGCGATCGTTAGTGCGCTCTGGGTGCAAAATATGCTCAACACCTGCAGCCAGTTCGATACATTTATTGTAGTTTTCTAGGTTGATCAGCTGTTGGTAAACTTGCTCGCCAGAGGGCGATGGGCTGTTTTTTAGCACATAGCGCTGTTTAATCAGGTCTGCTTTTTCATATTTACACCAACTGTCACGATGTAAATCGTCACAAAGTTCAGGATTATTTTTACAAATGGTGCTGGTATTAACGCCATTATCACAGCCAAAAAGGGTGAAAACGCTTAAAACCGACAATAATGGTGTAATGATTACAAACTTTATGCGCAAGCTGAGTTCCTCTGGTGATTTTATCTAATATTATTACATATTTACGGGAAATATCTTACTAGATCGTCAGCCTTGTTTTCATTACAATAGCGCCGACCAATAAGGGGATTTGGTACCGATAAGAGTAGATTATTGGGCTTTTCTCTTTGTTACTCAAATATTTCTACAAATAAAGTAGTTAAAGTGAGATAAAGGATCTGTAAATGACCGCTGATAAACACCTACAAAGTTGGCAAGAACGTTTTGAAATGGCAGAAGCGATGCAGCCTCTGTTGGGTAAGCTGTACCGTAATCAAGGTGTAGAAGTCGTGCTATACGGTAAACCCCTTCTTAATGCTTCGACTATTGAAATCATTAAATCCCATCGTTTAGTACGCCGTCATGTTGGCGAAAAACTCAGATTGCGTGAAAGCTTCCCATTTGTAGAAGCACTCAGCAAGCTTGCAGTAAAGCAATGCAAAGTTGATATCGGAAAATTAGCGGTCAACTACTGGCGTGAGCATCAGGATGCAAGTCAGATAGAAGCCTATATGAGCCAAGAACTGGCAAGCGCTATCGATCACGAAGATGATCAACAAGCACGTGATGTTGTGCTGTATGGTTTTGGTCGTATCGGACGTTTATTAGCACGCCTATTGATTGAAAGAACGGGCGTGAGCAACAAATTATGTTTGCGTGCTATCGTACTTCGTGGTGGCCGTAAAGGCGATTTAGAAAAACGTGCCAGCTTGTTACGTCGTGACTCAGTACATGGACCATTTAATGGTTCAGTAGAAGTTGATGAAGACAACAATGCTATTATTGCTAACGGCACTTATATTCAGGTTATTTACGCCAACTCGCCAGATGAAATTGATTACACCCAATATGGCATCAATAATGCCTTAGTTGTCGACAACACCGGTATTTGGAAAGATGAAGACGGTTTAGGTCTTCATCTTAAGTCGAAAGGCGCGGCAAAAGTATTGCTGACAGCTCCTGCGAAGGGCGCGATTAAGAATATCGTTTATGGCGTGAATGAGAATGATATCTTAGATGAGGACACTATCGTATCGGCGGCAAGCTGCACGACAAATGCGATAACACCAGTACTCAAAGCGGTCAATGACAAGTACGGCATTGTTAATGGTCACGTTGAAACGATCCACTCTTATACCAACGACCAAAATTTAATTGATAACTATCATAAAGCAGACCGTCGTGGCCGCAGCGCACCATTAAATATGGTGATCACCGAAACTGGTGCTGCGAAAGCAGTTGCTAAAGCGCTACCGATTTTGGCAGGTAAGTTAACAGGTAACGCCATTCGCGTGCCTACGCCCAATGTCTCGATGGCGATTATCAGCCTAAACCTCAATGGCGAAACCAATAAAGAAGATATGAACGAATATCTACGTAAAGTGGCCTTGTCATCTGAATTGCAAAACCAAGTTGATTTTACCGAGTCAACTGAGATTGTATCGTCAGACTTAGTTGGTTCACGTTACGCGGGCGTAGTTGATTCACAGGCCACCATTGCCGAAGGCAATCGTACTATCTTATATGTCTGGTATGACAATGAATTTGGCTACAGCTGCCAAGTTGTTGGCGTGATGCAAAAGATGTTGGGCTTACAATATCAGTCATTGCCTAACCTGTAACGTATCCGATTATGCATGATTATAAACGCCTGAGTCAGTGATTCAGGCGTTTTTTTATTCGCTTATCACCTAAATTGGTTAACAAAAAGTCACAACGAGCAATATTGCAGCAACCAGTTAATTAATCTCGATTATTACATAATTTAGCGTTGACTCTTGAGCGTAAATCGGTAGAATGCCATTCCGCAGTCAGGGGAAAGCTTCTTAAGTAGAACTTGATTGAGATTGAAAGCATTAAGACTTGCGACATTAGCTCAGTTGGTAGAGCGATACCTTGCCAAGGTATAGGTCATCGGTTCGAACCCGATATGTCGCTCCAATCTTTAGGGTTGGCCTTAACGCCTTCAATATAAGGCGCGATGGCAGAATGGCTATGCTGCGGATTGCAAATCCGTCGATCTCGGTTCGACTCCGGGTCGCGCCTCCACTTTAAGTTTTAGCGCAACAGCGATAAAACGCACACATTGCCCGTGTGGTGGAATCGGTAGACACAAGGGATTTAAAATCCCTCGCTGAATAAGCGTGCCAGTTCAAGTCTGGCCACGGGTACCATCTTAAGATGACAAAAAGGCCTCAACTAAGTTGAGGCCTTTTTGTTTTCGTCAATCTGCTTAGCCATTAAACGCGATATAAAACCGTGATAGAGTGTCATCGCTACGGTAATCCCCCCGAAAAATAACAGCTGTTAAAAGTAGAGTTTTCTCGTAAGTTAAACGCAGGAGGTTCTATATGAAAAAGTCGCGGTACACGGATAGTCAAATTATGACGATTTTGAAGCAAGCTGAAGCTGGTACGCCCGCACCTGAGCTTTGCCGAGAGCACGGTATGAGCAGTGCAACGTTTTATAAATGGCGTGCTAAATATGGGGGAATGGATGCATCACTCATGGCTCGGATGAAAGAGCTAGAAGATGAAAATAGGCGACTCAAAAAAATGTACGCAGAAGAGCGTCTTAAAGCTGAAATCATTCAGGAAGCTATGGCAAAAAAGTGGTAAAGCCCTGTGAGCGAAGAGAACTCGCTCAGTTTGCGGTGGCTAACCACAACATCAGTATTAGTAAGGCCTGCTCGGCTTTCTTTATCAGTGAGACATGCTTTCGTTATCAAGCAAAATTATCGGCGGAAAATACACAGATTTCAAATTGGCTAATTAAGCTGACCGAAGATGAAAATGATTGGGGCTTCGGTCTGTGCTTCGATTATTTACGTAATGTAAAAGGCAAGCCATGGAATCATAAGCGAGTGTACCGAATTTACTGTGAGCTAGCGCTGAACCTGCGTATTCGTCCAAGACGTCGACTCAAACGAAATGCACCGGAACCACTAAAAGAGCCGATAAAGCCTAACCAAGTATGGTCTGTCGACTTTATGCATGACCAGTTATCAGATGGTCGAAATTACCGATTATTTAATGTCATAGATGATTATCGGCGTGAAGCTTTAGTGATTGAACCAGGATTTTCACTTCCTGCAGTAAGGGTTATTAGAGCGCTAGAGCAGGTATTTGAGTATCGAGCTAAGCCAACAGTTATTCGCTGTGACAACGGCCCTGAGTTTATCAGTACTGAGTTTACAACGTGGGCTAAATGCCAGAATATTCGAATTGAATATATTCAACCAGGTAATCCACAACAAAACGCTTATATCGAACGGCATAACAAAACAATTCGGTACAGTTGGCTCAGCAAGTACCTGTTCGAATCAATTAAAGAGGTGCAGGACTATGCAACTAAGTGGTTATGGTTTTACAATCATGAAAGACCACATAAAGCTAATAACGGCAGGCCACCACTGATGGCTGCCTAACTTCTATTTTTAATTGCAGTTAAAAATGGGAGGATTACCCTACGCAATTAACCGAACGTGAAAATCTTACCCATATATTGCAATATCGATAGTTATTAAGCAGAAAAATGAGATAAACCCTATCGCAACGCAAAAAAACGGATGCTGATGAAAATCCGCTATGAAGCCGTCGTCGACAATGGTATAAATGGCGGCGAACTCCCTACATTTACTCTAATTTTTAGGAATGCTGTCATGATATTTAACCAGGTAGAACTGGCTCCAGCCGATCCCATTCTTGGCCTTACCGATGCTTTTAAAGCCGACCCACGTTCAGATAAAGTTAATTTGGGAGTAGGGATCTATAAGGATGAGTCAGGTCAAACTCCTATTCTTAAGTCGGTTAAATTAGCAGAGCAAAAACTGCTTGATAATGAAACAAGTAAAAGTTATCTCGGTATCGATGGCGTACAGGCTTATAACAGCGCGGTACAAACATTGCTTTTTGGTGAGCAACATCAAGTATTGCAACAACAACGTACCGTGACCGCTCAGGCGCCAGGCGGTACAGGTTCTCTGCGAGTGGCTGCTGAATTTGTGGCACGCAATACTGACTCTAATACCATTTGGGTGAGTAACCCAACCTGGGCCAACCACAACAATATTTTTCAGTCTGCCCAGCTGCAAGTAAAACAGTATCGTTATTATGATGCGCCAACTCATAGCATGGATTTTGACGCAATGCTGGCTGATTTAGCCACCGCCAAAGCTGGGGACTTAGTGCTGTTGCATGGCTGTTGTCATAACCCAACGGGTATCGATCTTAATCAGAACCAATGGCAAGCCGTTGCTGAGTTATGTTTACAAAAAGAATTAGTGCCCTTATTCGATTTTGCCTACCAAGGCTTTGGTGACGGTGTTGAAGAAGATGCCCAAGGGTTACGTTTGGTTGCCGATATCGTTCCTGAACTGATCGTGGCTAACTCATTTTCTAAAAACTTCGGCCTCTATAACGAACGTATTGGCGCTGTTACTTTGGTGGCGAAAGATCAAGACACAGCTAAAACTGCATTTAGCCAGGTGAAGAGCACTATTCGAGGTAACTATTCTAATCCTCCGGCTCATGGCGCGCTGATCGTAGCCACCATTTTGGGTGACAATGAATTAAGAGCTATGTGGGAAGTAGAGCTACAACAGATGCGTGAACGTATTGCTCAGATGCGGGTTCTGTTTGTTGATACTCTTAAAAGCGCTGGTGTTAGCCAAGATTTTAGCTTTATTTCGACGCAAAATGGCATGTTTAGCTTCTCTGGGCTGAACAAAGCCCAAGTCGAACGTCTACGTGACGAGTTTGGTATTTATATTGTCGGATCTGGCCGTATCAGTGTGGCGGGGATGACCCGTGACAATATGCCAGCAATCTGCAAGGCTATCGCGCAAGTGGTGTAAATTACAACGACGCTAATGTACTGATCACATGTGTTCTTCATAAAACGGTTATCGCCTTACGCGCTAACCGTTTTTTTAGTGCTTTCGCTTTGTATCGTGTTTAAGCGATGTGAGTGGTGGTTAAGCCATTAAGATTCGAGCGTAGGCAGCTGAGTGATAAAGGAGATAGCTTCAGCTAAAGCGCTGCGATCATGTAGGCCTACATGATGTTTACTGCGCAGCG
The DNA here is from genome assembly GCF_059338445.1 of Shewanella sp. 492. Classification (NCBI taxonomy): domain Bacteria; kingdom Pseudomonadati; phylum Pseudomonadota; class Gammaproteobacteria; order Alteromonadales; family Shewanellaceae; genus Shewanella; species Shewanella sp. 492. Next base: position 2,007,392 of record NZ_CM181702.1, read on the forward strand.
GAAAGTAGGTGATATTACCTTCAGTGTGGCACTGCTCACCATGGCTTAATACGTGGTTAATCACTTTATTCCCCAGCACTTGCTCGCACCAATGTAAGCGTTTTTCGAGACTAAAATCCACTGCCGATGACGGCTCGGCAGTTAAGTTATCGATAAAAATAACCTTGCCGTTACTGCTCGCCAAAGCTTCGCTTAAGATAGGCAATAATAAGGGCGGCATGATACTGGTGAGAAAACTACCAGGGCCTAAAATAATCAAATCGGCGGCTTTTATCGCATTGCAGGCTTCGGCTGTTGCCTCAACCATTGGCTCAAGTGATAAAGCGATAGGCGATTCTGTCATACCATCCACTTCCACCTCGCCTAAAATCTTAGTACCACAAGATTGTATGGCGACTAAATGGGTTGGCTGCTCCGACATTGGGATCACTTGGGTTTCGATATTGAGCAGCTTACGGATCAAGTTAACGGCATCAAGAGGGCGGACACAAAGTTCATCGAGCGCCAATAAAATAAGGTTGCCGAGGTTATGATTATTTAACTCATGCTGGCCACTAAAGCGGTATTCAAATAATAGTGAGCCTACAGATGGCCGCGATGCAAGTTGTGATAAACAATTGCGTAAATCTCCCCATGCAATGCAATCTTGCTGCTGTCTTAATCGCCCCGTTGAGCCACCATTATCAGTGGTGGCCACAATGCCTGTCAGCCTCGGGCCTAAAAATGATAATGCAGAAAGCACTCGTCCCAGCCCATGACCGCCACCAATGGCAACCACATTTGTAAATTGATTAAGTGCAGAGTTGTGCATGCGGGTTTTTCCTTCCTGAATCCCCAATATATCGCGAGATATTATAGCGAATAATGCCTTGAGGCATAGCGGTTTTGTTTTGCGGCACAAATCGCATATAATCTCCTCCTAAACCCTTAAAAGAGTTAGCAATTTGAAAACAGGTAGTATAAATAAAGTTATCTTATCGTTGGCCATTGTGGTGGCAGCCCTATTGGCGGTGAAGCTCTTGCTGGTTGACCAGCAGCCCAGCGAAGAGAGCAGCCAAGGCCAGTTATTAAAAAATAAGCGTCAATACAGCCAAATCCCAAATTTCGAAGCGATTGCCGATGTGGCAGAAAAGAAAAAAGCTTTCTTTGATTTCTTACGCCCTGCAGTGCAGCATCACAATAATATTATTGCAGAAGAGCGCAAGTTTCTGCTTGCAGCGCAACAACATCTCGCAGACGAAGAAGTGCTTTCTGAAGCGGAGCAGTTTCGTATTCAGCAATTAGCCAGTAAATACCAATACAGCATGCGCAGCGTGACCGTTGAGAATCTTAATCAGTTACTTAGACGTGTCGATATTATCCCAGAAGACTTAGTATTAATTCAGGCTGCCAATGAAACGGGTTGGGGCAGTAGCCGCTTTGCTAAAGAGGGACTTAACTTTTTTGGTCAATGGTGCTTTAGAAAAGGCTGTGGTCTTGTACCACAATCACGCAGTGAAGGGATGAGCCATGAAGTCGCCGTGTTTAACAGTGTCGATGATTCTGTGGGCTCTTACATGCGTAATTTAAATTCGAACGCCGCCTATTCGCTATTGCGATCTATTCGTGCCGATCTACGCGCTCAAGGGGAGCACGTTAGAGCTGACAAATTAGTCTATGGTTTGCTCAATTATTCTGAACGACAAGAAGCTTATATCGAAGAATTGCTCGATATGTTACGTCACAATAATCAATTTTTGGTGGAAAACTATGAACAAGGCTCTGCTGTTTAGTTGCCTACTGCTTGGCAGTATTACTGCTCAAGCAACGCCGATATCGCTGGAATACCAAGGTTTTTATCAACGTCTTAAACAGGTGAGTAAAGGCCATTATCCGTTGATTGAGTTAACTTTTTCAGTACCCAAAGCGCAAGGCTGCGTGGTAATAAGTGGCTATATTGCGACCGAAAAAGAGCAGTTCCCATTAACCATTACTGACTCGCAGCGCATTTTTATTCCCTATGATGGCAGGCTTAAATCGGACAGGGCATTAGTGCATTTAGAGATGGAAAATGACGCCAGCCAATGTGGCATTGCGATGCAAATACGCGCCAAGCAAACACAGCCGCAATATCAACAAGCTGACTTAGTCATGTTGCAAGCACAAATGGATGATCTACTGCATACCATGCAGGGCTTCCCTATGCGTTATTTTACTGATGATATTCGTGGCCTTAACTTTGAATTTGACCAAGCCGCAACAGTAAAGATTGATGGCGAAACCATTGGCTTCGAAGGTATTTTCCGATTGTCTCGTGAACGTATCAATCAGCTAGATAGCATTAGCTTTGATCGCCGCCCTGATGTCGTCAGCCCTTGGGTCAATGCTAGCGATAAATAACAGATAGCTTGTTACTCAGCCCTTTACAGGTTGTTTTATAGAGGGTTAATCGTCGATAACGGATAAAAATCACAGACATAAAAAAACCTCCATCGGAGGTTTTTTTATGTCGCGCTCTGGGCATTAAATGCTAAGGCGTATAGGTACTGACAACCTCAATTTTTAAGGCATCGGTATTGCGCTTAGCCGCATCTAAGTCGATATGACCGTTATTGGCAATATCGAGAAAATCAAAGGCGGGCAGATCTGATTCGGCCACATCACCTTTCATCGGGGCGTCTGGATCGCGCGTAAGCGAAGTAAAGTCAAATTGCGCTCTGTCTACCCCTTGCGATGGGCTAGTATTTTGCATAGCGGTAAAAATCGTTTCGATACGGCCAGGAAACTGTTTGTCCCAGGTGCTAAGCATCTCTTTTACGGCTGCGCGTTTAAGATTTTCTTGTGAACCACACAGGTTACAAGGGATGATTGGAAAATCTTTTAAGGCGGCGTACTCGGCAATGTCTTTCTCTCGGCTGTACGCCAAGGGACGAATAACCACGTTAGCGCCATCATCTGAGAGTAATTTAGGTGGCATGGCTTTTAGTTTGCCCGCATAAAACATGTTTAAAAACAGGGTTTCGATAATGTCGTCGCGGTGGTGGCCAAGCGCAATTTTGTTGGCACCTATCTGCTGCGCAAAACCGTATAAGGTGCCTCGGCGTAAACGACTGCACAAAGAGCAAGTGGTTTTACCTTCAGGGATCTTATCTTTAACGATAGAGTAGGTGTCTTTTTCAAGAATATGATACGGTACATTTAACGTATCAAGATACGCTGGCAAAATATCTTCAGGGAAACCCGGTTGCTTTTGATCAAGATTGACTGCAACCAGTTTAAAAGAGATCGGCGCACGCTGCTGTAAATTAAGTAAAATGTCGAGCATTGCGTAACTATCTTTGCCACCCGAAAGGCAGCACATGACAGTATCACCGTCTTCAATCATATTGTAATCAGCGATAGCGCTACCCACTTCACGTCTAAGACGCTTCTGTAGCTTATTTAACCGTGTGGTCTGTTTTTTTAAGAGAGTATCATCAGACATAATAAAAAACGCGCCTAGTATCATCAAATTCTGGGCGCGTAGTATAGCTTAAATCAATGGTCTAAAGAAGCGGTGCGTTAGCTGTTACTCATCTTCGAGCGGTGACTTATAACCATCAGGTTTAACTGCCAATAAATCACAATTAATGCTATCGATAACATGCTCCGCGGTATTACCAATTAATGCTGCCGAAAATCCGGTACGACCAACGGTGCCAAGGATCACCAGTTCTGCATCGAGTTGTTCAGCCAGTTCAGGGATAACATCTTCAGGTAACCCTTCTTTAATATGACAAAAATCCGTTGAGATGCCATATTGATTGGCCAAATGCCAAACTCGTTGTTCATGCTGCATGCGAATGGTTTCGCTATAGGTATGTGCATCAAAGTCGGGCAGTTCAATCGCTAAGTTTACCGGTGTGCCTGGATAACCATTAACGAGATGCACTTTAGCATCAAACTTCTTGGCTAAGTCTTGGCCGTGTTCGATTATCTTGCCATTAAGGGTTTGATGATCGTCATCTTCTGATGCCACGTTGATGGCACACAGTATTTTTCCTGCTACTGGCCAGTCATGTTCTTTAACCAGCAGTACCGGCACAGGCGCTTTACGCATTAGGTGCCAGTCGGTAGGGGTGAAAATCACCGATTTAAGCTTATCGTGCTGATGGGTACCTTTAACAATGAGGTCAAATTCGCCTTCGATCGCATGTAGAATAATGCTTTCAAACGGGCGATTATGCCACACGACTTCACTTTGAATATCGATACCGCTATCTTTGTATTGCAACAAAATATCGGCTAACCATGCTTGACGCTGCGCTATCACGCCTTGACGCATGGCTTCGCGTTCTTGGCCCGATAGTATGGAGGTCATTTCGTAGGAAAAATCGAATATAGACAAGAATACCGTAATTTCGGCATGGTTTTTAACGGCAAGCTCAACAGCTCTTGCAAGTGCCGGTTGCTCATCGCTTGTAGGGTCCACTACAACAAGGATTTTATGATAGTCCTTCATAGATTATTCCTTTATCTGACGTTGTAATTTAATAATGGTCGATAACGGGTAAATTGCCTTGTTTTAGATCAAGTTTACCCATTTATTCGCTTGTTTAACGACCGATTTTATTGTTACCCGCGAGTTTATTAAGTGACTCAAAATCGATGATAGTAATATACTTCCCTTTTACTTCAATCAATTCTGATTTTTGAAAACGGCCGAGTAGTCGGCTGATGGTTTCGACCGTCAAGCCAAGATAGTTGCCGATATCACCACGGGTCATGGTTAAGCGAAATTCTTTAGGTGAGAAACCACGATTACCAAAACGATTAGCGAGATTACTGATAAAAGCGGCGAGGCGCTCTTCGGCATTTTTCTTACTCAGTAATAAGATCATCTCTTGGTCGCTTTGAATCTCGTTACTCATTAAGCGCATGATCTGCTGACGTAATTTAGGCATGGTACCAGATAAATCGTCTAGGGTTTCATAGGGAATTTCACACACCATTGAGGTTTCTAATGCTTGGGCGAAACTCTGATGAATTTGTGAGTGAATACCATCAAAACCGATCACATCGCCAGCCAAATGAAAACCTGTGATCTGTTCATCGCCTTGCTCGGTAATGGTAAAGCTTTTAATGGTACCTGAGCGAATGGCATAGAGAGATTTTAGTACGTCACCAGATTTAAAAATCTGCTCACCTTTTTGAATCGGCTTCTTACGCTCAATGATCTCGTCGAGCTGATCTAATTCATTGTTATTTAATGTGAAAGGTATGCAAAGGCTACCCATACTACAGTCATGACAATGAATAGCGCAGCCAGGAGCTGCTGAACGACGATTTTTAATGGTATCCGTCATAATATCTCTCGAATTTCACAGTTATGCCCATGTTAAACTAATTTAATAGAGTGAGCTAGTTTAGCTGCGCAATTGCAATATACAAAGTGTGTATGCCAAAGCCAACTAACAGAAGGCCGCTGATCATACGCACCGAATTTCGTAACACGAATTGGGCAAACACTTGCGCTGCGACACCAGCACTGAATAGTGCTGGTAGAGTACCGAGTCCAAACGCCGCCATGATCAGCGCCCCTTGTTGCGCCGAATTCGCCGCCACTGCCCAGGTCAAGGTGCTGTAAACCAAACCGCAAGGTAACCAGCCCCAGATTACGCCAGCCACAAAAGCTTGTTTTAAACTTTTAATGGGCAGTAAGCGATTGGCTATGGGGCCTAACACCTGCCAAACCCGTTTTCCGAGTCGCTCTACTTGCACTATGCCAGACCAAATTTTGGCGATATATAATCCAGTGGCGATCATCATTACCCCTGCCAACATACGCATAGTGAGCAAGTAGATATCTAAACTAAACAGGGTACTGAGTAAGCTGGCCGAGCCACCAATTAAGGCGCCAGCTAGGGTATAACTGAGGATACGTCCGGTGTTATAGCTGATAATAAATTGCAGTTTAGCCGCCAGTGCATTGCCTTTCGTTTGAGAAGGCATCTGCTGCGATATCGCCCCCACGAGTCCACCACACATACCGATACAATGACCAGCGCCCATCAAGCCCACAATAAACGCACCAGTAACGGTAAAGTCGATCACTGCGGTTTGCTCTCATCGTCTTTTGACGTTGACGGCTTGACGTCATCATCAAACAAGATTGATACGCTTTGGCGGTCAAGATCATCAAACTGCTCAGATTTTACTGCCCAGAAAAAAATCCCTACCGCGATGAGTACAAACAACATCGCAATGGGGATTAACACATAGATAATACTCATACTCGTACCTTCAATAGTCTAAGGCTGTTTGCCACGACAATAAGTGAACTGGCTGACATGCCGATAGCAGCGATGTAGGGCACGACGTGGCCTGTGACCGCTAACGGAATAATAAATAAGTTGTAGCCCAACGCCCAAAAGAGATTTTGCTTAATGATTTTACCGGTTAACTTGGCAACCACCATTGCATCAGTAAAGCGGGCCAGTTGATCACCTAGTAAAATGAGATCGGCACTGTTTTTGGTTATGGCAGCACCGCTGCCCATAGCCACAGACAAATTCGCGCCGGCTAATACTGGTGCATCGTTAATACCATCGCCAAACATGGCGACTTGCTGTGTCTGTTGCAAGTGTTCAATTAGGCGTAACTTGTCTTGTGGCTTAAGTGCTTTATGCACATTGGTTATGCCCATAGCGCGAGCCACTTCATCAACATGAGCTGAGTTATCGCCACTGGCAATGCTCACCTCACAGCCTGATCCGCGTAGCAAGTTAACGGTCGTTAAGGCATCGGGGCGAATGTTATCAATTAATTCGAAGCTGGCAATGAGCTGTTTATCGCGGCTAAGGTAAACACATTGCTGCGCACTAGGCGGGCACTCAATACCAAGACGCTGGTGTATAAAATCAGCACTGCCAATAATATAGTGCTGCTGATTTATCATTCCTTCAATACCTGAACCCGCATGATTACGGCTATCAGTGACCCGAATATCATCGGCGCGATAACGTTCAAAGGCACGCGCGATTGGATGAAGTGATGTGGACTCTAATGCCGCCGCTAAGGCCAATGCTTGCGCTTGGTTAATATCACTGTGTAACCGAGTGTTTGCCACCGTCAGGCTGCCACAGGTGAGGGTGCCTGTTTTATCAAACACCACATGATTAATTAGCGGCAGCTTTTCAAATACGCCCGATTGACGCGCTACGACACCCATTCGTGTAAATAACCCAGTAGCGCAAGTGACGGCGGTAGGGGTTGCAAGCGCTAGTGCGCAGGGGCAGGTCGCGACCAGTACTGATAAGGTCACCCAAAAAGCATCTTCAGGCCAATAGGCCTTCCACACTAGGTAGGTTAACAAGGCGATAATCAAAATCGTCCAAGTAAAATAATTAGAGATGGTATCAACGTATAACGCTACTGCAGGCTTGTTGTTGGATGCGGCTTCTTGCAGGCGAATGATCTCAGCGACTAACTGATCTTGTCCGATGGCAGTGACGCGCACCTTAATTGGGTGGTCAACATTGATAGTGCCTGCAAATACTTGGCTCGACATCCGTTTAGTCACCGGCATCTGCTCGCCAGTTAACATTGCTTCGTTAACACTGCTGCTACCTTCAATAATATCGCCATCGGCGCTAATGGTTTCACCCGGTTTAATGAGAATAATGTCGCCAATGCGTAAACGTTTCGCAGGAACTTCACTGTGCTGGCCGTCAGCATCAACTAAATGTGCGGTTAAGGGGATCAGTTTATGTAAATTATTGGAGCTGACGGACGCTTTTTGACGCGCGTTTTGCTCAAGGTAACGCCCCAACAGCAAGAAGAAAGTGAACATGCTGACCGATTCAAAATAGACCTCTCCTTGGCCGCTGACGGTAGCAATACAACTGGCAATATAGGCGCCGCAAATAGCAATCGACACCGACACGTCCATATTTAACCGCCCCGAAAGCATGGAGCGAATGGCACTAAAATAGAAAGGCTGTGCCGAGTAGAACACCACTGGTGCGGCAAACATCATGCTGACCCAGCGGAAATAGTCGCGGTATTCAACATCCAGATCGGTAAAGTATTCGGAATAGAGGGCGAGGGCGAACATCATCACCTGCATGGTGGCAAAGCCGGCTAGCCCGAGTCTTAATAAAAATTTACGGCTATTTTTTTTGGTCTGGATCTCTTCATCATCGACTTGATAAGGCGCTGCCTGGTAGCCGATATTACTGATTAAATTGAGGATCTCACTAAGCTTAATTCGGCTTTGGTCCCAAGTCACCAAGGCTCGCTCTGTGGTGGTGTTAACAGCAATGTTCACTATCCCATCGACCAGCTTTAACTTATGTTCTATCAACCAGGCACACGCAGCGCAGGTTATGCCATCGATGGTCAATGAAACTTGACTAATATTGTCCTGTTGATGGACAAAATCTTGCTGGACCTCTTTAAGGTCAAAAGCTGAATTGGCATTGAGTGCTTCAGGCACCAGTGCCGTCTGTTTGTTACCAGGCTCGGTACGGTAACGGTAATAATTACTCAAGCCAGCGTCGATAATGGCCTTTGATACCGCTTGGCAACCCGGACAGCACATGGGTTGCGGGGTATTATCAATAACGGTGACAAACTGCGAGCCAGTTAATACTGGCTCGCTGCAATGAAAACACTCAAGGTTATTCATGTGAAAACTAATTTAGCCAGTACTGAGCAGCGTCTTTAAGATCAAGACGCTGTTGAATACGCCAAGTTTGATCGAATCCTTCGAGTCGTACTTCCCAGGCGCCAGAGATAGGTTCGGCCAACTTGATACGGTAAACCTGATTGCCATCGGCTGTGGTAATTTGGCTAAAGTCACGCTGCTTTAAGGTGGGGTGAAAAAACGATACGCTTAATGCCGCTAAATATGCTTCACCACCGTGCTGCACTATGCGCACTTCATCATCATTAACTATCAGCTCAAACTGTAAACCTAACTGTTTGGCATGCTTAATTTTACGCAGATCCATATTGATGGCTTTACCATCTTTATAGTAATCCTCAGACACGAGCGAGTCCTGGGTATCGATGGCCACCATCAGTAAATTAATGCTGGCGATGACGGCGCACAAGGGCAAAATAATTAGAAACCAAGGCCAAAATTGTTTATACCAAGCTTGCGGTGTATTCATGAAAACTACCTGTTGAATTTGTTGGGCTCATTTTACCGATAATTGAGTAAAAGCACAGCTAAAAAAAAGGCCCCGATCATCTCGAGGCCTTAATGTTACTTATATGTAACTACTTGTTTGACAAGCTATAAACGTAAGCAGTGATCACGTGAACTTTCTCTTCACCTAAAACGTCTTTCCATGCTGGCATGACACCAGAACGGCCGTTTTTGATGCTTTCAACGATCACGCCACGACTACCGCCGTATAACCAAGCAGAGTCAGTCAGGTTAGGGGCACCCATAAACTTGTTACCAGTACCGTCCATGCCATGACAGGCAAAACAGCCTTTCATGAATGAGCCTTGCCCCTGAGCTGCCAGTGCGGCGTCGTGTTCACGACCAGAAAGCTTAACCACATACTCAGCTAATCCTTCAAGTTCGCTATCATCGATAGGTAAACCGCCTTTAGGTGGCATCATACCGTGACGACCATTCATTAGCGTCGTTTTAATCGTCGCTAAATCACCACCGTACAACCATGCATTGTCTGTCAGGTTAGGGAAGCCAGTACTACCACGGGCGTCACTACCATGACACTGTGCACAATTTTGTAGGAAGAGACGACCACCGACTTTCAATGCTTCTTCGTCTTTAACTAATTCTTCTAACGGTGTTGCAAGGTAAGCCGCGAAGATTGGACCAAATTTTTCGTCGGCTTTCTTCACTTCTTGGTCATACTGCACCCAGCGACCTTCTTTTGCTGCTAGTTCAATAGCGGCGGCAGAATCAGCTTTAATACCATTCTCGGTACCAATGCTTTGGTTCGAGCTTGACCAGCCGAGTAAGCCTTTGTAGTTACCCAAACCTGGGTAAAGAGCGAGGTAAATCACACCGAAAACGATTGTGAGATAAAACATATAACTCCACCACTTAGGTAGTGGGTTATTGAGCTCTTCAATACCATCAAAGGCATGGCCCATTGACTTGCCTTCTTCAACACCAGTAGTGTTTTTAGAGACGAGTCTTAATAGGATAAAACATCCTGCGATTACCACGATTGTGAGTACGGTAATCCAAATACTCCAGAAGCTACTCATCATCACTTATGCTCTCCTGAGTCCTTGTTTTTCTCGTCATCCGAGAAAACAAGGTTAGCGGCTTCGTCAAATTGATTCTTACGACGACCGCTATAAGCCCACGCAAAAATACCGACAAACGTCAACATAACAACAATGGTGATAATCCCTTGTATTGTGCCGTAATCCATATTTATGCCTCCAATTTATTTCAGTGCGTGACCTAGCGACTGTAGGTATGCAATTATTGCCTGCATCTCAGTTTTACCTTCAACGGCCTTCTTGGCATTGTCGATATCTTCCTGAGTGTACGGCACACCGAAACCACGGAACACTTCCATCTTTTGAGCAGTTAACTTACCGTCAAGTACGTTTTCTGCTAACCATGGGAACCCAGGCATGTTTGACTGAGGTACCACAGCACGAGGATCGATTAAGTGCACTTCGTGCCACTTGTCACTGTAACGTCCGCCTACACGAGCAAGATCAGGACCAGTACGCTTAGAACCCCAAAGGAATGGGTGTTCCCACACTGACTCACCAGCAACTGAGTAGTGACCATAACGTTCAGTTTCTGCACGTAATGGACGGATCATTTGGCTGTGACAACCAACACAACCTTCGCGGATATAAATATCACGGCCTTCAAGCTCTAGGGCTGTGTAAGGGCGTAATCCATCGACAGGTTCAGTGGTATCTTTTTGAAAAAGTAGAGGAGTGATCTGTACCAAGCCACCGAAACTGATTGCAATAACGGTAAAGATGCCCAGCAGACCGATGTTTTTCTCAACTATCTCATGATTAAATTTCATCTAATCTACCCCTTATGCTTCAGCAAGTGCTGGCAAAGATTCTTTTGGTGCTTTTACGGTCTTGAACACGTTATATGCCATTAACAACATACCCGTGACAAAGAACACGCCACCTAAGAAACGAACAAAGTAGAATGGATACGATGCTTCTAAGCCTTCAACGAAGCTGTAGGTCAAGGTACCGTCAGAGTTAACTGCGCGCCACATTAGACCCTGCATAACACCCGAAATCCACATAGATACGATATAAAGTACGGTACCGATAGTCGCCAACCAGAAATGCACGTTGATCAACTGAGTGCTGTACATACGACCGTGGCCATAAACAGAAGGAATTAAGTGATATAACGAACCAATCGACACCATCGCAACCCAACCAAGCGCACCAGAGTGAACGTGACCAATGGTCCAGTCAGTGTAGTGAGACAATGCGTTAACGGTCTTAATCGCCATCATTGGGCCTTCGAAGGTAGACATACCATAGAAAGATAATGACACCACGAGGAAGCGTAGAATAGGATCGGTTCTTAATTTATGCCAAGCACCTGATAGCGTCATAATACCGTTGATCATACCACCCCAAGAAGGCGCGAATAGGATAAGCGACATGACCATACCCAGTGATTGAGTCCAGTCAGGCAAAGCAGTGTAATGTAGGTGGTGAGGACCAGCCCAAATGTACAATGCAATCAAAGCCCAAAAGTGAACAATAGATAAACGGTATGAGTAAACAGGGCGACCTGCTTGCTTAGGCACGAAGTAATACATCATACCTAGGAAACCTGCTGTCAGTAGGAAACCTACCGCGTTATGTCCGTACCACCACTGCACCATGGCATCAACTGCGCCAGAGTAGAGAGAGTAAGACTTAAACATGCTCACAGGTATCGCCATAGAGTTAACTATGTGCAGTACGGCTACCGTAATGATAAAGGCACCAAAAAACCAGTTCGCAACATAAATGTGCGAGGTTGTTCTTTTAATGATGGTACCGAAGAATACAATCGCATAAGTTACCCAAACGACGGCAATAGCGATATCGATAGGCCATTCTAGTTCAGCATACTCTTTGCTACTGGTTAGCCCCAGTGGCAGAGTAATAACAGCTGATAAAAGGATTGCTTGCCATCCCCAGAAAGTAAATGCAGCTAGCTTAGGTGCAAATAGACGGGTTTGACAGGTGCGCTGGACGATATAGTAAGATGTTGCAAAAAGTGCTGAAGTACCGAACGCGAAAATCACAGCGTTTGTGTGCAGAGGTCGAAGACGACTGTACGTTAGCCATGGAGTATCAAAGTTCAGTTGTGGCCATATTAACTGGGCCGCGATCAATACACCGATTGACATACCAATGATTCCCCACAAAACTGTGGTTAATGCAAATTGGCGGACAACAGTGTAATTGTAATCAGCGCCTTGAGGCTGGGAATGATTCATCATATTGCTTCCACTGCTTATTACTTGTACTTATTGTTAGAGTAAAGCGACACTTTACCCGTTAGAGAATGACGTTAAAAAGCCTGCTTCCTACGAAACAAACTTGATTGAGTCAACGTGTTGCTCAGCATTAATGTAAATTAATGTTAAGTATCGCAATGATACTTGAGCAATATCAAAAAAGATAGGAATTATGCGGAGTACAACATTGATCCAGATCAAAGTCCACGTATAGAATGTAAACACCATGATTCAAAAGGTTAAAAATTGTGCTACACAAGCAAATAACTCGCATTAACATTACCGTCATTAGCCTACTTAGCACGCTTTTATTAAGTGCATGCTCCGAGCCTAATAATAGTGTTGTAAAGGGTGATGAAACAGGACAAATAGCTGCATTTACCGTAGACCAAACCTTATGTCAGTTTGCCCAAAAACCTTGTCAACAAACAATAAATGACATTGATGTCAGCTTAAGCATTTCACCAGGTTCGACGCCAAGTGAACAGCCCTTAGCCGTTTCATTAACCTTCTCTAAACCCGTAAAATTATTGAGCGCACGCGTTGAAGGAAGAGATATGTTTATGGGGGTTATTCCTTTAAATTTAACTGAAAACGACAAAAGCAGCTATAAAGGCACGTTAATCTATGGCTCATGTAGCAGTAATTACATGGTTTGGCGGATGTTTGTTAGCTTTAGTGTCGCTGAGCAACAACAGCATGTTATGTTCGACTTTTTAGCCGACAATCACGCTGTCGATAATCCACGCTAATCCATTTTTTGTCGATTGGCCATCATCATGAGTACGGCTAACGACGAAACATAAGATCAGGCCATCCTTGTTCGTTTTAAGCTGCGTATCGAGGCTGTTTATTAAACTAACTTGCTGTTGGGATTTAATATTGGGTAAGTAAAGCACGATAACCTTATTGTCCTGTGTAAAGCTTTGATTCAATGTTTTCCGTTTAATCTAAATACTCGAATTGATTAATTAAATTAAGCTATTAAATGCATTAATCATGATAAAATTAGCGGTATCAATCGGTATACTCTCCAAGTAATTTGCTAATGCCAAACAATCACGCTCCATCAATCACATCATTGCCTAATGTATTGCCATTATTTGAGTCAAAAGACTTTCTCGAGCAAGGCAACCCCATTATCAATCAACATATCACTGCATTGAGCATAAATGGCATTGAAGATGCGGGCTTTATTTATGAGCTCTCTTGCGACCTATTATTTTCTCTGCGCGACAATGAAAACAGCTATAAAAGTTACCGTAGTGAACTCAGCTGCTTTTTACATTGGTGTTTTGATGTGGTTAAGCAATCACCCGGGCAGATCTCACGCCGAGATATCGACAAGTTTGTAGCCTATTGCCAGCAGCCCCCTAAAGCGCTTATTGGCTATTATAATGTGGCGCAATTTAAACTTGATAAAGCAACGGGGCAGCGTCTACCTAATCCGCTTTGGCGACCCTTTGTCGGTAAAAAGCAACTTGGCGTCGAGCAGATTTATGAGCTGAGTGACAATGCCTTAAAAACCAAAATGGCGATTTTGTCATCTTACTATGGTTTTTTAATGGCCGAGGATTATTGTGAGCGCAATCCAGCGCAGGCTTGGCTGAATCACTCGCGATTTGCTAAAAAGCATAAATTTTTAGTCAATCAAGACGATATCGACAGCTTGGCTTTTACCGAACTGCAATGGTCATATGTCATTAGCAGTGTTGAAGGGCTTGCCCAAACCTCACCAGAGACTCATCAACGCAGTTTATTTTTAATTAAGCTCATCTACTCTTGCTATTTACGAGTATCAGATGTCAGCGCAAGGGCGGGATATAGCCCCATCATGGGGCAATTTACTCAAAATAAACAGACGGGTATTTGGCGCTTTAATATCCCGCAAAGCAAAGGCGGCAAGCAGCGTTCAGTGCCTTTATCCAATGCAATACTCACTGCATTAATCGAATACAGACAATATTTAGGTTTAAGCGATCTACCAAGTTCTAATGAACAAACACCACTATTTGTACGTCATCGCGCTGCTGGCCGAGGTAGAGAAAGCGGACTGATCAACGCTAATCTTGGTATTCGCCAGGTGAGGGAAGAAGTGCAAAAAATTATCGAGTATAGTGCCGACTGCGCCGAAGCTGACGGTATGATAGAAGATGCCAAAGCGATGCGATTATTGAGTGTACATAACATTCGTCATACCGGGATCACCCACGATATTAATTTACACGGCAGACCGTTATCACATGTACAAGCCGATGCCGGACATGAAAGTATTGATACCACATCGCAATATTTACACACCAGTCAATCGGATCGCCACCAAAGTGCGGCGAATAAACCAATAGATACCTTATCGGGAATAAAATAAGGTAAATGACAAGGGGAGTTGTGTTGGTGGTTTAGGCGGCAAAGTCAGGCAGTCAGCCGTTTCATCTATGGTTCTAAGTCATTTTTACCTGACTGCATGGTTGATATCGCACAGATATTCTGAGTCGTAATTAGAGTATATTGCGAGAGCTTTTTTGAGGGCTAGGGCAGTCTAATTATACGCTTGTATGCCTTATTAGTCAGAGGTTACAACGAAGGTTATTCAAACTTATAAAATAAACATGACCTTACTTTTTCGATTCAGTTTGAGGATCTTATTGTTCCACACAGAGTAATGAATAACTATTTGAGCGGGCAGGGTATTACCCACTTAAATGACATCCACGCAAATATTCTTGTAGAGTTACATATTGTTTATACGTAAACCTTCTCATTACGGCTAAAAATGTTGATTCAATAAAATTTAATAAAACAAATCTGCTTAAACTCATAGCGGTAAACATTTTCTGTACTGTTCATCACCTTTAATTCATTTACTTGAATCTGCTATGCATCTGAACTTGATGCTTATTATAAGAAAAGTTTACACCATATTTAACCAATATTTTAATGCCGATAATGATACTTATCGGCATTAAAGGTCAATGTGAAAAGGGGTTGTGTTCACAACTATTATTCCGTTATTCCGTGACTTTCTCAACCTATTTTGTAGGCTTTAATTATTAACATTAGTGTCATCATTAATAAAATACATTACCGATCATCTTTAATGTTAGCTTGTAAGGCATCAACCTGAAAAGTATGAAATAGTGGTTATCACTACATCAGTGAAACCTTGTAATTGATTCAACGGTCACACTTTAAATCGTAAGGTAAGCTTATTTATGGCTTATTTTAATGCTTTCTAAACTCAGCTTATTTGCGTGTCATAGTCAAACGATAACTCTCATTAATCGCTCAACACTGTGAGTGTTAACGTCATTGACTAGCTATATCGGTATAAAAAGGTTTAATAGCTTAAAATTCAGGCGGCGCTACGCGCATAAAACAAATCAATGCGGGTCTACCTAGGCTAGATTTCACGTAGCGACGCGTTGAAAATGTGTCCTGGCACTCAGTTGAGTGCCAACCGATTAACGTTCACTACAGTGTTGAGGGCAACAAATGCTGTTAAACGAAATTGATTAGAGGTGCTTTAGGCATTGCATACGTTCATAACTAGTCTGCGGTATTCAACAAATGTGACCTCAGCGGATAACTACCGAGCAGTGATTCAGTTAATGATTCATGGTACCAGACGATTATCAGTAGCATTGCTCTATCTAAATGGGTCTATCTAAACGCTCAATACTCAATGTTACGTTGCTTGACAGTCTAAAGCGATAAAAAGCAGTTTCATTCTAGGACGTTATAGGACGCTACGATAATTATGTCTGGACGATGTTGATGTACATAAAAGCGCTAGCTATCGACCCATGATTCAAGGCATTGGTAATTAATCACCTTAATTGGAATGAGAGGAGTCTGAAATTGAGTGAAGCTTTCCACATCCGCACACCTGATTTAACATAATATACATTGTGCGCAGCTATGTGTGTGAGGATATAGAAGTGCCACTAATGATACTTATCGGCATTGGCGCGTCATTTCTCCTGCGCTCGTCGGCATTGCTTGTCATGCCTTAACGATGTCTAGATGGTTCGTCTGCTGTGACAATTTTCTGATAATTAGTCCAAAACATTTAAACTCAAGGCTGCCAAAGTTATTGACGGGGAAATTTAAACTATCGACTGGATACTCAATGGTTGGATATATATTTCGACACTACGGATGTCCGTAGTCATATTGCTAGAATATATCAACATTTTATCTGCGGTACTGAGTGCCATTTGGTGGTGTATTGTGGTGTGAGTAAGTCACGGCGCATTATCCATTTGGGTTGAATACCTTGAGCGGCAAGAAATACTGCATCGGTTCCATAACGTTGATTAATACCATCTAAGGTTTGCATGAGGGGTAAATTGGCTTTTGAGACAGTAAATAAATCGAGCTGACAGTATTTGTCACTGGTTAAATCAAGCAACCCTATGCCAATTTTGTAATACCGCACCCCTTCCCTAAATAACTTATGTGCCGCTTGGGTCATGGCTTTGGTTAGCTCAACGCTGCAATTGGTGGCACAAGGCAACTCGACTAAGGTTTTAAAGCCAGTGGTTTTAAATCCTGTGGGTTGGTCGTCGTAGGGAGAGTTATTGGCAAATAGCAGCATGGTTTGACAACATAAGCCTTGCTTACGCGCTTTTGCTGCAGCAATGGCAACATGTTTACTTAAGGCTTGTAATAACGATGGCTTATCGCAAATGCGTTGCCCCATACTTCTGGTGGAGAAGATCTGCTGCTTATCAGCTCGCGCTTCATCCCACACTTTACATACCTGGCCGTTGAGTTCTCGCACGGTGCGCTCAACCTCGATACCAAATTGTTTACGGGCGGCACCTGGTGGCATAGTGGCAAGTTCGTATGCGGTGGTTATTTTCATTAATTGCAGCCGTTTACTTAGCCGCCGTCCAATTCCCCATACATCACTCACTGCCAATTGCGTTAAAATGGCCACCCGTTCCTGCTCGCTATCGATAACACAAACTCCTTGATAGCCTTCAATTTTCTTTGCGGCATGATTAGCGATTTTCGCCAATGTCATGGTTTCGCCCATACCAACACAAACCGGTAAACGGGTTTCTTTCCAAACGGTACGGCGGATGAGTTGGCCTTGGGTTCGTAGGCATGGAATTGCCGGATAACTCTTTTTAAAGGAGAGAAATGATTCATCAATCGAATACACATGCTGCTCAGGAGCAAAACGGCCAATGATATTCATCATTTTATTGGATAAATCAGCATACAACTCATAGTTGGACGAGCAGGCAATGACCCCACGCTGATCACACAAGGATTTCACTTTAAAATAAGGCACAAATTTTTGAATGCCGGCTTCTTGTGCCTGTCGATTTGCGGCAACAATACACCCATCGTTATTACTTAATACGACGATAGGTTTACCGCGCCAATCGGGACGAAAAACTTGCTCGGCACTGCAATAAAATGCGTTGGCATCGATTAAGGCAAACATAAAAACACCACCTTAATGATCCACCAGTAGTGGGCTTTGACGGTGACAGCGAATCGATCGAGTGACAACGCCTTCGATATTAAAAATATCGTGGTCGTGAATGCTAAGAGGTTGATAGTGTTGGTTAGATGACAGTAATAAACGTCGCTGGGTGTCGATGATTTTACAGACAAACTCACCATTAAAGTTGGCCACTATGACATCGCCACTGCGGGCGCATTCATGGCGGTCAACAATAATCACATCACCATCAAAAATGCCGACGCCTTGCATTGAATCCCCCTGTGCCAACCCGATGAAAGTCGCGTTGGGATGTACTACCAGTAGTTCATCTAAACTTAAGCCTAATTGGCAATACTCAGCCGCAGGGCTTTCGAATCCAGTAATACCAGCACTGGCTGGAAAAGGAATAACACGCATAGATAAGACCCAACAAAATACACTGTATATAAATACAGTGTATTTTAGCAGCCAGGTACAAAGGCGCAAGTTTATTTATCAGCGGGGTTAGCTTTGACAACGAGTAATGTCATTCAGCAGGCTAATAAGTTATGCATGAGTTGTGTGTGGCGTGAAGATGACACTATTTTTAGTATGAAAAATAATCAAACAAACCAATTTGTTAATAATATGGCCTTAATTGAGTAAATGACTGCTGTCATTTGTGTGACCGCTGTTTACACTGAAGTTAATATTTTCATATGAGATAGTTAGCGTATGCCAATCTCCCCTCTTACCAGTGCCAAACTTTACCTACCATCCCTGCTAAGCAGTTTAGATGCCAAAGTAAAATCGACTAAAAGCCTTAACCCGTTAGATAAAATCGTTGGCCAAGAGCGGGCCCAAAGTGCCGTTGAGTTTGCCATGTCGATGCAGGACAAAGGCTACAATATTTACGCCATCGGCCGTAATGGTTTGGGTAAGCGGACGATGGTAATGCGCTATTTAGACCGCTATGATCCTGGTTTGCATCATCCGCTTTATGACTGGTGTTATGTGGTTAATTTTGCTGACGCTCGCACACCCAAGGTGCTGCAACTGCCTCAGGGTAAAGGCGCCCAATTTAAAAAAGATATTGAAGAGTTGATGAAACGGCTTGTCAAAGCCCTACCCTTGGCATTCGATAACGAGATTTACTATACCCGGGCAGACAAATTAAAAGCACAGCTTGCCAGTAAACAAGAAGCGGCATTAAATAAGATCACTAAAGAGGCCGCGGCTAAACACATCAGCCTAAGTATTACCGCTCAGGGCGGCTATGAATTACTCGCCATGAATGGTGATGAGCCCCACTCTGAAGCCACATTTGCGGCATTAAGTCATAAACAGCAACAGACGCTTGAAAATAACATCAGTGAAATAGAATCAAAACTGCGTGAAGTGGTGCGTAAATTTACTGCTTGGGAAGAGCGTTATAGCGATCAACAACAAAAGCATGACGAACAAGTGGCCCAAGATGTCTTAGTGCATTTAATGGACCCGTTAAAGCTAAGCTATGCTGACTATCCCGTGATTAAAACCCACCTGCATGATATGCATAAGGATATTATCGATAATCTGGATATTTTCTTAGAGCAAAATGAAGAACAGGTTGCGCTTGCTTATGCGTCGATGCAGAAAAAAATGCCCCGCCGATATCAAGTGAATGTATTGGTTAATCAAGCCGATAAAACCATGCCTATCGTGGTGGAAGAGAGCCCTAATTATCATAATATTTTTGGTTACATCGAAAATGCGACCTTTAAAGGCACTATTTTTTCTGATTTCTCTTTGATCCGCCCAGGCAGTCTACATCGCGCCAATGGCGGGGTGTTGATGATCGATGCCATCAAGGTATTAGAGCAGCCCTATGTGTGGGATGGATTAAAGCGCGCACTGCGGTCACGCCAGTTAAGCTTAAGCTCGCTCGAACGAGAGGTAACCTTGTCGGGGACCATTTCGCTGGATCCCGAGCCAGTGCCGCTTAATGTCAAAATTATCCTCTTTGGCGATTATCAAACCTACCAGTTATTACAACATTACGATCCTGAGTTTAAAGAGCTATTTAGAGTGACCGCCGATTTTGAAGACGAAATGCCTCGCACCGCACAATCTGAGGCGCTTTACGCCCAATTTATCTCCAGTATTGTCAGTGGTAATAAGATGCTGCATTGCGATCGAGGGGCTATAAAACGGGTTATTGAGTTTAGTGCGCGTCAGGCCGACTCAAAGTATAAATTATCCCTACATTCAGCCGACATTGCTAACCTATTACGTGAAGCTAATTACGTGGCAAAATCCAGCAACGCTAATATGATAAGGGTGAGCCATGTAGAGCAAGCTCTTTATAATCATGAGCTTAGAGTGTGCCGTTTAAAAGATAATGTGATGCAAAGTTTTGTCGATGGCACCACTCTAATCGACACGGCTAATAAGGTTGTCGGTCAGATAAATGCGTTATCGGTTATTGCCACCTCGGATCATCAATTTGGGGTGCCTAATCGTATAACGGCCACCACAGCTTATGGTGAAGGTGCGGTATTTGATATTGAACGCAAGGTGGATCTTGGTGGCAGTATTCACTCAAAAGGGGTGATGATCTTAACCGCATACTTGGCAACCTTGTTTGGCCAAACCGATAAAATCCCCCTGTCGACTCACCTCACCTTCGAGCAAAATTACGGTGGCGTCGATGGCGACAGCGCATCGATGGCCGAGTTATGTGCTATTTTATCGGCGTTTTCGGCCCTGCCATTAAGACAAGATATTGCGATAACAGGCTCGATGAATCAATTTGGCCATGCTCAGCCTATCGGTGGCGTTAATGAAAAAATCGAAGGCTTCTTTGATGTTTGTACCATAAAAGGACGCAGCGATAGCCAAGGGGTGATTATTCCACAGGCCAACGTACAAAATTTAATGTTACGCGATGACATCGTCGCTGCGGTTAAGCAAGGCCGTTTCTCCATTTGGGCGATTAATCATGTTTCAGAAGCCATTGAATTACTCACAGGCATAGCTTGCGGCGAGCGGGACTTTGAGTTTGAAGATTATCCGCCGCAGACAGTGTTAGGTATAGCGGATAAACGCCTGCAAAAATTACGACAGCATGCGAAGCAACAAGCCAAAAAAGCCGACTAAGCCATAGGCCTTAACACGCGCCACAAAAAAAGCCGGCAACTGCCGGCTTTTTTACAACTGATTATCAATACAAGCTATCAATATAAGGGAGTGGCTTTATGCTAGCGCATCTTGTAATGGCGGAACTACCTGCTTTTTACGGCTCAACACACCATCAAGCCAAACGCGGCCATTTTCGGTCGCTTTGCCATAGGCGCGGGTGGTGAGTTCGCTGTCATCAGACACCACCAACATTTCAGACCCTTCTTTCATGATATCGGTGAGCAACAACAGCACACTGTGACGGTTACCTTCCGCTTTTAAGGCGGCGATATCGGCTTCAAGATCGGCTTTGATGTCGTCAAATACTGACAAATCGATCACTTCAAGCTGACCAATACCGATGAGTTTGCCATTCATGTTGAAGTCTTTAAAGTCGCGCATCACCAGATCGCGTACTGGCGTGCCTTCGACCGCAGACTTCACCTTAAACATCTCCATGCCTAAGGCTTTGTAATCTTCAACACCGGCAATTTCAGCTAGCGCTTCAACACATTTTATGTCGGCAGTGGTGCACGTCGGAGATTTAAAGATCACAGTGTCACTTAAAATGGCACATAGCATGATGCCAGCGATATCTTTAGGAATTTCAACACCATAGAAATCGTACATCATCTTGATCACTGTGTTGCTGCAACCCACTGGGCGGATCCAGCACTCAAGCGGAGTCGATGTGGTTAAGTCACCCAGCTTGTGATGGTCGACAATACCCACAATAGTGGCTTGGTCAATATCGTCAGGCGCTTGGGTTAATTCAGAGTGGTCAACAATATACACTTCTTCGCCAGCATAACTTTCTTTAAACTCTGGCGCGTCAAAACCAAAACGCTCTAAAATAAAGGCTGTTTCTGGTGAAAGTTCACCAAGACGAGCTGCAATGGCCGCTTCGCCTATCTGATTTTTAAGGTAAGCCAGCGCAATTGCGCCGCAAATAGAATCTGAATCCGGGATCTTATGTCCCACAACGTACATTGGCATAATTAACTCTCGATGAAAATTTTTCGGCATTTTATCAAAGTCGACATCAATTTACAGTAGCTTAACGCGATAAAATAGTGGAATTGGCATTAACATTATTGGTCATTCAAATAGTGTACTCAGCCGCTGAGCCTAGCTTAGCCGATAAACGCTTATTTAAACGTCACCTAACACATAAAAGCCCGCCAATGCGGGCTTTATTATGATGTTTAATCAACTGAGAGGCTATTGCTGCTGAAGAAAACTCACCACACTGGCCTGCTCGCGCTGTTTTAACATCACACAGTTAGTAACCTGCTCATTGAGTTTAGCTAAACTGCGGCCATAACCGGCGACGTGTTCAACTTTTGGGGTGAAAAACACCTCAGCCCGCTCAAGTGGCGCCAGCTCACAACCGCTGGCAAGGTAGCCTGGTAAACGAGGTAGTGCAAACGGCGGTAATTTACTGGCAATCGCATCATAATGCGCATAAGCCCAATCACGAAAAGCTTGTTTGCGATCATCACGATACAGCTGCCCCGCATAAAGATAACTCAGATCCGGCGCGGTTATCGCCTCGCTCAGACTGTAAGCTAATATCTGTTGCTGCAACTTACCCGCAGGCGCATAACCTAAGGCATACAACAGATGGGTGCGTTGTTGAGCATCTTTAGTGGTTTCAAACTGACGCTGCATCTGCTCAAGCAAGGTGTCGTCGCCATTAAACGCGGCTATCTGCAGATAAGTACCAATCAAGTAGGGATCAGCCGCATCGCTTTGCGCTAAATACGCCTGTGTCTGTTTGGTTGCTGTTGCAATGACATTGGGATCTTGTCCCTCAAACCCTAGCAGCGCGATCAGTGTTGGGCGCAGTTTACTGATCTGCGGATCTTCGCCATCGACGGTCGATAAACCGTAACGCTTGACCGCTAACTGAGCTCTGGCGGTCACAAACTTGGCCCATAACTCACGATTACTGGCATCTATAAAGGTCTGTTTTTGTGCCTGCAACAGCCCTAATGCACTGGCGACCACCTGTGGATGCTGATCATCGACAAATTCACCGATAATATTGAGCAGTGCGCCGCCATCAATAAAGCCTGCATCAAGCAGTGCATCGGCGCCCGACAGCAACGCGAGTCGCTCACGTGGATTGAGTGTCGTTTTGGCTGTGGCTAATAATGCACTCAGTTGTGGTTCTGGCAGTAACCAACGGTAATAGCCCATGCCATCGGCATCGGGGAAAACCCAAGTGGGGGCAAAGGGCAATGTAAAGGTTTGACTTGGCTTATCAAGCAGTAAGGTTTGTTGCTGACTCTGTTTCGCATCGCCAAATTTAAGCGACACTGGCACTGTCCAGGTTTGCGCTGGAGCTTGCGTCCCTGCGCTCACAAAGCGCTGCTGAGATAAGGTTAATTGATCACCATTAAGACTGACTTTCACTAGCGGGTAAGATGATTGCTCGATAAAAGTGCGCAGCACTTGGGGCACATCTTTACCAGAGGCCTTAGCCAGCGCGTTCCACAGATCATCGGCGGTGGTATTTTTATAAGCATGATCTTGAATATATTGACGAATACCCGCCTTAAAGGCACTTTCCCCTATCCAGTTTTCAACCATGGCAAGCACAGCTTCCCCTTTGCTATAGGCTAAACCTAGGCCATCCATAATATCGGCCTCATTATTAATCGGCTTGCGGATCGGCTTGGTCGATAAACGCGCATCTAGGCTCATGACGCGGTTTTTGGGCAAACGTAAGTTGGACTCAAACTCTGGGTGAGTCTGATGGGTAATTTTGGCGGCCATCCAGCTGGCAAAGGCTTCGTTTAACCATAAATCATTCCACCACGCCATGGTCACTAAGTTGCCATACCATTGATGGGCTAGCTCATGGCCTACGATAGAGACCGTACGTTGACGGGCACTTTGGGTGGCGCTGGCATCATCGAGCAATAAAATATCTTCACGGTAAGTCACTAACCCGGCATTTTCCATGGCGCCAAAAGGAAACTCAGGTACGGCGACAGAGTCCAGCTTTGCAAAAGGATAATCAACACCAAAGTAGTCCTCCAATGCTCCTAATACAATAGGCATCTGCTCGGCGGCATATTTGGCTGAGGCAATTTTACCTTTAGTGGTGATCACCCGGCCAGGGACACTCATGCCCTTCACTTCTATCTCTTCAAATTGCCCCACCGCAAACGCCACCAGATAAGAGGAGATGGTCTGCGTTGGCGCAAAGGTATGTATGGTCATGCCATCTTGCTGCTGCGTGTCGACCTCGGGTGTATTGCTATACACCTTTTCGCGACTAGGAGCGCTAATGGTGAGCTGAAATGGGATTTTATACTCAGGCTCATCGAATAGCGGAAATGCACGGCGTGCATCACTCATCTCAAATTGGGTAAACAGATAAGGTAAGTCGCCATCGATAGTCTTATATAAGCCGACCGATTGCCGATTATAGGGGGCGGTAAAATCGAGCGACAAGGTGTATTCACCAGGGGTAATAGTATGCGGGCAGCTGAGTTTCACTATGCCGGTGTCGAGCATGGTGGCCGACATTTCACAGGGCTTATCGCCACTCAAGGTCACATTACTGGCAGTGTAGGCCAGCCCATTGATGTCGAGCACCTTGGTGGCGTTGAGCACGTTAAGGGAGATTTGGGTCGAACCTGAAAAATCATCGCGGGCCGGATCCAGTGACAACTGCACCGCTTGAGAGATAGGTTTAGCGACTTTACTTAATACAAATTCATTGGCACTTAAGCTAGTGCAACTGAGCAACGCTACGGTCACGAGTCCGCCGTTAACGATACGGTACATGAAATCCCCTTTTTAGAAATAGAGTGATGATTAGGTGGTATCGTCGTTCACTGCACAGGCTGATATTTATATTATACGATTAAATATCAATATGTTACGTAATTACGACTGACCATTTATATTAATGATTGTTAATTAATCTCTGCTGCTGGCTATGCTGCTTTAAACCGCGAGGCAATATAGGCTGTGGCAAATTTGTAGCGAATGTTAACAAATGAGCGCTTAGCATAGCTAGCAGACGACACATCTACTTACTAAAAGGGTAATGTCACATGCTGTGGATGTACGCCGCTGAACCACTCTTTACTCAGTGTGCGACTAGGCATACGACAATCATATCGGCTAATGTCGTTAGGCTGATAATGCCAGCCTAACGAGGCTCCTTATCCATATTTTACTGAGTCGACTGCCATTTCATAGCTACACATAATAGCCTTAAATTTAAGCCAGCACCCAAAGGTAAGTTAATGAAAAATAGTTAAAACTGATTTATGCTGGGTCCATTAAGCAGTACGTTAAGTGGACGTTAGGAGCCAAAAAATTACAAGTAGGAGCCATAAATGGAGCGATATTTTAGCGTCACGTTCAGGATTGCCAATAGTATTCGTACTAAACACTACAAAACGGAGCAAAGCGCGATGCGCGGCATTGGTAAGTGGTTGGTTAAACATCAAGATGAGCGCGATATCAACGCTTCATTTTTCAGTGACACCCAGGGGCACTTAAGTTTTGACGCTCCTTTTGAAGCATCGCCATTAAGCGACAGCGTCGATTTTTATAAAAGCAAAGCCTGGCTAAAGCTGAGGTTAGAGGTCTTAGAACGCTATGGCCGCCGCTGCGTCTCTTGTGGCGCATCGGTGCAAACGGGCGCGGTACTGCATGTTGACCATATCAAACCCCGATCGCGTTATCCGGAACTGGCGCTGGATATCAACAATCTACAGATTTTGTGCGAAGCATGTAACTTAGGCAAGATGGCATCGATGGAGCAAGATTGGCGGTAAGTGATATTGATGTTAGATAATAAGGGGGCGCACATCCATGTGCTGCTCTGCAGGGAGATAACAGAAAATAAGCTATCCGTTAGAAGTCGTAACGCAGACCTAAACTTACAATGGTGTCGTCAAAGTCTGAGTATTGTTTAACATCAAACTGACCAATTTCGGTATGAATACGGGTCGATTTGGCTAAACGGTACTCAGCGCCGACTGCCCACTGACTCACTTCTGGCACCACTAGTGCCGCATCACCTAGCGCATCATAGACACGATGTGCAATCTTGCCCGTACCCGAATCATCATTACCGTATTGCGCTTTTAGCAGCAGTTGGTCAATTTGATACGTGGCGCTGACGATAAAGCCTAAGCCATCACGATCTTCATAATGCGGTTTGCTTGGATTCATCAACTCAGTTTGCTGCACTATAGTACCAAGCTTTATGTTATCGAATTTAATGTGACCAACAAAACGAGTCGCTTTAATATCTTCGATACCATCAGAGTAACCCACGTTAAGGTAGACATCACCGCTCTTAAAGAACTTATCACCATAGGTAACAGCCACTTGATAGTTAGGGTTGTCTTTGCGAACATCGGATTCGGCAAAGTAATTGTCTTCCATCAAATAGCTCGCGCCTAGTTGTAACTTGTTCCATTTTGGACTCTTATACTCGAATGAGTCGCCATGGCGTTTATCACCAGGCATAAGACGATCGTGCTTTAGGCTGTAATTATCAAATGCATCGGCAAAGCCTTTGCCCATCTTAAATACAGAGTCGATACGACCTACCGCAAGTGCGCCTAAACTGTCGTGCTTAATACCGATAAATGTCGGACGCGCAGAGAACGGATTGTTTGACTTGCTTTGTGATGCGCCGTTAACGCCCACTTCAACCTTATAAAAAATTGACCAGTCTGGATTAAGCGCGGTTTCGCCTTTAACCCCAAGACGGCTGAAGTTGTTTTCTAAAATAGTGCCACTTTTACCGTCGTGAGTTGCGCTACCCGAATCTGAGTTAGTCACTGAATAGTCTAAACGACCATAAAAATTAACCGTATCATCAGCAAACAGCTGTGGTGACATAAGTAGACTGGTGGCTAATAAAGAAAGCGTAAATGTTTTCATAATCATCATCTCTTATCTTTGTATAAAGGGTTATTTAGTCGCAGGACGTTTGTGTTCCACAATCACACCATCGGCGCGCATCTGCTTATACAGAATATCGGCATGCTTTAGGTACAGATCCCATGAACTTGAACGCTTAGTGAAACCGGTTGCCGCGTAGCTACCGCTGTCACCTGTTGCAGGTAAATCATTGATGTCAAATAGTGATCCACCAGCCTTAAGATGTTCGTTAAGTGCATCAAACATCACGTTAAAGCCGATGCGTGCAGGCTCAACATAATTGATCGAGTCATACTTTGATTGACGATAATATTTTTTCATTGAGGCATCTGTTATCTGCGCTTTTTCATCAGCGAAGATCTCATCAAACTGCGCCTTAGCGATCTGCTTGGTGTCGGTATCAACTACGACACGTAACATGCCAGTGATCCCGGTCCATTTACCTTTGCTGTCTAGCACTTTTTCGGCGTGTTGATAGAACTTGTAATGGGTACCTTCAGTTTGGATTTGATCATAAATTTTGGCTGTTAATGGGATCATCGATTGCTGAATACTGTTTGATGCACCCGCAACAATATCGATACCTAGGTAGCGTAAACGGTTTGGCTCTTTTAGCTTGTTAGCCAATTTAGGATCGTGATTTGGGTTAGGTTCGAAGATGAGTTGGTCTTTCTCCATCATCAACTTTTCCATGGTCAGTGCTGATTGCACCCACGCCGTGCCTTTTTTCTTACCCATAGTGAAGTTGTATTCAGACATACGCTTAGGTACATCTTGGTATAAACGGGTGTAGTAGTTAGGGCGGCCGCTCTCGTTAAACTCGGCTAAAATAACGTCATCTTTGTTGGCGCTGTTAGTGACGACAGTCATGCTGCCTTTATGGCCCTGACGGAAACGAGCTTCCTCATAGTAATAGTCACCAGAGATTAACCCTAGTTGTGGTTGAATTGACCATTTCAATTTAAAGTCATCGTCACCTGAGGCTTCTTTTGAACCAACAGCCACATATTCAGGTTGAATACCGTTAGCACGTGGTAGTTTGTTAACCGCTTTTAAGATACCGTTTGATGAATAAGTGGCGCCAGATACCGCATCGATACCTTCATGACCATTGTTTTTAAGGACTTTTGCCAATAAACGTTCGGCATTAAGAAATAATGATTCGGTTTCATTATGAGACTGGGTTTTAATATCGACGATATTGCCCTGCTCCACTTTGACTTCGAGTACGATTTGGCTTTTTTTACCCTTAGCTTGTACTTGATGTACGCCATCAACGTATTTGCCAGGTGCTACTTGGGTGGCACAACCTACAGTAGTTAAACTAGCAAGTGTGATAGCGGTGAAAATAAGGCTTTGTTTAAAACGTTTTTGAGTGGTCATCTTTTGATTGCCCTTTTATTTAATCATTGGCTATCAGCATAAACCCACCAGATATTTCGACAATTGCGGAAAACCGCAGGTTTGCAACTTAACGTTAATAACTTTGAACAAGGTAACATTTCTCGAGAATATAATAGGTAGCACCACTAATTTAGTGCTACTTCTTATAGCAGGCAATTAATCAATAAAGATGCATTATGAAATATTCATTCCCCACATTACTCGCTTCAGCGGTTATTTTATGTAGCAGTGCTGCTGCGTTAGCAAATGATGTTAACGCGGCAAAAGTGTTACCTAGCGATAAATATTCGCCCGCGACACTAACGCAATTT
This sequence comes from Shewanella sp. 492, assembly GCF_059338445.1. NCBI lineage: Bacteria > Pseudomonadati > Pseudomonadota > Gammaproteobacteria > Alteromonadales > Shewanellaceae > Shewanella > Shewanella sp. 492. The sequence goes on from NZ_CM181702.1 coordinate 2,036,092, forward strand.
TATCAATGTGAAGCCAACGGTTTAATCAGTTTTGATGACAAGGTCGCGACACTCAACACGGTTAAGTATTTTGGCACCTCGGTCACTATCAATCTGTACAATATGGATAATGTGCAAGCAAAAACAGCGCTGTGTAACGCATTAGCCGTGATCCAGGAGTATCACTATCTGGCATCCAATTACAGTACCTACCCTCATGTAACCAATATCAAAACCATTAACGAGTCTCCCAGTAAAACCCATAGTATCGATCCGCAGCTGACCGAGCTTATCGCATCAGGTATTGACTGGTATCAGCAGAGCAATGGCTATTTTAATATTGCGCTGTCACCCGTTATCGATCTGTGGCGCAATCACCGCTTTGCTTGCATTAAGGCTAATAATGATCCCAGCCAGTGCAGTATTCCGACACCTGCAGAATTAACTGCTGCAGCTAAATTGACTCACATAGAAGCGATCCAACTTGATAGGCAAGCCAATACCATTCGCTTACAAGAGGGCATGAGTATCGATTTAGGCGGTATTGCCAAAGGTTGGATGGCCGAAAAAGTGTACGACCAATTAAAAGCCGATGGTGCGCAGCAATTTATGATCAATGCAGGCGGTAATATTCGTCACTTTGGCCTGCATCCAGAGGGACGCCAGTTTGTCACTGCGATTGAAGATCCCCTATGTAAAAAAAGTGAGTATCAATTGCCTAAATGCGCCACCTTTGAGGGGCAATTCCATGAAGTGGTGACAGGTCAAGACTTGACTATCGTCAGTAGTGGCAATTACTTACGTTACTTTGAGGTGAAGGGTCAGCAATATCATCACTTAATTGACCCAACCACCCTTTATCCTAAGCCTAATGGCATAGCGACTACCGTAGTCTTAAATGAGCAGCAGATTTATGCTGATGTTATCTCAACCATGTTATTTTTAATGCCGCTAGATAAAGCGTTGGACTTTGTTAATCAACATGATTATGTCGAGGCCATTTGGTATTTAAATGAACAAGGCGAAAAAGTTGAGTCGAAACGTTTTAATCAATTTAGGGTTGCCTCGCAAAATGCGAACTGAATCCCAAATCGCCCCAAGCTTGTAATGCTACTCACGCGAATAATGAGATGGTAATCATAAAGCCAGTTTAATTAATTTAAGCTGGCTTTTTAATTTCATAAGTATCATCCATAAACTTTTTATTAATTTTTAAAATGAAAGCCTACTATTTATATTTAATCTACCTAAAATTTAAATCACCTCTCTAAGTGAAATCTAAAATGATAAATAAATAGCCATATTGATAACGAGTGATTTTTTATGGTGGCTAACGCTGACCACCTTTTGAGCACAACCAATTTATTTATCTTGCCATATCAAATCTGATTTTATCATTTATCACGTTTACCTCTGAGACAGAGCGTTTCACCTGAGCTTAGCGCCGAACTAATGATAATTGACAGTCAAGTCGCCTTTATCCTTGAACGATTTGTACCTCTATCTCCCCGCCCCCTTGTGAGCCAGATCACCTCCTGTAATTAAGCAATTAAGAAAATAAGCCAAAGTAAGTCATAATACTGACTATGATATGTTGCTATTGGCCCCTTAAATGAGTTTGCCCGCGCAAAATACAGCGTTATCGCTATCAACCAACGCTATCTTCAGGATGTTTACCTTACTACTGACCATAACCATTACTTTGGGTATGGGGATAGGGATTGCTCATGGCGAAGATGATGTCGCTATTGCCTCTGGTCAAGATGCACAAACAGCTATGGTAAGTGAGCAGAGCCACGAGCGCCCCTTCACTGTGGGAGCGCTGGCATTTTCTGCACCCGAGGTGGTTTATCAACGTTGGGCGCCCACCTTGGCGCGGGTGAGTCAAGCCACCGGGATCCCATTGACACTAGTGCCGCTCACGCCCGATCAACTGGTTGCCAGAGTGGCCAACAATGAGCTCGACTTCATTATTGGTAACGCCCTCATTACTGTGGCGTTTAAAAAAGATTACGGAGTAAGTCACTTATTGACTTTAGTCCCCCACATTAGAGCAACACCAGAACACGCCATTGGCTCGGCCTTGATCGCTAAAAAAGATCTGAATATCAATAGCCTTAATGATCTTAAGCCACTAGGTATCATCTCAACCGATCCTAACGCCTTTGGTGGCTTTCAAATTATTGCCGGTGAGATGGTTGAACAAGGTATTGCACCGCTTAGCGATCTCAAGCAACTTAACTTTGTTGGCTTTCCCCAAGATAAACTACTCAACTACATACTTGAAGATCGCGCCGATGTGGCCATTTTACCCAGTTGCGTATTAGAAAATGCCATTAACAGGGCAGCGATTCCGGCCGATAAACTACACGTTTTATTACCGCAGGTGCACAGCGACTTCCAATGTCAGGTTTCAAGCAAGCTTTACCCCTCATATGCTTTTTCTAAGCTGGGACACACTGATCACCGTGTTGCAACGCAAATAGTACGTGAACTATTGACGATCGATGCTGACGATGCTGAAGCGATAACCGGGCGCTACCAATATTGGTCGGCACCGGTACAGGATAATCACGTGTTTGCCTTACTCGAACATCTGGATCGCTGGCCTTTTGTGACCAACTGGCAGCGACTGGTCGCCGATATGACGCCTTGGGCCATGCTCACTGGCTTAGTGTTACTTTTGGGATACTTACACCACCTGCGAGTGAAACGGTTAGTGGTAAAGCGCACTCAAGCCTTAAGCGATGAAATGGCGCAGCACAAAAACACCCAAAAGACGCTATTTGAACAACAAAAGCAATTTTATAGAGCGCAGCGAGTATTATTAACCGGTGAAATGGCTTCTGGTATCGCCCATGAACTCAATCAACCGCTGGCTGGGATCCGCTATCTGACCCAAGGGTGTATCTATCGTCTTGGAGACGGTCATGATGAGTTAAAATCGGCCCTCACCAAAGCGATTCAACAAGTGGATCGAGCGCAAAACACCATCAAGCGTTTTCGCCAATTTTGCCACCAGCCAAGTGTACTACAAGATTGTGACTTACAAGAGCTTATCGAAGATACCCTCAATTTAATGCAACCTGACTTTAATCGAATAAAGCTGCACCCCCACTTAAACTTAATGCCACTCACCGTATCGATTGACGTGAGTTTGATGCAGCAGGTGATCGTTAATCTGCTGCGTAATGCGCTCGATGCCATGGAAACCATAGAGCAACCTAAGTTGTCATTGTTAACCTGCCAAACCGAGCAAGACGCTCACATCGCCATTACCGATAATGGTATAGGGTTAAGCGAAGCGGCACTGCAGCGACTATTCTTCCCTTTTGAAACATCAAAGGTGCATGGGCTCGGGTTGGGTATGGTGGTGTGTAAACGCATTATCGAAGAGCACGGGGGGAAAATTCGCGCTATGAACAATCACGAACTCAATACCAGTGATGCTCCCTGGGCAACTCCTTACCCACGTGGTGTAACCATCCTCGTGACACTTCCACTGAAGGCGCAGACAGATGTGTAAATTGTATTTAGTCGACGACGACCAAGATGTATTGGACTCTTTGAGCTGGATGCTCGACGGACTGGGCCATCAAACCCACAGTTTTCTCTCAGGAGAGGCATTTCTCGCTCAGGTCAATCTGCAGCAACCCGGCATTGCCATCTTAGATATTCAGATGCCTAGTATCGATGGTATCGAGTTATTAGACAGGATAAAAGCGACCCATAGCCCAATTGCCGTCATCATGCTCACAGGCCACGGCACCATTAATATGGCGGTGCAATCCATTCAAAAAGGGGCGCTCGACTTTCTCGAAAAGCCAGTCGATGGCGACAAACTTAACAGCTTAATCAAGCTAGCCGAGCACGAGACCGCCAATAGCTATGCCCAGCGAACCCAACAAGCGAGTGTGAGTGAGCGCATCGCTAGCTTAACGCCGCGCGAGCGGCAAGTAATGCATAAAGTGTTAGAAGGTAAACTTAATAAGGTGATCGCCAATGAGCTTGATATCGCCCAGCGCACCATAGAATTACATCGACAAAAAGTGATGCAAAAAATGCAGGTTAATAATATTGCTGAATTGGCGTATCTGATGGCGAAAAGTGATGCCGACATCAAAGTGCCACATTAGTGACCTAAGTAGGAAAACTGCATGAATGTAAAAAAGGTTTTTGTTACCCACAGCATCGCACTCATGATCATGTCTGCATTTAGCTGTGCACAGGCATCACCGGCAAGACTATCAGTCGACAGCCCTGCCAACTTAGCTCAACCGTCACCGTACCAAACCGTGGCGCAAGATTTTAATGATCAATTTCACCAAGCACTTAAAAAGCATAAAGTTCCTGGCGGTGCCATGGTGGTGGTACAAGGAGATAGCATTGCCACGCTTGCTACCTTTGGTAAGCGTCGTAAAGGGGGCAAGGATAAGGTCGATGCTAATACGGTATTTCGCCTCGCCTCGATATCGAAAACCTTTGCTGGGACTCTCGCCAGCCTGCTAGTACATGAGCACAATCTGAGTTGGCAGCAACCGATCGTGGCTTACTTACCCGAGTTTCGCTTAGCCGATCCTAAGCAAAGCCAACAGATCACCCTAGGTCATATTGTCGGCCAAAGCAGCGGCCTCATGCCCAATAGCTACGACAACCTAATCAATGCCAACGTCAAACTGGATAAAGTGGTCAGCCAATTTGTTAAGCTTAACCCTATCTGTGCTCCTGGGGTGTGTTATAGCTACCAAAATATTGCTTTCTCATTTATTCAGCAGGCTATCGAACAAGAAAGTGGCCAAAGTTATGATGAGCTGATTAACCAACGACTATTTGTCCCTTTAGCAATGGACACGGCCTCAGTCGGCTTTGCGGCGTTTAATCATGCCAGCAATCGCGCCGAGCCACATATTAAAACCCGAAGCGGTTTTAAGCGCGTCAAGGTTAAACCTAATTATTATCAGTTAGCCCCCGCCGCAGGGGTTAATGCCAGCATCACAGATATCAGTAAATGGCTTATTGCCAATATGGGTTATCGGCCCGATGTGGTTCCCCAACGAGTGCTTGAAGATGTAACCACACCAGGTGTACGCACCACCAAAGAACTTAGGCGACGAGATTGGCGACCTTACCTTGATGATGCCCATTATGGTAAAGGGTGGCGAGTCTATCAATTTGAAGGTCAAACGCTGATATATCATGCAGGTTGGGTAGCGGGTTATGTGGCAGAAATTGCCTATTCGCCAGAGCTTAAGCTGGGGATGGCCATTTTACTTAATGGCGAATCGAGAGTAGTGAGCGAGCTTAGCGCGCAATTTTGGCATCAAGTATTTAGCCTACATAACCATAGCGGTACACAATAACAGGCATGATAAAGAGATAAAAAAAGGAAGTCACTTGGAGGAGCGCCTTCCTAAGGTGATGGACAAACTCAACTTTAATGTGTCTGCAGGGATAAACTCTATAGTCAAAAATACGTTTGATCCAAAACGACTGCGTTAAACCAAATGGGTTAATACCAACCAGCCAAAACAGTCCCTATCAAACGATAAACGCACAATACGAAATGCTTCAGTAGATGCTCGATAACGATGATGGGGCACGGAGCAGTGGTAGTCGTTACGTGACGCGAATGTAACAAGATCACTCTTAATCTGTGTTAACGCTATTTTTTATGCCAGCCTAACGCTAATAACATGTCGAGCTGGTTAAAATTCGCATAGAATACTCATTTGAATAAAAATACCGCTTTATGCACTTTTAAAAATATAACCCCGAGATATTTTTAACCGATATTCAGAATGAGGCATAACTATTCATCATTTAGCATCACCAAGCCATGAACGATAGACAATAAATACCCGTAATTACCCTATAAATACGTCAAAGCGTTTTACCATCGAGTTGATAAAGAGCGCCGTGCCGTTGCTAGGTATCACAACAACAGCGGCTAGCTCTTTTAGATTATCGGTTAAGGCTGAGTTTAAAAGCTGTTTGTAAGTCCTGTAACGGTGAGAGATCTAGGGTGCTTTTACGGCTACGACTAAACAATGATGACTCAATAAACAGTGAGAACCAGGCATTAAGGCTATTAGCGTTGGCGACTTCACCTGCGCTTGCTAGCGCTAACGCGGCCACTTCGGCGGTACCTAACTGGAAATCGCGACTGCCCTTACGTAAGCCATAACGCGCAGCGGTCTCTGGGGTAAAAGATAATAGCGGCAGTTGATGTAAATAAGGGCTTTTACTGAACATTTTAATCGCTTCTCGCCAACTACCATCGAGTAACACCAATAAGGGCCGCTTTCCTGAAGGAGACGCTTCGACTTGGCCTGTTTGGGTCACCGACTCGACAACCGCTTGACCCGGTTTAGCGTATTCACTGGGAAACACCACATAAGGTTGATAGTGCGGCGAGTTAAGCAGGTTCAATAGTTTGCGATTAGCGTAGTTACGCGACCAAATATAAGCATGGGTATCGGGAATAAGATCGGCAATTAAGCGTCCCGAATTACTGGGCTTTAACACTTCATCGTCGTACATGATCAATAAAAAACTGACATTGGAGTCAAGCTGTCGACGAAATTCACAGGTACAAAACTGCTGCGCCAATAAGCAGGCCTCGCAGCGTAGCAGGTTTTTACCGCGAGCATTATAGGGTCTGGTTGAGATCGCTTTACGATATTGGTACCGCTGGTGGATAGCGTGAGGTGTAAAACCCATAATCTATTTTTTGCCTTTAAAAAATTTCAATGCAATGGTGGCGCCACATCTATCGTTGTGTCGACGATACGCCAAAGGTTCCTCTATTATAGAGGACAATAAAAAAGCGAGCATCTGCTCGCCTTTTTGATGGGTTTATCACCACTAGAGTATGCGGCGCAGTAAAAAGTCAGCCTTAATGCGCCGAATGCGATTCATAATTTTGCGCACCGGCGCTGGGTAATCTTTTAAGGTTTCAATTTGACTGTAGTGATACAAACGCTGGGTATGCTCAAGAATATGCGCCTGTTCATCAGCAAAGTGTGATTGCCAGCACCCCTCTTTATCGTGGATAAGCAAGCCATTTTCTAAGTCCAGCGCCCAAGCACGCGGATTAAGATTAGACCCGGTGATCAGATGATACTGTTCATCCGAGCTTATTCCCTTAAGGTGATAACTATTACGCCCATGTTTCCATAAATGAATGTTCAGCTGACCTGAGTCGATAGCCCACTGCTGGCGCTTAGCAAATTTGCGCAGCGCCTGTTCATACAAGTAAGGCAGTGCGCCAATGGTGGAGAACTGCTCTTCTGGCGGAATAAAAAAGTCGTTAGCCGTTTTGTCACCCACCACAATATCGATGCGTTTTCCCTGCTTAAGGTGCTTAGATAAGGCGCGAGACAATATATAGGGCGGATTAAAATAGGGAGTGCAGATAAACAGTGAGCGCTTAGATTCAGCAACCAAATCAACAATCAGCCGATTGAGTTTATTACGCTTACGACCTAGTCCCACTAACGGCGTCACTCGATTACCGCGTTTGGTGGCAGTAAACTCATATTTTGCCGCGCTTAAACGCGATTTAAGTGTGCGTACATCGGCCTTATCGGGTAACAGCTCGCTCTCTTGCGGCTGAGTTAATGACGTCACCGCTTTATCGCTAACAATGTAATCTTGCACCATTTGGCGCATTGATCGAGCGAGCTCTGGCGAATCAATCACGTGATAACGATCGAAGCGGTATTTATCGCCTTGATGTAGATAAATATTATTTAAACTGGCGCCGCTATAGATAACGGTATCGTCGATAATGAAGCCCTTGAGGTGTAATACCCCCATAAACTCACGAGATTTCACCGGCACCCCTAGAATGGTGATCGGATATTCTGCCTGTCCCATCACCTTGCGATACATTAAATAATTGCCACTATCGCCTTTGTGACCAATGAGTCCGCGGCGCGCACGATGAAAATCCACCAAGACAGTGACATCTAATTGGGGGTTGTTGGCTTTGGCATCCATAAGCGCCGTGAGAATTTCACGACCCGCTTCGTCATCCTCGAGATACAATGCGGCGATCGTGATGGCAAACTTAGCCTGAGAAATCTGTGTTAATAATTCGGCTTTAAGCGCCGAAGGGGTTAGCAACCAACGAATTGCATCGGGTTGTAACGCAATACCACCTAGCTGATCCAGCAAGGTATCCTCCTTCAAAAATAGTGACCATCACGGCAATAGCAAGGGTATAAATACCCTGATACATGACTTAAAGGCTTCAATAACTAATCAACGCAATCCAGCGTGATTATGTGCCCTTATGCCCCGTGATGTATGTCAGGATCTTGGTCTCACATGAGCACTTCAAATTGCCTAGCTGCGTAGCTATTTATAATCCGCAAACCACCCGAGTGGTAATGCGTGAAGCTCCATCGACACAATAATGCCCCATGGCGAGCCTATCCTTCTCTCAAGGGGATAGAAATTACCGATTTACACTAGATGGGGCAAGGTTTTTCTACAAGATTGGGAGTTGACGAGCTAAATAATGGTTTTAATTTAACCAAACAGTTAAGTGACGCCCAATTATTGTGCATCGGCGTCAAATTTATGCAGTCGTCACGGCTTTTATATTACTGCAAGGCTACAATAAAACGTTGGCGTTAAAATGAGATCACTATGAACATCAAATTACTTATCACTCTAGCCTTAACGTTGTTGGCCGCTTGGGGGATTTTTCATTTTAAAACCCAGTTGGGTTTACTGATATTACCGTTATTTATTGCACTGGTGCTCTTTGTCACCTTGCGCCTATACCGCTTGATGGAAAAAGATGCGCCTGAAGATAAAGATTAAACACGCAAGTTAAAACTCACTAGAAAAGAGGAAAGTTGCTTGCTGGCATCGAGCTGTCCATAATGGGCCTTTAGCCTCAACGTTATCATTGCCATGCCTTTTAAACTGTTCGCCACTCAATGTTTCCCTTCTCGCCACCCATTATGGCTCAGCCTAACTCTAGTAGGTGCGCTTACCAGCGTCTCACAAACGGGCTACAGCACTGAGTACGCAAGCACAGCGACAACAGCCACACGGACATCCCCCCTCCCATTACAGACACCATTTCAAGTACAGGCTCAATCACAATCTAAGTCGCAAGCAAACGCCGTAACATTGCAGCAATGGCAGCCGGCAACGTTTGAAAGCATGACTCGTCAGTTAGCCCCACGTCACTCCCAATTAGCCATCGGCGTGGTCGACTTACATTCAGGCCAGGCGTTATATCAGCACAATATTGATACTTTAATGCAGCCCGCTAGCACCCAAAAGCTGCTGACCGCCGTTGCAGCAACGGCTCAACTGGGCAATGCCTTTCGCTTTACCACCGCCCTTTATGGTCAATCAGTGAACCATAAAGGAGAGCTTAATGGCGATCTCTATATACGCTTTAGCGGCGATCCCAGCCTCACCCGCAATGATTTAAGCTATTTAATACAACAGCTCTTTGAGCAAGGCGTACATACCATTAAGGGGAACGTCTATTTGGTGGGTCAGGCCGAAGAGCAGCTTCGCGCTCCTGGTTGGGTGTGGGACGATCTAGGCATCTGTTACGCCGCGCCTGTGTCGCAATTTGTCATTGATAGAAATTGCATTTTCGGTGAACTCACGCCGCAACTTGGCAGCAATCACAGCCAGTTGAATTTTCCAAAGGATCTTCCGGTCACCTTAACGACCAGTGCCCAGTTTGATAAAAATAATCAACGGGCATTGTGCGATTTGGCATTACAACGCTTACCCAACAATCACTTTCACTTAAGCGGTTGCTTTGCGGGTAACCAAGCATTGAAGCTGGCCATCGCCATTAATGAACCTGCCCTTTACGCCCAGCAAGTCGTGACTCAACTTTTTGGCAAAAGTAATGTACGCCTGAGCGGTAACGTGCAGCTCAGCAACCAAGTCAACAAGCAGACCAAGTTGCTGGCGCAGCATCACTCTGCGGCCTTGCCCGAATTGCTGAGCACCATGTTACTGACCTCTGATAACTTAATTGCCGATAGCCTATTCAAAGCGCTAGGCGCGGATGTGTATCAACAGCCAGGCACATTTCTCTCTGGCGCTAAAGCAATGAAACAGGTTTTAACTGATGAAGGCATTGACCTTGACTATGGGCAAATTATCGATGGCTCAGGGCTATCACGCTATAACTTGTTAAGCGCAAGGCAACTGACGCAGGTATTACTGCTTATTTATCAAGATGAGCGCTTTAGGTCTTTACTGGCGCAGTTACCGCTGGCCGGGCGTAGCGGCTCTTTGCGATACAAATCGGGTTACCGCCAAGCCCCCTTGCAAGATAAGGTGCGGGCTAAAACAGGTTCAATGCAAGGGGTCGACAACTTAGCAGGCTATTTAGGCTTAAATGCTGAAGATAATCTGCTATTTGTGATCCTTGAAAATGGCATTGGCCCGCAGCAAAAGCAGCCACAACCCATGCCCTTTAGCACGCAATGGTTAACGGCGTTATTGAAGAATCCCAACCAACGCCCTCTCAGTAAGCATTAGTAACAAAAACGCGTCTAAGTTGGCCTTAGACGCGTTGTTTATGTCGCTTTTATAGAGCTATTCGTCAGCATTTAGAATAGCGATTCATCCATTGCCATCACCGTCGCATCGCCACTACTGACTTGAGCTAAATGGTAATCGACCTTAGGTAACAGTTTAGCCATATAAAAATCAGCCAATTGCTGTTTGGTTTGGCTAAATTGTTGATCTTGATGGTCTGCGGCTTTATCGGCCATCAATAACCAGTAATAGCCATACATTAGATGACCAAAGGCATCGAGAAAGTCGACCGCCGAGGCATTGATCAATGCAGGTTGAGTCAATTTATTATCGTTGATCTGGTGCGCCACCGTTAATAGCGCTTCAAATCGTGAAGCCACCGCATTTTTATGCTCGTCACAAATGTGCGTCATCGCGGTCAAGGTTGCTTGATGTTCAGTGACAAATTCAGTCAATGCAGTGACATTATCGCCTGTGGTTTTACGGCCTAAGAAGTCGATAGCTTGGATACCATTAGTACCCTCATAGATCTGGGCGATACGAGTGTCGCGCACTAGCTGCTCAATGCCGGTTTCACGAATATAACCGTGACCACCAAACACTTGCTGAGCCATCACCGCGGCATCTAAACCTCTATCGGACAAAAACGCCTTAGCAACTGGAGTCATCAAGCCAACATAACGAGCGGCTTTGGCTTTAACTTCACCTTCACCATATTTGGCTAAATCCAATTGTTGACCCGTATAGACTGACATTGCACGGCCCGCTTCAGTATAACAACGGATATTCAGCAACATGCGCCTAACATCACCGTGGACCAAAATAGGATCGCTTATCGCCCCAGTTGGTGAGCCGCCAGCGGCAACGCCTTGAGTACGCTCTTTTGCATACTCAGCAGCCATCTGATAAGCCGCTTGAGATGTACCCAGCCCTTGAATGCCAATGGCTAAGCGCTCATAGTTCATCATGGTGAACATGCAGACTAACCCGCGATTGGCTTTACCAATGAGGTAACCTTGAGCATTATCAAAGTTCATCACACAGGTCGCAGAGCCCTTAAGCCCCATTTTGTGTTCGATCGACCCAACAGTGACGCCGTTAGTCTCACCCAGCTCACCGTCATCATTCACCTTAATCTTAGGCACTAAAAATAGCGAAATACCGTTTGAGTCAGGCAACTTGGCCAAAACCAGATGGATAACGTTGTCGGTGAGATCGTGATCGCCACCAGTAATGAATATTTTACTGCCGCTAATAAGATAACTGCCATCATCTTGTGGCACTGCTTTGGTGCGAATGTTACGCAGATCCGAGCCCGCTTGCGGCTCTGTCATGTCCATGGCTCCAGCCCATTCACCGCTATAAAGCTGAGGTAAATAGGCAGCTTTAAGTGCATCACTGCCATGAGCGTTAATGCATAAAGCCGCGCCCGCCGTTAATGAGCCGTACAGCGTAAAAGCGTTACAGGCACTGTAAGCCATCTCATCGACAAGAACCCCGAGCATTTTAGGCATTCCCATACCACCGAAATCAGGCTCGCCGCAGAGTCCGACCCACCCCCCCTGCGCATACTCCTCATACACCGCTTTGTAACCGTCGGGTGTGATCACCTTATCACCTTGATGACGCACGCCTTGCTCATCGCCGCTGCGGTTTATAGGATGGATCAAATCACGCGCGATTTTATCGGCTTCATCCATAATCGCCACCGCGGTGTCCATGTCTACCGACTCGGCAAGTTGAGGAAGCTTAGCCCAGGTTTGCGGTGCATCAAATACACCTTCTAGCAGGAATTTCATGTCGGCCAACGGCGCGTAATATGGATTCATCTTTTACTCTCAAACATCAAATTAAAACAGTTGTTTTAATCTATACTAACTCGTTAACAGAATAAAGCCTTTTGTTAAGGAACCGTGGGCTGCTTCCATAAAAAAAGCCCCGCAAAAATTGCGAGGCTATTTGATAAAAATTTACAGCGATCACCACATTAAATCGTCAGGGATCACATAATCCGCGTAAGGATCGTCTTCAGCCACTGTCTCTGCTTGCGCATCTTGTTGCCACAAGTAACCGCACCACTCAGGTACCAATAAGTGGACTCGTTCAGCTAATTTATGCGGCACCAAATAACTGGTCTCTTCATAACGAACGATCCCAAGTTGGCCATTAAGTAGCTGGCTTTGCAGCTTGTTGGTAATGTAAACAGAATAAATTTTAGTGCCTAGAGTGTAGTTAAATTTAACTTCAGCTCCTTTAGGGACATCAACGGCGAGACGCTTAAACTCGGTGATAAGCCCTCTTACTTGGCCTTTTTCTGTCGCCTGGGCAAAGCGTTGCTCATTGAGCGCTTTGTCTTTGGCTATTTGAGCCTGCTTCTTGGCGGCGATTTCTTGCTTTAGCGCCTCTGAGCCATCGTCTACCTTGGCTTTACGATCGCGGCGTTTTTGGGTTTTAGTATCACGCACTTTTTGTTTGCTTACTAAACCCGCTTTTAACAGTTGTTCTTGAAATGGGTTCGCCATGGGTTTCTCACTATCCTTGATAGCAAGCATTGCTGCTATCTCGTTATGGGTTATAAAATGAGTCTATCTATTAAATACAGTCATTAAGCACGAGGGCTCATCTGGGCTAATTTGCTCAGTTCGCTCATAGCCAAACTTGCGCCGCCTAGGGACCAGCCACCATCAACAGGTAAGATGGTGCCTGTGATATAGCTCGCCATGGGTGATGCCAAAAATAACGCGGCATTAGCAATGTCTTGGCATTGACCATTGCGTTGCAGTGGCACGCTTTGAGCCACCCGTTGCTGTAATGCCTCACTCGGCGCTAAACGATTAAAGCCTTCGGTGTCGGCAATGGGGCCTGGTACTATCGAATTAACGCGGATCCCTTCACTCCCCCACTCTAATGCCAAACTTTTGGTTAACATATCGACGCCAGCTTTGGCAGCGCTGACATGTGCCTGCATTGGCATGGCAATATAAGCCTGAGGCGCTGAGATCTGAATGATGCTGCTACCCGGTCTTTTCAGCAACGGATAAGCCTGTTTTAACACCTGAAAACTGCCCAGTAAATCAATGTCCATCACAGATTTAAAGCCGTTTTCGCTCAATTGAGCTGCCAAGGCGGGGAAATTACCCGCAGCGCCACTAACTAAAATATCGATATGCTGATATTGAGTGGCAATAACGGCAAAGCCTGCCTTTACCCGCTCAAGATCGCGCACATCGAAACTGACACCGAGCATGTTTGCATTTGGGTTAATGCTTTGCAGTTGGTTAACGGCCGCATCGACTTTATCTTGGCTACGGCTCGCCACTGCCACATTAGCACCAGCATGGGCAAATGCCTTGGCAATGCCTAAATTAATGCCACTGGTGCCACCGACAACGACGACATGTTTACCTGAGTAATCGAATATTGCTTGGTTATCTTGCATGGTATTTCAATCCCTCCAATCATCTGTTGCCGTTTAAGTTAGGCGCGCTGCCCTTAGCCTGTCAAGTATCTGCCAGCACTAAGTTAATGAAGCGTGAATAGCACTGAGCGCCGCTAGCGGATCGGCCGCTTTGGTAATTGGACGACCTATGACTAGGTAGTCTGAGCCTGCAGCAATGGCTTGTGGCGGTGTCATGATGCGATGTTGATCGCCTTTGTCGGCACCTAAAGGGCGAATGCCTGGGGTGACCAACTTAAACTCAGGTCCAAATTCAGCCTTTAACATGCTAGCCTCTTGCGCCGAACACACAATGCCGTGTAAACCCGCTTGTTGAGTCAAGGCGGCAAGTCGTTTTACATGCTCGGCGGCGGGTACATTGATCCCCAATAACTTAAGATCGTCATCGCTCATCGAGGTCAATACGGTCACGGCAATTAACAATGGCGCTTTATCACCGTAAGGCAACAGCGCTTGCTGAGCCGCTTGCATCATGGCTAAACCACCACTGGCGTGGACGTTAGTCATCCATACGCCAAGCTCCGCCGCTGCGGTAACCGCTTTGGCAACGGTATTGGGGATATCATGAAATTTTAAATCGAGAAAAAGGTCGAAATCACGACGGTGGATCTCTTTGACCAAATCGGGCCCAAATAGGGTAAACATCTCTTTTCCTACTTTGAGACGGCACAACTTGGGGTCTAATTGATCGATTAGCTGCAAAGCTTCGGTTTTATTATCGTAATCTAGCGCCACTATAATGGGTTTACTGCTCATCTTGTTCTCCTGATGCTTTGCATGTAGTACGTATTATTCGCCGTCGAGTCCGCGGATCCGCTTGATAGTGCCCCAATGTTTACACGAAGGACAATGCCAGTAGAGTGTGTGTGACGGGAAACCACACTCAACACAGCGGTAACTAGGACGGAATTTAATTTGTTGTTCGACCAATTCGGCTAGCATATTGAGGCTTTTCTTTGCCTGGCCATCTTCAGCATGTTGCAGTTGCATCTTCATCAGATGCTGGAAACTTTTCATGGTGGGGTGACGATATAAGCCATCGAGTACCAGTTTTTCGGCATCTTGAATTTCACCTTGAGCTATCATCTGCTGTGCCAGCGTAATAGCGACACTGGCGCCAGCACCCTGCTCTAATGCTTCTCGCAACAGTTCTCGGTAAGCAGGTTGATCTTGTTTGGCCTGGTATGCTTCTTTCGCGATGGCCAGTGCTTCAGGAAACAGCTCAATATCGACCTCTTTTAGCCGATTGAGTATCTCTTTGCACCGACTAACATCTTGTTGATCAAGATATATTTTTGCCATATTTAACAAGGCGCGACCACAAGTACTGTCTTGCTTTAATGCCTGACTCAGCATTTTTAATTTGAGTTCACTGTCTTGTTGTTCATCAGCCAACTCACAATAAAGGTGTGCCGATAGATGCTTCAGCGTTTGCTGGCGTTTACGTTTGAGCGTTTTGATGATATCGATGGCTTTTTGCCAGTCTTTGGTCACTTGATAAATAGCCACCAACTGATCTTCAGCTTCTTCGCTGTGATCATCTTGTCGCACTAGGGCTAAAAATATCTCTTCTGCTCGGTCGTAAAAACCCGCGGCGAGATAATCTTTGCCCAGTTCCATCATGGCAATATCACGCTGTTCGGTGGTCAAGCTTGGCCTAGCAATCAGATTTTGATGAATGCGAATTGAGCGATCGACTTCGCCACGTTTACGAAATAATGACCCCAGAGACAGATGGGTGTCTATGGTGTCATCGTCAACATCGAGCATGGAGATGAAGAGATCAACCGCTTTATCTGATTCATTTGAAAGAAGAAAGTTAAGACCGGTAAAATAATCTCGGCTAAGCTGTTTACGCTTACTACTCTGTTTGTGTCGTATGCTACGACGCCCCATATACCATCCGTAACCGGCGGCAATAGGCAATAACAGAAACAGGATCTCTAACATATTAAGCGTTCAATTCTTTGGATTTTACTTGGTCTTCAACCGCCGCCACCTCATGGGCTGATGTGGGTAATTTGGCTTGTAGTTGGGCTATTTTTTTATTGGCTTGACGTAATAGTAACTTCATTTTAGCGATATGGTACACGGCAAAAATCCAACTGACGAGAAAGCCAACGAAAAAAACCACGCCTAACACCACGGGGAGGCGATATTCACCTTGGGCGACGAAGTAACTAATGGTGACCAACTGTTCATTTCGTGCACCAAATAATAAAGCAAGCACGAAAAACAAAGCTACAAGGATGGTTGCAATAAATGACTTCACGTTACACTCCATAAACGCGTAATGGTGAATTGATTATCTAAGAATTTGAGCTAACTAGCCAGCTATACCTATGATTTAGACATAAAAAAGCCTCCGAAAGGAGGCTTTTAAAACAATGTCATTTACGAGTTGATCGCATCAACGCGCTCACGCAGTTCCTTACCAGGCTTAAAGTGCGGCACATATTTGCCTTCCAATTCGACTGAAGTTCCAGTTTTTGGATTACGGCCGGTACGTGGAGCACGATAATGAAGCGAGAAGCTACCAAAGCCACGGATCTCAATACGATCACCGCTTTCTAATGTTGTTGCCATCTGCTCCAACATCTCTTTGATTGCATTTTCAACTTCTTTTGCCGACAGCTGCGACTGTCTAGTGGCAAGTTTTTCGATTAGTTCGGATTTAGTCATCCTGTACCCTCTTTAATCAAGCCAAACACAGTCACCTAACGGGGATGAAACATCCCCGAACTTCAGGCGATTTACTTGCGAGCTGCTTTGAACGCTTCAGCCATGGCACTGCTCATAGCAACGTCATCTTGCTTGTTCAGGTTAGCCATCGCTTCCTTCTCATCAGCTTCATCTTTCGCTTTGATAGATAGGCTGATAGTACGGTTCTTGCGATCAACGCCCATGAACTTAGCTTCAACAGCATCACCTACTGAGTATACAGTAGACGCGTCTTCGATACGCTCACGTGAGATATCAGCAACACGTAGATAACCTTCTACAGTGTCAGCCAGCTCAATGGTAACGCCTTTCGCGTCAACAGCAACAACAGTACCGTTTACGATAGCACCTTTCTTCTTATCTGCAAGATAAGCGTTGAATGGATCGTCTTCAGTTTGCTTAACGCCTAAGCTGATACGCTCACGTTCTGGGTCAACTGACAGTACAACTGCGTTGATTTCGTCGCCTTTCTTGTAATCAGATACAGCTTCTTCGCCAGTACCGTTCCAAGAAATGTCAGACAAGTGAACTAGACCGTCGATGCCGCCGTCAAGACCGATGAAGATACCGAAGTCAGTGATTGACTTGATCTTACCAGTAACTTTGTCACCTTTCTGGAAGCGCTCTGCAAAATCATCCCATGGGTTAACTTTACATTGCTTAAGACCTAGAGAAATACGACGACGCTCTTCATCGATGTCTAGTACTAGAACTTCAACTTCATCACCTAGGTTAACAACCTTAGATGGGTGGATGTTCTTGTTAGTCCAATCCATTTCAGAAACGTGTACTAGACCTTCAACACCTTCTTCGATTTCAACGAAACAACCGTAGTCAGTTAGGTTAGTTACGCGACCAGTTAACTTAGTGTTTTCTGGGTAGCGCTTGCTGATTTCTAACCATGGATCTTCGCCAAGTTGCTTAAGACCTAGTGAAACACGGGTGCGCTCACGATCGTACTTAAGTACTTTAACGTTGATTTCGTCACCAACGTTGACGATTTCAGATGGGTGCTTAACACGCTTCCACGCCATATCAGTGATATGTAGTAGACCGTCAACGCCACCTAAGTCTACGAATGCACCGTAGTCAGTAAGGTTCTTAACGATACCTTTAACCGCTTGACCTTCTTGTAGGTTCTCAAGAAGAGCATCACGTTCTGCACTGCTTTCAGATTCGATAACAGCACGACGAGAAACAACAACGTTGTTACGCTTCTGGTCTAGCTTGATAACTTTGAATTCTAGTTCTTTGTTTTCTAGGTGAGCAGTATCGCGAACAGGGCGAACGTCAACTAGAGAACCTGGTAGGAATGCACGGATACCGTTTAATTCAACAGTGAAACCGCCTTTAACCTTACCATTGATGATACCGATTACAGTTTCAGCATCTTCGTACGCTTTTTCTAGAACGATCCAAGCTTCGTGACGCTTAGCTTTCTCACGAGAAAGTTGAGTCTCACCGAAACCATCTTCAACAGAGTCTAGGGCTACGTCAACTTCGTCGCCAACTGCGATTTCAAGAACGCCTTGTGCGTTTTTGAACTGTTCAGCTGGGATTGGGCTTTCAGACTTCAGACCAGCGTCAACAAGTACCATACCGTTCTGGATTGATACTACAGTACCACGAACGATAGATCCTGGACGGAACTCAAGTGTTTCAAGGGATTGTTCAAATAGATCAGCAAAAGATTCAGTCATGTTTAATTTACTTTAAGTAATAAACCACAGCCCATCCTAGACGTGGAGTCAGATTAATCATTTGTCGCATCCATGAGACAAATAGCATAACGCGCGTCTTTACAGACCCACGTCGGGTAATTTTTGTTTGATGTGTGCTAGAGCAAGCTCGACCACTTCATCAATACCCCTTGTTGTCGTGTCGATAACAAGGGCATCCTCCGCTGGGATCAAAGGAGCAACAGGGCGATTCATATCGCGCTCATCACGCTCAATGACCTCAGCTAAAAGACGCTCGATATTAACATCGAAGCCTTTGTCCTGCAACTGATTATAGCGCCGCTGCGCCCTTTCCTGCGCCGACGCAGTTAAATAAAGTTTAGCGGGTGTTGAGGGGAATACCACTGTGCCCATATCACGGCCATCGGCGATTAAACCAGGCGCTTCTGCAAAGGCGCGTTGGCGGCGCAACAAGGCTTCTCTAACACTCGGAAATGCTGCTACTTTTGATGCAGCATTAGAACATTCTTGGCTGCGAATATCGTGAGAAACATCCTCTCCTTCGAGCACCACTTTAATGCCGTTATGATTAGATGTTATAAATTGAACATCCAGATGTGCGGCGAGTAACGCTAAAGATGCTTCATTGTCTAATTCGACATTATGGTGAATAGCCGCCAGGGCTAATACACGATATATGGCGCCGCTATCGAGCAGCTTCCAACCTAACCGAGTAGCAAGTAATTGACTAATAGTGCCTTTACCCGCACCGCTTGGGCCGTCAATAGTGACGATAGGAGCCCGTTGTGACATATGTTTCTCCAAATTTAATCTGTCTTCCCTAACGATCATGAAAGCCATTCACGAAAAAAGAGCGCGCGCATTATAAACCAAAACCTGCAACAAAGCGGCAAAAAGTTAGCATTAATCGGAGGATGATCAGCTTAAGTTCAGAAAAAGGAAGCCATAAACTAGCGGCTTCCTTACACAAACACAGATTAAACTGCTAGTGCAGCAAACGTTTCAAAGTAATTAGGGAAGGTTTTCGAAGTGCAATCGGGATCATTAATAGTGATACCACAATCGGCAAAGGCTAACATTGAAAAACACATCGCCATACGATGGTCATTGTACGTATCTATTTGCGCAGTGTGAGGCTGAGCGGGAGGCGTCACGGTAATATAGTCGTGGCCTTCGTCGACCTCGGCGCCTACTTTACGTAACTCGGTTGCCATGGCAGCTAAACGGTCGGTTTCTTTAATGCGCCAATTATAGATATTACGAATCGTGGTCGGCCCTTTAGCAAATAAGGCCGTCGTTGCTATTGTCATCGCCGCATCGGGAATATGGTTCATGTCCAGGTCGACGCCAGTTAATGGCGCGGCGCGGGCAATAATATAATCATCGCCCCACTCTATCTGTGCGCCCATTTTCGCCAGTACATCAGCAAACTGAATATCGCCTTGAATGCTATTACGCCCAACACCAGTGACCTTAACTTCGCCGCCTTTTATCGCTCCGGCCGCCAAAAAGTAAGACGCAGACGAAGCATCCCCTTCGACTAAGACTGTTCCTGGCGATACATATTGCTGCCCAGCAACAATCTCAAAGCACTGGTAGTTATGGTTTATCACCTGAACACCAAACTGAGCCATCAAAGCGATGGTGATATCGATATAGGGCTTGGAGACGAGTTCACCCTTAATTTGAATATTAACGGCCTCTTTTGCTAATGGCGCCACCATTAATAAGGCCGTTAAAAACTGGCTAGAGAGATCGCCTGCAATGGTGACATCACCGCCATTTAAGCCGGTTGCATTAATCGTCAGAGGGGGGAAACCGTCGTTTTTAAGGTACTCAATATCAGCGCCAAGCACCCGAAGTGCATCGACTAAGTCACCGATAGGGCGCTCTTCCATACGGGGCTCACCCGTTAAGGTAAATTGCCCTGTCCCTAAGGTAAGCGCCGCACATAATGGTCGCATTGCGGTACCCGCATTACCTAAGAATAAGCACTGAGGTTGCGATGCATGGAGCGCACCGCCAAGCCCTTCGAGTTCACAGACGGTTTTGTCATCTGAAAGCCGATAGTTAACACCTAATTGTTCAAGTGAAGCCAACATATGACCAATATCATCAGAATCGAGTAGATTGGTCAGTGTGGTCGTTCCTTTGGCTAAGGTTGCTAATAATAATGCACGATTAGAAATGCTCTTAGAGCCAGGGATGTTAATCGTACCTTGCACTTTGCTTATGGGCTCGAGTCGTAGTTGCTTCATTAATCACTCTTTTATCATTGCACGACCTATTTATCGGCCTGCGGGTTATCATTAACGTTATTACCATCACGACAAAATGGCGATCTGTTCAAAAGACTTTGAACCTCGTAGTTATAAAATTACTGATTGACGCGCAGTATTCAACCCTTTTTTACTATTTTTACCCATTATTGCGTCGTTTTATTACTAAGCGGTTAAAAATAGGGTTTGTAGCCTGTGGTGATCCCTTAATGACTTAGGGTAAATTGCTCTGGCATGAATTATTGCCAACTGAACAATGAAATCATTTCATCATGTTGACTGTTACTTAGAATAGGGTTTAGTTTATTCTTAATCACTTCACCGCATTCGCCGCTTACGGCCCAAAACAACAATAAAGGTTATCGAATATGTTTGAAAATTTGAGCCCTATGCCAGCAGATCCTATTCTAGGATTGATGGCTCAATACCGACAAGACCCTCATCCGCACAAAGTCGATTTAGGCGTTGGCGTTTATAAAGATGCTGTCGGTAATACACCCATTCTTGCTTGTGTAAAGCGGGCCGAACAACTGCGTATCGATACCGAACGGACCAAGGTATATATTGGCCCAACAGGCTCACCCGAGTTTAATCAATTAATTGCCGAATTAGCTTTCGGCAAAGATCATCAAGCCTTGCAAGAGGGCCGCATCCGAACGGTGTCGACTCCAGGAGGCACTGGCTCGCTGCGTGTCGCCGCAGATTTTATTAAACGCCTTAACCCCAATACCACCGTATGGGTTAGCGACCCGACATGGGCTAACCATATAGGGCTATTTGAAGCCGCTGGGTTAAGGGTCAAAACCTATCCCTATTATGATCACGCCAACAAAACCCTTAAGTTCGATGAGATGCTCCAGGCGTTGGCACAGATTGGCAAAGACGATGTAGTGTTACTGCATGCCTGCTGTCACAACCCAAGCGGCATGGATTTGACCAATGCGCAGTGGAACAAGGTCGTTGACCTCACAGTGCAACAAGGGTTCACCCCGCTCATCGATATGGCTTACCAAGGCTTTGGCGATGGTGTTGACGAAGATGCCTACGGAGTTCGGCAAATGGCAACTCACGTCGACGACATGATTTTATGTAGCTCTTGTTCAAAAAACTTTGGTCTCTATCGTGAGCGTATTGGTGCCTGTTCAATTGTGGCAGCATCGAGTCAGGCTGCCGAGGTGACATTATCGGTATTGTTATATGTAGTGCGTTGTCTTTACTCCATGCCCCCGGCCCATGGCGCCGCGATAGTAGAGAGTATCTTAGGCAACACAGAACTAAAACAACAGTGGCTCGATGAACTGAAAGTGATGCGGGATCGGATCAATGGTAACCGCGCCATGTTGGTTAATAAACTGCTAGAAAAAGGCGTTAGCCGTGATTTTAGTTTTATTGCCCAGCAAAAAGGGATGTTTTCTTTCTTAAGCATCACACCTGAGCAAGTCGCGCGATTGCAACGCGATCATAGTATTTACATGGTGGATTCTAGCCGTATCAGTATTGCGGGAATTGCTGAAGGAAATGTCGACTACTTAGCTGAATCAATTGCCAAAGTGCTATAAAACAAAAAAAGTTCCTAGGATCTTTATCCTAGGAACTCATTTAATATAAATCACTTATAATAGCTAGCTGCGACTAATGTTGCTCAGCAAAATCCCGCATAAATCTGACTAACGCTTCAACCCCTTCAATGGGCATGGCGTTATAGATACTGGCACGCATACCACCGACACTGCGGTGACCCTTTAATGCTACTAAACCCGCCGCTTTCGCCTGAGTAATAAATTGCTCGTTGAGCGATTCATCTTTTAAGTAAAAGGTCACATTCATTTGCGAGCGATTGGCTTTAGCTACGCGGCTTTCATAAAAGTCATTGCTATCGATAAACTGATATAGCGCTTGGGCTTTTTGCGTATTGAGTTTCGCCATCTCGGCAATCCCCCCTTTACCCTTAAGCCATTTAAACACTTCAGCAGCCAAGTACCAGGCAAAAGTCGGCGGCGTGTTGTACATAGAATCATGCTTAACGGCTAAGCGGTAATCCATGATTGAAGCTTGCGGCAGTTGCGGCAGAGCCAATAGCTCATCTTTTACGATAACAATACTCAGTCCTGAAGGACCTATGTTTTTCTGCGCACCCGCGTAAATTACCCCAAAACGACTTACATCGATGTCACGCGACATAATGTTCGATGACATGTCAGCGACAATCGGCCATGGCGAATCTAATTCATCAAAAATTTCGATACCATCGACAGTCTCGTTAGGACAGTAATGTAGGTAACGATAATCTTGATCAATACTGCTAAGATTTGGAACGACAACACTGCTGATATTATTACTTTTTTCGACAATATCAAGCACGTCAATATTCTGCTCACCTACCAGTTTAATCGCTTCTTCTGCCGCGGCTAAAGACCAACTACCATCGACTAAATAGAGTGCCCTGCCATTGTTGCCTAAAAAATTATTCACCACAGCAGCAAACTGGCCTCGACCGCCGCCATGCATAAACAAAACATGGTAGTTATCGGGGATAACCATTAGCTCACGCAGATCTGCCTCGGCTTGCTCTGCCAGCGCAATAAACTCTTTACTGCGATGACTGACTTCCATCACCGACACACCTTGGCCATTCCAATCTAATAACTCCGCTTGTGCCTGTTGCATAACGGGGGCGGGCAACATTGCAGGGCCTGCACAGAAATTATATGTCGCGCTCACTTCTCTTCTCCTTTGACCTTTGATGTGTCATTGCGTGGGTACAAATGGTTATATTTAATTATGGGTAATACGTTTCGGGGACTACATTTCAAGTACTATATTTTAAGGTTTCACGTACTCAGGGTTTGGCTTGCACAAACAAAACGAGCGTCCCAAAGGACGCCCGTTAATTTACCTAGCTGTTACTCAGCGGGCTCTGTATCGGGTGCATCACCCGACGCCCCCTCAACAGGCGCTTCATGGGCCTCGACTAAGATAGGATTACCCTCTTCGTCTAGTTCAACCTCATCTTGGATCTCATCGATACGCTGCAGACCGACCACTTTCTCATCTTCTGCGGTGCGAATGATAGTCACACCTTGAGTGTTACGACCAATGCTCGATACGCCGGTAGCTGGTGTACGAACCAAGGTGCCCTTGTTACTGATCAGCATGATTTCATCATTTTCGCCAACTTGAACTGCACCGACAACGGCACCGTTTCGTTCGCTCACCTTGATAGAAACCACCCCTTTAGTGCCACGACTCTTAGCCGGGTACTCAGACAAGGCTGTACGTTTACCATAACCATTTTCGGTCACGGTGAGGATATCACCATCACCTTTTGGCACGATAAGTGAAACCACACTGTGGCCTTCTTCTAGCTTAATACCGCGTACACCGGTTGCCGTACGGCCCATGGCACGCAGGGCTATAATTTCTTCGCCAGTTTCAGGATCGATCTTCACTTCACCCGTCTCAGAGTTACGGGCTTTTTCATTGAATCGAACTACTTTACCTTCGTTAGAGAACAACATGATATCGTCATTACCATCGGTAATATCGACACCAATAAGCTGATCGCCATCTTTCAGGTTAACGGCAATGATACCGTTAGCACGAGGGTTGCTATAAGCCGTCAATGCGGTTTTCTTCACCGTGCCGTGCGAGGTCGCCATGATAATAAACTTATCTTCAGCGTACTCACGTACTGGTAAGATTGCCGTGATATGTTCACCATCAGACAGTGGCAACAAGTTAACAATTGGTCGTCCACGGGCGGTACGACTGGCTAGCGGTAGTTGATACACCTTCAGCCAGTACATCTTACCAAAGTCAGAGAAGCATAAGATGGTGTCGTGGGTATTGGCGACCAATAATTTTTCGACGAAATCTTCATCTTTAACCTTAGTCGCTGCTTTACCTTTACCACCACGACGCTGAGCTTGGTAGTCAGACAGAGGTTGGTATTTAGCATAACCAAGATGAGACAGGGTCACGACCACGTCTTCTTCGTTGATCAGATCTTCAAGGCTCATGTCAATTTCGTTGGCATTAATGATGGTGCGTCGTGCATCACCGTACTGCTCTAAAATCTCTTCAAGCTCTTCTTTGATCACTTCCATCAGACGCTCAGGGCTGCTCAAAATAAGCAATAGTCCAGCGATGAAGATCAGTAGTTCTTCATATTCTGATAGAATTTTCTCATGTTCTAGACCGGTTAAGCGATGTAAGCGCAGTTCTAGAATCGCCTGAGCTTGTTGCTCAGTCAGGTAATATTTGCCGTCGCGAATACCAAACTCTGGCTCTAGCCATTCTGGACGTGCGGCATCATCACCCGCCTTCTCGAGCATGCTTTGTACATGACCCAGTTCCCAGCCCTGTGCCACCAGTTGTACTTTGGCTTCCGCTGGGGTTGGCGAGGCTTTGATAAGCGCAATAATAGGATCGATGTTTGCCAGAGCAATGGCGAGTGCTTCCAAGATATGAGCACGTTCGCGAGCTTTACGCAGTTCAAACACGGTGCGGCGAGTCACCACTTCACGGCGGTGTAAAATAAAGCACTCGAGCATCTCTTTGAGGTTAAACAGCTTAGGCTGACCGTCGGTCAACGCCACCATGTTTATACCAAAAGAGCACTGCATCTGAGTTTGGGCATAAAGGTTATTAAGGACAACCTCACCCACTTCGCCACGCTTGATCTCGATAACGATACGCATACCGTCTTTATCTGACTCATCGCGCAGGCCGCTAATGCCTTCAATCTTCTTATCTTTAACCAGCTCGGCAATCTTTTCGATTAAGCGAGCCTTGTTCACTTGATAAGGGATCTCATGAACGATAATGCGTTCACGGCCATTGTCTTCAGTTTCGACTTCTGCTTTAGCGCGCATGACGGCGCGGCCTCGGCCAGTATTGTAAGCATCAATGATGCCTTTACGACCGTTAATAGTGGCGGCCGTT
Organism: Shewanella sp. 492; assembly: GCF_059338445.1. Taxonomy (NCBI): domain Bacteria; kingdom Pseudomonadati; phylum Pseudomonadota; class Gammaproteobacteria; order Alteromonadales; family Shewanellaceae; genus Shewanella; species Shewanella sp. 492. The sequence continues at coordinate 2,061,705 of NZ_CM181702.1, forward strand.
GGAAAATCAGGCCCTGGAATATATTCCATTAGCTGTTCAATCGATAAGCTTGGCTCTTCGATTAACGCTAAACACCCTTTTACCACTTCGGTTAAGTTGTGCGGTGGAATATTGGTCGCCATACCAACAGCAATACCCGAGGAACCATTGATTAACAGGTTAGGTACGCGCGTTGGTAATACGGCCGGAATGAATTCGGTGCCATCGTAGTTAGGTACAAAATCGACGGTTTCTTTGTCTAAGTCAGCCAGTAAAGAGTGAGCTAACTTCTCCATACGAATTTCGGTATAACGCATTGCTGCTGCAGAGTCACCGTCGACCGAACCAAAGTTACCTTGGCCATCAACTAGGGTGTAACGTAGCGAGAATGGCTGCGCCATACGAACGATAGTGTCATAAACCGCGGTATCACCATGTGGGTGATATTTACCGATAACGTCACCGACAACACGTGCCGATTTTTTATAGGGTTTATTCCAATCATTCTTGAGTTCGTTCATCGCAAATAACACGCGGCGGTGAACAGGTTTGAGTCCGTCTCTTACATCAGGTAGAGCACGGCCAACGATAACGCTCATGGCGTAATCTAAATATGAATTCTTTAATTCGTCTTCAATATTAATTGGTGTTATAGATGAAGCCAGATCAGTCATAAACTGCTCGATCCCTTGAAATTTAGCCGACACCCTACTGTATGAAAATAAAACAGTGTTGTATCAAGCCTGAAAACGTGATTTGGCATTCTAACACAGATAATTATTGTCGCTAGACCCTATTGATATTTCCCAGCAAATATATGATTAAACCGATAAACATTGACTCAAATCAAACCCAGTATGCTTTGACAGCAAAGTCAACACCGAGCTTACGCAACCTGATTGATAATCCTTTGTTTATTAATTGCTATCGGTATAATAGCACCACAATAAAATCTCGATGAGAGGTCCAAGAGTGTCTAACCATAGCAATGTTGATCCACAGGAAATCGCTAAATTTGAAAAAATGGCAGAAACCTGGTGGGATCCAGAAGGCGAGTTTAAGCCTATTCACAAACTCAACCCGCTACGACTGAACTTCATCGACCAAACGGTCGGCGGCCTGTTTGGCAAACGTGTATTAGATGTCGGCTGCGGCGGCGGGATCTTATCTGAAAGCATGGCCCGTATTGGCGCTAAAGTGGATGGGTTAGACATGGGGACTGAGCCATTAGATGTCGCTCGCTTGCATGCACTTGAGACCGGGGTTGAGATCAATTACATTCAAGATACCGCCGAAGCTCACCGCGATTACCACCTTGCTGCATATGATGTGGTTACTTGCATGGAGATGCTGGAGCATGTGCCCGATCCTGCATCAGTCATTCAAGCCTGCAGCGACATGGTCAAACCTGGCGGCTATGTGTTTTTCTCGACTATTAACCGTAATATCCGTGCTTACATAGAGACAGTACTGGGCGCAGAATATCTGCTTAAGATGTTACCCGTGGGCACCCATGATCATAATAAGTACATCAAACCTGCTGAGCTTATCGCGATGGCAGATAATGCCGAGCTTATCTGCAGCGACGCTACTGGGATCACTTACAATCCGTTAAGCGGTATGTTTCGTTATACCAAGAGTCTCGATGTCAATTATATGATAGCGACAGTCAAAAATGACGATGCCTAACAGTACGATCCTCGGGGTGCTGTTTGATTTAGACGGCACCTTGGCTGATACCGCACCCGATCTGGTTGCGGCGCTGAATCTGGCTCTGCACGATTTCGATTACCCCAGTGTTGCACTTGAAGATGTACGTGACGCCGCATCCAATGGCAGTTTAGCCCTAGTTACTGCGGCGCAGCCGACACTCGATGCTGCGCAAAAAGTCCAACTGCAGCAGGCGCTGCTGGCGCACTATCAACGCATTAATGGCGACAATGCTAGGTTGTTTGATGGCATGACTGAAGTACTGCACTATTTAATGGAGAATGGCATTGCCTTTGGTGTGGTCACGAATAAGGCAGCACGATTTACCCGCCCTTTATTAACTAAACTGTGTTTAGGGCAACAGCCCCTTATCGAGTGTATACGCAGCGTTATCAGCGGCGACTCTACCACCCAAGGTAAACCCGCTGCAGCGCCGATGCTGTTAGCTGCGCAGCAGCTGGGCTGTGATGCTGGTAACATCATCTATATCGGTGATGCACGGCGCGATCTTGAAGCGGCGCAAAATAGCCACATGCATGGGGGGATCGCCATGTGGGGCTATATCGCTAAAGATGACAAGCCAGCTGATTGGCCACATCAAATATGCTTTGATAAGCCATACGCAATTATCGACTATCTTGCTCAAGCCTCTGTCAGCCATAATACGTAAACGAAACCACTGATAACCAGCAAATCGCACTATAGCGATTTGCTGGTGTTGGTTTTAAAAACACGCTGCTTTGACGATTTTTTATAAAATGTTGCTTTGAAATGTCGTTTTATGATTTCCAGTGTTTTACATCGAAGCACCTTGATGGATATTTACAGTGATTTGCTCGCCATCTCACAACCCATTTGCCAATCATCGATCGTCGCGATCGATGATAAAACTAGCGTTCTATTAGATTAAATTTAGCAGCACAAAACTTACTCAAAATCAGCAAGCATTATTGAAAACAAGCCTTAAAGGTTAGCCGTTACTAACCCTTAATGTTACCCCCAAGATATCCACAACTTGTCCCCTAAAATGCCGCTTGCAAAATGCCACCAACCTCACTATCTTGTATCCTATTATTTATATAACACCATATATTGTGTGTGAGTGACGATCGAAGCCACTAAAACCTAAGTTGTATTTTGGTAGTTTTTGTTAACTTTTCGATTGTTTTGACAGGGAAACGTTGAGTGTATTTTCCAGCTCATATGACCACAATATTTAATCAAGGCTTATCTTTAATGAACAGCACTATGCAAGTCACTAAACGCAGTGGCGAACGTGAAACTATCGATCTCGATAAGATCCACCGAGTGATCACTTGGGCGGCAAATGGACTGAAAAATGTCTCTGTCTCTGAAGTGGAATTACGTTCTCACCTTCAGTTTTATGATGGAATTCCAACTGAAGCAATTCATGAAACCATTATTAAGGCTGCCGCAGATTTAATCTCGCCAGAATCACCTGATTATCAGTTTCTCTCTGCCCGTTTAGCTATCTTCCATTTGCGTAAGAAAGCCTTTGGTCAATTTGAACCGCCTAAGCTATATGATCATGTCATTAAGCTGGTGGAGATGGGCAAATACGATAGCCACATCCTAAGTGACTACACTCGCGAAGAGTTAGATTTGCTTGATGAGCATATCGATCACTGGCGCGACATGAACTTCTCTTACGCAGCCGTTAAACAGCTCGAAGGCAAGTACTTAGTGCAAAACCGGGTTAGTCATGAGATTTATGAGAGCGCCCAGTTCTTATATATCCTGGTTGCGGCATGTTTGTTTGCCAAATACCCAAGAGAGACGCGTCTAGATTATGTAAAAAACTTCTATGATGCGACTTCAACCTTTAAGATCTCGCTACCCACCCCCATCATGGCGGGTGTGCGTACCCCTACGCGTCAGTTCAGTTCGTGCGTACTGATTGAATGTGGCGATAGCTTAGACTCAATCAATGCTACCGCGTCGGCCATTGTAAAGTACGTATCACAACGTGCCGGTATTGGTATTAATGCTGGTCGCATTCGTGCGCTAGGTAGCCCAATTCGTGGCGGCGAAGCTTTCCACACCGGTTGCTTACCTTTTTATAAGTATTTCCAAACCGCGGTTAAGTCGTGCTCACAAGGCGGCGTTCGTGGCGGCGCAGCGACCCTCTTCTACCCTATGTGGCATTTAGAAGTTGAATCACTGCTGGTATTGAAAAACAACCGTGGTGTTGACGATAACCGTATTCGTCATTTGGATTATGGTGTTCAGATCAACAAGTTGATGTATCAGCGCTTGATCCAAGGTGGCATGATAAGCCTATTCAGCCCATCTGACGTACCTGGTATGTATGATGCGTTTTTTGAAGACCAAGCCGAGTTTGAACGTCTTTATCTGCAATATGAAGCGGATGACAACATTCGTAAGAAGCAAATTAAAGCCGTTGAGCTATTTGCATTAATGATGCAAGAGCGCGCTTCTACTGGTCGTATCTATATTCAAAACGTCGATCACTGTAATACTCACAGCCCATTCGACTCTAAAGTAGCACCAGTGCGTCAATCTAACTTGTGTTTAGAAATCGCTCTGCCAACCAAACCACTGAACAATGTAGACGATCCTAACGGTGAAATCGCGCTGTGTACCTTATCAGCCCTTAACTTAGGTGCAATTAAGAATCTTGAAGAGCTAGAGCCATTAGCTGATCTGGCTGTACGTGCGTTAGATAATCTACTCGATTATCAAGATTACCCTATAACCTCGGCTCATAAAGCATCGATGAACCGTCGTACCTTAGGGATAGGCGTGATTAACTTCGCCAACTACTTGGCTAAGGAAGGGGTACGTTACTCCGATGGCTCAGCCAACGGCATTACCCACAGAACCTTTGAAGCTATCCAATATTATCTATTGAAAGCTTCGGTAAACTTGGCGAAAGAACAAGGCGCTTGCCCTTTGTTCCATGAGACTAATTATGCCAAAGGCATTTTACCCATAGACACCTATAAGCGTGACTTGGATAAAATTTGTGACGAACCATTGCACCTTGATTGGGAAACACTGCGTGAAGAGATAGTGACTCATGGCCTGCGTAACTCTACGCTGTCGGCCCTGATGCCATCAGAGACCTCATCACAGATCTCAAATGCGACCAATGGCATTGAACCTCCACGCGGATTAATCAGCGTGAAAGCCAGTAAAGATGGTCAGCTTAAGCAAGTGGTGCCTGACTTTGAAAAGTATCAGCATAGCTATGAGTTATTATGGCAAATGCCGAACAACGATGGTTATTTGCAATTAGTGGGGTTAATGCAGAAGTTTGTCGACCAATCGATTTCAGCCAATACTAACTATGACCCAAGTCGTTTCCCTGGGTCAAAAGTCCCTATGCAAGTGTTGCTAAAAGATCTATTGACCGCTTACAAATACGGTGTGAAGACACTTTACTATCACAACACTCGTGATGGCGCCTCAGATAGTCATGACGATATCACCGCCATTGAAAAAGAAGATGATAGTTGCGCTGGCGGCGCGTGTAAGATCTAATCACTTGATGTTTATCATCAGTATTTCACGTTAATATATGGGGGCTTAGCCCCCATTGTCGGAAGATAGAAACATGGCCTATTCTACATTTTGTCAAACCGCTAATAATGCCTCATTGGAACCCATGTTTTTGGGACAATCGGTTAACGTAGCGCGTTATGATATTCAAAAATATGAAGTTTTTGAAAAGCTAATCGAAAAGCAATTATCGTTTTTCTGGCGACCAGAAGAAGTTGATGTCAGCAAAGACAAAATCGACTATGCAGCACTACCCGATCATGAAAAGCATATTTTCATTTCAAACTTAAAGTATCAGACTCTGCTTGACTCGATTCAAGGCCGCTCACCTAACGTGGCATTTTTACCCTTGGTATCATTACCCGAGTTAGAAACCTGGATTGAAACTTGGTCGTTTTCTGAAACCATTCATTCACGCTCATACACTCACATTATCCGTAACATTGTTAACGACCCATCGGTAGTATTTGACGATATCGTCGCCAATGAAGAGATCCTCAAACGTGCTAGCGATATTGCCGAGTACTACGATAAGCTAATTGTCCTTAGCCAAGCCTTCCACTTGTTTGGTGAAGGTACGCACGAGGTTGACGGTAAACACGTCGTGGTCACCCAGCGTGAGATCAAAAAAGCACTGTATCTGTGTATGGTGTCGGTTAACGTATTGGAAGCGATTCGTTTTTACGTCAGTTTTGCCTGCTCTTTTGCCTTTGCTGAACGTAAAGTTATGGAAGGTAACGCTAAAATTATTCGATTGATCGCCCGTGATGAAGCTTTGCACCTAAATGGTACCCAGCATATCCTTAAGATTATGCAAGCGGGTAAAGACGATCCAGAGATGGGGGACATTGCCAAAGAGTGTGAGCAAATAGCCACAGATATTTTTATCAAAGCGGCAGAGCAAGAAAAAGAGTGGGCAAAATACCTATTCAAAGATGGCTCAATGATCGGTCTTAACGAACAGATCTTATGCCAATACGTTGAGTACATCACTAACGAGCGTATGAAATCGGTTAACTTAGTCAGTCCGTACGCAGATCAGAGCAACCCGCTGCCTTGGATGAAGAACTGGCTAGAGAGTGATTCAGTACAGGTCGCACCGCAAGAGGTAGAAGTATCATCTTACCTTGTGGGCCAAATTGACTCTTCAGTCGATGAAAGTCAGTTTGCCGATTTTGATCTGTGATGATATGGCTCTGTGATTGAGTGGCTAATAGTCCTGCATGGATAAATCGATGCATCCTATTTTTAGTCACAATAACGTGAGCAATCATAGCTCAATAAATAGATGTTAGATAATTAACAGCATGACGTTTAAGCAAGCGACCTTTAAAAAAGCGCCCATTGTCAGCCTACAAGGCCAGCCAGTGCTACTCTATACAGAGCAGCACGTTAGCCTGCTACAGGCACTAGAACAGAAAAACGTTAAGGTATTTTCAGAATGCCGAAACGGCTTTTGTGGTGCCTGTAAAACCAAACTCAATCATGGCTCGGTGATATACCATACTGAGCCTTTAGTTGAACTGGAGGCCGATGAATGTCTGCCTTGTTGCTGCCATCCCGATGGCGACGTGGACTTAGCCTTATCTACTCAAGGTGTTAATGTAGTTGTCACACGAGCGTCAATCTCGACAAAAAGCACTGCCACATCGACCAATAATATCCAGTCAACTAAAATGTCGACCCAGCAAGTTTAGACACTGTTATTGCGCAGGAAGCGGGCAACGATTTCTACCAGTTGCGATCGTTCTACATAGGCTCAACATTAAGACTATCGCAAATTGTTAACAGCATTGCTGGCTCAACAGTGTCGAGCCGTTGGTTTAATAAAAAGGCTAACCTCATCGGTTAGCCTTTTTATTATGTTGACAGTGACGAAACCATAATTTGGCTCACTTTATTATCTAGGCAGGGTTATGGATTTAACGTCAGGATTGGAGTTAAAAGAAATACGGTACTCAAAAATTCCAGTGTCGGAATTATGAACTTCCATAGAGTTAACAAAACCCGATTTATGAGTCGGTGAACTATCCCCACGAATAAACTCAATAAAAAACTTATCTAATTCATCTTTAGATTCCGAAGAAAAGTAACCAAAGCATATATCATTATTACACGCGACATCATAATCGCTAAGAAGTGGATTGACATCTGACTTGTTTATATAGTCGCTAATACGGTTTTCATACTCAACAGTATCAGACTCTTTATTTGTATAATTAGGCAGTTCTTTAACAATCTCTCTATATACAGGAGATGTCATTATTGCTGCTAGAGTAACGCCATCAACAACATTATCACTCACGATCGATTGATAAAGTTTTTCACCAATGTCGCTAACTTTTATCTGCTTATCTCCTATTTTATAACTTTGCCTATCAGTTTCAGAAATCTGATTATTTGATTTACCTTCATAACTGTTAGATAAAGCATTGCCGACATCACTCACAAAATCAAGGTTTTCACTTTCTTTAACTTCATTACTTTCTGATACGGATGAATCATTGCTTGAACTATAAAAATAGACAAACACAATAGACATTATGGCTAAAATAAGTAGTGATGATAGTACTTTTTTATTTGCAATCATGATTTACCAACTCTTAAGTGGTTATTGAATTCTAGTGTGTTCTACCATAATGATCTAGGATTGTGCCTAAGCAACTATTTTTCACATATTGGAATAGGATTAATTACGTAAGCAAAGTCGCCGCTCGATAAGGAAATCGCGAATATATAGTCACATTTATTTATAATCATTATTTCCCTATAAAATTATAAACAGAACATATTTAAATATAGCCCACAGTATTGCAACCATGCTAGCAACTGGCCAGATTCACGTCAACAAACTGTTAACACTCTGAGTTGTAGGTTTTTCCATAATGTAGATAATAACATTATCCACTCTAATTGAGATGTAGGAAGGGAGTGAAGAAGCTATATTGGTTGGTTTATCAATAATTGTATTAGGCGTTTACGGCCAATTCTAGATTGGTACCCCATCAGTCTCTACATCGACAAACGACACTGCTACAATAAAGTCGTTTTTGCATCAGTAATGTCGTAGCAACACCACGTTATTCGCTTATTATGCTGAGATCTGATTATAAGATGGGATAACCCAAGTGTTATCCCATACTCAGTTAATTACAAGCTGATAGCCAGCTCTGCCCCCTGACGGATCGCGCGTTTAGCATCCAGCTCTGCCGCAACATCGACGCCGCCTATCAGGTGCACGGGTAATCCCGTTGCTTTCATCTCATCGACCAAAGTACGGTTCGACTCTTGGCCAGCGCACAAGATAACATTATCGACGTCAAGCACGCGTGAGTCATCACCCACCTTGATATGTAAACCTTGTTCATCGAAGCGTTCATAGTTAACTCCAGTTAACATTTGCACTTGATGGTGTTTTAACACAGAGCGATGGATCCAGCCGGTGGTTTTACCCAGCCCTTTACCCATTTTACTGGTTTTACGCTGCAGTAAATAAATCTGCCGCTCAGGCGCCGATAGCTCTGGCTCAGTGAGCCCGCCAGGCTCAGCATACGTCTTATCAATGCCCCACTGTTTAAACCACTTGTCCGGTTGCAGTGTACTCGACTCACGTTCACCAAGATAATGCGCCATATCAAAGCCAATACCGCCCGCACCAATCAAGGCTACCCGCTCACCAACGCTAATTTCACCGCTAAGCACCTGCTGATAGGTCACCACCTTAGGGTTATCAAAACCAGGAAGTTCTAGGCGGCGCGGCACGACGCCTGCCGCAATCACAACCTTATCAAAGGCTTCATCACGTACCACAGAAGCATCGAGACGAGTGTTGAGTCTAAGCTCAACATGATGGCGTTTCATCTGCTCAGTAAAGTAGCGAATGGTTTCATTAAACTCTTCTTTACCTGGGATCTTACGCGCTAAATTAAACTGACCTCCCACCTCACTTTTCGCCTCAAATACCACGACTTGATGACCACGCATAGCCGCATAGATTGAAAATGCCATGCCGGCAGGGCCAGCGCCCATCACGGCAATGCGCTTTTTGGTCGCAGCTGGAGTAAAGTTAAGCTCAGTTTCATAGCAGGCTCTTGGGTTAACCAGACAGGTCGCACGCTTAAGGGCAAAGGTATGATCCAGACAAGCCTGATTACAACCAATACAGGTATTAATCAGCTCGCTTTCACCCGCAGCGGCTTTGTTAACAAACTCGGCATCGGCAAGAAAGGGGCGCGCCATCGACACCATATCGGCCTGCCCTGAGGCAATGATCTGCTCACCTATCTCAGGCGTGTTAATGCGGTTGGTGGCAATTAACGGTACTGTTACTTGCTGCTTGAGTCGCTCCGTCACCCAAGCAAAGGCGCCGCGCGGAACACTGGTAGCAATGGTTGGTACCCTAGCTTCATGCCAGCCAATACCTGTGTTGATAATCGACACCCCAACCTGCTCAAGGGATTTGGCTAAACTGACCACGTCATCCCAGCTCGAACCATTATCCACCAGGTCCAACATAGATAGACGGAAAATAATAATAAAGTCAGCGCCAACCTTAGCACGTATCGCCTTGACGATTTCGATGGGAAAGCGAACGCGATTGTCAAATGTACCGCCCCATTCATCCTCACGCTTATTGGTACGCGAACAGATAAATTGGTTAATCAGATACCCTTCCGAACCCATGACTTCGACGCCATCATAACCGGCTTTTTTAGCCAAGGCCGCCGATGTCGCGTAATCTTTTATCGTGTTTTTCACCTGTCGAGATGACATGGCCGAGGGGGTAAATGGAGTGATAGGCGATTTGATTTTGCTTGGTGCCAGTGAAAACGGGTGGTACCCATAACGCCCGGCATGTAAAATTTGCATACAAATTTTACCGTCAGCCTCATGAACCGCATCGGTCACTATTTTATGTTTAGCCACTTGCCACGGAAAACTTAATTGACAGGCATGTGGGGCTAAGCGGCCGCGCAAATTGGGGGCTATTCCGCCAGTTACAATTAGCCCTACGCCACCTTTAGCACGCTCTTGATAAAATGCTGCCAGTTTCTCAAAACCGCCCTTTTCTTCTTCAAGCCCGGTATGCATGGATCCCATGAGTACACGGTTCTTGAGTTGAGTGAATCCAAGATCTAAGGGTTCTAATAAATGTGGAAACGACATTCAAACATCCTTTTTAAACAAGTGATTTAAACTAGCATACCCGTTGTTTGTTTTAAGCTCAATACACAATCAAAGGGCTATGAAAAGATTCATTTACAATTGTGTTTCACCCCAAAGAGGATTTTCAGTTAGCATAGGGAAATCTAGCTAATATAGGAGTGGATGATGTCCGCTAAACCCTCAGTTTTTAAAAGGATCTTAATCGGTTTGTGGAAAGGCCTTAATGGTACTCGCAAGCTAATACTTAATCTGTTCTTTTTCGGTTTCCTCGCGCTCATTGTGGTTGCCATGAGCAGTGACGAGCTGCCTACCGTTGAAGATGGCTCTGCGTTAGTGCTCAATTTATCCGGCACTGTGGTAGAACAGTTACGTCAAGTTGATCCCATAGAAGCAGTGATGAAAAGCAATCAAGGCGCCGATGTCGATGGTGAGATTTTACTGGCCGATCTGTTACGCACCATAGATAACGCCGCCAGCGATAATCGTATCGCCGCAATTGTACTCGATATTGGTGAACTCAGAGGCACGGGGATCAGTAAGCTGCAAAGTATCGGTGAGGCGTTAGAACGCTTTAAAGCGTCAGACAAACCGATCATTGCCATGGGCAACTGGTATGGCCAAAATCAATATTTTTTAGCCTCTTTCGCCGACACCATCTATCTAAATCCACAAGGTGGAGTTGAAATTGATGGCCTAAGTCGTTATCGCCAATATTATAAATCGGCGTTAGACAAACTTAAAATTAAGGCGCATGTGTTTCGGGTTGGCACCTTTAAATCTGCGGTTGAACCCTTCGTACGCGATGATATGTCAGCCGCAGCCAAAGAAGCTAACAGCGCCTTACTTAACGATATTTGGACCAGTTACGAGCAAACGGTTGCCCGTAATCGTGGTCTTGAGCAAAGTGATTTAGTGCTCACATCTGAGCAGTACCTTGCCGAGCTAGATAAAGCTAAGGGCCGCTCGGCAGAAATGGCCGTGAATATGGGCTGGGTCGATAAACTGGTCTCGGCCGAGGCCTTTCGTTTAGCCATGATAGATAACGTGGGTAAAGCCAAAGAAGGTCATCAATATAAGCAAATAAATTATTACGATTACCGCACGCTTGTAAAAGAGTTACCACCTCTGATGATACAAGACACTGTTGGCATCATTGTGGCCAAAGGCAATATTCTTAATGGTAGTCAACCTGCTGGCCAAATTGGCGGTGAAAGCACCTCAGCCCTGCTGCGTAAGGCGCGCTTTGATGACAAAGTCAAAGCGGTTGTGCTACGTGTCGATAGTCCTGGTGGTAGCGCGTTTGCCTCTGAGCAGATCCGCCAAGAAGTGCTCGCACTGAAAACCGCTGGTAAGCCGGTGGTTGTCAGTATGGGCAGTTATGCGGCTTCTGGTGGTTACTGGATCTCGGCCAGCGCCGATTATATCTTTGCCACGCCAACGACCCTAACAGGCTCTATTGGTATCTTTGGTATGGTTGCCACATTTGAAGATTCACTGGCTTCCCTTGGCGTTTACACCGATGGAGTGTCAACCTCAGACAGAGCTGCATTCTCTGTCGCTAAAGGCATTAGCCCTGAGTTAAAGCAGATCATTCAACGCCAAATTGAGCGCGGCTATTATGACTTTATTTCACTGGTCGCCACTGAGCGCGATATGGAATTGGCCGAGGTCGACAGCATCGCCCAAGGTCGTGTTTGGTCTGGTAAAAAAGCCCTCGATTTGGGATTAGTGGATGCGCTCGGCGATCTCGAGCAAGCCGTAACCAAAGCGTCTGAGCTGGCTAAACTGGATAAGTTTGACACTCGCGTGATTGAGCAAGAGCTCACACCTCAAGAACTATTTATTCAGGAAATGTTCGCCAGCGTTGGCGCCTATTTACCTGAATCGGCATCAAACAGCCAGTTAGCAGATAGAATCATCGGTCAATGGAGCAAATTTGCTCAAGAGTTTAGTGCCTTTGACGACCCAAATGGCGTGTATCTCTACTGCGATACCTGTAATTTTTAACCTCACAGATCTTGACCATTAACGACAAGTGTTAATCAAAAAGCCCTCGCATTTTCGCTGGGGCTTTTTTATTCCTCCTCACCATTAATCATGCCCATAAGACACGGCAATAGGTCATATTGCCGTCTCCATGTGTTCAGCTGTGGGTATGTTAGCGCCTGCAGATTTTTGGTAACGCCACACTCAGACAGAGAATCACCAAAGTAGAGGCGGATTATGGGCAATTGCTAAGCGCTTACCTGCTATAACCTTTTTTATTAATGCCAACCCCAGTATAATCGCGCCACCCTTGCGATTAACCAGCCACCATTATTATGACAAAACGCTCAATCTACGTTGCCTACACAGGCGGTACCATCGGCATGCAAAAAACCGATAACGGCTTCGCGCCAGTGCCTGGATTTTTAACCGATTGTGTTAACGATATGCCGGAGTTTTTCCATGCAGAGATGCCCAGCTTTGTCATTCATGAATACCAGCCGTTAATCGACTCATCCAACATGGCGCCCAACGATTGGCAGATGATCGCCAACGATATCAAGGCTAACTACGACAAATACGACGGTTTCGTGATTTTGCATGGCACAGATACCATGGCCTTTACTGCCTCGGCGCTCTCTTTTATGTTGCAGGGGCTCACCAAGCCCGTGATTGTCACCGGCTCGCAAATTCCATTGGCGCAGCTGCGCTCCGATGGGCAAACTAATTTGCTTAATGCCTTGTATATCGCGGCAAACTACCCGGTGGCCGAAGTGTGTTTGTTCTTCAATAATAAGCTGTTTAGAGGCAATCGAACCACTAAGGCCCATGCTGACGGTTTTGACGCTTTCGCCTCGCCTAACTTTCCGCTGTTAATTGAAGCCGGGATTAAAATTCGTCTGCGCGCAGGCAAGATCAGCCAATCACAAGCCAATACCCTTAAAGTGAACAATATCAGCCCGCAGCCGATTGGCGTGGTCACCTTGTATCCAGGTATCACCACTGCCATTATCGACAATATTTTACAGCAACCGGTTAAAGCGTTAATTTTATTAACTTATGGCGTGGGTAATGCACCGCAAAATCCTGAGTTGCTCGACTGCTTACGCCGCGCGAACGAACGCGGAGTGATCTTAGTTAATTTAACCCAATGCATGCAGGGAAAGGTGAACATGGGTGGCTATGCCACTGGTAATGCGTTGGCACAAGCGGGGGTGATCAGTGGCTTTGATATGACCACCGAAGCGGCGTTAACCAAACTGCACTATTTACTGTCTACCGATTATAGTACGGCGCAAATTCGCGAAATGATGCAGCGGGATCTGTTTGGGGAGTTAACCGAAGATTAAAAAAATGCCCCTAATTATGGTTAGGGGCATTATTTAATTATAATTCTTCGGCTTTAAACGCGGCGATGCTCTCGCCTTTAAACTGTTTTTTAAGCTCTGCTTTAGACAGCTCGTTTAAGGTGCCTTGATTACCTATGGTAAAATGGTCAGTTTGATTTAACCTTCTTGCCTGATAGAGCATCACCAGTTGTAAGGTTTGCTCTTTTTGTTCATCAGACAACACACTGCCATCATCCCACTTGCCCAATTCAGCAGCGCTTAATAAGCGCGCATACACTTCATCTGGCATCTCATCGATTACTTTATTAATGTCACTCATACACTTTTCCGTTTATGTAATACTATTCGCACTCTGGCAATGAGGTAACCCACAAACCCAAACACTACGCACGCACCAGCAATGTTGGCCCGCGCACCTTCGGCAGGCTCTCCGCCCCAAAACCAAATCACCACCCCAGCGATGAATAATGTCATAGCAAAAAAACTATGATTCATTAACTGGTTACTGCGTTTAATATGGCTTATCCGATTAAGCGATTCATTGTCACCACTGGATTTAGCAGCGCAGTGAGGACACGTTTTCGCTAGGCTGGATATGCGCTTATTACAATTTGGACATTGTATTAACGCCATATCAGCCCTCCATTACTTAATATCGTCAACCACGGCCAACATGGCCAACAACGAGGCTTCACCTAAATAGATACAGCGCTCTGGCGACCAACCCGACATAGGATCAGCCATATTCGCATTATCTTTAAAGGGCATTTCCAAGGTATTGGACAAGCAGCCAAAGGTTTCGGCTACCCAATTTGAGGCAACCGTAAGATTCGCCTTGCCCGGCTCATCTTTATCGTAGCCAAATTTATCTTGAAAATCGGCGCTGGTCAGTAGCAAAGCATCGACAAAGCGACGCTGTAACTGCGCCATCTTATCGTTAAAGCGCGGCACGCCTTCACAACCGGCCAAAAAGACATAAGGTAAGCCTTCATCACCATGCACGTCGTAATATAAATTCACCCCAGTTTGCTGCATCTTGTTCACAACATGATACACCTCGGGGCTTTTCTCCAGTGAAGGGGTTTGCCATTCGCGGTTAAGGTTGACGCCCGCAGCATTAGTGCGTAAATGACCTCTAACGCCGCCGTCGGGATTCATATTCGGTACTATGTAGAAATTAGCTTTGTCTAACAATGCCTTGGCTGTCGGGCAATCACCGTCGAGTAAGTTGGTCAGCAGGCCTTCAACTAACCACTCGGCCATGGTCTCACCTGGATGTTGGCGAGCGGTGATCCAGATATTAGCTTTATCGGGATCTTCATCGCCGACTTTGACTAAGGTTATGTCGCGCTCATCAAGTGTGAGGCCTAGGTGCTCTAGCGACACCAAAGGATGTACTTGAACGGTGCTGAGCAGATCTTGGTGACGCTCATAACTGTATGGCGCGAAATAGGCGATTTGAATAACGTCACAATCGAGTTCAACCTCAATGGTCAACTTACCGTCTTGATAACGGGTTGGCAGACGAAACCACTGCTGGCGATCGTAACTGGCCACGGCTTGGTAATCTTCCCAACCCTTGGTGTACGATGCTGAGCCGGCATTGATAATATTAAGGGTATAGTGTTGGCCGACAGTGCCCTGCAACTTAAAGTTAAACCACTGAAAAAATTCGCCGCCTTCATCTGGTCTGATCGCCAGCTGTATATCATTTATATTATCTTGATTGATGACATCAATATTACCGCCATCGAAATTGGCACTGATCCGCATATCCATTCCTTCATATTATATCGCCGCATAGGGCAGCGTTGTTATTTGAAATCCGCTTATCAATCAAATGCACCCACTGATCAGACTATGGTTACGCCCGACACCGATTATAAGTACGCTTGATATTAATGCCCATAGGATAAACTAAATTGGCTCACTTTCGCAGTCGCCACCACAAAAAACCATCAATCTTGATCAAATAGCTCATTTAACTTGCAAAGCTGTACCCTTGTCCTCGTACCGTGTTAATCATGCTTTTGGGCAGATTGGTCTGGGCGAGCTTTCGACGCGTATTGCTGATGTGCATATCGAGGTTACGATCGAACTGACCTAACTCCTTTTTGAGCACCGCACGTTGTAACTCCTGCTTGGTGACCACCTCTCCCTTGCGCTCAAACAGGTATTTGATCAACTTAAACTCTGTGTGTGTCAGAGTAACCCGGCGCTCATCCACTTCAATACTGTAATCGAGTTCATTAAAGTTCATCTGCTGAAATACACAGCGTTGTGGCCGAGGTTGAGTACGAGCCAGTTGAATTCGACGCTGCAACGCGGCGACTCTGACCTGTAACTCTCTAGTGCTAAAAGGTTTTGCGATAAAATCGTCAGCGCCTAGCTCGTAGCCTTTGATGCGAGTCTCTTCATTATCATTAGAGGAGATAACAATGACAGGCAAACTATCGCGGCGAGATGTTAAGAACGCAAAGCCGTCTGCACAGGAAATATCAATATCGAGTATGATAAGTTCTGGTTGCAGCTGTTCAACTTTGTCTAGCGCTTCTTTGCCAGTACTGGCGTGATCAATTTGGCAAGCTTGTGAATACAAGGCTTGAGCCACGATCTGTCTTACGCTCAGATCGTCATCGATAAGTAATACCCTGCTCATCCATCAACCTTAATGATAACAATTATCATTAAGGTTACCTCTTTTAAGTATGCGAAGCCATTAATTTTCTATATACAGTGGCTGCTTTTAAGCAAGATTTAATCACATCGTGACAATCCTCACCCTTTTTCCTGCCTGAGCTCAAAATACCCCACAGTAGCGAGCCAACATTTGCACCTAAAACACTCCAGCCGTATAAGCACTATCATTGCGCTCAATATTTGGCAGGCTATCGATAATAAGTAGGTTATCGACATTAGGCGGCCGTGAACACCTGCAGCCAGTAACCTCTTAGACTCTTAAGCTCTATAAAAAAGCACTTAGTGCTGATTGACTCAGAACGATAAAATGCAGTCAAAACTCCTCATAAAAATGCCATAAAAAAGCAGCCTCTGAATCGCGATTCAGAGGCTGCTGCTATAGCAAGTCACAAGATTAATGCATATTAAGCCGTTACTGCTGCGCTAACATCAACTGACGAATGTATTTTACTGGCGCACTGCCATAACTTAAAAAGGTCTCATGGAAAGATTTAAGGTCAAACTTATCCCCCTCGACCTGCTTTAACTCTTCTCTAAAGTCATAAATCTCACGGTAACCGGCATAATAACTGGTTAATTGCACTTGGCTCAATGTCGCTCGGCGCCATTTACCTTGCGCCTCGGCTTCCTGCTGAAACGCCTCTTGCGTCATCAGTGCTATCGCTTCAGCCTCTGTCATGCCTTTGACTTGGATGGCATAATCTAAAATGGTGTTGGCAATGACTCTCAGATTCCATTTGTAATACATTAGCCACATTTCTGGTTCAAAATTACCGTAACCTTCTTCCAGCATCATACGCTCAGTGTACACCGCCCAACCTTCGACCATAGCGCCATTACCAAAGAGGCTTTTGACTAAACTTGGCGACTCATTAGAATAAACTAACTGAGTATAGTGACCTGGGATCGCCTCATGAATATTGAGAACCTGTAAAATCCAGTGATTATATTCGCGTAGATAGCTTTCAGCAGACTCATCACTCATGTCATCGAGTGGCGTCACATTGTAATAAGTGTTGCTGGACTTTTCATAAGGCCCTGGGGCGCTAATAGAAGCCCCCGCAAAACCGCGCATGTATTCAGGTGTTTCACGCACCACTAACGGCTTGTTAGGATCTAATGTGACTAACTGTTTAGCGTTGACAAACTTAACCAACTGAGGAATTTGTGCACGCACCTCATCAACAAAGTCTTCCCGTTTAACATGTTTGGCCGACAACTTATCGATCAGCTGACGAGTCGCCACCGTACTGTCGCTTGGCATAGGCGTGGTAAAATAAGTCGACCACAACTGAGCGGTGATCTTGGCCATTTCAGCTTGAACGCGATCTTTATCGGCTAACGCTTTCTCATACAATGCCTTTGCTGTCATGCCTGACTGAATATCAAAGGCAAACTTTTGCTCGTATAGCGACTCACCAATCCTAAAGCTACGCGCGCCCTCTTTTTCAAGCTGACTTTCTAATGACTTAAGCCATTGTATATGTTCATTAATGGCGCTAGTTACCGCGTTAAAACGACTAACAAACAGTGCTTTTTCTTGCTCGCTTAATCCTGAGCTTTTAACCGTGCCTAGCAGTTCATCAGAAAAAACCGCAAACGCCCCCTCATTTTGCATCACAGCCAACTGAGTATGCTCAAGGGTAGGATTGTTAATGTTAGCGCGCGCGGCATCGTAATAAGCGGGAACATTTTCCATGCGGCCTAAAAATGAGCGCAGGCGTTCATCGAGCGGCGCAAAATCTTCATTGATGATCTGCGCAAAGCCACCAGCGACATTATAAGCCGAGGGATCCCATTGCCATGATTTAAAGGTCTCTATCTCCCATTTATCCCGCAGTAGCAAATTTTCAATCAGGCGATAATCGATCAGTTGACTCGCCGACAGTGATTGCGGCTCAAACTGCTGGAGTAGCGCCAACTGCTGTTCGATAAATTGCAGCGATAGCGCACGATTAGCCGCATTCGGTACTTTTAACTGTGCATCATATTGATGGTAGCCACTGTACAATGCCCACGTTGGTGACTCCTGCCAAAGTGCGTCGATAAATTGCTGTGAAAACTGCTCAAATTGATATTGTGTCGCTTGCGTCATGGCAGGCTCACTCGGTGTTACAAGCTGATGCTGACAGGCAGTCAAACCGCCTAACGCGAGCACAACGGCCGCTGCGAGAAAGGATTTTTTCATCTTGGCTTCCCTGATATATTTTACTTTGTTATTAATTTTTAATCGGTTGGGGTAATTTTGTATTTAACACTCGTACATACACAAGTCCATAGATGCTGGAGACTCAGATTATTACCACTATGACGAATGACGCCTGAGTTAATCACGTTAGCCGCTAAATTGCAGCTAAAGGGTTAATATTGACAAAGATTGTTACAAAAAGTCCTGTCTAAAAATGCACGTGCAGTCGGTGCAACGCGACTGCACGTTCTAGGCGCACTAACCTAAATGCTGCTGGCAACAGGCTTTCACATCGGCAAACGGATATGACTCTAGCGCTGCAAAGTTAGGATCACGGCGTAATTTAAGTTTGGTAAACAGTGGTGTAGGTAAGCCACATAAGGCACGGGCTAACATATTGGCATCGGCTCGTTCGCCTAATAGGTTCAATAATCCGTCACACAGCGCTGCAAAAGGTTGGCTCGCAAGTGGCGCCAATCTGGTGTTATGGGGTAACACAGCCGCACCTTGTGTACATACCGAGCAATGACCACAGTCTTGCGTCAACTGTTCATCGGCAAAATAGGCTGACAATCTGCGGGTTAGGCATTGGTCACTGCCTAGCATATCAACCATGGCTTGGATCCGCGCAATCTCACTTTGCTCTTTACGTAAAAACTGCAGATATAATTTCTCGACTAAAGCATCAATCTTTTCATCAAACTCAAGCAGCTGATAAACCTCAGTCATTTGCTTAGTTTGCAATTCTATCAAGCCTTTCTCTTCAAAATAATTGATAGCAGATACTGCCCGGCTACGGTCACTCGGATAATGCCGATTCAGCGCATTAAAATCGATGGTATACCAAATTCTGGCTTTATTGGCACTAGAGAGCAATGCGTGCACAAATGCCTGACGCTCACCGCTAAAGCGTGCAATAAGCTCCTCTTCACTGCACAACAACTTAAAACGGTATTCGGCGTAATAGCTAAAAGCGGGTTTGATCACCGCAAGCATCTCTAAATACACCAATAAGGTTTTTAAGCTTAACAGGCGCACATTAGATTGCATTGAGAGAGTATTGAGCATCACTTCCCATTGTGACGACTGTTGTTTGGTTTGGACGATTTCATGTAACACGTAAGCAATACCTTGTTTATCGGGCGTATCCCCATACACAAAGTTTTGTAACACATTGAGGTTATCGGTGTTGGCAAGGACTAAGCAGTCCGATGGTAAGCCATCGCGTCCGGCTCGTCCTATCTCTTGAGCATAGTTTTCTATCGATTTAGGCAGATCATAATGCACTACAAATCGTATATCTTGTTTATCGACCCCCATACCAAAGGCGATGGTCGCCACAATGATCGGGCAATTTCCGGCCATAAAATCACGTTGTATGGCTTGACGAACATCGCTCTCCATACCCGCATGATAAGCCTTAGCCGCTATATTGGCGCGATTAAGTGCACTGGCCACCTGCTCAGCACTTTGCTGTAAGGTGACATAGACAATGCCGTGCTGAGCCTGACGAGGTCGTAGCCAGTCAATCAATGTCGCTAGCTTATCTTTGCCGCTCACCCCTTTCACATTAAGGTGTAAATTAGCACGATAAAATCCGGTTAGCGCAATATCACCACGGGGAATGTTAAATTTAGCCCCCATATCCTCAATCACTTGTGGTGTGGCTGTTGCCGTTAACAACAAGGTTTGAGGAATGCCAAGATCATGTTGGTATTGAGGTAGTTTTAAATAATCGGGCCTAAAATTGTGCCCCCACTCTGAAATACAGTGGGCTTCATCGACCACCAGCAATGAGATGGGCACATTAGCGATAAATTGCCGAAAGCGTTCATTGTTAAACCGCTCAACAGAGATCATTAAAATCTTAATCTGCCCTTGGCGGATCCCTGCCATAACCGCTTGGGTTTGTTCATGGGTTTGGGTGGAGTCAATACTTGCAGCCGCGATGCCTTTTTGATGCAAAAAAGCCAGTTGATCTTGGATCAAGGCCAATAAAGGTGACACCACAATGGTTAAATGCGGTAACGCTAACGCGGGTAATTGATAGCATAAAGACTTACCCGAGCCTGTGGGGAAAATAGCCGCTGCACTGCGACCAGCCATAATGGTTTCAACCACTTGCTGCTGACCTGGGCGAAACGTAGCGAAACCAAAATACTGTTGTAAAAGTTGCTGCACAATAAAAGCCTATGACTGAGAAGCCCTAAAGGAGGCCAGTCTGCCTAGCCTATCTTGAATTGGCAAGTATCGCTGCGTATATCAATAAGAACCCGCTAAGGGGTCAGTGCAAACTTAGCCACTATGGGGTTGTGATCTGACGCCTTAGTCTTAAATGACTCGGCTTCAAGTAACGTTAAGCCGCGGTAATAAAGGTGATCCAACGGTAAGCCAAAGACTCTGTGCCTATGATCAATATGATACTTAGCTTCTTTCAATTTAAGCCGCTCAGTAAGCTGAGCGACAACGCGTAACCGCCCCTCTCGCCAAGTATTAAAGTCACCGGCAAGCACCACCGGCCCTTGGTGTAGCGCTACTTTTTTAATGATCTGCTCCCACTGAGCTTGGTAAGTATCAAGGCGCCAATCAAAATTCACCCCATGTAAATTAATCACCAATAAAGATTGATCATTCGACAGCCGATATTGAGCAATTAAGGTCGATTTAGCAAAGCGGATAAGCGGTTCTCGGGCTTGAAAAGCACAGGCTTCATAGGCCGATTGCCAAGAGAGGTTCATCACTCCCATGGGCACATTCAACCACTTAAACCCTTTTGCCATCACTACATGTTGTTGCTGTTGTTGTAAATAGCCGGCAAAACGCCGCGTTAAACGCGCCTCTTGTAATAGTACTAACTCGCTTTGAGACGTCAGTTGTTGCAACACAGCCTGCCATTGCGGTTTTTGTTGTTTATAAATATTCCATACCGCGATATTGAGTAAGCCCTCTCTGTCTAATGCCTCTGACGAAGCGGCATGCTGGCATTGTGACACAAACATCGGCTCAACTTGGCTCATCATCACCTCGGCACTTCCATTAAGCTGCTGCACGACAACAACATAACACAATGGCAATAGAAGCATTATGGCCCCTAAGCCTACTTTTACTCGTGTTGAAACCAATCACTTTCCTTACTTAAGCCTATAATTCACTCGAATTTGTGTGTATAGCTACGTTTTATTATGATTAATCAGTACAATCAAGCATAGCGTGCTCCATTACAACAACCAAGGCTAAGTGCCACACAATTATGGAAAATTTTTATCAAATACTGACCATTGCGGGTGTACTGCTCTATTGGTTAACACTGGGAGCGGTGGCTGTACGTGTAGTGATTAAACGCCGCACCATTGGGGTGTCATTTTCTTGGTTACTGGTTATCTACTTTCTTCCCTTTATCGGTATTGTTGCTTACATGCTGTTTGGCGAGTTGCACTTAGGGAAATCAAGGGCCAGCCGGTCTAAGGCGATGTTTAGGCCCTACGGCCAGTGGTTTGCCAAACTGTACCAGCATCCTCAACACCAACCACACTGTCAAAGTCACTACGGTGTTTCGATTAGTAAATTGTGTGACAGCCAACTGGCTATTCCCTCTCTAAGCGGCAACAACCTGTTGCTACAACATACGCCAGAGCAGATCTTAAACTCAATCATTGCCGATATCGATGCCGCCCAACAGAGCGTCATCATGGAGTTTTATATTTGGCATCCAGGTGGTAAAGCCGACAATGTGGCCCAAGCCCTGATCAGCGCAGCCCTTAGAGGAGTGAAGATAAAGCTGCTGCTTGATGCTGCCGGTAGCCGCCAATTTTTCAAATCCAAATGGCCAAGTCAACTACGCAGTCATGGCATTCAAGTCGTCGGCGCATTAGCTGTGAGTCCACTGAGAATGTTCTTTCGGCGTCTGGATTTACGTCTGCATCGAAAAATTGTGGTTATCGATAATACCATTGCTTATACCGGCTCAATGAACCTCATCGATCCGCAATACTTTAAGCAAACTCAAGGTGTGGGCCAATGGATTGATGTCATGGTACGTATCACAGGGCCCGTGGTGCCAGTTGTCAGCGCAGTGAGCGCGTGGGACTGGGAAGTGGAAACCAACCAGCGCGAGTTGCCTCAGCAACCTATTGATGGGCATTTATTGCCCTGTTCAACCTCTCTGGTACAAGTGATCCCATCGGGGCCGGGGATGCCAGAAGAGGTGATCCATCAAGTGTTGCTGCAAAGTCTTTATGAAGCTCGACGCAAAATTGTTATCACCACCCCCTACTTTGTGCCCAGTGAAAACTTACTCGACGCATTGGCTACCGCCGCTCACCGCGGCGTCGATGTGAATATTATCATTCCACGTAAAAACGACTCCACCATGGTGAAATGGGCCAGTCGCTCTTTCTTTGGTGAGTTGCTTAAAGCGGGGGTTAAAATTCATCGATTTCATGGCGGTCTACTACACACCAAATCGGTAATGATCGATGATGAACACTGCCTTATCGGCACAGTTAACATGGATATGCGCAGTTTATGGCTTAATTTTGAACTCACGCTTGCTGTTGATGATGTCGTTTTTGCCGCTAAATTAGCCCAATTACAACAGCAATATATTGATAATGCTGAGCAGCTCAATTTAACTCGCTGGCAAAATAGAGCGCTTTATAAACGCTTTATTGAACACCTATTTTATCTGTTTAGTCCCTTGTTATGATATGGGGGCGTTACATCCATTATCCGATGAATAGCCTAGCTAAGAACCTTTAAAAATGCTCATATCTGCACTTTCATTAGTTAATTTCAGGCAAAAAAATACCTGCTCATTGCAGGTATTTTTAACAGTAAAACTAATAAGAATTTAGTTTTGTTTTCTGACAAACTGCGATTTCAACATCATTTGACCATTGCCATCAACTTTACAGTCGATATCGTGATCACCATCGACGAAACGATTAATGACAGCTTTAGTACCGACTTTAAGTACCAGTGAAGAGCCTTTCACTTTAAGATCTTTGATCAACGTGACCTTATCACCTTCGGCCAATAGGTTACCCACAGCATCTTTTAAGATGATGGCATCTGGATCAACGATCTCTTCGTTGGGATTCCATTCATTCGCACACTCAGGGCAGATCAATAGCGTGCCATCTGAATACGCATAAGGAGACTCACATTTTGGGCATGGTGGGATTATATCGCTCATCACTAATTCTCTTTAATTTACAAAATATAACAGTCAAAGCTTTATCTATAGCAATAATCGCCTCGCATACATGATGCCTTTGACGTTCGCTCTGACCAAAAATGATAATAGTATTATAATAAAATTATCATGTTTCAGCTAGCCAACTTTGGTGACAATGCTGTAAAACTAAATTAGCTTCTCACTTTGGGATTATGAATCGGCTTTTGTTGACCATAGCTCACATCATACTGCTCAAGGTAGCCACGAATAAGCTGGCGCACCACTTGCGATGGGGTTAAATCTTGAGACGCGCAAAGCTGCTCAAAAGCTTGTTTCTTGGCGGGATCGAGTAATACGGTAAATCGCGCTGTTTTATTTTCCATTGAGAGTAGACCTACACCTAAACATTATCATCTGATTATAATCAATCCCCCCTTGAATGCCTACCATTGCAATAAGTTGACTCTAAAAAGACAACTATTCAGACGAGTTAATCAGTAATGTATATTGACATCGCGTCTACAAGCTTGAATGACCGATTCAGATAGATCGGAGGCACTAAAAGAGCTAGGTGTGGCTAGGGAGCCAATAGGTCGATAGCGAGCAGAACAGAAAGATATTCGAACAAGAAAAGGTAAAGAGAAAGTGGTGAAAATTACGAAAAGGCACCAAACAAAAACGGGAACCAGTAAGTTACTGATTCCCGTTCTTTTAATTTGGCGGTGAGAGAGGGAGTCGAACCCTCGATACGTTACCGTATACACACTTTCCAGGCGTGCTCCTTCGGCCACTCGGACATCTCACCGTATCATCAACTTTATCGGATCCTTAGGATTCGATGCGGGTAACGGAGCGACACTTTACGCAAATCACTAAACAGGGTCAAGCAATAAAACAACAGCGTCAAGCATTTGCATAATAGTTCACCAGTTCCCCTATTTCCCTGTCCTATTCTGGTCAGGCTCTGGTTAAAATATCTAAGATCTGTTCTGTAGGGCACAAAATGATGCATATGCAAATCATCAGATGAAAACCTAAATCGCCCGCCCTACTCACTAGCAAGTGAGTTACTTAAATTTACTTACGAGTTGTGACATCGCACTGACATCGTTAAGTAAGGCTTCATTAAGTTGACTGAGCTTATCGGATACATCATGGGTGTTACGATAAATCTCACTTATCTTCATCGCATTTTGATTCACCTCTTCAGAGACTGCCGACTGTTGATGTGTTGCCGCGGCGATCTGTTCGTTCATGCTATCGATGACACTGACCTCACGCACAATACGCACTAATTCTTCACCTGCGCGGCGAGACTCCACAACACTGGTTTCAGCTCGCGCCTTGCCCGCTTCCATCGTTTTTACCGCTAGGCGAGCGCCTCGCTCTAGGCGCTCTGTCATGCTGCGAATATCTTCTGTCGAACTCTGTGCCCGTTGAGCCAGACTTCTGACTTCATCGGCCACCACAGCAAACCCACGGCCCATCTCACCAGCACGAGCCGCTTCAATAGCGGCATTAAGTGCCAATAAATTGGTTTGCTCGGCGATGCCACTGATCACGCTAAGCACATCGACAATCCCTTTAATATCTTTATCAAGGTGATTAATGGCGAGCGCCGCTTCATCAATTTCAATCGCCAACTGATTGATAGACTGAGCCGTACGTTCCACCTCCTGACTACCCTCTTGGGCTTCTTTATTGGCTTTTGCAGACGCTTCTGATGCTTGCACCGCATTTTGAGCAATCTCTTGCACCGTGGCACTCATCTGCGTCATTGCAGAAGCAACTTGATCCACTTCACTATGACCTTGAGTGACATCTTCGCGCATATTACGCGCGTAGCCCTCCATCTCTTGACAAGCATCGAGCAAGCCTTTGGTATTAGTGCGCACCGAACCGATAACCGTATCAAAATCAGCCATCATATGGTTAAACGCTTGCCCCAACTGCGCAATCTCATCACGTCCAACAATATCGACCCTTACGCTCAAGTCAAAATGTTGCTGCGATTCGGTCACTTTATTATATAGGCTGCGTAGTGAGCCATGTAGATAACGGCCAATAAGCAATGACAACAAAATCACGATTAAACCAGAGGTCAGCATCAACACGATGGCGCTGATCATCAAGGTGGTGGCTTGAGTCAAAGCACTACGAGTATCGGCAAGCAGATCGCTAGATAAACGCTGTTCAAATTGCCGAAGGGCTTCTATTCTCGCGGTCGACTTGGCAAACCATTGAGGTGAGCTGTTGGCTTGTAATTGCTGTGGGTCTTGGCTAAATGCAATGCTACGTAACTGGTTAACCTCGGTAAATACTGAAGAGTTAGCAAGTTGTTGATACGCCATTTTAACTTTAGGTGTCGCCAATGCCAAAAAGCGCTCTTTATAAGTATTTTGCTCTGATACTAGTGTCGCAAATTTAAGAAACATATTGGGCTTAAAACTGGGGTTACCAAACGTGGCACTCAATACGGCTCGTTCGATACCAGCACGCTCCTTCATCTGCAAATAGGCAGCGAAACTAGCAGATTGAATGGCAATAGCGCGGCTATCCCCCTGCTGACTGGCGTGGTCGACAATCGCTAATAATGCCGTATTGAGGTCGCTATAATACTGCACCTCCTCTGCCACACTAATGGTCTGTTGATCGATACGGCGGCGCACCTCATCGAGTTGACTCAGCATACTGTTAACGCTGTTCATCTGAGTTGCAAAATCAGGTGGGATCGCATGGTTTAAGGTAAAGGATCTAAATGTATCAACTTGTTGATCGCTTAGCTGACGTTGACTAGGCAACTTATCGGCAAATGCTTGACCTTTTGATCCAAGAAATCCGGCGCTCATGCCGCGCTCTTTTTGCAATTCATGGACTAAATTACTGTTCACTTGTGAAAACTCAGCCAGAGTTTCTATTTGACTCAGTCCTTGTTGCATTTGGTATTGGCCATAAACAACGTATAAGCCAAAAAATAATGCCCCAAGAATAGGTGGCACTATCACCAGTAATAGCTTGTTTTTAATTGAAAGATTACTTATCCATTGCATATTCATGATTGGTTACCCATAACACCGCATTTTTTAAGCCATTGTATTGTCATTTGAGTAAGACGCTCCGTAATATTATCTCGTCAATCACTGCATAGCGCCTGGGTTTGTAAACACTAGCATGACATTTAAATGTCAGTAAAACATCAGCGACAGGCGCACCAAATGGGACTGTTTTTAGCACTTCAATCAAGCAAGCACAGTTAGTCTCTGGTCTAGTACTGCGCCGAATTAGAGCAAATTTAAACATAAAAAAAGCGCCTTTAAAGGCGCTTTTTTTGCTTAATATCAAGTTTACTTAACTGTTGGATAATTTACAGCCTTATTGACCACTTTTCAGCTGCTCCATGGCGGTGTTAGGCATTACCTTTAATTTGCATATTTAACGTTTTGGCAAAGTTGAGCATTCTGTCTAAAGGCAACAACGCCCTTTGACGCAAGGACTCATCGACAAATATCTCATGTTGTGCGCTGTCACTGTCACTTAACGCTGCCTCAATGGCTTGTAGGCCGTTCATCGCCATCCATGGGCAATGGGCACAACTTCGGCACGTTGCTCCGTTACCACCAGTGGGCGCCTCGATTAATGTCTTGTTAGGTGCAGCTTGCTGCATCTTATAGAAAATGCCTTTATCGGTTGCCACTATAAAGGTGTCGTTATCCATTGATTGTGCAGCTTTAATCAACTGGCTGGTTGAGCCCACTGCATCGGCTAACTCGACCACACTGGCGGGTGACTCAGGATGAACTAACACGGCTGCATTTGGATGCAGTGCTTTAAGCTCACGCAAGGCCTTGGCCTTAAATTCGTCATGGACAATACACTCACCTTGCCACATCAACATCTCGGCGCCAGTTTGCTTGGCAATGTAACTGCCTAAGTGTCTGTCTGGGCCCCAGATGATTTTTTTACCTTCGCTATCTAGATGCTCGACAATTTCCAGTGCAATACTAGATGTGACCACCCAATCGGCGCGGGCTTTGACCGCTGCAGACGTATTGGCATAAACCACTACGGTATGATCGGGATGAGCATCGCAAAAAGCACTGAAGGTTTCGATGGGACAACCAACATCCAATGAGCAAGTTGCATCAAGGGTGGGCATTAACACGGTTTTTTCTGGGCTCAAGATTTTTGAGGTTTCGCCCATAAATTTAACCCCAGCTACAATCAATGTCTTAGCTGGATGATCGCGCCCAAATCGCGCCATTTCAAGTGAGTCAGATACACAACCGCCAGTCTCCTCGGCTAATGCCTGGATCTCTGGGTCGGTATAGTAATGGGCTACTAACACCGCGTCCTTTTCTTTTAAAAGCTGCTTAATACGCGCCTTATAATGCTGTTTTTGCTCATCATTTAGCGGAATAGGTTTAGCGGGAAATGGATATTGTATGTTTGATATACTTGGAGCTAACTGACTCATGCTTAAACCAAAAATAGTGGATTAATTTGCGTCATTATACTTAATTCAGGCCAAAGATTAATAGCATTAAAAAAAAAGAGCGCTAAGCGCTCTTTTTCAAAAAAAACGTTTTGTTAATGCATAGCCAGCAGCATCTCTTGAGGCTGTTCAAGATACTGTTTCCACAAATTACAGAAGCGTGCAATGGTGCCGCCATCGATAACGCGATGGTCACCCGACCAACTCACTTGCATGATCTTACGAGCCTCTACCTCGCCCAGCTCATTAAAGCGCGGCAACGTTCGCAGTTTACCTAACGCCACAATCGCTACCTCAGGTTTATTGATAATAGGCGTTGCGACTGTGCCGCCTAATGCACCAATATTAGAGATAGAAATGGTGCCACCTTTAAGGTCCTGCGGGCTCACCCTGCCACTTCGGGCATCTTTAGTTAACCGAGTGATCTCACTGGCCACGTCAAGAATCGATTTAAGCTGTACATCTTTAACATTAGGCACCAATAAGCCCACTTTCGAGTCGACCGCCATGCCTATATTGTGCGAAGCAAAGAAGGTTTGCTCGGTGCAGTCGTCATTCACGCGGCTATTAATATCGGGGAATTGACTCAAGGCCAACGACATCGCTTTCATAAAAAACGGCATCATAGTAAGTTTTAACTCATCGCTAGAATACCGCTGTTTCAACGATTCGCGCAGGGCAACTAACTCAGTTAAGTCTAACTCTTCGCAATAGGTGAAATGCGGTATGGTCGATACCGACTCCATCATCATCTTCGCCATCACGGCGCGAACGCCGCGAATGGGTTCGACTCGCTCTGATTGCTTATTCTCAAGTGTGGCGCTCTGCTCGGCGCTGCTGGCAGCTTTAGCCGCTTTGGCTTTAACGGCTTCGCCACCACGATAACGCTCGACATCTTCTTTATAGACGCGGCCATGTTTGCCTGTACCAGGCACTTTGGCTAAATCAATATCATAACTGCGCGCCAAACGTCTTACCGCTGGGCTGGCGAGTGCTTTACCATTGCTTGGTAATGTCCCCTCGACGTCTAAGGTGTCATTATCTGTCGCCGCATTATGAGCACTAGCGGCATGCGATGGCGACATAGCTTGAACTGCAGGCGCCGACTCCACCTCCACTTCGATAGCAAATAGCGGTGAATGCACTTGAGCCAGTTGGCCTTTGCGATAATGCAGTTTGACAACCTTGCCACTTTTTATGGCTGGAATTTGCACCAGTGCTTTGTCGGTCATGACATCGGCAATGGGTTGGTCTTCAACCACCATGTCGCCTTCTTTGACTAACCAATCCACTAATTCACATTCGACAATCCCCTCGCCAATATCAGGCAGTAAAAACTCTTCAATGGCGGTGCCCACTGCGCTTGTGCTGGCATTATCTTGCGATGAATTATTTTGAACGTTAGCTGAGTTAACGGCCGCTTCCTCCGATGATTCAGTCTCAGCAATATCATCCAGCTCCACCGAGTAGAGTGGTGCATGCACTTTCGCGACATCGCCTTTTTTGTAATGAAGTTTTTTGATAATACCTGCATGGGGTGCGGGAATTTGCACTAAGGCTTTGTCGGTCATGACATCGGCAATGGGTTGGTCTTCAACCACCATGTCGCCTTCGCTTACCAACCATTCGACCAGTTCGCACTCAACGACCCCTTCACCTATATCGGGTAAAATAAATTCTTTAATCATGCCTGCGCTCCTAATATTTCATCGATGCTTTGATCGCTTCAAACGTTTTGAGCGCATCTGGCATATATTCTTTTTCGTGCACCAAGGGGTAAGGCGTATCTAGGCCACACACTCGGCTAATAGGAGATTCAAGATACAAGAAACACTCTTCTTGAATCGTGGCAGCAATTTCACCAGCGAAACCACCGGTTAATGGCGCTTCGTGATTGATGAGCAAGCGACCGGTTTTCTTAACTGACGCCGCGACGGTCTCAACATCCCATGGGGCAAGTGTACGTAAATCGATGATTTCGCATGAAATGCCCTTTTTGGCTGCCATCGAAGCTGCATTTTCGATGATCTCCATCTGCGCCCCCCAAGCCAGTAAGGTGATATCGGTGCCCTCTTTAACCACTTCAGCTTTACCTAGCTCTATCTCATAGGCGCCTTCAGGGACTTCACCGACACTGGCGCGGTACAAGCGTTTAGGCTCGAAAAACACCACAGGGTTGTTGTCGCGAATAGACGCTAATAATAACCCTTTAGCCTGATAGGCATTTCGTGGCACAACCACTTTTAAGCCTGCGGTTTGAGTGAAATAAGCTTCAGGTGATTGCGAATGATAATGACCACCAGCGATACCTCCGCCATAAGGAGTGCGGTAAGTGATGCCACCGACGTTGAATTCGTTACCACTGCGATACCTAAACTTGGCCGACTCGTTGACGATTTGGTCAATGGCAGGAAAGATATAATCGGCAAACTGAATTTCGGCAATCGCGGTCATGCCGTTTGAGGCTAAACCGTTAGCAAAACCGGCAATGCCTTGCTCGGTCAGTGGGGTGTTAAAACAGCGATCGCGGCCAAATTTTTCCTGTAAGCCTGAGGTGGCACGAAATACGCCACCAAAGTGGCCTACATCTTCACCAAACAATACCGTTTTTTCGTCGGTTTCCATTGCAATGGTTAAGGCATCATTGATGGCTTGTAACATATTGATCTTTGCCACGATTTAGACTCTCCCTGCGCTATTTGGATAGGACTCTGGATATTTTTTAATATGTTGTTTAAGATTTTTGAGTTGCTGTTCGAGACGCGGCGTTGGCGTGTCATACACATCGGTTATCAGTTCATCTATGGTCACGACAGGCAGCTTTTCAGCCACTTTAACCGAGGCTAACACCTCTTGACGATATTTGTCATACAGTGCGCTGTCATCGCTTTCGGTTAGCCAACCTTTATTGATCATCCACAATTTAAAACGCTGCACGGGATCATGCTGTTGCCACTTCGCCTCTTCCTCTTTGGAGCGATAGCCAGAGGGATCATCAGACGATGAATGTGCGCCTAAGCGATAGGTCATCGCTTCAATGAGTACTGGCGCATTATGCTCTAGCGCATAGGCTCTGGCTTGCTGGGTAGCGGCAAGCACAGCTAACATGTCGTTACCATCTACGCGTATGGTGTGCATACCATAGCCCACCCCTCGGCTAGCAATACCATTGCCGGCAAACTGCTCACTGGTCGGCGTTGAGATGGCATAGCCGTTGTTACGACAGAAAAAAATCGTCGGCGACTTGAGCACGGCGGCCATATTCAATCCGGCGTGAAAATCTCCTTCAGAGGCGGCACCTTCACCGAAATAACAGATAGCAACATTACGTTTACCCTGCATTTTAAGGCTATAACCGACCCCAGTGGCTTGTGGTATTTGCGTCGCCAGTGGCGATGAAATGGTTTGATAATGTAAGGCACTGCTACCATAGTGAATCGGCATTTGACGGCCTTTGCCCAGATCTTTTTCATTACTGAACATCTGGTTC
The DNA here is from genome assembly GCF_059338445.1 of Shewanella sp. 492. NCBI lineage: Bacteria > Pseudomonadati > Pseudomonadota > Gammaproteobacteria > Alteromonadales > Shewanellaceae > Shewanella > Shewanella sp. 492. The sequence continues at coordinate 2,093,484 of NZ_CM181702.1, forward strand.
ATAAACTGCTCGGTGGTAAATCCACGGTAACGCAGCGCGGCATGCTCACGGTATTGCGCTAAGATAACATCTTCATCATCGAGCGCCGCGACGCTGCCAACGATAGAGGCTTCTTCACCGGTGCAAGTCATGTAGAAGCTGATGCGGCCCTGACGCTGTGCACCTAACATACGTTCGTCGAGTACTCGGGTGAATACGCACGTGTCATGAATTTTTTCAGCTAAGGCTTGGTCAATCACAGGTAATACCGCTTCTTCAAACGTGGTGCCGTCTGCTTGAAGGATCTTTAACATCGGGATTGACAGCGAATCCTTATCAAGAAAGCTGACCCTATGGACAGTTTCTGTCGTGCTCTTAGTGTTGCTCATACTATTCTCTTATCAGCTGAGTTTTCTTGTTATTTATTTGCCAGCGATTAAGCGTAACACTTAATCACTGGCCATTATTATGCTTCACACGTGAGGTTTAAATTACGTTAACGTAAACTACCTATCAAGCCCAACATGTTTAAAGGGGATAACTAGCATCTAACATTGATGTATATATAGCTTTACAATCCTTAGCGCGCTAAGGCTTTAGTCAACCCGATAATCCGCTGCGGGCACCAAACAGAGCACCGTTCTTTGCCCAACGGGCACATTGGCATTAGGAAACACGATAGACTCGAATGCAGCATCGACCTTAACCTCTGCCCCCCCCTCTTTAGCTAACACATAACCTTTAGGAAACGCGGTAAAGTTCTCCACGTCATTGGCAAACGTAAACTCAAAATCATCATAACCCTTATTGATAGAGCGATTAACTTGATAGAGGTTTAGCTGGCTAGGATCGAATGCAGGTAATGCCAAAGGCTCACCTTTAATTAATTGAATTAGCATTGTTTTGAGCGCAATAAAGCGTGTCATATCATTTTGGCCCATCGGCATAACCTTGCCAAGTTCGATAGTAAACGCATGGGCTTGATAATTATGAGCAGAAAAATAACTAAAGGTGGTGGTTGGCTCATGGTGAAATAACACTGTTTTAATACCACAAGCGGCTAAAAACATCAGTTGTTCACCACTATAAGGCGCACCTTGACGGTAGGGATAAATGGCAAATTTTTCATGCTTGGAGCCGCGAATAGCGGTGTGTAGGTCGTAGTGATATCGCGGCGAGTTAGGCTGACCGCCAGTAAAGAAGCGATCGACATAACGTTCAAGCTTCTTGGCTCTCACACGCTCGGCGTTGATGAGTCCTTGCCCACTGGAGTGCGCCCCACTAAAAAGCCGGTTAAGGTTTTCTTCGACAAAACGGGTGCCATTTAAAATAGCCGCAGGGTTACCAATTAAAAAGAGTAACCTTTGCTGCGTGATGATTTGACCGCTGAGCAACTGAGTGATCAGCGTGTTACACAGTTCAATGGGCGCGGTTTCATTACCGTGTATGGCACTGGACAATACAATATTTTTGACTGGTGCATCGCCGCAAGATAAAGGCTCAAATGCAATCACGCCGGTATCCCAAACATGTACGCGGGTATGTTCACCTATGGTAAAGGTCAACGGCTCTGGGATAGATTTTGGATTTGCGAGGGTAAATTGCAAAAAGTCATTCGACAGATTTAGTGCTTGTGGCACACAAAACTCCTTACATTATTCATACCTTACAGATCATGTTGATCTGCTGTAATAGGCATGACTCCTTGGATTTATTAGTATTATGTTTATCAAGGGCTGATAGTACCATTTAACGGATCAGACAGCCATTTGTCACCACATAATAACTCAGTAACCGATAAATTAAGCTTGCATTCTCATTCAAGCCACCACACAATAAAGCCATCTAGACGTCTATTTTAGTTGTAAGGTGATGCTAAGCGCTTCATCCTCTACCGGTGAATAGGCATATCAATTAAAAGTCATGAGGTGTACAAATGGCTATAGCCACATTTGGTGCTGGTTGTTTTTGGGGTGTTGAGTACTTTTTCAGACAAATTGAAGGGGTGACAGCAGCAAGCTGTGGTTATATGGGCGGTGACGATAAGCGCACCACTTACGAGCAAGTCAAACAAGGTAATAGCGGTCACGCTGAAGTGGTTCAAGTTGAATATGACGAACACCAAGTTAGTTACCAACAACTGTTAGCCGTATTTTGGTCTAATCACAACCCGACCATGCTCAACATGCAAGGCGGTGACATAGGCCATCAATATCGCAGCGCGATCTTTTTTTACGATCAGCAGCAAAAAGCGGCCGCTGAGCAATCGAAACTTGCCTTAGCGCGAAGCGGAAAATGGGGGGAGCGCCAAATTGTCACAGAAATCGTGCCAGCGATGCCGTTTCACCGCGCCGAAGAGTATCACCAAAACTACTTAGAAAAGAATAAGCTACCCAGTTGTCACTTGACCTATTAAGTAGCCGTTAATCGCAGTATTTAGCCTGCTCTGCTATTCTTAGAGCCACTTTCAGTAAGTTACTCTTGATCGGAGCAGCGAGATAGTACGTTTGTTTTATCCAAAAAAAGCGGCTGCTAACCTATTAGGTTATTAGCCGCTTTTTGGTCTCATCTGTAAGGCAATTCAATCAGTTATCCATCATGGCCATTTATGTAACGGCCTAACCTATACTGCAGCCTACCTAATGTTAGGATCACGCGGGCTAACTAAGCCTTAGTTGCGCCCTGCACCAGCAAAAGCTAGAGCAGAGTTATCACTAGGCCGTTATTTTGGCAATGATGGTTTGCTCTGCCGGTAACAAGGCTTGCATCGATGCACGCGCCTTAACCCGTAAATATAAGGCACTCAAATATGGCCAGCGCGCCGCATCTATCGTCTCACCAGCGTGCTCCATATTCACCATCTGACAACTGAAAGCCAGATCGGCTAAGGTGAGCTTTCCCGCGACAAAATAATCATTACCCGCTAACTGCTGTTCGAGGTAATCGAAATGGCTCGGTAATTTTTCTGTCAGCGTTAATTGCACAGCGGCTTCGTCACACTCTTTACCCATGCTTTTTTGGATAATGCGTTGTGAAAAAACGCTAAAGGTGGTTAATGGTGCCAACTCATCATCGGCATATTTAGCTAACCAGCGCACTCGCGCATTTTGCTCGGCATTGTCGCCGAGCAAGCTTGTTGCTTGCGGATATTGCTCTTCAAGGTATTGGCAGATCACACTCGAATCTGCCAAGGTGAAATCACCATCTTTAATAGCAGGAATACGGTTAAGCGGGCTTATCTCTTTATACCAAGACGGCTGATCAAACGGCGAAATTATCTCTAATTGATAATCCAGCGCCTTTTCGGCCAAGCACAAACATACTTTACGCACAAAAGGCGACAGCGGCACACCATAGACTATCAGACTCATCGTAAACCCTCAGTTAATTTAGAATTAGTTAATTTAAAAACGAGCCATGCTATACACCTTAAGCTACGAACACAAGGCCCAGTAATCACATCGGCTTCACCACTAAAATAACAAACAGCCATATCTTTTGGTGCATCTTCAAATTGGATGGGAGAAGCCTTAATCCTAAACCGTATAACGCCGCATTAAAGTGTAAGAGCCCCCCACAAAGGTACGGCAAACGGCACGGCTACAACAATAATAAAAGGTCTTAGGTACACGTTTGAGTTTAGCCAGAGAGCGGCATAAAACCTCCTGATTTCATGCTCAATCAAAGCTTAGTCGGAGGCTAATGTCTATGTCATTAACTATGGATATCGGTTTTTATGTGGAATGGGATCCCACGCCACTATTTAAAACGAAGCTTAAAAATGATTAAAGTAAAGAGTAAAATCCGAGCTGAGTGGCCGTCATAATAGATTAACACTGACTAGCGCTAGCTAAATAGGCCTAACAACCTGAGGTGACTTGCTCATAATTTGGCGTTTTATAATGCTCTTGGCTGAAACCATACTTGAGATAACATTTAGAATCGACCATCTCTTGTATGCTAGTTGCGCCAAACGCCGGCGCACCTCTTGGGGTGAAATAGGCTTGAGCATAAACGCCAGAAGAAGCTAACACGGTCCAGTCAGCTTCATCAATGTTCATGACTTGATAGATATTCCACTTGGTTGCCTGGATACGACCATAATGCAGGCTGACCTTTTTGCCATTGATGATCAGTGATGAATCCACTTGATTATGGATATCGTTGAAAGCCAGCTCTTCCTTACCTTCGAGTGCGGCTTTAGAAAATACCAATTTATTAGCGGTTTTCAATTCGCCCTCCATATCTTGAATCTCTACGATTAAGACCTCACTTGTCACGCCAATAAATTTAGGAACAGCGACCACGGCTAAAATGCCAAGAACAATGATCACAACAACAAGCTCAATAAGGGTAAATCCTGATGATTTCATAATAAGACTCATTTTAGGTGGCATTATTAACTAGGGTGTTAGGTTACTACGGCGTTATCGATAAGTTTAAATTGATTTTAGTTGATTTTAGTTGATTTTAGTTGATTTTAGATAATTTTACCTAAGCAAAAAGGTATCTAGGAAACCAGTGGCGATTCAAATAAAGTGCGTACCTTACCCGCGATAGAGTTCCTATGGTTTGTGCTTCAGCATGTTTTGCCCAAAGGGTTACGCCGAGTACGAGATTATGGATTACTTAGCGGGAACTTCTGCAAACTGAGGCAACAAATACAGTTGATGATCGTTGTCGCAGGGGCGGTATTTCCCCTAGTCGAAGAGGCAAAACGCATTGCGGCAATACAGCCTTGTTCTTGCTGCCAGCAGCCGATGACATTTATGGGCGTACATGGAAAAAAGCAGGGGCGACTGACAAGCTTTCATAGCCAGAGCACTTAGCAATCTAACGCTACTGTTTAAGCGGTAAGATAACAGGATTTTGAAATTTTAGATCTCTAGAAGTGAAACGCAGGTGGTGATTAAGCTTTTGAAACTATAGACTTACTTATTGGCTGTCGGTGCTAAGGGATAGCTATGGCTAGCCAAAAGTGTAAATTAAGCTCCCCGACCTAAACCAGCGTGAGATCTCACGCCGCTATTTACTATATAAAGGTATCACTTCCTACAAACCCGGGCTTGTTCAACACTCGGGATAAGGACGCGGCTACGCGCGGCCTATCCTTATTTGTTATGTTTCGCCCTACAACGACTCACCAACTTCCCAAACGCACGCTACACAAGATACAGGTTTAACATATCTATTTTGTTTAGTATCGAACGTTACTTTATGAAGTGACTTTACTTGATAATTTGGTAGACATTCAATATGCGCTTGGCGACCATCGTCAGGTAATTGATAGTTAAATACGTCAACTAAAGCGCAAAATAATCGAATACACTTTTTTTCTTTGATTCGACCAAGTTTTTCAATGTCATTTTGATAGGCTGTAGTTGTATCTCGCAACTTAAATTCAATCGCTATTGTATAACCAGAATCCAATTTAAAAACTAAATCGGTGGGTCCGCCATTTTTAAGATCGTATTCCCTATACCATTCAACTTTTGTTTCACCAAAGATATTCTTTGACTCTTTGACAATCGCCTTACCGCATTCATATGCAAAAGCTAATTCAGGCATATGAAATATACCCTGTTCTATATCAGATAGTTCTCTATTTTCACTCTCAGCCACAGAGCAGATTATCTGAGCAATACGATTAATATCCATAATTCCCCTTTCAGAAACATAACGCCCGGCTCTAGGGAATCCCCAGATAATTCCTTTTACAATCAATTAGTAGACACGCATGGTGCTGTTTGATCTAATCAATTTCGCCAAAAACAAACTAGAACAACACCATGCGTGACATTACAATACTACATGACTCTCTTAGCAATCAATGCTCTTCCATCCACAAAAAACGTCTTAATTCTCTTATGGTTGCCACTAAATCATTACTAGATGGTGATCAACTCTCTTTGACCCAGCTAGGCCGTAACATCTCTGGTAATGTGGCACCTAAGCACAGTATCAAACGTATTGACCGCTTGCTCGGTAATCACCACCTCAATAATGACCGAATGGCGATATATCGCTGGCATGCAATGCATCTTTGCGGTGCTAACCCAATGCCTATCGTGCTTGTCGATTGGGCCGATGTAAGAGAACAACTCCGCTTGATGACATTGCGCGCCTCCATCAGTGTTCAAGGGCGCAGCGTGACCCTTTATGAGCGTACTTTTGAATTCAAAGATTACAACGCACCTCGCAGCCACAATGTTTTTCTGACTGAGTTGGCAAAGGTACTTCCGAATAGCTGCTGTCCGCTAATCGTCACCGATGCTGGCTATCGCAATACTTGGTTTGCTCAAGTAGCAAGTCACGGCTGGTTTTGGTTAGGGCGTGTTCGTGGTGACGTCAGTTATCAGCATGTTGGAACACATCAATGGCACTCCAATAAGTCGCTTTACCCAACAGCAACGAACAAAGCCAAATACATCGGCCGTGTTAACCTCGCCAGGAAAAGCCCATTGTCCTGTCATTTACACCTCTACAAAGCGAAAGAAAAAGGTCGTAAAGACCGCCGTTCCTCAAAAGCAGGAAGAAACCATACCGCCCAAGCAAGCTACGGAAGAAGCAGCAAAGAGCCGTGGCTATTGGCAACCAACTTACCACCTAATCACTTTAACTCGGTCCAAGTGACAAAGCTCTACGCTAAGCGAATGCAGATTGAAGAGACCTTTCGAGACTTGAAGAGACAATACGGCATGGGGCTGAGGCACTGCAAAAGTCGTTGTCCGAAGCGGCTAGATGTGTTGCTGCTCATCGCTATGCTGGCAGAAATTGCCTTATGGCTAATTGGTATCGTTGCCTTACATCTAGGCTGGCAAAAACACTTTCAGGCCAACACCATTCGGCACCGGCCTGTGCTGTCGATTGTCAGATTGGGGAAAGAGGTTCGGCGGAGGGAAAACTATCAAATAACAGCGCAGCATTTACGCTGGGCAATGCATGAATATATCAAGTTGGTTCACACTGCAGGGAGACCTGAATTATGAGGGGATCCCCCAGCGCCCATTTAAGGGGCTGATAGTAGTTTGCTAAAACTGTGTAGCGTAGCGAAACCGAGCAAACTGTTAGCAGTCCCGCTTTAAATTCTTGTTAGCTGTATCTACACCAATACTACTTAATGAAATAACCAACAGGAAGCCATTTACCGCTACTTTTACTTAGCGTTAAAGTTTCAGTTGCTGATTTTTTATTTTGAAAGTCCGTTTGAAATTGAATAACTAGATATTCACCGTCAGGAACACCTGGAAGGGTTGTGTATTCTTTAGCACCTAGCTCTGAACGTGAATTGACTTTACCCAAAGGCGTACGGACACCTTTAAGGGCTGCATCCCATTTATCTTGTGATAGTTGTGATTGAAAAAATGAATCTGATTTTTGCCAGCTTTCAGAGTAATTACCAGAATCAACTATGTTAAGCCATTCCCTTGCTGCTGTTGAACCTGGCGATTCATTTGCAGAAACAAAAGAAGAAATACACAGTGTTAAGATTAATATTAGTTTTTTCATAATAATTCCTTTTATTCTAAAGTTTAATGATATTGCCATACTTAAAATACAGCTAACAGCTTATTATCTAGCTGCTCGATAATGTTCCGGTTCAAATTACAACTTAGGCGCAATCAGCCCAATATAACCGACTGTTTATAAATAAAAAATGATAGAAATGACATCTAGTTTTATCAAAATCAAGCCCGCAAAATTGAGCATTTTGATGTAGCGGTCTCTACAACCCAGGGTGAGAGCATGAATGCTTAAATATCACCCAACGTCTTTAAGCCTGCTGTTAGTACCTGCTCCAGATAATCAGTGCTGCCGTGTGCACGCTTCTGTTTGCGTGGGATACTGATTTTTCGAGTTGTTTCCGCTCGGAGCATATTCAACGCTATCTTCCTTGCTCCGGACAATACCTCCGCCGCATTGCCTCTATATATTTGACATTGGTCTTCCTTCATCGACGCGTCCAATACCCAATGCAGGCTATTTTCAACCGCCCAGTGGCTGCGTACTGCATTGGCAAAACGAGCCTTACTCAGTTTGGCTGAACTGATGTAATAACGGTACTCAAGGGATTCATTGCCGCTTTTCGTTCGACGATAGCTTAACGCAACACCAATACTTTTAAGCCCTTTCCATTCAGGGAAAGCGTCGGCTAAGCTGCCTGCGTCCATTACACAATAGGCTCTAGCTTCGTTACGTCCGTGCTGCTTCTCTAAGCAAAGCACTTCTTCGTCAATCTCGCTGCCAAGCGCCTTACGAACGGCATTATGCAGTGTTTTTTGATTACCTTTTACGGCAAGTAAATAATCTCCACCCCGCTCAATAATTTGTTCGGCGATATCTGTCTGACATCCCATGGCATCTATTGATATCAGACAACCTTTTATATCCAACAGCGCCAGTAATGCGGGAATGGCGGTAATTTCATTCGACTTACTTTCGGTTTTAACTTGCCCAAGCACGACGTTATTTTCTGTTGCGAAGGCATTTACCATGTGGATGGCTGACAGTCTGTTCTCGCGATTATATGAACCACATAGCCGTTTACCATCTATCGCAATAAGCTGACCGTCGGATAACTCAGCAACAGACTTCATCCAGTCGATAAAGCAATACTGAAACTGCTCGCTATCTATTCTCGATATGACTCGAGCAATAGTGTCATGAACAGGTAACCCATTCTTAAAAAGTCCTTTTTTGGCAAACCAGTTAAAGTGGAGATCGCCAAAATCTTCGATATCTTCCCAACCTTGTGCCCCAGCTATTGAGGCACAAACCACGAGGAATAAAATATCAGTAAATAGATGCTCGACTTTGGCTGACTGACGAGGATCTTCTAAGGAACTAAAGAACTGTTGAAATGCACCGGAGTTCATAGGGCTCTCCACAAAAGAGAGTATAAGATCACAGCCAATATGGCCCGTCCAGCTATTTGAGCGAATATCACCCTAATAGCTCAAATTATGTTCGCGATCTCGCCCTGCTCTACAACCTTTTACAAAATATCTTATTTTCAATACCTTACTTATTCTACGGAGATTTATCGAGCGAAAATTATCAATTTTTGCTCACTTTTTTTTACGCAATTTATCAAAAACCAATTACGACTGTATATATACAGTTACCGTTGTACAATTCCGATGAAAAAACCCTCTTTTATTGAAGCTATCCGTGAACAAATTAGAGTTCGCCACTACAGTTAGCAAATGGAAAAGTCTTATCTTTACTGGGTGCGCTATCTCATCAGCTATAGCCAAGTTCAACGAGCATTAAGAGTCGCCACAAAACAGGCTCAGGTGGGTAAGCGAGTCACAGCCCATGCTTTCAGTCATTCGTTCGCGACTCAACTTCTACAACATGGAACAGATATAAGAACCATACAAGAACAGCTTGGACATAAAGATCTTAAAACCACCCAGATTTATACTCATGCAGCGGGTATCAACCAAACCGGCATCGTCAGCCCACTGGACAGATAAAACCTAAATCTTGTCATTAGGATCGAACTGAAATTTTGCCTTGTTTAAAATTTAAAGTTAACCCTAGGGTCAAGTCGCTATCATAAGCGAGTACAAGTAGTGGTCGTACAAATAGCAAAAAACCCGTTATCTTTCGATAAGGCCTTTTGTTTTAATGTGGTAAAGAGATAGCTGACTTTAAACAATAGGAACCCGAGGGTTCAAGTCGCTATCTTTAACTAGTAATTATAGCGGAAGTACAAATAGTGATAGTACAAACAGCAAAAGCCCGTTACCTTTCGATAAGGCCTTTTGTTTTAATGTGGTAAAGAGATAGCTGACTTTAAACAATAGGAACCCGAGGGTTCAAGTCGCTATCTTTAACTAGTAATTATAGCGGAAGTACAAATAGTGATAGTACAAACAGCAAAAGCCCGTTACCTTTCGATAAGGCCTTTTGTTTTAATGTGGCGAAGAGATAGCTGACTTTAAACAATAGGAACCCTAGGGTTCAAGTCACTATCATAAGCGAGTACAAGTAGTGGTCGTACAAACAGCAAAAAGCCCGTTATCTTTCGATAACGGGCTTTTTGTTTTAATGTGGCGGAGAGATAGGGATTTGAACCCTAGATGGGCTATAAACCCATGCCGGTTTTCAAGACCGGTGCATTCGACCACTCTGCCATCTCTCCGAACGCCGCGAATAATATAGCGCGCTTTAATCGATGTAAAGTAAAAATGGTATTCGCGGCATCAACTGCTTAACTAACCATCAACTAAGGGGCATCACTGACTTTCAACTATGTTTAAAGAACATGATGGCCCTGAATGATCAATGCGATTAACTTTCGTCGCTGTTAATACCAACGCGAGAGTTATCGGGTGTTGCCAGTTCTTTACTCAACTTTTTTCTTAATTCGCCCCAGCTATTTAAACGGCGCATTTTGTATCCAACCAGCACACCTAGCGACGATACCACAATCGCAATAGCTATGGTCACTTCGGCATGTATTGCCCATATCGCAACAATTGATGATGCACCAAACGCTAAGCTTATCTGCAAAAAGTTCTGTAAACCTGCCGCCTTCGCTGAAGCTTGCTTAAAGACCTGCAGCGCACAATTAACCACAATAGGATAACAAGCACCATTAGCCGCCGCTAATACCGAAAAGATGCTCAACAAAGGCCAAATGGTGTCGGCCTGCATCACTAAGGTGCTAAAGGCGATCCCAGCAACACACATGCCAAACAGTAACAATAAAATAGTTAAGGTCTGCTCAGTACCGATTTTGCGAATAAGCACTTTGCTCATGTAACCTCCCACAATAAACATGACTGTTTGAGGTATAAAGCTCAGGCCAATTTCAGTGGCTTGGTAACCGTGTTGTTCCATGGTGATTGGCCACAGCGTCAGATACGAGAAAAACGCCGCAGAGCAAGCCCCAAATATTAATACGTTACCCAGGTATTGTGGGCTCTTAAGCATATCAAGATAACTCACCCCCACCTTTGTAGGTGCTGCAGCGTTACTTTCAACTCGCTCCGATTTAACCCACATAATGGTTGCCAACATCAACAGCACTGTGAGGCCAGTCAATAGCATAAATATACTGCGCCATTCACTATGCTCTAATACATACGCACCTAGTATTGGCGCTAACGCAGGTGAGAGTGCCACCAAAGGCATAATATTACTGAACATTTTTTGTGCTTCAGTCGCTTCATATTTATCGATAACGATGGCTTGCCAAATCACGGCAGCGCTGCAGGCACCAATGGCCTGGAAGAAGCGGCCAAGATTGAACAGCCACATAGTATCACTCACCGCAACCATATAACTGGCACAACCAAACACCATTAAGCCAAATAGCAAGCTGTTACGCTTACCAAAACGCTGCACCAATGGCCCATATAATAATTGACCGATAGCCAAACCAGCTAAGAAAAAGGTCAATGAACTTGCCACATGGCTGGGGGTCGCTCCAAATGTTGCTTCAATTGCTTTGAAAGCAGGTAAATACATATCAGTTGCAACAAAACCCAACATACTCAGCAACGCAAGATAGATAAAAAACAGCAATTTTCCGCATTTATTCATAAAATTCATACATTCACACTAGTAACAAAATAACGAGTCGCGGAGTGTAGATACTTGCTTATTGGTTGTGAAGCGTTTATTTTTGCTTACAGGTTTGAAAAATTCTCACAGCAAGGACCCAAGAGTATGCTTTCAGAACAATCTATGAAACTGATCGACATGGTGGCCCGCGCGGGTAGCTTTACCGCCGCAGCCAATAAGCTGCATAAAGTGCCTTCTGCTGTGAGTTACGCCGTTAAGCAAGTAGAAGATGAGTTAGGCGTGGTGCTGTTTGAACGTCACCATCGCAGTGTTAGCTTAACGCCGGCCGGCGAGCACTTTGTTAAACAGGCTCGCCAAGTGCTCACCAAAATCGAAGACCTAAAAGACAATACTAAACGCGTGGCTAATGGTTGGCAGCCGACATTATCTATCGCGCTAGATAATATTGTCAGGGCGGATAAGATCAGTGTGTTGATTGCCGATTTTTATCGCCATTTCGACAATGTCGAGCTGATCATTCGCATCGAAGTGTTTAATGGTGTTTGGGAGTCTATCGCCACAGGTCGCAGCGACATTGCCATTGGCGCAACGACTGCCATCCCTGTTGGGGGCGATTATCGTTTTAAAGATATGGGCCATATCGATTGGACCTTCTTGGTCAGTAAACATCATCCATTAGCTGCAATAGACCGCCCTTTACTTGACGATGAACTCAAGGCCTACCCTGCCATTTGCCTTGAAGATACCTCACGAGAGATCCCCAAACGCATGACTTGGTTGCTTGAAAATCAGCGCCGCTTAGTCGTTCCCGATTGGATACGTGCAATTAACTGCTTCCGTGAAGGTTTAGGTATAGGTTATATGCCCAAACATTTTGCAGCACCTTTTATTCAGGCGGGCGCGCTTATCGAAAAACAGTTAGAGAGGCCCAAAGCCCCTAGTCCTTGCTGCTTAGCCTGGAACGATGCCAATATGTCTCCGGCCATGGCGTGGGTATTGGATTACTTAGGCGACAGTGAAAAATTGCAACGAGATTGGTTTCATTAATCATTTAGCATCAACCAATTAGTATTAATCAGCGACTAGCGCTTTTACCTCAGCGCTGGCTCAGGTATGATTTACCCATGGACATTGACTAGCGTAAAATTCTATTCACCTAATGGAACTGTTGAATATGAATGAACTCAAATAATCATTGGACACTTTTACCATTGAGTCACACTGATTAAGCAATAACGCTAAGCAAAAGTTATTTCGGGTCACTGGAGAAAAAGATGACACAAGAAACACTGTACGCAGGACATGCTTCGACAGAAGTTGTTAATAAACTGCTTAAAAATACCTATATGCTATTGTCGATGACACTCGCATTCTCTGCATTATGTGCAGGCCTCGCCATGGCGATGCAGATTGGGCCTATGATGTCTTTGGGATTATCCCTTGGCGGATTGGTACTGCTATTTGTCACATTAAGAAAAGCTGAATCTGCTGCAGGGCTTTTTTGGGTGTTTGCTTTTACAGGCATGGAAGGTGCGTCTTTAGGTTATATGCTTAACCACTATGCGGGCATGGCGAACGGACCTCAGTTGATCATGCAGGCTTTAGGCTTAACCTCAGTAGTGTTTATCGCTCTGTCTGGTTATGCACTAACCACTAAAAAAGATTTTTCATTCATGCGTGGCTTTTTAATTGCCGGTTTGGTGATTGCCATCGTTGCGGGTATCGCCAATATCTTTATTGGCAGCGGTACCGTATTTATGGCGCTTAACGCGGGTGTCGCATTACTGATGACAGGGTTCATTTTATATGACACCAGCCGCATCGTTAACGGCGGTGAAACCAATTATATCCGTGCGACTATCTCGCTATACTTGGATTTCTTAAACCTATTTATCTCTATTCTGCACTTAATGGGGATCGGTAACGACGATTAATTTACCGCTTAATCACCTCCCCCTTAAAGGACTGCAGCGTCTGTTTGGGGTATAGGGATAAATTACGATAGAATAGCTCCCAATTATGGGAGCTTTTTTTGCTCTATTATTGGGAATATTGATCTTCATGAGTAAAATGTTAATTCAAGTCAATCAACCCGCCTACGGTCAAAATACCAGTTTTCAAGCATTGTGCTTTGCCAAAGCGGCTATCGCTGAAGGTCATGAAATAGTGCGGGTATTCTTTTATCAAGATGGCGTATTATCAACCAATGGTTTAAATAGTCCCGCATCTGACGAATTCGACCTCACTAAGGCTTGGATAGCATTTGGCCAACAGCATAATGTCCCATTAATTAATTGCGTTTCTGCCGCATTAAGACGCGGCGTGTTATCGCAAACAGAAGCCAGCGAACAACAACTTGCCCATTGGAACTGTGATAGCCCTTTTGTTATGGGCGGTTTAGGTGAGTTGGTGACCGGTATAGAGCAGGCTGATAGAGTGGTCTGCTTTTAGTCTTGGTGCGATTAGCTCGATGCTAACGTTTCGATTTCTGCGTCTCTTTTAGGAACAAGATGAAAAAAATCACCGTTGTGTTTCGCCATGCACCTCATGGCAGTGCCAGTAGCCGTGAAGGGCTTGATTTTGCGCTGCTTAGCGCCAGTTTTGAACAACAAGTAACCTTAATATTTGTCGATGATGGTGTGCTCAATCTGCTGCCTAATCAACAGCCAGCGCAGATTGGATGCCGTGATTTTATTGCAACCTTTAAGGCTCTGCCTCTCTATGATATTGAGCAAGTGTTTATTTGCCATCAATCTTTACAGGATAGAGCACTCAACCTTGAGCACTGTGCGATAACGGTCGAACCACTAGAGCCCAAGGCGATAACCGCGCAATTACAGCTAGCCGATGAGGTGTTTGTATACTAATGATATTACATATTATTCAAACCGCGGATACCGCGCTAATCTCTTGTTTGCGCTATATGGCTGAGCAAGATACCCTGCTGCTGCGTGGCGATGCCGTCAACCTGTTACTGCAGACTCAATGGCAGCAAGCGGTAGCACAACGTAACGTACTGCTGTTGCAAGACGATGTTGAAGCTCGCGGACTTGGCGACCTGCTGGTCAATTATTCAGGTATTGCTCAACAAGCGTTTGTGCAACAAACATTGCTTCATTCAAAGGTGATAAGCTGGTGAACTACATACAATATCAAGCTGAAAAAATTGAAACAGATGCTCAAGGCTATCTTAAAAATGTCAACGATTGGCATGAGGAGTTGGCTAAGGTGATCGCCGCGGGTGAGAATATCGAACTCACGCCAGCCCATTGGGAGGTGATACATTTTGTGCGTAATTTTTATTTAGAATACAACACCAGCCCAGCGATACGTGTATTAGTTAAAGCTATTGGTCAGGCGCTCGGCGCCGAAAAAGGCAATTCAAAATACCTTTACACGCTATTTCCTGCTGGGCCAGCCAAGCAAGCGACGAAAGTAGCAGGCCTGCCAAAACCGGCAAAATGTATTTAAATTGAGTAGCGAGTCGACTACTCACCAATAAGCAATAGCACCTTGATTCAATACAAAAAAGCCTAGCATCGCTAGGCTTTTTTATTATAGGTTTTTTAATATCACCAAGACTGCTTTACCAAATGTAGCTAGCATAACGCCAACGAAAATACAGATAATGACTACATAGGTCAGCCACTGAAAAAAGTGCCTACCGTTATCCATTAAGCCTATATTCTCTAAGCGTTAGCCTATTTGGGTCATGCCGCCCATATAAGGACGTAACACCTCGGGTACCGTAATAGATCCGTCGGCGTTTTGATAGTTCTCTAACACGGCGACCAAAGTACGGCCAACAGCTAAACCTGAGCCATTGAGTGTGTGCAATAATGCAGGTTTTTTGGCTGACTTGGCTTTATAACGTGCTTGCATGCGGCGAGCCTGGAAATCTTGCATATTGCTGCAAGATGAAATCTCACGATAGGTATTTTGTGCAGGCAACCACACTTCAATGTCGTAAGTCTTAGCTGCGCCAAAGCCCATATCACCAGTACATAACACCACAGTGCGATAAGGCAGCCCCAGCTTTTGTAATACGGTTTCGGCATGTTGGGTTAGGCTTTCTAGCGCCGCCATCGAATCTTCAGGCTTAACCAGTTGCACTAATTCAACTTTATCGAATTGATGCTGACGAATAAGTCCTCGCGTGTCACGACCGTATGAGCCAGCTTCACTTCTAAAACACGCGGTGTGCGCAGTAAGCTTAACGGGCAACTCATCTTCGTCGATAATGGTATCGCGTGCAAGGTTAGTCAACGGTACTTCTGCCGTTGGGATCAAGCTTAAGCCCTGCCCCTCTTCAGTAGCCGGCTTGGTATGAAACAGATCTTCACCAAACTTAGGCAATTGACCAGTGCCTAACAGACTGTCTTCGTTGACCAATAAGGGAACATAAGCTTCGGTATAGCCATGTTCATTGGTGTGCAGGTCAAGCATGAACTGCGCCAATGCACGGTGCATACGGGCAATTTGTCCCTTCATCACGATAAAGCGTGAACCGGTGATCTTAACCGCGTTCTTGAAATCAAGACCACTGTGCAATTCACCTAAATCAACATGATCTTTAACTTCAAAATCAAATTGTGTTGCTTCACCCCAGCGACGGATCTCCACATTATCATTTTCGTCCGCGCCAATCGGAGCCGACTCGTCAGGTAGATTAGGTACGCTCATCGCAATCGCGTTAAGTTCGTCAAGTAAGGCTGCTAACTCTGCTTTTTTACTATCAAGCTCTGCGCCTAAATCGCCTACTTGCGCCATGATAGGCGCTACATCTTCACCCTTAGCTTTGGCTTGACCAATAGACTTTGAGATGGCGTTACGGGAGGCTTGTAGCTCCTCGGTCGCCACTTGCAGCGACTTACGCTTTTCCTCTAACTGGCTTAAACGACCAACGTCAAGAATAAACCCACGGGTTGCGAGACGCTCGGCCGTTGCTTCTAATTCTGTTCTTAAAAATTTGGGATCTAACATGTTTTTAGTTTCTTAATAGTTAAATGCGAGAAAAAACCAACTGCTGCCCTATGTAAACCATGAAAAGGCATAGACAAAGGTTCAGAGCGATATTAATAAAAGCTTTCAACCACTGCCCTTGTTGAATTAATAGCAAGGTTTCATTGGAAAAGGTTGAAAATGTTGTCAGCGCCCCTAATAAACCTACCGCCACGAGTGCTTTCATTTCCGGACTGACATGACTGACTTGACCTAGCGCATAAATCACGCCCATCAAGAATGAGCCAATCATATTGACGACCAGTGTACCAAAAGGAAATGCTGAGCCAAATACCTGAATCATCAATATTGAGATCAGATAACGAAAAACAGCCCCAATTGAGCCACCTATTGCCACAAACAGTAGATTACTCATAGCGTTTCAACTCACTTTGGCTATCGAGCTGGGCTAGTAATTCGAGTTTAGCCTTAATCCGTTTTTCAAACCCATGCTCGGTTGGATAATAAAAACGACTCTGAGCTAACTCTGCAGGGAAATAACATTCACCACTGGCGTAGGATTGCGGCTCGTCATGGGCATAACGGTAACCCTCGCCTAAACCAATATCGGCCATCAATTGTGTTGGCGCGTTACGCAGATGGTTAGGCACTGGAGCTTGACCGGTTTCACGCGCTAAGGTTCGCGCGGCTTTAAATGCAGTATAAACCGCATTACTTTTGGGCGCACTGGCTAAATACACTATGGCTTGAGCTATAGCACGCTCACCTTCAGAGGGGCCCACACGGTGAAAACAGTCCCATGCATTGAGTGCCACCGTCATTGCCACCGGATCGGCATTACCGATATCTTCAGAGGCGATGGCCAGTAATCGTCTGGCGATATAAAGCGGATCGCAGCCGCCTTCTAGCATACGGCAAAACCAATACAGCGCCGCATCGGGCGCAGAGCCGCGAATCGATTTATGCACCGCTGAAATAAGGTCATAATATTGATCGCCATTTTTGTCGAACCCAGCCAATTGCTGACCTGCCACATCAATTAACAGCGATTCACTAAAGGATTCGCCATCGGCAATCATGTCGCTCATTAGCTCAATAAGATTAAGGGCTTTACGCGCATCCCCTTCGCAAATAGTGGCTAACTTTGTCGCCACCATATCGGGCATCTGTAACTGACGTTTACCCAGGCCGCGCTGCTCATCATGCAGCGCCTGCTGCACTATGGCTTTGATCTCATCATCAGATAAGCGTTTAATTAAATAAACCCTCGCCCGGGACAAAAGCGCGTTATTAATTTCAAATGAGGGATTTTCGGTGGTGGCGCCGATAAAAATTACCGTACCATCTTCAATAAATGGTAAAAATGCATCTTGCTGGCTCTTATTAAAGCGATGTACCTCATCAACAAATAATAAGGTGCGCTGCCCGCGAGACTGGGCGACATTTTTAGCATGCTCGATGGCGGTGCGGATCTCTTTAACCCCTGAGGTGACCGCCGAAATCCGCTCAACATGGGCGTTAGTGTACTTGGCAATTAACTCAGCTAAGGTGGTTTTGCCTGTACCGGGTGGCCCCCACAGCATCATAGAGTGGGCTCGCCCCGCCTCAAGGGCTTTGCGCAGCGGCTTTCCAGCCTCAAGCAGATGGCCTTGACCAATATATTGCTCTATGGTTTCTGGGCGCATTCTGGCCGCAAGTGGCCTAAAGTCGGGGCCAAAATCAAAGGTTAACGTTGACACAAGCTAGCCTACTTAATTGCTTTTAAGCGTTGATCGTCAATATCAACACCTTCGGGTACCGTAAATTCAAACAGGGTCTTATCGGCATCGGTCAATGTCGCTTGTTCAGACAAGTTAAACTCACTGAGATTACCTTGCTGATCTTCAAGTTTCATAGTGTGTAAACTAGTACTGTTAAAACACACCTCAACCTTGGCGACCCCAGCATCGACATCTTTAGGCGCGATGGAATAACAGTTGTCAGCTTGGATGACCTGATATTGTTGCCAAGTATAGTCATCACGATGAACCAATAAAGCGATGGGAGATGCCTCAATAGCCTGATTTAAATCAAGTACAGACACCTCTTCGGCAAACGGATTGTAAATCCACACATCTTGACCATCAGCCACAATGAGTGACTCATCTGGTGAGGTTAAATGCCAATAAAATTGATTGGGCACGGCAAGGGCAAATGTTCCCTCGCCCTGCTGGATAACCTTACCGTTAATGTCGGTAACGGTTTGGCTAAATTGGGCTTTTAAACTATTTAAATCGCTTAGTCTTTGCTTTAAAGAGGCCGCATCATCGGCACTGGCCTGCGCGGTAAACAGCAAAGGCAAGCTTAAAGCGAGTAACGCAATTCGATTCAACATCATGATTTTCTGTTCCTATTTATGTCTATGGCGCCAAAGCAGTTTAACTACCATTATCACCCAAGATCACTTAATACACTTTAGGTGGCGGGGGCGCTAATACCTCTCGATTACCATTATGTCCTTGAGAGCTCACCACACCTTGCGCCTCCATCTGTTCGATAATACGCGCAGCGCGGTTATAACCAATCTTAAATTTACGTTGAACACTGGAGATTGAGCCGCGGCGTGTTTCGGTAACAAAGGCAACGGCATCATCGTAAAGTGCATCAGTATCTTCATCGCTTTCCGCCGCTTCACCTGGCAACAAGACTTGTTCACCTTCCGCTGAGCCCTGTAAAATTTCATCAATATATTGTGGCTTACCGCGGCGGTGCCAATCAGCAACAACCGCATGGACTTCATGGTCGTCAATAAATGCACCATGTACTCGATTAGGCACACTCGTACCTGGTGGTAAGTAAAGCATGTCACCCATACCGAGCAAAGCTTCGGCCCCTTGCTGATCGAGAATGGTACGTGAGTCGATGCGTGATGACACCTGAAACGCCATACGTGTTGGAATATTGGCTTTAATTAAGCCGGTTATCACATCGACCGAAGGACGCTGAGTCGCTAAAATCAAGTGGATGCCTGCTGCCCGCGCTTTTTGAGCGATACGGGCGATAAGTTCTTCCACTTTTTTACCGACAATCATCATCATATCGGCAAACTCGTCCACAACCACCACAATGGAAGGCAGCTTATCCAGTTCGGGCGCTTGCTCCTCCATGCTATCTTGCGAGCGCCATAGCGGATCGGTTATCACCTCGCCTTGTGCCTTGGCCTCTTTAATTTTAGCGTTATAGCCCTTGAGATTACGCACCCCTAATGCGGACATCAACTTATAGCGACGCTCCATCTCACCGACACACCAGCGCAGTGCATTGGCCGCCTCTTTCATGTCTGTCACCACTTCACACAGTAAATGCGGAATGCCTTCATAGACAGACAATTCGAGCATTTTAGGGTCAATCATAATAAAACGCACATCATCAGGGCCAGACTTATATAGCAAGCTGGTGATCATCACATTGACCCCGACCGACTTACCCGACCCAGTGGTACCCGCCACTAATAAATGAGGCATTTTACCCAAGTCAACGACAACAGGTTCACCCGCAATATCTTGCCCAAGTACCATACTCAGATGCGATTGACTGTCGGCAAAGGCTTTGCTATCCAAAACATCACGCATAAATACCGTTTCGCGGAACTTATTAGGCAATTCAATACCTACGTAAGCTTTACCTGGGATCACCTCGACAACACGCACACTTTCAGCAAGTAGTGAGCGAGCTAAGTCTTTAGATAAATTGGTAATTTTAGATGCTTTAACCCCTGGAGCGAGCTCTAATTCAAAGCGGGTTACCACAGGTCCTGGGAAAACCCCAACAACTTTGGCGACAATATTAAAGTCAGCCAGTTTTACTTCAACCAGCCTAGCCACTTGGTCCAACTCTTCAGGACTAATTGGATTGGCTTTGCGATTCGGGACATCAAGCAATGAAATATCGGGTAATGGCGTGGTGGGCTTAGTGGGTTGTGCACTGTCGCCACCGGGAAGGACTACAACACCGTCGACAATCTTAGCTTTCTCTTTCACTCGCTTAGCTGCAACCACCGCCCCTGTCGAATGTCTATTCTCAAAGTCGATCTCAGCATCATCAACTTCTGCGTCGATTGAGTGGGCTATTTGGCTTGATTGAGCTTTACTTTGTTTCTCTTCTTTACTCAGCAATGGCCGTGCATCATCCACATCTGAGTTAATATGAGCCATATCGATGATGCTGTCGTTATCGCTCACAAGCCTATCACCTATTAAGTCATCATCTTGGTCATCTGCATCAAACGTGTTTTCATGGTGTTGGCGGCGCTGTTCTTTAAAGCGATTAACCACAGACATAAAGCCTTTAGTGTCATCGGTTTCGGGTGCGCTAGAGAACTTTTCAGGAATTGTTTTTAATTGCCTAAAGCACCAAATAGTGGCATAGCCGATAGCATCAATAACGGTTAACCAACTCACCCCAGTGAGTAAGGTAAAGCCTGCGCCGACAAAGCACAGTAACAGTAAGGTCGTACCGAGTTGATTAAAATAGGGCAACATGGCGCTGCTGATCACATCCCCCGATACGCCACCAGCTGAAAACTCATAAATATCATTAGCATTCATGCTAGCAAGTGCCGCAAGGCTAAACATGATCAACAGAAAACCGATAAGCCGTAGGCCAACAGAGAAGTAATCGATTTCGAGTAACTTATGGATACGTTTAAAAAGCAACCAGCCTGTTAAGGCGACGATCACCGGTATAATATAGGCTGTATAGCCAAAAAAATAGAATAAAACATCAGCCAGCCAAGCACCTACCGCGCCAGTCAGATTTTTTATTTCACCGTCGAAATGTGATTGACTCCATCCCGGATCGGAAGAATCAAAACTGCTTAACGCCAGTAGCACAAATGTTGCCACCATACAGCAAAAAATCAGTCCACCTTCTAGTAGACGCTGTATGCCGCTGAGTGTTTTTACACTATTTCCCTTAGACAAACGAAAACCCATGATGAAAAAATAATAGGTAGCGCTAAGATATCAAAATAATCTGCAAGGTGCAGCGTTTTCCCTGTTGATACAGCGTAATAGAAGACGATAATCGGGTTGTTGATGAAATTATATGCGGCATAAAAAAAAAGGAGCTTTAAAAGCTCCTTTTTACGACTTAAAAAGATCTACGATTCGAGCGTGACGTTAATTGCCACTCTATTGGTTTGCTTTACTTCTTCCATCACCACGTATGTACGGGTATCTGAAACGGCAGGCAACTTCAATAAGGTTTCACCTAACAAGCGACGATATGCGGACATATCTGATACGCGGGTTTTTAACAAATAGTCGAAGTCTCCAGAAACTAAATGGCATTCTTGAATATCATCTAATAACTGAACCGCCCGATTAAATTTATCAAATACTTCAGCAGTATCACGATTAAGCGTTATCTCA
The DNA here is from genome assembly GCF_059338445.1 of Shewanella sp. 492. Taxonomy (NCBI): domain Bacteria; kingdom Pseudomonadati; phylum Pseudomonadota; class Gammaproteobacteria; order Alteromonadales; family Shewanellaceae; genus Shewanella; species Shewanella sp. 492. Next base: position 2,115,374 of record NZ_CM181702.1, read on the forward strand.
ACAAACACTAATAAAGACGCCCCAAGAAAATGAGGATTTACTAACGCTGTATAACCATTGATATATCCCTGCTTTTCGAGTCTTTTAACTCTCTCCAAACAAGGCGTAGGGCTTAAGCCTACACGCTTAGACAACTCAACATTAGAAATGCGGCCATCCATTTGTAACTCATTAAGAATATTACGATCGATCCGATCTAAGTCTTTTATAGGACTCTTTTTATTATTAAGCATATTTTTGACCTTGCTTTATCACTAAAACAATATTTAGTTCTGCATACACCCGAAATACGGCAGTATTCACTACCGAAGTGATACTATACTAGATTTCCCTGAAACAATCACGTTCAGGTCATATAAAATAACAATACAACCCACAAAAATGGGTTTTTCTACATTTTGAGGCTCGAAGATGATAATTGGTGTACCTAAAGAAATCAAAAACCACGAGTATCGTGTCGGTATGGTACCGTCTAGTGTCCGCGAATTGACCAATAAAGGTCATGTTGTTTACGTGGAAACCAATGCTGGTTTAGGCATTGACTTTAATGACCAAGACTATATTGATGCAGGCGCATCTATTTTAAACACTGCAGAAGAAGTGTTTGAAAAAGCAGAGATGATTGTCAAAGTTAAAGAACCACAAGCCGTTGAGCGCGCGATGCTGCGTCAAGACCAACTGCTATTTACCTACCTTCACCTTGCGCCAGATTTGCCACAGACCAACGATCTTGTTAACAGCGGCGCCGTTTGTATCGCTTACGAAACGGTCACCGATAATCGTGGTGGTTTACCGCTATTGGCCCCTATGTCTGAAGTTGCCGGTCGTATGTCGATTCAAGCTGGTGCCATGGCACTTGAAAAATCTAAAGGTGGCCGCGGCATGTTACTTGGCGGTGTGCCAGGGGTTGAGCCAGCAAAAGTGGTCATTATCGGTGGCGGTATGGTTGGTACCAACGCTGCGCAAATGGCGGTAGGTCTCGGTGCTGATGTGGTTGTTCTAGATCGCAGCATCGATGCCCTACGCCGGTTAAATGCCCAGTTTGATAATCGAGTTAAAGCCATCTATTCAACAGCTGCTGCTATTGAAAAACATGTATTAGAGGCAGATTTAGTGATTGGCGGAGTGTTAGTGCCTGGCGCTGCAGCGCCGAAACTGGTCACTAAAGAGCACATCAAGCAGATGAAGCCTGGTAGCGCGATTGTCGACGTTGCTATTGACCAAGGTGGTTGTGTTGAAACCTCTCACGCAACCACTCATCAAGATCCTACCTATATTGTGGATGACGTGGTTCACTACTGCGTGGCTAACATGCCTGGTGCAGTTGCACGGACATCGACGGTTGCATTAAATAATGCAACCCTGCCCTATATCATAAAACTGGCAGACTTAGGTTATCGTAATGCCTTATTACAAGATAAACACTTGCTTAACGGGCTTAACGTAATGCATGGTAAGATCACCTGTAAAGAAGTGGCTGACGCCTTAGCACTGGAATTTGTCGATCCAAACATTTTGTTAGCTTAATTTCTAGGTAAAACACCGTTGAGGGAGCCTTTGGGCTCCCTTTTTCGATTAGGTCAATCTAAAAGATTGCCTTTACCCTCACCATTAAATTCCCTACAATCGCTGCAATTCGCTAAAGGCACGGAGAGAAAGATGAGCCAAGCTAGACACTGTAACTTACTAATTTTGGGTTCTGGACCCGCCGGATATACTGCAGCCGTATATGCAGCTAGAGCCAACTTGAAGCCTGTAATGATCACCGGGATGCAACAAGGTGGTCAGTTGACCACCACGACTGAAGTTGAAAACTGGCCTGGTGATGCTGATGATCTTACTGGTCCAGCATTAATGGATCGGATGCAAAAGCATGCAGAGAAGTTCGACACTGAAATCGTATTCGATCATATCAATGAAGTAAATCTACAGGTGCGCCCTTTCCAATTGAAAGGTGACAGTGGTGAGTACACCTGTGATGCTTTAATCATCTCAACCGGTGCATCAGCTATGTACTTGGGACTTGAATCAGAAGAAGCATTTAAAGGTAAAGGGGTTTCTGCCTGTGCAACGTGTGATGGTTTCTTCTATCGTAACCAAAAAGTGGCTGTGATTGGCGGCGGTAATACAGCTGTTGAAGAAGCGCTTTACCTGAGTAATATTGCTTCTGAAGTTCATCTTATCCATCGTCGTGACAGCTTCCGCTCGGAAAAGATCCTAACCAAACGCTTAATGGATAAAGTTGAGAACGGCAACATCATCCTTCATCTGGACAATACCTTAGAGGAAGTCGTTGGTGATAATATGGGTGTTACTGGCCTCAAGATGAAGAGCACCAAAGATGGTTCAATCACAGATCTGGAAGTGATGGGCGTTTTTGTTGCCATTGGTCACAAGCCAAACACTGAGATGTTTGCAGGGCAACTCGAGATGAACAACGGTTACATCAAAGTACAAAGTGGTTTAGATGGCAATGCGACTCAAACCAGTATTGAGGGTGTATTTGCCGCAGGCGATGTAATGGATCAACATTATCGTCAAGCGATCACTTCTGCCGGTACGGGTTGTATGGCTGCACTCGATGCCGAAAGATATTTAGATGCATTGAAATAACCGACAACCATAATGAAAAAAAGCAGACATAGTCTGCTTTTTTTGTCTCTAAAATTCAGAGACTAATATCAATACAGATCTAAAATAAAAAAAGGGGCCCTAAGGCCCCTTTTCTAAGCAATACATACTAATTACTTAGCTAATGCTTCTTTTGCTTTTTCAACTAAAGTTGCAAATACAACTTTGTCGAATACAGCGATGTCAGCCAAAATCTTACGATCGATTTCGATAGACGCTTTCTTAAGACCGTTGATGAAACGGCTATAAGACAGACCATTTTGACGAGAAGCCGCATTGATACGTGCAATCCATAGTTGACGGAATTGACGTTTCTTTTGACGACGGTCACGGTAAGCATATTGACCAGCTTTAGTTACGGCTTGCTTTGCAACACGGTAAGTACGTGAGCGAGCTCCGTAATAACCTTTGGCTAGTTTAAGTACTTTCTTGTGACGAGCACGAGCGGTTACACCACGCTTAACTCTAGGCATTGTTCTTTACTCCTTTAATTAAGCGTATGGTAGTTGACGTGCGATTGCTGGCACATCAGACTTTGCAACTAAACATTTTGCACGTAAGTGACGTTTACGCTTAGTGCTCTTCTTTGTCAAAATATGACGTAAATGGGCTTGTTTGCGCTTAAAACCGTTAGCGGTTTTCTTAAAACGCTTTTGTACACCCTTGTCTGTTTTCATTTTAGGCATTGCTAAAACTCCGCATTGGGACATTAATAAAACGCAAGGCGAGCAGAGTCCCTAAAAAGGTCTCTGCTACTTTTTATGGTTGCCTTACTATTTCTTTTTCGGCGCAAGTACCATCACAGCCTGACGTCCTTCCATTTTTGGAAAGGACTCAACAACTGCTATCTCAGCCAAGTCATCTTTAATACGATTCAAAAGATTCATACCAAGACTCTGGTGAGCCATCTCGCGACCACGGAAACGCAGCGTAACTTTCGCTTTGTCGCCGTCATTTAGAAAACGCGTCAGGTTGCGTAGTTTTACCTGATAGTCGTTTTCATCAGTACCGGGACGGAATTTAATTTCCTTCACCTGTATCTGTTTTTGCTTCTTCTTTTGTTCTTTTTGAGCTTTCCCTTTCTCAAAAATGAACTTCCCGTAGTCCATAATACGACATACAGGCGGCTCAGCATTAGGGCTAATCTCTACCAGATCAGCACCAGCTTCGTCTGCAAGCTCTTGAGCTTCCTTGAGGCTGACAATACCGATAACTTCACCATCTAACCCACTTAAACGTACCTCTGATACGCCTACAATGAGTTCGTTAATTCTATTTGCCGCTGCTTTGCGCGCATCTGTTTTTTTGATCTTTATGACCTATTCCTCCAACATTTTTAGACTACGGAGCGAAATTTGTTGTTTGACTTTGGCAGCAAAATCTTCGATTCGCATTTTACCCAAGTCAACACCATCTCTGGTTCGCACCGCTACTTCCCTATTTTCCATTTCTTGGTCACCAACGACCAATAGATAGGGGACACGCCTTAGTGTGTGTTCGCGTATTTTAAAGCCTATCTTCTCATTCCTCAAGTCTTTCGAAGCTCGAATTCCCTGATCTTTGAATAAATTGACAACTTCATCCACATAATTCGATTGTTTATCGGTAATATTCATTACAACAGCCTGCACAGGTGCAAGCCATGTTGGGAATTTACCCGCATATTCCTCAATCAAAATGCCAAGGAAGCGCTCTAAGGAGCCTAAAATAGCACGATGGATCATCACTGGCGTTTGACGACTATTGTCTTCGGCAACATAAGTTGCCCCTAAACGGCCCGGCAGTGCGTAATCGAGCTGCACTGTACCACATTGCCACGCTCTGTCTAAGCAATCATGCAATGTAAATTCAATTTTAGGGCCATAGAAGGCACCTTCGCCTGGCAAAATCTCATATTCAATCTCATTTGCCTGCAATGCGTCCATTAATGCTTGTTCGGCACGATCCCACATCTCGTCATCGCCAATACGTTTCTCTGGGCGCGTCGACAACTTGACCACGATATCTTTGAAACCGAATGTTTCATAGGTATCGTAAACCATCTTGATACAGGCGCTAACTTCTTGCTGCACTTGTTCTTCGGTACAGAAGATATGCGCATCATCTTGAGTAAAACCACGTACGCGCATCAAGCCATGTAAAGAGCCGGATGGCTCGTTACGATGACAGCAGCCAAACTCAGCCATACGTAAAGGGAGATCACGGTATGATTTTAAACCTTGGTTAAAAATCTGCACATGACCTGGACAGTTCATCGGTTTAACCGCATATTCACGATTTTCTGATTGCGTCGTAAACATTGCCTCAGAATATTTATCCCAATGACCACTGCGTTCCCAAAGTACGCGATCCATCATTAATGGACCTTTCACTTCTTGATAAGTATATTGGCCTAACTTTTGGCGAATGAACTTTTCTAATTCTAAGAATAGACTCCAACCATCATTGTGCCAAAACACCATTCCCGGTGCTTCTTCTTGCATATGGTACAAATCAAGTTGCTTACCAATTTTACGATGGTCGCGTTTAGCCGCTTCTTCTAGGCGAGTCAGGTGGGTCTTTAATGCTTTTTTATCGGCCCATGCTGTACCGTAGACACGTTGTAACATTTTATTGTCAGAGTTACCGCGCCAGTAAGCACCGGCCACACTCATTAACTTAAAGTGATGACAAAACTTCATGTTCGGTACATGAGGTCCGCGACACATGTCGATATATTCTTCGTGATGATAAAGTGCTGGCGAATCATCTTTGCTGATGTTCTCATCCAAAATTGCCATCTTATACACTTCACCGCGCGACTCAAACGTGTCGCGTGCCTCTTGCCAGCTCACTACGCGCTTAATCACTTTATAATCGGTTTTTGCTAGCGCCAACATGCGTTTTTCTAGCTCGGCGACATCATCGTCGGTCAACTTATGATCAAGATCGATATCATAGTAAAAACCGTTGTCGATCACAGGTCCAATTGCCATCTTGGTCTCTGGCCACATCTGCTTAATGGCATGACCTAATAGATGCGCACACGAGTGACGTAATATCTCAACGCCCTCTTCATCTTTGGCTGTGATGATCGCAAGTTCCGCATCTGATTCAATCAGGTCACAAGCATCTTTGAGCTCACCATTAACGCGTCCTGCGATACAGGCTTTGGCAAGACCTGGACCGATATCAGCGGCGACATCAAGTGTAGATACGGCATGGGCAAACTCACGTTTGCTTCCATCAGGAAGTGTAATAACAGGCATGAAAATTCCTTATCCAGTGGTGACCCCCACGTAGGGCCACTTGGTTAGTAAGTCAAAAGAAATAAGCATCTGAAGAGCAAAACATTACTAAAGTTTTGGGGTTCTTCAATGCAAGGCGGTTATTTTAGGGGGCTGAGCTACAAACCGCAAGAGCAAAGCAGGTCTGACTCGACTCAACGTCCTAAAAAACTGTACCTGTAATTGCTATCCGTTAGCTTCCGTAGGTGACATTTAGCTGTCATGCCATTACTTTACTCAGATAACCCTTATTCTAGAAGCTGTTTACAGGTGTAAAATCATCACGACCTATCGCATGCCTTCCACTTTTGAATGTATCATTTTAGTTTTTTACATCATCAACCATAGGCCTACCAAAGACATGGCAAGTGACCTTACTTTAACCACAATTGATGCAACACGATAAATTGAGCGCTTGGTCTCTAGCTAGACCTAATATAGATAGGCCTATAATAAACAGTTGCAACCTAGAAGGCGGCTGACCATTGCTCGTGCTTATCGATAATCTACTTAGTGGTAACATCAACTCGGTAATAGCTAACGACTAAGCCACCCAGCCTGTTATGCTTTGTCATTGGATATTGGAATAACGTAGGACGTCATTAAACATGAATCATTGGGTGCTAATTACAGGCGGTGCACAGCGAATAGGTCGGGCCGTTGCGTTACATCTACACCAATTAGGCTACAACATAGCGCTGCACTATTCACGCTCAAAGTCCAATGCTGAAGCGGTTTGCGATCAACTCAATGGCAGTAGAGCAAATTCCTGTCGATTATTCCAAGCCGATTTGAGCCAAGCTCAAGAGATAGCACAACTTATCGAACAAGTCTCACAGCAATGTCCCACCTTAAAAGTCGTTATCAATAACGCATCGTTATTTACTACCGATAAGTCAGTTATCGATCACCAGGCTTTAACCAGCCTATTATCGGTAAACCTAATGGCACCCTACCTTATCGTACAAGGGGTAAAGCGCCTTTTGGCTGACAATCAGGGCTGTGTGATTAACTTAATAGATATCCACGCAGACAGGCCATTATTAGGCCATGGACTATACTCAATGTCGAAAGCTGCGTTAAAGATGGCGACCTATTCATTAGCACAAGAACTTGGCGCAAAAGTGCGCGTAAATGGGGTCTCTCCCGGTGCGATACTATGGCCAGAGCAGGCTAATGATGCTGCTCAAGCGCAAGTATTAACGCAGATCCCACTACGACGCTGTGGCAGCGTTGAAGATATTGCCCACGCAGTAAACTTTTTAATTGATGCGCACTATATTACAGGTCAAGTGATCGCAGTAGATGGTGGTCGCAGCGCAACAGGTTACCAAGGAGCCGACGGATGAGAATTATAGACAAAGTGATCAGCTGCCCCCATTGCGGCCATCATCAACATATTAATATCGACATTAGCTGTGGCGATCAGGACTATTACGATGACTGCCGTGTCTGCTGCAACCCCATCCATATGCGTACCCACGTTGATGCTGCTCAACATAGGGTGGAGCTATATATTGACTCAGATGATGAGCAAGTCTACTAAGTCCTTGAATACTTGCACGGTTCAAGTTAATCCTCGCAGCTTGATAATAGGGCTTGCGCCAGAGTCATTAGCATAGTGAGCAGGGTATGTAACGAGGATAGTAAATTTGTAGCTAGGTGACGAAATAATGCGAAACTCGCGTTAAGCTCGGTAAGATTATCTCAATGACGACATATGAATGACTTATAACGCAACGTGTTAACCGCCAGAATGTAAGCGCAGTGGCTAGCAACAGGCTAGCAACAGGCTGGCCACTGCGATGCTACCGATTATGCCCTAGTTGGTCTGCTCAGCAAAACGTTTGGCTAGTACCCGCTCAACGGTATCAACAATCGCTTGGGTTTGACTGTCTATTTCAATATTAAGTCGGTCACCTTGCTTGCATTCACTGAGGTTGGTTAATGCCAAGGTTTCAGGAATCAGGTGCAACTTAAAGCTGTTCTCTGTCACTTCCCCTACCGTTAGACTACAGCCGTTTACACCGACAAAGCCTTTGTAAAGAATATAATTCATCCACTTAGGATCAACCTCTAACGTGAGGTCAAAATGTTGCTCGGTATGGCTAACGTCAGTGATCAACGCCTGTGTATGGACATGACCCGATAGTATATGCCCACCAATCTCACTGCCAAAGGTGAGTGAACGTTCGATATTCACCTGCGAACCTGCGTTTAAGCTTGTCAAATTAGTGACCTTTAATGTCTCTTCCATTACATCAAAAAACACCCTATCATCAGCAACCTTAGTCACCGTGAGGCAAACGCCATTGGTGGCGACGCTCGCCCCAGTCACTAATCCCTGTATAAGATGTGAAGGGAAAGCGATTTCGATCGTATTGAGTCCATTTTTTTTAGTAATCGCCACAACATTGCATGTGGCTTGAACAATACCTGTAAACATATTTTACTCGCTGTATTAAGGTTTTATCCATGAATCAATTCGGCTTTCAAGCCAAAAAACTCGTTCATTTAGCGCTACCAGTGCTTATCGCTCAAGTCACTCAAACCATGATGGGCTTTATCGATACTGTGATGGCAGGTCGGGTCAGTGCAGTCGATATGGCCGCAGTCGCTATCGGGGGGAGTCTCTGGTTACCCGCCCTGTTATTCGTGCAAGGCCTACTGATGGCCTTTACCCCGGTATTTGCCCATCATCATGGTGCGAACGATCAAAAAGCGATTCAACCAATTGCGTTTCAGGCCGCCTATATTGCCATAATTGGCAGCCTTGTGGTTATCTCCTTCCTGTTTTTTGCGCCACAGATCTTTAAATGGATGGGCTTAGAGCCAGAGCTTGCCGCCTTAAGTGTGGAATATCTCTATGGATTTGCATGGGGTGTGCCCGCCTTTGTATTGTATCAAGTCCTACGAGGATGCAGTGAAGGGATCTCTTACACCTTACCAACGATGATCATCGGATTTGTTGGGCTCGCGGTCAATATTCCAGCCAACTATATCTTTATCTATGGCCACTTTGGTGTTCCCGCCATGGGCGGCGCTGGCTGTGGTATCGCGACGGCACTGGTCTTCTGGGCCATGTTAATTGCGATGACTATTTATATGCAGCTGCATTCACACTTCAAACAGCTGGCGCCCTTCAGCGCATTTCATCGCCCCAATTGGTCAACCATTTGGACCATGACCAAACATGGTATGCCGATTGCGATGGCGTTGTTCTTCGAGGTCAGCCTGTTTGCTATTATCGCGCTATTACTCGCCCCTATGGGCGCTAACGTCGTTGCAGGTCATCAGATCGCCCTTAACTTCTCATCGATCGTATTTATGTTGCCACTGTCAATTGGTATTGCCGTATCGATTCGGGTGGGTTATTACCTAGGGCAAGAAAAAGAGGTCGTTGCCAAACTGGTAACTAAAGTAGGATTGATCATTGCTTTTTCATTGGCCGTAGTCACCGCCATAATCACGGTCGCCTTTAGAACTCAAATTGCACTCCTTTATAACAACAACCCTGAAGTGGTCACACTTGCAGGCAGCCTGATGTTTTTAGCCGCTTTATATCAGCTATCAGACTCGGTGCAAGTGGTCGCTGCAGGAGCATTAAGGGGATATAAAGATACGCGCAGTGCGTTTTACATTACGTTAGTGTCGTACTGGGCTATCGGCATGGTATTGGGTTACTTGTTGGCCCAAACGAACCTTATTGTGCCCGCAATGGGCGCACATGGTTTTTGGATTGGCCTGATTGCAGGTCTGACTTCGGCAGCGCTACTATTCGCATTACGCCTTAAGTATATTCAAACACATCGCGCTGCCGTCAGTCAGCTATAACCCCTAGAATGCCAAGATGGTGACGATAAGGTCACCATCTTGGAGGATAAAACCACAAGTTGCACAGCAAATCGCCGCTTAAGCAAAAAATTGTTTTTTTTACTTGCAACAACAGTGAGATCCCCCTTAATATAGCGCTCGTTCGATGGCAACAGCCAAACAACAATACAACCGTAGCTCAGTTGGTTAGAGCACTACCTTGACATGGTAGGGGTCGGTGGTTCGAATCCACTCGGTTGTACCACTTCTTTTTATGGCAGAAGTAAAAGAGCGATAAGCACTGAAAATACGGACGCGGGATGGAGCAGTATGGTAGCTCGTCGGGCTCATAACCCGAAGGTCGTCGGTTCAAATCCGGCTCCCGCAACCAATTTTAAATTGCGATACAACCGTAGCTCAGTTGGTTAGAGCACTACCTTGACATGGTAGGGGTCGGTGGTTCGAATCCACTCGGTTGTACCATTTCTTTTACAGTAGAAATAAAACAACTGTAATACTTAAAATACGGACGCGGGATGGAGCAGTATGGTAGCTCGTCGGGCTCATAACCCGAAGGTCGTCGGTTCAAATCCGGCTCCCGCAACCAATTTTAAAGTGATAAGCCAGCGCAAGCTGGTTTTTTTGTACCTAAAAATCACCAGCCCCCCCAACTCGCTCACTATAACTAATACTTATCCTACTAAAATCTTAGAGAAAAAATAATCAATTGAGTTACACTGCTAAGGGATAAATAGCAATTGGAGCTCAGCATGAGTCAGCGTACATTACACTCTTTATTTAAGCCCAAATCGGTGGCCATTATTGGTGCATCTAATGGAAAAAAACGAGCTGGTAATGTCGTAATGCGCAACCTTTTGTCAGGGGGCTTCTCAGGGCCAATCATGCCCGTCACCCCAAAGTATGAAGCCGTGCTCGGTGTGTTAGCTTACCCCAATATCGAATCATTACCCTTAAAGCCCGATCTCGCGATTATCTGCACCGCCGCCGCCCGCGTGCCCGCCATTGTTGAGCGACTGGCTCAATTTGGATGTAAAGTGGCCATTATTAATGCCTCTGGTATGGCGATGCAAAGCGATGATGAAGGCAATAATTTATTGGCGTTAACCCGCCAATACGCAAAGCGCTATGGTATGCGTTTATTGGGCCCAAATAGTTTGGGCATGATACTGCCCAATTTAGGGCTCAATGCCAGTTTAGCCCACACTAGCGCCCTGCCAGGAAAAATCGCCTTTGTGTCACAATCGGCCGCCATATGTACGACGGTATTGGACTGGGCTAATAACAAGGGGATCGGATTTTCCTCTTTTATCTCCTTAGGTGATGCTACCGATATCGACTTTGACGAATTACTGGATTTTCTCGGCCGAGACTCTCGCACCACAGCCATTTTGCTCTATGTCGACTCTATCAATGAGAAGCGCCATTTTTTATCTGCTGCTAGAGCCGCCGCACGTAATAAACCGATTTTAGTGATTAAGTCGGGACGGAGCTTAGAAGGCACCACTGCCGCCAAATTACATACGGGTGGGATTGGTGGTAATGATGCCGTCTATGAGGCCGCTTTTAGACGTGCGGGTATGTTGAGGGTTAACGACCTAATTGAGTTATTTGCCGCCGTTGAAACCCTAGCCCACTCTTCAGCTTTAGAAGGCGAACGTCTCGCCATTATGACTAACGGCGGTGGCCCTGCGGTACTTGCACTCGATCAACTGATGTTAAGCGGCGGTAAAGCTGCGCAGCTGGATCAAGTCACCACTGAAGCCCTTAACGCTGTGCTGCCGAGCACATGGTCTGGACAAAATCCGGTTGATATTGGCGGTGATGCCGATGCAGAGCGCTACACTCAATGTTTAAACATCTTAATGAATGCCGATATTGCCGATGCGATTTTAGTATTGCACTCGCCGTCGGCGCTGGGTGATAGCGTGGAAATTGCCGAGCGTATAGCGACGTTAATCGCCTCTCACCCTAATTGTAATCGCATCAATGTGCTTACCAATTGGAGTGGCGAAGATTCAGCTTATGCGGGGCGCAGATGCTTTAACCGTGCGGGGATCCCAACCTATAGAACATCAGAAGGTGCCGTGGGGGCCTTTATGCACATGGTGGAATACCGCCGCAACCAAAAGTTATTACAAGAAGTCCCTCAGTCTATCCCCGATAATATTCCCACCGATGCCGAGCTGGCGCGGCAACTCTTAGGTCAAGCCTTAGCTAAACATAAACAAGTGCTCGAGACCCACGAAGCGACAGCGATAATGAGCGCCTATGGCCTTAATACCATCGAAACCCATTTCGCCACTTCGGCGCAGCAGGCTGCTGAACTTGCTGATCAAATAGGCTACCCTGTCGCATTAAAAGTGCAATCACCTGATATTCATCATAAATCAGACGTGCACGGTGTCATACTCAACTTAACGACTCGTAATGAGTTGATGCAAGCAGCCGATGCCATCATCGGCCGTGTGCATAGCTTAAATCCCGATGCCATTATTGAAGGTATGATAGTGCAAAAGATGGCGCTTACCGCTGGAGCTCAGGAGATCCGGGTGGCGGTGATCAACGATGCTGTTTTCGGTCCGGCCATTTTACTTGGTGAAGGTGGCTCAGAATGGCAACCCAGCACCGATGCTGTGGTGGCACTGCCCCCGCTGAACATGACCTTGGCACGTTATATGGTGATCCAAGCATTAAAGACCCACAAACTCAAAGACAGACACTTACCCCTAGGGCTCGACATGAACGCCCTGTGCGTGATGTTGACGCAAATATCTCACTTGATCATCGATTGCCCCGAAATAGCGGGCTTAGATCTCAATCCGGTACTGTGCGCCGGAGAACAAATCACCCTGCTTGATGTGAACATCCAGCTGCAAGAGGGGGTTGTGGATAACAGTAATCGTCTGGCGATCTGCCCATACCCTAAAGAGTTAGAGCAACGCGCTAGATTAAAAAATGGCCTAGAGATCATGCTGCGGCCCATATTGCCTGAAGATGAACCCAAACATTTAGCCTTTGATAACTCCCTCTCTGACGAAGACAGATATAAGCGTTATTTTGGGGTGCGATCTAAGATGACCCATGAGGAGATGGCTGTATTAACTCAGATTGATTACGCCAGAGAGATGGCGTTTATTGCCACGACTAAAGGGCCTGACGGGGAAGATATCACTTTAGGTGCCGTACGAGCCTCTATCGATCCTGATAATACCGAAGCTGAGTTCGCCATGGCGGTTCGCAGCGACCATCAAGGAATTGGTTTGGGTAAACTGCTCCTCGAAAAGTTGATAGCCTATTACAAGGCCAATGATACCCAAGTATTAACCGGGTTTACCATGTTTGAAAATCGTAATATGGCAAGTCTAGCCAAGAACCTTGGCTTTACAGTGACCTTTGATATGGATGAACGCTTAATCAAGATGGATATGCAATTAAAGCCAAGTGAATAGCTAATTAGTGACATAGCAAATTACATAACATGAGGGTTGCTGTAGATGACAATACAAATAACAGCACCCTTACAAACCTAGCCCTTTCTCCCAACCTTAACCTTTAACACAGTTACGTCCCGCAGACTTGGCTCGATACAGTGATTCATCGGCACGGATAAAATAGCTATCTCTATCATCACCACTGCGTAAACTAGCCACCCCAACAGATACCGTAATGGCGCCAAGGGACAACTTATTATCTTTACCTATACTCAAACGCCGCTCGGCAATGCGAGTTCGCAGTAACTCGGCCACCACCATGGCACCTGCTTGATCAGTATCTGGCAGCAACACCACAAACTCCTCACCACCATAACGCGCCACAAAATCTTCACCTCGAACACCTTGTTTCAGGGCCAGCGCTATATAAACCAGCACTTTATCGCCAACCAGATGACCGTGGAGATCATTAAATTGTTTAAAATTATCGATATCGATAATCAATAAACTGCTATGAGTATTATGTTGTTTAAAATATTGAATATGAGTCAGTAACTCTTCATCGAAGGCACGGCGATTATATAAAGAGGTCAGTTGATCAGTCATTGCCACCAAGTTTAAGTTTTGCATCTCAGACTTGAGGTCAACAATCTCTTGACTCATCATAGATAAACTCTGCTCCATCTGCTGATTGCTCTGTACAACAGTACTGACTTCTTCGGCTAGTGCATCGATGAGTGTGCCCAAGCTTTTTTGATCCGGTGACAATTGTAGATCATGACTAAAATCGTTCAGGCTCTGGCCAAACTTCGCTGTACCTTCGGTGAGCAAAGACAACTTAGTCATCAATGTATTGATCAATAACTGGGTTTCAACCTGTACCGTTTGCATCACTTTGGGTGATTGTTCTTGAATAAATCGGCTATGTAAATTGCTATTAATATCTCGGGTAAAAGCTATTTTACTTGATAGCAATCCATCTATAGCACGCTTTAAATCAAGGTTTACACCACGAAAATACTCATACCATACAGCGTAGTTATCGGGTGTTACGGGAATACTAAGTTCAGACATGCGGGGGACTGCATGCCGTAAAATTTTCGCTGAAAGTTCCGTTTCAGAAAGGTGTTGCGCTAAATTCATTCACTATTGCCATTGATTAGTTGCGAGATCACAGGGGAAACCCACTGTTATAGAAGCCAGTCTTAGCCTGCGATTAACCTGACCACCACCATAAACAATTATCTGTAGTTACGCAGCAACTTTGTTACTAACTTGTTGCGCTCACATGCGCTTTCTCTATCTCGACTGCTAACTTACGGTGCAAAGTTAATTTAGCCCTCCAAACAAGGATAAATATTACGCCAAGCACATAAATTGAATGACCAAATGCCGAATAAAATACACGCAACATTTATTGCTGAAATTAACTTTAAACCGCGCGACTTATGTATAACTTAAGCTATACACAAGAAGAAGCTGTGGCATTATCCACGCAAGCGTTAATACGTCGATAGCGCTACAAAATGTCGTGTGATGCGAGCCAAGGCGCAACAAGGTCCACGCTAACTCAACATGGCAAACCTGAACTGATATAGCTTAAAACTCAAGGTTCATTCGCTTAAACAAGCCTAATAAGCAACGACGTTCATCGTCACTCATTTTTATCGTTAACAGTTGGGTCAATTGATGATGTAATTCATCATGTTGTTTATAAATTGCTTCACCAGCCGCCGTTAGTGTAACCAATACAGCGCGTCGATCACTTTGAGGCACTTGCCGCATAACTAAGCCACTATGCACCATCTTATCTATCTGTACTGTTAACGTACCAGTGGAGACCCCCATTTTTTCAGCCAACTCCTTCATGCGCATTACTCCGTTAACTCCTAAAATTTCAACGGCATGAATTTGTTGTAATGAATGTCCAGTGTCTTTTACGACCCCCTGTTCCCACGCTGATAGCTTGTCATAAAATTCAATAATCTCGTGACTTAATTTACAATAATTAATCTCCATAACCATCCGTCCTTCCAGAGAAAGATTGCACATCCGCTAAGGTAAACACCTCAATGGTGAGGTGATCGATCCGTTTAAATGAGGCTAGTTTTTGCCTAAAATACTCCACCTCTTTGGGATGTGGACTAACGATTGAGACCATAGCAGCGTGATGGTTGGCACTCACAGGCCAAACATGAATATCGCTCACTCTATGTTGCTCATCTTGTTCTACGGCATCAACCATTTGCTGTAAATACGCTTCGTCGATACTGGCATCGAGTAAAATCGGCGCAGTTTGCTTAACTAAACCCCAAGCCCAGAGACTAATAATGACCGCACCGACAATGCCCATAGCAGGATCTAACCACTGCCATCCTAGGTACTTAGCGAATAAAAGCGCGCCGATAGCCAAGAGTGAAGTAAGCGCATCGGCCATCACATGAAAATAAGCTGCACGTAAGTTATGATCATGCGCTGTACTTGGCCCATCACTGTGATGATGTTCGCTTTGCTCATGTTCATCAAGATTATGGGTATGTTTATGACTGTGCACATGATCGTGACTATGACTGTGATGATCTTTTAGTAACAACGCCGATATCACATTAACGGTTAGACCCAGCAAAGCCACCAATATGGCTTCATTAAAGTGGATCTGCTCCGGATTCAAGAAGCGGCTAACCGATTCTACGACCATAAGTAATGCCACTAGGCCTAGCGCAATGGCACTGGTGAATCCACCGAGAACACCAACCTTGCCTGTACCAAAAGCATACTTAGGATCGTCTGCGTATTTTCTGGCGTAGTAATAAGCAAATAAGGTGATCATAAACGCTGCCGCATGGGTACCCATGTGCCAACCATCAGCCAATAACGCCATCGAACCATATAGTGTGCCAGCAACAATTTCAGCCACCATGGTCACTAGCGTTAAATACAAGACATAACGGGTATTGCGCTCCCCCTCAGTGTTTAAACGAGCAAATTGATGGTTATGTTGCCAAGGCTTGGCATTGTGGTTCGCCATAAGTAAGTTTCTCGGTAAGATTGCTGACAAATAGTATGTCTTTCGAATACTTTGATTATCAAACTAAAATAACAGCAAAACAAGCCTATTACTTAAATTTACATTAGCAACCAAAGTAAATTATCACATGGAGATACTTGGACTTAGGTAAAGTCATGCGTTAAGTAAAGTGCAGGCCATTGTGATTAACTATCTGAGTACTATCGGTGCTGTTGTTGGGGAATCCCACATAAAAAACCTCTGCTATGGCAGAGGTTTTTTTATGTGGCTTAACAATCAGCGTCAAACTATTCTCGGTTAATTAAATGCCGCTGATAGCTTCTTTACACAATTGAGTAATGCGCTCCCAGTCGCCCTGCTCCATCGCATCTGTTGGTGCAATCCAGCTGCCACCGATACAATCCACATTATCCAATGCCAAATAATCTTTATAGCTACTGGGAGTAATACCACCCGTAGGGCAAAAACGAATATTACTTAATGGGCCAGAAAAAGCTTTCAACGCATTAACCCCACCAGAAGCTTCTGCCGGAAAAAACTTAAAATTGGTGTATCCCAGCGCCATTCCTTCCATCACTTCAGAGATACTGGCAACACCTGGGATCAAGGGTACAGTCCCTTCCATCGCCGCTTTAAGCAACTCAGTGGTGGCTCCTGGAGTGATAACAAACTGAGCCCCTGCATCTACAGCCTGCTTTAACTGCTCTTTATTTAAAATAGTGCCTGCACCAACCAGTGCTTCAGGGACTTCTTGGGCTATTTTAGTGATCGCTTCTAATGCACAAGGGGTGCGCAGTGTCACTTCTAATACGCTGATCCCCCCCGCCACCAGCGCCCGCGCTAAGGGCACAGCATCTTCAATTTTATTAATCACCATTACAGGGACGATTGGGCTACGTTTAAAAATATCTTGCGGTTGTATTGACCAGTTATTCTCAGCCATTGCTTTAGTCTTCCTAAGTGATTAATAATTTTCGTCGATCGTCGTGGTGCAACGAGCACCCGTCTCAGGACTACTTAAGTTAGATCGCAGTGCCGAGAACAGTTCTCGCCCCATACCGTAACTACTGCTGCGTAAGTTAACTCGCTCAGCCTCACGGGTCGACAACACGGTTTCATCTACTAGCAAGGTGAGTTCACCACTATTGGCATCGACGCGAATTAAATCGCCGTTTTCGACTTTAGCGATCATGCCACCATCTAAGGCTTCTGGCGTCAAGTGAATAGCTGCGGGCACTTTACCCGATGCGCCAGACATGCGCCCATCGGTTAGCAAAGCAACCTTAAAGCCTTTATCTTGCAATGTGCCTAAAATGGGCGTCAGCTTATGTAACTCAGGCATGCCTATCGCCTTAGGACCTTGGCCCTTAACGACGACAACGCAATCTTTGTCCAGCTCACCGGCTTTAAATAAGGCTTCTAACTTATTTTGATCGTCTATGACGATAGCTGGGGCTTCTACCACACGATGTGAGGGCGATACCGCCGAGACTTTTATCACCGCACGACCTAGATTGCCCTTAAGCAGTTTTAAGCCGCCATTGGCTTGGAAAGGCTGTGCCACTTTCGTCAGCACCTCAGGATCTAACGACTCACTTGGTCCCTCGACCCAAACCAGTTCATTATCAATCAGTTTAGGCTCTTGGGTGTAACGACGCAGACCAAAACCGGCTACCGTATTAACCTCTTCGTGCAGTAAACCTGCATCGAGTAGCTCTTTGATCAAGAACGCCATACCGCCTGCGGCGTGGAAATGGTTAATATCAGCATGACCATTAGGATAGACACGTGCTAATAACGGTACGGCATCGGACAGCTCAGAAAAATCATCCCAATTAACAATAATACCGGCCGCGCGGGCAGCGGCCACAATATGCATGGTTAAATTGGTTGAGCCACCTGTAGCAAGTAAGGCAACAATACCGTTAACTACCGATTTTTCGTTCACCACTTCACCGATAGGCGTGTACTGTGTGCCCATCTCAGTGAGACGACAAACCTGCTTAGCCGCCATCTTGTTTAAGGCTTCACGCAGTGGATCGTCTGGATTAACAAACGAAGACCCCGGTAATTGCAGCCCCATCACCTCAAGCATCAACTGATTACTGTTAGCCGTACCGTAAAAGGTACAAGTGCCGGCGCTGTGATAAGACTTTGACTCGGCTTCGAGTAGCGCCGCTCTGTCGACTTGACCTTGGGCAAACTGCTGACGAATACGCGCTTTCTCTTTATTTGGGATCCCCGACTTCATCGGCCCGGCTGGCACAAACAGCATTGGCAAGTGACCAAAACTCAAGGCGCCGATGAGCAACCCTGGTACGATTTTGTCACAAATACCCAGCAATAATGCCCCATCAAACATGTTATGTGACAAACCCACGGCAGTGGCCATCGCGATCACTTCACGGCTCAGTAAACTTAGCTCCATACCTGGTTGACCTTGGGTAACCCCGTCACACATGGCTGGTACGCCACCTGCAACTTGCGCAACGCTGCCCACTTCTTGGCAGGCCGCTTTTAGCAACTGAGGATAATGCTCATAAGGCTGATGCGCCGACAGCATGTCATTAAAGGCCGTGACAATGCCGATGTTTGCTTTGGTCAATGCCTTAATGGCACTCTTATCGGTGGGGCTACAGGCTGCAAAACCGTGGGCTAAATTGCCACAACTTAAACTGCTGCGATGCACCCCATTAATTTTAGCCTCATTAAGGGCGGCTAAATACTGAGCACGAGAATGCTGGCTTCGAGCGATAATTCTATCGGTAACTGACTGGACTACTGCGTGCATAATAACTCCTTAGGCGCTCCAATAAACATCGACTGGCGTGCTATGCTGGCCTAATACGGCGCGGATAGGCATCGCTTTTTCGTCTTCATTTTCGAGCGCTTGACGGTAAACTGCTAACTTTTGTTCACCGACAATGTGTAAATAAATTTGACGGCTAGCTAACACCGCTTTTTTAGACAAGGTCATGCGTCCATGAGGCGCAGTACTTGGATTGACCGCTAAACAGAGGGCTTGAGTGGTCAGTGCCTGTTCGATTTCAGCGGCGCAAGGAAACCAGGAACAAGTATGGCCATCGTTACCCATGCCTAACACCACCACATCAAACGGCTTGGGGAAATTAGCTAAATGCTCAATCGTCATATCAACGCCGGCTTCTGGGGTCGCGAACATATTTTTTAGTCCACGAAATTTAGCCGCTGCTGCGCGGTGCTGTAACAGATGCAGCCTAACTAGCTGTTCATTAGAGTCATCTGATTCAGTATCGACCCAACGCTCATCGGCCAAGGTGATGTAAACATCACCCCATTCAATAGCCTTATGGCTCAATAACTCAAATAATGCTATGGGTGTCGAACCACCAGAAACCACGAGGCTTGCCTTACCACGGGCATCAATAGCCGCTTGTAATTGATTGGCTATACGTTCGGCAAGCTGATGTTCCAGCGCGGCTTTATTATCAAACGACTTAAACACTGATTCTTTAATCATGACAACTCCTTGCTATTCGTCCCACGAACGACCGTCTTTGGCGATTAACGCCACTGACGCTACAGGGCCCCAACTTCCTGCTGGATAGGGCTTAGGTCTTTCATTACTCTCTTCCCACGCTTGAATAATGCCATCAACCCACTTCCACGCTTGTTCCACTTCATCGCGGCGCACAAATAGCGCCTGATTACCCAGCATAGCCTCGAGTAATAAACGTTCATAGGCATCGGCAATGCGATCGTTTTTAAAGGTATCTGAAAAGCTTAAATCCAGCTTGGTGGTTTGCAATCGCTGTTTCTGCTCAAGACCAGGCACTTTATTCATCATCTGAATTTCGACCCCTTCATGGGGCTGTAAGCGAATAGTTAATTTATTGGCTGGTAGATTACGATAGCTGGAACGATAGAGGTTATGAGGTGGATTCTTGAAATAAACAACAATCTCAGAACTCTTAGTGGGCATACGCTTACCACTGCGCAGATAAAATGGTACGCCAGCCCAACGCCAATTATCGATATCGACTCTGAGCGCCACAAAGGTTTCAGCTTTAGACTGCGTATTAGCGCCCTCTTCTTCTAAATACCCTGGCACGGGTGTACCTTTTAAAAATCCGGCCGAATATTGACCGCGGACGGTATTTTCATAAATGTTGTCGGCATCTATTTTTCTTAACGACTTAAGCACCTTCACTTTTTCATCACGGATACTGTCGGCATCTAAGTTTACAGGAGGGTCCATCGCCACCAAGGTCAATACCTGTAACAAATGGTTTTGGATCATATCGCGCATTTGGCCAGCTTTATCGAAATAGCCCCAACGACCTTCAATCCCCACCTCTTCCGCAACCGTGATTTGCACATGATCTATGGTGCGATTATCCCATTTAGAAGCAAATAACGAGTTAGCAAATCGCAGGGCGATCAGGTTTTGTACAGTCTCTTTACCTAGGTAATGGTCGATGCGATACACTTGATTTTCATTGAAATAAGCACTGACCTGATCGTTGATCACCTTGGATGATTCGAGATCCGAACCAATCGGCTTTTCCAGAACTACTCGGGTATCTGGAAAAATCAGGTTTTGTTGGTGCAGGCAACGACAGATGTCGCCAAAAATAGCAGGAGGAGTGGCAAAATAATTAACCATGACGCGCTTTTCTGGCTCTAATACATCATGAAAAGCCGCGTAACCTTCTGGCTCAGTAAAATTGGTAGCGATGTAAATGCAGCGTTTAAGGAAGCGCGCCAAGGTTTGTTCGCACAATGCTTCTTTAACAAAACTCGTTAACGCAGTGTGCACTAAGTCTTGGTATTCATCTTGGGTAAACTCATCTTTGGCCACCCCAAGTATTTTTGTCTCTTTATTAAGTAGACCGGCCTTATCGAGCTGGTATAAAGAGGGCAATAACTTACGCCGTGCTAAATCGCCTTTGGTTCCAAACAATACAAAATCACAAGCTTTGGCTTCTGCTGATGTCATGCCCATAGCTTAAAAGTCTCCTATACCACAATGGCCCATCGCATCGATGAGTAATTCACATATTTGTTGTAATATAACAACAGAATTCGTTAAATGCATCTAAATTTTACAAAAAATGACCTATCAGTAAACTAGTAACAAGACGACAAAATCTGATATGCTTTTCTCGATTAACTGTCTCTATATAGTAGCAAGTTTGCTGTGTAGTCAGATTATAGTTCGATATATAAAGCCAGACTTTAGCACTTTTTGTTTGTTTCTATGAATGACATAAAAGAATAAATATAATTACATTACTATCGAGTGGATGTACGCATATGAATACCCTAGAAAAGGTTCAGAAAAGCCTAACTCATTTCAGTAAATCGGAACGTAAAGTCGCTGAGGTCATTTTAGCCTCACCACAAACCGCTATCCACTCCAGCATTGCGACATTGGCAAAAATGGCCGACGTGAGTGAGCCAACGGTTAACCGATTCTGTAGACGCTTAGACACCAAGGGATTTCCAGATTTTAAACTGCACCTAGCTCAAAGTTTAGCTAATGGTACACCTTATGTTAGCCGCCACGTAGAAGAGGACGATAGCCCAGACTCTTACACCACCAAGATTTTTGAATCATCAATGGCAGCGCTCGATACGGCGAGGCAGAGTATGGATACCGCCGCCATCAATAAAGCCGTGGATATTCTCACTCAGGCAAAGAAGATCTCATTTTTTGGTCTAGGGGCATCTGCTTCTGTAGCTCATGATGCACAAAATAAGTTCTTTCGTTTCAATGTGCCCGTAATCAGTTTTGATGATGTGTTAATGCAACGCATGAGCTGTATTAATAGTACCGAAGGTGACGTGGTTGTGCTTATTTCACACACCGGACGCACTAAATCCTTAATCGACATTGCCCGTTTAGCGCGTGAAAATGGTGCGGCAGTGATTGCGATCACCTCGCGTAACTCCCCCCTCTCAAGCGAATGTACCTTACCGGTGACAATGGAAGTACCAGAAGACACAGACATGTACTTGCCCATGGCCTCTCGCTTAGCCCAGTTAGTCATTATAGATGTGTTAGCCACAGGCTTTACCTTGCGCCGCGGCCCCCGCTTTAGAGAGAGTTTAAAACGAGTTAAAGAGGTACTTAAAGAGTCACGTATAGAGAAAGATCCTATACTCTAAGTACGCTTGAGCAGCATTAAAGGCGAGTTGGTTTATCCAAATCGCCTTTTTTTTACCTTTTTGCCGCTACGGCTCACAAAATTAATAACTTGAGGTAGATCATTTTGTTTGTAATTTTCCTACAAAACTGAAGTTTGTCTGTTAATATAGGGTAAGATTTTTTAACTTTAACGGAGTATCTCATGTTCCGCAGAACCAAAATTGTAACGACACTCGGTCCCGCAACCGATCGCGATGACAACTTACGTCGTATTATCAAAGCTGGTGCCAACGTTGTCCGCCTCAACTTCTCCCACGGCTCACCCGAAGATCACCTTAAACGCGCTACCGATGTGCGCAATATTGCCAAAGAACTGGGTGTTCATGTGGCTATATTAGGTGATTTACAGGGGCCCAAAATCCGTGTATCCACCTTTAAAGATAACAAGAAGGTACAACTTGACCTTGGCAAACCTTTTATCCTAGATGCTGATTTAGCCAAAGGTGAAGGTGACGAGCATCAAGTCGGCATTGACTATAAAGAGCTTCCAAACGATGTCACCATTGGCGATATCTTGATGCTCGACGATGGCCGAGTACAACTTAGAGTTGAAAAAGTTGACGGCAACAAGGTGCACACCACTGTGACAGTTGCTGGCCCCTTGTCTAACAATAAAGGCATCAACAAAAAAGGCGGCGGGCTTTCTGCAGCGGCGTTAACAGAAAAAGATAAACGAGATATTATTACCGCAGCAGCGATTAAGGTTGATTACCTTGCAGTATCATTCCCACGCTGCGGCGCTGACTTAAATTATGCCCGCGAATTGGCGCGTAAGGCGGGGAGCAATGCATTAATCGTCTCTAAAGTTGAACGCGCTGAAGCGGTTGCGACCGACGAAGCGATGGACGATGTGATTTTAGCATCTGATGCCGTAATGGTTGCTCGTGGTGACTTAGGGGTTGAAATTGGTGATGCGGCGCTGGTTGCCGTACAAAAGAAACTCATTAGCCGCTCTCGTCAGCTCAATAAGAGCGTGATCACCGCGACTCAGATGATGGAGTCGATGATAACCAGCCCAATGCCTACTCGCGCCGAAGTAATGGATGTGGCTAACGCCGTGCTTGACGGCACTGATGCCGTGATGCTTTCAGCCGAAACGGCGGCAGGTGACTTCCCTGAAGAAACGGTATTGGCCATGGCCAATGTTTGTCTTGGCGCTGAAGCTCACCCAAGCGTACAAGTATCGAAACATCGTTTAGATGAGCGCTTTACGTCAGTAGAAGAGACCATCGCGCTGTCAACAATGTATGCGGCCAATCATCTAGAGGGCGTTAAAGCTATTGTCGCTTTAACTGAATCGGGAGCTACACCACAACTGATGTCACGCATTAGTTCTGCACTGCCTATTTTTGCCTTATCACGTCACGATGTGACACTGGCCAAAATGGCATTGTATCGCGGGGTACAACCTTTTTACTTTGACTCTACCGCGCATGCTGCCGATGAACTGGCCAAGAAAGCGTTAGAGGCACTACAAGCAGCGGGTTACCTCAACAGTGGCGATATGGTATTGATGACCAAAGGTGATGCGATGGAAACCATTGGTGGCACCAATACCTGTAAAGTACTTATCGTGGCGTAATGATGACACTCTTATCGAGATAGAGTCATCAAGCTAAAACAACTAGATATAAAAAAGGTACGCATTGCGTACCTTTTTTTCAATCTGTTGTATGTTGCCTGCAAGTTAAATCAATCATTTCAAACTAAGCTTACAGGTTATGGCATACTTAACTCACTCACAAAGAATCCTTATAGCCTTATCTAGCCGATTCAGTGTGGATAATTGATTAATCTGATAAAGGTTTAGTTATAAACGCTCGAAATCATCCACCGCAATAGCCGCTTGGCGCAGCGTGTCGGCCTCAATCAATTGCTTAAACTCGTTATCGCTAATGATGCTAGCGTCTAGGGCCTGTTGATAAAGCAGCGCAGGCGCGAGCTTTTTGGCAAGCTTGCCCTCTTTTTGCGCGCGTTTGATTTTTTTCACCAATCCACCGCAGGCATGCAGCGCCATAAATGCCTGCTCGACTTCTGCCATACCGCCTGCATCGCCATCAAAGTTAGGACACAAGAAGGTCAGCCTGTCTCTAGCCGGTCCAGGTTTAAGCATGCCTTGGCACACATTAATCGCTAACTTATCATCAGGGCCGTTGAAATGATTCCCCAGTGGAAAAACCAGCAAGCGCATTAACCAAGCGACGGGGCGATTAGGGAAATTACGCAGCGCCCCTTGCAATGCATTGGCCGCCTTATGCAAGCGAGTTTGCATGACATAGTGCACCGCGGGTAAATCATCTTGCTGGCGACCATTGTCTTCAAACAATTTTAACGTAGCAGAGCCTAAGTAAAGCTCACTGAGTACATCGCCCAAACGTGCTGATAACATCTCTTTACGCTTTAAATCACCACCCATAATCAACATTGAAAGGTCGGTCACAAACGCCAACGCAGCCGAGATGCGAGTCATGTGCTTATAATACTGTGCTGTACTGCCACTGACTGGCGCGGTATTAAAACGGCTACCGCTAAGCGCACTAAACAACGAACTAAAGGCATTACGACAGGCATAACCCATATGGCCTAACAGTAAGTTATCAAAACGTGCTAAGGCCGCACTGTCATCGTCCATTGCCGCCGCTTCCATTTCGGCTAACACATAAGGGTGACAACGGGTCGCGCCTTGGCCAAAGATCATTAAACTGCGGGTGAGAATATTAGCCCCTTCAACCGTGATCGAAATCGGGTTTGCTATATAACCATGACCTAAATAGTTTTTCGGTCCCAGCTGGATCCCCTTACCCGACTGAATGTCCATGGCGTCGTTAAACACATCACGGCCCATCTCGGTCATATGGTATTTAGCAATTGCAGTAACCACCGATGGTTTCACTTTAAGATCGATCCCCGTGGTGGTTAATCGGCGCGCCGCCTCTAGCTGATAAGTATTGGCAATGATCCGCGCCATCGCCTCTTGAACGCCTTCAAATTGCCCAATAGCTAAACCAAACTGATGCCTAACGTAGCTATAGGCTGTTGTGGTTTTAGTGGCTAGGTGTCCCGATGCTGTCGCCAATGCAGGCAGTGAGATCCCTCGGCCTGCCGATAGGCATTCCACCAGCATGCGCCAACCGCGCCCAGCGTATTGAGGGCCACCGATAATCCAATCGAGCGGAATAAACACCTCTTTGCCCTGAGTGGTACCGTTCATAAAGGCCATATTCAGAGGATTATGGCGACGACCGATTTCAACACCTGGATGATCGGTCGGAATAAGCGCACAGGTGATCCCAAAATCAGGGTTATCGCCTAGTAGCCCATCGGGATCACGCATTTGAAACGCGAGCCCCAATACTGTCGCGACTGGCGCTAAGGTAATATAACGTTTATCCCACGTGAGACTTAGCCCCAATACTTCTTCACCATCAATGATTTTACGACAAACGATCCCTTCATCAGGAATGGCACCCGCATCAGAGCCGGCCTCGGGGCCAGTCAGGGCAAAACAAGGCACCGCTTCACCACTGGCTAACAAAGGTAACCAATGTTCACGCTGCTCTTTGGTACCATAATGGGTCAGTAATTCACCAGGGCCTAATGAGTTAGGCACCATAACGGTCACGGCGGCGCTCACACTGCGACTGGCCAATTTACTCACAATAGTTGAATTAGCGTAAGCGGAAAATGCTTTACCACCATATTCTTTAGGAATAATAAGCGCGAAAAATCCTTCATCTTTAAAGTATTGCCACAATTCTGGCGGAAGATCCTTACGATTTTGTACTATGTCAAAATCGTCGATCATCGTCAGCGCCGTCATCACTTGATTATCAATAAACGACTTCTCTTCTTCACTAAGGGCTGGCTTACCGTAACTGTGTAAGGTGTCCCAATTGGGCTTACCGCGAAATAGCTCCCCCTCCCACCATACATCACCGGCTTCCATCGCTTCCTTTTCAGTATCAGACAGCGGCGGTAGCACCTTTTTGAAAAAGGCAAACACTGGCCGCGTGATAAACTGCATGCGAATACTTTTAACACCAAACAGCACTATGATGAGCAATAGTGCCAAAATAAAAAGAGTCATAACGCCCCCTATTGGGTACTTACTGGCACTGCCACGCCGGCAGCGAGATATGGAATAACTTTGCGAATAACGGCCTCTATATCATAGTGCTCGTTAAAATCGGCCTGAGCAATTTCAGTTAGTGCATCGGCGGATGCCATAGTGAAGACTACGGTACCTAAGGTAAAGTGTAATCGCCAAAACATCTCTGCGGGGGGAATATGTGGTGCACTTTCTGCTACCGCCTCCACAAACTTGTTAAGGTGCTCACCGTAATGAGTCGTGATAAACCAGCGTAGATGCCCCTGACTTTCGATATAACCCCGGCCAAGTAATTGTAAAAAAGTGCTGGTGCCATCCGCTTTAAACTTGTTCAATTCAAGTAACGGTTTAACTAAAGAGGAAAAGATATCATTTAACGATGGTGATCCGCTGGCCTTAATGAGCACCAATTCATCAGAGGCTTCAGGCATAAAACGGTCTAAGTAGCGTGCTAGCACCGCCCTGATCAGCTCTTTTTTTGAACCAAAATGATAATTAACCGAGGCAAGATTAACCTCGGCTTTACTGGTGATCAATCTTAATGAGGTTTCTGAAAAACCACGCTCAGCAAATAGCTTTTCGGCGGCATCCAGTATTCTTGTTTTAGTGTCGGATCGACTTGCCATCCCGTGACCTTAACTCTGATTTAAACATGCGTTTAAATTAAACACTAGTATACTTTTTGTCAAATGAAATTCCATTGCGCTATCACACTTAACGCATCAAGCCGTTAAATAGCCTAACGATAAGTGGATCAAGTATTAGCAAAGCAACAAGTCAAATTAAACACAAAATGCCACCCAAGTAATTAACGAAGATGCGCCCCTTTTCTGGTCAACTCTCGCGTGTTGACTCTAGCCTTATCCGACTTGGACAGCATCACCATTAATGCCCCCGTTCCGCCCCACTCTCTTGGCGCGCTATGATAGCCAATCACACCGTCAATCGAAGGTAACCAATGAACTAAGCAAGATTTAATTAACGCGGGAAACGGTTTGTTATTAACGCCAGTACCATGGATCACGATGACATTGCGATAATCACAGTCCACACTACGTTGAATAAAATCGAACAGCAAGGCTTTGGCACGCTTAACATTATGAGCTTTAAGATCAATATCAGCTTGCATGCCATAGTGACCTTGACGGAATAATTTAAACACTTGTTGCTGTACTCCTTCGCTTTTCATGCTGATCACAGCATCGGGCGCAACAGGCTCAATCACGCTCAAGTCATCACTTAAACGAGAAAGTGCTTCTCTGCGTTTAGTTTCGAAGTATTTATGTTGCTGTGAATGCGATAAGGCAATCTGTGAGCTGACTGCTGTTTTATCGACATTAAGAGGAACCACATCCGCCATTGAGGCAAGAAACATCGCGCGCTCTTCTTCAGTCATGGTGTTGTTTCCTCTTACTCTTATATTAATGGCGATAAAATAACTATCGCTACAGCATTAAAACATATCGATTAGCGGCACTATTTTGACTGTAGCAAGAAAAAATATCCACCAAGCATACAGATTATTTATGCCGCAACACTCATGGACAAGCAACCTTGACCCCATCGATGAACATTATGTGAAGCAACTTTAGCCAAGGACTGCGTGACACACTTTGTTAATATCTAACTCTTTCCCAGCAAAAGGCCTTAGATTATAGTGACGCTAGTATTAGTAAAAATGAATATCTTAATGAAATTTTTGACATCCTTAGTCCTTATCTGCAGCACGCTATGTTGCACTACAGCCATTGCACAACATACCGATAATGAGGCCTTAAACCTGTTTTATAGCCAATTTAGCAGTGCATTTACCCAGCTCGACGCCACTGTCATTGCAGATCTGTATGCTGAAGATGCCTGTTATATCCCTGAGCAACAAAGCAAGGCAATCACCATGGGGCGGGAAAATATCATTAACCTATATCAAAAATTTTTCGGCAAGATCAAACATAAAAATGCCCAAATTGAGGTCGATTTTCGCGTTATCGATAGGCAAATATCATCTCAAAGTGCCACAGACATTGGTTATTATCTTATCCGCTTTTATCCGCCAAAAGAGAGCGAGGAACCCATGAGTGAATTTGCAGGCAAATTTGTCACTGTTTCAAAAAAATTAGCCGATGGACGTTGGTACTTAACGGTGGACACTAATAACCGCGGGGAACCAGCATTCTATTACGATGCCAAACCACAGCCAAACCTGTATTATGGCAGCCAATTTTCCACAGCCAGTAATAAATCGACCCATGAAAAGTAATTCATCTGAAGGTGAACAAGCATTCAACCACGACAACACCTCTCTGCTTTGTCCGTGCGGTCAGCATGCAAAAGGACAGCGCTTAGCCTACCAAACGTGCTGCCAAACTTACCATCAAGGCGCATTAGCACTGACTCCAGAAACCTTGATGCGCAGCCGCTACAGTGCCTTTGTCATGCGCCTACATGACTACCTGATCGCTACTCATCATCCCGATACCTTAAATGGCTTAACCCAATCGATATTAAATAGCGATAATCAGACCCTATGGTTGGGTTTAAGTATTCAGCGTAGCGCAACCACTGGCGATAACGGCCTGGTTGAATTTCATGCCTGGTATCAAGAAGACAATCACCTAGATGCCATACACGAAGTATCGCAGTTCATTAGGCAGCAAGGCGTATGGTGGTATACCAGTGGTGAGCAGCTTAATCCGCAGCTCCCCAAGCGTAACGACACTTGTATCTGTTATAGCGGGCGTAAATTTAAACAGTGCTGCTTAAATCTAGCGAATTGATAATCCAAACTATGCTTGTGTTCGTGCAAGAGGCGCCTTAGCTTGGAGAGCTCGACAATCAGCCACACAATGACTTTTTATAAGCGACAAAATTTACTACTAACTCCTCGTTAAGCCCGAGCGGTCAATGCGCCTTAATAGTGTCAATGCCATTTAACACACCAATACTGGCTCGTAAAAATTGACTAAACTCGGCTTCTCGTAACGCTGGGCTGTATAAAAACCCTTGGGCCTGATGACAACACAGTTCAGATAAGAAGTCTTCTTGCTCCAGGGTTTCCACCCCTTCAGCAGTCAATGAAATATTAAGCGCATAGGCCATCGCGACTATTGCACTGACAATTTCACGGCTTTCATGACTGACACCAATGTCAGAAATGAAAGAGCGGTCAATTTTTAATTTTGAAATGGGGAACTGTTTTAGGTAACGCATCGAGCTATAACCGGTACCAAAATCATCGATGGCTAATCCAACACCCAGCTCAGCCAACTCTTTGCACAGATGAGTAACGTAGACAATATCTTCCATTAGTTCAGTTTCGGTGATCTCTAAAATCAGCGTATTTGGCTTAATGCGATAACGGGTCACCAGTTGCCAAATTTGATCATAAAGGTTTGAGTTAAAAAACTGCTGGGCGGCGACATTAACATGCATCGAAATATTAATGTTGTCTCGCTGCCATAAATTCAATTGACGGCAAGCGGCCTCTAACACCCACTCACCAATAAGATTGATCATGCCAGACTTTTCGGCCACATCGATAAATGCACCTGGGTATAACACGCCTCGCTTGGGATGATTCCAGCGGATCAAAGCTTCAGCACCAATATAACGATTGCGTTTTAAATCTTTAAGGGGTTGATAATACAATTCAAACTCTCGCCCTTTGAGCGCCAATTGCAGATCGCGCTCTATTATCGCGGTCTCTTTAAACGCACTCAGTAAAGCATGATTAAACACTTGAATGGCATCGCCTTGCTTATTTTTAGCATACTGCAACGCAATGTCAGCACAGGTTAACGGGGCAAACATTTGCTCTAATGTTTCGATACAAACCACAGATAAGGCCGGTTTAACATCAAACAACTCATGCTTAATCAATACAGGCACACACAGATGCTGATATAACCGATTAATGAGTAGATCCATTCGGTATTGATTGTCGAGCGTATCAATTACTAAGGCAAACTCATCACTGCCAACGCGTGCTAGCAGATCTGTTTTGCTAACACTGGCAAAGTGCTTTAACCGCCGGGCAATTTCTATCAGCAACAGGTCCCCTTTCGCATGCCCATAGGTATCGTTAAAACGTTTAAAGCCTTTAAGATCGAGCAAAATAAGATGGCCTTGAACGACACTCTCTAATTGTTGGCTAAAGTGACGTCGGTTATATAAACCTGTGAGTGGGCAGCGCCATGCTAAACGTTCGAGTTCTGTTTGATGCTGATGTGCTTCAGAACAATCTTCTGCAGTCACCAATGCATAATCATTACCCCTTTGGGTGGTAAATGGCTTAACCGAATACCGCATCCAATAACGAGTACCATCTAAGCGGGTAATTTGCACTTCACCTTTGGCGGTTTCGCCTCGTTTAACCTCAGCAAGCGCCATTCTGGCCTCACAAGGTGACTGTTTAAAAAAGTCGAGGCGGTTAACATCTGCTCCAATCACCTTTTTCTTGGGGATCCCTGACATCGCATAGTGCGCACCGTTAACATACTCAATGATGTCGGTTTGTAGATTAACCACCATACTGACCTGCTCTGAGTGTTCAATCGCCTTGAGAAACAAGCTTAAGCGTTCATCGGTTTCATAAGCGCGGGCCGTCGCTAAGGTGAGTGCCAATTGGTCAGCGACTTGGGCGGCAATATGCAGTTCACTTTCAGTCCAGGTATATGATTTCGTCTGCTCTAAAAACAGTACGCCTTCGAGGTGACCATTAATCCGAATAGCCACATCTAAGGTACTGGCAATGCCTTTGGGTTGCAGATACCCGTCGTGAAGCTCTTGCACCCTCTCATCATTATGCACAGCAATGGCATCAATAATTCGATGTTGCTTAAGCTCTGATAAATAATGGCGACATAACGAGGGAGCGGGACGTGGGAGAGCAATAACGGATAAGTTATCGTAATGGGCGACAAGACACGTTGAATCACGTTCGAGCGAAAACAGGCAAACACCAACATAATCAATAGCTAAGTGCTCGCTTAACTGTTGTGCAGCTAGCAAGGCAGTTTCGTTAAACAGTCCTTGCTCTTTCTCTAACGAATTGACAATGGACTCGAGCAGATATTGGTATTTACGTTTTATCATAGCATCCTAAAACCAACAGGCCTGATAAGCCTGCAGAGGCTTTGTGATATAAATAAGCTTTAATTGGGCAAGCAAATAAAGTGTAATAATATTAAAACCTAACCAACACTTAAACCTATATCTGCAGTAGACAAATTTATAAGTTGTTGTGTAATTGATAAATCATTTTTTCGGCGCTAAACGCGAAAGTCAATGACAGGGTTTTCCCTGTCTCATCGTCTATCACTTCCACTGCTACATTATCGAAACGCGCTGTGGCTGCATTCACCAAGCGTTCAATTTGCGCCTGGGCGTCATCACCTGTAATCGCTATGGTTAATACCCTATCATGCTCATCTATCACAGCACCGATATCGGCATAGCTGCCGCAGTCATTACAAGTATCATTAACCAGATCTGATTGTCTTTCTTGAATGTTTTTCATATTCACAACGCTAATAAGTAAACTAAGACCATCATTATAGTGATATCTGGCGTTAGATACGAGACACGGGTCAAATCTCAACTTAAATTTGAAAAACAGACCCAGTCTAATAGGGCTTATACCATGATGTCAGCCATCGTACGTTGCGCCACCACCTGATCGGCAAAATGTACAATATCATCCATGCCAATTTGGTTATTAAGTTGACCACGATAGCGCGACTGAGTCACACGGTCGCAATTATTTAACACCGCATTCATCGCTATACTTTCGTGCCCGCGGATCACCAGAGCTTCAGGCGTTAGGCTTTGCTGCAGATGAAAAGCACTCATTCCCTGTTGGTGAAATACCGCACTATTATCGATTACAGCTTGCTCTGTAATATTAACTAACAAGGGTTGTGATCGCGGTAACTCAAACCGCTGACGTAAGCGGCTATCGGTGTCTTCCAATGGGTGCGGCAGATGAAACTGAGCCATATCACGCGCATCATCTGAAAGCATGGCAAGTAATAAGGCAAACTCCCCACGCCTATCATCTGAAACAGCATGATTAAGCCGGGTGCCTAAATTGACCTCATTGATTAATAACCGATTGGTTTGCATAAAAAAACATCACTAAAACAAGTCGTTGGTATTTTATCGACCGCTTAAACACTAACTTTAGTAATTATTTTAATTAGGGGGTTTACAGAGGATGAGTTTGTGACTACTATTGCCGCCGCAATTGAGGAGGGGTTCCCGAGTGGCCAAAGGGATCAGACTGTAAATCTGACGGCTCAGCCTTCGAAGGTTCGAATCCTTCTCCCTCCACCATTTGCGTACAATATGATATAAAGAGATATTCGTGGAGGGGTTCCCGAGTGGCCAAAGGGATCAGACTGTAAATCTGACGGCTCAGCCTTCGAAGGTTCGAATCCTTCTCCCTCCACCATCTTTATCTCTGATGCTTAAATTAGTTGTAGTTGGCTTTACAACGTATACTAAGTTCATTGTATTATGTTGTGGTAACAGAAAGGTAATATGTGGAGGGGTTCCCGAGTGGCCAAAGGGATCAGACTGTAAATCTGACGGCTCAGCCTTCGAAGGTTCGAATCCTTCTCCCTCCACCACTTTTTCTGTTTATCTATTGTGATAATATTTATGTTTGCCCATCCTGTTTTAAGCGATATACAATCTCATCCAATTTAAAATCAGCTTTATTTACTCCTCACGATTATTAAACTCCAATCTAATTTTAACATTGATGTTAAGAACATCAGTAATTGGATAGTCCAGCTATCTTAGGCCGCTCAGGTATTATCCCACTCAACAGCAATTGAGCAGTTACTAAGCACCTTCTTAAAACCTGACTGATAAAAACTATACACATTAATTATCACTAGCCATTAAAGCGCTAAGATGGTGATACCCTCGAATAATATCGGCCTGTGATTTATAACTGTCAGTTTTTCACTACGCTTAAGTTACGATATAAATCGAAATGGATAATCTTGTCTCTGTATCGGCTCACGAAACATCGTTATAATTTATAACCAAAAGCTATATAAGAATGGCATGCAATCCCTCTTCTAGAGAGGTCAATCATATTGGAGAACGAATGGAACGCTCGTGGGTTAACCAAGCAATCGCAAAAATTGAAGCCGATTATCAGCGTAGTGCAGACACGCATCTCATTCATTTAGATATTCCCTCGCTTCAAGGGGTCGATATCTATTTAAAAGATGAAAGTACTCATCCCACAGGCAGCCTTAAACATCGCCTGGCGCGTTCGCTCTTTCTCTATGCTTTATGTAATGGCTGGATCAAGCAAAATACGCCCATCATAGAGTCGTCATCAGGCAGTACTGCGGTTTCTGAAGCCTATTTTGCACGATTACTCGGCTTACCCTTTATTGCCGTCATGCCTAAGAGTACCGCCAAAAGAAAGATCCAACAGATCACAGCCTATGGCGGCCAATGTCATTTTGTCGAACACTCCAGCGAGATCTACGCCGAATCTCAACGTTTGGCCGATGAGTTATCGGGCCATTATATGGATCAATTTACCTATGCAGAACGGGCTACCGATTGGCGTGGCAATAATAATATCGCCAATTCCATATTTGAGCAGATGAAATGTGAGCCCCACCCGGTTCCTCGTTGGATTGTCATGAGCCCAGGCACGGGTGGCACCTCGGCGACGATCGGCCGCTATATTCGTTACCAAAGAGAACAAACACAACTGTGTGTGGTCGACCCGGAACACTCCGTATTTTATGATTATTTTATCAGTGGCGACGCCAGTGTCACCTGCACACAGGGCAGCAAAATTGAAGGTATAGGTCGCCCACGCGCAGAGCCGTCATTTATTCCTGGCGTGGTGGATAAGATGGTTAAAGTTGCAGACGCCGCCTCTATCGCTACGATTTATTGGCTAGAACAGCTCATTGGCAGAAAAGCCGGGCCCTCGACGGGTACCAATCTGTTTGGCGCACTGCAACTGGCTTGTGATATGCATAGTCAAGGCCAGCAGGGCTCTATCGTCACCTTGTTGTGTGATTCAGGCGAGCGGTACTTAGATACCTATTACGATAGGCTGTGGGTGAGTGAGAACATAGGTGATATCACTCACTACCAGACCCTACTGGAACAATTTAATCAAACCGGTAAGCTTGATTAGTCGATATTGAGATACTTATGAGTCTGTATCGATAAACGCCAATTACGCGCGATACAGACTTGCATGGCTAACTGCGTTGCCCTTGGCTTTTGACTTATCGGCTGTAAGCAGATGGTTTTGCCCAAGGTATCGATATTCGTCAATAGCTCATCGAGTTCATCAATATGGCTCTGTTTGGCGACCGGATGCTTTATCTCATCGGCGCGTTGTAATGCCTGCTCCAGCACCTTATAACCGCCCTTCATATTGACTTTCGGCGACACGGTAACCCAGCTACGTGGATCGCACTGCACGTCAAAGGTACCACTGGTTTCAATCTGGCATTGATACCCTTGCTCCGATAACGCTTGTGTCAATGGACGTAAATCGTAAATACAAGGCTCACCGCCCGTGATCACCACATGTTTAGCAGTAAAACCTTTGCGTTGCCATTGCACCAAAAGTTGCGCTGCATCTAGCTCTGCCCAGCGGCCAATTTCACCATCGACTTGGATGACTAGCTCAGGGGCGACGCGGTTTTCAGCCAGTGTCTCCCATGTGTGTTTGGTATCACACCAGGCGCAGCCTACTGGGCAGCCTTGTAAGCGAACAAAAATCGCGGGAACGCCGGTATAAACACCTTCCCCCTGAATAGTTTCAAATACTTCGTTGACCGGGTACTTCATGGTTAACCTCATCGCTATGGGGCCGCTTTTATAGAAGATTTAGCGCCCACTGGCAAGTATAACGCGATTATTTATCTCGCAAGTGGCTTAAATCCTCTTCCAAACGGCTTTGCGCTCAACAAGACATTTTGCAAGCGTTGCAGCGTCAGTTAAACTAACGCCAAATTTTGTTAACGATAAACCTTCATGTCTAAAGCAGTTGTAGTGTTCAGTGGTGGCCAAGACTCCACAACCTGTCTAATACAGGCGTTAAACCAATACGATGAAGTTCACGCTATCACCTTTGATTATGGACAACGACATCGACAAGAGATCGACGTTGCCAAGCAACTCGGTGAGCAGCTTGGCGTTATCAGCCATAAAGTTCTCGATGTAACGGTATTGAATGAGCTGGCAATTTCAGCATTAACTCGTGATGCCATTGAAGTATCTAACGAGCTAATGGCCAATGGATTACCCAATACCTTTGTGCCGGGCAGAAATATTTTATTCCTCACTTTGGCGGGGATTTATGCCTACCAACTGGGGGCTGATACAGTGATCACTGGGGTGTGTGAAACTGACTTTTCGGGCTATCCTGACTGCCGAGATCAATTTGTTAAGGCGATGCAATCGGCCTTAGAGCAAGGCATGGATCGCAACTTGACCATTGAAACGCCATTAATGTGGCTTAATAAGGCACAAACTTGGGCGCTGGCCGATAAATACCACAGCCTAGCGCTTATTCGCGATAGCACCCTCACCTGCTACAACGGCATCATAGGTGATGGTTGTGGTACTTGCCCTGCCTGTCTATTGCGTAGCCAAGGGCTACAAGACTATTTAGACAATAAGACAAGAGTCATGGCTGAGCTTAACCGCCAATGCTAAGTTCATTAAAATCAAGTTCGAAACCCTATGGGCTAGTGCTACTCATAAGCATTGTCTGTATCGCGCTCTATTTTGCCCCGTTCGATAGTAGCCTCGCCTATCGTAAAGCGGCCATTACCCAAGGTGAATGGTGGCGCTTATTGACAGGCAACTTGCTGCATACCAATGCTTGGCATTTGGCGATGAATCTCGGCGGATTATGGGTATTGGCGTTTTTACATGAGATGCATTACCGCGCAGCAAACTTTAGCCTGCTGTTTGTCCTGTTGTGCTTATTACAGGGGGTAGGGCTTTACTGGGGGTTTCCCACTTTACTCGGTTATGTAGGGCTTAGCGGTATGTTACATGGCTTAGTGACCTATGGTGCCCTAAAAGATATCCAACGCGGTATACGCTCAGGTTATCTCTTGTTAGTCGGTGTGTGCGCTAAAGTCGCTTACGAACAAATCTATGGGGCGAGTAAGCAGATCACCCAACTGATCGATGCCCGCGTTGCCACCGAATCGCATTTAATCGGAGTGTTCACGGGCATATTAGTGTTTATTGGCTATAAGCTTATTCGGCGCTGGTCCAAATAAACTGACAAATAAATAAGTCATCACCCCTACATCCTTCCGCTAACGGATGTGGGGGGATTTATCCACTCTACTTTTATCTCATTAACGACTCAACGCTCATTAGATTTAGGCTTTTATTAAAGCCTCTCTTAACGCATGGACTTGATCACGTAGCGCCGCGGCTTGTTCAAACTCAAGATCGCGCGCATGTTGATGCATGCGTTTTTCCAACTCATCAATTTGATGGCTCAGGGTCGCGGCATCTGCAGCAACATAATCCCCTTTAGGTTCGGCCACTTTATGATAGGAAGGTAGCACCCTTGCGGTATGCTCGTTGCCGCCGATATCCATCACATCGGTGATCCGCTTTGACAACCCTTTAGGGGTAATGCCATGTTCCAAGTTATATTGACGCTGTTTTTCTCGCCGCCTTTCGGTCTCATCAATCGCCTTAGCCATCGATTTAGTGATCTTATCACCATAAAGGATCACCTTGCCGTTTACGTTACGCGCTGCGCGGCCTATGGTCTGAATCAGCGAGCGCTCAGAACGTAAGAAGCCTTCTTTGTCTGCATCTAAAATACAGACTAAGGAGACTTCTGGCATATCGAGTCCTTCACGTAGCAGGTTAATCCCAACAAGCACATCGAACACCCCTTTACGTAGATCGCGAATGATCTCCACCCGCTCTACCGTATCAATATCTGAGTGTAAGTAGCGCACCTTCACTCCATGTTCATCTAAGTACTCGGTAAGATCTTCTGACATGCGCTTAGTCAGCGTAGTCACCAATACCCGCTCGTTCACCGCAACCCGTTTACCAATCTCTGATAATAGGTCATCGACCTGTATTCCAACCGGACGCACTTCAATCTCGGGATCCAGTAGCCCTGTTGGGCGCACAACCTGCTCGGCGATTTCGCCATCACTCTTGTCGATCTCATATTGCGCAGGCGTGGCTGAAACAAACACGCTTTGAGGCATTAAGGCTTCAAACTCTTCAAATTTGAGCGGGCGATTATCTAACGCCGACGGCAAGCGGAAACCGTATTCCACTAGATTCATTTTACGCGAGCGGTCACCTTTATACATGGCGCCAATTTGCGGTATGGTCACATGAGATTCATCGATGATCAGTAAACCGTCAGCGGGCAGATAATCCAGCAAGGTCGGTGGCCCCTCTCCTGGGCGGCGACCTGATAAGTAACGCGAGTAGTTCTCGATCCCCGAGCAATAGCCCAGTTCGGTCATCATTTCGATATCATACTGCACGCGCTCGGAGATCCGCTGAGCTTCAATAAGCTTATTATTATCCAATAGGTACTGTTTACGCAGACGAAGCTCAGCCTTGATCTCTTCGGTCGCGGCAATAATTTTCTCCCGTGGCGTCACATAGTGGGTCTTGGGATAAACCGTGGTTCTAGCTATACGCTGTAAGATATGCCCCGTTAATGGGTCAAATAGGCTAAGTCTGTCGATTTCATCGTCAAACAGTTCAACGCGGATCGCATCTCGCTCCGAATCAGCCGGGAAAATATCGATCACCTCTCCTCTGACCCTAAACGTGCCGCGCTGCAACTCTATGTCATTACGGGTATATTGTAATTCACTTAAGCGCTGCAATATCTCGCGCTGCCCCATTAAGTCGCCCTGACGCAGATGCAACAACATTTTCAGGTAAGAATCAGGATCCCCCAGACCATAAATAGCCGATACCGAGGCGATCAATACCACATCTTTACGCTCCAACAGTGCTTTGGTTGCCGATAAGCGCATCTGTTCAATATGGGCATTCACCGACGCATCCTTTTCGATAAAGGTATTGGTCGATGGTACATAGGCTTCAGGTTGGTAGTAATCGTAGTAAGAAACAAAGTATTCAACGGCATTATGAGGAAAAAACTCTTTCATCTCGCCATACAGTTGCGCCGCCAAGGTCTTATTGGGTGCCATGATAATGGTCGGACGCTGTAACTGCTGTATGACATTAGCAACGGTGAAGGTTTTGCCAGATCCTGTCACCCCAAGCAATGTCTGGCACGCTAGGCCTGACTCAATGCCGTCAACCAACTTCTTTATTGCGGTAGGTTGATCGCCGGCGGGCTGGTAATGGGAGACAAGTTGAAACGATGATTCACTCAATGGGACACTCCTAACTAGTTCAGCAGACCATCTTAATCGACCGAGTGACTTTAGCCAATCGCGTTAGGAGGATTTAGCCAAACGATATAGATGAAGAACAGTCCGATGGGGTTAAGTGATAAATTGCCACACCCGCGAGCTAGATGAAACTTTAATACAAGGTTAATAATATGGCATTAGTGCCATTAACTCGCGTCAAGCCCAACACTGTAGCGACATTAATACACAAGAGACTCCATCAAATTTATTACATATTTACAACGGCCAGAAAAGATCTTGATTATGGCTATTGATTTTATTAAACATTTGATATTAAACAAATAATAAAAAAACAATTAAATTTAGTCATTTTAAGTACAATCCGCAATCTACAAGGGTTTGAAGGCCTATTTTTTGGCTAACCCACAGGTTTATCCACAGATTTAGTGGATAACTCTTACAACCTCAGTGCCATCGCGGCTTTGCCTTAGATGGACTGATTATAAGTTGAGAGGTAAATCTATGTAATTTTACTACATTTGACGAAGTTAACCCAAATAGCCCAATCACTATTAAGGCTATTGTGATATCGAACAACTGCTTACCTTATTACTTTAAGCGTAGTGCCAATAATAATGTCGACAAGATAACCAAAGTGCACACTAAGCCAGCATGATGGGCATTAGATGAGCACTTAACCACATAATTACTCTTTTTTTTCTCACCATGAGTTGACTCATGTCTAAGAGCGATTTAATATGCGCTCCGTCTTCAACGACGAGTTGCTTTATACGTTTCCCCTGTAGTTCAGTTGGTAGAACGGCGGACTGTTAATCCGTATGTCACTGGTTCGAGTCCAGTCTGGGGAGCCAAAGCAATAAGATGTAGTAGATAAGTATAATGCGTTTCCCCTGTAGTTCAGTTGGTAGAACGGCGGACTGTTAATCCGTATGTCACTGGTTCGAGTCCAGTCTGGGGAGCCAACGCAGTACAAACAGTGTAAGATACAATGTTAGTGTAAATTAGCATTGAAAAAGTTAAAGCGTTTCCCCTGTAGTTCAGTTGGTAGAACGGCGGACTGTTAATCCGTATGTCACTGGTTCGAGTCCAGTCTGGGGAGCCAAACTTTTAAATCAAACACTAAAAATTAAGTATCGATTCCCCTGTAGTTCAGTTGGTAGAACGGCGGACTGTTAATCCGTATGTCACTGGTTCGAGTCCAGTCTGGGGAGCCACTTAATTAACGTAGTAATATGAAATATCGATTCCCCTGTAGTTCAGTTGGTAGAACGGCGGACTGTTAATCCGTATGTCACTGGTTCGAGTCCAGTCTGGGGAGCCATTTCTTTAGTTATACCCTCCTTCTACAATAACATTCCGCTTTAATAAATAATCAGTTAGACTAGCAGTCAATCAATTGGGATCAATTTAATTCGCTAGAGATTCTGGACTCACTGTTTATGGGCGTTACTAAAACATTTCACCTTATTTTGCTGACAGTATTCGGCATTATCTCCTTTTTTAGTTATCAGCATGAACAGCAACGCGCATCGGCTATGGCCGCTCAATCATTACAAGACTATGTGCAAAATCCACTATGGCAGACCTCACTGCCTCGTGACGGTCATGCCCTCTATGCTCTCTTAAGTCCCGAGCATCATTTTCAATTTTTTCAATATATTCACCAATTAGATGGAGCCCTTAGCTACACCAGCGGTCAGTTACATCCTGTAAATAATGACATTATTGGTGCGCTCTTTAACCAAGAACTTAACGACACACGATCCTTGTCCCAGGGCAGATTGCAAGTCAAGTTAGATAACCGTCATATCACCAACTCAGCAAAACAGCGTTTTCTTCAGGCGTTAACTGTCATTTGGCTAACTTATCTAGTTATTAGTTTGCTGTTTAGTATGTTGATGATGCGCCTCAGTCGAGCGATCCGTTATGCCAGTGCCTATATTGCAAACTTGTCTGAACTTAAATTTGACGCATTAGCCCACTCTTACTTTCGCGGCGAACTAGCCCCACTGGGACAAGCATTAGAGAGATGCCGTACTTCACTTAACCGCGCATTTGATGAGATGCAACAACATAATGACAAACTCAACAAAGAAGCCTATCAAGATCCAATAACATTATTTAGCACCCGGGCTAAATTCACCCAAAAGCTCGACGGTTTGGCCCAACCTGGAAAGCAATTCGGAGCCATGGCAATAATTAAAGCCACTGAGCTTGGCCAAATAAATCAATCACAAGGTCGCGAAGCCGGTGATAATTATTTAGCAGGAGTGGCTGCCTGTATACGAAAAAGTATACAAGACTTTGCTTATGCAGAATGTTTTCGCATTTCGAGCGCTGACTTTGCGCTATTTATCCCCGATATGACACTTAAAGATGCCCAGCCTTTACTGCATAATTTAAAGGCTAATTTTGACCTATTTCAACAGACTATCGATGCTGAATCTGTCGCTTATACCGGCTTAGTCCCTTACCAGCAAGGCAATCAAGCCTTGTCACTTATTTACCTTGGCGATGCCGCAGTTAGCATTGCCCAAACCATGGGCCCCAATAGTGTCCATATTCACGAAAAACTCAACGGAGATGAGTTATTTGGGGATTCAAAATGGAAAGTGGCCATTAACGATATCATCAAACGTCGTGCCCTTAAATTTCATGCACAAGATATTCAGCCTTGCCGCGGCGCCGATAAAATTTATCGAGAACTTTTAGCCCGATTTTACAGCAGCCAAGGTAAGTTTTTACCCACAGGCACTGTGATTGCTATGGCTGAGCGCCATGGGCTCAATGTTGATTTAGATAAAATGATTATTCTCAGCACCTTCAAAGTACTTATCGACAACCCTAACTTAGAAGGCGCCTTTGGGATCAACATCAGTTCAAACTCAATAACACAACCCGCCTTTATTGCCTGGCTTAAAGCGCTTTTTGTGCATCAGCGTCAAATTGCCAGTCGAATCGTATTAGAGGTCAATGAAGCGGGAATGCAAGCCAATATCAATCTGGCACACAAATTTGTTAGAGAGATGCACGGTGTCGGGGCTCGCGTCTCAGTAGAACATTTTGGTATGGGATTCACCTCCTTTAAATTTTTTAAAGAAGTACGCCCAGATTTTATTAAGCTCGACGGTAGCTACACCCAAGATATTGAATCTGACCATAATCGCTTCTTTGTTAAAATGATCGTCGATGTGGCGCGTAAACAGTCCATTAGCGTTATTGCTTCAAGCATCGAACGCCAAGAACAAAAGCTGCTATTAGAACACTTACTTGTTGATGGATTGCAAGGCTATTACATCGCTAAGCCCCATCCCATTACACTGCGAGATGAACAATCCTCAGCCAGTTAAACCGTAAATGAAATAATCCCTGCATTCTATGTGTTGTTTATCGATGCCGAAAGGTCGATAATAGCCGTTAAATTAGATATAGATAACCGATTGAGATGAGCGAATATCTCCTGCTTTTGGTCGGCACTGTGCTGGTCAACAACTTTGTTTTAGTTAAATTTCTCGGATTATGTCCCTTTATGGGCGTCTCCAGCAAACTAGAGTCCGCAATAGGTATGTCGATGGCGACCACCTTTGTGCTTACGCTTGCCTCCATTTTGAGTTATCTGGTCGACAACTACTTATTACAGCCTTTTGAATTAGGCTACCTGCGGACCATGGCCTTCATTTTGGTGATTGCCGTCGTGGTGCAGTTCACCGAAATGTTAATCCAAAAAACCAGTGCATCTCTGCATCGCGCACTGGGGATCTACCTGCCGCTGATCACCACTAACTGCGCCGTTTTAGGGGTGGCACTGCTCAACGTTAATGAACACCATGATTTCATCGAGTCTGCAATTTACGGCTTTGGCGCCGCTGCAGGCTTCTCCCTGGTACTTATTCTCTTCTCCGCCATGCGTGAGCGCCTTGCCGCTGCAGATGTGCCATCCCCCTTTAGAGGTGGCGCAATCGCCATGATCACCGCCGGTTTAATGTCGCTGGCCTTTATGGGCTTTACAGGTTTGGTAAATTAACCATGTTTGAGATCGTCATCGCCATTATATTATTAGGATTACTCGCGCTATTTTTTGGCGCACTACTAGGATTTGCCGCCGAAAAATTTAAGGTCGAAGGCAACCCCGTGGTCGAGCAAGCCGAAGCCTTATTACCACAAACTCAATGTGGCCAATGTGGCTACCCTGGTTGTCGCCCCTACGCCGAAGCCATTGCCAATGGCGAAAAAATTAACAAATGCCCACCTGGTGGTACTGCCACCATGGAAAAGCTGGCCGAGTTAATGGGCGTAGAACCTGAACCCTTGACCGCCACCGCCGAAACCCAAATCAAAAAAGTGGCCTACATTCGCGAAGAAGAGTGTATTGGTTGCACTAAATGTATTCAGGCCTGTCCTGTCGATGCCATTTTAGGTACCGGCAAGCAGATGCACACAGTCATTGCAGATTACTGCACTGGCTGCGATCTGTGCGTTGAACCTTGCCCCGTCGACTGCATCGACATGTTGCCCGTGACCCCAAGCATTCAAAATTGGAATTGGAAACTTAACGCCATTCCCGTCACCACCATTAGCGAGGAAGCCAAGTGTTAACTTTATTTGAACAAATTGATAAAGGAACACTGTGGCGCGTGGCGGGAGGAATTCACCCGCCTGAGTTTAAAACCTTATCAAATCAAGCTAATATCGCCAGTTTACCTTTGGCTGAGCAATATATCATCCCGATCCCTCAGGTGGGCGAAAGCTGCACCTTGGCGGTTGGCGTCGGCGATACGGTGGCCCAAGGGCAACGGCTCACCCAGGGAGACAGCTTTCGTCATCTGCCTGTACACGCACCAGTATCGGGCCAGATTGCGGCTATCGAAACGCGCCCAAGCAACCACGCCTCGGGCTTGCCTGTGTTGTGCTGTATCATAGATAACGATCATCAGCAGCGGCTTTTTCCTGCTATCCATGCGCCATTAAGCCAAGATGACGTTAAAGCGATGGCCAGTGATGAGATTCTCACCAGAGTCCAACGGGCAGGCGTTGCCGGACTTGGCGGCGCGGCGTTTCCAACCCACATCAAATTAAAACCGGTCAGTGATATTGAGCTATTGATCATCAATGGTGTCGAATGTGAACCCTACATCACCTCCGATGATCGTTTGATGCGCGAACATAGCACCGAGATTGTCCGCGGCATTGAGATTATTCATCAGTTACTAAGCCCCAAACGTATCGTCATCGCCATCGAGGACAACAAACCTCAAGCCATTGAGCAGATGACACATGCCCTCAACAACAGCGACTTACCAGCCCAGTGCGCGCGGGTCACCGCCATACCCACGGTATATCCTTCTGGCGGTGAAAAACAACTGATCCAAATCATTACCGGTCAAGAGGTGCCATCGGGTGCCATTCCAGCCAACTTAGGGATTTTGGTGCAAAATGTCGGCACCGCCTTTAGCATTGAGCAAGCCGTCTATTGTAACGCGCCGCTGATAGAGCGAGTGGTTACCTTAACGGGTAATAATATCGGCCAACCGGGTAATTATTGGGTGCCAATTGGCACGCCCATCGAACACCTATTACATTGCGCTCAATTTAAGGGGGATGATCACTCCCCGATTATTATTGGCGGCCCGATGATGGGTTACATGTTGCCCAATCGACAAGCGCCACTGCTTAAAGGCACAAACTGTATACTGGCCCCCGATAGCAATGAAATCGCTCCG
The DNA here is from genome assembly GCF_059338445.1 of Shewanella sp. 492. Lineage (NCBI taxonomy): Bacteria > Pseudomonadati > Pseudomonadota > Gammaproteobacteria > Alteromonadales > Shewanellaceae > Shewanella > Shewanella sp. 492. The sequence continues at coordinate 2,159,992 of NZ_CM181702.1, forward strand.
CCGGCTCCAGAGATGCCATGCATTCGCTGCGGCGAGTGTGCCCAAGCCTGCCCTGCGGGTTTGTTACCCCAGCAGCTGTTTTGGCATGCCAAAGCCGAAGAATACGATAAAGCGGCCAGCTATAACCTTAGAGATTGCATCGAATGTGGTTGCTGCAGTTATGTCTGCCCAAGTGACATTCCCTTGGTGGAATATTACCGGGTCGCTAAATCGGCACTGCGAGTTGAAGCCGAAGAGAAGAAACAAGCAGAGCTGGCCAAACAGCGTTTCGATTCGCGTATGCTGCGCTTAGAACAAGAAAAACGCGCCCGTGAAGAAAAAGCCAAACAAGCGGCACAAAAACGTAAAGCCGCCATGTCTGGCACAGATAAAGATGCCGTCGCCGCGGCAATGGCACGGATAAAAGCCAAAAAGGCGGCTGAAACTGCCACTACAGCTGCGCCCACATCCAACACTGAGGGCAGTGCAAATGCAAGCAACACGGCGACCCAAGATAAAGTAGCCGCCGCTATTGCCCGCGCCAAAGCAAAAAAGGCCGCTCAACTGGCGCAAAGCAGCGATGCGCATCAACAAGCTGAGCCAAACGATGTAAATGTCAACAACGCTCCATCAGCGGCGCCATTGAGTGAGGCCGAGGCCAAGAAGGCCAAAATCGCTGCGGCGGTCGCTAAAGCCAAGGCAAAAAAAGCTGCCCAGCTGGCGCAAAGCAGCGATAAAAATGAGCAAGCTAACACCAATGATGCAGACACCAGCGTCGCTCCATCAGCGGCGCCAGTAAGTGAGGCTGAGGCCAAAAAGGCCAAAATCGCTGCCGCGATCACTAAAGCCAAGGCAAAAAAAGTTGCCCAGCTGGCGCAAAGCAGCGAGGCCCCATCATCAACGCCAGTAAGTGGTACAAGTGAAGCTGACCAGCAAGATAAAGCCGCTGATAGTATTGATGCTAATAGTATTGAGCTATCGGCAGCAGAGATTAAGCAACAACGTATTGCCGCCGCAGTGGCAAAAGCAAAGGCCAAAAAACTGGTCAAGGCCGCTAGTGCAGCTCAAGATGATGAGCACGAGGATTAATCATGGCTTTTAAGATGGCATCTTCGCCCCATATAAATACGAGTGCACAAACCAGCACATTAATGCTCAAGGTCATGGCCTGTGCACTACCCGGTGTGCTGGCTCAATGTTACTTCTTCGGCTGGGGCGCGATTATCCAAGTGCTACTGTCTATCGCCGTTGCGATGGCCACTGAAGCGGCGGTTTTATCGTTACGTAAGCGCCCAGTTTGGCCAACATTAAGTGATAATAGCGCCGCACTTACGGGGTTATTGGTCGGCGTGGCCATTCCTGCGCTTGCCCCTTGGTGGATTAGTGTCATTGGTGTGATATTTGCCATTTTAGTGGTTAAACACCTCTATGGTGGCTTAGGTAACAATATCTTTAATCCGGCGATGGCAGCTTATGTCATGCTGCTGATCTCCTTTCCCTTACAGATGACTACCTGGGTGGCGCCAGCAGGCGCAGCGCTCAACGATGTCAGCTTATTGGCAAGCTTGCAGATTATTTTTCAAGGGATAAGCCCTGCAGAAGTATTAGCCTATCGCGCCGGTTTTGACGGCATGAGTATGGCGACCCCGCTCGATGCGATTAAAACCTCGCTTTCAACGGGACTGACCATCAATGAGGCACTGGAAAAGCCTACCTTTGAAAACGGCTTTGGCATTGGCTGGGTATGGATTAATGTCGCCTATCTGTTTGGCGGTTTATGTATGCTTAAACTTAAGCTGATCCGCTGGCATATTAGCGGCGCTATTATCGGCAGCTTATTTGTCTGCGCCAGTATCGGCTATCTATTAAGCCCCGACACTCATACGGGCCCATTACTGCATCTATTTTCTGGCGCGACCATGATTGCAGCCTTTTTTATCGCCACCGATCCGGTTACTGCGGCAACCAGCGTTAAAGGGCGCTTACTATTTGGTGCATTAATCGGGGTATTGGTTTACAGCATTCGCAGCTTTGGGGGGTATCCTGATGCATTCGCCTTTGCTGTATTGTTAGCCAATCTGTGTGCGCCGTTTATCGACTATTATGTGAAGCCTCGCGCCTATGGCCATCGAGCAAGCCGTTAAGTCATGCTCAGGAGAGTAAATTGAAACGTTCTATTGTTAAAAATGGCAGTTTATTGGGGTTATTTGCACTGCTGTGCACCGCCTTAGTTGCCATGGTTAATCTGTTTACTGCCGATCGTATTAAGCAGCAACAAGATCTGCAATTAATGCGTACTCTGCATCAGATCATTCCCGATGAGATACATGACAACGCCTTAATTGAACATTGTATTTTAATCCATGACGCTGCCGCGCTTGGCGTGGATGAACCTTTACCCGCTTATATCGCCAGCCAACAAGGTACACCTGTGGCCATCGCCATCGAGACCGTCGCACCGGATGGTTATAATGGCCAAATCAAATTGATTGTCGCCATAGATGTGCAAGGTAAGGTGCTCGGCGTGCGCACCCTAGCCCATAATGAAACTCCTGGGCTGGGTGATAAAATTGAGTTGCGTAAATCAGATTGGGTCTACCTGTTTAATCAGCAGCAGCTGAACGATGACAATGATAAGCTGTGGGCCGTTAAAAAAGACGGCGGACAATTTGACCAATTTACTGGCGCAACAATCACCCCCAGAGCCTATGTCGGCGCGGTAAAACGTACCCTGCAGTATTTTAATGCTAACCAAGCACAACTGCTTAACCGCCCAGCTAATTGTGAGGTTTCCTATGAGTAATTATCGCGATATTGCCTGGCAAGGCTTATGGAAAAACAATCCAGGACTGGTGCAATTATTGGGCTTATGCCCATTGCTGGCCGTAACCGCTACCCTAACAAACGCCATCGGGCTGGGTTTAGCGACCTTAGTCGTATTGGTTGGCTCCAACATCTTAGTATCGCTAGTGAGAGACTTCGTCCCTAAAGAGATCCGTATTCCGGTATTTGTGATGATTATCGCGGCGCTCGTGACCTGCGTGCAACTGCTGATCAACGCTTACGCCTACGGTTTATATCTGTCACTGGGGATCTTTTTGCCACTGATTGTGACTAACTGCGTGATCATCGGTCGTGCCGAAGCCTTTGCGTCGCGTAATACCGTCAGCAAAGCCGCTTTCGATGGTTTAATGATGGGCCTAGGCTTTACCTTAGTCTTGATGATGTTAGGGGCGTGCCGTGAAATTTTAGGCCAAGGCACCCTTTTTGATGGCGCTAATCTGCTGCTTGGAGAGTGGGCGGCCGATCTGACCATCCATTTCTGGCAAGTAGACACCAATTTCTTGCTCGCCATGCTACCACCGGGGGCATTTATCGCCATGGGCTTTTTAATTGCTGCCAAAAATATCATCGATGACAAGATTGCCGCACATCGCCCAGCTCCAGAGCCAGAGCAAGCCGTGACCAGAGTTAGAATTACCAAGGTAAGTTAATCGATGAATAACGAAAAACGCCGCCAAATATTAGAGATCCTGCGCAGCAATAACCCTAAGCCGGAGACAGAGCTTAACTTTGCATCACCGTTTGAGCTTTTGGTTGCCGTCACCTTGTCGGCCCAAGCAACTGATGTGAGTGTTAACAAGGCCACTGATAAATTGTTTCCTGTGGCAAATACCGCCCAAGCCATTTTAGACTTAGGGGTTGATGGTTTAAAACAGTATATTAAAACCATAGGCTTATATAATAATAAGGCCATTAACGTCATCAAAGCCTGCCAGATATTAGTTGAAAAATATGCAGGTGAAGTGCCCGAGAACAGAGAAGCCCTCGAAGCCTTACCTGGTGTGGGCAGAAAAACCGCTAATGTGGTACTTAATACCGCTTTTGGCTGGCCGACCATTGCGGTGGATACTCACATCTTTCGCGTTGCCAATCGCACTAAATTTGCCATGGGGAAAAATGTCGATCAGGTTGAGCAGAAGATGTTAAAAGTCGTACCAGCTGAATTTAAGGTCGATGTACATCATTGGTTCATCTTACAAGGTCGCTACACCTGCTTGGCCCGTAAACCTCGCTGTGGCAGCTGTATTATTGAAGAGTTGTGCGAGTTTAAAGACAAAGTCTACCCTGACGAAGACTGACCCAGCCATATCGCAAGTGGCTTTTATGCCCAAGCTGACTCAAGCTATCTGCCAACAAAAAAGCCGCTAATGCGGCTTTTTTTTAGATATCGATAACCTCATCAAACTAAGAGACAGTGCATTTTTACCACACAGTGGCTCTTTGGCTTGTTCAGCGGCGTCACCTATGTCGCTTAGCTTATTCAACATAAGCGCTCGGGCCTTGACTTAAAAGCTGCTCATCAAAACGACTCGCCAGTTATCAAATAGCAACAGTGATTAGAACATCGATACAAAAAATATTGATAGCACCAAAGCGATAGTAACAGCTAAGCCTAAGGCCATTTTTAATTCGCTAGACATGATTAAACTCCTTTAAGTACGTTAAGTCATTATGCGGCTAAAGCAGATTTGCACCAAAGTATTTACTGAATTCTGTGACCTCAGTCATAGGCGCTATAGTGGCAATATGACAGGAGGCCTGTGCACCTTTCTAGTCATGCTTTAGTAATGCCACAGTTACTATTAAAGTGATTGGCTACTGATTCAGGTGGTGAGTAGTAGGCCACTATTATTGAGCCTAATCCTATGTTTAAAAGACTTTAGCGACCTTTTAGGCAGAGATGACCACTGACCTTAATTAGGGGTATAATGGCCGCCATCTTAAACCAGAATAAGAGGTCTTCATGGCACAACTTCTTCACACTATGCTTAGAGTTGGCAATCTCGAACGCAGCATCCATTTTTATACTGAAATCCTTGGCATGAAACTGCTTAGACAATCTGAAAACCCAGAATACCGTTATACCCTCGCCTTTGTCGGATTTGACGACGAAAGCACAGGTGCCGCAGTGGTAGAGTTGACCTATAACTGGGATACCGATAGCTATGATCTAGGCACAGGGTTTGGCCACCTTGCCATTGGCGAAGCCGATATCTACAGTCGCTGTGCTGCAATTGAAGCTGCCGGAGGTAAAGTGACCCGTCAACCCGGCCCTGTTGCCGGTGGTAGTACTGAAATTGCCTTCGTTGAAGATCCAGACGGCTATAAAATTGAATTTATTCAACTTAACTCGGCGCAACAAGGCCTAGGCTAAAACGTTAGCTGACTTAAATAACGTTTTCTGACGCTAACGGCTATCGCCAAGTCAGCTATGTTAAAGCAGCAAGTTAAGCATAAAAAAAGCGCCCTAAGGCTAATGCCAGTCAGTTAAGCTGATTGGCATTTTTCTTTTTATGGGGATATTTGCTTGGTTTTGACTTTATAGCCCTTGGGTACACCCTATCTTCTCGTTTCGTTGGTAGCTCGAAGTTACCTAGCATTTCTATCAGTTGCTCGTAATGTTTGGGTAAATTTCCTGGGCTCATCAGTGGTAATCTTGCTAGGTAACTTAGTATCGTACTCGCACAATTACTGAAGCTGAGGCGATTGGCCCATATTCCTTTTCTTGATGCGGCCTCAGTCATTGCTTGACGCATCAGGTTGTAGCCAAGTAGTAAGCCCCAAAGTTCCTGTTCTACCATCTCTGATTTTTTACTTCTTAGCGTATACTCGCTGTTTAGTAGGGTTTGTTTCATCTCTCTGTAGCCAAGCTCTATTTCCCATCGATGATTATATAACTCAACGATGTCAGCACTTGGAAAGCGTAATGGGTCGACCATTGAGGTTAATACCTGATGCGTCTTACCTTTTATTGATTTTGTCACCAGCCTCGCTTCTATATGCGTCGGTAGCGCTGGGTTTTGTTGTCTGGCTTGGGCGGTTATTGCCAATTTCACCTGTTTATCTAACCGGCCATTTGAGTGTAAAACCTCGTACTGAAGCCCCTTTCTCGCAGGGATTAACCAGTGCCGCTCTTCACCACCTAGTTGCCATTGATGTAGCAAGTTTAAGGAGTAAAAACCTTTATCGAACATCGTGAGACTATGGTCTGGAGTTGACTGTATGAGCGCTTCTGCTAGCTTCATTTCACTCGTTTTATAACCATCAAACGCGCTATTTATCAGTTGATGGCTAGTGAGCTCCATATGACACACCATACGAACCTGAGGAAATGAGGTGTCACCATGTTGATTTGATGGTGAGCCAAAAGCATTACGATTATCAGCGGTGTCTTGAGTGCGCCAGACTACACCATCAACGGCTAATAAATTCAGTCCACACCATGTCTCAAATTGAGTGTTGCTATAGTAATGTTTTGCCATCATTTGAAAGGCATTTTTCATACTCTGCACACCTAACCTCTGGCGCCCTTGAACAAGAGCACTGGGGGCAATGAGCTTCTTTTTACCTGGTAGCATCAACTCCATATGAGTCGCAAGCTCCCATACAGACTGTTGTCGGTAAAAACTCATACCAATGACAGACCACATAACTGCATCAAGGGGTAAGCGACGTTTTCTTACTGTGGCGACCCCCCGCAGTTTCAAAGGCTTGCTGGATGATGTTTTCATCCAATAAGTGATTAAGATTGGTAAAAGCTGTGGCTTCTTGGTGGTATTCAAAAGCGGTGCAGAAAGCTTGTTCTAAAGACATAAAAAAATCCAATATCATTTCTGATATTGGATTTTGAAGCCTTTTAAAGATCGGTCAACTGATCGTTTATATGCTTAACTGATCAGCATTAGCCCTAAGGCGCTTTTTATTTTAGCTCTTGATACTCAGCAATGCATCGCTGAATACCTCAAGCTAATTATCGATTAAAACTTGAACGTCACACCAGCAAAGTACTGACGACCTACCGTGTCATAGACTTCAGGTACCGTACCGCCGTCACTGCCGTTAGACACACGTGATGGCTCTTCATCGGTCAAGTTCTTCACACCAGCGCTCATGGTCCACGCGTCGTTTAGGAAGTAAGTTGCCGACAAGTTGTGATACAAAATCGCATCCACTTTATTGCCTTCGGCTAAATCTTCCATTTCACCGATATAACGGTTGAAGTACATTAGGTTCCAACTATCTTGACCAGCCTTAATACTGAAGTTATTACGCACTTCTGCATAGGCACCGAAGTTACCGTCGATAGTGTCGGTATAGTCAATACCGTCTTGCTCGAAGTTAAGCAAGTAAGTGGTATCGTTAACAATCGCCCAATCTAATCCTAAACCTTCAAAGTTGTAGGCTAGGTTAAAGTCTATACCGCTTGTGTCTTGAGTACCCACGTTAGTTAGCGAGTTAGTTAAGTTATCTAGATCGCCATTCGGACCGATGTTAAAGGTTTCGCATGCGCTCTGATCGCCAGCAAAACAGTCTTTAAGGCCAGCTTGTGTGTCTAAACGCGCAATCGCGTTATCCACTTTAAAGCGCCAGTAATCAAGCGTTAACGACATGCCTTCAACATAGCTTGGTGAATATACTAAACCGGCAGTATAAGAGTCAGACTCTTCTGGCTGTAAGTTTTCATCTGATGTACGGTTAACCAAAATCTGAGGATCTAGTGCATTGCCCCAAGGATCATCAAGATAATCGTACGAACCTGAGTTACCGCCGTATAATTCGCTTACACTTGGTGCACGGAAACCGGTTGCAGCCACTGCGCGCAGCATTAAATCATCAGTTGCTTCATAGGTCAGGCCTATTTTCCACGTTGATGCATTACCAAAAGTCGAATACTCGTCAAAACGCAGTGCAAATTCACCAGTTAACTTCTCAGTGAAAGGTACGCTCACCTCTTGATAGACAGAGATAACGTTATAATCGCCATCGGTAGGATCTTGCTGCGCTGAGGTACTTTCACCCGCAACTACGATTGGGTCTGGATTATAGTAACCACTTTCGCTGCGATATTCTGCGCCGATGGCAAAGCCAACAGCACCTGCATCAAGCTCAAACAATTCACCGTTTAGACCTGCAGATAATACATGCTGCTCGTTACCACCATCTGCTTGTTCGCTGTAGCTTACGCTATTAAGCAAATCGGCATCGGTAACAGGCTGCCCTGTGAACCATGCATCTTGATTGGCGTAGATGGCATTAGTCATCAAGGCGCCATTGATTGAGTTTTCAACCGATGTGCTAGCCTTGTTCTTACCATAGGTGTAGGACAAGTCCCAGTTCATGCCAGTATGCACATCCAGTGCACCTTCAACACCAATTGACGCACGCAAAGTATCAGTATCTTGCTTATAGATACGTGGACCGACGTCATTCATACGTTTTCTATAATTAACAAGGCCTTTATCATCGGCCACAATACCAGCACTGGCCATATCGGCATCGATATCGATACACTCGAGCGTGTTTTGACCCGGCACACAGACATCTAGCATTAGATTGGCTGGTTGCGGCGCCAACTGTTGGCTGGACTTACGCTTGGTGTATAACACGTCAGCGTTAAAGATAATATCGTCGCTCAACTCTTGTGTCATGTTGGCAAACAAGCTGTAACGTTCACTCGGCGTTTGATAGTAGCTATCTTGGGTATAATCATAACCCCAATCACGCTCTACCCAGTTACCATTTTCATCTTTGATCAAACCGCCTAATGAACCATTTGGCAAAAATGAACTCGCGCCAGGCGTAGTCCAATCACGATCAGACTGGATCACACCACGACGGTCAGAATAAGCAGCACCAATGGTGTAATTACCTTTATCTGTGTTGAAACCGTATAGCGCACTGATATCGCCGTTTTCACCATCACCTTTATCGGTAGCACCACCGTTTAGGTCGATTTGGAAACCTTCGAAATCTTTCTTAGTGATGATGTTCACCACACCAGCAATAGCATCAGAGCCATAAACTGCTGAAGCACCATCTTTTAATATTTCAACACGGGCGATCATAGCGACCGGGATAGAGTTCAAATCCACTGCACTATCGGCACCAGAACCCGAGTTAACCATGCGGCGGCCATTTAGCAGTACTAGCGTACGCTGTGAACCCATACCACGAAGATCAACCTGAGCGATACCGTCAGCACCGTTATTGGTGCTAGAGCCCACTGCGGCGCCCGCCATAGACGTTTGTGCTTGTAGCATCTGGTCTACCGAAGTAAAACCTTCTGCTTTAATTGAGGCCGCGTCGATAACGGTAACAGGAGAAGCCGTTTCCATGTCTTTACGTTGAATACGTGAACCAGTAACGGCAATACGCTCAAACGATGCGCTTTCTTCTGCAGCAATGGCATTGCTTGAGGCAATAAAACCACTGGTAGAGACTGAAGCAATTAATCCCAACTTAATTGCAGATGCTAATTTTGTTCTTATCATGTAACGATAACTCCCTTGCCTTCATTATTATTGCACGCTGTTAACTATTAATATTTATTCAGCGTTGGGCCTGATACTGTCTCGTCACTTAACACACGTCAACAACCATAACTTTTAACCATTGATAATGAGAAGTTAATAAGCATGACAACAATGATAACAACTAAGCGCATTAATTAAGCGCAACTATAGATTAATGTCGTGATTTGAGGTTTTTTGTTTATAAAATAGCTACCGATCACGTTTTTAAAGCCAAGAATCACATACATACAAGCAACAACGTAAATACCAAAAAATGTGACACAAATCACGCTTTACCGGTTATTATGACGCTTCCCGCCTAAACTGACGTTAAAAAAGACAGTGTTAATTAATTAACAATTAGCAGGTTTGGTATTAATAATGTGATGCTTACCATCGCGTATATGTTTAAATTGAGCGCCAAATACCATGGCGGTTAACGCATTAATCAATAGCCTTTAGTTAGAGAATACTGTCATTATTTACCTATTTACTCTATTTGTTGCCCTATTTAATGTTGACGCCGAGAAGCACTCGTCTAATTTACAAACTAAAAGCATCGCATTTAACAAAGGCGATACAATTAGAGGGGGAAGGTTGGATTATTGCTTTGCAGACTGAAATTTCGATCGATTGTTAATTAATTAACAATCCAAGTGGTGGGGATCATTCATGCACAAATAGTGAATAGCCAGTAGATCAAGATTAGCGAGTAATGCTACAACCTAAGCATGATAACGCTGTCAACTCGCGCTAGATAAAGCACAAGCAAACGCACATAAAAACGCAGCGCGGCCCATTTAATATAAACGAATCGCGCTGTCGTTAAGTAAAGCTGATAAGTCTGAGATTCGGTTAATCAGGCTTAATCAAATTGAAATGTTGATAGGCACGTGGCGTAGCAATACGCCCTCTTGGGGTGCGTTGTATAAAGCCTTGTTGGATTAAAAACGGTTCGAGTACATCTTCGATAGTCTCTCGCTCCTCACCAATCGCAGCGGCTAAATTGTCTAAGCCAACGGGGCCCCCCATAAATTTATCGATGATCGCCAGTAACAGTTTACGATCCATATAATCGAACCCTTCAACATCGACATCGAGCATATCCAGTGCACTTTCGGCTACATATTTAGTGATCTCGCCATCGTGTTTTACCTCGGCGTAATCCCTTACCCGGCGCAATAAACGGTTGGCGATACGCGGTGTACCGCGAGCGCGACGCGCCACTTCAAGAGCGCCATCATCCTCAATTGGTAAGCCGAGTACCTTAGCTGAGCGGGTCACAATGCTACTGAGATCGGCAACATTATAGAACTCTAAACGCAGTGGGATACCAAAACGCGCGCGCAGTGGCGAGGTTAATGCGCCCGCTCGTGTGGTTGCGCCGATCAAGGTAAAGGGCGGTAACTCCAGTTTAATCGATCGCGCCGCAGGTCCCTCACCGATCATGATATCGAGCTGATAATCTTCCATTGCCGGATACAAGATCTCTTCCACCACAGGACTGAGGCGATGGATCTCGTCGATAAACAGCACATCGCCCTCTTCAAGGTTGGTTAACAACGCGGCTAAATCGCCTGCTTTTTCCAGTACTGGGCCTGAAGTGGACTTAATATTGACCCCCATCTCATTAGCCACAATCATGGCTAAGGTGGTTTTACCCAGACCTGGCGGGCCATAAATCAACATGTGATCCAGCGCTTCGCCGCGTTTCTGCGCGGCTTCAATAAACACTTTAAGCTGCGCGCGGGTATCATCTTGACCTGTATACTCATCGAGTAACTTAGGTCGCATCGCTCTGTCTATCTGCTCATCACGTTCCTCAATACCTTGAGGTTGCGCCTGAATTAATCGATCGGCTTCTATCATTTTTTTCTCACTTAACAGGCTATAACATCGACTTTAACGCGGCTTTGATCAAGGTTTCTGAGTCCATATCTTCTTGATACACCCCAGAGACAGCCTTACTCGCTTGTGCGGGTTTATAACCTAACGACAATAATGCCGCGATGGCATCTTCTTCGGCTGAATTGACCTGTGGCTTAGCTGAGTAGTTTGATTGCAAGACAAATTCACGCTCAGAGCCTTGTGAAGCTTCCATTAGGCTCTTCAGTTTATCGCGCATCTCGACTAATAAACGTTCGGCGGTTTTCTTGCCGACGCCCGGCAACTTAACTAAGGTCGCAATATCATCGTGTTCAACGCATTTAACAAACTCACTGGCAGTCATACCTGAGAGAATCGTTAATGCTAATTTCGGCCCCACCCCATTGGTTTTAATCAATAAACGAAATAATGCACGTTCTTGTTTGGTGACAAAACCGTACAAGAGCTGCGCATCCTCACGCACCACAAAATGGGTGTAAATCACCGCTTCTTGGTTTAAGTCGGGTAACTCATAAAAACTGGTCAGTGGTAGCTGTAATTCATAGCCCACACCGCTAACATCGAGCAAGACTTCCGGCGCTTGTTTCTCTACTAATAAACCCCGTAAACGACCAATCATCTGTATCTTCCGTATGTTCTGCTACTGGCTTTACCGCCCATGGCGATCAGGCTCTGATAGGTATGAAAATGACATACTGCAACGCCTAAAGCATCAGCCGCATCGGCTTGGGGCGCTGCTGGTAAGGTTAATATTTGCTGGATCATGTGTTGTACTTGAGACTTTTGCGCCCGTCCAGTCCCCACCACGGCATTTTTTATCTGGGTGGCTGAATATTCGGCTACCGGTAAATTGGCATTGGTGGCGGCCACTATCGCCGCGCCGCGCGCCTGTCCCAGCTTTAATGCTGAATCAGCATTCTTTGCCATAAAAACCCGTTCAATGGCGAATTCGTCGGGTTGATACTGACGAATAATTTCGCTAATGCCATCAAATATAATTTTTAAACGAGAGGGTAAATCATCGGCTTGGGTGCGTATGCAACCACTGCCAAGGTAAATTTGGTGTCTTCCCTGACACTGGATAACGCCATAACCTGTGATCCGCGATCCTGGGTCAACACCTAAAATGATGGGCATGGCATTACTCTAAGGCCTGTAATATATCATCGGCAATCTCTGCGTTATGATACACCTCTTGTATATCATCATGATCTTCAAGATTATCAATAAGTCGTAGAAACTTAGGTGCGGTATCGGCATCCAATTCCGCTTTGGTCGACGGTACCATGGTCACTTCAGCATTCACAGCTTCAAGGCCTGCTGCGTCTAACGCATCTTTAACCGCGCCAAAATCTTCGGGGGTGGTGTAAACGTCAATTGAGCCATCATCATGGGTCACCACATCATCGGCGCCGGCATCGAGTGCCGCGTCCATAATGGTGTCTTCATCACAGCCTTCATCAAAGGAGATCACGCCGCGCTTTTCAAACAGATAAGCGACAGAACCGTCGGTGCCTAAGTTACCACCCGATTTACTAAAGGCATTACGTACGCCTGATACGGTGCGGTTGCGATTGTCGGTCATGGTCTCAACCATCACCGCAGTGCCGCCTGGCCCATAGCCTTCGTACATAATGGTTTCTAATACTTGACCATCGAGTTCACCAGCGCCGCGCTTAATAGCACGCTCTACTGTGTCACGGGTCATGTTGTTGGATAAGGCTTTATCGATAGCGGCGCGCAAACGTGGGTTAGAATCGGGGTCTGAGCCCCCTTCGCGGGCGGCGACGGTTAATTCGCGAATGAATTTAGTGAATAATTTACCGCGTTTGGCATCTTGCGCTGCTTTACGGTGCTTGATGTTGGCCCATTTACTGTGACCGGCCATAACTGACTCCTTATTTCGAAACGTTCTCGAAAAAGCCGAGCTTTCGCTCGGCTATGTTTATCTTGTTATTCTGCGTCTTGCTTGGCTTCAGGTTTAGCTTCAACCACTGAGATGCCTAGCTCATCGAGCTGAACCGGGTTGGCAAAGCCTGGGGCATTAGTTAGCGGACAGGCCGCCGTGGTGGTTTTAGGGAACGCCATGACATCACGAATCGACGTGGCGCCAGTCATCAACATCACGATACGGTCAAGGCCGAAGGCTAAGCCTGCATGTGGTGGCGTGCCGTACTTTAACGCCTCGAGTAAGAAGCCAAATTTCTCTTGGGCTTCCTCATCATTAATGCCCAAAATGCGGAATACCGCTGACTGCATTTCACTGTTGTGAATACGCACTGAACCACCACCGAGCTCACAACCGTTGAGCACCATATCGTATGCATCAGAGATAGCTGCCGTTGGATTAGCTTCAAGCTCTGCGGGGCTGATGCCACTTGGCGCAGTGAATGGGTGATGCATGGCATGTAAACCGCCATCCGATGTGCGCTCAAACATTGGGAAGTCCACAACCCACAGCGGTTTCCACTCACCTTGCAGCAAGTTGAAATCTTCACCCACTTTCAGACGTAGTGCCCCCATTGCCTCGGCAACGATATTCGCTTTATCGGCACCAAATAAGATTAAGTCGCCATTAGCTGCATTGGTGCGACTTAAAATAGCGTTAACCACCTCTTCGCTAAGGAACTTAAGCACGGGAGATTGAATCCCTTCAAGCCCTTTTTCTAGCTCATTGACCTTCATCCAGGCTAGCCCTTTGGCACCATAGATGTTGACATATTTGCCATATTCATCAAGTTGCTTACGCGACAGCGAAGCGCCACCAGGCACGCACAATACGGCGACGCGACCATCAACATCGTTAGCAGGTTCTTGGAATACCTTAAAGTCGACGTCTTTAACTAAGTCTGCTACGTCAATTAATTCAAGCGGGTTACGCAGATCTGGCTTATCAGATCCGAAACGACGCATCGCTTCTGCAAAGGTCATCTTAGGGAATTCGCCTAAGTCGACATTCAGTAACTCTTTAAACAGACCGCGAACCATCTCTTCAGTCTTGTCCATCACCTGTGCTGATGACATAAACGAGGTTTCGATATCGATTTGGGTGAATTCAGGTTGACGGTCGGCGCGTAAGTCTTCGTCACGGAAACACTTAACAATTTGATAGTATCGATCGAAACCTGACATCATCAACAACTGTTTAAACAGTTGTGGCGACTGTGGCAAGGCAAAGAATTGGCCTTTATAAGTGCGGCTTGGCACTAAATAATCGCGCGCGCCTTCCGGTGTCGCCTTGGTCAAAATAGGCGTTTCAATGTCAAGGAAACCATTGCCATCGAGGAAACGACGCACGGCACTGGTTACCTTTGAGCGAAATACAATACGCTCCGCCATTTCTGGGCGACGTAAATCTAAGTAGCGATACTTAAGACGCTGCTCTTCGGTGTTATGCTGGTTTTTGTCCATGTTGATGGGCAGTGGCGCAGCGCTGTTAAGAATACGCAACTCTTTACCCAAAATTTCAATTTCGCCAGTACGCATCTGGTCATTGACTTGGCTTGTAGGACGAGCACGCACAAGCCCTTTAACTTGTACACAGAACTCACCGCGCAAAGTACTGGCAATATCAAACACTTCAGGCAAGTCTGGATCATACACAACCTGAACAATACCCTCACGATCGCGGAGATCTAGAAAAACAACACCACCTAAATCACGGCTACGATTAACCCAACCGACAAGAGTGACTTCTTCTCCAACATGAGACCCGTTGACGTCTCCACAATAATGACTGCGCATCTAACCCTTTCCTTTCATCCACAAAGCGGTGCTTGAGGAATATTCAATACATGACAAAAGCGGCATTATAGTGAAATATTGCCGATTTCAAAACAACTTCATCGTCTTAACATGAAGTAAACCTGTGGGGTGGGCAAATATCCAGCAATTGACGATTAACCGTCGATATGATCACGCACTACGATAGCCACTAGCACCTTGTGCAGCGGCTCGCGATAATCGCTCATCGGCTTTTTTGAGTATTTCAACCGCACTGTCGCCATCGCGTGGGAACATGGCCACCCCAATATTGACCGATAGTGCCACATCTTCAGCATCGATAGCAAAAGGTGCCGAGCAACTATCAATAATCGCCTCGGCCACTTGGCAGACCTGAGTCATCTCTTTGCTGTGATTCAGGATAGCCACCCACTGCTCATCGTTAAATTTGGCCAAAGTATCAGATTTTCTCACTAAGGCGGTGACCTTATCTCGCGCTATGGCCATCAGTTGCTGAGTTTTAGCGGCACCGAGGCGCTGCTGGAGCTGTGTTAGGTTGCTAAAGCCGATAAACAGCACGGCAAAAGGTTGCATTTCACGGCGATGGGTTAATATCGCTTGCGTTAATCTGTCGTCTAATAAACTGCGGTTTGGCAGGCCAGTTAACGGATCGAGCTGCAAAGGCAATGAAGAGGGAAATACCTCTCTAGCATAAGGGCGCCTTGTCACATAGAACCACAATAAGCCCACCATCAAGATCAATGTGACCACCAGCAACAGATAAAAAGCTTGTTGCCAACCAATGGCCATAACGGTGCTGGGGGACTCTTGTTCAATCCAACGCTGATAAATTTGTTGTTGCTGCGCGGTAGACAATTGCGCAATCGCTTTATCGAGCAGTGGCACTAAAGGGTGCAACTCTGGCGTTAAGGCAAAATGGCTCTGCTGATCGGAGTAATCGGCTAGCACCGACATTTTCAATTGCTTGTGGTCGCTGTCGCTGAGCTCAAGCCCCATGTTAAGCACTTTTTCAATAAAACCATCGGCGGTGCCTTGCAAGACAGCGTCGATCCCTGCACGCGTATTGGGCACTAAAATCAGCTCTATCCCTAAGGTGTTATTCATCAACTGCGGGATCAAATGATAACCTTCAACGATAGCCAATCGTTTCCCGCTCATCTGCGCCAAACTAAATACCAAAGCGTTATTGAGATTAGTGACCAAGCCCCAGGGGGATGGCCAATAAGGGGCCGAAAACACCAGATCTTTTTCACGTTCAGCGGTTAAGGCGACACTGCCGACAATATCGATATCGCCTCGCTTGAGCGCTGCCAACATGCTACTCCAGTCACCGAACATCACGGGAATAAACCTCAAATTCAATTGCGCGGCCAAACGCTCGCTAATGTCGTGGTTGATCCCCTGAAACTGCCCCTCTTCACCTTGAAATTCCATCGGTGGCCAATCTTGCAGATAACCGAGGTTAAGTGGCCTAAGATTGGCCAAATAGTGTTGCTGCAAAGGGCTGAGTGGCAACTCAGTGGGGCTGGCCTTTACCGTCCTGTCGTGACTGTCTAATATCCATTTACTTTCGAGATTAGCCAGTTCGGTCGCCGAGATGAGGTTAAATCCGGCGTGAATACGTTTAATTAGCCCCTCATCTTCACTGCGTGTTAAAGCAAATATATCGCTGGTGAATGTGAGCTGCCGATAAGGGTAAAAGTCTTGCCAAACGTCAGCCTTAAGTAAATAGTGTTGTGTCCAAGCCGCAGCCGCGACAAACGCTTTGATATCACCATGCTCTACTGCAGCAATCATCTGTTGAACATTATCATATAAGCGCAGTTCACTGTTGGGTAACGCTTGAGCCAATTGGCTTAAATAAGGCTCTGACCTAATCGCCCCAATCCCTTGGCCCAACAAGCTGTCGAGACTGGTTAACCTCTGCTTATAACTAAACAGATGATGATCAACTTGATAGGTCCGCCACACTGGACGTAAATTAGCGTAAGCGCTATCGGCCAAAGCAACGGAAGTGATGGCCTCAATGTCGCGGTTAGCTCCCTCTGAAGAAGGCCACCCTTTATTAAGTGGGTAACCAATGTGGATATCTGCGCGGCGATAGGTCACATCTTCTAAGGTTTCATTAAGAGGCTTAGCCCGAAAATCGACGGCAATGCCCGTTTTTTGTGACCACAACTTCCAGATATCGATATACAACCCATGGGGCTCACCATCTCCACCGATATCGACATAAGGTTCAAATCCCACAGGTGCGGCAATAATCAAACGGTTAGTATCGCGGCTAAAGCCCAACCAATGCTTTTCTATCTCAGCACGTCTAGTTGGCGTGATCAGTTGAAAACCTTGATTAATGCGAGTCTGTAATGCTTGATCACTTTGTTTAACGGCAGGCAGAATAGGAATGGTTTTAATCAATAATCGATGGCTTAATGGAAAGGCTTCCATCACCGCTCGGCTCACCGCCTTATCGCGTAGATACCCTTCCATTCCCGCAAACACATCAACTTCGCCGTTAATCACGCCATTGAGCAAGGCATCGCGCGTATCATAGTAGCGAAAATTAAGACCACTTAACTGGCTGATTAAATTTGCTTCATGGGACGAGCCACTCACAACGCCAATACGGTATGGCAGTAAGTCGTGCAAACGGGTTTTATCCTTAAGTGATTTACGCAGATAAAGGTAAGTGTTAACCGACGAAATGGCATCGGCAAAATCATAGGTATTATCACGTGACTCGGTATACCCCATGCCAATATGAATATCGGCATGGCCTTGGGTCAATTGTTCGAGTGAAGCGTGCCAATCTAAAGGTTTAAATTCAATTGCCCTGCCCGTCTGCGCCGCCCATTCACGCCACAAATCGACCAAAACGCCTTTAGGTTCACCATTATCATCAACAAACTGATAGGGAAAACTGTCAATGCCCATGACTAAGACTAACGGCTGCGGCTTTGCCGTATCGGCGTACACCGATATCGACATACATAACACCATGGCGAGGATGAAACGATAAAGTAATTCCAATGATCTTCCCTAGAACGTCAAGGCGTTGTGAAATATATGTTGATATTAAGGTATTAGACCGAATTTTCTCTAGAATTTCCAGTGCTAGACTTGCTGCTAGCGCTGATGTTTCGCTAGAATGAAAAATCGAACTTATCTAGTCAATACTCATGAACTCATCTCAAGATACAATATTCGCCCAAGCATGTGAAAATATCAGTGACTTTCAATTCGATGACAGAGTTGCTGGTGTATTCAATGATATGATAAAACGTTCCGTGCCTGGATATGCTCAAATTATCAGTACATTAGGCGATTTTGCCGACAAATGTGTCTCACCTAATACCCGAGTGTATGATTTAGGCTGCTCGCTAGGCGCGGCGACTCTTAGTGTACGTCGTCGTCTTGATGGACGCGATTGCCGTATTATTGCGGTCGATAACAGCCAATCTATGATTGAACGCTGCCAACAAAACTTAAATGCCTATGTTAGCGATACGCCTGTCGACCTGATTTGCGGCGATATTCGCGACATCGAAATTGATAATGCCTCCATGGTCATTTTAAATTTCACCATGCAGTTTTTAGCCCCAAGCGACCGAGAGACTTTACTCAATAAGATATATCGTGGTCTGCAACCCGGCGGGATCTTGGTGTTATCAGAAAAGCTCACCTTCGAAGATGCACCTGTACAAGCACTACTGGATGAGCTTCATTTAGATTTCAAACGGGCCAATGGCTACAGCGAACTGGAGATCAGCCAAAAACGCAGTTCACTTGAAAATGTCATGAAACCCGACTCGTTACCACAGCATGAGCAGCGATTAAAAGCCCAAGGCTTTAGTCATTTTAGTGTGTGGTTCCAATGTTTTAACTTTGCTTCTATGGTGGCGATAAAGTGATAAGTTTTAGCTCGTTTTACAAACAGATTGCCGACTCTAGCCTACAACATTGGCTCGAAACCTTGCCCGCTATTTTGGGGCAATGGCAACGCAATAATAAACATGGGGATTTACCCAAGTGGGAAAAGGTCCTTAATAAGTTGCATTACCCTGAGCCAGACGAGATTAACTTTACCACTAGTGTCACCATAGGCAGCGGCAAGCAGTTCAGTGATGGCGAACGTGAAAAACTACAAAACTTATTGAAAATTTTCAAACCTTGGCGCAAAGGCCCTTATCACCTACACGGTATCCATATTGATACCGAATGGCGCTCAGACTGGAAATGGGATCGAGTTAAACCGCATATTTCGCCGCTGACCAACCGCACCGTACTCGATGTGGGATGTGGCAGTGGGTATCATATGTGGCGTATGTTAGGTGAAGGCGCGAAACATGTGGTAGGGATTGATCCTTCACCTTTGTTTTTATGCCAGTTTGAAGCCATCAAACGTATCGCTGGCGAGCATCATCCGGTGCACTTCCTCCCGTTAGGCATAGAAGAGTTACCCCCACTGGATGCCTTTGACACTGTATTTTCTATGGGGGTGTTGTATCATCGACGCTCACCTATCGATCATCTATTGCAACTGCGGGACCAACTGCGTGCAGGTGGCGAATTAATATTAGAGACATTAGTGGTCGATGGTGATGAAAATACCGTATTAGTCCCTAGTGATCGCTACGGTAAAATGAATAATGTGTGGTTCTTACCTTCAGCTAAAGCCTTAGCAGCTTGGCTCAAAAAAGCCGACTTTGTCGATGTACGCTGTGTCGACATTGATGTCACTTCATTAGCAGAGCAGCGCAGTACCGACTGGATGCCGAATGAGTCATTGGTGGATTATCTTGATCCCAATGATATCAATTTAACAGTCGAAGGCTACCCAGCCCCTAAACGCGCAACATTTATCGCCACCAAGAATCAACCGAATAAAGATTTGGTTTAACTAAAATAGTATATGGGATCGACTATGTTAAAACAGATAACCGCCATTAGCGTTGCAACCCTATTCTTAATCGGGTGCACGACGAACACTGCCAATAGGCCTGTACCGGTTGATGCCGCCACACTCAACAACAGTCTAAGCCAACAGCAGAGCGAATTAGCCAACTTGATACAGAATAATCATGCCAGTCAAGTGCAAACGCTCAGTGCGATTAGCAGTCTATCTAAGCAACTCGATGCTTTGAATCAGTCTGTGGCAAAAATCAATCTACAGCAGCCAGAAAAGCAGGTCATCGCAGTGCCCACCCAGTGCGATCCTTCTCCTATCGGTGATAAGTTTATTTTGGGTGCCGTAGAAAATGTCTACATGGACGAAGTCAAAGCGGGATTTGAGACTCGTATCGATACGGGCGCCGAATCATCTTCACTAGATGCACACAATATTATTTTGTTCGAGCGCGATGGCAAACAATGGGTGCGTTTTGATGTATTTACCCAAGGCTACGATAAACCATCACAAACCTTCGAGTCTAAAGTTGAACGCTTCGTACGCATCAAACAAGAGTCAGATGAAAAAAGTGATCGCCGCCCGGTGATCCACGCTCATCTACAAATTGGTCAATATAAGGCAGAAACCGACCTTAATCTGGTCGATCGCAGCCACTTAGAGTATCAGTTATTGCTGGGACGCAAATTTATGCAAGATATCGCCGTTGTCGATGTCGCACAAAGTTTTATTCATGGTAAAACCCTGCCTGAACAGAACGAAAAATAATAGAGGATAATGGGCTGATGCATTCTAGAAAACCGTTTTATATTGTCGTCGCGCTGCTCTTTTTAGCGGGTGTTGCTGCCAGTGTTTATCGTGGCATTGAACACAATGTGCCTTTCCTGCCCGGCGAACAGGTGCAAAGCTGGGCTGTTGACGCCAAAGTGAGTTTTCAAGGTATAGGCGAACCTGCAGAGGTGACCTTTTCGCTGCCAAGTGATCCCGCCTTTGAAATACTGGTCGAAAATGCCACATCTCCAGGTTATGGACTCACTATAGCGGAAGATGAAATGGGACGTCATGCGACGTGGTCTATCCGCAATGCCATAGGTCAACAAGACTTATATTACAAAGTGACCCTAGTGCCTACGGGTAATCATCAAGTCGCCGCCCAACAGGAGCCGCAACCACCAATCCCATACAGCTGGCCTGCAACCGAGCAAGCCGCTGCAGAGCAAATTATGCAGGAGATCTGGTCTCGTAGTGCCACGAACCTCTCCTTTGCTCAGCAACTGAACAAAAGCTTTAACGCCACCGATCGCAGCCAAAACATCGAACTTTTACTGTCGGATAATTCACCTGCAGATCTATTTATTCAGATGCTCAATAGCAAAGGGATCCCTGCACAAAAAGTCAACGCACTATTTTTAGAAGATCAGCGTCGTCGCCAGCAGTTAACCACCTTCGTTGAGGTTTACCATCAAGGCGAATGGCTATTGTTTAATCCTGCCAATGGCACTCAAGGTCGCCCAAATAACCTGCTTATCTGGGATCGCAAAGGTAAATCGACCCTTGATGTCATTGGTGGCGTTAATTCACAGGTCAACTTTTCCATGTTGCAGGACACCCGCTCGGCGCTGGCGACCTCAATCGATATGCTCAAAAATAAAGATGCACTGGATTTCTCACTGTATCAATTACCGCTTGAGGAACAGAGCCTGTTTAAAGGGATCTTGCTGATCCCCATTGGTGTGTTGATGGTGGTGTTTTTGCGCGTCATTATTGGCATTAAAACCTCGGGCACCTTTATGCCGGTATTGATCGCCTTAGCCTTTATTCAAACCACCCTGTTGACCGGGCTTATCGGATTTTTGCTGATTGTGGCGTTTGGTTTAATGATCCGCTCTTACCTGTCAGAACTCAACTTACTGCTGATCTCGCGCATATCGGCGGTGATCATTGTGGTGATAGGCATCATTGGACTGTTTACCTTAATCTCTTATAAATTTGGTCTCAGCGAAGGGCTGACGATCACCTTCTTCCCGATGATCATTTTGGCTTGGACCATCGAGAGAATGTCCATTTTATGGGAAGAGGAAGGCGCCAAAGAAGTATTAGTACAAGGTGGCGGCAGCTTATTTGTTGCAACGCTAGCCTATTTAGCCATGAGCGCTACCTGGGTGCAGCATTGGGTCTTTAACTTCTTAGGCATCCACTTAGCGATTTTAGCCGTGGTGTTGCTCATGGGCCAATACACAGGTTATAAGCTATTAGAGCTCAGACGTTTTAGACCGTTGGCGGGAGAATAATCATGCTATTTGCGCGTCCTAAGACGCTAAGGGACAATGGTGTCCTTGGCATGAATAAGCGTAATATCGACTACATAGGTCGTTATAATCCGCGCAAATATTATAAACGGGTCGATGACAAACTAACCACTAAGCAACTCGCCCTAGCCAATGACATTGCGGTGCCCGCCTTAATTGGCACCGTTTCGCAGCAGCACGAGATTGTACATATACCTGAGATGGTTAATAACCAGAGTGGTTTTGTAATTAAGCCATCACAAGGCTCTGGCGGTAAAGGGATTTTAGTTATCACTAAAGTGGCTAATGGTCACTATTTTAAAGCCAGCGGTCATGAAGTCACGCCAAGTGAAATCGACCGTCATATATCCAACATTCTTAGTGGGTTGTTTTCATTGGGGGGTAAACCCGATGTGGCGATCGTTGAAGGGCTGATTAAATTTGATCCCATCTTCGATGGTTACTCCTTTGAGGGTGTGCCCGATATTCGGCTCATTGTCTTTAAAGGCTTCCCGGTCATGGGAATGCTGCGTTTATCGACAGCCGCCTCTGACGGTAAGGCTAACTTACACCAAGGTGCGGTAGGCGTTGGGCTCGATATTGCGACAGGACAAGGCTTGCATGCGGTGCAATTTGACCGCCCTATTGAGCGCCATCCCGATACCGATAAAAAGCTGACCGAGATTGTCGTGCCCCATTGGGACACCTTACTACACACCGCTTCTAAAGCTTATGAAATGAGTGAGTTAGGTTACTTAGGCACAGATATGGTACTGGATCAAGAGCTCGGTCCACTTCTACTTGAGCTTAATGCTCGACCCGGCTTAGCGATTCAAATCGCCAACAGTCAAGGCATTCTACCTCGCTTGAAACATGTCGAGCAGATGAAAAATAAATTCATGTCAGTGGAAGAACGCGTCGCCTATGCTAAAACGCATTTTAGCAATCGCCCTAACATTTAATGTGGTATCGGCGGCGCAAGCCGCCTCGCCCATTACCTTGTTATCCGAGCAATGCCTTCGCTATGAGATAGCTCCATGGATGGATAACCCACCAAACGCGCCATCGGTGCAGGTGGTTAGCCTTGAACGCGAGCTTATTGGCCTGTTTAATCTTAAAGACAGCCTACGCTATTATCAACAATATGCGCTCAACTCGGTGAGCCAAGAAGCCCTATTGCGATGCCAATTACACCTTGGGGATCAAATAGACCAATTATATCGCGACCCTAACATTGTCAGTTTAAGTCTGGCTTTAAAAAGCAGTGTTCGCGCCGATGAACAAGCAGTCGCAAAACGACTGACACAACTCTTACAAGGTGAAATGGCCATTGTCGATAAAGCGGCGTTACACACCAGCGAAGCCAGTATCACTTTCGCCCTAAGGCAACAGGCACTGTCATTGGTACTAAGTGACGAGCGCTGCCTACTTAAACCCGTTAATGACACCCAATTTAGCGAAACCACCAGCACATCTGTGCCGCGCTTTAGTGAGTCGATAGCCAGTTACTTGATTGAGCAACGTGATCCCCATTGCCGTCAGCAAGTCTGGCAAGCCTATCAACTGCGGGCCAAAAGTAAGAGTGAAGCCGCTCTTGCCCATGTAATTGCCGCTAAGCAACAGCAGGCTGAACAGGCGGGATTTAGCGACTATGCCAGTTTCAGTTTGGCGTCGCAGCATATCGCGACGCCACAACTTCTGAAACAATATCTCGACGCAATGACTCAGCCAACCCTTGCTCCTTGGGAATTAGGGATTGCGTTATCCCAAGCAGATAAAACCCCTATTCAGCCAGTGTTTGCTCAAGTGTTGTTAAGTGGCATTTACCAGACGCTAAAGCCTTTTGGTATTCGGGTTGAAACCGTCAATGACGCTATGATCCGTCTATGGCATGGACAGCGTCTGCTCGGGGATCTATTTCTCAGCCAAGGCGAGTCTAACCAAGATACAAGCATTCGAGTCACCCCGATCCGCCACAGCGTTGTGGGACAACAATTTGGCCAAGTATCACTTAACTTTCCAGACGTACTCGAGTCTCATCGCGCGCAAACACAACTGATTGAGGCATTTAGCAGCGCCATTGCACCGCTGTTCAAAGGGGGACGCTTCTATCTCATCAATACCTTGGCAGACACTCAAGACAGTGGCTTAGTCGGTCAATATTGGTTGTCATTGTACTTGCAGCAACAGTTAATAGCCCCAGCACGAAAAGAGAGCCGTGAAGCACGCTTAGCCATGTTTGCCGAACAACTGAGTGTTTTTCGCAGCAAACTGGCATTAAATCTCTATCAAACAAGGTCTCACGCCTACCCCGATCTCGCGCGCGAATTTGAATTGAGCTTTACGCAGCCTTGGCCACAAGCCAATGAGGCTATTTATAGTTTCAGGGGTATCGTTAGCCAAGGGCCACGCTATTATCAACGTCTTTGGCAGCGCAGCCTGGCGCGGCTAATTGACCAACAAGCCACAATCGATAAGCAAGAGCTGTTTAGCCTGTTACTGATTAATGAAGCGCAGCTGCCGTTTACACAACAATTAACGCTTATTTTTGGCGAACCGGTGTCGACTTCCTCTTTAATTAAAAGGATCCAACATGCTAAGCACACATCCCTCTAAATATTTCATCGCAGTGCTTGGCCTAAGTGCAGCATTGCTACTGCCTAACATCGGTATCGCTAAGCAGGTTGAACAGAGCAACACGCTTAACGCTAAGGAGGTGCGCCAAAGTATCCAGACCCATTTAGAGCAAAACCTTTACCAACTGCCTCCGAGAGTGCAAGGTCATTATGGTATTCGCCTCTACCGCATGACAGGCGATGCTAAATATGCCAACGCCGCACTGGTCGATCTGTATGCCGTAACCGAATCACAAAGTTTTTATGCTTGCCAGTTAGATAAAGCTGGGTTTATCGACACCGAAGCTAAAGAGGCTATCGCGTTACTGGGCAATGGGCCGCGTGCCAAAGCACGCAAAAAAGCTTTACAACCTTTTCCTGAATTTCTGTTTTATACCGATGTACTGTTACGCTTTTCCAGCCGCATCGATGAATTTGGCTTACAGGGCCCTTGCCATGACAAACTTGTCAAAGCATTAAAATCCACCGATCTCAAAACGGGATTAACCGACAAAGCCATGATCGAAGCTTGGGCAGCGCAGTTGATCAATTATGCCTACTGGGCCAGACAACTTGAAGTCGGTGATTATATTGCCGACTACAAACAAGCTTTTAATGACGTCTACCCCATAAGTCGCGATCGCAAGCTCAACAAAAAACAATTTAGAAACAAAATCTATGGTATGACCCACTTTATTTTTGCCGCCAGCCAATATTACCAACACCCTGTTGATGCAAAGGAATTTGCTTGGATTTTAGATTATTTCGCTGCCAACATTGAGCGAATTTTAGCTGATGCTACCGACGATATTATTGCTGAAGTTGGTATCAGTTTTCATTTAGCCGGTTTGTCGCAACACCCTGTGGTAAAACAAACCCAGCGGCATATTATCAACGCCTATGATGAGACGCTTCATATCATCCCCTCACCTAAAGGCAATCCCGATCTCGCCCTGGGTGAACACCGAAATGTATTGGCTATGATGCTACTGAACTGGCCAGCGACCTTGCATAAAGGTCCTTATTTTCATGAACTCAAGCGCACCCAAAAATATCTGCCTAAACAGGTCAGCGTTAAACCTTAGCCTAATATCGAGCCGCGCTGCGGCTTGAGTAACGAGATTGAATATTCATGAGCCAAGCAAAATCAACTTTAGAACAGTGGCGGATCCTGCAGGCAGTAGTCGATTATGGCGGCTATGCGCAAGCGGCTAAACAACTGAATAAAAGTCAGTCATCGTTAAATCATGCGGTCGCAAAATTACAATTGCAGCTTGGCGTCGCCCTACTCGAAGTTAAGGGCCGTAAGGCCTACCTTACCGAAACAGGTGAAGTGCTACTCAGGCGCTCTCGCCATATAACCCGTTCTGTCACCGAGTTGGAGATGTTGGCCAATAAATTAGAAAAAGGCTGGGAACCTTCATTGATCATTGCTCGCGAGATCATCTATCCGATGGAGACACTCATCGACGCCCTAAGCCAATTTGAAGCCCAAGGGCGCGGTACCCGCATTACCATTCTCGATTCGGTGATCAATGGTACCACTGAGTTAGTGGAATCTGAGCAGGTCGATATTGCCATTGCAGGCTCACCGCCCAAAGGGTTTGTCGCCGAACCACTGTGCCATATCGACTTTTTATTGGTCTGTCATCCAAATCATCCATTGGCGCACCGCGATGAGCCTCTATATGACCAAGTTTTAGCCGAACATTTACAAATTGTGATTAAAGACACGGCTCAAATCGCTCGTGCCGATTCAGGCTGGCTTAAAGCCGAACAGCGCTGGACAGTGACCAACTTCCATGAAGCCTTGGTTATTTTACAAAAGGGTATCGGTTTTTGCTGGATCCCAGCTCATCTGGTGCAAGGGTTATTAGATAAGGGGCAGCTTTGCCGCCTAGCGCTGCAAGGCAGTAGTCATAGACAAGCGGCATTGAGCTTGGTCATTCCTAATCGAGATAATCAAGGCCCTGCATCACAACTGTTAGAAAGGTTGATATTGGCCCAGCACCAAACGCGCAGTTGATGAGAAGCGGATTTGATCTCCACGACTGTCGATGAGATAGCCCGGTTTACATTGCTCATCACCCTTAGACGCTTTAGATTAAAACTATTAAACTAGAAGCATTATAATTGGGTTATTGACAAGGTTATACCTTAATATCGATAACGGTTCCTAGTGTTTCAGATGATACCGCGATCACCTCTGTGGTCGCCTGTGCTTGATGAAGTGACTCCAGCGCCGATACCAAGGCAGTATGGTCCGTTTGTTCAACAGGGGGATAGGTGTCTGTTGCTATCGCGTTTGCGTTAAGAGCAGATGGTTTAGCCACATCCACCGTTGCTTGGGTCAAGCCAGATTGAGCACTCTGTAACCCCGACAATCCAGAGGCAAAACTCGATGGGATCTGCATTATAATTGTGTCTCCAGCCTAACTATAAAAATAACCTTGGATTATTAGTCAAATGGTATAAAAAGTACAGCCATAATCAGTATTGCAAGCCCTAATGTGAGCCCTATCTAGTCTTCATATCTACCGCAATATACCGCTCTTCCAAGGTAACTTTACACTATATATAATCGTCATAATGCCACACAATAGAACACAACTACCATTCAAACCGCGACACAAGTTAGCGAACACGTGTAAGCTTATTGATATTTGTGAGCATGAGCTGTTACACTGCGATGGATGAGATTTAACCAGATGACGCTAAAATCTATGACAAGCCAAGAATTAACTATAACTGCTGATAGTTCATTAGCTAAATTGCCATATTCCCCACAGGAGGAACGGGCAAATACCATTAGCCACGGCCTAGGCATTGTGGCTGGCATAGTGGCATTAATCCTATCGCTCAATAAAGGCTGGGGGCATCTCACACCGATACAGCTTACAGGTGTAACCATCTACTGCGCGAGCATTATACTGTTATTCCTCTGCTCAACACTCTATCATAGCGTTAAGGATCCTGAGCTTAAACATAAGCTGAAGATTGCCGATCATTGTGCTATTTATCTGCTGATTGCCGGAACCTATACACCACTGCTGCTGATTGAACTGGGCGGGGAGCAGGCACTGTTTATGCTCATTGCTATCTGGGGAATTGCCTTAGGTGGAGTGTTATTTAAAACCATCTTTATTCATCGTTTTAAAGTGTTTAGTGTACTGCTTTACTTAGTGATGGGTTGGTTATGCATGGTGGTGTTAGACGATTTGATTGCCGCCATGACGCCTCTAGGTTTTAGCTTATTGCTCGCGGGTGGCTTATTTTACAGTGGTGGTGTGGTGTTTTACGTCGTTAAGCGCATCCCTTATAACCACGCTATCTGGCATTTATTTGTGTTGGCCGGTGCAGTGAGTCACTTTCTGTGTGTCTACCTCACTGTTATCTAACGTTAATCTATTGGGACAACTGACAACCCACGACGATTAAACTCAGCAAATGCGGCGTTAAGCTGCGCCGCTTGGGCTGATAAACCCGCTTGGCTAAACAGTAATTGCACACATTCGAGCGTACATAATCCGCCTTCGACTTGATTGCGTCGTAACTGATATGTTGAATCTTGTGTCGCTTGTAATTCCAGACGATTTGCCTGTTGTAAATAGGGGCTTTGGCGCACCATTTTGCGCGCTTCTTGCCACGTCGCATCCAAAATGATGATCGACTTTTGTGTCACTGTTTTTGCGTCACCAAGTACTGTGTCATCGGCTCCAATTAAGGCAGGAGATGAGTCAATATTCGAGGTGGCAGGCTTATCGGTAGCAGGAAACAACAGTAAGGCTTGGCCCGTTTGACAGGCTTGTTGCAGACTCTTATCGGGGTTAACCCGAGACCAAACCAGCTGCGTACAATACTGAGGGAAATGTGCCAACGCCAACTGACCGGTATTGGTTGGACGCGTCAATTCTCGCTCATGAGTGAGTAGCACTATGTTCATCTATTTATCAACATCACAAAGAGTTTATATCCATCGACTATCGTATGCGAATAGCTGATCACTTTTTCTGTTTATCGAACATCAGAGCACACCATAGCCTGTAGCGGTTTTTTATCGGGGTGACATTCCCCCCTATGCCCCGATGAACACTAAGTTGACGACCCGTTCTCGATTAACGGTATTTACTGGCTTTCTTTAAGGCTATTTGCTGTTTGAGTGTTGATAGATGCTCAATAAAAATTTTGCCATCAAGATGATCCATCTCATGTTGTAAAACGATAGCGAGAAAATCATCGGTTTCAATTTCAATACTCTGGCCTTGACGGTCAAGAGCTTTAACTTTTACTTTCTCATAACGAGTCACCTTAGCACGGTAACCCGGTACCGATAAGCAGCCCTCTTCACCAACAAACTCGCCACTGCGTTCAATAAACTCAGGGTTAATGAGCACTAATGGTTCATCTTTATTATCAGACAAATCAATAACGATAATAGCATCTAAGCTACCGACTTGTGTGGCAGCTAAGCCAATACCATCATCGGTGTGATACATGGTTTCGAGTAAATCATCAATAAATGGCTGCACCGTGGCGGTATCTTCAACGGGCTGGGCCTTACGCTTTAAGCGCTCATCTGGAATAGTCAGAATATCCAATACTGGCATAATGTTAGCTTATTTTAATCATAAAATTTGGCGCCATTATGACCGAACTGACACTAAAGGCAACGTTGGCTGGTGTTTTTTTACTGGGCAAGACTCTAACCCCCTTATTGCTGTTGGTTGTATATTGAATTGATCTAGTCGAAACACTAGGCTATACCCATAGTTAGCTGATTTGTTATACGCCATACTGACCTATTGCCGTCAAGTAAGAAGGCTAGGATAACTTGTTGTGTCATATTAGCAGATACATTGTTCACATCCGGAGATATGGCTTGCTTATGTTATCCCTTCCCCCCATGGCTCGTATTTGGCACATTGTCAGCTTAATTCCCGAAGGTAGGATAAGCTCTTACGGCAAAGTCGCCGATTTAGCTGGATTACCCGGTAGAGCTAGGTATGTTTCTCGAGCACTAAAACTGGCACCGGCAGAGCTTAACCTCCCATGGCATAGAGTGATTAATAGCCAAGGGAGAATTGCCTTCCCCGAACACACGCCAGCCTTTATAGCGCAGGTACAACAATTAAGAAGCGAGCAAGTTGAAGTGAACCGCGGCAAGATAATGCTGTCGAAATACCAGTGGCAGCCAGATCTGCCAACCTTAATACTTGAATTACCTTTTTAACGCTATCTTAATACTGGAGATATTCTTGTTAATCATGAAGCCTATCATCATCGCTAGCCTACTGGTATTAAGCTTTAATGGGCTTGCGGATCAATATCCGCTCACCCCCCATGATGCTGAATATCAAGTCAATTATGGCAGTATTGAACTCGGCAAGGCACGTTATCAACTGCCACCACCACACAATAATTTATATCAGTACCGTTTCGACAGCGATGTAAGCCTGCTTATGCTGTCAGATAAGCGAACAGTGCAAAGCACCTTTACCTTAGACGGTGAGCGATTAGTGCCTATGCGTTATACCCATGACCGCAGTGGCACAGGCCCGCATTATCAAGAACAATCGGCCTATGTTATCGACCAGAACATCGTCCATAGTCGATATAAAGAGGAGCGGGCTAAATTTACTTACAATAGCAATCTCTTTGATCCCCTCATGGTACAGTTACAATTTAGGCTCGATATGATGGCCGGAGTGTCTAACTTACATTACGCCATGCTAAAAAGTGGCGAAATTGATGAGTATGATTTTAAGGTGATTGGCAAAGAGCGGATGGTTATCGAGAGCGGCCAATACGATACGGTGAAAATAGAGGTCATTAGAGATAGCAGTAAAAGACAAACCTTTTTTTGGATGGCCCCCCAACTCGGTTATCTACCGGTTAGACTGACCCACTTTGAAAAGGGCAGTAAGCAATTGGATATCAAATTACTTAGTTATCAATTTTATCATCAACCAGTCGCGCATGATGAGCAGCAGGCGGCCACTCCCTAATCTATTAGGCGTTGGCGGCGAATAACGCCACCAATGGCCGAAGTGGAGGGACTCATTGCCCACAACACTTATTGAAAAAATTGCAACGCTCAACTACCAAGAACAATTTCACCGCGGCCAAACACTTTCCAATCTCCTGGTTGTAAAATTTGCCATTGTTCATTATCAGTTAATGGACGCGTGGCTATCACGGTGACGATATCATTAGCTGTAGTTTCCTGATTAAAATCGATCACCACATCGGTATCAATTAACTTAGCTTTACCAAATGGCGCACGCCTAGTGATATGACATAAGTTGTTAGTACAATAACTCATTAAATGTTCACCATCACTTAAGATCATATTAAACACCCCAAGTTGGCGAATTTCATCGGCTAACGTGGCGACATAACTATACACATCTAACCTATTCTTTGGGGGCGTATTACCAAAACGTGCAACGATTTTTTCTAAGATCCAGCAAAAGGCGAGCTCACTATCGGTATCCCCTACCGGCTGATAACGAGCCACGTTGAACTTGGCTTGATAATCACTCAATTGACCGTTATGGGCGTAGGTCCAGTATCGTCCCCAGAGTTCACGCGTAAACGGATGAGTGTTTTCTAACGCCACACAACCGCGATTGGCTTGTCGAATATGGCTTATCACCACCTCACTCTTAATCGGGTACGACTTGATTAATTTAGCCACGTGGGACTGGCTACTGGGTTTAGCATCTTTAAACGTGCGACTGCCTTTACCCTCATAGAAGGTTATTCCCCACCCATCGACATGCGGCCCCGTCACCCCACCACGTTCGGCTAAGCCAGTAAAACTAAAAACAATATCCGTTGGCACGTTAGCACTCATGGCCAGTAACTCACACATAAAAATGGCACCTTCACTCTCAAACAAGTCATTAAAATCATTCTAACTAGTTGACTCTGTTTGTGGAATGCTAAGATCAACAAAAAAATTAAACAATTGTTTGAAAATTGCTTGTATAAATGTCACGAGAGGGTTAGATTTTATGCGACACAGGTCTGACCACAATCTATAATTGTGATAACAGTCATATAAAAAGAGCTGACATTAGTGCAGTTAACAGTCGCAATTGAAGGAGAATAACCGTGACAACCTTACTTTGGATTTTCGTGATGCTCTTTACGTTAGGCGCATTAGCCTACCTAAGAGTTTCTCTGCTCACCTCAAGCATCATTGCCGCCATCATCATGGTGGTTGGTACCGCTACAGATGCTATCGCCATGCTGGCTTGGCTAGTCTTTTTTGCGATTGTACTTCCTCTTAATATCAGTGCTTTTCGAAAAAACGTTATTACGCGCCCACTGCTTAAGATGTACAAAGGCATCATGCCTGAAATGTCTTCAACAGAGAAAGAAGCCATCGAAGCCGGTACCACCTGGTGGGAAGCCGACCTATTTGCCGGTAAGCCTAATTGGAAAAAATTACACAACTACCCTATTGCCCGCCTAACCGCAGAAGAGCAAGCCTTTCTTGATGGTCCCGTTGAAGAAGTCTGTAAGATGCTTAATCAACATCAAGTGTCTCATCAATTAGCAGACCTTCCAGCTGAGATCTGGCAATACTTAAAAGATCACGGTTTTTTTGCCATGATCATCAAGAAAAAGTACGGCGGTCTCGAATACTCAGCCTATGCACAATCACGCGTATTGCAAAAGCTGGCTGGCGTATCCAGCGAACTGGCTTCTACTGTTGGCGTGCCTAACTCACTAGGCCCGGGGGAATTATTACAACACTACGGTACTGCCGAGCAGCAAAACCACTATTTACCTCGCTTAGCAAAAGGGTTAGAAGTGCCCTGCTTTGCATTAACTAGCCCAGAAGCGGGCAGTGATGCTGGCGCAATTCCTGATTTTGGCGTGGTCTGTAAAGGCCAATGGCAAGGCGAAGAAGTACTCGGTATGAAGCTCACTTGGAACAAGCGTTATATTACCCTTGCCCCAGTTGCGACAGTGTTAGGTCTTGCCTTTAAGCTGCAAGATCCCGATAAATTACTCGGCAATAAAGAAAATTTAGGTATCACCTGCGCCCTGATCCCTACCGATGTGCCAGGAGTTGAAACAGGACGTCGACATTTCCCACTCAACTGCATGTTCCAAAACGGTCCAACCCGAGGCAACGAGGTGTTCGTCCCCTTAAGCTTTATTATCGGCGGGCCAGAAATGGCAGGACAAGGTTGGCGTATGCTGGTGGAATGTTTGTCAGTTGGCCGTGGGATCACCCTGCCGTCGAACTCGGCTGGTGGTGTGAAAACCGCGGCGGTAGCGACGGGGGCTTATGCACGTATTCGTCGTCAATTTAAGCTACCTATTGGTAAACTTGAAGGTATTGAAGAGCCAATGGCTCGCATCGGCGGTAATGCTTACTTAATGGACGCGGTAACAACCTTAACCACAACCGCTATCGACTTAGGTGAAAAACCTTCGGTGATTTCGGCTATCGTTAAGTACCACTTGACCGACAGAATGCAAAAATGTGTTATCGATGCCATGGATATCCACGGTGGTAAAGGCGTGTGTTTAGGTGAAGGTAACTACCTAGGTCGCGGCTATCAAGCCGCACCTATCGCCATTACGGTTGAAGGGGCAAATATCTTAACTCGCTCGATGATCATCTATGGTCAAGGAGCTATTCGTTGCCATCCTTATGTGTTGGCTGAAATGGAATCGGCATTTGATCCAGATGCTAATAAAGCACTTAACGATTTTGATTCTGCGCTATTTGGCCATATTGGCTTTACTATCAGCAACTTGGTTCGAAGCTTCTGGTTGGGCCTAACCTCAAGCCGTTTCTCGAACAGTCCGTATAACGATAAAACCAAACGTTACTACCAACAGATGAACCGCTTCAGTGCAAACCTAGCTTTATTGTCTGACTTAGCCATGGCGACATTAGGCGGTGGCCTTAAGCGTAAAGAGCGTATTTCAGCTCGCCTAGGTGATTTGTTGAGTCAGCTTTATTTAGCCTCGGCAACACTAAAGCGTTATCAAGATGAAGGTCGCCAGAGCGAAGATTTAGTCCTAGTGCAATGGGCCGTTGAAGATTCATTGTATAAGCTACAAGACTCGCTTGACGATCTGTTAGACAACTTCCCTATGGGATTAGGCGCAGTATTACGTGCCATCATATTCCCATTTGGCCGCCCACTTAAGCGTCCAAGTGATGTGCTGGACCATAAAGTGGCGAAGATCATGCAAACACCTTGTGCCAGTCGTGATCGTTTAGGTAAAGGTCAATTTTGGACGCCATCTGAGTTCAATGCTGTCGGTATTCAAGAGCAGACCTTTAAAGATATCCTAGCTTGTGAGCCGCTACACGATAAAATTTGTAAGGCATCGGGTAAGCGTCATCCTTTCATGTGGTTAGATAAGCTAGCCGCCGAAGGAAAAGCCTTAGGTATTCTCTGTGACGATGAGGTTGCTTTACTGGAACGTGCTGAAATTGGCCGGATGAAATCAATTAATGTCGATGATTTTGATCCTGCCGAGTTAAAAGCCCAGATCCTTGCATCTGCCGAGCAACATCAAGCGGCATAAGCTAACCCTGTAAGCGGTTGTCATAAAAAAGCCCAAACATCAGCTTGGGCTTTTTTAGTGCATTGTTACCAACAAACCATTATATAACAACCATATAGAGCCTAGTGACGGTAGGCGTATGGCTTACAACCTCAGCATCTCTTTGACGAAGGGGATGGTCAATTTACGTTGGTGGACTAGTGACGCTTTATCTAATTTATCAAGTACATCAAATAAGGTACGTAAATCACGGGCTAGGCGATTCAGCAAAAAACGACCAACATCCTCCGGTAACTGAAGACCTCGCATCGCAGCCCTACGTTGTAATGCCGCAAGCTTTTCATCATCGGCCATAGGTTGAACTTGATAAGTTAACCCCCACTGCATTCTAGAGATTAAATCGGGTAACACAAAGCCACTTTCAACTGCAGAGCCGCTGGCACTGACCACCAATTTACAATTTCTCTGCTCCGCGACGCGGTTATACAGATCAAATAGACTCTCTTCCCATAAAGGGTGACCGGCGATGGCATCGATATCATCAATACAGACGAGATCTACCTGCTCTAGGCCTTCGAGCAATTCAGTTGAGATACTGGCATGGATACCCAGTGGCAAGTAGAAACTGTTGCGATTAAGTTCATTAGCGCGCGCACAAGTCGCATGCATTAAATGGGTACGACCCGATTTAACCGGCCCCCATAGATAAACGGCTTTATCCGCACTGCCATCGGCACAGTCTTGTAAACTTTGAATTAATTGATCGTTACCGGCTGCAGGATAATAACTATTAAACGTTTCATCATCAGGCAGATAAACGGGTAACGACAACTGTAATGGTGAATGGGATGCCACTAATTAAATCTCGATAACATTTGTTCGGTAAAAGAAGGGTTCCAAACATAATGGAGCCCAGCTTACATTAATGACCAAGCCAAATATAGTTAATGGTCTCACTCTGTGATGGTGCTAACGGATCAACACCGCCTATTGGCGTAGGCATTAACACAGACTGCGGTTTAATTCTCGATTCCAAACTGAGTAGGCGCTTAAGATCCTCTTCAGAACCAAATAACTGTAAAGTAAACTGAGCTGATCGCCCCTGTAATCGTGTTAACGTTACTTGTTTAACCGCACTGAGTTGGCTAAGGTAGTTTTCAATATCAACCAGTTGTTTACGCTCTGTGATGTCGATAAAGCTTAACTGAGTGCTGAGCGCCACTCCACTATCTGCCACCGCATACTGACTAACGTAGTATTCGCTTATCGTTAAAAACATCTGATTAAGTGCACTATCCACATCGGCGACCACACCGGTATCTTGCACCAATGGATTAAACAAAGCCTCGCTTGAGGTTCTTGGATACAACACCATCGAATAATGTAATTGATTGTCGACATTTAGCTCAATTGAAGCCGTAACAAAGTAATCGGTATTGTAACGGGCCGAGGCGTGAGCTATAGCATCGACAAAGAAGCCACGTACATCACTTACGTTAACATTCATGGCATCATCAAGGTCCATCATAGGCAACAAAACTGGTAACCCACGAGCCTGGGCTAACTCATCGATATACGCTCGACTCTCAGAGGTTGATGAATCATTCAAAATTATGCGTTGACCATCTTGCTGAAAACTTAACCAAATAAGCGTTAGCGGACGCTGGGTGCCCCATACTGGCAGCCTAGCATCACGAAGAAGTTGGATGATTTTTTGATGATCGAAAGTGGCACGTAAATATTGCTGTCCGTCGGTTTCTTGATAACCAAATTGACGGATAAGCGCGGTAGGATTGTTAAGCGCAGATACGATACTTGGCACAGTTAAGGCACTTTGCCTACCTGAGTTTTTGAGTATCACATTCTGTAATGCTTGCGCCAATGCCGCATTTTTCGTTTTTGTTGTTCGATCTGCAACTTTGACAATACTCATATCAAGTTCAGTCACTTCAGCAGCGGCAACGGTGTGCGCAACCAATAAAATAACCGCAGAAAACAAACCATAAGTAAGACGCTTAAACATCTGTATCAATACTTTAACTAAATACAATGGCTGCAGTGTAACACAGTTTGTCGTCACCTGACCTGCCTGTATCAGGCTTCTTAAGTATTTTTATTATATTTTTTAATCGAGCACAAAAGAATGTGAATCAAGATAATGCAAAATAAATAGTTAACCGTTAGAATTGTCCGGTTTACCTAAAAAAGAGAGAAAAAATGAATCGTTTAGCAATTCCATTACAAGGTGCGCAAATGTTATTTGTCGCCTTTGGTGCACTGGTATTAATGCCGCTATTGACTGGCCTTGATACCAATGTTGCCTTATTTACCGCAGGGATGGGTACTCTGTTGTTTCAACTGATCACCCAGCGTCAAATCCCTATTTTCCTCGCCTCCTCTTTCGCGTTTATTGCCCCTATCCTATATGGCGTACAAACTTGGGGGATCCCATCCACCATGGGCGGGCTCATGGCTGCAGGTTGTGTCTATTTGATTTTAGCGAGTGTGGTTAAAGTTCGTGGTGACGGGTTTATTAAACGGTTATTGCCGCCTGTTGTCGTTGGGCCTGTGATTATTGTCATTGGCTTAGGGTTGGCGCCCGTGGCCGTCAACATGGCTTTAGGTAAAAGCGGTGATGGCAGTATGGTGTTGATTGATGGCAGCTCCGCATTGATAATTTCTATCGCATCATTGTTATCTACCATCGCAGTGGCCATATTTGCCAAAGGCGTTGCCAAATTGATGCCGATTTTAGCCGGGATCATTGTGGGCTATAGCATCAGTTTAGCCATGGGTATTGTTGATTTCACTCCCGTACATAACGCCAGTTGGTTTGCGATTCCAAGCTTTGTTGCCCCTGAGTTTAACTGGCACGCCATCGCCTTTATGATCCCTGTAGCCATAGCGCCCGCAGTTGAACATATCGGTGATATTTTAGCAATTTCAAACGTGACCGGTAAAGATTACATGAAAAAGCCAGGCCTACATCGCACGCTAAGCGGTGACGGCATTGCCACCATTGCAGCATCGGCACTTGGCGGGCCTCCAAATACGACATATTCAGAAGTCACTGGAGCGGTAACGCTCACCAAAAGTTTTGATCCACGCATCATGACATGGACAGCCATCACAGCAATAACCTTAGCTTTTGTGGGTAAACTCGGTGCATTGATGCAAACCATCCCTATTCCTGTGATGGGCGGCATCATGTGTTTACTGTTTGGTTCTATTGCGGCGGTTGGGCTTAACTCGCTCATCAAAAATCAGGTCGACATGGGTGAGCCAAGAAACCTGTGTATCGTCGGCGTTACCTTAGTGTTCGGTATCGGTGGCATGGCCTTTGGTATCGGGTCATTCAGCCTAACAGGAATTAGCCTATGTGGTATTGTTGCCATTACCATGAACTTATTACTTCCGGCAACTAAGCCAGCAGCGCACGGCGAATAATTCATCTCAAGCTTAAGTTAATAAAAAAGCCCTTCAATTGAAGGGCTTTTTTATTAACTGCATGCCTAATTCGCGGCACTTCGACTTGTCATGACAAATGACTAAGCATCAGCATCTTGTACTGGATATTTTGCAGCAGTTTCATTGATCAAGGTTTGTAGCTCACCCTTTTGATACATTTCAGTCAAAATATCACAGCCACCGATAAGCTCACCTTCTACCCATAACTGCGGGAATGTAGGCCAGTTAGCGTACTTCGGCAGTTCTGAGCGAATATCTGGATGCTGTAAAATATCAACATAGGCAAATTGTGCACCACAATTAATCATAAGCTGCGCTACTTGAGATGAAAATCCACAGCTTGGTAACTTTGGTGAACCTTTCATATAAACGATGATTGGGTTTTCAGCAATCTGCTGTTTAATTTTTTCTACAGTTTCATTTGTTTGCATCTTCTTTCCTAAATATTGCAGCAAAGCTACTTAAACAATTTTGCCTATTGTACGTCAGTATGGCGAAGAACAAAAACCTACTTTTATCATGGTTATCAAATAGAATAATTTACCGATTGAATTAATCGACAAAATCAGCCAAACAATGATTCACATCACAATTTTATCAGGTAGAATGGCGACAGTGAGCAAACAGAAAAGACAATTGACTGTCAATGGAGAAAAAACATGGCTTTTGAATTACCAGCACTTCCTTATGCAAAAGACGCATTAGAGCCCCATATTTCCCAAGAAACGATTGAATACCATTATGGTAAGCATCACAATACATATGTTGTGAAGTTAAACGGCCTGATTGAAGGTACAGAGCTTGCCGAGAAAAGCCTAGAAGAGATCATCAAGACCTCTACTGGTGGTATTTTCAATAATGCGGCTCAAGTTTGGAACCATACCTTTTATTGGAACTGCCTGTCGCCAAATGGCGGTGGTGCTGCGACTGGCGATATCGCCGCTGCAATTGATGCAGCCTTCGGTTCTTTCGATGCGTTCAAAGCTCAGTTTACTGATTCAGCAGTGAACAACTTCGGTAGTGCGTGGACTTGGTTAGTTAAAAAAGCAGATGGCTCTTTAGCCATCGTCAACACGAGTAATGCTGCCACCCCATTAACAGAAGATGGTGTAACACCACTACTGACTGTTGATGTATGGGAACACGCTTACTATATTGATTACCGCAATGTTCGCCCTGATTACCTTGCTCATTTCTGGGAACTTGTTAATTGGGAATTTGTTAACAGTAACTTTGCTGGCTAACAAATCGCCTACTGATTAAAGGGAGCCTTAATGGCTCCTTTTTTGTTTTTAATCTAAGGCTTTTGAGTCAAATCGCCACTCGCCACATATGCAACAATTGCATTTGCAATTTTTGTTATTGTTTTCATTATACTTTTTTGTTAGCCAACTCACATTTCCCGTCTATCATTAGGAGTAGGTAACTAAAACTTCAGTTACCGCTTCAGATTGATAGTTGTTTCAGGGGGTGGAAAATGGGTATATTCGAGCATTACCAACAACGCTATGAAAAAAAGTTAGATGAAGAGTATTCACTACAAGAATTTTTAGCCATTTGCAAAGAAGACCGCATCGCATATGCATCGGCAGCCGAACGTCTGTTGATTGCAATCGGTGATCCTGAGGTTATCGACACCTCAAAAGATTCGGTGTTAAGCCGAATCTTTTCCAATCGTTTAATCTCAAGATACCCAGCTTTTAAAGATTTTTATGGCATGGAGGAAGCAATAGAACAGATAGTGGCCTATCTGAAACATTCTGCTCAAGGATTGGAAGAATCAAAGCAGATCCTCTATCTCTTAGGACCTGTCGGTGGTGGTAAATCATCCCTAGCTGAAAAACTCAAGTCACTTATGCAGCATGTTCCTATTTATGTACTCAGTGCCAATGGGGTTCGTAGCCCAGTAAATGACCATCCATTTTGTTTATTCAACCCTGATGAAGATGCTGAACTTCTCAAGAGTGAATATGCGATTCCTGGACGCTACCTCAAAACCATCATGTCCCCTTGGGCAGTCAAGCGGTTGCATGAATTTGGTGGTGATATTTCTCAATTCAAAGTTGTAAAAGTCTACCCTAATATCTTAGATCAATTAGCCATTGCCAAAACAGAGCCTGGCGATGAAAACAATCAAGATATCTCCTCACTCGTAGGTAAAGTCGATATTCGTCAACTGGAACATTTTGCCCAACATGATGCCGATGCTTACTCCTATTCGGGAGCACTGTGTCGTGCCAATCAAGGGTTAATGGAGTTTGTAGAGATGTTTAAAGCGCCTATAAAGGTACTACATCCACTACTTACCGCCACTCAAGAAGGTAACTACAACGGCACTGAAGGCCTTTCAGCCCTGCCCTTCAACGGCATCATTTTGGCCCACTCAAACGAATCTGAATGGACCACCTTTAGAAATAATAAAACCAACGAAGCGTTTTTAGATCGTGTCTATATTGTCAAGGTCCCCTACTGTTTACGTGTGTCTGAAGAGATCCAAATCTATAAAAAACTGTTATTCAACTCTGAATTATCACAAGCACCTTGTGCCCCTTATACCTTAGAATTATTGGCCCAATTTAGTGTGTTGTCTCGTATTAAAACGCCTGACAATTCATCGGTATACTCGAAGATGCGAGTCTATGATGGTGAAAGCTTAAAAGACACAGATCCCAAGGCTAAATCCTATCAAGAATATCGTGATTACGCTGGTGTCGACGAGGGAATGCAAGGATTGTCGACCCGATTTGCCTTTAAAATTCTCTCCAAGGTATTTAACTTCGATCATAGTGAAATTGCCGCTAACCCAGTGCACCTTTTTTATGTGCTCGAGCGACAAATCGAACAAGAACAATTTCCTAATGACACAGCCGAACGATATTTAGAATTTTTAAAAGGTTACTTAACCCCCAAGTATGTTGAGTTTATTGGTAAGGAAATTCAAACGGCCTATTTAGAATCCTATTCAGAATATGGCCAAAACATTTTCGACCGTTATGTCACCTACGCTGACTTTTGGATTCAGGATCAGGAGTATAGAGATCCCGAAACTGGCCAACTATTTGACCGTGCCGCCCTAAATGCGGAGCTTGAAAAGATAGAAAAACCAGCAGGAATAAGTAATCCCAAAGATTTTCGCAATGAGATTGTTAACTTTGTATTACGGGCTAGAGCCAACAATGAAGGTTCAAACCCACTATGGACCAGCTACGAAAAGCTGCGCACCGTCATTGAAAAGAAAATGTTCTCCAATACTGAAGATCTGTTACCCGTTATCTCATTTAATGCCAAAACCTCGACCGACGATCAGCGTAAACATGATGATTTTGTCAATCGAATGATGGAGAAAGGCTATACCAAGAAACAAGTAAGACTGTTATCAGAATGGTATCTACGCGTGCGTAAATCATCTTGATAATATTAGATGGGGAGTACTCTCCCCACGAGTCTTTTGGAGGTGCGCATGGCTAACTTTATAGACAGACGTTTGAATGCTAAAGGAAAAAGCACAGTCAATCGCCAACGCTTTATCAACCGATATAAACAACAAATAAAAAAAGCCGTCAGTGATGCGGTGACTAGGCGCAGTGTTACCGATGTCGACAAAGGCGAAAAAATTGGTATTCCGACTCGAGATATTAGCGAGCCCACTTTTCAGCAAGGTCGCGGCGGCGTCAAGGAACGTGTACATCCTGGTAATGATCAATTTGCACGAGGAGATAAAATTGAGCGGCCACCCAAAGGACAGGGGCAAGGTAGCGGACAAGGCGATGCATCTGACACTGGTGAAGGCCAAGATGACTTTGTCTTTCAAATATCTAAAGATGAGTATTTAGAGTTGTTGTTTGAAGA
This sequence comes from Shewanella sp. 492, assembly GCF_059338445.1. Classification (NCBI taxonomy): domain Bacteria; kingdom Pseudomonadati; phylum Pseudomonadota; class Gammaproteobacteria; order Alteromonadales; family Shewanellaceae; genus Shewanella; species Shewanella sp. 492. The sequence goes on from NZ_CM181702.1 coordinate 2,201,627, forward strand.
TCTAGAACTCCCCAACTTACAAAATAATCGTCTTAATAAACTGGTTGAATACCAAACGTATCGTGCAGGATTCACCAATGATGGTGTACCCGCCAATATCAATATTGTGCGTTCATTGCGCTCCTCGTTAGCGCGGCGCATTGCCATGGCATCATCGAAAAAGGCCCTGTTAAGCGAGCTACGAGCAGAGTTGGAAGACTTGGAGCAAACACCGGGATCTGAAGCTGAAAAGATCATGAACTTACAACAGCAGATAGCCGAGTTAGAAGGAAAAATTGCCAGAGTACCATTTATCGATACCTTCGATTTACGTTACAACAACTATGCTAAACGTGAAGTCCCCTCCAGCCAGGCGGTGATGTTTTGTTTGATGGACGTTTCAGGTTCGATGGATCAAGCAACCAAAGATATGGCAAAACGTTTCTATATTTTGCTCTACCTATTCCTCACTCGGACCTATAAAAACCTCGAAGTTGTCTATATTCGTCACCACACACAAGCTAAAGAAGTCGACGAACATGAGTTTTTCTATTCACAAGAAACTGGTGGCACCATAGTATCGAGTGCACTTAAATTAATGCATGAGATTCAACAACAACGTTATCCAGAAAATGAATGGAACATTTACGCAGCTCAAGCATCAGATGGTGATAATTGGGCTGATGACTCGCCAGCCTGCCGCCAAATTTTAGAAAAAAAATTACTCCCCGTAGTGCGCTATTTTAGCTATATCGAGATAACCAATCGCGCCCATCAAACCTTATGGCGTGAGTATGAAGGACTTCAAGCTACTCACGATAATATTGCAGTTCAACACATTAAACGAGCAGAAGATATTTACCCTGTATTTAGAGAACTGTTTAAGAAACACGCTGTTTAAGGGGGCCTTATGGGTTTAACTAACGCGAAAAGATTAGATGATGGTCCAGATTGGACGTTTGACTTATTGCAATCTTATCTAACCGAAATAGAGAGAGTCGCGGCTCACTATCGCCTCGATACCTATCCTAACCAAATTGAAGTGATCACTGCAGAGCAGATGATGGACGCCTATGCGGGTATCGGTATGCCTATCGGCTACACTCACTGGTCCTTTGGCAAAAAGTTTATCGAAACTGAACAGGGCTATAAACGCGGTCAAATGGGACTGGCCTACGAAATTGTCATCAATTCAGATCCTTGTATTGCTTACCTAATGGAAGAGAACACCATCACCATGCAAGCCTTAGTGATGGCCCACGCCAATTTTGGCCACAATAGTTTCTTTAAAGGTAACTACTTATTTAAAACTTGGACCGATGCCAGCTCGATCATCGATTACTTAGTATTTGCAAAAAACTATATTCGTGAATGTGAAGAGCGTTATGGCACCGAACAAGTAGAACTGATCATCGACTCTTGCCATGCATTAATGAACTATGGGGTCGACCGCTATAAAAGGCCCAGTGAAATATCTTTAAAAGAGGAGAAAGTGCGCCAACAGGAGCGCGAAGAATACCTCCAAAGCCAAGTAAATGACTTATGGCGCACACTACCATTAATGCCCATCACTGAAAAGACACAGTCAATTACAAGTTTTCCTGCCGAGCCGCAAGAAAATATTCTCTATTTTATTGAAAAAAATGCACCACTATTGGAATCATGGCAGCGAGAAATTGTGCGTATTGTCAGAAAAATGAGCCAGTATTTTTATCCACAGAAACAAACTCAAGTCATGAATGAAGGCTGGGCGACCTTTTGGCATTACACCATTTTGAATCACCTCTATGACGATGGCTTAGTCAGCGACCGCTTTATGATAGAGTTTTTAAAAAATCACACTAACGTTATCGCACAGCCCAGTTACAACAGCCCTTATTACAGCGGTATTAACCCTTATGCATTGGGTTTTAATATGTTTGTTGATATACGGCGTATTTGTGAGTCTCCCACTGAAGAGGACAAACGTTGGTTTCCGGAGATAGCGGGGAGTAACTGGTTAGATACCTTGCACTTTGCCATGGAAAATTTTAAAGATGAAAGTTTTATTAGCCAGTATCTATCACCCAATATTATTCGCCAATTTAAGTTGTTTAGCATTCTTGATAATGACCAAAAAAACTACCTGAATGTCTCTGCCATTCATGACGATCAAGGTTATCAAGACATCCGCCAAATGTTGTCACAGCAATACAACCTATCCAATATTGAACCCAATATTCAAGTGCAAAACGTAGCGATAACGGGTGACCGTTCGTTGATATTAAGATACATCCCCATCAATCGTATCCCCTTAGATGATAGCTGCAAAGAAGTCGTTAAACACCTGCACCGTTTATGGGGATTTGCCGTCACATTGGAAGAGTTGAATGAACAAGGAGAGACAAAAATCATCGCAACATGTCCAGACAAGCAATCAGAACTGGATAATATGTAGTAGTAGATGGCTTATTCATTTTTAGCCAATAAAAAAGCGCCATAAAGGCGCTTTTTCTATTTCAATTCCGCATTAAGCGAAAGTGAAATCCACGTGCTCGATAAGAGGCTTAAATGCGTGGCGTTGCATAGCTTGAACACGAACTTTAACTTCTTTACCATCTAAAACGATAGTGATATCTGAAGTATAGAAATCAGCATTCGCTTGAATGTTGATAATATCTTTGTGTTCGAATTCAATAGAAACAGGTTCTTTACCCGCACCATAGATAACAGCAGGAACTTTACCAGCATGACGTAGGCGGCGGCTCGAACCTTTCCCTATTTCAGTACGGGCTTGTGCGGTAATTGCGTAAGACATAATTTACTCACTTAATATAATAAAGTTTTAGGTGACCATCGTTTTCGACCAACGATGACCTCATTTAAAGCGAGCGAATACTAGCATACACATGGCTTAGGTACAAACACTTGTTAAGCTCTTGGCATTACCAAGTTCTTACCGGCCCAGTATCTACGTGTACAAAGCCAGAATTAGGGTAAAAACCCACTCCCCCCAACTTTAAAGAGACCGCCGCATCACGCAAATCTTTTAAATTAACATCGGGAATCGCAATATCCATTGCCATCCCTTTCATATGGTAGCTTTTCTTTGCAACCCCATTACTCTTTTGCGCTAGCATGTGATTCGTCTTCGGTGACCGATAACCAGAAATCACATGATATTCATGTTGATCATCAATATTTAACGTCTGTTTGAGTAAATAAAGTAGATCGAATAATCGCTTATCCATTGGAGCCACTTCATTTTGCCTATGATCTCGTAAAATATGATTAAAATCTATAAGGGTATTATCCTGATAACTCCCATCAATCCAATAGCTTCCTTGCCCCTTTTCCCCTGTATGTCTGTTATAAAAGCTCAAGCTACGTACACCTTTGGTTGACCGACTCGCTTTCACTTTAGGAGACAACATCGAAAATATTGCTACACCACCTAGGCCTAACAACAACTGCCTACGTGAAGGACACACTATTGACATTAATACCACCGTTCATTATTCACACAAAAACAGCGCATAAATTAAACGGTATTAAAGGTAAGATCAAGCTAATGTTTTGACTGTAGCCCTTTATTCATCAAGGGTTGAGTGGGTGTAAGCCTGTAAATCAGAAATAATATTTTGATTTTTCTTATATATATCATCCCTAAACTGGGCAATATTGTGTTCATCGAGCCAAGATGTCCAATAAACCAGATGTACTGGTAATTTATCATCGAAGGCAAACCACTGGGTTTTTGTACGCTCTATTTGCATGTCGACCCAAGTCTGTTTATCACGCACAAGATTCGATGCTATCCAGTTAGCCAATTGCTCGACTTTTTCAACGCGAATACAGCCTGAAGATAACGCCCTATCGCTTCGTGCAAAAAGCGCTTTATCTTTGGTATCATGCAGGTAAACACTATATTGATTTGGAAAATACAACTTATATCGACCTAAGGTGTTATTAACCCCGGGCTTCTGCACTAACCGATATGGAAAATGGCCTCTAGCAAGATCACTCCACTCCTCATTACTTTTTACCACTCGTTCTTCAGAATAGTTAAACACTTCAAAGTTATGCTGACTAATAAAACCACCATCTTGGCGCACTTTAGGCAGTAGGTCGTATTTAAGTAAGCGTCTTGGTACGCGCCAGCTCGGATTAATGACTAAGTTGCTGATCTCTCCCTGTATAACGGGGGTTGGTCGAAATGGCTTTCCGACAATAACTTTCGACTGTAACACGGTGCGATCATCATCGACCAATACCAAATCGTAAGCCGGAATATTGATCAATAAATAACGTTTACCTATCTTGCTCATGTATTTAGCGCGATTTACAAAATTGATTGCCAGCAGTTTTGCACGCTGAGTAGGAGATACGTTGAGCCAGCGAAGTGTCGCCGGTCCAATAATAGCATCAGGCTTAAGTCCATGACGCTGCTGAAAGGTTAATATTGCACGACGTAATTTCTCATCGTAAACATCGGTAAATTTATAAGCCTCAACGCCCTCTACAGCACTTGGTGTTGGTGGCGTATTTAACAGACCACGGTATTCAGAACCCACCCTATCTGTCTGACTATCTTGATAATCATTACCTGCGCTCTGGTCATTATTGTCTTGCTCGTCATAGTCACCTAACCATTTTAGCCGCTGGATAATATTACTAACATAAGGATGACTATCTCCAGGCTTTAACCAGCCATTAATTTCGATCCGTGGCCAAGGTTGCACTTTGGCCAACCATGCAAGATAACGAATACGATTATTAATAGGTAAAAAGCCATCAATATTAGGTTCAAGCGCCAACACGCCAGTATAGGGATCGTCATCGTTGATTAAATGTGGCGCGATCACGCTAATGTTGTGATACTGCCAGAATTGCGCAATAGAGGATTTGATCTGATTAAAATCATCATTAGATAAAGGTTTATTTGCCGTTAACATCCGTTCGTATCGCAAAAAACGTTCGCTAGATTCAATTAGAGATATTAGCTGTACTTGCTGTAATAGCGCAGTGGTGGCGGCTTCCATTCTTGGTACTGCAGCGACTGTAGACATCACCCACAACAACACTATAAGCGTAACTATACTTCGCATCATAATCCCTCCTTGAGTAATTATGGCGTAAATACGCAACAGCAAAGAGGTGCCTAAAGACAGATTTTGAATAAGTTAGCCGTTTATCCAAACTAAATAGCTAAATAACGAAACACTGAAGTACGCTTCAGCTACTGTGTTCCTACATGCCTTGTAGCTACCAATATCAATATTTTGCTCTAAGTTGTACCGTACGTTTTTGATGTTGTAACACTTTATAGTGTAGAGCCGATGCTAGAGCTCATTTAACGACAGTGGCCATAATGACCTCCCAAACCGACGACAACAAACTGGCAATGAAAAATCTGGGATATACAGATAAACAGCAGATACAAAAAAGCCCCAACAACTGTTGAGGCTTTTTTGTCATCTTAAGATGGTACCCGTGGCCAGACTTGAACTGGCACGCTTATTCAGCGAGGGATTTTAAATCCCTTGTGTCTACCGATTCCACCACACGGGCAATGTGTGCGTTTTATCGCTGTTGCGCTAAAACTTAAAGTGGAGGCGCGACCCGGAGTCGAACCGAGATCGACGGATTTGCAATCCGCAGCATAGCCATTCTGCCATCGCGCCAAATTCAATGTCCAACTTACCATTGTAAATTGGAGCGACATATCGGGTTCGAACCGATGACCTATACCTTGGCAAGGTATCGCTCTACCAACTGAGCTAATGTCGCATCACTCTTTGCTACATTGATTTTCAAACTTAATTCAAATCTTGTTTAACTTAAGGTTAATCAACAATGTTGCGTTGTTATCTTGGTTAAGCTTAAGTTGCTTCCCCTTGACTTCGGAATCGAATTCTACCGATTTTAGTTCCAGTGTCAACGCACTATTTTACAATTTAACGCCGTTTGCACACTAAGTGATCGCATTGTATTCTAATTGTTCGATTCGTCAGTTAAATCACCCCATGCTGCCATAATATAGCTAACCATGGACCAAAATGTCAGAATCGCCGCGACATAAAACAGCGCAATGGCGGTATAAGTCAAAAAGTCATTCGGACGCCAGATCAAACCAACAATCGCCACCATCTGGGCCGCGGTTTTGTACTTACCAATCCAGGACACGGCAACCGAGCCCCGCTTACCAATTTCGGCCATCCATTCTCGCAGCGCAGAAATCACAATTTCACGACCGATCATAAATAGTGCAGGCAAGGTTAGCCAAATATGGTCATATTCAGCCACCAGCATCACTAACGCTGTGGTCACCATGATCTTATCGGCAACGGGATCGAGAAAAGCACCAAAGCGGGTCGACTGTTGCAATTTTCTGGCGGCGTAACCATCCAGAGCATCTGTGACGGCTGCTAACCAGAACACAAAAGCGGCTGCAAAAGGCGACCAGCTATAAGGAACATAAAAAAGAACTACAAAAACAGGCAGTAAAACTAGCCTGAATAGCGTAAGCGCTATCGGTACATTAAACGGCATGACGAAACCAATTATCTAAAAGCAGCGCCAATCTTGCCTTAATTTTGTTACCCTCGCAATGCATCATGTATTGTTTGTGCCATTTCTAAGCTAATACCTGGGACTTTTGCCAATTCAGCGACACTTGCGCCTTTAACTTGCTGAAGTCCCCCTAAATATTGTAACAAGGCCTTACGCCGTTTTGGCCCCACTCCAGTAATGGACTCGAGTGTTGAGGTGTTACGTGTTTTTTGGCGTTTGTTTCTGTGACCTGTAATTGCAAACCTATGTGATTCATCACGAATATGCTGGATCAAATGCAGTGCTCCCGAGTCAGCCGGCAAGTGAAACGTAACCTCATTTTCACCATAAATAAGGGTTTCTAAACCAGGCTTACGCCCTTCCCCTTTTGCTATGCCGATTAATGTCGGGGCAATATCTAAATGGGCAAATTTCTCATCGACAACCTGCTGTGCGATTCTGAGCTGCCCAATACCACCATCAATAAATAAAATATCAGGAATTTTGCCATTAACATCAATTTTATCGAACCGTCGACTAATTGCTTGCTTCATTGCCGCATAATCATCACCAGGGGTGATCCCCTTGATATTATAGCGGCGATACTCTGACTTATTGGGCCCTTCACGATTAAACACCACACAAGAGGCGACCGTGCTCTCTCCCATAGTATGGCTAATATCGAAGCACTCCATACGGCGGATCGGAGTCGATAGCTCTAATGCCTCTTCGAGTAACAGGAATCGCTGCTCGATAGTATTTTGCTGTGATAATCGCGTTTCAACGGCATTTTTTGCGTTGGTATCGGCAATGCGCAAGAAACTAGCTCGTTCGCTACGTACCTTAGTCTTAATGACCACATTTTTTTTAAGTGCCTTTTCAATCGCTTGTTCCAACTCATGGATATCATCAAAGTCATGGCTAACGATGATCTCTTTTGGCAACGTACGTTGGCTGTCGAAATTAAGATAAAACTGCAGCATAAAGGCGCGCAGCACCTCATCGAGTTCGGTCTTATCCGGTACGGCGGGATAGTAACTGCGGCTCCCAAAAATTTTACCGCCGCGAATAAACAATAAATGAAAACAAGCAACGCCAGAGGCAAAGTACACCCCAATAACGTCCATATCACCGCTGCCGCCCGACACCTCTTGTTGCTCGACAACCCGGCGCAGTGCACTTATCTGATCGCGAAAACGCGCAGCAGCCTCATAATTAAGTGCTTGTGCCGCTTGTTCCATCTTGCCTACCAGCGTTCCCATTACCTGCTGATCTCGCCCGCGTAAAAATAGCGTGGCGAGTTTAACCTGCTCTTGGTACTCCTCATCGGAGACTTTACCGACACAAGGGGCGCTGCAACGGCCAATTTGATACTGCAAACAGGGGCGGGACCGCGCCTTATAGTAGATATCGTCACATTGACGGATAGGAAATAATTTTTGCATCAAATGTAAGCTTTCTCTAACGGCGCCGCCATTAGGGTATGGGCCAAAGTATTGGCCCCTCTCACGTTGAGGTCCACGATGGTAGGCTAAACGAGGATGCTGATGCTGACTGAGCAAAATATAGGGGTAAGATTTATCATCTCGCAGCAGCACATTGTATTTTGGCATGTACTGCTTGATGTAATCATTTTCAAGAATCAGCGCATCGGTTTCGCTGTGGGTCAGCGTAACGTCAATATCATGAATATGCGAAACTAAGGCTTCGGTTTTAACATTGTTTAAATTTTTACGAAAATAGGAGCTAAGTCGTTTCTTAAGATCTTTAGCCTTGCCCACATAAATAACGGTCCCCTGGGCATCATACATACGATATACACCAGGGGATGAGGAGACGCTTTTGAGAAAGCGGGACGAATCAAATGTAGAGATAGTCATACCTAAATGCTTGTTGGGGCTATTGAAACAGTTAAAACTGGCCTGTATCCAACATCTTATAACGAATGGCTAAGCGGGTCAGTTCAACATCGCCATTGATCCCCAACTTATCAAACAGACGATAACGGTAGCTGTTAACGGTTTTAGGGCTTAAATTAAGTTGCTCAGAGATATCACTAACCTTCTCACCATTGGTGATCATCATCATGATCTGCAGTTCGCGCTCAGATAAACTTTTAAACGGGTTATCGTCCGTTTGATTAAATTGACTCAATGCCATCTGCTGCGCAATTTCGGGCGATAGATAACGCTGTCCGTGGGCCACTTGACGAATCGCTTGGATCACCTCAGGCGGCGTAGCGCCTTTGGTTAAGTAGCCAGAAGCCCCAGCTTGCATCACTTTGGTAGGAAACGGATCTTCGGTATGAATCGTTAGCACAATAATTTTGGCATGGGATTGATAGCGTAAGATCTTACGGGTCGCTTCGAGTCCGCCAATCCCCGGCATGTTCATGTCCATCAAGATCACATCGGCTTCGTTATTACGGCTCCACTGTACTGCAGACTCGCCATCTCCAGCTTCACCTACAACCTTAATCCCACGCTCATCTTCAAGAATACGTCGAATGCCCGTTCTTACCAGTTCATGATCATCAACCAAATATACAGATATCAACTTAAAATCTACCTTGATAGCTAACACTAAACCGACATTGGTTTATATACGATAACACCATGTAATTTATCCCAATTCACGTTAATAAGAAAGAATAAAGTGAACTCATCTAAGCCAATGAATTATAAGTAATCTATTTCAGTTATTTACCATTCAAAAAATTAGCAAACCGCCAGTTACAAGCTAACGGTTTACTAACTAAAACACTACATCGAACCAGACTCATAACGACACTATCAGTGCCTGTACAAGCCTATTGCTACGCAAGTGAATCGCTTAAGCCACACCATGACAATTAATATGCTCGCACACTCCATTTCAAAGTATGGTCTGCATAATGAGGCTGTGTTACTCGATGGTATCGGTCGGAATATACACCCAACCTTGCATTAATACCCGGGCACTACGGCTCATACTCACTTTTTCCACCTGCCACTCACCCGCTTGTTGCGTGGCACTCGCGCCCACTTTTAACGTGCCTGAGGGATGCCCAAAACGCACACTGGTGCGCGCCTGAGCACCCGCTGCCAAATTGACTAAAGTACCAGGGATCGCCGCAGCGGTGCCAATGGCCACAGCAGCTGTGCCCATCATAGCATGGTGTAATTTGCCCATAGACAAGGCGCGAACGAGCAGATCCACATCATTTATCGTCACCGTTTTACCACTTGATACGCTATGGGGTTTTGGCGGCGCGACAAAGGCAATTTTAGGCGTGTGCTGACGAATCTTAGCCTCATCAATCGATTGAATAAGCCCCATTTTAAGGGCGCCATATGCCCGAATTAATTCAAATTTAGCCAAAGTCGCAGCATCACCATTAATCGCCTCTTGCAACTCGGTGCCATCGTAACCCAGCTCCTGTGCATTTAAGAAAATAGTAGGAATCCCGGCATTAATGAGGGTCACGGCAAAATGCCCGATGCCCGGCACATCAAGCTCATCGACCACATTACCCGTGGGCAACATGGCGCCCGCTTTATCGGCGGGATCGACAAACTCAACTAACACCTCAGCAGCTGGAAAAGTCACGCCGTCGAGTTCAAAATCGCCCAACTCAAGTACTTCACCATCGAGCATAGGCACATGCGCAATAATGGTTTTATGGATATTGGCCTGCCAAATACGCACCACAGCAATGCCATTTGCAGGAACTTTTGCGGGGTCAACTAAACCTTGGGAGATCGCAAAAGCCCCTACCGCCGCCGTTAAGTTACCGCAATTACCGCTCCAATCGATAAAGGGTTTATCGATTGCCACTTGGCCAAAAAGATAGTCAACGTCATGATCCGGTTGACCGCTTTTAGCCAAAATCACGGTTTTACTGGTACTCGAAGTGGCTCCACCCATCCCATCGGTATGTTTACCATAAGGATCTGGACTGCCGATCACCCGCAATAATAGCGCATCGCGCGCCGCGCCAGGCACTTGCGCCGCAACAGGCAGATCGTTTAAGGCAAAAAACACCCCTTTACTGGTGCCGCCACGCATATAGGTCGCGGCAATTTTCATCTGTTTCATGGACATTCCTGTAGTCGCGTTAGCGACGACATCAAACGCTAGTATGTCATCGCCAACTGACGTCATTTAGGCCTTTTTAGCCTCGAGAAAATCTTGAGCAAAACGCTGTAATACGCCACCGGCTTGATAAACCAACACCTCATCGGCAGTGTCTAATCGACATGTCACAGACACCTCGATGCGCTCGCCATTTTGACGATGAATCACTAAGGTCAACTGGGCTCTGGGGGTCGGCTCACCGACAACATCGAAGGTTTCACTGCCATCAATACCATAGGTTTTACGGCTCTCGCCGGGCTTGAATTCGAGCGGTAATACGCCCATACCCACGAGGTTAGTACGGTGGATCCGCTCAAAACCTTCGGCCACAATCGCTTCAACGCCAGCCAGTCGAACACCTTTGGCGGCCCAGTCTCGTGATGAACCTTGACCATAATCGCCGCCCGCCACAATAATCAAGGGCTGCTTGCGCTCCATGTAGGTTTCAATCGCTTCCCACATACGCGTCACTTTGCCCTCGGGTTCGATACGAGTCAGTGAGCCTTGCTGTACTTCACCGTTGACCACGGCCATCTCATTGATGAGTTTGGGATTAGCAAACGTGGCTCGCTGGGCTGTAAGGTGATCGCCGCGGTGGGTGGCGTAGGAGTTAAAGTCAACTTCTGGTAACCCCATTTTGGTTAAGTACTCCCCGGCGGCACTGCTGGCTAAAATGGCGTTGGATGGCGATAGATGATCGGTTGTGATGTTGTCGCCCAGCACTGCCAGTGGACGCATACCTTTGAGGCTACGCTCCCCTGCTAACGCTCCTTCCCAGTATGGAGGACGACGAATATAGGTGCTTTGCGCACGCCAATCATACAGTGGGCTAACTTGCTCACCATAATCCACGGCAATATCAAACATTGGCGTATAGATCTCTCTAAACTGCTCGGGTTTGACGCTGGCTTTCACAATGGCATCGATCTCTTCATCAGTTGGCCAGATATCTTTAAGGCACACGGGCTCACCCGATTTATCGACACCGAGGATATCTTGTTCAATATCGAATCGAATTGTGCCTGCAATCGCATATGCCACCACCAGCGGCGGCGAAGCCAAAAAGGCCTGCTTAGCATAGGGGTGGATGCGGCCATCGAAGTTACGGTTGCCCGACAATACCGCGGTGGCATATAAGTCTCTGTCGATCACTTCTTGCTCAATAACTGGGTCTAATGCCCCGCTCATGCCATTACAAGTGGTGCAGGCAAAGCCGACGATGCCAAAACCCAATTGCTCAAGTTCTGGCAATAAGTTGGCATCTTTAAGATAAAGCTCAGCCACTTTTGAGCCAGGTGCAAAGGAGGATTTCACCCAAGGTTTGCGTGTTAAGCCCAATTCATTGGCTTTTTTCGCTAATAACCCTGCCGCAATTACGTTACGTGGATTACTGGTGTTGGTACAACTGGTGATGGCGGCAATGATCACCGCGCCATCAGGCATCAAGCCTGCTTCATTTTCGACGGTACCTGCGATCCCTTTTGCGGCAAGGTCACTGGTTGCCACGCGCCGATGCGGGTTTGATGGCCCGGCGATATTTCGCACCACACTGGAGAGATCGAAGCTCAGCACACGTTCATACTCGGCGCCTTGCATACCATCGGCCCAAAGTCCCGTGTGCTTGGCGTAATTTTCGACCAGCTTCACTTGCTCACTATCACGGCCGGTGATCGTCAGATAGTCGATGGTCTGCTCATCGATATAAAACATGCCGGCAGAGGCGCCAAATTCTGGCGTCATGTTAGAGATGGTCGCGCGATCGCCTAAGGTCAAATTGGCCGCGCCTGCACCGAAGAACTCTAAATAGGCGGAAACCACCTTTTGCTCACGTAAAAACTCGGTTAATGCCAGTACTATATCGGTTGCGGTAATGCCACTTTGGCGCTTACCGGTTAACTCGACACCAATAATATCGGGTAAACGCATATAAGATGGACGGCCAAGCATCACATTTTCAGCTTCCAGTCCTCCCACACCGATGGCGATAACCCCTAGTGCATCGACGTGTGGAGTGTGACTGTCGGTGCCCACTAAGGTGTCAGGAAAGACAACCCCGTCGCGCGTTTGGATAACCGGCGACATTTTTTCTAGGTTGATTTGATGCATGATGCCGTTACCGGGCTGAATGACATCCACGTTTTTAAAGGCTTTTTTGGTCCAGTTTATAAAGTGAAATCTGTCTTCATTCCGGCGATCTTCAATGGCGCGGTTTTTGGCAAATGCATCTTTATCGAAACCGGCATGCTCGACGGCAAGCGAATGGTCGACAATTAATTGTGTCGGTACCACAGGGTTGACCTCGGCAGGATCGCCACCTTTTTCGGCGATGGCATCGCGAAGCCCTGCCAAATCGACCAGTGCGGTTTGCCCCAGAATGTCGTGACACACGACCCGAGCAGGATACCAAGGAAAATCAAGATCGCGTTTGCGCTCAATAAGTTGAGATAGCGCATCGTTAAGCATGGCAGGATCACATCGCCTCACCAAGTTTTCGGCAAGCACTTTAGCGGTATACGGCAGTTTATCGTAGGCGCCAGGGCTTAACGCCTCGATAGCACTACGAGTGTCAAAATAGTCAAACGATGTTCCGGGAAAGGGTTTACGGTGTGTTGTATTCATAACGTCATCCACAGATTTTACGTGCACGCCATGTCGATACTCACCTTGATGGCCCACAATGACATAGGTTAAGGCGATGTCGTCTATTGGCATACAGCGCAGCATAACGACCGAAATACTGCGCTAAAAATGAAGTAGCAAGCGGCGATAAGCCAAGCTCACAGAGCCACTTATCGCCATAATGTTTAACCTTAATTGCTTAGATTATCGCTCGCCGATAGGCACTACTTTACGCGGCTCGGCACCGACATAGTCGGCGCTTGGGCGAATAATGCGATTATTAGCGCGCTGCTCCATCACGTGCGCCGCCCAGCCAGTTAAGCGTGAACAGACAAATATTGGGGTGAATAACTTGGTCGGGATCCCCATAAAGTGATACGCCGATGCATGGAAAAAATCGGCATTACAAAATAGCTTCTTGGTGTCCCACATAAACTCTTCACATGCCACCGAAATGTCGTACAGCGAAGTATCGCCAAACTCATGGGCTAACTTTTCAGACCACGCTTTGATGATCACGTTGCGAGGATCAGAAGTGCGATAAATCGCATGGCCAAACCCCATGATTTTCTCTTTGCGCTCTAGCATGCCAGCCATCTGAATTTTCGCATCTTCTGGTGAGCTAAATTGTTGGATCATCTCCATCGCCGCTTCATTAGCTCCGCCATGCAGTGGACCGCGCAGCGAGCCGATAGCGCCAGTAATACAGGAGAACATGTCAGACAAGGTTGAGGCACAAACGCGGGCGGTAAAGGTCGATGCATTAAACTCATGCTCTGCATACAAAATCAGCGATACATCCATCACGCGGCGATGCTGATCCGATGGTGCCTTACCATTAAGCAGCTTAAGAAAATGGCCCGCGAGTGAGTCTTCATCGGTTGTACAATCAATATCGACGCCATCATGGCTGTAGCGATACCAGTAACACATAATCGCAGGAAACGCCGCCAGTAAACGATTGGCTGCATTATATTGCTGGGTAAAATCGACTTCTGGTTCAAGATTGCCCAAAAATGAGCACCCCGTGCGCATCACATCCATCGGGTGGGCGTCACGAGGAATTCGCTGCAATACCTCTTTTAGCGCCTGCGGAAGATCACGCAGTGACATTAGCTCATTTTTATAACCATCGAGCTGTGCGGCAGTGGGCAGTTCGCCATTAAATAGCAGGTAAGCCACCTCTTCAAACGTGGCATTCTCAGCCAGATCCGCCACATCATAACCACAGTAGGTCAAGCCAGAGCCAGATTTTCCCACTGTACATAACGCTGTTTCACCAGCACTTTGGCCACGCAGACCTGCACCACTTAACTTTTTATCAACCATAATGTGTTCCTTTTGGAATCTAAATTATTTATTCGCCAAGCAGCACGCTTGGCGCGTAGGGTTTTATACTGTCCTTCATTGAGCCGCGACTCAGCGATGAGCCGGGCAGCTCAAGCCACACTATTTATTTTTGCCTTCGGCAAATAAGCTATCTAATTTTTGTTCATAATCGTGATAACCCAGATAATCATAAAGCGCCATACGCGTTTGCATCGTATCGAGTACCGCCTTTTGATCGCCGTCGCGTAAAATCGCGGTGTAGACATTTTCTGCCGCTTTGTTCATCGCTCTAAAGGCACTTAACGGGTAGAGCACCATGTCCACGCCCCACTCACCAAGCTGGGCTTTGTTCCATAATTCGGTTTGACCAAATTCGGTAATGTTCGCTAATAATGGCGCCTCTATGGCACTGGCAAAGGCGCGGTAATGAGCTTCGGTTTGCACCGCTTCGGCAAAAATACCGTCGGCGCCAGCGGCAATATAGGCCCTAGCACGTTCAATCGCCGCCTCTAACCCTTCTTGAGCAAACGCATCGGTGCGAGCCATGATAAAAAAGTCGGGATCGGTGCGCGCATCGACTGCTGCCTTAATGCGGTCAACCATCTCTTCGGTCGACACAATCTCTTTGTTGGGGCGATGACCGCAGCGCTTTTGCGCCACTTGATCTTCCATATGTACCGCTGCAGCGCCGGCCTTTTCCATATCGCGAATCGTTTTGGCAATATTAAATGCCCCGCCCCAACCAGTATCGATATCCACCAGTAAGGGCAATGAGCAAGCTGAGGTGATGCGCTGCACATCCACCAGTACATCATTAAGCGATGTCATGCCTAGATCGGGCAAACCATAAGAGGCGTTAGCCACGCCACCACCAGAGAGGTAAATGGCTTGATGGCCAATTTGCTCTGCCATCATCGCGGAATAGGCGTTTATCGTGCCTACAATTTGCAGTGGCTTATTATTTGCCAGTGCCTCACGGAACTTCTTTCCTGCGCTCATGCTTAATTCCTCTTATGTTTACTCTATGCAAGCTTGTTTTGAATATTGTTTTTTGAATACATGATGTGACGCCGCATTAATATCTCGGCCAGCTCTTCATCGCGGTTAGCGATTGCCTTAACAATATGCTTATGTTCATCAAATGCCGTTGTGACTCGCGGCCCCGCCATGCCCAGTTGTACTCGATACATGCGCACCAGATGATAGATGCCATCAAACAGCATAGAGATAAGGTGTTTATTCTTACTGCCCAAGATAATGCGATAGTGAAAGTCCACATCACCCGCTTCTTGGTAATAAGACTCCCCCTCTTTCACATCTTTAAAATGGCTTTGCAGCAAGGTTTCAAGTTCACCAATTTCAGCGTCAGTCATATGCTTAGCCGCCAACCGCGCCGCCATTCCTTCGAGTGACTCTCTAATCTGATACAATTCAGATAATCCCGCAGCGGTTAACGCCACCACTCTCGCACCCACGTTTGCCTTACGCTCGACAATATGGCTCGACTCCAAACGATTTATCGCCTCACGGATCACCGCGCGGCTGACGCCGTAGGTTGTCGACAATTCAGTTTCACTCAGCTTAGCGCCCGCAGCGATCACCCCTTCGACAATATCTTGCCTTAATTGATAAAAGGTTTTATCTGCCGAGGTAACGGGTGGTAGGGGTTGAAATGTCATCTCTAAGGTTAGCCTGCTGAATTATCACGTTGTCGACAATATAGTCTCGAAGGATTAAGTATTCAACCCAAAGTGGCTATATTGTCGACAAAAACGTTAATAGTTAGACTAAAGTTGTAATTAAATCGTGACAAAAAAGATGGTCTGCTCCAGCTAAGCTACGCCTTAATAGCGAATCAAAGCTCAATCGCAATAAATTCACAATAGGGTCAAAGGTCAATACCAAGTGAAAGCTTTGTCAGCCTCAGGAGTGATAAACTGTGCAATCCATGGCTCTATTGCAGGCCATCACTCTATTACCGATAGAGAATGTGCATATAGCAATAAATATGCTAATCAATTCGAAATAAGGCCATGTAATAAGCCCTCTCGCTCACATTTGGGGTAGGTGTCACCTTGCCGTTAATCACCTCCTATTTATGCATTCAAAAACAAAAAATAACCTGCTAATGTTAAATTAGTTTAAAAGGGCAATTTAAAAAGCGCTGCTTGCTCATTAACGCCTGCACTCACGAGCATTATTTACAAAACATTATTTGGCTTATGTGTGGCTTTAGCAGTTATTTGAACTAAATACGCAAACTTAATAACGCTCTCTAATTCCACCGCTATAGTATTAGTTGGTTTGTTTTGTCTGTTTACTTTTGTGATTCGCCTTATGGAGGTCAGAGCCATAAAAGCGTTATCGAAAATGGTTAATTTACTTTAGCAAAACAAAAATGAGTTGAGGAAGACACAATGTCAGAAAATAACGACGTAACGGGCCCTGCAGCAGAAGATAATAAAAAGCTCAATCAAGCTCGCTCATTCACCTATTACATTTTTGCAATTGTGGTCAGTATTTGGCTCTACACCCTGTGGGCCGATCGAATGACCCCGATGACCGAACAGGCGAGAATTAATGGCCAAGTGATCCGCATTAGTCCTGAAGTGTCAGGGTCTATCGCCAAGGTCCACGTTGTTGATAATAGTCCTGTGCAAACAGGCGATGTGTTAGTGACTATAGACCCTCGCCCTTTTGAATTAGCCGTTAAAGCAGCAAGGTTAGATTTACAGCAAGCAGCACAATCTTATGAAGCTGACTCAGCTGCAATTAACGTGGCGAAAGCTAACGAGGTAGCTGCGCGTGTTAAGGTCAACAATGCAAAAAAAAATGTGGAACGTAACCGTGTATTAGCGCAAAGAGGCACCATTAGCCAAGCCACCATGGATGATCTTATTGCCGAACTCCAAACCGCAGAGGCCAACCTCGCTCAAGCCTCATCAGCACTCGAAAAAGCCAAACAAGAGTTTGGCCCCAGAGGCGAAGAAAACCCAGAGATACAAACGGTGCTAAATAAACTAGAGCAGTCGCTGCTCAATCTTAATCATACTAAGTTAGTCGCACCAGGTAATGGCGTGATGACCAATATGAATGTCGTAGTCGGAGATTATGCAGCCACTGGACAACCGTTACTTACCTTCATCAACAACCATCACCTTTGGCTCACCGCAATGGTCAGAGAGAACTCTTTAACACACTTAAAAGCTGGAGATAAGGTCAAAATTGTTTTTGATGCTTACCCAGGAGAAGTATTTAATGGTCAAATATCTTCAATTGGTTGGGGGAGTAGTGGCAACGGCAGCCTTGAGGAAAATGCGAGCAGTGGTCTTATTACCTCACCAACAAGCAGTCCAAAGGCACAACGTTTTCCCGTCAATATCGAGTTTTCAGACTTACCTGATAATATCAAGCTAAGATACAGTGGACGTGCGGTCGTCGGTTTTTACCCAAATGAAAGCTATATTGGAGAAAAATTACAAGATTTATGGATTTGGGCATGGAGCTATATTAGTTATGTATCGTAGTGCCGCTAACCCCCTCATTAGAGTTGCGTTATTTCCTGTTCTATTGCTCTTTTGGCAATATATATTCGGTACTGACTTGCCATTGCTAGCACCCGCAATGTGCGCAGTATTTTTAACAACAACTCATGAGCCGCCACCTCTCGCCATGGTGTTTATCATGGGGGGAATACTGTTTATCACCGCTTGGTTTCAAGCATTGATGAATAGTTTATTAGTCGATTACCCTCATGTTTATTACTTGTTTTTGTTTGGTGTTTTCTATTGGTGTATGGAACGGACGAGAAAAGATGCCCAAGACGTATTGGCAATACTGCTCATCGTATCCACCGTCATGATTGCAGTGTTTACCCAACAAAAAGGGATTAGTGTTGAGCAAATTCCGCTGGCGTTGTTAAAAAATATATTTATTGCTGGATTTACCGCTTATTTGGCTTACTTCATTTTTCCCGCTGGGGAGCCTCTTGCTAAAAATGTAACACCTCCATCATCTGCGATGAAATATCATTTTGATTGGCAAACCATGGTTAAGACGTTGATCATAATGATAGTCATGGTTTCTTCTATCGGTTTAGATCTAGAGCAAAGCACAATTATCACCATCATAGTGGCGTTGGTTATAAAAGATCCCGATCCCCTCATTGGTAAAGACTATGGCCTGAGAAGATTATTAACGACCTACGCGAGTGTGCTTTATGCGATACCACCGCTAATAATGAGCCTTTTACAGGTCAATTTGGTGGGTACCCTTGGCGTTGCACTCGTAAGTTCATTATTTATGGGGATTCATGCGGTAGCGAAACAAGCCAGTTATAATTCAATTCAGCTACTTTATTCCAGTTACGTGGTACTGGTGTTTTATGGCATCACCTCAACCAGTATTAACGCTATTACTGATGATTTGGTTCGATTTAGTTCCGTTTTTGCTGCAGTCTTGCTCGGGATAATGAGCTTAATCATTTTGCACCCAAGAGATAAAAGCTAACTTTACAATTCGCCTTATCTGCAGACTGTTAATCATTTCATCAACATACCGAATAAAATCATTAATTCATGTTTGATGGTCAATAGACTTAATGATTCTCTTGAGTGTGCCAGCGACATCAGTATTGCGCATGACAGCTTCTGACCTATCACGAGTCAACAAAGACACTTTAATATCAAAAGGGAAGCCTTTATCGCGTAACGACTTGGCTAAACAGATACGTGTGAAGTACACGTTATTGGGGGCTCTATAAAGGTACATTGTCTGAGTTAATCCTTAAGGAGAGCCCCTCAAACGCCAAAAACAAAAAAAGCCGTTGATAATCAACGGCTTTTCTCGTGTTTAATGTGGCGGAGAGATAGGGATTTGAACCCTAGATGGGCTATAAACCCATGCCGGTTTTCAAGACCGGTGCATTCGACCACTCTGCCATCTCTCCGAACGCCGGCAATACTATAAGCATAACGTTAAGATGTAAACCCAAATTCGTAAAATTCGTGCCACTTGTCGAAGAAATATACCAACCTACATTTTTCAACCAGCATCGATTGATAAAAATCGGTCTGTCATTGGCAAAATAGCGAAACTTAATAGGGCGACATCAAAATTGTGCTAACATCTGAGCATGTTTAAATAATACTCTCCAATATGAACGCGAATCCAATTGCTCCAGCTTCTCTTTCACCCTGTTTTGCTATCCCATCTATTGCTAATATCGTACCCACTCAACAAGCAAGGCTGCTGGGCCAGTCTCGAACGCTCGACGCTTTCTCCCTGTTAGCCAGCACCAGCGATCAGCATATGTATTTAGCCGATCAAAGTGGGATTGATAGAAAACGCTTTATTCAAGCCTTGGTTGAAAGTCAGCCGCTTCACACGGTGCAATATTTAAACCGCATAATCCAAGATGATCAACAAGCGACTCAAAACACTCAAATCAATAGTAACCTTGTATGGCAAGCCGAGCCCGGTGACGATAACCTCTGTGATAACACACGTCGCTATCGCTACCTTAGTGGCAATATTAAACGCCGCGACTTGATTGGGCACATCAGTAGTCTCAATTCGCAGCATTATCACCCTGGCGCCTTTGCTGATTGCCGTTACCTGTTTATCTGCGCTGAATCATTATGGAAACGCGAGGGATTATGGGAGTTAGTGTTACAGACTATAGATCGCGCTGAGTATAATATTCACTCTAATTGGCCTGCGATTGCACTTAACTGCAAAATTATTTTAGTCGGCAGTAGCGCACTTTATAGTGTCTCTTATATTGAAGAACGCCTATTTGCTAGCAACTTTTCCCTATTAGGGGAATTAGTCAATGAACTCACCCTACCTGAATTTTCTGAGCAAGATTACCTCCAATGGTTAGTCACGCTGGCGAGTGACAAAGGGATAACCCTAACGCAATCGGCATTGGCACCGCTATTTAACGTCAGTTCACGACTGGCAGACCATCAGCAACACCTAAGCTTGATGACCATTCCTATGGTGCAGTTAATGGAGCAAGCCTGCGCATATCGCCAGAGCCGAGAGTTAACTGATGCAGCAATAGCTCATGCGCTGGCACAACAAACCCAGCGCCATAACGCTTCTCAAACCCTGTCAGCACAAAGTTTTGATGATAACTTTATTAACCTGCCGACCAGCGGCACCATGATTGGTCAAATAAACGGCCTCACCGTATTGGATGCCGCCGAGTATTGCTACGGCGAGCCAGCACGCATTACCGCTTCGGTACATTATGGTGACGGTGAGGTAGCCGATATTGAACGTAAATCTGAGCTGGGCGGTAATATTCACGCAAAAGGCTTAATGATCCTCTCATCTTGCCTGTACCGTATTTTCGGTAAAGATGCGCCACTGCATTTAAATGCTAATATTGTGTTCGAACAGTCTTATCAAGAAATTGATGGTGACAGCGCTTCATTGGCCGAATACTGCGCCTTAATGTCTGCCATTGCTGAGCATCCTATTGAGCAAGGCATTGCAGCCACTGGCGCGATAGACCAATTTGGTCAAGTGCAAGCCATCGGTGGTGTTAATGAAAAAATTGAAGGCTTTTTTGCCCTGTGTCAACGCCGTGGACTCACTGGCAACCAAGGCGTTATTCTACCGAAATCTAATGTGCAACAACTGAATTTACACCAAGATGTGATTGATGCAGTCCATAGTAAACAGTTTCACTTGTACCAGGTTGAACACATCGATGAAGCCGTGACCATACTGATGAAGATGCCTGCGGGGATTCCTGATGAAAATGGCCAGTTCCCAGAAGACACCTTGTATCGCTTAGTACAAGACCGTTTAGAGGGCTTAGCGGGTTATCCAGACGAAGATGTCTCATTTTTTACTAAGTGGCTCGCGAAACTCAAACTTTCTAGCTGATCGGAGTTGTTTAGCTTACACGTGTTCGCTAACCTTGGCAGCTCAAATTGCGGAGTGAAGTTAATAATGAATAGAGCAAACAGTTTTAACAAAGAAGAATTAGTGGCTTGCGGTCACGGTACGTTATTTGGCGCCAACTCTCCTCGCCTCCCTATCGACAATATGTTGATGATTGACCGCATTACCAAGATTAATGCCGATGGTGGTGAATTTGGCAAAGGTGAGATTGTTGCCGAGCTGGATATTGATCCATCTCTTTGGTTTTTTGACTGTCACTTTCAAACCGATCCCGTGATGCCTGGTTGTTTAGGCCTTGATGCTATGTGGCAATTAGTCGGCTTTTTCCTTGGTTGGGAAGGCGCTGAAGGCAAAGGACGCGCATTAGGCGTGGGTGAAGTTAAATTTACTGGTCAAGTCTTGCCTGATGCCAAAAAGGTCACTTATAAGTTAACCATTAAGCGTAAAGTTTATCGTAAGCTTGTTATGGGTATCGCCGATGCTGTAATGGAAGTGGATGGCCGAGAAATCTATTCGGCTAAAGATCTAAAAGTGGGTATTTTCTCTGATACGTCAACTTTTTAATCGAATCATCTCCTTATCAGCAAGAGCTTGATATAAAAATGCCCTCTACAACCTAGAGGGCAACTCTCAATCACACTGCTAATTATTTATTAAACAGTCCACTTAGCCGTCCATCGACGCCTTCGCGCCATCCTCCTAACCAATGCGACTTTGAGTCTAATGTAGAATAAGGACAATTCTCTTTAGAGCGCCCTCCTATTCCGGCCTTAAATCCTTTTGAAAAAGCTCTATCTAGACGATCTCGTTTTTGTCTTTTCATGCAAGCATCCTCTGTTCGAAAATCCTAGAAGCGAAGCCAAAGCCTCATGGATACAAATAGAACGTTTTGCAGCTGAGATCAATCAAAAAAAGCGCTTTTTAAACGGTTATTTTTTAAGCTTATGAGTTCGTTGTTTAAAAAAAATCGAGGCATATGCCTAATGCCAGTCAGTTAAGCTGATTGGCATTTTTCTTTTTATGGGGATATTTGCTTGGTTTTGACTTTATAGCCCTTGGGTACACCCTATCTTCTCGTTTCGTTGGTAGCTCGAAGTTACCTAGCATTTCTATCAGTTGCTCGTAATGTTTGGGTAAATTTCCTGGGTTCATCAGTGGTAATCTTGCTAGGTAACTTAGTATCGTACTCGCACAATTACTGAAGCTGAGGCGATTGGCCCATATTCCTTTTCTTGATGCGGCCTCAGTCATTGCTTGACGCATCAGGTTGTAGCCAAGTAGTAAGCCCCAAAGTTCCTGTTCTACCATCTCTGATTTTTTACTTCTTAGCGTATACTCGCTGTTTAGTAGGGTTTGTTTCATCTCTCTGTAGCCAAGCTCTATTTCCCATCGATGATTATATAACTCAACGATGTCAGCACTTGGAAAGCGTAATGGGTCGACCATTGAGGTTAATACCTGATGCGTCTTACCTTTTATTGATTTTGTCACCAGCCTCGCTTCTATATGCGTCGGTAGCGCTGGGTTTTGTTGTCTGGCTTGGGCGGTTATTGCCAATTTCACCTGTTTATCTAACCGGCCATTTGAGTGTAAAACCTCGTACTGAAGCCCCTTTCTCGCAGGGATTAACCAGTGCCGCTCTTCACCACCTAGTTGCCATTGATGTAGCAAGTTTAAGGAGTAAAAACCTTTATCGAACATCGTGAGACTATGGTCTGGAGTTGACTGTATGAGCGCTTCTGCTAGCTTCATTTCACTCGTTTTATAACCATCAAACGCGCTATTTATCAGTTGATGGCTAGTGAGCTCCATATGACACACCATACGAACCTGAGGAAATGAGGTGTCACCATGTTGATTTGATGGTGAGCCAAAAGCATTACGATTATCAGCGGTGTCTTGAGTGCGCCAGACTACACCATCAACGGCTAATAAATTCAGTCCACACCATGTCTCAAATTGAGTGTTGCTATAGTAATGTTTTGCCATCATTTGAAAGGCATTTTTCATACTCTGCACACCTAACCTCTGGCGCCCTTGAACAAGAGCACTGGGGGCAATGAGCTTCTTTTTACCTGGTAGCATCAACTCCATATGAGTCGCAAGCTCCCATACAGACTGTTGTCGGTAAAAACTCATACCAATGACAGACCACATAACTGCATCAAGGGGTAAGCGACGTTTTCTTACTGTGGCGACCCCCGCAGTTTCAAAGGCTTGCTGGATGATGTTTTCATCCAATAAGTGATTAAGATTGGTAAAAGCTGTGGCTTCTTGGTGGTATTCAAAAGCGGTGCAGAAAGCTTGTTCTAAAGACATAAAAAAATCCAATATCATTTCTGATATTGGATTTTGAAGCCTTTTAAAGATCGGTCAACTGATCGTTTATATGCTTAACTGATCAGCATTAGGCATATGCCTCGATTTTTATTTCAATTTGTTCTAAGAACTATGATTAGCCTTTACGGCGTCTAAACCAGAGTAAAGGTAAAGTCAGAAGCCATATAAAACTGGCTGCGCCTTTACGCTCATAGTCACCATTACCCGAATTATCGCTCTCTTTTACAGTACAGGCGGCACCTGAATTAGATGGCTGCAGAACAACCATTCGAGGAATAAAGGCGGTCACAGGTTGGCCATCGGCATTGAGTAAAAATAACGGTTTACCATTATCACCAATCACCAAATTACCATTGCTGTCGAACTGGTAAGAAGGTTTACGAATAAATGCCGTACCCACTATGGTACCGTCTTCGTTGATACTGTTGGCTTCAACGATACGGATCTCACTTTCATAAGAGAGTAAATCACCATTGCCATCCGTTACTTCAACTTTATTACGTGTCCAATCGCCACTGTCGTCTTGGGTATAGCCTTTTGATTCACACACCAATAGTTCGTTAATATCGTAAAACTCATCACTATTTTTATCGAACAAGAAACCTGACTTTAATCTTGGTTTCTCTTTCTCACTAGTGGCTTCAATATAACCCACCACTTGATTTTTATTATTAATATCTCTTGGGCGCGAACTGCGATCCGAGATCCCTTGATAAAAATCATTTGGTGTTACGAAGCTAGGTGACGCTTGATTGGTATCTAAATAGAAAAATTTATCGCGAGCATAGCCTTCTAAGTATTGCTTATAGCTACCGACAAGGATGCCACTATCGTTAATATCATAGGCAATAGAAGAGAGCTGATCGTCCGTCATCTTAACCCAATGATATTGATAGGCGCCGTTACTGTCTTTTTTCCAGTAAGCAGCATCGAATGCCAGTTTATCGGTGTCGTTATTACGATAAACATGTGAGCGCCCCGCGACGGTGCCGTTCTTGTTAATCCCTAAACCTTGAGCGGTAAACACCACATCTGAAGTCGAGGTTAATCCCAGTGGCAACTCCGTAGCCACTACGCCACTATCATCAAGCTGCCATACCATGGCGCGAGTTTGATACAAAATACGGCGAAAGCCACCACTGTCTGGATATTGATTTAGCTGCACGCAAACATCGACTGGATAAACATCGCCAGCGATACAATCGTTAAGCCGTTCTGCACTACTTGCAGCGAGAGCTGTAGTGCCATAGCCAGTTATCTGATTATTATCATTAATCGCTGCGGCCACAGACACACCACCAACAATGACATCGGTATCGTCTTTTGTGTAAGTGGTATAAGGCGGCGCAATTGCGATATCGGTACCGTCGGCTTTTTTAACGAAAGCGCGCTCTTCAAACTCGCGGTAATACCAATATTCTTGCCCGGCAGTCTCGCCGGTATAAGCCACTTTTTGCTCTGGACCAGTGTAGCTGCCTACACGTAGTCCAGCGTTATTGATACCATAATAAGAAGCGTTAATTGAATTGATGGTCTCTGGGATATCTTCGTTGGTATCTTTTGGTGGCGTAGTACCAAATACCGAATCAAAGGTGGGTAGCCAGCTACCAGATGCGCCATTTCCCTCTGCGATGAAGGTGAAGTTATTGGCTTCAATAGGCGCATTTATTGAGTAAGTGACGAGCTGCTCAGGAGAAATTCCATCTTCAATATCGATGATGCTGTTATCGTCGTCATTAACTTCAAGCTTTTTCTTACCCTGCGAGATACCCACCAACTGGTTTTGTTGGTTAACAAACATGCCATAACCATTAATCGTCGAGGCTAAGGTACCATTAAGATCATAATCTTCAATATTTTGAATTTCATAAACGGGTGCGGCAGACACTGTCTGTAATGCACTGACAACACCAACCGCCACTAATGATAAGGCGCTATTAAACTTCAACTTCATTCACTAATTTCCTATTATTTTTATCGTTTATTTTAGCGCTTCTAGCTCTTCCCAACGCTCGAAACAAACTTCTAACTGCTGCTCTCGCTGTGCCAGTTCACTTAAACGACTGCTCACGACATCTTGTGCTTGAGCATAAAAATCCGGTTCACTAATTTGCGATTGTAAGGCTTCAATCTCAGCCTCTAATTGCTCCATTTTGGCCGGTAAACCTTCAAGTTCTCGTTGTAGCTTATAGGATAACTTTTTCTCAGGTTTAACCACAGGCTTAGCTTCTGGGGCTTGAGCAACTTTGGGTTGGACAGCGACTGGCGTCACTTGTTCCTCAGAATAAAATTTTGCGCCTTGCGACACCGCATCTTGATAACCACCAACGTATTCGCTCCAACCGCCATTACCGGTGAACCACCATGAACTGGTCACAGTGTTATCGATAAATGCACGGTCGTGGCTGACCAACAACAAGGTACCTTGATAATCAGTTAGCAAAGACTCTAACAATTCAAGCGTCTCAATATCAAGATCGTTCGTTGGCTCATCGAGAATAATTAAGTTTGCAGGCCGCAGCAATAGTCGCGCTAACAGCAGACGATTTTTTTCGCCGCCCGACAGTGCTTTAACTGGCGTACGGGCGCGCATGGGCGAAAACAGGAAATCTTGTAGATAGCTTAAAATATGCCTATCTTGGCCATTAATGGTGACGGTTTTCTTGCCTTCACCGACGTTTTCTTCAACTGTTTTCTCTGGGTCTAGCGCTTCGCGGTACTGGTCAAAATACGCCACCTCAAGCTTGGTACCCACTTTAATCTCGCCAGACTGAGGGGTTAATTGGCCAATCAATAGCTTAATTAACGTCGACTTACCACAGCCATTAGGACCAATTAACGCAATACGATCGCCACGCATCACACTAGTAGAGAAGTTCTTAACCAAATTTTTATCGGGTAAGTTGTAATTTAAGTCATTAACCTCAAATACCAACTTGCCTGAGCGTTCGGTATCGGCGACGGCCATCTTAGCGCCACCTTGGCGATTAATCCGTTCCATTCGCTCCATACGTAACGCTTTTAACGCCCGAACTCGGCCTTCGTTGCGGGTTCGACGTGCTTTAACGCCTTGACGGATCCAGGTTTCTTCATCGGCTAACTTTTTATCAAACTGGGCATTTTTTTCGCTTTCGACGCGCAACCATTCGGCTTTGCCGTCAAGATACGCCTGATAATTACCCGGCCATGATGTGACCACACCACGATCTAAATCGACAATTCGGGTTGCCATGCGTTGAATAAAGCCACGGTCATGACTGATAAACACGATAGCGCCGCGATAGTTGAGTAAAAAGGCTTCTAACCACTCAATGGTATCGATATCTAAATGGTTGGTCGGCTCATCGAGTAATAACAGATCGGGCTCACTGACCAGAGCTCGCGCTAGCGCTACTTTGCGCTGCCAACCACCAGATAAACTCATCAGGCTCGCATCGGCATCAAGACCTAAGAGTTCGCACGTTTGGTTAATTCTTGAGTCTAACTGCCAGCCATTAAGGTGGTCGATATCCTCTTGCAAACGCTCCATCTGTTTCAACATGCGATCCATCTCATCGACAGAGGCACTTGCAACATCATGGGAGAGCTGATGATAACGTTCTAATTTTTCACCAACTTCTTGTAAACCTGCGGCAATATAAGCATACACAGTTCCCTGCTCTGCTTTGGGAGGATCTTGTTGTAAGCGGCTGACTTTAATATCGGTGGCGATGTTAAATTCGCCTTCATCGAGCAACACATCACCACACAGCACTTTCATCAAACTCGATTTACCCGCACCGTTACGACCAACAATACAGACCCGTTCTCCCGGCTCTATGGTAAAGTCGGCGTGTTGCAGTAACGGCGTGTAACCGTAGGCTAATGAGCCATTGTTAATACGAACCAGACTCAATTTACGCTCCTATAAACTGTTTTAATTGTGAGATATCGAACGGCCAATTTAATTGGGCTTGCGTATCGGCACGCAAGAAAACAGGTATACGGGTGCCGTATTCCTGGGCTAATTCGTCGGTATCACAGATATCTTGCTTAACATAATCGATCCCTAAGGTATCAATTAATGCTTGTGCCTGTTCACACAGATGGCAAGCATCGGTGTGAAACAGGGTAAATAAAATACGATTAGGCATGGGTAATAAGCCAGGTATTGTGGATCTGAGGATTGCGTTTGTAATCCATAGGTAAGGTCTGGTTATCGATATTAGTCACCACTAAGCCGAGCTCAGCAAGCGCCTCACTTTCCATCTTAAACTTACGCTTATTATTAGAGAAGATGATCTCACCCTTTGGATTGAGCAGCTTCACTAATCCACTGAGCAAACTCACGTGGTCACGCTGCACATCGAATGAATCTTCCATGCGTTTAGAGTTAGAAAACGTCGGTGGATCGATAAAAATCAGATCGTACTTCTCTTGGCAATCAGCAATCCACTGTAAGCAATCGCTTTGAATAAACTGATATTGACGCCCAGATAGTCCATTTAAAGCAAAGTTATCTTGAGCCCAGCTTAAATAGGTATTTGACATATCCACGGTCGTGACCGACTTAGCCCCACCAAGTGCGGCATGTACCGATGCCGATCCTGTGTAGGCAAATAAATTCAATACCGAACGCCCTTTTGACTTTTCGCCCACTAGTTTACGGGTTAAACGGTGATCGAGGAACAAACCTGTATCTAAATAATCCTTCAGGTTTAACTTAAACTTAGCCCCATACTCTGTGGTAACCAGTTCCAATTTCTTGGCATCAAGCTTTTGATACTGATTGGTGCCTTTTTGACGCTCACGCGTCTTAAGAATAATCTTATCTGGATCGACCCCAATGGCATTAGGCAGTACTAATAATATATCGGTCAAACGGCGCTTAGTAACTGATTCTGGTATATCTTTAGGCGCTGAGTATTCTTGGATAACCACGTAATCTAGGTATTTATCCACTGCCACATTGTATTCAGGAATATCGGCATCATATAAACGATAGCTATCGATACCTTCGCGCTGAGCCCACTTACTTAATTGCTTAAAGTTCTTTTTGATTCGGTTAGCAAACGAGGTAGCCACTTCGCTAATCTCACCGCCTTGGGCCAACACTTGACTCGGTTCGATACGACGCGTGCTTTCGGCGTGCAGTGTATATAAGTTAAATGCACACTCTAACGCGCCATTGAACATTTTCATCTGTTTATCGGCTTTAAGTTTAAGCGCCGAGAGTAACTCAATATCGCTGTTGAGTACGGCGATTTTCCAGCCACCGAACTCACTCTTAAATTTGTCACCTAATTGATAATACAGCTGCAGCAGTGAAGTGACTGTGCCCAAACGCTCACCATAAGGTGGGTTGGTGATAATAAAACCTGTGGCAACAGGAGGCGTCACATCAAGCGCATTAGAAACGGAGAACTCAATTAACCCAGCAACGCCTGCATTTTCAGCATTACGTTTTGCCAGTGCCACCAGGCGTGAGTCGATGTCTGAACCAAAGAACTTGATTTGACAACGGCTGATACCCAGCGATGCACGCGCTTTGGCTTCATCCATCAAACCTTGCCACACACCGTCTTGATGACGTAACCATTTTTGAAAACCAAATTTAGCGCGATAAAGCGCAGGCGCTACGTCACAGGCCATCATCGCCGCTTCAATCAAAATCGTACCGCTACCACAGAAAGGATCGAGCACATCTTGCGGTGCCTCTTTCCAACCACTGCGCACGAGCATATTGGCCGCGAGGTTTTCTTTTAATGGCGCTTCACCCGTGGTGGCACGGTAGCCGCGCTGATGCAGTGCTGGACCAGAGAAATTGATCCCCAGCGTCACCTGACCACGGCGATAATGAGCATCAATCTTAAAGTCAGCATCGACGCGAGAGACGTTCGGACGTTCGCAACCATCGTCGCGAAAGCGATCCACTACCGCATCTTTAACCTTTAAGGCACCAAATTGGGAGTTTTTGATAAAGCCACCCACACCATGGAAATCGATGCTAAAGCTACTTTTATTCGAAAAGTGCGTCTGCCAATCGACACAATATGCTGCATTATAAAGCTGCTCGGGCGTTTCACACGGGCCTTTATAAATGACTAAAATAATACGGCTGGCAAGACGAGACCATAAGGTAATACGGTAAGCCAATTCCAGTGGTGCCGAAAAATACACCCCCGCAACACTTTCTTTAACGTCATTGGCACCAAGCTCGATTAATTCGAGCGATAATGCGTATTCATAGCCTCGTGGGGCTGCAGCAAAAAAATTCAACATGGATAAATAGACACACTTCAAAAATCAATCCGACATTATACCTTGTCCAACCATTAAAAGATAAAAAGTTCTAGCTATAGCTAGACATAAATTCCGCGATACGTTTAATAAGCCTGCAGAGTGCCGCTTTAATGAACGTCTAACAAGATAAAACCGATTGCCGCTTGCAATGCCATCTTGGTATCGATATAGTTCGCCCCGCTTTGAAGCACACCTAGTTACTCAGTGATTAAGCATGTTGACTAAGCAATTCTGTAGTAGCGGAATTAAAAGGCTACAGCGTTTGATACATACGGACGCGGGATGGAGCAGTATGGTAGCTCGTCGGGCTCATAACCCGAAGGTCGTCGGTTCAAATCCGGCTCCCGCAACCAATTCTTTAGTAGCAGAATTAAAACACTACAGCGTTTGATACATACGGACGCGGGATGGAGCAGTATGGTAGCTCGTCGGGCTCATAACCCGAAGGTCGTCGGTTCAAATCCGGCTCCCGCAACCAATTCTTTAGTAGCAGAATCAAAACACTACAGCATTTGATACATACGGACGCGGGATGGAGCAGTATGGTAGCTCGTCGGGCTCATAACCCGAAGGTCGTCGGTTCAAATCCGGCTCCCGCAACCAATTCTTTAGTAGCAGAATTAAAACACTACAGCGTTTGATACATACGGACGCGGGATGGAGCAGTATGGTAGCTCGTCGGGCTCATAACCCGAAGGTCGTCGGTTCAAATCCGGCTCCCGCAACCAATTCTTTAGTAGCAGAATCAAAACACTACAGTGTTTGGTACTTACTGATGCGAATGAAACAGCCCACCCCCTAACCGACTCTACACTTCATATAAGCAGCCCACTTTATATAAACAGCTCACTTTATATAAACGACAAAAGTCGTTGATAATATCAAAAATAAGCAATCTGCCTCCAGCAAGCCATATTCAAGTCAAAAAGCAAACATATACCGATTCAAGCTTTCAATAATTATACTTCAACATTAACGTTAACTTTCCATACGCCTACTTAACCAACCATTTGAAACCTTTATTGTCTTCTTTGTTTAAATGCCCATTTCGAACCTCTATTAACTCCCCTCCTCCTTTATACTGCTTGCATTTTAATCAGCCCTACTTTCTACCACCTGCCGCGATAATCTAAATTTATTGTTGGCTAAAAATGAAAGCGAGCTGTAACGGCTAAAGGCGTTAATTACATAACTGCAGATAATAGTTGATTCATTAAGATGCGAAATCAAAAAAGGGGCCTAAGGCCCCTATCATGATATTTAAAACGTAAAACAAAGCCCAAAGTGAACTACAAGGCGAATAAGCGATAACTTAAGCTGCAGCGATTTGTCTACTCGCTTTTATTGGATGCAGCCTATCATTCATCACTTTAATACATTCGAATTGATTCAGTTGTTTAGTCTCGCTTAGTAACAATTTTGGAGACAGCAACATCACCAGTGATGCTTGAATGTTACTTTCAACAACCATAACATCGGCATTTACGCCCTGCGATCTGAGCTGAAATATTTTCGCCAATTCACTGTAAACGCATATTACTGACGTATCAAAAAACCATGACTTTGGCATTTGTGGTTTTAATAAATAGTGCGCTGCGGTGGCATTTAATGCCAATTGAACCTTAATCGCATCGGCAATATTTATCGTTTTTGCCAGACGTTCGACAAACTCAATATAGAATTTTGCGTGCTCGACGTTAAATTCCAGCGCAGTTAATGCATCAGGAATGAGCAATTTTGCTTTGTAGGGAGTCAGAAATTCCATATCCGAACCTAACGAAACGCTTAATACTCCATACGCGTCGTTATATATCCATTGCCAATCCCTTTGCGGCATTAATAACATAACGTGTACCTATTACTGTCAATACAGTCGGATAATAGTTGATATTTCATCCAATATCAAAAAAAATATTATAATTATGATATAGATAACAGTATGTTATGTATATCAGGCGCGATCGCTGCACCGATCGCGCCTGATCTTAGATCGACACAAGATCGTTATTTATGCTGAATTCGATACGCGTCAACAATTTCTTTAATTAATTCTGGACCACGATAAATAAATCCAGAATAAATTTGTACCATGGTGGCACCCGCATCGAGTTTATCTAGCGCATCTGCAGCACAGTTAATACCACCAACCCCTAAAATGGGGATCTGTCCTTTAAGACAGGTAGCAAGCTGTTTAATAACCTTTGTTGATAGTGAATTCAATGGCTTACCACTTAAGCCACCAGCTTCATTTGAGTTAACTAAACCACTAACACCATCGCGAGTTAACGTGGTATTGGTCGCTATCGCGCCATCGAATTCATTACGAATTAACGAATCCGCTATTTTCTCGATCTCCTCTAATGACAGATCGGGTGCGATTTTAAGTGCGATCGGTACGTATTTACCATGCTGCTGAGCAAGATCATTCTGCTTAGCTTTGAGCGATCCCAATAGATCATCAAGTAAATCACCATATTGCAATGAACGTAAGCCGGGGGTGTTGGGTGATGAGATATTTACCGCAATATAGGCTGCGTACTGGTACACCTTTTCCATACAGATAAGGTAATCATCTTTACCCTGCTCTACTGGCGTATCTTTATTTTTACCAATATTGACCCCAACCATAGCGCCCGATTTTACCGCTTTTAAATTGGCGACCAAGTTGTCGACGCCTTTATTATTAAAGCCCATACGATTGATGATAGCTTTAGCAGGTTTTAATCTAAAAAGACGAGGCAGTTCATTTCCTGGTTGCGGTCTTGGAGTCACGGTACCGACTTCAATATGACCAAAACCCATTGCATGAAAAGCATCGATGCATTCACCATCTTTATCCATTCCTGCGGCTAAACCAACAGGATTAGGAAAGCTTAGCCCCATAAACTCAACAGGCGTAGGCTCAATCTGCTGTGCATAGAAGCAATTAAGCGGTGAATTAGCCGTGGATTTCAGACTGTGAATCGCCAGATTATGTGCTTTCTCTGGATCCATCTGAAACATGACTTTTTGTGCAATTTTGTAAAACATGCATTCTCCTAGACCGAAAAAAGCCCCGGCTATTGCCAGGGCTTATTATTATTATAAATTTTACGATTGACCATCACAATGGAGGATCAGCAAATTCAGCTCACGTAATGCGACCGAAAACTTAGCAAACTCATGAGTTTGCGATGTCTTAAAGTCTGCAAGCATATGGAACCATCTCTCCAATAAGCCCTGATTGGATTCGATCCATTGCTCAATAATGGTGTCAGAATGACAACTATCGGTACAGGTGCGCAGTACAACCGAACTCAGTGCACGTTGTTGCCAATCAAGCTCTTCTCTAAATGCGGCTCTAGCTAATGCTTGCCAATGGTTAGCCACAGGCTGAGCACTGATCTGTTCTAAGAACCAATGCAACTCCACTTTAGCGCCTAACTTAAAGTATGTTTCGGCCACTAATGCGACTGGCTTATCTTCAAGTTGCGCAATTTGTGAAATATCAAGAGCAGAGAACAAAGTACTCATATTCACAACATTGGTAGCGACTTTCTCTGGCACACCTTCTTTAACCAAGGCTGTAATCTCAGTACCAATCTCGTTGACTTCATCTTCGACCATATACTGATGAACATTTTCACGCAGTGCTTCAAAGACGGGTCTATAGAAAGCAACGGTTTGTTCAATGCTTTGATTACGGCTGCGATGACGCAAGAACCAACGACACGCTCGGCGTAAATTACGGCGTAGTTGATGTAGCATTTCACCTTGAACGGCCGCTGGAACCATACCATTAAGTGCCGTAATAGATTTAGTTAATTCAGCTAAACCAAATACTTCACGCGCCATAGTGTAACAAATCGCAGCTTCGGCTACTGAGGCACCAGTCTCATCTTGCATACGTTGTACAAAATTAAGTCCCATATCGTTAACCAATTCATTGGCTAATGACGTCGCAATAATTTCAGCACGTAATGGATGGTTTACCATACGATCGCTGTAATTTTGTTGCAGCTGTTTAGGGAAGTACTCCACCAGCAACTGACTCAAGAAGCTATCTTCGGTGATTTCAGGGGTCAATAACTGCTCTTTGAGCACCATTTTGGCGTAAGCCACTAATACCGATAGCTCTGGACGCGTCATGGCTTTGCCATTAGCAAGACGTTCGGCCAACTCATCATCTGAAGGTAAGAACTCTAATGCTCTATCGAGCTTATTTTCTTTCTCAAGATAATGAATGAAACGAATTTGCTCTTTCAGTTGCTCGACGCCACGTACCTGTGTCACTGAGATAGTACGTGTTTGATCTTTACAATCTTGCAATACGATACGGCTGACTTCGTCAGTCATCTCGACTAATAAACGATTACGCTGCTTCAATGTCATCTCACCTTCTGCCACTAACGCATTAAGCAAGATTTTGATATTCACTTCGTTATCTGAGCAATCAACCCCACCCACGTTATCAACGAAGTCGGTATTAATGCGGCCACCCGTGGCAGCGTATTCAATACGGCCTAATTGGGTACAACCTAAGTTGCCACCTTCGCCGACAATACGCGCCTTCACTTCGCTGCCATTCACGCGCAGTGCGTCGTTGGCTCTGTCGCCGACTTCAGCATGTGTTTCGCTAGACGCTTTAATATAAGTACCAATACCACCGTTCCAAATCAGGTCAACGCGCATCTTGAGCAGTTCTTTTAGCAGCTCGTTAGGAGTCATCGATGCTTTTTTGGTGTCCAACATCGCCTTGATCTCTGGGGTCAAGGTGATTGACTTAGCACTGCGCAGGAAGATGCCACCGCCTTTTGAAATCAACTCTGGGTTGTAATCTTCCCAGCTCGAACGCGGCAAGCTAAACAAACGGGTACGTTCTTTGTAGCTAGAGGCTGCATCTGGTGTTGGGTCGATAAAGATATGCATATGGTTAAATGCCGCGACTAAGCATGTATGCTCAGACAACAGCATGCCGTTACCAAAGACATCACCGGCCATGTCACCTATACCTAAACAGGTAAAATCGGTGGTTTGGCAATCGATACCAATCTCACGGAAGTGACGTTTAACCGACTCCCATGCACCGCGCGCGGTGATCCCCATCTTCTTATGGTCGTAACCATTACTGCCACCGGATGCAAATGCATCGCCTAACCAGAAGTTATACTCCTGTGAAATAGCGTTAGCGATATCAGAGAACGTCGCGGTGCCTTTATCAGCCGCCACCACTAAATATGGATCATCTTCATCATGGCGCACCACATTGATTGGCGGCACGACTTCACCTTCGATGATATTGTCAGAGATATCCAACAAACCACGGATAAACAAGCGATAACACTCTTGCCCCTCGGCAAACAAGGCATCACGACCACCTTCGGTTGGCAGTTGCTTACATACAAAACCACCTTTAGCCCCAACCGGCACAATCACGGTGTTCTTAACTTGTTGTGCTTTGACCAAACCCAGTACTTCGGTGCGAAAATCTTCGCGGCGATCGGACCAACGCAAACCGCCACGAGCCACTTTACCACCACGTAGATGAACCCCTTCCACGCGCGGCGAATACACAAAAATTTCAAACTTAGGCAACGGACGTGGCATTTCAGGAATAAGCTCTGGAGAGAACTTAAACGAAACGTATGGCTTATTGCTGCCATCGGCCAAGGTTTGATAGAAGTTAGTCCGCATTGTCGCATTAATTAAGTCGAGGTAACGACGAATAATACGGTCATCATCAAGGCTAGACACATCATCTAGGCGCAGATTGATCTGTTCGACAAACTTGGCCAATGTGCGTGTTTTCAGTTTAGGGTTAAACTTACGAATGAACATTTTAACCAACAAATCAGCGATTTGTGGATAACCACTAAAGGTTTGCTCAATGTAGGCTTGGCTAAATGTAGCATCGATTTGACGCATATATTTAGCATAAGCGCGCAGAATTGAGACTTCGCGACCCGATAGGCCCGTTGCCAACACTAAACGGTTAAAGCCGTCATCTTCTAATTCTTTATTCCACACTTGCGATAACGCAGTCTGGAACCGGTCTTGACTGTCAGCTAAATTATCGACTGCAGCCCCTTGAACTGTCATCAAGAAGTCCAAAATCCAGAAAGTGGCCCCATCGGCTGTTTTAACTTCATACGGACGTTCGTTAATTACTCGAAGTCCGAAGTTTTCAAGCATAGGCAGTACATCTGACAGATGGATAGGCTCATCTTTATGGAACAGCTTAAGCCTAACTTTATTGTCGTTTAATGCGGTTTCTTGCGGCTGATAAAACAGCATGCCTAATTTATGCTCATCATCAAGCGCTTCTAGGTGCTCAATATCGACCACGGCAGAACTCGGTAAAGCATCTTCTTTATAACTGCGTGGGAATGCATCGATATAACGCTTAAGCAAACGATTGCCCGACTCTTCACCTTGTGCCGAGATTAACGCGCTACTGAGTTTATCTTCCCAAGAACGCGCCGCTTCAATCAGATTATTTTCAATAGCAGCCACATCTACATCCGTATTATTATTATCGACTTTAACAATGTAATGAGTACGTGCCAGCGTTGACTCGGAGAAATAAGTCGTGAATTCAACGTCTTCATTAGTATTGAAATGTTGCGCCAAAATACGTTGGGTATCTTCACGCAATTTAGTGTTATAGCGATCTTTTGAGACATAAACCAAACAAGATAAGAAACGGCCATAGCCATCTTTACGCACAAACAGTTTAAGCCTGTCACGATCTTGCATCTCAAGTACGCCACGCGCCATGCTGGCTAGTTCTGATTCACGCGCTTGAATAATCTCATCACGTGGCAGCGTCTCAAGGATATGCATTAAGGCTTTGTAATCGTGCGAACCGGCTGTTAAGCCTGAGGCATCAAGCACCCGTTGGATTTTTTCTGCTAATAAAGGGATCTCACGTGGGCTACGATTATACAAGTTAGAGGCGTACAGACCGATAAAGCGATCTTCACCAATCACATTACCTTTTTTGTCGAAGCGTTTAATACCGATATAATCGATATAGGCTGGACGATGTACACGGCTCTTTTCACTGCTTTTGGTTAAAATAAGCAAGCTCTTATCGAGGGCTTCTTTACGAGCAGTATCAGACAGACTCGACAGCAACAAGCCCTTATTATGCTTAGGCTTACCGGGTACATTCATTAGCCCTAAACTGGTGTCATTATCAGGCACCAACTCTAAATCACCTTCGACTTTATTGAGGCTATAACGGCGATAACCAAGCAAGGTGAAATGGTGGTTGTTTAAATAGGTTAAAAAGTTAATTGCTTCATCGAGATCGCGTTTTTCTCCAGGGAAAGGACGCGTAGCTAACTCTTTAATGGTACTGGTTAACTTGTTTGACATCTTCTGCCAGTCATTAACCGATGCCGACACATCGACCAGCACAGAAGCAATCTCTTTCTCTAAATTCTTGATATCTTCATCACTGCTAAGGCGATCAATTTCGATAAGAAATACAGCGACTTTTTCTGATTTTTGGTTTTTATCATCGCCATAGGTAACATTAATAATCGCCTCTTTATCTCGCTGCACCGTGAGCGGCGTATGCAGCATCATATGGGTAGTAATGCCCATACGATTAAGGGCCATGCCGACCGAATCGACTAAGAACGGCATATCTGGGTGGATCACCTCAATAATTGAGTGAGATGATTTCCAGCCATGCTTAGATTGGCTTGGATTAAATACGCGGATATGGGTTTCACCTACGGGGGTTTTATTGGCGACATTCCAAAGACTGAGCACCGCACCGTAAAGATCGCTGTCATTACGCGCATGTAAATCATCTTTTGACATATGCGCATAAATGCAGGTGGCGAACTGTTCGACCTGCTTAGCTTGTGAATTAGGGACTTTTGAGTGAATGAGGTTAACTACATTTTCAAGTAATACTGAAGGCATTGCATCTTTCAAGGCCATGTTACTGTTTCCTTTAGGGTCTATGGCAGCGCTTTTCTTAATTATCTGGATGCTAGAGCATATGACGGGCCAAATAATGTGACCTAGGTCATAGCGCGAAGTCTATTACTAAATGTGCCATATTTCGAGGATTATTTCAGTGGTAGATCCTGCTTAACTCCGCAGTGGAGCAGGTTTAAGGTCAATAGATGAAAAAACAATCGGAAACTTAGCGTAACTATTCAAAAAACAGGCAAAAAAAAGGAGAGCATCTGCTCTCCTAATGTATTACTGCTTTGGGTTTCGCCAGAATACCGCTCCTATCGCCGGTAAAATAATTATGGCGCCTAACATATTTACCAAAAACATAAATGTCAGCAAGATCCCCATGTCCATTTGGAATTTTAACGCCGAAAAGAACCAAGTGCTCACCCCAATCGCCAGCGTTAAGCCAGTAAACATCACGGCACTACCACGTTCGATTAACGCTTGATGATATGCTTTTTGCACTGGCATCCCATCACGAAGCTTAACAGCCATGGTCGATAAGATATAAATGCCATAATCGACACCGATGCCCACCCCCAATGCAATCACGGGTAGCGTACTGACCGCGAGGCCAATATCAAGCTGAGTCATTAAGGCTTGCGCTAAGGTCGATACCACATACAAAGGTAAAATCACCGCAACCGTTGCCCTTAACGAGCGGAAACTGATCAAACACAGCACAAATACGGCGCCGTAAACATACAGCATCATAGGTAGCTGTGCCTCGGCAACTGCTTCATTGGTGGCAGCCATCACGCCAACAGGGCCAGATGCCAATTTGAAGCTGATTTTATCGTTATCCATTTGCGCCGATAACGCTTTGACCTTGTCGATCACCACTTCTATGGTTTCGGCTTTATGGTCGGTTAAAAACAGGTAAACCGGCATTACCGAGCAATTACCATTCAGCAGCCCCGATGTGGTGGGGATTTGCCCTACCGCTTGCACCAGACTCGCAGTGGTGCGCGGTAATACCTGCCATTTGGGATTTCCCTCGTTAAAGCCGGCGTTAACCCGCTTAGCAATCGACGCCAAACTTGCTGTCGACTCAACCCCTGGAGTATTGGCCGCTAACCATTCAAACTGATCGATTTGTATCAATACATCATGATAAGTACAAGCTTCAGGGAACGCCTCGACAATGACCGTCATCACATCTGTAGTGACCGAGAATTTGTCGGTAATATAAAAAGTGTCTTGATTATAACGACTATCAAAATGCAGCGCTGGTGCGCCGCCTTGTAAATCGCCAATTTTCATCTTATTAGCTTGTTGCCAGCCAACACCAAACAGCATCACAGTTAACACGAGTACCACTGCAGCATACTTAGGCGTGGCAAAATAGGATAAACGTAACCAGAGTTTATCTATGCCGGCATGAGGCTTAACCGCTAACGGATTTACCTTGGTATAAGAGATCAATAGCGGCAGCAAAATGAGGTTGGTTAAAATGATGACCGCTACACCCAGTGATGCCGATATCGCCAGTTCGCGAATAATACCAATGTCGATGGCTAGCAGAGTCATAAAGCCCACAGTATCAGACAACAGCGCTATGCCACCGGGCACCAGCAAGCTTCTAAAGGCCAGCGCAGCGGCGGCTTTGGTCGATTCCCCCTCACCCACTCGACGGCGCACGGCGTTGATCATCTGCACGCTATGGCTAACCCCGATAGCGAACACCAAAAACGGGATCAGTATCGACATGGGATCCAGACCAAAGCCCATGACAGTTAATAAACCTAATTGCCACACCACCGCCACCAAGCTGCACGCTAATGGCAGTAGGGTCAATTTGACTGATTTTGAAAACAGGTAAACCATGATTGCCGTCACTAAAATGGCAATTAAAAAGAACAGCACAACCCCTTTAGCGCCTTCGGCGACATCACCGGCCATTTTGGCAAAGCCGATGATATGGATTTTAATCTGTTCATTTTCATACTGCCCGCGCAGCTCTTTTTCTAACTGAGTGGCAAAGGCTAAGGTGTCTAACGGCTCGCCCGTTTGAGGGTCAAAGTCCATTAACTGAGCAGTGACCATCGCCGCTGAATAATCTTCCGCAATAAGGCGACCAACGATACCGGCTTTTTCAATGTTGCTACGTACCACTTCCAGTCCTGCTGGCGTGGTAGAAAAAGTCGCCGGGATCACCGGCCCGCCGGCAAAACCATCCTCCACCACTTCGGTAAAACGCGTCGAAGGAGAGAACAACGACTTCACTTGGGCCCTATCAACCCCAGGGATAAAAAACAATTGATCATGTACTTGCTTTAGCGAATCAAAAAAATTGGCATTAAAAATATTCCCGCTGGTGTCCTCGACCGCCACCATGATGCTGTTGGCGCCACCAAATTGCTTTTGATGCTTTAAATAGGTTTGCATGTAGCTGTGATTAAGCGGAATATTTTTAATAAACGCCGCATCCATGCGTAAATGACTGGCTTGAAAGCCCAAAAAGAGTGTCACCACTACAAAGGCAAAAATGACCAATCCCCGTTGCCTAAAAAGGAACGACTCTAATCCATTAACTACTTTATCTAACATATCAGGGCCTTATTATTCTTGTTTTAATTCGAAGAAACCTTTTGTACCCGCAACCCATTGTTTACCATTAGTATCCCGACTAATAGTGACCAGGTTTTCACCTTGGCGTTGCGCGACCATTGCAACAGCGCCATCATGATAAACATCGATAATTACGCCCGCATTACCCACGAGCCTTATTTTGTTATCATCGATGATAAGTCCACCGTTTAAGGTCGACTGGATCGGCAGTGCTATCTCTTGCCAACTATTTGCCCCATCCTCGCTCTTAAACAGATGACCACGCAGCCCCATAACGTAGACACCTTTGCTTGTCACCAAAGCATTAAATAAGGAGCCGTCATAAGGAAAATCGAGCCGCTGCCAACTGATGCCTTTATCTTCTGAGACCGCAGCTAACCCTAACTCACCCACCATTAATAAACGCGAATCATCTAGCGGCACCACGCGATTAAAATGGGGCAACAAGGTACTACGTTCACTGAGGTATAAGGCTTCATCTTCGGCTTTTAAGTCTTCAAGGTAGGCAATATCTTCTTCAAATAACAGCTCACCATGAAACTCCGGCTCCCACGTATTACCGCCATCTTTACTGCGATAAAACATGCCATAAGCCCCAATGGCGATACCGTTTAACTCATCGAAAAACAGCACATCCATGAGGGGTTTTTCAATTTCAGGCGAACTCATCTGCACCTGCCAACTAAGTCCGCTATCTTGGGTGTGTAATACCGTGGCATCGTGACCCACAGCCCAGCCAAGCTTGTCATCAAGCAGAAAGACTTTCGTTAGATGCGCTTGAGTCGGTGATGGGCGTTGCTGCCAGTTGTCATCAAATACAAACAGATGCCCGCGCTCGCCAACCGCCACGGCAGTGTCAGCCTTGAGGGTCGAGTCTAATACTAAAGAGTGCACGGCTAATGGCTGAATGGATGAGCTCATATCTGTATCGGCGCTCACTGTGTTTATGTTCGAGGTGAGCAACACAGTTAGCAAGACCAATCGAAGCATGCTAAACGACATACAAACTTCCTTTTATAATGAAGAGGCCTTGCGGCCCCTCCCAAAGTGGTGATTAACGAATACCCGCACGTCGTAATGCTGCTGGGGTGAAGTTAGCCTCACTCAACTGCGCATCAAAATTGTACATGCGACCTTCGTTATCTAATCCCATAGCCAGATAACGACGCGATTGCAGATCGTGAATAACTTCTAAGGTGGTCCACAAGGTAGGCACTTCATAATAGTTAATCGCATGAGCTACGCCGACGCGATACAACTCATCGCGGTTATCGTACATATCGGTTAACGAAACCTGCCAAGAGTCTTCATCGATGTAGAACATGCGTGTTTTATAGATATGGCGCATCCCCTCTTTAAGCTGCGCTTTTACTACCCATACACGGTGTTTTTCCCAGCGTACGTGCTCAGGGTTGATATGACCGGCCTGCAAGATTTGATCATATTTGAGCTTATCTGAATGCAACTTATAGTCATTGTAAGGAATATAGATCTCTTTCTTACCCATTAACTCCCAGTTATAACGCACAGGCGAGCCGTTAAACATGTCAAAGTCATCGGTGGTGCGCAGCCCGTCTGATACTGTGCCAGGCGTATCAAATGCCACGTTTGGCGCTTTACGCACTCGACGCTGCCCCGTGTTGTAGGTCCATGCCTGACGCGGTAAGGCTTCTTGATCCATTGTTTCTTTAACCAATAACGCGGTACCGGCTAAACGGGCAGGCTGAGTCACGACCTGCTTGAAATAAAACAGTGTGTTAGAGTCCTTTAATTGATCTAAGGTCATTTCTGGACGTGAATATTCAAAGCGCAGCTCTTCAGCCGTTTCAACCAAGGTATAACTGCCACTGGCTGTCGGTGCCGCTTGACTGCGCGAGGTTTCAAGGTCAACACCACGAAAACGCAATACATGGTTCCAGATAGCTTCTAACCCATTTTGCGGAATTGGAAATGGGATCCCAATGGCGGCACCTGAAATACCATTACCATCAGCAATTAACTCGGCGCGAGTCGCGTTGGCCTTGGTGGCATCGTAGACAAATTGTGGTACCGAAGCCGTCCTGCGAGTCTGATACACATTCATCTTGTATGTGTCTGGATACAGCTCAAACAGTTTTAACTGCCCCTCTGTGAGATTTGCCTTGTACTTATCTTTGTTAGCATTAGTGATGGTAAATTCAATTTTATCAGCAGCAAAAGGATCGGGATGATGCATCCCTTTTTCATAACCTGCGACCACTTTCGTGATACCGCCATCCCATGCAGGAATAGTCCCATCTGCGTTAGCCGCTTTTTCGCCGCCAAGTGGCGTTAATGATGTGCCTAATTTGGCCGCGTCGGCCTCTGATACTTTGGCAAATGCAACAGGAGCGCTCAATGCAACGATCACAGCTGTCGACAATATAGCTAGTTTATTCATCGTTATCGTCCTTGTGAATTAGATTGAATACTTGATGTTAAATGACACGTAATCACGATCAGACATCTGATTAGTCGTCCCTACACCACCAAAGAAAGAGTTATAGGAGAAATCGGCTCCCCAACGGCTTTGATAATCGAAGTTCACCCCGATAGCGACCGCTTTCTTACCTTCGGTAAATAGGAACATAGGATCTGGAGTTATCCCTTTAACATCATGAGAGAAGATAATGCGCGGTGCCATATTCACACCGGCAAACAAGTTGTTGTAATCCGCCTTGGCTACAATTCGATAGCCCCATGAAAAGTCAGTAGGGAACGGATTGGTTTCTGGGCCGTTATGCAGGGCTTCGATAATGCCTGGCATATCTGGGTTGCCCCCAGAACGAGCCGTGCCAGGGCCATTTAAACGCAGCTCATCAAAGCCAGGCATATCGTGGATCCACACACCACCGACTTCGGCTAACATGGTTAAGTTACTGGTGCCTAAAGTAGGACCAAATAAATGCGTAAAGGTGACCTGTGCTTGAGTAGTATCACGCAGAATATACCCTTTGGCTGACTCGCCAGAGCCTATACCTTCAATTTGCGATATGCCGTCTAAATCAGGGCGCAATCCGGCATTGGCGAGTTGCTGAGGCATGGCGGCAAATAACAGTTCAACGTCATCAATTTGCAGCGGCTCATCTTGACGATGGGCTATTTCACCAGCAACAGATGTATCACCAACCAAAGTATTAAAACTAAAACCGTAAAGCTGAATATCTTCAGGATATTCAATTTGGGCTTTAGAAAACGTTTCTAGCCCTAATAAGGTGTTACGATCGACCGTGCCTCCGGCAGCAGCAACTGCGCCCAGCTTAGCTAAATCTCGCCCAATGGCCTCGGCAGTAAAATTAGCTGCGGTGCCACTGATCAAAGGACGGCGGCTATGATAGTTCATGTAATACAAACCAAATTCGGTTTCGCCAAGTTCTGGCGCATAGTAACCAAACTTAACACCGTACTGTCCTGAATCACTGGCACTGGCTTGATCTTTCACTAAGGTCGCTTTGGTTGGATAGGCTAAAGCCAATTTCCCTAAAGTCTCAGCATCATATTGCCCCGAGGCCATCATCTGTAACAAGTTATTGTATTCTGAGACAATAAAATCGAGATTCATGTCTGGGTTAGCATTAAAACCAAGCTGGGCGTTTTGAGCATAACCACCATAACCGGCAAAATCATTGGTGGAAAAAAACGACCCAGGTGTCGGCACCCAAACAGGCTCCCAGTCATATTGATAGAAAGCTTCTACAGACAGAGAGTCGGTGACCCCCAAAGATGCCCACACCATGCCTTGCGGCCTAAATGCTTCTTTTAATTCAGCCCCTGGAGCATTAAGAATATTCAGATCCACCGGGTTTATCACCCCAATCCCGTGGGCAATAAGGGTACTTTCGCCCCACGATACCACCTGGTTACCCACTCTAACCGTTAGCGGGTTTGCACCATCATTAAAATCAAAGTTACCGTAAATAAACGCATCAAGCAGACGCACATCTTTACATTGCACCTTAGAGGCTTCGGAGTCGGCACAAGGGTCGTACTCTTTACCTGTTAATGGGTCGGTGTAACCATAACTGCCGTCATTTGCCTTTTGATCGTAGAAATACATACCACGAGCAAACAGACCATAGTTTTTATATTGTAACGACAGCTCATGTAAGCCTTTGAACACCATTGAAGTGACGTCGCCTTGAGAATACAGCATGTTACTCAAGTCGCCGTTACTAG
This sequence comes from Shewanella sp. 492, assembly GCF_059338445.1. Taxonomy (NCBI): domain Bacteria; kingdom Pseudomonadati; phylum Pseudomonadota; class Gammaproteobacteria; order Alteromonadales; family Shewanellaceae; genus Shewanella; species Shewanella sp. 492. The sequence goes on from NZ_CM181702.1 coordinate 2,246,465, forward strand.
AATATGAACCGGGTTGAGCCCAGATCTCTGCAGAGGAATATTTGGTATTGTTAAAAGCGGAATAATTGGACCAATCGAAACGTGGATGATTCACTTTGCCAATGTGATCATCCCAGTTGCGCTCTTCAACTCGCCAACTTGCGCCAGCACTCCAAGTTGAATCAAACGAACCTTGTACTTCGCCCCAATCAAAGGACACCGCTTGAACGACAGGTGCAGTGGCAATGCTCAACGCTGCGATAATCCCCAAAGCAAGCGTTGACTTATTAAAGCCATTTTTAAGATTTTTCATTTTAGCTCTTCTCCGTAACCTGTTGGATTCTTTGTTATAGGAATGGTGGCCAACATCTTGTTAGCGTACAGGTAACACTATTGTTACAGCATTTACGATCGATGAGCAAGGTGTAAAAAGAGAAAATAACCTTGATATTTGGATACTTAAGCCAAATAAAATCCTGCTTTTCAAACGCACGATTTAAATAAGCAGATACAAAAGATTAACGGTGAGGAAGGCGTATCAAAAAAACAATAATAAACAGGTAATTATATTTATAAAGTGAGCTTAAATGGGGGGGAGTTTTATAATCAATCGTTTGAAGTAATAACTCTAATTATTATAAGCGAGTCAAAGAACGAAACTGGCCTGTATCATCAAGCTCTAATCTAAAGTAACCAGAAAGGCCACCAGGTGTTAAGAAAGGTCGAAAGTGACGCGCATTGATCCACAGGGTTTTCCCCCCGGTTTCCTTCACTTCGACTTTATCTACATATCCTTGATAATAATTTAGAAAATCACGGTAACTGACATAAATTGAAAAGAAAAAGACCATAATATCATCAACAATAATAAGAACAGAAATGACGGGGCAGGCACTGCCCCGTCGCTTAAGGTTTAGGCTAGCGCCTTGGTCACTTTTTCAAACAGATCGTTAGATAGTTGCGGTAAGGCGAGTATTTGCTGCAATGACTGCCTCATCAATACCTGCCGACTCTCATCAAACTTCTTAAACTGTATTAACGGCGTAATAATGCGCGCCGCAACCTGCGGATTAAGCGTGTTCAACTCAATAATGACCTCAGTTAATAATTGATAACCCGCACCATCTTGACGGTGGAATACCGCCAAGTTTGCCGCCGCAAACGCTCCAATTAACGAGCGAACACGGTTAGGATTTGACAGACTAAACGCGGGATGTTGCAACAAGGTTTTAATCGCGTTGATGCGCTCATCACCTGCGCAAGTGGCCTGTAACGTCAGCCATTTATCCATCACTAGAGGCGTTTGAGACCAGCGCTGCTGAAAATCATCTAGCAGCGTTTGTCTAAGCTCACTGTCTTCGCTATTGAGCGCCGTTAATGCACCTAAACTGTCAGTCATATTCATGGAATGACGGTATTGATTTTCGGCTAAGGCTTGATGTTCATCAGACATTTTAAGCAATAATAGCAAGGCCGCATTCTTCAGCGAACGCGCCGCAGGTGCATCAATCGCCGCCAGTTCTCGGTAACGAGCCAACAACTCATCTTCACAGCCACTGGCGATCTCTTCAATCACAAATGTGCGCGCCATTGACAAGGCATCGATATCGACCTCATTAGCTTGCTCAATCAGGGTCGACAGATTGGGAAAATGTAATATTTCGGCCAATAAAGCCTGATCAAGATTGGGCTCCAGCAATAAGCCTTTTATCGCATCGATTAAACGGCTATCGGTATGCATGCTTTGGCCAGCTTGAAGGCTAGCGACATTGTGCCACACTGACTGGCTAAATAACGCCACCGATGCTTCCCATTTAGCCACTTCACTCGAGGCAAAGCGGATTAAGTGGAGCAACTGCTCAATACTGTAGTCAAACAGCAATTTTACTGGCGCCGAGAAATTTTGTAATAACGACGGCACAGGGGCACTTGGCAGATCATCAAACACAAAAGTCTGCTCTACTTGGGTGACATCGAGTACCCGATTGAGTATCGATTCACCCTCTACGCTCAGCAGTTCGAGATCAAACGGAATATGTAACGGCCATTTTTCTGCTTGCTCTGCGGTAGGCAATGTACGCTGCGAAATATGTAAGCGATATTGCTTCGCCCCAGAATCATATTCCTCTTTGACTGTGACCAAGGGCGTTCCCGATTGACTGTACCAACGTCTAAACTGGTTTAAATCGACGCCGCTGGCATGCTCCATCGCTGCCACAAAATCGTCACAGGTGACCGCCTGACCATCATGACGTTCAACATAACATTTCATCCCAGCCTGAAAGCCGGTTTCACCTAACAAGGTGTGCATCATGCGGATCACTTCAGCCCCCTTGTTATATACCGTCACGGTATAAAAATTATTCATCTCAATTACCGATTCGGGACGAATGGCATGAGCCATCGGGCCGCTATCTTCGGCAAACTGTTGATTTTTAATGACCTTAATAGCATGAATACGATTAACTGCCCGTGAACCAACGTCTGAGCTAAATTCTTGATCTCGAAAAACGGTTAACCCCTCTTTCAAGCTTAATTGAAACCAATCACGACAGGTGATGCGATTGCCGGTCCAGTTATGAAAATACTCATGGGCAACCACAGACTCAATGCCATGATAATCATCATCCGTTGCCGATGCGGTGTCGGCCAACACGTACTTGGTGTTAAACACGTTTAGGCCTTTATTTTCCATTGCGCCCATATTGAAAAAATCGACAGCAACAATCATGTAGATATCGAGATCGTATTCCAAATCAAAACGCTGCTCATCCCAAGCCATGGACTTTTTAAGTGATGCCATCGCATGATGGGATTTATGTAAGTTACCTTTATCCACAAAGACTTGCAGTGCAACTTCGCGACCGCTTTGGGTCACAAAACTATCTTGTAATACATCGAAATCGCCTGCTACCAGAGCAAATAAATAAGCAGGTTTTGGAAACGGATCCTGCCAGCGGACAAAATGACGACCACCATCAAGCTCACCAGTTTCTACTTTATTACCGTTACTGAGCAAATAAGGAAACGCTTGCTTGTCGGCTTCGATCCGCACAGTGTAAATCGCTAACACATCGGGGCGATCGAGAAAGTAAGTGATGCGTCTAAACCCCTGCGCCTCACATTGAGTACAGTAGGCGCCATCTGACATATAAAGGCCTTCGAGGGCTGAATTTGTGCCCGGGTCAAGGCGGGTGATCACTTGCAGTTCAAATTCGGCGCCGACATTTTCCAGCCACAACAGACCCTCTTCGACTTGATAAGGATACGGCTTACCATTGACGGTCAAGGTTTCAATCGACAGCGCTTCACCATCGAGTCGTAAGGAAGTCGCGTTGTCATTTAGACGCCGTACTTGGCTAGTTGCCGTCACTCTGGTCTCGCTACCAGCCAACACAAAGTCAAGCGCTACATGGGTGATAGTAAAGTCTGGCGCACGGTAATCTTTTAGGTATTTCGCTCGAACTTGCGTCATCACAGTTCCTCTTATCACTTAAAATTTGATAAAAAAAACGCGCCAATAGCGCGTTTTTCATTTTGCTAAGTCGATTACTTAGACTGATTTTTAGCCATCTGTTCCATGTCGACCATATCAAGAGTGATATACACGGTTTCGTCTAAGAATGCATCGGGTAATGTCATCTCATCATCGGCATCGTCAAGCGATGTCAGTGGTGCTAAGCCTTTTGCAGCGCGGCGTTCGTTTAAACGTGCTAACTGCTTACTATCATTAGCCTCACGTTCGGCAATACGTTCTTTTTCCACCAAAGAGACACTGGTTTCTTTATGGCTTTTCTTGAATTCAGCAATATCCTGATAAATATAACTAAATTCGACATCTTGCTTAATGCGCTGTTGATGGCGGCCATCTAAATTAACCACCAAATTCGGATTAATGTCACCTAGGGTGCTGTATTGCGCCATTGGCACCTTATCCCACGGTAATGCATTATCTTCTTCCGCTTCACCATATTCACCTGGCTCTAAGGCGCTAGGGAAAGGAATATCGGGCGTGACCCCTTTAATTTGGGTGCTGCCACCATCGATACGATAAAACTTAGCGATGGTGTATTGCACATGGCCAATCGGTTTATCGTACATATCATAGATACGCCCAAGGCTTTTATGCTGCTGTACTGTGCCTTTACCAAAAGTCGACTCACCGACGATAAGTGCACGATCATAATCTTGCAACGCGGCGGCAAAAATTTCAGATGCCGATGCGCTGTAACGATCGACCATCACAGTCAATGGACCAGAATAAGCAACGCGGCCATCATTATCACGATTTTGTGAAACTCGGCCATTCGCATCACGAATTTGCACCACAGGACCTTGCTCAATAAACAAGCCTGTTAACAAGGTGGCTTCAGTTAACGCGCCGCCACCGTTGCCACGCAGATCTATGACAACCCCTTCAACGTTTTCTTGTTTAAGTTTAGTCAGCTCTTTAAGCACGTCTTGTGACAGGTTCATGTAAAAGCCAGGGATCTTAATGACACCAACTTTACGACCAGCGTAATCTCCGCTTGAAGGCTCAATCACCTCGGAGGTCGCTGCGCGATCTTCTAGGCGAATTTTATCCCGAACAATAGTCACATAAGTAGGTTTAGCTGAAGAACCGCCTTTCTTAGGTAAGACTTGCAGTACCACTTTACTGCCTTTTGGCCCTTTAATGAGTTCAACAACATCATCGAGACGCCAACCAATCACATCGACTATCTCTTTTCCTTCTTGGCCAACACCTACAATGCGATCTTCAGGGGAGAGTTTTTCACTGTTGGCCGCAGGACCACCAGCGACCAAACTTTTAATCACAGTGTAATCTTCATCCATCTGCAGCACCGCGCCTATGCCTTCAAGGCTCAGGTTCATTTCCATTTGGAAACGTTCTGCGTTACGCGGAGAAAGGTAGCTAGTATGTGGTTCTACCGAGCGAGAAAAGGCATTCATCACACCTTGAAAGACATCTTCGCTTTTGGTCTGACTCAGACGTTTGATGGCGTTGTTGTAACGCTTTTCTAACACGTCAACAATTTCATCCCACGTTTTACCAGTAAGTTTAAGATTGAGGGCATCATATTTTACCCGTTGACGCCAAAGCTCATTAAGCTCTGCTTCATCTTTGGGCCAAGCAGCTTCTTCTCTATCATACTGATAGTTGTCACCAGGAACATTAAAGTCAATTTCGGTATCAAGCAGGGCTAACGCATAGGCAAAACGGTCATAACGACGTTGCTGCACCAGATCAAACATCTTATAGGCGGCAGTCAAGTCACCACTTTTGAGCATGTCGTCAAATTCTGTAGCGTAGACCTTAAAGCTATCGACATCACTTTGTAATAACACATTACGACGGTAGTCGAGTTGCTTTAAATAGCGGTCGAACACCTGCGCAGCAAACGCATCATCAAAATCGAAACGATGATAGTGATTACGCGCATAGGTGTCCGCCACTCGCTTACTCGCCACTTTATGTTGTGGCTCTTGATTCAGAGAGGGCAACTCGCTTGATGGAATTGTAGGCGTCAATGCCCAAGCCGAGAATCCTACAAAAATGCTGGCAATTGAAGCTACCAGAGTTAGTTTTCGCATCAACAAGTTACTCCTTTTACAATGAAACAGTTATAGCAGGATATGTTCAACCTTCACTTTGATGGTTAATCCTGAATCTAACTGCACTTGTATATCTTCTTTTTTGATGTCAAGTACGACACCTGATACTGGCGATTTACCTAGTTTGACATTGACACGTTGATTTGGTTTCAACTCGCCTAATACCGCAGGTGTTAAATTTTGTACTGCAACTTCTGGTTTAGCGACTTTAACCGCAGTGGGTTTACGCTTAGGCGCAGGCTTTTTAAATGGCTTCTTTTCAGCCTTAGGCTGATTATTGTCGCCCTTACTCGCTGCGGCTTTGGCTAGACGTTTAGCCTTGGCTTTTTCCTGACTTTCTTTCAGTGTAGCTTGTGCATGATCGATATGCTCTTGCTCTAGCTCACCACATTCATTGCCGTCAAGGTCGACACGCTGTGCCCCAACTTTGATGCCTTTAAGATAGCGCCAGCTACTAGTATAGCGACGTAAGGCAATTCTCAATTGAGTTTTACTGACTTTAGAATCATCAGCTAACCTTTCAGCCAAGTCCTGAAACAATCCAATTTTAAGCGGTTTAGTTTCACCTTCAGCAATAAAGCACAAAGGAAATGTTTCATATAAATACGCCAGAATAGCGTTGGTGTCGGTCAACTTTTCTGTTGATTCCATCATTACTTCCACAGTTTAAAAAGGGGACTATCACCTCACCCAACTTAATGTTGGCGGGCGTGTCGTTCATATTTGTTAGGGGCGGTTAACGGGCATTATCTCACCTAGTGTAGCTACACCCGTTAGCGTTACGTCCAACATACCTTATCAATTACACTTAACAAACGCCAAGTATTCATTTCAAGTAATGAAATGTCACCCAGCATTTTGATATTCGTTAAGCCGCCTATTATAAGCTTGCTAGCTATGAATGCGACCATCAATTGTGCAAAATTGGTGTTAGTTTAAGCAAATAAAGCTTTTTCCAGACTTTTTACTACTAATTCAAGGCCGTTTTCGTCGGCTTGATCAAATCTAGATATTGATGGGCTATCGATATCAAGCACAGCAATCACTTGACCATCGCGCCTTAATGGAATGACGATTTCAGAATTACTCGCCGAATCACAGGCGATATGGCCCGCAAACTGGTGAACATCAGCCACGCGTTGTGTGGTATTGCTTTGCGCTGCTGTGCCACAAACCCCCCTCCCCATAGGAATGCGGGTACAGGCAACCTTGCCTTGAAACGGGCCTAAAATCAGTTGTTCGCCTTCAACAAGATAAAATCCCGCCCAATTGATATCGTCAAGGTTGTCATTGATCAATGCGGAAAAGTTAGCCATGGCTGCGATAAGGTTATCTTCGCCACTGAATAATGCTTCGGTTTGGCGAGCTAAAGTGTCATAACACACGGATGTCATAGGGTTTCCTAATAAATTATGCTGTTGCTTCGGTTTTTTTACTGGCTTTTTTTACTGCTGCAGGTTTCGTCACCGCACCGCCCTTTAATAAGCCCATCAGTTGATCTTTGTTTTCGGCTAAATAGAAACTGAGCTTCTCAATCGCATCATCATCGAGTCCTAGCTGAGCCTGTTCGATAAAAGGAAGTAGATTATCTGCGATATCGAGCATCTTATCAAAGGCGTCAGCCTCCTTTTTAGATGTGAATGTCATCTTCTCAACCCCTTCTCTGACTACGACAAATTTCGTTATAACTGCCATGCCTGCCCTCACACTGTTTTTATATACAGTTGTAGAATCTCATAAATACAAGTTGTTATGCAAGTGTTCAAATTTATCTGATAGAATCTTGTTCTATTATTTCGTTAGCAATAGTGATGTTGTCTTATCACAATTGCTAAACGCTTGCAGCGTACAACAGCTTTTTGGATCTGAAGAAATTAGGGGCAACCACCATGTTATTTGCTCCCAAACGATAGGAATACCCATCATTACTTCCGATAGAAACGTGTTAGATAAGAGCATTATCCTATGCCGCTCCTGTGACCTCATCGTCAGCAAGCGGGCGCTTCCTATTGGGGTAAGAGCCCTTTGCCCTCGTTGCCATAGTAATTTGTACGACACCCCCTATTGCTCTATCAACGGTATGCTCGCCTTATGTATTACCGCCTTGGTACTGTATTTCCCCGCCAATATATTCCCTGTATTAGAGCTGCATTTTTTGGGCAGCGTGCGTACCACGACAGTGGTAGAAGGAGCGATGTCGGTGATATCTCAAGGCTACTGGGTAGTGGGGATCGCGGTTATGATCGCCGCGGTTATCGCTCCTGGTTTACTTATCCTATCAGTGTTGGCACAAATTTTAATCGTTAAATATCAAATAAAAAAGTCATTTTTTCGTAATATTTATAAACAACTACTGCGCTGGCATAGCCTGTTGACAGAGCTAACAATGCTAGAGATATACATGATCAGTATCTTTGTTTCCGTGTTTCAACTCTCCGACTACACCGACCTCTATTTTGGTATAGGGACATTCTGCTTCAGTATTTTATTCATTGTGGTTATTTTCTTGCAGCGTGAATATGATATCGAGCATATGTGGAACCAGCTCAATGACTAACTCTCATCGCAACTCGCAAGGACAAGCTGCAGGGATCACCAGTTGTCCTACTTGTGCAAAACTTTGCCGAATTGAAGATACCTATTGCCAACGCTGTGGTCAGTACGTACAGAGTCGAGACTACGCCAGCATCCAAAAAAGCTGGGCGCTGTTGCTCACCGCCGCCATTTTGTTAGTGCCAGCCAACTTATACCCAATCACCATTATGACTAGCCAAGGCCAAGTCAGGCGTGACACCATCTTTAGCGGTATTAATCATTTAATCCATTTAGACTTATGGCCTATTGCCATCATTTTATTTACCGCCAGTATTCTCGTACCTATGCTGAAAATTATCGGTTTAGCGACCTATCTGCTCGCCATAAGTCATCGTTTACCAATTTCAAAAAAAAGATTAATGGCAGGCTTTCATATCATTGAATGGATTGGTCGCTGGTCGATGTTAGATCTGTTTGTCATATCAATAACGGCGGCTTTGGTTAATATGGGGCAAATATTTGATGCCAAACCTGCACCGGCTGCTACGGCGTTTGCCTTAGTCGTCTTATTGACACAGCTGGCAGCAAAAGTATTAGACACCCGTTTACTCTGGGACCGATTGGAAGCGAAAGATGACAAAAATTGAAACACCTAAAGTGGTAAAGAAGAAGTTATTTTCGCCGATTTGGCTGTTACCTATCATCGCACTAGCGCTGGGCGCTTGGCTGGGCGTTAAGAGTATCCGAGAATCGGGTATCGATGTGCGTATCCATTTTCCAAGTGCCACTGGTATCGATGTCGGTAAAACCTTAGTGCGTTATCAAGGTTTGACCGTCGGTAAAGTGGTCGACATTAGTATCGATGATGCTCTGCAAGGGGTGAATGTCGATCTATTAATGGATTATCGCTCCACTCCATTTTTAAAAGACAACACCAAATTTTGGCTGGTCACGCCTAAAGCCTCAATTACCGGTGTTGAAGGACTCGATGCGCTTTTTTCCGGTAACTATATTGCCATTCAACCTGGAAATGGTAATGAACGCCGAAAGTTTATCGCCGAAGATCAGGCTCCACCAGTTGCCCCAGGCTCCGACGGGTTAATGGTGCAATTAAGCAGCCCAACCTTAGGCTCACTCGATATCGGCTCGCTAATCTTTTATCGTCAAATCCCTGTCGGTAAAATTTTCAGTTACCGTTTAGTCAATGATAACCGCATTTTATTTAATGCATACATACAGAAACAGTACACACATTTAGTAAAACAAAACTCGCAATTTTGGAATGTCTCAGGCTTAGCAGTCGATGCGTCACTGGCGGGAATCAAAGTAAAAACAGAGAGTCTGTCAGCCATTTTAGCCGGTGGCGTTAGCTTTTCCTCCGATCCCAACGGTCTGCAAGCCGAACCAAATCAACACTATACCATTTTTGATGATAAAGATGCTGCCATTCGCGGCGTAGGCTTCTCACTGCAAGCCAGCGATGCAGATACTATTCAATCGGGTGCAAGCATTGTATTTCGAGGCATAGAGATAGGCCGTGTGACCCACACGCATTTAAGTGACTCTGGAGTCATTTTCGATGCGACTTTCGATAGCGATTATGCTCATCTGTTGAGTGGCACGGCGCAATTTTGGGTCGAAGGCGCCGATATCTCCACGGCAGGTATCAAGCATGCTACGCGCCTACTCACAGGTAGCGTGATCAATTTCATGCCCGGCACCGGAGAGCCTTTAGCACAGTACCCTCTGCTAGATAGTGCTCCGCCCTTACATAATCAACCTTTTACGTTGACATTAACGGCCAGTGAGAATCCCGGCATAGACGTCGGCGCGCAGGTACGCTTTAAACAGTTACCCATTGGCAGTGTTAGCGACGTTCGCTTTAAGCCAGATTATAGCGGCGTCGAGTATTCAATAGACATATGGCCAGAATATCAAAAGCTTATTTCATCTGGTAGCTACTTCATTCCTGAGTCAGCATTAGCTATTGATGCCTCTATCGAGGGTGTAACGGTAAATACCCGCGACTTAGCCACACTCACCCAAGGGGCGATCAGCTTAATTCAAGGCAAATCTACTACTCCAGTAAAACAGCACAGCACCTTAATGTTATTTAGCTCACAGAAGCAGGCCCAGCAGATCATCAGCCAAGGGGATCAGCGACGCATCACCCTGATGAGCCCTGATGGCGCCGATTTAAGTGCGACATCACCACTCTACTTTAAAAAGATGCAAATTGGCCAAGTGCTCGATGTCGCTTGGCAAGCACAAAGTAATAATTTTGCCATCACCCTTGGGGTTGATAAGCAATTTGATTCACTGTTAACCCCTAAAACCGTGTTTTGGCGTAACAACGCTTTGACAGTCGATGCTAGCTTACGCGGAATCAATGTTGAGATCGCGCCCTTGAGTGGCGCCATCAAAGGCAGCGTTAGCTTAGGCTTACTCGAGGGCGATGATGCCGTTAATAACCAGCACTTATACGGGTCTAAGGCGCTTGCCCTAGCCAAGGCAACCCCCATTACACTTAGCTTTCCCGCCACAACGAAGTTAGCGGCTAAAGCGCCTATTCGCTATTTAGGTCATCAGGTGGGTGAGATCGAGCAAGTTAAACTCAATGACGACCTCGGTACAGTCAGTGTTGATGCGTACCTTTATGGGGATTATGCCAAGGCATTTACTCGCCAAGATGCGCAATATTTTTTAATCGATGCACAAATTTCGTTATCTGGCATTCAGGCGGCCGAAACCCTACTCACTGGCCCCTATGTGGCCGTACTTCCGGGTAATAGCCAGCAGTTAAGCAAACACTTTACCGGTCTGACTGAAACCCCGGTGCATGTAGATGATGGCTCGTTGCAATTAACCCTCATTGACAGCGATTTAGGCTCAATTAAAGTAGGCAGTCCCATCATCTTTCGCGGCATTAAGATAGGCGAGATAGCCCATTACCAATTATCGGTAAATGGCACTCAGGTGCAGATGCAGGTACAAATAGATGCGCGCTATCAACATCTAGTCAATCAAAGCAGTCAATTTTGGGATATGTCTGGCATTAAGGTGGATGTGGGTCTATTTTCTGGCGCTCAAATTGAAACTGGCTCACTTGAGACCATACTCACTGGCGGCATAGGGGTCGCCACGCAAGTGGTCACCACCCCTGCCAATCAATTAAATAGTAATCAGGCCTTTACCTTGCATGAAAAGCCACAAACTGACTGGCTTAATTGGGCACCCAATCAACGACCTAATCGATAATGCCCTTTAACGACTCACGTTAACCGATATGCGCTATCATGCCCCCTACAATGGCGGGGTATGAACGCACATCATAGCGCGACTATGCCAACCCATATTAAGTAAAACAATGTTGAGCAACGACTGAGTTGCCATATTGATGAGCAATACTGTGAGGAATCTATCACCATGTCCAACGATCTGCTGCGCACCGCTGCCATCAACCTCAAAAAAGCAGTACCTCTGATGCTAAAGCATCAGATCCCCACCACTCCGACTAATTACGCATTGTGGTATGCCTATGTGGGTGAACAAGATCCGGTATTGGTTGAAAAAATGGATAACCTCGTAGCCCAGTATCAAACCTGCCCACCTGTCAATGCCCAATTGCTGTACCGTGAACACCTGTCTGATCCGGTTGAAATCGATGTGCTGGAGATGCGACAAAATCTAGAGGCCATGACACTGGAGTTATCACAATCGCTTAAAGATACCAAGCATGATGCCAAAGGCTTCCAAAAGCGGATAGTTCAAAACTTCGAGCAACTTAATCGTATTGAAGAGGAAGGGGTCAGCCTAGAGAAAGTGCTTGGACTCGTACGTAATTTGGTAAAAGAGTCTGACGATATACGCACCAGTACCGAATTTTTTACTGCCAAATTACAGCAGGCACAACAAGAGATAGATGCTCTGCGCGGCCAACTGCAACGCTCAGAAAAAGATGTCTATTATGATGCACTGACCGGCGTACTCAATCGCCGAGCATTCGATCAAGATTTGGCTGGCATTCTCACTCAAGCCCCTGAGGGCACCTGCCTTATTTTGGTCGATATTGACCACTTTAAAGGCTTTAACGACACTTACGGCCATCTACTGGGCGACAACGTCCTTAAAGCGGTCGCGAAACGCTTAAGTGATGCTTGCCGCGATGGCAGCAAAATATATCGCTTTGGCGGAGAAGAGTTCGCCATTTTAGTCCCCAAAAGCCACCAGCGTAAGGCACGACACATTGCCGAAGCGATGCGCCGCTCACTTGAAAAAGTCAGTGTCAAAGATCGCCGTAAAGACCAACGAATCGAGAGTATTACCGCCTCTTTTGGGGTCAGTGAATGGCATAAGCAAGATAGTCCAGCTCAGCTGATTGAACGTAGCGATAGTTATCTTTACGACGCTAAACGCCTCGGGCGTAACCGCGTGATGCCTATCTAATCTACTAGCACAGCGTTACGAAGATAAAACTGGCCGCGGCGCTAACACCATGCAATAAACATTACTTAAACCACCACCATTATTTAAGCCGCAACTAAGGCTCGTTGGACCTGTGGTTTTGCCGCCACTGGCTCAGCTATCACCACAAAACGCCAGCGACTTTGTGCACCTAAGCTGTCAAATGGATAACTGGTCACTAAAGTCAGCTGTACATCATCTTGCCCATTAAGCTGACGAATATCTGTTTCGGCTACGATTTGAATCGACACCACTTGATAATCAATAACGTTTGCCGCGCTATCTTGTACCCGTAGTCGCTGCCCAGCTTTGACCCCTTTTAAATGGGCAAAATGAGTATCTCTATTGCCGGCAATCACAGCATTGCCCCACCCATTAAGTTGATTTACTCCCATTAGGGAGACAGGGCTAAACGCTATGTTTCTGCCAGACGCGCCCGCTAATACATATAAGGCTTGCCCCTGCAATTGCCCCTGCACAGAAACAAACTGCAGCTTAGCCACTGGATATGTGTTGGCCCAGCTCCATGGCTTATGCCACTTACCATCGCTTAAGGTTTCACGCCATGCCTGTTCGATTAAAAATTGAGCAAAACGTGCTTTCGCCTGCATATAGCCTCCTTAGTACAATTTGTAAAATCAGAACGATACCGATTAATAACATAATGCAATGACGATGAACGCTTATCCGTGCTCGCACCTTTGCCCACGCATACGTCGCAAGCATATCAACAGGATGCGCTGCATTACGCTGGCATAACTTAACCAATACGCACCAAGTAGTAGCAGCAACATGGCACTAATGGCTAAGATGAGTCGACGCTCACTGGCCGCTTGCGGCCATTGCCCGATGGATGCTTGCAGCGGCATCATCATAACAATGGCATAATCATTTTCGACGCCTTGCTTATCGGCAAGCTTTGTATTTTGAGCCGTCGCCCAGCGCACAGTTTTACTCATCTGAGCATATGTTCCATTATCATTAGGCGAGGATGATGTCACAGCGGGCTCACCGGCGTAGCGAGGCGTATTTGCCAGCGGAAAACGCACACTAAACGCCTCCGCTTGGTAACTGACCAATTGCTGATAAGTCATTTCAACAGGGAATATTTCACCTTGTAAGTGCGGCTCAGCAATATGCTGAGTCACACTGTCAATAGCGACATCGTGAGGTAACGAAAATAGATACATGCCGTTAAACCACTGGACGGTATCGTTTTGAAAAAACGGCTTCACTTGCACTCGGTTTGCCCAGCCCGATATCTGCATAGCAACTTTATCATTCGGTAATGCACTCAACGCGAAGGCATTGGGGAGCAAAGACCCGGTGAATAAAGCCTTAGCTGACTTAGTTAACGGCTGTGATAATGGCTCGGGTGAGAGGCTAGATAATAAATAGATAAGCTGACGACTCCCCAAAAAGGTTTTATCATCAGGCTGCGCCAACACACTGCGGGGCAATAAGGCGCTAAGGGTTAAGGTTGTGCACATCGTCAGGGCTAACCAGCGCTGCCATTTGTGATGATTAAGCCATAATAAAAGCGCAACAAGATTGAGTCTCGCAGCCCCCTGAGATAAAAAGGCCCCCCTCGGGGGGCAAAGGGTGGTTGAGCTGAGATAGTCGATATCCATGTCTGTGTTCCTTTTAACTTGCGCTGTAGCCTAGTTGGCTGCAATAGCAGTATCAGCATTTAACAGTTGGATGGTCACGCGGCGGTCAAAGAAATCATTTTCAAAACTCTGCTCATCGTTAACCGGTGCACTGGCACCATAGGCTTTGGCGTCAAGGCGCATCTCATCCACACCTTGCTTAACAAGGTAGCAACGAACTTCAGCCACCCGCTGCTCAGAAAGCGCTTGGTTATAACTCGAGTCACCACGGCGATCAGCGTAACCGGTTAAATCTAATGTTAATTCTGGCGACAGTGACATCAGATCCGCCACATCATTAAGCTGGCTTTGAAAATGAGGTTCTATCTCCGATGAACCGGTTTTAAACTGTACATTTAAGCCTAATGCCAGCTCTTCAAGGCCCGCTTGCTGATGCTGCTTTAATTGAGCTAACTCACGCTGCGCATGGTTGTATTGCTCACTGACCTGCTCAAATTCACGGTGTTGTTGGTTGAGCATGGCGATCTGTTGCTCTTGTTCAGTGAGCAACGCATGCTGGGTTTTTATTTCACTGTCATCGGCCACCGCTTGGCCTATCATGCCGCCAGTAAAAGCCCCGATAATCGCCCCGACAGGTCCACCCACAACGGCGCCCAATACGATACCTGAGCCGACGCCAATTAGCGCTTCGGTGTCTGAGGAGGCTTCAACACTTGCTGGAGCACTGCCACCTAAATTGCCACTCTCTAAATTACTGTTATCTTGAGCACTGTAAGCAAAAGAAGAGGTCAATAGCGCGCTGGCGATCAGTACGGCAATAATCTGCTTTTTCATCTTGTTATCCTTAATGTAATGTCCCGGCAAAAATGATGGTGAAGCAAAACCGGGGACATGATGTCGATGAGTCCATTAAAACGCAGTTAAGTGGCGCAGGCAGGGAACAAAAGTGGCATTACAGCGACCAATTGTGGCAACAAAATGGCAATTCCCTTAAGTCACTTTTATCAATAAAAATTTGCTGTATAGTCACCATCCATTAAATAGTCATACTGCGATGAGAGAGCAATGAAGCGTATTGCAATAGTGGAAGATGAAGCGGCTATCCGTGAAAACTATAAAGAGGTGCTGCAACAGCAAGGTTACAGCGTTCAAGCTTATGCCAATCGCCCCAGTGCGATGCAAGCTTTCACCACCCGTCTGCCCGACTTAGCGATTATTGATATTGGCCTTGAAAATGAAATAGATGGCGGCTTTACCCTGTGTCAATCACTGCGAGCCATGTCTAGCCAGCTGCCGATTATTTTTTTAACTGCTCGTGATAGCGATTTTGATACTGTCTGCGGCTTACGCTTAGGCGCCGATGATTACCTGAGTAAAGATGTGAGTTTCCCTCATCTTATCGCGCGTTTAGCCGCGCTATTTCGCCGCTCAGAAATACAAGAAAACAGCACGCAACATGCCCAGCTCATTGAGCATGGTCATCTGTCTATCGACGTTAACCGCATTCAGGTGTACTGGAAGAATCAACCCATTGAGCTCACCGTTACTGAATTTTGGATGGTGCATGCCTTAGCCAAACATCCGGGGCATGTGCGCAGCCGCCAAGCCTTGATGCAAGACGCTAAAATCTATGTTGACGACAGCACCATCACATCGCATGTCAAACGGATCCGCAAAAAGTTTATCGCCCAAGACGACACCTTTGACTGTATCGATACCGTCTATGGCATGGGTTACCGCTGGGATAACCAAGGCTAGTTATGTTTCCTTTGCCTATTGGGCTGCGCACCAAAGTCGCCATATTGTCACTATTTTTGCTCTGCCTCCCCTGGCTGGGCTATCAATATGTGTGGGAGATGGAAAAATACCTACGCCACGGGCAAGAAAAAACCCTCGAAGGCACGACCCAAGCATTAGCCACGGCGCTGCATGAGCGACCAAAACTGTTCGACAAACAGGCCAGTTTTTTGTCACGAGTGGAGCAAGGACGAGACTTGTACGCCTATCCACTGGCAAGCCCTATCCAGCTCGATGGCAAACTCAGCGATTGGGGTAATTATCGCCACCGCAGCCTGCATTACGGCCAAGAGCATCAACTGTTTAACCTTGACGATAATCATCCACCCGCAATCCACTTTAACCACATGGTCGGCAAGTATGCGGGCTACCTGTATGCCTTTTTTGAAGTCACAGATCCGAATGTGGTATACCGCGGCACCAATAGCTTAAGCATTGAAACTAATGACTACTTAGCCATTGCAACTCAGGCTCCCGACGGAAAATTTAAGCGTTATATTGTCGCCACCATCCGTGATGGTTGGATCAGCGCGTTCCAACTGCCTGAGAACCCTAAGCGAAAAACCCCTGTCACCCCAGAGCTTAAAATTCAAGGCAAATGGCGTAAGACCGAACAAGGTTATAATATTGAGCTGCGGATCCCGCTGGACATGGTGGGCAGTAAATTGGGATTTGCCATCGCCGATGTCAACGATAAACGCCGCCGACAGGTAGAAGCCATTGTCGGCACCTCGGCCACTGACGATGTAAATGAACTGGGGACTGTATTGGTTCCGTCACCTGAAATTGAAAGTATTATTAAAGGTATGAGCCATAACAGCTCACGCATTTGGGTGGTAGACAAACATGGGCGAGTCTTGGCTAAATCGGGTGATATTCACAGTAACAATAACGTTTGGGCTCAGGCGGCCACCGAGCGCAGCGATGAAAGTGCATGGGAGCATTTTAAACAAGAATATTTACACCCACTCTACTATCGCGTGCTGACCACGCCAGCAAAAGACTTTGTCGACTCATTGCAAGACTCAGCTGTACTCGAAGGTAGCCATATTAAGCGCGCCTTATCGGGCAAGTTTGGCTCAACGTGGCGCTTAACCCCCGACGGAAAAGCGGTGGTCTTGGCTGCTGCCAGCCCGATTTGGATTGACGATACCGTCATGGGTGTGGTGATTGCAGAAGAAACCACGCATGGTATTCGCACCCTGCGCAACAAGGCACTCGAAAAACTGTTTAACGTGATCATTACCGTGATGAGTATGGGCACTCTAGCGCTGTTCTTTTTCGCCTCGAGCATTTCCAGTCGTATCCGCAAACTCAGGGATGAAGCCGAACAAGCCATCGACAGCCAAGGCCGAATTAAACGGGCCATTGTGGGCTCAAAAGTGCGCGATGAAATTGGTGACTTATCACGCAGCTTTGCCAGTATTGTCAGCAGGTTAGGCCAATATACCCATTACCTTGAAAACATGTCATCACGATTATCCCATGAACTGCGCACCCCTGTGGCCGTAGTGCGCTCATCGCTTGAACATCTCAACGCTCAAGCGCTGCCACCTGAGCATCAAAAATATGTCGATCGTGCCCAAGAGGGCGTCAGCCGCCTTAATATGATCCTCAACAACATGAGTGAGGCGACGCGGCTAGAAGAGGCGCTCACCCACGCCGAAGTGGATACTTTTCCTCTGGCAAAAGTGATTTCGGGTTGCATGCAGGGTTATCAAATCACTTACCCTAAGCAGATGTTCGAGGTCGATATTTGCCCCGATCCGCTTAACATGCAGGGCGTACCTGAATACATTGCCCAGCTGATGGATAAGCTAGTCGCTAACGCCATTGAGTTTAGCCTGCCCGCAACGCCAATTGAGGTGAAACTGCACGCTAAAGGCCGTATTGCCATGCTGAGCGTTTACAACCAAGGGCCCGCACTACCTGAAAATATGAGTGAGCAAATTTTTGAATCTATGGTCTCGGTACGGCCCCAGCCTAATCAAGATAAACCCCACTTAGGCTTAGGGTTATACATAGCGCGGCTGATCACCGATTTCCATCAGGGCAGCATTGAAGCTAAAAACATCCAGCTGGGCGGCCAACACCAAGGCGTGATGATCAGCATCAAACTGCCGATCAGCGCGGTATAAAATATCTGTGTTCATTGCCCATCCGCCCCTTTCATTTGGCCATTTAGATGTTAAGATGGCTAAAAATAAAATAAGGGTGGGAGTCGCTACAATGAAAAAAGAGACGCAAATCGTTAGCCTAGGCAGAGACAAAAAGTGGACTAAAGGGGTGATTAACCCCCCTGTATTTCGCGCATCAACCGTGATCTTTGACACTATGGAAGAGATGCGCTTTGCCACCAAAAACCGCGCCAATGGCGAGATGTTTTATGGCCGACGCGGCACCCCTACCCACTTTGCGTTTCAAGCCGCCATCGCCGAACTAGAAGGCGGCGTCGGTACCGCGTTATATCCTTCAGGCTCTGCTGCTATCTCAGGTGCATTATTATCGTTTTTAAAAGCAGGCGATCATCTCTTGATGGTCGATAGCGCCTACGAGCCCACCCGCGATCTGTGCGACAAGCTGCTCAAAGGCTTCGGCATTGATACCACCTATTACGACCCCATGATCGGCGCCGACATAGCCACGCTTATCCAGCCCAATACCAAAGTGTTATTTCTCGAATCCCCCGGTTCTATCACCATGGAAGTGCAGGATGTGCCCACCCTCAGCCGTATTGCCCACCAGCATAATATGGTGGTCATGTTAGATAATACCTGGGCATCGCCTATCAACTCGCGTCCGTTTGAGATGGGCGTCGATATCTCGATTCAGGCGGCCACCAAATATATTGTTGGTCACTCAGACGTGATGCTGGGCACGGCCACGGCAAATAGCGAGCACTGGGATCAACTGAGAGAAAACAGTTATTTAATGGGTCAGTGCACCTCTGCCGACGATGTGTACCTCGCCAGCCGCGGGCTGCGGACCTTAGGCGTGCGTATGGCGCAGCATGAACAAAATGCGCTTAAAGTCGCTAATTGGTTAGCTAGCAGACCCGAGGTGGATCATATTCGTCATCCCGCATTTGTAAGCTGTCCAGGTCATAAGTTTTTCAAACGCGATTTCAGCGCATCCAATGGTTTATTTTCATTTGTGTTAAAGCAAGGCAACCTCAAATCGGTTACCGCACTGGTCGAAAATATGGAACACTTTAAGATGGGCTTTTCATGGGGGGGGTATGAAAGCCTGATCTTGGGCGTATTTGGGATCGATAAACTACGCACAGCAACCCACTGGGACAGCAGTAAACCCTTAATCAGGTTACACATAGGACTGGAAAACTCAGATGATCTCATTGACGATTTAGCCCGCGCTTTTGAGCGATTCAATCAAGCCCAAGGCTAAATTATCCTTGTCACTTCAGCTTGGGCTTAGAGTGTACAAGTTAAATCGGGTGATACCCTTTTAACGCACGGAGTGATCAGCCTTGGTGAATGGATCTTGCCAGGCTTGTGTACCGTATAAAGGTACAGTTGAGATAGCGTGTTTATGGCTACCATTAGTTTCTTTAGTTGAGTACGACAGGTAAATTAAGGTTTGATTTTCAGCATCATAGATACGGCGCACCTTAAGCACTTTAAATAAAATGCTCAGTGAAGCCTTAAACACTACTTCGCCATTTTTGCTCTTATCGATGGTGGCAATATCCGCGGTGGTTATTGGCCCAGTTTGGCGACAGGCGATACCCATATCAGAGGGATCGGCAAAATCTAGGTTGGCTTCAATACGGCTAATATGACAGGTGACACCCGGCACTTTAGGGTCGTCCAAAGCATCGATAAGTACATCTTTAGTGGTAAACAGGCCAAGGCTCACCTTGCCGACATCATCGCCGCAACCTGTGGCCATTAACATCACGCTAGCAAGTAACAAGGAGGTTAACCCCTTAGATGAATAGGATTGGGCTGTTGGCGCTTGCGATAAAAATGATGAAAAAAATGACATAGTAGCTTCCCTGTAACTTAAACCTGGATGACTTGAACCTGAGTAATTTGAACTTGGATGACTTAAATGTGAGTTGCTTGAACTTTAGTAGCTTAACTTGAGCGACTTGGATCTGAATGACTCAAATATAAGCCACTTGAGTACGCACCTAAAATACCTACTTGAATATCAGTCACTGGATAATAATGCCTTTTAACGGTAAATACCTAAATTAATCAGATTTACCGTTAAAGGCTTGTGACACAGGCTCTAATTAAAAATACGTTGCGACCAGCGGGTTAATCCTGCCGTGACGCTACCAAAATGATCGCCAACGACAATATCGATTGCAGGATAGATGGCCGCGATACTGTTATAGATGGCCGGGCTTTTGGCTGTCCCGCCCGTCACATAGATAATATCGGGCGTGACACCAGATTCGGCTAACGCAGCAGCCATCAAGGACTGAATTTGTGCCACAGGTTGACTAATGGCGTCGATAAACATCCGCTCGTCGACATTAGCATCCAATTGCTGGCAAATGTAATCCAGCGTCACTGTGGTTTCGCTTGTCTCTGACAAGACAATTTTCGCCGCTTCGGCACTTCTGACAATACGGTAACCTAACTGATCTTGCTGCACTTTTAACAAACGTTGTAGCAAGTCGGCGCGCTCGGCATCGGTAATAAGCTCTTTAATCATATTGCGCGAACTCAGGCTAGCAAAATCACGCTGAGCGCTGATATCGTTGACAGCCACCGCATTCCAAAACGGTTTACTTGGCACAGGTAGGCCATTAACCATATGGCTGCCAAGCCCCATGTGCTGCATAAAAGCTTTCATCGATAAGGCGATATCAAGATCGTTACCCCCGATCCGCTGACCACTATGACCTAAGAAATCGTCACTGCGATCGGCTTTGTCGATATGCGACGGGCCCATTTTGACCACAGAGCAGTCTGTGGTGCCGCCACCAACGTCAACCACCAACACCGTTTTATCATCGGTTAGGCTGGCTTCAAAATCCATGCCTGCCGCTAGCGGCTCAAACAAAAAGGCCACGGCCTCAAATCCAGCACGGCTGGCGGCTAAACGCAAGATCCCTTCTGCTTGAGCATTACTCTCTTCGCCGCCAATACCTTGAAAGTTAACCGGACGGCCAATCACCGCGTGAGTCACTTTTTGGCCGCGGCTCGCCAGCTTGGCATCGGCGAGTTGTTTGATATGCAGCATCATCATGGTGACGATATCTTCGAACAAGGCCACTTGATCGGCTCGTAACCCTGTCGCACCTAAAAACGATTTAGGTGAACGGACATAAAAGCCCTCTTCGGGCATCTCAAGGTAATGCTGCACCGCAGCCTCACCCACAAAAACGGCCTGCTCATCTGTATCTAAATCTAACTCTCGGCGAGCTTGGCGGGCACGACTTAACTGTGCTGAACGTACAGTGGCATAAGCGCTTTGCTGCTCAGATGGCAGCGCTTTAAGTACCGCCTCACAAATAAGGTCCCGGTCGAGGGCATATAAGGTTGAAACCAGATAATTTGAATCAGTTGACAGGGGTAATAACGTCACAGTGTCTTGATCCATTATCCCCACGGCGCAATTGGCGCTACCGTAATCGAATCCAACAAACATGCTTAAGGCTCCAACGAGTAAAAAGCCGTGCAAAATAGCACACTCGCACTAAAAGACAACTAGCACCACCAATTAATCTTGTCGTTAATTCTGAAATAGCCTGCACTAGCCAGACTCATACAAGTACCAACACTGTTTATTAACGGCCTTGTTCATTACGCCCCTCAATATTACGCCGCCCCCTAAAAGACCAAATAGACTAAACTTAAGATTAGCTAAAATTAGGATGCCGTTATGACTGCACGACTAAAATCAGCAAGATGGAAACACAAGCGTGGGCGACTCCCCCCTACACGGCTAAATTGGCGATGGATTACGCCCCTTCAGGCCAATAAGATAATCACGATTATCCAAGGGGTGTTCGTACTGCTTTTACTGAGTGTGATGATGAGTGTTTCAAGTATGGCTATGGCGCAGACCAAAAGCCCCATTACGCCAACTGAGCAACCTGCTGATCAGCAACTTAGTCAGCAGCAAGCAGGCCCCCCGCAGAGTGTGCCATTATTACGCTTTGAAGGGGCCATTGGCCCTGCTGTCAGCGAATACTTAGTCAGCGAGATCACTCAAGCAAATCAGCTTCCTTTATCGCAGCGGCCGCCACTTGTGATGATTACTATGGATACGCCCGGTGGCCTTGTCAGTAGTTTACGCACCATCAACCAAGCCATTTTGGCATCAACAATTCCTATCGCGTGTTTAGTGTCACCCTCCGGTGCCAGAGCCATGAGCGCAGGGACCTATATTTTGTACGCCTGCCATGTTGCGGCAATGGCGCCAGCCACAACCTTAGGTGCTGCAACCCCAGTTAAAATGGGGGGCCCTATGTCACCTCCCCCTAATACACCCTCACCCAATGACCCTGCTCCTAAAGAGTCTAGCCCCGGCGATCAAGGTGACCAAAATGGCGGCGATAATAATGATAAACAAACCACTACAGATAACAGCAGTGCAATGGAACGTAAGGTGTTAAATGATGCCATTGCAAGCATTCGCGCCTTAGCGACCCTGCGCAATCGCAACATCGACTTTGCTGAGCGCGCAGTGACCGAGGCTGCCACCCTTACGGCTAAAGAAGCTTTAGATCAAAACGTGATCAACTTTATCGCTGATGACGCGCCCAATCTTCTGACTCAACTCAATGGCACCCAAGTCGATATGGGAGAGCAGCGAATCACATTAAAATTAAGCAATACTCAGCTAGTTGAGCATCAACGCAGTTGGCGTAATCACTTTATTGCCACCATTACCGACCCCAATATCGCCTACATTTTAATGTTAATTGGTATTTACGGCTTATTGCTCGAGTTTTATAGCCCAGGTGTCGGGGTTGCAGGAGTGACTGGCGCAATTTCACTGCTTATCGCGTTATATGCTTTTCAGCTACTGCCGATCAATTATGTCGGACTAGGCTTAATGCTATTAGGTATCACCCTGTTGATTGCCGAATCTATGGTGCCAAGCTTTGGCATTTTTGGTGTTGGCGGTGCGATCGCATTTGCCCTAGGCTCTATCTTCCTTATCGACAGTGATGTAGAGCATTTTGCAATTTCGCTACCGCTCATTGGCGCAGTCACCGTCACAGCGCTGCTTTTTTCGCTGTGGGTATTAACCACCCTGTGGCGGCAACGCCAACATAAAACCGTGAGTGGTGATGATGCCATTGTCGGTGCACAAGCAATAGTGGTAGAAGGATTTATTGAAAAAGGATTTGTCAGCCTTGATGGCGAACATTGGGCCGCGGTGAGCGATAAACCGACCCATACGGATCAACGGGTTTTGGTGGTTGCTCGAGACCACCTAACCCTAACAGTCACCCCGACTCCAGCCCAGTCCTCTAAGGAGATAGTCAATGGACGCAATTAGTTATAACCCCTCGGTGTTTTTTATCGCGCTAGGATTTTTGCTACTGGCGTTATTGTTTAGTGCATTCAAAATCTTACGAGAATATGAGCGTGGCGTGATCTTTATGCTGGGACGTTTTTACCAAGTAAAGGGGCCAGGACTGATTATCGTCATTCCGTTGATCCAACAAATGGTACGGGTGGATCTGCGTACCGTGGTGATGGACGTGCCCACCCAGGATGTGATCAGCCGCGATAATGTATCTGTTAAGGTCAATGCGGTCATCTACTTTAGAGTGATCGATGCTCAAAAGGCGATTATTAATGTAGAGGACTACTTACAAGCCACCTCGCAGCTAGCACAAACCACTCTGCGTTCGGTACTAGGGCAGCATGAACTGGATGAGATGCTCGCCAACAGAGAGATGCTCAATACCGACATTCAAGCCATATTAGATAGTCGCACCGACGGTTGGGGCATTAAGGTATCGAATGTCGAGATTAAACATGTGGATCTGAATGAAACCATGGTAAGGGCTATTGCAAGGCAAGCGGAAGCTGAGCGAACTCGTCGAGCCAAGGTGATCCATGCCTCGGGTGAGATGGAAGCCTCGGCCAAACTGGTCACCGCCGCGCAAACTCTGGCTAAAGAGCCTAATGCCATTTTACTGCGCTACCTGCAAACATTAACGGAGATCGCTGGCGAGAAAAATTCAACGATTTTATTCCCTCTGCCGATGGAATTACTCAATGGTGTGATGAATAAAACCCTGCCTAACGACTTACCAATAGCTGCAAGTGAAACCACGGCGAGTGACAATCGCGATACAAGTAGCACGGCCGATGACGATTTTGCGCATGATAATGATCAGGCTGAACGTTCTCTAAAGAGTTAACCTGAGTCCGATAAAGGCGGTGCAAACACCGCCTAAGCCTAAATACACGAGAGTGCAGAATTCACACCGGTATTAATGACCAAAGCGAGTGGCTTCGAAGCGATTTAATATTCTATGCACAAGATAGCAAGCAATCAGCGTCGCGATGATAGCCACTAAAATACTGCTAGTACGGTAAAGACCGCTAAAGATAAGGTCATTATTAGGGGTTAAATTCTGCCCATATAAAATCCCAAACGTGGTCAATCCAGCAAAGCCTACACCCGACCCCATCGCCTCAGTAATATGCGCCTGACTAAACAGCAAAGTGAATAGCCAAAACAGGGGCAATAACAACAAGAGTTCGTGCGACCAGTTATACAGCAACAGCTGGATGATTAAACCACAACTTACCCCTAAAATGGTACCCAGAGCACGCCGCCGAGCATAGTCGAGCGCGCCATTCCAATGCATAGGAAACAGCAAAATTAAAGTCGTTACCTGGGCCGATAATGAGTCTTGTAGATCTAATACCTGAAAGGCACAAAAGGAGATCGTCGCGACAGATGCCCCAAGTAAGGCTTCATGCCGCATGCGGTGAGGCGCTTTGCTCTCCCCAGAGTGCGCCGTTCGCGGCGTTACATCTGGGAAGAGAGCCATCATTAAAAAAGCGATACAGATCGAGCTAATATGCCCCCAAAAATTACAAAATATCAGATCGTTTACATTAGTAGCCGGGTAACTGGCAAAGTGCAGCATGATACTTAAACTGATCACACCGTTGGCACCAAATAGAAATAAACTGCCTTTTGACATGCACGCAAAACGATACAGAAACAGCACGAATGCGATTAAGCTCATCACAATCGGCTGTCCCCCAAAAAAGCCAGCTAACAGACCCACTTCAACAATCGACAGTACCGATGAGGCAAGAACTTGTCTCGTGACAGCAGCCGAGATAACGGGTACGAGTCCAAGCAATAACATGGGAGTCACAGTAAAAAAGACGGCGTAATTAAATCCCATCAGTTTACTGATCAAAAAACCCAATGTTCCACCAGTGGCAATACGCAGACATTGCCTCAAATCATTGTGGCTCATTGGGTGGTGACGTATTAATTGCATAGCCGTCTCAGTAAATGAAATGCAGCAAGCTAATAAACTTGATTTGTAGCTTTGCTAACTGGCTAAACAGCCAATTATCAGGTTGTAACTGTACTGTGGCCTTAGCCCCGGCGGGTAAACGAGTCATCAAGGGTTGATCGAGTTCAAGATGCAATCTAAAACGCTGCGCATCACGTACCCAGCGATTAGATTCTTCTGGTGTCGCCAAGCGACCATCGGCGGCAAATTGCGCTGCACTGACACCCGCATCAACGCTACTGACCTTAGCGTGATAGATCTGGCCTGGACGACCATCAAACGCCACCCATGCGTTGGCATCGCGACTGACATGACGCAGGCTTTTCTCTCGAAAATCGGCTATAACATCGACATCATCAAGCACCAAGGCCATCACAGGTGAGCCATGACTCACCATATAGCCAGACGCGAGCTGCACATTGGTAACAACCCCATCATGATCGGCATGTATTTGGGTATAACTCAAAGCTAAACGTGCTTTTTTGAGGTTATTGTGTGCTTGGCGTAACTTAAGGTTGTTGTCACCCGAAGCACCACGAAGCGTGCTGATCTTAGCTAATTGTGCCTTAGCGGCATGAAGCTGAGATAAGCTAGATTTCACTTGGGTACGTGCTTGATCTACCATCTGTTGCGACACGCTGTGCTGGGAATAAAGCGATTGTATGCGCCTAGCTTCTCGCTGCTTTAAGGCAAAATTAATATCACTGGCTGCCACGTCAGCCTCTGCCACCGCCATGG
This sequence comes from Shewanella sp. 492, assembly GCF_059338445.1. Lineage (NCBI taxonomy): Bacteria > Pseudomonadati > Pseudomonadota > Gammaproteobacteria > Alteromonadales > Shewanellaceae > Shewanella > Shewanella sp. 492. The sequence continues at coordinate 2,272,688 of NZ_CM181702.1, forward strand.
CGGCATCAAGTTCTGCGTTATCTTGCTTTGCTTGTTCAAGGGCTAATTCGGCCTGCTCTAGTGCGAGTTGATACTCGCTAGGATCGAGCTTAAACAGCGGCTCGCCTTGAGTCACTTGTTGATTATTTTTCACATAGACCTGCACCACTCTACCGCTGATCTGCGGCGCCACTTGTGTGATCGTGCGGGTTGCCATGGCCTGAGTCGTTAGCGGCATGTTGATATCGGCGACTAAAAAATAACTAAAAAGGAGCAAAAAGCCCACCATGGCAAATTTGACTAACCGCGTAAATTGTTGATCTGGCGTCATATACTTTATACTACTCCTGAGCTTTAGATGCGGTAGCCTGTAACTTTGCCGCCGCATTATGACTAATTTGATTAAGTGTGTGTTCAAACTGTGCTTGCATTTCTGGGCTGATCCCAGCTAGCAACTCGGCGCGTACCCGAATGATTTTAGCTTCCATTTGATGTAATACTGCTAGTCCCGCCTCAGTCAAGGCTACACGTCTGACACGTTTGTCGTGCTCACAGCAATGACGCATCACCAAGCCCTGCAGCTCTAACTGGCCCAACGTTCGCATCAGTGAGGCCAACTCGATTTCTAATGCCTCCGCAAGGTGCTTTTGGCTTATATCTTGCCCAAGACGATATAGCTTCCACAACGCAGTCCAGCGTGAATGTGTTAAGCCAAGTGGTGCCAATTCGGCGTCTGCAACCATGCGCCACAACCGATGTAATCGGCCTAAATGCTCACCTAACGACAATTGAGAATGCTCGGTCGTTGACTGGGTATGGTTTAACTGCTTGCTCTTTGTCTTATTCATAGTACTCATCCTTGTATTAGCGGATAACAACTCATCCACTACCTCTATTATGTTGCCTAGCAGTATTTAGTCTGGCACCAATGTTATGTCGAGCCTAATAACTAACGCAGATAGCTTGTACCTTTGCAGCCACCTGTTAACTTCATATGCAACGCTTGTTGATACCGATAGGCCAAAGAATGGATTAAATCATCAGGAATATTACTTAGCCTGCTAAGCATTGTATTTACTTAGCAGGCTAAGTAAATAGGTGCAGCAAAAAAAATGTAGTCATCATAAGAGTCACTAGCAAATAAAACACGCGGCTTCGTCTAGTTAGCCAACAGTAAGTGTTATTGAACTTAAACGGTGTGAGCTGCCTATTCAATTAAATGGTAAGCAGTAATTTGATGTAAGAGCAGACTTAATACACAATCGCTAATGGGAACGGTAGGTACACTGAAACAAGGTGATGGCTCACGTTTATGTTGCCATACAAAGAAAAAGCGAGCATTGCTTAATACAATACCCGCCTTAGTTTCTTACTAAAAACGCTAATAGTGGCAGCCTATCAACACCAACCCATAAACCACTATTAACCCTGCTGGAGATACAGAGTTGTCGCCCGATGCAACTTATCTGTAGCAGTAAATTCAGTATAGCCACTGTAGACAAAACGCCAATGCTCATTACAAAAAAATCTAAATAAGCACAGTTTTATACCGTTCGCTAATACCACGGCCTATTCACAGCGGGCAAAGCTAGAGAGATCAGCCTTTATCGCCTTGGCGTTCATCCTGTTGGCCCTGCTTCAAGGCCAATTTATGTAAACGGCGCTGCTCAATCACAGAGTTAACGTCACTACCAATATGAGACTCACCGCGAGCATTAGCCAACTGAACTTGGCGCTCGCGCTCCGCAAAACGCTCACGCTGTTTGTCCGTTACTTTATCGACACAATGTGGGCAGCTGATCCCTTTGACATAATGCTCACTGGCTTTATCAGCCTCGGTGATCGGTAAGCGACAGGCATTACATTGATCGTATTCACCCTTTTCGAGTCGATGATTGACTGACACACGGTTGTCGAAGACAAAACATTCACCCTGCCATAGGCTTTCTTCAGGCTGTACCTCTTCTAAGTATTTCAGCACGCCGCCTTCAAGGTGGTAGACCTCATCAAATCCCTGCTCTTTTAAGTAAGCGGTCGACTTTTCACAGCGAATACCGCCAGTGCAGAACATGGCGACTTTTTTATGTTTAGTCGGATCAAGATTTTCCTTCACATAATCAGGAAACTCTCTAAAGGTTTGTGTCTTTGGGTCAACCGCATGCTTAAACGTACCAATGCTTACTTCGTAGTCATTACGGGTGTCGATAAGGAGGACATCCGGATCTGAAATCAGTTGGTTCCAATCTTTTGGCTTAACATAGGTACCGACCACTTTACGCGGATCGATCCCCTCAACGCCCATAGTGACAATCTCTTTTTTAAGCTTCACTTTGGTTCGATAAAAAGGCATTTCAGCATCAAATGATAACTTGTAGACAATATGGTCGAGCCCTGGCTGCTGCTCTAACCACGCCAAGAGTGAATCGATAGCCGCTTGTGTACCGGCAACGGTTCCGTTGATGCCTTCGCTGGCTAATAACAAGGTGCCTTTGATGCCCACTGATTCCATTTGAGCCAATAACGGCTGTTGAACTTCGGCAAAATGAGGCAGAGATACAAATTTATATAGCGCACAAACAACGACTTGAGACATACTTTCCTCTATATGCTGGCTGAGGCGTAATCCCCAGTGCATGTAAACCGCCTAAAAATGTGATTTCAGGCGCAAAATTGGAGCGTGATTCTACCTAAATCACACTCGAATAAACAGGCACAAAGAGTAAGGTTATTGCAAACAACCAGATCAAATCCGCAGGTTAACGACAAAGTGCACGCCCTCACCTTACCCCAAAAGTATTCCACCGTTATAAACGCCTCGCCCCTATTGGTCTATAGCCAGGGCCGACACGCAATGACAACCTCAGCCATAAACAATTGGGATTTTATTTGCGATCTGGCTCAAAACAGTGAAAATAGTCACTTAAGAAAGGAGAGAGTTATGCCCCGCGTCACCTTATATTCATTTCGTCGATGCCCTTACGCTATGCGCGCTAGACTCGGATTATGGCTTGCACAACGCACGGTCGAGTTACGTGAAATCATCTTAAAACATAAACCTCAGGCCATGCTTGAAGCCAGCCCGAAAGGCACTGTACCCGTGTTAATCCTGCAAGATGGCACTGTTATCGATGAAAGTCTCGATATTATCAATTGGGCATTACAGCATAACGATCCTTTAGATTTACGCCGCTTGGACCAACCAACACAACAGGCGTTAACTGAAGCGCTTATCCAGCAAAACGATCATGACTTTAAGCCTTACTTAGATAAATACAAATACGCCGATCGTCACCCAGAGCAACAAGCAGAGGATTATCGAGAGCAAGGGGAGCATTTTATTGCCAGGCTCGAGCAGCAACTGCAAATCGGTCCCTATTTACTTGGCGAACGGTTGAGCCTCGCTGACATCGCTATTTTTCCGTTTATTCGTCAATTTGCCCATGTCGACTTGCCTTGGTGGCAGCAAGCGCCCTACCCCAAGGTGCAAACTTGGTTGCAAACGCTGCTTAATAGCGAAATGTTTAACGCTATCATGGTCAAATACCCCACCTGGCTCGACAGTGGTGAGGCGGTTATTTTTACAGGTGACCCCTTGTTCTTAAAAAGTAAGACGCAATAAAAAAGCCCAAATAAAGCATCCATTCATCCGCGCTCCCTCGCTGACAATTATTCACATAGACGTCCCCTGTTAATAAGGTTATATCGCTCACAAACCGTTAGCCAAATGGGGGCGCGATCTCGTACAATCATTCATCTTCCTCGATAACGCTTAACCAAGCGTTATCCGCTGCAATGTTAATTAATTTCGTATCACAAGAGGTATCAGTGAACACAGCGTCTGTCCCACCATCGCACGACAAGGCTTGCGTGACTCATTTAAATTTAACGCTATTGATCCCCATGCTAGCGGCGATTGTTGCGATTACGCCACTGGCTATCGACATGTATTTGCCGGCGATGGCAACCCTTGCATTGAGCTTTAATTCAAGCATTACCACAGTACAGCAATCACTAAGCCTCTATCTGGCGGGTTATGCCCTTGGCATGCTCACCTTCGGCCCAATCGCCGACAAAGTAGGTCGCAAGCCATTGGTGATTATTGGACTTAGTGGCTTTATGTTAGTGAGTCTTGGCTTAGCCTTTGTGACGAATGTCGAGCTGTTTTTAAGCTTACGCTTTTTACAAGCCTTTATCGGCGCTGCAGCAACGGTTGTGGTACCCGGTTATATTAAAGAGGTATATGGCAAAAATACTGCTAAAGGGATGTCGTATGTCAGCTTGATCATGATGCTAGCCCCGCTTATCGCCCCCACGATAGGCAGTATTATTTTAGAGCTCGGAGACTGGCATTTAATCTTTTTTACGCTGAGCGGTTATGCACTCTTATTGTTGCTATTAGTCATAACCAAACTCAAGATGCCCAGTGATGAGCGCAGTGCGCAGCGCAGTCAAAAAAGCTTCTTTGGCGCCTATGCTGTGGTGTTTACTAAGCCCGGAGTTAAACTCAATTTGGCCAGTGGCGTACTCACCTCGTTTGCTTTTTTCTGTTATTTAACCGCCTCGCCCTTTGTCTATATGGAGGTATTTGGTTTAGATAAGTCACTGTTTGCAATGCTATTTAGCACTAATGTCGGCGCACTGATGTTAGCGAATGTGGTCAATAGCAAAATTGTGGTGAAATATGGCTCACGACGCATGCTCAAAGTCGCCACCCTGCTGGCAAGTGTCGCTGGAGTTGCACTGCTTAGCGTTAACTTAGCCGATTTAAGTTATCACTACACCGTCGCCATGTTGATCCCGTTAATGGGCTGCTTAGGCATAATGTCGGTTAATGCCGATGCCATAGTGCTGATGAAGTTTCAGCAAGAAACAGGCACGGCAACTGCAGTTATCGGCACCTTACGCTTTGGTTGCGGCGCATTAGCCGGTCCCTTGCTGGCGCTGTTTTATACAGGCACTGCGGTGCCCTTTGCCGCGCTGATGTTAGCCGCGGTGATATTGGTGGGCCTATGCCAGTTTTTAGCCCATCACATAAACTCGGCTTCCGATAACGAACCAGAACAAGCTGAATAACTTAATCCCCCTCAAGCTGGGGGGATTCTGCCTATGAGCCTGGTGCATCATAGGCCTCAAACTATAGACTCAAATCATAGATCCCAAACCATCATCTCAAACCTTGCCCCTAAAAAACCATAGACCCAAAACCTTGCTCCTATTTAAGGTCAACGGCAGTATTAACTGCTGCGCCGCCCGCAACCAAATGGCAACAACCCACCCGATTTATTTTCATCTACTTAAAATATTTAAATAAAACGCTTGATTTAACAGCACTATTTTATATGATGAAATTCTGCTCGATAACGGCAGTCACTCAAGCTAACAGGCTAACACATTGATGTACGAGTGATTAACGAGTTTGAAGTACCCTTCAAGCTTATCATTTCAAGCGATTACCGTCGCTGTTGCAAGATACTGCATACCGTAGCGGTAACTATTGAGGGATCAACAATGGAGAAGTTATCCGGCGCCAGCATGATCGTCCGTTCACTTATCGACGAAGGCGTTAAACACATTTTCGGCTACCCTGGTGGCTCTGTTCTCGACATCTATGATGCCTTGCATCAACAATCTGGTATCGAACATATCCTTGTTAGGCACGAACAAGCCGCCGTGCATATGGCCGATGGTTACGCACGTGCAACGGGCGATGTGGGAGTGGTGCTGGTGACCTCTGGCCCAGGTGCGACCAATGCGATTACCGGAATAGCCACAGCCTACATGGACTCTATTCCATTAGTAGTGTTATCAGGACAAGTGCCCAGCAACCTTATCGGTAATGATGCCTTTCAAGAGTGCGACATGATTGGTATTTCACGGCCTGTGGTAAAGCACAGTTTCTTAGTGACCGATGCTAAAGATATTCCAGAGATCATCAAAAAAGCCTTTTACATTGCCGCGACAGGCCGTCCAGGCCCCGTCGTCGTCGATATCCCCAAAGATTGCTTGAACCCACAGATATTGCATGACTATCAATATCCGCAAGAGATCAATATGCGCTCCTACAATCCGACGACCTCGGGCCACAAAGGCCAAATTCGTCGCGGTTTACAAGCACTGCTCTCGGCAAAAAAACCTGTGCTTTATGTGGGCGGCGGGGCGGTTATCGCTGGCTGCGATCAGCAAATTCTTACCCTATCTGAAAAACTGGGGATCCCAGTGGTGAGCACGCTAATGGGGCTGGGTGCCTTTCCTGGCACCCACGATAACAGCGTCGGCATGCTCGGTATGCATGGCTGCTACGAAGCGAATATGACCATGCACCACTCAGATTTAATCTTTGGCATTGGGGTACGATTTGATGATCGCACCACTAACGCCGTTGAAAAATATTGCCCAAATGCCACGATTTTACACATCGACATCGATCCGTCCTCGATTTCTAAGACAGTACATGTGGACATCCCCATCGTCGGCTCGGCAGACAGTGTACTGGATAATATGCTAGCGCGCCTGGCAGAAGACAGTCAGCTTGATAACGATAAAACAGCGATTGACCAGTGGTGGAGCCAAATCAATCAATGGCGCTCACGGGACAGCTTAGCGTATGACAAAACCAGTGGCCGAATTAAGCCTCAACAAGTGATTGAAACTCTGCATAAGTTAACCAATGGCGATGCCTATGTAACCTCTGATGTAGGTCAACATCAGATGTTTGCTGCGCTTTATTATCCCTTTAATAAACCCCGTCGTTGGATAAACTCTGGCGGCTTAGGCACCATGGGATTTGGTTTGCCGGCGGCGATGGGCGTAAAAATGGCAATGCCAGATGAGACAGTGATCTGCGTGACAGGCGATGGGTCGATACAGATGAACATTCAAGAGCTATCCACCGCCTTGCAATACGATACGCCAGTTAAAATTATCAACTTAAACAATCGTTTTCTTGGCATGGTTAAGCAATGGCAAGATATGATCTACTCAGGACGTCACTCTCACTCCTATATGGATTCGGTACCCAATTTTGCCAAAATTGCCGAAGCCTACGGTCATGTGGGCATGACCATTAGCGATCCTGCAGAGTTAGAGGCTGGCCTAGAAAAGGCACTGGCGATGAAAGATAAACTGGTCTTCGTTGATATTAGTGTCGATGAAACTGAGCATGTTTACCCTATGCTTATTCGCGGCGGGGCGATGAATGAAATGTGGTTAAGCAAAACGGAGAAAAGCTAATGCGTCGTATTATTTCTGTGTTACTTGAAAACCAACCCGGCGCATTATCTCGTGTAGTCGGCTTGTTCTCCCAGCGTGGCTACAATATTGAGAGTTTAACCGTTGCACCGACTGATGATGTGACCCTATCGCGTTTAAACATCACAGTGGTGGCCGACGCCGCGGTGTTAGAACAGATAGAAAAGCAGCTGCATAAACTTATCGACATCTTAAAGGTCGCTAATATCACCGAGTCCAGCCATATCGAACGCGAACTGGCGTTAGTGAAAGTTAAAGCCAAAGGCGCTGGACGCGCCGAGGTGAAGCGCACTGCCGATATTTTTCGGGGTCAGATAGTCGATGTCACCGCCGAGCTTTACACCATACAGATGACCGGCACCACAGAAAAACTTGACGCCTTTATCAGTGCTATCGGTGAAGTCACCAAAGTGATTGAAGTCTCTCGCTCTGGGGTCGTTGGTTTGTGCCGCGGCGAAAAGTCGATGCGAGCCTAAACAGCTTCTGTCGAAAGGCTAAGTAAGATCTCTCACAAAACAACGCCAGCAATCTCCAGCTGGCGTTTTATTATCTTGTTTGCATGTAGTCTTTTATATACATAAATTCAGCTGAGCCACTAGGTTAAGACAACACAGCCACAAAGACAAAGTGGGCTGTAGAGCGGGTTATTATCTCAAACTCAATGTTAACTTTTACCTTGTGGCTTCACCTTGTTACGACTGCTGCGCCCACTTGATTTTTTACCGGCCAAGGTGCTGGCTTTAGCTGAACTTGCCTTACCACGGCGCTTGTTAAACTGGCCACTCGGGGCTTTAACCCCTTGCAATGATGCGGGTAATTGAGCACCAGCTTGGGCAATTAACTGCTTGAGCGAGTCGACTAATGGCGTCATAAAACTCTGATACTTTGCCTCTTTACGACAAATGGCATCGAGGTGACTTTCCCATAAGGCCGTCATATCGGGCGAAGTGGCTGAGTCTGGCAAACTGTTTATCAGCCCTTTACCGACCTCGGTCGCGACAATCGATTTACCTTGGCGTTGTAAAAATCCACGTTTAAACAGCAACTCAATAATGCCTGCGCGGGTCGCCTCTGTGCCTAAGCCATCGGTATCTTTTAAGATTTTACGGATCTCAGGGTCGGTCACATAGCGATTAATGCCGGTCATCGCCGCCAGCAGGGTTGCATCCGAAAACGCTTTCGGCGCTTGGGTGTTTTTCTCGACTAACTCCGCCAGCCCCGAACGTAGCGTTTGCCCCTTAATCAAAGGTGGCAACTGCTGCAACGTATCGGCCTCATCCTGCGGTGCCGCTTTGCTTGACGATGCTGCGGGAAACAGTTGTTTCCAGCCAAGTGCACGGTCTTGCTTGGCTTTAGTGGTGAAGCGTCCCTTAACAATCTCCACTTCAACCTGAGTTTCATGATACCGATAAGGTGGATAAAACTGGGCTAAATATTGCCTCGCCACATGCAGATAAATTTGTTGCTCAGCCTGATTCAAACTGCCTAAGTTAGCGCATTTTTCTGTTGGCACAATCGCGTGGTGCGCATCAACCTTGCTGTCATTCCACGCCTTCGATTTTATCTTTGGATCAGGCGATTCAATGCCTTGGACTAACTCAGGTGCGCCGCCAATGATGGCTTTAATCACACTGGGCGCCAACGCCAACTGCTCTTTAGGTAAATAGCGACTGTCTGAGCGCGGATAAGTGATCAGCTTATGGCGTTCATACAGCGACTGGCAAGTATCGAGCACCGTCTTTGCACTCATACCAAAGCGTTTAGCCGCATCAATTTGCAGTGATGACAAGCTATAAGGTAGCGGCTGATGTTGTTGTTTATCTTTACTGTTAAGCCCAGTAACCACGGCAGTTTGATGGCTGATACGGCTGATCACATTTTGGGCTAAGCCTTTAGATAGCACACGCCCTTCATCATCCATGTAGGGCAAGCAGGCTTCACTGGGTTGCCATTTGGCTTTAAAGCTTTGATCTTTGTCTGTGGTTAAATGAGCCAATACCTCATAAAACGGTTTACTGACAAATTGCGCTATCTCGGCATCGCGGCGAACCACTAACCCAAGCAGTGGGGTTTGTACTCGGCCAACCGACAACACGCCTTGATAGCCCACTTTGCGCCCTTGAAGGGTATAAGCTCGGGTCATGTTCATGCCATAGAGCCAGTCGGCGCGTGAACGCGCTAAGGCTGAGGTAGACAGCGGAATAAACTCGCGATTACTGCGCAACTGACCTAAAGCGCGTTTAACCGCTTGTGGATTAAGATCGCTCACTAATAATCGCATGGTCTGATTAAGCTTATCGCCTTTGACCCCAAGATGCGCAATCACCTCATCCACCAGCAACTGCCCTTCACGGTCTGGATCCCCTGCGTTGACTAACTGAGATGCTTGTTTTACTAGGCCACGCAGCACGGTTAATTGGCTGCGCGTTTTCGGCTTAGGTTTCATTTTCCATTGGCTAGGAATAATAGGTAAGTGTTCAAACTTCCATGATTTATATGCACTGTCATAGGTATCGGGCTCCGCTTGTTCAAGCAAGTGGCCGATACACCAAGAGACACAATCCCCGTTAGCCGCGGTAATGAAACCGTCGCCTTTTTTTAGCGGTTTTGGTAATACATCAGCAATGGCTCTGCCAAGGCTGGGTTTCTCGGCGATATATAAAATCATAGCACTCAGTTAGCCAGGATAAACAACTGTATAAATTAACAGTAACTTTAACCTAAGTCAGATCAGGCTGCAAATGTAAAACAGGATAAAGTTGCACTGAGGAGTCAGCCTATGACCCAAAGATACGAATTAAGTTCAGCGGATATGGCGATAAGGTGTAGGGCGATTTAAGATCAAGTACAATAGAGGAGAAGAAGCTCGTGCCAATGCAGCTGACTGGCTTTGTCGGGTAAAAGAGCCATGACAAACTAACAAATATAGTGCTGTAGCGTGATGTAAGTATCATTAGCCTTAATGGCCTAACCGTAAGCACAATGCTCACGGTTAGGCAGGTATACAGCGTGAACCTTATGTGGTGATTAGGTTTTGAGCTTACCTAATTGTTGATGCTGCTGCGTCACCAGTTCGGCTAAGCTAACACTACTTTGCTGCGCCTCATCGGCAAGTCGTGCCAATTCGGCTGCGGAATCAGAAATACCTGTAATGTTGCGATTAACCTCTTCCGTCACCGCGCTTTGCTCCTCTGCTGCTGTTGCAATATGAGTCACTTGGCTCGACACCTCCTCAATTTGACCAACGATGGTATTGAGCGAGGTTAAAGCGGACTCAGTTTGCTCAACGGCGCGCTGCGCCCCCTCCACACCTTGATCGATAATATGCGAAGCACTTTTAACTTCTTGCTGCAGCGAATCGATCAATTTACCAATTTCATCGGTTGAGGTCTGGGTTTTTGACGCCAGTGCTCGCACTTCATCAGCCACCACAGCAAAACCTCGACCTTGTTCACCCGCTCGCGCCGCTTCAATCGCCGCATTTAATGCCAGTAAATTTGTCTGTTCAGCAATCGCGCTAATCACCTCCAAGATCTTACTGATATTGGTACTACTCTCTGCCACTTTACTCACTGCTTCCTTCGCTAATAAGGACTCATGAGACATGGTCGTCACATAATTCATCGCTTGACTAAGGCTGTCTTCACCCGCTTTAGCATTGGCATTCATCGCCTCAGTTTCCATCGCGGTTTGCTCTGAGGCTTTAGCCACCTCAAGGGCGGTTGCGCTCATTTCATTGACCGCGGTGACAACACTTTCAATTTCGCTATATTGACGATTAACACTCTCACGGGTTTGCTGGGCAATATTGGCAGTAGTTTGGCTCTCATCTTGTGAGCGTTCAGCCAGTACTTTCATCTCGCCAATGAGTAAGCGCAATTTAGTGATAAAACTGTTAATGCCGCCCCCTAGCGCAATCAATTCGGCGTGAGATTCCACATTGATGGTTTGGGTTAAATCACCTTCAGCACTGGCTAAGTTCTCGACTCGAGTTTGGATCACTTTAAGAGGCGCGATAATGTTGCGAATAACAAGGCTAATGGTTACCACCGCAATCACAGACACAATACTGCCAATGATCAACAACAAACTACCAAGCGATGAAGCCATTTCGGTCATCGCCTTATCCATTGCGATGGCTTCTTTAAACACATCTTGTTTTGCTACTTCAATCAATAGCTCCCATTGTACATCGGCCAACGGAATACTAATGGGGTAGGCAACAACAATATTATCACCCACATCTAAATAGCCACCATTACGGTGTAAAGACAGATATTGCTTAGCTAACGCGCTATCGATAGATTCTGCTAATGGACGCGCTTTTTTACTGTAATGACTCGCTGCAACCACTAGGCCCTTAGCACTAACTAGAGTGACCTTGGCGTTGCCGTTATATAACTTTTGCGATAGTTCATCGATCATCGTTTGGAAGATAGGTAAGTTTACATCGGCACCTACCACCCCTTTAAACTGCCCCGCCACTACGACTGGTGAGATAAGCGATGTCATTAACTCATTTTTACCTGGGCTGATCTCATAGAGATATGGCTCCATTAGACATGGCTTTTTGGTATCACGGGCACACAGATACCATTCAGCCTCTCTGAGACCAAATTCATTTAATGTCTCAACATACTTTTCTTCGGCGTCAGTCACTGCTGAGTGTTCGATACTGCCATTATCGGTGCGAGTATAATCGATCTCCATGCTACCCGCGTTAGGTACACTATGACTGGCACCATAAAAAAATTCGCTGTCTTTAGTATCGTAACCATTGGGTTCAAACTGGGCATACAAAGAGGACAATTGACTATTTTTTTGTAAAGAGCCCATGATAGTCATTTCGACACTGTCACGGCTTAATGGGCTTTGTACTGATGTTTGTTCAAGCAAGCCTGACAAAGCATAAGGCACACGATAAGCCTCGTTAATAAAAGCGGCCACTCGCTCACCATACTCACCGGCTCTTGCCGTCAGTTTATAGCGAGTTTCTTTCTTAATCGACTCTTGAACTTGCTCCGCTAACACGGCATTTTTATCACTTAACGACCACCAAAGACTCAGTGATAGTATCGCCACAATAATTAAAAACAGGGCTGAGGTGATCCACAACAATTTAGTACTTATGGATAATTGCTTCATTCAGTGCTCCTAGGCAAAGCAGATATTTCATTAAATAAGAGGCATTAGGCTATTGATTAAAAATAGCACTGCAGCGATAAACGATCATAAAGATCAGTAATTTCTCATCCAATGAGAAAAAACCGACTTACAAAGAAATCGGTTTTTGATGACACAGCCAAAGAGCAATATATTACAGGCTCATATTAAGGGTGACATACATTATGCAGCTCGAGATTTGTTCCTATATCTTTGATACGATTTGCTTTTGCATCATCATTTCGCAGTTGAGTCAGATGATCTAAATAAGCTTGGTCGACATCATTAGTAATATAATGCCCATCAAAGACTGAGGTTTCGAAACGTTTAATATCGGGGTTTTGTTGACGTACGGCTTCAACTAAATCATCGAGATCTTGGAAAATCATACCATCGGCACCAATCAGCTTGGTGATTTCCTCCACATCGCGACCATGGGCAATCAGCTCACTGGTGGTTGGCATATCGATACCATACACGTTTGGAAAACGGATTTCTGGGGCCGCTGACGCAAAATACACTTTTTTGGCGCCAGCTTCACGGGCCATTTCGATGATCTGTTCAGAAGTCGTACCACGCACAATAGAATCGTCCACCAGCAGTACGTTTTTACCTTGAAACTCAGCATTAATGGCATTGAGCTTACGACGCACCGATTTCTTGCGCTCCTGCTGACCCGGCATAATAAAGGTGCGGCCGATATAACGGTTTTTGACGAAGCCTTGACGATAAGGCAAGTCTAAATTACGCGCGATTTCAAGTGCGATATCACATGAGGTTTCAGGAATGGGGATCACCACATCAATATCATGGTCTTCCCACTGCTTCTTAATTTTTTCGCCAAGCATGGTGCCCATATTTACACGGCTGCCATAGACTGACACTTTATCTATAGTCGAATCTGGGCGAGCAAAGTAAACATATTCAAAAATACAAGGCGAATAACTCGGTGAAGGTGCGCATTGGCGGGTATAGAGCTGACCATCGAGCGAGATATAAATCGCTTCACCAGGGGCAACATCTCGCACCGTTTCAAAACCAACCGCATCGAGTGCCACACTCTCAGAGGCAACCATATATTCAGTGCCCTGCTCCGTTTCATGCTTACCCAGTACTAATGGTCTTATGCCGAAAGGATCTCTAAAAGCGACTAGGCCTTGGCCTATGATCATCGCTGCAACCGCGTAAGCACCGCGCGTCAGATGATGAACATTAGTGATCGCTTGAAACACTTCGTCCGCGGTAAGAAATTGGCTTTGCGTAGTTTGTAATTCATCGGCAAGTAGATTGAGTAGGACTTCAGAATCAGAAGTGGTATTAACATGGCGACGCTGTTTAAGTAAGCGTTCTTGTAACTCTAATGTATTGGTTAAATTACCGTTGTGGGCGAGCGAGATACCAAATGGCGAGTTAACATAAAACGGCTGCGCTTCAGAGGCACTCGAACTACCTGCGGTAGGGTAACGCACATGCCCAATCCCCGCATTACCTTGCAGACGTTGCATATGCTTTGGCTCAAAAACGTCTTTTACCAGACCATTTGCTTTACGCAACCTAAATGCATGCCCGTCCACGGTTACAATGCCAGCCGCATCTTGGCCACGGTGTTGTAATACAGTTAACGCATCATAGATTGTCTGATTAACCGGTGTTCGGCCAACTATTCCGACGATACCACACATGGGTAGGTTTCCTCATTGTAAGATGTTCTAATCATTATTATTGTCGAGCCCTGATCAGAAAGAATCACTGCATCAGGTCACATAGGCTGTAAGCATTATTATATTTTGGGTACAAAGCTTGAGGTGTTTTCCACATAGTCAAAAAACCATTGGATAACCACGCCAAATTCGGGAACCAATTGTGAACTGCGCCACCAATCGGTATTGGGTGCTCCGGTAAAAGCATCCATAAAAAACAACATCGCGCTGACAATCAAAGCACCTCTTAATGCACCAAAACAGAGACCTAATACCCTATCGGTACCAGATAAGCCTGTTTTAGCCACTAATTGGCCAATAAGATAGTTAACGAGCGCGCCTAGAATTAAGGTAGAAATGAATAAAATAGCAATGGCAATCCCGTTGCGAACCATTTCATCTTGCATCTGAGTGAGGTAGACCGCGAGATCAGCATAAAACTGACTCGCAACGAAAAAAGCTGCAAACCATACCACAAGTGACATAGCTTCTTTGACAAAGCCACGGAGCAGACTGATGACAGTCGATAATCCGATAACAGCGATAATGGCGTAATCGATCCAAACCATTGAATTAGGTGATCCAGCAATAGCATTAAGACGGCGCGATCTTACCAGAGACTGAAGACATTCTCACCCCCTAGGCCCACTTAAAAGCAATTAAGTTTATCCTGAATAAAAGACACTGAATTCATAAAAATTGACAACACATTAACCCTAAAGCGAATTATTTTGCATAACTAAAACGCCGAGATATTAAGGTCTCGGCGTTGTTTAAGTATGATCACAAAAGGACTTAAGGTTACCCCCCCTAACTTCGCGATACGTTGAGCACACTACTCAACTGGATTATAACTGACCACAGCAGATTTAAGTTCAGTCAGCTTATCCAGCTCTTTTTGTAATCGTTGCAACTTAGCTTTAGAGATATCAGGACCGACAAACACCTTAGTTAACTCACCGTCCACAGGGGTTTGCGGCAAGGTATAAGCTCTAAATCCTTTGGATCTTAAGCGTTTAACCAATGCATTCACATTAGCGGCATTTTTAAAGCTGCCTAATTGCAAGGTATAGGCGCTGCTAGTCAGGCTCTGCTCGACCTTGGCAGGCTTTGGCTTAGACGCGATTGACGTCACACTGGGCTTATCGGCGTCACTGGAAAGAACCTCTGGTTCTGCCGCGGAAAATTGCGCAGCTTCATCGGTTAAATCGATAGCCTTGTACTCCGGCGATGTGTCGAGGTTCATCTCAACGGCTGGGCGAAGTGGTATCTCACTAAACTGCTCTTCTTGCTGCTGTTTCTTACCGTCGAGGATATCAGGCAGAAAAATGACCCCTAGCGCCACCAACACAATCACCCCAACCAGACGATTTTGAAACTGACTGGATAAGATTTTTTGTTTAACTTCTATTTCTTCGTCCACGTTGATTCACCCAAGGTGTAAATGTTTAAACTCTGCCACAGTGTAAAAGGAGCCAAACACAATTACCACATCATCATCGCAGATATTAACACTGAGTGCTTTATATGCTTGCTCAATTGATTCAAATGGATAGCCTTTACTGTCTGGCGGTAGACAGGCCATTAACTGCGTCGCCTTAGCACTGCGTGGACAATCTAAATCAGTAAAATACCACACATCAATCACCTCACTGAGGCTTGCAATGACCGCCTGGCAATCTTTATCTTTCAGCATGCCACACAGAGCCACAATGCGCTTATCGCGATAAACCTCAAGTCTTTGTGCTAAATACCGCGCTGCATGGGGGTTGTGGGCCACATCGAGTAATGTGATGGGAGCATCATGAAATAACTCTAAGCGCCCGCTCAAGCGCGCTTGTTGTAATCCTGTAAACAGATGCGATTTATCTATCGTTGGTAATAGCTGCTCAACCACTGCCAGCGCGGTCGCGGCATTGGGTAATGGCAGTTGTACCGGTGGTAAGTTATTAAGTTGCCATTGCACGCCGCTGAAATGCCAACCCTTATCGTCTTGATGATAATTAAAATCCTCACCGACACGAATAAGCTGGGCGCCCACTTGGTTTGCGACTTCAATAACCGATGTGGGTAAATCTGCATCACCGACCACCAATGGCCGCCCCGCTCGGCAAATTCCCGCTTTTTCTCGCCCGACCAGCTCACGGGTATCACCGAGATACTCTTGATGATCGATATCGATTGAGGTGATCACGCTAATATCGGCATCGATCATGTTGGTTGCATCTAAGCGCCCGCCGAGCCCCACTTCAAGCAGCACCAGATCCAGGGCCGATTGTTTAAAAAGAGATAAACCTGCTAGCGTGGCATATTCAAAAAAGGTCAGCGAAATATCGCCTCTAGCACTATCGATAGCGCAAAAGGCATCAATCAAATCACGATCGCTAACGTCGACCCCAGCAATGCGCACTCGCTCGTTAT
Organism: Shewanella sp. 492; assembly: GCF_059338445.1. Taxonomy (NCBI): domain Bacteria; kingdom Pseudomonadati; phylum Pseudomonadota; class Gammaproteobacteria; order Alteromonadales; family Shewanellaceae; genus Shewanella; species Shewanella sp. 492. The sequence goes on from NZ_CM181702.1 coordinate 2,289,199, forward strand.
ATTTCAGCATGTGGGGCGAGCTATACACACCCACTTTCCATCCTGCCGCCGCCATCATCTGCTCTATCATCACGCATGTAGTGCCTTTGCCATTAGTACCGGCAACTGTGACGATTTTAGTATTGCCTAACTGGGTTAAGCCCATAGCTTTAGCCACTTGCGACACGCGCCCTAAACCCATGTCGATCTCTGTCGGATGAATAGACAATAAGTGCGCTAGCCAAGACTCAAGGCTCGATTGCTGATTGGGTAACAGGATAGATGACATACAAGACTCGTACTAGTAATGAAAAGATAAAGCGACGTAATATTGTTCGCGCCGCAGGTCACGGTGATGAACTACCGTGGTGAACACCACGCGCAGCAAAAAAACTTAATCGAGCATAAACAGTGGCCCAAGCGCTAATTTTGGCAACTGATAAGCGTCAGGGTACGTCACATCGACTAAATACAAACCATTGGGCTTAGCGGTGGCGGCAGCTTGTGTTCGATCCTTAAGTGCTAATAAACGTTCAATCCAACTTATGGGCTGGCGTCCGTATCCCACTTCAAGCAACGATCCGACAATATTGCGCACCATATGATGCAAAAATGCATTGGCTTTAATGTCGACACAAATATACATACCTTGGCGCGTAACATTGACTTCATGCACGCAACGAAATGGGGTATTTGATTGGCATTGTATCGCCCTGAAACTGGTAAAATCTTGCTCGCCCAACAAGAACTGTGCCGCCTGATGCATCTTATTTTCATCGATATCGCCCGGATAATGACTCACGCCTGCGCGTAAGATCCCAGGACGAAGCTGATGATTATAAATCATATAACGATAGCGGCGTGCGGTTGCGCTGAAACGGGCATGAAACTCATCATTAACCTCTTGGGCCCAGCGCACGGCAATATCATCGGGCAAGTTAACGTTAACGCCCAAGGTCCAAGCACTGAGTTTACGGCTAGCATTGGTGTCAAAGTGCACCACTTGCCCAGTAGCATGCACGCCGGCATCGGTGCGCCCCGCGCATTGAATCGCTATTGGCTCATTGGCAACGATTGAGAGTGCTCGTTCAAGTTGCGCCTGAACCGAATCAACTTCGGCTTGACGCTGCCAGCCAAAATAGCGACTGCCATCATATTCGATACCTAATGCTACGCGCATAAAATACCAATCCTTATATCAATTAAAATTGTGCTAGGCGCGCGATTCTAGCATAACGTGCTAACGAACTGGACAAATAACTCTAGCCAAACAGGGCTAGCGCAACAGCATTAATTCAAAACACGATATTAATCCATTTCCCTCAGGATTAACGCTCACCTTGCGCCATAAAAAAACGGCGCGAGCGCCGTTTTTTTTGTCAGCGTGTTAGCATCATTGCCACACGCGAGGTATAGACTTATGCGTTATAGATCACTGAGCAAATGCTTAGCTTCACTTTGCTGACGCTCATTACCGTCAAGTTGCACTTCTTTGAGTAACGCCTTTGCGCTGTCCATATCGTCTATCTCGATATAAGCACGGGCTAAGTCAAGTTTGGCATTAACCGAGTTTTCCTCATCATCAACATCGACCATGGTGGTACTGCCCATCAAATCATCGAGCTCGCCCATATCGACATTGAGCTCTTTATATTGGTCAACATCACTCAAATCTTCATTAGCTTCATTTAATAATCTATCGATATCGATAAAGCCATTATCTTGTTGAAACGCAGTCAGATCGTGCTCGGCAACCGCTTGCGTAGGTTTCGCGTCACCTTGTTGCGCATCTAGCGCAGCTAATGCCTCATCAACAGTCAAGTTATCATCGTCGTCAAGTGTTAATGACAGTTCATCGTCTAATGGATCATCGAGCGAGTTAATATCCGTTGTAGTCTCTGCGCCTTGAAGAGCAATAGCATTATCCCATTCGAGGATGTTATCGGCGACGCGCTTATTACCTTTTAAATCATCAAAAAATCCCGAATCATTTTTGGTTTTGCCCTCTTTAGTATCAACCGACTCAAGGTCTGCCAACAGATCATCGAGCGACACATCATCACTCGGGAGGGCAAGCTCTATGGCATCATCTTCGTCTGTAGAACTCGGCGTGTGATCTATTGGAAATGATTCAAACTCCAACGGCTCAGCCGTACTGCCACGCTTAAGTGGTGTATCGAGCTCGGTGTTGCTAGCCTCTGTGTCATCGGCCGCTGTAGCATCGCTATTGTCAACACTGCCAAAGTCAGCAAGTAAAGTATCTAGATCGGCTTCCTGCGATGCTATAGGCTCATCTTCGGCTAACTCGGCAGCAATTTGCTCGGCAACATCTTGCTTATCCGAGTCAAAATCCACCTCTTCAATTAAGGCGTCCGTGGTTAACGCTTCGCTAGCGACTTCTTCTACCACAAACTCTTCTACTTGCTCATTATTATCCGAGGTAGGTGCTATCTCTTGTGATGGTACACTTTCGTTATCATCTGCATCAAAAGGCACCTCTTCGATTAAGCTATCATTGGCTAACGTTGTGGCGGTTGGCGCAATCGCGTCCCCCCCCATCTCTTCGATTAATGATTCTTCGTTAGCTGGTGCATTTATTGACGTATCAAACTCGGCCAACAGGCTGTCTAAATCGGCATCATCAAAGCTCGAATCGTCGTTATCTTGTTCAAGTTCATGGGCTATCTGCTGTGATAGGTCTTCGTTATCTTCTTGCACATTCCCCTGTTCAGGGGCATCAAATTCCGCTAATAATGCATCAAGATCGGCTTTGGCATCCACTGTAGCGCTTGTTTCTGATGTATTGCCTGACTCTGCCGCCGAACTATCGAAGCTCGCAAGCATGGCATCAAGATCCGTTTCGTCAGCAGATGACGCAGCTTCGCTGGCAGCAGGTTCAGAGTTATCCATATTGGCTAATAACGAATCGAGATCATCTTGCTCTATAACACCATTAAAGGTCTCTTCTTCTTGTTCGCCCATAGCTTCGGCCCAAAGATCATCTAATGATTGGCCTTCTTCCTCTTGGGGATCGCTTGACACGCTATCGGTGTCGATAAACATCTCTTGAGCCATATCGAGTTGTTCTGAGTCATCGCTTAAATCGCTCTCAGATTTTAGCGTGTCATTATCGACACTCATTAAGGATGCTAACGTATCGGCTTCATCATCAAGGTGTACCGCAACTGACTCATCAGCATCATTGCTAGGAGCAATAGCCTGAGTTGCGGCCATCTCTGGTGCATTTTGAGCTGACACATCAGTATTTGCTTGAGTCTCTTCCGTGCTCGCGTTACGACGCTTTAACATGAGCGCCACAATCAGTAATAGCAATAATGCAGGAACAGCGGCAGCAAGGCCGATATACAGTGGATTACTCATTATGGTACGCCAGCTGTCACCCGTTTGTGCAACTTGCTCTACTGGCTCAACAGCTGTTAACTCCTGATTAAGTAATGCAACTTGATTACTCAGCTCCGCCTTTTGCTCTTTTTGGATCAGTAAGGCTTCTTCTAATTCGGCGACTCTGGCATCGAGCTGATCAATTCTATCTTGCAGAACTTGGTTATCATTGGCGGCCAGATTGAGCTTGTCTTCGGCACGTGCCAATTCATCGGTTAATGATAAATTTTTTGCTTGTTGAGCCTCTAATTTGGCACTAATCGCTGTCAACTGCGGGTGCGGTACTTCAGCTTGATTGACTTCGACAACGCTCGCTGTACTCTTAGCTGCTGTGCTAGTTGCTGGCGAAACAGGCATGAGTGTTGGCTTCGCTGGCTCAACTTTTGGTGGCCTCGGGCTTGTAGGCTGAGGCGATACAGGTAGGGGTTTCGCGGTTTGAGACTTAGCCTGTTGCCAACCAGCATCGTTAGTCTGTGCCAGTTGCTTTGCTAAACTCTTAGGAATTGCTGCCATCACGGCTTTGGATGGGATCAATAAAATCATGCCTTTTTCAAGGCTGTTGTAATTATTACTGGCAAACGCATGGGGGTTTGCCTCGTAAATTGCCGCCATCACTTGATATACGGTGACACTGTCATCGGGACGCGTTTTTTGTGCGATGCTCCAAAAAGTATCAGCGAACGTTGTTGGGCCATACTGCCGGATCATCTGACGCTGCTCGCCGTCGGGTCCAGTAATTTTGAGAGGCTCAGCCGCCGATAAAAGACCCGATGTAGCAGTGAGAATAACAAGAACACTGGCAATGAAGCCAGCGAGGTGCGATGTGCGAAGGTTCATCCATTCTTCCCTTTCAAGCGGAGTAATACTGCAAGTTGGCAGCATGCTTTAGGCAATTGTATTTATTGAGATTACTATAAACCAGAATTTCATGCCCTGCTACTGTTCACGATTTAAAATCAAGTAACAACAGCAAAAAAGCCTGCAATATGCAGGCTTTTTAAAGTAAACCTTATAAAAGGTCCATAAATTAATAATAATCCCTGATCAACACCTCGGCGATCTGCACACTATTGAGTGCCGCGCCTTTTCTGATATTGTCAGAGACGATCCACAAATTAATGCCGTTAGGATGCGAAATATCTTTGCGTACTCGGCCAACATACACAGGATCGCTACCAGCCGAGTCGGTTACTGCCGTTGGGTAGTCATCATCAGACTCAAACAACTCAACACCTGGAGCATCGCGTAATACCGCTTTAACCTCTTCAGCATCAACCGCTTGCACCGTTTCCAAATGCACAGCTTCTGAGTGACCATAAAATACCGGTACCCGCACTGCGGTGGGGTTTACTTCAATTTGGCTATCACCAAATATTTTTTGGGTCTCCCACACCATTTTCATCTCTTCTTTGGTGTAGCCATTATCCATAAACACATCAATTTGCGGTAATACGTTAAAGGCGATCTGTTTAGAATACGCCTGTGGTTCAACAGGCAAGCCTTGCAGTAACTTAGCACATTGATTCGCTAACTCTTCAATGGCTTGCTTACCAGAACCCGACACCGACTGATAAGTCGCCACGTTAATACGTGAAATGCCAAAGGCATCGTAAATGGGCTTAAGTGCCACTAACATCTGGATAGTAGAGCAATTGGGGTTAGCGATGATATTGCGATTACGGAAATCAGCAATCGCCTGCGGATTCACTTCAGGAACCACTAACGGCACATCAATGTCATAGCGAAAATGTGAAGTGTTATCGATAACAACACACCCTTGCTCGGCCGCAATAGGCGCCCATTTAGCAGAGACATCACCACCGGCAGAGAAAAAGCCTATTTGCGCTTGCGACCAGTCGAAAGTGTCAACATCTAAAATTTCGACCTGTTTACCGTGGAATGTTACCGTATCACCAGCGCTGCGACTGCTGGCTAATGGGTACAAATTCGCGACGGGAAAGTTGCGCTCTTCGAGGATCTCAATCATTGTTTGACCCACGGCACCCGATGCACCTAATACGACTACGTTATATTCCTGCGACATAATTACAGACCGACTCCTGAAAAACCTAATTTGAGCACCCAATCTACATCAGAACCAGCATGATTGGCTAGCCTTAACGCACTAAATTCGCGCCTATGTTTATGATTTTTTCTCATTAGGTCAAAGCCATCATGATTAAGGAAGCGGTTGCGAAAAACCAAGTCGTCATCACGTAGGTCATAAACCAGTCTAACTAGGCTCAATAATGCGTTTTCATCGGGAACTGACGCTGGAGTTAATTGCTGACTCCACAAGGGGGGCAGCAGCGCATCCATCGACTTATGGGCAGTTAACCCTAAATGTGCCATCAACGCTTTATACAGCATAAAAGTACCGCGGGCCTTACCTTCGAGGCTGTAACCTGCAATATGCGGGGTAGCAATCTCAACATAAGGTACCAGCTCGGCCATTGGGTGGGGCTCGCCCTCCCAGACATCGAGTACCACTTTGAGGTCATCACGCTGCTGTTTAATCCTTATCAATGCGCGATTATCAATCACCTCACCCCGGCAGCAGTTCAGCAACCAGCAATCGGGGCGGAGACTGGCTAATCGCGCCTCATCGAACAGGTACCAAGTGGGATACGAACCGCTTTTTGTTAACGGCACATGTAAAGAGATCACATCACAACGGTTAATAAGTTCCTCTAGGGTCACAAAGGTACGCGGATCATCTGATTCGGCCAACAATGGATCATGTAGTAGTACCTTAACACCATACGCCTGCAAGCACTTTTGCAGCGCCGAGCCAGTATTACCTGCGCCAATAATGCCAACCGTCTTGTGTTTTAACGGCTGTTCAAAACGCCGTGCTAGCTCAAGCATGGCAATAAAAGCATACTCACCCACCGCAGTGGCATTACATCCTGGGGCATTGGTATAGCAGATATCACGCTCAGATAAATAAGCTTGATCGAGATGGTCCATGCCAATGGTTGCGCTACCAACAAATTGGAGTTGCGTATTCAAGGCTAACAATTGGCGATTAACTTGGGTAACGGAGCGCACTAGCAGCACATCGGCATCACGCACCTGCTCAGGCGTGAGTTTACGTCCATCAACACACACCACCTCACCTATATCGGCAAACAAGGCTTCAACATAAGGCATGTTTTCATCGGCTAGGATCTTCATCGATATCTCATCTACTTGTTAAACATGGGTAAAGTATATTGCTGCCATTAAACTCTCGCCTAGATGGCCAGATGGATTGTCATAACAACCAATCACATCGAGCTTATTTTGCCTTAAAAACCAGAGACAAAAAAGGAGCCACTTAGGCTCCTTTTATAGCATTAATGCACACGCTCAAATTAACGAGTACGTGGGCAAAGTTCTTCAGTGCTGAAGAAGTATGCAATTTCACGTTCGGCAGATGCAACTGAATCTGAACCGTGAGCTGCATTCTCGTCGATGCTTTCTGCGAAATCAGCGCGGATAGTACCAGGAGCAGCTTCAGCTGGGTTGGTCGCACCTAAGATTTCACGGTGAGCTAGTACTGCGTTTTCGCCTTCTAGTACTTGAACAACGATTGGACCAGAAGTCATGAATTCAACAAGGGCACCAAAGAAAGGACGCTCGCTATGCTCAGCGTAAAAACCTTCTGCTTGTTCTTTGCTTAGGTGAACCATTTTAGAAGCGATGATTTTAAGGCCAGCTGTTTCAAAACGGTTATAGATAGCACCAATGTGGTTTTTAGCAACTGCATCAGGCTTAATGATAGAAAAAGTACGTTCGATAGCCATGTCTAGCTTCCTTTAATAAACAGGTTTTAAAAAATTCGCGCGGATTATACGAAATTAATCGACAAAAACCTACCTTTAAATAACAAGATTACTCAAGCAATAAGCATACTGCGGCGAGATTATCGCTCTATAAATATCAGATGGCCCCATCAGCAAGCCGCTTTGAAAACAGCGGTTCTAGCCTCTAGGCGTAAGCCACTCGAGTAATCACAGCTAATTAAACGCGCTTAATCGTATTCGTTAATCCAGCAGCTCTGTATCGCCTCTAAAATACGCTCATTACAATGCTCCGGGTCATCATCAAAATCATCAAGCTCGAGTACCCACTGGCGTAAATCGGTGAATCGGATCTGCTGTGGGTCGACATTAGGGTGGGCTTCTAAAAGTGACAAGGCAATATCGAGAGAATCGATCCATTTCATCGGTTTGTTCCTATCAAATGATCATGCTAAAAGCATAGTCGTTATCCTATTTTCGGCGCATAAAAAAGCCAGTCTATTGACTGGCTTCAGGTTGACTAGCGGATAAATAAGGTCGTAATAAACACTAACCTTCGCTGACCATGTTAATGGTGTACTTAGGTATATCCACCACCAGATCGCAATCAGGCACGCGAGACTGACAAGAGAGGCGACTCTCTGGTTCTAGTCCCCAGGCTTTATCTAACATATCATCTTCCAGCTCATCGCTTTCTTCAAGTTGATCAAAGCCTTCACGAATGATCACGTGACAAGTTGTGCAAGCACAAGACTTCTCACATGCATGTTCAATATGAATACCGTTACGTAATGCAACATCCAGAACGGTTTCACCTTGCTGTGCTTCAACTACCGCCCCATCAGGACATAACTCTTCATGGGGTAAAAAAACTATTTGCGGCATACTCTTACCTATATATTGTCAACCGACTGGCCCTTAAGTGCCAACCGAATAGAATTGTCCATACGTTTTGCGGCGAAAGTTTGACTTGCATTATCTAACGCTTCAATCGCTTTTTCGATCGCATCTGCATCGCCCTGCGCCGCAGTTTGTGCCAAATGAGCTATACCTTGTTCGATGGCTGCGGCTTCCTCGGCAGATAACAGCTCACTGTCTTTGGCCAAAGCTGCCGAAAGAGACTCTAGCACTCGCGCGGCCTCCACTTGCTGCTCTGCCGCCATGCGACGTTCAATATCTTCCTTCGCATGCGCCATTGAATCTTTGAGCATCGAACCAATTTCTTCATCGGTCAATCCAAATGAAGGTTTAACTTGGATCGTTGCCTGAACCCCTGATGATTTTTCCATTGCTGTAACGCTGAGCAACCCGTCGGCATCCACTTGGAAAGTAACCCGAATATGCGCCGCCCCGGCGGCCATCGGCGGGATACCTTTTAAGGTGAAACGCGCAAGCGAGCGGCAATCAGCCACTAATTCACGTTCCCCCTGCACCACATGAAATGCCATCGCCGTTTGACCATCTTTAAAGGTGGTAAACTCTTGCGCTCTGGCGACAGGAATAGTGGTATTACGTGAAACAACCTTTTCAACCAGCCCGCCCATGGTTTCAATCCCTAACGACAGGGGTAATACATCAAGCAATAATAGATCGGAGTCAGGTTTATTGCCCACCAAAATATCGGCTTGTATTGCGGCGCCAATAGCCACGACGCGATCGGGATCGATTGATGTTAAAGGCTGACGACCAAAAAACTCAGCCACACGTTGACGCACAAGCGGCACGCGTGTCGAGCCACCCACCATCACCGTTTCTAACACTTCTTCGGCTTTAATGCCGGCATCGCGCAAAGCGCGACGGCAACTGGCGATGGTCTTCTTAACCAATGACTCAATGATCGCATCAAACTGCGCTTTGGTCACCGTTTGTTGTAATTGACGTCCGTCAGCAAGCTGCAAATGCGCTAGCGTACTATCGTCTTCAGTCAATGCCTCTTTGACACGGCGGCTTTCAATTAATAACCCACGGCGTTCTTGCGCTGTTAAGCTGCTTAATTGCCAATGATCTTGCAGGTGCTGTGCTAATGCGTGGTCGAAATCATCGCCCCCCAGCGCCGAGTCACCGCCGGTGGCCATCACTTCAAACACCCCTCTATTGAGACGTAAAATAGAGATGTCAAAGGTGCCACCACCTAAATCATAAATGGCAATCATTCCCTCTTGGCCAGAATCTAAGCCGTAGGCAATAGCTGCTGCGGTTGGCTCGTTAAGTAAACGTAATACTTTAATACCAAGCAGACCCGCTGCATCTTTAGTACCTTGACGCTGTGCATCATCAAAATACGCAGGCACAGTGATCACTACACCCTCAAGCGATCCGCCTAAGGTTTTTTCAGCGCGTTCAACTAAAGGCTTTAAAATTTCGGCAGAAATTTGAATCGGATTATATTGACCACCAGCCGTATTAAATAATGGCAGACCATTAGTACTGGCAGAAAATTGATAAGGTAACGATTGATCTTGTGCTTGAATATCATCCAAGCTGCGGCCCATGAAACGCTTAACAGAAACAACCGTATTGAGCGGATCTTGAGCTGAATATCGCTCGGCTTCTACACCGACCTGTACGCCCTCTGGTGTAAAACGCACTACAGAGGCAAGTGCATGACGTCCGGTTTCATCGGCAAGGGTATCTGCCACGCCACTGCGAACAGCAGCGACTAAAGAATTGGTGGTGCCTAAATCGATCCCGACTGCCAGTCTATGTTGATGGGGTGCTGCGCTTAGTCCGGGTTCAGCTATCTGCAAAAGTGCCATATCTATCCAACTTAAAAAATAAAGGCTCAATAGATATTGAGCCAATCAACAATTATTCGCCTCTAAAAAAGAGCATCTTCAGCTCTAGCGAGTTCATCTTGCAATTTCGCCATGAACTTGAGTTTGCGGATCAGATCCGCCGCATTAACCAAGTCTTGTTGATCATCACTACCGATAAGCTGACTCATTTGCACTGTTATCTGCTCTCGATAGCTAGCAAACGAGTGATGTAATTGATCGATTAGCGCATCGGGATCATCACAATGCTTGATCGCTTCAAGCGATTCACGCCATTCCATCTGCTGCATTAAAAACTGGGTGTCTTTAACCGTAGTGGACTCGTGACTCAGATCGATTCCTTTCAAGCTCAGCATATGTTCGGCACGTAAAATAGGATGCTTTAACGTGTTATACCCATCATTCACCTGCGCAGTGCGCTGTACGGCAATACGTTTGTCTTGCTCGCTGGCATTAGCAAACTTGTCAGGATGCACCGTCCGCTGCAGATCGCGATAGCGTTCTGCAAGCAAGACAGTGTCGAGGTCATATACAGGCGATAAACTAAACAACTCAAAGTAGTTCATGTATTTAGATTCGGTAGTTAGACTGTAAAGCTTTCGCCACAGCCACACTCCCCTTTAGCGTTAGGGTTATTAAACTGAAATCCTTCATTGAGTCCTTCTTTAATGAAGTCTAACTCGATACCTTGAAGGTAGATAAAGCTTTTGGCATCAATGATGATTTTTACCCCATCGATATCAAAGACTTCATCATCGGCATTCAGATCATCAACAAACTCAAGTATGTAAGCCATACCTGAACATCCTGAGGTTTTTAGCCCCAAACGTAATCCAATACCTTTCCCGCGACTGGCCAAAAAGCTTTTCACCCTTTCGGCAGCCGCTGGAGTCATCGTTATTGCCATGTTAACTCCGAATATTACTTCTGATGCTTAGACTTGTAGTCTTCTAACGCCGCTTTAATCGCATCTTCTGCCAAAATTGAGCAGTGGATTTTAACAGGCGGTAATGCAAGCTCTTCAGCAATATCCGTATTTTTAATCGCTTGCGCTTGTTCAATAGTTTTACCTTTTACCCACTCGGTTACTAATGAACTTGACGCAATCGCACTGCCACAACCATACGTTTTAAACTTTGCATCTTCGATAATACCGTTATCGTCGATTTTAAGTTGTAACTTCATCACGTCACCACAGGCAGGTGCACCGACCATACCAGTAACCACTGTTGGGTCGTTTTTGTCGAATGAACCTACGTTACGTGGGTTCTCATAATGATCTATTACTTTTTCACTGTAAGCCATGATTCTGCTCCAATCGCTCTATTCGTTTATTAGCCGGATTAATGATGTGCCCATTCAACCTGAGACAGGTCAACGCCATCTTTAAACATCTCCCACAATGGAGACATCTCCCTTAAGTGACCAATAGACTTGTTAATGGTCTCTATCGCGTGGTCAATCTCTTCTTCTGTAGTGAAACGACCAATTGAGAAACGGATTGAGCTATGCGCCATTTCATCGTTTAGTCCTAACGCTCGAAGCACATAGCTTGGCTCCAAGCTTGCTGATGTACAGGCCGAACCTGACGAAACAGCCAAATCTTTCAATGCCATCATCAACGACTCACCTTCAACAAAGTTAAAGCTGACATTAAAGATGCCGCAGTATCCCTGTTCTACATCGCCATTAATATAGGTTTCTTCGATATCTTTGATACCGTCCCATAATCTGTCGCGTAAGCGGCGAATGCGCGCGTTATCCGCTTCCATGTCAGCTTTGGCTACGGCAGCCGCTTCACCCAAACCGACAATTTGGTGTGTCGCCAATGTACCACTGCGCATACCGCGTTCATGACCACCGCCATGCATAATCGCTTCTAAACGGATACGTGGTTTACGACGCACATAAAGCGCACCAATGCCTTTAGGACCGTACATTTTATGGCCTGAAATCGACATCAAATCGACTTTGCTTTTCTGTAAATCGATAGGCAATTTACCCGCACTCTGCGCAGCATCGACATGGAAAATCACTTTCTTTGCACGGCACAATTCGCCAATCGCATCGATATCATGAATGACACCAAGTTCATTGTTAACGTGCATCAGGCTAAGTAAGATAGTGTCTTCACGCATCGCCGCTTCAATTTTTTCTAGCGGGATAATGCCGTTAGCACCTGGCTCTAGGTAAGTCACTTCATACCCTTCACGCTCTAGCTGACGGCAGGTATCGAGTACGGCTTTGTGTTCGGTCTTGCTGGTGATGATGTGCTTACCCTTTTTATGATAAAAATGGGCAACACCTTTAATGGCTAGGTTGTCAGATTCTGTCGCGCCAGAGGTAAATACAATCTCGCGCGGATCGGCATTAATTAGCTCAGCAATCTGGTTACGAGCAATATCAACCGCTTCTTCGGCTTGCCAACCATAGCGATGCGAACGTGATGCTGGGTTACCAAAAATGCCATCCATCGTCAGGCATTGCATCATTTTTTCTGCAACACGAGGATCGACTGGCGTTGTTGCAGCATAATCTAAATAAATAGGAAGCTTCATCTCACACTCCGTACTTAGCGGACTAACACAGACCGCTTACCACGTACAAAAATAAATATTAGTTAAATAACAAAGTTAACTTAGGCAGTTACTCTTTGTTCCTGTTGTATTTTGTCCTGTTTAATTGAGATAAATTGAACATCTCGCTTGTTCATCAATCCGGCAAGACTAATGCCATTTAAAAAATCTGAAATCTGTTTGCTTAAATCACCCCAAAGTGAATGGGTTAGACAGCGAGTTCCACTTTGGCAATTTCCCAGACCTTGGCAACGGGTGGCATCAACAGACTCATCCACCGCTCTGACGACCATACCAACCGATATTTCACCGGCGTCAAATCCTAGACGATAACCACCGCCAGGACCTCTTACGCTCGAGACTAATCCATGTTTACGTAATTTAGCGAAGAGTTGCTCAAGATAGGATAGGGAGATTCCCTGACGTTCGGAGATGTCAGCTAACGGCACTGGGCCAGATGTAGAATGCATAGCAACGTCTAACATTGCCGTTACTGCATAGCGCCCTTTTGAAGTAAGTTTCATAGCTACCACTGCTCTCTAAAATGCATAGGTCAATTCAACCATACTTGAGTAATTCAGTCAAGTATAAAACCTAGCAGTTTAGTCAGGTATTTAAGATGATAACGAAACAGATAAAATACCCTGATTCATTAGTGGGGTATTTAACCTGTTTCGCCCGCAAGATTCAATGTCACGAGACAATTAATCTGATTTTTCTTAAATTATGGGATCAAACTCATCAATCGCATGTTGGCGCTTTTCTGCAGCGGCTTGTTCTACATCGCTAAACTCATCGACATCAAGCTCAGGCAGACGCTCGGTGCAGACACTGCCGCCCATGCTTTGTACTGCTTGACACACCTCTTGAACTTTAGAGTCCATTAGGTGCATGTGATCGAGCATCTGGCCGATAGCATTGGCAACCGGATCGGGGTTATCAGGTGACACAGCATAAGCATCGAAACCGTACTTTTTGGCCATTTCGGTGCGGCGCAGGGCATGTTCTTTGGATTTCTCCGTTGGTTTAGCCACCACTCTTGCGGGGATGCCCACCACAGTCGTGTCTTTAGCCACTTCCTTAACCACCACAGAATTTGACCCCACGCGAGCACCATCGTGCATAGTGATCGGCCCCAGAATCTTGGCACCAGCCCCAATCACCACATTGTCACCCAAGGTTGGGTGACGTTTACCCGCTTGCCATGTTGTGCCCCCCAAGGTCACGGCATGATAAAGGGTACAATCATTGCCAATTTCAGCCGTTTCACCAATCACAACCCCCATACCATGGTCGATAAAAAACCGATCCCCAATGGTCGCGCCAGGATGGATCTCGACTCCCGTTAACCAGCGAGAAAACGTCGATATCGCTCGAGCCGTTAGGCGCCATTTGCGTTTCCATAATTTATGACTCAGCCGATGTATCCAAATTGCTTGCATACCTGGGTAGTTCATTAATATCTCTAAGGTGCTATTTGCCGCAGGGTCTCTGTGATAAATAGACTCGATATCGTCTTTAATTCTGGATATGACGCCCATGGACTTAATCTTCCTTTTTAACTGCTGAGTCTTGTTGCGACAGTTGCGCGTTATCGGCCAAAGACACTTTTTTATCAACAGAGGTTAAAATACCACGCAAGATATTCATCTCTTGGCTTTCAATGCGGGCACGGCTAAACAGACGACGCAGTTTAGTCATCACCTGCCCAGGGTGCTGTTTAACAATAAAACCCGTCGACAGTAACGTGTTTTCTAAATGATTAAAAAAGTTCTCTTGCTCTTTTGCCAGCGGATATTCAACGTGCTCAACTGCCTCTGGCGACTGATTAAGAAAAGCAACACGCGCTTCATAACAGATGATTTGCACCGCTTGCGCTAAGTTCAATGAGGTGTATTCAGGATTGGCTGGGATCGCCACATGATAGTTACACTTTTGCAGTTCTTCGTTAGAGAGGCCATTATTTTCACGACCAAATACAATCGCTACAGGCCCATTAACTGCTGAGGCGACTAATTTTTCCCCCGCCTGACGAGGATCAAGCATTGGCCAATCAAGGGTGCGACTACGGGCACTTGTGGCGATCACTAAGCTACAATCGGCAATTGCATCGGCAAGCGAATCAACCGTCACTGCATGCTTTAAGATATCAGACGCACCGGCGGCCAAAGCAACCGAGTGACCGTCTGGCGCCACTTTAGGTTCGGCTAAATATAGGGTAGATAATCCCATGGTCTTCATCGCACGAGCGGTAGAGCCAATATTACCAGGATGGGAGGTTCCTACGAGAACTACACGAATATTGCTAAGCATGAAACTCTTAATTTCTATCTATAGAACAGTGTCATTGATGGTATCACAGCGAAGTCAGATCCTTTATATAAAAATCTCTATTTGATATAACCGTAAAATCTCGTATAATGTGCGCCGATTATTTATATCTGTTCTTTAACATCCAGGGGATTGTAATGCATCCGATGCAGACTATTGCTGTGCGCGCCGCTCGCGCTGCCGGCCAAACGATTATGCGCGCCTACACCGAACTTGACCGTGTAGAAATTAGCGCAAAAGGTATCAATGACTACGTAACTAACGTGGATAAAGAAGCAGAAGCGGCCATTACATATCAGATTCGCAAGTCATACCCAGACCATACTATCGTTGCCGAAGAAGGTGGCGAGAATAAGGGCGACAATAAAGACTATATGTGGATTGTTGATCCCTTGGATGGCACTAACAACTTTGTTAGAGGCATCCCTCATTTCTCGGTATCGATTGCCGTACAATACAAAGGTAAAACCGAAGTCGCCGTAGTTTACGATCCTGTACGTGACGAGCTATTTACCGCAGTGCGTGGTAAAGGCGCAAAGTTAAACGATTTCCGTTTACGCGTAAGTAAAACTAACGACTTGAATGAAACAATTATTGCTACTGGTTTCCCATTCAAAGCCAAACAACACTCTGAAACTTACATGAAGCTATTTGCTGAAACCTTCAGCATGTGCGCCGATTTGCGCCGTGCGGGCTCAGCGGCTTTAGATCTAGCGTATGTAGCTGCTGGCCGTATGGATGCGTTTTTTGAGATCGGTCTTAAACCATGGGATATCGCTGCTGGCGATCTTATCGTGCGTGAAGCCGGTGGTACCGTTACTGACTTCACCGGTAACCATGGATATATGAATTCAGGCAACATCATTGCTGGTACGCCTAAAGCGACCGGATTACTGGTTAAAAGTTTCCGCCCATTACTTAGTGAAGCACTCAAGCGTTAATCGCCTGCATATTTCAGCTTAATAATGTGTGATAGCTTAAATACTAAACCGCCCCAATAAGGGCGGTTTTTTTTACATTTCCAAGATAACACCTTCCCACGCGAGACAGGCTAACATACCAGATACATGATTGATGCATGCTCCTTTGCTACGCACATATCCGTTTAAGCAAGTAAAAGCTATATACCGCCATTTAACACACTGTTTTATCGCTTAATACATTGGCTAAATTCTAAAATACAACACAGCATGACTATACCAATAGATCAATTTGTGAATAAAATCACAAACATCTGCTAGCGCAATACACAATTGTTGATACCATCTATAAAAACACTAATGAGAGTTGTTTATGGGAAAGCTTTATGTTCGCTATGGTTCAAAAAGTATCAAGGCGGTTGAATACTTCGTCTTAATCATAATCGCTATTGCCACTATGGTCGCGATAGGTCAAGAAGTGGTGCATATCATAATTATGCGCAAAGTCGCACTAGAAGATCTGCTACTGCTGTTTATCTATCTCGAAGTACTCGCCATGGTGGCTAATTATGCTGAGTCGGGAAAACTACCGGTACGAATGCCACTGTATATTGCCATTGTGGCATTAGCTCGCTACTTGATCTTGGATATGAAAAGCATGGATGACTGGCGTATTATTGCGATTGCTGTTTCGACTTTCGTTCTGGCTGGCACGGTAATAGTGATCCGTTGGGGACAACTCAAATTGCCTTATCCACGTAATAGTGATGACCTTTAATATTCTTGCTTATCAAACTATAACGGCGCTTTCTAGCGCCGTTTGTTTAACTATGTGCTGACATCAAAACTATGCTAGCTTTAAGCCATTAGGACTATTCAAACACAACAAGGAAAATCAATGAACCTGCAGCAAGAGCTTGATGAACGTCGTAAGTCACTTCGAGTTGATATGGAGTCTGAGCGAATTAAGATTACCTGGACAGACACCAATGGCGAGATTAGGTGCGACGATGCTTTATGTGTGGATCTTTCCCGTCGAGGTGTACTCATCGAGTATCATCAATCTTTTACCTTAGGTGAATTACTCGATATCACGTTTAATGCCAATACCGATAAACAAAACCAAATTAAGGCACAAGTGTGCCGCTGCCAGCAACAAGATGGCGAGAAATTTCGTATTGCACTACAAATTATTTAGGTATCTCAATAGCTAATTATATATTTTCAAAAAAACAGATAACGCTAATTTATACTAACACACTGACTTAATGGTTAAGTCACGCAATGCTCTATTTGAGGGAGACACAGACATGATTTTGCTTGTAGGCGGTGAGAAAGGAGGCGCGGGTAAAAGCTGTATGGCGCAAAACATTGCTGTTCATATCACTCAAAAACATAACGCGAATGTGTTAATGGTCGATTGTGACCCACAGCGCACCACTTCAGATTGGATCCAAGCTCGTAATGAAGACCCTAGTCTTCCACCCATTAACTGTATTCAATTATACGGTAAGATCCGTAATGACTTACTCGGACTAGACCAACGCTTCGATTATGTCATTGTCGATTGTGGCGGCCAAGACAACCTCGCCATGCGCGCCGCCATGTCGGTAGCCAACTATGTGTTATTGCCACTGCGACCGAAACGCCGCGACCTCAAAACCCTACCCCACATGGAAGATATGCTCAGTACCTGTAAAATGGTTAACCCCAAAATGGTCGCTGCGGTAGTCATAACTCAATGCCCTTCACTGCCTAATCAGTATAAGCGCATCTTAGAAGCCAAAGAGGTGGTCGAATCCTTCGGACTAAGGGCATTAAACGCTGTCACTTTCAGCCGCAATATCTACGACGATAGCGAAGAGCAAGGCTCATCGGTACTCGAAATAGAGCCCGGCGGTAAAGCCGCCATCGAAATACGTGCTATTAGCGATGAACTACTCGCCATACCACCTGAAAATTCTTATGAGCTTAACTGATCTGAAGCGGCGTAAGCCTAAGCCGCGAAAATCACTCTCGATTGAAGAGTTTATCGAAGATGCCAACAATTATGCATTTGGCCAACCCAGCCTATCCCAGCGTACCAAGAAGAAACATAAAGCCAAGCAGACGGTTAGCCTTAAGAAGCAATCGAGTAAAATTTTTCGCCACGCCACTTTCACGCTCACTGAAAGTTGTATTGCACAGCTTAATCAATTGGCCAGAGACAATAAAATAGCCAAGTCTCGACTTATCCGGATGATGATTAAAGATTTTGCCGACAAGTCACCACAAGCCATAGAGCTGCTTATTGATGAAAACCAAGATTAACTAGCGAAGCGTTAGTGATGTGATAGGGCCGCGTATACTGTCGCGGCCCAAACACTTTAAAGGCTAATGATGACAAATTTTATCGACTGCGGTCTCAATTCCCATTGCTGACTCAATAAACTTACCTTTACGTTCTAAAAAAGCAATCAATTGCTCAGCCGACATCTCTGTCGCCGAGCACGTATGATATTTTGCCTGTTCACCAAACTGAGTCGCCATTAATTTCATAAGTTCTGTTTTCGATATAGCGCCGCCTAAAGACAGCATAAGTTGCATCACTTGATGACCATGAATCGAGTCTGACATCGTAACCTCAATAAAGATTTAATTAATACGCATGTTATAACTTATTATTGATATTAAAACCATGCGCTATAGCGCAAAGTGAACAGTTGTGGTCCCTTAAGGGCTAGTGCTATGCTCAAGAGTCCCATTACACCACTCTGCCGATGGCTTGGCTCATGCCGTTATAGGAACATCTGTTTTTATGCCGCTCATTTTATTGTTAACCCAACAGATGTGTTTATATCTAGTGATCGTTTACTTACTGAGTAAAACACCGCTATTTAAGCTGTTTGCCGAAACCGCGACCCGCTTACCCCATAAAATCTACATCTACTTTATCTTTTCAGGCTTTTGTATTTTGGCCACCTACTTTGGTGAGCAGACAAACGATGCCATTGCCAACACCCGTGCCATGGGCGCGGTATTAGGCGGCTTACTCGGCGGCCCGGTTACTGGTTTTTTGATTGGTTTAACGGGGGGGTTGCATCGTTACAGCTTGGGCGGCTTTACCGATCTGGCCTGTGCCATCTCAACCACATTAGAAGGCTTTTCAGCCGGGCTCGTCGGTTTATATCTACGTAAATTAGACAGGAGTGAATTGGTTTATACTCCCCTGCTCGTTTGCTTAGTGACCTTTTCAGCCGAAATGATGCAGATGGGGATTATTCTCGCCGTAGCACAGCCCTTTGATGATGCGGTTGAACTGGTCAAACAGATTGCACTTCCCATGCTGCTGGTTAATTCAATCGGCGCCGCGCTGTTTATGAGTATGGTGCGCGACCAAAAAACCATGTTCGATAAGCTATCATCGGCATTTTCGACTAAAGCGCTCAGAATTGCCGAGCGCAGCGTTGGGGGGTTATCCAGAGGCTTCGATCAAGAGAGTAGCACTAAAGTTGCGCAGATCATTATTGAAGAAACCCATGTTGGCGCCGTAGCCATTACCGACCGAGAAAAACTGCTGGCCTTTATCGGCATCGGCGATGATCATCACATTCCTGGCACCCCCATTTCATCGAAAATCACCCAAGATGCAATCGAGCAAAATTGTGTCATGTTTGCCGATGGAGTGGAAACGCGTTATGCCTGTTCAATCTCTAATCAATGCCGCTTAGGTTCAAGCCTAGTGATCCCGCTGCGATGTGAGTCAGAAGTGATCGGCACGATTAAGTTATATGAACCCAAAAACAAACTATTTTTAAATATTAACAAGACATTGGGCGAAGGTATTGCACGATTAATGTCTAATCAAATCCTATATGGCCGCTACGAACAACAGCAGAATTTATTGACACAATCAGAACTAAAACTACTGCAAGCTCAGGTCAATCCTCACTTTTTGTTTAACGCCTTAAACACCATCGCTGCCATTATTGGCCGTGATCCAGTAATGGCGCGCCAACTGATCCAACACTTAGCCCAATTTTTACGCATCAACTTAAAACGCACCACAGACCTGGTCACCCTAACGGATGAACTCGAACATATCGACGCCTACCTTATGATAGAAAAAGCGCGCTTTTTCGATAAATTAAGTGTCGAGATCGATATTCCAGCCTCGTTGCATCATCATAAATTGCCCGCATTTACCCTACAGCCCATTATCGAAAATGCCGTTAAACATGGTACATCTCACCTTATTGAGCCTGGTGAGATAAGGGTAAGTGGACGAGCCGACAACGACCAATTAATTTTGCAAGTCACCGATAACGCAGGATTATATGACACAACGCAGCAGACAGATAACTCAGGCCTGGGCATGTCGATTGTGCATAAACGCATTCAAAATCTGTTTGGCAATAGCTTTGGCGTCACGATAACATCGAGCCGCGATGAATATACGCAAATAACCATTACCTTACCGTTAACCACCAGCCCAATAGGACAGTCAAAGTGATCCGCTGTTTAATTATTGACGATGAGCCCTTTGCCCGCGATGCATTACAAGAGTTACTCAACGTCTATGACGATATTGAGGTGATCGGCCAATGTGCTAATGCCATTGAGGCGATACAATCGATTAGCAAATTAAAGCCTGATTTGATTTTTTTAGACATTCAGATACCCAAAATTACTGGCCTTGAAATGGTTGCCATGCTGGATCCTGATACTATGCCCCGAGTAGTATTTGTCACCGCCTATGATGAATATGCAATTCAAGCTTTTGACAATCATGCTTTTGACTATCTGCTTAAGCCCATTGATGCAGCTCGCTTGCAGACCAGCATTCATCGTCTACGTAAAGATTTGCCCCAACCCTCACTGAGCGCCATTTTACCCACAACACTGGAACATGTGCCCTGTTATTGCGGCAATCGCCTCAAAGTGATTAACATCAGAGATGTCGAATACGCGTTCAGCGATTTAAGCGGCATCCATGTTACCACCGCCAATGAGCAGGTGCATACGCATCTCACCCTTAAAGTACTCGAAGAGAAGACAGCGCTAATACGTTGTCACAAGCAGTATCTTGTTGCGCCCCACGCTATCAGTGAAATTGTGATGCAGGAAAATGGCGCTGATGTTATTACCCATTCAGGCAAAACGATACCTGTATCACGGCGATTTTTAAAACCACTAAAACAGCTATTTGGCTTTCATTGATTAGCTCCTAGGCTCCCATTTACACGAATGACTCGACGCGCAGGGGCTTGTGCTCGCCCAGTAGCCAAACCGTTAACCGCCTTAAATAACCGCTTAATCGCTTGATACGACCACTCACCTAAATGTCGATTTTATTCTCTCTCACAGGCGATACACTCTGCGTGTTTTTCACTGGGGGTATAGATTATGATGTGGTTTCTAATGTGTGTCGGCCTGCTAATTGGCGGATACTTCATCTACGGTAAATTTGTTGAAAAAGTCTTCGGCATAAATGAGGCGCGTCAAACGCCCGCCTTTACCCAAACCGACGGGGTAGATTTTGTCCCCATGTCTAAAGGTAAGGTCTACCTTATCCAACTGCTTAATATTGCCGGTGTTGGGCCTATCTTTGGCCCTATCTTAGGTGCACTTTATGGCCCTGCCGCCATGTTATGGATTGTGCTCGGCTGTATTTTTGCTGGTGCAGTCCACGATTATTTTTCAGGCATGCTCTCGGTAAGAAATAATGGCCAGTCGGTACCTAATCTTGCCGGTAAATACCTGGGCAAAAGTGCCAAACATTTTATGAATATTTTTGCCATCATCCTACTCTTGCTGGTCGGTGTGGTGTTTATTTCTGCGCCTGCTGGTTTGCTCGGCAAGTTAACCGGCTGGGATATTAGCATCTTCGTAGGGATTATTTTTACTTACTATTTAATCGCAACCATTGTCCCAGTAGATAAAATTATCGGTCGCCTATATCCTTTCTTCGGCGCCTTATTGCTGTTCATGTCTGTAGGGTTAACCATAGCGCTAGTCGTGTCGAGCGAACACTCTCTGTTACCTGGCTTTGAAGCAAGCGATTTTTTAACCAACCTTAATCCCAATGACATGCCACTGTGGCCTGCCCTGTTTATCACTATTGCCTGCGGTGCGATATCAGGTTTCCACGCGACTCAGTCACCGCTAATGGCTCGTTGTGTAGAAAATGAATCTAACGGCCGCTTTGTGTTCTTCGGCGCCATGATAGGCGAAGGGATCATTGCACTTATCTGGTGTGCTATCGCCTTATCTTTCTTCGGCGGTGTTGAAGGGCTCAATGCCGGTATGGCAGGTAACCCCGCTAACGTAGTATATGAAGCATCAACTGGCTTGTTGGGCGCTGTGGGTGGCTTTATGGCTATCTTAGGTGTCATTATTTTGCCTATCACATCTGGCGATACGGCGTTTCGTTCGGCCCGCTTGATTTTAGCCGAGTTCTTTAAGCTACCACAAACTGCGCTACCTAAACGTCTATTGTTGGCTATCCCACTGTTCATCATGGGCGCGATTTTAACTCAAGTCGATTTTGGGGTGATTTGGCGCTACTTTGGTGTGGCTAACCAAACAACCGCAGTGATGATGTTATGGACGGCATCTGCATACTTACTGCGTCACAATAAGTTCCATTGGATCTGTACCGTCCCAGCGATGTTTATGACCACAGTGGTGATAAGCTTCCTGCTCAACTCGGCAACCTTAGGCGCAGGCCTACCGATGATGCTATCTACGATTGCTGGTGTAGTGTCAACGCTCGTCATCACCGCGCTCATCATGGTTAACACCAAAGGTAAAGGCGAGGATGAGGATGAAACATCTTTGGTAGAAAAAGCTTAACCACGCATAAGTCGCCTTGCACACCTGTAAAAAAGCCAGTCTGGAGACTGGCTTTTTTAACACTCAAATATAAGCAAGCACTACTCTTTTAGCACCTGGTCTTTTAGCACCTCGGGAATAATCTGCACACTACCGCGATCATTAGACATCCAAATTTCGCCTTCGCTAATATTAAATTGCACTATCATGCTGCGACTCACCAGCTCACCCATGGCTTTTACCGCATCTTCGGGAATATTCCACACTTTTAAATTCTGATAACGTGCAAACGCTTGTTGATTTTGTTGCCACCATATCGGTACGCTGCGTCCGCCGTAAGCAAACAACTGCACCTGTTTTGAACGGCCACAGGCTTTTCGAACCCATTTCTCATCACTTTGACCAAACTCAACCCAGAGCTCTATTTCGTCGCTCAATGATTTTTGCCACAACTCCGGCTCATCTTCAACACATAAACCTTTGCTAAACTGCAAGCTATCGCTGGCATTAAGGGCAAAGGCCAGCAGGCGCAACATCATACGAGCATCGGTTTCTGACGGGTGCTGCGCGAGGGTAAGGTTATGATCGTGGTAATATCCACGATCCATATCAGCTATCTGTAGATTGGCTTTATAAACCGTTGCTTTAGGGGCCATATTAATCAAAATTATGAATGATACGGCTAGTTTACCTTAATTACGCCAAGCAACACACAGCCGATACTGCGCAAATGGCTGCAATCGCGCTATAGCGACCCACCGCGCAGCCACTTCGCCATGGGAAAATGAGCAACCAGCCTTGAAATCGTCGCCACCTCCGCAAACAGCAACACTCGCTCACCTTTAGCATACTGGGCATTGATAACGCTCAGAGAAGGCATACTCGCTCGCGACGCATCACGGCGGACTAATTCAACTAAATCGCTAGGCAGCGCAATATCGCTACAAAGTGTGTCTATTCGCTGTAATAAAGGCATGGCGGCTATCGGTAGCAGCTCAACTTTGGTTTGATCGTCAATCAATAAAATCTCCCCCTCATTCGATAGCTGCCTAAACGCATTGTCATAGCGCCTAAGCGTATCAGCATCAAACTTATCGCCGTTGCTGATAAAAAACTGCTCCCAAAATAGCTTACGCTGACTAAAGTCAGGTAAACGTTGCTGCACCTCAACTCGCCTCTCGGCAATAAAATCAAACAGTTCACTGAGGGAGTTAGGCAACCAAGTTTCTAAACGTGAACGTAGCTCGCGGGCAAACACCGGCGCAGCACCCGCTGTGCTTATGGCCACCAGCAGGCGACCTCTATCGACAATTGATGGGGTAATAAAACGGCATAAGCCGGGAGAATCAACCACATTGACCCATATTCCCTTCACGGTCGCGTGCAGTGCCATATCACGGTTAAACGCATCATTGGCAGTTGCCAAATATAACAGATCGACATTGGCAATATCATCTGTGTTGGCCGCTCGCTGATGTAGTCTTATCCGACCTTGTCTGGCATAAGATCGCACCTCATCACAAATATCAGGTGCAATCACCTCAATTTCGGCTAAGGTTCGACTGAGTAGATCCAATTTGCGACTGGCCACTTCGCCAGCGCCAATAATTAAAACTCGCAGGGATTGAGTATCAACAAATAAAGGGAAATACTGCATAAGGAAGCGCTCTCTTTAGCTAAAGCGGAGGGAATAATTGTAAGTAAATAATAGCATTAGCGCTCAAGTAAGGCGACTGGCACAATAGAGCATCCAGCATTTAGCTGATGTGACAAACGCAGAACATACGCCCTATTGCAATGGCAACTACGTAAGTTCTACTCGGCAAGCAAAGAGCCAATATGACTTAGGTGAATCAAGATAAGTGATAACACTTAAAATCGCTTATTCACAAGTCAGCAAGATAGTTTATTAACTCAAACGTTCACTTCGTTCGGCACTGCAATGCCAACACAATTCAAAACTGCCTTCATTCATCTCATGACACTTAAGGCACTGCCATTGTGGACTCTCAGTGTTGAGAGTTTCAAGCTGTGCTCTGGCCGCCTCATATTGTGACTCGGTAACCCAAAGCTCAACATCTTGCAGATCGGTTGGCAGTTCGCCAATGCCACCTAGCAGCGCTTCACCACGCAGCTCAACCTCTATACCACAAGCTTCGAGCATCCCTTTCCAACTATGGGCTTGTAACAAGTTGCCACCGGCGACTAACCTAGTACGTTCTTCCATGTGTTTTCTCCTACTGCAACAATTCAGACAGCGAATGGTTAGGCGAATCAATTAACCGCCAACATCCTAACGTCAATCAGGGCTGGTTGTCGAGAAAAACGCGATCAAAAAACCAACATCTTGATGCAAAAAAAGCCACAGAATGTGGCTTTTTACATCAACAACATGATTGATGACATTAAACTGTTAAAAACAGAACGATAAATTACGTTTATCGTTGATGCTTCTGTTTGTTTAAGGCATTAATGCATCTTGATCGGCACCCTCTTTTTCAATCTCAACAGGCATCATGTGTTCGCGGTTGATCCCCAATTTCACAGCAAGGAAACTCGCCACGTAAATTGATGAAAAAGTACCCACGAAAATCCCCATCAGCAAGGCTGTCGCGAAGCCATGGATCATGGTGCCCCCCTTAAGGAATAGTGCCACAACAACCACCAAGGTGGTACCAGTAGTAATAATGGTACGACTCATAGTTTGAGTGATTGAGGTATTGACAATCTCTTCAGGGGTACCTTTACGCATCTTGAGGAAATTCTCACGAATACGGTCAAACACAACAATGGTATCGTTAAGTGAGTAGCCGACAACTGTGAGTAAACCCGCCAGCACCGTTAAGTCGAATTCCAGTTGCAATAACGAAAATACCCCTAAGGTAACAATCACATCGTGAGCCAGCGCGGCCACCGAGCCCATGGCTAAACGCCATTCGAAACGAAATGACACATAAATAAGGATACAGATCAGCGCCACTAATACCGCTAACCCACCTTGCTCAGCAAGTTCCTTACCCACTTGCGGACCGACAAACTCGACGCGCTTTTGGACCACACTAGGATCGATAGCACTGGCGGCTTCCATCACGTGCTCCACTTGCGTATCACTCTTGATATCCGCTTTCACAGGTAAACGTACCAACACATCGCGGCTCGAACCAAAGTTCTGCACCACGGCACCATCGGTCGCATCTGACGTCAACACACTGCGTAACTGGTTAAGATCAATCGGTTGAGAAAACTCCATCTCAACCACTGTACCACCAGTAAAATCTAACCCCCAGTTAATGCCTTTAAACGTTAACGAGGCCAATGAACCTACCACTAAGATCATTGACAAGATACTGATCGGCAACGCATGGCGTAAGAAGTTGATCGTGCCTTTTATTGATAAAATCTGGAACATAGTCAACTTCCCCTTAAATAGACAGTTTCTTCACGCGCTTACCACCCCATATCGCATTCACAATAGAGCGAGTGCCGACAATGGCGGTAAACATCGACGTGGCAATACCTATCATCAGTGTCACCGCAAAGCCTTTAACGGCACCGGTACCCACGGCAAATAGAATTAACGCTGTCATAAAGGTGGTTATGTTCGCATCGGCAATGGTTGAAAACGCATTACCATAACCTTCGTGTATCGCTTGTTGCACACTGCGGCCCGCGCGAAGTTCTTCACGAATACGCTCATAAATAAGCACGTTACCGTCAACAGCCATACCCACGGTTAACACCATACCAGCAATACCAGGCAGGGTTAACACCGCGCCAGGGATCATCGACATCACGCCCACCACCATCACTAGGTTAGCCGTTAACGCGAGGTTGGCAATCAAACCAAAACCACGGTAGTAGACCAACATAAAGATAAGTACGACAGCCATACCCCATACCATTGCCTGAACACCGTTTTCGATGTTTTCGGCACCAAGGCTTGGACCAATGGTACGTTCTTCAACAATCGATACAGGAGCAATCAAGGCTCCAGCACGCAGTAGCAAGGCTAAGTTTTGCGCTTCAGAGTGGTCTAGGCCGGTAATGACGAAGTTACGTCCCAAACGCGCTTGAATGGTCGCCACTGAGATCACTTCCTCAATCTTGTCCATCTTAACGCTGCCATCAGGGTTCTTCGCGCCGTTATCTTTATACTCTATGAACAAGGTCGCCATCGGTTTACCGATGTTGTCTTTGGTCACATTTGAGAAGATAGCGCCACCTTTGGCATCGAGGTTAATCGACACTTGTGGACGGCTGTATTCATCAAAACTCGGTTGAGCACCTTGAATATGATCACCGGTTAGCATGACCGCTTTTTGCAGCACCACTTGACCACCTTGGCGACGGTTATAGACTTGTGATCCCGCAGAGATACGCCCACTTGCGATGGCAGCCGCATCGGCTTTTTCGTCAACCATATGGAACTCAATTGACGCCGTTGCACCTAAAATATCTTTGGCGCGCGCGGTATCTTGCACCCCAGGTAATTCGACGATGATGCGTTCAGCCCCTTGGCGCTGAACCACAGGTTCTGCCACACCCAACTCGTTAACACGATTACGCAATGTAGTGATGTTTTGCTGCAGTGCTTCTTCCTTAATTTGCTTAAGGTAAGTTTCACTCATGTTTGCTAGTAACAAATAGTTGTCATTCGATGAGATATCGCTGAACACCATGTCATTACTGCGCGTCTTGAGAAAACGTTCAGCTTTAGCAAGGCTATCGGCATCACGGAATTTAATCTCAATACCTTTAGCGCTATTACGGATACCGGCATAACGAATTTTTTCGCTGCGAAGATCGGTTCTAAAATCAGCGATTTTAGCCTCGGTCATCTTACGAATAGCTTCGCTCATGTCCACTTCCATTAAGAAGTGCACACCACCACGCAAATCTAGGCCTAGTTTCATTGGGCTACCGCCCAGTGACTCTAACCACTTTGGCGTTGCCGGGGCTAAGTTGAGCGCGACAACATACTTATCACCGAGTGAGTCCGCAATGGCCTCTTTAGCGAGTAATTGTTGATCCGCATTCGCCACACGCACTAACAGTTGACCATTTTCAAGTTCAGAGCGCTTAACTTCAATGCCTTTTGTCGACAATAACTCATTGACCTGTATCTGAGTCGATACGCTAACTTCGGCACCACGTGTCGCGACCACTTGCACTGCATGGTCTTCACCAAATAAATTTGGTATTGCGTAGAAAGCACCTATGGCGATGATGAACATCACCATTAGGTTTTTCCACATTGGGTATTTATTTAACACACCATCGCCCTCTTGGCTTAAAGTGACTTATTTACAACTTAAAGTGACTTAATCGACCCTTTAGGCAAAACAGCCGCAATGTAATCCTTTTTAATTGTGATTTCGCTGGTTTCATTGATGGTGAGTAACACGTAATCATTTTCATCACTGATTTTAGCGATCTTGCCTAAAATCCCGCCGCTGGTTAACACTTCGTCACCTTTGCTCAATGAGCTCATTAGGTTCTTATGTTCTTTAACGCGCTTGGATTGCGGGCGGAAAATCATAAAGTAAAAAATCAAGCCGAAAATGACCAACATGAAAATCAATTCCATGGTGCCACCACCTGCTGGTGCGCCTGCTGCGTTTGCATATGCATTTGAAATGAACATAATTCTCTCTTCTTATTAGCTGTAAGTATTAATCGGATAACTTAGGAACTTCACGACCTTGACTGGTATAGAACTCCTCAACAAAGGCGTCTAATGTACCTGTCTCAATTGCGCCACGCAAACCTTCCATCAACATTTGGTAATAACGTAAGTTATGGATGGTATTTAAACGTGCTCCTAAGATTTCATTGCAACGATCTAAATGGTACAGATATGCCCGTGAGTAATTCTTACAGGTATAACAATCACATTTAGCATCAAGTGGTGAAGTGTCATCACGATGCCGCGCATTGCGGATCTTGATAACGCCTTCACTGG
The DNA here is from genome assembly GCF_059338445.1 of Shewanella sp. 492. Lineage (NCBI taxonomy): Bacteria > Pseudomonadati > Pseudomonadota > Gammaproteobacteria > Alteromonadales > Shewanellaceae > Shewanella > Shewanella sp. 492. The sequence continues at coordinate 2,317,741 of NZ_CM181702.1, forward strand.
TAAACAGATGACCGTTACGAGCATTACGTGTTGGCATAACACAATCAAACATATCTACGCCGCGACGTACGCCCTCAACTAAATCTTCTGGCTTACCGACCCCCATCAAATAGCGTGGCTTATCAGTTGGAATTTTAGGACACACATGCTCCAAAATACGGTGCATATCTTCCTTGGGCTCACCAACCGCTAAACCACCGATGGCATAACCATCAAAACCAATATTAACTAGCCCATCTAGGCTTTCATCACGTAAATCTTCGTATACACCGCCTTGGATAATACCAAAGAGGGAATTGGGGTTTTCCAGCCTATCGAACTCATCGCGCGAACGCTGAGCCCAACGCAAGGACATCTGCATTGACTTACGCGCTTCATCTTCTGTTGCAGGATATGGCGTACATTCGTCAAAAATCATCACTACATCACTGCCAAGCGAGTCTTGAATTTGCATCGACTTTTCAGGATCGAGGAAAATCTTCTCACCATTGATTGGCGAACGGAAGTGCACCCCCTCTTCGGTGATCTTACGGATATCACCCAGACTGAACACTTGGAATCCGCCAGAATCGGTCAGAATTGGGCGTTGCCAGTTCATAAAATCATGTAAGTCACCATGCTTGCGCATGATCTCTTCGCCTGGTCGTAGCCAAAGGTGAAAGGTGTTTCCCAGCAGAATATCGGCACCAGTAGCACGTACTTCCTCTGGTGTCATTCCTTTCACTGTACCGTAAGTGCCAACAGGCATAAACGCAGGCGTTTCCACCGTGCCACGTTCGAACACTAAACGACCGCGACGTGCACGACCATCGGTTGTATCTAATTCAAATTTCATAATTTACCTCGCCAGAGAAACAGTCTGACACCAATATTGTGCCTATGGTTTTAGACACTAATGAACAATAGAGATAAGGGCAAACAATTGAGTATCAACCCTTAACCTGAAAAAACATAAAAAAATACCCACCTTATATAGTGGGTAGGTATTTTAAAGCAAAATCACTTATGTGTTCGGTTTTTTAGTCACAAACATGGCATCGCCATAGCTAAAAAAGCGGTATTTTTGAGCGATCGCGTGTTGATAGGCGTTTTTTACCTCGTCGAAACCAGCAAATGCACTAATCAACATGATCAAGGTCGACTCTGGCAGATGGAAATTGGTGACGAGCGCATCGACAATTTGAAACTCATAACCTGGATAAATAAAGATATCAGTATCACTACTAAAAGGTTGCAGTTCACCTTGGCTGGCTTTGGCTGCACTTTCCAGTGAACGTACTGACGTGGTACCTACAGCTATCACACGGTTACCCGCCGCTTTGGTGGCCGTGATTTGATCAACCACTTGCTGTGAAACCTCAGCCCACTCTGAGTGCATTTTATGTTCGAGGATATTATCCACCCGCACAGGTTGGAAGGTCCCAGCACCGACATGTAAAGTCACAAAGGCGATATTGATGCCCTTATCCTTTAAAGCCGCAAGCAAGGCATCATCAAAATGCAATCCCGCGGTGGGCGCTGCTACCGCGCCTGGATTTTGATTGTAAACCGTTTGGTAGCGCTCTTTATCGGTATCTTCGTCTGGACGATCGATATAAGGCGGTAATGGCATATGCCCTACTTCTTCGAGCACCTCTAAAATGGTCTTGTCACTGTTAAGCACAAGTTCAAACAGCGTATCATGACGCTCAAGCATGGTCATTTCATAGCCGCCGTCAAGGCACACTATGCTACCGGGCTTGGGCGATTTAGAGCTGCGCACATGGGCTAAAATGCGTGTATCATCGAGCATACGCTCGACCAATATCTCTAGTTTGCCACCGGTTTGCTTTTGACCAAATAGGCGTGCGGGGATCACTCGGGTATTGTTAAATACCATGAGATCGCCAGGATTTACCATCTGTAAAATATCGGTAAATTGTTTATCGGCTAACTCGCCACTAGTGCCATCGAGCGTCAATAAACGCGAACTACTGCGATCGGGCATAGGATACCTAGCGATCAGTTCATCAGGTAGGTCAAAACAAAAATCGGCAACACGCATAGTTAGTCTCTGTTTAACATAAATCGGCCGCTAGTCTATTGGCAGACACAGAGAAGATCAAGGCAAACCCACTAGTTAATGCTGTCCTCTTCTTTGACGACAACAGGGTTGGCTTTTATGTAAAAAAAATCTTTACGATAGCAGTGTTGTTCTATTGGAATATCAACCTGTACACGCTTACGTTGTGGTTGTTCCTTTTTACTTAATAGCTTTGAAAACCAGTTCAACATCATCATCCATGATCCTTAAAACCGATACCGTTAATATGAAGGGAAACTCACTAGGTGCACATCCTTAAGTTGCCTATGATTGCATCGTACGCTCACTCTGCATAAAATAAAGGTTCCTTAGCACCAGCGGGCATGATAACGTGAAAAACCTGCTTTAACAAAGAAAATACATCATATCAAATGAACTTTTTGGCTCATCTTCATCTCGCAGACAACAGTAACACTTCTCTGGGCGCCAACTTGGCAGGTGACTTTGCTAAAGGCAATATCATTGACCATCCAAAACCATTACAACAAGGTATTTGGTTACACAGACAGATTGATTCTCTTACCGACAGTCACGAGCTGACCAAAGAGCTCCGCGCCGCGTTCCCGGCGCAATTGCAACGGGCTGCGCCGATATTAATCGATTTAGCCTTTGATCATATGCTGGCCAAATATTGGGATGAATACCATAACCAATCATTAAGCCAGTTTGCAGAGCACGCCTATACAACATTAGAAAGCACGCCCCACCTGCCCCAAACGCTGCTTGATATTATTCCCGCCATGCGCCAGCAAAATTGGCTTGTGGCCTACCAAGCTCAAGAGGGATTACATCGAGCGATAACCTCGGTTGCCAAGCGCGTATCAAAACCTGATATTTTTAACGGCGCGGTAGACACTGTCATCAAAATGGATATCGAGATCGAAATTGCATTTCGGACTTTCTATCCACAGCTGATGGCCTATAGCCGTATTTGGAGCAGACAGACACCGAGCGACTTCCTCTAACTCGCTTGGTGTTATCCTCAATAAATCTGGGCATATCCTTTAGGCGACATAACCACTTCATCCACAGGTGGCTAGCTCACAAACGACTAGCCCTGTGCCAGATTCAGCCGATTGACGGTTTCTGGAAGTAAAACATCAATGTGATATGACATCTGAACCACCACTACTATCTACAACACCGGATTTATCACAGTTAAAAGCATCATAGAAGCCTCGCGGCGTTTTAGCGTAAGCTTTAGCAAAGCTAAAGCCTTTACTGAAACCTTAACGCTAAGCCACACAAGATGGTGCCCCTAGGTTAACCCCTTGGGGTAGCCTATTGGCTAATAATCGCCGCGCGCTATGATCAACAATAACATTCATTAGCGCCGTAATGATAAGTAAATACAGTGAATTACTATAGCGAATTTCGGCAAAGGCACTATCGATATAAAACCCCAACGTCGCTACGCCTAATACACCAAAAATGGCTGTCTCTCTTAATATCACCTCAAACCGATAAAACAGCAACGACATCAAGTTAGGATAGATGCGCGGTAAGATCTCAAAAGCAAAATGATCGGCTCGCCGCTGATAGGTACCGCTGGGCTTAAGTATCTCCTCTTGCCTTACCACTAAGTAGGTAATCAAGGCCCCATTATGCAGCGCCAGTGCAGCGATGGCTGGCAACATAGAGGGACCAAGCAGCAACATAAAAATGAACGCCAATAAATACTCAGGCAACGAGCGCAGCACCAATAGCACAGCTCTCCCCAGCGCAGCACTCCAACGACTGCCGCGATAACCGCTAGCGATATAAAATCCAACCAGCGCCAATAATTGGGTTGCGCCTAATGCACATAAGGCTAACACCAATGTGGCACCAACCCCTGGTAACACCTGCTCAAAGGTTAGCTGCTGCCACCAGCGGCTAAATTGCCACCACCCTTGGCTAAGCTCAATCTGGTGATGAACGATACCGCGCAGCCCGGGGGGTAGTAGATCATAACTAATAAATTGCCAAATTAATTGGCTATCTAACACGGTTATTGTCGGCAGTGTTAACAGCGCCGCCAATAAGTACCAAGGCAACAGCAGGCTACGAGCCCACCATGAAATGGTACCGATCAACAGCACAAATAAGATCAGCAGCGCCGCCCCTTCTTGATAATTTCCCTGACTAAATGCAGTTTCAAGATAAAACCCTAGCGTCGGCATGCCAATAAAACCCAGTACTGCGCTGCTGCGCAGTGCACACTCAAATCGATAGCGGATATAAGCCAGCATTAATGGATAAACATGTCCCACTTTGCCGTAACAATAGCGGCTAATATTATCGACCTTAGCAGGCAGGCTCTCGAGCGTCGTGCTAGGTGATTGTTGTAAAATATCATGAAACACTCGGGCGAAAGTCGCGCCATAGGGCAAGGCGATGGCCAGTATTCCGGTCAGTGGTGATAAGCCAAACAGTTGTAAAAACAGTAACGCCCAAAATATCTCATGAATGCCTCGCACCATGGCGCAAACACCGGACACCCAAGGCAAATGATAGATCAACACCAAGGGCGAACCTAAGAGTAACCCCACGCTGACACCAAGCAGCGCAAAACTAACGGTTAACCATAAGGCGTTAATAATTGATTCTGTAGCGAAAAAATCTGGGGTAAGCATGGCGAGCAGCATACGAGATAGCTCATGCCAAGGATCGAGAGAGATAATGGTAATATCGGCAAAATAGCTACAGCCCAAAGCCATTGCCCAAAGTGCTAAGGTTAAACCTTGCCAAGGGCCAATAAAGCTTAACGGGTTAGGCATGTGAACGCGCCGTGGCGGCGCTGTCTAAGCTATTATCAAAAAAAACGGCCAGATCATGCTCGTTCAAGTGTTTAGCCGGCCTATCCAAGGCAATTTTTCCATCACGCAGGCCAATAATACGGTCGAAGTGATTCAGTGCCAGATAACGATCATGTAGCACCATCACGACAGCATCGTGCTGGGCTATCACCTGCTCCACCAATCGATTGGCCATCATAGGATCGAGCGCAGAAAACGCTTCATCCCCTATAAACACCGCTTGTTGCTGATACAAGGCGCGTGCTAACCCGACACGTTGACGCTGGCCTCCAGATAACGCAGATACCTTAGTCGTTAACGCCACATCAAGCGATAACGCCTGACAAAGCTTGTCCACTTCAACCTGCCGCGTCGCCATCGGCCACACTAAGTTGGCGATGTTATACACCCAGTGATGGCGCGCGAGCCCACCCATATAAACATTGTGATAGACACTGAGGGCATCCACTAGGCCTTGTGATTGAGCACACAAAGCCGATTTATCTTTAAGCTGCTGATAAATATAGTTAAGTAGCGTTGATTTTCCTGCACCAGACTCGCCGACTATCGCCAGTTTCTCGCTAGGGTGAAGCGTCAATGATAACTTATCGAGCACCCGTTTATTGCCGTAACTTATCGACAGATCTTTGATTGTTAGCATAGCCTAATCTAATAAACCAATGGCAACCGCCACTGTGGCAATGGGCTCATAATCTTCATTATCGGCTGCGACAAAAGCTTGCCGAGGAAAACTCGCTAATAAGTCAGGTTGATCCATGTTCAGCAGTGCCATTTTTACTTTGTCGCCAAAACCTGCACCATAAGTTTCATCAACCCCTGCGCGTAACGTCCACTGATAATCGGGATAACTGGGACTTTCCCAGATGACTCGCACTTTACCTGTGTCTACTTGCCCATTCGCAACCGCACTTTGCCACACCTTATAATTGACCGCGCCCACCTGATAAGCCCCCGCTTCAACCTGGACAATAGTCCGACTGTGATCGCCAGAAAAGCCTACCCGAGTAAAGATATCGGCGACCTTTTTGCCCATATTGCGCTCAATATAAAATTGCGGCATCAATCGACCCGACGTCGAACCTTTAGAACCAAAGGTAAAAGTGTAACCGTTTAAATTAGGAAAATGGTTCGATGGCATTAACTGCACTGAATGATGGGCAATAAAATAACTTTTAAACGATTGATCTTCAAAACCTTGGGCAATAGCCTTCGAGCCAGGCACTAAACGCCTAGCTTGCACACCCGACAAGCCACCGAACCAGGCTAACTGCACTTGATTATTTCGAAAGGCTGTAACGGCTGCGGCATAAGACTTAACCGGAATATAGTTAACCTCGACCCCAAGCTCTGCTTCTAGGTAGCGCGCAACCTTATCGAAACGGGTCTGTAATTGGCTTTCATCTTCATCAGGGATCGCGGTAAACGTGAAGCCCGTCGCCCATGTTGTCGGTAAATATAAACACACAAATAGTATAACAACAGCGTTAAGCCAAGGCATAGAATAGTCCTATTATTCAATATTGACGCGATTCTAACCATTAGTGGCCTAAATTCATAGGTGATAAAACGCTTAGTCTCCAAGGCAATTGATAATATTAAGTTAGTCGCTGCAAGGTAAGTCAGCAACGGTTAAGTTAAACGGTTATAAACTAATGGCTTTAACGGCTTAGCTCAATTAGCATGAGCAATAGAAGTGGTTACACTAAAATAAACTCACCCATAACATTAAGGCCCACGCGAATGAGAATTTTGATTGTTGAAGATGATCCCATCTTATCCCATCACCTCAATGTACAACTGAGTGATTTAGGCAATAAGGTTCAAGTGGCCCTCACCGCCAAAGAGGGATTTTATCAAGCAACCAATTATCCAATCGATGTGGCCATTGTCGATTTAGGCTTACCCGACCAAGATGGCATTAGCCTTATTCACACCTTAAGACAGGCCGGGCTTAAAGCCCCTATCCTTATTTTGACCGCACGGGTCAACTGGCAAGATAAAGTCGAGGGCTTAAATGCAGGCGCCGATGACTACCTGGTTAAACCGTTTCAAAAAGAGGAGTTGGTCGCACGCTTAGATGCACTCGTGCGCCGCAGTGCTGGGTTTGTTAAACCACAAATTACCAGTGGTCCACTGCAATTAGACTTAGCCGCTAAACAAGTCACTCTCGATGGAGAGCCAATGGAGGTGACCGCATTTGAATATCAAATATTAGAATACCTCATGCGCCATTGTCACGAGGTTGTCGCCAAGCAGCGCCTTTTGGATGTGATTTATGGCGATAAAGAAGGCGACCCAAATACCATTGAAGTGATGGTCAGCCGCCTACGAAAAAAACTCGCTAAGAGTGATTTAGACAACCCCATAGCCACCATCCGTGGTCAAGGCTATAAGTTTAATCTCGTATGCAGTTAAAGTTCAAATTCAAACGCCGCCTGCTGACGCGGTTATTCCTGACCTCACTCTCCATTATTGCTTTAGTGGGCTTTGGCTTAGCTTGGCTGGTTAATATTCTCTATGCTCAAAATAATTATAATGAAGAGACGGCGCAGTTGATCGCAGAGATCCCCAAAGTCGCCGCAGAATTAAAAGAAAACAACCTGATCCCAGATGACAGCCAATGGCTGACAGAAAATAACACCCCCGAGCGTTATATTATCGCTAGTTGTAATGAAGCATTCGCGCAAGTTTGGACCTCATCATTAGCTGCCGATCGTGGTTTATTCGATACCTGCGAGCGCTTTAACCATATTAGACATGATGCCCCGCCTTACTACCTGACCCTAGCTGATAATAAAAATTACTTTGTCTATTTACTGTCGGTCGAAATCGCCAAAAATAAATACAACTTATTGGTGATGAAAGATGCACAAAAATTAGAGCAAGAACTAGATAAGTTCAGCCGACGCACCTATTGGCGCCTCGCCATGGTACTGGGTTTAGCATTCGTATTATTAATCAGTGCTGCTTATTGGGGAATGCGGCCATTAGTACGCCTGCGTAACGAGTTACAACAAGTCAGCAGTGGTAAGGCCAAGGCATTATCGAACGATTATCCGGTCGAACTTGAGGGCGTGACACAAGCACTCAACCAACTGTTACAGCAATCGAGCGCCCAGCAAGAACGTTACCAAAATGCCATGAATGACTTAGCCCACAGCCTTAAAACACGTTTGGCCGCAGTACATGCTATTACCGATGATGCCAGCCTGGATAAAAACAGCGCTAGCGAAAAGATCATGCAACAAGTTAGCCAAATGGATCAGCTAGTAAAATATCAATTAAAGCGTGCCATGCTTGGACGTAAAGGGCTTAAGCGGCAACAAACTCCCGTCGCCCCTTTAGTTGATCAACTCGCGCAAATGCTGTTTAAAGTCTATCGTGATAAACAGATTAGCTTTAGCGCTAACATCCCTAAAGAGCAGGTTTTCCCTGGCGATAAAGGCGACTTAATGGAGTTATGTGGCAACTTAATGGAAAATGCCTTTAAGATGTGTATCAGCCAAGTAACGGTGAGTGCCTATTACAGCGACAACGGTGAGTTTGTGTTGATCGTTGAAGATGATGGCCCCGGCGTTATTGACAGTATCCGCCAACGTATCATCGAGCGAGGTGTGCGCGCCGATACGCAAAAACCGGGTCAAGGGATCGGCCTCGCTGTCTGTCATGAAATCGTCATCAGCTATAATGGCCATATGGCAATTGAAACATCAGCTCTTGAAGGTGCCAAGTTTATTATCACCATCCCTCTTTAATCGCTAATCAACAAATTCACTGGTGTAATTAAACATTCCCTGAGTAACAATCCAAATTGTCACTCAGGGAATGTTATCACTATCATGCTTCCTCTTGCCTAACTAAGCATCACTACCGAATTGCACGATGAAGCATTGTTATCGCATTCCTGTGATAACATTCTCTGTTTCAATATATTTTGCCTACATCTTTACTGCAACATAGCCTAATGAATTGTAAAGTCATCCGCTTCATATAAAATACCCGGTCACATTCAGGCAAACTAATCATCACATGAGCAAAAGCTGTAAAGTCAATGTTAATCAACTACAAACAGGCAATTTCGTGCGATTACCTGTCTCATGGAAAGAGCATCCCTTTCTATTTAACTCATTCAAACTCAAACAGAACACACAGATAGAATTAATTAAAAACTTAGGCATCGAATTTGTATTTGTCGACTTAGATAAAAGCAGCGTACCGCCATTGAGCAAAGTCGTCACGGAGAAAATCGACGACACTAAAACCAACAAAAAGCTTGATGTGCTAAGTGCCCAGATGAACCAAAATAAATTAAACAGAATAGAATACCTGCAACGGCTCAGGCGCGATCTACAAAAAACTGAACAACAGTTCGGTCGCTCGGTTGCCATGATGCGCAGCCTGATCACCAAATTACAACTGCGCCCACTCAACGCCATTAATGATGCACAAGAGCTAGTGAGTGATATAGCAGAGCAACTACTTAATTCAGATAACTTAGTCTTGCACCTTATGGCCGATGCCAAAGACGATGACGGCATCTATCATCATTCGCTCAATGTGGCAGTACTTTCTATGATGGTCGCAAAAGAGTTGCAATGGTCACGAGCAGATATTGAAGCGGTCGGACTCGGCGCCTTATTTCATGATATAGGCAAACTGAAAGTACCTGCACAATTAATGCGCAAGAAAACTCCGCTGACTCAACCTGAAATTAATTTTATTAAACAGCATCCTACTATGGGTGTGGCACTATTAAGGTTAGCAGATAACTTCCCTGCTAACGCAATGGACATCGTACGTGACCACCATGAATTTTTAGATGGCTCAGGCTATCCACGTGGGCTAAAACAAGAAGGCATAGGCCTACCGACGCAATTGGTCGCGGCGATCAATCTTTATGATCAGCTCTGCCATCCCGATGGTCAAATAAAGGCTCGAACCCCTTATGCAGCGTTGGCTTATATATATAAAAACTATAAACAAAAGCTTAATCAAGACGCCATTGGTAAGTTGATCAAAATGCTCGGCATCTATCCACCCGGCAGTATTGTCGAACTGTCTAGCGGACAATTTGCCATAGTGATGGCGGTTAATTTAGAAAAAATATTATTTCCAAGAATTTTGGTTTATGATGCGCAGGTCCCGAAAGATCAAGCCCCTATCGTCGATTTAGAGACCGAAGGCTTAACCATTGTTCGCTGTATTGCCCCATCAGCCTTGCCAGAAAAAATCCACAATTATCTGAGCCCTAGAGAAAGGGTAAGTTATTACTTTGGTAACTCAGCTAAATCATAAGGTAACCGACCGTCAGCGCCCTTGAGATATATCCAAACCTCAAGGAACAGCTTACCGTTATTGACTATCTGCGACTAGAATAAAGCAGATTAGTCGAGCGATAAGCACTAAAGACAGGTTGGGGAATATGGTTGAACTTCCAGACTTTGATAGTTTGCACTGGCTTGCACAACATGCGCCTGAACAGTTGGCTGCGCTGCAAAAAAATCTAAATCAAGCACTTATTGATGAAGCTGCGCCCAATACACGTGCGCAGCTAGAATCATTGCAGCATAATCTCAGCTTACAGATGTCGCGCTGTAGTAATCCATATGCAAAATGCTTTTTGACATTAAAGTTAATGAATGACAAATTCACTTCGCTGAATCAGGTCATAACGGAGCCACAAAGATTTCGAGATAATAAAGCCCAAGTAGTTCAACTTAAGGTAATTAAAGAGAGTAAAATCAACTCTTAACTACAGGGTTAACCATTAAGTGCCACTCGCTATAGCCAGCCCTTACGCTTAAAGAAAAAGTAAGTTGATGCAGCGCTACCAAACATCATCAAAATCGCCATCGGATAGCCCCACTGCCAACTCAGTTCTGGCATATTAGCAAAGTTCATTCCATAGGCACTCGCTATCACGGTCGGTGGCAGGAAAATGACCGCTGCAACCGAGAAGATTTTAATAATCTTATTTTGCTGCAAACCACTAAAGCCCATAGCAGCATCGAGCAAAAAGTTTAGCTTGTCGAAAATAAACTGACTGTGTGGCATCAGGGATTCAATATCAGACAACATCTCACGTAGATCTTTTAAATCATCATCTGTTAGCTTGCCACGATAATAGCGCTGCATATAACGCAGCGAGCGCTGGGTATCGAGCAAACTAAGGCGAATTTTACCGTTAGAATCTTCCTGTAAAGTAATTAACTTAAACACATCGTCAAGTTCATCACTTTCAAATACTCGATCGCCGACATTTTCGAGAACAGAATAAACATCCTCAATTAAATCAGATAGGTAGTCCACTTTTAGATTAAACAACTCTAAAAATAACGCTTGCGGGGTTTTCACATCCAACCTGCCCAAACGCAGGTAATTACGCAGTAAACGAATGAGGCCGACATCGTCTTCACGTAACGTCACCAAAAAATGACTACGAAGGTTAAATGATATGTTGACGCCTTTTACGTCTTGTCCAACACGCTGGGGAAACAAAGAGTTGATGTGTAAACCATCTTTATTTTGATAAAAACGCGCCGAAGCCTCAATCTCGTTAATATCTTCCTCTTCAGGCAATTCTTCTGATGAATAGCCTCGTAACCACTCACGTTCATCATCTTCGGGTTTGAACAGGTCTAGCCATAATGTCCCATCAGGAACGCTGTCTTGGACGTTCAATTCGATAATAGATAACTTATTCTCTTCATAGACATAAGCTGTGATCATATGGCCTCCTGAAAAAACACTCTGATGAAAAAGGGGTGCCATCGAAGCGCAGGGTGAATGAATCTTTATTGTACCGAATCAAGCACAATTGGCTAGCAGTTAAGATAAAACTAGTGGCATCTGCGATAACTTAATTATCAGCAATTACATGTGATGTTGTTTGATACCGACTTACGCGACAGAAATTGTGTTATTTGACATCGACTGGCGCAATAATTATCCGTTCTTGAGTCGACAAGCGGATCTTAATACCATCGACTGTAGTGAGCTCATTATCTTTTATATCCCGCTTATGCACTTGATAGATATTAACTTTATCCTCTAAAGGTGAAACAATGCTAACGCTAACAACCTGCTCCCCATCTTGCCAAGTCCAATACCAATACAGCGCGCTACCGAGCAACGCAAACACGACAAAGCCCATGGCAACATAACGAAATAGCAGTCGCTGGCCAAATTGAGTGGCGGTTTCAGTCTGCTCATAACGCGCCGGTTTACGAACATAAAATAATGCACCAGCAATAATTAACAAGGTTACCAACAATTTGGTTAGCACGGCACTCTCCATCAATAAACCGAGATAAATTATAACCCTAGCGCATTTAAATTACTGTTATTAATACCTCACACTGGACAAATTGTTGTCCATGATTTTTAACTGTCATTTTCAACATCTGACTTAAGTGCTATATAATTGTGAGCTGATCATTATCTGAGTTTTATATGAAAATACCGTATCCATTACTTTCTAAATTAGGGCTTCTCAGTGCGATGCTCATAGCGCCAACAACCTTAGCAGCTATCAGTGTCAGCTTACCGGCTAACACTAAGCCATTACTATTCAATGCACAAGAAACTGACACAACCAACTTAACCGCAGAGGATGGCGAGCAGCAGATAGTATTCAAATACCTAGCTAACTTTCGCCATCAAGGGCAAAATCAACGCTTTATATCTGAAGCTGTCATTGTGACTTTCACCGGGCAAAATGCAAAATACAAAATAAGTTTGCCCAAAATTAACTCTACTAGCGATGCAGATAAATTTAACCAACACCCCAAGGTCAGCATCATCGACGACAATGGCCAACAAATCGACTATCGTATTGATACACTAACTAAAGATGGTATCCAGATAGGTCGTAATTACCGAGAGGAGATCAATCAATATAACCTCAGCGCAGCAGCTGCAGCCATCAAGATGCAACCACAAGTTATAGCAACATCTTTGACTGCAACACAGGTTTCAGTAACTGACAGCCCTGATAATACAACTCAGATTAATATTAGTCAGATGCTCGATTTTTGGTATCAACAAGCCAATGAACAAACTCGCCAAGCATTTAAAGCCAAAATAAATGCCATTGAACCAGCCAAATCCAAGTAACCCACTGCACGTTATTCGGCTTCTTAACACAAGATAGTGAGCCAAATCTAGTTGCCACAAGGATGTGGTGAATGTTGAAGATGTGTGACCCCAACATGAATATTGGAGCTCACAACGTTAATTTCAACAGCGGTTAAACGAAAAAATCCCCAACACGAAGTGCTGGGGATTTATCGATTCTCTTTCGAGAAGTATTAGGCGTCTGGAAATGACCTACTCTCACATGGGGAGACCCCACACTACCATCGGCGCGATTGCGTTTCACTTCTGAGTTCGGGATGGGATCAGGTGGTACCACAATGCTATGGTTTCCAGACAAATTTGGAAATTTAGAAAGCTGTTTTAAATTTGAGTCACACTAAATCAAGTGTCGGTATTCTTTCGCTAAGTATTCACTTAGTTAGAAATCCTTTTGGGTTGTATGGTTAAGCCTCACGGGTCATTAGTACAAGTTAGCTCAACGCCTCACAACGCTTACACACCTTGCCTATCAACGTAGTAGTCTCCTACGGCCCTTTAGAGGACTTAAAGTCCTAGGGATGACTCATCTTAGGGCTCGCTTCCCGCTTAGATGCTTTCAGCGGTTATCGATTCCGAACGTAGCTACCGGGCAATGCCATTGGCATGACAACCCGAACACCAGCGGTTCGTCCACTCCGGTCCTCTCGTACTAGGAGCAGCTCCCTTCAATCATCCAACGCCCACGGCAGATAGGGACCGAACTGTCTCACGACGTTCTGAACCCAGCTCGCGTACCACTTTAAATGGCGAACAGCCATACCCTTGGGACCGACTTCAGCCCCAGGATGTGATGAGCCGACATCGAGGTGCCAAACACCGCCGTCGATATGAACTCTTGGGCGGTATCAGCCTGTTATCCCCGGAGTACCTTTTATCCGTTGAGCGATGGCCCTTCCATTCAGAACCACCGGATCACTATGACCTGCTTTCGCACCTGCTCGACGTGTATGTCTCGCAGTTAAGCTGGCTTATGCCATTGCACTAACCGTACGATGTCCGACCGTACTTAGCCAACCTTCGTGCTCCTCCGTTACTCTTTGGGAGGAGACCGCCCCAGTCAAACTACCCACCAGGCACTGTCCTCAACCCCGATTCAGGGGCCAGAGTTAGAACATCAACACTACAAGGGTGGTATTTCAAGGTTGACTCCACAAGAACTGGCGTTCCTGCTTCAAAGTCTCCCACCTATCCTACACATGTAGGGTCAATGTTCAGTGCCAAGCTATAGTAAAGGTTCACGGGGTCTTTCCGTCTAGCCGCGGGTATACGGCATCTTCACCGCAATTTCAACTTCACTGAGTCTCGGCTGGAGACAGCGTGGCCATCATTACGCCATTCGTGCAGGTCGGAACTTACCCGACAAGGAATTTCGCTACCTTAGGACCGTTATAGTTACGGCCGCCGTTTACCGGGGCTTCGATCATGAGCTTCTCCGAAGATAACCCAATCAATTAACCTTCCGGCACCGGGCAGGCGTCACACCGTATACTTCCTCTTGCGAGTTTGCACAGTGCTGTGTTTTTGATAAACAGTTGCAGCCACCTGGTATCTGCGACTCCCGTCAGCTTAGAGAGCAAGTCTCATCACCAACAGGAGCGTACCTTCTCCCGAAGTTACGGTACCATTTTGCCTAGTTCCTTCAGCCGAGTTCTCTCAAGCGCCTTGGTATTCTCTACCCAACCACCTGTGTCGGTTTGGGGTACGATTCCTGCTAACCTGAAGCTTAGAAGATTTTCCTGGAAGCATGGCATCAACTACTTCAGTTCCGTAGAACCTCGTCGTCAACTCTCAGTGTATGTGCACCCGGATTTGCCTAAGTGCACCACCTACAGCCTTAAACGCGGACAACCAACGCCGCGCTAGCCTAGCCTTCTCCGTCTCTCCATCGCAGTTAGCAGAAGTACAGGAATATTAACCTGTTTCCCATCGACTACGCCTTTCGGCCTCGCCTTAGGGGTCGACTCACCCTGCCCTGATTAACATTGGACAGGAACCCTTGGTCTTTCGGCGAGGGGGTTTTTCACCCCCTTTATCGTTACTCATGTCAGCATTCGCACTTCTGATACCTCCAGCGTGGGTTACCCCTTCACCTTCAACGGCTTACAGAACGCTCCTCTACCGCACTAGCGCAAGCGCTAGTACCCATAGCTTCGGTGTATTGCTTAGCCCCGTTAAATCTTCCGCGCAGGCCGACTCGACTAGTGAGCTATTACGCTTTCTTTAAATGATGGCTGCTTCTAAGCCAACATCCTAGCTGTCTAAGCCTTCCCACATCGTTTCCCACTTAGCAATAACTTTGGGACCTTAGCTGATGGTCTGGGTTGTTTCCCTTTTCACGACGGACGTTAGCACCCGCCGTGTGTCTCCCGAGTAGTACTCATTGGTATTCGGAGTTTGCAAAGGGTTGGTAAGTCGGGATGACCCCCTAGCCTTAACAGTGCTCTACCCCCAATGGTATTCGCTCGAGGCGCTACCTAAATAGCTTTCGAGGAGAACCAGATATCTCCCGGTTTGATTGGCCTTTCACCCCCAGCCACAAGTCATCACCGCATTTTTCAACATACGTGTGTTCGGTCCTCCAGTTGATGTTACTCAACCTTCAACCTGCCCATGGCTAGATCACCGGGTTTCGGGTCTACACCTTGCAACTAAACGCGCAGTTAACACTCGGTTTCCCTACGGCTCCGCTATTCGCTTAACCTCGCTACAAAATGTAAGTCGCTGACCCATTATACAAAAGGTACGCAGTCACGGTCTCAAGAACCGCTCCCACTGCTTGTACGTATACGGTTTCAGGTTCTATTTCACTCCCCTCACAGGGGTTCTTTTCGCCTTTCCCTCACGGTACTGGTTCACTATCGGTCAGTCAGGAGTATTTAGCCTTGGAGGATGGTCCCCCCATGTTCAGACAAGATGTCACGTGTCCCGTCCTACTCGTTTTCACGTAAAGTTAGTTTTCATGTACGGGGCTATCACCCTGTGCCGCTGTGCTTTCCAACACATTCCACTAACACCCTCTACGCTTAAGGGCTAATCCCCGTTCGCTCGCCGCTACTAGGGGAATCTCGGTTGATTTCTTTTCCTCCGGGTACTTAGATGTTTCAGTTCCCCGGGTTCGCCTCACAACACTATGTATTCATGTTGTGATACATGCTTATGCATGTGGGTTTCCCCATTCGGACATCGTTAGCTCAAATGCTTGTTACTAGCTCGCCAACGCTTTTCGCAAGTTACTACGTCCTTCATCGCCTCTGACTGCCAAGGCATCCACCGTATACGCTTAGTCACTTAACCATACAACCCAAATGAGTTTCACAAGGAAACAAACTTTATCAAGCGGGTAAGCTTGATGTTGTATCGCAACTAATGGTGTTTACTTTCGCCAAAAGAATACTCATGAATCATCATTACAATGACTCGGCACTTGATTTAAGTGTTTGAGAACTCAATTTTAATTTTCGCGTCAATGCTACAAATAATCACGTACAAGTACGTCACTATCCCTTTCACATTAACACTATCAGCTTTCCAAATTTTTAAAGAGCGGGCTTAAAAAAGCCAAAGATAAATTTTGCATTTATCTTTGGCATCTCTATCCATGTGCAAGTAAATGGTGGAGCTATGCGGGATCGAACCGCAGACCTCCTGCGTGCAAGGCAGGCGCTCTCCCAGCTGAGCTATAGCCCCATTTACATGCAGTCAAACAAATATATCGAATGCCAAATAATTTTGGCGAAGCCAAATCGAGTTTAGTCAAGGTAACTTGTTGCGACGTTTAGTTCACTAAACGAGTAATAAGTTAACATAGAATAAACGAAGATTTGGTGGGTCAGAGTGGACTTGAACCACCGACCTCACCCTTATCAGGGGTGCGCTCTAACCAGCTGAGCTACAGACCCATTCTTTTTGGTTATTTAATTCTAACTGAATCAAATCCCTCAAAAATTATCTTTCGATATTTTGCTCTTTCTTTCTATCAAGTAATCTGTGTGAACACTCAACAAACATTAAGTTAGTCGTATAGGTAAGGAGGTGATCCAGCCCCAGGTTCCCCTAGGGCTACCTTGTTACGACTTCACCCCAGTCATGAACCACACCGTGGTAAACGCCCTCCTCGAAAGGTTAAGCTATCTACTTCTGGTGCAGCCCACTCCCATGGTGTGACGGGCGGTGTGTACAAGGCCCGGGAACGTATTCACCGTGGCATTCTGATCCACGATTACTAGCGATTCCGACTTCATGGAGTCGAGTTGCAGACTCCAATCCGGACTACGACAAGCTTTGTGAGATTAGCTCCACCTCGCGGCTTTGCAACCCTCTGTACTTGCCATTGTAGCACGTGTGTAGCCCTACTCGTAAGGGCCATGATGACTTGACGTCGTCCCCACCTTCCTCCGGTTTATCACCGGCAGTCTCCCTAAAGTTCCCACCATTACGTGCTGGCAAATAAGGATAAGGGTTGCGCTCGTTGCGGGACTTAACCCAACATTTCACAACACGAGCTGACGACAGCCATGCAGCACCTGTCTCAGAGTTCCCGAAGGCACTAAGCTATCTCTAGCGAATTCTCTGGATGTCAAGAGTAGGTAAGGTTCTTCGCGTTGCATCGAATTAAACCACATGCTCCACCGCTTGTGCGGGCCCCCGTCAATTCATTTGAGTTTTAACCTTGCGGCCGTACTCCCCAGGCGGTCTACTTAATGCGTTAGCTTGGGAGCCCAGTGCTCAAGGCACCAAACTCCGAGTAGACATCGTTTACGGCGTGGACTACCAGGGTATCTAATCCTGTTTGCTCCCCACGCTTTCGTACCTGAGCGTCAGTCTTTGTCCAGGGGGCCGCCTTCGCCACCGGTATTCCTTCAGATCTCTACGCATTTCACCGCTACACCTGAAATTCTACCCCCCTCTACAAGACTCTAGTCTGCCAGTTCGAAATGCAATTCCCAGGTTGAGCCCGGGGCTTTCACATCTCGCTTAACAAACCGCCTGCGTACGCTTTACGCCCAGTAATTCCGATTAACGCTTGGACCCCTCGTATTACCGCGGCTGCTGGCACGAAGTTAGCCGGTCCTTCTTCTGCGAGTAACGTCACACCTAAACGCTATTAACGCTTAAGCTTTCCTCCTCGCTGAAAGTGCTTTACAACCCGAAGGCCTTCTTCACACACGCGGCATGGCTGCATCAGGCTTGCGCCCATTGTGCAATATTCCCCACTGCTGCCTCCCGTAGGAGTCTGGGCCGTGTCTCAGTCCCAGTGTGGCTGATCATCCTCTCAGAACAGCTAGGGATCGTCGCCTTGGTGAGCCATTACCTCACCAACTAGCTAATCCCACCTAGGTACATCCAATCGCAGAAGGCCCGAAGGTCCCCTCTTTTCCCCCGTAGGGCGTATGCGGTATTAGCAGTCGTTTCCAACTGTTATCCCCCTCGACTGGGCAGTTCCCTAGGCATTACTCACCCGTCCGCCGCTCGTCAGCAAAGAAAGCAAGCTTTCTTCCTGTTACCGCTCGACTTGCATGTGTTAGGCCTGCCGCCAGCGTTCAATCTGAGCCATGATCAAACTCTTCAATTAAAGTTTTGTTGTTTGACTTACGTCAAACGGCTCAACGAATTCTGTTCGAACTAATCTTGCGATTAATTCTTTGTACATATTGCTATGAACACTCATCACCTCTCGTGAGAGAAAGTGAAAGAATTGGTTGATTTAATTCTTTGATTGCCAACCCTAAGGTTAGGCAATTTCGATTAACTCAACACCTGTGAGTGTCCACACAGATTACTTGATAAATTGTTAAAGAGCGTTAGCACATCTCGGTAGTTCCAAGTGGCTAGGGCTGCGTATTCTACGCAATCCGTGGTTCGCGTCAAGCAGTTTTTGAAAACTTTTTGACGCGGTACTTTTCAGTGCCTGACCACGCTGTAAGCTAGGTGTTTAACCAAGTTACTTAGTGCTTTACGACTTGTCTCTGCGAGCTTCGCCGTGTCAGTGGTTGCGCATTATAGGGATTGCTAATGATAGCGCAACCCTTATTTTTACCACACTGGAGCGTTCGCTTAAAAATCCACCCACCGAGGCTTTCTAGCACAATATTAGTACACTGTTTACCCTGTTAATCCTATGCCTAGGTACTCTTGTAGGGCGATACGTAGGAAGATGTTTTGAGTTAGTGCTTATGACTGCAGTTCGTTTTTCCTTTAATAGTTTTAGAATAATCCCTGTGAAAACCATATTGCCCAAGCCAAGATGCCTCAAAAAAAGACCTAGCAACTGCCAAGTCAGGTTAATACAATATTTTGTTAATTAATTTTAGAGGCTAATGCTATCTTAAGGTTTTTCTGTGCTCGCTCAAAATAGGTTGGCGAAGTGTCTATCGCTTGCTTAAACAGAGTGATCGCTTGCTCATACTTTCCTTCTAACATTAAAAAGTATCCAAGATCATTTAATGCATCGGCTGTGGACATCGTCTGCTCGAAACTAGCTAAAGCTTTTCGATAGGATCCTTTACGTATGTATACCAAACCTAAATTTGACCAGGCTCGACTAAAACTAGGATCTGCTCTTAATGCCTGCTTGAGATAGGCTTCCGCTTGTTCGTAGTCACCAACGAGATAAAATGAGTAACCTATATTAGTCGCGATTACCGACGATTGTGGTTGAAAAGCTAATATCAACAAAAAATAAGTTCTAGCCGCCTGATGATGATTCTCCAGATCTTCTAAAATCCCCAGCGCGTTGTACACTCGTAAAGGAGACAACTCATCTAAAGCAAGGTTGCTTGCTTTAGCTGTATTAGTCTTCCGCTCAGCTAATCTTTGTTGATCGAGCATGACCGTTTTTTCAAGATGTTTGCGAGCCAATGCATATTGACGTCGGTCAATCTCAAGTATCCCTAATTCAGCATTGACCAATATATGATCAGGGGCGATAACTAAGGCTTCGTTATACGCTTTAAACGCAATCTCTTTATTCCCTTTAGCCAAATGTATTCGAGCAATTTGATAAAAGGTATCGGCATTGTTCTGATTAAAATCTAGCGCTTGAATATAAGCATATAGTGCCTTATCGAGATCACCCGCTCGCTCAGCATTGATGGCTCGATCAAGTGCATCCTCCTCAGACAAAGGCGCACTTACACCTAAAGCAACTTGTGATTGTCCCTGATATAGATCTTGGCGCTGCGGTTTTGTTGAAATTTGAACTTCCTCATTGGTAGACGCGCAGCCACTCAGCATGAGAGTAAATACCAATGCCATAACAGCCAAGCGCTGCTCTCCCCAATACCTTATAAACATAAACTCGCTCCCTGATTTATTTCATTACTCGCATATGGCCACATTCTATGTTTAGAAAGCTTGCCCCCAGACTTTCATCACTTTCAGTACAGCTGGACCCACGGCAACAATAAAGAAAGAGGGCCATATACAAAACATCATCGGAAATATCATTTTTACAGCCATCTTGGCTGCTTGTTCTTCAGCTTGTTGTAAGCGTTTATCTCGATACTCTTCCGAAAATACCCTTAATGTAGCAGCAATCCCAGTACCTAATCTCATACTCTGTGAAATAGCCGAATTGAGTCCCTTAATATCTTCTAGACCTGTGCGCTCTGTAAACTCATTCAAGGCCACTTTTATTGTCAGACCTGCTCTAACTTTATTACACACTAATTCGAGTTCACTGGATAAATCGGGATGACTTAATGACAGCTCTCTGGCTACACGCTGTAAAGCTGCTAAAAGTCCTAATCCAGCCTCACAACAAACAACGAGTAGATCAAGTGCATCGGGAAATCCAATCCGCAATGCACGCATACGTTTATTCGCCATATAGGTCAAAATCATTGATGGAGCCAAAAAGAAAACGCCCATGATCAAACAAACTAAATAGATACTGATCATGGCTGACAACTCATTAAAATATTGCAGCAGCACAATAGAGATCACTGCACCAATCAAGAGCAACAAGAGCCGAATGGCACTAAATACCGCTAATGCATTATCTGAATGCAAGCCAGCATGGATCAGTAGTCGACGGGTTTCATCATTCGATAGATTCAAAAAAGAGAGTTTACCTAGCTTACCAATACCATGCTCTAAGGTTTTATTGACTTCACTCTGCTCATCAACAACTGATTGACTCTTATCGCCTGTAATATGCTGCAAACGCTTCCTTACGGGAGAGTAGACACCGCTAATGAGAAATGAAACAGAGAGTGCTAATGTTATTCCCGCTATCGCAGCAACAATGTAAATAGCCCATTTTACATGTTGGGGATCGTCAAAAGCCTGATTTATAAGTCCTATTAAGTAGTCCATATCACATATCAATCCTAATCAGTTTACTGATCCAAAGCCCACCCAGTGTCATGCCAATCGCGCCCCATACTAATAAGCGTCGCCCATCTTCAGTTCCTGTCAGTTCGCCAACATAGCTAGGGGTTTGTAAGTAAATCACCGCAAAGAGTACGAATGGCAATAAAATTAAGATCCAAGCAGAAAGCCGTCCCTCTGCTGATAGAGTTCTCACTCGACGTCGAAACATAAAACGTTTACGGATAACTTTTGACAAGTTATCGATATTTTCCGCTAAATTACCACCCGTTTCTTTCTGTACCATAATCGCGCTTGAAAATGCCATTGCAGACACACTTGGTACACGTTCAATAAATCCGAGAATAGCTCTTTTAGTATCTTTACTGTAATTGATATTTGCGAACATTAGGCTGAATTCTTTAGCCAATGGACCATCCATCTCTTCAGTCACTAACTTAATGGCATCAGAAAAAGAATAACCAGCTTGTAAGGCTCGTCTTAACACATCAAGCGCATCGGGAAAGCTGGCTTCAATTGCATCCATCCTTTTAGCTGTATCCCTATTGAGCTTAAAAAAGAACAACATGAAAACCATCAAAATAGCAAACAGAGTCATTAATGGTTCGCGCATATACCACCAGCTCGCCACTCCTACCAAACTGGCTATAGCTAGTGTCAACAGCAAGAATTGGTGACCTAACAAACGGTAATCAGCCAGTTCAAGTCGATAACTTAAATCTTCTATAAAACCTATATGCTCTAATGCTCGACCTATTGCGCCCACTTTACTTAATCGGTTTTTCCTCAGTAACGATGTTTCAAGTACACCATCACCCGATTCTTGCGATAACTTCTGTAAGCGTTTACGAACCTGTGCTGTGTTAGCACGCTGTGGACTGTATACGGGTAAAAACAGGGCTTGAGAAAGAAAAATAACAGCGATGAATATTAACCCTAAAAATATCATTTCATTGGAAGGCATAGATAAAGCTCCTAGAACTTAGCGAAAGGATCACCACAATTAAATAATTGATATGGTAAATCGATGCCATGTTGTTTGAGTTTAGAATGAAAACCTGGTATTACGCCAGTTGCCTCAAAACGCCCCTTAATTTGACCTTGTTCATCGATACCTTCGCGGGTAAAACGGAATATCTCCGACATGGTAATGATATCCCCTTCCATACCGTTAATTTCCTGAATACTAATTACGCGCCTGCGTCCATCTTCTTGGCGTTCAAGCTGAACCACCAAATCTATCGCTGAAGCAATTTGAGTTCTAATATTACTCACTGGCATATCAAATCCAGCCATACAGACCATGTATTCTAATCTGCCGAGTGCATCTCGAGGGCTGTTGGCGTGCAATGTTGTGAGCGATCCTTCATGACCAGTATTCATCGCTGTAAGCATATCTAATGCTTCACCACCACGGACCTCTCCCACAACGATTCTATCTGGTCGCATTCGCAAACAGTTTTTGACGAGATCTCGCTGAGTCACCTCACCACGACCTTCAATATTTTGTGGACGAGTCTCTAACCTAACGGTATGGGGCTGTTGTAATTGGAGTTCAGCTGAATCTTCAATCGTCACAATACGCTCATTAGAGGGAATATAGCCAGACAGCATATTAAGTAAGGTTGTTTTACCACTACCGGTTCCGCCTGATACCAATACATTTAACTTGCCTTTAACCGCGCCTTGGAGCAGTTCAACCATTTCTGCAGTGATCGAGCCATATTCGATCAACTCTTTTGCGGTCAATTTATCGACAGAAAAGCGTCGAATAGAGAGCGAAGGGCCATCTAAGGCTAAAGGAGGAATAATCGCATTGACCCTAGAGCCATCAGCTAATCGAGCATCAACCATAGGAGAGGACTCATCAATACGGCGTCCGACACTAGAAACAATACGGTCAATTATATTGAGCAGGTGGGCATTGCTATGAAACTTAATATTTACGGGTTCTAATTTACCTCGACGCTCGACATAAACCCTATCAAAAGAGTTGACCAAAATGTCAGAGATCGTCGGATCCGCCAATAAGGTCTCTAATGGCCCTAAGCCTAACACTTCATCTATTATGAGTTTTATTAATCTTTTTCTAGAGGCTAGATTAATTGGAACATGCAGTTCATTAATAAGCCGTTCGCATATTTCACTTATTTGACCACGAGCTTGGTCTGCTGAAACAGTTTCAATCAATGAAAGATCCATCACGCTGAGTAATTTATCATACAGTTTGATCTTGAGCTGTTGCTCTTCAACACTCAGGGGTTGATAACTATCTTTACCAGCCAAACTCATATTATCCATAATCTGATGCCTCAACTAATGCCCCAATAAACGCGCCCAAAAACCTTTCGCTTGCTTTGCTTCACTGCCTTTAGCAGGAATTAATTGTTGTGTTAACTCTAGTAAGTCAAGATACATTCGTTGTTTTTTAGCTATTTCAGTAATGGGCTTACCTAAATCCTCACACTGGCTCGCTAAATTATAATCATTCTCTACAACAAACACAGAGTCGATACCGACTGCCTGCTTAATATCATTTAATTTTATTTGAGTATCTGACTTATCATATCGATTAACTAATATATGGATCCTATCCTTGGTAATGCCCAAATGATTAATCAATTGTTGAATAAGCGCCTTCACCTCTCGAATGATGATTAAATTTTGTTGTGCCACCACTAAAATATCGGCATTACGAAGTAACTCTATATTCCAATACTCTGGACCACGAGAGTAATCCAAAATAACCTGATCATTATATTGACGACATTTCCATAATAAGTCATATATATTTTCCAACTTAATATCATGGTGTAAGTTCAATAATGAAAAAGGAGCCGCCGCTAGCAAATGTAACTTGCCTTTCGATATCATTGCACTACGCAATGCCACCTCATCTAGCTCATCTAACGCCTGTAAAGCATCAACAAGGTAATAATTGGGTTCAACCCCTAAAATATGAGCCAACGCACCATGATGTAAATCGGTATCTAACAAAGCCACATCCATATCACCACGCTCAGCGGCGATGGCGGCCAGACTTGATGCAATAAAACTTGCACCAGACCCCCCCTTACCGTTAACCACGGCTAATACAGGCGCAAGATCAGCCTTAGTGTTTAACTGCTGTGCAATATTTTTAAGCGCGGTGATCAATTCAATATCGGGTGCATCCAGAGGAATAAAATCACTTACTCCATATTGAAATGCATGCCGTAATACTTTTTGTGGCGTATCTCTCCCAAGAATAATCACCTCTGATTTATAACTAGCAGCGCATGCTAAGGCTTGTTGAGCTAATACCTCTTCATTTGGGATCACCAATAAAATTAAGTTAAACGACTTACCTGAAACATCGGTATTTTTACTTCCAGTTAAATCTGCCGTCTTTTCCCAATGTAAATTGACACATTGCGTTAAATTAGCCTCAATTTGGGGTAAAAACTCTTTTTTCACATCGATCAACAAGACATTGAGTGGAGAAGGCATATAAAAATCCATTTTCTCCTCCAAATTTAACGCATCACTCGATTCTGTAGTAAACAATTTTAATGGTTTTTCCATATAATCAACCTTGAATGACAACAACTGACCCTATCATTACTATAGTCGTTAATGTTAAACAATAAACTATTATTATTGACAGACCGTTTATTATTGACAGACAGTTGCTCCTCCGGGGAAAACCCCTAAACTCTCCCTCGGTAGGGTAGTTGTAAAGACAGGCGAGTTTAACGTCATGCGTAAACCTGGTACCCAAAATTCATGCTGATAATTTTTAATTTCTGCTTTGACAAGTTCGATATCGGCTCCTGTTGCCGCTAAACCACCACGATCAAGATAGCTAATGTCTAGGTTGTCTGCCGTCAAGTTAGGCACTAAATTTGCGCCATTAAACAGGGCTAAGCTGTCGATATTGGTGCTCGTTTGACAGACGATAGCTAATCTGGCCGCACGGCGAGATGCTTCTTGCAATACATTATAGGTGTATATGAGTCTGCCAACTTCTATTGCACTAAATAACAAAATAAAAAAAACGCCAGCAACAATAGCGAACTCAACCGTATAGACTCCCTTTTGCGGCTTCATAATGCGGTTACCGCGTAGTGAGTATTCAAGTTAAAACTAAGATCAATCTCATCGCCCAAACCAAATGTGGTTAGTTTTTCGCCAAATAAAGGTTGCCAATTGTAGGACACAGAAATAACTAACCGACGACTGCCTACTGGTGACTCACTAATAGTAATATCAGCCGGGCTTAATCCTTTTAATAATGGGCTTTGCCCTCCACTCACATTGCCATAAATAAGTAAGTTTTTGGTTTCTGAAATACAATAACCACACTCCTCATCAATAAACGGTGAAGGCAGCAATGTGGTTTGTCGGGTATCGGCATGAGCGCCTAAATAGACACCAGCATCGCGAACTAATTTCGTCAGGGTATTATATTGAAATATAAAACGGCCCAACTCACCCGTTGCAAACACCAGCAGTAACATAAAGGGCAATAGAATGGTCATCTCTACTGCCGCGATGCCCTTTTGTAACGAATAGTTCATAGCGTTCTCCTAAGAGTCTGGACTATCAGGATCTTTATACAGCACTATGGTGTGGTTGTTACTGACAAAATCAGGATCAACCGATGCACTCCCAGTGCCGGGACACTCGGTAACAAACTCCCCCACCACAAAAGACTCTTGTCCACCTTGATCAACATCTTGCACTAAGAAAAAACAGCCTGTGGTTTTTACCTCGATATCTGTCTGTCCGTTGCTAATCCCATCACACAAACCAATAACCACAGGCATCTCTCTACGGCTATTAGGCTCGATAGTATCATCGATACAATTCCCCGTATTACTATCGGCTAAATAATCGGCATAGCTATAGTAGTCCGCATTGGGGTTTTCTATATTGCCATCATTATCAATCGTGATGCGCACTCCTTGGCATATATTGCGATCCCTTGGATGGTCAGCAGGATCCAACCCACCGCCTTGCCACTGACCAAAACGGGTGTTAAGCCCTTGAGCAACGGGACCAACATTATTACCTGTCTTAGTTGGCACCAAATCCCCCGCTCCAACACAAGTATCAGTTGAATACCCCCCTGCCAATGCCGTTCGTAAAATATCCGCCCCCGTACCCTCTAGTGCCAGCAACTGAAAATTACCCGGGCCTATTGCGGGCGCATTAGCTTGTCCCGATCCCGACTTCATGGCGTACAGGCTGTTAGTCACTATGCCAAAGGGGGCTGCGACCTGCTGACCACTGGCGTCAGTTACCGTATAGTCAGGATCATCATTGACTGCACATACCAGTAACGGCACAAGTTTATTATTACAGGTGATATCGGTACTGCGCCCAGCAACGGCTGAAGCCCTAACACGTTTGTTAAAGTTCAACAGCTGGGCAAGAAAATTATCTAAACCGACATTTTCAACTTTTACTCGAACATACTCACTGCCCTCAATTGCGACTGGAATAAATGGATCGGGTAAGGCGGAAAATTCAACTGATATGTGACTGGTTACAGAATTGGTGCTGTAATCAGCAGGCGTAAAACTGATGTTAGTTTCGAGTTCATTATTTTCTTTAAATGCAAGATTTTGAGTCAACATACTCACCGCAGCCTGCCTAGCTTCGGCTAATGTGGCTCCATTATCGAGCACTTTAGCCGCATGCAAGGCTGATGCATCAACTGCATTTTGCAAGCGACTTTTACTGAGTAACATATGACCACCATCAAGCGCCAAAGCCGCCACTGCAAGTAACGAAAATAATCCTATGGTAAACATCACTAAAATTGCACCGCGTTGACGGCCTGAGTCGAGATTCGATATTGAATCGCGACTTGTGGTGATACATATTTTCAAGCTTTTCATCATCATTGTTCCAATATAGTCGACGAGCTAAGCTCTTTCGCCTTAATAGGAGCTTCATTACTATCTCGGTACTTCAAGATCACTTTACGGCCATAGTTACCCTCGAGACTTAAGACTAAGCCATCGTTACGCACTGATGCCTCAGGATCGAGAATTTGAACATTTTTAACCTGTTGATAGCTCTCTCCCATCTCGAAATTATGTTCATTGGCACAAGCAGATAAAAACAAACTGAGTAAGACCACGGCCCACTTGTGCACCACACTGGCTCTGATATTAAAATGACTCATACTTAACACTCCAATCTACAGTGAATGCCCATATTTTTGTTGAGTACCACTATTTTCAATGTTGACATTAGACATCACGGGCTCGTATGGCGTCTGGGTTTTATCCTCAGGGCGCTCTTTGGTCGAGCTCTTACCTAGCAAATAAAACTCAACATCAGAGGGGGCAACAAATCCATCAGTAGGCAAAGTGATATCTTTTTTATTGAAAGGTCTTACAAGGCGAGGCGTCACTAAAATCACTAACTCGGTTTGACCACTCCGAAAACTCTTACTGGAAAAGAGCTGCCCTAATACTGGAACATCGCCAAGACCCGGTACCTTATCGATATTTTCTCGCAAGTTATCACTGATCAAGCCGCTTATCGCAATCGTTTGGCCATCGGCTAACTCAACCGTTGTGGCGGTACTGCGTTTAACCAAAGAGGGGACCACCAATACTGCACTCGTATTATTGCCAGATAACGACACAGAATTGGCATTACTCACTTCGCTCACGACTACGTTTAAATTTAAGTTTATCTGGCCAGAATCTAATACTGTAGGGAGAAATTTCACCCCAACACCAAAATCACGATATTGAATGGTAGTACTGCCATTGGTATCTGGAACTGGAATGGGGAATTCACCACCAGATAAAAATTCAGCCGTTTGACCACTCATGGCGGTAACATTTGGCTCGGCTAACACTTTGGCCAATCCATTTTGTTTAGCCACATCAAGGGCAAAGTTCATTAATAAATCTTGATTAATATACTGAGCAAAAAAACCTTTACTACTAATCCCGCCGATAGCGGAGTCAACAAACCCACCACCGCCACCGACGACACCGCCAGAAAGGTTTGATCCTTGATTAAATATCAAAAACTTAGAATCAAATTGACGCGCAATTTCACGTTGAACTTCTGCCACTACTACCTCTAACATGACTTGATGCCCGCCTCCAATGGTCATCATATTTAGCACGGTACTTTTGGGTTTGCCCACTGTAGGCGATGAATCCACATAAGCCTGAGCTAACTCGACGGCGGTATTCATTTTTTGTAAATTAGAGGCTTGACCACTTAACAATAGTTGCCCCTGAGAGGTTTGCACCGCCAGATTTTCAGTGGGTAAAAACTCATGTAAACGCAGTTTTAAACCATTTAAATCATGGGTCACTTCTATATCCATGACACTGGTTAATATTTCATTTTCATCCCAAATCATCACATTGGTACTACCCAGCTTTTTGCCTAATATATATAGGTTGTTTTTGGGCAATAGCTTGATATCAGCGATATCAGGGTTGCCGACAGAGACTCTATGTACTGATTTAGGTAGTTGTAAAACACGAGACTTAAAAATAGGGATCTGCTTTAGCTCTTTTGCCCCCTCAAATGGCCCACCTGCCATGACTGGTAGATGTATCAAGGCCGAAATGAATACCAAGAACACGCATCCTAGCTCCCAAGTTTTGCCAGTCGAACGCAGCATAGTCCACTCCTTTTCAACCTTTTGGTTGTATTAAATATTAGTCATTCACCTTAACTTCTTGCTCTTTCATTCCCTTCAATATCAGGACTTTCGCTTTAGCATTAGACTGAGCATAAACCACTTTCTCCGTTGGCATGGCAGGCTTAACAGTGGCTGACGGCTGTGTCTCTACAAGTGGTTTTATCGGCTCGAGCTGCACGACTTTCTCTTGATTGAGCAGAGCCACTTCAACCTGTGCATCATCATTGGGGTTTCTTAAGGCTAACTGCAATGAGCCACGTCCTTTAGCAACCAACAACTGCTCGGCTTGATCCATGCTCAGCTCTAAGGTAACTGCACGAACCAGCATGGGTTTATTTTCATCATTCGACGCTCGTTGATCGATAGCCAGAATTTTTACGTTAGAGAGCACTACATCAGTTTTATAATCGCCCTCTTTAAAGAGGTTAATCACATCCACTCGGTTTCCGGGCAATAAGAAACCCGCTACGCCAACCACATCATTTACCCTGATGGTAACCGCACGCATGTTAGGTTGAATAAGGCTAGCTAGTGTGCTGCCTTCACCTTTGTTAGTGAGTTTTTCTTGGCGTAATATTTCACCAGGATAGAGTTTTTGATTAACGACTTTACCTTCGGCATCTTCAAACTTTGTCACCGAGCCTTGAGGTACTATACCTTCGGGCACGGGCGTTAAGACTAAATGTTTACGATCGATAATGGTGCCCATAGGCACTAGGCTAGAGACAGTGACAACACTGGTGGTATCAGCCACATTAGCAACACTGCTGTTAGACTCGAGCCAATTTTGAGCGAGGAAAACCGCCATCACACCAAATATCAGCGACAAGACGACAAAAAGAATCGTTTTGTTATTCATAGTGAACTCCCGTTGTTAACTAAAATGTTAACTAAAACATATCTTTATTTTCATTATTCAACAAAATAGATGGACCAAGCAGAGTCAATGAGTGATGGTGTTACCTCTGGTTTAAGTTTCATAAAACAGATCTGATCAGACATGATCCCGAGTAAGTCACGTGGATAACAAGGGATCAGTGGCTTAGCGAATTTTTGATGGTATTGGTTAATCAAATGCAAAAACGTCTCTTCACTGCAACTCAGCCCAAGCTCATCACACACCCGAAACCAAATTTTACGGTAAAGCTGTGCATCTAATGCCTCAAAATGGATCTTGTACCCGAGTCGTCGAAGAAATGCTTCATCGACTAATTCTTTAGGATCTAGGTTAGTAGAGAAGAGTAGAATCAGCTCGAATGGGATCTCAAAATGTTCGCCCGACTGTAAATTTAAAAAGTCTCTATGCTCTTCCATCGGAATAATCCAACGGTTAAAAAGCTGTTTGGCGCTGATACGTTGCCGACCTAAATCATCGAGCAATAAAATGCCATTATTGGCTTTGAGCTGCAGCGGGGCCATATAGGTGCGGCTGTGAGTATCAAACTGTACTTCTAACATTTCAGCAGTAAGCTCACCGCCGGTGATCCTCAGAGGGCGTTGACACTTGATCCATCTTGGATCGTGACCGCTGCCTAAGTCTAAAGGGTTCTTTATCGCCTCCACTTCTGTGCGATGATGCAACTCAGGGTCAAAAACTTGTATGATTTCATTCCCTATGGCAATCGCATAGGGAATAAGTACCGCATCGCCTAAAGTAAGATTAAGGTGACGACACAGGTAACTTTTACCTGTGCCCGGTGGGCCATAGATCAATACTGGCCGACTGGAATTCATGGCAGGCCCGATTTTATAAAGCAGATCTTGGGGTAACACGAGCGCCTTAAGGCCTTGTTCGAGCATCTCATAGGTGATGGGGCGAGCTCGGCTCGATTGCTGCTTACAGATGGGAATATATTGTTTAAGCGGCACGGGAGCGAGACCGAGATAACCGCTGCGGCTAAAAACCAACTTAGCATGTATCTCACCCGTATGACTCAAGGCATAGCGCATCTGACCATCTGCTGTAGTCTGACGGTTTTCAACCCAACCTAACTTTTTGGCGGTATCGAGCAGGTATTGTAAAATCCCCCCAGTTATACCCATTTTAGCAACCATCAACTCTTTGGTGAGCACTCCTGCGCTAAATATATGTTTTACCAAGAGATCTAACAATAAGGACTCTGAAAGCCCTGTGGCGTCTAAGGTAATAGGCTTAGGCGCTAATTGACTAACGTCTACAACATTTTGAGGTTCAGTCTGTTGCAACTCTGTATGTTGCGACAATGGCTTAGACAATGGCTCAACTGTCGCATTATGGTCCACATCCGCTCGCAACATATTACGCCCCCGCTAAAGAATGGCTTAACTGCAAATAAATACTGGGTAAATCATAGTTGATGCTGCAAGCCACCAGCCAGCCAATGGCCAATGCGGGAGCATAGGGCACTTTTTGTCCCGCTGCTTCGCCAGACTCAGGTTTGAAATAGGTTTTGCAGTAAATGCAGTCCCAATAACGCTTAAGCGTGTTGACTACACCACTAAAACCGGTGCGCCACACCACAAGTATCAAGCTGGTGACACTGCCTGCTGCAACGCCATATAACAGGCTCCAGGCTAATAATTCTGGCCCCATTAAGGCGCCAATCCCCATCATTAACTTAATGTCGCCAGCGCCGAGAACCCGAATCACAAATACCGGAAACAAGATGATAAATGCCAGGGCAAAACCAAAGCTAGCTAACAGCAAGCCACTAAGCTGCGCATAATATCCGTTGATGACAAAACCACAGAAAATCGCTGCCAGTGACAAGGCATTAGGAATGCGTTGCGATCTTAAGTCGGTAGCGATGGCGATGATAAAAAACAGCGCTGCCAACGTAATTTGAAGCACTAACTGGGCATCTGTCATCGAGATAGGATCTCTTTAAATAGGCACAAAATAAGTATTATGAAAGCCTAGCTTGTAGGGCAAACTAGGCAATCCATACTAAGTTAGTTATCTTAAGAGCCTGCAGCTGTCGTACAATCGGCACTCGCGCCCTCAACTGCACCCGCTAAACAGTTAATTTTACTCGTTGCGTTATCACCTAATAGGTTAAACGCAGCAATCATACCGCCGACCACCAAGCCACCGGCGATGGCATACTCCACTGCCGTTAAGCCACTTTCATCTTCAATAAAATCTTTCAATATGTTAGTAAGGTTCATAATTTTCTCCTAACGACTAACGACCTAAAGGGCATACTGTCGAGATACTGAGTGCCGAGATACTGAGTGATATCATGACGCGATACGTAAACTTGCTTATGCTCATCTAGCTCACTTTCATAACTCACTTTCTGCTTCACCATCTCGTTTTCCTTGTATTCAACGGTGCCATTATTTGTTGTCGAGCATTGGTTACTATTGCCAATCGTTGATAATGGCAGGTACAAGCCCTAACGCTCGCGACCTAGCCTGCTGTGCAGCAATTGGAGGTAAAATCGCACCATTTCACATTGCTGTTACATTTAAAGGTAGCAAAGTTTTTACAATACACAGCTTAAAAATAAAAAATAAATAATTACCGCAAGGCTATTGCGCTTTATGGCAACATTATATTTCCAATACAATGAGTTTAGGCAAGACGCTTAATAGCAAGTAGTAGCAAGAATGTTGTCGTAAAAGGAAGCATAAGGCTTGATGTTGCATTGTTATGTGACAGCTTTATTGGGCGACAGTAAGGCACCTCCAAGACAGCGAAAATGACTAGGCTAATGCTATAACGCAATACACAGCTAACGACTTCAGCGCCGTTATCCTTTAGCCGTTATTAACCTAGATTAACCGAGTCATAAGAAATACATCATAGGCGATGCTTGAGCGGGCTATAAGTGACGAGCTATAAGTGAAAAGCTAGGAGTGACGGGCTAGCGCCTAATCGCTAGGCTGTCCTCTATTCGCCTTAAGGGGGGGTTTAACTGGTAAATATCGGGGCGAAACTGCACCACTCCATTCGTATCTATCCAAGTGGTTAAATAGGTCATTAATACGGGCAACGGTTCTGCTAACTTAATATAACGCGGCGATGGTTGTGTTAACGCATCTTTAATAACCGCGGGCAACTGCTTAATATGCTGATTTAATAGATAGTTAACTAAGGCATCAGCTTGTTCCAAACGCACACAACCATGGCTCAAGGCGCGGTCTTGATGGGTAAACAGCGACTTAATCGGGGTGTCATGCAGATAAATCGCTTCATTATTTGGAATAGAAAATCGATAGCGCCCCAATGAATTATTAGCGCCGGGTTGCTGCACGAGTTGATACTCGCTCAGTAGAGCGGCAACTTGCTTAGACGATTGGTTTGCCAATGGTATCACTGAAGAATGACCTTGACTGACTTTACGCAGCTCAAACCCATGGGCAGCCAGATACCCTGGCGAGCGGCCATTTTTAGGCAATAACTCTCCATAAACAATACTTCTGGGCGGGGTCCAGGTCGGGTTCAATGTCACTAGCGTAAGTGTGGTCACCATTTGTGGCGTCGGCGTGGCGGGTTTGCCGACAATCACTCGCATATTCAATACGCTGGTGTCATTTTCCATGATCTGTAATTGGTAGGCCGGAATATTGACCCACAGGTAGCGTTGCGGCAGTTGCGTGGGTAACGCAAACCAGCGAAATAAGGCTTGGCGCAGGTGCAAAATTCGCTGCGATGGTGATATATGTAAGGCTTGCAGCGTCGCGTTATCGAGTTCTCCGCTTTGAGTTAATCCGTGCCTTAGTTGAAAATGCTTGATGGCGCTAACGAGGACAGGATCATAAATCGCATCACGATAATTGTTAGGCGCCTTAGCTGGTAAGTCACCTAATTGAGTCAGCATCCAGCGCAATTTGGCTATTTCGGGCGATCTTTGTCCAAAACGGTATGACATGGGCGAAATTGATGGCCATACATATCGTTCAAGTTGTTGATAGTGCCTAATTTGCTCGCGTAACAATTGCACCTGTTTATGTTCGGGTAACATGCTATCGAGCAGGTTATGTAACCGCTGAGCTTGTGCGGCGCGGCGTAATTGTTCCACACTCAACAGCGCTGCATTGCCCTGTCCTAGCCTTATGGTTTGGATCATATCGATAAATAGTTGTGAATAGCGGTCATCTACCGCATTAGAAGCTGGAGTATAAGCGCCAGCCAATGGCTCGTTTGTTGGCTGCCAAAAGCCTAGGTCTTGCGCGAGTGAGAGCATATCGAGCGTAATTGGCTTCGGGCCTTGCTCATTGAGCCAAATAAACGCCGGCTCATGTTTCACTGGCTGATTAAGCTGCGCTGTCTGTAAGACTGGTTCAGCCGTCACCAACGCTGGCAGGCCGATGAGGTAGAGCAAAACACAGGTAAATGCGAGTAATCGTTCGCTGAGTAAATAAGGTTTCATGTTGTCGATATCATCCATTTATCTGAGTTCATATATACCTAGCACCCACCTAACAACATTGAGTACTGCTGCCAGTCACGATTAGAGTTCAAAGTATAAAATCGAATCATAGAGGCGTTTATCACGGTCAAAGTTTAATAATAAGCCACCTTAATGAAATGATGCCAAGGTCCACTTAAGTGTAGTCATTAGCTCAGGTTTAGCTCATACATCACTTTTAAACAAGATGATTAGGGACTATTGTTTGTTGTATGACCTTTTTTAGATAAGTGAATAGGATAAAGCCGCTAGTTTTGTCAAGCTTACGTATGCTAAACAGCGCGACTGACATCAGAGATTAATGAGTCATCTATACTTGAAATATCAGATTAATCACAGCGACATAAATGCAGTGCCGTAGCGATTGCCTATATGCAGCTATTACCTATGTTACCTATGTTACCTATGTAAAGAGTGCAGGATAATTATTAAGCATGAACAATATAAAATTAACTCAGCCGCAGCGACTGCAAGTGATATTAATCGTGCTAATAAGCCTATTATTACTGACCATTATCTACCCAGCCTGGAGAGGGGTAAAAACGCATCTAGCCTTAAAGTCCGACACTGAATCGGGTAAGACATTAGCAGAGCGTTATCTATTACTGGGTGATTGGCCATCGGGTAATGAAGATACTTTATTGGCTAATTTCGATGACTTTCAAGTCAATATGGCCACTCAGATAAACGAGTCAACTGTAGATAGGCTTGACACTGACAGCGCGACCCCACCAACGAGTCGCAAGATTGCGCGCGCAGCATCGAACTCGACACAGGACCTAAAGCTAAATACACAGCAGCCTATCGATGGCGCTATTGAACTCGACAAACTAAAGTAAAAGCCGAGGTATTTAAACCCTCATAGCAAGATATGATTGAGAGACTATGCCTAATACAATAAAACATAACATTACCCCAGCAAGCACTGTCACACTTGCGCGCACCTTTTTCAGAACGTTTGCCTTGCTGGTGTTGTTTATTGTTATTGCGATTAACTATAAACAGCTAATCCAGTATTACTCTGTCTTTTCAATTGCCAATGCTATGACTCATATCGAAGATGAGCACTTAGTGAGTAGTGGTTTGGTGTTAGACCTGATCTATTTTGCGCTAATGGTCTTGGTACTGCATATAGGTTGGGCTTTGGTGATCACCCTTTCCTGCCGCCCATGGTTTGCTACCTGCTCTAATGATAATGTCAAAACACAAATTTGGTTGGTGCTGTTACTAGTGCACTGCATTTTTGTGCTGTCAGCAAATGCCTATTTTTATCCGACATCGTTACTGGGTTTTTTTCGTGGCACGCCGCTGGCAAGCGGTATAGCAGTAGCGACTTTAGCGCTATTACTGTTAGCGAATCTTGTTTATGCTTTGATGGACACCATCGCTAGTAAGAAAAGAGGACTAAGCATTCTATTCACCATTAGCCTATTGGTGTTTAGCTTGGTGCCTGTTTATCTTTTTAGCAGCAACACAAGCACACCGACGCTCCCCAAGAGTCACGATCAGCCTAATATTTTTATTATCGGTATTGATGGTTTACGTCCAGATCACCTTGCTTATCGCGGCGCCGATAGATCGCTTGCACCAACACTGAATCAGTTATTGTCGCAATCATTGATTTATAATCAAACCTATACGCCGCAAGGTCGTACTTATGTAGCGTGGATGGGGATTTTATCAGGCTTATACCCCATTAATAACGGCGCTAGGTTTAACCTTGCACCGCCAGAATTCGTCGAAAAACCGTTTCCCATATTAAAGCAGCTTTCTGCCAGTGGCTATCAGACCACCTATGCCATCGATGAGCGCCGCTTCAATCAAATCGATGCTAGTTATGGCTTCGATCGCGTTGTTGGCCCCAAAGTAGGGGCTGCCGATGCAGTTATCTCGAATGTAGCTGATCTCCCCTTGGTTAACTTAATGATTAATGCTCCGCTATCGCGCAAGTTATTTCCCTATCTCTATATCAATCGCGCCTATGGGAAAACTTACGATCCTTTGCTGTTTAATCATGAGGTTCTTCAGAGTTTGTCGGTCGATAAACCTAATTTTTTAGCGGTACATTTTTGTCAATTACATTGGCCTTTCACCTCAAAGGATTTTATCGAGCTGGATAAATCACGTTGGGATGGTAATTACAATCACTATATGTACAGCGAAATGATTAAAAAAGTTGATGTACAGATTGCCGACTTTATCGGCAAATTGCGCCAAGGCGGCCTACTAGACAACGCTGTGGTCTACCTGTTATCGGATCACGGTGAAGGCTTTTTATTGAGTCAAGATAAGCTCGTTGCCGCTGATAGTTTGGTACAAACAGACCCTGCTATTGTTCCAACAGCACTCAATGTCGCCGCATGGGGACATGGCACAAACATTCTATCTCAGGAACAATCGCAGGTGGTGCTCGCTTCATTAAGGTATCGAGATGGTAAACCGATAAACCCTGCTGGCAAAGTAGAGGGTTTATTTTCATTGATTGACCTAGCACCAACAATAATGTCAGAACTCACCCATACCGCCTCTAGAGCATCGATAGATGAAGACATGATATTCGATGGCGAAGAACTGCCACAGGAGCTGAGCTTTAGTAATAACAGACATATATTTGTCGAATCGTCACTGCCAGTGCGTTCAATTAATACCAGCTTTATCGATAATAAAAAGGTGATGTCAGAAACCGCATCCCATTACGAGATAAGGGATGATGGACGAGCGGTAATGAAACCTGAGTCCTATTACAATAATATCCAATTAAAGCAACGCTCAGTGTATGCCGAGCACTGGCAACTGGTTATGCTGCCTAAAGATGAACGGCTTATCTTAGTGGATACGGCAAACAAGCGCTGGCATAACCTCAGCGATTATTCGGGGAATGCGCCTTGGGAAACGATGCTCGATTCATTATGCTTGCACTATCAAGCAGATTTTATTGGTACACCACGCAGCGCATGCAGCCCTTCATTTAAGCTACAGCTAAGCAAAAACAGGGCTGTCAACACTGATCACGCACAGTATGTCAAGGGACAAGATGTTCCATTATCGCGCTAACCACCACATAATCTTTAGGCGGCAGTCAACGCTATTGTTCACGATTAAGCTAAATAATGCGTGGCAGAGTTCACTTTGGAATGAGCGTCTCCGTTAACCCGCTGCCAAAGTACGTAGGTACTTAGGCACATCGGCGATTGAATCGAGAACCACGGTCGCAGCGGCAATGGCCTCATCAGTCACCTCTTTACCGGTACGAACTAGGATACGTGTTGGGACACCGGCTGCTTCAGCTGCTAACATATCATCACGCTTGTCGCCAACCATGACCGATGTTGACAGGTCGATCGCTAAAAACTGCGCCGCACTATTGAGCATTCCCGGCTTGGGTTTACGGCAGTCACAATCGATTTTGTATTCACCAATGCCTTTATCACTATGATGCGGACAGTAATAGATGCCATCTAACTCAACGCCTTTATCGGCAAAGTTCCAATCCATCCATTCGGTTAAACGGTGAAATTGCTCTTCGCTATAGCGTCCACGGGCGATGCCTGACTGATTGGTGACTACAGCCAGTTTATAGCCCATCTGCTTTAATTCGGCACACGCCTCGAATACACCGTCAATATATTCAAAATCATCCACTTGATGTACATAACCATGGTCAATATTGATGACACCATCTCTATCTAGGAACACAGCAGGATTCACAGGAAATACCCCAAATCAGAACAACACAATTTAATGGACACTATTATCACACCACAATCACTAAAATGCACCGCTCTATCTCTATAATGAATACAAAATGAATAAAATTATCTTATTGACTAGGGTTTTAAACTCATGTTCCACAGTGAAAGTTATCTTGTTGGTAAACCTGAGTTCAAATTAGTCAGCAATAATTTCAGCAACCCGCTGTTTTAGCGAAGGTAAGACTTCAATTTCAAACCATGGATTGGCCTTTAACCAGCGGTTATTGAGCGGGCTAGGATGAGGCAACGGCAATACTTCATCTTGATCGGTACAGCTATTTCTGACTCGCTGAGTCAAGGTTAAGGCAACACTGCCTTTAGGCGTTGGGCAATGGTAGGCTTGGGCATATTGACCAATCACTAGGGTCAGCTTAACCTCTGTCAGCTGACTTAATAGTTTATGTCGCCACATTACGGCGCATTCTGGCCTAGGCGGCAGATCGCCACTTTTGCCTTTGCCAGGATAACAAAACGCCATAGGTAAAATGGCAAACAACTGCTGATCATAAAACTGCTCACGACTAACACCCAACCACTGACGTAAGCGCTCACCACTGGCATCATGAAAAGGCACACCGGTCTCATTTGCCGCCCTGCCGGGCGCTTGTCCTGCGATCAAAATTTTAGCCTGCGCCGCCGCCTGAATGATCGGCCGAGCATCCAACGGTAAATACGCTCGGCACAACTGGCACTGCGCTACCTCATTGACTAACCGACTCAACGTCGAGCCTTGATCTGCTAAAAGCTGCCGCTTTGAATTGATGATAATGATGTCGCTGGAAATGATGTACCTGCCTTATTTTGCTATTGATCCACGGGTTTGCCGTGAGCTTATCTAAACCATAACGATAAATTCAAACACTACCGTTAACCTAATGCGCCATTATAGGCCAATCATACACACATCACCTCGGCTTACACTGGCTTACAAGCGTCATTTTATGTACAGCGAAACCACAGTTTCCCTTTATTTATAGCGTTATAAACGGTAATCTTATCCGGCTCAGCGACTATCATGCATATACATTACGACAAGTATGAGCCGAGCTGGCCTTATGTGTTCACAAAGTATACAAACTAAGTGTAGTGAGAACCTTAAGAGAGAACATGCAGTCAGGAGATATCGCAGTAAGCGGAATCTGTCTGTAAAACTGCGTTGGATCAAGCAAGCAATATACACCGTATCTCTGGTGGCAGGAGTGAACTCAATAGCCAGTTTCATACCTGTTTCTATCAAGCCGATAATCGCCCGGACGCTTGATTTTATTATGATGTAAACACCAATCTCGACCGCAATATTCATTTACAGTTGTTATTGACAGGCACTAGCACTAAAGCTGCCCCATAGCATCCTACTCGTGCTGTGCCGCTAGAGATGTAGAAAATCCGTTTCTGTACTTAGGGAACACACATTAGATGCAGCAGATACATTTAAGCATCTGCTTGCACAACAAGTCGACTAGATCACGGTTGATTTATCAACTTATTGCTAGGCTTATTTAGATTAGTTCGATAAGGCAGAGCTGTGCTTCTGCCTTTATTATTTTGAGAGAATATAAGATGCAGTACGCCACCATTACAGGTTGGGGAAAATGTGTTCCCCCCGCCACGCTTACAAACCATGATCTTGCGACTTTTATCGATACGTCAGATGAATGGATTAAGCCTCGCACTGGCATAAGCCAACGACACATTAGCCATGTCAACACATCGGAATTGGCATCGGTTGCCGCCCAGCGTGCATTGGCTGCAGCCGGGCTTGAAGGCAGTGATATCGATTTAATTATCTTAGCTACCGCGAGTCCAGATACCTTAATTCCTAATATTGCATCAACGGTACAAGCCAATATTGGCGCAAGCTGTGGCGCTTTTGATATCAACGCCGCCTGCAGTGGTTTTCTCTATGGACTTGGTCTGGCCAGCTCACAAATTAAGAGTGGTCAATCTAAGCGAGTACTGGTGATTGGCGCCGAACGTCTCTCTTATTATCTTGATTGGTCACGCCGTGATACCGCGGTATTGTTTGGCGATGGCGCTGGCGCCGTGGTAGTGGAAGCGAGCGACCAAGCCGGTGGTATTTTAGGCTATGAACTGAATAACGATCCTGCAGCGCGCGACATCCTTAAAACTAGTTTTGGCACCGCCATGGATCGCTTTAGCGCATCGTCATTGGACTTCTATATCGAATTCAATGGCCAAGAAATTTTTAAGCGTGCCATCGCTGGCATGGGCAAACTCAGTACCCAAGTGCTTGAAAAATGTGGCGTAGATAAAGATGATATCGACTGGGTCATTCCGCACCAAGCCAATGAGCGCATTATTGACACCCTAATCAGCCGCATGAAGATCCCTAAAGAAAAAGCCGTGGTCAACATTGCCAATTACGGTAACACCTCTGCGGCAACCATTCCGATTGCTATCTGCGACGCACTGGAAAAAGGGATGATTAAACCGAATCAAACCATTTTATCTTGTGCCTTTGGCGCTGGCCTAACCTCGGCAGCCGTGTTGTTTAAATGGGGCGATCGTATCACCCCAATTAACCCATCTGATGCTGAACTGCCGCCTTGTGATAAAACCGGCATCGAACTGGTCGCCAAAGCCGTTAAGCATTTCTGTGGTTAATCGCCATACAATCTAGGGCGCACACGCCTTGATAAAGATAAAACGTCGGCATTGACCGACGTTTTTTATTAAAGCGCTTTTATAACCCACGCCCAATACTGACCGCATTTAGCAAAATGTAATTACAGCGCTCATCGGTAACCAAGAATGCCGCTAAAACAGCTCACTCACTTTAAGCCTGTGACCGCCCATGGCCGCAACCTGAGCTAATAATAATTCACCACAGGCAATCGCATCGATTAACGCATTGTGGGCCGCATAAACGGGTAACCCATAACGGGCTCGACTAGCGCCCAAGCGCAAGGCCCCCTTTTGTAATACCTCATGCTGACGCAGCAAGCGCTTTTTTTCCAGCGCCAAGGTATCAACTGCCATCAGCTTAATGTGTTCATCAAAAGCTTGAGCAAGCCCGACCTGTAAGAAGGCTAAATCCAAGGGCGAGTGATGCGCCACTAATACCTTGCCTTGAGTCGCATCTAAAAACCACTGCATCGCCGTTTTTATCGGCACGGCTTGCTGCAAATGCATATCTAATATTCCGTGAATGGTAGCGCTTTGACCGACACTGCCCTCAATTTGCACCAGTTTATGTTGTGCCTGTTGCAGTAAAATCCGCCCCTGCTGAATCGGGACGACACCAATACTCAAGATTTGATCGCAAGCAGGGTTCAGCCCAGTCATTTCCAAATCGATGGCCACTAGACTCACTTGATCGATAGTTTTGCCTAAATTATCCAATAATACCTGCTGATAGGCCTTAAACTGTGGATGCTTGGTTGTTGCCGTGCGCCAACATAAACGACTTTTAAGCATGGACTGATGCAGCACCTTAAAAACTCCGCATAAACTTAAGCTTCAAACCTGCCTGCGCATCATGCACCACTTTAAAGGCATCACGCAGTTGATGGCGCACCAGTGATGACAAGTTTTGGGGCATCAAATAGTTGCTAAGCTGCTGATTATGGGTAAATTGATAACCCTGGTTTGATAAGCGAATATGTGCGATAAACTCATGAGCATCGGCAAGGTTAAGCGCATCTTTACGATTAATAATGTTTTGCTCCATCAATAAGCGGATGCGCTTGGCAGTATTAACCTCTTTAATCCCCGCTGAGAGCGCATAAACACGGGCAATATCGTTAATTAAGACGCTGCCTTTATGCTTTAAATCGATTCCTTTAACCTCTTGACCATCACGCTCTAAGACAAATTTTTTAAAAAAACCCAGCGGCGGAGAGACTTGTAGCGAGTTACCCGCCATCCCAGCTAAAAAAATGTCATTGTCTTTAGTCGATGCCAGCACCTGCGATTGCAGACTGTCAAATAAACTCTGTGGCCCATAAACACAGCGCATATCAAAAAAGATGCTGGCATGCATTAACGCCTTAGGCTCTGGGCTATCGACCCAATGATGAAACTTATTTTGCCACTGCTTTAAACTCATTTGCCATTGAGGGTTTTGCGCCATGATGTCACCAGGGCAATAGATATAACCACAGCTATCTAGGCCGGCACATACCGCTTTGGTGAGTGCATCAAAATACCCCTTGGCCTGTTCATCCATATCATGGGCTAACAATAAACCGTTATCTTGATCTGAACACGCCACCTGATCTTGCCGCCCCTGAGAGCCAAAGGCCAACCAGCAAAAAGGCATAGGCGCTTGGCCCAAGATCTGCTGATTAAGTAAGATCAGTCGCCGAGTAAGGGCATCGGTTACCGACGTGAGTACGCGACCAATCTCTTCGGCTCTGGCATCAGCGCTGATGAGGTTTTGCAACAACAGCGGGATCTGTTTACTGACAGCGATGAGACTATCCAAACTGTTTTGTCGCTCAATTTCACCAATCAACAATAAAGGCTGCGAGCTTTGTCCGCGTAAAATATCTGTGCTACTGACCACGCCCACGGGTAACTCGTTATCCACTATCGGTAAATGATGAATATTATGCTGACTCATCAGTAACATCGCCTCAAACACTAAGGCACTTGAGGATAAGGTTATGGGATGGCTGGTCATGGCTTGATGCACAGGCAATTGGCCATCATGCCCCAGCGCTAAAACCCGATTACGTAAATCTCTGTCGGTTAAAATACCGGCCAGTTTATGATTGTCGATAACTAACAAGGACGACACCCGCGAATCGCGCATTAAGCAGGCCGCTTGGGTCACGCTGGCGTTGATATCGAGTGTCAGTGGCTGTTTAGACATCAAACTACTCACCCGACTGGTGGAGCCTAATTCTTTAGCCTTGAAACGGCTTTGGTGACGTAAACGTTTAGCAAAGGCGCGATTAAAAAAGCGATCAAATTCACGGCTTTCACTGCGTAGTTGATTAAAAGTATCGGGGTCGAGATGATAGACTAGACCATCTTCAAGAATTTGAATTTT
Source organism: Shewanella sp. 492 (assembly GCF_059338445.1). Classification (NCBI taxonomy): domain Bacteria; kingdom Pseudomonadati; phylum Pseudomonadota; class Gammaproteobacteria; order Alteromonadales; family Shewanellaceae; genus Shewanella; species Shewanella sp. 492. The sequence continues at coordinate 2,360,923 of NZ_CM181702.1, forward strand.
ATTGCTTATTTTCTCGCCAGACAGTAAAGAGGGAAAACCAAAAAAGTCGCCATCACCTAACCTATCAATTAAGTCACCGTCATCACCGTGCACCTCAAATGCGCCACTGCGGACGATATACAACTGCGGATGGCTTTCATCTAACGGCACATAGGTTGAGGCTTTACTGTAGTAGCCTATGGTCAACGTACGGCAACAGCGCGCTAAAGTGCTGGCAGACAAAGTGTCAAATGGCGGAAGCTGGCGCAAAAAATCGGTGATGGGTTGTAACTCACTGGCATCCATAATCGACCTCATCAAGTAATGTGAGGATCGATTGATCCTCTAACTCGTTATCATAATAAAATGAAGCAGTGAGCGAATGATAGATGTAAGGCACACCGGCTTATTATCATGACTGGATGGATATAAATACAGTATGTGCTTGACTCGCTCAACATAAAACCACCGCTAAATATCACTATAACCTTGAGTCATCACATCTTGCTATACGACTTATGGCCAGCCAAATCGATACATTTATCCATGTTTATTCCCAATGACACCGTAGCTAATCGATTAATGCCTCCACACATCATGCTACGCAACCAGAGTCATAAAAAAGGAGCGCTCAGCGCTCCTTCTTAACTTAAGATCATGATTGATTAATGATCATGCGCCTCGCCAGACCCTTTAGGGAAGCGAATCGACTCAACCATATCCACCACATCTTGGGGTACGGCTGTCGTCACTCTGCTGACAATAAAGGCCACGGTAAAGTTTACTATCATACCAAGCATACCAATCCCTTCTGGCGAAATACCCAATAACCAATGCTCAGGATTATTATCTGCAGGATTGATAAACTTAAAGTTAATAATATACGCAGCACTAAACAGCAAACCGGTTACCATACCTGCGACCGCACCTTCTTTGTTCATGGTGCGAGAGAAGATCCCCATGATGATCGCAGGGAACAAGGATGATGCTGCTAAACCAAAGGCTATCGCGACCACCGCAGCCACGAAACCGGGTGGATTAATACCAAAGTAGCCAGCCATAACGATGCCTAAACCAGCCGCTACACGGGCATACATAAGTTCTTTTTTATCAGAGATATCAGGCATCAAGTTTTTCTTCAGTAGATCATGTGAAACCGACGTTGAAATCACCAATAGCAAACCAGCTGTTGTCGACAGCGCTGCAGCCATGCCTCCCGCAGCCACCAATGCAATAACCCAAGCAGGCAAATTAGCAATTTCAGGCGTTGCGAGTACCATGATATCGCGGTCAATCGTCATTTCATTGGCCTCACCATTGGCATAATAAAGCTTTCCATCGGCATTTTTATCATCCCAACTAATCAAACCGGTTTTTTCCCAATTTTTAATCCAGTCAGGCGCAGTTTCATAAGCAACACCGCTAGCATCTGGACCATTAATGGTCTCAATCATATTTACACGAGAGAACGCTGACAAAGCAGGCACCGTGGTATACATAATGGCGATGAACACCAATGCCCAACCAGCCGACACTCGAGCATCTTTCACCTTTGGTACCGTGAAGAAGCGAACAATCACGTGTGGTAAACCTGCCGTCCCAAACATCAAGGCTCCAGTGATAAAGAACACATCAATCATGCTCTTAGAGCCCTCTGTATACTGGGAGAAACCCAGTTCCGCCGAGAGGCCATCGAGTTTCTCAAGCAAAAAGACCCCAGTCCCATTGCCCGCGGCATCAATCAGTTCGGCCCCAAAGCCAATTTGCGGCAAAATATGTCCCGTCATCATGATAGAGATAAAGATAGCAGGCACCATAAAAGCGAAAATCAATACGCAATATTGTGCAACCTGTGTATAAGTGATCCCCTTCATGCCACCGAGCACGGCATAGAAAAACACCACGCCCATACCGATATACACTCCAGTTTCAATCTCAACCTCGAGGAAACGTGAGAACACTACTCCTACACCACGCATTTGTCCTGCAATATAAGTAAAACAGATAAAGATGGCACAGATCACCGCCACCGTGCGCGCTGTCTGAGAATAATAACGGTCGCCAATAAAGTCAGGTACGGTAAACTTACCAAACTTACGCAGATAAGGTGCCATACATAGCGCCAGTAATACGTAGCCACCGGTCCAGCCCATCAGGTAGACAGAGCCGTCATAACCAACAAAAGAGACGATACCAGCAAGCGAAATAAATGACGCTGCAGACATCCAATCAGCCGCTGTTGCCATACCGTTCATAATAGGATGGACACCACCGCCAGCGACATAAAATTCTTTAGTCGAACCAGCACGAGACCAAATCGCAATACCAATGTAAAGCGCGAAGGTTGCGCCAACAATCAGATAAGTTAATGTTTGTATATCCATATTCGTTACTCCTTAATCTTCATGAACACCGTATTTTTTATCTAGCGTGTTGGCTTTCGCCACGTAGACAAAAATAAGCGCAACGAATACATAGATAGCCCCTTGCTGAGCAAACCAGAAGCCCAACTTAAAGCCCATAAAATGGATTTCATTAAGTACATCGACCAGTAAAATGCCACAGCCAAATGAAACAGCAGCCCATATTGCCAGCAGTCCAAGTACCAAGCGTAAATTCTCACGCCAGTATCCTTCTGCCTTTTCGTTATTTTCAAAAGCCATTACGACTCCCCTGTGCTAATTATGATTAAATCAAAATTTAATCTAGCAAGCATCTGCGCAACAACAATCACGACCTTAGTCTAACGCCAGCGTAAACCTTTTAGCGGGCTCTAAATTAACAATTTAAAAACAATCAGATACAGGTTTACGTAAGCGTAACGCAAGCAAAATATGAAACGGCAACATTAGACTAATGTCGAACAGAAATGTGACTAATTCGTTAATTACTAGCGCGCCGGGTGACTTGAGAAATGGTTACACTTGTATGGATAAAATGAAGCAGTAAACTCTGACCTTGGCAAAACGGGCAATGTTGGCTAACAATAACTTGGTGAGTACACCAAGTTATTGTTAAATTGAAGGGCTAACAAAAGTTAAGCGTATTAAATAGATCCTGATGGCAATATTGATAACCCAGCTGCTGACAAATGAGCGAGCCGTCGACCACTTTATCCTCGGCCTTATCTCCCGATGAGGCAAACTCTGGCTCAGCTAAACCGAGCATTGCCGCCGCGCGCTGATAGAATGCAACCTTATTAGGATGATCGGGGGAGCAGATATTATAAGCTGGCGCCAGTGGGCCTTGATGGGTAAGTAAGGCCATCACGCCGCCGACACAATCATCAAGGTGAGTCATGTTGACCGATAACATTGCCCCAGTTAAGCCCGTTTTACCGACTAGAAAACGCCCCGGATGACGTTTAGGCCCCATCAATCCGGCAAATCGAACAACAACCGCCCCTGTAAACATGGCTTCAGCCTGCAGCAGGATCTCACTGGTATCGTTATATGCTTTGGCGTCAGCTTCATGTTGCACCTTGCCATTAGCAGGATACACGCCTGTGGTGCTAATAAAGATAATGCGCTGATAGGCATGGTCGCCCATCAGCGTCAGTAGACGTTCAAGTCGCGCAAGATAACCAGTGTCGCCACGGCGAAGCCCTGGGGGGATATTAATGACTATCGCATCGGCGTGAAGTTTAGCTAACTGCCCACCATCAACAGGCTGCTGCGCGTCAAGATCTAATGCAAACCCATCAATGCCTTGCTCTTTTAATGCTAATGCTTGAGCTGCATCCCGTTTAGAGCCACGCACAGACAGACCTTTTTCCACCAACGCTTGGGCTAAGGGTAAGCCAAACCAACCACAACCGACAACGGCAACTGAATGAATCATAAAGTATCTTTATTAAAAATAATGGTAACCATAAAATACCTTAAATCCTCAAGCCAGCAAAGTCAGTTCACTTCCCGCTATCGATATGGGCCACGTTAGCGTCAGCTCGCCAGTCATTAAGGTAATAACGCAGATGTTTGGAACTGGCGATATACAACAGACTCCAAAACAAAAAGAGCGCGTCCAGACCAAAGTGCCATGTGTACAAAAAGTGATTATGTATTAAGCGTTGTAGTAACAAGCCACCATCAATCATCAATAGCAACACCAACAACCACTTCAATTGATTGAATAAAGGACGAGCCCAGCAAGGAGCGCGTTTACGCTCGGCTATCACCAATGCATACAGTATTAATGCCCCGGCACCGGCGGCTAATGCCAACAGAAAATCAGACTTTTGCGGATAGATCAACGCCACCAAGGCCGCCCTGTCACTGGCTTGGGTCAGCGAGGCGATAAACACACACCAACCTCGAGCGATAAACGCCAAGATCAGGTAAAGCATGATAGGCGGTTTAAAGTGCCCATTGTCATCAATCCAGTTGATGTGACCAAAATTCAAACGTGCATCTCCGTAATGAGCCAACCCTTAGCGGCATTGCAAGAAGTGTGATACTGGCAGTGACAGCGCTAACGCATAAGCGGTAGACAATAATAAGCTGACAGATACCCGATAATATTATCTGCCAGCCGAGTGACTTAGATGTTTGGGCTACCCATTGAGTAAGGCTAATAACTCATCTTCACCGATCACCTTCACCCCTAACTCCTGCGCCTTAATTAGCTTTGAACCAGCGGCTTCTCCAGCTACTAAGCAGTCGGTATTTTTCGACACACTGCCTGCCACTTTGGCGCCAAGAGCCTGTAATTGCGCCTTGGCATCGTTACGATTAAGCAGATTTAAGGTGCCAGTTAACACCCAAGTTTGCCCTTTTAGTGGTTGTTCATCGGCGGCGACCTCTTCGATTGCAGGCCAAGTCACGCCCGCCTCTAGCAGTCGCTCGACCACTTCAAGGTTATGGGGCTGGGCAAAAAAGTGCACCAGATGCTGCGCCACAATCACTCCGACATCATCGACCTTCATAAAGGTCTCGGCATCAGCCTGAATCAACTTATCGAGGGTTTTAAAATAATGGGCCAAATTAGCTGCGGTGGCCTCACCTACCTCGCGGATCCCTAATGAATAGAGAAAACGGGCAAAGGTAGTTTGTTTCGCCGCTTCAATGGCTGCGACTAACTTGGTGGCTGACTTAAGCCCCATGCGATCTAGCATGGTCAATGATGATGCGCTCAGCTTAAATAGGTCCGCAGGGCTTTCGATAAGCTCTTTATCGATCATCTGCTCGACCACTTTATCGCCCATGCCATCGATGTTTAATGCCTTGCGTGAGGCAAAGTGCTTAATCGCCTCTTTACGCTGCGCTTCACAAAACAGGCCGCCACTGCAACGGGCCACAGCTTCACCTTCGATACGCTCCACATCACTGCCACACACAGGGCAAGCCATAGGAAAAACAATGTCTTGTGCATCATCGGGACGCTTATCACTTACTACAGCCACAATTTGCGGGATCACATCGCCAGCACGGCGAATAATGACACTGTCGCCAATTTTCACCCCAAGACGTGCGATCTCGTCGGCATTATGCAAGGTGGCGTTCGACACCGTCACCCCACCCACAAACACAGGTTTTAACCGCGCTACCGGGGTCACTGCGCCAGTGCGCCCGACCTGAAAGTCAACCCCTTCGAGTACCGTTAACTCCTCTTGGGCGGGGAATTTATAGGCGGTTGCCCAGCGCGGCGCTTTGGCCACAAAGCCAAGCTGCTTTTGCTGCGCGATATCGTTGACCTTAAGCACTACCCCATCAATTTCATAAGCTAAGTCGGCTCGGCGCGCCATAATATCTTGATAATAGGCAAAAATAGCAGGGATATCCTTGCACACTTTCACTTCGGCGCTTACGGGCAGCCCCCAAGCTTTAAGCTGCATTAACTGCTCATAATGATTGTCTGCCAAGGGCCAAGATTCAGGTTCGACGACTCCGAGCGCATAGGCATAAAAGGCTAATGCGCGGCTGGCGGTAATTTTACTGTCGAGTTGACGCAAGCTGCCAGCTGCAGCGTTACGCGGATTAACAAACAGCTTTTCACCCTTTTGGCGCGCCTTATTATTGACCGCTTCAAACGCGGCTTTAGGCATAAATACTTCGCCGCGTACCTCTAACAATGGCGGAAAATCATCACCACGCAGGCGCAATGGTATCGATTTAATGGTGCGCACATTTTCGGTAATGTCTTCGCCCACGGTGCCATCGCCGCGGGTGGCGGCGCGTTCATATAGCCCATTGCGATATAAAATACTGACCGCCAAACCATCGAGTTTGGGCTCACAGCAAAATGCGGGCGCCGTGATGGTTTTATCGCTCACACGTTTATAAAAAGCATTAAATTCGGTATCACTAAACACATTGTCTAGGCTAAGCATCGGCTTTAAATGTGTCACTTGGTCAAACTTTGCTAGCGCGGCACCGCCTACACGTTGGGTCGGTGAATCCATTAAGGCAAACTCAGGGTATTGCGCTTCTAAACTCTGTAAGCGGCGCATAAGGCGGTCATATTCGGCATCGGGAATAGACGGCGCGTCGTCGACATAATAACGGTAATTGTGAAGATTAAGTTCGGCGGTGAGTTGTTGAATTTCGTCTTGTATGGCTTGCATGGTTTCTCGTCCAGATTAAGCAATAGAGGCCGCATCTGCGGCCTCTATTTTCAATATATATGCTTCAATTTACGCTTGGGCACGGATGCGTTGTAGGTATGACTGTTTAGTTTGCTCACTCCATAAGCTGCGGCCACCGTCGAGTACCTTGCCGCCTAAATCATCGGCCAATTGGTGCGCCGAATTCAGCATAATTGAAAAGTTCATCAGTGGGTCGCCATAACAAGGTAGTGTCATAAATAACACGATACCTTGAGTGGTAAACTGCTCCATTTCATCGGGGTTAAACACACCAGGCTTAACCATATTAGCCAACGAAAATAATACCTTACCTGTTCCAGCGTTATCCTCATGGCGATGGAAAATATCCATGTCGCCAAATTTAAAGTTGAGGGTTAATAAGCTCGGCAGTAACTCGGCACCCTGTAACGTTTCGCCTTCGTTGGCCACAACATGCAGTACCAGCACATCTTGTGGTTCGCCCAGTGGCTCATCCTTAATCTCAGCTTGCGCCGATGACGCTGCTAGCGGTTCTGTAGGCTCGGCAACTTGCGGTGTTTCATCGAGCGGTTGAACATCATCAAAAAATGAACTTTGAGCCGGTGTTTGCCCTAAACCTAACTCCATTTGTTCTACTGTCTCTGGACTGTGTTGCTCGTTGCTACCGATACTTGGTTCAATTTTGTGGCCTACATCTTTATGGCCTGCATCGCGTCCAGCCGTGACGGGTTCTTGGCGAGGGCGAGTCACTTTGGCGTGGGGCTCGTCAGACAAGGTAAAGTCAGCTTCACTGTCACGACTTGAGGTCTCCGTTGGCGCATCAACACTGTGAACACCCGGGTTTATCGCCGCAGCATCACCCATAGCACGCGCAGGTACTTCTTCAGGGCTCAGTTTTCGTACACGCACGGCGCCAATACCGTCGGCGTCAAAGCCTTCGCGATCACGATTTTTATCTGTGTACATTTCCGCCATGGTTCCAGACTTTAATGACTTAGGCTGCTGCCGTCTAATGGACCAAAAACCATGCACAAGTACCGCGATAATGGCTATCGCTCCTAACACGGACAATACCAGTTGCAAATTTTCCATTGATTACCCTGTTTTCCCAAAATTATCCTGCGTCGGCTAACGCCACCGCTTCATCAATATCGACGGCAACTATGCGTGATACCCCTGGTTCATGCATAGTGACACCTATTAATTGATCCGCCAATTCCATGGTGATCTTATTGTGACTAATATAAACAAATTGTACGCTTTGAGACATCTCTTTAACTAAACGACAGAATCTGTCGACATTAGCGTCATCGAGTGGCGCATCGACCTCATCCAACATACAAAAAGGCGCCGGATTGAGCCTAAAAATTGCAAATACCAATGATAAAGCGGTTAGCGCTTTTTCTCCACCAGAAAGCAGGTGAATTGTACTATTCTTTTTGCCTGGTGGACGCGCCATAATGGTCACTCCGGTTTCAAGCAAATCGTCATCGGTCAATGCTAGCTGCGCACTGCCACCACCAAACACCTTAGGAAACAATAACCCTAAATCTTGATTAACCTTATCAAATGTCTCTTTAAAGCGGGTTTTGGTTTCTTTATCAATCTTGCGGATCGCTTCTTCTAAACTGTTAAGCGCCTTATTTAAGTCGGCATCTTGGCTGTCTAAATAGTGTTTACGCTCACTTTGTTGCTCATACTCTTCAATTGCAGCCAAGTTGATGGCGCCTAACTGAGTAATACGGACTCGAACCTGCTCTAAGGCTTTTTGACGCTGTCCGACAGTGGTTGCTGCATCGAGTGTGGCTTTAACCGCCTCGAGATTAATCTCATGTTCTGTCAGCAAGGCCCGTTGGCTATCGGCCTGTCCCTTTATGCCTTCGCGTCGTAACTTTAGCGTGCTGATAGCCTGAGTCAAGTGTTCGATATTACCAAATAGTTGTTTTTGCTTAGTTACTATCTCATCGATCTGAGTTTGTAATTGCGCTTGCTGCGCACGTAATGCGGTCAATGCTTGCTGCTTAGCTTGTTGTATTTCCAGCTCTGCGTTCAGTTGCTGCTGCATCTGCTGCACGCTGTGATCGCTTATTGCTTGGTCGCTCCCACCAAGTTGCTGGCTTAGGGCGGCCGATGCAGCTGACAGTTCACCGATCTGTTGTTGCAGCTGTTGTATTTGTTGTTGATTGAGCGCTAGATCAGTTTGCAATGTTTGCAGCGCGGTTTGGCTCTGACTGCACTGGCGAGCGCAGTCGGCGCGCTGCTGCTTTAATCGTTTAAGTTGGGCGCTACTTTCTTGCTGCGCCCGAGCACGCAGTTCGCTTTGCTTAATCAGGTCGCTAGCACGGGACTCATCGAAGCTTAAGCGCTCACTTAAGCCTAGGCAGCGCTGCTCATCGGCCGCTAAAGTCAGTTCTAGTTCACTGAGCTGCATCTCAAGCTGACTATGCTGCTCACGGGCATGGGCTATGCGCTGCTCAGCAGCATCAATTTGGCTATGTAATCGCTCAAGACTCAATTGCATTTGCTGCATTTGAACCGCGCCATCCTTGCAACGAGTGCGGCAGGTTAGCAGTTCGCTAGCACACAGCTGCGACTGCTGGCGAAAGGTGTTTAAGGTCGCTTCGCTGCTTGAAATACTGGCCGTTAATGCCTCTTTTTCCATTTTAAGCTGAATTAAAGCACTGCCCTGTTCGCTTTTTTGCAATATAAACCCATGACCGATTAGGTAGCCATCGGCTGTCACGATACGTTCATGTTGCTCGATACTGGGCAGCAAGGCTTGTGCGCTACTTAAATCGTTCGCCCAGCGCAAGTGCGCCAACCAAGGGGTCAAGTTAACGGCGGCGCTAACACCCACCCAGTCATGGGATTCAGTGGTGACAAACCCATGACCAGATGCGGCGTCCACTTTTTGGGTCAGCACCCCTTCGAGCGCCAAGTCGATGGCCACTTCCCATCCGGGAGTCACGTTAAGGGTTTGCCATAGGGCACTGCCATCATGGGTATCTTCACTGGGCAGTAAACGATTGACGACATTGAAACGACCTCGCTCCTCGGCTAAGGACTCTGAGAGCGCATCTATCTGCTGCGTGAGACGTTTATCTTGTTGTTCTAGCTCATTTAATTGGCTATTTAACTGCTGATTACTCTGGTTAAGCCGTTTAGATTGCGCTTGTAAATCATCGCGCTGAGCTTGTAATTGCTGCAGCTGGATCTTGGCGTTATCTTGATTGAGTTTGGCAAGCTGAGTGACTAAAGCCGCTTTTTGAGTTCTCTTTTGTGCCAAGTTACTTTGACTGTGGCTCAGTTCCGTTTGCGCCACTTTATAGGCTAACTGGTGCTGATTTTGCGCTTGTGTGGCGAGCACTTGTGCCTCGCTATCTTGCTCAAATGCTTGTTCGGCTTCGACGAGCTGCTCATCAAACACCTCAAGTTGCATCGACAACTGTTGGTATGCATCGATTGCTGCTTGGTGATGTTGGCTTAGTTGCTCGCGGCGATCATCTAACTCACTCAACTGACCCTGAGTTTGCATCAGCTTAGCTTGGGTATCTTCAACCCGTTGATGCAAGTGGGCATCTTGCTGCTGACGATGTTTTAGAGATTGTTCGAGTTTGGCGATATGGGTGCCGGTTAGATAAAAATCTTCTACCTGACGATGCTCTTGTTGATCGAGTTCATCGAGTTGCACCTTAAGCTGAGTATGCTCACTTTGCAGGGCCTCTTTCGCGGCGTCGAGCTCACTTTTTTTCAGCTCTTGACTAACAATGTCACTGCTGAGCTTATCAAACTGGGCTTGCAACTCAACAAAACGACAGACGCTCAGCTCTGCATCTTGGGTACGCTCGGTCTGTTTTAGGGCACGATATTGTTTAGCCGCTTGGGCTTGCTCGGCCAATTTATCAATTTGACGACCTAGCTCTTGGCGAATATCACCTAAGCGCTCTAGGTTTTCACGGGTATGGCGTATGCGATTTTCGGTTTCACGACGGCGCTCTTTGTAACGCGAGATCCCCGCCGCCTCTTCAATAAACACTCTAAGCTCTTGCGGCTTAGATTCGATAAGCCGCGAGATAGTCCCCTGCTCAATAATGGCGTAGCTGCGCGGCCCAAGCCCGGTGCCCATAAACAGGTCGGTAATGTCTTTACGACGACACTTTTGCCCGTTGAGAAAATACGCCGAATCACCATCACGGCTAACTTGGCGTTTAACCGCGACCTCTTGATAACTGGCGTACTGCCCAGCTAAGCGCCCCTGTTGATTGTCAAACAGTAACTCAACGCTGGCGACGGAAACGGGCCTACGGGCCGAGGAGCCATTAAAAATAACATCGGCCATCGAGTCGCCGCGCAGATGTTTGGCCGAGCTCTCACCTAACACCCAACGCACCGCGTCAATGACATTGGATTTACCGCAGCCGTTGGGGCCGATAATAGCACTTAGCGGTTGGTTAAAAGGGATTTTAGTAACATCGACAAACGACTTAAATCCAGCAAGTTTTATCTGTTTGAGTCTCATTGAGCCAGCGGGTCGTCTTTATTGATGGAGCCTGAAAAACTCCGGCGAATATTGGCTGCCACTTTAGCAAAGCACGGCGCATTTTGTAACGTTTTTTATCGCTTAGCGGCTCATTTCGCTCTTGTTTTTCGCGCTTTGCTGACACACAATCGTGGCTAATTCAGTTAACGGTGGTATTTAGCACAATGAATCAACAAACCCGCTCAACGCCCAAGAGTGGCGTCAACTATTTTATCGATGGTTTTCGGCTCATAAAGCAGCCTGGATTAAGACGTTTTGTCTTTATCCCGCTGACCATCAACTTGCTATTATTTTCGGCGGTGATCTATGTTGCCATTGGGCAACTGGAGCAGATGTTTACTTGGGTCACCAGCCAATTACCCGACTATTTAACGTGGCTTAACTTCTTACTCTGGCCACTGGCGGTACTCACCCTACTGGTGGTGCTCTCTTTTGTGTTTAGTTCGGTGATGAACTGGCTCGCCGCCCCTTTTAATGGGTTATTGGCCGAAAAAGTCGAGCAGTACTTAACGGGTAAAGACCTGAATACCGGCACCACGGTTGATCTCATCAAAGACTTGCCCCGCATCATGGGCCGAGAATGGATTAAGTTGAAATATTATTTACCGCGGGCATTGGTGTTTTTAATTTTGTTTTGGGTGCCATTTATTGGCCAAACCGCCGCCCCCATTCTGTGGTTTATGTTTAGTGCGTGGATGATGGCGATTCAATATTGTGATTATCCGTTTGATAACCACAAGGTGCCGTTTGAGGATATGAAATTTGCCCTCAATCAAACTAAGGGCAGCAGTTTCAGCTTTGGGGCATCGGTCACCTTGTTTTCAATGATCCCCATTGTTAACTTTATCGTGATGCCAGTGGCCATCTGCGGCGCGACCTCTATGTGGGTCGACAAATATCGGGCTGCCTATAAAAATAACCTTATCGCCCCCGAGTAACCGCCCGCCTTTTACCTGACGCATAAAGGGCGCTGCTACAACGCGGCGCCCTTTGCCATTAAGCCCTATACCATAGATTAAAGCTGATTTAGCGATTAAGTAGACTCAGCCACAGCACTAACCATGGTAGTCTCGGGGGGATTTAGCCTTTTTTTAGATAGATCGATCACCACAGTTGCCGATATTTTATCTTGGATCGCCTGGCGATTGGCATCCCAAAAAATTTGTATAAACCCTAACAGCCCTGTGGCAAATCCCGCGCCATAACCGCCATATCGCCCAAAGGCATCCCAGAGTGAAATGCCAGTGCCATCGAGCTGGATCACCCGAATATTGAGCAACTTTTTGCCCAAGGTTTGGCCATCGAACCAGGCAGTGAACACAGTGAAATAAAACGCGGCCCAGCCAAAACCTAAACCTAAATCGTTAAGCAGCCCCTTAGCCCACGCCAGCAGACTGTAAGGCGCGCGGTCAGTGCTATCGGACTCGCTACGGTTGGTGTCAGTAGGCAAAGCGATGCTGCCGGTATCATCTATAATGGGCTCGCCTTTATCGCCACTGCTCTGCGTAAAGCTAGGTTCTGGTGTGGCTGATATTGATGATGTTGTTGCCTCGGCAGCACCTTTAACAATGGCAGGTGTAGCGCTATCACTGGCAATCTCAATATTCGAGGCAAACATCTCTGTGACCATATGGGATAAATCAGCCTTGTCCGCTGGCGGCAACTCTAGCTCAGAGAGGATATCCAATAACATCTGCTGCTTGTCGGCCTCGCTAAGGCTTGTCGTGGCGAGCTTACTACTCAATTGAGCTAACTGCTTATCGGCACAAAGTCGGCTTTCACACAGGGTTAAGCTTAAGATGTCGGGCAATAATTTAAGTGATGCCAGCCCAACCTTGTCAGTACTCACATCTGTGCTATCTTGCTGCTGGACATCGCTATTTGCATCTTGTTTAAATTCAATCAGGTTATCACTGGTCACCCAAATGGTCATCAGCAGCATGGCGGCATATAACAGCCATTTCAGGGCGCGCCCTAGCTGATGGCTTTTGCGCTCGATCAATAAGGTTAATCCCACCAGCAAGATAAATACTGCCCCGGCCTGTTCGGCTAATACTGTGATTAATAGTCCATCAATAATCATTGCCAATCCCCGTTTTAATGGAGATGCCAAAGGCGTATACAGCACACTAGGGGCAATAGTAAATGCCAGCGGCGTGACAATGGTTTTTGGATCTTTGTCTCGATTTTTAAGGGCTCTATCAGGGTTCACACATCCGCTCCATGGGATAAATTAAGTTATCTATAGTGAACAAAAAATAGCTAAGATCAATGATTAATGGCTTTCCTTCCATTACCCAATGAAAACGAGCCATGAGGCGTCATCATTCCACCTCTGATATTGCTAGCGACTAATGGGCTGCGTTACACTGGGGTAATTAATGATAAATATGACTCTATTAATAACTAAAAAGAATAAAGAAGACGAAACTATCATTTCTAAACTGGCAAAAGAACACTATGATTTAACGGTATAAATAAAGGAGCAAGCAACCCATGAGTCACATTTTCGAAGATAATTCACATACTATTGGCCATACCCCTCTTGTTCGTCTCAATCGTGTCAGCAAGGGCTATGTCCTCGCAAAAATAGAAGCACGTAACCCTAGTTTCAGTGTTAAATGTCGCATCGGCGCAAACATGATTTGGGATGCAGAAAAAAAAGGCTTACTGACTTCGGATATCGAGCTGGTAGAACCCACCTCAGGTAACACTGGGATTGCATTAGCCTACGTTGCAGCTGCTCGCGGCTACAAATTAACATTGACCATGCCCAATACTATGAGTCTTGAGCGTCGTAAATTATTAAAAGCCTTGGGTGCCAACCTGGTATTAACCGAAGGCGCTAAAGGAATGAAAGGCGCTATCGACAAAGCCGAAGAAATTCGTCAATCAGCACCTGAAAAATACCTTATTTTAGGCCAGTTCGATAACCCAGCTAACCCAGAGATCCATGAGAAAACCACTGGACCTGAGATCTGGAACGACACCGACGGTGAAGTCGATGTTGTCGTGGCCGGTGTTGGCACCGGTGGGACCATCACAGGTATCAGCCGTTACATCAAAAATGTACAAGGTAAAGCGATCACGTCAGTGGCGGTTGAGCCAGTCGACTCACCCGTTATTGCCCAAACCTTAGCAGGCCAAACCATTCAACCTGGGCCACACAAAATTCAGGGTATTGGCGCGGGCTTCATTCCCGGTAACCTAGATTTAGAAGTGGTTGACCGCGTAGAAGCTGTCAGCAATGAAGATGCGATTGAAATGGCGCAGCGACTCATGAAAGAAGAAGGCATCTTAGTGGGAATTTCATCGGGTGCCGCCGTAGTTGCCGCTAATCGCATTGCGGCGCTGCCTGAATTTGAAGGCAAAAACATCGTGGTGATTTTACCTTCAGCAGCCGAGCGATACTTATCTTCAGTCTTGTTCCAAGGTCAATTTGGTGACGCTGAAAACGTGCAGTGATCTGTTTAATGTGTGTAAAACATTGATTAACAAGTTACTTATTTAATTGCTTTTGATTAAACCAGTCCATTCGGACTGGTTTTTTATTAGGTATGCTCATAAGGTTAAGCATTACTTAATCAACAATTAAAATAAATCAACTATTCTTATGCCACTCATCTTCCTACAATGATGTTACTGACAAAACGGACACTATTTTTTGCTCGTGAATACCATGATAGTTAGCGCATGAAGAGTAGTCAGATAACTAAATGCTCAAGCAATTTGCTCAAGCTATTTACTCAACAAGTAAGGGGGATAAGATGAGACAAAAAATTCATTCTGTGTATCACGGTGCATCCCGCTTACCCAGCCCTTTGGGTGGCTTAGCCCTCGCTATCGCCAGCCTAGGTTGGGCTTGGGATACCTTGTTACCTCAGCTTAATGGCACAGGACAAACCGTGGGCGCGGCGATAGCCAGCGTGCTCTTACTGGCGCTTGTGGCTAAATTTTTGCTTCACCCTCAAATATTGAAAGAGGAATTAGCACACCCCGTTATCGGCAGTGTGTTACCCACTTTCGCCATGGCTTTGATGGTGGTATCTAACAGTGTTAGCCAGTTTAAGCTTCAACTTGGTCAAGGACTGTGGCTAACGGCTATCGTATTACACTTAGTCTTTTTATGCGTGTTTCTCTATCATCGCGCACGTGAATTTCAGCTCAATCACATGGTGCCGAGCTGGTTTGTCCCCCCTATTGGCATCATTGTGGCGGCAGTAAGCTACAGTGGCACTGACTACCAATGGCTTGCCCAAGCACTGCTTAAATTTGGGATTGGTTGTTACTTATTTTTATTGCCCGTGATGTTATACCGACTGATTTTTTGTGGTGAAATTGACGATGCGGCTAAGCCAACGATGGCGATCATGGCAGCCCCTGCCAGCTTGTCTTTGGCGGGTTACCTTAGCATCACTGAGCATCCGTCAACCATATTAGTGGCATTATTACTAGGTATCGCATTATTAATGACCAGCCTAGTGTACATGGCGCTGGTGAAACTCCTCACCCTGCCATTTTCACCAGGTTATGCGGCATTTACCTTTCCACTTGTGATTGGTGCTACCGCATTATTTAAAGTGTATCACTGGATTATTAATGAATTTGGTCAAACTGAATTAGCCATGGGCATAAAAACAACAGCCATTGTTGAATTAATGATTGCTAGCATCGTCGTCAGCTATGTTATTTATCGCTATGTACGTTTTTACAGCATGCAGGCGGTTAAGTAATGACCGTCTGCTACGACAATTAAACGGTCTAACCATAATATAAAAAGTGTTAAAATGGCTTACTAGAGATGAGCCTTACCCATAATTCAATATAATAAATCTTGCATCAATATATTGAAAACCATGACTTAGTAACACAATGTCATTAAATTGTTACCCGCAGAACTCATCTAAAGAACAGTTAATATTAAGGTGTTAGCTATGAAAGCATTTAATTCAAAAAAAATTATATGTAAAACAACTTTTTTACCGCAACAACTGCAACAAAATCACAACCAAAATCTATATAAAACAGCATGGTAAAGATGCCCGTCAGAGCAGTAGCAAAGTAATCTATATCAGCAAAGCTCACAAAAAATATTATTATATGACATTAATCAGACAATAAAAGCTGAAATGTTTATATTAAAAAAACCAATAGTTAATGAACTGAGCTCAATACGTTAACAACACTCTCTTCGATTGCTGTAACCCGTATGTTGCAGTTGTTATTTGGCTATGATTATATCCCCATAAGTAGAAGCGATTTATATAAGAAAACTATTAAAAACCTTTTACTTAACAAAAAATCAAATCAATAACAATATTCTCAGGGAGAATCAAAATGCAGCCTAATTCTATATTGGCTAAAGCTGTGCGTTTTGCATTAATAAGTGGTGCCACTGCCGCCGCACTTGGAACATCTGTAGCCTATGCGGCCAATGAAGATAGTAGCGTTGAACGAATCGAAGTAACAGGTTCACGCATTAAGCGTACCGATATGGAAACCGCCACACCGGTTACGGTAATGAGTGCCGACGAAATGGCCAAACAGGGTTTCACTAATATTCAAGATGCGTTAGAAAGCCTAACATCAACAACTGGTGCGATGACCACACAATCTGTGCATGGTTTTACCCCTGCAGCGTCATCAATCAGTTTACGTGGTGCTGGCGCAAACCGGACCTTAACGCTTATCAATGGTAAACGCCTGAACCAATACCCGAAACCTGCAGGCGGTACTGATAACTTCGTTGACACGGCTAACCTGCCGATGGAAGCGGTACAACGTATCGAAATTTTACAATCGGGTGGTTCGGCTATTTACGGTGCCGATGCCGTCGGTGGCGTCATTAACATCATCTTGAAGAAAGACTTTGAAGGCGTTGCCATCAAGTATCGCCACGGCGATACCAGTAACGGTGGTGGCGGCAGTGACCGTATTGCCTTGTCGTTAGGAGCCTCTTCTGATCGCGGTAACGTATCAAGCTTTATTGAATTTACCGATAACCAGCAGCTTAAAGCAACCGACCGTGATAATTTTGGCCTGCACACGGATAAGGTCCCTTACAGTCCCTATTCGGCATACAGTTCGTACGGCGCACGCATTGCCGCTATCGCTCGTGACGATAAGACGGTTCCAACAGGACAAAGGGTACTAACGGCACAAGAGTGCACTGACGCCGGCTTTACTATGGCTGGAAGCCTATGTGGCTTTGACCGTTCACAATGGCGCGATCTACAACCAGAAAGCACGCGCTTTATCAGCTCGACTAATTTTAACTATGAGATAGCCGATGATATCTCTTTTGTTGGCCGTCTCGATTTTGCTGAAGCCAAATCGGTAACCAATATCGAACCTATGGCCATTGGTGATGAATATGGCATCACAGTCGATGGTAATAGCCTCACTGTCACAGGCGCTGGCCAAAGTAAAACATTTGCCGACAAAACATTAGCCCTTGGCGGCGACTTTGCCAATGCAGAAAACGGCGAATACTTTTACGCCCGCCGCCTGACTGAATTTGGTAGCCGCGGCGGTGAAACCAAGACACGTAACTACTTCTTTACTACTGGTCTTGAGGGCATGTTAGCCGACGAATATAACTGGGATGCATCGATAAACTACGGCCGCACTAATGTCGACGTGCTTGGCCAAGGTTTAGCGACTGAGCTTGGCATGTATAACTATCTGACTGCTGGAGATAACGGTAATTCATTATTTAAAAAAATGAGTGGTAGCGATGTGGCTAACGCATCTTATACGCCATTTGAAACAGCCCAGTCGACCCAGAAAAACATTCAAGCCAATATCTCAGGCATGGCGTTTGAAATGCCTGCTGGTGACGCTATGTTTGCCTTTGGTGCTGAGTACTCAGAGCAAGATTATCAAAGCGATGCCGACTCTGAGTCGAAAAAAGGCAATGTGTTAAACAAAGGTGGCTCATCAGGTGCGGGCGAGCGCTCATACTGGGCAACCTACGCCGAGCTTAGCTTACCTGTATCTGATGTGGTCACCATCAACGCGGCGCTGCGTTACGATGATTACGATGATTTTGGCAGTAACTTGTCACCACAGATCGCCGTTGAATATCGCCCACTACGCGAACTCTTAGTGCGTGGTTCGGTCTCTAGTGTGTTCCGCGCCCCCGATATGCACCGTGTTTATGGCGATCCTACCGAGGCTTTCTCATCGGTTATCGACTTCAAGCAGTGTCAAGCGATGGGCGGCACCCCTGGCCAAGCGTATGACAATGACCCAGCACTGAATGAAGTGTGTAAAGAACTGCACATCGATATGACCACAGGCTCTAATAAAGATCTCGAAGCTGAAACCGGTTATACCGCTAACATTGGCGCGGTATGGGGCGGCGATACGCTTAATGCTTCTTTCGACCTATGGGAGTGGAAACTCGATGACATGGTCAGCGATATCAGCCCAAGCAAGGCGGCGCGTGAATATGAGCAATATGCAGATATGATCACCCGTGATGAAAGCGGCAAAATCACCCATATCAACGCCGTTGCCCAAAACCTCGCCTTCCAAAAAGTACGTGGTATTGATGTTACTGCGGGCTATGGCTGGGATCTTGAGCAATTTGGTGAACTAAAACTTAACTTTAACGGTAGCTATATTCTGCTGTCGGAAGGTCAGATCTCACCAACCGATCCTATCGAAGACGATATCGAAAATGGCGGCCTCCCCCAGTACCGCGCTAACCTTGTTTTAGGTTGGTTTGTTGATGATTTCGAAGCGACACTGGGTGCTTATCACACGGCGCGTATGCACGGTATGTACTACAAATCGTTTAAGCAATCAGCTATCGATGACGGCGAAGCGTTTGAAGAAAGCGCATATGAAGTGGCGTCACAAACGAAGTGGAACCTGACTGCAGGTTACAACATTAGCGATGCGATTAAGGTGAAAGCCGGTGTTGTTAATCTATTTGATGCCGGTCCTAACTTCGATCCAACGGCCACCTCTTGGCCACATTATGACCGCTCGGTTTACAATGCACGTGGACGCGAATGGTTTGTTGAAGGTGAAGTGAAGTTCTAACATCAATATCACCTATTAAAAACGGCATCCTTGGATGCCGTTTTTTATCGCGCAAGACAAGTTTAATACGCCAGCCTCTGACTCATCATGTACACGATAAGCTAAACAAAACCTAAATAATGCGCCGCGATAACCAATAGACTCGATACGACAAACAAGCCCAACATAAAACGCCAAATAAACTTAAGCCATATACCCCAATCGACTCGGCACACACCTAATGTCGCCATTAATGACGCCGATGTGGGCACCAACACATTGGTAAATCCATCGCCCAGTTGAAAGGCCAGTACCGCCACTTGCCTGCTCACCCCCACAATATCGGCTAATGGCGCCATCAAGGGCATAGTCAAGGCCGCTTGACCCGAACCCGAGGTAACAAAAAAATTAAATACCGCTTGGAATAACAACATGAACCACGCCGATAACGCCGCGGGCAGCTGACCAATAATACTGCCAGCGCCACTAAGCAAGGTATTGAGCACACTGGGCGAGGTCGGATCGCCGCCGCCCAGTAAAATTAAGATCCCCGAGGCACAGCCCACCAAAATTGCCGGCTCTAACATGGTCGCCGCGCCCTGCTTAAAACTGCTGGCAACTTGGTTAATAGTCATGTCATTGAGCCCAAACACCACGGCAATCACCCCCACGGCGATCCCCATCGTAAAAAACTGACTGGCGATTTCAGGAATAAACCACCCATTGGCCACCACGCCCCATATCACCCACACCACAGTCACTAAGATGCTGCTGAGCACTAGGATATCGCCCCAATTAAAGCGCGAGTCTAGGCTGGCATGAGACTGATGATCACGGAAATATTGATCGCTTTGATAACTGTATGACAAACTTGGTGTGGCGCGGATCTTAGCGCCATAACGCATGGTAAAGATGATCCCCATCAGCGTAAAACCGGCCCACATCAGCCCACGAATGCCAGCACCCGACAACACCGGCACGCCGGCGATACCTTGAGCGATGGCCACACTAAACGGGTTCATCCACGAACTGGCAAAACCAATTTGGGTCGCCACATATGTCACCATAACCGTGGTGATGCCATCAAAGCCTAAGCGGATCATTAACGGGCAGATAATAATCGCAAAGGCAATGGCTTCCTCCCCCATGCCAAAGACCGCGCCGCCCAGCGAGAATAGGGTAAATAATGCGGGGATAAACAGGTTTTCATTACCTTGAGTTTTGTCGATTAAGCGCAAGATACCATTGTCTATGGTACCGGTTTCCATCACGACCCCAAAAGCACCGCCAATGACTAACATAAACATGATGACGCCAATGGCAGTGCCCCACTTAGACCCCGAGGCTAAGCCTTCAAACGCGAAATTAAAAAAGCCCACCCCACCGCCGCCTTCAAACAGCGCCACGGGTTGCATCACCGCATGACCACTGTCATCGCGTTGATATTGAAATGAACTTGGATCAACCACACTGCGGCTTTTCTCAACACCATCGCTTACATAAACAATCTCTTGGGTGTCAAATGAGCCCACTGGCACTAAATAGGTCAATGCCATGGCGGCTAGGGCGACAAAGAAAATAATAACTAAGGTATCTGGCATCTGCCAGCGGGTGAGCGACGTTGCGACAACAGAGGATTCTTGAGTAGTTTGTGAGTGCATGTTACGACCATGATTCTTATTATGATGAGACAATCTGCACGCAAATATAAACTAATTCACCCATCATTTACACTGACGCAGCATTTTTGCGACTAAGTTAGCTGCAAGCCTCACCTCGTCTGCGCATTACTGTGCTCACTTAAACGTACGACAAACAGCAAAAAGCCGCTTGATGACAAGCATCAAGCGGATGTTCAAGTCAAAAATCAGCGACGAACGATGTTGATGGTTACAGATGAGCACCGGCCTGACGCGATGGACGCCGCTGGATCATATGGCTCAGCAACATCGCTGCTAATGAGACCACCAAAGCCGGTACAATTGGGTGGATCTGCCACATAAAGGGTGCGCTCCATTGCAGCAATAAATAACAACCTAAGCCCGAGACCATAGCCACCAGCGCGCTGCTGCCATTAATGCTTGGCCAAAAGACGCCAGCAATAATCGGCCATAAAAACACTGCCTGCAGGGCACCAAAGGCGGCTAAATTGATCCACACTATCATTTTGGGCGGCGACAGCGCCCAATAGGTGGCCACCAAGGTAATAAGGGTTATGGCGATGCGCGTCAAACGCACCTGCGCGCTTGAACTTAAACTGGGGTAGCGTTTAAGCGCACCATCACGAATCAGGCTCACCGCCGATTGCAATAGCATAGAGTCCACCGACGACATTACCGCCGCAATGGGGGCTGCCAGCAATACCCCAGCCCAAAACGGATGAAATAACCCAGCAATCAAGGTCGGCATAATGTCATCGGGTACTGATAAATCAGGGTAAAGCGCCCGTCCGAGTACACCGCACAAATGGGGCAATAGGGTCATCAAGAAACAGATCACCGTACCCCATATTATGCCTCGCTTCAATGACGCGCGATCTTTAACCGCCAATAACCTGACTAGGGTATGAGGTAATCCCATAGTGCCAAAACAGATCAACACCCAAAATGACAACATCATCGGCCAACCAAGAGCATCATTGACCCCGTGCGGAGTTAACATGGCCGGCGAATAATCACTAACCCGCTGCATCAGCTCAGGCAATGGCGCCTGTAACAATATCACCACCAACAGCAGTAACAATCCAGCTAACATGACCATGCCCTGCAGCGCATCGGTCATGACGACGGCACGAAAGCCGCCGGTTAAGGTATAGGCCAACACCGTGACCACAAATAGCCCTAAGCCCAGCTCATAACTGATGCCGCTAACACCTGCAAATAAGCGGGCGCCGCCAATAAATTGCACCGCGATCATTGCAATAAAGCCCGTCACCAGACTGAGTACCGCTATTCGGCTAAGCCAGGGACTGTGGTAGCGGCTATCGAGCCATTCGATTAAGGTAGCATGCTGCGCGGCGCGCTGGCGCAAAAACTTAGGGCCCAACACCCCTAAGGTTAAAATGGCGACAGGCACTTGAATTAATGCCAGCCATACCCAGCCTAAGCCCATTTTGTAAGCCGCCCCAGGGCCGCCAATAAATGAACTGGCACTGGTGTAGGTTGCCACGAGTGTGAGCGCCAGCAAGGGACCATTCAAAAAGGCGCCACCAATAAAAAACCGTTTTGCTTTATCTTGATAAAGCTCACCATTGGTTTGATTTTGCCTATGGCTCCACCAACGAGTGATCACTAGGCTCAGTAATAAGTAGCCTAATACTGGCAGTAGATTAATCATCAGCAACCACACTCATCACTAACACCAGTACCAAAATCAACAGCAGAGGCGCAGC
This sequence comes from Shewanella sp. 492, assembly GCF_059338445.1. Taxonomy (NCBI): domain Bacteria; kingdom Pseudomonadati; phylum Pseudomonadota; class Gammaproteobacteria; order Alteromonadales; family Shewanellaceae; genus Shewanella; species Shewanella sp. 492. The sequence goes on from NZ_CM181702.1 coordinate 2,383,426, forward strand.
AATACAGGAAAACCAAAACCACAAGGGTAACCCTACCCATGTACCAGCATCTTTTAATAATAAGGGGCCAGCGCACCATAACAGCAGATAGCCAAGGGTTAATGCCAATGCCATTTTCGACAATGAAACCATAAGGAGTACACGAGAAATAAACCAAGTGCCCGATTCTAGACAAAACCAATAACATGGGCTAGCCCTAATCATCAACGCCGCGGGGAGGATGGCAAAATTTCACGCTACAATGGACTCACATCAGCCGCGAGCGCCCTAGTCTGATGTTTTATCCTCTCGATAAGCGGTGAGTAAGGTGGCCTTTTTAGCCATTGAGACAGGGCTCACCTGCTATAAGTGCTGCTAACAAGTGCGTTAACGCACAGTCCCGCCAAAAAAGTGAAGCGCATCTAGGTCTGCTCAAATAGATCAACAACTTACTTGTATCCCTTGCCTGACGCTCCTACAATCACAGGCAAGCAACCATCAATAAAATTGATACTTTAAATTCATTATTTTTTCCGTTAGGAGACCTGCTAGCCGTGATGAAGTATTCACTCAAACAAATCATGGTTTTTGATGCCGTTGCCAGCTTAGAAAGTGTCAGCGCCGCCGCAAGAAAACTGTCGATGACTCAATCAGCCGTCAGTATGTCACTGGGACAATTAGAAAATCTTTTGGGTCGGCCACTGTTTATTCGACAAGGTAACCGACTCACGCTTAGTCACTGGGGCAACTGGTTACGCCCTAGAGCGAGAAGACTGCTACAAGATGCGCAGCAAATCGAATTAGGCCTTCATGAACAACACCTTATTAGCGGGCGCTTCCGATTATGCTCTAGCCAGACCGCGGCGGAGCATCTTTTACCCGAGCTTATCAGTAAAATCGATACTGATTTCCCCGAGCTGAGGATCGAACTTACCGTTGAAAATACTGACAATGTGATCGATGGTCTGCTCAATTATGAGTATGACTTCGGCATTATTGAAGGGCGTAATGACGATGCACGGTTATATCAAGAACAATGGCTGGACGATCATTTAGTGGTGGTAGCGTCTCCGCATCACCCTTATGCCAGTAATAAAACCACCAGCCTATCGCAATTAGAGCAGGCGAAGTGGGTGTTGCGTGAACAAGGCGCTGGTACACGGCGTATTTTTGAAGGCGCGATACACGGAATAATTGAGAAATTAAATGTATGGAAGGAGTATGAGCATGTCTCGTTACTTAAAGCACTGGTAAAAAATGGGACTTACTTAAGTAGCTTACCCTTTTTAGATGTTGAGAAAGAGGTTGCCGCTGGCGAGTTGGTGATCCTCTCAACGCCGCAGCTCAATATGCAACGCCACCTCTCTTTTATATGGCGCAGTGACTCTGGTGACAACCCATTAAGAGACTGCGTGATAACCGAAGCGCGGCGACTGAGTAAACACCGCCAGCGCAGCAAGAAAACTTAAATAATACCCAGATATAAGCAAATGGGGCGTTCAGCCCCATTGCTTAGCGATTAATGATGATTGACTAGCGATACCCTAATTGACAGCTCATTGCTCACGCATAGACTGCACATACTTTCGCTGCCAGCGCTTCACGACTAATCACGCCGAGCAGTTGACCCGCTTCCACCACAGGAAAACAACTGGGTTTATTGGCGTATGCATGCCTTAAACGCTCCTCATAACTGGCAAACGTACTACCGGTGAGTACCCCCATTTGGCTGACTGGGAATAATTTATTTCTGTCGACTACCATAAGTTCAATCACATCAGCGACGGCATCATTAGGGGCTACGGTTAGCACTTGGGTTTGCATCAAGTCAGCCACTTTATAGGGAATGCCGCGCACATATTCTTCTGACCATAGGCTACGCAATAAATCTTGCTGTGAAATAAACCCCAGTAACCTTTGCTGCTCATCAATAACCGGTGCGCCCCGTTCATTGGCATCACATAAGCGCTTAAGGCCTTCATAGACTGATAACTCAGGTGTTAAGGTAAAAGGCGTGGTGTTCATAATATCGCTAATATTAAGTTTTTGAATTGATTTAGGCATTGATAACTCTCCAGAAGAAGCTACTGATAACGGATTTGTTTGAATATAAGCATCATGGCTCGCCGATTGGTGAACTGATTCAGTCAAGGAAGATGGCGCTTGCGTAACTGATTTTTGAGCGGCTAAAGGGGTAATACACTCGGCCAGTGGTGGCGGTGCAATATGCAGTACAGTGGCAACTTGAAGCTGTTTCTCAATCAGCCAGTAGCCTAAACCCACCAATAATCCGCCGCCGACTATGTTGCCAAGCGTCACGGGGATCAGGTTATGTAAGATAAAGTGGGCAATGGTTAAATCGCTATACTGCGTCGCACTGATCCCGGCGCTAGCAAAAAAGCTCGCATCGGCAAAATGGGCAATAGCAATTCCAAGGGGCACCATAAACAGATTGGCGATGCTGTGTTCAAAGCCACTGCTGACAAACATGGCCACCGGCAACATTAATAAAATGGCTTTAGTCAGTGCATCTTTGCTGGCGAAGGTCATCCATACACCAAGGCAAACCAACATGTTACACAACACCCCCAGCACAAAGGCTTGCCCCCAACCATAATGCAATTTGTGCTGCGCAATATTGAGTGCGTTCACGCCCCATAAGCCGCCATCGAGTTGATGCATGCCACCAGCAAATACCAGCCCTAGCATCAAGAGGGCGCCCAATACATTGCCAACATAAACTCGCAGCCAACAGATAAGTAGCGCTTTGGTGCTTACCAGTTTTTGTGCCCACGCCACGGTGCTGAGTACGGTACTGGTAAACAGCTCACCGCCACAGATCACCACCAACATTAAGCCCAAGCTGAAGGCTAACCCGCCCGCAAGCCTAACTAGGCCCCACGAACCGCTAGCCCCGGTTGTCACCGTGATATAAAACACAAAGGCTAATGCAATAAAAGCTCCAGCGAAGGCTGCTAAGCCGATGGACTGGCCGTGAGATTTATTGACTTTTGACAACCCATAATGCTCGGCATCTAAATACATACTCATCGAGCCACTGGGTGCCTCTGCGCTGGAGTGTTGAGCCAAGTGGGGCTGCTCTTGTTGGCTATTCATCGAAGAAGGTGACATCACTGCCCCTCCTTCATACCAAAATATCGAGGCTGATATCTGGCGCATTTACTTAATAACATTCTGTACTCCATCATAAATTAAGTAAGAGGTTCATTAGATATGGATAAGCTAGCCTTAAATTAAGCAGAAGAAAATCTGATAATAATGAACGTTAGTATCAATATAAATGATGTAAATCCCCTACAAATAACTCAGTGGTACACAAGCCGCAAAATAGTGGTTAACCTACTGTATTAATTAGATTAGCTACATAAAAACAACAGAGGTAATAGGCAGAAGACGCCAATGAAAGATGAAGTGCTCAAAGACAGATAACCAAAGCTTAATTCTGTCTATTGCTGGCTCGTCCTAACCGCATAAAGCGTGACCCGACCCTCACTAAACCAATCTTTGCGCCATACAAGCATATCAAATCACGCCGCAAAGAGAGGCAGGTCAAGCAAACTCAAAACCAGCGAGGCGCTTCACAAAACTCCTGGTTAATGAGAGCCAAGCAGCAGCGCAATATGCGTGCCTAATTAGAAAAAATCGGCTACTTCGTGGTGTAAGTTGTTAAGTTGCTCCCAATTCATCTAATCTTTAGTTTCAACTTTATTGATACTTAATGTCAGCCTTATTTGGCTGTGTTAAGATTTTTAAGGTAAATTGGTCAGACCAATTTTAGGCAAGTAAGGGACGCATCTGCTCACTCTAAAATGGAGCGTTTTCATTTCATTTACAGTAGCGGCCAAGTTAATCGAGTATCACAGACGGCATAAATGCCTGCACCACTTGACTAACTTATTAGGGATTCAGTTGCAGCCATCATCAATTTTGATGAATCACTATGTTCTTTTCGGAGAATGAGAAATTATGTCAGAAACCGTCAAACACGAAGAAATGGAAGCCTCAGAGCAGTCTTACAAAGCGCTTCATCGTCCCGCGTCTGAGTTTAATACTCGTGAAGAATACTTAGATCATGAATTACAAATCATGAAACCAAGGCGTTGGGGACTTAACTTACCAGGTCGAGATTTTCGCTTTGAATGGGAAGACCTTGTTCCCGCCATCGCTGGTACTATCGGCATTACCGTTATGTACTCTGCGGTAATGGCAGCTTGGGCCGCTGGCCTGACCGAAAAATGGGAACACGTTAATTTAGGTGCCGAGTTTGCCATTCAAGTTGTTCGAGTAGAAATGCTCATCCCCGCGTTACTCTTCTGTATTATCAGTTCCGGTTTTATCAATCCTCGCGCCAACCTTGGCGGTAACCATGGTCCGATGATCCCACTAATTGGCGCTATTGCCTTAGCAGGAGCTCATCCCCTTGCGCTGGCTATTTTGCTTGGGATCTTTGGTCTTATCCTCAGTTACTTTAAGGGCGGATCACGGTTGGTTAACCTCACCTCCAGTGGGGTGGCCGGTGGCTTATTGGTGTTCCTCGGATTTATGGGCGCCAAGAGTCAAATTAGCTCATTGTTCGATTGGGCCGGCGGTTTACAATCCAAGCATGCGCTCGATTACAGCTTAGGCTATGTGGCCTTCTTTATTTTGCTGGTGAATGTGATCTTATATGCCTATCTCGCTAAAGTAGGTAAACGATGGCTGGCTATTCCACTGTGCTCAATTGCCGCGATTGCTCTAGCATTCGGGCTGGGAGCAGGGCTAGATCTGCAGTTTGTCACTGAACCTGGCATCCCTAACTTGAACCCGGCTTACTGGTGGGGTTCAACCGAATACGGTTGGCAACTAGGCTTGCCGAATGCGGCGCATTTTATCGCCTCACTGCCCTTTGCGATTCTCGCTGTTGCCATGTGGTCGCCAGACTTCTTAGGTCACCGTATTTTCCAAGAACTTAATTACCCTAAAGGTACTGAAAAGGTACTCATGGATGTTGATGACACCATGACCACCTGCTCTTTACGTCAAATTGTGGGGACAGCTGTGGGCGGCGGTAACATCACCTCATCATGGGGCACTTACATGATCCCCGCAGCCATTGCTAAACGCCCTATTCCTGCTGGAGCCATTTTACTGGGCACACTTTGTATCATAGTGGCAGTTCTGGGCTATCCAATGGATGTAACGGTATGGCGCCCGGTGATGTCAATTGCGTTACTTGTGGGCGTATTTTTACCACTACTCGAAGCGGGTATGCAGATGGTAAAAGACACCCAAAGTAGCCAAGCGGCCGGGATCTGTATTTTTGCATCGTTTGTGGCCAACCCCGTGCTTGCATGGGCATTGACCATGTTCTTAGACAACAATGGCCTGATTGGTGACAAAGAGCGCGCTAAAACATTAAGCGTTGCCGACCGATTAATTATCCCAGGACTGGCGTTTGTTATCTGCCTTGCGGCAATGCTGGCAGTAGGCATGATCCAAGGGATCCCAGCCCTACTTTAAGACTGCGTCACAAAGTGGGTGATAACGCCCTCTTTGTGACTTCTCTTCTATACTTATGATGGTTTAACGCTCTCTCATTTCTGGTCGTCATTATCACAGTCAAAACCGCAATCTCATACGCTAGCGGGATTGTTATTGGCTAATGGTGACGCTAATTTAAGTCTAAATAACCGACTTTGAGATGAGATGCAATTAGACAATGCAGGTAAAAATGATAGGTCGGTAACAGTTTTGCCTTTATCTCTAGCGAATCTAATGCAGCTAGTAGGTGGATATGCTAATATCCATCAGGTAAATTGGTCTTACCAATTTAATGATCGCCGATAAAACTGTATCGCGTCATCTTATCGGCCATCTAAAGTATAGAATTTAATCGACTCGTTAACACGAATCGATAATCAGTTCCCATCATCAGGGCTACACATTGAGGGGAGCTGTTAAGACTTAGCTATTGGTGTATCGCAATCTTTGTAATCAAAGTTAACCCGCTACCCAATAACCTTTATCTCAATACAAAAGGTATTAGTACGATGACCGAAAAAACTGAGCTGTTCACCAAAGCGTGGGAAGGTTTTACTCCTGGTGATTGGAAGTCTGCAGTAAATGTACGTGACTTTATTCAAGCGAACTACACCCCATATGAAGGCGATGAGTCATTCCTAGCTGGCCCAACCGAGGCGACCCTAAAATTATGGGACAAGGTCATGGAAGGCATTAAGCTAGAAAACCGCACCCATGCCCCTGTTGATTTTGATACCGATAAGGTATCAACTATCACCTCTCACGAAGCGGGTTATATCACTAAAGAATTAGAAACCATCGTTGGCCTACAGACTGAAGCGCCTCTTAAGCGCGCTATGTTGCCAAACGGCGGTATCCGTATGGTAGAAAGCTCTTGCGCTGCCTACGGTCGTGAATTAGATCCAAACATCAAATATATCTATTCAGAGCTACGTAAAACTCATAACCAAGGTGTATTCGACATCTACACCCCAGAGATCATGCGCTGTCGTAAGTCTGGGATCCTTACCGGATTACCCGATGCCTATGGCCGTGGTCGTATTATCGGTGACTACCGTCGTATCGCGCTCTACGGTATCGACTATCTGATGCAAGACAAGTTTGCCCAATTTAGCTCGCTACAAGAAAAATTTGAAGCCGGTGAAGACTTGACTGCCACAATGCAACTGCGCGAAGAGATTGCAGAGCAGCATAAAGCCCTTGGCCAGATGAAGCAGATGGCAGCTAGCTATGGTTTTGATATTTCACGCCCTGCAACCAACGCCAAAGAAGCGATTCAATGGACATACTTTGGTTACCTTGCGGCAGTGAAAAGCCAAAACGGTGCTGCTATGTCACTGGGTCGTACTTCGACCTTCCTTGATATTTATATCGAGCGAGACCTTAAAAATGGCCTGATCACCGAAGAACAAGCGCAAGAAATGGTTGACCATTTCGTGATGAAACTGCGTATGGTTCGCTTCTTACGCACCCCAGAATACGATGAGCTATTCTCTGGCGATCCAATCTGGGCGACCGAGTCTATCGCTGGTATGGGACTAGACGGCCGCACTTTGGTGACCAAATCAAGCTTCCGTTTCTTACATACGTTATACAACATGGGCCCAAGCCCAGAGCCAAATATCACTGTGCTTTGGTCAGAAAAACTGCCTCTGACCTTTAAAAAGTACTGTGCTAAGGTGTCGATCGATACTAGCTCTATTCAGTATGAAAACGATGATCTGATGCGTCCAGACTTCCAGTCTGATGATTACGCTATTGCTTGTTGTGTTAGCCCTATGGTTGTGGGTAAACACATGCAGTTCTTCGGCGCACGTGCCAACCTAGCTAAAACCATGCTTTACGCTATCAACGGCGGTATGGATGAAAAACTCAAGACCCAAATCGGTCCTAAGTTTGAGCCTATTACTGACGAAGTGCTTGAGTTTGATGACGTGATGGGACGTTTAGATGTCATGATGGATTGGTTGGCTAAGCAATATGTATCAGCGCTTAATGCCATTCACTTTATGCACGATAAGTACTCTTATGAAGCGGCCCTAATGGCACTACATGACAGAGATGTTCGTCGCACTATGGCGTGTGGTATCGCGGGCCTTTCTATCGCAGCCGATTCATTGTCAGCTATCAAATTTGCCAAAGTGAAGCCTATTCGTGACGAGCACGGCATTGCAATCGATTTCGACATTGAAGGCGATTACCCTAAATTTGGTAACAATGATGCACGCGTTGATGACTTAGCTACTGAACTGGTTGAGCGCTTCATGGCGAAAATCCGTGACATGAAAATGTACCGCGATGCGATTCCAACACAGTCAATTCTCACCATCACCTCAAACGTGGTTTATGGTAAGAAAACAGGCACGACACCCGATGGCCGTCAAGCAGGTGCGCCGTTTGCACCAGGTGCAAACCCAATGCATGGCCGTGACGAGAAAGGCGCTGTCGCTTCATTAACCTCGGTGGCTAAACTGCCCTTTGCTCACGCTCAAGACGGTATCTCTTATACCTTCTCTATCGTGCCAAATGCACTAGGTAAAGATGATGATGGTCGCCGCACTAACCTAGCTGCGCTGATGGATGGCTATTTTGCCCATAACGATTCTCGTGAAGGTGGTCAGCACCTCAACGTGAACGTAATGAACCGCGAAATGCTGGAAGATGCCATCGTTAATCCTGATAAGTACCCACAGCTAACTATCCGTGTTTCTGGTTACGCTGTGCGCTTTAATGCCCTAACGCCAGAGCAGCAACAGGACGTTATTACACGTACTTTCACTAAAGGGATGTAAAACTAGGCAATCCCTAGTATTAACGGTGGATTTTTGGTGAATTTAAGATAGGCTGTGCGGCTAATTTAGCACAGCCTACTTTACTTAGGAGTCGTAATGACAGTAAAAGGCCGGATTCATTCGCTCGAATCCTTTGGTACAGTTGATGGTCCAGGCATAAGGTTTATTGCCTTTATGCAGGGCTGTTTAATGCGCTGCCAATACTGCCATAACCGTGATACGTGGGATCTGCATGGTGGTCGTGAAGTCGAGGTCGATGAGCTAATGGAACAGATCATTAGCTATCGCCCGTTTCTCGAATCGAGCGGTGGTGGGGTAACCGCCAGCGGTGGTGAAGCCATACTGCAAGCCGAGTTTGTTGCCGCCCTCTTCCATGCCTGTAAAACCCAAGGTATCCACACCTGTTTGGACACAAACGGCTTTGTCCGTAAATACACCCCTGTTATTGACGAGCTGCTCGATAACACAGATTTAGTGCTACTGGATATCAAACATATTGATGATGCCAAGCACATCGAATTAACCCAAGTCAGTAATCATCGCACCCTGCAATTTGCGCAGTACCTTCAAAAACGCCAACAAAAAACATGGATACGCTATGTGGTTGTCGGTGGATTTACTGATGATATTGACTCAGCTAAAAGCCTCGCTGAGTTTATTAAACCCATGAGTAACGTTGAAAAGGTTGAGTTATTGCCCTATCACGAACTCGGTAAACACAAATGGGAAGCCTTAGGTGAAGAGTATCAACTGAGCCATATTTCGCCCCCGAGTCGCGACACAATGGAACAGATAAAACAGATTTTTTTAGATGCTGGGATCAATGCAGTTTATTAATCACTATAGATTTTCCCAGTAACTGTTATCGAGACGTTCAAAGGCCATTTTTAAAATCACCGCCATATCGAGATAACATGCTTTTGCCCCTAAAGGGGCACAAGCAACACCCATGCTTTGCAGTTTGATTGATAAATTATTACACCAATCGAGCAAGCTTAACGGTAACGGATGCGTGGCTCGCCAGCCGAGCCAAAATAAACCTTGGATAGGTAAACTGATAAAAAACAACGCAATGGTAATGGCTTGCGGTAAAAAAGCCCAACCATAGAGATAAAGTTGACTGCCAGCAGCAATAATGGCTAACAACGGCATCAAGCGTAACGCCAGTTGAGTCGCCCTGACAACGCGATACTCTGGGAAATAAAAACTAAGTTGTTTGACCATGGGCCACGTTTTCATATAACGACGACCGTCCCCTAAGGTCTTAAACACTTTTACTGTCAATGATGACACCTAAACTTTGAGACACTGCCTTTACCATAGCACAATCGGTTTAAGAGTCCCAAGTACTCACGACTGGCTTAAGGTAGTTTATCAGCCCCATTAATGGGCAAAACACGTGGTTTGCACTACATATTAATGCAGCCATTACATTTTGGTGAACGCACCCGATTCATCTACTTTGCAAAAGGTTTTAAACATGTCAAATAAACTGGTATTGGTACTTAACTGCGGCAGTTCTTCATTGAAGTTTGCTATTATTGATGCCCTCACAGGTGATGACCAGATCTCTGGCTTAGCAGAGTGCTTTGGTCTTGAAGACTCACGTATTAAGTGGAAGGTTAACGGCGCTAAATCTGAAGCCAAATTAGGCGCTTTTACCGCTCACCGTGAAGCAGTTGAGTTCATCGTAACCAAAATATTGGGTGAACATCCGCAAATTGCAGAAAAGATCCAAGCGATTGGTCACCGTATCGTTCATGGCGGCGAGAAATACACTCAGTCAGTCATTATTGATGAAACCGTGCTTAAGGGGGTTGAGGACAGCGCAGTATTTGCACCGCTGCACAACCCTGCTCACCTGATCGGTATTCGCGCTGCACAAGCATCTTTCCCTGAGCTACCACAAGTTGCTGTATTTGATACTGCTTTCCACCAAACCATGCCTGAACATGCATACATCTATGCACTGCCATATAAACTATACCGTGAGCACGGTATCCGTCGTTATGGCGCACATGGTACCAGTCACCTATTCGTTAGCCGTGAAGCGGCGAAAGCCTTAGGTACAGAACTGAGCGACACCAATGTTATCTGCGCCCACTTAGGCAACGGTGCATCTGTTACAGCGATTAAAGGCGGTAAGAGTGTTGATACCTCAATGGGCTTAACACCGCTTGAAGGCTTAGTGATGGGCACACGTTGTGGTGATATGGACCCTTCTATCGTATATCACCTAATTCATCAACTTGGCTACACTGCAGATGAAGTCAACAACTTGATGAACAAGCAAAGTGGCCTACTGGGCATTTCTGAACTGACCAATGACTGCCGTGGCATCGAAGAAGGTTATCAAAATGGCCATAAAGGCGCGACACTGGCATTGGAAATTTTCTGCTATCGTTTAGCCAAGTATATCGCCTCTTATACTGTGCCACTCGGCCGCCTAGACGCATTGGTCTTTACCGGCGGTATTGGTGAAAACTCCGATCTTATCCGTGAAAAAGTGCTTAACTTACTTTCTATCTTCAATTTCGAAGTGGATAAAGAACGTAACACCGCAGCACGTTTTGGCAACCAAGGTCGGATAACCACTGACAATAGCCCAATCGCCATGGTTATTCCAACCAATGAAGAGTGGGTTATCGCCGAAGACGCGGTATCACTGCTCAATAAATAATAGTGAGTCGGGATTAACCCGTCTCGCCTAAGCGTAAATTGACCTGCAAGTGTTAACTTGCAGGGTAACTAGAGGTATTTATGTCTCGTAATATCATGCTCATACCTAACGGCACTGGTGTAGGCTTAACGTCTATCAGTCTCGGTATGGTTCGTGCGTTAGAGCGCCACGGCGTCAAGGTGCGTTTTTTTAAGCCTATCGCTCAGCAGCGTCCAACCGATACAGGCCCTGAACGTTCGACCACTATTTTAAGTAAGTCGCCTACAGTAAACCCGCTTGAGCCGTTCGATATGGCTCACGCTGAAAACCTGATCCGCAACGATCAAACCGATGTGTTAATGGAACAGATCATTGCGCGTGCTACTGAATGTGCCGATGCCAGTGAAACATTGATTGTCGAAGGTTTAGTGCAAACCCGAAACCATCCGTTCTCTGACGACATCAACTATCAGATTGCCAAAGCACTTGATGCGGATATTATTTTCGTCGCAGCGCCGGGAAATGAAACCCCAACGGCACTGATGAACCGCCTTGAAATTGCATTCAACGCTTGGGGCGGCATTAAAAACAAACGCATTATCGGCGCGATTATCAACAAGATCGGCGCACCTGTTGATGATGAAGGTCGTGCTCGCCCTGATCTGTCTGAAGTATTTGACCATCAAGATGTGCAGCGCCCCGATCCAGCAAGCATGTTCCAACTGCCAGGTAAGAGTAAACTGCGTATTCTAGGCAGCGTACCTTACAACTTAGATCTGGTCGCGCCACGGGCATCGGATCTGGCTAAGCACTTACGCGCGCGCATCATTAACGCTGGCGAAATGCATACCCGCCGCTTGCGCAAAGTAACCTTCTGCGCGCGCAGTATTCCTAACATGGTCACCCACATTAAAACCGACTCATTGTTAGTCACCTCGGGCGATCGCTCAGATGTGATTGTATCGGCTTGCCTAGCAGCAATGAACGGGGTCAAGGTTGGCGCACTGCTGCTCACGGGTAGCTATGAGCCAGAGCCTGAGATTATGGCATTGTGTGAGCAAGCCTTTGAAACGGGTTTGCCTGTGTTCCTTATCGACACTAACACATGGCAAACATCACTTAATATTCAACGTTTTGATCATGAAGTGCCTGTCGATGACGCCGTGCGTATCGAACAGGTACAAGAGTATGTGGCTAGCCATATCGACCAAAACTGGGTAGAGAGTGTGACCGAAAACTCACCTCGCGAACACAGACTCTCACCACCGGCTTTCCGTTACAAACTCACTGAAATGGCGCGTGCTGCGGCTAAAACCGTGGTATTACCCGAGGGCGACGAACCTAGAACCATCGAAGCGGCTGCCATTTGTGCACAGCGCGGTATCGCTCGTTGTGTACTACTAGGTAATCGCGAAGAGATCTTGCGTATCGCCAACCAACAAGGCGTTACACTGGGCGATGGCGTTGAAATTGTTGAGCCAGAATCCGTGCGCGAGCGTTATGTTGAGCCTATGCTCGATCTTCGTCGTCACAAGGGGCTGACTGAAGTCGTCGCGCGTGAACAGCTTGAAGACAACATGGTTCTTGGGACTATGATGTTAGCCCAAGGTGAAGTTGACGGTATCGTTTCGGGTGCCGTTAACACCACAGCAAACACTATTCGCCCACCGCTGCAGTTAATTAAAACCGCGCCGGGTTCAAGCTTAGTCTCTTCTATCTTCTTTATGTTGATGCCAGATCAAGTGCTGGTGTACGGTGACTGTGCGATTAATCCAGATCCAAATGCAGAGCAACTGGCCGATATCGCCATTCAGTCAGCGGAAAGCGCAGCAGCATTCGGTATTGAGCCTCGCGTGGCAATGATCAGCTACTCAACGGGTAGCTCGGGCACAGGATCTGATGTAGACAAAGTGCGTGAAGCAACACGTATCGCCAAAGAGAAGCGTCCCGATCTGATCATCGACGGACCACTGCAATATGACGCAGCAGTTATGCCTAATGTGGCCCGCTCTAAAGCACCAAACAGCCCTGTAGCTGGTCAAGCGACTGTATTTGTGTTCCCAGACCTAAATACCGGTAACACCACTTACAAAGCCGTACAGCGAAGTGCTGACTTGATTAGTATCGGTCCTATGCTGCAAGGTATGCGCAAGCCGGTTAACGACCTTTCACGTGGTGCATTAGTCGATGATATCGTCTACACCATCGCACTGACCGCGATTCAAGCTTCACAAAGTTAAGCCATGATCCCAAGGTAAGTCGTTACCCACAAAAAAGCCTGTCAATCGACAGGCTTTTTTATTATTGGAAATAAAAAAATATTAGAAAAGGACAAATAACTCAATCAAAATCACAATGCGTCAAAATTTAACCAATAGTTATTATCAATTAAGTTCAACGACTTAAAAGTTATGCATCTAGTCTTCAACATAGTTGTCCACAGATTCTGTGGATAACCGCAATAAGTTATTCATTAAGATATGCCTGATTGCTGCGCCATAGTCAAGCAATTTGTGGCAACAGGCCTTAAAATTGGTACCGCGGCAGGTTAACGTGTATTCTTATCGACTGTACACCTTGATGATGACACTTAACCTTGGTAGCTTTGCTCCCTTGTAGAGAAAACGACTGGTCAATTTATCGACATCCAAATCTGTTCGTAGATCTAACCTACACACAGGTAACGGCGAGTAGCTCTACCCCTTGCCAAGTCAATGCAGAGTCGCGATACTATTTAACAAACTTACCTATATAAACTTTATGAGAAACTTACTTTTTTTGGTGATGGTTTTACTTGCTGGTTGCAGTCAGGGTAGCGATCCGATGAAGGGAATACAAACCCCGGAGCAGGTGTCATTGGGATTTTTCAACGCCATCTATGTCGATAGGAATGTAGAACAAGCGCTGCAATATGTCGATGAGCCAATGCAGCAAGTCCTGCAGCATTACTATATCGCTTCAGCGGTACAACGCCATGTACTCAATCTATCAATGACAAATGTCACGCTAGAAATAGAAGAGATTGATATCGATTTTTTTCGTAAATTCACCAAAGACATTACGGTCATAGTGAAGTTCTTCGGCCAAAAAGACGGGCAGCAATGGATAGATGACCGTACTATTAGATTACATAAAATGGATAACCGCTGGGTAATAGTTGAGATATTACCTGAGAAAGGTAATTTAAATTAGGTTATTGATAAAAAGCAAAAAAATAGCAACCTGATGATTGCTATTTTTATCTGAAATCGGCCTTATGCACATTGTGGATAGGATAACGCTGACTCAGTTATGGCGTTAGCCATTAACATAATCCCTTATCCAAAAACGTTTCTTCATCCATTTCAACAGGCAGTGATTCCATCACTTCATCTTGAACTTGGTAATATGCGCTTTCGTAATCATATGCTTCCATAACGACTCCAGATAGTATTGTAGGATACAGGCATGCTTTATGAACGCATTTTGCCTTGGGTATTAATCTGCCTCTCAGCAAACTATGGCGTGCATACTAACATCAAAAAACGCCGACTTACAGAAAACTTTCAAAAGCGTTACCACTTAAAGGTTAAAAAACCACTTCACACAGAAGATATCGACAAAACCTGAAAGACTTTCAGATTGACATACGTTTTTAGCCCACATAATAACTATATTTTTAGTCAAAAGCATAAGTGATATTGAGAGCAAGACTATGACGCTACGCCATAGTCTTGAATAAGTAAAATCTCCTATTCAATAATTATGTTAGGGCGCTATCCTTCTTATGCTGATAACGCAGCACTTTAAGGGCTTTATTGGGATCTTTATCGCAATACACTTCAGGGTTAGCCAACTGCTCAATAAACGCTAAGCTAGGACTATGTTCTGCCACCTGTTGCATCAAAAAATCGATATCCAGTTCAGGTGCATTTAGACACAGCAAAATATCTCCCTCTTCAGATAAGAGGCTGGGAAGACGCCTTAATAATCTGGCGTAGTCTTTTGTTGCAACAAAACTGCCACGCTGATTACTCGGCGGATCGGCAATAATCAGATCATAAGGCCCAAATTTAGTTAGTTTGCCCCATGATTTAAAAATGTCATGGCCTAAAAAGCGGGCGCCATGAGCAAAACCGTTACGCAGATGGTTTTGCTTACCAATACTCAACGCGCCCTTACTCATGTCGATATTAACCACTTCATCGGCACCACCTTGCAGTGCCATCACTGAAAAGCCACAGGTATAAGCGAATAGATTAAGTACTTTCCGCTGCTTAGCGTGTTGCTTCACCCAGGCCCTACCCGCTCGCATATCGAGAAATAAACCGTGATTCTGCCCTCTTAACAGGTGAACCTGAAACTGTGCCTCATTCTCAGTAACATAATGGGGTTCAGGGACTTCACCTTGAAGCAGTTGGGTTTCTGTCTGACCGCCACAACGGTGTTGAAATACCAAGTTAAGGGCCTCTTGCCCTTTAAGTTGGTGCCAGCGCTGAGAGATTGCCGTTGTTAATACCTTAATTTCCTCATCATCGATGGCCTTAAAACTGGTTAAAAGTAATACCGGAGGAAACCAATCTAAACATAGGTGCTCACACCCAGTAAACATACCACCACGGCCATGAAAAAGGCGCTCTGCATCATCACCAAAAGTAGCGTGTTGCAATGCTTGTACAAATAATTGCATTAAATTTTATAACCTATTAATTAAGCCTGACTATCATTGTCAGCCACTGATTCATCGGTAGCGATATCAGCGATATCAGCCACCTCATCGACCTTATCGGCCAATAATACAGCTAACCAGCCACCACTCTCACTCGACTCTAGGGCAATCTTGACAATCATCGTCAGCGGCACAGATAACAACATGCCAACCGAACCTAATAGCCATCCCCAAAAAATTAATGATAAAAAAACAACCAAGGTCGATAAGCCTAACCCTCGACCCATATATTTAGGTTCCACTACATTGCCCATCACCATATTGGTTGCTAAATAGAGCAATGCTGTTCCGCCAGCGGCGGCAGGTCCAACCTGAATAAACGCTAGCAATACAGCAGGAATAGCCGCGATAATCGAGCCAATATTGGGAATATAGTTAAACAGAAACGCCACCACCGCCCACAGTAATGCGTAATCCACGCCAATCACAGTCAAGCCTATGCCAACTATGATACCTGTCCCTAGGCTAACTAGGGTTTTAATCACCATATATTGATTGACTGAATGCAGAAATTTATCGATCTGCTTTAAGCGCATGTCAGGATCATCCAAGGCGAAGTGTAATTTTTTAGGTAAACTTTCCGCTTCAGACCACATAAAGACGACGGTTAGGATGATCAAAAACAGATTAGCCATCACCCCGCCCACACTAGACAACATATTGCTGGTCATTGACAGAGCGGCACCTGGATCAAAATAAGCCAAGATCTGCTCACGTGATAACTCAATATTTAACGTTTGTAATTTCGTCAAAATCCAGGCGAATTGTTCGACTAACTGGTCACGATATTGCGGTAACTGACGTGAAAACTCGTTGATAGAACTGCCTACTAGTGAAGCCATCCAAAGTCCCATCAGTACGATAAATACCATCATAAAGAAAATCGCAATCGCCCTAGGGATCTTAAGTCGGGTCATCCCATTAATTGCAGGATTACAGATAGCCGCAATAAAAGCCGATAATACAAATGGTACCACTATCGGGCTAGCCGCCTTCATACCAGCTAAAATCACCACTATAAAGGCCATAATGGCAAAACCTTTAAATGCGACGCCTTGGTTTTCAAATCGAGCCATCTACATAATATCCTTATAAATAAACTATAAAATGATAAAGTGTGAATTGTATTAAGATACCACCACACTGCAAATGGTCACCTAACGCTATCTTCATTTATCGACTAACACCACTTACTTCAAACCAAATCATTCAACCTTGGTTTCACCATAGTGAATTAAATTATCGCACTATGATTAAATAAATCATTACTTTGATTGCAACCAACACCTTAGCAGAAACTGTGGATCACCGCTTTAGCAAACAACATAATGACTTAATTAGCCATTAAATATCATAGTCACTCATACACTCTAACCCAAACACTCAGGTTATCCCGACAGTGCAGCTCAAACGGGCACCAATACCTTGTTCTTAACAACCTTGCGTCATTGCCTAGATATTAGCGCCGATTAAATTATTAGCAATAATATGATCCTAACGATAATAGTTAGTGTATATTTTTGATAACGCACAAAAAAGTGGAGCAACCATGAAAATACTCATCACGGGAGGCACGGGCTTTATCGGGCGGCAACTCGTTAAGGCATTAAGCGCCGATAATGACATCACCATATTGACCCGCTCCGCGGGTAAAGCACATCTCGAGCTGGGCCATCAACATCGGCTCCTTGGCAACCTCAGTGCGTTATCCTCGCTAGACGGATTCGATGCAGTGATTAACCTTGCGGGCGAGCCAATTGCCGACAAGCGTTGGACCTTAGAGCAAAAACAGAAAATTTGTCACAGCCGTTGGGATATCACCGCACGGCTCAGCCAACTGTTTAACGCCAGTCAACATCCGCCGTCGGTGTTTATTAGTGGTTCGGCGATTGGGATCTACGGTAATCATGATGTTCACACCTTAATTGATGAGAGTTTTGAGTTAACTCAGCAGCATGAAGCTAGCCATTCTACTGATTTTGCCCATCGAGTCTGTTCACACTGGGAGGAATTAGCACTGGAAGCCGCTGACTGCACACGGGTTTGTATTGTACGCATTGGTTTAGTGCTAGGCCTTGACGGCGGCGCGCTGAAAAAGATGTTACTGCCCTTTAAAATGGGCGGTGGAGGCATTATCGGCTCAGGCAAGCAAGGGATGAGCTGGATACATCAAGCGGATTTAGTGGAACTCATCCTTTTCTTACTCCGCAATGATAAGTGTAGTGGCATTTTTAACGGCACGGCGCCCAATCCGGTGAGTAATAAAGACTTTACTAAAGCATTAGGCAAAGTGCTGCATCGACCCACTTTTTTACCTATGCCTGCTATGGCGCTGAATATTGCTTTAGGTGAGCTTTCACAATTGCTACTCGAGGGGCAATATGTCTACCCTAATCGTGCATTAGCAGCGGGTTATCAGTTTACATACCCACAACTACCCGAGGCACTAACCGCATTAATACAACATGATTAACGGTATAGATGACAGTGTCTAAGCTACCGCGCTGACACAAGAGGCCAGCGATCCCTGACGGAATCACCGGCCTCTATTTTTATGCTCAAGCTTTGAGTAACTCACCACACGACTTTTGCAGTAATTGACGGCAACGCCAGGTGCCTAACAAAGCCACAATTACGGCGCCAGACAGTGGCGCTAATATCCACCAATCCCAATGCATATACACAACAAGCTCAAACACTTGGGTCTTTAACAGATACAAGGTGAATTCGGCCACAACCACAGCCATCACCCCGGCTATCAGCCCCAATAAGGCAAATTCTAGTGCGGTCGCCATGCGCAATAACCAGCCCGATGCGCCAAACGTCCTTAACACGGCAAGTTCGCGTTGGCGCGTTGCCATGCCCGCTTCCGTTTGCGCCACCATCACTAAACTACTGGCGAGCAATACCAGAACCAGCACTAAGGTGAGCGATAACGACACTTGGTCGATGATCTCACGCAACTGCTTAACCATGGCGCCCACATCAATAATCGACACGGTTGGAAAGCGTTTAATCAACTCAAGTACCAGATGCTTTTGACTGTCTTCAAGATAAAAGCTAGCCATGGAGGTATACGCAAAAGGCGCTAACGCCTCTTGGGTGAAAATCATAAAAAAGTTGGGCTGTAAGGTTTCCCAGTGCACCGCACGTATACTGGCAATGTTCACCGTGAACCTTTGATTATCTATTTCAAAAGTTAATGCATCACCTAAATCAACGCCCAAGCGTTCTGCGACGCCAGACTCAATTGATACCTCATCACTGTCTTGGTTAAATGTGCCCGATAACAGATCGTTATTAGGAGGTAAATTATCACGCCAGGTCAGGTTGAGCTCTCTGGATATTCCCACCCGGCCTTGATCGCCCGCATCGGCTTGAGCCGATGAAATCAAGTCTTCGCCATTGATCTGCACCAAACGTCCACGGATCACCGGATAAATATCGGTAGCCTTTATCGCATTTTGACTAAAGTACTCATTAAGGGCTTGCTGCTCATCAGGAGCAATATTGACTAAAAAGTAATTAGGTGACCCCTCTGGCAGCTGCTGTTGCCACTCATTGAGCAGGTCTTGACGCAACGCAATGATAGTCAACAAGAGTACTAACGCACTACTAAAGCCCACCAGTTGTACCGCATTCTGTTTTGCTCGACGGCGCAGACCTGCTAATGCCAATTGCATAGGATTGGTAGTTTTCATGCCTACGCTGTGACCAGCCCTGATAAGCACAAAACCAAAGAGACTCAGCAGTATTCCTAACAACAATACACCAGCAACAACTGTCATGGTCAGCGCAAGGCTTTGCGAATACAAATAACCTAACAAGGCCATGGCACCGACACTCAAAACTAGGTGTAACCACATGCCAAACTGCACGCCTTCAAGCTGCCGCTGCAGCACCCTTAATGGCGGAATCGATAACAAGCGCATCAGCGGATAAGCCGAAAACATAAACGCCGAAATAAGCCCGGTTGCTACGCCCAATAAAAGCGGCCGAGCCAAGGGTGCGTCATAGTCGGCAATCGCTTGAGGTAAATAAGCGGTTAACATTGCATCAAGCGCGAGCCCACCAAGTAGCCCTAAAATAATGCCTAAACTGGTGACAAGTAAGAGATGCACGCCAAATAACACGCGAATTTGCTGGCTCGATGCGCCGAAGGTTTTAAGCATAGCGACGACGTCAAAATGGCGCTGACAATAGCGCTGAGCCGCAATACCAATAGCGGCGCAGGCAAGTGCGATACCCAGTAAACTGGCCAAGAGTAAAAAACGCTCCGCCCGTTTAACCGCACTGGCAATGGGAGAATCCCCCGATTGCACATCGACCCAGCGTTGGCTGTTGTTAAGCAGCGGTTTAACGGCCTCTTCAAATGAGGTTAGCTTATCGGCATCGCCCGCAAACTGATGAATATAACTGACTCGGCTGCCTGGTTGAATCACCCCCGTTTTCCCCACGTCCTCGAGACGCATCAATACCACAGGTGACGAAGCAAAAGGATTAAAACCCGCATCGGGTAGACGCGCTATCTCGGCGCCCAGGTGAAATTCGGCATTACCAATCTCAAGTGAGCTGGGGTAACTTAATATGCCACCCAGACGCGTCTCATACCATAAGGTGTCTGCTTGCGGTAAGGTATTGGTCACGCCATCAATTAACTCGATTTGACCTTTTAACGGGTAATTTGAATCTACCGCACGGACGGTAACCAGCTGAAAATTATCGTTAGCAAACACCATGGAATTAAACTGCATGCTCTGAGCGTGCGCGAGCCCTAGGGTATCTGCTATAGCTAAAATCTCGCTGTCGATGGGCGTTGGCGAATTGATAATACGGTCGGCGGCAATAAATTTAGACGCCTGCCCATTGATGGCAATTTGTAATCGCTCGCTTACCCGTGCTAGCCCTGTGACTGATAATACTGCTAGGGTAATGGCTAAGATGATCAGCAGAAGTTGGCCCTGAAACAGCTCACGCTTAAATAACTTCCATGCAATGCGCATCTCCATTAACTTGCCTCCATCGATGCCAACTTATCTGACTCATGGGAAGCGGTTTGCAGCGTTTCATCTGGCTCAGTTAACACTCCTGCCTGCATAATAAATTGACGCTCACAGCGGTTAGCCAGCTGCAGATCATGGGTGACTAAAACCAAGGTCGTGTCACTATCACGGTTAAGTTCAAATAACATATCAGCGACCTTGTCGCTGTTGGCACCATCGAGATTACCCGTAGGCTCATCGGCAAACAGCACCTTAGGCTCGCAGATAAACGCCCGCGCAATCGCGACACGTTGTTGCTCTCCCCCCGATAACTGGTTAGGAAAATGGGTTAAACGATGACTTAAACCAACGCGCTCGAGCATAGCTTCGGCCTTTTCACGGGCACGCTCAACCCCTGATAACTCTGCCGGCAACATCACATTTTCTAATGCATTGAGGGTATCTACTAGCATAAACGATTGAAAAATAAAGCTAACCTTTTCCTTCCTCAACCTCGCTTTACCTTCTTCATCAAGACCGTGCAATGCGACACCATCGAGATATATCTCGCCAGACGTCGGTGAGTCCAATGCCGCCAGTAACCCAAGCAAGGTCGATTTACCCGATCCCGAGGGGCCGAGGATCGCCACACTCTCGCCTAACTTGACATCCATCTTGATGCCGTTGAGGATAGTAAGCTCTCCCTCTTGGGTAGCCACTGACTTAATGAGATTATTTACCGTGATAGCGCTATTGTCTGACATAAAATCCTTATTCATCCTTCGCTTAAATGTTGTGTTGCGACTGCTCGGCCTCGGCCTAATGCTCAATATGGCCCCTGTCCATGCTAGCCCAATCTTGATACTAGGTGATAGCCTAAGTGCCAGTTATGGTATGGAGCAAGATCAAGGTTGGGTGCATCTGTTGCAACAAAAAATGCCCGATAAAACCATAGTCAATGGCTCTGTCAGCGGAGAAACCTCCGCAGGCGGCCTTCGTCGGTTACCAGGGCTGCTGAAATCAGTTAAGCCCAAACTGGTGCTTATCGAACTCGGTGGTAACGACGGTCTGCGCGGTTTTTCACCCAAGCAGCTAAAGACTAATCTTGCCGAAATGATCAGCCTGAGTAAACAAGCAGGCGCTAAAGTGCTATTAAGTGAGGTCATGGTACCACCTAACTATGGACCGCGTTACGCCAAAATATTTACTCAAGTTTATCAAGACTTAGCCAAGGAGCATCAAGTGACTTTAATGCCCTTTTTTATGACAGATATTGCCATACACCCTCACCTCATGCAGGCCGATGGTATCCATCCTAACCAAGCTGCTCAACCGCAGATTGCCGACTTTGTGCAGCCTTGGCTGTTAGATACGCAGCCCGCGTCGCTTTAGGATCAACCCTATGGCGTGTGTTGACGCTATGGTTAATCGTAGGGAGACTAAACCTCCCTACCTCTAAAGAGATAAATTGCACATCCCCCTCCTGATATTCGCCTCGCCGTAAATAGAGCCGATCCGCTGGATTATAAATACCGCTAACCATCTATTTTAATTATGTAAAAATGCGATGACTGAATAATAGTTACCACTTCTTTGCGGGGCAAATTGCCTACCACACCAAATGTTAATAAAATGTTGGCCAGATCTCATATTGAATATCTACGATGTCAGGGCAAGCTAGGACAGCTATAAGAAAAATAATGAGGAGAAACCATGTTCAACAACCGCCCTAAGTGGTTAATCACCACTCTCATTGCAGGTGCTGTCGCAATGTCACTTGCAGCCTGCTCTCAAGATGATGATACCCCTACAGTCACTGCGCCACCGACTGCCACCATTCCCGATGATCCTAGTGCAGGCTTTCCGGATGGTGCAATAATGATTGCTGCAGGTGATAACCTAACAACCCGAATTCAAGAAGCACTGATTAATGCACAAAGTAATGATGTGATTGTACTGCCAAAAGGCACCTTTAATATTGAGTCAACTTTGCTATTTGATGGTGATGTTGATGGCGATGGGGCTTATGCTAAAAACATTACGATTATGGGTTACGGTATGGAGGAAACCGTACTTAACTTTTCAGAATCAATAAGTGGTGACGGTATTTTTGTGCAAAATGCTGTCAACATTATCATCCAAGATCTATCGGTTAACGAAGCCAAAAATAATGGTATTAAACTCAAAAATACCAATGGCATCATACTACGGCGCCTCGCCACTATCTGGGAAGGTGCGCTAGACGAAAATAATGGCGCTTATGGCCTATACCCTGTTGAATGTGAAAATATTCTGATTGAAGATACCTATGTGCGAGGCAGTGCTGACGCTGGTATTTATGTTGGTCAATCTCAATATATCGTTGTGCGACGTAATATTGCCAAAGAAAATGTTGCGGGGATTGAAATCGAAAACTCTAAATACGCCGACGTTTACGATAATGAGGCCATGGGCAATACCGGCGGCATTCTGGTATTTGATTTACCCATTAATAACCATAGATATGGCTCAAGTGTCAGAATATTTAATAACAAAATATACGATAACAACACCCCCAATTTCGCCAACGCCTCAGCTAATCCGGCAGGTGTTCACATTGTTCCCCCAGGGACAGGGATAATCATTTTATCCACGAGTGATGTTGAAATTTTCAACAATCAAATAACGGATCATGACACGCTGGGGGTCACCATATCCAGTTTCTTCATTGCCGAGCCTGATATGGCCACTTTTGTTGGTAATTATGGTCAGCCGGGTCAGTCTATCGAAGATGGTTGGCGCGCGACCCCACGCAATATTTATCTGCATGATAACTTTATCAGCGAGTACGGGAGAAAACCCAACGGTTACTTGATTAATGACATCATCAAAGCTTATTTGTTCACTCATGGTGCCTTTCCAGGAGTACTTTATGATGGCCTTGGTGAACTCTTAGCCAATAATGGCAGCGCCGCTTATTTAGGCCTAAAAGAGATGCCCTTTGCTGACGATGGTAGCGATAATGTCTGCGCGAGTAACAATGGGGATGTCTCTTTCGGCCGTCTGTACGCTAACAGTAATACCGATATCAATATTGTGGATGTCTTATACGAAAGTAAACAAGCGGCATTAATGAACTGTGCTCAAGTGAGCCTTCCGGTCCACACGGTCACTTTTGGTGATCAAATCTTCGGTTGCGGCGTTGACGATAGCGTCGCAGGTTGTGATGGCGGAGTCTTAATCGGCGGCGGGGGCTCCATAGGTGAAGGTGAAGCGGACTTAATCGGCGATGGCGATTTAAGCTTATGTCAGTCGAACGATAGCGGAGTCAATTGGAGCGCGCTGTTAGCCTCTAACTGCCCTAATTTATCTGACTACAACTTATTTGCCGATCCGAGTGATCCAACAACAGGAGCAAACTCTGAGGGCCTGCCATATGATCTTAATACCGAGCTATTTACTGACTATTCCAGTAAGTACCGTTTTGTTTTCGTCCCAGAGGGGTTATTTGCTAGCTATTCTGCCAACGAAAGCATGGATTTCCCCGTGGGAACCGTGATAGCCAAAACCTTTGCCCTACCAGCTGATACCGCTCAACGTGGGGTCGATAATGAGAGCTTAGTTGAGACCCGCTTACTGATTAGACGCGCGTCAGGTTGGTCAGCCTTACCATATGTGTATAACGCCGAGCAAAATGATGCGATTTTAGCTAAAGCGGGTGCCATTCAAGCCAAACAGCTCATTCACAAAGGCGAAAACTTAAGCTTTGACTATGTGGTGCCGAGCATGAATCAATGTAAGCAATGTCATCAATTTAAAGCCGATGATACCAGTCAGGCAGTGTTTGTCCCTATAGGCCCTAAAGCTCGTCACCTCAATAAAGATTATGTTTATAGTGATGGCAATATGAATCAGTTGTTAAAATGGCAGTCAGCGGGCATTTTACAAGGTGTACCTGAGATAAATAGCATAGCTAAGGTACCATCATTTAACGACGGAGATGAGTTGGATTTAACCAGCCTCTCTGATGCCGAATTAATGCATAAAGCTAAGGGCTACCTAGATATTAACTGCGCTCATTGTCACCGCCCAGAAGGCAATGCCTCTAATACCGGACTAAAGCTTGAGTTTTGGCGAGCTTACGACGAAGACAGTGGATATGCACACGGTACCTGTAAATCACCAGTGGCTTATGGAGGCGGCACGCTAAGCTACGATATCGTACCGGGCAGCGCTGAAACCTCAATCCTCCATTTTAGGATGCATAGCACCACACCAGGCGATCGCATGCCAGAGATTGGCCGCAGTCTATCTCATGCCGAAGGTAGTGCTTTGATTGCACAGTGGATTAATCGTTTACCTCGTGCAAGTTGCTCACTGTAACACGCTAAAACCGTAAGGCTGCCTTGTGGCAGCCTTACTTCACTACAGCAATACACTCGGTCAATTCAGTTCTAATGATAACTAAAGCTGACGCTTAAAATACCCTGGAGGGTAACCCAACCAATGCTTAAAGCTTTGTCGAAAATGACTGACTTCTCCAAATCCCATCAATTCAGCTATTTCCTGCGTACTGCAATCTCCCTGCACGATTAACGCAATTGCGGTTTGGCAACGTACTTGGTCAATCAATTTCTGATAACTGGTGCCCGCCAATGCTAACCGTCGCCTAAGGGTTCGTGCCGAAACATTGTGTATTGTGGCCATTTGTTGCAGTTTTGGGGTATCCGGAAAGCCACGCTTTAACTCACATAATATTGACTCGATAAAAGAAGGTGTCGCCACGTAATTACGTTCAAAAGAGATAGCATGAAAATCAAAGCATATGGGCAGCGCGAGTTGCTGTCGATTAATAGACCATTCATAAAACGGGCTGTTATATCGCACATTGGCCTGAGTATAGTGTGGTAAAAAATCGCAGCTCGAATGAGTAACTTGTTTATCGACTAAACACAGTTGGTCCAGCACTATCGGCTGTAAAGTCAGTTGCCGTGCGATGGCGAGCATCGAACAAACACTATTTAAAAACTGTAATCTAAAGTGTCCTCTAGCAATTTTTGCGGTATTTAACCAGCGTAATGACAATACTTGCTTACCATTACCCAGTAAGGTATCAGAGACACTGCCCACCAACTGCGGAGACGAAATCACAAAATTTAAACAATCACCTAAGGTCGCACACCTCGATAAATGATGCAAGATATAGCCCAGATCCTGTAAGCGACAACTTGCCCCTAATTTCGCCCCTAACTCGAGATTGGCATCTAACTGACTTAAATAAGCCATGGCGTAATCCACCTGCCATACCGACACAAATTGCATTTGTGACACTTCACTTAAACCAATACCAATCTCTTGGCATAACCGCATCTGGTGCCTTTCACCATAATATTGTGCGACAAACATCAGTAAATTACGAAGTTCATATGCGGGGTAAGGTTGATCGCCAACCATGAGTGTTGCTTCAAAGCGTCGGGGAAAGTTCATAGAGTTAGCGTACTTTTATTCATTACCGGCTCTTTATCAACTGAGCACTAAATTAGTGTTTATT
Source organism: Shewanella sp. 492 (assembly GCF_059338445.1). NCBI lineage: Bacteria > Pseudomonadati > Pseudomonadota > Gammaproteobacteria > Alteromonadales > Shewanellaceae > Shewanella > Shewanella sp. 492. The sequence goes on from NZ_CM181702.1 coordinate 2,409,617, forward strand.
ATTTATATAAGAATAAACCAGCAATGAACACCAGTATTAACCAAAACTTAACAATTAAACATTAACGCTATTGCGATCAAGACAGAGAACCAATAAAAAACCCGCCTTAAGCGGGTCTTAAAATATGCCGAGAAGTGATCAACTCATTGGTTGATTTTTTTCAGCCATACGATTAAAAATGGCATTTACACAGAGCGATGCACCATGGGCAATTTTATCTGCCAACTTTTTCTTCAATCGATAGCGCACTTTAATTACGGTTTTATCTTTAGCCAGATTCATAATCACATCATCGCTAGTAGATAGCGCATCGATTAATCCTAATGCTATGGCTTGCTGACCATACCAATGCTCACCCGTCGCCACTTTATCAAGATCAAGTTTAGGGCGGTATTTCGCGATAAACCCTTTAAATAATACATGGGTTTCTTCTAGTTCTTGCTGAAACTTTTCACGTCCCTCATCGGTGTTTTCCCCAAAAAGAGTCAAGGTTCGTTTAAAGTCACCCGCTGTATGTTGCTCATAATCGATATCGTGCTTTTTCAGTAAGCGATTAAAATTAGGAATTTGAGCAACCACACCAATAGAGCCTACGATAGCAAACGGTGCAGCGTAAATCTTATCGGCAACGCACGCCATCATGTAACCACCACTGGCAGCGACTTTATCCACACAGATAGTGAGCGGGATATTTGCACTGCGCAATCGATCAAGCTGACTGGATGCCAAACCGTAACCGTGGACCATACCACCGCCGCTTTCCACATTCACTACCACCTCATCGCCAGCTTCGGCAATGGTTAAAATAGCGCTGATCTCTTCACGCAGTGATGCCACTTCACTGGCGTCAAGACTGCCTTTAAAGTCAATGACAAATACCCTAGGCTCTACCTGTGTATCAGCATGGTTTTTTTCCGCCTTTTCTTTTGCTTTATCTTGCGCCTTACATTGCTTTTCGTAAGCCTTAAACTGCTTCTTTGACAGCAGCTCTTCTTTTAAATCGTGCTTTAATGACTGTAACTCTTCAGACAAATTAGTCAGTTTTAATTCGCCTTTATCTGCTTTCTGTTTAATCGCAGACGCCAATATCACCACCACTACCGCGATAATGGCGATAACGATAGTGACTGCCTTGGCAAGGAATAATCCATACTCGTACAAAAAATCCAAAATAAACTCCGTTTGAGGCTCTATTACTACCCTAAAAATGTGGCCGTTATTCTATCAGTACTACTTTGAATAACAAATGCAGTGATAAAAAAAACCCAGCATATGCTGGGCTTTTTATCTAATTATTCAAATCGCTACTGAGCGGCAACTGGGCACGGTTGAATCACCGACGCATCTTGAATTAAGATAGACGCCTGCTGCTTACCGGCCGTTAAGGCGAAAGTGGCAACTTGCTGCTGCATCTCTGCCGTTGCAGCGCCCGCTTTACCATCTGTGACACCAGGGATCTCACTTGGGCTGATGATAGAGCTATGATGACCCTTACTAAAGCGCACCGCACCCGAGCCAGCAGTGGTCGTATCGACACACTCAAGACCGAGATTTGCGATTAACGGCTCTGTACCTGAAACAGGGAAGTTCTCAACGCTATTGGGTAATACTTGATCCGGTAAGTTGCTACCATCACCTGCAATTTCAATTAAGTGAACCGGCAAACCTGTCGCCTTTAACGCTGCGGCGTGGTTAATTGGATCCATGCCATCCACCGCTGTTTGTACAGCAAACGCAAACGTCGGCAGGAACTGTGCGTATACCGCCTGAACAAGCGCTGCGTATTCAGGCGAACCTGGTTCATAGTTGGTGCTCTTATTGGCTTCATCCACTAAAGCTTGGAACGTTTCAGTGGCAGTAACATTGTTAAACAGTACTGGACCAAAAGTCGCTGAACCGATAAAGGTACCAGCAACACCACCCGCTGGCGCAACGAGCGATACCGCATTGAGCTTATGTACATAGCTTAAATCGGCACCATTTTCTGGGTGCGTTAAACCTGTGCTGGCATAGGTGGCAAAGTCAGTACCGACTATCGCCCCAAGACTCAAGCCTTGCGCGCTAATTTTAGTAATGTCGAACATCTGTGGCATCTGCGCAGCGGCTAGGCCGCCAGCTAATCCGGTCAATGCCGCACGAAGACCTAAATGATCGACAGTCGCTTGTCTGAAATTATCTCTGACCGACAAGGTACTGCCGATGTTGATAAAGACTAGTGGACTTCCATTTGTAAATGCATCTGGCGTCCCGACAACGGCACCATATGACGGGTCTGTCGCCGATACTTCATAGGTACCATCGCCATCAGCATCAAATGAACGCGCACCGTGCAGCGGCATATCGATAGCAATAGTCGCAACGCCCATGGCGGCATAGCTTCCGGCATAGGCAAGTGACATCTCTTTACCCCCGCCTAAGCCATGCATGGCAATTGTTGTCGGCCAACCAGCAGTAGGAGCAGTAAAGGGTAAACCTTGTGCGGTATAAAAAGCGGCTAATCTCTCTGCATTTGGCATAGAGATCAATACAGGGACTGTCTCACGACCTGTTGGCGCTGGGATCGGATTAAATTTAGTCAAATGCTTGGCTTTATCGGCGGCAGTGCCATCATCGAGCAGCCACGTTTTACCTGCCAGCAACGCTGGGTTAGCCAATCCTTGACTCGGATCGATACCGTGTGCCACCGCTTGTGCGCCAAAGTTTTGCTGACTCATAGTGCCAGATTGAAGCGCTAGCAGTACCGAGACTGGGCTATCGCCTAATGCTTTCCAATAGCCATTCCTGCCTGCGCTCCATTCATCATCGATACTGCCAGCACACCTTACAGAGTTACACTGCCCATAAGTTGGCAACGTCAGCTGTGCGACATAAACATCGGCAAGGCTCGATACGACATAAGCTGGACCATCGGCTTCCGTCAAACCAGCAGCCTCTGCCACGGTCAGGCCTAACGGATGTGGCATGGGGATTGTCATCGAAGGAGCAAATGGAGAGCCTTCTTGTAACATCAATAACTTAGTGGTCTCATAGACATCACTGATCGCTTGAGTGGTAAACAAAGCAGAATAACTGATGCTTGAAGAGTCAACACCGTGGGCAGCGGCAATGCCTTTTTCATAACTATTAACTAAACCTTGTAGCATTAACTGCTCAGGTGTCTCTAACGGCTTGGTTTCAATATCAAGCTTTAACAAGCCGTAAGTCGAAGATGGCGCAAGCGCACGGCCCTCTGAATCGTGTACCAGATTGGTGGTAGCATAAATATAAGATTGATTGGCTTTAAGTGGTTTAAGCGGAATAACGGCAATGGTGCTACCCGATGTGGTTGTGACAAAATCAATACCAAATTGCAGCTCATCGCCCACTTTACAGGCCGATACCGAAGCTGCCGCTTGGCATTCGGGATCGGTTGAAAGTGGCCCGCCGACCGTCGCTTCAAACAATCGCACCGCGCCAGGCTGAGCAACAGAGGCGGCATCTAATGTCAGCGCTTCGCCTTGACTGTTAGTCGCCAGAGCAACATTAATCGAAATTGGCGAGGTGGTAGACCAACCATCCAATGCCCCTAGCGCTATTGTGGGATCAGTGTAATCACCTTTCGCCTCACTTGGCGCATCGGGATCTGAACTTTTAGGAATAGTGATGGTACCATCGAGCGTACCACTAAAGAGCAGATCGTTAGGTAACGGCACTGCGCCATTAGCCGGATCAAATACTATTGTTGATTGAGGAGTCAACGGTTCGGTCTTATCCGCTAATTGCTCAACACTATCCTCGCTACAACCTGTCATTCCTAACGCGGATGCTATTGCAACACCCAAAAAGAGTCTTTTCATCTTTTTTCCCCAAATCTTGTTGTAATAATTTTGTTTTCCCCAAAAATTGGTCACAATAGTCTTCCTTGCGTGACCCGTAGGACTTTTTCAGCCCCTATCTCAGCTCAAGTTAACGTAAAATTATTGAGTTAGCTACATTTTTGTCACAACAAGGGGTACTAGAAAAGGTCGTAACTTAATCGTTTGTTTTAAACAACTGTTTTTGACTGTAATAAATCATAGAAATGGCGGGTAATTCCGCTAATAGGAAAAATTAACTCATGTTGGAATATCAGGCAGCAAAAGATTTACTTAAAGATAAAACCATATTGGTTACTGGTGCAGGTGATGGCATTGGACGCGCCGCTGCACTGGCATACGCTGAGCATGGCGCCACGGTGATCTTATTAGGCAAAACGGTCAAAAAGCTTGAAGCCGTATATGATCAAATTGAACAAGCCGGTTACCCAACACCTGCTATTGTGCCATTAGATTTAAAAGGCGCTACTGAGCAAAACTATATCGATATGGCCGAAACCATAGAACAGCAATTTGGCCACCTAGATGGTTTACTGCACAATGCCAGCTTATTAGGGGTGTTAGGGCCATTTGAGCATATCTCACTCGATTCGGTAAGAGATGTATTGCAAGTCAACGTGGTTGCCGAGATCATGATGACCAAGGCATTATTACCCGTGATGAAGAAAGCGCCATCGGCATCGCTCATTTTTACCTCAAGCAGTGTTGGCCGTCAGGGCCGCGCATTTTGGGGCGAATATGCTATTTCAAAATTCGCCACCGAAGGCATGATGCAATCCATTGCCCATGAATACCAAGGGACTTCCCTGCGCGCCAATAGCATCAACCCTGGGGCGACTCGCACAGGTATGCGGGCCAACGCCTACCCAGCAGAAAACCCACAAACCTTGAAAACCCCAGAAGAGCTCATGCCAACCTACTTATACCTAATGGGTGATGACTCTAGTGACATTACAGGCCAGCAATTTAACGCCCAATAGCCTGATTGAATTATAAAAAAGGGAAGCTTGCGCTTCCCTTTTCTATGCATCAACTATAAAAATTATCTATTTATATTTGCGCATCACTAAAGTGGCATTAGTGCCACCGAAGCCAAAGCTATTACTCATAATAGTATTAAGCTCCGCCTCACGATATTCAGTCACAATCGGCATGCCTTTAGCTTTTTCATCGACGTTATCGATATTGATGCTCGGCGCAATAAAGCCGCTTTCCATCATGATAAGACTATAGATCGCTTCATGAACACCAGCTGCACCCAGAGCATGCCCCGTCAGTGACTTAGTAGAAGCTATCGGTGGAAGCTTATCACCAAAGGTTTCGGCTAATGCTTCTAGTTCACGCATGTCACCTACTGGTGTCGACGTACCATGGGTATTGATATAATCGATAGGGGTATCGACATCGGCAAGCGCCATTTGCATACAACGCACTGCACCTTCGCCTGATGGCGCAACCATGTCATAACCATCTGATGATGCGCCGTAACCCACCACTTCGGCATAAATTTTTGCACCGCGCGCTAGTGCATGCTCAAGTTCTTCAACGACCACGATTCCGCCACCGCCAGAGATAACAAAACCATCACGGTCAGCATCATAGGTACGAGAGGCTTTTTCCGGGCAATCGTTATACTTAGTCGATAGCGCGCCCATGGCGTCAAAGCCCATGGTCAAAGTCCAATCAACCTCTTCTGCACCACCAGCAAACACCATATCTTGTTTGCCCATCTGAATAAGCTCAACCGCATGACCAATACAGTGCGCACTGGTAGCACAGGCAGAACTAATCGAATAGTTCATGCCTTTAATTTTGAATGGAGTAGCAAGACAAGCGCTAGCCGTGCTCGACATAATACGTGGCACAATGTAAGGACCAACGCGCTTAACGCCTTTTTCACGCAGGGTATCGGCAGCTTGTACCTGGTTGGCCGATGATGCGCCGCCCGTACCTGCGATAATACCAACGCGATGATGTGAGTATTGCTCTTCTGTTAGCCCTGCATCATTAATCGCTTGCTCCATGGCAATGTACGCATAAGCTGCGGCATCGCCCATAAAACGTAATGCTTTACGATCGATATGTTCTTTAGGGTCTAACTTAATGTCGCCCCAAACATGGCTACGAAGCTTCATTTCTTCAAACTGATCTGAGTGGGTGATCCCACTACGACCTGCTTTAAGTGACTCGGTGACTTCTTGCTTGTTATTACCAATACTTGAAACTATGCCAAGTCCGGTGATCACGACTCTTTTCATTATTTACTGTCCATTCCGTACGTTTAGTACCAATTTTGCTGGGCCAATAGTAGCGCTTTTAACGCAATTAAGTGGTCAGCTTTCCATAAAGGCAGGTAAAATAATGCCTAATATCATCGTCAGAGTAAAATCATTGGCTAACGAACCTGAAAATAAAACCCCAATTTGTGTAAACAAAAGTGTCATTGATTCTATTTTGGCACACCTTTATCCTGCAGCACACCGACCTATGATGTTGGGTATCATAGGTCCTGGCCTTGAATCTGTCATCAAACAGTTGCTCAGCCATATCGGCCATTCACCTCAACAAAGCCCATTAAGACTGCACTACTTTGTTGCACAGGCGAGTGATTTAAGCTCCCTTGCACAGCAATGCCAACCATTTGATGCCATTGTACAGCAGCTTGATGACATCAGCATGTCGGCAGTGGCTGGCTGTCATCGGGTTATTGGCTTCAATGGTGCCTTATCGATAGATGTGCACATAGACCAAACCGTACAAGCATTAAAACAACTCGCTACTGCTGAGCAAACCTTTGGTGCGTGGATGTTCAGCAAAGCTCAAGCCTCTCAATTAGATCACCCGCTAGCATGGCAGCTCGCGAGATTATCCGATGATGACGCAAGCGTAATACTGGCGGCTTACCCCAATGAATCACTCAGTACCTCGGTGCAGCAACAGCTGAGTAACGTCACCCAGCTTTGCGGCTTTCGTTTATTACAGTGGCCGTTAGAACCGCTCAGTGAAATGACGCTCCTTAGCCATCCCGATCCGGTCAGTCTGGATATTGCTAAAAAAGAGCGCGCCGCATTACGTTACCAGCAGCAACAAACCTTTGCCTATAATCCGCTAAAAAGTGCCACAGACGGTAATACCGCCATTATCGGCGGCGGCGTGGCCAGTGGCTGCTTGGCCTTATCACTTGCCGAGCGCGGCCAGGCACTGACGCTATTTTGCATGGATAACGCCCCAGGCCAACAGGCCTCTGGCAATAAACAAGGGGCAATCTATCCGCTATTGACACCAGAAGATGGGCCATTGAGCCAATTTTTTCTGCAAGGATACCTGTTTAGTCGCCAGCGGATTAATGCCCTCGTTAAGCAAGGATACAAGATTAATCATGATTTTTGCGGTGTCTTGCAAACAGGCCATGATGATCGCAGTGCCAAGCGCTTGCATAAAATCATCACCGCCAGAGCCTGGGCTGATACCATAGCTAAGCCTCTTACTGGCGCCCAAGCCAGTGCTATCGCAGGGATAGAGATAGGCATAGACGCTATCTATTACCCCTTGGGTGGCTGGGTTAACCCACAGCAACTAACCACCGCTGCCATAGAAAAAGCCACCACACTGAGTGATGTGACGTGCCACTTTAATACCCAAGTGACCGCCATTGAGCGGCGTGATAATCAGTGGTACATCAATGCACAAGTGGGTCATAAGCAACAAGCGTTTGGGCCATTTGCCAACCTGGTTCTGGCCAATGGTCGCCACTTAACCGGTTTTTCGCAAACCGCACAACTTCCGATCAGCGGCTTTAGGGGACAAGTTAGCCATATTCCATCACGTTTTGCGCTTAAAAAGCTCACTACGGTACTGTGCTCTCACGGCTACCTAACGCCAGCCCATGACGAACTGCATTGCACTGGGGCTAGCTATATTAAAGATCCCGATAACCTTGATTACAGTGTGACCGAACAGCTGGATAACTTAGATAAAATACGCACCAGCTACCAAACTGACTGGACTAAAGATGTCGATATTAGCGGCCATAGCGCCCGCGTAGGAGTGCGTATGGTGACCCGAGATCACGCCCCTATGATGGGCTGCGCGCCAGATTATGATGCCATCATCGACGCCTACCAAACCCAGCAACACACTAAATCGAGCGCGCAGTATTGGCAACATACCCAGGCACCGATCCACGATGGACTCTTTATATTAGGAGGACTGGGCTCGCGCGGTCTGACCTCGGGCCCGTTAGCGGCAGAGTTGCTGGCAGCGCAAATGTGCGGCGAATTGATCCCAACCACGACACCCATTCTAGGCTTGTTGAATCCCAACCGGATGTGGATGAGAAAATTGATTAAAGGCAAAGCACTGATGTGACATCAGGTTACTTATATAAGCTATAAGCAAGCAAATATGTAAGTAAGCAAGAACGATGATTGCTGAAGCTGCGGATATTATTGAAAGATATGTGTGACGGATATTAACGGTAATTGATTACGTAAGGCTAAATAAGCTTGCTATGCAACATGGCTACAATAAAACAGATAGGGCCTAAGTTAACAATTAAGGTGAACGATTAAGCGTGTGCTAAAAGTTAAATCACCTGAACGCTGCCCTATGACTAACGTTTAACGTTGGTCATAGGGCAAAGATTGAGTATGAGCTTAGCTTATAACGTGGCGTTGGTTTTCACTTTGACGCGATTATTGGTATCGCGACTTTGACGGATCAACTCATCGCTGCCAGTGGGCTCACCTTTAGCTAACCTGTCGTATAACAGCACATTGACTGACGATGCTAAGTTCATGCACCCCACAGTGGGCATATAAACCACCGCATTGGCGCGATCAATCAGATACTGATCAATCGTGCCATCTTCGGGGCCAAACAGATAAATGGCTTTATTAGGGTGCATAAATTCAGGCAGCGGAATAGCCCCTTCGACTAAATCAACGCAGATCACTTGCGTATCGACATCAAGCCCCTCCAGTAGACATTCGACACCCGTTAAGGGGATCGTTAGTCCCGCACCTTTGGTATCGGTATTGTATTGCTCACCACGATGCTTGGCTGCGAGTGCATAACGTTTACCCGTATAAGTGACGGCATCGGCGCGGTAACAGCCTGCGGCGCGCATAACGCCACCCACATTAGTGGGGCTTTTGGGATTAACTAACCCTATCGTCACAAACGAATCGCATGGCATGATCACTGGGCTTCCAAGCTGGCAATTTTTGCGCTTAATTCATCCCAAGCGCCTTGCACTAATAAAAAGTCGGCCGGCGCGAGCTCCGTTTTAGCGGTTTCCAAACAAACCTGCATCTTGTCATCTAGTGCTTGATGGTCTTGCTCTGCTTGAACTTCTAACTGCGACAACACCACGGCAAAGTGGCCTTGCAAATAACCACTGGCAAACAGTTGATCGTCATCGCCCTGCGCTACTTTTGTTGCAATCCATTGATCTAATGCTTGTTCGTACTGCTCTAACATGGTTTCTCCAATCAATTAACAGTGTATTGCCGCTTAACTTATCTTGAGACAAGATCAGGGTTGGCCACCTGATACATGACATAATCGCGGTATCCCGTGACGACTTTATAATAGCCGCACAATTCGGCGTCGAGTTCTGGGTCGCCACTATCCACAATTAAGGGGCGTCCTTCAAGTGCTTTTAGTTTAGTTTTTGTGGCTAAGATAATAATATTGTCTTTACCAACGGCGCGGATAAGCCGACTCGACAACTGTTGGTTGCCTCGGCCTAAAATATGGCCTTGTCCACCAATAAGGGTGATCACCAATTTACATTGCCTATCTTGAGTCAATTCAAGCAGCTCGTTGGCGGTTAAATCGCTACCAACCAACTGACGGTGCGCGATCACATCGACCCCAAGCAGCGTATTCGCTAAGCCCAGCTCTTGCATAACCGCAGCCACAGTGCTGCCAGAGCCCATGATAAAAAGCTCATCTTCCATCTGATCTATCACTTGGGCAGCAATATCACTAAGCACTAACTCATCAACCTCTCTACCGCCCATTTTTACGGCTTGAATATAGCGTGGCTCGGCTGGAACCAACATCTCACCAAAGCGGCGCGCCTTTACCGTCCCCTGCCGAAAAGCCACTTCGTCGATATCCATCACATCACCCGTCATTAAGCTGACCAACTCGCCATCTAATAGCAACTTGATCACCATGCCAGAAGCGTGGGGGGTAATACCATAAACGCCCGAGTGTATTTTGACCCCTGCTGGTACGCCCAGCACTGGCAAGGTCTCATCAACCACGGCAAAGATATCCCGAGCGGTACCATCGCCACCCGCAAACAACAGCAGATCTATCCCATAGGCTTGTATGGCTCTGACCGCATCTTGGGTATCTCGCGCCTCTGTCTCTACTGCGCTGTGATATGCCACTTGATGGTTAAAGCCCAATTTAAGCGCGACCTCTTCGCCCATAGTGCCAGAGGCGGTGATCAGCTCCACTTTATCTCGATAAGGTAAAATAACCTCTAATGCTTGAGCCATACGCAAATGCGCCTTAGGCTCAGCGCCGCGAGCCATCGCCTCAGCCGCCACGCCATCACTGCCCTTTAAGGCAACACTGCCCCCAAGTCCAGCCAGAGGGTTAATGATAACCCCCAAGCGAAATGTGTTACTCATCCAACGGTTCTCCCTGTTTTATACTTTGCACTAATTTGATTGGCTTTCACCTTAGGCGTTCGCGGTCTTCGGGTTACTCGAATTAAGACTAGGAATACATAATACCGCTAACATAGATACACCAGCGCACGCGGCGGCAACCGCCCAACTAAGCCACGCTTGCGAACCATCACCCCAAATAAAACCACATAGCCAGGTGCCCAACGCGCCGCCCACTCCAAAGCTTAGGCTGGCATACAGCGCTTGGCCCTTACTGCGGTGACGAATATCAAATTTTTGGTGCACAAACTGAATCGACGCCGCGTGCACTAAACCAAAGGTAAAGGCATGCAAAAGTTGGCTCACGCCAAGCCAGAACATATTGCCAACACAAAAAGCCATTAATAACCAACGCACAGCACTAAAGCCAATACTGACCACCAATAATGTCTTCACCCCGTAACGCCCCATGAGTCGCGGCGCAAACATAAACATCACAATTTCAGCCAGCACTCCCAGCGCAACATACACGCCAGCGGTGGATTCGCTATAACCAACTTGCTTGAGATACAGCACAAAAAAGCCATAAAAAGGCCCGGCGCTCATTTGCAGTAACAGTGCCGACACCAAAAACCAAAAAATTCCCTTATCGATTTTAAGCGGTTCAACTGAAGTCAGTTTGTCCACCATCACTCGAGTGTTAGGCAGTGACAATGAACAGCCCAGCAGACATAAAAACAAACCCAACCCGACAAAAGGAAGAATTTCGGTGCCAAAATAGCTGATACCAAAGCCAACGCTGACCACAAACACCAGATAACCGACACTGCCAAAACTGCGGATTTTACCGTATTTACTGGTGTTTTCGCCCAAGGTTTCTAGCGTGATCACTTCTAACTGCGCCAAAATAGCATTCCAGAAGAAGGTGTAAATACTGAGACTAATAGCAAGGTAGACAAAACCACCGTGATAGAAAAAGCTTAAAAACGCCACCGCGGAGCAGCCCGCGCCGAGCTTAACCAGTTGACCGCGCATGCCGGTTTTATCGGCAACCATGGCCCATACATTGGGGGCGATAATTCGGGTGGCCATTAAAATCGCCAATAAGAAGCCAATTTCTTGCGCCTCAAAGCCGCGATGCTCGAAAAATACGCCAAGATAAGGGACTAGCACCCCGAGAATAGCGAAGAAGAAAAAATAACAAGCGCTGATCCAGCGCAAGGAGTGAAAAGTATCTGCTTGTTGCATGTGTAAGGCTCAATCAACTCATTAATTATCTGATGTACAACAAAAGAAGGCACATACTATGTGCCCTCTTTTACGTCACTGATTGAGATTATCTCATCCCAATAACCGGGGTTTCGCTGTGTACATCGGCATTTTGTGCACGGTGACGTAACAGGTGATCCATAAGTACAATGGCCAACATCGCTTCGGCAATGGGCACGGCGCGGATCCCGACGCAAGGGTCGTGTCGCCCTTTGGTCACCACCTCAGACTCTTCACCTTGTACCGTCATGCTCTCGCCCGGCACACTGATGCTGGATGTGGGTTTCATGGCTATATGGGCCACTATCGGCTGACCCGAGGAGATCCCTCCCAAGATGCCGCCGGCATGGTTAGATGCAAAACCTTGAGGTGACATTAAGTCACGATGCTCAGAGCCTTTTTGATTAACCACCTCAAATCCATCGCCAATCTCGACGCCTTTTACCGCGTTGATCCCCATTAATGCATGGGCAATGTCGGCATCGAGTCGATCAAATACCGGTTCACCCAGACCAACGGGAACATTGGTTGCGACGACTGAAACTTTAGCGCCAATCGAATCACCGCTCTTTTTCAAATCACGCATGTAATCATCAAGGGCGACTAACTTATCGGCATCAGGAAAGAAAAACGCATTTTGCTCGACCTGAGCTAAATCGACTTTGTCAGCCACAATCGGTCCTAACGCGCTGAGATAACCGTGAATGTCGATACCATGCACTTGCTTTAAATACTTTTTAGCCACAGCGCCAGCAGCAACACGCATGGCCGTTTCACGAGCCGATGAACGTCCCCCACCGCGGTAATCCCGCAGGCCATATTTTTGCTGATAGGTATAATCAGCATGTCCTGGACGAAACTGATCTTTAATGTTGGAGTAATCTTGACTGCGTTGATCGGTATTTTGAATCACTAAACCAATCGAGGTCCCTGTGGTTTTCCCTTCAAACACCCCCGAGAGAATTTGCACTTCGTCGGCTTCACGTCGTGCAGTGGTATAGCGAGATGTTCCCGGGCGGCGACGGTCAAGATCGTGTTGCATATCGGCTTCATTCAGCGTCAATCCCGGAGGGCATCCGTCAATAATACACCCCAATGCCTTACCATGGCTTTCACCAAATGTAGTCACTACAAAATTTTGACCAATACTGTTTCCCGACATCTGCTTTATTCACCTCAATGTTATTAGACGTTTTCAAGCCTAGCCTAATGGTTAATTACCCAATAGGCTGGCTTATCCCTAAACCCACAAATGGCTATTATTCACTATCTTTGTAGATGGCGAACAGTGATTCATTTTCAACTAGCTGATCATGAGTCAAAACAAATACCCCATCACCGCCGTTTTCAAAGTTCACCCAAGTAAACGGGACTTCGGGGAATTGCTCGATAAGGTGCACCATAGAATTACCTACTTCAACCACTAACAGGCCATCTTCAGTGAGGTAGTCTAAGGCATTGGCTAGAATGCGCTTGGTTAAATCTAGACCATCGCGCCCCGACGCTAACCCTAGCTCTGGCTCATGATGGTATTCATCTGGCATATCACCAATATCTTCAGCATCGACATAAGGCGGATTAGAAACAATCAGATCGTATTGCGGCCCTTTAGGGATAGCACTAAAGAGATCCGACTCGATCGGAAACACCCTGTCCATCACACCTAAGGTTTCAATGTTAATCTGTGCCACTTCTAGTGCATCGGCGCTGATATCAAGTGCATCGACCTCGGCGTCTTCAAACTCATAAGCACAGGCGATGGCAATACAAGCACTGCCGGTACATAGGTCAAGAATACGGTTAACTGGTTTGTTATAAAGCCAAGGGCTAAAGCGATTAGCTATCATTTCGGCAATTGGAGAACGCGGCACTAATACCCGCTCATCGACATAAAACTCAAGCCCTGCGAAATGAGCTTTATTGGTCAGGTAAGGAACAGGTAAACGTTCACGTACACGACGTATGATCAGCTCAACAATTTTATGTTTTTCGCTGCTGGTCAAATTAGAATGGATGACCTGTTGGCCTATCTCTTCAGGAAGGTGCAGTGCATGAAACACTAATGCAATGGCTTCATCCCATGCGTTGTCGGTTCCGTGACCATAATAGATGTTAGCATCATTAAAACGGCTCACAGCCCAACGTAACATGTCACCTATGGTGCGTAATTCGGTTACCGCTTCATCAACAAAAATCTTATCCAAAACATACTCCAGCTAGATAGTTCGACCTCATTGTAACTGAACTCTATTCATATGGCATCGGATTCAATAAAATAGCCCCATGAATAAAGAAAAAGATGAAGGTCAGGCGCTATTTTCGGCCCTGACCCAAGGCATAACGCCGCTTAAACAAGATAAGCGTCATTTTTCGACGCCACAAAAAACCAAGCGGGAAGTGGAAGCCAAAACCACAGAACTGCATGCCGACAGCTATTTTTCAGATACTTACCAACCATACCTGCCTACCGAAGGTGCAATGCGGTGGGCGCGCGATGATGTCGACAGCTTTGAAGTCAAACGGCTACGCCGCGGTGACTATCAACCCGAACTGTTATTAGACCTCCATGGCATGCGCCAATCTGAGGCCAAATTAGAACTCGCTGCCCTGCTGCAAGCTTGCATAAAACAACATTGCCCATGCTGCTGCGTTATGCATGGACATGGCACTGGGGTATTAAAACAAAATATCCCCATGTGGCTGGCACAGCATCCACATGTAAAGGCATTCCATAAAGCCCCTAAAGAGTGGGGCGGCGATGCCGCACTACTGGTGTTAGTCGATGTTGGCGAGCGTCATGAATGGGATTAGCTCAGCAAAAAGGACGCTTCAAGCGTCCTTTTTAATACATATCTCTGATGAATCCTAACTCGCCATTTTTAACGTCACTAACTCACAGTGTGAGGCGTGTTTTGCCAGGAGAGCGATGCCCTTTCACCATGCTTGTCTATTAAGGTGATCCCTGAGGTTGCAAATAACGGTGGCTCCATACCGGGCACTAACTCACTGACCATATAACCAAGCAAAGGCATGTGAGCAATCACTAGCACATTATCGGCCTTATACAACTCACCATAAGCCAAAACAGTCTCGACCGCGCGCAGTGGATCGGCTGATGGGGTTAAATCATCGAGTACTTGCCAATGCCTTGGTTCAGGAAAGTGCTTACTCACTTCTTGCCAAGTTTGCTGAGCGCGCAAATAGGGGCTAACCAAGACTAAATCAACATCTGTGACACGCCGGGCTAACCAATTACTCATTAATTCGGTTTGGTGGCGCCCAGCATCGGTCAATACCCGTTCCCGATCGGAATGTGCATTGTACCCAGCGTCCCCATGACGCATCAAAAAAAGCTGCATACTACTTCTCGCTACAATATATTTTTTATTCTTCTCGGCAATTGTAGCGTTAAAGTCAACCGTAACACACCTAAAGTCTGTTAATAATTAGTCGAATAGGCAATAAGGTATTTGCCAAAGTTGTTTTTCGAGACCACTATGTAGGCTTACTGTTTTATTTACCCTTTTGCGAGCAACCTCTTTTTAGCGTGTTGCCATATAAGGTTGGAGCCGCTCAATTGCCAACGTCAACTTGTATCACTCAAAGCCCCAACGATCATCGCCAGTATCGCTATGTGCAACTTAGCAATCGATTAAGGGTACTTTTAGTTGAAGATTGGCAAACCAACCAAGGTGCCGCCTCTATGGCGGTGAATGTGGGCCACTTTGATGATCCTAGTGCACGTCCGGGTATGGCACACTTTTTAGAACACATGCTCTTTCTTGGCACCGAAAAATACCCAGATTCGGGTGAGTATCATGCTTTTATTAACCAGCATGGTGGCAGTAACAATGCATGGACAGGAACCGAGCAAACCAACTTCTTTTATTCAATCGATGCCGACGCTTTTGAAGAGTCACTCGACCGCTTTAGCCAGTTTTTTATCGCGCCTTGCTTTAATCTCGACTTGGTTGACCGTGAGCGACACGCTATTGAATCTGAATTTAGCCTAAAACTGAAAGACGATATTCGCCGTGTGTATCAAGTGCAAAAAGAAACGGTAAATCCAGCTCATCCATTTAGTAAATTTTCCGTGGGTAATTTACAAACCTTATCAGGCAGCCAACAAACATTACGTGACGAATTAGTGGCATTTTATCAGCAGCACTACAGCGCAAATTTAATGACCCTTTGCTTAGTCGCGCCCTTACCTATTGATACATTAGCCCAATTAGCTAAGTGTTACTTTTCATCCATTGTTAATCATGATTTGCATAAACACTATCCTGAAACACCGCTCTATCAAGCATCACAATTAGGCCAACAGATAAACATAGTGCCACTTAAGGAGCAGCGCCGAGTCGCGATTACTTTTGCGCTGCCCGCCATTGACTGCTTTTATAAAAGCAAACCCCTTACGTTTATCAGCCATTTATTGGGTTACGAGGGTAAAGGCAGTTTACTCAGTTATTTAAAAAGTCAGGACTTGGCAGCAAACCTCTCGGCCGGCGGCGGTGTTAGTGGCTATAACTTTAAAGATTACAACATCAGTATTCAGTTAACCGATAAGGGGCTGGCGCAACTCGATGATGTCATTCAAGCGACATTTGAATACTTAACCCTCATCAAACATAGTGGCTTAGCCTCGTGGCGCTACCAAGAACGGGCTAATCTCTTAACCCTGGCGTTTAAGTACCAAGAACAGATAAAAGCACTCGACTTAGCGAGTCATCTCAGTATTAACATGCACCATTATGATGTGGAAGATATCGTTTATGGTGATTACCGCATGGATGGGCTCAACATCGCAGAAACCCAAGCCCTACTGGCATTAATGACACCCGATAACCTGCGCATTCAGCTGATCTCGCCAGAACTAGACACAGACAGGCAAGCGGCGTGGTATCACTCCCCCTATCAAATCAAACCCATTGATAAAGCCCGTTTAACGCCATGGTACAACCCCACGATCAGGCAGGAGCTTAGCCTTCCTGAAGTCAATCCTTTTATTATTGCCGACTCAGTCGCCAGAGATGAAAAAAGCCCACACAGTGTGCCTGTGATTGTCTGCCAAGAAAATGGCTATCGAATTTGGCATCGAAAAGACGATGAATTTAATGTCCCCAAAGGACATATCTACCTATCACTAGACTCACAACAAGCGACCGCCACTCCCCGTCATGCTGCGCTGACACGCTTATATGTTGAAATGCTGTTGGATTATTTAACAGAATACACTTACCCTGCCGAAGTGGCGGGGCTAAGCTATCATATTTACCCCCACCAGGGCGGTATAACACTGCATCTAACCGGATTTACCGGCAAACAAGAGGCGCTGCTAGCCTTATTAATCAGCAAAGCCAGAGAGCGCAATTTTACCCAAGAACGCTTCAAGCAAATTAAGAAGCAAGTATTACGCAGCTGGTACAATCAAAGCCGTGCCAAACCTATCTCGCAATTATTTACCAGCTTAACGGTTACACTCCAACGACGCAGCTATGAACCACTTCGCATGGCTGAAGAGTTAGAAAAACTCACCTTAGGTGATCTGCATGAGCATATCAGTCGCTTCTACGAGAAAATGCATTTAGAAGGATTAGTCTATGGTGATTGGTTAACGAAAGAAGCTAAAGCCCTAGGTAAACGACTCGACCATATTTTGTCACTCGTCTCATCCCCTAGCGGCGAGTCTGAGCGCGAACTGATTAACCTTGAAAATGTCGGTACCCTCATCAGAGAGGTCCCTGTCGCTCATCAAGATAGTAGTATCATCGTTTACTATCAATCGACACAAGCATCGACGTTAAACATGGCACTATTTAGCTTGCTAAACCACACGATGTCATCAACCTTCTTTCATGAACTGCGTACTAAACGTCAATTGGGTTACATGGTCGGTACCGGCTACTTACCACTAAATCGCTACCCTGGCATGATTTTCTATATTCAATCACCAACAACAGGGCCGCTGCAACTGCTGGAAGCCATTGATGAGTTTATCGCTGATTTTAATTATGCGGTGATGCAGATAACAAATACCCAGTGGGAACTCACCAAACAAGGCTTAATTAGTCAAATAATGGAACACGATCCCAACTTAAAAACCCGTGGCCAACGTTACTGGTCCAGTATCGGTAATAAAGATTATCAATTTAATCAACGGGAGCTCGTCGTCGAGCAATTAAAACAACTGACTCGTGCTGACTTAATCAAATTTATGATGCAAACAATGCGCACCAAACATTGTGATCGCCTTGTACTGTTTACCACGGGCGAGCAACATCGAAATCAGGAACCACTCAACTCCGACAATATGATCACGGACCTGCGCTCATTTAAACAGCAAGCACCCAAATTTAGTTATTAAAACTAGCCAACACATCGGGGTTAATCGTTATCTTAGGCTGCCAACATTCTGATCAAATCGATAAGATACACGCAACTTACTTCCAAATCTCCACTTCTAACAAAAGGCGTAAGCAAGTATATGATAAAAATAGTTATTATAGTCGACCAGATGTGTTGAAACATCAATGCTCCCACTAATAATCCATTCATCCACCTCTGACTTTACACAATAAAAAAGTGCATCAGACGCGTATTGAGCCCATCTAATGACACAGGACTGTCAAAGTCAAATAAAAACAACAATGATTAACATACAAAAAACTCAGTGTTCTTTTGACAAACCATTCACTTTCTGGAAAAGTAGGTTAACTACATGCTGCCTAAGCACTACTGGCTAATAATCAAACTAATAATTATGCCTAATTCTTTGAAAAATTTGATACTACTTCTTTTTTTAACGCTCTCTTTTTCTGGTTTATCCCTCGCCAGCGAGACGATCAATCCCACTATTTTACTCAAAAGTAAAACTTATAGCGTTAAACAAGGTTTATCTCAAACTACAGTGACTTCTGTAGTAGAAGATCAAGACGGTTATATTTGGATTGGTACATTAAATGGATTAAATCGTTTCGATGGCATTAACTTTACACACTATTTTGCAAGCAAAAATACTGGCCTGCCTAGCTCATTCATTCGAAGTTCTATCATTATAAATAATGATCTTTTTATTGGAACTGATAAGGGAGTCGTAAAGTATATTAAAGAAACAGATAGTTTTTCAAAGATCGATTCATTAATGAAGATTGACGAAAAACCTATTTGGTCTCTTAATAAATCAGGAGAACACTATACAATTGGTACAGAAAACAACCTTTATATTATTGACAAAAAACTAAATTTAATAGAGGCGTTCTCTGGGGGTTATAATGGCGTAAAAAAATCAATAAAGGTTAATGGGGACTATTACATAAGAAATTATGATGGTGATATTTTAAAAGCTTCAAACAATAAATCAATAGCAAAAAACACAAACGACATTGAAACCATAAATTCTAAGCTATATATTTATAAAAAAAACGGAACTTACACTTTAGATAATGCATCAGAAATAGAGAAGTATAATGAAAATATTTTTGATTCTGTAAAAAACACCAACGGAACAACTCTAGCTATTAACAAAAACAAGGTATTTGAATTAGTAGATGGTGTGTTTGAGAAATTAGGAGAAACGACAGAAAAAACAAGCAATGGAATATTTAAGGGAAATAAAACACTTTACATCCCTATCAAAAATTCCGGATTAATGATTATCCCAAAATTATCAAACACAATATCCAAAATAGATATTAACACATCAAAAAGTAACATATGGTCAATCTCCAGCAATCAAAAAAACAACTATATAGCGGTTAGTACAGACGATACAAGCATAAGTATTTTTAACCGTAGTTTTAAAAAAGTGTTTGATATTGACACTAAAGTTGCAGGGCCAAAATCAACACTAATATATGAAAAAATACTGTATATAGGTACAAGTACAGGTTTACTTTCTGTAGACATAGAGACAAATGAAATAAAAAAAATAAATAATCGGAATATTTTCTCTCTAAAAGTTGACGGTGTAAAAAACAATTTACTTGCAGGGACAATTGACGGAAGTTTATTAAAAATTGATTTAAAATCTAATAAGATAACAGAGATCTACGTCGACATTGAAAAACCTATCTTTGATATTATAGAAATAGAGAACCTCTTTTATGTTGCCACACAAAGTGGTTTATTTGCTATTGATGGAAGTAATGTAAGAAATATATACAACAGTAGTTTCGTGGTAAGCCTAGGAAAGTATAAAAACGAACTTTTATTTGGTACAAATGATTCAATCAAGTCATTTAATTTTAAAAGCCAAACCCTTAGCAATATATTCTCAAATGAAAAGCCAATATTCTCAATATCAGTTATTGATAACTTTATATTTGCGGCATCAATTAATGAAGTTGTAGTATTAGATAGAAACAAAAAAGAAAAGTACATACTTACCGATAAGTTTGGTAGTCAAGATGAATATAATTCTCAATCCGCGCTAATCATAGGGGAAGAATTGTTTATTGGTGGTGTTTCCGGAATTAGCAAAATATCTAAAAACGATCTAGAAATAACATTAAAAAACACACTCGCACCACTAACTAAAATTAAAGAACTATTAATATTCAACATTCCACAAGCAACTGATGGAAGTATATTAAATAAGCCGATGGAGTTAACTGAAAAAATAAAAATAAAATACTCAGACTACCCATTTACGTTGAAATTTAATTCACCAGGGAGTAACGCTGAAAACATTAACTATGCATACCAAATGTCTGGACTGTCTGATACCTGGGTAGAGTCACAAGGAAATAATACAGCAACTTATACTAATCTATCGCCTGGTAATTATGTTTTTAATGTACATTCAATTAACCCTTTAACAAATGAGAATGGAAAAGTAAGAAGTTTAGAAATAGAAATAACCCCTCCTTGGTGGTTATCACTTCAAGCTAAATTAATTTATTTTTCTATATTTTTAATCATTAGTAGTGTTATCGCCAAGGTGATACTGAAAAAACGCGAAATACAACGCCAAATCGCTAAATCAGAAGAACGCTTAAAGTTATCACTCTGGGGAAGTGGCGATGAGATGTGGGACTGGGATATTGAAACAGGACAAATTTATCGCTCTAATATTTGGGGTTCATTAGAGTTCCCTCGCGATGGCCAGCGTTCAGGTGAACAAGGCCAAGAAAGCAATATCCACCCCATGGATCAGGAACGAGTGAATACAGCATTAAACAAACACTTTTACGGTGAAACCGATCATTTTGAAGCGGCATACCGTGTCAAAGGTAAAGATGAACAATGGGTGTGGATTTTAGATAGAGCAAAGATAGTTGAGCGAGATGAAGATGATAAAGCCCTGCGGATGACAGGCACCATCAAAAATATCAGTAACTTCAAACAGGCTGAAGAGCAATTAAGGTTATTTGAACGTGCTATCGAAAATATCTCTGAAGGGATGTTCATTTTAGACAATGAATTTAAGTTTGTTGAGGTTAACGAGGCCTGTTGTGACTTATGTGAAACAAGCCGTAATGATTTTATCGGTTCAACATTTAAATTCGATCTATATCCAGAAAGTTACTCTCAACAGATCCGCTCTATATTGCAACAACAAGGCAGCTGGAGTAATGAAGTAGAATCACCAAAAGGAGATGGTAGTAGCTTCTTAATGGAGCTCACTGTCGATGCTATTTACGATGAGCAAGGGGTACTCTCCCACTATGTCGGTGTATTTTCAGATATTTCACGTCGTAAACAACAAGAAGAAGAACTAAGAAAACTTACCAACAATGATTTATTAACCAATCTTCCTAATCGATCTAGTTTAATGGTGACTTTGGGAAATCTAGTCAAAAAAGATACACATCATACGTTAATGATCCTCGATCTGGATAATTTCAAAAAAATCAATGATTCATTAGGACACCAAGTAGGCGATGAACTCCTAATTCAAGTAGCACAAAGAATTGAAGCCAATGTGCCACGCCATACTAGTATCTACCGATTAGGGGGAGATGAATTTGCTATCCTCGTCGATAATAATCCTGATATAGGGTCAAGTGCAGTTATTGCAAATAATGTAGTCGATGCGTTTTTAAATCCTTTTGAGCTTGCTAGGGACAGAGTCGTCGTTGGGGTGAGTATTGGTATAGTGCTCTACCCTGAAGATGATCAAAATGAACAAGCGCTGCTGCGAAAAGCCGATATCGCCATGTATCATGCTAAATCAGCTGGCGGTAATCGTTACCAATTTTATTCTGAATCACTCAACCGCAATGCTATTCGCCAGTTGGAAGTTGAAAACCTGATCAGACAAGGGCTAAAAGAGGATCTGTTTGAAGTTTACTATCAACCTAAAGTCGATCTCAAATCGGGTAAAATGGCGGGAATGGAAGCACTCGTTCGTCTAAACCATCCAACTCTGGGTTTAATTCCTCCTAATGAATTTATACCATTAGCTGAAGAGAATGGGCTTATCGTCGAAATTGGTGAAGTGGTTATGCGAAAAGCTTGCTTCGCAGCGCAGAACTGGCGCAACCAAGGCCTGTTTAATGGACGTGTTGCCGTCAATTTATCGTCACTACAATTTGCACTTCCTGATTTACAGCAGCGCATAGAGTCAATTTTACGACTCACTCAACTGCCGGCAAATAATCTAGAACTTGAAATTACCGAAGGCACTGTCATTAAACATCCGGAAAAAGCCATCAAGGTCATGATGCAACTGTCCAAAATGGGGGTGAGCCTAGCGTTAGATGACTTTGGTACCGGCTATTCATCACTGTCTTACCTCAAACGCTTCCCTATAAATACATTAAAAATCGATAAAGCATTTGTCGATGATATCGATAAATCGGATAGAGACTTAAAGATGGTAGACTCAATCATTACCATCGCCCACAACATGGGCTTATCAGTCGTTGGCGAAGGAGTTGAGGACGCATCACAACTAAGTATTTTAAAAGCGCTTAAGTGTGAGGAAATTCAAGGATTTATATTCAGCAAGGCGGTTACTGAACATGACTTTAGTGAACTTTTAAAGCGAGAGAACTTGCAAGCCCAGTCAATCGATAACATTAAAAAAGCATAGGAGCATTTATAGCTTCAGTTATCGCTAAAGCTGTACCTTAACCCTAAATTACAGCACATAAAATCAACTAAAAAACAACCAAAGGTGCATTAATTGGCAATAAATTAAAAACATGGCATAACACCTGCATTACTTCTTTCAGACGTCAACTATTTGTTGGCAATAATAAAATTATTACTCTGAGAGAACTAACACTATGATTACCTCAATTGTTACTGCCATCGCTTTATCATTAACTACTTATTCAACTAATGTTATCGATATAGAAACTCACAAGTTAGCAGATTCTCATAAAAGCAGAGACACTAAAACTCAAATCGCTGGGATTCCAAACATCAAGTATACCGAAACCCAAGTTGCCGGGATTCCGAACATCAAGTATACCGAGACCCAAGTTGCCGGGATTCCGAACATCAAGTATGCCGAGACCCAAGTTGCCGGGATTCCGAACATCAAGTATGCCGAGACCCAAGTTGCCGGGATTCCGAACATCAAGTATGCCGAGACCCAAGTTGCCGGGATTCCGAACATCAAGTATATCGAGACCCAAGTAGCCGGGATTCCGAACATCAAGTATACCGAGACCCAAGTAGCCGGGATTCCGAACATCAAGTATGCCGAGACCCAAGTTGCCGGGATTCCGAACATCAAGTATACCGAGACCCAAGTTGCCGGGATTCCGAACATCAAGTATACCGAGACCCAAGTTGCCGGGATTCCGAACATCAAGTATACCGAGACCCAAGTTGCCGCGATTCCGAACATCAAGTATACCGAGACCCAAGTTGCCGGGATTCCGAACATCAAGTATACCGAGACCCAAGTTGCCGGGATTCCGAACATCAAGTATGCCGAGACCCAAGTTGCCGGGATTCCGAACATCAAGTATATCGAGACCCAAGTAGCCGGGATTCCGAACATCAAGTATACCGAGACCCAAGTAGCCGGGATTCCGAACATCAAGTATGCCGAGACCCAAGTTGCCGGGATTCCGAACATCAAGTATGCCGAGACCCAAGTTGCCGGGATTCCTAATATAAAGTACACCAACTCAACAACGGCTTAAGTTTAAAGGAGAATCGTTATGTTAAAATTAATAAAGAAAGCTCTTGGACTTAATGACAAACCAGAACGTAAAAAAGTAAAACTGCCAGCAGGCCTGAATCGTTTAGAAGTGATCCCAGCTAAGGGATGGTGGAATTAATTATTATCTTCAAGCAACAGGTTACCAAGCACAATCACGAAAAAAGGAGCATATATGCTCCTTTTTTTCGTGATGTTCGCTATTGATAGTTCCCTAGTGACTAAAGCCCTAAACATTACAGGCGAATAATTGCAGCACCTCTACCTTGAGCACGTTTGATAGCTAAACGCTTATGAGTTGCTAACAAGGGGTAGCCAACGGGACCAATAAGCAAACCCAATAAGGCCCAGCGTTTAACCCCAAGCCCTGCGCGAAACGCCATATTTCCCATTACCACACTGCTTAATGTGAGAATACTTACCAATACAATCACTTAAAACCTCAACTGTTAACTTATTGACCCGTTACCGCTAATCACCTGTGTCATCACACACTGGCACGTTTGTGCCAATAGTTTTGCAAACAGCCATGATAACGAAACCAAGGTAACAAACGAACAAAAAACAGGCAATAATTTTCCTTAAGCCAAAAAAAACGCGGCATAATGTTGCCGCATTGTTAACTAAAACCCAGTCGTTTTACATTAGGGTTTATATGGTTACTGTCAATTTTTCAACAAGCTCACTTATTGATGAAATTGTGCACCTGAAGCCGCCATTTCCAATAGTGTCGCGCACGGCTTAAATCGTTCACCATGGACATTGGCATAACGGTTTAATTGCTCTACTAATTTGTCTGCCCCTAATGTATCGATATAGCGGAAAGGGCCACCTAAAAACGGCGGGAAACCTATCCCAAATATCGCACCGATATCACCATCACGTGCTGAGGCAATAATACCCTCTTCTAAGCAGCGCACCGCTTCATTAAGCATCTGCACGACACAGCGCTGTGCCAATTCAGAGGCATCGGTACTCGCAGATGGGGTTAACCCCAACAAAGTATATACCGTCTCATCAACCTGTTTCTTTTTCGATTTAGACCCGTATTGATAGAAGCCTTTGCCATTTTTACGACCCTTACGATCGTCACCAAGCAACTTATCAAAGGCTGCGGGGGCTTTAAAACGCTCACCAAGTTCTTTCTCCAAAATAGGCGAAATCTTAGCCCCAACATCAATACCGACTTCATCAAGCAATGTCATTGGCCCAACCGGAAAACCAAACTTGACTAAGGCTTTATCTAGATGGTCAACGCTTTGCCCTTCCAGCAATAAGTTGGCCGCTTCATTCATGTACAAAGCTAAAATACGGTTGACATAAAAACCAGCGCCATCTTGCACAACAATCGGTGTCTTGCCTTGCTTACGCGCAAACGCCACTGTCGTCGCAATCGTTTGCGCCGAGGTTTTTTCATGGGCAATCACCTCGACAAGAGGCATCTTTTCGACTGGCGAGAAATAATGTAAACCAATCACATTTTCAGGGCGCTCAGCCGCCTCTGCAATTTGCGAGATAGGCAATGACGAGGTATTTGAGGCAAAAATGGTCTCTTCGCCACATTCACGCTCAATATCTTTAACCATCTGATGTTTTAAGGCTAAATCTTCAAATACCGCTTCAACAACGATATCTGCATCTTTAACGCCTGTATACTCAGTGGTCGTGGTCATCAGAGACATGACATTATCACGCACGGCCGGCGTCATATGACGGCGCTTAACCCCTTTATCCAGTAACTTGTAGGCATAGGATAATGCGTTGCTTAATCCGGTTTCATTGATATCTTTGACCCGCACCGGAATTTTAGCTTTAGTCGTGGTCACAGACGCAATGCCACCGCCCATTAAGCCGCCGCCCAAAATCACCGCTTTATGAACGGGTTTAGGTTGCACGTCACCTGCACCCGACTCTTTTTTCATCTCTGTGGTGGCAAAGAAAATACTTCTTAACGCTGCCGACTCGGCCGACACCACTAAGTCACCAAAATGACTCGCTTCGACATCAAGGCCTACAACCATGCTTTTGGTCATGCCTTGACGTACGCAATCGATAATTTTAGCTGGCGCAGGATAGTTACCCTGAGTCTTTTTGTTAACTTGCTTTAACGCTTGATCGAACACAATATTGCGCCCAACAGGCGTGCCTTCTAGCAGACGATTGACCAGCGACACTTTACGTTTAGGCGCTATTTTTTTGCCTGCTAACGCCATCTCTATGGCCGTTTGCAACAAAATGGACTCTGGTACCACATCGTTCACTAAGCCCATTTTCAAGGCTTGTTTAGGGCGAATTTGCTTCCCCGTCAACATCATATCCAGCGCGGTAGTGATCCCCACCAAACGCGGTAATCGCTGGGTACCGCCGCCGCCGGGTAATAAGCCTAACTGTACTTCAGGCAGTCCCATCATGGTTTTATTACTGTCACTGCACACTCGCTGATGACAGGCCAATGCCAACTCTAATCCGCCACCTAGGCAGGCACCGTGAATGGCGGCAACCACAGGAATATTCAGCGACTCAAGAGCCTGAAACACCTCATGACCCTGTTTAGACAGCTGTCTTGCATCTTCAGCGGTTTGACACGCAGCCAGCATAGAAATATCAGCACCAGCCACAAATGAATCTTTTTTGCCCGACACCAACACTATGCCACGGATCTGTGAGTCCGCTTTTATCTCGGCCAACATTTCACAGATCTCTGGGCCAAATTCGGCGCGCAGGGTATTCATTGTTTCGCCAGGTACATCCATTGTCAGAACGGCAATGCCATTTTCAAGGCGATTTAAACTAAAACTCTTTTCCATGAGATCACTCCACTTCTACAATCATTGCTGCACCAAGACCACCCGCGGCGCAGGCCGTGGCAAGGCCCGTGCCCCCACCACGTCGTTTCAATTCACGACACACTTGGGTTATCAAACGTGTACCTGTGGCGGCAAAAGGATGACCATAAGCGAGTGAACCACCCAGCACATTAAATTTACTCATATCAATTTCACCGATGGCGCGATCGCGGCCGAGCTTTTCTGCGGCAAACTTCTTCGACGCAAACATCTGCATGTTAGCCAGGGTTTGCGCCGCAAATGCTTCGTGCATCTCGATAAGGGTTAAATCTTCCAGTTCCATCCCGGCACGCTTAAGGGCTAACGGCGTAGCGTATGATGGGCCCATCAGCATATCTTGCCACACATCAATGGCGGTAAAAGCGTAGCTCTTGATATAGCCAATAGGCTGATAACCTAAGGCTTTAGCACGGCTTTCACTCATCAGCAACACAGCCGAAGCGCCGTCGGTTAATGGCGTACTATTAGCAGCGGTGACTGTGCCATGTTTACGATCAAACGCGGGGCGCAGTTTGGCATAAGACTCTAGAGATGAATTTTGACGAATATTATTATCCCGATCGATAAAGGACTTATAAGGCGGCACATGGGCAGTCATCACTTCATCGCGTAAGTTACCTGAATCCCATGTTTCTGTCGCCAAGGTGTGCGAGCGATGGGCCAGCGCATCTTGATCGGCGCGGCTAATATTATAGGTTTTAGCCATCTGCTCTGCCGTTTGCCCCATTGACAAGCCGGTTGAGTATTCGGCGACCGCAGGCGGAACGGGTAATAAATCTTTTAAACCAAGGCGTCTAAAGATAGCCAGTTTTTGGCTAAAAGTACGGGCTTTATTCAAATCCACTAGCGCATGAGCCAGTTTTTTTGACACACCTATAGGTAATACTGAAGAGGAGTCGGCGCCACCAGCAATGCCGATGTCGATATTGCCCGCCATGATAGATTCAGCCACATTCACGGTCGACTGGAAACTGGTCGCACATGCTCGCGTCACGCTATAGGCATCGGTCGCTACGCTCATGCCTGTGCCAAGCACTATTTCACGAGCAATATTGGGCGCTGCCGGCATCTGCACCACTTGCCCATAAACCAGTTGCTCAATCGCCTTGGGATCCAGCTCTGAACGGGCAAGCAGTTCGTTAACCACCATCTTGCCCATATCCAACGCCGATACGCCATGAAACGCGCTCGCTTGCTTAGCAAACGGGGTTCTAAGCCCCATCACAATCGCAATACGATCGCCTTTTGCATTCCTAACTTGCTGTAGATGACTCATTTTTTGCCCTCGTGTCACGCCTATTCGAATAGATTCTCATGGCGCAATTATTATTGTTCCCTTACCCACAGATTCAGCTCTTTAACCCAAGCAATCAAACAGGTCAGACCATCAAAGTGTGATCTGATTCTAACTTCTTATTCCAAAGTTTTAAACACTTGTTTGGTTTCTAGACAGTGAAATTAAAAAATTTTCTGTATTAACAATGTTTAATAAAAAGTTTACCCTTAGTCATTAGTGTCACTCACCCCTTAAGCATGCTAACTTATTTCACGCCTATGTCATTGCAATAGACACAACAAGCTCAATTTGACCCGCATTTAGACTAGCCAAAACCGGTCTGAATTTTTTACCATATGCGCTGTCTATAGCTCACACAAATTAATATAACTGAGTAGCATCATGCCTTTAAGTCGATTTCATGCATTACGCGAATACCTAGACAATGTCATTCTAGGTCAGCCTGTTCTTACCGAAAATTTACTGATCGCATTAATTGCCGATGGACACCTGTTAGTCGAAGGACCACCAGGTTTAGCCAAAACCCGCGCGGTGAAAGCGCTCAGTGATGGTGTTGAAGGCGATTTTCATCGCATTCAATTTACCCCCGATCTGTTACCAGCCGATCTGACCGGCACCGATATCTACCGTGCGCAAACGGGCACCTTTGAATTTGAAGCCGGCCCCATCTTTCATAACCTGATTTTGGCCGATGAGATCAATCGCGCGCCCGCCAAAGTTCAATCGGCGCTTCTCGAAGCCATGGCAGAAGGCCAAGTGACCGTTGGCAAACACAGTTATCCTTTACCTAAGTTATTTTTAGTGATGGCCACGCAAAATCCGCTCGAAAATGAAGGCACCTATCCTCTGCCCGAAGCGCAACTCGACCGATTTCTAATGCACCTTAACTTAGATTACCCGAGCGCCGAAACTGAATTTAAAATCATGCGCTTATCACGTAGTGAAGCCCTAACTCACGATGCGCCCAGTGTCAGCCCAATTGCGCAAGCAGATATTTTTGCCGCCCGTGAAGCCGCACTTGGCCTCTACCTTGCCGAGCCGTTAGAGCAATACATAGTCAATATAGTGATGGCAACTAGGCAGCCGCAGCAATACAGCGACACCCTCGCCAGCTGGCTAGAATACGGCGTGAGCCCACGGGCCACTATTGCTATCGAGCGCTGTGCGCGTGCCCGCGCTTGGTTAATGGAGCGCGACTTTGTCTCTCCTGAAGATATACAAGCCGTGGTGCCCAACGTATTACGCCATCGATTGCTACTCAGTTATCAGGCTCAGGCTGAGGGCGTCAGCTGCGATCAGGTGATCAACCACATTCTTAACCAAGTCGCGGTGCC
The DNA here is from genome assembly GCF_059338445.1 of Shewanella sp. 492. Classification (NCBI taxonomy): domain Bacteria; kingdom Pseudomonadati; phylum Pseudomonadota; class Gammaproteobacteria; order Alteromonadales; family Shewanellaceae; genus Shewanella; species Shewanella sp. 492. The sequence continues at coordinate 2,438,967 of NZ_CM181702.1, forward strand.
TTAATGTCAGTCAGTGAATTACCGCTATTTGCCGATGGCGTATCACTCAATCAAAAAGAGCTACTTGCGTGCCAGAACATTGCCCGCGCTCTGCCTGAAACGCCAAGCAAAGCTCGCGCGGCTCTCGCAGGCCACCGCGCGAGCAACATCAGAGGCCGAGGCATGGAGTTTGCCGAAGTACGGCACTACCAAAGTGGTGACGATGTGCGCACCATAGATTGGCGCGTGACCGCTCGCACAGGCAAAGCCCATACTAAATTATTTGTTGAAGAACGCGAACGGCCAGTGCTGCTGCTACTGGATTTAAGCCATAGCCTCTATTTTGGCTCAAGCCTAATGCTACAAGCAGTGCAAGCCGCTCATGTGGCTGCGACTTTAGGCTGGCGCGCCGTGGGCCATGGCGATCGACTCGGTGCGCTCATAGCCTGTGAGCAACAACATATCGAGCTCAAACCCCGTAGTCGTCAAAGTGCCATGCTGCCATTGATCTCGGCGATGCAAACGGTTCATCAAGCACAGCTTGACGGTATGGAATCTCACGTCAGCGAACCTGAGCATATCTACCGCGCCTGCCTGCGTTTACGCCGCATAGCCAAGCCCGGCTCACTGATTTGGATCATCAGTGATGGCAGTCATTTCACGCCGCAGTGCCTGCAACCATTAACTGAGTTATCTCGCCACTGCGATATAGGCGCCTTACTGATCACCGATCCCCTCAGACAAGGAGAGCTGCCTTTACCTGCTCAGTTTCAGCTGCCAGTCAAAGACGGCGCGCAAGAATTAGTGCTCAACCGAGACAGTTATAACGGTTGGCTAACCCGCCAACACGCCCAGCAACAAGGTTTTATCGATATGATGCGCCAACTTAACGCGCGTTTACGGACAATCAGCGCAGCACAACCATTGAATCAACAGATTGGAGCCTTAAGATAGATGCAAACGGCCAACAATCCAGCCCTTGCTGCCATGAAAGACATTCAACTGCCCGAGCCTATCCATTCCTGGCCACCCGCTTACGGTTATTGGCTGGTACTGGCCGCATGCCTTACTATTTTGGCTGTCTGCCTATGGTGGTTCATCAAGCAATATCGACATCGCGCCGCGAAACGTGAAGCATTAAAGCAGTTAGCCCATCTGGCGCTCAACCACCCACAATTTGCTATTGAAGTTAACACCATACTCAAACGCAGCGCCATGAGCTACCTGCCCCGTGAACAGGTGGCATCACTTGAAGGTGAAGCCTGGTTACAGTGGCTACAGCAGCAGGTCACTCACATAGACGATAACTTGCCGCTGTTATTAGCGAAACGCTATCAGTCCAAGGCTCTCACTCCCACTCAAGCTGAGCAACTGCGCCAAGCTGCCATAGGCTGGCTTAAGCAGGCACTGCCACTCAAGCATCGCGCATCGGAGGAGGCAGCATGTTCACATTAGCCTGGCCTTGGCTATTACTGTTACTGCCATTACCCTTGATGTTTAAAGGCTCAGGCGCCCAACAGCATCAAACGGGTGGCCATTTACACCTACCCGGTGTTGCCGATGTCGGTGCGCAGGTTAGCCAGCAGCGGCCACAGCGTCGGCGCTTACCCTATTGGCTTATTTGGTCACTGTTGGTGCTGAGCGCCGCGCGGCCATTGTGGATTGGCGATGCTATCGAGCTGCCCAGCAAAGGGCGAGACTTGATGTTAGCCATTGATTTATCAGGCAGTATGCAGATTGAAGATATGGTCATCGAGGGTAAAACGGTGGATCGTTTTACCTTAGTGCAAGCGGTTATGAGTGATTTTATCCAGCGCCGTAAAGGTGACAAATTGGGCCTCATTTTGTTTGCCGACCACGCATATTTGCAAGCGCCGCTGACACAAGATCGCCGCTCTATAGCCCAGTTTTTAGCCGAAGCCCAAATCGGCCTGGTGGGAAAACAAACAGCCATTGGCGAAGCCATCGCCCTGGCGGTTAAACGCTTCGACCAACAGCAACAAAGTAACCGGGTGCTGATCCTCCTCACCGACGGCTCGAATAACTCGGGCAATATTAGTCCAGATCAAGCTGCTGCCATTGCCGCCAAACGCGGCGTGACCATCTATACCATTGGGGTCGGAGCCGAGATAATGGAGCGGCGTACACTATTTGGTAACGAGCGCGTTAACCCGTCGATGGATCTTGATGAAGCGCAATTGACGGCGCTGGCAAGCGCCACAAACGGACGTTACTTTCGCGCCCGCAATGCCACCGAACTGGAACAAATTTATCAAATGATCGATAAGTTAGAGCCGACCAACAGCGATCAACTCACCTATCGTCCTCAATCAGAGTTGTTTTATTATCCGTTAAGCGCTGCCTTACTTATCAGTGTTCTGCTGATATTGTGGCAGTTGCCGTTATTTCAGTCGCTGCCATGGTTAAGATCACGGGGAGCCTTATGATCCATTTTTTACGCCCCGAATGGCTATTGGCCCTATTCCCCTTGGCACTATTATTGTGGTTTGCCCGTCGTAGCCAATACCAGGTATCAAGCTGGAATCGCTACATCGCGCCTCATTTGGCCAAGGTACTGGTATCAAGCCAAACACAGTCAGGTAAACGCCATCTACATGTGATTGGTTTTAGCTGGTGTATCGCGGTACTCGCGTTGTCAGGTCCTGCTTTTACCAAGCAAACCCTACCGGTATTTGAAACCAACCAAGGACGCGTGATAGTGATGGATATGTCACTGTCAATGTACGCCACCGACTTGGTGCCTAACCGCCTAACTCAAGCTAAATTTAAAGCCAACGATCTTATTAGCAGTCTCAGCGAAGGTGAAACGGGCTTAATTGCCTATGCTGGTGATGCCTTTACCATTAGCCCACTGACCCGAGACAGGGCAACCCTGTTGAATCTATTACCCACCCTATCGCCAGAGATTATGCCAGTCCCGGGCTCTAATTTGCCTGCGGCTTTAACCCAAGCAACCACTTTGCTTAAACAAGGGGGACATCTGCGCGGCGATATCATATTACTCACCGATGGGGTAGCTGTAGAGCAAATTAATCAAGCCAAAGCGCATTTACAAGGCAGCCAATATCGGCTCTCAGTGCTTGCCTTTGGCAGCCCACAAGGCGCCGCAATTCGTTTACCTGACGGACAATTAATGCGCGATCGCAGCGACCAAGTAGTGGTAGCCAAAACCGATTATCAACATTTAAGTGAATTAGCCAGCGCCAATGGCGGCAAGGTATTTACTTATCACGCCGATGGCAGCGATCTCAGCGCGCTAAACCTATGGTTAGCCCAGAGCACAGCAACTAAAGCCAGCGATTTAGAAGGTGAGCTGTGGCTCGATGCTGGCCCATATATCGCTTTATTATTGTTATTGCCAGCACTATTAAGCTTTCGCCACGCCATTGCAGCACTTAGCTGCATCATGTTGTTCAGCCAACCGACGCCCGCCTACGCCAACAGTTGGCTACACCCTTGGCAGACAGACAACCAACGTGCAATGCAAGCCTATGAAAACCAAAATTATCAGCAAGCGGCAAGCTTGTTTTCCGATCCTCATTGGCAAGCGGCCGCTCGGTATCGCGAAGGCGATTACCAACAAGCCCTTAAGCTGTTTGAGCAAGACACAACTGCAACAGGCTTTTATAACCAAGGCAATAGCTTAATGCAGCTGCAAGATTATGCGACTGCTATTAAGCGCTATCAACAGGCGCTAGCTCAAGATAACGACTTTAGCGATGCGCAGCATAATTTAGCCTTAGCCCAACAACTGCTGGCGCAGCAACAAGCTGATAGTGAGCAGCAACAAGCTGATAGTGAGCAGCAAAGTCAGAGCGAACAAAATCAAGACACGCAACAGCAAGAAGGATCTGACAGCAATCAGCAGCAAAGCGATGACAAGTCAGGCGATAAACAGAGCGCAAGTGAACAAAGTGAACCGCAACCTGATCAACAGCCCAGCGAGCCGTCATCACAGCCGGATAATGTTCCCGCCACTGGTGATGATGAGCCAAATAACGAAGCACCAATGAGCGCTCAAGCTCCCAAGTCTGATGAGAATAATGAGCAGACTCAGCCTGAACAAGCACAAGCGCGCAGCGATACCAGCGCTAACGAAAACGACAGTTCCAATGCAGCAGCAGATCTAAATGAAGACTCGGATAAAGCCCCTCATGATAATCCGCAGGCCCAAGCTGTCAGTCAGCCAGCTCCGCCCGAGGAGCTGCCAGCCGACATGCAACGCGCACTAAGCGGCGTCATAGACGATCCGCAGGTTCTGCTGCGTAATAAGATGCTATTAGAGTATGAAAAACGCCGCCGTCAGGGCATTACATCAAAGGAAAGTGAACAGTGGTAAATCGATATTTTTTAACTTTTGCCTTATTGGCTCTGACTCTTATCCAGCCAGCTTTTGCCTTAACTCAACTTGAGACCTCGGTTGACAGAAATCCTGCCATAGAGGGCGAATACCTAGTACTGACGATTAAGGCCGACGACGATATCAGCAACGGTAGCTTAGACACCTCGGCGCTATTAAAAGACTTTATCGTGGGACGCACCAGCGTGAGTCGCAGCACCCAAATAGTCAATTTCGATGCACGTAAAGAGACGCGCTGGCAAGTGTTATTAGCCCCCAAACGCACAGGGCAGCTGATTATTCCCGCGCTCACCATTGATAATGTCAGCTCCTCGCCCATCACGCTGACGGTCACGGCGCCTGGCAGTCAACCTACGCAGATGAAAAACCTATTTATCCGCAGCTCGCTCTCCACCGAGCAGGCTTATGTCGGTCAGTTGGTCACCTACAAGGTAAAGCTCTATCTAGCCGTTGAGCTGCAACGCGGCGTATTGAGCGCTCCCAATGTGGAGGGGGCGCAACTCAAGCAGTTAGGCGAAGACAGTGATAGCAGCGAAATTGTCGATGGGCGGCGCTATCGTGTCATCGAGCGCAGCTATAGCATTGTGGCCGATAAACCCGGCACCTTACACTTATCGGGCGCGACTTTTTCTGGTGATGTATTAATTGAAGCCTCGCGGCGTGGTGGTATGTTCTCATTTAATGAAAGCCGCCCCATGCAAGCGCAAGCGGCGCCGAGTGAAATCACGATTTTACCGATTCCCAGCCAATACCACGGCCAATGGTTGGTGAGCGATCTGGTGGTACTTAAAGAAGATTGGCCTGATCTCGATACCATAGAGGTCGGCACGCCCATCACCCGCAATATTACCCTGCTGGCCTCTAATACCGAGCAAACCAGCCTGCCAGCATTAACCATTGGGCTACCCGATGGCTTTAAAATGTATCCTGAAAAGCCCAAACGAGAAACCTTTGTGCGCGACAAACAGGTGGTGTCACAACTAACACAAACGGCGGCGATAGTACCGACTCAAGCGGGCAGCTACACCTTACCCGAGATCCGCGTGTCTTGGTTTAATTACATCACTCAGACCCAAGAGTTTGCCACCCTACCGGCGCGTACGGTCAACGTGATAGCCGCCAGTGCCAACCCGGTAGCGCTCAACCCAAGTGCCACCACAGTGCAACCCAGCGCTGGCTTTTGGCCTTATCTGAGCGCATTGTTGGCACTACTGTGGCTACTGACTCTGCTGCTGTGGGCTAAAGAGCGTGGTAAATCGGTAGCAAAAGTCGCCTCGCCAGCATCATCGAGGCCCCAGCAAACCACGGGGTTAACGGCACTGTGCCAAGCCTGTCAAACAGGTCAAGCGGGCACCATCATCTTGGCGCTGCAACACTACTTTAGCTTACAACAAGGCAAGCCTATGTCCTTAAGTGAGATAGCGGCGCTCAGCCCCGCTCTTAAACACAATATCGATAATATTCAACGCCAAGCTTATAGCCAAGTACCACAAGCGATCGACACTTCGGCCCTACTTGATGCTATTAAACAAGTTACAAACACGATGCAAACACCATCTTCCAGTGCTTTATCATCGTTAAATCCAAGCTAAGCTATTTGCGTTAGTCGCAACAACAGGAATACCCTTATTGCAGTTGGTTCACCACAAAATTAATCACACAAGCACCACATACGCCTACATAGCGAGTAAAAATGTTTAGCTTTAAACGAAAGAAAGTACCGAGTCTCTCGGTCAATAATGACATGCTAAGTAAACAACGACGATACGATAGCCTTGTCAGGGCGCTCCATGGCGATCTCTACCGCTACGCCTACTGGCTTTGCGGCGACAAACATATCGCAGAAGATATCACCCAAGAGACCTTTTTAAGGGCTTGGCGTTCGCTCGAATCCCTTAAGGATGATAAAGCCGCTAAAGCTTGGTTAATCACTATTTTACGCAGAGAAAATGCCCGAAGGTTTGAACGCAAACAGTTTGACTACTCTGATGTTGAACAATCTGAATTGGCCGACAATGTGTCGTTATCAACTGAAGACAATATGGAGCAACATCTGCTCAGACGGCAAATAGCTCGCCTTGAAGTCGAATACCGAGAACCACTGGTGCTGCAGGTTATCGGTGGTTTTACTGGCGATGAAATTGCTAACATATTAGAACTTAACCGCAATACTGTTATGACGCGCCTCTTCAGGGCACGCAATCAATTAAAAGAAATGCTCGATGATACGCAAACAAGGGGGCACTCCAATGGATGAGCTAAAATTCCGCCGCGAGGCCTATGAAAATCCGCAGCGTCGTGACGCCGACTTTGTTGCTGCTATGGGAGAATCGAGTCAGCGCGCTCAGTTTGTCAATGACTTAAAGCGCTTAGACCATCAAATTGAAGCGGCGCTGAATATTGACGTCCCTAGCGGTTTAGAAGCAAAACTGCTATTGAATCAACAGTTGCATCGACACCAAGTGCAACGACGCAAAATGGGCTTCACTTTAGCGATGGTGGCATCGGTGGCTTTTGTCGCAGGCATCAGTTTTAGCCTGTTTAGGCTGGGACCGGTCGATTTGGGTGAACATGCCCTAGCCCATGTTGCTCATGAGACCGTAGCGATGCAAAGCAGTCTGGATATCAGCTATAACACCATCAATAGTCAGTTAGCGTCATTGGGTAATTTTGCCAATGCTCGTTTTACTGAGCAGCCAGGACGCGTGTTTTTCAGTACCTACTGCGACTTCCAAGGGGTTAGAAGTTTGCATTTAGTCATGCAAGGTAAGCAAGGCAAGGTCACCTTATTTATCGTACCCATTGAAGAGCGCATGATCCTAGAACAAGCTTTTGCCAACAACCGTTATCAGGGTGAAGGCTTCACGGCAGACAATGCCTACATGTTGCTAGTTGCAGAACATCACGCCGATATAGACAACATTAAAAGCGAAATTCAGCAAACATTCATCTAAAATCATTACAACCTATGGCAAGTTTTACTTGCCATAGGTTAGATCTTAATCACATTCGCCCCCTTTATTGAGCTACAGAGCCAACATCTGCTAGCATAGCGACCTCTTAAAAAAGCATAACTATAAAATGGCACAAGCATGACTATTGAATTACCCATATTAATCACTTTTTTTGGCTATCTTGCCTTAATGATGGGCATAGGCCTATGGGCCTATAAAGCAACCGACTCGGTTGACGACTATATCTTAGGGGGTCGCTCTATGGGCCCAGCGGTAACGGCATTGAGTGTTGGCGCATCTGACATGTCAGGTTGGTTACTATTAGGCTTACCTGGCGCCGTCTATCTTGGTGGTTTAGGAGAAGCCTGGATCGGCATCGGCTTAGTCTTCGGTGCGTGGCTCAACTGGCTGTTTGTTGCCAAGCGCCTGCGTATCTATACCCAATTTACCGATAATGCGCTAACCCTGCCTGACTTTTTTGAAAAGCGCTTCGACGATAAACATGGTATGTTAAGACTGGTCTCCGCGGTCACTATTTTGGTGTTTTTCACCTTTTATGCCTCATCGGGCATGGTCGGTGGCGCCATACTGTTTGAGAAAGTCTTTGGGTTAGATTACACCTTAGCCCTAATCATAGGTTCAACCATTATTGTGGCTTACACCTTTGTCGGGGGCTTCTTTGCCGTAAGCTGGACTGACTTCTTCCAAGGCTGTTTAATGCTTATCGCCTTACTGTTTGTCCCTGTGGCCATTTTCAATCAACCCGAAACGCAAAATGGTTTACATCAGCTTGATCCCGCCATGTTGTCGATGATTAATCAAGATACTACTGTGATTGGCCTAGTGTCGTTACTGGCTTGGGGGCTGGGTTATTTTGGCCAGCCACATATTTTGTCACGCTTTATGGCTATCGGCACTGCCGATGATATTGTCGTGTCACGCCGCATCGCCATGAGTTGGATGGTGGTAGCCTTAATTGGTGCCCTCGCTACAGGACTTGCTGGCTCGCTCTATTTTGCCGATGAACCACTAGCAAACCCAGAAACAGTCTTCATTCATTTAGCGCACGCCGCTTTTAACCCTTGGATAGGTGGATTGCTCATCGCCGCTATTCTGTCGGCCATTATGAGTACTATCGACTCGCAGCTACTGGTGTGTTCCAGTGTGGTCACAGAAGATTTCTATAAAAAATGGCTACGTCCAGAGGCGAGCAGTAAAGAGTTGATGCTCGTTGGCCGTGTGGGTGTGCTGGCTATTGCGCTAGTCTCCGGCGTTATCGCACTTAACCCAGAAAGCAGTGTATTAGGCCTCGTCAGTTACGCTTGGGCCGGATTTGGCGCCGCATTTGGCCCTGTGGTATTGCTCGCACTATTTTGGAAGCACTATAGCCGTAATGGTGCCGTTGCCACCATTTTAGTCGGTGCGCTAACGGTAGTGCTATGGAAACAAGCCAGTGGTGGCATATTTGAGTTATACGAGATTTTACCTGGATTTTTGTTCGCCACTCTTGCGGGCATAGTATTTAGCCTGCTGTTTAAACCAGCTAAAGCCATCACGCAGCAGTTTGAGCAATTTAGCGCCAAGCTTTGATCCTATGCTACTGCAGATTACATTGTCACATTAGACTGGGGCGGTAAACGGAGCTAACGATAAACCGGTTTATCGATATCAAGCTTTCAGGCAAATGACTGATCCAAACTAAAAAGCGTACACGTGTACGCTTTTTTTATACTTGTCACTTTTGACACAAACAACCAAATTAACAACCTATTAACTTGACAGTTAAACAAGCTGAACCCCACAACACAGGCTATATCTAATGTCACGAGCGACATTCAGACACTACGCCACTTTTACTATCGCCTAAGCCATTAATTTCACATAAAAATAACATCCAACCCTCATCTGGTCGGAGTTGTTGGCGCATCGCGCCCCCCCTACTATGCACCCGACTAACAAAAGGATCTCGAGAGATTGCTAAGCCAACTCACTAAGACGAGACCGATAATAATGAGAATTGATTTATGAAGCCTTTTAACAAGACAATATTAGCCGTTGCCGTTACGCTCGCGAGCTCGCAAGCTATGGCAGCTGGTTTTTTACTTAATGCACAATCAGCAACCGGTGTGGGCCGAGCCTTTGCCGGTGATGCCGTTATTGCCGATAATGCATCGGTATTAGCGCGTAACCCAGCCGCAATGGCGCTGTTTGACAAAAAACAACTATCAATGGGATTGAACTACGCCGATGTTGAAGTGACAGTGAGCGATGTCTATATCGACTCTCTGTTAGGCGAAATCCATTACGGCGGTGTCGATGATGCGGCAGATGCCAAAATCATCCCTAACTTTTACTACGTTAGCCCGGTAAACGATAAATTCGCCTACGGTGTGGCACTGTTCAGTAACTTCGGTACAGGTACCGATACCTCAGACTTATCGACCCAACTCGTGGGTGGTACGCTACCCGCGCCGCTTGATCTATTAGGCAAGACTGAAGTCACCACGCTTAACTTCAACCTAAGTGCATCATATCGTTTTAATGACCATTTTAGTGTCGGTGCAGGCCTTGATATGATCTACGGTAAAGGCACGCTCACTCGTGGTGGTAAGCTGCCGACTCCTACGGGCGCCATCGATCAGCAGTTGGTTGATGTCGATGCCGATGGTGTGGCGTTTGGTGGTATTATCGGCGCCGTGTATGAAATCAATGCCGATCACCGTTTTGGCATGAGCTACCGCTTTAGCCCAGATTTTAAAGCCTCGGGTGATATCAATATTTACAACCCACAAGCCAACGCATTTGTGGCCTTTGATGAGATCAATATTCCCCTACCCGATATTTTCCAAGTGGCAGGTTTTCATCAGTTAACCGATAAATTTGCGCTGCACTATACTGCGCAATTAACCACTTGGGGTGATTTCCACGAGCTAACCGTGACAGATGGGACGTTAGGGCCAGTATCTGTTGGCTCAAGCAGCTTAAAGACCTACGCATGGGATGACTCATGGTTGTTCAGTGTCGGTGGTACTTATAGTCTAAACAACACTTGGACTCTGCGTGCCGGCTTTATGGCTGATGAGGGCGTTGTGGGTGAGCTGAGTTCAATCTCTATCCCAGATTCTGATCGCAAATGGTATACCGCAGGCGCGACCTACGCCTTATCGACCAACACCAGCATCGATTTTGGTATCGCCGTGGTGCGCGGTGAAGATGTCCACTTAATTGAAAACAGCTCAGTCACGGACAAGTTACCTATTGGGCCAAACACTGGTATGGTCAATGCCACGACGCGCTCAAATGCAACCTATTATTCAATGCAGTACAACTACACGTTTTAAGGTGTAATTAGCATAAATTGTAATTACCTATCACTGATAGGTAACCTAAAAACCGCACAATTGTGCGGTTTTTTATGTTATAAAAATCTCGTTTTATCTGCTCTGGCGTAAAAATCATGCTAATCAAAAGGAATAAGGCGTTAGAGCAAAATACGGCCCCGCTGATACTTACTCGCAACCAACAAACTGTGTCAAATATCTCCTCCTCATCAAGAACTGCAACGAACTCAATTTTGATCAAAAAATAGGCTAGATAAAAAGCCTTAACAAGCATATGCTTTATAAAGCACAACAAGCAATTAGGACGCTTTTTTATGCAAAAATCACTCCCCACGATCCTGCTCGGCGCGTTTATCTGCATTGGTCTCTATCTGCTGGGCAGCCAAGTGGGCAATAGCCTCATCACTATGCGCGCCATGGAGCGCACCGTCACCGTAAAAGGCCTGGCTGAATTGGAAGTGAATGCGGATACCGCCATTTGGCCCATCCGCTTCACAGAGGTGGATAACGACTTAAATAATCTCTACCTCAATGTGCAAAGCAAAACCGATAAGGTGGTTGCTTTCTTGATAAAACAGGGCTTTAGCCGTGATGAAGTGTCAATATCACAGCCTTCTATCCAAGACAGACAGGCGCAAGGCTATGTCGATCCTAATGTGCGTTATCGCTACGCCGCACAAGTGACTGTCTCCCTTTACACTCAGCGCGTTGAGTTATTACTGCGCATACAAAGCAATCTATTGGAATTAGCCAAAGAAGGTATTGCGATATCGAGCCAAGATTATGATAGTCGCACCGAATTTATTTTTACTCAGTTAAACGACATTAAACCGCAAATGGTGCAGTCTGCCACTGAGAATGCGCGCCAGACAGCAGAAAAATTTGCTATCGATTCGGCCTCAAAATTGGGCAAAATCAAACAGGCTTCTCAAGGGCAGTTCACTATTTCCGATCGCGATAGCAACACGCCCAGCATCAAAAAAATAAGAGTGGTCTCGACACTGACCTATTACCTTAATGATTAATCGCGCAGATAGAATCTCGAATAGTACCATTTACCTAACGGGTGCAAGCGCAAATTGAAATACCATAAGTCATTAAATACCTTACATGAAGTTGTTAGATGTATTAGATGAAGTCGAAGCGTAAACCTATCGCAACACTTCATCGCATTTTCCTAATAAAAGATTGCACAAGCTTGAAAAGTTCATTAGAATTTTCTTATGAATTTTTTGGAGGTCGTTAGTCTCATGCGTATTCAACATCTATTATCAATCACATTGCTGCCATTACTGCTGAATGTTACAGCGTCCGCTAGTACCTTGCCGACGTTAACCGTCACCGCAAAAGAGCAACCCCACTGGGTCACCTTAGATGCGCAGCTTGAAGCGGTAAAATCTGCCACCGTATCGGCGCAAACCTCAGGCAGGATCATTAAGCTTTATTATGATGTGAATGATATTGTGCCCCAAGGCGCACCATTACTCGAGATCACCAGTAAGTCTCAAGGTGCAGAGCTCGCCGCTGCAGAAGCCGAATACGCCCGAGCCCGCGCACAAAATGAAGAAGCGCAAAAACAACGTCGCCGCTTTGAAGAGCTGTTTCCGCAAGGCGCGATTTCACAGGGACAGATGGATCAAGCCATTGCCACCGCCCGCTCGGGCGCGCAAGCCGTTAGCGCCGCCAAAGCGCGGATCGTGCAAGCCAATGAGTCATTGCAATATACCGTGGTCAGCGCCCCTTTTGCTGGCGTGTTGACTCAGCGTTATGTTGAAGAGGGTGAAACGGTCGCCCCAGGTCAAGCTTTACTCAGTGGGTTTTCAACCGAGCACATGCGCGCCGTGACCCATGTACCACTGCGTTATATCGACGCCCTACGGAACCAATCTAGCGTTGAACTGCAGCTTAGCGACGGCCAAAAAGTGATATCACAACAGTTAACCATATTCTCCTTTGCCGATCCTTTGAGTCATAGCTATAAAACGCGCATTGATTTACCTGAAGGCATGAGTAACTTAATGCCGGGCATGTGGGTTAAAGCCAAGTTTATTGCAGGCCAGCGCAACACTATTACCATTCCTCAATCGGCGATTATTTATCAAAATGAGATGAGTGCAGTCTACCTTGAGCAACAAGGGACATTCCAACTCACCCAAGTTCGCCTAGGCGCGCAACGAGATGATCAATTTGAAGTGCTTGCAGGCTTAACCGCAGGCGATGTCATCGCGACTGACGCTTATCAAGTCCGACTTAACCTAGCCCAATAATATGGCGCTGTAATGGACTTGGCCGTTTAATAGGAATCGTAAATAAGATGAAGCCGTCACATAATCAAGATAGCGACAAGCAACAAAACAAGCCCTATTCACTAGGTTTTTCCGGGCGAGTCGCCGCACTATTTCAACTCAGCGCCATCACACCGCTATTGGCATTGCTCGGCATTTTACTGGGGCTATTCGCGGTACTCGTCACCCCTAAAGAGGAAGAGCCACAGATAGATGTTACCTTTGCCGATGTCTATATTCCTTTTCCTGGCGCAACTCCGAGTGAAGTCGAACAATTAGTCACCCTACCAATGGAGCAGGTACTGTCGCAGATAAAAGGGATAGATACCCTGTATTCGTTTTCACAACCTGATGGCGCCTTACTGATCGCCATTTTTGAAGTGGGTATTCCCCGCAACGAGGCGATTGTAAAGCTGTACAATCAGGTCTACTCCAATATGGATAAAGTGGCCACTCAAGCCGGGGTCGGCGAGCCCCAGATCAAGCCACGTGGTATCGATGATGTGCCCATTGTCAGCCTGACCCTCTGGTCAAAGTCGACCTTAACCTCTGCCGAACAATTAACTCAAGTGGCTAAGGGGCTCGAAACTGAGCTAAAACGCATTCCGGGTACCCGCGAAATTTACACTGTTGGTAGCCATAATGTGAGCCTTAATGTACGTATCGATCCGGCAAAAATGAGCTTTTACGGCTTAACCTATGACGCGATCAGCAATAGCCTTGCCAGCAATAACCATGTCTCCATGCCGGTATCACTTATTCAAGATAACCAAGAAATTAAGATTCAAACCGGGCAGTTTTTACAATCCCAACAAGAAGTTGAGCAACTGGTTGTCGCTGTCTATCAAGATGAGTCCGGCCGCAGTGCACCTGTGTATCTCGCCGACATAGCCGATATTAGCCTTAGCAGCGATATCCCGACCCAAAACGCGTGGCACAGCGACAAACAAGGCACCTACCCTGCGGTCACTATCGCCATTGGCAAACAACCTGGTGAGAACGCGGTTGATATTGCCAATGAGATCTTGGCTCGCGTTGATGCGGTCAACAACGTGTTAATTCCTGCCGACGTAGAGGTGACGGTATCGCGTAACTACGGTAAGACCGCCGGAGATAAAGCCAACACCTTAATCTTGAAATTGGTGTTTGCCACCTCGGCTGTGGTGGTATTGGTATTTCTTGCCATGGGGTTACGCGAAGCCATCGTGGTCGGTATTGCCATTATTATTACCTTGGCCATCACCCTCTTTGCCTCTTGGGCATGGGGCTTCACCTTAAACCGAATCTCATTGTTTGCACTTATTTTTTCAATAGGGATTTTAGTGGATGATGCCATAGTCGTGGTAGAAAACATCCACCGCCATATGGCGCTGGGACAACGGCAATTTACCCAGTTAATTCCGATTGCCGTGGATGAGGTCGGTGGCCCTACGATATTGGCCACCTTCACCGTCATTGCCGCCCTAATGCCAATGGCTTTTGTGTCTGGACTCATGGGGCCTTACATGAGCCCAATCCCCATTAATGCCAGTATGGGGATGTTAATCTCACTGGCGATCGCCTTTATTGTTACCCCGTGGCTGGCCACTAAACTGTTAAATACATCTCACCAACACCAGGAGAGCAGCGACACCTCCAGCAGCAATCGCATGGTCGCGCTGTTTACGGCGCTCATCTCACCCTTTGTACACGGTAAACAAGCGGGTAAAGCTCGTCTGGGTCTGGCTGCTGGGATTGTGGTGCTCATTGCCATTGCGATCTCTTTGCCTGTGACTCAACTGGTGGTACTCAAAATGCTGCCTTTTGATAATAAATCAGAATTTCAAGTGATGCTTGATATGCCCGAAGGCACGCCGGTGGAGCAAACTCAGCGCGTACTTAAAGCCTTAGGACAGCAGCTTAACCAAGTGGCCGAGGTCGAAAATTACCAGCTATATGCAGGCACCAATGCACCGATGAACTTTAATGGCTTAGTGCGCCATTACTTTTTACGCCAAACACAGGAGCTTGGTGATATTCAGGTCAATTTAGTCGATAAATCTGAGCGCGATCGTGACAGTCACAGCATCGCCGTAGCGGTGCGCGAATCACTGCAAGCTACTGCGGCGCACTATAATGCCAATGTGAAGGTGGTTGAAGTCCCTCCCGGCCCACCGGTATGGTCACCTATTTTGGCCGAGGTGTATGGGCCAAACGAAGCGCTCAGAGAAACCGCCGCCCTGCAGCTGCAAGCGTTGTTTCAGCAAACTCCAGATGTGGTCGATATCGATATCTATCTGCCTGCGATGCAACAAAAATGGCAGGTGTCCATCGATCGCGCTAAGGCCAGTTTATTAGGCGTGCCTTACAGCAATATCGTTGATCTGGTGACCACCTCCATTGGCGGCAAGCAGGTGAGCTACTTACATAAACCCAATCAAACCACACCAGTGCCAATTAAGTTACAGCTTGAGGAGGCCGCCAAGATGGATCTTGAGCAGGTATTAAACCTCAGACTCACCACCCAAAGCGGCCACTCAGTGCCTGTGTCTGAATTGGTGCGCATTAATAAAGGCAGCATAGATGCGCCCATTATTCATAAAAACATGATCCCCATGATCATGGTGGTTGCCGATATGGCTGGGCCGCTAGACAGCCCGTTGTACGGTATGTTTGAGATGGCCGCCGACATCGATAGCGAGACAGGCTTGGGCTTTGAGCAGCATTATGTCAACCAACCCTCAGGCTTAGACACCATTGCCGTATTGTGGGATGGCGAATGGAAAATTACTTACGAAACCTTCCGTGACATGGGGATCGCCTATGCAGTGGGCATGATTGCGATTTACCTCTTAGTGGTGGGTCAATTTCGCTCCTACTCGGTTCCGCTGATCATTATGGCTCCCATTCCGCTTACCATCATAGGAGTGATGCCGGGTCATGCCCTGCTCGGAGCTCAATTTACCGCCACCTCAATGATCGGCATGATCGCCCTCGCCGGGATTATTGTGCGTAACTCAATATTACTGGTCGACTTTATTAACCAGGAGACCGAGTCGGGCGTGCCCTTTGAACAGGCGGTTATTCACTCTGGTGCCGTCCGAGCAAAACCCATTATGTTGACAGGCCTTGCGGCCATGATTGGTGCCTTATTCATTCTGGATGATCCCATTTTTAATGGATTAGCCATCAGTTTGATCTTCGGCATCTTAGTCTCAACCTTGCTGACTCTGGTAGTGATCCCTGTGCTCTATTACACAGTGATGCGCCACCGCATACCACAAAAAACGGCAAATACTGCCGCTTAATTAAGGAGTTAATTATGTCTATCGAACGTAGTATTTTCGCTTTTGCTGGCTTTATGGTGTTACTGTCTCTCGCGTTGACGGCATTAGTACATCATAATTTTATCTGGCTTACCGCCTTTGTTGGCGCTAATCTATTACAAAGCGCTTTTACTGGGTTTTGCCCTGCAGCCATGATAATGAAAAAACTGGGTGTAAAGAGTGAAGCCGAGCTTGAACGCGCTAAATCACACAGTTAATACCAAGGAGTTTACGTGGGACAAGCCACTACATTACTTAGCCGATTCGGCGCACTGATTGTGCTACTTTTTGTGGCCGCTATCGGCTTATCATCACCTAGCATCGCGGCTGAACAAGACATTGAAACCGCATGGAAGATGATAGATAACGGCGCCATGATAGTCGATGTGCGTACCCCTGAAGAGTTTGCCCAGGGGCATTTAGCCAATGCAATTAACATCCCATTTGAAAGTATTGCCGCTGAATTTGCTAAGCGTGATATAGATAAAGCGACCAATGTGGTGCTGTACTGCCGTAGCGGACGTCGCAGCGATATAGCCCAAATGAGTTTAATTGAGCAAGGTTATACCCACACTTATAATGGTGGTGGCTATCAGACTCTAATCCAGCAGCAAACCAAATAAGCTGCAGGCTCTGTTTAAATCCATGATAAAGGCACCTATGGGTGCCTTTTTTATGAATAACTTGGCGCCTCCCCTTGGCTACACATCCATTAACAGCACATCCTTTAAGCTGAACTGATAGGTTATCAGCACAAAACACCAACCATGCGTCAATGCGAAAAGGCAATAAGGCAACCTAATACCGATAAAACCCAATAACGCCAAAGCGGGAAGCTGGAGCGAGTGGTTTTTTATCAACCCACCTCCATATAAACTGATATAATCAGCCTAATTTACATGGACAATCGCACAATATGACACAAGCAAATAATCCTCTGCACGGCATTAAACTCGAAACAATTCTCACCGATTTAGTTGACCATTATGGGTGGGAAGAACTGGGCACACGTATCGACATTCGTTGTTTTAATCATGATCCTAGTATTAAATCTAGCCTTAAGTTTTTACGTAAAACGCCTTGGGCCAGAGAAAAAGTGGAATACCTTTACCTCAAAATGAATAAGCTACCGCTACCTAAGCCGAAAGCGGACAGTGAGGTACGCACATCTACTCGAGTGGCAACCCCTGCGAGCAGCAACAAGAGTGCAGCTAAAGGTGCCGATACCGGCCGTACTAACGCACAGATTTGGGGAAAGAGTTAAGCTGGCATATTAACGGGCTTTACCGCCGTCATCATCAGCTTATTGCATAAGATAGCCCGCTCAAATAACCTACTTGCGATTCGCATAGATAGGCACTAAAGCTAAAAGTGCTATGAAAGCACGACACCGCAACTGTCATTTTGATGTTGCAGGTTTTGCAGGTTTTGCAGGTTTTGCAGGCAGAGAGTAAAGAAGCTAAGCGCGGCAACCAAGGACACTGCCGCAATCGCCGCAGTGTCTTGATAGCATTGGCACACTAAAAAAGCGCGAACGTTACTCAGCCTTAGGGGGCTTAACGACGTTTGCTTCTTCAGTAAAATGATACTCAGACATCATATGTCCCAACTCTGTTGACTTGGTTTTTAAATACGCTTCATTGTAGCGATTTTTACCCACTTGCAGCGGAACACGTTCAACCACATCAATGCCAAGCGCTTTCATTGCTTTAACTTTACGGGGGTTATTGGTCATCAATTTAACTTGATGTACGCCAATTTTCTCCATCATCGGCTTGATCATGTCATATTTGCGCATATCGGCTTCAAAACCGAGTCGCTCATTTGCTTCGACCGTGTTAGCGCCTTGGTCTTGTAGTTCATAGGCACGGATTTTATTGAGTAAGCCTATGCCTCGTCCCTCTTGGCGAAGGTATAAAATAAAGCCTTGGCCTGCCTCGGCAATATTTTGCATCGCCGTTTGTAGTTGAAAACCGCAATCGCAACGCAAACTAAACAGCGCATCACCAGTTAAACATTCTGAATGAATGCGCCCAAGTATGGGGGTATTGGCATCTAGTTGACCAAAAGTGAGTGCAACATGTTCTTTGCCAGTGTCTGTGTCTTCAAAACCATGCATGGCGAATACGCCCCAAGGCGTAGGTAACTTTGAAGTGGCGACATACTTAATTGACATGAAATAACCTTTACTACTCGCTCTGTCCGAGTCAAAAAAAGAGGTAGAAAATAACTAAGGCTAGGATGCGGCCTTACTATCAGACTGAGCATTTTATGTGTTTTTGCCTTACAGTGAAATAGCCGAGTACTTGCATCGGTTATTACTTCACCCTAGCGTATTTGAGAGTGCTAAGCATACGCCGAGCACACAATAAGCGATAGGATATCGCTCACGTATGCTAATCAAATAGTGGCAATGGAGGATTAAAACGCTTTCGGGGCGAAGCCTGTGACTTGGGTTAAGCCCATTTCACGCCCTAATGCAGTCATTGGATGCACAACCACTAATCCTTTGACAGATTTCTTTAATTTGCCCATATCGGCTTGCTCTGCTTTAGTCAGCGCGCGACTAAAAGGCAGCGACTTTACATCGGTACCTTTTTTGTTCAACAAGCGAGTCTGTTGGTTTTTAACATGGGCAATCTGTTTCGTTACAGCATTGATCTCTTGCTTAAACTGCAAAATCACCGCGTGATCACCGCGTTTTTCTGCCGCATCTAATTTACGACGACATTTGTCGAGTCGGTCATTAAGTTGCTGTAACTCTTGCTTTAAATTCATTAACTTGCCTTAAAGTAAATCGATAATACTCGGCCAATCATGCAAGATTGCTGACTGCGCCTATCTGTTTGGCCGACATTATATCACTATTGCTTGAAATGGTGGATCATCTGATTGCTACTGCCACGAAATCTTAAGCTTGGATCGGCAAGATGTTGCTCAAATTTACCGTCCACCAACACATCAACATAATGCAGCACCTGGCGCTGGGCTGTCGATAATTCATCTAAGCGATAACCGCTCCACAGCCAAATATCTTTATCTGGACACTCATGCTTAACACGCTTTACTAGCGCAAGTATCTGGGCCACATTTTGCGGGTAAAGCGGATCGCCGCCCGATAATGATAACCCCCGGCGCACGATACGGGTATCTTGCAGATCCGTGATGATCTGCTCAACCATGGCGGCATCGAATAGATGACCCGCTGCTGCGCTCCAAGTCGACTGATTATAACAGCCGCGGCATTGATGCTCGCAACCAGACACAAACAAGGTCGCTCGCGTACCTGGGCCATTGACCACATCGACTGGAAAGTATTGCTGGTAATTCATCTATGCCTCAAGCCTATTAACACTAAGGCGCGCATCAGCGCGCCTACATTCACCTTAACGCCTACAGGTGTTTTACCCGGCGCTTAACCTCTTCTTGTTTGCCATAGTTAAATGGCCGCGCGTCTGGGCTGCCTAAATAACCGCACACTCGACGTGTCACAGAGACTCTACTAGGCTCATGATTACCGCATTTAGGACAGGTAAAGCCCTTACTGGTACAGCTAAATTCACCAGTAAAACCACAGTCATAACACTCGTCAATCGGCGTATTTGTACCATAGTAAGGTACTCGGCTATAACTGTAATCCCACACATTTTCGAGTGCTTCAATATTATGCTGCATATTGGGATATTCGCCGTAGCAGATAAATCCACCGTTGGTCAATGCTGGATAAGGCATCTCAAAATCCAACTTATCGTAAGGATTGACCTTTTTTTCCACATCTAAATGGAAACTGTTGGTGTAGTAACCTCTGTCGGTCACGCCATCAATCACCCCAAAAGCCTTAGTGTCGAGCTTACAAAAACGGCTACAAAGGTTTTCACTCGGTGTGCTGTATAAGCTAAAGGCATAACCGGACTCTTCACGCCAGCGCACTGTTGCCGCTTTGAGGTGTTCAATAATGGCAATCGCTTTGGCGCGCAGCTGCTCACTGTCAAACAGGTGTATTTGATTACCATAAAGCGCATTAACGGTTTCATGCAGCCCTATGTAACCTAACGAAATTGATGCGCGGCCATTTTTGAAGATCTGGCTAATATCATCATCGGCGCGCAAACGTACACCACATGCCCCTTCCATGTATAAAATCGGGGCAACGCGCGCCTTGACTCCTTCGAGCCGCTCGATACGTGTATCTAATGCGCGTCTAGCAATGGCTAAACGTTGATCTAAAATGGCAAAGAAACGCGCTTCATCACCATTGGCTTCTAAGGCGACTCGCGGCAAGTTTAAGCTCACCACACCCAAGTTATTACGCCCATCATGCACCAACTCGCCGTCTTCTTCGTAGGTACCTAAAAAACTACGACAGCCCATTGGAGTTTTAAATGAGCCAGTGACTTTTTCGACTTGCTCATAATTTAAAATATCTGGATACATGCGCATGGTGGCACATTTTAGTGCTAACTGCTTGATATCGTAGTTACAATCACCTTGCTTATGATTTATACCATCTCGAATAGCAAACACCAGTTTGGGGAACACGGCCGTTTTACGGTTTTTACCCAGCCCAGCCATACGCACTTTCATCATTGAGGCTTGAATTAATCGCGACTCCCACGAGGTGCCTAAACCAAAACCAAAAGTCACAAACGGGGTTTGCCCATTGGCGGTATGTAAGGTGTTGACCTCATATTCCAACGACTGAAACGCATCGTGACACTCTTTTTCTGTCTGCGCGGTGGCAAAGGCTTTAGCATCTGTAATGCCCCACTTTAAGGCCACTTGATAATGTTTGTCATAGCTTTTAGCCACAAATGGCGCCAGCACTTCATCGATGCGGTTAATGGTGGTGCCACCATAAATATGGCTTGCTACCTGAGCAATAATTTGCGCCGTAACCGCTGTGGCCGTAGAGATCGATTTTGGGGTTTCAATTTCGGCGTTGCCCATCTTAAAACCCTGGGTCAACATGCCAGCTAAATCAATTAGCATGCAGTTAAACATCGGGAAAAAAGGCGCGTAATCCAAATCATGATAATGGATCTCACCGGCTTCATGGGCCGACACCACATCTTTAGGTAAAATATGGCGGGTCGCATAATGCTTGGCCACAATACCGGCGAGCAGATCACGCTGAGTGGGGATCACTTTTGAGTCTTTATTGGCGTTTTCATTAAGCAAGGCAGCATTACTTTGTTCAACTAGGCCACGAATATCGCGATTAAGTCGACTGCTCTGCTCTCGATGGACATCTCTATCGTGACGATATTCGATATACACGCGCGCTAAGGCTTTATAGGGGCCTTCCATCAGTTGGTTTTCAACGGCGTCTTGCAGATCGTGAATATCCACTTCGGCCACATCAGCCATGGCACGGCTCACTTGACTCGCGACTTGAGTAGCATAGGCAACATCATCAATACCTGCTGAGTTTGCAGCGGCAATTACCGCATCTCTGATCCTTGTTTCGTCAAAAGGCGTGCGGTAACCATCCCGCTTAATAACTACTGGCATTGTTTAATATCTCCTCAAGTAACGTTTAAAATGACACCATATATAGTGCCAAGAAAACATTAAGACACAATATGTAGCGCATTAAGCTACAAAGTCACTTGAAGTACCTTGATCCAGATCATGATTTTACCGATGGTATTTTGCGACAAAAGATTACTGCAAACTAGGCCACTTATCTTAAAAAGTGGCCTTGACCAAGCATCGAAACAAGGCTAGATAATGTAAAAAGTCGGGACAAACTGTGGATAAGTGTAGGTAAGTTACGTAAGCCGCTTAGATAACGCCAAATAACTGCTTAATTGGCCGCTCGATTGTTGTGAATTTCCCATCGAGGCAGCTAATTGCATGGTCGATTTTAATCCTTGCCACTGCTCTTTTTCCATGGCAGGCATATTGGTATCGGCATTGATCAACACAGTTAACTGCGCCGATACTCGAGCGGCGGTTTGGCTGTATAATGCGCCATCAATACCGTCCATGTTATTCAGCACGGTTTTAGCGTCATCGAGCATTTTATGCTGCGCCTTATCAGGCTCCGATTGCGTTAACCCTGCTTGCTTACTGTCAATAAAGTCCAGCAGTGATTGCGACGCCTCATTGGGCTCTGGGATCTCAAACCCTGCAGAGCTTAAGCGATTTAGCTGGTTATCTGACAAGATACCATCTTGATGTAACCGCTGAATAAGCTTAGGGATATCATTGATACTAAACTCGCCAGCACTAAAAAAGTCGCCCGCCATCGCCTCAATTTTTTGTGCTCGCTGCGCCCGAGGCGATAACGACACTTCTTCTTGAGGGATAGTCGCCCCGTTTGCCTGTACTGGGCCTGTTCGCTCGCCTAAGCTCACCCTGTCAGCTGGAGCATTAGCGCCTTGAGTTTGATGATTAACCGCACCACTATAGGCGTCGGCAACCTGTTGATGACTTGAAGTTGTTGGAAGATGACTAATTGAATTCATTGTCAAAATATCGACGACAGCTAAACGAATACTCTGTTAAAGCAAAAACTAGGCCGTTTTTTAACAAAATACCGCAAGAGATCCGATGATAGCTAATAAATACCTTAGGTCTTACCTGATTAAATATCATCGAATCACTATCAAGTCCGCATAGCGTCTATTGACACGCTAGGCAACCAAATTTAATCGCCTTAACTGATAAGCAAGTAATAGCCGTTTAAATTGATTATTTATGCGGAAACTCTTCCAGCATAGTGGTGATAACATGAGCCACCTGCTTCACCGCTTGCTCTCCGGCGGCTATCGCTTCATTAGCCCGATGAAATTCCATGGTGCCGATGTCAGCCACATTTGGGGTGATCAGCAGTTCGGGAGGATCGCCCATTAACCGTACCCGTTTATGGCGCTGCTCTAAAATATCCATCGATTGTGACATCACAGCCAACATCCCTGGTTGATTGCGATTACCCAGAGAAAACTTATCGGTTAATCCCGACACATATTCTCGGCCTCGCGCCAGCAGATCCATAAAGCCGACATCTTGTCCTTGAGCCTTTGCCTCCTCTGCGGTTGGCACCGACGCTTGCGCGCTAGACGACAACGACACGGGCAGTTGCTCTATGCGCGTCTTACGATGGCCATAAAGATCGACCGCAATCACTAAATCGACGCCCATCGCCCGACTCACAGATATCGGCACAGGATTAACCACTGCACCATCAACCAACCAACGATCGCCAATGCGAGCCGGAGGCAAGATGCCCGGCATTGAACACGAGGCGCGCACCGCATGGCGTAAATTGCCGCGTTGAAACCAGATCTCCTGCCCGCTATACAAGTCAGTTGCCACGGCGGCAAAGGGACGCTTCATCTGTTCAATGTCGAGCACGCCAATATGCTGCTGCATCACATCAAATACCTTTTCACCGCCAATTAAGCCACCTTTACGCCAGCTTAAATCCATTAAGCCAAGGACATCCCAACTGGAAAAACCACTCACCCATTGTTGCAGTTCGTTCAGGTGATCTTGGGCATAGGCAGCACCGACGATTGAACCAATAGAGCAGCCCGCGACTTTGTCTGGTTTGATCCCCATTTTGGCTAATTCATTAAGCACCCCAATATGCGCCCAGCCCTTGGCTGCGCCGCTGCCTAACGCGATACCGATTGTCGCCATCTATTATCTCCCTTACTCATTGCTGCCTAGTATCAATTAGAGGCATACCCCTTATCTGCCATCCATCATAGGCTAAAGCATGGCGCGCGAAAATGGCTTATTTAACGGGATTACGATATCCGTCGTCCACAAGCACTAATCCTAATGGCTGAAAGCCCCAAGTCGATGTATAATGCGCTCTTATTGATATTTTGGAGCACACCTTTGCAATTTTCAGATTTTTCACTCGATAAACGCCTACTAACCAGCCTAGAACATATGGGCATCGACAAGCCGACCGAGATCCAAGAGCAATCGATACCTGTAGGCCTATCGGGAAAGGATCTAATGGCATCGTCTAAAACCGGCTCGGGTAAGACCTTGGCGTTTTTACTGCCCGCTATGCAGCGTATTATCTCGACCAAAGCATTGAGTAAACGCGATCCTCGCGTACTCGTTTTATTGCCAACTCGAGAGCTGGCAACGCAAGTGTACAGCCAGTTACGACTATTGGTTGCCAATACGCAATATAAGGCGCTTAAAATTCTCGGTGGCGAAAATTTTAATGACCAAGCGAAAGCCCTCGCCAGAGATCCCCATATTGTGGTGGCGACACCAGGCCGCTTAGCCGATCACCTTAAGCAGCGTCATCTGCACCTCAACGGGCTTGAGTTACTTATCCTTGACGAAGCCGACCGAATGCTCGACTTAGGCTTTGCCGAGCAGCTGCGCGCCATTAACCAAGCGGCTGATCATAAACGTCGTCAAACGTTGATGTTCTCTGCGACGCTAGATCATGGTGAAATTAACGAGATAGCGGCTGAACTGCTAAAAGAGCCCGTGCATGTGTCGATTGGGGCTTCAAACGTTGAAAACCAAGATATTACCCAAAAAGTCTATCTGTGCGATAACTTAGGCCACAAAGAAAAGCTGTTACTGACGCTCCTGAAGCAAGAACAACATAAGCAGGTGATCATCTTTACTGCCACCCGCAGTGATACCGACCGTCTAGCCACAAAACTCGCCGATGAAGGCTTTACCACCGCCTCACTGAGCGGCGAGCTAAAGCAGTCGGCACGTAATCAGATAATGGATCAATTCAGCCGCGGTCAACAACAGATCTTGGTCACCACTGATGTGGCTTCACGCGGCTTAGACTTACTCAACGTCTCTTTGGTGATTAACTTCGATATGCCCAAGTTAGCCGAAGAGTATATTCACCGCATTGGCCGTACCGCCCGTGCTGGTGCTAAAGGTGATGCTATATCACTTGTGGGCCCAAAAGATTGGGACAATTTCAAACAAGTGCAGCTATTTTTACGCCGCACATTTGAACTAAGCGAAATAGCAGGGTTAAAACCCAAATTTAGCGGCCTCAAAGCAAAACCTAAAGGTAAGCCGGCCACCGCTAAAAAAGCGGCGCAAAACAAGGCTAGACCCGCTAAGGCAAAATCCACAGCCAAGACCAAAGATAACCGCGATAAACGCTTTATCACAGGTGTCGATATTGGCGATGCGCCTATGCTGCGCAAACCTAAGTCTACCTTGCAAGACACCCCTGAAGAATAACCACACTTTGTAAAATGAGCGGCCAACCAGCCGCTCAACGCTTTGGGATCCCTTGCATAACGGCTAGGATTTACAGCAAAAGATGATTTTTATGGCGTAATTTGTTTTAGCAACTGCTGCTCATTATGCCAATTAAGGTTACAATAACCCCATTACAGTTTTATTATTAGGTTTATCATGAGAGTTTGTGGCGTTGAGTTAAAAGGTGGCGAAGCCATCATCAGTTTATTAAGTTATGAAGGTGAAACCTTTAACGTGCCAGAATGCCGTTCTCGTTCATTAACGGTATCAAATTCGGCTAAAACAGAATCGATTAAAGAGTTTCATTTTGCCTTTTGTAAATTGATGGAAGACTACAAAGTCGATGAAGTGGTTTTAATCGAGCGTGAGCAAAAAGGTAAGCTTGCTGGCAGTGCCACCAGTTTTAAGATGGAAGCGGCAATCCAGTTGTGCGGCCTACCTGTACACTTGATCTCACCTGTGACCATCAAAGAGCAACTCAAGCGCAACCCGCCTATGGTGGATTTTGATGGGCTCGACCTTAAGCGTTTCCAAAAGAATGCCTTTGAAGTAGCTTACGCTTATCATAACCAACGTATCTTTGCCAAACCTGAATAATTGCCGCCATCGCGCAAGCTTTATTCACCAAAGCACGCCGGGCACCCTAGCCCGGCCGATATGAGTTCGGCTAAGATCACATGACCCATCTTCATTACCTACAAGGTTACCGCCCCGAGATAATTACTCAGGTCGAGGCACTTATTGCACAAAATCGACTCAAGAACGTCCTGCAACAGCGTTATCCCGACATTCACGATATCCGCAGCGACAAAGCCCTGTACGATTACACTATCGCGCTTAAAAACCGTTATCTCAAAAAGTCGCAACCACTTAATAAGGTGCTCTACGATGACAAGATCACCTTAAAAAAGCAGGCCTTGGGTTTACACAGTTACATCGCTAAAAATCATGGTGGCAAAACCAAGACCAAAAATGAGATCCGCATCTCCTCTAAGTTGCGTTATATCCCCGAACCCTTGCTACGCATGGTGGTGGTACATGAATTGGCGCATTTAAAGGAGAAAGATCATAATAAAGCGTTTTATCAACTCTGCTGCCATATGGAAAATGATTACCACCAACTAGAGTTTGATTTACGTTTGTGGCTCACCATGCTTGAACTAGAGTCCAACGTAACGACATAAAAAAGCCGCTATATTAGCGGCTTTTTTATAACGAGATGTAGGGTGAAACAACTACCACGCTTGGGAACACTAGCTTTGTCCCATGATCATTTTGCGCACCTTCACTAACTGCGCAAACTCCTTCATCTGTTTATTGGACAATTTACTCGCCATGGGAATATTCGCTTTCATCGGATCGACTGGGCGACCATTAACGTGAAACTCATAATGCAGGTGTGGACCGGTTATTCGCCCCGTTTTACCCGATAACGCAATCACTTGACCCCGGGATACTCGCTGGCCTTTATGCACTAAGGCTTTGGAAAGGTGCAGATAACGGGTGCGATATTTGTTGCCATGCTCAATCACCACATACTTACCTGCATAGCGATGATCTGTCACTAACGACACGATACCATCACCTGGGGCCACAATTTTGGTGCCCACTGGCGTGGCAAAATCGGTACCATTATGCGGTGCAGTGCGCCCCGTGACAGGATGGTGACGGTGACGGTTAAAACGAGAGCTAATACGGTAATTTTTGTCTAATGGTATACGTTGAAATGCTCTGGCTAAGCTGCGGCCTTGTTCATCATAAAAGTTACCATCACTGTTTTGATAAGCATTAATACTGCTGCGGCCACGCTGAATGTTGACCCCTAAAATGTCACGATTTCCCGTGACTTCGCCGTCAATATACTGTTCGCTCATTAATACTGAAAAGGTATCACCGGCACGCAAGTCACGGGCAAAGTTGAGCTTTTCTTTGAGTAGTGATTCGATACGTTGAATGTCAGCAGCGTTAAGCCCAACGCGCTGCGCCGATAGGTAAAAGGAGCCTTGGATATCCCCCGTCAGTGAGCGATTTTGCCAAATGCCCTCAATATTGATCTCTTCAACATTAAAGCCGCCTTCCTCGTAGCGGCTAAAAACCACCTGACGAGCGGCATTAAAATACAGCTCTAGTTGCGTTAATTGGCCACTGTCATCGAGCCAAAATCGAATAATATTGCCCGGTTTTAATGTGTCTAAGGCCAAAATATTGAGATCGGCTTCTAGCACCTTATACATGGTTTGTTGATCGACATTGGCATCTAAAAACAGGCCGCTTAAGGTATCGCCGCTGACGATGGTTTTGACGTAATCAGGACGAGCAACAACCGTCTCAGTTAGCATCTGCTCTGCTGGCTGCACGAATGATTCAATATCAAGCGCGACAGGGATCCGCTGCGGTAGCATCTGTTGCTGACTCGGCCATAACAGTGCGATGCCGACTAACCCACCCGTGATCATTAACAGTTTCTTATGGGGTGACGGCAGCGCCGCCAAACGGGATAGAGACATAGTGGCCAAAGAAAATTTATTTGTTCGCAACCTAGCCTCTACTTTTTATTATGGTGGTTATCAATTAAACGGTCTTATCCCATGAGCAGGAACGCCAAGGGCAAGTTATATCAAAATTTTCGCCAGATACAAATAGATCGAGAGCACAAAATAAGCTGATCAAACGCCATATTAACGACTCAGAAGGCTAAAAGTAGCATTTTACCTATAAAAAACGTGCCATTACAGCACGTTTACCTTCAGCAATAACAAATTAAGATTAAGGTAAAATAACCTTAATGGTACTGCCCGTCGCCGTTTTAATGATATCGAGGCGGCTACCAATCTGCTCTTTCATCTCACTCACATGGGAGATCACCCCCACCATTCGTCCAGCCGATTGCAGATCCATTAATGTTCTTATGGCCAGTTCGAGTGAATCTTGGTCCAAACTGCCAAAACCTTCATCGATAAACAGGGTATCGAGCTTTATGCCGCCCGCATAGGCTTGCACCACATCCGATAATCCCAGCGCCATCGATAGCGCCGCCATAAAGCTTTCTCCGCCACTTAAGGTCGCCACCGAGCGTACTTTTGCGGTGTAGGCATCTTCCACCTCAAGTTCGAGCCCTGAGGCTTTGTTGCCTTTAGCCCTATCCTCTTTACGAAGTAAGCGATAACGCCCCTTACTCATCATTTGCAATCGATGACTGGCTTCAAGTAACACATCATCGAGTAGCACACTGAGCACGAAACGCTGCAAGCTTATCTTATTACCCGTATTGCCATTGGCGACATCGGACAATGTCCCGACTACCGCATACTGGGCTTCAAGCTTTTTCGATTGCATGTCTAGGCTGTTGAGCTGCTCTGCAGTTTGCTCCAGTTGTCGCATACGGCCGCTCAGTTGTTGCCACTGATTAAGCACATTTTGCTGCGCTATTTCAAGCTGTGTCTTACTGTCTGTTATCGCTGCGATATCGGGTCGTGTGCTGTCAGCAAGTTTGGTTTCTAATTGCGCAATATTAGCTTGATTAGTAATACAGCGCTGCTCATATTGCTTGATCTCCTGCTCTAAAACCGCCATGTTCTCGTCTGTTTGCATGGCAAGATTAAATGCGGATAAGGAGTCAAACTTAGAGGCTTGCAACTGTCGTTCAAACTCATTGACGGCAAGCAGATGTTGCTGCTGTGCTCTTGCTAATGTTTCATTCGCTGATTGCAGTTGCGCCGCAGCGCTGGCTACTCGCTGCTCGGCTTGAGTATGTTGCTCACGCAAAGATGAAATCTGCAGCTTCAACTGCGCTGCAGTTTGCTCCAGCTTATTGATCTCTTGCTCTAGTGCCGCTAAGTTGGTCAGCTCTTGCGGTATCGCGGCCTGTAACTGCTTAAGCTGCCCTGCGCTTTCATTAAACTGTTTTTCAAGTTGGCGATATTGTTCGCGCTCTTGCTCAAGCTGTAGATTAAGCCGCTGCTCTTGCTGCTGCACCGATGTAAGGCGGCTGTCAATATCAACCAGTTGTTGCTGCGCTTTCGTCGCCGCTGCAAATTGTTGTTCAAGCTGCCCCTGCGTGGTTTCAAGACCAGCTTGAGTGAGGCTGTCGATACCCGGTAGCTGCTCAGCTAACTCACGGTTTCTTTGCTCAACATCCTTTAATTTTTCTATTAGCTGACGGTAGTCTGAGCGTGCATTGGTCAACTCAGCTAATGCACTCTGCTCATTAGCTTGCGCCGCTTCGCGCTCCTCATCTGTAGGCACGACCTGCTCACTTTGTGCGGGCTGTGGATGCTCAAGACTGCCGCATACCGGACACGCTTCGCCGACTGATAACTTTGCCGCGAGGATGGCCGCCTGGCCCTGATGCCAGCGTAACGTCAACGTTTGACTATAAACTTGGCACTGTTGATGCTGCTCTTTTAATTGCGCGCCACGCTCTTTTGCATTAACTAAGCGAGCATTGATTTGTTCCACCTCAGCGCTGCCGCGCTGCCACTGAGCATAAAATTGCAGATGATGTTTATTATCACTTATCTGTTGCTGCAAGGTGAGTAACTGCTGACTATGGGCTTTTAACTGTGGCACTTGGGCCTGGGCAGCAAGCTTTTCATCATTTAACTGCGCCAGTTGTGCTTTTGTTTGCTTACCTTGCTGCTCCGCATGAGTCATCTGCTGCTGGCTGTCACTCACATGGGCCTTCAGTTGCTCAAGCTGTTTAAGTTGCGGTAATAACGTGCGGCGCTGCTCGGCAGTGGTTAATGTCTGTTGCTGCTGAGTTTCTAGTGCGGGGAGCGTCTCTATTGCTGCAAGGCTTTGATTGAGCAAAGCCTCACTTTGCTGCAGATGCGCCTGCGACTTTAATTGCTGCTCGGTAGCGTCGGTTAACTCCTGTTTGCGAGACTCAACCGCCTGATAAACGGGTTGCAGCAACTTGGCATTGCGCGCGGCGAGTAACTGCTGTTGCTGCTGGTCGATCTGTGCTTGTTGCTCATCAAGCTGCCTAGCGAATAGCTTAAGCTGTGCTAGCGCGGAAAACTCATCGGTTAACTGCTTAGCCTGCTCCAGTTGCTGACTCACCAGTTGAACTTGTTTATCTACCTTAGCCTTTTTTTCAGTCGCGCTGGCAAGCTCAGGAGCCAACGCTTTAAGCTCATCATTGAGCGCCGCATCGCTTTCAAGGTCAGCGCCTTGCAAAACTCCGTCGCGGCGATTGCGCATCGCCTCAACCTCTTTTTTAATGCCTAAGGCTTGCTGCTTGAGTTTGTCTTCAATCTTGCGATAAATATGAGTTTGAAACAGTTGGCTGAAGATTTTTTCGCGCGCCTTAGAATCGGCCATCAGCAGCTCGCGAAACTTACCTTGTGGCAATACCATCACTTGACGAAACTGATCCACATCGAGTCCGGTTAATTGCTCTATCTGCGCAGTTGCTTCCGACACCTTAGCTGCCACCAACAGCACCTCAGTGCCATCGCGTTCAATACAGGTAAGCTGAGCTTCAGGTTTTTGTACCGTATAGCCATCGCCACTTTTTTTGGCTCTAGGTTGCTCTGGTACGCGGCGAATATGGTATTGCCGCTCACCGAGTTCAAAGGTAAAGTTCACCTCTGTGAGGCGCTCGTCATCGGCCATATCGCAGCGCATCTGCGATCCTTCGCGCTCATCACCGGTGGTTTTACCATAAAGCGCAAAACAGATGGCGTCTAAGATGGTGGTTTTACCCGCACCAGTAGGGCCATTGATTAAAAATAAGGGGTTTTTACCCAGCAATTTAAAATCAATCACTTGCTCAGTAGCAAAAGGGCCAAATGCCGCCATGGTCAAACTTAACGGTCTCATTGGCAGTCCTCCGCTTTATGCAAGCTGTCGAGAAGCTCGGCCATTAATTGCTGCTGCTCTTCGGTCATCGGCTCGCCGGCCACTTGACTAAAGAAATCGGTAAACATGGCTAACTCACCCTTTTTGATATGGTCGCTGCGAATAGCAAGCTGCTCGCTTTGGGCCATCAGCCCTGTCCGCTCAAGATGCAGCACATTGGGATACACCGTCCGTAGTTTGCCCATCGCATCTAAAATGGCGCTTTTATCGGATAAACGCACCATCAAATAATCGTCTCGCTGGGGATCGTTAACACCATCGGCTAATAACTGCGCCAGTTCACCTTCGATAATACGTACATCTCGACGCGGTGTGAGTGGCAACAGCTCAATATTGACCTCGCCGACCTCATCGAGTTCTACCAAGGTGACCGATTTATGTTGATGCTGTTCGCTGAAGGAATACTTCAAAATGGAGCCCGAATAACGGATATGAGGTTGGCCCTTGTATTGTGGGCCATGCAGATGCCCCAGTGCGGTATAGCTAAAATCATTAAACAGCTGTGAGGCAATTTTATCGGCGCCGCCAATACTCAAGGGACGCTCTGAATCTGACTCACTGCCGCCATCTAAGAAGCAGTGGCTAATCACTACTTTTGGCAACCCTTGACTGTCATGCTCTGTAACCTGCTCAAGCAGTGTTGCCATCGCCTCTTCATGGCTAGACACATCACAATCGAGCACATGACGCACCGTTGCTGGCTCGACATAGGGCAGCGGATAAAAGAGGGCATCACCACTTGCACTGGCAAGTTTAATCGGCCGTACTGTGTCACTGAGCGGCCCAATAATATGTAAACCACTGCTCAGCATCTGCCGCGAAGCAAAGGCTAACCGCTCATGCCCATCATGGTTGCCGGCAATTAAAATGACCGGAATGCCTAGCTCATTGACCACCTGATTAAGCACATCATCGAGCAGCGCCACAGCGTTGGCGGGCGGCACGGAGCGATCGTAAATATCACCCGCCACCACGATGGCATCGACTTGGTGCGCCTTGGCTAATTCGATGATTTGCGCTAACACATGGCGCTGATCGTCGAGCAAACTTTGATTATGTAGCTGACGACCGATATGCCAGTCCGAGGTGTGGATAAATTTCATCAGTTCTCGTTTAAAAATGAGGAGGATACGAACGTATCTAATGCTTGTTATAGTAAGAAATGCAGCGACAGATGGCAACGACCTTACATCAAGTTTATCTCTGTAAGCGCCACCCTAAGGCGTCAATTGGGGACTAAATCAATCTCATCGATAATGAGATTTTTACGCTATAACACTCCGCTGCGTTTTAACCCGCGCCGGACGTTTTTACACAGTTTACCGAAACGGGAGATGTCACCAAGCTGCGGCATATCACCATTGGCAATGGCGGTTTCCCAATAAGATAATTCACTATCAACCAACTCGAGTAATTTTTTAGGGCAACCGATACAACTCCCTTCTGGGCCGCAGACAAAATGAGCCGGCTCAGTTAAAGGAAGCTCCTGCTTAACTTGTTCGATAAGCTGCAACATCGCCGTTACTCGATCGGGTTTTGATGCCATACAGTGCCTACTTTTATCTTATCTATCTGATGCAATGATTAATGTATTAATCAGTCATGTACTGCGATACAAATAAATTCTAAAACCATGCAGTGAGATCGTACTGATCCGACAATAATTTTACGCTCATCGCGATCGACATGGTCACCACTAACGGCTTAATAATTTTACTGCCTTTACTCATCACCATCCGCGAACCAAGCGTGGCCCCCAGAGCTTGACCAACAAGCATACATGCACCGAGTAACCATACTACTTTGCCGCCGAGCGCAAAGAAAATCAGTGAGGCGATATTGGTTGAGAAGTTAAGTACCTTAGCGTGGGCAGTCGCTTTTGCCAGCCCAAATCCTGCTAATGACACAAAGGCAAGTGCAAAGAAGCTACCAGTCCCCGGCCCAAAAAAACCATCGTAAAAGCCGACACCTAGGGCCGCAGTAAAGCCAAACACCGTGGGGGTGAGCAATTGTTGTTTGTCCTCTTCGCTTATCTTCTTCGAAAAGAGGAAATAGCCGCCAATGGTTAACATTAAAAATGGCAATACCAACTGCAATACTGAGGCATCGATTAACTGCACGGCAACAGTGCCCAACGCCGAACCGATAAACGCACAACTAATAGACAGCTTCATTTGCGTTAAATTAACCATGCCTTTACGGATAAAATACAGGCTGGCAAAAAAACTACCACCACACGCCTGCAACTTATTGGTCGCTAACGCCGCAGTTGGAGGCAGCCCGGCCCACATCAGCGCTGGAATAGTCAATAGTCCGCCGCCACCGGCGATTGCATCGATAAAGCCAGCCACAATAGCGACGGCAAATAGAATAGCGATGAGCTCATAAGTTAATTCGAAAGACATAGTGACTGCTTTATAAATCAATAGAGTAGAATTGCGGCTATTAAACTTGGTTTGCATTGACAAGGCAAAGAAGTTTTATCTTTTTTAGCATTGTTTTATGTAACCCAGCCTAAAATCAGTGCTAGTAAGACCCAGCTAAAAACAACCTGTCTCAGTAAAATAGGCAATAAAAAAGCCACTGTATACAGTGGCTTTAATCGTCGGTAGCATTAATGCTGACAGTCATCACTGCATTGGTGTTCATCATCAGCAAATTCATCATCGCCTTCCTGATGCTGCATGACGCCCCAGCCATCAGTGGCACCACCGAACTCGGCGGCAAAGGTATTGAGTTCGAGCTCTTGGCTAACAATCGCATCGTACTCAGGCACCATATTCATGCACACGATAAGCTCCCACTTACCGAGTTCATCGTTGAGGTGTAATTCCATTTCGCCCTCGAGTTCAGATTGAGCTAACTCTTCTGCGGCTGACTCAGCATCACGCTGATCTTCAAACACAAGGAAAAAATCAACATCAAGCGCCTTGCTCAAATCGATACCGGATTCCGCCATTGCGGCCAGCATTTTGCCATTATCATCATCTGGAAATTGCATTATTAACTCCACTTACTTAAGGACGTTATTCGCCTGCGACAATCATTACGCTTTCGCCATTAAAGCTCACCACTTGCCCGGGTGAAACCTTCTTGCGCTTGCGAGTTTCCACTTCGCCATCGACAGTCACCATGCCTTCGCTTATGACGAATTTAGCTTCGCCACCACCGCCGGTCATCGACTGTACTTTTAATACTTTATAGAGCTCTATAAACTCTTCGCCTGGCAATAATGCTAGGGTTTGTGATACTGTGGTCACACTGTATACCTTTTTGAAAAAAATCGGCGCGATTATAACACTTGTGCATGATGACACGCTACAGTGGGCGCTCTGAAGCCAATAAACCGTAATAACAGTCATCCACCCAAAGATCGTCAAGCTTGTAGTTATGGCGCAAAATGCCTTCAAGTTGAAAAGCACATTTCTCTAACACCCGAGCAGAAGCACGATTGTCCTTAACACAGACGCCGACAAACTTGTGAATTTGATACTGTAAACAACCCCAGTCAATCACGGCATTGAGGCTTTCGGTTGCATAACCTTTACCATGACTCACTGGGCTGAGCATATAACCGACTTCGGCGTGGGCAAGCGTGACATTACTGGCGTAAAGACCGGTAAATCCCACGATTTGCCCCGTGGTTAACTCTTCAATAGTCAAGGTTAACCAATCACCCGACTCAAATACCCAAGGTGTTAGCCGCGATGCAAATTTATCGGCGATAACCTCAACACTATCCGGTCGGCGAACAAATTGATTCACACTAGGATCTTGGTGGATTGACAAGTAAACTTGCCAATCCTCACGTTGCAACGACCTAATCTTTAACCTGTCGGTATATAGCTCAAGCATCGTGTTGCCTCAGTTTAGCCGCGGCTGGTCACTTCAAGTAAGTGATAACCAAACTGGGTTTTAACTGGACCTTGAACTTCATTTAATGGCGCACTAAATACCACTTCGTCAAATTCACGCACCATCATGCCTGGGCCGAACGAACCTAAATCACCACCTTGAGCGCCAGATGGGCAAGATGAATGGGCTTTGGCGACATCAGCAAAATCAGCGCCGTCCAGAATTTGCTGCTTTAATTGCTCGCATTGTTCTTCGCTGCTGACTAATAAATGACGTGCAGTTGCTTGTACCATGTATCGCTCCTAAAAAATGTGTCAAAAGTAAGTAAAATAAAACCCAGCAAGTATAAAACATTTGCTGGGCTTAATGAACGATGATGTTCAGCCGAGAGGATTATGCCTTGGTCGCGGCGATCCAGTGGTGGATTTTTTGCTCCATCACAGCCATTGGCAGTGAACCAGAGGTCAAAATTTGATCATGAAACGCTTTTAAATCAAACTTATCACCTAAGGCTTGTTCAGCCTCTGCGCGCAAGGCCAAAATTTTCAACTGGCCCACTTTGTAAGATAATGCCTGACCTGGAATGGCCATGTAGCGCTCGACCTCAGCAATAATATCTGACTCCGCCATTGGCGAATTATCTTTCATATACTCAATCGCTTGCTCGCGGCTCCACCCTTTGGCGTGCAGGCCAGTATCGACCACTAAACGCATAGCGCGTAGCATCTCGTCTGATAACTTACCAAAATATTGGTAAGGATCATTAAACATGCCCATCTCGATGCCTAAGTACTCCGCATAGAGTGCCCAGCCCTCTTCAAATGCGGTGTAGCCGCCAAAGCGCTGGAATTGAGGAATGTCACTAAGCTCCTGTTTAATAGCAATTTGAAAGTGATGTCCAGGAGCAGCCTCATGTAGCGAGAGAGTGGTCATGCCCCACTTCGGCTGGGCTTTTAAATTAAAGGTGTTGATATAAAATACCCCAGGACGCGAGCCATCAACGGCAGGAGCATCATAGGAGGCGCCAGCAGCAGACTGCTCACGGAAACGCTCTACTGGTTTAACAATGTAATCTGCTTTTGGCATCACATTGAAGTAGTTAGGTAGCTCAAGATTGATTTTATCTTTCAACACCATATAACCATCGATAAGCCCCTGACGATCAGTGAAAAAATATTGTGGCTCAGATGACAGTGACGCAAAAAAAGCGTTTAAATCGCCTTCAAAACCCACTTGCTGACGTACTTTATCCATTTCAGACAAGATACGGGCCACTTCAGATAGACCAACCTGATGAATTTCATCAACCGACATGGTAGTGGTGGTATGTGAGTTGGCTAAGTGTTGATACCAGACTTTTCCATTAGGGAGTGCCCACCAACCGTCACTGCCGCGGGCCATCGGCAGATAAGTGTGCTGAAAGTAGTCTGTGAGCTGGCTCAGTGCAGGTAGTAACTGCTCATCAATAAAGTGGGTATATTGCTGCGTCAGCTGTGCTTTTTCTTGTGCTGTAAATGAAGCCGGCAATTGCGCAATTGGCGCGTAAAATAGGCTTTGCTGCGGCTGGCTGACCAACTGCGCTTGCAGTTGCGGAATAATGCGCTCCACTAAGACTCGAGGCAACACCACTTTACTAGCAATGCCTTCATCCATACGAGTTTGTGCCAATTTAGTCCACTCAACGAACCCAGCTAAACGCGATAACCAATTAGTATAATCTTGCACAGTATTAAACGGTTGAGCACTTTCACCGCTGCCTAATTGCACCATGCTGATCACTGTGCTGTAAAACTGATTCATGGGCATGAAATGCTCAGGAAAGGTTTCAGAAACAAGTGCGACATTTCTGTCGTAAGAAAACATGTCATAGCTCAGTTGCAACGCTGGCGACAATGCATCTCGGTCAATGACTTTGACCTGCTTTAAGTAGCGAGTGTTTAACTCATGGCGCTGTTTTAAATAGGTTTCAGTCAATGCGCCGCCAAATTGGTCGTTATAATCATTAACTCCCACAAAAGTCGCATAAATCGGCTCAAGCTTTAGGCTGTCGTTAAAATAGTTATCAGCCAGAGCCAAATACGCTTGTTCGGCAGTTTGCGTGCTGCCACTGATAGTGGTTTGCTTAGCTGCAACAGTGGCCTGCGTGCCTTGCTGTGCCTCTGAGCAACCTACAAGGATGGTGCTCGCAGCGATAGCCATTGCGAGAATGGTTTTCTTCATTTTTATGCTTTCCTTCATATTTTGTGCAATTGCTAGTTAGTTATTTTTCAGTAGATTAATCTAAGAGGTTGGCAGCACACGACTCATTAGCCCCTCTGATTTTGGTAACTCGAGACAGTTACTTTGACCAGGCTAACCTTATGAAAATCGTTCATCGACGATAGTGTCGCCCAGTTTTACAGCGTTAACATTAGCCCTATTGTATCTATGCCCGCATATTGATGAAACCAGCAACTAACCTTAATTACTGGAATGATTTATTAAACAAACACTGAGGTAGCCACCTCAAGCAGCCGACAATTTATTTGCCCCATAAAAAAAGCCCCATGAAGGGGCTTTTTAGACTTAGAAAAGTTAAAGCGCAACGTTATAAATACGTGCCTTTTCTTTGATGTAAGCAAGATAGCTGTTAGCTGTACGTTGAGTTTTCTCGTCTTTGGCCGCTTTTAAGCACGCATTATATGCCGCTTTATACTGCTTAGTACCGAGATAAGCTAATGCCAACTCAAATTCAACCTCACCTTCACTCACATCACCCGCTGCTAGCGCGTTTTTGAGTACGGGAATCGCTTGCTTGTACTCTTCTTGCAATGTCAATAAACGTGCCTGTTTTAGGTATAACTTACCATCATTATTGATGGCAGCGGCTTTACCATAATAGGTCGCTGCCTTATCAAGTTCTTTGGCATTATGATAAAAGCCTGCCAAGATTGAGAGCGTTTTTTCATCCTGCTCAATCAGACCGCTTTTTAAATGCTTTTCATAGATTTTAGCCGCGTTGTAAGGTGACCCATTTTGCGCTAAAAGCTGCGCTAAACGGGTGATATTACCTGCGGTTTCTAAAAATCCATTCTTGTAAGCCAGATCATAGGTGGCCAACGACTTGCTGTAGTCTTCGGTTATCAAATAAAACTGCGCTAATTGTACCCAGAGACGACCATCTTGTTGGAACAATGGCACCATGGTCTCGAGCACTTTAACGGCATTTTTATAATCTTTCTTATTGAAGTAAGCAGTCAGCTTCATCTGATATAAGCCTTTATCTGGCTTATCACTGATAGAAAGACCTTTATCAACGACTTGAAGTACTTTATCCCACTCTTTAAGTTCAGAGTAAGCAATACCGATACGGCGATACACTTGTGCATCTTCCTTACAGGTAAACTCCATCCACTTATAATACTGTGGAATCGACTCTTTGAACTTCTTCTCTTGGATTAACAAATCTGCATATAAACGCAGTGTTGCACCATGATCGGTTCCACCAAGAATGTCAGCATCTACGGCCGTTTTAAGGTACTTAATCGCAGTGCCCATCTGATTCTTTTCGGCGTAAAAATTACCCAGCATACGGGCAATATAGGCCTTATCAAAATCATCACGCGGGTTGGCTTCCAGCAATACCGCAATCGCTTCGTCAATGTTGCCTTCTTGATAAGCTTCAAAAGACTTCTGCACTTTTTTAGCAGAGTTTTGACCAACAGCCTTAGACTTGCGCTTTTCAATTGGACATTTTTCTGCGGCATGTGCCACAGGCAAAACAGCCAAACTACCACCGATAGCAAACAATAGGGCAGCTGCAAGCGTATTTACTTTTTGCATCTCTATTTGCCTCCATCGAGTTTAAAGTCTAATTGAACCGTCATGCCAGGCTGTTTAAGTGCTTTACCGTCAACAATCTTTGGCTTGTATTTCCACTTCCTGAGTGCGCGTTTAGCTTCTCTGTCGAAAATACGTTTTGGGTCTGCATCAATCACTTCGATATCGTCAACACCACCGAGTTCGTTAATCGTAAAGCTAAGTTGTACCCAACCTTCTTTACCATCACGAGCTGCTGCAATTGGGTATTGTGGCTCAATACGTACAATTGGCGTGGCATCACCATCACGAGTCATCATGTTGCCTAGCTTAAAGCCCGTACTTGCTGAACCTGCCACTACACCGCTCATGTTAAATGACATATTAGTGTCAATATCAGATGAGCTATCTGGTGGCGGAGTGTCGGGCAAAGGTGGTTGCTCAGGCGGCGTAGGTGGCTTAGGTTTTACCCTAGGCTTATCCTGCACTTTTGTATCCTGTTTATCCATACTGATCTCAATTACTGGAGATTCAGTTGCGGTGTCGGCGCGTTTAGCGCCGCCACCGACCAAGAAGGCCATGAATACAAACAGGGCAAAAGTAACAGCACCACCAATTAATAATGATACTATTGCTCTCAGCATATTAATCTTTCCCCGCTGATACCGAAATTTTGTCGATACCGGCTTTCTTCACGTTGTCCATCACCTTAATAACCAGGCCATGCTCAGCTTCTTTATCTGCTTCAATCAATACAGCCGCTTCTGGTGATTCAGCTAACATACGCTCTACGTTGGCTGTTACACGTTCGATGTCGACCTGACGGTTTTCCATCTTAATCACGCCTGTCTTGCTCACACCAATAAAGATGTTTGCAGACTTCTGAGTAGTCGCTTGAGAAGCTTCAGGCTTGTTATAGTCAAGACCTGATGGCTTAATAAACGATGTTGTTACGATAAAGAAGATCAACATGATAAACACGATGTCGAGCATCGGTGTCATATCAATCTGTGCTTCTTCTTCTATACTTGAATGCTTTTTACGTGCCATGTTCAATCTCTCTCTAGTGGTGTGGCAGGCTGTCTTTTAGCTTTTCCATACTGATCTTCATTTTTGCATCAAGGCGAGTACTGAAAAATACTCCCGATAATGCAGCGACCATTCCCGCCATTGTCGGCATGGTTGCCATTGAAATACCAGCTGCCATCATACGAGCGTTACTCGTCCCATGAACTGCCATCACATCGAATACCTGTATCATACCGGTTACGGTACCTAGCAGACCTATCATCGGACAGATAGCTACTAAGGTTTTGATAATCAGCATACGAGCATTCATATCTTGTTTCGCTTGGGATACCCAAGCTTCACGGATACGGTGTGCATGCCAAGAGGTAGAGTCCTCTCTGTTATTCCATGCGGTGATAATATTGCTATGCTCTTTTGGCGCAATCAAATTGAGATACCAAAAACGCTCAAGCATTAACACCCACATTAGAAATAGCACTGCCGCAACCAACCAGAGGACGTCGCCTCCGGAGGCCATGAAGCCCCTGACGGAATCCCAGATGTCCATCAGGTATAGCATCATTACGCGTTCCTCTTCTCAGCGTGCTCGGCAACGATACCTGCACTTTGCTCTTCAAGCACTTGAACAACAGACTTGCTGCGTGCAATAACAATCGCGTGCATCAGCATTAGTGGTAATGCCGCAACTAGACCTTGTACTGTAGTCATTAGTGCCATAGAGATACCACCCGCCATAAGCTTAGGATCGCCAGTACCGAATAACTGGATGCTCTGGAACGTCGCAATCATACCGGTCACAGTACCAAGTAGACCCATCATAGGCGCGATAGCCGCAAGAACCTTAATGATAGAGATGCGAGTTTCAAGCGCTGGCGTCTCTTTGAGGATCGCTTCGTCAAGTTTCAGCTCTAAGGTTTCAACATCGACATCTTTATTGTCATGGTAAGCCTTTAACACACGACCAAGTGGGTTGTTACCTGGATTTTCAATATCTTTGCGCTGTGCATTAACTTTCGCACCAACAATATAAAGAGTAACTAAACGTTCGATAGAAATTAGCGCACCAAGTACCAATAGTGCGATAATGATGTAACCGATCGTGCCGCCCGCTTCAATGCGTTCTTCTAATGTGGCTTTCTGTGTAAATACATTGAGTAGTACACCGCGCGCAGGGTCAACAAACAATTTGTGCACACCTGACGTTTGACCTTCGAATTTTTTAACGCTTGCAACTTGCTCACCACCAGGCTGTTGAGATAACTGCTGGATAAGACGCAGATCAGGGTTATAGACAACATATTGGCCATCGGCTAATAGGTTATAGGCACCGACGCGGATCACATTAGTGTTGCTTACATTACCGTCTATACCAGTGACATCAGCATTGAATGAAACGACTTTACCTGACTCAGCCATTTCGAACAGCTGCGCTTCCCAGAACTTCTCTAACTCTTCAATTTTTGGTAGTTCTTTACGAGCACCTAATTCAGAGATAAACGCTGCACGACCAGGAAACTGAGCGCTAACGTTTGAAGATATTAGTTTGCCCGCAAAATCACCGGCTTCACCTTTAACGACACCGAACATTTCACCCAAGTCACCTTGAGCAATTTTGCGGTCTTCTTCTAACTGAGCAATTTTACGCTCGTTATCAGCAAAGGCTTGTGCTAGATCTTTACCACGTTGTTCTTCAGCAGCTAACGCGGCTTTTTCACGTTTAAGTAGTGCTGCTTTATCGCCACGTTCAGCTTGAAACTCAGCTTCACGCTTTTTGTTAACTTGAGCGGCATTAGCGCGATCACTTTGAACTTGCTTAAGCAGTTGATCAATCGTCTTAGGTGCATCAGCTGCACTGACCATTCCCGCTGTTAAAGATAGCGTTGCAGCAACGATTGCTGTAGAGATTAACTTTTTCATTATTGTGCAGCCTCCGCAGCTGGGATTGGTAACGCGAACATATCTGGAGCGCCTTGGCCACGTGCCTGGCGAATAGCTTTAGTTATGTTACGCAGATAGCTATCTTCTAGCTTATCCCATGCTTTTGTCTCTGGATTGAACATCCACGCAGACTTTTGGTCTAGGCTTTGTGCGTAATAGCCAACACGACCAAAGTTGATGAAATCAACTAGAATCTCTTTGCTATCAAGCTGCAACTTACCCGTTTCAACATTCAACTTTGAACCGTATTCGCGTTCGATATTGTATGCATCAAGAATAAGGCGATATTTTTCTGCAAGCGTCACGTTTGCAGTATTAAGCGTCTCACGTAAACGCTCGATACGAGCCTGACGAACTTCTTGATTGAAAGGCAAATCTAAAGCAACAAACTGCTCCAGCGCATCAACCATTTTAAACATTAATGGCACAACACCTTGACGTAACTTATCAACACCATTGATGTCTTCTTGAATAAGTTTCATCGTCGCTTCTTGGTCTGCGACCAAACCAGCAACGTAATCATTATATGATTTTGTTGATTCACGCGTATCAGCGACTTGGCCATATTCAAATGCCATGTCTTGTGCCTGATCGTAGAATTTATCAACTTTCTTTTGAGATGCTGCTGCATCAGAATGAATTCTCGCATCCGCTTTCTGTACATCAGAAAGTGGATCGGCAACCACTAAGTTACTGCCTGCTAAGGCCAGCGCGCCTACGAGCGCTGTAGCGATTTTAGTTCTATTGCTTACCTTGGACATAGTTCCCAACCAATTTGAAGTGAAAATAAAAAGTTTAACCTAGTAGCAACATGGGTTTCTGCTTATCTTGCTAGAATGACGTTGCTATAAGTGTGTATTTCTCTTGTGATTGTTAGTTATTATCTTCCCTCTCTACACTATACAGAGTGCAGACCCGCTGGCATCATTTCACAAAATGTTGACCGATGTCAACATTTCGAAAGCGGTAGAACTGTGTGAAAAGGCGATTACAGGGCTAAATTTACATAAGATGAGCTTTTTCAACTAACTCCTTTTGGTAGGTATTACATTTACAGGCTAGTAGACATAAAAACCTCAAACATAAACCATTGAAAATAAGCAACTTTAACTAAAGCGCGACACAACGCTCAACACGAAACAAAAAGGTAACAAATGGAGAGCAAAAAAGATTTTGAGTGCCCATTTGTTGCACAGACATTACAGCTAGTTAACTGCCATGATTCATTTTGACGTATTTTTCATAATACCCCATGACGCAAAATCGGTTTGAATAAGAAGAGGAGTATCGCAAAACAGACTTTTAGTAAAATAAGAGTCTTTGACTATAAACTATCTAAGTCTGAGGACATCAACCATGAATGATTCATGGCTTACAGTTAAATTGTAATAAAAAGGGCAATGTTTCCATTGCCCTTTTTTATCTATTATTTACGTAAGTGAAATATTAAAACTTCACACTCACACCAGCATAGAAGTTACGACCAGTGACATCATAAGCTTCTGACGCAGTATTGATACCAGTACCGCCATTGTTAGTGCCTTGCGGTAGCATCGGAGGCTTCTTATCAAATAGATTTCGAATACCAACAAATGCTTCCACACCATTGTTGAAGTTATAACGGGCATTGATGTCGTGATAAACTACAGCATCAATTTCATTACCTACACTAAGAGCTTCACCAGTATAGAAGTTTACGTTATTGCCATCGACTGAATCGACAACTTTATCCCAGTAACGCATGCGCCATGACAAATCTAAATCATCTAAACCGTAAGATAAGTTCAAGTTAGCTCTGTGTTCTGGAGTTAAAACTTCACCCACATAGTCAGTTGCCTCACCGCTTTCAATACCAGTAATTACGTATTCAAAAGTGTAGTTCCAAACTAATTGTGTACGGAATGTACCTGGGCCTAAATCCATAGCAAAGTTAACTTCTGTATCTAAACCAGATGTATCAATTTGGTTTTCATTGCCAGTACCTGAATTAACTGCTGTTAAAGCACCATCTTCATTACGTACAGCGTTGCCAGCACAATTAGGATCAAACTGACCTGGTGCGACATCAAAACAACGGCGCATCACAGTAGAGCGACTAGTAGTAGAAATCGCATCATCAATAGCAACGTTATAATAATCTAACGTAATAGATAAGCTATCAATTACCTGCCAAATAGCACCGACACTGTATGTTTCTGCAGTTTCAGGCTCTACATTAGGACTACCACCGATAGTGCCGCCTGTACCTTGAATTTCTGTTTGTGTTGGTTCAAAAGCACCATCAGCAGCAATTCGGTCGCTAATCGCTTGGATTGAACGACAGTTTTCAGCCACATTACCAGCCGTTGTCGCAGTGACACCAGCACAAGGGTCAGAGACCGCAGCAAATGTTTCACC
Source organism: Shewanella sp. 492 (assembly GCF_059338445.1). Classification (NCBI taxonomy): domain Bacteria; kingdom Pseudomonadati; phylum Pseudomonadota; class Gammaproteobacteria; order Alteromonadales; family Shewanellaceae; genus Shewanella; species Shewanella sp. 492. Next base: position 2,483,307 of record NZ_CM181702.1, read on the forward strand.
GCGACCAGAATACAGGTCGGCAATATTTGGAGTACGTACTGCTGTTGCAGCAGAAGCGCGCAGGCTCAACGACTCAATCGGTGTAAACTTAACACCCGCATTCCATGTAAAATCGCCACCAGTGATATTATGTTCACCATAACGTCCAGCAAGGTTAAGCTCTAAAGTATCTAGAATTGGAAAAGCAGCCTCTGCATAGATATCTTTAGTGATTAACTTACCATACGTTGGTTCAGACTTATTGGTGCTAGATGCACCGATCTGTGCCATGTCGCCAGGGCTGTAACTGCCAGTTTCTTCACGGTATTCAGCACCAACAGCTAATCCCATTAAGCCACCAGGAAGTTCGAGTGGTAATTCACCAGTGAAGGTTGTTGAAAGAACAAACTGCTCAGCCTGACCAGCCGCTTTCGCTGGAACAAACACGAAATCTGCAGCTTCAGGAGTAATTGTGCCTTCACCAAACATATTAAGTGGAACACACCCTTGCAACACAGCATAAGGATCTGCACATACAAGGTTTCCATCACTATCTTCGATAACGTTTAATGCCATATTGGCTCTATCTACGTTTACCTGACCGCCATTTTCTTGTAGCTGATCCGTTTTACCCCAGCTTAAATAGGTATTATTAGCCCATGAATCATTTATAGCCCAATCAAAACCTGTTGCAACTCGAATAGTATTACGTTCAACATCTGTTGAGCGAGCACCTAGTTCAACCATTCTGCGAACAAATGTGGTTTGATTTAAGTTAGTAACACCTGCAGCGATCAACTGTGAACGCAATGCTTCAGGGATTAATGGATTATTCACATCCATACCGCCTACACCATTACGATCTTTAAGCCAAATGTCATTTACAACATCTAACGGAGTTGGTTCGATAGTAGAACCAATTGTTTTACTCGAGTTCCAGTTTAATTCACTAAAAAGAGAGATACTGTCATTAAGTTCATGGGTCAACCCTGCAGCCGCATATTTACGCTCCAAGGGAGTAACAAGCTGACGATAAGCAGCACGATTAAATGTTCCACTAAAAGGAGTGCCATCAGCATTCAATCGAATGGTTTTCCCATCTTGATCTTTAAACTGAATGCGGCCTTGTGGAGGATATGAAGATTCAACGGGACCAATTACCTCATTACCTTCATCATCAGTTATCCATGCAAGATCCTGATTTGAGAAGTCACGATCTGATGATTTTAAACCGTCATCTTCATCGTAACCAAGTGACAACCAAGCATTGCCACCATCCCAATTACCACCAGTCGTTAAACTGAAAGTACTTGTATTTCGGTCGCCCTCACCGGAAACTCCAGCTTGCGCATTAATGTCAACGCCTTCAAAATCTTTACGAGTAATAATGTTAACAACACCTGCAACGGCATCTGAACCATAAGTAGCAGAAGCTGCACTCTTTAAAATTTCGATACGCTCAACCATCGACGTTGGAATGGAGTTCAAATCAACAGCATAACCACTAGAGGGTGATACGCCTGATACAAACCGTCGACCGTTAAGTAAAACGAGTGTTCGTTCTTCGCCTAAATTTCTTAATGCTGTCGTATTTAAACCAACACTTGTTGTCGAGAAAGAGCTATTTGATTGATCTGAGCCCGCAAATGCAACTGGTGATTGATTTAGAACATCAGCAACATTAATAGCACCTGTTTGAAGAATATCGTTACGTGACAGGACAGTGATCGGAGTCGGAGTTTCGAGATCATTACGCTTAAGGCGAGAGCCGGTAACTTCGATACGTTCTACGTCAGCAGTCTCATCTGCAGCAAAAACTACCGGTGCGGTAAAAGCTGTTAATGCAGCGCCACTAACTAGTGCAAAACGCACAGAGTTAGCCAATAGGCTATTTTTATACATGTTGTTTCTCCCTGGACTTCATTTTTTTATTACGAATATCTAATCCAATAACCCAAAACTACATTACTGGTTAAATTTCTAGGTAAGATGAAACCACAAGAGAAACACTTGCGCAACAATTTAAACTCAATTTTTACAAACCAAAGGCTGAAAGCTGAATTTATGCACATTTAAACTGAAATATTTTATAACCCTGTTTCTTATCATAACCCGTAAATCTTTGTTATTCCTGTGCAGCCCACAAAATAATACTAAATTTATCAAGGGTATAAATTGGCATTATCAACTCATCTTTCTCCAGTAACACGTAAACACTAAATTAGATAATTAAACTAAAGCAACACTCTAACTTGAATGTTACAAAAGACTCAAAAAGCAAATGGAATAAAAACCTTACTAACTATATGGTTTGTAATTTTTGTCATACTTAAAGCTAAGCCATGTAGACTATTATCATTAAATATCTGTACAGACCAACCACGCCATTGTTGTTTTTAATCAGATTGAAAAATATAAAAAATATATCACTCGATCGTCAGCATGAGTGTGTTATAAAGCGGATATTTTTACGTTTAGAAGAAGCTATGTAACGCTACATTATTCATTGCTCCGCCCCCTCCTTCAACCAAAGCTTCTCTTAATCACTTGCGACTAAGTGTAAACAATAAGTTACAGTTTGGGCTGGGGAATTAATAACTAAAACATTACTTCAGAACGCCTTAATGCTAGAGCAAGGAATACTGACAAAAGAAGTGGGTAAAATAGCCGGATAAAATAAAAGATCCAAAAATCGAGCACAGAGCGTTAATGCGAGTGATAGCAAAACGGTAAGCGATTGCTCATTATCAAAACGACTATTTTTGAGCGAGTAACCAGACAACTACCAAAAAAAGTCATGTAAAAACGCAGTGAGCAGTCAAATAAAAAGCGCTTCATAATGAAGCGCTTTTTATATCTAGATGACGAGGTTAAACCGTCAACTTATAGTGTGTAGCGAATACCGATCGCGATACCATCATCTTCAGATAGTGACATTCTTGCTTCTTGCTCTTTATCTGCACTGGTGAAATCACTGTAATCTTTACGACCTTCGATATAAAGCACAGTATTGTTATCCCACACATAATGCAAACCAACAACCACAAACTGACGCTTAAATACATCGTTAGGATCGGCATTGAAGTTAGGTTGGATAACATAGTCATCGCCAGCATCTAAGATGTTGTACGATACAAATGGACGCAGACCATTGTCGAAGGTGTAAGAAAATAAACTTTCTACACCCCACGCATCTTTGATTAAGCGACCGATATTGTCGGTATCATGGTTTTCTTGCTTATTGACGTTGGCTGCCGCATAGAAACCAGCATCATCGAAGTTGCCCCAAGTCACACCGGCACCATAGATAAGATCAACTGCCGTCGTTTGTTCACCATTACCAAAACGGACGTCAAACTCACCACGGTTTACACCGGCAGTCAGAGTTAATTTATCCGTTGCTGCATACGTGATTGCACCGCCATAAGTGTAGTTAAACTCCACTTGCTGAGCCGCTCTGTCACCACTTGCCCAAAGTGCTTCACACGCTTCTTCAGAGATATTATCTGAATCACAGGTATAGAAACTGCTATTTTTTAACTGGGCTTGTACAGCAAAGCTGACATCACCAAATGCGTTACGGTATTGAACCGTTTTATCACCACGGCCTACACCGTTTACAGCACCATCATCTTTGTTATAGGTGTATACACCTGCGGTATTTCCATCCCAAACAAAGCCATAGTTTGTGCTATAGACCACATCGTACCAAGCACCCCATTGCTTACCAATGGTTAAGGTACCGTAGGTGTCGTGAGCGATGCCGACATAACCTAGACGGTTATAGAAAAACTCATCCTGAACAGATTCAAAACGGTTGTTATAGACAATATCGCTATTACCAACTGGATTTACGCCCCATTCCAATTTAGTGAACGCTTTCCAGCCATCACTCATATCACGAGTAAAACCGAAGTTAATACGTGACGCGCCATTAACAACCTCTGTTTCACCTTGAGTGTTAATAACTCGGGCGTCAATATAACCACCAATTTCGACAGCATTTTTATCGTCTTTATAGATTTCGATAGCTGATGCTGCTGGTACAAAAATGACAGCCGCTAATGCTGTTGCTATTAAACTCTTTTTCATGTGTTGGCTTAACCTTTAATTATGTTCAGTTTGCTGTTAACTTTTCTGTGCTAACTTTTAATGTTAACTTTAATGCTACATTCCGTTGCTTTATTTCACTCCACTTTCAAATTTAGACTACCAAAAGATCGCTAGTCGCTCAAAGCTGAATATCACATAAATTGCAGTTTTATTGCACCCAAACAGCAAATGAAACCATAGCCACCAAAGCCCAAAACACCCTATTAACACTAGGCGTCAACCCCATTAAAATCAACCCAACTAAATTAACGTTAACTGTTTTGAGGTTAACTCAGTGAAACTAGAATCAACAATGGTAAGGATGGGATCAGAAATAGGCGCGATTTGCTTATCCAGATAATACTGGTAATCAATATTACCCTGGTAACATTGCCTTGGTTCTGCCCCATTTGTTGTCATCAAATACTCCACCTTACACCCTCGCTTACCAAAACGAGATTCACCACTTCGTTCACACCACAAAGTGGCCGCTTTAACATGCGGCGCTGATTTTGCCGTATAGTCTTCTATGTTGCGGCGTAATCGCTTAGAAAACACTAACAGTTCGTCTAACTCGCCATTCTGCAGTGCCATAACCATAGTTTTTAAGTATTCGACCACATCTTGCTTAGTAAACAACCGATGATAAAGTTCAGCTTGTATCTGCCGCGCTAATGGACTCCAATCACTCCTTACCTGCTCCATGCCCTTAAAAACCAGCTTTAGCTCACCGTTTTGCTGGGTATAAGCCCCCACATAACGTTTTTTTGAGCCTTCTGATGAACCACGTAATGTCGGCATAAAAAATTGCTCAAAGTGTCGTTCATACTCCAATTCGAGATAACAGGCTAAATTATAGTCACGCTTTAGCAATTGCTGCCATTTTATATTGATTTTTGTCACCAGAGAGCGCGCAAAGTCATCGATATGGTCAATTGAACTCACATCGGTTACATGCACAAAAGTAGAGTCGGTGTCACCGTAGATCACCGTTAACCCCATCTCTTCGAGCCACCGACGGGTTTGTTTCATGATCTCATGCCCACGCAGGGTAATAGAGCTGGCCAACTTTGCATCATGAAACACACATCCCCGCGATCCCAATACCCCGTATAAGGAGTTCATGATGATTTTTATCGCCTGTGACAAGGGGGCATTGGCCTCTAGCTTAGCCTGCTCACGCTTAGTGGCTAGCTCCGCCACTAAGTCAGGTAAAATAGGCGCATTACGGCTAAAACGCGCGCCTAAAAAGCCTGCAACGGTATCGGTATCGCTCATCGCCTGCCCTTCGATTAGCCCTTTAGGATCAATTAAAAAGGTGCGGATGATAGAAGGATATAAGCTCTTAAAATCGAGTACTAAAATATGCTGATAAAGCCCGGGGATAGAATCCATCACATAACCGCCTGGGCTCTCTATGCCATCACTGGCTGGCTCACTTGGCGCTACATAGCCGGCGCGATGCAGATGCGGTAAATAGAGATGATTAAACGCCGCGACAGAGGCCCCTACTCGACCAAACTCCAAACCTGTTAGTCTTGAACGCTCAAGGGCAAACTCTGTCAGCGATGTTTTTTGAAAGATGTCCCACACCAGGCGGCTATCTGTGATGTTGTAATGGGCCAACGCCAGCTTATCTTCTTCAAATAAGGCGGTGATCTCCTCGCCCCGATTGGCCACATTATCAATCGCTTTGCCTTCATCAAGCAGCTGACGAGATACATTGTCTAAAGCATAACTCTCAAACTGATAAAATGCGGCCTTGAGCCAATCGATACCATCGAGCACCACTCGCCCGGGAAGCACCAAGGTTTCAGGACGAAACTTACCTTCCACCTTCCACGTTAATAACTGATGATGTCGCCCCAGATTAAGCGGAATTTGATGATGAGCGGCCCTGCGATACAGTAAGGCTAAATCGAATGTGACCACGGCCCATCCAATGATAATGTCGGGATCAAAGCGAGCAAACCAGTTAATCAGCGCGATAATCAGCGCCGCTTCATTATCTACCCATTCAATATTGGTTACGTAGCTAGCATCCAATGGAGGATTAACGCCCTCACCATCGCCCACCATAATAACTAACTCAATCGCCTCGCCATCATTATCCTTGCCATATAAGCCAACGCTATACAGCTCGCCACTCATTGAGCATTCAAAGTCCAAAGACACGATTGAAAGTGTGACATCAATATCGGTACGGCGAGCTCGATGCCCGATAACCGTCTTGATACTCTCATTTGGCACCAACTCAGCAATAAACTCCACATCTAGGGCGATAAAACGCTCAATGAGATAGCGTTGCTCAGGGCGAATATCAGCTTCGTGCAGCACTATTCCTAAGTCGGTCGCCTCTCTCACTAACTGGCGAAAGCTTTGGCTGTTACCACAGTAAAGCGCCGTTACCGCTTGATGGTCAAAGGTCTTTAGTGTCAGCGCTTCGGTTCGTACAGACAGGTGCGCTAAAGGCGATAACAGCTGAGCGACATCTTGGGTGCGACAAAAGCAGACTCGCTCACTGTCGTTAATCACCACACGTATGGGGCCATCGAGGGTTTTGAGGTAATAATGCAGGGCGTTGCCCACATGATGGCGGGTCAATATTCGGCCTTTAATCGATTGCATCGCAGCAGAGGTTAAGCTGGTAGGCTGAAGTGTGGCAGCGCTGGGTGTTACAGATTGAGATGTCACGTAAGGTGGCCTGTCATTGTTTAAATGCGCCAAAATTAAAGCGGTAAATCGATGCTGCTGTCACGAATGCAGCACACCATAAATATAGGCGAGTTCTGCCACGGTTTTGGCGGCAAATTTTTTCAATAAACTGGCGCGGTGCACTTCAACGGTTCGCATCGCAATACACAGCTCATCGGCAATTTTTTGATTGCGTTTGCCGGCAACAATTAACCCCAAAATATCTTTCTCACGCTCGGTTAATGAGCGATATGCATCGATACTGGCCAATTTATCCAGCTGTTGCATTGAGGTTTCCAAGGCTTGGTTAATCGCTGCCACCAGCTGATCGGCATTGACAGGTTTTTGAAAGAAGTTGACCGCCCCAGCTTGCAGCGCATCAACGGCCATTGGCACATCGCCATGACCAGTTAAATAGATCACCGCCAGCGGACTTTGATTATCGCGTAAATATTGATGCACTTGCTGACCGCGCAGCACAGGCATACGACTGTCTAATATCACGCAGCCTGGCTGCGTCACCGTTACACTGTCAAGAAATTGCTGACCATCGGTAAACACTGCAACATTAAATTCATACTCATCGAGTAAAAACGCCAAAGACTCCCTGACAGACAGGTCATCATCGACAATATACACGGGTAAGTTAGTCAGGCGATCATTCATGGGGTTTACCACTCACAGGGATAACAATGGTGACTTTACAGCCGTGAGGCGCAATAGGGCTCAAACTCATTTGCCCAGCATGATCTTCTATCACATCACGGCAAATTGCTAGTCCTAACCCTAACCCTTGTGTTTTGGTGCTCACAAAAGCCTGGGTCACATCGGCGTGTTCTGGTGAGATACCAATGCCGTTATCGCTAACCGTTAAAGTTAAAACGTTAGCCTGATAATGGCTCTCAATAACGATTTCTGGCTGCCAAGTCACATCAATGTGCTGCGCACTCACGCAAGCATCAATGGCATTAGTGACGAGGTTAACTAACACTTGCTGCAAGCCTATCGGGTCGACATAACACAATGGCAATGACGCCTGCAGTGACAAGCGGTATGGGATCTCAAGCTTAGTCAGCCGAAAATCAAGCAGCTCCATAGTATCACTAATCAGTTGATTAATATCGGTATAAGCCTTTTCTGCCGCATGCTTTTTTATCATGGTTCGCAGCCGCCGCACTATGCTGTCGACCCGCTCCACCTGATGTTGAATTTTTTCAAGTACAGGCACCAGATCCTCAAGCGGACGCTGCTTAGCGATACGCAATAACCCCGCTTCGGTGTAATTTCTTATCGCCGCCAAAGGTTGATTAATTTCATGGGCGACACTGGTGCCCAGCTCACCCACGATGGCTATTCGCTGGGCATGCTCGAGCAGCTCGCCATTGTGTTTAAGCCGGTGTAGCGCCTGCTCTAACTGCTTTTTATTACGGTTAAAACAGTACTCTAACCAAAAGTGGTAGCCATTAAGCAGCACTAAAGTCACCAACAGCAACCAGCCCCACTGCTGATTATCCTCTAGCCAGATAAACGCCTCTTGCCACCAAGGCAGATGCAAGGGATGCATGTTCAGTTCTTGATACAACTTATCGATAGTTAACAGGCTCACCGGCGATGTCCAGCCTGACGCTCTGGCGGCAATGGCCGCCTTGCTGTCAGCGGGCATTGCCAATAGGGCTTGGGACATCTGTTTTGCTAATTCGTTTGAAGCGCGCTGGGTCTTGGCAAATGACCAATTAGGATAAAGCTCACTGGTCACTTGGCATGGAAAGTGGGCCGGCGAGCGAGACTGGATCACCCGATAGTTAGCCTCGAGTAATCCATCTGTCACCATGCTTTCTAATAAACAGGCTGGGACCACGGCGGCCTCAATATGCTTATCGCGTAACTGATACAAACTGGCATCGATGGGGAAGCCTAAAAAGCGTACACGAGAAAAAAACGCATTGGCATTAAAGCCCTGGCTAATTAAATGATGGCGCAAACTTAAATAGCCACCAAAGGCGTTACTGGCCACGGCAGAGACGGGCTTGCCATAAAGCTGCTCAAAACTGTAATAGGGTGAGTCACCGCGCACCACCAGCGCCGAGCCAATGCTGTTGGTTTGACTCTCATCGGTGGGGCTGGTCATGGTTGCCAGCCAAGAGAGATCAAATTGCCGCCCAAGTTGCACCGCTTGCCCGGGGTTAGTGACCACAAAATCGACCTTGAGCTGCTCAACGGCTTGAGCCATTTCATCCAACGTTAGCGGATGCAACATAAAACGCGTGTCAGCAATATGCGACTCTAACCACGCCATGGTTGGCTGCCAGCGATTACGCGCCGCCGCCTTACCACGAGTGGCTAATACCGCAACATCGATCACTTGCCCCGCAGCCGGCTGACTAGCCTCAGCGATGCCAATGTTGCGCTGCACTACGACTTGGCTAGTTATCCTATCACTCGGCATTGCCGCCAGCGAAAAATGAAGACCATCGCATATAACCCCACTCATGACGAGCCACAATGTGCAATTAAATAGCGCTCTTTTACATGGGGATATTAAACGTCGCCTCAAGGTCATCCTCTCCTGTTTAAGTATTATATCTTCTTAATTATTAGAGATATATCACCCTATAGCGGTCACATAACTTGTTCTAGATCAATATTGATCTGGGTATGTGGAAATCCACAATACCGCCACTGATGTGAATAACGAACAATGCCATTGTATATTTTATCACCCACCCAAGTAGGCGTTATATGGATACTGATAAACGACATTTTCTCAATCGCATGGCGGGTATTACTGCCGGTGCGGCGCTCATTCCCGTTGCAGGGATCAATACTGCGGTTGCTAGCACAGTTATCCGCAACAACCAACAGGCCGATCGTAAAGGTCACATAGGCAAACGCTATGCCATGGCTATCGATCTGCGTCAATGCGTCGGCTGCCAAGCGTGCACCGTCGGTTGCAGCATAGAAAATCAGGCGCCAATAGGCCAATTCAGAACCACGGTCAAACAATACCAAGTCAAGCTAGACGGTAAAGAACAGCCCCAGCAAGTGAAGGCGTTTATGTTACCGCGTTTATGTAACCATTGCGATAACCCACCTTGCGTTAAAGTCTGCCCAGTGCAAGCCACCTTTCAACGTGAAGATGGCATCGTCATGGTCGACAACGAGCGCTGCGTCGCCTGCGCCTATTGTGTGCAGGCCTGCCCCTATGATGCCCGTTTTATCAATCACGACACCCTAACCGCCGATAAGTGCACCTTCTGCGCCCATCGATTAGAAGAGGGTTTACTTCCTGCCTGTGTCGAAACTTGTGTGGGCGGTGCTCGCGTGATTGGCGACATCAACGACCCCAATAGTGTTATCAGTCAATTACTGACCGCAAACAAAGACGATATCAAGGTATTAAAACCTGAACATAATACCCATCCGCACGTGTTTTACATCGGGATGGATGAGCGCTTCGTCAGCCATGTCGACGGTCAAGCCGCCCTCTACGAACCTGTGGGAGAATAGTCATGAACATCACCGAAATCTTGATTCCTGCACAAGAAGTGGCCTGGCTCCCCTGGGCAGTGCAATACTTTTTCTATATTGGCGCCTCTTACGCCGCGGCCATCTTGTTTCTCGTCGCCTTGGTTTTTAGCCGTCAAACCACCCACCATTTTCGTGTAGCACTCGCGCTCACCATGGCCATTGGCGCCATTGTTGGCCCGCTGGCCCTCACCGGCGATTTACATCAACCGGGCCGTGCTTGGCATTTCTATTTTCATGTCACGCCATGGTCTTGGATGTCGTTAGGCTCATTTTTCTTACCACTATTTTCTGGGTTAAGCGTGCTGACCGCCTGGCTTTATCTGCGCCGCGATATTGCCGCATGGCAGTTTAGCCAGTCTCCCTTGCTGCGCAAGTTAGCGCTGTTAACCTTGGGGCAATGGCAAACAACTCACACACAGTTACTTGTAGCCGCCAGCCTAACCGCGCTGTCTGGGCTGAGCATTGCTATCTATACTGGCGCCGAAATTTCAGTCATCGCCAGTCGTCCTTTATGGCATCAACCCGCCTCTGCACTACTGTGGTTTACCAGCGCATTTGTTGGCGCCATCGGCTTTACCCTGCTGACATGGACACTGCTGCCTAACGCGACAAAACCGGCGTTAAGCGGCGCCGATCGCAATATCATCCAACGTACCAGCATTATCGGCGCGACCTTGGCCTTAGTGTTAGTGCCGATTTGGGCCTCAAACAACCCCAGCTTTTCATTGTTCGCCAACCCCGTTTGGGTCATCAACCTTACGCTAATGGCCGCCACCTTATCTGTCTGTATTGGTCTAGCGCTATTATTCAACGTCTTTGCCACGCGCACATTTGGGGTCATTGCTATGGTAGTTAGCAGCCTACTGTGTGCGTGGGTAATACGTTGGGTAACCATTTTGGAAGTACAAACCATTGCTCGCTTTGATGTGGGAGATTTTGCCTATCAGTTGCCCGCTGGGAGCGCTGGCTGGCTTGGGATCATTGGCATATTCGGCCTATGGCTGGCGCTGGCACTTATCGGCTCAGAGCTTATCAACGCTAAAGCCACTGCGGTTCACCAATCTCAAGCTCTGCAGCAATAACCAACATATTTAAGGATTTTAAAATGGATAATAAACGTCGTCTGCTACTAAAATCAGGTTTTGCTGTTGGTGGATTAGGTGCATTCTCTGCCGGTTACAGTGACACCATTCATCATGCGGTCAAAGGAACCTTAGAGGGCAGCGCGGGTAAAAAGACCCAACATATTCACCATGGCAACTCGTTAGCGCCAGAGTATCACCTCAATGCGAATGGCAAGCTACTGCCTAATCCAGATCAAAGAGTCGCGCCATCTATGTGTTTTGGCTGTTGGTCGTTATGTGGCCTGCGGGTACGTATCGATAATAATACCGATGATATTTTGCGCATCGCTGGCAATCCATACCACCCACTATCACACCATGAGCAGATCCCTTACGCTACGCCAGTTAAAGAGGCTTATCGCTCATTGATGGGCGAAGCTGGGCTCGCGGGACGCTCCACCGCCTGCGCCCGCGGCAATGGCATGTTAGAGATACGCAACAGCCATTATCGTATCACGCAACCGCTTAAACGTGTGGGTAAACGCGGCGAAGGCAAGTGGCAACCCATTAGCTATGAGCAGCTGCTCAGCGAAGTGGTCGAAGGCGGCGATTTGTTTGGTGAAGGCCAAGTGACTGGGCTGCGTGAAATACGCGACATTCACACCCCGCTGGATCCACAAAACCCCGAATATGGCCCCAAAGCCAACCAGCTATTGGTCACCAATGCGGGTAACGAAGGCCGTGATGATATTTTAAAACGCTTTGCCTTCAACAGTTACGGCACGCGTAACTTTGGTCACCATGGTTCCTATTGTGGTTACGCGTTTCGGGCAGGCTCAGGGGCTATGATGAATGATTTGAATAAATTCGCTCATCTAAAACCCGATTTAGACCACGCCGAATACGTGCTATTTATTGGTATGTCACCGGCGCAAGCAGGTAACCCGTTTAAACGCCAAGCAAGGCAATTGGCCGAAGGACGCACTAGCGGTCGGCTCAAATACACCATCATAGCCCCGAGTTTACCGGCAGGTTCATCGAGCTTAGCCGCGGGCGATAACAACCATTGGCTGCCCATCAACCCCGGAACAGACTCCGCTTTAGTGCTGGGCATGATCCAGTGGATCATCGTTAATCACGCTTACAACCAACCCTTTTTGGCCCAGCCTAGCGCCGCTGCTATGGCACAAGCCGAAACGGCCCATTGGTGTAATGCGACACACTTGGTGATAAGTGACGAGAGTCATGCCGATAATGGTCGCTTCCTGCGCGCCTCCGATATCGGCCTGAGCTACAGCGGCGAGCCGTTATCTGACAGCGATCCTTTTGTGGTGGTTAATGCGACCTCAGAGCAACTCAACGTCAACACCCAAGACGATGCCGCGCAACTGTTTGTCGATAGGCAAGTCATTAGCCATGGCAAAAACATACGAGTGAAATCCTCATTGCAACGCTTGAAAGAGGAAGCCTTTAAGCATGATTTAGCGTTTTATAGCCAACAGTGTGGCATCGCGGTAGCGCAAATCGAAGCCTTAGCACGTGAGTTCACCAGCCACGGTACCAAAGCGGTAGTCGATACCCATGGCGGCAATATGCACACCAATGGCTTTTATAACTCTTTTACTATTTTAATGCTTAACGCGCTGATTGGTAATATCAATATGAAAGGTGGTGCCATGGCTAAAGCTGGCGGCTACCCCACATCGGCCGCAGGCCCACGTTACGATTTCACCCAATTTAACGGCAAGACTAAGCCTAAAGGAGTTTTCTTATCTCGCAGTAAATTCCCCTACCAAAAAACCAGCGAATATAAACGCCGCGTCGCCGCAGGAGAATCACCTTATCCTACTCGCGCACCTTGGTACCCGATCTCAGCCCCGCTGCTCACCGAGCACTTATCGGCGGCTATCGACGGTTACCCTTATAAAGCCAAAGCCTGGATTAACCACATGGCTAACCCACTTTATGGGGTCCCCGGGCTAAATACTCTGCTGGGCGATAAGCTGAAAGATCCACAGCAATTAGGCCTGATTATATCTATCGATGCCTTTATCAATGAGACTACCGCACTGTCTGATTATATTGTGCCCGACACTGTGACCTATGAAAGCTGGGGCATGTCTACCCCTTGGCACGGTGTACCGACCAAAGCGGTCACCGCACGCTGGCCCATAGTTGAACCGCGCACAGAAAAAACGGCCGATGGTCGAGCGATTAACTTTGAAAACTTCATCATAGATGTAGCTAAGCGTATGGAGCTAGGCGGTTTTGGCGACAATGCCATACAGGACAGCCAAGGTAACTGGCATCCCATTCATAGCGCTGAAGATTTTTACCTGCGAGCAGCGGCAAACCTTGCCTATGCCAAAGGCGGCGTCCCGAGCGTCGAAGCCGAAGACATTGCCTGGTCAGGGCTTGAGCGACTCATGCCGGCGATGACCCGCACTCTAACAGGTGAAGAGATGCGAAAGGTAGGTTACATCTTTGCCCGTGGTGGTCGTTTTGAAGACGCCAGCCAAGCTTACCAGCAAGATAGAATGAAGCATCGCTGGGCTAAGCCACTGGCCATTTGGAATGAAACCGTCGGTACGTCAATCAACACCATGACCGGCGAGCGCTACCTAGGTTGTCCTACTTGGTCACCGCAGCGCTTGGCTGATGGCACACCATTTGAGCAGCAATACCCTAAAACACAGTGGCCGTTTAGCTTGACCAACTTCAAGTCAAACATCCATAGCTCGGTGTCTAATTTGTCACCGCGCCTTGCCTCGATTAAAGGGGTTAACCCTGTATATATTCACCCCATTGATGCTGAAAATGCGGCAATAAGCACAGGCGATCTGTTTGTGATTGAAACCCCAAGCGCTAAAACCCAAGCCTTAGCAATGGTCGTTGAGGGGATAATGCCCGGGACTTTAGGTTTTGAGCATGGGTTTGGCCATACCGAGCTAGGTGAGCGGGCTCATTGGATTGGTGATAAACAGCAACCCGTTAAAATGAAATCCAGCGATGGAGTCAATATTAACGATATCGGCCTTATCGACCCGACTCGTGAAGGCCAGGGCGTGATGCTCGACTGGGTGGTTGGCGCCGCCGTTCGCCAAGCCATACCCGCTAAGATTTATAAGGTGTAAGCACGCCGCTGGATTGATCCCAACCAACGCCGTCATGATCAACATGACGGCGTTTTTTTATGCCTTTGACTGATGCTATTTAGTCGATGCCAAGCCAGCAATCCCCTCGTGATGGAACATTAGCCAAATAGAATTAATCTCGTGGAATTAGCTAGGTGACATTAGCCGTACTGCATTAAGCGCTTGAAGCAGAACCATGGCGATAACCGATAGATACGGTTTTATTGCCAGTCGCTATAGAGATAAAAACGCCGCTGTATCAGCGGCGTATGGTGGCACTCATATAAACTTCAGCTCACGGGCCTCAATCCACCAGGCCTGCAATTTAAGAGACTCTGATAAAGAGAAGTGACGATAATGAAGATAAGCGATTGTGATTAATCAATCGCGTTATCGCTTTTGAAATTGCTGCATCAAACGTTGTAGATCGCTGAGCTGACTCACCAACTCAGAACCACGATTTACCGAGTGATCGCTGCGCTCAATATTGGCCAATGACAACTGCTGAATGGAGATGATGTTGCTATTAATATCTTCAGTCACACTCGCCTGCTGATGCACCGCGGCAGCGATTTGATGACTCGCGCTGGCCACCTCACTCAACATACTATTGGCATGTTTCAGCACATCGCCGGTACGAACAGCATTGTCTCGACACACATCCGATAAATGGCTGCCTTGTTGCGTCGCTATCACGGCTTGGCCAGCGGTATCTTGCAGGTGAGCAATCATGGAGCGAATTTCTTCGGTGGAAGCTTGGGTTTTTGAAGCTAACGCTCTAACCTCATCGGCTACCACCGCAAATCCACGGCCACTCTCTCCTGCTCGAGCCGCTTCAATCGCCGCATTGAGTGCCAGCAGATTGGTCTGATCGGCTATGGTGCCGATGACTTCGAGGATCTTTTCAATCTCTTGGCTACTCACCGATAGATCGTTAATTATGCCGTTTGCACGCGCTAATTCTGAGTGCAGTTCTGCCACCGAGTCTATCGTGGTTTGCACATTATTGAGTCCGTCATCAGCAAGCTGATTCACTTGCTCCACTAATTGTGATGCCGCCATCGCATTATCAGCCACATCGCGAATTGAGCTGGACATTTCGGTTACCGCTGTCGCTACAGAGTCGGTATCGGCCCCTTGCTTATTCAAGTTATGCTTAATCTCTTGCTGATTAACTAACTCGTGCTCAGCACTAACGTGGATCCCCTCTGCGGTTTCGCTGGCTCTGGCAACAATCGCGCGCACCTCGGCTTTACGCTTTTGCAGCGCGAGCTCTATCATGGAATATTCATCATAACGCCCGGTATAGACGAGCTCCATCAACGGATTATCATATGCTTGCGTCGCAAGTGTTGCCACCTGCCCTAAACGTCGTTGATGAAAAAACTCATTGAGTAACAGCCCGGCCATCGCCAATATCGATACCGTACCACCTAAGTGTACCGATGCGCCGCTCATCATAGCTAGGGTGCTGGCAAGCGCTGTTAACGCAGCAAGATAACGCGCCCAACGATAACTAAAGCGTGGCCTTGATAGCTTAGATGGCGTCTCTTTTTGGCTCATTTCGCTATAGAGCGCCTCTGCACGCTTAACCCATTCTCGGTTAGGCTTAGTGCGCACAGACTGATATTCAATAATTTTGCCCTTAGCATCGGTGATGGGGGTGATAAAGGCTGATACCCAATAAAATCCGCCTCCTTTACGGGCGTTCTTCACCAGTCCCATCCAACTGCGGCCAGATTGCACCGTTTGCCATAACTGCTTAAAGGCGGGCTTAGGCATATCGGCATGGCGCACAATATTATGTGGTTTACCAATTAATTCATCGGCTTGATAACCGGCAATATCACAAAAACCGGCATTAGCATAGGTGACTATACTGGAGGGATCTGTGGTTGAAATGAGATTAGCATCGAGTTCAAATTCGATTTCACGTTCTGCGTTAGTATGTTTATTTACCATATTATGGTGACTTATTTCCGAGCTGTGGTTGGTTTGTGTGCGGCGCAGTGCACTATGACTGGCAGGCCCTATACGTAAAAGAGTTCGCTGCCGATCACAGTTGCTAGCGTTTTGAATGGAAACGCAGTTGTAATCGATACAGGATCAGCAACTATGGTATCAATTTCATTATTCAAACGATACAGGACCGACAACTATAGTATTAATTTCGTCATCCAAATAAATGAGGTGAACGACACAATATGAGCTTGCTCACTCATCAGCTCATTTATGTTGCCAAGCGCACAGCTGACAACTGGTCAAATCCATATTGTTAACATCGCTAGTCGCTTATGCTTGTATCGACTGTTTCAGAACTTATTCATATTCCGCTTGTGCTGTTTTACTGTTATTATGTACAGCTGTATTTCTCTGCTATGTGCCTTCATGTTATCTGCCACTGTTAAAACTCAGATCCGCACCATCTATAAAGACATTGCGGCCGCCTTGCCCAACTTTCGCTCTCGGCGCGAGCAAAACTACATTGTGGCAGAGATCTCAAAAACATTAGCAGGTGAATATGACAAACATAGGCGCATCATTGTTGTCGAAGCTGGCACGGGTATTGGTAAGTCGTTGGCTTATATTCTAGGCACCATTCCATTAGCCTTAGCCAGCAAGAAAAAAGTCTGTATCGCCACTGCAACGGTGGCGCTGCAAGAGCAGTTACTCAATAAAGATTTACCCTTCTTTTTACAGCAATCTGGACTCGACTTTACCTTTGGCCTGGTTAAGGGGCGTCAACGCTATATCTGCTTAGCCAAACTTGAAATGCTCATTGGCAGTGATGACGGCACGCAGATGGCCATGTGGCAAACTAAACCCGATAACAGCCAGATAGCCCTATTACAAAGTTTGTTAAAAGATTTCCATGAAGGTCGTTGGAATGGCGAGCGCGATACCCTAACGCAACAATTGCCCGATCATCTTTGGAGCCAAATCGCCTGCGACAAACACAGCTGTCATCGGCAACTAGCCAGTCATCGTCACTGCCCATTTCATAAGGCCCGTGAAGATATTGATAACTGGGATGTATTAATCGCTAACCACAGTCTGCTTTTTGCCGACTTGGAACTAGGCGGCGGGGTGATCTTGCCCGATCCTGAAGATCTCTATTATGTGATTGACGAGGCCCATCACCTCCCCGTTGTCGCCAGAGACTTTTCCAGCGCGCAGGCGACCCTGAGAGGCGCGGTCGATTGGTTAGAAAAGATCGGCAAAACCACAGCTAAACTGCAAAATCAGCTTAAGAGTAATCATATTATTGCCCCTGCTCAGGCGATGTTAGACCACATTAACGAATTAACCGGGTTGCTCAACGCCGTAGCGCAGTATTGCGACGGCCAAGACGCTGCATTTGATAACCCTGAAAACCGCATCCGTTTTGAACATGGCAAGCTGCCGCAAGCTTTAGTTATCCAAGCAGAAAACTTAGCCAGTGCCGCTAATAACGCCCTCAAGCAGTTCAATAAGATGTTGACCTTGCTTAACGAAGCCATAAAAGATGGTGAGCTGCCCAAGCATCAAGCCGAGCAACTGCTGAGCGAAACTGGCTTTATGCTGCAGCGTTTAGAAAATCTGCAAAAATTGTGGAAGATGATGGCCAAGACCGACAGCCCTAAAGGGGCACCGATGGCCAGATGGATAGAGCAACTTCCGGGTAAACAACACGACTACTTGTGTAACGTCTCACCGATTGAAGTGGGCTTTATGCTCGAATCCTTATTATGGGAAAAAGCCGCTGGTGTGGTGCTGTGTAGCGCCACTTTACGCGCATTGAATAATTTTAATCATTTTACCCATCAGGTGGGCCTGTCGATAAACGATGGTAGTCGTTATCTGGCCATGGATAGCCCATTTGATTTTGAGCAAAATGCGACCTTATACCTGCCAAAAATGCGCACCGAACCGACGGACGACCGTTATACCGATGAGCTTGCCGAGCAGATATTGACCCTTATCGAAGGTGAAACCGCCACCTTAGTGCTGTTTGCCTCATACTGGCAGATGGAGAAAGTGGCCGATATTGTCCGCCCCAAGATTGACAGCCCATTATTGATCCAGGGGGAAGACTCGCGTCAACAACTGCTGACACAACATAAACAGCGCTGTGATGCTGGCGAGGTAAGTATTATTTTCGGCACGGGCAGCTTCTCTGAAGGGCTCGATCTGCCAGGAGATTATCTCACCAATTTGATTATCACCAAATTACCCTTTGCAGTGCCGACCTCCCCTGTGGAGCAAGCCCATGCAGAATATATCAAGATAAAGGGCGGTAATCCGTTTTTACAACTGACCATACCTGACGCATCACGTAAATTGATCCAAAGTTGTGGTAGATTACTGCGTAAGGAAGAAGATTATGGCCGTATCACTATCTTAGATCGTCGCTTAGTCACGAAACGTTATGGAAAGTCGCTGCTTGATGCCTTACCTCCGTTTCGCCAAGTCATAGAGTAGGAACCACATTGGAGTTACTTTTAGACCCCAGCGTTTGGATTATTTTAGCCGCCACAGGTTTTATTGCCGGCTTTATTGACGCTGTCGCAGGTGGCGGAGGCTTGCTATCAATACCTGCATTATTAACCATAGGCATACCGCCACACGCGGCGCTGGGAACCAATAAATTGGCCGCCAGCTTTGGTTCATCCATGGCGGCATTCACCTATTACCGCAAACATTTTTTTGAGCCACGCTTTTGGTACCATGCCGCAATAGCCACCTTCATTGGCGCCGTTATCGGCACCTTCGTAGTCTATTTCATTGATAATCAATGGCTCGAAAAATTACTGCCGCTCATTATCATCATCATTGCCATTTATACCCTAGTGAAACCCAGTGTGATGGGGGGCAACAGTCACTTACCACCAACTCGCGCACCCTCGGCCTTTAAGCAATGGCGCCAAGGGTTGCCATTGGGCTTTTATGATGGTTTTGCTGGCCCCGCTGTCGGCGCGTTTTGGACCATCAGCAGTATTTCGCAATACCAATTACCAGTACTTAACAGTTGTGGATTAGCACGAGCCATGACTTTTATCAGTAACCTAACCTCTTTAACGGTCTTTTTAGCCTTGGGACAGGTCAATATTGTTATCGGCTTATCTATGGGCTTATGCATGATGTTAGGTTCGTTTGTTGGCGCTCGCACCGCAATCAAATTTGGCGTACCATTTATCCGTCCGCTATTTATCACCGTGGTTATTTTGATTGCCATCAATTTGGCGTGGAGCGCATGGGCATGAACACCTCAGAACTAATTTATCGTTTACGAGTCCAACTTAAGCAATTAGAACAAGAAGTGCTGCAACATGATAGCCAGCTGGCAAAAGGGCAACGTAAGCTACTGCATGATACCGAACGTTTTAATCATGGCTTATTTAACCAATCCGGTGCCCAGCTTGCCCCGTGTATCAGCCAAATTAGCAATAAAATAGCGCAGCTCGAAAAACTACTAAAGGGGAATATCTCGACATCGACCATAGCGTTAAGCTGTGAAGGGATCCAAGATAGATTTACCGCACTGCGACGCGCGCTGAACACCACCACATTAGATGTGAAATCGGCTGAGCAACAAAAATCATCACGTATTGCGAATGCCAAACAACGTCGCCAGCAGTCGCACGCCGATAGTGGTTTTAGTTGGATCGCTTCTGGCGTAATGCATAATAGCCACCAGCTATATGATGAATTAAACAAACATCTGAACTGGGTTCAAACATTTGAGCAAAAGATTGCAGATTTACAATCAAAACTTGAAAACTGTCATAGTGCTGACAAAATTGCACTGCAAAATGAGATACTTTTAGTTCACCGTCGCTTAGGTAAGTGCCGACAAGCTATTAGCTATATTGAAGACCGCATTCAGGCGTTTGAACGCCCATATAAAAGTCATAATCGTTAAGGAGCAACAATGAAATCAGTAATGCCAATCACCGCTTTAATCGCTTTGCTTGGTGCCTCATCGGCAATGGCTGCCAATCTCACCATTCCCATGGCATTTGAATACTTAGCCCTTAATGGTCAAAAAGTAGAAAGCAGCTTGTTTAACCATAAGGCCGATTTAAGCCTAGATAACGGCACGCACAAGATTGCTATCCGTTATCACGATATGGTGCAAGATGATTTCAGTGACAGCGAAAGCTTTATTAAATCATCCCCCTTTATTATTACTCTTAATGTCGATGGCGATTATGACTACCAGTTACAACCCGCCGAAGGCAAAGTGATTAAACGTCCGAAAGAGTTTGCTAAATCACCCGAGGTCATCATCACGCGTGCAGATGGTGGTAAAGTCAGTTATCAAGTAGCACAAACCGATATTGCAGAAACTTCATTTGTAGGTCGACTCTTAGGTGATGACAGCGGTCAAGATGTTGAAGTCGCTGCAGCCGTTGCAACGGGCGGTACGATGGCAGCTAGTTCCGTACCAGCAAAGCCTGTTAGCGCCATCGAGGCTGCGACATTACCCGCGACAGCAGCGCCCACCAATAAGAGCGAAGCTGAACATGCTCAGCAAATGCTGCAATACTGGTGGTTACACGCCGATGAAACAACGCGCAAAGAATTCATGAGCTGGGCCATCAAACAGTTGTGATCATTTGATAAAACCCACAAGCAACGTCACGCTAACCTAAGGTTAGCGTGACCCTCTCCCCCCATATAGACTCTCCCGTTTTACCTTGAACCATATACCATCTAATTTTTTAGTCTCATTTACCTGCTATAGATTGTCAGCATTCCCCTAGCTTGCGCTTACGCACTGAACCATTACGCGACATTAAATAGTGATTGCGGCTAAGCCAATATGATTGCAAACTAGACAAACGATATAAGCCAAGCCCCTCATCGTGGAGATAGATGCATGCAACTAGAAATTCGAAATTATTATGAAGTACTGTTACTTGAGATGCTGTCGGATGAAGGATTGATGGATGAACTCCCTGAAGACTATCTGGCCGATTTATGCTGCGTGACACTCAATCAGCTGCCCGTGCGCTACATTCGGCACCTCGTCGATACTTACTTTTTTGAAGATTATGACGAACTCAAGCAGATGAAAACGGAGATCCAATCTGCCTTAGAAAAATCGCGCGCCTTTTTAAAAACCAAGCTTCCCCAACAAGAAAGCCTGTAACTCGAACCTAGGCGTTCAATTAATGAGGACGCCTTGGTATTCACACACACGCGACTTTCCAGACATACCCCAAGCATAGCCCAGACATAAAAAGTCACACTGATGGGTATTTCACAATTGATAACCGCACGCAACTAAACAAAGTTAAAACGGTGAATGTAAAACAAGATAGGAAAATTTAGAAACAAATAGGGGGGAGTTTTTTGCTAACCGATTTCTCATCGAGTGTACCACCAAGTGTACCACTTGCGGTCTTTCTGAGATAAGCCTTTGATTAGACTTTAGTTTGGAGGTTTCCCTAGAGCCACACCCCGGCACATGAGTCGCCTGCTGCGGTTGCTCCCTTCCGGGCCTGGCCGAGTTCACAAGTTATCATTGCGGGGGGACCCTAGGGTCACCATAGATTCTTGAAGCGTGTTATCTTCAAGACGGGGGCATTATCTATCATGCAGGGGATGCGATCAAGGGAATATCGGTCTTTGAGCCATTCTTTATGATTGAGTGGTGAATCTATAAACAAATACCCACGAGCGTGGGTATTTTTTATAAGAACAAGCTTCAATGACTTACAATTTAATATTGGCTCGGTTTTGTTCTAACAGTTTAGGACCGATACCTTTAACTTCAGATAATTGATTAATATCGGTAAATTTACCATGTGTATTGCGGTATTCAATAATCGCCATCGCCTTGTTTGCACCAATCCCTTTTAGCTGGCTTAACTGCTCTGCTGTCGCCGTATTGATATTAACGGCTTGTGCCTCAACGGTTGTATTCACCGGAACTGGCTCAACCTTTTCAGCAGCATAAGCGGGAAACAGTGCTAATGTCGTAGCAATCAAACTGCCCAATAATATTGCTTTCATAACTTACTCCTTGATTATCCATTAGGGGATGGCCAGCATTCCTTTCTCCTTGGCCACCTTAAAAACATAGAACAAACTCAAACCTTGCGCAAATACGTGACCCCCACCAACCAAAACCCCACCTCCAAGGTGACCAAGGTCACACAAACAACTTTCAGTTTATTTCATAACGAGATTAAATCTGATTCAACCGATGCACTATGAAAAAAATTGTGATCTACCCCTTACTTTAAAACGTGATTCGGGTAACATAAGCCACCATTTTATTGCGCTACATCACACGCAGAGCTCGAACACAAAGTAATTTAACTACAAATAAAAAGCTTTGTGCCGATCCTGCGCTGAGATAGTGTTGTGCGCCTAACAACAAGTACTAACAACAAGTATATGGACTCTTCAATGTCTCACGAAACCACGCAGGCACAGCCGCTGATCCCTGAAAAGCCAACACAATATAAAAAAATGCTTATATTGTTTGCCGATATCTGTTTATTTATTTTGATGTATCAATTTCTGCCTTTTGAACAGAGCATTAATATTGGACTCGCCATTCTCGTTTTTGCTGCAATATTGTGGCTGACGGAGGCTATCCATATTAGTGTGACGGCAATCATTATCCCTATTCTTGGGGTCGTGTTTGGCGTGTTTGAAACCAAAACGGCAATGAGCAATTTTGCGAATCCGATTATTTACCTGTTTTTTGGTGGCTTCGTCCTCGCTGCAGCCCTGAACCATCAAGGTATCGATCGCCGTATCGCTCAAAAAGTACTTACGGCTTCCAAGGGTAAACTGAGCCTTGCTTGTATGATGTTATTCGGCATCACCGCCCTGCTATCGATGTGGATCAGTAATACCGCCACTGCGGCGATGATGCTGCCATTGGCTCTGGGGATCTTGCAGCAGCTAGACATTAAAGAGCATCGCAACACCTACCTCTTTATGCTGCTAGGTATCGCTTACTCTGCCAATATTGGTGGCATAGGTACCTTAGTGGGCAGCCCACCGAATGCTATCGCCGCGGCTCAAGTGGGTTTAAGCTTTGCCGACTGGTTAGAGTTCGGTTTGATCACCGTCGCTTTAATGTTACCGAGTATGCTTATCGCGCTGTATCTTTATTTGAAACCTAATCTCAATGTGGTCTGTGAGATCCCAAGCGATAATCAGAAATTAAATTTCCAAGGTAAACTCACTCTTATCATCTTTTTGGCAACCGTATGTTGCTGGATCTTCAGTAAACCTATCTCTGGCGCTTTAGGCGGCATCAAACAGTTCGATACCATAGTGGCGTTAAGTGCCGTGGTATTACTGGCGGGTTTAGGTTTAGTGCAGTGGAAAAAAATAGAAAAAACCACAGATTGGGGCGTGCTCATCCTCTTTGGTGGTGGCTTAACACTCAGTGCTATTTTAAAAGCCACAGGCACCAGCGTATTTTTGGCGCATTGGGTCACCGATATTTTTGGTAACACCCATATGGCATTATTTACCTTTGCGGTGATATTTTTTGTGGTGATGCTCACTGAGTTTGCCAGTAATACCGCCAGTGCTGCTTTGTTGGTACCTGTATTTGCCGCGATTGCTGAAGCACTGGGACTATCACCTGTGATGCTGTCGGTATTAATTGGTATTGCGGCTTCTTGTGCCTTTATGCTGCCAGTGGCGACGCCGCCCAATGCGATTGTGTATGGGTCAGGCCACATTAAGCAATCAGAGATGATGCGAGCTGGCGCAATAATCAACTTTATCAGTATGTTGGTACTGTATATCATTGCCCACCTGTTCTGGACTATCTAAGCATAATCCGCTTGCACATTTGTGGCCTACTCGATAATGAGTTGGCCACAGATGGATTAACTCCCTTCTAACGCTTGGCGTAAATCGCTAATAATATCTTCAACCGCCTCTAAGCCTACCGATATACGCAATAGACTGTCACTAATACCCGCCACAACTCGCTCCTCAAATGAATAGGGTGAATGGGTCATCGAAGCTGGATGCTGGATAAGTGACTCAGCGTCACCCAAACTGACCGCGATGGTAAATAACTTCAGTCGATTCACAAATGCAACAGCGCCATCAAAACCACTATCAAGTTCAAAGGCCACCACTCCCCCAGCTCGGCGCATCTGCGAGCCGATAAGATGATGTCCACTATGGTGCGCTAAACCAGGATAATAAACTCGGCTAATTTGCGGGTGTTTATCCAGATATTCGGCAATCACTTGGGCATTATCACAATGACGAGCAACTCTAACATCTAAGGTTTTTAGCCCGCGTAAGAT
The DNA here is from genome assembly GCF_059338445.1 of Shewanella sp. 492. Taxonomy (NCBI): domain Bacteria; kingdom Pseudomonadati; phylum Pseudomonadota; class Gammaproteobacteria; order Alteromonadales; family Shewanellaceae; genus Shewanella; species Shewanella sp. 492. Next base: position 2,508,078 of record NZ_CM181702.1, read on the forward strand.
AAGCCAGGCATCATGTGGTGATAATACCGCGCCGATATCTTTGAGGATTTCTGTTTTGAGTTTAGCTATCATCTCCTCACTGCCACACACTATGCCGGCAATCACATCGCCGTGGCCATTAAGGTATTTAGTGGCGCTATGCACCACCATATTGATGCCCAACGCGATGGGCTGCTGCAACAGCGGCGTCATAAAGGTGTTATCAACAATACTCACCAGATGATGCTGCTTCGCTATACCTGCAATCGCGGTTAAGTCATACACATCGAGATGGGGGTTCACCGGAGTTTCACAAAACAGCACTTTCGTAGTGGGCTTAATGGCGCGCTTTATTTCATCGACATCATTAAAGTCCACCAAGGTGACTTCAATCCCAAACTTACTCAACTGCGTGGTCATCAAGGCAAAGGTACAGCCGTAAACGGCTTTAGCGGCAACTAAATGATCGCCACAGCATAAATGGGTTAATAATGCGGCCGATACCGCCGCCATACCCGATGCGGTAGCGGCAGCGGCTTCGCTGCCCTCGAGTATCGCTAACTTGCGCTCAAGCTCTGCCGTGGTGGGATTACCTAAGCGGGTATAAATATACCCTTGCTGCTCACCAGCAAACCGTGCGCTACCTTGCTCTGTGTTCTCGAATGCAAAGGTGGCGCTTTGATACAGTGGTGAGACTAATGCGCCCATGGCATCCCTTTGATGCCCAGCGTGGATAACCTGAGTCGCCTGCTGCCATTTTTGTTGCATTATCTCTCTCCAAAGTGTTGATTGACTAAGTCAAGGTAAACACTAACCTTGGCTCGTTTTGCGCCTGAGAGTAAAGTTATAGCAGCAGATTAAGCCCTAGTTGGATGTAAAATCTTTGTTACGGTTGGTGCGTTTACCGAGTGCGGCTAATGAGAAATCTTTGAGTTCACTCAGTAGCGCGGTATGGATCTTGGTTAACTTGGGGCGGGTCTCATGACTAAATACCACAGGGCGACACAGTGCCATGGCCTGATAACCCAATCTTGCAGTGAGCAATCCCCCGCCTAACCCTTGCGCCATCCGCGTCGATACCTTGCCGGACACTTCCAGTGATAGCAACTGGGTACCAATATCGGTCACCACCTCACTGGCCCCCGCATAAATAATATTGATTATCACCGAGCGGATGAGCTTAATGCGGCTCCAATAACCTAGTTCAATGCCATAGCAGCTGGCTAACTCGCGGATCATCTTCTGGTTACGCCATAAAATAATCGCCATATCGAGCACGGCTAATGGGCTTGCGGCTAACAATAACGCCGATTCAGTGGCATAGCGATGCACCAATTTTTTGGCTTTTTTATCGATTTCAGTTAACACCAGCGACTCAAACAACAGCACGCGCTCGGCATCGTTATGCTCATCACGCACATGATCACGGTAGTTTTGGGTGTCGATATCTGTGGGTAATTTAGCCAAAATACGCTCGATAAACGGGTCGGCCTCACCAATTTGCATGCTCAGGGCTAAGCGCTCACTCACTTGCTGCGCCTCCTCTACGCCCCTTAATCGTTGCAGTTGGCGCCATTCATTAAAGGTTATCCGCCCAGCCCACAAAATAACCAAAGCCAGAACACTGGCATATACCCCAAATAACCAAGGGCTGTCGGTCCATGCTTGTGACAAGGACAAGCCGGTTTGGGTCAGTACTAAGATGATAAGGCCAAGCAACATGCTTTTAGTCAACCATGACCAGCGGCGACGCTTACTCGCCATCAAGGTGCGCTTAATGCTAGGGTCAATATCTAATAATTGTGCAAGCTGCTCCTCGTCACTCTCGGGCGATAATATGTGTACAGGTTCAGCATCAAAATGCCTTGCCTGTTGTAGCCTTGGCTGAGTCGATTGATCATCATCGCCTAGCTCGAATAACTGTTTTTTTTCTATCGGATCTGAGGGGTGTGTCATTATCGTTCCTATCATCAATCAAGATGTAAATCAGGGATAGCTAAGTTAGCTTATCGCCAATTAAATACTGCAATAGGTGATCTAAGCGAATATGCTCAAAATGCACATCCTTAGCAGTACTGGCGATTTGAGGCGGCGCAAAATTAACAAATTCAAACCCTTGTTGCTGCCAAAATTCACTGCGAGGCAGCTGCTTGGGGACTTCGCCAGGAAACAAAGTGACCGCTTTACCACTTGCCATATCGCGTCCCTTAACCACCTCTATCTGTTTAGTGTCAACTTGCACCATGCCATGTTGTGTGGCTTTTATAGCACTGATCGCCATCACCTCAACATCGCAACCTTCAAACTTAGCATGTTGCTGACTGCGGTTAACCAGCTGGGTCAATAGCGATAACACATTACCCTGCTGATCGCGGGTAATATGGTCCACTTTACTGGCAGCAAATAACAGCTTATCAATACGAGGAGAAAAGAGCCTTTTCAATAAGTTAGATTGACCAAAATGAAAGCTAGCCATGATGCCGTCTAGCGCCTGACTCATATCATCAAACTGCGCTTTACCGCGATTAAGCGGCGTAAAACAGTCAACTAATAATAATTGACGGTCAAACTTGCCAAAGTAATCGCGGTAGAAGGGTTTAACAACCTGGATTACATAGCTGTGATAACGTTTTTTAAGTACATGGTAATAGGAGTCTTTAGGGCTTTTTTCTAATGCATCGCACTGCCCCTCACTTAAGCCGAGTAGAGGAAAAAACGCTAACACTGGCGTATCGGCCAGCTCACCTGGCAATAACATGCGTCCAGGTTGGGCATTATAAAACCCATGGGTATGTACACTGTCACACAGCAGTTGTTGATACAGGCTCGACACCTGTTTGAGTTGCAGCTCTTGCGCCGGTGATGCTAAAGGCAGCTCGGCGCAAGCGTCGATAAAGGGCGTATAATACTCGCTAAGCGACAACAAGCTGCTACGCAGACTTTGACGCTGACACCACTGTGGATAGGTGAGTTTTAACATAGGTAAATCGAGTAACCACTCACCTGGGTAGTCAACAATATCAACATATAAGGTGCTATGGTCAGTCAGTTTTGCCAGCAGCCCTTTTTGCGGCTGGTATTTAATCGCTAACCTCAGCTCACTGATATTACGCGTGGACGCTGGCCAGTGAGGTTCACTAGAGGTTAAGGCCGCCATGGCGCCTTCGTAATCAAAACTGGCAATGGTCATATCGGGCTGTAAGGTGCGCTTTACCCCATAAAGGCGCTCATCTCGCGCCACTTGCCACAAGGGCAACGCATTATGTTGCCCAACGGTACCACTGTGCAGGAGTTGATTCACTAATCCGGTGATAAAAGCGGTTTTGCCTGCGCCAGACAAACCCGTTACCGCTAGGCGTACATGATTGTCTGTGGTTCGTTTGACCAAAGATTTTGACTGTTGTGATAGCTTATGAAGTGAGCGATTGAGTGAGTTCATAGCACCTATCTTGGCCCCTATAATATCCGTATTCGAATCGTAGCCATGTTTAAGGGCGGTATTCACCGCCCTTATGCCTTATGTAAGTCATGATGAGTCAAGCTTACAGGTTGTTGATCTCCCGTTTGAGATCGAAACTATCAGAGGTGACATGACGTTCAAGCTGTTGAAGCCTTACCTCTAATTGTCTAAATTGGCTGCTGACATCCCGTAACGCTGCCTTAGCGGGTTCGCCAGCCTGCCAGACCTTCTTTTTAACCTCAATCTCTTTATGCTGGTGTTTGTTCTTTGTGCTGCCAGGCTTGATATCTAATATCATCCACAGTAGCACATAGATGATAAAGATGATGCCCGATCCCCCAAGTAAAAATATCGATGCTGCCACCACCCTGACTAACCAGGTTTCGAAGTTAAAGTAATCGGCTATGCCGGCGCAGACCCCAGCGATTTTGCCTGATTCGGGAATGCGATATAAGGGACGTCCATTAGATGCGCTCATCTCGATGCCTCCATTGTGGCGCCTCGCTGTCTAAAATAGCTTCCAAGGTTTCTATGCGTTGGGCCATTTTATCGGCTTTGCTAATTAACTCATTTAGCTGAGTAAACTCTTCTTCAGTGAGTCCTTGGCTCACTTGGCGTTTACTACGGTAATGTAGGATCAGCCAAATGGGTGCCACCACTATCATGAAGATGATGATCGGGGCTATTAATAAATCCATATCCATAACTCACCTCTGAATCGTTTCTATTTAGTTGTTTTAGTCGTCTGTTTTTTCGCGTTGCTGGCTTTAACCTTGGCTTTTAAGGCTTCCAACTCGGCGTTGACTGAATCTTCGGCTTCTAAAGCGGCGAACTCATCATTAAGTGTCTTTTGATTACCCAAGTCGTAAGACTCAACTTGTGACTCTAACCCTTCGACACGGCGCTCATATTGCTCAAATTTGCTCATCGCATTATCAATTTTACTTGAATCAAGCTGACGCTTTACTTCTAAACGAGAAGAGGCGGTCTGCTTGCGCATGATAATGGTCTTTTGACGTGCTTTAGCATCGGCTAGCTTTTCTTGTAGCAGATTCACTTCCTCTTTGAGGCGAGCAATGTGCTCTTCAACGACCATTAACTCTTTTTCAAGCGTAGCTGCCAGTTCGCTGGCTTTCTGCTTTTCCAGTAATGCCGCTTTGGCTAAATCTTCGCGATCTTTCGATAACGCTAGCTCAGCTTTATCTTGCCAATCATGTACCTGCTCTTGCACTTTGGCGATACGACGCAGGATCTCTTTTTTCTCTGCAAGCACTTTAGCTGAAGTTGAACGTACTTCGACTAAGGTGTCTTCCATCTCCTGGATGATCAAGCGCACCATTTTTTCTGGATCTTCGGCCTTATCGAGTAGCGCGCTGATATTAGAATTGATGATATCTGCGAAGCGAGAGAAAATGCCCATAATACTGTCCTCTAAATTAACGTTGGTGTCGCAAAGAATAATACATTTAGTGTGCCAACTTTTGATATTCATTACAATACAGACACTTAAACATTATTTTAACTTTTGCTTTATTTTGTAACCGCGGCCACATATTATAAATTTCACCAATTATTAGTGTGAAAGGCTAAAACTTATCGTGGCGAATCAATTCCAACAAGATAATCTGATCGGCCAATCGAATGCGTTATTGGAAGTACTAGAGCACGTTTCAAAAGTTGCCCCCTTATCCAAACCCGTACTTATTATTGGGGAACGTGGCACGGGTAAGGAACTCATCGCCGAGCGATTGCACTACCTGTCAACGCGCTGGGAACACAATTTTATCAAACTTAACTGCTCCTCCTTGAGTGAGAACTTACTGGAAAGTGAACTCTTTGGCCATGATGCTGGTGCATTTACCGGTGCCAATAAAAAGCATGAAGGTCGCTTCGAGCGCGCCGATGGCGGCACACTTTTTTTAGATGAATTGGCCAACACCTCAGGACTCATACAAGAGAAGCTACTCAGAGTCATTGAGTACGGTGAATTTGAACGAGTGGGCGGCAGTAAAACGGTACAAACCGATGTGCGCTTAATCTGCGCCGCCAATGAAGATCTGCCTTCACTTGCCCAAGCCGGAGAATTTAGACCAGATCTGCTAGATCGCTTAGCCTTTGATGTGATCACCTTACCGCCACTGCGTCATCGCCCCGAAGATATTATGCCGCTGGCAGAATACTTTGCTATCGGCATGGCGCGGCAATTAAAACATGAACTGTTTGACGGTTTCTCCCCCCGCGCTGTCGAGCAATTAATGCAATATGATTGGCCGGGCAATATTCGTGAACTCAAAAACGTGGTTGAGCGCAGCGTTTATCGTAATACGGATCTGCATACCGCGATTGATAATATCGTCATTGATCCCTTTGCTTCACCCTACCGCCCAATGCACAGAGTAAAAACCACTTCGCGCCAAGCTATACCGCAGCCCAATGCGACGCCTGTCGCCCCACTTGAGCCTGAGCCTGAATCAGCGCCGCAACCACACAAGGCTGCCGCAATTGAGTTTCCGTTAGACTTTAAAGAACACTGCGAATCCCATGAAGTGCAGTTACTCAGTAAAGCCTTAGATGCGGGGCAATACAACCAGAAAAAAACGGCCGAATTGCTGGGTCTCAGTTACCATCAACTGCGAGGAATTTTGAAAAAATACAATTTATTGGATAAATAAATCTCGCTTAACGCAGATGAAGTTTGCTCCTAGCTCTGTAGCACTGTTAAAATGAAATTATTCATTCAAACAACGATTACATCTACTGATGACAGAGCTGCTTAAGCGTCTCACGTTAGGATTGGTTCTTTGCTGCGTTATCCCCCTATTAGCAGCCTGTGGTCCTTCTCGTGTTCCTTCTGGCCTGGTTTATTGTTCTGAAGGTAATCCAGAGTCTTTCAATCCACAATTAGTAACCTCTGGCACCACAATCGATGCCACTTCACAGCAACTCTATGATGGACTGGTCGATTATGATGCGACATCAGGGCAGTTAGTCCCCTCTTTAGCCACCGCCTGGACTATCAGTGACGATGAGCGCGTGTACACTTTTTCGTTACGCACTGGGGTGCGTTTCCATCACTCAAACATCTTTACCCCAACGCGTAATTTCAACGCCGATGATGTCCTGTTCTCATTTAACCGTATTACCGATAGCACTCACCCGTATCATGATGTGGCTAAAACAGGTTACCCTTTTTTCCAAAGCATTGGCTTTTCTGATTTAATCGACAACATTGAGAAAATAAACGACTATCAAGTTGCTTTTCACCTGACACAAAAAGACGCCTCATTTTTATCTAACCTCGCCACTGGGTTTGCCGTCATCTTGTCACAAGAGTATGCGCAGCAACAACTGCAGGCAGGCGAACCTGAACTCGTCGATAAACTGGCGATTGGTACTGGTCCTTTTAGGCTAGTCGACTATGTCAAAAATGATTTTATTCGCTATTATCGTAACCATCATTACTGGCGCCTAACTCCTGAAGTTGAGCAACTGGTCTTTGATATTACCCCCAAAAGTACCACACGACTGGCGAAGCTCATTACAGGTGACTGTAACATTTCGGCACTCCCCAAAGCTGGAGAGTTACCCGTTGTGATCGATAAGCCCAATTTAGAGGTCGATTCCATCCCGGGTTTTAATGTGGCTTTTTGGGCATTTAATACCGAACGTATTCCCTTTAACGATGTGCGGGTGCGCCAAGCATTAGCCCATGCAGTGGATAAAGAAAATATCCTGCGGGCGGTATACCATCAAACGGCCGTAGAAGCCGTTGGTCTGCTGCCCCCGTTATCATGGGCCTATTCAACCAATAAAAGCCTAATCGACTATAACCCGGAAAAAGCACGTAAATTACTTAGCGATGCTGGCATCAGTGACTTAAGCATCGATATCTGGGCAATGCCGGTAGCCCGAATTTATAACCCTAATGCCCACAAAACCGCTGAATTAATTCAAGCCGATTTGGCGCGTATTGGGGTGAAGGTCAACATAGTCAGTTACGATTGGAGTGTGTTTAACCAAAAACTGAGTGGCCAAAATTATGATTCGGTACTCATTGGATGGAACGCCGATAACAGCGATCCGGACAATTTTTTCACCCCCATTTTGAGTTGCGCATCGGTAAATTCTAACAGTAACCGCTCACGTTGGTGCTCACCAGAATTTGACCGTATTCTACAGACGGCTAGGTCGACTACGGTTCGCGTTACGCGCACAGCCTTATACCAACAGGCTGAGCAATATATTGCCGAGCAAGTTCCAATGTTGCCTTTTGCACACGCCACCCGCATGGTAGTCAAACAAAAACGGATAACTCAGTCTAAGTTAACCCCGTTTGGGGGGATCTCTTTCACCAATACCACTAAGGTGACACCGGCCATTGTGGCTATTGAGGAGCCAAACTGATGGCACGCTATCTTGCTCGCCGCTTAAATCTATTTCTTGCGACATCACTGGTGTTGTTTATGGTGATGTTTAGTGTCACCGCACAGTTTCCGGTCGAACACACCGTCGCCCTCACTGGCATTCAAGCTCCCACCACGGAAGAACAAGCCAGCATCAATGCAGCTTATCGTCTCGACCAAGGCCAAATCAGCCAATTTATTGCTTATTTAGAGCAGCGTTTATCGGGAAACTTAGGGATCTCTGTTACCTCGCAAAATCCGGTGTCTAATGAATTAACCGCCGTGCTCAGCGCCAGCTTCGAATTGGCCTTTGTCGCTGGTGCGATTGCACTACTACTCGGGATCCCTCTAGGAGTTTTAGCGTCGTTAAGTCAACATAAAATAACCCAACATACCATTATGGCGATCACCTTAACTGGCTATTCAATTCCGGTCTTCTGGCTGGGACTGAGTCTGTCACTGTGGTTTGGCGTGCGCTTAGGCTGGCTACCCATCTCCGGTCAAATCAACCTGCTTTACGAGATAAAACCGGTGACGGGTTTTCTGCTGATAGATATCTTGTTATGGGACTCTCAATATGCTTGGTCAGCGTTTATCGACGCCTTACAACACATTGTATTACCCGCGGTCACCTTGGCCGTACTGCCTTTTACTGTGGTGGTGCGCATCACCCGAAGTGCCATGATGTCGATTATGGAAAAAACCTATATTAAAGCCGCCGAAGCTCGGGGCCTAAGAACCTATACCATAGTGATACGCCATGCACTGCCCAATGCCTTTATCCCACTACTTAAAAATATGGGACTGATGCTCGGAGCATTTGCCAGTTACGCGATTGTAGTTGAGGTAATTTTTAGCTGGCCAGGGGTCGGTGCTTGGTTAGTCTCGGGGATCTACCAGCGAGATTATACCGTGATCCAAGGGGGGATTTTAGCGGTAGCAATGATCATTATCTTTTTAAGTATCTTAATTGAAGTGTTACATACGGCGATCAATCCGCTCAGTAGGAAAGAACTCTATGCCGCCCATTAAAATTTATCAGGTAGGCCATATCCCCTCACCTCTGAGACGCATCTGGAATGCGTTTACTGACAACCCATTTGCATTTGCCGGTTTTTGGGCGATTTGCTGCCTCATATTACTGGCATTATTTGGACCAATTATCGCGCCATTTTCAGCCGCACATCAGGATCCACAAGCTTTATTGCTACCTCCCTCTTGGGATCCTGCTGGCACGGTTGAACACTTTTTGGGAACCGACGATCTGGGTAGAGACATCTTTAGCAGGTTGCTGCATGGGGCGCACCTGACCTTTGGCATGGCACTGGCGATTGTCGCCACGGCCTTGGTGATAGGCTTTGTAATAGGCTCTATTTCGGGCATGATGACGGGCTTAAAATCGAGTATATTGAGTCATTTACTCGACGCACTTCTCTCTATCCCCTCGTTATTAATGGCAATATTAGTGGTGGCTGTCACCGGACCTGGACTGGGCAATGTATTTTGGGCGGTAGGTATTGCATTAACGCCTCAATTTGTCAGGGCTATCCACCAAGCGGTACATGAAGAGCTGCAAAAAGAGTATGTGACTGCCGCAAGGCTCGATGGGGCCAACCCACTACAGATTTTTTGGTATGTGATTTTACCGAATATTTTAGACACCATGATTATTCAAACCACCTTAGGTATTTCAGCAGCTATTTTGGATATCGCCGCCTTAGGTTTCTTAAATCTGGGGGCACAAGCACCGAGCCCTGAATGGGGCGCTATGGTGGCACAAGGGTTAGATAACCTCTTAACGGCGCCATGGACCGTCACCATCCCTGGCGTAGCCATCTTATGCAGTGTACTGGCGATTAACCTCGTTGGCGACGGTCTGCGCTCTGCACTTTCACCCATTCGCCATTAATGAGAAACCAACATGCCATTATTGGACATTAGAAACCTCACCATCGAACTCGATACGCCCCACGGCCGGGTGAAGGCACTAGAGCGGGTAAGCTTAACCCTTAACCCGGGTGAAATTCATGGTCTACTGGGTGAATCTGGCTCGGGGCGAACCTTACTGGCAAAAGCCATTATGGGGATCCCTGGGCATAATTGGACAATACAAGCCGATCGCATGATGTGGGATGGTCAAAACTTATTGGACATGAGCACTAAAGCACGCCGCGCCTTAATGGGCAGCGAAATGGCGATGATTTTTCAAGATCCCATTAGTAGCTTAGACCCCACCATAGTGGTCGGCGTGCAAATTATCGAAGCCATGCCCGAAAACAAGGCGTTACCTTGGTGGCGACGTGAGCAAGACAAACGTAAAACCGCGCGGCAATGGCTACATAAGGTGGGCATTAAAGAAACCCAAAAAGTGATGTCAAGCTACGCCTGGGAGCTGTCTGACGGTGAATGCCAAAAAGTGATGATTGCCATTGCGGTCGCCAACCAACCACGCTTACTGATCGCCGACGAGCCGACCAACTCCATGGAAGTCAGAACTCAAGCGCAAATATTTCGCCTGCTGAGTAAATTAAATCAATTACATAATGTATCGATTTTATTGATTAGCCACGAGCTAGAAAACTTATCTCAATGGTGTGACCATTTATCAGTCATGTACAGTGGCCAAATAATGGAATCTGGCCCCACCGCCGATGTGATTGCTCAGCCATATCACCCTTATACCAAGGCGATACTGGACAATATTCCTGATTATTCTAACCCTGAGTTGCATAAAACCATGATGCAAACTCTGCGTGGCTCGGCGCCATCACTACAACACCAACCCATTGGTTGCCGCCTTGGCCCCCGTTGCCCTCAGGCGCAAAAGCACTGTGTGAATCAGCCTAAATTGAGCCATCATAAAGATCGCTATTTTGCGTGTCATTTCCCTTACTATAATGAGCCAAGTCATGACGAGCCCCTTACTAAAAGTTAGCCAACTCAGTAAAACCTTTTTTGCTGGCTACAAAGGTTTTAAACGTCAATATAATCAAGCGCTTGGACCAATATCGTTTGAACTTAACAGCGGCGAAACCCTGGCCATTGTGGGCGAAACGGGTTCGGGTAAGAGTACCCTAGCGCGCATTCTTGTGGGCGCAGAGCAGCGCAGCGCGGGGGAGATTTATTTTGAAGGTGAACGCCTTGATAGCCGTAACCTTAAGCAGCGTTGCAAGTTAATTAGGATGATTTTCCAAGATCCCAATACTTCATTAAATCCCAGTTTAACTGTGGGTGAACTGCTCGATGAACCGCTACGCTTTAATACCGACTTAGATAAACACAGCCGCCGTGCACAAGTGATTGACCGCTTAAGAAAGGTTGGCTTACTGCCTGAGCACGCCGATTTTTATCCCCATATGATTTCAGAGGGGATGAAACAGCGAGTCGCGGTGGCAAGAGCCTTGATGTTAGACCCAAAAATCATTATTGCCGATGAAGCATTAACCGCATTGGATCTATCGGTGCGATCGCAAATTTTAAATCTGTTGCTTAAACTCCAGCAAGAGATGGGATTGTCTTATATTTTTGTATCACACAACATGAACATTATTCGCCATTTTAGCGACAAAATTATGGTGTTACATCAGGGTGAAATGGTGGAGAAGGCCACCACGGAGAATTTATTCAATTCGCCGCAACATGAATACACCCAGCGGCTGATCCAAGAGCAAACGATGTTCTCCTACAAACGCTAAACTGCTCCAACCACTAGGGCTTATATGCCTAATTATTAAAAAACATGTGCCATTTCATCTTGCTTTAATTATCCTTATGGCACTTTTTCAAGAGAAGCAGAAACATGATAATCAAACCCAAAACACGTGGCTTTATTTGTACTACCACTCATCCGGTCGGCTGTGAAGCAAATGTACTTGAGCAAATTAACCTAACTAAGGCAAACGGACCTGTTGCCAACGGCCCTAAAAAGGTACTGGTTATCGGCTCTTCAAGCGGCTATGGTCTATCTTCACGTATTGCAGCGGCTTTTGGTAGCGGCGCTGCAACCCTTGGCGTCTTTTTTGAAAAACCAGGAACCGAAACCAAACCAGGTACCGCCGGTTGGTATAACTCTGCGGCATTTGACAAGTTTGCTAAACAAGCTGGCTTATACTCAAAGAGTTTAAACGGTGATGCTTTTAGCCATGAGGCTAAACAACGCGCCATTGAGATCATCAAACAAGATCTTGGCCAAGTCGACATGGTGGTCTACTCACTGGCCTCACCGGTTCGAAAACTGCCTGATAGCGGCGAATTAATCCGCTCAGCGCTTAAACCTATAGGGGAAACCTATACCGCAACCGCGGTGGATACCAACAAAGATATCATTATCGAAACCAGCGTTGAGCCCGCCACAGAGCAAGAGATCCAAGACACCATTACCGTTATGGGTGGTCAAGATTGGGAGTTATGGATTAACGCCCTAGCCGATGCCGGTGTATTGGCCCCCAAGTGTAAGACCGTTGCTTATAGCTATATCGGCACCGAATTGACTTGGCCTATCTATTGGCATGGCGCTCTTGGCAAAGCCAAGATGGATCTTGACCGTGCAGCACATGAACTTAACGCCAAGCTATCAGCTACCGGTGGCAGTGCCAATGTTGCCGTGCTTAAGAGTGTCGTCACTCAAGCCAGCTCAGCTATTCCGGTCATGCCCTTGTATATCGCGATGGTCTTTAAAAAGATGCGTGAAGAAGGCCTGCATGAAGGTTGCCAAGAGCAGATTAACCGTATGTTCAGAGAACGTTTATTCCGCGAGGATGGCACGGCGCCACAACTTGATGAAGCCAATCGTCTGCGCCTAGATGATTGGGAGCTCAAAGAGGAGATACAGCAGCATTGCCGTGACTTATGGCCGTTAGTCACCACAGAAAATCTCTGTGAGCTCACCGATTATCGCGAATATAAACAAGAGTTCTTAAAGCTGTTTGGTTTCGGCGTGGAGTCAGTTGATTATGATGCCGATGTTAATCCTGAAGTTAACTTCGACGTAGAACCAATATAATCTGAAGCTAGAAACACTGTCAGCTAAAAACAGTACCTAGCAAAAAAACACTCTAACAAAAAACCACGATGCCTATCGTGGTTTTTTATTTACCCCCTCTAGGCGCCTAAGCGTTCCTAACTTCATCTGCGCACCATCTCTAAGCGATATAATTCTAATCAACGCTATTGTTGTAAACGATAAATAAGCACTCGTCTCGTTAGTTTTCGCACCGTCAAAAAGACGCGATTCCTATTAGCAAAGCGACTCAATAGAACAAAATCCTAACCTTATAGCGTTAACAGAGAGACGATGACACAGCGTAAGCCTGAATCTATACCGCTAGCATCGATAACTTTTCAGCATAAAAAAAGCCAGAAGATCACTCTTCTGGCTTGTTATCATTAAAGTTGCAATTTATTCTGCTGGGCTGTAAACCACTTCGCTTTGTGCTTTCAACAAGCTTATCACAGCACGGTAATCGCTTTCAGCATACTGTGAATTTAAGCGCTGCTTAATGGCATTGGCCAAGTTGTCATCGACAGTCTCAGCTGCATTGACTTTATCGAGCACGATAACCGCATAGCCATTGGCCAAGGCGGCGGTATCTACCACAGGCTCACCATCTGGCTGCGCCATTTCAAAGGCTTTAGTGGTAATAGCGTTATCAATGCGTTGATCGAAACGCGCCAGTTGCACTTGAGTCGTTAGCTCAGCAGTATTATCACCGGCTTTGATTGCCGTCATCAGTGTTTGAGCCTGCTCACGAGCAATATCGTTGGCCTTGTCTTGCTTCAGGCGCTCAACAATACTGGCTTTAACTTGCTCTAAGGCTAGCGTTCCTGCTGGCGTATGGGATTTAACTCGTACCACCATCACATGGTTTGGACCTAATTCAATAACGTCGCTGTTCATACCGTCGAGCAATACCGTTTCAGAAAAGGCCGCTTTAATCACTTCAGGCGCATTAAGCGGCTCTGGTGCATTATCACGTGAAAACTCTGGACTAGTCTTAACTGCTACACCCACTTCTTGAGCGGCTTCAGACAGGGTATCTGGCACTTCGTAGCTCACATCGGCTAAGCGTTGCTGCAGACCATAAAATTGATCTACGGCTTTCTTTTCCGTCAACTGGACGACAATCTGCTGTTTAACATCATCAAATGATGCAGTAGAGCCGGCTTGTACGTCGAGTAGTTTAATGATGTGGAAACCAAAATTGGTTCTTACCACATCAGAATACTGACCTTTATCTAGCGCGAATAAAGCACTGTCGAAAGCGGGATCCATAACGCCCTGTTCAAACCAATCAAGTTGCCCGCCCTGCTCAGCACTGAAGGTATCATCAGACTCTGTTTGGGCTAAGGTGGCAAAATCCTCACCAGCTTCTAACTTAGCATAGATAGCATCGGCTTTGGCTTTAGCCGCCGCGTCATCATCACCAAAATTAACTAAGATATGTCCAGCAAGACGTTTTTCAGGCTGCAGGTACTGCGCTTGATGCTCATCATAATAGGCTTGAGCTTCTTCGTCTGAAACACTGTGTCCACTGGCCATATCGGCCACATTCAGTTCAATATAATCGACTGACACAGTTTCTGGGCGCACAAATTGATGTTGATTAGCTTGATAATAGCTCTCAACTTCCTCATCAGAGATACTGACTTGGTCAAATAGCGGTGTAGCATCGACAACGTGATAACGGATATCGCGAGTCTGCGCCTGGATATTGGCTAAGTAATTGACTTCACCTGGTAGCACAAACTCTGAACCGACTAATGAGGCCACCAACTGACGACGGGTCATATCGACACGCATCATGTCACGGAAACTATTGACTTGATAACCCAGCTGACGGATCAGCGCAAGATAACGGTCATTATCAAATTGGCCATCGGTTTGAAAGGCTGGTTCATTAATAATCGCATTTTTGATCTGCTCATCAGAGACGGTCAATCCTAAATCTACAGCAGCTTGATCGATAAGCTTGTCGGCAACTAAACGCTCTAGCACGCTTTGTTTTACGCTTGCTAAGTAAGTGTCATTACTGGCAAGTGCATCATACATTTCGCCCAGTTGCTGCTCTAATCGAGCACGCTCGCTTTGATAGGCTTGCTCCAACGCTGAGTTACTGATCTCTTCGCCGTTTACGGTGGCAGCTACAGGCTCAGATGATGATCCTAAGTAGCTACTCACGCCAGTAAATGCAAAGGATAGTATTACAAGGACGAGAATGCTTTTTGCAATCACGCCCTGTGAGCCTTCGCGAATCTTTTCTAACATCAGATTTCTCGCTTGTTACTTAAAATAAAAAGGCGCATCACTCGATAGGATGCGCCTTCTATGTAAATTGTCAGACCTAGTTATACATTACGTAAGTTAGGCCAACGGCATGATAATGACAACTGCATTACCAAAACACTTACTCGGTAAAAAGCACTGCCTAAACAGTGCTTATTGACATGTAAGGTTTACAAAGGCCACCTTGACTAAGTATGTCTTAGTTTACAGCGTCTTTAAGTGCTTTACCTGCTTTGAACGCAGGAATGTTTGCCGCTGCAATCTTGATCTCTTTACCCGTTTGTGGGTTACGACCAGTGCGCTCTGCACGTTGACGAACTTCAAAAGTACCAAAACCAACTAGAGAAATTTTATCGCCATCTTTTAGGCCATCTGTCACAGCAGAAATAAAAGAATCTAGAGCACGGCCAGCTGCCGCTTTAGAAATATCAGCACCAGATGCGATTTTCTCGATTAGTTCAGATTTGTTCATGTCATCCCCTTGAATTTAATTTTGTGCGCCGCAACCAAATCCTTGTCTAGAGCGGTCTGCGGTGGCTTTTATAACAAGCTTGATCCTAAAGTTCAAGCCAAATAGGAAAACCTAAGAAATAAAATTGGAATAAGCTAAAAACCAGTAGCGCCAAGGCCTGTAGCTAAAAAGCTATCCACCGACCTAGGCTACCACAGGTTAAGACTTTAGAAAGCCCCTTTTTGCATTTTTTTTAATGCAAATAAGTATTTTCTTGCGTTAGCCCAAATTTTTAACAACTTCAAAGCCTTCGATTGGTCGTTCTAACGCCAAAGCCAATACTTCATCGACCCAACGCACCGGTCTAATGTCCAGATCGGCAATCACATTAGCAGGAATTTCTTCTAAATCGCGCTCATTCTCTTTCGGAATAAGCACCAGTTTTGTCCCGCCGCGATGGGCTGCAAGTAACTTCTCTTTTAAACCACCAATAGGTAAGACTTCACCACGCAAGGTGATTTCACCTGTCATCGCCACATCGGCCCGTACAGGGTTACCCGTTAAGCTAGACACTAATGCCGTACACATAGCGGCACCTGCAGATGGACCATCTTTAGGTGTCGCGCCTTCAGGTACGTGCACATGAATATCACGCTTTTCATAAAAATCAGGGTTAATGCCTAGCTGTTCGGCGCGCGCGCGAACGACTGTCATTGCGGCCTGAATCGACTCTTGCATCACATCACCCAGTGAACCTGTGTAAGTTAACTTGCCTTTACCGGGTACTGAGGTGGCTTCAATAGTGAGCAAGTCACCACCCACTTCGGTCCAAGCAAGGCCCGTTACTTGACCAATTTGGTTATTTGACTCTGCTTTACCGTAATCAAAGCGCTGTACACCTAGGAAGGATTTCAAGTTTTCCTGATTTACATCGACATGCTTAACCGACTTATCGAGTAAGATTGTCTTTACCACTTTACGGCAAATCTTAGATAACTCGCGCTCAAGCGAGCGCACACCAGCTTCACGCGTGTAATAACGAATAATACCGATGATGGCACTATCATCGACCGTCACTTCACTGGCTTTGAGGCCATTACGCTCAATCTGTTTAGGCAATAGGTGCTGTTTAGCGATGTTTAGTTTTTCATCTTCGGTGTAACCAGAGAGACGAATCACCTCCATACGGTCAAGCAACGGACCCGGAATATTCATTGAGTTAGAGGTGGCAACAAACATCACATCGGATAGATCGTAATCCACTTCTAAATAGTGATCGCTAAAGGTCGCATTTTGCTCAGGATCGAGTACTTCAAGCAACGCTGACGCTGGGTCACCACGCATATCTGAGCTCATTTTATCGATCTCATCGAGCAAGAACAGCGGATTCTTAACGCCGACTTTCGACATTTTTTGAATCACTTTCCCCGGCATTGAGCCAATGTAGGTACGACGATGTCCACGGATCTCCGCCTCATCACGGACACCACCTAGCGCAACACGCACATATTTACGGCCTGTCGCTTTAGCAATGGACTGACCCAGCGAGGTTTTACCTACACCTGGTGGCCCAACTAAACATAAAATGGGCCCTTTAAGCTGCTTAACGCGGCTCTGCACCGCGAGATACTCTAAAATGCGCTCTTTGACTTTTTCCAAGCCAAAATGGTCGGTATCGAGCACATCTTGTGCTTTGGCTAAGTCACGCTTAATTTTAGAGCGCTGCTTCCAAGGCACTGAGATCATCCAATCGACATAGCTGCGTACCACTGTGGCTTCTGCCGACATTGGCGACATCATCTTCAGCTTATTTAGCTCAGCAACGGCTTTCTCTTTTGCCTCGCTAGGCATGCCGGCTTCATCGATTTTTTTCGCTAAGGTTTCAAATTCATCATGGGACTCGTCGATATCACCAAGTTCCTTTTGAATCGCCTTCATCTGCTCATTGAGGTAATACTCACGCTGACTCTTTTCCATCTGTTTTTTAACGCGAGAACGGATGCGCTTCTCGACTTGTAACAGATCGATTTCAGACTCCATCATGGCCATCAGGTATTCGAGTCGCTCAGAAACATTAACCATCTCGAGAATGGTTTGTTTGTCTTCAAGCTTTAATGGCATATGAGCGGCCATGGTATCGGCGAGGCGCGCGGCTTCATCAATACCTGACAGCGAGGTCAACACCTCTGGGGGGATCTTTTTGTTGAGCTTGATATAACCTTCAAATTGACCGATAGCAGAGCGAACTAAGACCTCTTCTTCTTTGTCGGCAATTTGATCAGACTCTAAATACTCAGCAGTAGCAATAAAGTATTCAGTTTCTTGGGTATATTTATCAATGCGAGCACGTTGGCCACCTTCAACCAGTACTTTTACTGTGCCGTCGGGTAACTTAAGTAATTGTAGGATTGATGCAACTGTACCCACCTCGAAGATATCATCACTAGTTGGTTCATCTAGTTCAGCATCGCGTTGTGCTACTAAAATAATCTGCTTATCTTGCTCCATCGCCGCTTCTAGGCAACGAATTGATTTTTCCCGACCAACAAACAGGGGAATAACCATATGAGGATATACCACCACGTCTCTCAGCGGCAGTACAGGGAGTTCGATTCGCGCTTCACGCTCTAAGGTCATAGCTCGATTCCGGTTGCTAACAATATTAAGGAGTATATTGGGGTTGATTAATGGGTTTCAATGGCAAACATAAAAAAAGGAGCCCGTCGGACTCCTTAATCATAATTTATTGCTCTGTTAGACCAATTATTGTTCGGCAACAGCCGCTTGAGATTCAGTGTTCTCATAAATCAAGATGGGGTCTGATTCGCCGTTTACCACAGATTCATCGATAACGACTTTGACGACGTGATCCAGTGATGGTAAGTCGTACATGATATCGAGTAACAAACCTTCTACGATTGAACGTAAACCACGTGCACCTGTTTTACGGGTCTTCGCTTTTAACGCAATCGCTTTTAACGCATCCTCTCTAAACTCAAGTTCAACACCTTCCATTTCGAAAAGCGCAGCAAACTGCTTAGTTAATGCGTTTTTAGGCTCAGATAATATCTGTACTAACGCAGCATCATCAAGTTCAGTTAACGTGGCTAATACTGGTAAACGCCCAATAAACTCTGGGATCAGACCGTATTTAACTAAATCTTCAGGCTCAACCTGCATCAACATATCAGAGATAGTAGCCTTATCCGATTCACCTTTAACTTCAGCACCAAAACCGATACCGGTACCGACTTGTGAACGTTGCTCAACTACTTTCTCTAAGCCCGCAAATGCACCACCACAGATAAATAAGATCTTTGAGGTATCAACCTGTAGGAACTCCTGTTGCGGATGCTTACGGCCGCCTTGTGGAGGCACAGCAGCAACCGTACCTTCTATCAGCTTGAGCAAAGCTTGCTGCACACCTTCACCAGACACATCACGGGTGATCGATGGGTTATCTGACTTACGGCTGATCTTATCAATCTCATCGATATAGACGATACCACGCTGGGCTTTTTCTACATCGTAGTCGCACTTTTGCAATAATTTCTGGATGATGTTTTCAACATCTTCACCCACATAACCGGCTTCGGTCAGTGTCGTTGCGTCTGCCATGGTAAACGGAACATTCAAGAACCGAGCTAGCGTTTCGGCCAATAAGGTTTTACCGCTACCCGTAGGACCTATCAGCAAGATGTTACTCTTTCCTAACTCAACACCATCTTTAGGAGAAGCATTCTTTAAGCGCTTATAATGGTTGTATACTGCAACCGACAACACTTTTTTCGCTTTTTCCTGACCGATAACATAATCATCAAGATGTGCTCTGAGATCATGAGGTGTAGGTAGCTTATCTTGTTCAGGCTTAGGTGATATCTCTCTGATCTCTTCGCGGATGATGTCATTGCAAAGCTCGACACACTCATCACATACATACACAGAAGGACCAGCAATGAGCTTACGAACCTCATGCTGACTCTTTCCACAAAAAGAGCAGTACAGTAGTTTCCCACTATCACCGTTGCTTTTGTTGTCGCCCATTACTTTACCTCTTTTGCAGTGTCAGGCACTGCACAATTAATCTTACAACCTTTACTGATCATAGCTCAGCAACGGACAATTATCAGCTTCGTTTATCTAACACAGAGTCAACCAGACCATAGGCTTCGGCCTCTTTGGCGCTCATAAAGTTATCACGATCGGTATCACGTTCAATCACTTCCAAAGGTTGACCTGTATGATCGGCCAGCATTTGATTTAATTTATTCTTAATGCCCAAGATCTCTTGCGCATGAATCGCGATATCAGACGCCTGTCCCTGGAAACCACCTAGTGGCTGATGGATCATCACCCGCGAGTTAGGCAAACAATGGCGTTTACCTTCGGCGCCACCGGCTAACAAAAATGCGCCCATGCTGGCTGCCTGACCGATACATACCGTGCTGACATTCGGTTTAATGAACTGCATAGTATCATAAATTGCCATACCTGCAGTGACCGAGCCACCTGGAGAATTAATATAAAGATAAATATCTTTGTCTGGGCTTTCCGACTCTAAAAACAGTAGTTGAGCAACAATGAGGTTAGCCATGTGCTCTTCAACTTGCCCAACAAGAAAGATCACGCGCTCTTTTAAGAGACGAGAATAGATATCATATGAGCGTTCACCTTTGGCCGTTTGTTCAACAACCATCGGGACAAGTGCATTCAGTACTGATTCTGGTGCATTTAGCATTATTAACTTCCCTAAATAAAAATGGCTCGCATGAGGAGCCTCATACGAGCCATTATAAATGGCTAATAGCCATTTAAGTCAAGCATAGGTTATGCGCGACCGGTAGCCTTGTTCATAAATTCTTCGAAATTGACTTCTTTTTCGGTCACTTTCGCAGATTTTAACAATGCTTCAACGGCTTGCTCTTCTAATGCAACGTTACGCATGTTCTGCATCATCTCTGGATTGTTGTTGTAATACTCAACAACTTCACTTGGATCTTCATATGCAGAAGCCATAGAGGCGATTAGCGCTTGTACGCGATCATCTTCAGCTTTTAGCTCGTTAGCTTTAATCACTTCACCAAGCAGTAGACCCACTTTTACGCGGCGCTCAGCTTGTTCAGTGAATAGATCGGCTGGTAGCTCAGGCATGTTAGCCGCTTGCTGACCAAAACGTTGCATCGCTTGCTGACGCAGTACGTTTACTTCACCGTCGATAAGTGCTTTTGGCAGTTCGATATCATTTTGCTCAAGCAGACCGTTAAGTACTTGCTCTTTAACATTCGCTTTTAGCGCTTGTTCAAGTTCACGGCTCATGTTCTTGCTGATCTCAGCCTTAAGTGCCTCTAGGCCACCTTCAGCAACACCAAACAACTTAGCAAACTCATCGTTCACTTCTGGTAGATTCGCCGCTTGAACTTCTTTAAGGGTGATTGCAAACTTAGCAACTTTACCTTTCAGGTTTTCAGCGTGGTAATCTTCAGGGAAAGTTACTTCAATGTCGAACTCTTCACCGGCTTTGTGACCTTCAACACCTGATTCAAAACCAGGGATCATGCGGTTACTACCCAGTTGCAGCTCGAAATCTTCAGCTTTACCGCCTTCGAACTCTTCACCGTCGATAGAACCAACGAAATCGATTTTCGCCTTGTCGCCATCAGCCGCTGCACGGTCAACGACTTCAAACGTAGCATGTTGCTTACGTAGGGTTTCAATCATCGCATCAACGTCAGCATCAGTCACTTCTGCTTTAGGTTGTTCAACTTCAATCGCATCTAGACCTTTTAGTTCTACTTCTGGGTAGATCTCGAAAGTAGCCACAAACTGGAAGTTTTCACCGTCAGTTTCGCCAGGAACGAAAGTAGGTGCACCTGCAGGATTTAACTTTTCAGCGATAATAGCTTCAACAAAATTACGTTGCATCACTTCACCAGTGATGTCTTGACGAATCGCACTACCGTAACGCTTATTGATCACGCTTACTGGTACTTTGCCTGGTCGAAAACCAGGAATACGCGCACGCTTGGCTTCATTTTTCAAACTATCTGAAACGGCTTTCTCGATCTGCTCAGCAGGAACAGAAATAGTTAGACGGCGTTCTAAACCTTGTGTTGTTTCTACAGAAACTTGCATTGTTTTACCTCGAAATATGTCAAACGTCTTTTTGTAATAGTCGAATATTCAACTACTAAGGTATTCGTTTCTTGATCTAAAAAAACGACTAAAATGGCTTGGTAACTGAATTTGGCAGTCGTCGCACATAGTTGAAATTTATCAAGACGCGACATTATAGCCACGGTTTTCTGCATAGTCGAGCCTCATAGCTCGAATTACAGACGTAAAAAAAGCGACTCAAGGTCGCTTTTTTTATTTTCTTCTAAAAAGAAGTGGGGTGACTGATGGGGCTCGAACCCACGACAACCGGAATCACAATCCGGGGCTCTACCAACTGAGCTACAATCACCACTGTTTGGTACGCCCGGCAGGATTCGAACCTGCGGCCATCCGCTTAGAAGGCGGATGCTCTATCCAACTGAGCTACGGGCGCTTCGTTATGAACTAGGTTCATATCCTAACTGGGCAAATAGCGTTTACACGCTACTTAAAAATTTGGTCGGTGATAGAGGATTCGAACCTCTGACCCTCTGGTCCCAAACCAGATGCGCTACCGGGCTGCGCTAATCACCGAAGGTGTTACATGTTCACCGATTGACTAAGTCTGCCTGAGAACGGAGCGCATCTTATCCCCTCAGTTAAATAGCGTCAACGATTATTTTTAAAAGCGCATTCACTTGCTCACTTTAACATCTACACGCTAGTAAATTCACCTAACCGGCTATTATGGTTTGACATAAAGTGGCTCTCTCGCTGACTGTTAACACCATAAACCGTTGCCGCTCAATCCATAACAGCTGCATTTTGCCTTATTGCTATGCTAAAGGCCTTTTTCGCCAAATAATCAAGATGCTATTAGCTAAATCCAGCATCACTGGATTATTCTTATTTTAAAACGGTCTGTTATACGGCTAAATCAATGACACCAACCTATGCCCCTGTTAAAATGTCGCCGTTTTTATTATCGCGCCATATAAAGGAAATCCACCCCTCATGACAGCCCAAATAATCGATGGCAAAGCGATCGCCCAATCCATTCGAACTCAGTTAGCTATAAAAGTAACCGCCCGTAAAGAGGCTGGACAACGTGTTCCTGGCTTAGCCGTGATCCTTGTTGGAGCCGATCCGGCATCACAAGTCTATGTTGGCAGCAAAAGACGGGCTTGTGAGGAAGTTGGCTTCCTCTCACAATCATTTGACCTTCCCTCTGAGACCTCTGAAGCAGATTTACTCGCCTTAATCGATAAGTGTAACGACGATGCAGCTATAGATGGCATTTTAGTACAATTGCCGCTGCCAAAGCACATTGAAGAGTCAAAAGTGATTGAACGTATTCGCCCCGATAAAGATGTCGATGGTTTCCATCCTTACAACGTCGGTCGTCTAGCACAGCGCATTCCTGTGCTGCGTTCTTGTACACCTATGGGTATTATGACGTTGATCAAATCAACCGGAGTCGATACCTATGGTTTAGATGCCGTGGTCGTTGGTGCATCTAATATTGTTGGCAGACCCATGACTTTAGAGTTGCTTCTCGCCGGCTGTACAACCACGACTTGCCATCGATTTACCCGCAATCTTGAAGATAAGATCCGTGGTGCCGATTTAGTGATTGTGGCGGTAGGCAAAGCCAACTTTATTCCTGGTGAGTGGATCAAACCTGGCGCTATCGTGATCGATGTGGGAATTAATCGCTTAGGCGACGGTAAACTCGTCGGTGATATACAATTTGATGTTGCAGCCCAGCACGCCAGTTATATTACGCCTGTGCCTGGTGGTGTTGGCCCAATGACCATTGCTAGCTTACTCGAAAATACCTTGTATGCTGCGGAAAACTATCACGACTAGATAAGTTTCGAGTTTCGACCAGCATAAAAAATGCCTGCGCTCTCACGCAGGCATTTTTATTTGTACTCAACAAGCAGAACTAATTACTTTTTACGCCAAGTCGTGCCTTCTGGACCATCTTCTAAAATAACGCCAAGGGCATTTAGGCCATCACGGGCCACATCAGCCGCCGCCCAATCTTTTTCAGTACGGGCGCGATTTCGCTCAACAATTAAGGCTTCGATTTGCGCAACTTCGTCATCACTGCCCTCGCCTTTAAAGAAGGCATCGACATCTTGATCTAAAATGCCCAGCACATCGCCAAGCTGTTTCAGGCTAACGCCTAATGCAGACGCTGCTGCCAAGTCATCGACCTTAAGACGATTAATCTCACGGACCATGTCAAACAACACCGAATAAGCTTCAGGCGTATTGAAATCATCATCCATCGCTGCAGTAAACTTAGCCACAAATTCTGTTGCTGGTGCAGCCTCGACGGTTAAATCTAAGCCCTTTAACGCGGTATAAAGACGCTCTAACGCTGCCTTAGCCTGTTTAAGATTATCCTCAGAATAATTAAGCTGACTGCGATAATGGCCGGACAACAGAAAATAACGCACTGTCGACGCATCGTAATGAGCGAGCACGTCCCGAATGGTAAAGAAGTTATTTAATGATTTAGACATCTTCTCTTTGTCGACCATCACCATACCGGTATGCATCCAGTAGTTCACATAAGGTGTGTCATGGGCGCAACAAGATTGAGCAATCTCATTTTCATGATGTGGGAACTGTAGATCTGAACCACCACCGTGAATATCGAAATGTTCACCTAAGTGTTTACCGTTCATCGCAGAGCACTCGATATGCCAGCCTGGACGACCTGGTCCCCATGGCGACTCCCACGTGGGTTCACCGGGTTTAGACATTTTCCACAACACAAAATCCATCGGGTCGCGTTTATTTTCATCAACTTCAACCCGCGCGCCGGCTTGCAGCTGATCTAAGTTTTGTCCCGACAAGCGGCCATACTCTGGGTATGATGACACACTAAACAGCACATCGCCGTCTGCTGCAATATAAGCATGTCCACGCTCAATCAAACGCTCAACTAACTCAACAATTTCAGGGATATGTAATGTTGCACGCGGCTCAAAATCAGGGCGTTTCATATTAAGCGCATCAAAATCCCGGTGCATTTCACCAATCAAACGCTCGGTTAATGACTCACAACTCTCGTTATTCTCTGCTGCGCGTTTAATAATTTTGTCATCGACATCGGTAATATTGCGCTGAAAATTAACCTCATAACCACGATATCTGAGGTATCTCACTATCATGTCGAAAGCAACAAACGTACGTCCATGACCAATATGACATAAATCATAGATGGTCACCCCGCAGACATACATGCCAACTTTACCTGGCTGTAATGGCTTGAATTCCTCTTTTTGGCGGGTAAGACTGTTGTATAACTTCAACATTGAGATTCTCTATATAAATAATTGACAACAAAAAAGTGGCTTCAGTCTATCACCTGAAAACCAGCGCTTCCAGCTTGATAGCGCGAATCTACAGCGTTTTTTGCCCTTCAACACATTATCGACATTTTGCTGATTAAAACCCCAGCAACTTGGTATTGCTCAACAGGAAAAGTCGACAGAATGGCTTTATGCTGCAGGTGTAATAGGCTAGAATCTTGCACTATCTATCCTGTTACACACGATGAGAATGAATCAAATGATCACAATGCAAACCAATCACGGCGAAATCAAAATTGAATTAGATGCCGAAAAAGCCCCTGTTACCGCGGCTAATTTCACTCAATATGTAAAAGATGGCTTTTATGACGGCACCATCTTTCACCGTGTTATTGACGGTTTTATGGTGCAAGGCGGTGGTTTCACCGAAGATATGACGCAAAAACGTGTGAATGAGGCTATCGAAAATGAAGCCAACAATGGCTTGTCAAACACCGTTGGCACCATTGCAATGGCAAGAACATCTGATCCCCATTCAGCAACCGCGCAGTTCTTTATCAACATCAACGATAACACTTTCCTCGATTTTAAAGCTGAATCGGCGCAAGGCTGGGGTTACTGTGTATTTGGGAAAGTAGTTGAAGGCATGGACGTGGTAAACAAGATCAAAGCGGTAGCCACTGGCAACCGTGGTATGCACCAAGATGTGCCACTGGAAGCGGTTGTGATTGAAAAAGTGACCATTGCTGAATAATCAGCCTCTCTTAAGCCACTTTTCATCACACCAGAGTATCACTTGTTGAATTACACTCTTTTCGTGGGCGATCTGCACCTGAGTGCCGATCGCCCCGACATCCTCGCGGCTTTTTATGGTTTCCTCAAGCAACACACTAACCACTGCGATGCCTTATACATACTTGGCGATCTGTTTGAGGTGTGGGTGGGCGACGATCTGGCTGAGCCTTTTGCCCTAGAACTGGCTGCGACACTTAAGCGATTTTCTGCACATACCCCTATCTATTTTATCCACGGCAACCGCGATTTCTTACTCGGTAAAGAATACGCAGCCTTAGCTGGCATGACGCTATTGCCTGAAGTACATTGCATCGATTTGTATGGACAAGCTACTGTGTTATTACACGGCGATAGTCTGTGCACCTTAGATAAGGCTTATCAACGCTTTCGCTGGTTTAGAAATCAACCATGGGTAAAGTTTATTTATGGTTTGCTGCCCAAAAAACGCCGTGTCGCTATCGCGAAAGGACTACGTAATAAGAGTCAACAGAGTAATCAGCAAAAAAGTCACACTATCATGGACGTTGAAAACCACGCAGTGACAGACTTAATGGATAAAACAGGTGCTATCTTGATGATCCACGGCCACACCCATCGACCTGACATTCATTCTTTAGCGCGAGATCGGCGACGCATTGTGGTCGGCGACTGGTACGATCAAGGCAGCGTATTAACGGTCACTTCTACCAACACCACATTAGCCAGTTTACCGCTTAACTAAATCATGGCTAGCATAGCTGCTAGCCCCGCCACTAAATTCTGAGTACCCAATCATTCACCTAAATGACTAAACTGGGCAACCTGAATGAAATTTGAATTCATTATCTGGTTCACGGATCAACTGGGCTTCAATCTGTGCAAAATGAGCAATTCGCTCACTAATATCCTCTGTTGCAATAGCTTGAGCCAAGGTCAAATAGTCTTGATAATGACGCGCTTCTGAGCGCAGCAATGAAACATAAAACTTTTGTAAGCCGTCATCGAGATGAGGGGCTAACTTTGCAAAGCGCTCGCATGAGCGCGCCTCGATAAAGGCGCCCACAATCAGCTTATCAATAAGTGTGGCAGGCTCATGGGTACGCACCTGCTTCATCATCCCTTTAGCGTAACGTCCAGCGGTTAAGTTTTGATAGGGAATATTTCGCGCATGCATTATCTCAAGTACCTGCTCAAAATGATGAAATTCTTCTTTAATCAGCCGCACCATTTTGCTAATAAGATCTGCACTATAATCTACACCCGCCTTAGGTGTTAACTCCCCTAAAAGCTCATTCTTTTTGGCTTCTCTTGCTAAAAAATCGGTAATAGAGCGCTGTTTATTGTAAACAAACTCCTCATAGGGTTTAGCCCAGTTCAGGAGTAAATCCCCACTGACTTTATCGATAGCGTACTTACGAATCAAAAACATCGCCGTCTGCGCCGCCTTAAGCTCGCAATTACAATGATCGATCAACAAGGCTGGCAATTGCTCAGACTTGATCGCCTGTGCAATCCACTCATCTGGGGTTTCACATTGTAAAAACGCTTGTATCGGTGCTAATAAGCCTTGCATGGTCGACTCTAAAGGGTAGTTGCTACAGTCGTCCATTTTAACAAAAAATGGCGCTATGGCTATATTCTGACAGCCAACATGACAGCGTTACCTTGACTAGTTCGGGTTTATGTTCAATAAATAAACTATGCCCGTCACAGTGACGTGGTGGATTGGAGCCTAGGGTCTATTGGTTGCAGGCCAGAAGGCATTACGGGTTCGTCTGAGGTTTGGCGAGCACAAGATTGAAGCTAAACAAGGATAACTATAATGATATTGAATCACTTAATGGGGTTATACACTCATCCTAAGGAAGAGTGGCACACAATTGAAAAAAATCACGAGGCGGTCAAAAGTAGTTTAAGCCATGTATTATTAATCGCACTTATACCCGCTATTTGCACTTATTTCGCCTCAACCTCTATAGGATGGGACTTAGGTGTTTCAGATCCTCTATTTCTCACCAAAACCAGCGCACTGATGATGTCGATTAGCATGTACATTGGCCTCATAATTGGAGTATTTGCATTAGCTTATTTAGCATTTTGGATGGCAAAAACCTTTGATGCTATGCCAAGTTTTACCCAAGCACTTGAACTCGCAGCCTATACCGCGACACCACTATTTATGGTAGGGCTGGCCGCCTTGTATCCGTCACTTTGGTTTATAATGGTGGTTGGATTGGCGGGGCTTAGCTACTCAGTGTATTTACTCTACACTGGCGTGCCAATTATCATGAATATTCCAGAAGAAAAAGGCTTTATCTACGCAAGTTCTGTAGTCACCGCAGGCCTTGTACTATTAGTAGCCTTAATGGCCTCTAGCATCATCTTATGGAGCCTAGGACTAGGACCTATGTACCAATAACTTGTCTCTAGGGGAACAATAAAAACAAAAGGCCTTAGGATATCCTAAGGCCTTTTTGTTCACTATTCCCAATTGGATAATTGAGAGTGTGGCATCATTAGTCTGACGAATCTCGTAGTGCGACCGTTAGATTAAACACTAGATTCTCAGGTGTTGAGTCTTTACTGTCAGCACAGAAATAGCCTTCGCGCTCAAACTGATATGCTTTTTCTGCTGGAGCATTAACCAAACTTGCTTCAACCAAGCCATGCTTAACCACCAATGAGTTAGGATTTAATACCTCATCTACGGTTGCTGCTGCTGCTGGATTAGGCTGGCTAAACAACTTGTCGTACAGACGCAACTCGGCTTTCACTGCGGTTGTGGCTTCAACCCAGTGGATCACACCTTTGACTTTACGGCCATCTGCGGGGTTTTTGCCCAATGTATCCTTATCATAAGTACAGTAGATGGTAGTTACATTACCCTCTGCGTCTTTATCACAACGTTCCGCCTTGATCACATAAGCATTACGTAACCGCACCTCTTTGCCTTGCACCAAACGTTTGTACTTTTTGTTCGCCTCTTCACGGAAATCATCGGCATCAATGTAAATATCACGGCCAAAGGCAAGCTCACGCTGTCCCATCGACTCTATCGTTGGGTGGGCTGGTGCGCTTAAACGCTCAATCTGATCTGCTGGATAGTTCTCAATAACCAACTTAACGGGATTAATCACCGCCATGGCACGAGGTGCGTGTTCGTTTAACTCTTCACGGATACAAGCATCAAGCATACCCACTTCGACCATATTCTCTTGTTTAGTCACGCCGATGCGACGACAAAACTCGCGAATTGATGAAGGCGTGTAACCACGGCGACGTAGACCCGCGATGGTCGGCATACGCGGATCATCCCAACCCGACACCAAATTACGTACCACTAAATCATTAAGCTTACGCTTAGACATCAGGGTATATTCAAGATTTAAGCGCGAGAATTCATATTGACGCGTCCGGTTTGGCGCCTGAAAATCATCAAGATTATCTAATACCCAGTCATACAAACGACGATTATCTTGAAACTCTAAGGTACACAAAGAGTGAGTGATATTTTCAAGGGCATCAGAGATACAATGGGTAAAGTCGTACATTGGGTAGATGCACCACTTGTCGCCCGTCTGATGATGATGGGCAAAACGAATACGGTAAATAATAGGATCGCGCATACACATAAACGGTGATGCCATGTCCACCTTTGCACGCAGCGAACACTCACCTTCTTTAAACTCACCCTTACGCATTTTTTCAAACAGCTCAAGGTTTTCAGCCACTGAAGTGTCACGGTAAGGACTATTTTTACCTGGCTCTTTTAAGGTGCCACGATATTCACGTGTTTGTTCACCATTAAGAAAACACACGTAGGCTAAACCTTTGGTGATTAATTCAACCGCATACTGATGTAATTTATCAAAGTAATTTGATGAATAACGAACATCCCCATCCCACTGAAATCCTAACCACTGCACGTCAGCCTGAATAGAGTTAACGTAATCGATATCCTCTTTCTCAGGGTTAGTATCATCAAAACGTAAGTTACATAGCCCTTTATAGTCTTGCGCTAAACCGAAATTTAAACAGATCGATTTGGCATGACCAATATGAAGGTAGCCATTAGGCTCTGGTGGGAAGCGGGTATGCACCTGAGTGTGCTTACCGCTTGCTAAATCTTCATCTATGATATTACGAATGAAGTTACTTGGACGAACTTCAGTGCCCGCATGACTCATGGAAATCCTCTTTGCCAACAGTGCTATGACCAATCGAGAGTGTAGTCGATCGGTGCCGATTAGGGAAAACCTGCATATTCCTACAGATCAGGTTGAGTTACAACGGCTGATAGACAAAAAGCCCTATCATTTATCGCAAAAACAAAAAAGCAGCGATAATTCGCTGCTTTTTGAATCAGAGCCCGCTTTATTCGGTCACGATATTAACCACAGGGATCAAGGTCTGTGCCTTTCTTCCTTTGCGCTTCAGCCACAGATAGAAGCTGATTAATGCCACCACAAAGAAACCAATCCAAAGACTCGACTGGAGTGGATGCTGGGCAAATGTCGCCGCTTGATAAAATACAGTCGCGGTGCCATAGGCTAAGGCAAAGGTCCAAGTCGCCGCAAAAGTGGCCCAACGTGAACCAAACTCGCCCACTAACGCTCCCATTGCTGCAACACAGGGTGTATACAACAAAATAAATAACAGGTAAGCAAACGCTGCAATAGTGCCACTAAATCCTGCCTGTAATGCACTGAATGTCGTGGTATCAACCACCAACTCTTCAGCTGCAACCTCTACGTTTGAAATATCACCTACTGACATAGACAATGGATCTTCTGGCGCAATACCAAACAGATTTTCCGGTATAGTTGCCAATGCTTCACTTACACTTTCAGATAATGGCGTTAATGCGCCCTCATCGCTACCTGCGGTCGAGTAAAGGCTATTTAAGGTGCCCACGACAGCTTCTTTAGCAAAAATTCCAGTGATGATCCCCACTGTAGCAGGCCAATTATCTTGCTCTATCCCCATAGGTGAAAACAGTGGAGTTACCTTTTGGCTTGCCACACTGAGCACCGACTCAGAACTATCTTCATGACCAAAAGAGCCATCAACACCAATGGCATTAATAAAGTTAAGCAAGGTCACGACAATTACAATGGTTTTACCTGCGCCTTTAATAAAGCTCTTGGTGCGCTTGCCCGTACGGGCCATTACCGTCTTGAATTTAGGCGTTTCATAATTAGGTAGCTCCATCACCACCGCACTACTTGAGCCAGGAAGCAAGGTAGAACGTAACAGCAAGCCAGTCCCCACAGCGGCGATAATTCCGATGATATAAAGTAAAAAGACTAGGTTTTGTCCCGATTCAGCAAAAAATGCCGCGGCAAACAAGGCGTACACAGGTAGACGAGCACCGCACGACATGAAAGGTGCCATCATGCCTGTCACGATGCGCTCACGCTCACTGCCTAGGGTACGGGTTGCCATAATGGCGGGAACTGAGCAGCCAAAACCTACAATCATAGGCACAAATGCTTTGCCTGGCAGACCAATGCGACGCATCAGGCCATCAACCACAAACGCGGCGCGCGCCATATAACCAGAACCTTCCAATACTGATAGCGCCAAAAACAGCGCAGCAATCACCGGAATAAAAGTAGCAACTGTCTGAATACCTTGACCAACACCACCAGCAACAATTGTCACCAGCCAGTCTGGCAGACTGAGACTACTCATTAAAGCACCGAGGTGATCAACAAATACGGCGCCGGCGACGATATCGAAAAAATCGATGAATGCACTGCCCACGTTAATACTAAACATGAACATTAAATACATCACAAATAGAAAAACAGGGACCCCCACAACAGGGTGTAGTGCCACTTTATCTATACGATCGCTTAAGGTAGGCACGTTGGTGCTAATAACAGACTGATCAAACACCTGCTGCACAAAATCAAAGCGGGTCGTTGCAATCATGATCTCGATATCTTGGCCTTGTGCCGCTAATGCTTCAGAACACTGAGACACTTCAGACAGCATTTGACCATTTTTACATTGGCCACAACCTAAGCCATTAGCCAACATCGCTAAGGCACGACCACGGCTAAGGTTGGCGTCACGGCTATGTAGCGCCTTAATTCCACGCTCGATTTCATCATCGTATGACAATACTAAAGGCGCTTCAGATACTTTCCCTTCAAGTAAATCGACAACTTGGCTTTTAACTTGCTCAATATCGCCCGCTTCACGCGAACATACCGCAATCACAGGGCAACCTAATTGCTGGCTCATTTCAGTGACGTTAATGTCAATACCGTGAGCCTTAGCGACATCAATCTTATTAATAACGACGACCATAGGGATACCCAGCTCACGCAGCTGGACGGTCAAATAAAGGTGGCGCTCAATATTAGTGG
This sequence comes from Shewanella sp. 492, assembly GCF_059338445.1. Lineage (NCBI taxonomy): Bacteria > Pseudomonadati > Pseudomonadota > Gammaproteobacteria > Alteromonadales > Shewanellaceae > Shewanella > Shewanella sp. 492. Next base: position 2,540,226 of record NZ_CM181702.1, read on the forward strand.
CATCAACCAAATTAATAATGGCATCCATACTAGTATCGGCTAAATACTGCTGTGCAACCTGCTCATCAAGTGAGCAATCACAGCTACTACCTGCCGGAAGAAGATCGTAAATGCCAGGTAAATCAGTTAATAAAACATCGGCTCCATTGAGTGTGAATTGCCCCGTTTTCTTTTCAACGGTTACACCAGACCAATTACCAACCTGCTGATTAGCGCCAGTTAACGCATTAAATAAAGTCGATTTACCCGCATTAGGGTTACCGACTGTGACACAATGAAATTGGTTAGCCATGGGCAACATCCACCTCTATTACATCTGCTAAATCTTTACGCATACACAATTTACTACCGCGAATAGCCAATTCTACACCTGTGCCTAATGGCGCTCGTCTGAGCATAGTGAATGAGGTGTTAGGGGTTATGCCCATGGATAACAGCTTACGCTTAACAACGGACGGCAGATTAATCTGACCTACTTCGGCGATAACAGCACTCTCGCCCGGCTTTAATTCGCTTAATTTCATATGTCTACCTTTTCAGGCCTCGAAAGAGCTTTATTAGCACCGATTCTAACGGAGCATCACTTAAAATAACTTTATCTAGATCAACATTTGAGACCGTAAACGATAATAGTTTTCAATTGTGTTTTGTATTATGTGACAGATCTCTCAACGAGTAAAACCCTTTATGCGATTGATAATGATTTTCATTAATATCAAAATCTACCATCCACAACAGCCAAAGTTGTGACGAGCATCACACTTAAGCATTCTCCCTAGCAGAACGAGCTAAAAAAGCACGAAATATAACTATTTATTTACACATCATTCACACTTTAATTCTACTATTTACCTTTGGTAATTTAGCCAATCGTGAAACATAACAATTAAAACGGCTTACGTGCTCGGGACGAATAATGATGAATATGGATACAACAGGGATAAAGCCTCTATTCCAAGGAAGTTTTATCGCTATCTTGATGCTATTAAGCATCAATGTAATGGCTACCCCGTCGGATGAACAATCGGCTCAAGAGGTAGAACAGATACTCGATAAGAAGTTTGCTGAAGGTCAGTACTCATCCAAAGGCGCTGATAGCTGTTTAACTTGTCACCGTAAAAGCCAAACTGTGATGGCACTATTCGACGGTGTTCATGGTAGCACCACTATCAAGGGCTCCCCTATGGCCGATCTGCAATGTGAAGCATGCCATGGTCCTATGGGGAAGCATAATAAAGGCGGTAAAGAGCCAATGATCACCTTCGGCGCCAACTCTCCAGTACCGGCTGCAAAACAAAATAGTGTTTGTATGAGCTGCCATAACGATGACCAACGCATGGCTTGGAATGGCAATCATCATGATACCGCCGATGTTGCTTGTGCTGATTGCCATCAAGTCCATACTGGCCATGACCCTATATCCGATCGCGCTCAAGAAGTGGCCGTGTGCACCAGTTGCCATACCCAGCAAAAAGCCGACATGCACAAACGCAGCGCTCACCCAATGCAATGGCAACAAATGGTTTGCAGTGATTGCCATAACCCACACGGCAGCCTCAGTGATGCCAGTCTCAAACAGATGAGTATTAACGACAACTGCTACGCCTGCCATGCAGAGAAACGCGGGCCTAAGCTGTGGGAGCATGCCCCCGTCACAGACAATTGTGCCAGTTGCCATACCCCGCACGGCAGCGTTAATGAAGCCATGCTAATCGCTAAACCACCACAATTATGCCAGCAATGTCATGCATCCGATGGCCATACATCTAACGCGGTGTTTGGTAACACGGCTAATGCCTTTAATGCAGGCCAAAGCTGTATGAATTGTCACAGCCAAGTCCACGGCTCCAATCATCCATCTGGCAAACTGCTGCAGCGTTAACAGGGAGTATGAGCAATGACACACCACACTAGAAATCCCCTGCCGCTGCGCCTAAGTACGCTGGCACTGGCCATCCTCAGCACAACGGCACTTGGCGAAGGATATAGCCTGGCATCGGTCAACCGCGACAACCTTAAAACCGAGGCTTGGGAGTGTAAACGCTGTACCACCGCAACTGGCACCAGTGGTGCTATCGGTGTAGGTGCAGCCTATAACGATGGCGAAGATAGCCATTTTGGCAATACCAGCGGTACAGATAATGATGGTGTTGTAGCAAGCCTAGAGGCGGATATACAACATAAGGCACCATCGGGTTACCAAACCCACTTTAGCGCCGATAAACTGGGTTACGATAATGGTTCGGCTCAGCTCACAACAGGTAAACCGGGCCAATATAAAATATCGGCCGCCTACCGCGGTATTGCCCAATATGACACCAATCATGCTTTAACCCCCTACCGCTCCCAAGGCGATACGTGGATTTTACCTCCACAATGGCAAACCGGTGCGACCACATCACAAATGACGGACCTACAAAGCAGCATTCAGCCAACTGCATTGCAGATAGAACGGGAGCGTTACAACTTAGATGCCAGCTATACTGGTAGCTTTTATCGCGCCGAACTGGGTTATCAATATGAGCAGCGCCAAGGTCAGCGCCGCGCCAGTGGCAATCTACTCACTAACAGTACCATGCTGGCAGAGCGTATTGATGACGCGACCGATAATGTTACCGCTAAAATTTACCTTAACGGTGCTAATTGGTTAGCTGGCATCGAAACACAACTCAGTCATTATAAGAATGATCAACAAGCCCTGCGTTGGCAATCGGCTTTTACCCCAACCTTTGGTGCCGCTTACTCTGGCCAAAATGCGGTATCACCCGATAATAAAGCGTATCGCATCGCAGGAAATAGTCAGTTTACCAACGGGGCTCAGCACGTATTGATGCATGTTGGCTTTACCCGTATGACCCAAGATCAGTCCTATTTGCCCGCCACCATTAATGGCCTCTCTCCTGTGCTACCAACGGATAATTTAGCGGGCCAAGTTGATATTACCGAGATGAAACTCAACTATTCGGGGAGGCTGTCTCGGGTATTGTCACTGCGTGCCAGTTATGACTACCGTGACCGTGACAACAAAAGCCAAGTTAATCCTTATCCCCAGATCATTACCGACAGCTATCTCAGTGGTTATGCACACAACCTCGAATATGCTCGCACCGCACAGCAGGCCAAACTTGCGGCTAAATATCGACTAAATCGCGCCGCGTATATCGATATAGGCTACGACTATGATCACAATAATTACAGTGATTTAGACAGGCAAAGCCTGCAAGAGTCGACGCTATTTGCCAAAATAAATTATCGCATTTCCACCCAATGGCAAGTCTGGCTCAAAGCCAGCGGTAGCGATAGAACGGGTAGCGAATACTCACCAGTCACCAGCACAGCAAGTCCTAGCAATCCTTTGTTAAGAAAAAGCTATTTGGCAGACCGCGAGCGCCAACGTTACGGACTATACGGCAGCTACGTCACTGGTGCCTTCTCTGCCAGCGCCAACGCACATTGGATGCAAGATGATTACACTGACACCCTTATTGGGCTCACCAAAGTAGACACACAAGGCTATGATCTGTCGGCACAATACGCCGTCAACGACAATATCAACCTCAACGCCTTTGTTAATCAAGATTGGCGCGATAGTGACCAAGCAGGCAGTAGCAATTTTGGCGCGCCTAACTGGTATGCCACCTCAGCCGCAAAATCAACTCTGATCGGCGCTGGATTAAATTACGCTAACCTACTAGATAACAAGCTTAAATTAGGAATCGATTACACTTATGCCGATGGCCAAAACGATACCGAAGTGATCCAAGGTCTACGCAGCCCCTATGACAATTACTATTCAACTAGGCACACACTCAATACCTTTGCTAACTACCAAATTAGCGACAAATTTGGGCTGCGTTTCGATTGGATTTTTGAACAATATCAAGATGCTGACAGGGCAAATGGGGGGCTAGCACCAGACAGTATCCCGAATGTGTTGAGCTTTGGCGATTTAAGCCACGATTACAACGCCCACTATTTTGGGCTGACATTAAGTTATCAACTCTAACTGATGCCAACGACCAAATTTCCAAGGAAGAGATGATGAAGAAAATGACCTACCTTAACCGTTACGCTGCCACGTTAGCTGTGGCTTTTATCCTCAGCGCCTGTGGTGGTGATGATGGTGCCCCCGGTAAACCCGGAGAGCCTGGCGGCCCACCAGCAATGACGATCGATACCTTACAAATCGCTATCGATGATGTCACAATGCAGTCTGGTATTGCCACCGTTAACTACCGTGTCACCAACCAAGATGATCAACCGGTGGTTGGCGTGGCAAGCGCAACATTTATTGCTGCGCAGTTGCTGCCCCAAGGTTACACTAACGCCGGCAATAGCTCACAATGGCAGTTTTTTACCTCACAAAACTGCCCTGCTAGGTGTACTGGGGATTATGTCGACTATAAAAATGGCGACTACAGCTATACCTTCGATGCCCCATTTGATGGCATGAATGACATTAGTTACCAAGCAGGGGCGACTCAACGAATCGTCATAAAAATAGGCGGTGATAGCCTAGCCGATGGCACAGCCCTTCCCGTGACCAATCAACATCTTGATTGGCAAGCCCCCACTACAGGGCAAAGTGCAGAGCCCGCTTACACCCGCAATATCGTGACCATTGCTACCTGTAATAGCTGCCATAATGACTTAGCCTTTCATGGTAGTAACTACAACCAAATAGAAACCTGCGTCACTTGTCATAACGCCGATAGAGTCAGCAATCCTGACAATATTTTCCCACAGATGGTACACACCAAACACTTATCGGGCTTTCCTGGTTCTTTGGCTAACTGCCAAACATGCCATGTGGCTGATGATACCTTAAGTGAAAACCATAATTGGGCTCGGGTTCCGACCATGGAGGCTTGCGGTGCTTGCCACAACAATATCGACTTTAAAGCAGGCCAAGGACATCCGGCTCAAGCAGACAATGCCAACTGTATCGCCTGCCACAACCCAGATTGGACAGCCAATGTGCACAACGACGGTGGTAATGATGAGGCCCTAGGCCAGTTTGCAGCCAGCATCACATCAGCATCACTCAGTGGCGACACTGTCTCCTTTACCTTGAGTTTACGTAACCCCGCATCAGGTCAGATCTATACAGACAGTGCCAACAATCTTAACTTTGTCGCCGATCTACGTGTATACGCTAATTGGGGAACCAGTTTCGATTACGCGACACGTTCGCCACGCTCCATCCGCTTGCAAGAGGAAGCCCCCATCGCTGGTAGTAATGGCAACTATAGTTATCAAATTACTGGCGTCACGGTTCCAGCTGGCACTGAGATGGATTTAGGCGCCTTAGCCATACAAGGCAAAGTTTGCGCCGCCAATGGCGTATTAGGCGACTGTAGTGACACCACAAACAGTGAAGTTAACATCAAGTCGAGCCACCAATTCTTTAGCGCACAAGCACTAAGCGATAGCGGTCGACGAGTCGTGGTCACTAATGACACTTGTGAGAGTTGTCATGGCGATCAACAACTTAATTTCCACGGTTCACGCAATGATTTAGAAGGACAATGTCAGCTGTGTCATAACCCTAATATGGTTGCCGATGCCACCGATAACCCCTCTACCGCCACCGCCGATTACAAGCACCTAGTGCATGGGATACATAGTGGCCAACGTGAAGGTTATGAGTCGATTAACTATCCTGGAAACTTAGGTAATTGTGCGCAGTGTCATAGCCAACAAGCTGGCGTATTAACCGCAGCATTGCCACTGTATGCGGGCGTAAAACCACTGGCTATCGCGGGCGATTTGTACACCAGCCCTACCGCCGCCATCTGCAGCGATTGCCACGCCAGTGATAGCGCTACCAACCATATGGTGCAACAAGGCGCCGTATTTAAGGGTTCCTTAGCCGATGCCAACGCCGGAACAGAAAGCTGCACCACCTGTCACGGTCAGGGCGCAAGCGCCGATGTACTCAAGGTTCACCCGATCAAATAATGACGATGTGCACTAGGTACTCCCTCGTGCACATCTTGTTAGTGACTTTTGAAACGCACTATTTATGGAACGCATAATTATGGATATAAAAGCAAAAGGTACCCCATGGAGCGTTATCGCTCTGGCGTGTAGCACGTTATTAATCGGTTGCGGCAGTGACGGAGACGATGGCAAAGATGGCGTAGATGGCCCTATTAGTGTCAATATTGATTCAACATCGACCATCATGGCTGAATTTACCCAAGCCTCGATTGCCGATGGTATCGTCAGCGTTGACTTTAGATTAGAAAACGCCAATGGCGTTGCAGTGCTGGGCCTTAACAAAGACTACGATATCCGTTTTGGTATCGCGCAACTGGCACCTGTCACAGAGACAATCGAGGGTGAGGTTTATGATAGGGGTTTGCAATGGCAGGCCTATATTAATACCTTGAAACAACCGGGCACACTGCCAGATGATGCTGCTGGGCTAAACCCATCGCCACAATATCAAGCCAATGTCGAAGCCGCCAGCAACTGTGAAGATTGCCTTGTCGACAACCTCGATGGTAGTTATCGCTACACTTTCCAACAAAATATCGCCAATGTAACCGAGCCGCTGACGATTACTTATGGCGCCGACAATACCCATAGAGTGACGTTAGAATTAAAACTTGATCAAGCAACGGCCAATGCCCATCACGATTGGCAGCCCTCAAGTGGCGCCACCGACGATATTCAAACCCGTAATGTGGTGACTATCGACACCTGTTATACCTGTCATCAGGCAGAAAGCTTGGCACTGCATGGCGGTCGACGCATCGCATTAGAAAACTGCGCCAGTTGCCATACATCAACTTCAGGCGATCCTGAAAGCGGTAACAGCGTCGACTTTACCTTCATGATCCATGCCATTCACAGAGGGCAAGACAGACAAATCAGCACCCCTGATGGATTAGTACCAGCCCCTTATAAGATTGTGGGTTATGGCGGTAGTTTACACGACTATGGCAAAGTCACCTTCCCGCAAAAGCCTGCGGCAGATTGTGCCTCATGCCATGTTGAAGGCGCTGGCGCTCCGGCGAATGCGGATCTGTTTAAAGCCGATCTGAGCAACACGGCATGTGTCGCCTGTCACAGCGAAAAGCCCTCACAAAATCATACTGATACCAACTGTATGGCCTGCCATAACGCCACCAATACGTACCCTGGTACAGGCAATGCGGAAAAACGCCATGGTGACGTATTACAAGCGTATGTTGACGCGGAAGCCATGGGCGTCAGCTTTAGTAATATCGGGCTCGATGCCAACGGTAAACTGACGTTTGATGTACAAGTAACCGATGCCAGTGGCGCACCTATTGCCAGCGAGTTTGTCGACCAAAGTACCCGAGTCGTGGTCGCGTGGGATACCGATAAGGATTACCCCGCTTATGAGGATGCCTCTTATCGCGAGCGCCGCATACGTTTATCTGAAGGCACCTATAATGCCGCCACGATGACTTACACTCTTATTGGCAGCAACTTTGATATACCTGCTGATGCTGATGGTAAAACCTTCGAGTTATGGTCAACCATTGAGGTCTGCTTTAACAATGGCGGCTATGGCGTGGCCCAAGTGGTCATGACAGCTTGTAGCGATAACACCCGCAGCGTTGCCGTTAAAGAGCCGCCTTATCAGTTTGTCTGGGCAGGCTCAGGCCTCGATGCTAACGCACAAACGGCCATGCGCCGCAGTATTATCGACAGTGCTAAATGTCAGGGCTGCCATAATCAAGAAAATCATCACTATAACAACGGCTACAATTGTCAGACTTGTCATACCGCTGATAAAACGACCCGTTCTGACAGTGACTATCCAGGTGGCCAAAAATCCACTAGCTATGCTTTTAAGGCTCATGAGGCGCCAGGTCACTATCTCAAATATGCCGGAGTGCAATCGGGCACTGTCTTAAAAACCGATTGCAGTACCTGTCATACCGACAACGGTATTGCACTGGGCCGCGCAAGTGAGCGCGTATGGCGCTATGGCGACACCACTACAGGAGCCGATATCTGGGTATCATCAGATGCTGGTACCTGTTTAAGTTGTCACCAGAAATACCTCAGTGAAGCTGGCGCCAGCCATATCGAAACCAATGGCGGGATTCTCGATGGTACTAGCGTGGATGATGTCAGAACCCGAGCGGCCGAAGCCTGTTCGACCTGCCACACCCCCACGCAATTGCGCTCAATCCACGGTGGCTAGTGTAATAATTTAGTCTAATGAGTTAGCCGCGAGGGAACTCCTTAGCGGCTAAAGCCAATACCTTAGCGATTAAGTGTGCTAGCTGATTCAGGCTAAAAAAGAGATTAAATCCACAAAGGAGGCTTGCCCTCCTTTTTTATTGCTTGTTAATCAATGGCAAGCATCAAATAGCTGCAGCTGTAACTGTGAACTAGGTTGGCCACAAAACAAGCGGCAAAATAAGCGTAAAAAAAAGAGACTACAATACGATAGCATTCACACAGCGGCATTTACATATACAGGGGGACTGTTAATTTTTTGCTTTTTGTCAGGGTTTAATTCTGCATCTTCCATTTATCTAATCCAATTCGACTACCTCTAAAGAAATAGTCAGATCTCAATCACATAAAGCAATTAAAACAACTGCTAAATCGCCGCAGCTTAGATAGCCTTAGAGGTGGAAATTTAATTCCACACACTAATTGAGTGTTTTACAAATTTATAAATAGAAACTGTTCTCAATTGTGAGACCTGTTTTTAAAACAGAACAACTCAATAGTGATGATTAAAACTATTGCAGGGAATAATCATGATGAAAAAGTTCAATTTTAATGCGGCGACCAAAGCTGTATTAGGTGCAGGGCTTCTTTCTTTAGCACTTTCTGGTTGCGGCAGCGACGGTAAAGATGGTGAAGACGGAAAAGACGGCGTTATTGGCGTCAAAATCGATACAGCTAAAAGCATTAATGCAGTATTTACTAATGCCACTGTCGATGCTGGTAGCGTCACAGTTGATTTTAAACTCGAAAATGACAATGGCGTCGCTATCCTAGGATTAACCAAAGATCACGACTTACGATTTGGTATTGCACAATTAACTCACGTTATTGAAACTACTGGAGAAGGTGAAGAGGCAATCGAAGCCGATCGCGGTTACCAATGGCAAGCTTATATCAACGCAGAAAAAGCGCCTAATCCAGATTGGATCCCTGACGGCGAAACCAACATCAACCCAACAACACAGTTCCAAGCAAATGTTGAACAAGCAGCTAAATGTGACACCTGTTTTGTCGATAATGGCGACGGTACCTATAGTTACACCTTCCAACAGAATATTGCTGATGTGACTACCCCTGTCGCAGTCACTTATAATGCCGACTACACTCAGCGTGCCACCTTAGAGCTTGAACTAAGTCCCCTTGCAGCTAATGCAAACTTTGACTGGCAACCTTCAACAGGCTTAACCGAAGGGATCCAGAGTCGCGATGTGGTTTCAATCGAAACCTGCTATACCTGCCACCAGCCAGAGAGTCTTGAGCTACATGGCGGCCGCCGTATTAACATCGAAAACTGTGCCTCTTGTCATACTGCCACATCGGGCGATCCTGAATCAGGTAACAGTGTCGACTTTACCTATATGATTCATGCTATTCATAGAGGCAATGAGCGCCACACCTATGATGCAGATGGTGTCGAAGTACCAGCACCATACAAAATAATTGGTTATAAAGGCTCTGTGCATGACTATGGTAAGGTGATGTTCCCGCAAAAGCCGGCAGCTGACTGTAGTTCTTGTCACGTGGAAGGTGACAATGCACCAGCCAATGCCGATCTGTTTAAAGCTGATTTAAGCAATACTGCTTGTATTGCTTGTCACTCAGAGAAACCTTCTGCTCACCATGGCAGCGCTGATTGTGTCGCTTGTCACAATAGTACTGAACCTTACGGCGGAACTGGTAGTGCACTCAAACGTCACGGTGATGTACTGAAAGCCTACAACGATGCTACAGCAATGAGCGTTAACTTCAGTAACATTGGTTTAACCGATGCGGGCAAGTTCCGCTTCGACGTTCAAGTACTTGATGCTGATGGCGCAGCAATTGCGGGAGAATTTATCAATCAAGGTACTCGAGTCGTTGTGGCTTGGGATAGCGATAAAGATTTCCCTGCATATACTGAGGCATCTTACAGCGACCGTCGTGTAAAGCTTAGCGAAGGTACCTACGACGCAACTACTAAGACCTTCACTATCGTGGGCAATAATTTCGATATGCCAGTCGATGCGACAGGTAAGACATTTGAGCTGTGGTCTGCGATAGAAGTCTGCTTTAACAATGGCGGTTACGGTGTTGCTGAAATTGCGATGACTGAGTGTTCTGATAAGACACGCTCAGTGGAAGTTAAAGATGACCCTTATCGCTTTGTCTGGTCTGGAACTGGTGTAGAAGCAGATGCTAAAGCAGCGATGCGCCGTGACATTATCGATGCAACTAAGTGTCAGGGCTGTCATAACCAAGAGATTTACCATTACGACAATGGCGTTAACTGCCAAACTTGTCACACCTCTGATAAATCAACTAAAGAGTCAGTTAGAGGTTCAGGCGTGTATGACAAAGCGACTAGCTTTGCTTATAAAGCGCACCATGCAGATGGCCACTACCTCAAGTATGCCGGTGTTGGTTCTGAAACTGTGATGAAGACAGATTGTAAGACTTGTCACACAGACGATGGCATCGAATTGGGTCGCGCCCCAGAGCGTGTTTGGAACTATCCAAATCTTGACACGAAAGAAAAAGCTGGCATTTGGGTTTCATCCGATGCAGGGACTTGCTTAAGTTGCCACCAGAAATACCTAAATGATGCGGCCAAATCTCACATCGAAACCAACGGTGGTATTTTAGACGGTGTAAATGCGGTCGACGTCAACGCTCGTGCAGCAGAGACTTGCCAGACATGTCATACACCAGCAAATATCATGACAATTCACGGTAACTAATATTGAGATAATGATTCATCCCTAAGTGATGAGTTAACTTCAATAACACCCCAAAGGGAGGCTTTGCCTCCCTTTGTTTTTTCAGTAAAACAATATAATAACAATGCAAACAATTGCGTTAAGCTAATGTAATACGCCTGTTTTTTTGTTCACCCTCATGCTTTAGCTTCCAATCTAACTACCTCTTTAGAAATAGAAAGATCTCGGTCACACATTAGACTATGTTCGGCAGATTTTAGCCGCTTGTTACGTTACGATTTCGGTGGGGATTTCTATTTCCAGCATTGACTTAGGTTGCACTACTTATAATGAGAACGGTTCAGAAAACTGACCATGCACTTAAGACGATGCCAAACCTATGCAGGGAAAATATGATGAACGTACAAAATAATAAGTTTAAGCTGCTTCTGGCAGCAGGTGCAGTCTCTATGGCTCTTAGTGGTTGTGGCGGCAGCGATGGTGACAACGGCAATCCAGGTAACCCTGGTGGTCCAGCTGCGCCAGCAATCAATACACTTAACCTAGACGTGAAAAGCGTCACCTATGACAACGGCATCCCAACGGTGACCGTATTTGCCACCAACGAAGAAGATTTGCCCATTGTTGGTCTTAAAGATCTTGAAGTAAAAAAAGTGGTTCAACTTATCCCCCAGGGCGCTACTGGTGCGGGTAACAGTGCCCAATGGCAAGAAACTTATAGCTCTCCCCGAAGTGCTGAAGACAAGTTAACGCCTGTAGATCTGAAGAACGGTAACTACAGCTTCACAATTCCGCTAGAAGGCTATAATCCTGAGCTTACTCAACGCTACAACATTATTGCCAGTGCTTCGACGCTACAAGATGGTGAAACACTTGTACCTCGTACGGAAATCTCTAAAGATTTCTCAGGTGAAGGCTATGAGGCGCTGTATACTAAAGATGTCGTCGCAACGCAAAGCTGTAACTCATGTCACACTAAAGGACAAAAAATTTACCACAGTTATACCTCTTCAGAAACTTGTGCATCTTGTCATACCCAAGAAATGGCAGATGAAAAAGGTAAGCCGCAAGTTGCTTATAACCATTTAATTCATAACGTACACAATAACGCCAAAATGTACGGTAAAGAGATGGATAAAAGCGCCGAAACGGCTCATAACATAGTTCAAGACAACTGCCAAACTTGTCACGTGGCTCCTGAAGAAGGCAGCGACGAGCTAAGTGAATGGGGTAACTGGTCACGGGTACCTACCATGGAAACCTGTACTAGCTGTCACGTCAATGTCGACTTTATCGCCGGCAAAGGCCATTCACAGCAAGATGACAACAGCAACTGTATTGCTTGTCATAATGCCAGCTGGACTGAAGAAATTCACACTGCCGATGCCATTCAAAAACGTGCCCTTATCGATTTAGTCGGTATGAACGCAACCCTAACTGCTGTACCAGCGGATATGAGTGCTAACATCACCATCAGCTTCTCTGATGAAGCAGGTAACACGTTGGATGTCAGCAGTATCCTGCCTAAAGTTAAACGACTCGAAAGCATCACCAATGTCGGGCCTAACTTCCCCATTATGGGTTACAACCCAAGCCCAGGAAATGGCCAAAAGAAAGTCGCTATCGATCTTGTTAACAGCGGTGCGCTTAACGGCGGCGCTCAAATCGTTGATGGTGCATTGGTTGTTAACACTGGCCCACTACCTTTTGGCGTAGCAGGTACTGACACTGATACCGCCTTTAGTATTATTGGTTTAGAGATGTGTACAGCACAAGGCAAACTTGTTGAATGTGCCGAAGATGCTGCAACGACCAGCATGAAGGCTGAGCTAACCCACGGTACCTTATCGGGTGAAGCCCCAAGCACACGCCACATCAACTCGGTTAATTTTGCTGGCTGTGAAAGCTGTCATGGTGAAACCTTCGAGATCCATAAAGGTCATCATGCAGGTTTTGTCATGTCAGAGCAGTTAGGCCGTGAGCTTAATGGTGAAATCGTTACGGGTGTCGATGCCTGTGTCACTTGTCATACGCCAGATGGCACCTATGCAAGCGGCGCTAACAAAGGCGCGCTAGAGATGAAACTGCATAAAACCCATAGCCATGGCGATTATGCCGCGATTAATGGCATGAACTGCAGCTCATGCCATAACGACTTTAATACTCAAGCCTTCAAGAAAAAAGGCGCATTAGCAACAGAGGCAGGCCAATACACCACGCCTATCGCCGCAACGTGTTACTCATGTCACAGCTACAGCGGTGACAAGTTTAAGAATCACGTCGAAGGCCAAGGCGCTAAAGTTAATGCCAGCTACCAAGAAGCTAACGATGCCGCGCAACTAGAAACCTGTTTCTACTGCCACGCACCGGTTATCGACGACCACACGGCTGTGAAGATGTAATTTGCTCATCTCAATATGAAAAACGGGGGAGCCCTCTCCCCCATTTTCGCTACCATTTGTGCAAATTAGGAAGTCTATTATGAAAATCACCAATAAATTAACCCGCTTTATACCAGCAATGATTGCTGCTGCGCTGCTCTCGTTTGGCGCCAGTCAAGCAACCTACGCTGCCAAGTGGGACGCCAGCATGACACCGGATGAAGTGGAAGCCACCTTGGACAAGAAGTTCGCCGAAGGTCACTATTCACCTAAAGGCGCCGACTCTTGCTTAATGTGTCACCGCAAGTCTGAAAAAGTGATGGATCTGTTCAAAGGTGTCCATGGCGCAATTGATTCAAGCAAAAGCCCCATGGCGGGCCTGCAATGTGAATCATGCCACGGCCCAATGGGTAAACATAACAAGGGCGGCAAAGAGCCAATGATCGATTTCGGTCCTACCTCTAGCTTGTCTGCTGAAAAGCAAAACAGTGTCTGTTTAAGCTGCCACCAAGACGATAAGCGTATGTCATGGAATGGCGGTCATCATGACAATGCCGATGTAGCTTGTGCCTCATGTCACTCAGTGCATACCGCCAAAGATCCTGTGCTATCAAAAAGCACTGAAATGGAAGTATGTACAAGCTGCCACACTAAGCAAAAAGCGGATATGCATAAACGCTCAAGCCACCCAATGAAATGGGATCAAATGGTGTGTAGCGATTGTCATAATCCTCACGGTAGCGTGTCTGATGCGGATCTGGTCAAGCCAAGTGTCAATGAAACCTGCTACTCATGCCACGCCGAAAAACGCGGCCCAAAGCTGTGGGAACATGCACCCGTAACTGAAGATTGCGTTGCGTGCCATAACCCACACGGCAGCGTAAACGAAGGGATGCTCAAGACCCGTGCACCACAGCTATGTCAGCAATGTCATGCTAGCGATGGTCACGCCAGTAACGCCTACATGGGTAACACTGAACTGGGTTCTGAAGTGGGCACAAATGCCTTCACCGGTGGTCGCAGCTGCTTAAACTGCCACAGTCAGATCCATGGTTCAAACCATCCATCTGGCAAGCTGTTTCAGCGCTAAGGAGACGACAACATGAAATTTAACTTAAATTTAGTCACGCTCGCCCTCATCGCTAACGCCAGTGTGTTTGTGCCCAATATCGTGCTCGCCGATGGCTATAATATTCAACAGGCCAACACCAGCAAGGTGCAGCTAGACAAGTGGGAATGTAAGCGCTGTGACATTGAAACTGGCGTATCGGGCACGGTTGGTGCGGGCGTCGGCTATAACGACAGCGATGATATCCGCTCTGCCAATGCCTTTGCCGCAGAAAACGAGTTTGCCGGTAAAGTCGATGCCGATGTGAATTACGTCGGTACATCGGGCTACCGCGCCTCTGTCGAAGCACAAGACTTAGGCATGGAAAATGGTCGTTTAGAGGTGAATGCTGGCAAAGTTGCCCAGTACAACCTCAATTTGAATTATCGTCAAATTGCGACCTACAAAACCGACAGTGCCATGACCCCTTACCAAGGTATTGGTGGCGGCGATTTAACCTTGCCTAATAACTGGCAAACCGCCGGGTCAAGCCAAGAGATGAGCCAGCTTAACGCCAGCTTAACGCCGCAAGAGTTGTCGCTTAAACGTAAGCGCGCAGGACTTGGGCTGAGCTATCAAGGTGAAGAGTTATGGAGCGCTTACATCAAGTATCAGCGTGAAGATAAAACCGGGCTAAAGTCAGCATCTGGCAGCTTCTTTAATCAGTCGATGATGCTCGCTGAACCCGTTGATCACACCACTGATAACCTTGAGGCCGGCATTAAACTCAAAGGCGATAATTGGTTTACCGCGCTCAACTATTCAGGTTCGAGCTTTAAAAACCAATATAGCCAACTGACGTTTGATAACGCGTTCAACCCAACTTTTGGGGCGCAGACCCAAGGCACTATGGCGCTTGACCCTGACAACGAAGCCCATACGGTCTCGTTACTAGGCCAATATCACCTAGGGCAAACCGTGATGAGTGGCCGCGTTCACTATGGTCAAATGACCCAAGATCAAGCCTTTGTCACCTCAGGCTATGGTTATCAATTACCTGCAGAGTCATTGGATGCGCAGGTCGATATGAGTGGCGCTAATCTTAAAGTGGTGTCGCGCTTAAATCGTACTGTGCGTGTGAATGCCAGCTACGACTACAGCGACCGTGATAATCAAACCGAGATTGAGCAGTGGACGCAGATCAGCATCGACTCGACTAGCGGTAAAGTGGCTTACAACACGCCCTATGATATTACCACCCATCGCGGTAAATTGGGCGCTGATTTTCGTATCAGCCGCGGCATGAAGCTCGATGCGGGTTACGATTACCGTCGTGATGAGCGTAGCTACCAAGATCGTGAAACCACAGATGAAAATACACTTTGGACTAAGTTCCATATCAGTGCATTTAACAACTGGGATATGTGGATCAAGGGCAGCTATGGCGAACGTGATGGTTCTGAGTATCAAGCATCACAGTGGACTTCAAGCGAGTCGAACGACCTACTACGTAAGTACAACTTAGCTGATCGCAAACGCAGCATGGTCGAGGCTCGTGTGAGCCACACGCCTATCGATGCGCTGACTATCGATCTAGGTGCACGCTACGCTCTGGATGATTACAACGACACCCAGATTGGCTTAACTGAATCGACCGATCTTAGTTACGATATCAATGCCAGTTACTTGATCACCGACGACATGATGGTTAACGCTTTCTATAATCGTCAAAATATCGATTCGGATCAGTCAGGTAGCACCAACTTTGGTGCCGCTAACTGGTTTAGCCAAATCGAAGATCAAGTCGATGTGGTGGGTGCGGGCTTTAGCTATAACAATCTGTTAGAAAATAAACTGCGTCTAGGCGTAGATTACACCTATTCAGATTCAAGCAGTAATACCCAAGTCACTCAAGGCATAAGCGGTGACTATGGCGATTACTTTGCCAAAGTGCACAACGTCAATGTCTATGGTCAATATCAGGCCACCGAAAAAATGGCCCTGCGTCTTGATTACAAGATGGAAAACTATCAAGACAATGACCCAGGCAATAGCATCGCTCCCGATGGTATTTGGAATGTGGTCAGCTTTGGTAGCAACAGCCATGATTACACCGCCCATTTGGTGATGTTAAGCATGAGCTATAAGCTATAAGTGTTATCGCTTCATATAAAAAACCCGCTTAATTAGCGGGTTTTTTTATGCCCGACACCACAGCAATTAACAAAAGTGCGGTGCAGATCTAGTGCCACTCACCAATTTACCGTAAGCTCATGTAAAACCATAACCGCGTAATAATTCTGTGTACCTTTTAAACTCGCCGCTCGCACAACAGATTGTCGATCGCACCATGGTGATTATCGGCCACAATATTAATGTGATGAATAACCAAGGGGTTATATTAGGCTCTGGTGACAACAATCGTATTGGTTCTGTCCACGAAGGTGCCTTGCTCGCCATTAGCCAAAATCGCACCGTTAAGATTAATCACGGCACCACGGCTAGCCTACAAGGGGTAAAACCTGGCATCAATTTACCCCTGCACTACCAAGGTGAGATCATCGGAGTGATTGGCATTACCGGCGAGCCCGAAACCCTGATGGCCTTTGGTAAATTGCTTAAGATGAGCGCCGAGATGATTGTCGAGCAAGCCAACTCTATCGAGCTTGCTCAATGGCAAAACCGCCAGCAGGAAGAGTTTATTCTGCAACTGATTAAGGGCGAATATCAGCAGCTAGGGCAACTGAGCGACAGAGCCCAACGTTTGGGCATAGATTTAACCATGCCCCGGGTCGCGGCCGTCATTCAAGTGCAAGAGGACAGCACTGAATCGAGTGCTAAATCGCTACTGAAACAGGTACTAAACCTATTAGAAACCCCCTCACGCGGCAACCTTATCGCCATGACCTCGATGACAGAACTGGTGATCCTCAAACCCGCCTTTCTCGATGGAAAACAGTGGCGCGCCGAACTTGAAAGCCAGCGTATCGACCAACTGCTCAAGCGTATACCGCCAGAGATGAGCGCCCAGCTTAATATCGCCTTGGGGCATTATTTTCCTCGTCCAGAAGATATTCACCGCTCCTACCAAACCGCCAAAGAGACCCTAAAATTTGGCATGCAGATGCACCCTACACGCCATAAATACCTATTTGAAGATTATGCACTGCTGGTAATGTTATCTGGGCTGCAACAGGATTGGCGCGGTCAGCAACTGCTCACCCCTTTTCAAAAGCTGGTCGACCAAGACAATAACCAACAACTGCAAAAAACCCTCGCCGCCTACCTAAACCATTTTGGCGATCAAGGTGCCTGCGCTAAGCAGTTGTATATTCATCGCAATACCCTGCGCTATCGGCTCGACAAAATAAGTCAGATAACAGGCGTCGAGCTGAGTAACCTTAACGGCTTACTGCAGCTCTATCTGGGTCAAGCGCTATTCACCTCGCGCACCTAAGCTTCAGGGGCTGGGAGATTCAGGATGATGGGGTCTCAAGTTGATGGCGCTAACCGCTATGCGTTAACCCTAAAATGCAGGCTCAGCCTCAAAGGTCATCCGCACCTGTGTTGTAGGGTGATTAAGCACTAACTTCTGCGCATGTAAATGTAATCGGTCCGCTTTAGTGCCGTATAGATCATCACCAATAATCGGCAGATTAAGTCCATCAACATGGGCACAATGCACCCGCAACTGATGAGTACGGCCAGTTTGGGGATAGAGGTATAGCCAAGTGTGGTTATCGTCTCGCGCCTTGACCTGCCACAGGGTGTGCGCCTGTTTACCATGTTCAAAACAGACCAGCTGGCGCGGCCTGTCGTCAAGGTCGACTCGCAGTGGCAAGTTAATCTCGCCCTGCTCGCCTGCGACAATCCCCGCCAGTTTCGCCACATAGCGTTTCTCAACCGTGCGGCCAATAAACTGCTGCACCAGCGCCCTGTTGGCCTCTTTGCTTAAGGCTATAACCATTAGGCCCGAGGTCGACATATCCAAACGATGCACGATCAAAGGCCCCGTCGCCGTGGGAAACAACTGCTTCATGCGCGCATAAACTGAATCGGTAATATTTTTGCCCGGCACCGACAAAAACTCAGCCGGCTTGTTGATCACCGCTATCGCCTCATCTTGATACAAGATATCGATAGTTTTACCTTCAGCCGGGTTATTCAATAATGGATTGTCATCCATCTCGATGCCTTTAAGCATATGGCCTAAGATCGGTTGGCATTTACCATGGCAAGCACCATAAAACTGCTTATGTTGCTTCACCTCTGACTTTGGTGAGGCGCCCCACCAAAACTCGGCTATCGCCAGTGGCGTTAACTGCTGGGCAAAAGCGTATTGTAGTAACTTAGGCGCGGCGCACTCACCGGCCCCCGCTGGCGGCAGCTGATTGGGCGCATCGTTAAAGATCTGATTAAGATCTTGCAGCTCACCCGCTTGATTCAAAAAGCGATACTGAGCGAACAGTTTTTGCTGCAAGGCGTTAGACTGCTTTGCCCGCCGCGTTTTAAGTGATTCAATCTCGGTCTCTAACAATTGTAACGAGGCGCTCGCCGCTGCAATGAGGCTATCCCAATGCTGCTTTATCGCTTTTAGCTGGTGCTTTTCATCCACACTCTCTTTGCCCAATTGCACATTTAACGCGGCTAACGGCTCTGGGCCTAACTCAGCTTCCGCCTGAGCGCGCGTTAATTTGCGCGCTTTGCGCCCTTCGATAATAGCCGCGCGCATCGCTTCAAGCTCATCATCAGCCTGTTGCATTAATGTGGCTAACTGCTCTCTCAATCTCGATAACTCTGTCGAGGCCTCAAGCTGTGTTAACTCACAGGTCAGCTGATTAATCGCCTGTTGCTCAGCATGAAAGAAGCTGTCTTTAGTCAACATATCAAAGACTGGCGGCACAAAACCATCGATAAGGTTTTGCTCAGCCAATTTGCCAGAAAATGCCGCCAAGTAACCAATCTCACCGCTCTTGTTGCGCACTAACAGCACACCAAACATCTTACCGATAACATTATTGGTATCGCTGCCTAAGCCAAAGTTATGTTGCCAATCCGTTTGGCTACTCAGATAAGCTTGTAGCTCCTCTGCCGCCAAAACGCACAAAGGGTGCGGCTCATAATAAAACGGAAAGGTAAAACGCTCGGGTAGTTGATAACTATCGATTGGCGATTTAAACGCGGTAAAACAATGCTGAGCCTGATCTACAGGAGCTTGGATAGGAGCTTGGTGCATAAATTATTGACATCTTAACGGTGACTAAGCAAAACAAGGCTGATACGACACAAGGCCTGCACAGCAATAATGAGGCGTGATTTTACGCTGTCATGCCAGTGAAGTCATTATTTAGCAACCCGTGCAACGTGAAGAAGGTGGATATTGAAATGAAGCTTTAGCTTTTTTAAGTTTACTTGAGCTGCGTTATGCTGAATTTTCATTTATTGATGTGCTTTGAAGACGCGCCTTAATGGCAATTAATAGCCTGCCGCAGGTGCAGTGCATGGATGCGCAAATGTCGTGATCACATGGATGTGAAAGAACGACCTTATGTGCAAGCGCTCTTTTGGCTCGGTGAGTGAAGCGTAGTTTCGAGCCCACGAACGAGAGACAGGGTGAGCTTGGCGACAGCCATATACTCGTGAACGAGAGACAGGGATGTCGAACTGGCTTTTGTATATGGATATATTTTGTCGAACTGGCTTTTAAATAGGGATATCGTTGTGAGCCATCCGTGGAGGCTCGACGATGGCATCCCTGCCATCAACGTCCGCAGTTGTATCTACACAGGATTATTTCATCTCTTCGATTTGACTACATTTGGTGTGAATGGCGAGTAGAAAGCTAACTCAGTTTTGCCCCAAAGTGTGGTGGCCTTGAAATGAAGGTTTGGCATTTTGGGGATTAACTTTAGTAGCATTTGGCCGCATCTTATTTGTTGGGTGTGTTAGAAGGTCACACCTTCGCTGCTACCTAACGCCTGTCCGGCGGGGAGTGTGCAAGCGCTCTTTTGGCTCGCTGTGAATATATCCCTATACGCTCCACGGCAGCATCCATGCCGCCAAGGGCCAAAACCGCGCTTACACCTGTACTCATCGTCTCTTCGATTTAACTTCATCTGGTGTGAGTTGCGAGAGAAAAAAGTGAAAAACACAGATTAGTGCTCGATAAGTATCCGTAGATTCAGTAAGACCTTGCTATGAACATCAGTGAGGCAAAGGCCTGCGGCCTTAGTGGTATGAATGGTCTAAAAAGCACGGTTAATCACGAGTATTTGCCGTCAAGAGGCGCTAATGAAATATAAAAATACTAAAGAAGAC
Source organism: Shewanella sp. 492 (assembly GCF_059338445.1). Lineage (NCBI taxonomy): Bacteria > Pseudomonadati > Pseudomonadota > Gammaproteobacteria > Alteromonadales > Shewanellaceae > Shewanella > Shewanella sp. 492. The sequence continues at coordinate 2,560,895 of NZ_CM181702.1, forward strand.
CAATTGATAACCTTACCTCAGCTCAAAAAAACGACTACCACATAAAAGCAAACTCCTATAGCATAATGCATACCAAATACATGGATGTGGCAGCGGCCAAGTCCAATAAGCGATTTATGCCTTGCAGACAACGCAACGCATAAATACTAAAACGTTATGTGTGTTTTATCCACAGGCCATGGAAGGGATTCTGATGACTGATCATATTGGTTCTTGTCTGTGTGGCACCGTGAGCTTTGAGGTAAAAGGTGAGTTCGATAGCTTTTACCTGTGTCATTGCCAGCATTGCCAAAAAGATACGGGTTCGGCTCATGCGGCAAATCTATTCTCACAGTCAGCTAAATTGGTCTGGCGGTCGGGTGTAGATGCTGTGACCTCCTTTACGCTTCCAGGCACTCGTCATAGCAAAAGTTTTTGTAAACTGTGTGGCTCAGCGTTGCCGAGCACTCAGATCGCAGGTTTACTCGTCGTTCCGGCAGGGTGTTTGGACACTGAAATCTCTATGTCGCCAACAGCGCACATCTTTTCATCCAGCAAAGCTGCTTGGGTTGGAGAGTTAGGGGAAGTGCCAAAGTTCGAGGGGCTGCCAAATTGAGCTACCATCACATAACCAGTGGCTGTTGGCGGACACACCTACGCTGCGCGCCGCAAAGCCAAGCGTTAAATTCACGGAGTGGAACCATGAGAACGATACTCGCAATCACACTGCTACTTCTCCTGTCGGGCTGTGTATCAACTCATATGAAGAAGTACATCGGAAAGGATATTCGTGAAGTAATACTGGATAGCGGTCCGCCGCTTAACGCAATGGACATGGGCGGTGGAGTAAGAGCTTTTCAGTTCAGATGGGGCGGTGGTACTTTCAGCATGCCAAGCACCACAACAACACAAGGAACTATTACGTCATATGGTGATAGTGCTTGGCTTTCTGCAAGTTCAATCACGACTGGGGGTGGTGTTGTCCATAGTGAAGGGTGTCTAATAAGTTATATGACGACATGGAATAGCACCCAGAAAACATGGATTGTAAATGGCATCAGGTATCCAAAACGTCTTGTCTGCTAATGCATTTAATCGGTAGCCGGAGGTATCTAACCTCCAACCCCCACACCACCCTGCATGCGGCTCCGCACACGACTAAATGGATTTAGGAGGTAGGGCAAAGCAGGATGCCAGAGCCGAGGGCGGTTCATTTAGAACGCCTAACCTAAACTTTCTGGTTAGCTTCTTGGTTTCGAGAGTGAACTGCGATCCATCCATCTCTTAATGAACAGAAGCCTGCTTTCTTAAGAGCGTCATTACTAATGATAATGTGAATCGTATAATTTAGAGCCTAAGCACTAAACGATTTTTGTCCAAAAACAATTTAACTTTTGATTGTCCGAGTGACACTAGTAAGGTCATTAAGAACTCGGGTGTAGGTGCGGTTGTGACCTTCCGTGACATGGATGTCACGGCAGAGCCTACAGGGATTGTACTTGAACAACGTCCATGTCTAAAAGCCAGTTCGGCATCCATGCCTCTCGTTCGTAAGCGCGAAGCTGGGCTTCACTCACCGTGTCACAGAAGCACCTGCACGAAAGCCATGCGGCAGGCAATTGGTTGCCATAAAGGTTAACGCTACCATCAGCGATGTAAAAAACCTATTCCGGCAAATGCTATAAGCCAAACAATGCCTACACCTTCATTCGAAGGCCTGCATTCTTTCATATCCATGTGATCACGACATTTGCGTATCAGTGAAATAAAAACAACTCAACAAAATGCCGCAAGCAAAAAAGCGCAATATGGTCATAGCTAGCACACCAAAGCGTCAAAATATGTGCAATTGCACAAAATAAGCTTATAAATCCCTTAAAAATTCATCAAGTTTGCCGAAGCTTGATTATCCTTTTGTGCGGATAATAGTCGCAGCCTGAAATACCTTAGCCCTCACTTTAGGTGGCGCTGACTAAGCGGGTCATTGTTCGAACAATCAAATAAATATAACCCAAATACAGGGACACCCTATGAGCCTCGTACTGATCTTGCTCGCCGTGATCGCGTTTATCGTTATCGCCACGTCGAAATTTAAGTTACATCCGTTTTTAACCCTTATTCTCGCGTCATTTATTGCTGCATTTGCCTACGGGCTACCAAGTGCTGATATTGCCAAAACCATCACCTCTGGCTTTGGTGGCATCTTAGGCTATATCGGCCTAGTGATTGTATTAGGTACCATTATTGGCACCATCTTAGAAAAAAGTGGTGCGGCTATCACCATGGCTGATGTAGTCATTAAGGTGCTGGGGCAACGCTTTCCCACCCTCACCATGTCGATCATTGGTTACTTGGTCTCGATACCGGTCTTTTGTGACTCAGGCTTTGTGATCTTAAACTCGCTGAAACAATCGATGGCCAATCGCATGAAGGTCTCAAGCGTGTCGATGAGTGTCGCCTTAGCCACCGGCCTGTATGCCACCCATACCTTTGTGCCGCCAACACCTGGGCCTATCGCCGCGGCGGGGAATTTAGGCCTCGAATCAAATCTTGGATTGGTGATTGGTGTCGGTATTGTCGTCGCGGCCGTTGCCGCCTTGGCCGGCATGTTGTGGGCCAACCGTTTTGCCCATGTAGAACCCGACGGTGAAGGCGCACAAGAGCTTAAAGAGAGTGTCGAAGATTTCGATAGCTTAAAAGCCGCTTACGGTAAACTGCCTAGCCCAAGCAAAGCCTTTGCGCCTATCTTCGTGCCGATTCTGTTAATCTGTTTAGGCTCTATCGCTAAGTTTCCGTCACAGCCTTTAGGCGATGCTAACCTCTTTGCTGTGCTCACTTTCTTAGGTCAACCGGTGAACGCCTTGATGATTGGCCTCATGTTGTCGCTGGCATTACTTAAGAGCGATAATCGCATCAAAGAATTTAGCGAGCGGATCAGCCATGGCTTAGTTGTCGCTGCGCCGATTTTGCTGATCACCGGTGCTGGCGGCGCATTTGGCGCAGTATTAAAAGCCACCGAAATTGGCAGCTTCCTTGGCAGTTCATTGTCGGCTCTGGGCATTGGCATTTTCATGCCCTTTATTGTGGCTGCGGCGCTTAAGTCGGCGCAAGGTTCATCCACCGTCGCCTTAGTGGCCACCTCGGCGATGGTCGCGCCTATGCTTGGCGATATTGGTCTAGCAAGCGAGATGGGCCGAGTGTTGACCGTCATGGCCATTGGTGCAGGCGCCATGACAGTGTCTCATGCTAACGACAGCTTCTTTTGGGTCGTCACCCAGTTTAGCCGCATGAGCGTTAAGCAAGCCTATAAAGCGCAGACAATGGCCACCTTAATTCAAGGCGTAACCGCAATGATTTTAGTGTATCTACTGAGTCTTGTGCTGCTGTAAACAATAATCATCGGCATGGGCCTCAACCATTAATCGAGACCCATGCCGCTTATCACGCAAGATGTGCGCCCCCTTTTCCGCCCACGGCTTGTCACTCCCATTTTTAGATCACAGGATGTTTCAATGAAGATAGTCATTGCGCCCGATTCGTATAAAGAAAGCTTGAGCGCCATGGAAGTTGCCACCGAAATCGAACGCGGATTTCGCCAAGTGCTCCCCAATGCAGACTATGTAAAAGTTCCCGTCGCGGACGGCGGCGAAGGTACAGTGCAATCTATGGTTGATGCGACAAACGGCAAGATCATTGAACTGTCCGTTATCGGGCCACTGGGCGAGCCCGTCACGGCTCGCTACGGTATTTTGGGTCCCAAAAATATTGGCGCAAGTGTTAATAAAACCAAAACGGCGGTTATCGAGATGGCCTCGGCTTCTGGGTTACATCATGTCCCTATTGGCCAGCGCAACCCGCAGTTAACCACCAGCTATGGCACTGGCGAACTGATATGTCACGCCCTAAATGCAGGCATAAAACATATTATTATTGGTTTAGGCGGCAGTGCCACCAATGATGCGGGCGCGGGAATGCTACAAGCCCTTGGCGTGAATCTGCTCGATAAACATGGGCAAGCCATCAATGTGGGTGGCGCTGGGCTTGAAGCGCTGCACTCTATCGATATCAGCCAATTGCATCCACTGCTAGGTAGCTGTCAAATCGAAGTCGCCTGTGATGTTAACAACCCACTGTGTGGCGATAAGGGAGCCTCGGCTATCTTTGGCCCACAAAAAGGCGCGACTGACACTATGGTTGAACGCCTCGATAATGCGCTGGCCCATTTTGCCGATATCACATCCAAAACCACGTTAACCGAACACCGTAATACCCCGGGAGCGGGCGCTGCTGGCGGCATGGGCTTTGCGGTACTGGCTTACCTTAAGGGTGAACTCAAACCCGGTATCGATATCGTAATGAAAACGGTCGATCTGGCCGAAGCGCTCAAGGGCGCCGATCTGGTGATCACTGGTGAAGGTCGCCTCGACAGCCAAACCCTGCATGGCAAAACGCCCATGGGCGTCGCTCGTGAAGCCAATAAGCTGAACATTCCGGTGATTGCCATTGCAGGATGCGTCAGTGATGATGCCAATGTGCTACTCAATCATGGCTTTTGCGCGCTCTTTTCTACCACCCCAAGGGCGATGCCGCTGAACCAAGTGTTGGCCAGCGCCAAACATAATTTATACTCCACCTCGGTAAGCATTGCCGCGCTATATAACACCAATCGCACCCGCTAAGCCAAATAAAGGATAACGGGATCGGCTCAATCCCTTTATCCTGATAAACAACGGCCATTTAACTTTTCCGCTTGATGCGTTATAAAGCTTACAGTAAAGTGAGCTCCCATTTTTGACTGACCACGCCCCAGCAATAAGGGAGCGGGTCACAGTGAAGCGATGCACCTTGATGACATCTAAACAGACACGACAAGCAACGGCCTCTGAAGCAGCATTACTGCGTATTTTCACCTTGCCAGAAGCCCCCCACTCGACCTTGAGTCAGATTGAAAAAAATCTCTCTGAAAATCTCATGGGGTTCTTAAAAGAAAATATTGTCGCCGTCGAAAAACCCTTAACTGAAATCGAGAAAGATTTTCAGGCGCACCAAATTCCCGCATCACCGAGCTTTGTGTCCGATTACGCCGAGCAGATGATGCAAACCTTAATTGCTCACAGCGTGCACACCTCGGCGCCAAGCTTTATCGGCCATATGACCTCGGCACTGCCCTACTTTGTGCTGCCGCTATCGAAGATGATGGTGGGGCTTAATCAAAACCTCGTCAAAATTGAAACCTCAAAAGCCTTTACACCGTTAGAGCGCCAAGTACTGGGCATGATGCACCATATGGTATATGGACAAGCTGATGATTTTTATGACAATTGGATGCACAGCGCTAACCATTCGCTGGGGGCGTTTTGCTCTGGTGGCACGGTGGCGAATATTACTGCGCTGTGGATTGCCCGTAACCGCTTGTTAAAAGCCGATGGGGATTTTCGCGGCGTCACCGCCAGCGGCTTAATGGGCGCGCTGCGCCATTATGGCTATGATGACTTAGCCATTTTGGTGTCGACTCGTGGACACTACTCGCTTGGTAAAGCCGCCGATCTCTTAGGTATCGGCCGCGATAACATTATTCAAATCCCCTGCGCTAAAGATAACAAGGTCGATGTGGCTAAGATGCGCGCCGCAGCGAATGAGCTCAAGGCGCGTAATATCAAGGTGATGGCGATTGTAGGCGTGGCTGGCACCACAGAAACCGGCAATATCGACCCTTTAGACGCGCTTGCCGATTTAGCCGCAGAGCTTGAGTGTCATTTTCATGTGGACGCCGCATGGGGCGGCGCGAGTTTATTATCCAACAAATATCGTCACCTACTAGCCGGAATTGAGCGCGCCGACTCGGTCACCATCGATGCCCATAAACAGATGTATGTCCCTATGGGCGCAGGCATGGTGCTGTTTAAAGATCCTCAGCTGGCGAATGCCATTAAGCACCACGCCGAATACATTTTACGTAAAGGATCAAAAGATTTAGGTAGCCAGACACTGGAGGGCTCTCGCCCTGGCATGGCGATGTTAGTGCACGCCTGCCTGCAGGTGATTGGCCGCGACGGCTATGAGATTTTGATAAACAATAGCCTAGAAAAGGCGCGCGACTTTGCCGAGCTGATTAAGCAGCAAGCGGATTTTCAGTTGGTGTCGGCACCCGAACTCTGCTTGCTGACCTACCGTTATGTGCCCGCTACAGTACAGCGTTTGCTTAAACTGGCGGTGCTCGATAGCGACCTTAACAAGGTAAGCCAGATAAACGGTTTACTCGACGGCCTGACTAAATTTATACAAAAACGTCAGCGCGAACAGGGGAAATCGTTCGTGTCGCGCACCCGAATCACGCCAGCAGATAATCTTGAGCTCACCTCGGTGGTGTTTAGAGTCGTACTCGCTAACCCGTTAACCGGAGATGATATTCTGCAGCAGGTACTTGAGGAGCAACGCGAAATTGCCCAGCAAGATAACCCATTCTTACCGCAGCTATTAGCCTTAAGCTAAACCGGAAATAAGCCCTATCTTATATTTAACTGACAACCGCTTCACTCAACGAAGCGGCTTTGGGTGTCATCATCGGGGAGCAAACAGAGCGGGCGCTGGCCAAATAAGCGGTAACGATAGCGCGCTACTAAATCATATATCCCATCACGTAACCATAAAGGCAGCCACCGCCCATAACGTAGCAGCGGCCAGTGACCCGCTAATAATTGGGCAATTTCAATCGCCGCCTCACTCTTGATATATACCCTATCATGTTGAAATAGATACACAGTGTCATGCTGCAATAATGTCGCATCACTTTGCGCCAGTATTGCCTGCGCGGCAGCGCTTTGTAGAGCGCAAAATCGAAACTGTTTGTGTGGATCGCGCCCGATAATAAAAGTCACCGCGCCGTGACATAAATTACAACGCCCATCAAACATCACTAGCGGCTGCAGATGCGTCATTAAGTTTTACTCATTAATCCGCACCTCAGCGTCCATCGGCACAACATCAAAACCGTGAGCCGCATCAAGATAAACGGAGAAGAGTTACACCTCAACATGGACACCGATATAAATATCGACACTCTCACCTGAGGTATAACATTCAAAATCGGTCAGGTACTGGCGCTGATAAGGACAAGTTGCGGCGGCAAAATAGGTCCAAATCTGTTGCCAGAGCTTAAATACAGTATGAGGCATTTCGCCCTTGGCACTAAAGCAGAGGTAATTGCCAGCGGCTAAGGTAACCTTAGTAAGCGCTGTATTGGTCAGCGAAGTGGGCAATGCCTCACTCACCACCGCCGCCATAACGCTAAACTCACCGTTCATGTCCGATTGATAATCATAATACACCCCATAGAGCGGCTGATTGCCGAGGTGCTCGCCATATTGCGCCATAAACGCTTGCCACATAGGCGCAATTTTTTGAGTTTGACTGTCGGCCTCTGCCGCATTGGTGGTGCGAATGCTTAAGCCACTCACTTGCTGCGCCGCCCGTGTCACTGTTTTCATCTCAACTCCCGTCTCTGTCTCTGTCTCTGTCTTATCAGCCTAAGCCTTGGCTTAGCCATTGACGCTTAGCTTTTGGCGCGTAGTGATGACTCGCTGTTGTCGATAAACAAGCAACAAACACCCTGCAATGCCTGCACGCTACATCTGCGTGATTCATCATAGGGTAGTCACCTGAATATAGATATATGGGGATAAGGAAAGTTAAGCCGTCTTAAACTGGCACAGCGTATAAGTAAAAAAGCGCTATGTTAATAAAACCCTAAAGTTTATCAACATAGCGCTTACTCATTGCCTACTCATTGCTGGCGGCTTGATAAACCACTTCGCCATCAAAGACCGTTGTCAGTACCTGAGTGTCATACACACCATAAATCGCCTCAGGATCGTCGCTTTCAGCCAGCTCAACAATGTTACGGTCAATAATCACCAGATCCGCTCTTTTACCCACTTCGATTGAGCCAACAATGTCATCTTGGCGCAGCGCCTTGGCACCATTAATGGTATAAGCGGCGATCATTTGATGCACATTAAGCACCTGATTGGCATTGAGTGAATAGAGTTCATCGCCAATAAAATCGTTGCGCGTCATTCCCGTCGCCATATGTGAAAATGGCACTGGTTCTCTGGTATCAACCGGTGCATCACTCCCGGCAATTAATACCGCTCCCGCATCTTTTGTGGTCTTAGTTGGATACGTCGCCTGTATGTAGTAGTTGTTTTCATCGAACAAGGTGGCAGGTTCAAGATTATCTAGCTCATCTAAAAATGGCATCACACTTAAGTCATATAAGTAATCAGGGATAGCCCAACCATAAGTGAAAGCCAAGTAAATACCCAGCTCACCTAAGCGTTGCTGATCGTCCGGGTGCACCACCTGAAGATGGGCTATGGTATGGGGCAAATTACTCGAACTATTTTTGGTTTTAGCGATTTCAATAGCATCGATGCCAGAGCGAACCGCGCCATCTCCCACCGCATGCATGTGCACCACAAAATCAGCGGCATCCAATTCAGTGACAAAGGTATTTAAGAAATTAATGGGCGCGATATGATTCTCATTAAACAGAAAGGTGTCACCGCTGGCCGCTAATGTTTCGCCTTTTTCTTTGGCACATTGAGTGGGATGATAAGAGTAGATCGCCATAAACGCGGCGACCTCAGCCGTATCATTATAATCATCAGGCTGACTTCTCACGGCCTTACACTGATCACTTTCTAAGTCGACATATCCCTCTAATGTCACAATACCATCAGACAGTTGACTCAAATTAACAATGGGCTGTTTAAAATCGTCAATCATCACCGATGTGGGTAAGGTCGGTGGCACTTCAATCAGGCTTCCCTCCTGCACTCCGTCAATCATGATCTTAACCGCATCCGCTTTGATGTAGGGATAGCTTGTTACACTTTCACGCACCGCTTTCACGTCAGCGATCAAGCCTGCGTAGTTCACCACACCAGCATTGATATTCTCAGCGACACTGTATTTTTGCGCTGCTGTGAGCCTAAAAGTCATGTTGCCGTCATCGGCGAGCTGTTTATACAGGGCTAATTCATCGGGTCCAACCCAAGCATCTTGCACCGATGTAATGCCATACTTATTAAGCTTTTGCGCTATTTTTGGCAGCTCTTCAGGGTTCTGTTGCAACGGATAGAGAAAATTAGGCACGCCCACGAGATGCAGCGCCGATTCCGACAAATTACCATTAGGGTTACCCGCCGCATCCACACCAACAAACGGCGCATATTGGCTAAATTCACCTTTGAGAGTCTCTTTATTTAAGCCAACCACTTCGCCCTTATCGTTTTTCACCTTTGCCAGCGCAAAGCTATTAGCGGCGCCCGTGTGGCCATCGGGGCCAGCAAGGTAAACCGCTTGTGTCGTTGAGATAGCATCGAGCGCGGCAACCAAATTCTTATAGCTCGCCGTCGGCTCGTTGCCAACATAGGAGTTCCACTGCAAGGCAAATATGAGCTCATCATCGCCATATTGATACTGCGCCTTACAGCCATTAAGTGCGGCAACTAATCCGTCTAAATCCATCTCTTCCACACCGAGATCGCACATATCAACATCGACAATGCCGGTTGGATGAATATGGGCATCATGCAGCCCAGGTAACATCATTTTATTTTCTAACTCATTGATCTTTGTCTCATCGCCAATAAACGCTTGGACTCCTGCAGTATCGCCCACATAGATGATCTCTCCCGCCTTTATCGCTATCGACTGTGCAACGGATTGATTCCTATCGGCAGTATAGATGTAACCGTTTTGGTAAATGGTATCGGCAACCACTTGGCTATCATTGCTTTGCTCTGTGTCATCGCTTCCACATCCCGTCATCAAACAAAGCGTTGTCGCAGCTAACAGTGTTTTAACTAATTGCATCATTTCTCCTTATATTTAATTTCAGCAATTACTGAAATAAACTATAGGATCATGGTCAAATATCAAGCAGTAAATTCAATATTTTTTACAAAAAGATAACAAATCTTCATTTTGTTCAGTTTTTAAAACAGCGATTAACTTTAGAAAGCGTCTGATTTTTCTGATAAAGTATCTTTTTTAATGGGGGTTTAACATTGATTGAATTGCCAGTGCCAACACGCTTGCAATTACGTAAGCAGCCAAAACAAAAGCGCACCTTGGCGCTATTAGAAAAGGTGATCCAAAGTACCCAAACTTTGGTGCAACAGTATGGTTATCATGCTGTAAATACTAATGCGATCGCCCAGCACGCAAACATTGATATAAAGTCTCTGTATGAGTTTTTCCCCAATAAAGAGTCGATCCTTTATCTCATCGCCGACAGGTGGCTATTGTCACTTAGGCAAATGTGCCTCGATTTTGAATCAGAGCCCTATATGCAACTGCAATGGCGGGATTATTTCTATCAAATTTTAATCCGTTGTCGAGCCGATGGGCATTACGAAACCAACTATCACTCTTTACAAGGATTGTGGGAGCTGATCCCAGAGTTTACCGCTCTAGATGATTTTCATAGAGAGTTCTTAATTGCATTCCATATCAGGCAGTTTCGTCGCTTTGGTGCCACGGGATCGGATGAAGAGTTAACTATGCTATGTCTATTTTTAATGGGGATGGAAGATGGTGTTGGCTTGGCGTTTGCGCACCTTGACCCAAAACAGTCAAAGCAACTTTGGCAGTTGCAATACGATACCTATTGCTTTCATTTAGAGCGTATTTTACCTAACTCATCAAGCACATAATCTGGGGTAAATTCACCTGACAAAAGTGTATTATCAAAGGTAATTTAAGCCCTGCTCTGGGCTTAATTCACTTAGGCTTAACTCACAGGGATGACTGTCTCGTTTTATTGGCCTAGCCTTGATAAACCTCAGATAGTTTCGTTGAAATAGCTTTTGATAACCTCACTATATTAAACGGCTTTATTGAGCCGCTTTATTGAATTAGCCACTGAATTAGGTGGCCTATTCGATCATTTCAGTCTTGTTTTGCTATTGCATTAGGTGCATTAAGGGCCGGACATTAGCCCGTCGCCTAAATGATAAAAGCCACCGTTCATCTTCGGTGGCTTCAACTGACGCTAAGCAACTAAGTTAATGTCCCGCTTCATTAACTGACCTTATTTATCAGCCACGTCAGTTACCTCAACTTCGATAGCTCAGCTTGATGCACGCTGATAATATCATCCATATGAGCCTGCGCTCTCTGCTGGGCACTTAGTAAATCATCATCTGCCGTCATAGACTCGACCACCTCGTAATAACATTTTACCTTAGGTTCGGTGCCTGATGGGCGAACAATGACCCTAGCGCCATCGTCCAGCTGATAAATAAGCACATCACTGCGGGGCAAGTCGATGATTTCCTCGCGACCATCAGCAAAGTAGCGCGTGCCAAGGCTTATATCATCCACTGACACCACGGCTCGACCTGCAATGGTTTTAGGCGCTAACGCCCTTAACTGCTCACCAATAGTTGGGCCGCCCACCTTACTCTGATCTAGGGCAATACTGACCTGCTGATTAAGATAAAATCCGTGCTGACGATAGATGGCTTCGAGCCTGTCCCAAAGGGTTTGCCCTTGGGCGGCGAGCTCAGCGGTTAATTGAGCAAAGGCCACTAAGGCCGATAAACCATCTTTATCCCACACCATGCTGCCTATGGTGTAGCCCAGCGCCTCCTCATAGGCAAACAAAAACTGGTTGTCTGCCGTTTGCTTAGCCATGCCCACGTTGGTTAACCATTTAAAGCCGGTTAAGGTGGTTTCGCACACACCATTCATCGCCGCACTCACCTTAGATAACAAACTGGATGAAACTATGGTGCGGCAAGTAAGCCTTTGATTATCTTCGGCATGAGACAGTAAATAATGCCCTAACAACACCCCCACTTGATCGCCTGTGAGCATTTGATACGCCTCAGCGGCCGTCATAGTGGCAGAGGCATCGGGTTTTCTTACCGCCACCGCAAATCGGTCAGCGTCGGGATCGTTAGCGCACGCTAGCATGGCATTATGTTGGTGCGCTTCGGCCATCACCAAATCCATGGCCCCTGCTTCTTCGGGGTTAGGAAAATTCACCGTCGGGAAATCGCCATCCGGCTCACGCTGCGCAGCCACCGAATACACCTGAGTAAAGCCAGCATCTTTGAGCACAGTTTCCGCCATCTCAGCGCCGACGCCATGCATGGCGGTATAAGCTAGGCTCACTAATGTGGGTTGGGTATGGTTTTGCAATACTTTGGCCTGTTTAATGCCGTTGCGGTAAGCCTGATAAAAATCGTCGCCGAGCATCACCAACAGCTCGCTTGCCAGCGCATCTTGAGTCGGCATTAATGACACTCGCTGCTGAGCAGCCTGTTCGATACGCGCCGCAATACCTGTGTCGTGCGGCGGAATAATTTGTGCGCCATTGCCCCAGTAGACTTTGTAACCATTGTATTGTGGCGGATTGTGGCTCGCGGTGACCACTATGCCCGCAGCCGCCTTAAGGTGCAGTACACCAAACGCCACTAATGGCGTGGGAGCCACATCTTCAGTGAGATAAACCTTTATCCCTGCTTCAGTCAACACAGCAGCGGCATCATAGGCAAACTGACTGGAATCATGGCGGCCATCAAAACCGATCACCACACCACGACTGGGGGCATCTTTGACCTGTGCTTTAAGGTATTCGGCTACCCCTTTTGAGGTTTGTTGAACCACTAAACGGTTCATTCGCATCGGGCCGGCCCCCACCACACCACGGATCCCAGCGGTGCCGAAGGTCAATCGGCCACTAAAGCGCTGCTCAAGCTCACTATGGTCACCGCTATCGAGCAAGGCTTGGATCTCGGCGTGACTGACGGGATCGCCATCTAGCCCTAACCAATGATGAATTTTTGCCTGTAAATGTGCATCCATATTAACCTCCTTTTCACCGAGTAAACCCTTATGCGAATACCTAGAATCACGATTAACAGTAGGCCGCTGCGCACAAGAGAACAAGTGAATTTGTATTAAGGTTAGTATACGCAGTAAAGCTGTGGGGCGTTCATGATCAATCGCTACCACACGCTCATCACCAAAGCGCGTGATAGCTAAATCCTCACATGGCTCAAGGCCAGAGTCAGTGCCTAATCCAGCTCCTGCACGCCGCCCCCACTAATGGTTAATACTTGGCCACTCACCCAACTGGCCGCCCCAGAACAGAGATAAAGTGCACCATAGGCGATGTCACGAGTCTCGCCTAAGCGCGCCAATGGGGTATGTTTCAGCATAGCCTGCTCAATTTCAGGGGTTAACACGCTATTTAAGGCATCGGTCTTAATGGCGCCAGGGGCGATGGCATTAACCCTAATGCCCTTGGGCCCTAAATCGAAAGCGATGTTACGCGTCAGGTGGCTCAGCGCCGCTTTTGATGAACCATAGGCCGCCATATTGATATTTTTATTCTCCGCCGACATCGAAGAGATATTTAAAATAGCGCCGCCATTGGCCTCGGCCATATGAGGCGCGCACAGCTGGCACAATCTAAATACTGAAAATACGTTAAGCTGATACGCTCGGTTAAACTCATCCATCGACATATCAAATGGTTTGGGGCCGCCACCACCGGCATTATTAACCAATAAGGTGATTTTACCGAAGGCGGCTAGGGCCTTGTCGACTAACTCGGTTAGGGCGGTTTCATCGGTGACATCACACCCAACTGCGATGGCTTTGCCTCCGGCAGTGGTGATGGTTTGTGCCACATCGGCCGCAGCCTGCGCTTTAAGATCGCTCACCACCACAGCCGCGCCGGCCTGAGCAAATAACTGCGCAATGGCTCGGCCAATACCAGCGCCAGCACCGGTCACAATTGCTACCTGGTTGTCGAGTTTAAATGCCTCTAGCATGGCTAAGTCTCCCTTATATCATTCATGAAAATAGTATCGTTAATCAACAAATCAGCCAAAAATCACCGCACACCTTAACTTGTGTGCAGGCTGAAGAGGCCGTTAAATTTACATCTGGTGATTAGCACATAATAAGTTATTAAACAGTTGATTAGCACATTAGGGTAATTTGGCGGCAATCACAATCCCTGTAGTCAAAGCACGTCCGGGGGAAAATCAGACATAAACAGGTAATGCTCCGCCTTGAGCAAATCCTTATCACGCCGTTAACACGACACAGTTTTTACCGGCTCCCTTAGCCCGGTACAAAGCGGCGTCGGCGCGTTTGAGACAATCTTGATAACCGGCATCACTTATCGCCATGCTCGCCACACCAATACTGACCGATGCCGACAAGCCCTGCACCGCCAACCGTGCAAACTCGGTTAGCGCACATTGATGTAATCGCTCGGCAAATGCTAAAGCTTGTTTTACGCTCAGACAGGGCAAGGCCAATACAAATTCATCACCACCAAAACGATAAGCCGCGTCGGTTTTTCTAACTTGTGCGCGGCAAATATCCGCCATGGCAACGATGATATCGTCGCCCATATGGTGGCCCAAGGTATCATTTATGGTCTTTAAATTATCCAGATCGAGCATCAATATACTGCAAGGTACACCATGGCGTGTCCATTGCTCATAATGTAGGGTTAAATCACGATCTAACCTGCGCCGATTAAATAACCCGGTCAGTTGGTCGGTATCGCTGTACTGTCGCAGTTGCTGCTCCATTTCATGTCGCTTAGAAATATTGCTTGCCACCCACAGCACCACACGCTCACCCTCGATTGTAAAGTCGAGCGGTTGGATACGCCCCTCAAACCAAATGGGCTGCTCTGGCCCATCGTCTGATACTCCTAACACATCTTTATTGGATAGCTCATACTCTTCAATGAGTAAGATATTAGATTGTAACGCTTGCGCTATTTTATCGAGGAACCACTGTGCTTTATCTGCCGAGATAAGTTCATGTAGATATAAACCAACCAATGTAGAACCATCATGATAGTAACGCGAATCGTTGCCGCCAAATACGCCAAGATATTTGCCACTTTGCGACAAGATAAAAGTTGGATCGGGTAAGGCTTTTAACACCGCTGCTAGGTGTTCGATGTGCACCGCAGTGACAGTAGGATGTTGAATAGGTTTTGATCTGGATAGATGCATGGTTTAATCCCTATCGAGTAAGGAATGCCGTGCGAGCATGTCGCTTTATCACCTAACGAACCTGACTGATGGCCGATAAGGTGGCACTTTCGTCCTGAAATTATGCTTATACTCAGATTACGTTTTTAACAGCTTAACAACAAGGTAATTTCGCGCCTAAGCTTTGATCTAAAACCTATTTTCAGCCTAAAAATATAATTAACCTTGCCGCGTTCACCAAACGTGAAGCGATCTTAATTATGCAATCGCAGCCAAAATGGTTATCTTGCTATTTCACTACAACCATGGCTACCGTTTAAGCCAGTATCAGGCCGATGTCAGCCTCTCATGTCCGTCGAAAATAGTGTAAACTCGCCAGAACAATAGCGACAACCATCATCAAATAGCCTAATTCATGACCCCAAGCAAATCTGAATATCACCTTACCATTACTCAACCCGATGACGATGCGGTTAGCCTCTTAGCAGCGCACAGCGGATTGTCTAAGCAAACCATTAAGCAGGCCATGGTCAAAGGTGCAGTGTGGCTAAGCCGTGGCAAATATACCCAACGCCTACGACGGGCAAAAAAAGCACTCAAAGTGGGTGATGAATTACACCTGTATTATCATCCAGAGGTGTTGGCGCAAACGGTTGCCGATGCGCAGCTCATTCTCGACAAAGGCCAATACAGTATTTGGTATAAGCCTTACGCCATGCTCTGCCAAGGGTCAAAATGGAGCGATCACACCACGATTAATCGTTTTGTCGAAACCCACCTTACCCCTCAACGCCCGGCTTTTATTGTGCACCGCCTCGACCGCGCCGCCACAGGCTTAGTGATCATCGGTCACAGTAAAACCACCACGGCGGCACTGGCGGCGCAATTTGAGCATCGCACACTGAATAAGCAATACCGCGTCATAGTCAAAGGCGAGTTTCCCAAGCAGCGCCAAACGATAGAGACCGACGTCGATGGTAAAGCGGCGCGCTCGCATGCTGAGCTTATCGAATACGATGCCCAGCATCATCGCTCGCTGGTGCAGGTGACCATTGAAACGGGTCGCAAACATCAGATCCGTATCCATATGGCCAGCATAGGTTATCCCGTGGTTGGCGACAGGCAACATGGCGATGCCGTTGCAGGTGATCCTAACCTGCAATTAACCGCCTGCTTTCTCGACTTTACCTGTCCGCTCACCCAAGAGAAGCTGCATATTGCCCTGCCCGAGCACCTACAACCTCAGCTTGCCGCGCTCGATTAATCCATTAATCACAGCGCGGCTCAAGTGAGCACAAGGAACATCCCGCAGCCTCGGCGGCCGTTAAGGTGTGATATCGGCTTTAGCCGCTGAGGTGTCGATAGGCTCATCGCCATCAAGCACCTCTTCATAGCCTTTAGGCGGCGGTGTCCAGCCACGTTCACTGTTAGAGTGCTTGTCACTTCTATCTCGCGTCATCGCGGTTTTAATGGTCTCTTCCAGCTCAATAAATAACTTACGATAGTTATTGTCGAACCGCTCACCTGAGCTGTCATCACACCAGGCTTGATAGAGGATATCGGAACTGCGTTTTTCGATGCGCTTGAAGGTGTTTTTTTGCTGCTCAACGTGAAAGGGATGAAAACCTAAACATTTCATCGCATCGGCACCTAGCTCTAACGCCGATAAAAGGGTTTCCTTTTGAATAAAATCCGCGCCCGCGCGGCGCAGCATATAAGCATGACCGCGGTCGAAGGCCCGCGCTAACACCTTCACTTTAGGGTAAGCATGTTTCACGTATTTCACTAACTCGGTCGCACTTTCAGGGTTATCCATCGACACCACTAATAAGGAGGCCTCTTCAATACCTGCGGTGTGCAGCAGATCGGGGCGAGTGGCATCGCCAAAATAGCTTTTCACATTGATACTGCGCAGAATATCCACTTGGCTTATCTGATGATCCAGCACTACAGTGTTAACCCCGTTGGCCGTCAATAAGCGGTTCACCACCTGGCCAAAACGGCCGACACCGGCAATGATCACCGGTCCTCGGTCTTCAATAATATCGGCCTCTCGAGCGTCTGGCGCTGCGCGGTAACGGGGTAAAATGAGCTTTTCGAAGGCGATAAATAACCCGGGTGTGAGGAACATACTCAGCGCCACTACCAGTAATAAGGTTTGGGCCAAGTCGGTGGGTAGCACATTATTTTGCACTGAATAGCTCACCAATACGAAGCCAAACTCCCCCGCTTGAGCAAGGCTCAGAGCAAATAGCCAGCGATCGCTTTTTCTAATCTTAAACAGCAGGCTCAGCAGCAGTAATACTAAAACTTTGAGCAGCATCAAGCCCAGTGTCATCAAGACAATGACCCCTAACTCTTGCCACAACCAAGCAAAATTCACTCCCGCGCCTACGGTGATAAAAAATAAGCCTAATAACAAGCCTTTAAAAGGCTCGATACTCGACTCTAGCTCATGGCGGAACTCACTGTTGGCTAAGACTACGCCGGCTAAAAAGGCCCCTAAAGCCGGCGATAACCCCACGAGACTCATCAAGGCGGCAATGCCAATCACCAACATCAGCGCGGTGGCGGTAAAAATCTCTCTTAAGCCTGAACTGGCAACAAACCGAAACAGCGGCCGGCTCAAGTAATGGCCGCCAATCACCAACAGGGCGATGGCCCCGGTTATCACCAAGGCGTAAGCCCAACCGGGCAAGCCAGCAACCAGACTCACCTCTTGATGGTGCTGCGCAGCGGTGCTCGCTATCTGTTGCGCTTTATCCACCAACTCAGGCAATGCCAATAATGGGATAAAAGCTAACATGGGGATCACCGCGATATCTTGCAACAGTAGCACCGAAAATGCGCTGCGCCCGCCGTCGGTTTTCCCCAGCCCTTTCTCATTGAAGGTTTGCAACACTATCGCGGTCGACGATAGGGTAAACACTAAGCCTATGGTCAAGGCGATGGTCCATTGCACCTCAAAATAGAGCGCAACCGCCATCACTGCAGCGGCGGTCAACACCACTTGCAAGCCGCCCAGTCCCATTAAGCGATGGCGCATCGCCCACAACATTTTGGGCTCGAGTTCTAACCCCACCACAAACAGCATCATCACCACACCAAACTCGGCAAAATGCTGAATAACGCTGGCTTCTTCACCCACGAGCCCGACCACAGGGCCAATAACCACACCGGCGATGAGGTATCCCAGTACCGACCCTAAACCAAAGCGTTTAGCTAAGGGCACGGCGATCACCGCGGCGACTAAATAGATAAACGCCTGTAGAAAATAGCCCGTCATCGCACCTCTCCCTCGATAATGGTGTCCAGATGATGATTTAAACAGTCTAGCTTAGCCGCCTGATGCAAATTGACTCTATCTTCGACAAGGGCTTTTAACAGGCGTTGCCACTGGCGTATATGGCGCGTCATAAAGTCATCTTCGATAGCCGTTCGGGCACCAAACAGCACCAGCGGCGCTAGATAATGCATGCCAGTCAAGCTGGCGGTTTGCTCCAGTGGGGCCAACAACTGGCGCACGGTGAAATGGTTATAACCTTGCGCTTGATAAGCATCTTCCTTACCACCAGCGCTGAGGGCGCAAAAAAAGGTTTTACCCTTAAGCTGAATGCCATCGGCGCCATACGCAAAACCATATTCAAGCACTAAATCTTGCCACTCTTTTAAAATGGCAGGGGTCGAATACCAGTACAGCGGAAATTGGAAAATAATAATATCGTGCTCAATCAGTCGCTGCTGCTCGCGCTCAATATCGATATCGAAGGTAGGGTATTCGCCATACAGATCGACAGTGGTCACACCATCAATGACCCTTGCCGCCTTAAATAGTGGCAGATTCACTTCAGAGCGATGCTGGGAAGGATGGGCAAGCAAGAGTAAAACACGTTTGTGAGTCGTCGACATGAGCGTCCTATAGGAGGCGGTATGACGCAATTGCCTTGCAATATTATCGCGTCAAAGGTCTAAATAAAATAGCCTGTAACGCCTTGAGTCTCAAGCACAGTAACGAGAAAGTTGCCGCCTAAAAATGGCGAGGTCAACCGCCATGCTGGCCTATTAATCCAGCCATAACTCTGAGCCGCATTGGCAAGTGTTAATGACAAAATACGCGCCCAGACAAACTCCTGCTATCGAGGCCGTCATCACGCTTACCTTGATTCCCATGGCGTAATGCCACTCATATCTTCAAGATTGTAGGGGGTTAGCTGATAAACATAGTAGTTAAGCCAATTACTCACCAGTAGACTACCGTGACCATGCCAGCGAGCGACGGGCTCTTGGCTAGGATCGTCGCCGCGATAATAATTTTGCGGAATGTCGGGATTAAGTCCAGCGTTTAAATCGCGCTGATACTCCTCATTCAAGGTCGACTTTTGGTATTCGGGGTGGCCCATCACAAACAGATTACGGTTACTGCGACTGAGCACCATATAGGCGCCCGCCTCATCCGATTCGGTCAGCACTTGCAACTCAGGATGTTGCTTTAATTGCTCAACATTCATCTCGGCAAAGCGCGAATGGGGCGCAAAAAACTCCTCATCGAAGCCGCGCAGCAGCGGAAAATGAATCGACGTACGTTGGTGACAAAATACCCCAGAGCGTTTTCTATCCAGCAATTGGCGTTGTAAACCATATAGATGATAGAGCGCAGCATGGGCGGCCCAACATAAAAACAATACCGAGGTAACATGAGCTTGAGACCAGTCGATGATCTCGCAAATATGTTCCCAGTAGATAACATCTTCAAACTCTACCTGCCCAAGGGGGGCACCGGTAATGATTAAGCCATCGTAATTTTTATGGCGCACATCTTCAAAATCACGATAAAAGTTATTCATATGATCGATAGAAGTATGCTTGGACGCTTTGTCATGAATACGCAGCAGATCGACATCGACTTGTAGCGGCGTATTGCCCAGCAGGCGCAGCAGTTGGGTTTCGGTTTCAATTTTGTTGGGCATCAAATTTAAGATCAGCACCTTCATGGGTCTGATATCTTGATTCGCCGCCCGGGTTTCAGACATGACGAAAATATTTTCTGATTCAAGGATCTCTGCCGCTGGCAGATTATCAGGAATTTTTACCGGCATAGCGCGCCTCTTTCAATCTTGTTAAGCACACTTAAAGGTGCACAATAATGAAATCGGCGCGATAACGGCTGTTTAGCGCTTTGTCAGTGCCAAAGTTTATGGCACTGAACAAACATTCAGGATTATCGGCCGACCTGCTGTACCAATACCGAAATGGGTTCTTGTGAGCCAAGATCGATAGGATACGCCTGAGTATTAATGAACATCAGCTGATCGTTATGACTAATTTTCGCCCCGACGGCATAAGTATGCCCAGGCTCAAACTGATCACTTGGGATCACAAACTGAAACGGTGCTGGAGTGGTAATATCACTGCGCTGCAATTCCGCTAATACCACCGCGGGTGCATCCATCTTAGAGACATCTTTCACCTGCACCGTTAATACCGCATCGCTAGGTAGCGCGATACGCTCTCTAAACCACACTTCACCTTGAATTTCGACACTGGCATTAGGCGTCGCACAGCCACTAAGCACACTGGCCGCCATGGCCACAGGTAACAGCGGTTTTAACCATTTGTTCATTATCTAGCTCCTTATAATACATCAAGACATCTGGATGTCTATATGTCTAACCTCAATTGCAACAAATAACTGATCTCACAAGCAGTTATCTTACCAAGAATTGTGAAAGCACCCATGTTTGTGTCATTCACTTAAGTGATACACCTTGTTCTAGGATCGATATCTTCATATCATGGAACGACCATTTGTTGCGAAATAGCCTAATGACCCAAGCTACTGCCATTATTGTGGGCGCAAGCTCACTACTCAGCCAAGAAATAGCCAAACAACTTGCCAAACAAGATGTTGAACTCGTCCTACTGGCTCAAGATCCTGACTCAATTAATGAATTTGCGCAATCCTTACCGACCAAGGTCAGGGTTGAGGCGCTGCAAATTGATCAACCCGCGGCCATCATTACCACCCTAGAAACCCTCTGGCAGCAACTTGACAGCGTACACTTAGTATTAGTCAACACAGGGCTCAATAGCTATGATCCCACCCTGCCTTGGCAACCTGAAGCCGACATTATTACCGTCAATGTACAAGGCTTTAGCGCCGTCTGTAATACTGCTTTTAGGCTGTTTACCGAACAAGGTTATGGTCAGCTCGCGGCGATCAATTCTATCGCAGGCCTGCGCGGCGGCCCCAGTGTGGCTTACCATGCCTCAAAAGCCTACGCCAGCAACTACCTTGAAGGGCTGAGTATGCATGCTCAGCGACTCAAATTGCCCATTACCATCACCGATCTGCAACTGGGACTGCTCGATAAAGCCGCCCTGCAACGCAGTCGCTTATGGCTCTCGCCGCCGGATGAAGTGGCTCGGCAGGTGATAAAGGCGATGCAATCGGCCAAACGTAAAGCTTATATCACTAAGCGCTGGCGTCTGGTCGCCTGGCTCACTAAGTTACTGCCTGAATTTATTTATAACACCCGCCACTGGCGCACTAAAGCGCAGCGCCTAGCTGAAAAATCAGCCCAAAAAGCCACCCGCGATCAGCAGGACACGCCAGAGTAATTTCACCTTGGCTCGCCGATGCGAACTTAAGTCATCGGAGAGTCAAGCTACGCGCTTATCACTGCCTCATAATCCCTATCGGCAGGTAAATTGGGGTGTATATTCCAAAATTCAACGCCTTGTTGATAGGTCATTTTATCGCCACCTCACCACTAAGCTGCAGCCCTATTTATCACCTAACAGGCTATTAGTGCTTTAGTCTATAAATGCCAAAATGTGCTTGTGGCGTCTTACCAGCATTGGGTAGTGTGTTGACCTAATCACTCAGAACACTGTTATGCATGGAGGCCTCATGTCTGCCGTACCGACATTTGCAAACAACAACACTTTTCCGCTTACCCTCAGCCAATATGACGGCCACACTAGCTCGCCGTTAATAGAGCGCACCATAGGCCACTATTTCGATGACATCGTAAAGCGTTACCCAGATAAACTCGCCATTGTGATGCATCACCAAGGGATCCGTTGGAGTTACCAAGAATATCAAGCACAGATAAATGAACTGGCGGCTGGCCTGCTGGCTATCGGTATCCAACCAGGCGACCGCGTTGGTATCTGGTCACCCAATAACATTGAATGGTGTTTAACCCAATTTGCCACCGCCAAAATTGGCGCCATCATGGTGTGCATCAATCCTGCCTATCGCCCCGAAGAGCTGCAGTATGCCCTCAATAATGTCGGCTGCCGCGCGATTATCTGCGCCGAAAAATTTAAGTCGAGTAACTACCTCGAGATGCTGTATCAATTAGCGCCCGAGTTACACGACTGTCAACCGGGGCAACTCACCGCGGCGCAGTTACCCTCGTTAGAATGTGTGATCCGCATGGGGCACGACGCCTCCCCCGGCATGCTCAATTTCGACCACGTTAAGCGCCCACTGAGCAGCGCTGACAAGATACAACTCAATGCCGTCGCGCAAGGGCTCTCGCCCTTTGATGCCATTAATATTCAATTTACCTCAGGCACCACTGGCAATCCTAAAGGCGCGACCTTGAGTCATCATAATATTCTCAACAATGGCCTGTTGGTGGCTAACGCCATGCAGCTGAGCGCCGATGACAAGTTGTGCATCCCAGTGCCCTTATATCACTGTTTTGGGATGGTGCTGGGTAACTTATCGTGCATCAGCAAAGGTGCGGCGGCGATATTTCCAAGCGACTCATTCGATCCGCTCACCACCTTGCAGGTGGTTGAAGCAGAAAAGTGCACCGCCCTGCATGGGGTACCGACCATGTTTATCGCTCAGCTTGAGCACCCAGAATTTAATCAGTTTGATTTAAGTTCGCTGCGCACCGGCGTCATGGCTGGCGCCACCTGCCCCGAAGAGGTGATGCGCCGAGTACAAAGCCTGATGTATATGGAGCAAGTGCTTATTGGTTACGGCCAAACCGAATGCAGCCCAATTAACAACATGACCGAAATCGACTCTTCGGTAGAGAAGCGGGTCACCACGGTAGGCCGCGCTCTGGCCCATACTCAGGTTAAAATAGTCGACGAATTTGGCGAACTCGTGCCTATAGGCCAGCCTGGTGAAGTGTGCAGCCGCGGCTACGGGGTGATGCAGTGTTATTGGAATGATGCTGAAAAAACCGCGGCCACCATAGACAATGACGGTTGGTTACACTCTGGCGATATTGGCGAAATGGACAGCGAAGGATACGTTAAAATTGTCGGGCGGATTAAAGATATGATCATTCGCGGCGGCGAAAATATCTACCCGCGCGAAATTGAAGAGAAGCTTTATAGTCATCCCGATGTACAAGATGCGGCCGTATTTGGGGTGCAAAGTGACAAATACGGTGAAGAGGTGTGCGTGTGGATTAAAGTGCAGCCACGCGCTCAAATTGATGAGGCGGCGATCCGCCATTTCTTAACCGAGAAAATAGCCTACTTCAAGGTGCCAAGGTACATCAAATTTGTCGAGCAATACCCAATGACAGTGACGGGGAAAATCCAGAAGTTCAAAATGCGTGAACTCATGTATCAAGAACTCTATCAAGACATTAACCGTGAGTCGGTAAGCTGCGCCTAAGCCTGATGGATAGCCGTGTATTAAGTTGCAGGCAAGGTTCATCAGTCACTCAAAGAGCAAGGCAAGCTGACTAAGACTAAAACGAAGACTAAACCTTAGCGGTATGCGTAAAAATAGCGACCAAACAAAAAGCCAACCTGCATGCAGGTTGGCTTTTTTAGGTTATGCCCGGACGCTCGTTGGCAACCCCATTGATGACATGTCGTCTGACGCTTACAAAATAAACGTCGCGACCTTCTCGCTCAAATCGGTTGCCCGATCTTTGAGTATTTTTGCCTGAGTTAAATGGGTTCTGGCTGATGAGGTGATCTCATCGGTAACATCTTTTATCGCAACCGTATTTTGAGTGATCTCGTTGGTCACCTGCGTCTGCTCTTCTGCGGCAGTGGCAATTTGGCCTGCCATATCAGAAATCACATTCACCGCTTGAGTGATCTCCTCAAGTGCTTGCGCGGCCGCATTAACATCATTGACACTGTTATTGGCCAATCCCTTACTGCTGTCCATCAAACTAACCGCCTGCTTGGTGGTATTTTGTAAGGTTTCGATTGTGGTATAGATCTCTTCGGTAGAATCTTGGGTACGGCGAGATAACACCCGCACTTCGTCAGCCACTACCGCAAAACCTCGCCCTTGCTCACCAGCGCGCGCCGCTTCAATCGCCGCATTTAACGCCAATAAGTTGGTCTGCTCTGCGATCCCTTGAATCGTGGTTAAGATGCTTGAAATCGCTTGAGCGTGTCGACTTAACTCACCAATCACAGTGGTTGCCTCGTCAACTTCTGATGCCAGTGCATTAATGGTTGTGCGGGTTTGATCCACCAACCCTTTACCCTGAGTACTGCTTTGCGCCGACTGCTGCGCCGCGGCGGCGGTACTTTCAGCATTGGCGGCAATTTCATGAGTCGCGCTCGACATTTCTGTGACCGCCGTGGCGACCATAGACACTTCTTGCTGCTGGCGTTGCAGCTCATCGACACTCGATTGGTTAGTGACTAGGCTCTGCTCGGCGTCAGCATCAAGCTCAATAGCGAGCTGACGAATATGACTGATTAGCTCATGCTGACTACTGACAAAACGGTTAAAGCTGTCGGCCAGAACGCCCACTTCATCTTGGCTGTCCACCTCGATGCGCTGGGTTAAATCACCATTACCATCGGCAATACGTGACAGCGCTTGTGATACGCGGCTTAATGGCCCCAGTAACAGACTTAATAGCCAAGAAATAGCTAACACACTGATGATTAAGGCTAGTGCAGCTAAACCTAACTGAGTTAGCATCAAGTTGCTCAATGGGGCTTCTAACGTCTCTTTATCGAGAACAAACACCAACTGCCAATCGGTAGTGGGGATCTCAACAGCCCAAAGCAGTTTATCGCGTCCTTCAGCCTCAAAATAGGCGGGCGCTAATTGCCCTGTTTGACGACTCATTTCAGACAAGCGCTGACTCAACTCATCATCGACATCTGTCACCTTGCCCATCAACTTACTGGGATCTTTATGGGCTATCACAGTGCCATCTTTGTGCATCATGATGGCGTAACCGTTGGCCGGCAGTGACATATTGTTGACACTTTCGACCAAGCTGGCAATCGATACATCGCCCCCTACCACACCATTGCGTGTCGGCTGGGCTATGGTTACCACTAATACATTGAAGGCCACATCTAAATATGGCTTGGTAATAATGGCGCCGCGCGCTTGTTGCGCTTGCTCATACCAAGGACGAGCGCGAGGATCGTACCCTGTGCGGTCGATACTCGGATCGGAGTCAACCATGACACCAGTGTTACTGCCCAAATAGGTTAACTGAAAATCGCCAGAGGCTTGTGCTTGTTGCAGCGCATTTAGCGTATCGCCCTCAACTTTCGTCGCGACCGATGCGATGACACGTTGACGATCGGCTAACCACTCTTTAATGCGCATCGCCTGTTGCTCGCCAGATTCACTCACCTGAGCGACACTGCTTTGCAGTAACAAGGCTTTTTGGGTGGAATAGCTGCGCCATGATAGCAGTGCAATAACAACCGCAAGGGCAAGTACAACCGATAACAATATTTTTTTCTTGAGTGAATATGAATTCATATTGGATGCTAATCTGATGTTTAATGAAACTAAGGGACAGGGATAAATAAAGCCATTTAGTCGCTAAATTTAGTGTGCGATTAGAGACTGAAAAACCACCTCAATCTTGGCGGGCATTCTCGCACACGTAATAAAACAACAAAAGAAAAAAACACTATTTTATAGCGAAACCCACGTCATTTTAACACTGGTAGTACAAGTTTAATTTACTCTTGACGAAAAAATCAGTGGAAAACACTAGAGATGTAAATTGATTGGGTTGGATGAGGCTAAAATGTAAAGCAAACACTACCCAGAGTAACACTTGATTAAACTTGCCGTTGCTAGCCTATTTTCATTAAACAGATCTTGGCTAACGATGCTCATTAATGGGTTATCAGGCGTTGGCCAATGATGTGCAATAATGGCGACAAACAGCATGAATAGGCACATTAGTGCTATTTTTACCATTCAGCATCCAAGGGAGAACGCAGTCAATTATCATACAATGTGTCCATCATTGTCCCCCATGACCAACACCGAGTTAACTACAGATGCGGCGCGACATCATGGTATACCCAAGAGAGCGACCATCGATGCGATACATATCATTAATCTGCGCACATTGAATAAAGTCATGACGTTGATACAGTTTGTAAGCAGACTGATTCTCCGTCAGCAACCATAAATCAATCACCTCACAGTCGGTGTGCAGCGCCGCCCACACAAACATGCTATTAAGTAATTGGCTACCAAGCCCCTGTCCACGACACGACTTATCGACGCCCATGCCGAGTAACACTCGATGCGGCGTATGCGGCTCTTGATGAGGACGAATATCGATATGCCCCACAACCTGCTCATTATCAAAAGCCAACAACAGACGACGCCAACCACCTTGTTGCAACGGCTTTTCTATCCCTTGTGTGAAACGGGCACGCATCTCATCATTAAGCTGCGACTCGGCCACCGACAATGGTAGAAATGGCACACTGTCATCGGCGCCATTCTCTTTAAGTTGCTTGGCCAGATAAACAAAAAAACGCGGTAAATCGTCACTGGTCGCTAATCGAATGTCCAAAACTCAGTATCCTTTTTATAGTTAAGCATGAGTTAATATAGGTCTCTATCACCGCAATGAATAACCCAGCAAGACGCACTATTAGCAAGATGCTACTAATATTTAGAGAAATTAAGGCAAATAGAATGCGTGATATTTTATCAACACAGGTTAACCGACTGATGTCAAATACACACTTAAAAATCACCTAACTCTGGGTTTATTTAAATTTGCCATAAAAAGAGCCGCGAGCAGCTTGATATGCCCGTAAGACTCGAGGCCAATACCACTAACGACTATCCCTTATTGGGCTTGAAAAATCTACTATACTCAGGAGCTAATGCTCAATTTTATGACGTAACATCGACTCTAATGACTATTTAATATGGAGAAAAGCAATATAAAAAATCCCCTTAATCCATTCACGTTTTATACAGGCTTAGGCGCAATCACTTTGCTTAGCAGTTATTGCTATTATTTAATGGAATGGTTGTTCTTTATCACTAAGCCATCGATGCTCAGCTACCTCTCATTACCAGAGCAGATTTACATCCTGTTCACCGCGCCACTGCCGTTGGTAGCCTTTAGCCTTTGTTGCGTTTGCCTTGCCAGTTTAATCTCCTTGATACTCAAGCCGATAAAAAAGCTACCTAAATGTATACATATAGGCATCACCTATAGTATTCCAGCAGCCATACTCACGGCTTGTACATTGCTATTATTAGATAATTTTTCTTATACCCTGTTTAACCTCGCCTCGCATTCAACCACAACTTTAATAACGAAGAGTTATTACTGGATAATTCTCAGCCTGTTTATGCTCTACTTTATCGATAAACTGCCTGCCATCAATCACGCTATTGCGCAACGAAGTGGTAAAGCAATCGCACTTTGCACGATCCTGATATGCTTATCCAGTCTGGCACTGCTAGCCTCATACCGCGCCCCTCTGTCATTAGCATCAGGATTGCCACCGACTGAAGTAACTGAAAAGTTACCTAATATTCTATTTTTCAATGCCGATGGTGTAAGAAGCGATAACATGTCGGTTTATGGTTATGAACGAGCAACAACCCCTTTCATGGACAGTATTGCTAACGAGAGTGTGATCTACTTTAACCATTGGACTAATTCATCGAAAACAACAGGCTCAATAGGATCACTCCTCAGTGGTAAATACCCTACTCGCACGAAAGTCATTTTCAGACCCGATACCTTTACGGGTGAAGACATGTTTCAACACTTACCGGGAATATTAAAACAACTTGGCTATTTTAATATCGATATCACCATGAGGCACTATATCGATCCTGACGATTTAAAATTACGTAATAGCTTCGATTATGCCAATGACCGCTATATACCAGCTATAAGCGATTCATTTAATCACATCTATCTGCGAAGTTGGCCCGCAACGGTACAGTTCATCGAGGAAAACGGACAAAGATTACAACAGCGTCTCACGCATTTACTGACCGATTCATCCATGGTAACCCCTCACAAACAAGTTAACCAGGGTCATTCACTGCGCCCACAATCATCTGATCAAGGTAGAATGGAGCAACTTAAACAACAGCTTATGACTGCACCACGCCCATTCTTTGCTAACATTCACCTTTTGGGGCCACACGGTAATCGTTTTATTTACGAGCAGCCCATCTTCACAGCAGACAAACACCAACCTCTCCCTTGGCAGGTCGATCACTACGACAATGCCATCTTTCAGTGGGATAGTTATAGCCGAGATATTTATCGCTTACTTGAGGCTTCAGGTGAACTCGAAAACACGCTACTCGTATTTAATAGCGACCATGGTTGGCGTCACCGTATAAATAAGCCACTGCCACTGATCATTCGCTACCCAAACAAGACCCGTACAGGTGTGGTGACCCAAGCATCCCAGCGACTGGATATAGCCCCGACCGTCTTGGGCTATTTAGGCATAACCCCGCCAACTTGGATGGATGGCCACGATCTCAATGCTCGGAGCGACAATGATTACCCTATTTTCATAGTGACTTCTGCACGGCTACAAGCCAGTAATGCCGGAGACTGGAAGGTCGCCGCCAAGTTAACGCCTCCTTTTTATTCACTGGGCACTATGTCAATGCTGTATTGCGGAGTGCTTTATTCCATAGATGTTAATGATAATCATCAACCGAGGCTTTCATATCAAGAGGTTGAAAATAAAAAACCTTCTTGTACGGCATCGTCGCTAACACCGAGATCGGCCTATAAAAAGATAATTAGCCATCTGCAGCACATGGGTTATGACACCGGCTCTGTGTTCGACCACATCGCCGATGAGACTCGTGATAAACAATATAACGTGCGTGTAGAGTGAGGCACATTATCTTGATGAATAATGTCAAAACGCCCTACCAAGGCTCGTTCAAAACCTGCTTGATGATAATCAGTAAAGATATCTTCGCGCGTCGCTAACAGCCGTTGTACTTGAGAGTCTTCTTTAGGCACAAACTCAATGATCAGGCAATCAAGTACCAATGAATGAAATAACGCTATGATCTTCGTTAAAGGGACATTATTAGTGATCGCCAAATGATGAATTAACGCTAAGGCAATAACGGTTTCAAACCTCCCTCGTTGGATAAAGGAGCGTCGCTCGGTGTTACTCCAGCCGATTGCTGGCGATGGGTTAAATAAGTCTAATACGATAGGCAGTATGCCCTTATCATTGTCCGCTTTGACTTTAAGGTAATGTTGTTCAACCGCGGCCTCATCAATATCCAATGACACAACTAGATCAGCATAGTTAGCGGCTAAGCGGCTAAAACGTCCTGAATTTGCCCCAATATCGGCAAGTGAAGACAACCCACGACGGCCTTGTTCAAGGTAGCGCTCGACAAGATCATACTTCCCCTGCATCGCGGCCACGCCATAGTTGGTATTATCATAATATTGGGCCCATTGAGTCTTTTTGGGTTGCCAACGTAGTTTGCCAATATCATTTTTTAAACTAGAGATTAATGCCTTAACGCGAGCCGCCGACATTTGAGACTCAACACGAGCTACCCGCTGCTTGCCTCGCTCCCCACTGTCACCATAGTAACCCTGCAATTTTGCATGCAAGTGAATGTGCGATACGGCATTAAAGCGAAACCAACTGTGCCATGGTAATAAACGACTGGCTAAATCTAACGGTACACCGTCGATATACAATTCAGCCAACCTGCCCAGGCGATAGTCACAACTTATTTTAAGCAGTAAGGGGGCTAAAAAATGCTGACAAAACTGACGATAAGCGACCCAAGGTCCAGCGCTATAACGACAAAAAGATAAGGTATCAATAAAGATGGGCCGCCCCTGATAAAATTGAACATTAAAAGCACTCGCATCCTTAAGGGTAAATCCATATTGCAGCGCTAATAATTGGATCTCTAACGTTAATATTGCGGCATCTTGCAGCTGGCTAAAACTCCATTCGTATGGATATGAAATAAAAGGGATCAACTGAGGTTTTAACACTTTATAAGCATTTTCCCTATGAGCTCCTTCGAGACTGACTTCTTGATGTTCGACAAGATAACCACGTTCCACAAGCGCCTGATGCAGCCCACTGTCGATATAGGCATCAAATTCCTCTTTATAGGAGATGTTCACTTGTCGATATAAGTTTTCTCGATACCAAAAAACAAAACCCCCACTATCTCTAAATGACGCCTGTTCCTTTTCAACATCAACCATAAAATAACCCATTATTTATTAACAAAAATGACCTTTATGATGATAACTATAGTCCATAAAATATTTGCCCTAAGGCCAATGGCTAACTACATTAACATGTAATGAGTAACCCTTTCACTCCCCCTGTCAGGAATTGAGAATATGGACAATAACCTCAGTCGACTCATATTAGTCGCATCAATATTACTACTCAGTACTCCTGCATACGCCTATCTCGATCCCGGAACAGGAAGTATCATTTTGCAAGCGATTATTGCAGCCATTGTTGTCGGATTTGCCACCTTGCGTATTTGGTGGGATAAATTGTTGACACTCCTGAAATTACGTAAAAAAAACTCACTCTCCCAAGAGGAAATTCAAAATTCCCCCAATCGAGACGCCAACAAGCCTTAACGTCACGAATTTAGCCTCTCTTTTTAGTTGCCAACCCCCAAACAAACTAGGTGACATCAACACACAGGGTGCTAAAATGTCGACCTATTTCACTACATAACTGGATATTGGCAATGCGAGTTAGCAAGTACCTGCTGTCAACACAAAAAGAGACCCCAGCAAACGCTGAGGTGGTAAGTCATCAATTAATGCTACGTGCGGGAATGATCCGTCGTAACGCATCAGGTCTTTACAGCTGGTTGCCGACAGGCTTACGTGTACTGCGTAAGATTGAAGCGATTGTGCGTGAAGAGATGAACAATGCAGGTGCTGTTGAGATCTTAATGCCCATGGTACAACCGGCTGATCTGTGGGTTGAAACCGGTCGTTGGGAAAAATTTGGTCCTGAGCTATTGCGCTTTCAAGACCGTCACAACCGTGACTTCGTCTTAGGCCCAACCCATGAAGAAGTGATCACCGACATTGTTCGTAAAGAAGTTAACTCTTACAAGCAGTTACCACTTAATCTTTACCAAATTCAAACTAAATTCCGCGATGAAGTACGCCCACGTTTTGGTGTGATGCGCTCGCGTGAATTCTTGATGAAAGACGCTTACTCTTTCCATTTAGATCAACAAACCATGGATGAAACCTATGAGGCGATGTACACCGCCTATAGCAACATCCTAGGCCGTATGGGTCTGGCTTTCCGCCCAGTACTTGCTGATACCGGCTCTATCGGTGGCAGCATGTCACATGAGTTCCACGTATTAGCCAACAGCGGTGAAGACTTAATAGCTTACTCAACTGAGAGTGATTACGCCGCTAACATCGAAAAAGCAGAAGCGCCAATCCCAACTGAGCCACGCGGCGCAGCAACGGTTGAAATGAGCATTATCGATACGCCTAATGCCAAAACCATTGAAGAGCTCGTCTCACAGCACGGCATCGCTATCGAAAAAACCGTTAAGACCATTATTGTTAAAGGTGCAACCGAAGAAGCGCCGTTAGTGGCCATTATCATTCGTGGCGACCATGAACTTAACGAAGTGAAAGTTGAGAAGCTTGACACCGTATTAGCTCCATTTGAGATGGCCGATGAAGCCGATATCCGTAAAGCCATTGGTGCAGGCCCTGGCTCATTAGGTCCTGTCGGGCTTAATATTCCAGTCTATATTGACCACAGCGTTAACATCATGAGTGATTTTGCCGCTGGCGCTAACCAAGATGGTAAGCACTATGTGGGCATTAACTGGGAGCGCGACCTACCGGAAGCCCCCGTTGCCGACCTACGTAACGTCATCGAAGGTGAAGCGAGCCCATGTGGCAAGGGCACTATCGGACTACTGCGCGGCATCGAAGTGGGTCATATCTTCCAGTTAGGTACGAACTACTCAGAGTCGATGGGCGCTAACGTACTAGACGAAAACGGCAAGTCAAAAACCTTACTGATGGGTTGTTACGGTGTGGGCGTAAGCCGCATGGTGGCGGCGGCAATTGAGCAAAACAACGATGATCGCGGCATTATCTGGCCAGATGCGATTGCACCGTTCAAAGTGGGCATCTTGCCAATGAACATGCACAAATCTCACCGCGTTAAGGATATGGCTGAGCAGCTATATCAAGACCTTAACGATGCAGGTATCGAAGTGCTGTTTGACGACCGTAAAGAGCGCCCAGGTGTGATGTTTGCCGATATGGAGCTTATCGGTCTGCCACACGTTATCGTGATTGGCGATCGCAACATCGACAGCGGTGTATTCGAATATAAGAACCGCCGCACAGGTGAAAAGCAAGATATTCCATTCGATCAAATCATCGACTTTATTAAGTCTGCTAAGTGATATTGAGCACAATTAGCTCGCATTATTAGCAATCAATAGCCAATAAAAACGCCTAGAATGATCTAGGCGTTTTTAAAAACTGCTTTTAGAAAGCTGGCTCAGAAAACAATAATCACATCTGCAGTGCAAGTTGAAGTGCCTGCATCACATGCCTTATAAGTGTAGCTTCCGCCTCCCTTACTACTAATAGTATCAGTGTAGGTGGTACTCGCAGACGTTGTTGTAATCAAGCTCTCATCACGATAAACATCCACACTGGCACCCGCTGCACCGCTAAAGGTTAAGTCAACCTTGTTAACACCTTTACTCTTATAACTTGTTGCAGAGATGGAGAAATCACCAGTGCCACCGCCGTTATCTCCGCCATTACCACCGCCGGCGCAACCATTTGCCGTTAGATAAGCATCCGCAGCAGCGGCTTGAACTATACCGTATCCAAAGTAAACATCTTTACCCGTTGCGCCAGCATCAAGTGCCGTGGCTTTAAGCGCTTGACGGATCTCACTACCTGTACATTGGTTATGATTAGACCATACCAATGCAGCAATCCCCGATACTGCAGGCGTTGCCATAGAAGTACCACTCATAAACCCATAATCAGAAGCACCAATATCGATGCTGGCCGTATTGGCTGCAACTAACACCGCCCTATCTTCTTGCGCTGCACCGACTGCAGCAATAGAGGTGTTATTAACTGTGCCTAATGTGGCGTATAACATGCCGGGCTCGTTGTTAATAATGATCGCACCGATACCACCCGAGCTTTCGCAGTTCGCGACTTTGTCATGAAATGAGATCACTCCACGGTCAATGACACAGATGTTACCGTTGGCACTGGGATCTGGCGTTTGCGCCGTCCCCATAAAGTAAGTATTACCAGAGACAGCCCCAGCGTTCTCCATCGCGCTGCTCGCCACAACAACACCATCTGCCGACAAATAAGAGGCTGTCGCCATATTCGCAGGGTAAGTCGATAACGTATCCACACCACCCGCAGTCACTTCTACACAGGTGTTTTCATCTGTCCTCACGCGCTTACCACGACCCGATGTACACGATGGGAATTGTGAAAAATCGGCAATATTGTTATTTGCATCGTTAGCCCCCACCATCATCACAGATGAGTATCCCGCAGGATATGAACGCACATTATTACCGTCGTTACCGGCCGCAGCAACGACTAAACCGCCAGCATCAACAAATGTTTGGAATGCATTCGACTCGGTCGCATTAGCACCGCCGCCACCTAAACTCATACTGATGATGTTAGCTCCCGCGGCACTACATAAATTGGTTGCATGGGCTAAATCTGAGGAGTAGCCCCAGCCTGTAGCATTAAACACCTTGATAATGTGCATATCGACCCCTGGCGCCATGCCCAACACACCAATATTGTTATCGGCAGCCCCTATGGTTCCAGCAACATGGGTGCCATGTGGGCCACCATTTTCATTCCAGTTGCCGGTACCGGAATCGTTGTCACCGGTGATATTATTCCAAACGAAGTCAGGATTAGAGGCATCTAAGCCCGAGTCGATAACACACACCTTCATACCGGCAGCAGCATTAAAGCTTACCTGGTCGGCTTGAGATTGATAAATAGCATAAGGAGTCAATTGCTGGGTCATAGGATCACCCACATCATCACTAAAACCCATAAGGTAACGACGTTGATCCACTTCGACCCATTTTACATGTGGATTATTGAACAATCCTCTCACTTGAGCTAAATCTCTGCCCGTAAATGTCGCAGCGACAAAACCATCGCCATCAACGTGGATCTGAGCCCCTAATTGCTTAGCAAGCGCCTTTACAACACCCTTGCCTCCATTTTCTACTTGGATGATGTAACGCTCATCATCAGCAACTGCCGAGGTTGAAAGGCCAACACTTAATGCCATCACTGCACTTGCTAATTTTGTCAACTTCATAAAGCTATCTCCATTATATTGTTTATATTTAGAGTTACTTACTCGAGTATCCACCTGCAAACGCCACGATACATCTCACGCTATTTACAACCGTTTTCGGCACTTACGACTACGTAAATTTGAAACACCTATCATAAAAACTAAGGTAAAACGAATTATCAATAAATAGTAGACCTATGCTAGAGATCTGTAAATGTTAACAAATGGTTACACCTAGCTATTGGAAAGATTGCTTATGCTGACAATAAACCCATCGCATCAGCTAAACAAAACTCCATCAGCCAACCATCAGCCACGACTCAAACAAACACAAAAATGCCCAGCCTCATTCAAGGCTAGGCATTACACTTAAGTACATAATCGACTGAGTATCATCGCTCATTCTAAGCACTACTTTTTAGCACGACATCAAAACGCTATCTTTTATCCTCAATCACCACGCCATCATTGGCTAATGTCCCTGTGGCAACCAAAACCACCTCGCCACTGAGCTGGGTTTCGGCTCGAATAGAGGCGCTAATGGCGGCAATATCCAGTTGCGATCGCTGCGGCTCATCCACTTCACACAGTAAACACATAGTATCGTTGTGGTTACTGCTCGCGATCACTAGCCGTACTTTAGCAAGCTGGCTATGACGACGGCGAATACGCTCAACTTGTTCTGGGTGCACAAACAAGCCTTTCACTTTACAGGTTTGATCGGCGCGGCCCATCCAGCCTTTAATGCGCATATTGGTGCGCCCGCAGCGACTTTCCCCACCCATGAAGGCTGACAAATCCCCGGTGGCAAAGCGGATCAGCGGATAATCGCGATTAAAGCTGGTGACCACCACCTCGCCAACTTCACCATCGACAACAGGAGTTTGCGTACCTGGGCGCACAATTTCGACAATAATATCTTCGGCGACCACTAAGCCGTCATCGCTGACACTTTCAAAGGCGATAAGCCCCAGATCAGCAGTCGCATAAGCCTGCTTAACGGTAATGCCCGCCTCGGCAAAGCGGGCTTTGAGCGGCGCCGTTAACGCCTCGCCAGAGACCAGCGCCTTAGTGATTGACGAGACATCGCCATCCAACTGCTGCGCTTTTTCGAGCAAGATATTTAAAAATGAGGGTGTGCCGCAATAGCCATTGGGCTTTAAGCTGCCAATCAAGGCCAGTTGCTGCTCTGTCTGCCCGGGACCGGCGGGGATCACGCTGCAACCACAGGCCTTAGCACCCGAGTCCATCATAAAGCCGCCAGGAGTTAAATGATAAGAGAGACAATTTTGCACCCGATCGCCCTGACGAAAACCCGCAGCAAAAAACGCTTGTCCCATGCGCCACCAATCATGGCCATCACATTCGGGCTCATGAATTGGGCCCGGTGATTGAAATATACGCCCCACATGATGATGCGTGGGGGTCATGCCGGCAAAAGGCGGCTTCGCGGCCTGCAATTCAATCAGATCGGCCTTACGGGTGATGGGCAGCGTCGCTAACGCAGCCCGGCTATTGATTTGGCTAACATCGATGTCGGCTAACCGCATCGCATAATAGTTGCAGTGATTTTTAGCAAAGCTCAGCTGCTCGGCCAGCGCCGACATAAGGTAGTCTTCGCGAACGGTAGCGCTTTGCCCTTCCAGTGGGTGATAAAAATGGCTCATGTCGGCTCCTGTTACAACCAGCGTTTACGGCGTTTATACGACTTTAAATTTTTAAAACTTTTGCGGGTTTCATTACCGCCCCCCAGATAAAACTCTTTTACGTCTTCGTTATTGAGCAGCTGCGCCTTACTGCCATCGAGCACTATCTTGCCCGACTCCATGATATAGCCGTAATTGGCAGCCTTTAAGGCGTAGTTAGCATTTTGCTCTACCAGCAGCATGGTGATCCCCTGCTCGCGATTGATCTTCTCAATAATGCCAAACACCTCTTTAACCAGCAGTGGCGATAGGCCCATCGAGGGTTCATCGAGACAGATCATCTTAGGGCGCGCCATTAACGCGCGGCCGATGGCCAGCATTTGCTGCTCGCCGCCCGACAGGTATCCGGCGAGCCCGGTGCGCTCTTTTAGGCGTGGAAAGTAGTTAAACACCATCTCAATGTCTTGATTAACTTGACCGTCATGACGGGTATAGGCGCCTAACTTTAAATTTTCAATCACGCTCATATCTTCAATGATCCGCCGACCTTCCATCACCTGAAATAGGCCTGAGCGCACCACATCCGAAGCGTTTTGGGTATCGATTCGCTCGCCCATAAAATGGATGTCACCACGAGACACCTCACCGTTTTCGGTCTTTAGTAATCCAGATATCGCCTTCAAGGTGGTCGATTTACCTGCGCCATTAGGGCCAAGTAGGGTGACGATTTCGCCTTGTGGCACATCGATACTGACGCCGCGAAGCACCTGAATGACATCGTCATACACCACTTCGATATTATTAATAGAGAGAATGGGGCTTTCTGGCTTTAACTGCACTGCTTGTGTCATAACAACTCCAGGGCGATAGGTGATGGCCTAGCAGGCTGTAATACCATGCTAGGCCGAAATGGGTAATTAATAACCTAACCAATCAACGCGGCGCTCAAGCGTGACTTGGTTGACCTTCTCAACCTTAATGTCTCCACCGTTATAGTTGCCTTTGTAGATGTTGACCTGATTAATGCCGCGGTGATCATCAGGTGTCCACGTCGCCGCTAAGCAGACGCCTTCAAGCCCTTTAGGCACCCAGTTTTGCTGCACATACATGCCTTTTTTAACGTTAGGCCCAGTAATCCCGCCATTGGCCTTAGCCCACTGCATCGACTCTTTCATAAAGTAGGTGGAGCAAACACCGCGAATATAGTGGTGTAGACGAGGTTCTTGACCGCTAGCATCGGACATTTTTGAGATCTCACGAACCAGCGCCATGCCCGGTACCTCATCGCCCCAAAACGGGGTCATGGTAGGGAAGATATAGTTTTTCACCCCTTCACCCGCCGCCTGAAATACCAACTTGTCGCCGCCCCAAATATTAGACATAAACTGAATATCGGTGCCGACCGTGTCGCACGACTTGATTAACGACTGCACCGAACCGCCTAAGTTGCCGATATAGCCATAATTGGTCCCCGAACTTTTAAGGCTTAAACATTGCGCTTTAAAGTCACCGGGTTTCATCGAGATCACCACCGGCGGCTGTACATCAAAGCCAAGCTCGGTGGCGTATTCGGCGCACGCCTCTTTAGGGGCGTTAGGGAACGGATGGTTGGCACCAATGTGGGTGAACTTTGGCTTGCCCTGCCCACCTTTTGCTTGCCAATCCTCTGCGGCCCACTGCACCAAGCCACGACATGCATCAGAATAAGACGCGCCATAGAAGAAGTTATACGGCGCAGGCTTTTTGGTATTGGGGTTTTTACCTTGCGGATCGGTGAGATGCCCCGAATAGGAAGCCGAGAAGATCGGCAGTTCATCTTTAGCGGCAAAAGAGATCAACGCTTCGGTATCGGCCGTGCCCCAGCCTTGCATCGCCACCATATTTTCACGCGACAACCACTTTTTATAGGAGGCGATAGCCTGCGGCACCTTGTAAGCATAATCTATGGTTTCATATTCCAGCGTGGTGCCGTCGATACCGCCATTGGCATTGATATACGCCAGCGCATCACGCACGCCATCGGCGTAAGGCTTGCCCACAAACGCTGTGGGGCCTGACATATCAGCAAGATGGCCAACAAATACCGAATCTTCGGCTTGCACGCCCGCACTGACTAAGGTCATTCCTGCCAATGTTGAGCCAAGTAATAGTGTCTTATACATAATAATTTCCCTTCAAAAATGGTCCATCAGGTTGAACGCTGCCGCCCCCAAGTGGGTTAGGCTAAGCCCGTTCTCATGTCAAACTGCGTGCTTCTTTAAAGGCTAAGAAGAGTATCTTGTTAACGCTGCTCGCCAGCACCGTTAACGGCTGTGTCCGCTCTCGGGACACAGGTAAAACCGTCACTACTAGTAAGCAAATGGATAGCACTTCCAGTAGTTTTTAATTTGGCCCCAGCGATGGGCTAGACCTTGCGGTTCAAAAATCAAAAACAAGATGATCACCAAGCCAATGGCCATCTCTTTGATATAGGCAAGGCCGTCGGTCACCATAGGGATGTCACCCCACGGGGTGTAATTCATTAACCCCACCATGCTCTCGAGCACTTCGGGCAGTAACACCATAAACACCACCCCCATTAAGGTGCCTTTTACCGACCCTAGCCCGCCGATGATCACCATGGCCAGAAACTGAATCGACATAAAAATGGTAAAGCCTTCCGCCGACACATAACCCAAATAGTGGCCATATAGCGCGCCACCAATGCCGGCATAAAAAGAGGAGATCCCAAAAGACAACAGACGATATTTATTTAATTTAACGCCCATGATCTCGGCAGAAAGATAATGGTCGCGCACCGCCACAAAGGCGCGGCCATCACGGCTTCGCATCAAGTTACAGCCCCAGATGTACATAAACACTAAGGCGAACAGCGCGATAAAGTAGAAGCTCAAGTCGGTATCAAATTCGAAACCAAACAGGTTAACTGGCGCAGCCATCGCCCCCGACGCACCGCCAGAAAACCATTCGGCGCGGCCAAAGAAGTCCTGAATAATGAACTGCGCTGCCAAGGTGGCGATAGCCAAGTACAAGCCCTTAATGCGCGCTGCCGGCATACCAAACATCATGCCAACCGCCATGGTTAAGAAACCCGCCAAGGGGATACAAAACACCACAGGAATATTGAAACTGGTATTGAGCCAAGCCGAGGCAAACGCACCAAAGCCAAAAAAGGCGCCGTGACCTAAGGAGATCTGTCCGGTAAAGCCCACCAGAATATTGAGCCCCAGGGCCGCAATACCAAGATAGGAGATTTGAATAAACAGGGTTAAAAAGTAACCGTCGAGCACCAACGGTGCCGCACACGCCAGAGCGATCACCATGATGGTTACTAATCGAATGGTACTGGTTTCGAAAATGGTGTTATCCGCCTTATAACTGGTGCGGAAATCACCACAGGGGCGCATCGCCAAACTAGACATAACAAACTCCTTGGGCCAATAGGTCAATCTCAAATAGTTGATTCATAATGCTATCCTCTAGATCCGCTCAATATCACGGGTGCCAAATAGGCCGTAAGGTTTAAACCACAAGATGATAAGCAACACATAAAAAGGCGCGATGTCGTACATGTTACCAATATGCAGATATTGGCTGTCGAAGAACTCGGCCACGTTTTCCAGCACGCCAATCACCACGCCGCCGACAATGGCACCGACAATGGAGTCTAGCCCGCCCAAGATCACCGCTGGAAACACCTTAATGCCGATAGAGGAGAGTGAGTCTGATACCCCGTTAACCATGCCAATCACCACACCTGCGGTGGCCGATACGGTGGCGGCAATGCCCCAGCTCATGGCAAAGACCTGCTTAACCGAAATGCCTAGGCTTTGTGCAACCTGCTGATCAAACGCGGTGGCGCGCATGGCTAACCCATGCTTAGAATATTTAAAGAACAGAAAGAAGCTCACCATGATCAGCAGCGCAATCACAGTACTCATCAAGTAGGCAAATTCGATATTGAGGCCAAAGATGGCCACCGACTGGGTATCAAACACCTGCGGATAGCTCTGGGGCGACACCCCAAAAATCCATTTAGTTAACGACTGGAAGAAAATCGACAGGCCGATAGTCACCATGATCACCGAAATTATCGGTTCGCCAATCATGGGGCGCAGCACTATCATCTGCAGTAACACGCCAAACGCGGCCATAAAACAGAGGGTTAATATAAAGCCTAAGAAAAAAGGTAACTGGAAGTAGGTTAAAAATGCCCAGCAGACCCACGCGCCCACCAGCAAAAACTCACCTTGGGCAAAGTTGACGATTTGGGTCGACTTATACACCAACACAAAACACATGCCGACAACCCCATACAACAGGCCGACTATCAGGCCGTTAATGATCAGTTGTAATAACAGTTCGAAATTCATGATGCTCTCCTTTGCGTGACATTGGCATCGGTAGCCGTAGGGCCATCGACCACGGTGGCGACCTTAAGTTGGGTTTTAATCCGCGACTGAGTGCCATCTTGGAAGGTGATCACTGTGTCGATATCCACATGGGGCTCATCGTTATAAATCGAGTCGATAATGTCGCCATACTTGTCGGCGATCACCCCACGGCGCACCTTACGGGTACGGGTGAGCTCACCGTCATCGGCATCGAGTTCTTTATATAACAAAATGAATTTATTGATTTTTTGTGCATCTGGCAGGGTTTCATTGACCCGCTGCACTTCAAGGCTGAGCTGCTCATACACCTCAGGCAAACTCGACAGGTTGGTGTAGTTGGTAAACGCCAAGCCTTGCTGCTCGGCCCACTTGGCGACAATACTGAAACGAATGCACAATATCGCCGACAAATAGGGTTTATCTTTGCCCAAAATCACCGCCTCACCGATAAAGGAGGAGAACTTGAGTTTGTTTTCGATATATTGTGGTGAGTACTGAATACCGTTACTGGTTTTAGCCAGATCTTTAATGCGGTCAATCACCACCAAATGACCCGATGGCTTGAAGTAACCAGCATCGCCGGTGTGCATCCAACCATCTTTGACATCTTCCAGATAAGCTTCATCGTCGCCTAAATACCCGTTAAACATGCCAAC
The DNA here is from genome assembly GCF_059338445.1 of Shewanella sp. 492. Taxonomy (NCBI): domain Bacteria; kingdom Pseudomonadati; phylum Pseudomonadota; class Gammaproteobacteria; order Alteromonadales; family Shewanellaceae; genus Shewanella; species Shewanella sp. 492. The sequence continues at coordinate 2,602,216 of NZ_CM181702.1, forward strand.
GGTTTTGGCGATAACCTCACCCACCCCTTCACTGTCGGTGTTGATCACTTTGAGTTCGGCGGTATCAAAGGCGACCCCAACGCTGTCGTAATCCACATCATCTTGCTGATGAATAGTGTAAGCGCCACACATCTCGGTTTGCCCATAGAGCTGACGCAGCGGAACGCCGATGCTTTGAAAAAACTTAAAGGTGTCTGGCCCCATCGCGGCGCCGCCGGTGGCTGCCGATTTTAAAAACGAGAACCCTAAACGATCACGCAGCGCCTTCATCAACAACCAATCGGCAAGCTGAGAACGTTTGCCCTGCGTCAGCCGTTGTTCGGCGCGCGCCATGGCAAAGTTAAACAGCTTTTGCTTAAAGGGGGTGGAGTCCATCATGCGCGCTTTGACATCGGCAAGAATGCCTTCCCACACACGGGGAGCGAGCAGCACAAAGCTAGGACCTATCTCGCGCAGATCCGCCATCATGGTCTCTTGCTCTTCCACAAAATTGACGATTTGCCGGGCAATTAATGCCTGCCCCACAGCATATACCTGCTCCATGATCCACGGCAGCGGCAAAACCGACACATAGTTATCACCCGGTGCCCTAGGATCGGCACGTAAATAGGAGCAGCAATGGTCGATAAATTTACTGCCTTGCAGCAACACAATTTTCGGCTTAGAGGTGGTGCCCGATGTGGTGCAATAGATGGCGATGTTGTCGGCCTTTCCGGCATCGACTAAGTTGTCATAATAGCGCGGTGAGGTGTTATCCACCTGCTGACCAATGCGGTAAATCTCTTCCACACTGATCAGGCGTGGGTCGTCATATTTACGCATGCCTCTTGGGTCGCAATAGACAATGTATTTTACCGACGGGATCTGGTCGCCCAGCTCGAGTAACTTATCGCACTGCTCTTCATCTTCAGCCACCACCACTTGGGCATTACTGCGATTAAGCAGATAAGCCACCTCTTCATGCATCGAGTCTTGGTAAATACCCAGCGAGTAACAACATAAGGCGTGGGCGGCCACCTCGCCCCACACCCACTCGGGGCGGTTTTCACCCAGTAGGGCAATGGTGGTGTTGGCTGTAATGCCTAAATGGTTAAATGCGAGCGCCATCCACTTGACGCGATTGTGATAATCTTGCCAGCTAAACTCGCTCCAAATGCCAAACTCTTTTTCACGCATGGCGATGTCGGCGCCCCAGTTAGCGGCGTTATGGCGCAAGATCTTGGGAAAGGTATCCATGCTTCCCATATCAAAGGATTGCGCTGCTTGATTTGACCTACTCATTAGACGACCTCTTTTAATTGCTCATTGTCTTCAAGCCCTAAATAAGCCTGTCTTACGTGCTCGTCGGCCATCACCTCATCCGGGAGACCACAAATAAGCCGCTTACCAAAATCGAGCACCATCACTTCGTGGGAGATATCCATCACCACGCCCATATCGTGCTCAATCATCACCACAGTGATGTCAAATTCTTCATTTAAGTCGAGGATATAACGCGCCATATCCTCTTTCTCTTCCAGGTTCATGCCTGCCATCGGCTCATCAAGCAAAATCAGCTTGGGATTGAGTGCAATAGCGCGCGCCAATTCAACCCGTTTGCGCAGCCCATATGACAAGGTGCCTGCGACAGATTTACGCACATGAGAGATGTCGAGAAAGTCGATGATCTCCTCGACGTGGCGACGATGACTCAGCTCCTCTTTTTGTGCCGGCGATGCCCAGTACAGCGGGCCCGTCAACCAGTTATTTTTCATCAGGTGATGACGCCCAACCATGATGTTGTCGAGCACCGACATATGGCCAAACAGCGCCAAGTTTTGGAAGGTGCGCCCAATGCCAAGGTCGGCGCGATCGTTAGGGCGCATGTGGGTCACATCTTGGCCGTCAAAATGAATCGAGCCCTGCTGCGGGCGATAACGGCCTGAAATGCTGTTAAGCATCGAGGTCTTGCCCGCACCATTTGGACCAATGATGGAGAAAACGGCGCCGCGATTGACCTCAAAACTGACATCGGTCAGCGCCTTAACGCCACCAAATGCCAGTGAAATCTGCTCGACTTTTAAAATGGTCTCTGTCACACCCATACTCCTTTTAAAAAAACGCTTATCTCGCCTTGAGCGCAGCGCGGTTTATCTCAACCCGCTAGCTCACTTAACTGGTAGCGCTGTATTGTGGTGTCAAAACTGATGTCAAAAAGGCGAGGGGCACATTGCCGCCTCGCCAAGTGGTGGGTCTAGAGGGCGTAGCGCATAGACAGTTGCACGTAGTCTGAATCGACGTTTTGCTCATCCATGGCAAAATTGCCCACCTCAACACCTATGGCTAGTGCTGGCGTGAGATTTTGGAACAAATTAACGCTCCATTGGCTGCGCTCAATATTGGTTTCATCGGTTTCTAGGTAGCCATAAAGCACGGTACTTCTGAGGGTATCGGTCCAGTAATGACGGTAGGCCGCTAAATACGAGGTGGTGCTTTCTACCTCTTCGCCCACTAAGTCTTGCACGGCGCCCACGCCCACATAACGCCCCACATCACCTAGGTGCACCTGAAAGCGAAAATCATCTTTGCCAAAGGTGTTAACCACGCCGGCGATAGAGCCACCAAAGGCGGTCTCACTGTTACCCGTTGTGGTATTAAGGTTGCGGCCTAGAGCCGAAAACGACACATTACCCCAGTCGCCTTTAAGGTTGTAACGCGCGACCACATCGGGCAAGTCGTCATTAGCCGTATCGCCGCCGACACTCTCTGGATTTTCTATCGACACCTGGAAATTGCCCATGTCGTAACGCACCTGCCCCTGACGCACAAACGCTAAACCAATGGTGGCACCGGCAAAGTCGGCCGTTTCAGGTATGGCACTGGTGTTCATAAAGGTGGTCCAGGTTTGCCCAGCCGTCAGCCCTTTGTATTTTATAAAGGCGTGGCGCAGGCGTGGATTAGCCGAATTCGATACCACCTCGCTACCGCCACCACCATAAAAATCCATCTCAATAAAGCCCATCACATCGCCATGGACATACTTGGTGTTAAAGCGTGATTCGTTAGCAAAAATCTTAAATTGATTCGCACTTTCTGCGAGCGGCTGACCCGCTCCTATCCAAAAGTCGCGGTAGGCAACGTCACCAGACACGTAACGCGCATCGGCTTTTAGGTAACCGCCAAATGACAACTTGCCCTCGTCGCCGACCTCAAAGTCAAATGCAGCAGCGGCAGAACCCGCCACGAGGCAGAGTGAAGTAGCAAGCGTGATGTTTTTTATGGTTGAAGTGAGCATCGTTTTTCCCCTGTTTAGTCTGCCTCCAAGATGGACATATAACCTTGAAGGCTCAATTGGGAATAGGTATTAATGCACAGGGCTTAGATCCCTTGGCTTACACCATGGGACTTAGTCACCAAGGCGTAATCAGCAAGCATTAACCAATAAGGGGTAACCCATAAGTCGTAAGACAAAAGTGTGTGTCATCTCAACTGCCCTCAAGTGGGCAAACTAAGCAAGCCCTTAAGACTTAAGTCGGTAGCCTATATGTGATGCAGATCGCACAAAATGTGATAAGTTAATTTACATAACAATCACAGCAGTGGGCTGCCTAGCCACAACACTGCGCCGCAATAGGTTTAGCGCTACCATGTTTCCTAATTGGCTCTTAGTGACCATCAGCATCAGCTATATCGGTTTGCTGTTTTTGATGGCATTTATCGGTGACAAATACCGCGATAAGCTGTTTAAACAGCAACATAAGATTATCTATTCACTGTCTCTTGGGGTGTACTGCACCTCGTGGGGCTTTCTGGGGACTGCAGGGCAAGCGGCGAACAACTCGTTTGCTTACTTACCTGTGTATATTGCGCCTATTTTACTGTTTATTTTCGCTTGGCCCTTTATTCAGCGGGTGATACGGGTCTGTTTGCGGCTCAATATCACCTCGATTGCCGACCTGCTCGCGTCCCGCTTTGGTAAATCGCCGCTATTGGCAGTAGTGGTGACCTTAGTCGCCCTGTTCGGCACCCTGCCCTATATAGCCTTGCAGCAAAAAGCGATTGTTAACTCCTATGAAATTTTGCGCCAAGACCACCTCTTATCATCGTGGCAGTTGGGTCTGGTGGTGAGTTTAATCTTGGCCGGTTTTACCATTATCTTTGGCGTGCGCGCCATCGATGTCACTGAGCGCCACCCAGGTATGATGCTGGCGATTGCCTTTGAATCTCTGGTCAAGCTTATCGCTTATCTCACCATCGGGATTTTTGTCTCCTTTTTTCTCTTTGAGTCGCCCCTAGAGATATGGCGTCAGGCCAGCGCGCTCTCCCCTATCACCACCGAGTTTGCCTACCCCAATATTATTTCGATGTTTGGCTTACTGTTTATCGTGATGTCAGCGTTTTTGTGTCTGCCGCGCCAGTTTCAGGTGTTGATTGTGGAGCTAAAAGAGCAAAAACACGCGCTATGGAGCCGCTGGACGTTTCCGCTGTATGTGTTGGTCTTTGCTTTTTTTGCCACCCCGCTGGGACAGGCAGGCAATATTCTCTATGGCGATTCGTTGCAAAGTGATGCTTATGTATTGTTTTTACCCACGGTTAACGGCGATCTTTGGTTAGGCTTGTTTAGCTTTCTTGGGGCGATTTCGGCGGCCAGCTCTATGGTGATCATCTCGACCATCGCCCTGAGTACCATGCTCAGTAACGAGGTGGTGTTTCCCACCCTATTTAAGATCAATAATATCCACAGCAACGACTTTCATAAATTTCGCTCACACCTGCTCAATATACGTAAAGCACTGGTATTAGTGGTGATATTTATGAGCTATGGCATGTTCCTTATCGCCCCCCCCGACACCCTATCCTCACTTGGAGAAGTGGCTTTTGGCGCTATCGCGCAAATTGGTCCGGCGTTCTTTGCCGCATTTTTATGGCGCCGCGTGACCCTGATTGGCGTGTTGGTGGGGATAAGTGCAGGCTTCAGCTTGTGGTTGACACTGAACTTACTGCCACAGCTTGGCTTGTATCCACATCCCTTTGCTGGCAGCGACTACTCCATGACGACCATGGCGACCTTAGTGGGCTTGTTTGTCAATATCATGACTATCTGGTTGGTGTCTTCCTTTACCCGTCAAAGCGTGCATGAGCAGATGCAAATCGGCCACTTTATCGAGCGACCAGAGCTGGATAAATTACAGCAAGAGGTGCCCAAAAACGTTAATCCGACCGAGCTTGAACTCTTAGTGGCGCGCTTTGTGGGCAAAGATAAGGCCGCCCAAGGCTTTTACCATTTTTTTGCATGTCAGCCCCAACCTATTGTCGATAAAAACGCCCATAATCAGGCGCTGATTTTCTATACCGAAAACATGCTTGCCAGCGTAATGGGGTCAGCGTCGGCGCGCTTAGTGCTCTCTTATGCCCTCAATGGCCGCGATATTGCCATTGAAGATGTGGCCCAGTTGGTGGAAGTCGCCTCCAGCCATCGGATGGAGTTTAGCCGTTCGGTACTCCATAGCGCGATTGAAAATGCCAGTGAAGGGATTTCGGTGATCGACAGAGATCTCAAGTTAGTGGCCTGGAACCAACACTATTTGAACCTGTTTAACTATCCGGACGACCTGATCTACATAGGTTGCCCGGTGAGCCAACTTATCGAATATAACCTCAGCGTGGGCAAACGCTACATTGCCAATCTCGATGAGCAGGTAGAGCGGCGGTTGGATTTTTTACGTCAAGGCAGTCATCACAGCACAGAGCGCCAGCAGCCCGATGGTAAGACCATTCGCATTCAGGGCAATCCGATCCCCGATGGTGGTTTTGTGATGATTTTTTCCGATATCACTATCTATCGCGAAGCGGAAAAACTGCTCAAAGAGAAAAACCTCGATCTAGAGGCCCGAGTCTCTGAGCGCACCAAAAAGATGGAGCAAGCCAACGCCCAGCTGGCCCAGTCCAACGCCGAGCTGGCTCAGGCGCTGCAAAAAGTGGAGCAGGCTCACCAGAAAAAAAGCCAATATCTCAAGGCGTGCAGCCATGATCTCCTGCAGCCCCTGTCGGCGGCCAGATTATTTTCCTCCGCCTTTGTGCAAAATGGTCAGCTCAGTGCCAAACAAAAACAGCAGATAGGCTATATCGACAATGCCCTGCAGGTGGCTAACGAACTGCTACTGGATCTTAATGAGGTATCACGTATTGAAAGTGGCACGGTAGTGCCCGAAATTACCGCCTTCGCCCTGCAAGAGGTGCTGGACTCGCTTAAAGAAGAGTTTAGCGCCATGGCGGCGGCATCTAAGGTTAAGTTCAAGTTGATTAACACCTCGGTGTGGATCCGCAGTGATAAAGTGTTGCTCAGACGCATCTTACAAAACCTGGTCAGCAATGCGTTTCGCTACGCGGGGAATGGTAAAATAGTACTGGGTTGTCGCAGGCAAGCAACTGGCGTATTAGTGCAAGTGGTCGACGATGGCCCAGGGATCCCAGCCGACAAACAGGCGATGATCTTTGAGCAGTTCACCCGCCTGCAGCATTCGGGGCATGATGGCGTTAACGGTTTAGGGTTAGGCTTAAACATTGCACAAGGATTAGCCGGGTTACTGCAACATCAGCTGACCTTATCGTCCGAGGTGGGCAGCGGCAGCATCTTCAGTTTGGCGGTGCAAACGGTCACGGCTCAGCCCTGTACAACAATTGCCACTCAGGCAGATATTTTGACTCTCAATGGGGTGCACGTCTTGGTGGTCGATAACGATCCTAACGTACTCAATGGCATGACAGAGTTGCTGGCAGGCTGGCGCTGCCAAGTCTACGGGGCATCGACGCCAGAGCGAGCCAAAGCGCTGTTTAAGCAATATGCTGCCAATATCGATATTGTATTGATGGACTATCAACTCGATGATAACCAAAATGGTTTGGATTTAATGAGTCAGCTACAAGCCCTGTCACCCCATCCGGTGCCAGCAGTGCTGATCACCGCCACCATAGATGAAAGCGTGGTATTGCAGGCCAAAGCCTTAGGTTATGGGTATCTACGCAAAATCATTAAACCCATCGCACTGCGGGCGGTGATGAGCGCCACACTGGCGAGTAGCCTACACAATAACTACTCGGCGCCCACATCGGCTAATTATGCCGCCGGCGAACGAGAACCTTAATAACGAGTTGTCATCGCAACTAGGCATGGCTAGCGGCTTAATCGAGTAATAGAGAGTGGCTATCGATGAGGTGGAGTCTGCTTAATCATATTAACGTTAGCCATGTAAACTTAGTCGTTAGGCCTGCTCAGGCTGCGGCGTCTTATCCAGATATAACTGACTCATGGCAATCACGGCCTGAGTGCGAGTATGGACGCCTAATTTTAGGAAAATCGCACTGGCGTGGGCCTTGATGGTCGCTTCAGATAAACCCAGCTCGTAGGCAATTTGCTTATTGAGTAGGCCATCGGCAAACATCATTAAAATGCGGTGTTGCCGCGGCGATAAACTGGCAATTTTACTGCTCATACTGTCTAAGGTGACCGAGGCTAAGTCGCCACAACCCTGAGGGATCCATTGCTGCCCCGCCAGCACAGCCTTGATGGCTTTAACCATCTCATCGACCGCCGTCGACTTAGGGATAAAGCCTGCCGCGCCAAAGGAGATGCTCTTGCCTACGGTTAGCTTATCTTCTTGGCCAGAGATCACTAATACACCAATCTGTGGGTAACTATTACGGATATTGACTAAGGTATTAAAACCATGAGCATTAGGAATATTAAGGTCTAATAACAGCAGGTCGGCATCGTCATGAGCCATTAACAGCGCTTCGAGTTGACCCACGCTTTCGGCCTCTAACAAGGTTATGTTGTCGAACTGACTGGTTAGGATATTGACTAATGCTTGTCTAAACAGTGGATGGTCATCAGCTATTATTATTTTTAGTGGCTGTAACATGGTTAATCCCTCAAATGTAGATTTTTCCAGTCTACCGCAACCTCCGATATTATCAAATCTGCCCAGTTGGCAACAAAGTAGACGCCACTTCAAACTTAACATATTAATTACAATAAGATAGGCTTATATCTCTTGCTGAAACACATTTTCAGGCTTGGGTAAATATAGACTTATTAACTAGACGATATCGGCAGCACTTTATGTTAGGGTCGCGCTTTGCTGCCAAGCCCTAAAATACGCTAGCGCTGATGATAGGAAGCAAACATCACAGCAGCCATTACCTGATAAAAAGATGCCATGTCACTTGAACATCAACAGCCGCTCACATATTCTAAATTAATAACAACTTGATGACATAGCGCATATTTGACCAACACGCAAAACCAATAACAATTAAAAATAAGTGTTTATTTTTAATAAGATAGTAGCTTAACGATAGTAAGGGATGAACTTGCCGGACACAACAGCGTTAGTCTTGGGGGGTGGGGGTGCAAGAGCCGCTTATCAGATAGGGGTGCTCAAGGCGATTGTGCAATTTTATCCTCGTAATCATGGCATCCCTTTTAAGATCATTTGTGGCACCTCAGCGGGGGCGATCAATGGTACTTCTATAGCGACTCACGCCTCCTGTTTTCATCTTGGGGTTCGTAAGCTCGAGTGGATTTGGCGCCATTTTAATACCCATATGGTCTACCGCTCCTCCTTTGGTGGCGTATTTTCACACCTGGCTAAAATGGCATTAATGGGATTACAAGATGAGCGGATCAATCCCGAACCTGGCAGCCTATTTGACAATGAACCGCTGCGTGGTCTACTCAATGAAGTAATCAACTTTGCTCGCATCGACAGAAATATTGCCAATGGCGCCCTGCACGCCTTAAGTATTGACACCTCATGCTATAACTCGGCACGTTCAGTGACCTTTTTTCAAGCCAGTCGCCAAATTGAAGAGTGGAATCGAGCCCGCCGTGGCGGTCAACGGACACAGTTAAATACCGAACATTTACTGGCGAGCGCGGCGATCCCTTTGGTGTTTCCCTCGGTCAAGCTCAACCGAGGTTATTATGGTGATGGCTCAGTGCATCAACTGGCTCCACTGAGCAGCCCGATTCATTTAGGGGCCCAAAAAATTATGGTGATTAATTTAGAGAGCCCACATAAACAGCTACATCAGGAGATGGAACATCATCCTAAGACGGCGACCATTGCGGGTCACCTATTAGATACTATCTTCTCTGACACGCTCAACAGTGACTTAGAACGATTACAGCGTATTAACAGTACCTTGAGTTTGATCCCAGAAGCGGCGCGCCAACAAGTTTCGCTTAAACCTATCGATACCTTAGTGATTAAACCCAGCGAAGACTTAAGCCAAATTGCGGCGCAGTACTATCATAAGATGCCGCTGGCGGTGCGCACATTACTGCGCCTTATCGGCATTAATCAGCAATCGGACTCGAGTATCGCCTCCTATCTGCTGTTTGAGCAGCCCTATTGTGGCGCATTAATTAATTTGGGCTATCAAGATGCCATGTGTCAGATTGATGAGATTAAAGCGTTTTTTAATATCGACTCATCATACTAATTCACCCTGCCGTCAATACCAGGCTGCGATAGCATTTGCTGCACAGCAACGTCAGCCCACAGGCGATAGCTCGACTCACTGGGGTGAAATCCATCAGCTGCCAGCGAATCATGACTCAAAGGAAGTTGCAGTGATAGCAGGTAGCAACGGCTCTTTGAGGCGAGCAATTGTTGTAAACGCCGATTAAATTCATCGCTTCGTTGTCCTACAAACCAGCGCAGTGGCTGTGGGAATGCCAAAAATGCCCCTAACGGCGGCACGGGTGTAAGTAGTAACTGCGCCTCTGGCGAGTGTTGCCTGAGCTCATGCAGTAAACATTCTGTACTGCTAAGCCATTTCGTCACCCTTAACGGGCTAAGCACGTCATTAACACCTAGAGACAGCAACACCACATCATATTGCCCTTGGCGTAAACTGGCTTGCCAAGACTCACTGCTGAGCTTAGCCAATGTTTTGTTTGTGGTTAAGCCACTGCGAGCAAGCAAGGTCCAACGCACGACATAATGTTCGCTTAACCGTTTGGTCAAATAGCCGCTTAGTGCCTGTTGCTGCAAATCCACCCCCACTCCCGCCGCAGCTGAGTCGCCTAAAATAAGGATATTAATGCTCTTTATCAACGACGTATCGGCAGTTCCACAAGCCTCCTTAGCCAATGCAAAATCCAACATATTGTGACTCGACTCAATCAAGCCTTCACGTGGCCCCTTAGCTTCTGGTAATTTAGGCGTTACCCGCTTAACCCATAAGGCCTGTAGCACTAACATTGGTGTAAGCAAAGGCAGTAATAGGGTCGCTAACCACGATTGCATCCGCTCCTCCTTTTTGTGCTGACTCATCATATGTCACTTACTGCTATCATGCTGCGCCTCAATAACACGCCTTAATCACTCACCCTTGCAATAAAAAATGTTCCGCTTTCTCGACACGCCTAGGTTTACCCAGCAAAATTAAAATATCACCGGGCCTGATAAGCCAGGTCAGATCGGGGCTTTCCACTTCAGCGCCGGCTCGCCTGACAGCGCGTAACTCTACCCGTAACTCTTGCCATGGGATATCGGCTAAGGTTTGGCCCACCACTTGCGCCCCCTTGGGCAGTGCTACCGCATGCAGTAACTCTAAGGTAAAGTCAGTCTCCTCTCCTGAAAAAAAACCGTGCAGATATTGATAATGGTTACGACGTTCATATTCGAGCCGTTTTAAGATGCGCGTCAGTGGCACACCACACTGATACAGCACCTGCGATACCAACATTAAACTGCCCTCGAGCGACTCGGGGATCACCTGGCTTGCACCCGCTTGTTCGAGCGCTTCCATGCCCTCATCATCGCGTGTTCTGACTAAAATGTTGGCATCGGGTGCCAACTGGCGACACAAAGGCAATACCTCATCTAACACCCGCGCACTGCTAAAAGTAATCACGATTAACTTGGCTTGCCGTATTTGCGCTTGTTTTAAAATAGCCCGTTTAGCCACATCACCAAAGTACACCGGCTCTCCGGCGCGGCGGGCTTCGGTCACTCGAGTGGGATCAAGGTCGAGTACAAGATAAGGCACCGCTTCGGTTTTCATAAAGCGAGCAATGGTCTGCCCGACTCTGCCATAGCCTAAAATCAACACCAGATCTTTACTGTGCTCCATTGGCGGTATGCCTTGCCCCTCTAACTCACTCTTAAATCTACTGCCCTGTAAGCGCCGTGCAATATCGACGCTGTGCTTAACCAGCCATGGCGCTATCGCCATTGACAGCACCGCCACCATTACCAGCTTAGTACTGACGGTGATCTCCAATAACTGGTAATTGACCGCCAGTGCCAGCACCACAAAACTAAACTCCCCCACCTGAGCTAAACTGATCGCACTGGCCACCGAGGTACGAAACGATTCTTTAGCGGCGCGAAGTAAGCCATACACAATCAATGCCTTAGCCACTATCACCGCTACCACCAGCAAGAGTACCTGCCACCAAAAATCGACCACCAAACCAAAATCGAGCAGCATACCGATTGAGATAAAAAACAGCCCCATTAACAAGTCCCGAAAGGGGCGAATATCGGCCTCTAACTGGCGCTTATATTGGCTTTCCCCAAGTAACATCCCCGCCATAAACGCCCCTAAAGCCATGGATAACCCCAGCCATTGAGTCACTGCGCCAGTCACCAAGGCCACCACTAGGGTTGATAATACAAACAACTCATTGGATCGCGAGCGAGCCACCTCATCAAACAACTTAGGCAGAGCCCACTTACCAAAGGCCATTAACGCGATGAAGGCGAATACCCCCTCTACCATAGCAAGACCGATACTTTGCCAACTTAACGGCTCACCGTCTGAGGCCAGTAAGGGCATTAAAATCAGCAGAGGGACTACGGCAAGATCTTGAAACAGCAACACACTAACCGACAGTTCACCGTGGCGACGACGCAGCCACCCCTGTTCGTTGAGCAGCTTAAGAACTATGGCGGTGGAAGATAAAGCGATGGCCGCGCCGACAATAATCGACTCATTAATGCTCAGCCCCATCATTAAGCTGATACACATACTAAGCAAAACAGTGACAAAGACTTGCGCACTACCTAGGCCAAATACAGTGCGGCGCATGGCCCACAGGCGTGGTAAAGAAAATTCTAATCCTAGCGAGAACATCAACAGTACTACACCAAGCTCGGCCACCGAATGTATTTGCTGCTGGCTAAACCAATTGAATACCGATGGACCACTGAGGGCCCCAGTAACTAAATAAGCTAAAATAGCCGGCAAGCCCAAACGGCGAAACATCGCAATGGCGACGATCGCTATCATCAGCATCAATAAAATTTTAATCAGAAAGCTATGTTCCATTTAGGCTCCAAATCAGCCATTCCTCCCTACCAACATGACAATGCCCTGACGCATTCTGCTCGATGCTCGACCGAACATAGATGAGGTCACATTTGAAATGTTGACACACGCAACACCTTACCTTGTCAGGGTTTATTGAGCTTGTCAAAATCCTGACGCCCGATTTACTACCTTTATGTAACCGAGGTAACTGAATGACAAATATAGAGAAATAATCAATTAAAAATGTAGGCACGATAATTGCTTTATTTTTAGCATATCTCTAGTCCAATTTTTTGTGGAGTTAATGCATGGACTTTGCCTTAGCTAGCGAGTTTTCACCCGGCGAATATCGTTACCAGCCGGCATATCGTCAAGCCAGTATGGACTCACCCAATATGGTGACCATAGTGCAACAGCTACACCAGCATTTAGACCCGGCATCTGTATTTAGCTGTTACGGCAAAGTGGTCGGCCAATATTTGCCTGTCAACGGCATAAAGCTGCACTTTAAAGAGTATCAGCTAAGCTGGGGCAGTGAGCAAGGTTTGCAAATAAAACAACACCTGCCCATTGAAGGCAGCAGTGCTGTTATTGAATATCGCCTCAATGCGCCGATGCTAAATTCGCAAACCGAATTACTTTATCAACTGCAGGCATTATTAGCGCGTCCGCTATTTAACGCAGCGCAGTATGAGCAGGTGGCTAAACAGGCGATGTACGATGCATTAACTCAACTGGGTAATCGTCGTTATTACATCGAAAGCCTCAAGCAATCGCTAGCCAGAGCCACTCGTCACGACGAACCTTTATCATTAATCTTATTAGATTTAGATCATTTTAAGACGCTTAACGATAGATACGGACACCACATTGGCGATGAGACGCTCATTACATTCGGGCAAACCATTAATCAGGCAATCCGTAGCAGCGACCAGGCTTTTCGTATCGGTGGCGATGAGTTTACTATATTAGTGCAAGGCAACGCACAAGCGGCAAGCCTCATTTGTCAGCGCATATTGACCATGATGCAGCATAATAATCAGCAACATAATAGAGAGATTTATACCAGCTTAGGTGTCGCCGAGTGGCAAGCTATGGATAACGCCGAAAACCTCTACCTGCGCGCAGATAAAGCCTTATATGATGCCAAGGTCGCTGGTCGTCGCTGTTATAGGATCGCAGAATAACATGAGATATTTGAAGCTAAGTCAACTATCTCTAACTAACTACAAAGCTTAAACAACGCACTCAAAAACCACCCCCACGTCATCGGCCATCGCGATATCTCGCTTTTCTATCCAGTAGCCCACCGCGGCAACGAGATTGTCATCAAAATAGATAAGCGGCACTTGATCGCGCATCCACGGCGGTACGGCTAACTCCTGCCACAGTTTTTTTAACTCACGTCCCTTATCTCGAAAATGGGGATGACAACGCAGCGCCCCTGGCGCACCAAAGCGTACGCTCACCCGCTCATCTGCCATAGGAAGGCGCAAGCGATCGCCGTGACAACAGCGCTTAGCCTGCAATGAGATGGTGTCCGTTATCGGCCAATGTTGTAATGGCGCATCGCTAACGCAAATATTAATTGGCGCTAACTTTGTATGAGGTTGATATCTATCGATATAGAGCTGATGACGAAAGCGGCGTAACACCATAGCGTTAAGCCTGATTTCGACCTTAGCATCTTCTTTAGCGTCAATGAGTTGCACCAGAACCTGTTTAAGCTGCGCTGCAGATGGCATGGCAAACCCGAGAGAGTCGATAAAACCCCTTAATAACTGCGCGCGCCACGGCGCTGATTGCTGGGCTAACAAACGTAAATCTAATACAGGCCTGCTTGAGTTAGCGGTATCTTGCAACATGACGGGTAAGCGAGAGGCTACCTCGTCATCAATCAAGGCTTGCTGCTCGGCGCACAGCTGCGCGCTGCGAGCACTGGTGGCGGCAATGGCCGGCCAGCGCGCACGCAAAGCGGGGATCACCTCAAGACGCAGGAAGTTTCTGTCAAAACGATTATCTAAATTGCTCTCATCTTCGATATGTTCAATGGCGTGAGTGGCCGCAAATTGCTCGACCTGTTGCCGGCTAATATCGAGCAAGGGACGTAGCAACCACTTATCTTGATGAAATGCTTGTATTGCGCCCATGGCGGCCAGTCCCTTGGGACCCAAACCGCGCTTTAACGCCAATAATAAGGTCTCTAGCTGATCGTCTTGATGATGCGCCGTCAATAGCAGATCGCCTGCAGTTAACTCTTGGGCTAAGGCGTGGTATCTGGCGTCGCGCGCCGCGGCTTCTAGGCTTACCCTAGGCCCAGTGTTCACCGCAACTTGCTTAACCTTAATGGGTAGGTCGTATGCTAAGGCGCGCCCTTGGCAATGGGTTGCCCAGCACCCGGCATTGTCACTTAACCCATGATGCACATGTACCAACAGATAACGATACTCGGGATACTGCTTGGCAAACTGGGCCAAACCAAAAGCCAAAACTTCAGAATCGACGCCGCCACTGTAGGCCAGCACCAGTTGAGTGCCAGGCGGTGGCGTTAACTGCGCGATTAATGCCGCAATTTGCTCTGCGGGCTGCCAAGCGGTGGCGTTCATATTAAAATAGGATCCTGACTTTATCGGAGCCCGTCAAGGTCTCCAGTGACAACATCAGCTCATCGGTTGGGTTAACCCTCCATTCATCGCCCAGCTTAAATTGGGCTTTGGCTTGTGGCTGCGCATAATTAATCACCACCGGCACCGCGCCCGCTTTCCACGGCATTAATGCCTGATGAAACCGGTTGAGCCAGTTGCTGTCGACTTCGCTTGCATCGACATCCACCTCTACCGCCTGGGCAAAATGGCTCCGCGCCTCGCCCATATCGATAATGTTACGTGCCGTCATGCGGTTGCCACCTGAAAAGTCATCAAAACTGACTTCGCCTTCGACAATTAAGATGCGATCTTTTTCAAGCAGGTGGCCAAATTTATCAAAGGCTTCGGTAAATAGCATCACCTCTAGGCGCGCACTCTTATCGTCTAAGGTGACTAAGCCCATCTTAGAGCCGCGTTTGGTCATCATCACTCGGGTGGCGACCACCAAGCCAGCGGCCTTAGTGGTTTTACCGCGCTCGGTCGGATGCACGTCTTTTAAGCGCCCCGAAGTGTAGTGTTTCAACTCTTTAAGATATTGATTAATCGGATGACCTGTAAGGTACAAGCCCAAGGTATCGCGCTCCCCTTCGAGCCAGACTTTATCGGGCCACGGGGTGCATTCGACAAATTGCTGTTTGCTGTCTTCGGGCTCGCTATTGAGTAAGCCAAACATATCGTGCTGGCCAATCGCTTCGGCTTTCGCATGTTGGTCGGCGGCGCGAATGGCCTCTGGCAAGGTGGCCATCATTGACGCGCGGTGCGGCCCTAAAGTGTCGAGGGCGCCAGCACAGATAAGTTTTTCGATAACCCGTTTATTGAGCTTTTTCAGATCAATTCGCGCACAAAAGTCGAATAGGTCGATAAAGGGGCCATCTTCACGCGCCTTGAGAATCGAGTCGACAGGACCTTCACCCACCCCTTTAATGGCACCAATGCCGTAGACGATGTTCATATCGTCATCCACGGTAAAACGAAACAGCCCTTTATTCACATCCGGTGGCAACAGTGGCAAGCCCATGCGTTCACACTCATCAACCAGGGTGACGATCTTGTCGGTGTTATCCATATCGGCCGACATCACCGCGGCCATAAATTGCGATGGGAAATGGGTCTTAAGCCACAAGGTTTGGTACGACACCAAGGCATAAGCGGCCGAGTGAGATTTGTTAAAACCGTAACCGGCAAACTTTTCCACCAAGTCGAAAATCTTCATCGATAGCTCGCCATCGATGCCGTTATTGACTGCGCCCTCTTTAAAGATACTTCGCTGCTTGGCCATCTCCTCAGGTTTTTTCTTACCCATAGCACGACGCAACATATCCGCGCCGCCCAAGGTATAACCAGATAAGACCTGGGCTATCTGCATCACCTGTTCTTGATACAAAATAATGCCGTAAGTGGGCTCAAGCAGGGTTTTTAAAGACTCATGCTGATATTGAGAGTCGGGATAGGAAACCTCTTCTCGACCGTGCTTACGCTCAATAAAGTTATCTACCATGCCTGACTGTAGCGGTCCGGGACGAAACAGCGCCACCAAGGCGATCATATCTTCAAAGCAATCGGGTTGCAGACGCTTAATCAAGTCTTTCATACCGCGAGATTCCAGCTGGAATACTGCCGTAGTTTCATAACGCTGCAACAGCCTAAATGAGGCCGGATCATCTAGCGGTATCGCTTCGATTCTAATGGGCTCTTTGCCGGCTTTTTCTAGACGCGGATTGATCATCTGCAGCGCCCAGTCGATGATGGTTAAGGTTCGCAGCCCCAAGAAGTCGAACTTAACTAATCCAGCGGTTTCGACATCATTTTTATCAAATTGGGTAACCGGATTTTGCCCTTCAGAGTCGCAGTACAGTGGCGCGAAGTCGGTGATCACCGTTGGCGCGATCACCACGCCACCTGCGTGCTTACCCGCGTTACGCGTCACCCCTTCTAAGATGCGGCACATGTCGATGAGATCTTTAACCTCTTCATCGGCGTTATAAGCTTCAGGAAGCGCAGGTTCCGCCTCAAAGGCTTTAGCCAGCGTCATGCCAGGCTCGGCAGGGATCATCTTTGAAATACGGTCGACAAAACCATAAGGGTGACCCAGCACGCGGCCCACATCGCGCACCACGGCTTTGGCAGCCATGGTACCAAAAGTGATGATTTGCGATACCGCATCTCGGCCATACAGCTCGGCCACGTGATCGATCACCTCATCGCGACGGTCCATACAAAAGTCGACGTCGAAATCGGGCATCGATACCCGTTCTGGGTTCAAGAAACGTTCGAACAGCAGGTCAAATTCTAATGGGTCAAGGTCGGTGATCTTCAGCGCATACGCCACCAACGAGCCCGCTCCTGAACCACGACCCGGGCCAATCGGAATACCGTTGTCTTTACCCCACTGAATAAACTCCATCACGATAAGGAAGTAGCCGGGGAAACCCATGTTGTTAATCACGGTCAGCTCAACATCGAGACGCTCATCATATTCGGGGCGGCGCTCGGCTCGAACCTTAGGGTCGGGAAACAAAAACTCGAGACGCTCTTCAAGCCCTTTTTTAGACACAGCAACGAGAAAATCTTCGATGGACAGATCGCCAGTGGGGAAATTAGGCAAAAAGTATTCGCCAAGGCGCACAGTGACATTACAGCGCTTGGCGATCTCCACCGAGTTTGCCAACGCTTCAGGAATATCGGCAAACAGCTCACACATCTCATCTTGTGAGCGGAAATACTGCTCTTTGCTGTAAGTTTTAGGGCGGCGCGGATCGGCGAGTGTATAGCCATCAGAAATCGCCACACGGATCTCATGGGCCTCAAACTGCTCGGGTTGAATAAATACCACTTGGTTAGTCGCGACCACGGGCAAGTCTTTTTCTGCCGCCAGTTCGACCGCCATGTGCAAATAGCGCTCTTCGTCGGGGCGACCCGTTCGGATAAGCTCTAGGTAATAGCGCTCAGGAAAATGGGTCTGATAAAATGCCACCAAGGAGTCAACTTGGCCTTTGTTGCCTTTAAGCAACGCCTTACCGACGTCGCCATCTTTGGCGCCCGAAAGTAAAATTAACCCTTCGCTGTATTTA
The DNA here is from genome assembly GCF_059338445.1 of Shewanella sp. 492. Taxonomy (NCBI): domain Bacteria; kingdom Pseudomonadati; phylum Pseudomonadota; class Gammaproteobacteria; order Alteromonadales; family Shewanellaceae; genus Shewanella; species Shewanella sp. 492. The sequence continues at coordinate 2,620,238 of NZ_CM181702.1, forward strand.
ATCAGCCACTCTTGATCGATCACGGCGCGGTCGCGTACATGGCCACGTAGATAGGCATCGCTTATCAATAAGGTGAGGTTTTTATAACCTTGATTGTTGATGGCCAATACCGTAATCGAGCAAAACTCGTCGTCAAAGCCTGGCACCAACATCGAAAAGTCAGTGCCAATAATTGGCTTAATCCCCGCCCCATGGCAGCCGCTGTAAAACTTAACCAAACCACATAAATTGGTTTTATCGGTCAGGGCAAGCGCCGCCATTTCAAGCTCAGTCGCCTTAGCTAGAATGGGCTTCACTTTCGAGAGGCCGTCGGACATGGAAAAATCACTGTGAACGCGCAGATGCACGAAACGAGGTTCTGACATAGTTGATAGTATCTTTTTAGTTGGGCGGCAAGCGCCCATTGAGATTAACAGACTGAGATTAACACATAGCGAAACACAGCGTCACCCTTTCAGCTCGGCTTTGCCTGTGCTGATAAGGATTAATCGTCCCGCGATAAACGTGCCTGTACGGGGCGAAAACTCTTACGGTGTTCGGCTAATACGCCATGTTGTTCTAGCGCCTCAAAATGCGCTTTTGTCGGGTAGCCCTTATGCTTAGCAAAACCAAATTGTGGGTATCTGGCATCGAGCGCGTCCATCTCTTGATCTCGCACCACTTTGGCAATGATCGATGCGGCGCTGATGCCAGCGATCAGGCCATCACCTTTGATCACCGCATGGCTTTCAATACCAAAGTCAGGCACACGATTACCATCGACCAATATCCGCGCGGGGCGAGCCTTAAGACCGGCCACCGCGCGCTGCATTGCCAGCATAGTGGCGTGCAGAATATTAAGCTCATCTATCTCAGCAGGACTGGCACGCCCCACACTGACATCGAGGGCTTTTTGGTTAATCTCGGCAAATAAGGCTAAGCGTTTTTTTTCTGACAATTTTTTCGAGTCATTCAGCCCAGCGATAGGATTATTAGGGTCGAGCACCACGGCTGCGGTCACGACATCACCAACCAAAGGTCCGCGCCCCACCTCGTCGACACCGGCGTAAAACCCTTGGCACAATAGGCTGATTTGCGCTTGAGTGATATCTTTAAAGGTCGCCATATTACGCCTCCTCAATTAACGCGACCACCGCATCGGCGGCCCGCTGACTGGCATTACATTTGAGTTGTTGATGCAAGGTGGCAAAACGCTTCATTAACGGGCGATGATCGCTATCGAGTTGTTGCGCTACCGCATCGGCGATCTTCTGCGCGGTGCAGTCGGCTTGGATCAACTCAGGAATAATTTTCTCACCTGCCAATAGATTAGGCAGTGAGTAACTGTCTATCTGCATCATACGTTTGGCAATGCTATAGGTGATCGGACTCACGCGATACGCCACCACCATCGGCCGTTTAACCAACATGGCTTCTAACGTCGCCGTGCCTGACGCCAGTAAAATGGCATCAGCAGCCGCCATCACCCCCCGTGACTGACCTTCAACCATATGAATCGCCAAATCGGGAGCAAATTGTTCAAGCGCTGCCTCAAATTGGGCGCGGCGTTTGGCATTAACCAGCGGCGTGATGAACTTAAGATCGGGATAACGTTGTCGTAGCAGCAATGCCGCTTTCACAAAAGGCTCTGCCAACTGCTTTAGTTCGCCACCGCGTGAGCCCGGCAATAAGGCTAAGTATTCATCTTCGGCATCTAACCCCAGCTGAGCTCGGGCTGCTGCTTTATCATTCTCCAGAGGGATGTCGTCGGCTAAGGTATGACCGACGAAAGTGCACGGCACCTGATGTTTATCATAAAACGCCTTTTCAAACGGCAACAACGACAGCACCATGTTGGTTGCTTTGGCAATTTTAAAGATGCGCTTAGGCCGCCATGCCCACACAGATGGGCTGACATAATGCACGGTTTTAATGCCACGCTGCTTAAGCTTTAACTCGAGGCCGATATTGAAATCGGGCGCATCGATACCGATAAAACAATCGGGTGACAAGGCGGAGATTTCATCGATGAGGGTTTTACGCACCTTAAGCAACCGAGGCAGACGCGACAAGACCTCCACTATCCCCATCACCGCTAACTCTTCAAATGAGAACAGCGACTCAAAGCCCAATTCGTCCATCTGTGGACCACCAATGCCGACAAAACGCGCGTCAGGATAACGCTGCTTCAGGGCACGGATTAAACCTGCGCCTAAGATGTCCCCAGACAGTTCGCCTGCGACCATGGCAAATATTTTTTGTCTACGTTCAGTCATAACCCGATTCTTATCCGTTGTTTCCGACTTACGATTAATCACATTAACTCAATGACTATTCATTGATGCCTGCAATGGGCTGATACCATTTACACCAGAGAAACAGCCTATTTTAGCCATCAAGATCGAGCTGATAATTAATGCGATTGGTTTAATTTCACTCATAAAAAAAAGCCCGTCTAAACGAGCTTTTGATTTTCAAGACCAGTGGCTTAACGAATAATGCCTCGACTGGAATTGGCGATGAAATCAGTAAATAGCTTCACTTGCTCATCTTGAGACTCTTCACTCAATGCGGCAATGGCTTCATCAACCGTCAACCCTTTGCGGTACACAGTTTTATAAGCTCGGCGCACCGCAAGTTGGCTCTCTTTAGAGAAGCCACGACGCTTGAGCCCTTCGGCGTTGAGACCACGTGGTATCGCAGGTTGGCCTGAAGCCATCACAAACGGAGGCACATCTTGCAAAATAAGTGAGCTACCTGCGGTAAAAGCATGCGCGCCTATATGCACAAACTGATGCACGCCAGTCATACCACCTAAAATGGCCCAATCACCGACATGAACATGACCTGCAATCGAAGCATTGTTAGCCATGATCACATTATTGCCAACCACACAGTCGTGGGCAATATGCACGTAGGCCATAAACAGGTTGTTAGAACCAATAACGGTTTCACCCTGGTCTTGAATCGTACCGCGATGAATAGTCACCGACTCACGGATCACATTATTGTCGCCGATAATTAAGCGCGTTGGTTCACCCGCGTACTTTTTATCTTGGCAGTCTTCACCCACAGAGGCGAACTGGAAAATGCGATTGCCTTTGCCCATCACTGTCGGGCCTTTGACCACAACATGAGAACTCAGGTGGCAATCGTCACCAATTTCAACATCGGCACCAATATAGGTCCATGGACCTATGGTGACATTATTACCAATTTTGGCATCGGGATGTACAAACGCTAAATCATCAATCACTGACTAATCTCTCTACGGGCACACATAATCTCGGCAGAACAGACTAGTTCGCCATCGACCTTTGCTTCACCAGTAAACACCCCTATCCCGCGGCGTTCTTTAATCATTTTCACTTCAAAATGCAGCTGATCGCCTGGCTCAACCACACGCTTAAAACGTGCTTTGTCGATACCCGCGAAATAGTAGAGTGCATTATTTGATGGTTCGTCACTCATGGTCTTAAATGCTAATAAACCCGTGGCTTGTGCCATCGCTTCGAGGATTAATACCCCCGGCATCACGGGTTGAACGGGGAAATGGCCTTGAAAAAATGGCTCATTAATAGTGACATTTTTGATCGCATGGAGTGATTCGCCTGGGGTAAAGTCGAGGACTCTATCGATCAATAAAAACGGATACCTATGGGGCAAAAACTTTAGGATCTCTTTGATATCCATTGTGTTTAATTGATTTGACACTCAATAATTTCCTTAGCTGCCAAGGGGCACTTAATCTTCTATTTTAACGTTTTTTTCTAACTTTTTAACGCGTTGGAACAGTTCATCTAGCTGTCTAAACCGTACGGTATTTCGACGCCACACCTTGTTTTCCATCGCCACAGTAGCCGAGGAGTATACACCAGGCTCCCTGATAACACTCGTAACGTTTGTGCCACCTGAGATATGGGTACCGTCGGCGACGGATAAATGTCCAGCTACGGCGCTACAGCCACCAATGATACAATATTTACCTATGGTGACACTACCGGCAAAAGTTGAACCACCGGCAAGGGCACTGTTTTCACCAATAATCACATTATGGGCAATTTGCACTTGGTTATCGATGATCACCCCATCATGGATTTCGGTATGATCTAGTGCGCCACGGTCAATACTGGTACAAGCACCAATTTCAACCCGCTCACCAATACGCACGCCCCCCGTTTGCGGAATGCGGATCCACTGCCCACGCTCATTAGCATAACCAAAACCGTCCGATCCCAGTACCGTGCCCGAATGCACTATACAGTCTTGACCAAGGTGGACATTGTGGTACACAGTCACATTAGGCCACAAGATGGTATTGGAGCCGATGATAACATCTTGCCCAATAACACATCCTGCACCAATCTGTACCTGCTGCCCCAAAATCACATTGGGGCCGATAACGGCATTGGCGCCAATAGCAACGCCTTCGCCTATAGTGGCACTGACATCAATCACTGCGCTGGGATGAATTGCTTCAGCGGCTTTAGGCGTCGAGTCGAGTAACTGCGCCACCCTTGCAAATCCCACATAAGGATCATTAAGTACAATTGCGTTGCCGCTAAAATCAGCCGCCATTTTGGGCGACAACAACACTGCTGATGCCAATGTGCCCGCAAGCTGATGCTGGTATTTTGAGTTGGCTAAAAAAGAGATCTCACCCTTTTGCGCTTTTTCGAGAGTGGCAACTCGGTTAATTTCAACCGTGTCGTCACCTTGTACCGCAGCATTTAAGTAAACAGCGATCTCTTTTAATGTATAGCTTTTCATTAATCGTTAGCCTTTGCTCAACGCTTCAACAACTTTACTGCTGATATCTGAAGAAGGCTTAACATAGATGGCAGCACCACGCTGCAGCACTAGGTCATATTGCTCTTTTTCCGCAATAGCGGTGATCGCTTTTTGCACTTCAACTAACAGTTTGTTTTGCTCTTCACCGTTACGACGACGCATATCTTCATCTAAAGCTTTGCCTTTTAATTGCAGCTCAGCTTTGAGTGATTCCATCTTACGCAACATATCGGTTTTTTGGCTTTCGCTCATCAGCGCGGCATCACGTTGCTGCTTCTCAAGCATGCCACGTAGTTCGTCTTGCATCTTTTGCACGTTAGCCACACGGTCACCAAATTCGGTTTTGAGTGTTTTACTCACGGCTTCGCGCTGGGGTAACTGCTCAAATACCGCTTGCATATCTACCACTGCAATTTTTTCTGCTTGTGCAGCAATCGGTGCACCTAACAGAACCAAAACCATCATTGCGCGATTAAACATCTTATTCAAAATAAACTCCTTGTTGTCAGCAAAACTTGCCGATTATTTTTATTTAAATTAGTTCTAACTTAGAAAGTTTTACCAATGTTGAACGAGAAAATCTCGGTTTCATCATCTTCATACTCTGTGATTGGCCACGCAAGGCTAAATACCATTGGCCCCATGGGCGACAACCACTGAACACTCATCCCCGCTGACGCACGAATGCGTGAAGGATCAGAGTAATCTGCCAGTTCGGCAAACTCTTCAGCAGGCAAGCCGCGATAGGAATCGTAATCAAATTCAGTATCCCAGACATTACCCGCATCGACAAAGAAGCTGGTACGCACAGAGTTAGTATAGGCTTCGTCCAAGAATGGCGTCGGCACAATAAGCTCAATACTGGCGGTCGCGATGGCATTACCACCGATAGAACGCCCTTGGCTGACTTCGATGCGATTTGGATCGCCAGGCAAGGTACAACCATCACCCGATGGATCTGGTGAACACGGCTCACTACCACGATACAAGTAGAATGAACGAGGGCCCACAGAGTTCGACTTAAAGCCACGTAATGAGCTGCTACCACCCGAGTAGTAGTTTTCCCAGAACGGTAAAATCTGATCGTTATCCCCAAACTGGCCATAACCATTACCGTAGCCGACACGCGCCTTAGTTAATAACACGAAGCTATGGCTACGGTTAAAGGGCCAGTAGAAGCTGGTGTCAAAGTCGGTTTTAAAGTATTGCAGATCTGAACCAGGAACCGTCATCTTACCGCTTAAACGCTGTGATGAACCGTCTGTAGGGAAGGTACCGCGGTTCAACGTACTGCGATACCAGCCAAGATTCAATTCGAAATTATCAAATGCTAGCTCGGCATTAGGGTCATCTTGATCACGATAGATATTGTAGAAACGCAGCGCCTGCTCATAAGCTGAAATCTCTGAAATTGCGTTATGACGATAGCCTATACCACCGTTAATACGGTTATATTCATTAATTGGGAAACCTGAGTTTAAAGCAACGCCGTAAGAGCTGTTTTTATAACGCTCAAGGTTAGCCTCTTGCGCATCAAACTCATTCCAGAAAACACTGCCGCCTAAGCTCACGCCGTCCTTAGTGAAATAGGGATCGGTATAAGAGAAATTAATATTCTTAGAATACTTATTAGTATTTAAGTTAATGCCGGCCTGATTACCGGTACCCAAGAAATTGCTTTGCTGTACACCAAACTGCAAGCTTATACCTGATTCGGTACCATAACCCACACCCGCGTTAAATGAACCAGAAGGCTGCTCTTTCACATTAAAGGCAACATCGACCAAATCATCGGTGCCAGGTACTTGCACCGTTTGTGTATCGACGGTTTCGAAATAACCTAGACGGTTAAGGCGCGCTTTAGATTGCTCGACTTGCGCGGCATTTAACCATGCCCCTTCCATCTGGCGTAATTCACGACGCATTACTTCATCTTTAGTGACTTGGTTACCCGTGAAGTTAATGCTACGCACATAAACCCGCTTGCCCGGTTTAATATTGACATTAAGAGTCACCTCTTTGGTGTCGTCATTAATTTCTGGGTAGGTTTTCACTTCAGGATAGGCATAGCCGAAACGACCAAGATACTTGCCGTACATCTCTTCGGTAAAGGTCACGTCGCCGCCATTGTAGGTATCACCCACTTTGATCGGCAAAATCGCTTGCATCACCTCTTCACGGCCCATAAGGTCTCCGGTGAGGTTGACCTCTTTTACCTTGTACTGCTCACCTTCATCGACATTAATCGTGATATACAGCCCTTTACGATCAGGCGTCATCGCGACCTGAGTCGAGGTGACATCGAAGCGAATATAACCGCGGTTATGGTAAAAGGTTTTGATGGTTTCAAGGTCGGCTTGCAGCTTTTGCTTTTGGTAACGACGCTCACCAAACAGGTCCCACCAGGCCACATAATCTTTTAATTCCAACATGCTGATCAATTCAGCATCGCTAAACACTGTGTTACCCACAACGTTTATCTGGCGAATTTCAGCGGCTAAGCCTTCAGTAAACTTAAACTTAAGCTCGACACGATTTCGCGGTAAGTTAATCACCTGTGCTTCCACTTTAGCGCCGTATTTACCCACACCGTAGTAGAAATCTTGCAGGCTTTTTTCAATTCCGCTAAGCATGGTGCGATCTAATGACTCACCAACTTTAACGTCACTGCCATCGAGACTCTCTTGCAACTGCTCATCTTTAATGTCTTTGTTGCCTTCGAAGGTCACAGCGCTAATGGTTGGACGCTCTTTGACCGTCACCACGAGGACATTGCCATCGCGACTGACTTCGATATGTTCGAAGTTAGTTGACGCGTACAAGCTTTTAATCGCTTGCTGCAGACGCGTTTCGTCAACGGTATCGCCCACCTTAATGGGGATATTGAGGAGTGCGGCACCTAATGCAACACGTTGTAAACCTTGTACTTGGATGTCTGTAACTTCAAAAGGCTGGAATGTTTCGGCCCAACCGTTCCCTGATAAAGACGCACCGACTAATAACATCGAGGCAAAAATTTTATTCAATCTCATAGAGCACTTCTAATTATGTGTGTGTCCTTGCTCAGAGTCGGGAAAAATCATTGAAAAGGGCGATACTCATCAACATTAGCAGCATAGCTGCCCCAAATCTGAATCCAATTTCCTGTACCTTCTCCGGTACAGGCCTGCCTGTGATCACTTCGATGAAGTAATATAACAGATGCCCACCATCTAGCACTGGTAAAGGCAATAGGTTAATAATGCCTAAATTGACGCTAATTAATGCTAGGAACCCTAAAAAGTAAACTAAACCATAGTTAGCACTACTCCCCGCACCTTGTGCGATTGAAATAGGTCCACTTAGGTTTTTCACCGACACATCGCCAGTAAATAATTTGCCAATCATCTTAATGCTGACTGACACAAGTTGCCACGTTTTATCGGCGGCAACCACAAAAGATTCGCCTAAACCGTATTCTAACTGTAAACGCATATCATCTGGCCAAGGATCTTGAGTGGGTGCAACACCTATTACGCCCTCTATTTGACCATAATCACCAGTACGCGATTTAGGCGTCACCGCAAGCTCAACCTGCATACCATCGCGTAGCACAGTGATGTTTACAGTCTTACCCGCCGCCGCTTTAATTTGTTCGACAAACCCATCCCATTGGCTATAACGCTGGCCATCGATAGCAACCAAGGTATCACCAACCCTAAGCCCTGCGGCATACGCGGCGCCATCTTCACTGACAAAGGCCAAGGTGGGGCTCACGTCTGGTTGATAAATGCCTAACCCCAGCGAGGTGATAGGTGATTGTTTTTCTGGGTCAAATTGCCACTGACGAGTGTCGAGGCGATAAGTACGCTCTTGGCCCATAACACCTGATAGTGGGGCTAGGGTTATGTCGATATTATCATCGCCAATATGCCCAACTAAGGCATAGGTCACCTCCTCCCAGTTGCGGACGGCTTGATCGCCAACGGCAATCACTTGCTGCGGCTGTTTAACCTCAATGATAGCGGCAGGCGTATTAGGCTGGGTGGTTTCAATAACTGGTTTTAATGACGGCACACCAATGAGGTACATGATGTACAACGCAAAAATTGCGAAGATAAAGTTAGCCATGGGGCCGGCGCCGACAATGGCAATGCGCTGCCAGACGGACTTACGATTAAAAGCTTGAGATTTTAATGCTTCTGGCACATCGTCAACACGCTCATCGAGCATCTTCACGTAACCACCGAGCGGGATCATCGCGACCACATATTCGGTGCCATCTGATCCGATTTTACGCCAAATCGCTTTACCAAAACCGATGGAAAAGCGCTCCACTTTGACGCCGCAGCGACGTGCGACCCAAAAGTGGCCATATTCATGGGCCGTGATTAATATGCCTAAAGCAATAATAAAGGAACCTAGGTTCCATAAAAAATCTAGCATTGAGCTCCTTCTTTACTGCTGCACACGTTTAACATGTTCAGCAGCCACTCGGCGAGTTTGGTTATCCAGCGCCAAAATATCTTCAATCGTGTTTAAACTTTGCTTGGCCACTTTGGTTAGGCAAAATTCGTTGATAAGAGCAATATCGGTAAACCGAATGCGCCCTGCTAGGAATGCTTCGACCGATATTTCATTAGCCGCGTTGAGCACAGTTGTCGCTTCTTGGCCTTGCTCACAGGCATCAATGGCTAATGCTAAACAAGGGAAACGGTTAAAATCGGGTTCAAGAAAGCTTAACTGTCCGACTTTGAAAAAATCTAAAGGTTCAACGCCAGCAGAAATTCTTTGTGGATAAGCCATACAATGCGCGATAGGCGTGCGCATATCAGGGTTGCCCAACTGAGCGACAACAGATCCATCTTTATATTGCACCATTGAGTGAATGACACTTTGTGGGTGCACCACCACTTTTAATTGCTCTTTGCCGGCATTAAACAACCAACGGGCCTCAATATATTCCAGCCCTTTATTCATCATGCTAGCCGAATCAACAGAGATTTTACGTCCCATCGACCAGTTGGGGTGCTTACAGGCTTGATCTGGTGTCATGTGCTGCAAAGTGGCAAGGTCAGTACTAAGAAAAGGACCACCCGAACCAGTCAGCAAAATATGTGAAATACCGGCGTCGGTTAGTTGGCATACGCCGATTTGCTGCTGCACCTCGAAGGGTAAACATTGAAAAATCGCATTATGCTCGCTGTCCACAGGCAGCACTTGCGCGCCAGAAGCTTGCATCTGATCGATAAACAAACGTCCTGACATCACCAATGATTCTTTATTGGCCAATAACACTCGCTTGCCCGCACGAACCGCAGCTAAGGTTGAAGGTAATCCGGCAGCCCCGACAATGGCCGCCATCACAGTATCCACCTCACTTGCGGCAACTAAATCGAGCAGTTCATCTGCACCGCTAGAGACTCGGGTGCGCAGTGATTTAGGCAGTCGGTCTGCTAACTCTTTGGCCGCATCGGCATCGACCATGTGCGCCACACAAGGCTCATGGGTTATGCATAACGCTAGCATCTTATCGACACTACGATTGGCCACTAGGGCGTAAACCTCATAATCAGCCGGATTACGCTCGACAACACTGAGCGTGCTGGCGCCAATTGAGCCTGTGGCCCCTAGAATCACCATCTTTTGCATGGTTACATCCAAAATGCGATATAAATGAGTGTAAAGACTGGCAACGCGGCGGTTAGGCTATCAATTCTGTCTAGAACGCCACCATGGCCAGGCAAGATAGTACCTGAGTCTTTTATGTCGGCAACACGCTTAAACATACTCTCAGACAGATCGCCCACCGCAGACACTAAGGCAACAAACAGGGTGACTACAATCACCAAGCCTAACTCTTGCTCAGGTGAGAGTAACATCACCCCAGCAACAACAAGCATAGTCGTCAGCAGGCCACCAATGAGGCCTTCCACGGTTTTAGCAGGGCTGACATTGGGCATCAATTTATGTTTACCTAAGGCTTTACCCGCAAAGTAAGCGCCAGAATCGGCAGCCCATACGGTCAACATCACCAAGAAGACCAAGGTACCACCGTAATAGGGATCAGCCTGTGAGCTTAATGCCTTGAGCGCAACTAATGCAGTAAAACAAGGGATTAATGTTAACTGGCCAAACATCGACTTGAACATGTGGCTCTTAGCCCACAAGGTCGAACTTTTAGGATATGACACGATGAAGAGTAAGGAGATAACCCACCAAAATGCACCAATGACCATAATCGCTAGAAATATGGGATGTAAATGGCCCTTAAACCACACCTCTGTGCTAGGTACAAACAGATTGAGCGCCACTAATAAAATACCGATAGTCAACGTGAAACTCCACTGAGTGATGTTACAACGTTTATCGATAATACGGCCCCACTCTTTAGCGGCGATTAAAAATACCGCCACCAGAGCCCATGAAAAATACTCCACAGGGAAAAAGAATATGGCACCCATCACTAATGGGATTAACCATACTGCTGTTATTATTCTATGCTTTAGCAAAACTTTCCCTCTTATAATTTATTGCTCAGCCTGTAGCGTCTCAATTTGCGTTCCCGTTAATCCGAAACGGCGTTGACGCGAAGCAAATACAGCGACAGCTTCTTTAAAGGCTTGCTCGTCAAAGTCGGGCCAAAGCACCTCAGTAAACACTAACTCTGCATAAGCGGCCTGCCAGAGTATAAAATTACTGATGCGAAAATCTCCACCCGTACGGATCATTAAATCAACTTCCGGCTGATTTTGCATGCATAAATGCTGACTTAACGCCTCTTCGGTGAACTGACTGCTGCTCATTTCGCCAGATTCAACCTTTTTGGCTAAGGTTTGCGCCGCTTGCATGATGTCCCAACGACCGCCATAGTTGGCTGCGACGTTTAAGATTAAACCGTCATTCTCGGCAGTTTGTGCCATTGCCGAAGCAATTTGCTTTTGCAAACGCGGCGAAAAGCGACTGGTATCGCCTATGATATTGAGGCGTACGCCATTGTTATGTAGTCGCTTTAACTCCCGTTGTAAAACGGTAAAAAACAGCTCCATTAACAAGCTAACTTCTTTGTCTGGTCGGCGCCAATTCTCACTGGAAAATGCAAATAAGGTCAATGAACCGACCCCCATTTCTCGTGCAGTGCTCACCGCTCGGCGAACCGCCTTTACGCCTGCTTTATGTCCAATCACCCGCGGCTTACCTTGAGCTTGCGCCCAACGCCCATTGCCATCCATGATAATAGCAACGTGCTTAGGTATAGACAGCTTAATCAGCTCAGCGAGTGTGTCATCAGCTAACTCTGAGCCAGATTGAGATTCGATCGACATCTATTACAACCCTTAAAAATAGCAAACGCCGTGTAGTATACCCCTACACGGCGTGTTAACTCTAGTAACTAAGACTGCAGATTAGACTTCCATCAACTCTGCTTCTTTAGCCGCCAAAATTTCATCAATCATTTTAATGTGTGCATCGGTAAACTTCTGAATTTCATCTTCACTGCGACGCACATCGTCTTCGGTACACTCTTTTTCTTTCTCTAATGCTTTTACATCAGAGTTAGCATCACGGCGAACGTTACGTACGGCAATACGTCCGTTTTCCGCTTCGGCGCGAACCACTTTGATCAGGTCTTTACGACGCTCTTCAGTTAGCGCAGGTAGCGGAATGCGAATAGTGGTGCCTGCAGACATAGGGTTTAGCCCCAAATCTGAACTCATAATTGCCTTTTCTACCGCTGCTATCATAGTTGAGTCAAAAACGCTGACCGCTAGGGTTCTTGAATCTTCAATCGATACGTTACCCACTTGCTTTAGTGGAGTCAGTGAACCGTAATAAGGTACCTTGATTGAATCAAGTAGACTCGGGTGAGCACGACCGGTACGCACTTTAGCCATTTGCGTTTTAGTCGCTTCAACACATTTACCCATGCGTAGTTTCGCATCTTCTTTGATTTCATTAATCACGTTTAATATCCTTTTTGCTTACTAAATTTACGTTAGTATAAATGGTACTTATTCGGCTGATTTTACGCGGCTACTTTTGATCATTGTGCCTTCATGATCACCCATAATAACACGGCGCAGCGCACCAGGCTTATTCATATTGAACACTAAAATAGGCATGTCGTGATCTCTCGCCAGTGTAAATGCAGCAAGATCCATCACTTTTAATTCTTTGTCTAGTACTTCGTCGTAACCCATTTCGTCATATTTAACGGCTTCAGGGTTCTTCACTGGGTCGTCTGAATAGACGCCATCGACTTTGGTGCCCTTGAGCACAACTTCGGCTTCAATCTCAATACCGCGCAGGCACGCAGCAGAGTCAGTAGTGCAAAATGGATTACCCGTACCGGCTGCAAAAATCACCACTCGACCCGATTTAAGCAAGCTAATCGCTTCGGCCCAGTTATAATCGTCACACACACCTTTAAGCGGTATTGCTGACATCAGGCGCGCATTAACATAAGCACGGTGCAAGGCATCACGCATTGCTAAGCCATTCATCACAGTGGCTAACATGCCCATATGGTCGCCAACAACACGGTTCATACCGGCTTTAGCCAGCCCTTCACCACGGAACAGGTTACCACCACCGATCACAACACCAACTTGAATACCAAGCTCAACCAACTCCTTAACCTCTTGTGCCATACGATCGAGTACTTTAGGGTCGATACCAAAGCCTTCTTCGCCCATCAGGGCTTCGCCACTCAATTTAAGAAGAATACGTCGAAAAGCGGGTTTGGGGTTTGTGCTCATAGTTTTTTGTCCTGATAAATGCTGGTGGGTATTTTACCAATTATATCGAAAAAAATGCAGGCTGTGACAATCTAATTGGCATAATAAAACCGCAGCGATTGCTGCGGTTTTTAGGGTATCAAAAAAGCGGCGATTACGCCTTTGAAGCAGCGATTTGTGCTGCAACTTCAGCAGCGAAATCTTCTTCTTTCTTCGCGATACCTTCACCAACTTCTAAACGAATGAAGTTTGTAACAGTAGCGCCTTTCTCTTTAAGAATCTCGCCAACTGTTTTCTTTGGTTCCATGATGAAAGCTTGACCAGTAAGAGAAACTTCACCGGTGAACTTCTTCATACGACCCGCAACCATCTTCTCAGCGATCTCTTGAGGCTTGCCTTCATTCATCGCGATTTCGATTTGAACGGCTCTTTCTTTCTCAACAACATCAGCAGGAACATCTTCTGGGTGAACGTATTCAGGCTTAGAAGCCGCTACGTGCATTGCGATGTGCTTAAGTGTTTCTTCGTCTGCATCACCAGTGACAACAACACCGATGCGTTCGCCGTGACGGTATGAAGCAGTGTTAGTACCATCGATGTACTCAACGCGACGTACGTTGATGTTTTCACCGATTTTAGCCACTAGTGCAACACGCGTTTCTTCGAACTGTGCTTTTAGGTCTTCAACAGTCACTTTAGATGCAGCAGCAACATCAAGTACTGCGTTAGCGAATGCTAGGAAGTTACCGTCTTTAGCAACGAAGTCTGTTTGACAGTTAACTTCTAAAAGTGCAGTGAAACCTTCGCCTTGCTTGATAAGGATAGTACCTTCAGCAGCGATGTTACCCGCTTTTTTAGCAGCCTTAGCAGCACCGCTCTTACGCATGTTTTCAATCGCTAGCTCAATGTCACCATTGGTTTCAGTTAGCGCTTTTTTACAATCCATCATGCCAGCGCCAGTGCGCTCACGTAGTTCTTTAACTTGGGCAGCAGTAATTGCCATTGTTAAATCCTCTATAGGTAAATCTACAAATCAAATGATATAAAACAGGGGCCTTAAGGGCCCCTGTTCACCAATCATATATCTTGGTTAATAAGGGCGATGAAATTCATCTCGCCTTATTATTCAGCTTCTACGAAACCGTCTTGTTCAGCTTGAACCGCTAGGTCTTGACCGCGACCAGCTTTAGCAGCTGCAGCAACTGACTCAGTGTACAGACGGATAGAACGCATAGCATCATCGTTACCAGGAACGATGTAGGTGATGCCGTCTGGAGAAGAGTTAGTATCTACAACAGCAACAACTGGGATACCTAGGTTGTTAGCTTCTTTAATCGCGATGTGCTCATGGTCAGCACCGATAACGAAGATAACGTCAGGTAGACCGCCCATGTTCTTGATACCACCAAGAGACTTTTCTAGTTTCTCAAGCTCGCGAGTACGCATTAGCGCCTCTTTCTTAGTTAGCTTGTCGAAAGTGCCATCGATTGACTGGCTTTCTAGATCTTTTAGACGCTTGATTGATTGACGAACTGTTTTCCAGTTAGTCAACATACCACCTAACCAGCGGTTATCAACATAGTACTGATCACAAGAAATTGCTGCTTCTTTGATAGCTTCGCTTGCAGCGCGCTTAGTACCTACGAAAAGAACTTTCCCTTTCTTAGATGCTACGTTGCTGATGAACGCTAGTGCTTCATTGAACATAGGCACAGTGTGCTCTAGGTTAATGATGTGAACACCATTACGAGCGCCGAAGATGAATGGCTTCATCTTTGGGTTCCAGTAACGAGTTTGGTGACCGAAGTGAACACCGGCTTGAAGCATGTCGCGCATTGAAACTGTAGTCATTTTATTACCTTAAAATTGGGGGTTAGACCTCCACGCATCCCATATCTCCGACCTTTTATAGGCACCCCGGAGAACGTGTCGATACGTGTGTGATTTAGTATTTAGTAATTGCCATGTATAATGGCCGCCAGATTCGCTCTTAACCAAACGTCAGAAGACCTGGTCAGATGACAAGTAATCAAGAGTCAAACGTAACGGCGCGCTTTATACCATGAAACCAGCGAAAACACAAATTTTTAGCATAGTTGACGCGCCAAAAATAAGACTACCGAGAAACAAGAGAAAGCCTAATGAGTATAGTGATTAAAACAGCCGAAGAGATCGAAAAAATGCGCGCTGCGGGCAAATTAGCCGCCGATGTTCTAGAGATGATAGCCCCTTACGTTAAGGCGGGCGTCACCACGAATGAGCTTAACGATATCTGTGCCAAATATACTGCAGAGCAAGGGGCAATTTCGGCGCCACTTAACTATCACGGTTTCCCGAAATCTATTTGCACCTCTATTAATGAGGTGATTTGTCATGGCATTCCCAATGACAGAGCCTTAAAAGATGGCGATATCCTCAATATCGACATTACCGTGATTAAGGATGGCTACCATGGTGACACCTCAAAAATGTTTCTGATTGGTGATGTCAGCGCCAAAGACAAACGTTTGTGCCGTGTCGCTCAAGAAAGCTTATACGAAGCCATCAAAAAGGTGCGTCCAGGTATGAAGCTAGGTGAAATTGGCACCATCATTGAGAAATACATTAAGAGTAAGAAAACCGGTCTAGAGAAATACAGTATCGTAACCGATTACTGTGGCCATGGTATCGGCGCTGGTTTTCATGAAGAACCCCAAGTCATGCATTACAAAAACAATGACAAGACCGTATTGCGTCCTGGCATGTGTTTTACCATCGAACCAATGATCAATGCGGGTCGTCATACAAGCGTATTAGATAAAGATGACAACTGGACGGTAACGACCTCTGACGGTAAAAACTCGGCCCAATGGGAACATACCCTATTAGTGACTGACAAAGGGGTTGAAGTATTGACCCTACGTTCAGAAGAAGACTTCCCGCGCATAATCAATCACTAATTGCTGTACTTTCCGTTTAAGTAGTGCGTAAAGTGGAGAGTGGATTACGATAATATCAGGCTGCGGTTCGGCAATAGCCGCAGCCTTTCCCCGAAGGATACCAATGAATAACGCACTGAACGCTAAATCAGCCTTAAAACTGCAAAACGAGCAACTATTAGAGCGATTTAATGCGGGCGAGTCGGTTACCTTGCTGGTAAAGCAACGCTGTCGCGCCGTAGATGCGTTACTGTGCAAACAATGGCGTTCTCATCAACTTGAGCAACATCCTGTGGCACTGATCGCGGTTGGTGGTTATGGTCGTGGCGAACTGCACCCGCACTCAGACGTAGATCTGCTGTTTTTGATTGACGGACAATTATCCCAAGAAGGTGAACACCTATTGGGGCAATATATCGCCTTTTTGTGGGACGCTGGCTTAGAAGTGGGCCATAGCGTCCGCAGCGTTGATGACACTATCAATCAAGGCCGTAATGACATTACCATAGCAACCAACTTGCTCGAAGCGCGGCGGCTATGTGGTCCACACAAGTTATTTGCAGAGTTATATCGCCGCGTAAGAGAAGCCAACTTTTGGCCTGCCAGTGAGTTTTTTATTGCTAAGCGCGATGAACAGATTCTCCGGCACGCTAAAGCCAGTGCCTTCGATCTCGAACCCAACATCAAATCATGCCCTGGTGGTTTACGCGATATTCAAACCATTACTTGGGTAGCTATGCGCTACTTTAATGCCAGCTGCACCGAAGACTTAGTCGCCCACGGTTTTTTAGAAAAAGCAGAGTTAGACGAACTACTCGAATGCCAAGAATACTTGTGGCAGTTGAGATTTGCACTGCACCTTATCTCTGGCCGTGACGAAAACCGTTTACTGTTTGACTTGCAGCGTCAAGTTGCTGAATTACTTGGTTATAAAGATAAAACTCAGCTTGCGGTAGAACAGATGATGAAACGCTACTATCGCACGGTGCGCCGGGTGATGGAGCTTAACCAGATGCTGCTGCAACTGTTTAAACGGGCAACCTTAGGTCACACTACGGCACTTGAAATCTTCCCTATCGATGAAAACTACCAACGTCGTAGTAGCTTTATCGAGTGTCTTAAGCCTAACCTTTTTGACGATCCCGCCGAGATCATGGGGCTCTTCTTACAAGTGGCGCGTAACTCCAATATTAAAGCCATTTACGCGCCTACCCTGCGCCAGCTTCGCCGAGCGCGGCGTGCACAAACCCAACCGCTAATGCATCATGAGCCGTGCCGGGCGATATTTCTTGAAATATTACGCCATCCGCGCGGTATTGCGGCCTTATCATTGATGCACAGCCACGGGATCATGTCTGCCTACTTACCTGCTTGGCGCAGTATCGAAGGTCAGATGCAGTTTGACCTGTTCCATGCCTATACGGTCGATGAACATACCCATAGATTAATCTTAAATATCGAGCGGTTTTCTCAACCCGAGCAAAAAGAGGAATTTCCACTTGGTTCAGTGCTGATTAATCAGCTGCCTAAAAAAGGTTTACTGGTCTTGGCGGCCATTTT
Source organism: Shewanella sp. 492 (assembly GCF_059338445.1). Taxonomy (NCBI): domain Bacteria; kingdom Pseudomonadati; phylum Pseudomonadota; class Gammaproteobacteria; order Alteromonadales; family Shewanellaceae; genus Shewanella; species Shewanella sp. 492. Next base: position 2,638,203 of record NZ_CM181702.1, read on the forward strand.
TCACGATATAGGCAAAGGCCGCGGCGGTGATCACAGCAAGCTGGGCGCAGTCGATGCTCAAGCATTTTGCGATCTACACGGCTTAAATAAACACGATGGCAGACTGGTTAGCTGGCTAGTCGAGAATCACCTGATTATGTCGGTAACGGCGCAGCGCCGCGATATTTCCGACCCTGATGTGGTTGCTGAATTTGCCGATAAAGTGCGAGATGCGGTGCATTTAAGCTATCTCTACTGCCTGACGGTCGCGGATATTTGTGCCACCAATGAAAAAACCTGGAACAGCTGGAAAGGCTCGTTACTGCGCGATCTTTACTTTTCGACGCAGCGGGTGCTAGCACGCGGCAAAGAAAAGCCGGTTGATATTCGTGCCCGTGTACGCGAACACCAAGCCAAGGCAAAAAAAGAGCTGCTAAGACGCGGCATTAAAGAAAAAAGCCTCGACCAATTATGGTTACGCTTTAAAGCCGATTACTTTTTGCGTCACCAGCCCAATCAAGTAGCTTGGCATGCCGAGGCTATCCTTAAACATAAACATGATGAAGCCTTAGTACTCATCTCCAAACACACCACTCGTGGTGGTACAGAATTATTTGTTTATACTCCAGACAAACCGAGATTATTTGCCACTGTTATGGCGGTACTCGATAATAAAAACATCAATGTGCATGATGCTAATATCATGAACTCAAAAGATGGATATGCACTGGATTCTTTCGTCATTTTAGAGCAAGATGGCAGCCCAGTTTCGCAGTTATCTCGAATTCAGAGCTTAAGAAAAGCCCTGATCAGAGCCTTAAGCAGCGATACCGCCAAACTGCCCAAATTTAAAAAATTGCCGCGTAAGATGAAACCCTTTAGGGTACCGACTCAGGTGAGTTTTTTACCCGCGCGCAAGCAAGGCACCACCTTAATGGAGCTTATTGCATTAGACAGCCCTGGCTTACTGGCTAAGGTCGGTGATATTTTTTATCGTTGTCAGGTCACGCTGCTGGCGGCCAAGATCACCACGATTGGTGAGCGTGCAGAAGACTTTTTTATGTTGCAAACCGCCGATGGCAAACAGTTAGAACCAGCTCAACAAGAGGAGCTCAGCGCCGCGTTAATCGAAGCGCTCGCCGAGCCAAGTAACTAAATACTTTTTATTCAGCAATCATCTTTAATGATAATCGGGAGACGTTAATGGAGGCTTTACGCCAACGTATTGAGGCAGCTTTTGAAGCTCGCGCAGAAATTACCCCTACCACGGTCGATGCCAGCGTGCGTGCCGACGTAGAAAAAGTCATCAATATGCTTGATAAAGGCGAGGCACGCGTCGCCGAGAAAATTGATGGTCAGTGGCATGTGCACCAATGGTTGAAGAAAGCCGTTTTACTCTCGTTCCGTATTTTCGACAATCAAGTGGTCGACGGTGCAGAAACTAAGTACTTTGATAAAGTGCCGATGAAATTTGCCGACTACGACGAAGCACGTTTTAAAGCGGAAGCGATTCGTGTGGTACCTCCTGCAGCTGTGCGTAAAGGCTCTTATATCGGCAAAAATACCGTATTGATGCCGTCATATGTCAACTTGGGCGCTTACGTCGACGAAGGCACTATGGTCGACACTTGGGCAACTGTGGGCTCATGTGCACAAATTGGTAAAAACGTGCACTTGTCAGGCGGCGTTGGCATTGGCGGTGTACTTGAACCGCTGCAAGCTGGCCCCACCATTATCGAAGATAACTGTTTTATCGGCGCCCGCTCTGAGATTGTTGAAGGTGTTGTGGTTGAAGAAGGCTCGGTTATCTCTATGGGCGTCTACATTGGCCAAAGCACACGTATTTTTGACCGTGAAACTGGCGAAGTGCATTATGGCCGCGTTCCTGCCGGCTCTGTGGTGGTGTCGGGTAACTTACCGTCAAAATGTGGCACTTACAGCCTCTATGCGGCGATCATCGTCAAGAAAGTCGATGCCAAAACTCGCGGCAAAGTGGGCATTAATGAACTACTGCGTATCGTTGATTAATCACCGTTGCACCTAATATTAACGCCAGCTGCAGCACTATCAGCTGGCTTTTTTATACGCTGGGTACAGGCATTGCTCTATGCTAATAGCCTTGTACTAATTATTCATCGCCCTATCCCCTTAACCTTTGAGCTCTCTTCTCTGACCGAATTAGCACCAGTTAGACACATTTGTTTACCTGCAGATACCATTCGATACATGCCTCACATAAAAATACATTTTTAGACAATTTACTCACAGCTTTTGGCGCTAAAAACGACTTAACTCAACCTTAACCGCCATAAAAAATGCTAGGAGTTCAACATGAAAAAGTTACTCTCGATCGCTGTCATTGCTTTAGCGCCATTGGCTTTCTCAACTCAGGCAGCCATGACAGTGCAGATGGAAAACGCTTTAATTGCCGTTTGCAAAGCAGGGGCCAGCAACAACGTCGTTAAGTTTAATGGCACCATGCGGGAATACCGCATCAATAAACAGCGTATTTTCCCTAGGCTCGTTTGTAATCAGCAGAGCTTTTACCAGTTCGCTCAGTCCCAAGGCGCAGAGCGTACCGCACAGCAGATATTACGTTACACCAAAGGAAGTGTAACCATCACAGATATTGCCATGCATTATGAGGATATGCAGCCACTTACCGTTAACTATTAACGACTTATCATAAAGCATGGAGCGTAAACCTAGAGAGATTAGCCGTAATCAACAAACCAGTGACGAAAGCAGAAGCTACGTAGCCGATAGGTTAGCAATTCTCAGTTAAAGATTTGAGATTTGATCTCAGTTGACCTCGTCGCCTAGCGACGGGTCAACCAAGACTTTATATGCTCATTGATACCATCACCGCAGATTTAGCGTCACAGCTATTAAAACACCACCGTCTTATTGCCATAAACAATGACATTTTCTTGCAGTACCAATTGCAGCGCTTTGCTCAACACGCTTTTCTCAACATCACGACCACATTGAGCCAGATCATCGGCGCTAAAGCTATGATCCACTGGGATCACATCTTGCTTAATAATCGGCCCTTCATCCAAGCAATTATTGACAAAGTGCGCCGTGGCGCCAATGATTTTCACCCCACGTTCCCACGCTTGTCGGTAAGGTGCAGCCCCCACAAAAGCCGGCAAAAAAGAGTGGTGAATATTGATGATACGGTTAGGGTGTTGCTCTACAAACTCCGGGGTTAACACCCGCATATATTTAGCCAAAACGAGGTAATCAGGTTGATATTGCACGATAATATCCAACATGGCTTGCTCATGTTCATGACGAGTCAAGCCCTCATGAGACACCTGATAAAACGGGATATTAAATTTTTCAGCTAATGGTTTGAGTAGATCGTAATTACCAATAATTGCTGATATTTCAACATCTAAAGCACCGTAATACGCTTTCATAAGTAAATCGCCAAGGCAATGAGCCTCTTTGGTTACCATCACAACAATCCGCTTGGTGCTTTTGGTCACCAGTTTAAGATGACGCTGGGGCGGTAATACCTTCCCTACATCGAACAGTAACCCCTGCTCATCCTCACAGCCTTCGACCTCGGTGCGCATAAAAAATCGCCCCTGTGCATTATCAACAAACTCACTGTTCTTAACGATATTTAAGCCGTGGGCATAACAGACAGCGGTAATTTTAGTGATTAACCCCGGCGCATCGGCGCAGTCGGTGATCAGTACTTTTCGTTGCATCATTTTTCTCCATTAACCTCGATCTAAGCCAATAATGACGCTTGTTTTGTTCATTAGCTAGCCCGATAACTCAGCCGTTATGATGACGGTTTATGTCGGTCTAAATACCGCTGTAACAAGCGACGAATGCGTTCAGCTTTAGTCCCATAAACCAGTTGTACGCCACTTCCGACCATCACCACACCCTTTGACCCCAGTTGTGCTAGGCGTTGCTTATCCACAAGTTCGGCCTGTTTAATGCCTATCCGCAGCCGAGTTAAGCAAGCACTCAATCCACTGATGTTATCTTTACCACCTAAGGCTGAGATCATGGCAATGATGCTTAGAGGTGGTGCCGATTGTCCTTCTACTCGCCCAGGGGTTTTCAAATTAAAGGTCATAATGGAAATACGAAACACCAGATAATAGATCACTGCCGTCAGCGGGCCTAATACCCAAAACCAATGTGTATTATGTGACAATCCAAACAATAAGGTAAAATCCACCAGCCCATGGGAGAACACCACACTGTGGTGAATATCTAAGGCAATAGCCACCGCATAGGCAAGCCCGGTCATCAAGGCATGCACTAAAAACAATAATGGCGCGACAAGCATAAAGGCAAATTCGACGGCTTCGGTCACCCCAGTTAACCAGCTTGCCCCCGCTGCTGAGAGCATGATTCCTGCGACGCGATTACGCTCACTTTTATCCGCGCAGCGCCAAATAGCCAGTGCCGCAGCAGGTAACCCCCACATTTTAATCAGATAACCACCAGCTAAATGACCTGCTTTAGGATCGCCCGCTAAATAACGGGCAACTTCGCCCCTCACAACTTCGCTATCGGTAGCATATTGCCCCATTTCAAGATAAAACGGCGCATTCCAAATATGGTGTAATCCAAATGGGATTAATAGCCGCTCAACACTACCGTAGATAGCAAAGGCCAATACGGGCTCTTGATACACGGCCCAATCTGAGACGCCCTCAATCCAATGAGATAATGGCGGCCATAGCAACAGGGCACCATAGCCCAACCCCATGGCAATAGGTAACATTAACAACGGAGCGCTACGATGGCCTTCAAAAAACGAGAACACTGCAGGCAGTCTAAGCCGCTCGCTAAGCCTAACCGCGATGCAGGTCACTGCACCAACAACAATACCACCAGCGATACCAGTGTCGAACGTTTGCGCCCCTAATATGCTCTGCGCATCAAATTGATGTATATCGACCCACGCCGATAAACTGGCAAAAAATACGCTATAGCCAAATACTGCAGTAAAGGCGGCAATCCCTTGATCACGACAAAACCCTATCGCTATGGTCACCGCAAATAGCATCGGCATCATAGCGAAAATCAACTCACCTATGGCTAACATTACAACGGCACTATTGGCCGAAATAAACGCAATAGGGTTGAAAGCTAACCCCACCATCAGCCCTGCTGCAGGTAAAATCGCGATGGGCAATAGCAATGACTGGCTTAGTCGCTGGGCAAACTTAAACCATTGATGACGGAGTTGTTTCAACCGACGTGATTCGGTGAGGCCATTAATAGCCATTGACTCAACCAGGCTTTAGCCGCGAGCTCGGGCTCCATGGTTTCACAAGCATCAAGCTTAAGTAGCTCACCGACCCTAGTAGCACCTAATTCAGTTAATAGCTCATCAAACTTAATTCCTGCATGGCAGAAAGTCTCATAACTTGAGTCACCCAAGGCAATGACCCCGTAAGCTAACTTAGGTAGATAAGGTGCTGCCTGTCGCAGCGTCTCAAACCAAAGATTAAGCTCGTCTGGAATATCCCCCTGTCCTGTAGTCGATGTAACGATGAGTAGCAACTCATCTTCTGGCGGCACAAAGCCCGTCAAGGTTTCAGGGGCGCTAAGCATCACAGGCCATTGGGCCTCGACAAGTTGTGCTTGTAAGGTTTCGGCCACAAACTGGGCGTTACCATAAACAGTTCCAAAAACTAGATTAACTTTTTTCATTTTTTCTTTAGCCCTCGGCACAGAATTTACATATAATTCAAACAATACTTTATTGAAAGCTTGATAGCTACACTAGGTTATTGAGTTTCAAGGATCAATTAGATGCGACACTCTAGCCGAAAAAAACATCTAAAGCATGTTCAACGAAGCGCTCATATTAGACGCATGTGTTATTTCAGAACCGTCCACACTTTCGCCCCGCTGCAACCATACGAACTGACTATCAAGAAAGAAACTGAGTTGTTAACCCATCAGACTGATAAAGATAAACAAGAGTGTAAATAGCTAACCGGTCGTTAGTCCTGTTCTAGTCATAACCAGTAACTTATCTACGGCGCAGAGCACCGACTGACACTTACCGATGAGTATGACTAAATAAACACCTTCAATGAAAATACCTTACGCACTGACACTTGTTTTTATTCAAGGTGGCGTAAGGCATTTGATGATAACGGTAAAATATAGTGGGCAATGAGCGGTATTACACCAACATAATTAGCGTGCGATCAGTAAGCTTGGCTTATCAGACAACAATTCATCATTCCAACCAAAGGCCTCAAACAAGGTCAACCACTCTGGTTCTAACTCGGTTTCGACACTCATAGGCTCACCCGTTCTTGGATGAGTGAAGCTTAATTTTTTAGCGATAAGCCATAAACGATTGATGCCAAAGTGATCCCTAAAAAAGCGATTTTGCTTACCATCACCATGGGTGGTGTCACCCACAATTGGATGACGCAGATGCGCCATGTGCCGGCGAAGTTGGTGTTTACGTCCCGTATGAGGCGTTAACTGCACCAATGCGTAACGACTGGTAGGATAGCGTCCTGAAGCATAGGGTATTTCACAGTTTAGCAGAGGCTGGTAACTGGTTTGCGCTTCTTGAGCCGCCTTATTAGGGTCGACATCCTTATCGCCCAGCTCATCAAACTCCTGTTTAAGCGGATAATCCAAGGTATCACCTTGCAACATATTTCCACGCACTATGGCTAAATAGTGCTTTTCAACCGCTTTTGAGGCGAATTGCTGACACAAAACATTAGCCATTTCACTGCTTTTAGCAAACAACAATACACCCGATGTTGGCCTGTCTAGGCGGTGTACCGGAAACACATGGCAGCCGACTTTGTCACGCGTCATTTGCATGGCAAAAAAGCGTTCTCGGCGAGCAAGATAGCTGCGATGCACCAATAAGCCAGCGGGCTTATGGATCACGACCAGATCTTCATCCTCATAAAGAATAACTATCTCTGGCGCTGAGTCTGCGGCACTACAGGTTTCATCACAGAGCATCGCTTGCGGATCGACTATTGGATTATCTTGGTTCACTTAAACACTCATCTAATTGATTAATAATGCTAATTAACGTTCGCAGCTCAATGCGGTGCTGCCATACGTATTCAGCCATCGGTGCTAGCGCAATATTAGTTGGCAAAGGAGCTCGCTGGGCCACAAGCTCATTCATCTTGGGAATAAAAATAAATTGCAGCCAATGCTCAAATGGCATTGACTCACAAGCAAACGGCGTAGGATCGGCCATGGCCTGCGCTGACGGTGGCTCATCAGCCCATAACGCCTGCGCTTTTAGTTCCTGCGTAATGAGAGCTAATTGCTTTTGGGTAAACCGGTACAACATTGTAATTTCCTAGCATCATTGACGATGGATCTTGTCTCTAGTGACGGATATCTTGGCTATTTTGCGCCAAATTATACCATCTCGGTAGAGTTCTCCCTATAATAACGGTCATTGAAATCTAGTCCTCACATGTAACGGCATTCTAACTCATGACTGAAATCACCACTCTCACCCAATTTTTAACCACGGCCAACTCTCAATTCGAAATCTATGATCTAGGCCGCCGGGTACAACATATCGATAAGTTAGCATTTTCCCAAATTGAGCAGCTAGCAACGCCTTACCCTTCACCTATTCAAGGCCATGCTCAATTTGCATTGGTTTTTTGGGACGCATCAAAACAGTATTACATCTGGTTTTTAAAACTCCCTCTTGATGAGCGAGGCTTGCTCTCTCCTGCGCCAAGAACCCAATTTATTAGTATGGTGCTTGAGGCGTTGGGCAGCGATCCCACCCAGCCCATATCTGAAGAGCAACAAAATAGACTGGCCAATCACCCTTTCGCCTTTAAGCCTAGCGCCGAAAAGCTGGCGCTGTTTAATGCTCTAGTGAGAAAGCAGCTCGGCCAAGTGGCTTCTGCGCAATATGAATTTGCCTATCAATACCTCTCCGGCCAAGTGGATACCAGCCGCTGGCAAGATGTGGGTTTGCAAGGGATTGCCGATATTTGTGTTCACGCCGATGAACTCGATCACCAAACTCAGATTGAAAACGCTTTAGAGCACGGTGCCATAGAGGTACAAATCGCTATATGTCAGCAATTAGAACATTTAACCCTTTCTGCCGAATTTGCAGAGCGCTTACTGGAGAAACTCTATAGCGTAAAGGCTGAACATAAACTCTACTTTATGCGCGCTTTAGCATCTCAAGCTAAATATTCTCAAAAAGCCATTCACTACTTTGCTCAGCACGACCGTTTAGATAAAGAGACACTAATTACCATTGCCGCTCGCAATTGGATGGCCCTAAAAGACGATCAGACCCGCACTCTTTATCTCGAAGCCCTTGCAAAACAAGATCAACACTTCTTTAACCAAATTTTTGCTGATATCGTAGCTATTCCAGCGATTAGAGCCGAGCTATTAATGGAACTCCGTAATCCTAATCGCAGCACAGTACTGTCTGCCGCAATTGGTGGATTATTTAAGGTAACGAAAGCATGATGACAGACTTTTTATTGATTGCGGCGCTCGTGATCATTGCCGCCTTTTTCTGGCAATTAAGACAGATGGCTGAAGTAAGCCGTTTGTTTGCCAGTAGCGAATGCAAAAAACAACGAGTGCAGTTTTTGGCTATCGCCATGGAATCGGCTCGCCCCAGCATAGGCGGTAATAGTGGTCTCACATGGAAAGCTAAGTTTCTATTGGATTTTAGTACCGACGGCCTCAATCAATATCAAGCAACTATCTGGATGCATGGAAAAAAGATCCAAAAAATTCAGTGGCCAATATTTCCTGAACCCGAATGGTTAGATGCACCACAAGCCAGCGGCTCTATTGGCGGCGGTTGCGGTAGTCGTGGCGGCTGTAAACCCAATGGCTGTAAATAGCACTAAGCCTATAAAACAGGCTCAAAAAAGATAATGCGAAGCTGAACTCAATCCAGGCGATATGTGAAAGTCTCCAAAAAAAAAGCGCGGCTCAATAAAGAGTCGCGCCTTGTGTCTTTCGCTAAGCTATCCTGCTATGCCTGTGCTCCCTGCACCATCCATGGGTTCGAATTGCTCCTTGCCTCTTCCCTGTATCCCTTGCATCCTTGTACTTGACGTACTGTCCCTTTACTTGGTCATCCTTTTACCAAGTTTGCTTACTCCTTAAGCATGTCCTTTGTCGTCCTTGTGCTTCCTTGCTACACACTCCGTGTCTACTGCCATCCTAGGCAGAGCGCGTTCATCCATGAATATTCGGCCTTCCTTAGTCTGCTTGCACTCATCCTGAGCGCTACATCCTTGCCACTCCTAGTATGCTATCAATCCTAACAGCACTGAATCATCCTGATTCATTGTCCATAAGCATTCATCCTTGAACACGATCAATTGTAAAACACCGAGAAATATTTTGACCGGTAATAACCATTAGCATTGCCATAACAAGCTATCTTAACCAGCCAAACCGTTAATAACCGTATGAAAAAATTGAAAATTAAAATCAAAGATGAGTTTTTATCTAGTGGTAACTCCCCAAAGTCTTACGCTGTTGTAAGAGATAGCTCACAAGATCACGAGCAGATGTGGGTTTATACACCAATAAATGTTAACAACATAGCAGCTGTTAACTCGAGAAGGCCAACATGCAATGACGAGAGCAGGCCTATATTTAACCAAAGAAAAAGGCGCACTAAAAAGTGCGCCTAGTATACTTTTGTTAGCCTTCCTGCTATCACACTGCTCCCTGCTTCATCCCTAATGCTGCGGCATCCTGCCAGCTCCAAACAGATCCTTTAACATCCTAGCTGTTTTTCCTGAGTTCAATTATTCCGTTTAACTGAACCGCTCATTCCATTAAGCATTGGTGCATCCAGCAAGACAATCCTTGTACTAAAGACTTAAGTCGTTATTCCTTATTGTCACATCCCATGTCACTAGAGTGCATCCTGACTCCATCCATCACCATGTCCCAAGCACTTCATCCTGAAGTCATTTAAGGTGTGACTTAAGCTCAATTCCTTAACTGCGGTTATTATAAGGCCAAGCTTTGTTCTAGCGTACGATGATAAAAACAATCATACTCAACATGCTAGGGATAACCTGCAAAAAAATATAATTTAAGCCATTGTTTTATAAAAGCTTACTATGTAAAAACCCCATAAAACACTCAATGAAAAAGTTAATCACTCACATCATTGTAAGAGATCTCTTACATCTAGATGAGAGATAAGGAGTTAACCGCCACAAAGCAATTCGCTCGATAAAAGCCATTAGCCCAAGCTATTCTTGTTATTTGGGTTTAATTTTATATAACGATTTTACCCACTGCGTAAACATCAGCCAATCTGCCAAAAAACTGTATATTGGGTGAGTAAACGTCGCGGGGCGATTATGCTCAAAAGCATAGTGTCCTAGCCAAGCTGGACCATAGCCCACAATAGGAAGCAGTAATAACACCCAAACGTTACCCAGTGAGATTGCTAAGGCGATTAATAGTAATACCAAAGTACTACCAACATAATGCAGCGCACGACACATAGGATGCTGATGTTGTGATAAATAAAACGGGTAAAAATCGCTAAAACGGTGTAAAGGCTTATTCACTTTCGGCGCTGCGATAAAATAACAGTTCGCCCTCTACACCGTCGATATCCAAGCTTTCTATTGCGGCAAACCCCAGTTTGGAAAACAGATGAGCATGTTTATCTTCGGTTACAAACACACCAATGCCATCAAGCTTTGGTTGTTCATCACACCAACTAATCACCGCCTCGACTAACCACACTCCTAAGCCTTTATTTTGTTCTGTTGGTGTCAACGCAATAAATTGCAAGATACCACAATGAGTACTGGGTAAGTGTTCTAGAATGGAGTCTTCTTTGTTCATTAACGCTTGAGTTGAGCGCCAGCCAGTACTGATTAACATTTTTAGTCGCCAATGCCAATATCGTGCTTCACCCAGAGGCACTTGCTGAGTCACAATACACACTAACCCAACAAGTCTTTGATCATCAAACAGGCCAATTAACGCTTGCTCTTCTTGCCACAATGTATGTAATTCTTCGCGAATTGCCCCGCGCAACTTTTGTTCATATTGCGCTTTGTCGCCTTGATATAAAGCGGCCATAAAAAAAGCATCATCATGGTAAGCGTTATATAAGATGGAAGCGGCGATGCGAAGATCTTCAGCGGTTAAATATACAGCCTTATAGCCATTGAGGGTCTGTATGGGGGCTTTGCTATTCATTTCTGAATGTCCAAATTAGCGGTCAACCTTTCCAATGTAACAAAAGTGTTAATTAGTGCAAAGCATAATCTTTGTCCGCCTAATCTGACTAATATCTGCATCCACTTCGAAATGTAATAAAAATTTTCAGTAGATAATTTACTGGCATACTGATTACGCGCTGCAGGCTACAGTGCATAGGGTACTGACAAACAGGTTCATAATATTTCAGTAACTTAATCATTTTGTTCCATACTCAATGAACTGATTCGATATTAATTAAGGAGCCCAAAATGGATATCACTACACCCAATCTCAATAGTTTATTTGCACAGCTAGGACTACCTAATAGCGATCAGGCGATAGCAGACTTTATTGCGCAACACAAAATGGCAGACAATATCCATATTGCTAACGCCGACTTTTGGAACCCATCTCAACGCCATTTTATTAAAGAATCACTCGAAGAAGATGCGCAGTGGACAGAGGTGATCGATCAGCTAGATGCGCAGTTAAGAGCATAAACTTGCAGGTAAAGAGTAGATAGACTTGGCTCGATATCGTATAACGAGCCAAGTGTCTAATAGTCGTTATGGCCTTTATCATTTCGCCATGTGACGTATAGCGGGATCAAGATGATTAACCCTTTAACTGAGTAGCCATGCTTAGAGGTTAGCATAGGCCGCATCGCCCCAACCAGTAACCTTGTTATCGGCTAAGACTATCGGCGTACATTCATCTTTAGTAGTCGTACCATCTCCTCTGATGCGCTGGGTACGATAATAGAGTATGGCGACCTCTTGGCCTTGTTTAACATAGGCTTCAGTAAAATCAGCCGTGCCCATTAGTGAAATCACTTGCTCTCTATTCATGCCGATGGCCAACTTCGACAAATTTTCCCGATTTTGTGCTTGCGTGGCTTGCCAGCTATGGCCCTTATCCCAGCCGCCCTCTTCGTCGCCAATATTGATCACACAACCTGACATTCCAATGGTTGATGCTGTCAAAATAATCAAACTCAGTAATTTTGTTTTCACTTTAACTCCCTGTTTATCTATTATAATCGACATTAATTACAGCAAAGTGCATGCCAAACAACTATCTATATGAATAATAATGTTTTTTATTTGGTCGGTTCTTTTAATGGATACCATAATTGCTAAAAAGTAAGGAATTTCACTCATTATGACTCCGATCGAACAGGTCGTTGCAGTGGCAAAAGCGATTGTCGACTCCGGCAAGACACCTAGTCTGGCACTGATAAAATCAAAGCTGGGAAACGCATTGCCTATGCCAGTGCTCATTCAAGGCATACAACGTTTTAAGGCGTTATCTAAGGAAGAAGTGGCGGCGCTTGATGCAAGCTATCACCTGCCCGCCGTGGTAGAGCAGTCCGCCAGTGCCGAGACCGCCTTAGCGCAATTGCAGCAACAAGTGCATGCCTTAACACAACAGCAACAGGAGTTAATCAATAGGATCTCCGCCCTAGAAGCCAAACTCACACAGCGAGATAACCATTAATGCACGTCGTGGAATTAAGATTTGAATGCTTCGATAACACCACCATCACCGCAGCAGAACAGGCTATCAATGGGCTTCTCGAAGCTTACCGTGCTAACGGCCAAGTCCTTGGGCGCGAATTTGCCGTGGCATTTAATGACGGGGAATTTCGCGTACGTCTGCTGATGCCAGAAAAAAGCAGCCTAGCAAAACGCTATAATAGCCCATGGGTCGAGCACGCCTTAGCTCAGCTGACCGAAGCAAAACTGTTGCACCCTCGCGAAAAGTATATCGGCCAAGATATCAATTCAGAAGTGACCAGTACAGAGACGCCCAGTTGGCAGCTAATTTACACCAGTTACGTGCATATGTGCTCCCCACTTCGCAACGGTGATACCTTACAACCTATCCCGCTATACCAGATCCCAGCCACCTTTAATGGCGATCATAAACGTATCATTAAATGGCAAACTGAATGGCAAGCCTGTGATGAACTGCAGATGGCTGCGGCCACCAAAGCCGAATTTGCCGCACTTGAAGAGTTAACCTCGAGCGACAGCGACCTGTTTAGACGAGGTTGGGATCTGCGCGGCCGCGTTGAATACCTAACACACATCCCCACCTACTATTACTTATATCGCGTTGGGGGCGAAAGTTTAGCGTCTGAGCAACAACGGCCATGCCCGCGCTGTGGCAATCAAGACTGGTTACTCGATGAGCCCTTATTAGATATGTTCCACTTTCGGTGTGATGACTGCCGTATTGTCTCTAACATCTCATGGGATCACCTTTAACTATTTAAAAAATAGCTTTAGTGAACTCACCTCAACAGGCTCATCAATGGGGCATACATTGATGAGCCAGATTGACTTAGCAGTACTGTTAACGTTAGCCTGCAACATAAACCTTTAGCTTTTACCTCTGAGATTGGCCCACATGGTTTTAATCCGCTGCCATATCCCCGGATGGTCAAGCTCGGGCAGAGACTCTTCAATATGCTTAACCGGCGGGCATACTCTGGGAGATAACGCATCGATAAACTCATTTAAACTCTCGGCTAACCGTTGATGAGGCACCTGCCCAGGGATCTCCAGCCAGACACTGCCGTCATTATTATCGACCACCAACATCTGATCGCCTTCGTTAAGCACACCAATAAACCAGGTGGGACTCTGTTTCAATTTTTGCTTCATCATTAAATGCCCAATCAAGTTTTGCTGTAAATATTCAAAATCTTGATGGTTCCACACCTGTAGCAGTTCGCCTTGCCCCCAGGCAGAATCAAACATTAACGGCGCCGCATAGTAAGCCCCATAAAAGGCATTTATGCTGTGATGCAGGCTCAACTCTAAGGCATGTTCAATATTATTAAAGCCGCCGGGGGATTGCCGCTCAACAGCCAGCCAACGCACAGCAACCTCTGGACGATTCACCACATGGGCTTTATCTTCGCTTAAAATGCACTCAGAATCTTCACCTTCAGGGTAATATCTAGGCGGTTCAGCTAGCTTTTCAATATAACTTTGGTGGTAAACGTCAAAAAAATTATCTAAAGCAGGTAAAGAAGACACTTAGCAGCAGTCCAAAATTTGAGTATAATGTAAGGCTATTTTGACATGGAAATCCACTCGATGACACCAGTTCATGACCCATACAGTGATGCTCCCGCCCTTGCAGAATTAACCTTAGGTAAATCGACGGGCTACCAAGCACAGTACGATGCCAATTTATTACAGGGCGTGCCGCGTAAACTTAATCGTGATGCCATTGATTTAGGCCATCAATTGCCATTTCATGGGGCCGATATTTGGACAGGTTATGAACTTTCATGGCTCAATGCCAAAGGTAAACCCATGGTTGCCATTGCCGAGTTCTGCTTAGATGTGAATAGCGCCAACTTAATCGAATCTAAGTCGTTCAAGCTGTACCTCAATAGTTTTAACCAAACTAAATTCAACAGCATTGAACAGGTGCAGCAGACATTAACTGACGATCTTTGCGCATGTGCTCAAGGAGAAATCTCGGTTAAAATTATCGAGCCAAAGCACTTTGGTAGCCAAAGAATCGTTGAGCTTCCCGGTACCTGCATCGATGATTTAGATATCGAAGTCGATGATTATGATTTTAGCAGCGACTACCTTATCGACAGCACCGATGACAAAAGTATTGTCGCAGAAACCTTAACCTCAAACTTGCTCAAGTCCAACTGTTTAATCACCTCACAACCGGACTGGGGCACAGTGATGATTCGCTATCAAGGCCCTAAGATTGATCGTAAAAAACTGCTGCGTTATTTGATTTCGTTTCGTCAGCACAACGAGTTTCATGAACAGTGCGTTGAGCGTATTTTTGTGGATCTCAAAAAGTTATGCCACTGCGCTAAATTAACCGTGTATGCTCGCTATACTCGCCGAGGAGGGCTCGACATTAACCCTTATCGTAGCGACTTTGAAAATCCACCGGAGAGCCATCGCCTCGCGCGCCAATAGTCACTTAGCCGCTTGCTAGCAAAAGCGAGAAGCCAATAACCGTGACGGTTATTACCCAACGACGTGACTACTCAACGATTTGATTTATAAAAAGCCCGTATGACTAACGGGCTTTTTTACTACTCTACTCCACACCAGTATCCAACACTCGCTAGATCCTTGGCGACAGAATTCACGCACAGCCAATGCCGCGTACTAACAAACACACCCATGATAAAGAGCTTAAGAACAGCGTAATAATTGCTGCACGTTCAGATGCCTTGCCAGCAGCATCGGTCTGTCTTTAGCCTCAGATTGAGCATCTGTAGCCTTAGCGCGCTCAAGGCTTAGTGCAAAGCGATACTGCGCATCTAAGTGGCCTAACACCAACTGCCAACTGTCGCTCGACCGTTTCCCCTGCTCATCATGAAACGACAAGGTAATATTGCGCTCAATCTGAGCTTGCATCCCCTCACGTAAAGCACGGCTTGCACACGCTTGATTATCGACTTGCAACTGACTATCTGGCGCTGAGTCCTGTTGGTGAGCAACTATCTGTATATTTTCAGTTTGAGTAACCCTTGGTAGTGAAGTTGATTCAGCATTCATAACATCATCATGCTGTCGCGAGTCAAAGGCAAAACTAAAGGATTTAAGTGATAATGCTAGCCCCAAGCCCTTAGCCTTGATATATGACTCTTTAAGCGCCCACAGATCGAAAAAGCGGGCTCGTTGCTGCGCCAGCGGTAAATCCAGTAGGCTATCGGTTTCATCACGAGTGAAATAATGATTTAAAATAGGGTAGATATTGGTGCTCTCACGTTGGCGCTCAATATCAACCCCAAGCGAGAGCCAGTGGTTAGCATGAGCGATGGCCACCAGCAGATAATCGCCACTGTGGCTGATATTGAACAATAACGGACAACGGGCGAAACAAGCCGCGGACAACACAGGCTTACCTTTATCAAGGTAAGTAAACTCCCATTGCGAAGGAGCAATTTCAACTCCCATGTCACGGGCGTACAGCGACAATATAGCGCGTAAATAACTGCGTACCAGTAAGCCTTTCACGCGCGCATCAGGCTGTATAAAGCGGTCGGCTTTGGCTTGCTCGTCATCAGGTAGCCAAAAGCGCAATTGCTGCAACTGTGTTTGCCTTACCCCTTGAGGCGCCAAATCACAAAAATAGAGGGTCACTGCCGATAAAGGCTGAGATAAAGCAAATGCGGACACGATAGCAAACACCATGAGAGAACATATGCCCTAGTATAACCTCCTCCGGTGGCATTAATCGCGATGAGTTTGCAGCAAAAAGCACTAATTAAGGATTAAGCACACCGAAAGGTTAATACGTTTAACTTCCCCTTGCCTTCATCTCCCTCGTGTTCTCGATGCTCTACATTAAGCGGCGGTATAAACGCTGTATAAACTCAGTGGCGGGTTAACATGAGTGATGGGATAAAAATAAGTAATGAGATAAAACAAATGGCGCTCTTAAGCAAGATTAAGCGAAAGCGACGCTCCCCTATACGTGACGGGACCAGCGCCGTGTATTCAACGTGCTGGGCCCTTTATTTTTCTAGCCTATTTTTTATCTAGCCAATCGAGCAGCGATTAATTACAAGCTTTGATGCGGGCCAAAGACCTCGTAATGCAACTGACTAGGCGCTATGCCAAGTGCTAACAATTGTCGCTTTACCTCAGCCATAAAGGGCACAGGCCCACAAAAATAGTACTGCGCATGAGGGAGTAATCTGCCTGCAACCTTGTCCAACTCGATAGTACCAGTAAACTGATAATCCTCACCGATACGGTCATCACTGCTTGGCTCGCGATACCAGGTATAGGCCGCTAAAGGCTCATAACTAGCCGCTTTTTGCTTAATATCTGACTTAAAACCATGAAACGCCCCAAATTCACAGGCATGTAACCAAGTGATGTCGCTGTGATGCTCAGAGCCCATCAACTGATTAAGCATGCTCATCATTGGGGTCAGTCCCACACCCGCTGAAATCAACACCGCTGGCGTGTCATCATCGACCGCCAGCACAAAGTCTCCCGCGGGTGGGATCACCGCCAGTTCATCACCCACATTAAAGCCATCATGCAGTTTAGATGAGACTAAGCCACCCACTTCACGCTTAACACTGATCCGATAGCTACTGCCATTGGGGGCATCTGACAACGAATACTGGCGAATTTCTTGTTGCTCAAAATCGCTATCTTGTACCTGCACACTTAAATATTGCCCTGGTACAAAATCCATAACCGCTTGGCCATCATTTGGAGTGAGAACAAATGAAGTGATCACCTCAGACTCTTGCTGCTTGGCGGTAATCGTAAAAGCCCGCGTCCCTTTCCAGCCACCTGCTTGCTCGGCACGAGTTTGATAAAGCTGACTCTCACGGCCAATAAAAATATCGGCTAATACCCCATAAGCACGACCCCATGCATCGAGTACTTCATCGGTTACTGCCTCGCCGCCCAACTCTTTTAGCGTGGCTAACAGATGATGCCCAACAACTTGGTACTGCTCTGGTTGGATTAAAAAGCCGGTATGTTTTTGCGCGATGCGCTCCACTGCGCTGCTGAGCACTGCTAAATTATCGATATTTTTCGCATAAGCCGCAACCGCATTAAATAGCGCGACTGGCTGACCACCATTATGTTGATTGGCTAAGTTAAATGTATCTTTTAATTCAGGATTGTGCTCAAACATACGCTGGTAAAAATGGCTGGTTAACGCGGGGCCCGCAGACTCTAATAGCGGAATCGTGCTTTTGACGATTTGAATAGTTTGCTTATCTAACATAGTGCGACACCTTTAACATGTAAATAATATATATTTTTACGGATAATAAAGATGTATTTGATTTAGATCAATGTTTTTAAACAACCTCGACAAAGTAAGTTAAACTTATCGCGCTAAAATGCCATCAAGGCGCCACGACTTAATAAGATAGAACACCAAGGATGTCGACAAACAGAGCGCTGCTAATCGACACCGTCGCACACAGTAACCTTGCTAAACGGCAGCGACAAAAGCAATTTCAACCAAATAGTTAGGGTCGGCAAGCTCAGCCTTTATACAGGCTCGACTTGGCGCACACCCTGCGGGTAACCAGGCATCCCACAGTGCATTAAAGGTGGGGAGGTAAGTAAAGTCTGTAATATAAATCGTTGCCGACAGTAAACGCGAATGATCGCTGTTAATGTGCGCCAATGTCGCTTCTGCTTGAGCAAAGATCTGTGACACCTGGCCTGCAATATCCGCGTCGGTATCGGCTGCAATTTCCACAAAATGACCAATACCGTTATACACAGTGGCATCTGACCAACGTGTTGTGGGATTGAGGCGTTCAATTTTCATACTCTGTGTCATTAATAACTCCTTTAATCGATTATTAGCTCGCTATGGTAATGTCATTAACTGACTTGGGCTAGCGGCCGTATAAAAATAGCGCCTTAAGTAACATCAAAGCGGGATTGGCTTTGACAAGTATTTTAAGAGCGCGTTTAATGGCGCAGTACAAGCATACCTCATAAGCAAATGGCATGACTCATGCCACTAACACACGCTATGCCCTCTACATAATTTAGACATTTAATAGGTACTTTACATGCAAACAGCCGATGACTTTATTCAACAACTCGAACTCGAACAACATGTTGAAGGTGGTTACTATCGATCCTCTTTTCGCTCACAAAGTGATTTCGATGCCACGCGCTCACTGTGGAGCAGCATCTACTTTTTATTGCGTACTGGTGAGGTGTCGCATTTTCATCGCTTAACTTCTGATGAGATGTGGTATTTCCATGCGGGGCAGTCATTAACTATCTATATGATTGATGAACAAGGTGAATTAACCACGGCCCAGTTAGGTCTCGACATCGCCGCGGGTGAACGTCCACAATTTTTAGTACCCAAAGGCTGCATTTTCGGCTCGGCGATGAACCAGCCCGGGTTTTCACTGGTCGGTTGCATGGTTTCACCTGGGTTTACTTTCGATAATTTTGAGTTGTTTAGTCAACAAACCCTACTCGCCCAATACCCGCAGCACCAAACCATTATTGAGCGCCTGAGTCGCCCTGAATAACACAGTGCTAAACAGATAAGCCCACATACTGCACAGATAAAAAGACCCGAGAATATCGGGTCTTTTACTTTAATTACCATCAAACTTTGCAGGGAAATGATGTTACTGCATCAGGGCAAAGCATAACCTTGCCCTACCCACTAAAACTGATGCGACTCAGCTAACTTGTTGGTTGAGTGACACACAGAGCACGACTCTCTAGGCAAATTAACATCGACCACGACATCACCGTCAAATGTAGCATTGCTACTGTCGACTTTGACTTCAAAAGTGGCGCCGTTACTTTGCATATGGGCCTTCAATGAATCCCCACCGTAAGGGCCATGACATGACCAGCAGGTTGCTGCAGCTGGGCTGGTGGCAAAGAAATCAGCGTTATCAACATAATCGTGGCGAGTGATCAGCGCATTCGCTTTTTCAATCTCAGTTAGGCTTGCACTGCCATCCACATGGCACTGGGCACAATCGTTTAGCCTTGCTGGATACTTAAATTGGCATTTGGCACCCTCTTCCAGTTTCTGCTCATCGCGGTTTTGTGCGTGTAAAGCATGCACAAAGGTATTCCAAGAGATATGGTTTAATACCGTATCTTTCGGCGCAACTTGCTCAGCCATATGGTACTTATCCCACTCGGCGTTACCTAAGTTATGACAAGCTACACATTGCTGCTCTAGATCATTACGACGGCCATGATACCCATAAGCTTGGTCGCCATGACACGAAGCACATAAGGCATTATCGACCACTTGACGGCGCGGCGTATCGCTCAGTCCGGCTAACGTAAAGAAACTTGAGCTTGAACGCAAACGCTCAGTCAAGGCCCCATCAGCATCAGGCTGACCTGTTTTCTCATCGGCTTTCAACGTCGTTTCGATGGCTAAAATACCCGTTTGGCTATCGGTACTATTAGGAATGATGAGTCCTGTACTACCTTTGCTCAAATCATCCACTAAATCCCCAGATATTACATAGGTATATTCACCTGTCGCTGGATCGCCACTGATGGGATCGACGCCAACAAACTTGTAGTTAATCGCATGGTTGGCCATACGGCTCAAGCCACCATCTGGTTTAGTTTCTGTGGTCAAAGTGCGGTAACCCGCTTCCATGTCCCATGCCACTGTAGCGCGCATGTCCGCAAAGAAACCTGCATCTTTAGGTGACACAGCTAAAGGCTTACCAGCATGGTCTAACACTTTAATGGTGAAAGTAATTTCAGCCGTTTCGTAGGTATTACCATTACGCATAGATGTTACTGGTGCCAGCGAAACTTGGGTGACATCGACACTATATGCATCACGCGCAGTTTTTTTAGCGTCTTGTTTAACCAGATGCATTTCAGCCACATCATGACAACTAGCACAACTTAATGGCAAATCACTGCCATGCTTAAGTGTGTCCGCACTGTGACAACTCAAACAGGCCTTATCATTAGCGGTTTTACTGAGCCATTCATCACCATTAAGCAATGTGTCGTTATTTTCGGTGACGTGACAGCTAGTACAATCATAAGAACTGGCGACTAGATTATTAGGTAACCCACTGTGCCAACGGTGAGCCCGCTCAACAATAGTCCCCTTACCGTCTTTTTCGCCAGTGGTATGACAGGTGGTACACGCTTCAACGTTGTTGCCATAATGCGGTGAACGATAATAGCTATCGTAACGTGCATAAGCGATATCGGTATGACAGGCATTACAACTTTCGGTACTCACCATAGCGCGAGTCAAGGTGACTGCAGAGCCGTCGATCATAAAATCAACTTCTTGCATAATATCTTGCACGCTACCAATTCCAGGAATACCGTTATAGGCTTGTACGCGTACCATAAAGCGTTGTGGCGCTGTTTCATCAAATACATAAGACTTATCGGTAAAATCTAACTCGCCGATTTTGGTGGTACTCACCACGGTATAAGTACCGTCTTTATGATCGGTTAAGCAACTATCTGCTTCGGTTGTACAGGTTTCATAGCCAAGTCCCTGTCGTTCGCTGTAGCCCTGCTCACTCTGAACCAATTGCGAACTCAAGAAACGTACCGAGGGCACACCAACAACAGGCAAGCCCTGTTCATTAGTCACTTTAAATGTGGCAGAACGCACCCCATCGGCATCGAAGCCATAAGTGATATATTCTAAGCTTAATGACTCGGCTGAAGTCGCGATAACAATGCCATTCTCACCGTCACTACCATCACTGCCGTTAGTCCCGTCTTGACCATCTTTACCATCATTGCCATCGCTGCAACCCATCGCTAGGCCAGCAATTACTAAGCCACAAATAATCGACTTATTAAATGACTCACTCATAGTCTCTCCCATTTATGTTTAAAACATAGAAAATTTATTATTTTATTTAAGTTGGTACTTAATCATTACCTGCTAATTATTTAAATACTGTTAAATACAACTAACGACTTAAATTGAAACAAATGTAAAGATTAAGTGAATCAACCGTACTAAGCCAACCTTAATTTAAAATGAATTAACATTTATCATACCAAGTTAAATGCAATACCGTGATCAACTTAAAAATTATCAATAACAACCACCACATTTAAATTTTTCACAAAAAAAATAATAAAAGCCCTGATTTTAATTTATAATAAATATCTATAAGACCTTGGTAGCAAGCTCTATGTAAAAATAGAACAGATAAAAAATGACATATCAATACGTGGATAAAAATAGCAACACCACAAAACAAAATCCAAATAAAAACGATTAAATACAGCGCTTTAAATTAAAAACATAAGAATAGCTATATTAAAACAAGCAAGCCCCCCTGAACTCAACTAATAACAAAGAGAACTCATCAAGAAGAATTAAATTGAGCGACAAAAAATAGTAAAGAACAATAAAAACAACTTGAAAATTGATAACTTAACAATAAATAATTTTATGACGGATAAATTAACAATGAGGAAATTAGCAATAAAAACCTGACGATAATGACTTTACCCTCAAAAAAATAACTAACATATAAAACTGTAAATAAAAATCAATACCAAATAAAAAGCCTCATTTAAACAACATTAAAAACCTACAAACCACTAAAATCACATTGTCGCTATTAACATATGTCACCTACCATATGCTAATACCATCAAAACGAATAAGGAGTGTTCGAAAGTTCATAAAAGTGAACATGATAATAATTACGTCAATAGCGTAAAGCTTACAGACATGATTAATCAGAATGAAATCGATGCCCCTTACTAGCGTTAACAAAATCGCCCATTATTGATAACCAAAACAGGTAACAAACATTCCCCCTTATTGGCCACTATCGGCTTATTTACTGGTGTAGAGGTACCATCCGAGGCTGAAGTAAGGTATAACGACGCAATGAAAACTCCCAAACGCATACAACCACTCGTTGATGACGGTCTCGTCGACGAAGTCATCAGTCAATTGATGAGCGGTAAAGAAGCCACTGTCTACATCGTTCGCTGTGGGACAGAGATCCGCTGCGCCAAAGTCTATAAAGAAGCAACTCAACGTAGTTTCAAAAAAGCGGCGCAATATCAAGAAGGTAGAAAGAGTCGAAATAGCCGTCGCAGCCGTGCAATGGAAAAAGGCTCAAGCTATGGACGCGAGCAACAAGAGCAAGCCTGGCAAAATGCCGAGGTTGATGCCCTGTATAAATGTGCCGCCGCCGATATTAGAGTTCCCACTCCCTTTGGCTGTTTCGATGGTGTGTTATTAATGGAACTCATCACGGATGCCAATGGGGATGTGGCGCCGCGTCTCAATGATGTGATGCTAACCCCCGAGCAGGCAATAAAAGATCACGACACCATGATGGGTTACATCACCCGCATGTTGTGTGCTGGCATAGTCCATGGTGATCTATCCGAGTTTAATGTATTACTGGATGCCACAGGTCCTGTGATCATCGACCTGCCCCAAGCAGTTGATGCCTCAGCCAATAATAACGCCAAAGCCATGCTCGCTCGTGATGTTAACAACATGACAGGCTACTACTCTCAATTTGCCCCCGAGCTAAAACAAACCAAATACGCCAAAGAGATGTGGGCCCTGTATGAAAAAGCTAAATTGACCCCTGACACCCAGTTAACCGGTCAATTTGCAGAAGATACCCATACTGCTGACGTCCATTCAGTGCTCGAAGAGATCCAAGCTGCCTTTGAAGAGGAACAAGAAAAACACGAGCGTATAAGAGAAGCTAACGAGCTGTGATGAGGCAAAGTTAAAGAATAAGGCGTTAGTAATAACGCCTTATCTCATCACAGGATCTCCATTAACCCCACCGTAAAAACCATGCTCCAACACAACCAATAGGCTTAACTAATCACGCTTGGCACCAGCCACCAATTCCCGCTGTATATGCTCTGGTACCACATCATAACGACTAAAGCTGACTGAAAATTGCCCATCACCACCAGTAAGCGATTTAAGCCGAGTGGAATAATCATCCACCGTGGCCAGAGGTGCTTCTACTGCCACCTCGACCTTGTTGTTATCGAGTGCTTGCGTGCCACAAATAATGCCGCGATTGGCACTGATATCACCGGTGATATCGCCGACGTGCTCTTGCGCTACTTGCACTTTCATCTCCACTATCGGCTCTAAAATAACCGGACTGGCTGCTTGGACCGCTTCAATAAAAGCCTTTTTGCCGGCCATGACGAAAGCGATCTCTTTCGAGTCAACACTATGATGCTTACCGTCAAGTAGCGACACGCGCACATCTTGCAAAGGGTAACCCGCCAAGACGCCGCTACTCATCGCTTCTTTTACCCCTTTTTCCACCGCCGGAATGTATTGGCTAGGCACGGCGCCACCCACCACTTTACTGACAAATTCAAATCCTGTACCACGGGGCAAGGGCTCAATGGCCAGCATCACTTCACCAAATTGGCCAGAACCACCGGACTGCTTTTTGTGGCGATAACGCGCCTGCGCTGTCGATGTCACGGTTTCACGATAGGCAACGGCGGGCACATCGGTATCCATATCGACATTAAACAGGTCGTGGGCTTTTTCGAGCGCGATTTGCAAATGTAAATCGCCTTGCCCTTGCAAAATGGTCTGGCCTTCGGCTTCATTCTTGGCGATCTGTAAACTGGGATCTTCCACCACCAACTTATGCAACACCTCGGCAATTTTTTGTTCATCACCGCGACGCTTGGCCGACACCGCTAGGCCAAAGATAGGCTCAGGCAGATGCAATTCCGGCATGCGAAATTCATCCTCATCATGGCTGTCATGTAAAACCGCCCCCACCATCAATTCATCGACTTTAGACACAGCGCAGATATCACCAGGGATAGCCGAGGTCACTGCGATCTGTTTATCCCCTTGTAACTTAAATAAGTTACTGACTTTGAAAGGTTTGCGCCCATCACCAATAAAGAGCTTCATGCCTAATTGAATCGTACCTTGGTGCACTCTAAACACGCCCATCCGACCAAAGAAAGGATCGATCGCGACCCGAAATACATGAGCAAGTACATGATCATCGGCAGCTTGCGTGACCTCTACAGGCTTAGTTTTGTCGGCAAATCCTTTTAAAAACTGCGGTGGATTGGCTTCCAGCGGATTAGGGCATAGCTTAATGATCAGTTCGAGTAGCTCGGTAATACCGATCTCAGTTTCGGCGCTAGTAAAACAGATAGGCACTAAATGCCCCCGTCGCAATGCCATCTCTAACGGCCCATGCAACTGCTCGGGAGTTAACGTCTCTCCCTGCTCTAAATAGAGTGCCATTAACTCATCATCTTCTTCCAATACCGTATCAATCAGCTCATCACGGGCACTGGCAATATCATGAAATAGCGCTTCACCTTGCAGCTGTGGTTCGGGATGCAGATAACAATCAATCACCTTATCAAGATCTGTATTAGGTAAATTAACCGGTAAACACCCTTGGCCCCACTTAGTTTGAATATCGTCTAACAAGGCAGCAAGTTTATCGCCATTACCATCAATATGATTAACGACGATAAGTACCACTTTGCCCTGAGCCCTTGCGGCTTCAAAGGCACGTTGGGTGATGGTTTCAATCCCTGTGATGGCGTTAATCACCAACAACACAGTCTCGACGCCTGGCAGAGGTAATAGTGCTCGTCCAAAAAAGTCAGGAAGACCTGGGGTGTCGATAAAGTTGATGTGCTGATTGTCAATGTCGAGATAGAGAAAGGAGGGTTCGAGGCTGTGGCGATGATCTTTTTCTTGGGCAGTGAAATCGGCATGATTTGTGCCCTTATCCACCCTGCCTTTTTGAGGGAACGCTTTACCCTTAAACAGTAATGCCTCGAGCAGTGATGATTTACCTGCCCCCGTGTGTCCGAGCACCGCTAGGTTACGGATCTGCTCCGTCATGAACTCAGCCATATAGGCCTCCTTTTGTTAATGTTATCCCGATACAACCGCGCGATGGTGTGATCATGGGGTACACGCAAAAAGTGGAGACTGCATCGATGCTACTGCCACCCTAATGTGATCATTGCTAACGATTTGTTAACCAGTATAGGCGTCTCAGGCACAGTAACTTTTGATCGAGATCACGGATTGATAAACACTCAAGAGTGATCCATACGGGAGCCTCTCAAGACTGATGTTGAGCGCACATGAGTACGCTAAAACAGTACTCATACGAGACTTTTAAGTCCCAGGTGATTGTGTTGACCGTAAACCTACTGTAGTCTGCTGGCAAATAATGATGAATCATCGATAAATATGTGACCTAGGGTGTCGTTGTTTCGGCATCAGTACGCAAAGATTTGGTGGTTGTCCCAACTGATTATTAATGGAATTTAACTGAGCCTATGGTTGAACCTCAGGATGAAAACCCGCTTGTGATAGATGAAAGGTTACCAGCGCGCCCTGTACGCCTTGAGGCCAGCAGATTAAGTGAGTTAAGCCATAAAAATGCTACGACGACGCCCGAGATGCGCCGCTTCATTCAAGGCTCTGATCTGCCAGTAAGTCAGCTGGCGAGAGTGCTCAATATCAGTGAAGCCACGGTACGTAAGTGGCGTAAGCGCGATTCAGTCAATAACACACCGAATACGCCACATCATCTCAATACCACGTTGACCCCAATGCAAGAATATGTGGTGGTGGGCTTGCGCTATCAATTAAAGATGCCGCTCGACAGATTGTTAGAGGTAACTCAGCAGTTTATTAACCCCAATGTATCTCGCTCTGGTCTCGCTCGCTGCCTCAAGCGTTATGGGGTATCACGGGTCAGCGACATCGAAAGCCCCAACGTGCCCGAGCGTTATTTTAATCAATTGCCTATCGCACAAGGGAGCGATATTGCCACCTATACGCTAAACCCTGAAACATTAGCCAATACCTTGGCACTGCCCCAAGCCGATGGCGACACTGTGGTGCAAGTAGCATCACTGACCATTCCGCCACAACTAACCGACTCCACCCCTAGCTCTGTGCTACTGGGTATCGACCCTCACAGTGACTGGATCTATTTAGACATATACCAAGATGGCAATACCCAAGCCACAAGACGCTATATCGCCCACGTATTACAACATGGGCCGTTTCATTTGCGTAAGTTATTAGTACGCAACTATCACCTATTTTTACAGCGATTCCCTGGTGCCAAGCTCACTCATGGCACACACACAGACGCTGACATTCACAACAAGACGCCTGACACTCAGGCATCTACTGGAGACTCATAATGAGCCAGACCGCTAAACCTACAGCCGAACAAGCCGCTGAGCAGCGTGACACACGCCTCAATAAGCGACTGAAAGATATGCCAATTGCCATCGTTGGCATGGCCAGCATCTTTGCCAACTCTCGCTACCTGAACAAGTTTTGGGACTTAATCAGTGAGAAAATTGATGCGATAACGGAAGTGCCAGACACCCATTGGAACAGCGAAGACTACTTTGACACCAATAAGAGTGCGCCCGACAAAAGTTACTGTAAGCGCGGCGGCTTTATGCCAGAAGTCAACTTCAACCCAATGGAGTTTGGCCTACCGCCAAATATCCTCGAGTTAACCGATACCTCGCAGTTATTGTCACTCATCGTCGCCAAAGAAGTCTTAGCCGATGCCAATCTGCCAGCCGATTATGATCGTGACAAAATCGGGATCACCCTTGGGGTCGGCGGCGGTCAAAAGATCAGTCAAAGTCTCAATGCACGCTTGCAATACCCTGTACTTAAAAAAGTATTCAAAAACAGCGGTATCAGCGATGCAGACAGTGAAATGCTGATCAAGAAATTCCAAGACCAGTATATCCACTGGGAAGAGAACTCATTCCCTGGTTCCTTAGGTAACGTGATTGCAGGCCGTATTGCCAACCGTTTCGACCTAGGTGGTATGAACTGTGTTGTCGACGCCGCGTGTGCTGGTTCATTAGCCGCTATGCGTATGGCGCTGAGTGAGCTCGTTGAAGGCCGCTCAGAGATGATGATCACAGGTGGTGTGTGTACCGACAACTCTCCTTCGATGTATATGAGCTTCTCAAAGACCCCCGCCTTTACCACCAATGAAACCATTCAGCCCTTTGATATCGACTCTAAAGGGATGATGATTGGCGAAGGCATCGGCATGATAGCGCTTAAGCGTCTTGAGGATGCGGAGCGTGACGGCGATCGTATCTATTCAGTGATCAAAGGCATAGGTGCATCGTCAGACGGCAAATTTAAGTCTATCTATGCACCGCGCCCTGAAGGTCAAGCTAAGGCACTTAAACGCGCCTATGATGACGCAGGCTTTGCGCCCCACACTCTTGGGCTTATCGAAGCGCACGGCACGGGCACAGCCGCCGGTGATGCGGCCGAATTTAGGGGCTTAAGCTCAGTATTTGCAGAGGACAATGACAGCAAACAACATATCGCGCTGGGTTCGGTAAAATCGCAAATCGGTCACACCAAATCAACCGCGGGAACCGCAGGGTTGATCAAGGCGGCACTAGCGCTGCACCACAAGGTGTTGCCAGCTACCATTAATGTCAGCGAGCCAAATCCAAAACTGGATATCGAAAACTCACCGTTTTACTTAAACACTGAAACTCGCCCTTGGCTGCCTCGTCCCGATGGCACGCCGCGCCGCGCGGGGATCAGCTCATTTGGTTTTGGCGGCACTAACTTCCACTTTGTATTGGAAGAGTACAACAGTGAACATGCGCGTACCGATAGCCAGCTGACCCAATACCGTCAGCGCAGCGTTGCTCAAAGCCTGCTATTTAGTGGCACGAATAACGCTGAGTTAATCGCAAGCCTCAATAGCGCCCTCAGCGCCGCCAACAATGGCACTCGCCTAACCGACATCGCCAGCGGTTATGGTCTACGAAAACTTGAGGCTAATGCCCCGCGCCTAGGCTTGGTCGCTAGCAGCAATGACGAGCTCATTAAGCTGATAAATCAGGCGCTAACCAAGCTGCAATCTAGTGACGAGGCTCACTGGTCACTGCCAGGTGGTATTCATTACCGCGCCGCAGCAATGACAGAGGGTAAAGTGGCCGCCCTCTTTGCAGGGCAAGGCTCACAGTACCTCAATATGGGCCGTGAACTCGCTTGCCACTTCCCAGAGATACGCCAGCAATTTGTACGCGCTGACAAGGTGTTTGATGCCCACAACAAGACACCATTGTCTCAGGTTGTTTACCCTATTCCAGTGTTTAGCACTGAGGCTAAAAAGGCACAAGAAGCACTATTAACCAACACAGCTAACGCACAAAGTGCGATTGGTGCCATCTCAATGGGCCAATACGCGTTACTGACCGCCGCAGGTTTTGAAGCTGACATGGTCGCTGGCCACAGCTTTGGTGAACTCAGTGCGCTTTGTGCCGCAGGGGTTATCAGCAGTGACGATTACTACAAGCTCACCTTTGCCCGCGGCGATGCCATGGCGACTAAGCTTGATGACGGTGTGGATAGCGGCGCAATGTATGCCATTATCACCAAAGCTGCCAGTGATCTTGAATTACTTGAATCAACTATCGCCAAATTTGATGGCGTAAAAGTGGCAAACTACAACGCGCCAACTCAGCTAGTGATTGCAGGCCCTACCGCCGCAACTTCAGAGGCAGCAAAAGCCTTAAGTGACATCGGCTTTAAAGCGATCTCACTGCCGGTTTCGGGTGCGTTCCATACGCCATTGGTTGGCCATGCTCAAGCTCCGTTTGCTAAGGCTATCGATGCGGCGAAATTCACTAAGCCACAACGCCCGATCTACTCAAATGCCACAGGCCAACAGTATAACTCGGCCGCGAAGACCATTAAGAGCGAGTTTAAGCAACATATGCTGCAATCGGTTCGTTTTAGCGAGCAGTTGCAAGCCATGTATGATGCGGGTGCCCGTGTATTTGTTGAGTTCGGTCCTAAAAACATCTTACAAAAATTGGTTGAAAACACCCTTAGCGACAAGATGAGCGAACTGTGCACTGTCAGCATCAACCCAAATCCTAAAGGCAATAGCGATGTGCAACTGCGTCAAGCGGCAGTTCAACTAGCTGTTAATGGTATTGCATTAGAAAACCTCGATCCTTATGCGGCGCCAATAGCGGCCGAAGAGCAGCCATCGGCAATGAACATCAAGCTGACAGCGACCAATCATATTAGCCCAGCAACTCAGGCTAAGATGGCCAAATCGTTACAGACAGGTGCGATCTCGAGTCAAATAGTTGAAAAATTAGTTGAAGTTGAGAAAGTGGTCGAAGTCGAGAAAATTGTAGAAGTAGAGAAGATTGTGGAAGTTGAGAAAGTTGTGGAAAAAGTCGTAGAAAACAACGGCGCGGTAAACCGTTCGCCTGTAAACAATACCCCAGCACAAGCGGCTGCGCCCAAAATGGCTACCACCATGGCCACGCCAGTGAGCAACGATGCCCTAAGCCAGTTCTTTGCAGCCCAAAGCCAAGCGGCGGCATTGCATCAGCAGTTCCTGTCAATTCCTCAGCAATATGGTGAAACCTTCACTAGCTTGATGACCGCGCAAGCACAGATGGCAGCCTCTGGAATGACTATTCCAGAAAGTCTGCAACGCTCAATGGAGCAGTTCCACCAGCATCAGGCGCAAACGCTGCAAAGCCATACACAGTTCCTTGAACTGCAAGCACAAAGCAGTACTGCTGCGCTTGAACTGTTAAATCATGGTGCAATCGCTACAACTCCGCCAGCGCCAGTACAAGCAGCGCCAACCCAGTCAGCCCCAGTCGTTACCGCTGCACCATTGGCTAGCACTGCGGCAACCTCAATGACAAAGGCTGCACCTATCGTTGCCCCTGCGGTAGCACCAAAAGCTGTAGCGCCTGTCGTGGCAGTTACTGCACCAGCCGTTATAACGCCAGTTGTTGCAAGCCCAGTCGTTGAACCAGCGCCAAGCAACGCGCTTTCTGCTGATAAAGTGCAAGCGACCATGATGTCGGTAGTGGCTGAAAAAACCGGTTACCCAACCGAGATGCTTGAACTTGAGATGGATATGGAAGCCGACTTAGGCATCGACTCTATCAAGCGCGTTGAAATTTTAGGCACAGTGCAAGATGAGCTACCAGGTTTGCCAGAGCTCAGCCCAGAAGACTTAGCTGAGTGTCGCACCTTAGGTGAAATCGTTGCTTACATGAACAGTAAACTGCCAGCCGTTGGCAGTGCACCCGTTACAACAAGCGCGTCGGCTCCAAGCGGTCTAACTAACGAGCAAGTGCATAGCACCATGATGAACGTGGTAGCCGAGAAAACCGGTTACCCAACTGAGATGCTTGAGCTTGAGATGGATATGGAAGCCGACTTAGGCATCGACTCTATCAAGCGCGTCGAAATTTTAGGCACAGTGCAAGATGAGCTACCAGGTTTACCAGAGCTCAGCCCAGAAGACTTAGCCGAGTGTCGCACCTTAGGTGAAATCGTTGCTTACATGAACAGCAAGTTACCAGCGACAGCCGCTGCGCCCGTTGCTGCAAATGCGCCAGCTGCCCTCACTCCTGCCACGACTGCTGCGCCTGTTCAAAGCGGTCTGACTAACGAGCAAGTGCACAACACCATGATGAACGTGGTGGCAGAGAAAACCGGTTACCCAACTGAGATGCTCGCCCTTGAGATGGATATGGAAGCCGATTTAGGCATCGACTCTATCAAGCGCGTTGAAATTTTAGGCACAGTGCAAGATGAGCTACCAGGGCTACCAGAGCTCAGCCCAGAAGACTTAGCCGAGTGTCGCACCTTAGGCGAAATCGTGGCCTATATGAACAGCAAGTTACCAGCGATAGCCGCTGCGCCCGTTGCTGCAAATGCGCCAGCGGCCCTCACTCCTGCCACGACTGCTGCGCCTGTTCAAAGCGGTCTGACTAACGAGCAAGTGCACAACACCATGATGAACGTGGTGGCAGAGAAAACCGGTTACCCCACCGAGATGCTCGCCCTCGAGATGGATATGGAAGCCGATTTAGGTATCGACTCTATCAAGCGCGTTGAAATTTTGGGCACAGTGCAAGATGAGCTGCCAGGGCTACCTGAGCTCAGCCCAGAAGACTTAGCCGAGTGTCGCACCTTAGGTGAAATCGTGGCCTATATGAACAGCAAGTTACCAGCGATAGCCGCTGCGCCTGTTGCCCTCACTCCTGCCATGACTGCTGCGCCTGTTCAAGGCGGCCTGACTAACGAGCAAGTGCAGAGCACCATGATGAACGTGGTGGCCGAGAAAACCGGTTACCCAACAGAGATGCTCGCCCTAGAGATGGATATGGAAGCCGATTTAGGTATCGACTCTATCAAGCGCGTTGAAATTTTGGGCACAGTGCAAGACGAGCTACCGGGTCTACCTGAGTTAAACCCAGAAGATTTAGCTGAGTGTCGTACCTTAGGTGAAATTGTTAGCTATATGAACAGTAAGCTCGGCGCTTCATCAATCGCTGCGCCTGTAAAGGCTGAGCCCTTAAATGATAAGCCTGCTGCGATCTCAAGCGAGCCGAGTGTTGAACTGCCACCTCACAGCGAGGTAGCGCTAAAAAAGCTTGATGCGGCGGAGTTAGTTAACAACTGTTTCGCCGCTAACACTCACATTGTGATCAATGATGATGGCCATAATGCAGGTGTGCTAGCCGAGAAACTGGTTAAACAGGGCTTAAACGTGGCCGTAGTGCGTTTACCGAAAGGTCAACCACAGTCACCGCTAAACAGTGATATCAAAAGCTTTCAAGCTGACAGTGCAGATGAAACTGGCATCGCTGCCGTAATTGATCAGATTGAAAAGCAGTTAGGCACTATCAGCGGCTTTGTTCACTTGCACCCACAAGAGACGCAAGCAACAGATAATAGCAGCGTGCAGCTTAGCGACGACAGCTTCAATCACTTGAGCCAAGCCTTCTTGTGGGCCAAGTTGTTGCAAGCTAAATTAACCCAAGATACCGGTGCGCGACGCGCGTTCATCAGCGTCAGTCGTATTGACGGTGGCTTCGGTTATTTAGACCTTGAACAGTTAAAAACTGCAGAGCTCAACCAAGCCGCACTGGCTGGTCTCACCAAGACATTAAGTCACGAGTGGCCAAGCGTATTTTGCCGTGCATTAGACATCGCACCTGCATTGGATGCCAGCCGCTTAAGTGATGCCATCGCCAACGAGCTGTTTGATAGCAATGCAACATTGAACGAAGCAGGTTTAAGCCTCAATGAGCAAGGTCAACTGCAGCGCACAGCCCTGATTGCAGGCGATGCGAGCGTAAAAACAGCAAAAAGTGAGCTAAACAGCGCAGATAAAATACTGGTGACCGGGGGTGCAAAAGGCGTAACCTTTGAGTGTGCCCTAGCTCTCGCTAAGCGTTGTCAGTCTCACTTTATCTTGGCGGGTCGTAGCCAACATGTGACCCTTAACAATCTGCCCAGCTGGGCACAAGGTAAATCTGCCACTGAGCTCAAATCAGCCGCGATTGCCCACATTATTGCCTCGGGTGACAAACCAACGCCTAAGCAGGTAGATGCACTCGTGTGGCCGGTACAGAGCAGTTTAGAGATCAATGCCGCGCTGGATGCGTTTAACGCAGTAGGCGCGAGCGCCGAATACATCAGCATGGATGTGAGCAATGCTGACTCGGTAAACAGCGCACTGAGCGCTATCACTCAGATAACGCCAATCACAGGCCTTATCCATGGTGCTGGTGTCTTGGCTGACAAACATATCCAAGACAAAACCTTAGATGAACTGGCACGGGTTTATGGCACCAAAGTCAACGGCCTCAAGGCACTGCTTTCTGTCATTGATACCAGCCAGCTAAAACTGGTTGCCATGTTCTCCTCGGCGGCAGGTTTCTACGGCAATACTGGCCAAAGCGACTATGCCATGTCGAACGACATCCTTAACAAAGCGGCACTGCAACTGTCGGCAAAGCACCCAAGTGCCAAAGTGATGAGCTTTAACTGGGGACCTTGGGATGGCGGCATGGTTAACCCGGCGCTGAAAAAGATGTTTACTGACCGAGGCGTGTATGTGATCCCTCTGCAAGCAGGTGCGGAGCTATTTGCAACCCAACTACTCACAGAGAGTGGCGTGCAGCTGCTCGTGGGCACAGACATGCAAGGCAACAGCAAAAGTAACACTGCCACTAAGGAAGCGACTGTAAAAAAGCCTAATGCGGGTGAGGTGCAAGTTGCACAGCGCCCGCAGCGCGACGTCACCGCACTGACTGAAGTGACACTTAAGCGAGTGCTAAAGCCTGATGCATTGACCTTTGTTCGAGATCACCGCATTGGTGGCAATCCCGTATTGCCAACGGTCTGTGCTATCCAATGGATGCGCGAAGCGGCGCTTGAGCAGTATGGGCTAACGCTCATGGTGCAAGACTACAAGTTACTCAAAGGCATAGTGTTCGACTCAGGCGAGAGCCAAACCTTAATGATGAGCTTAACCCCGCAATATGAAGCGGGTGCACTCAAAGGTATTAAGGCGTTAATCAGCTGTGAAGGACGGCCTCAGTATCAGGCACTATTAGTGAATGCAGGCGACGTGCAACATAGCACTAAGCAGTTTGATGAGCTCAGCCAAGTCGTGCCTGTAACGGATAAAGCTAGGCTTTACAGCGACGGCACCCTGTTCCATGGTCCGCGTTTACAAGGCTTAGATAAGGTGCTGCGCTTTAATGAGCACGGCTTAGTGGTTAGCTGTCAGCTGCCTAATGTGGCCAAGCAAGATTGTGGCGACTTTACCCCAAGCTTAACGGCTAAAGGGTGTCAGCCTTTTGCTGAAGATCTGCTACTGCAAGCGATGCTAGTTTGGGCAAGATTAACCTATGGTGCTGCCAGCCTACCCTCGACCATTGGCGAGTTCGTCAGTGTGTTACCTATGGACTTTGGCGACAATGGTTATATTGAACTCACCGTCCTTAAAACCAGCAGCCGACAGCTCATCGCTGATGTCGCCCTGTATCATCAAAATGGCCAATTAAGCTGCGTAATGAGATCGGCAAAAGTGACCATTAGCAAATCGCTTAACGGCGCTTTTGTTAACGAGCAACACATTAAAGAGGATCATGCATAGTGACACTCAATAATGGGACTCTCAATAAAGGGAGTGCAACGCAAAGCGATAGCAAGCTTGACCAAGATGAGGCGGCGCCACTGCGTGTCGCCGCGCTCGTGATTAATATGGCAGACGTTATGCCTAGCGAGCTGAGCAATGAACCTATCTTGGTGATTGAGCTTGACAGGTTCACAACAAATCTTGAAATGGCGCTAGACCTTGTGGCCGCTGGCGAAGTAGTCAACATTCAGGCACCGCAAAGCAGTTTGGTATTAATGCCCGCACTTGTGGCCGCGCAGCGAAAGCTGCATCCGCACGCGTATCTCGCTGGGGTGCAATATGCCAAAACTGCTGACGTGGCATCGAACCTCGCGCTAAAACAAGCTAAGCGAGATCTGAGCGCGGTAAACTGTCAGCGCACTCTTGTTATTAATAATGAACAAGTGAGTCATCCAGAGGTTGAACGCAATCAACTTGCATTTGACGCGCTTTGCCAACTGATTATCGATATCGCACAGCGCACCATTACCCGTGACGATAACTCGAGCCACTATTGGTTTACAGAGCGTTATCAGGCACGTGTAGCAAGGTTAAATCTGCAATTTGACCCCGCAGATAGTGCAATGATCCATGTAGCCATTGTGCTGACCCAAGGTACGGGTCGATTAAAAGCAAGATCCTTGCTCAAAGCACAGCGCCTATTCTTCTTAATCTCTGGCACCAGTGAAGCCGAGTTAAATCAAGGTTTGTGGGCGTTAGCCGCTGAGCTAGATAGTATTAGGTTGATGGTCGACAATTCAAAGATCACGTCATCTTTGCTGGAGTTAATGCAGGAAAATTTACATGAATTTGAAATCAGTACCAGTCCACGTTTTGCGCTCACATTGCAAGCCACTAGCATAGAGTCTCTCACGCAAGAGATTGCCTGTATGAGTGATGCGTTAGGCGGAGTGTTTAAAGAAAAAGGACAATACAAAACCCCAGCTGGAAGCTTTTTTACGGCCGAGCCACTTGGACAACAACACCTGGCCTTTGTTTATCCTGGTGTTGGCACTGTCTACCACGACATGCTCAGCGAACTGCATCACTATTTCCCTGCGCTCTATGCCCGCTTAGAGCAGCAAGGCGATCTCAAAGCCATGTTACAGGCTGATGAGATCTATCATAGCGACAAACAGATCACAGAGCAGATGGCGCTGGGCGATATGGCGATTGCAGGCGTAGGTGCGAGTTATCTGCTGAGCAAACTATTAATGGATGAGTTTGATGTTAAGCCAGAATACGCGCTAGGTTACTCCATGGGCGAAGCCTCAATGTGGGCCAGTCTTGACGTATGGCAGCAGCCTCATCTCTTGATCGACAAAACCAAAAGCGATCCGCTATTTACGTCCGTCATCTCAGGCGACTTAAGCGCTGTGCGCAGCGCTTGGGGACTGACCGATAGCGATGTGATTCATTGGAACAGCTTTGTAGTACGCTGCACTCCTGAGTCGATTCGCTCAATGCTTGAGCAATATCCACGTGTTTACTTAGCTATTACTCAGGGAGACACCTGCGTGATTGCAGGTTGTGAGCATGGCTGTCAGCAGCTACTAAAAGCCTTGGGGAAACGCGGGATTGCAGCCAATCGTGTAACGGCAATGCACACGACACCTGCACTCAGCCAGCATGAAAATGTGATCGCTTTTTATCAGCAAAATATTGTTCCAGAAGCGGTGAGTCACCCAGTCACATTTATCAGCGCCGCCGATACAGGCAAAGGTATCGATAGGGGCGTTGGCGATGAACAGGGTCAGTTGAATCCTAAGCTGATAGCAACCTCGATTGCCGATACCTTCTGCAATAGCTTAGATTTTACAGCCCTGATCCAGAGTGCAACGCGCCAAGGCGCACGGCTATTTGTCGAAATCGGTGCCGATCGCCAAAACTGCACTCTCATAGACAAAATACTAAAAAGCAGTGACAGTGAAAAACTCATCGATAATCTGTTATCACCGTCGGCACACCTTACATCTCAATGCTGCACTATTCCGCTAAACGCCAAAGGGAGCAGCGATATCGCGACTCTGCTTAAGGCGATCGGACAGTTAATCAGTCATCGTGTCCCCGTCAGCCTGACCGTGTTGCAGCTGGGACTAAAGCGTCAATTAGCACTGCAAGAGCAGCTAAAGACAACTGATGCGGCAAATACCTTATTAAAAGGGGAAGCATAATGCCTTCAAATGAAGCGCCTTCTCAACCATGCAAAATAGCGATAGTCGGGTTAGCGACCCTGTATCCCGACGCTAAAACGCCGGATCAATTTTGGCAAAACTTACTCGATAAACGCGACTCACGTACCACATTGAGCGATAAAAAACTCGGTGCCAATAGCAGCGACTATCAAGGTGTACAGGGCCAATCGGATCGTTTCTACTGCGACAACGGCGGCTATATTGAAGACTTTATCTTCGATGCAAACGGCTATCGTATCGGGGCTGAGCAGCTCAAGGGACTCGATGACAGTTTCAAATGGGCACTCGATACCAGCCGTAACGCGCTACTCGATGCAGGCGTGGCAGTGGACTCACCGCTACTCGAGCGCACAGGCATCATCATGGGCGCGCTGTCATTCCCAACCGCAAAATCGAATGAGCTGTTTCTGCCGCTCTATCACAATGCGGTAGAGAAGGCCTTGCAAACCAAGTTAGATAGCCGAGATTTTCGCCTGCAAGCCTTTAACGCGCAGACCCAACACACGCCATCAATCGATTGTGCCAACGGGGCTATTGCCCATAATGCCTCTAAGGTTGTTGCCGACGCGCTAGGCCTTGGTCGCGTGCAGCTCAGCCTAGATGCCGCCTGTGCCAGCTCAGTTTATTCACTTAAATTAGCCTGTGATTACCTTGCAACGGGCAAAGCCGATTTAATGTTGGCGGGCGCCGTTTCTGGCGCGGACCCTTTCTTTATCAATATGGGGTTCTCGATTTTTCACGCCTACCCAGATCATGGATTCTCAGCCCCCTTTGATAAAAACAGCAAAGGCTTGTTTGCCGGTGAAGGCGCTGGCGTACTGGCGCTTAAACGCCTCGACGATGCCGAGCGCGACGGCGATAAGATCTACGCCGTGGTCAGCGGGATCGGCCTGTCTAACGACGGTAAAGGCCAGTTTGTACTGAGTCCAAATAGCAAAGGCCAAGTAAAGGCCTTCGAACGCGCCTATCGCAGCAGCGACATAGCGCCAGAAAATATCGAAGTGATCGAATGTCATGCCACTGGCACGCCACTGGGAGACAAGGTTGAACTGGCCTCGATGGAGCAGTTTTTTGCACCACGTCTCAATGGCTCAGCCGCACCCCTTATTGGCTCAGCCAAATCCAACTTAGGCCACCTACTTACTGCCGCTGGTATGCCGGGGATCATGAAGATGATCTTCGCCATGCGCCAAGGCGTATTGCCGCCCAGCATTAATATTAGTGAGGCCATTGGCTCGCCAAATGGCCTATTTGGTGCTCATACTTTGCCAAATAAAGTCACCCCATGGCCGGTAAAGCCAGGCAACCATGAACGGCTTGCAGGGGTCTCGGTATTTGGCTTTGGTGGCTGTAATGCTCACCTACTATTAGAGTCATACACCGCTAAACAGCCAAGAGCTGCAAGCGCACCTTCACAGGCCTGCAGTAACGGCTCAACTCCCGCATTTGCCATTAGCGGTATCGCCAGCCACATTGGGCCGCTTAGCACCATTAATCAACTCGATGCGACCTTACAACAGGGTCAACATGCGTTTATCGACCTCCCCAACAAACGTTGGAAAGGGCTCGACAAGCACCCTGAACTATTAGCTAAATTTGGCATCCATGCCATTCCACAAGGGGCTTATGTTGACAGTTTTGAGCTGGATTTTTTACGCTTTAAACTGCCGCCTAATGAAGATGATCGCTTGATCTGTCAGCAACTGATGTTGATGAAGGTGACCGACGAGGCCATTCGTGATGCCAAGTTAAAGCCGGGCCAGAAAGTGGCCGTGCTGGTCGCAATGGAGACAGAGCTTGAACTACATCAGTTCCGTGGCCGCGTCAATCTGCATACGCAATTGAAACAAAGCCTCAATGCCATGGGCGTGACACTCACAGACAGTGAGTATCAATCCATCGAAACCATCGCCATGGACAGCGTGCTCGATGCTGCCAAGCTCAACCAGTACACCAGCTTTATTGGCAACATCATGGCATCGCGTATCGCATCCCTTTGGGATTTTAACGGCCCTGCTTTCACCATTTCAGCGGGTGAACAGTCTGTGAGTCGCGCACTCGATGTGGCCGAAAATATGATGGTGCAAGAACAGCTCGATGCCGTGGTGATTGCCGCGGTCGACCTCTCTGGCAGCATTGAGCAGGTGATGCTTAAAAATGCCGTAAGTCCGATGGCGGTAACCCCAAGCGATACAGGCTGGAAACTGGCAGAGGGCGCGGGGGCGATAGTGCTCGAACCACTTGCCCAAGCCAAGCAAAGTTATGCCACCATTGAGAGCGTAAACTTTGGCGCCACCAGCACGGTTAGCCGCGTCGCCGATGAGTTACTGACACTCACAGGCACCCATGGCGCACAAATCAGTCTAGTTGAGCAGAGTATTGCTCCAGGCAGCGCGTTGACATGCGACCAATTGCAACAAGCATTGCCGCTAACCCATGCACGTTATGAGCAGGGTCAACAACAGCTTGGACACAGCTTTGCCGCCGCAGGCATGACCAGCCTTATCTATGGCCTGCTGCGCCTCAATCAACAATGCAATCAACAAGGTGCGCAAGATACAAGTCAG
The DNA here is from genome assembly GCF_059338445.1 of Shewanella sp. 492. Taxonomy (NCBI): domain Bacteria; kingdom Pseudomonadati; phylum Pseudomonadota; class Gammaproteobacteria; order Alteromonadales; family Shewanellaceae; genus Shewanella; species Shewanella sp. 492. The sequence continues at coordinate 2,677,700 of NZ_CM181702.1, forward strand.
CATGCGGTGATCGCTAACATCAGTGAAAATCAGTGTTCGCTAACCCACATCAGTCAAGATGCCGCGCAGTGCACAGCACTGACTCAGCGACTGGCACACACCTTAGGCACCCACGCTGAGCGCAGCTTAGTGAAAGAGGTCGGTTTAGGTGGGCGCGATATCGTGGGTCATATTATTAACACCCCGATACCTGGCCTAGACACCATCAAAGCAAAAGTTGCTCAGGGTCATTTAGCGCCAACCACTTCACGTGCGTCGCAACTAATCAGCTACCCACAGCCAGTTGCGACGTCGGCGGCAGATGCCCAAACGCCAACACAGGCTCACATTGCTAAAGCAATAGGTACCCAGAACATCATGACAAGCAACACACCCAGCGCATTCGATGCGAGCCAATTAGATTTGCCACAAGGCGAGTTAGCGGCATTTCAACATAACCAGCAGCTCACACAGCAGGCGCATATCGCCTTCCTAAAAAGCCGTGAAACAGGCCTTAAAGTGGCTGACCAACTGCTCAAGCAGCAGCTTGCACAAGCCACTGGTGCGGCGCCGGCTCAGTCACACGTGCAGGCTAAAGCGCAACCAACCCTTAAACCACAGCATGACAAAGTAGAACCTTACCGCGCCCCAGTGCCAGCACACAAGCCCTGCATCTGGGATTACCATGATCTCGTCGAGTATGCTGAAGGCGACATCGCCAAAGTATTTGGCCCAGAATATGCCTCAATCGATAACTATTCGCGCCGCGTTCGCCTACCGACCACCGACTATCTGTTGGTGTCGCGGGTGACGAAACTCGACGCCAACATTAATGAATACAAGCCAAGTTCAATGACCACTGAGTATGACATCCCAGAGGATGCGCCTTACTTAGTCGATGGCCAAATTCCTTGGGCAGTTGCCGTTGAATCGGGTCAGTGTGACTTAATGCTAATCAGCTACTTAGGTATTGATTTTGAAAACAAGGGTGAGCGCGTTTACCGTCTACTGGACTGTACCCTCACCTTCTTAGGCGACCTGCCACGGGGCGGTGACACATTAAGATACGATATTAAGATCAACCACTATGCCCGTAACGGCGATACCCTGTTGTTCTTCTTCTCTTATGAGTGTTTCGTTGGCGATACCATGATCCTCAAGATGGATGGTGGCTGTGCTGGCTTCTTTACCGATGCTGAACTGGCCGACGGTAAGGGTGTCATTCGCACAGAAGATGAAATTAAGGCCCGTAATAACGCAACTAAGCTACGCTTTAATCCGCTACTGGATTGCCCGCAGACTCAGTTCGATTACACTGCGATTCATAAGCTATTATCGGCCGACATTGAAGGCTGTTTTGGTCCGTCACACGCAGGTTCAGCTCAACCGTCACTGTGTTTTGCCTCTGAGAAGTTCTTGATGATCGAACAGGTCAGTAAGGTCGACAGAACGGGCGGTGCATGGGGACTAGGGTTAATCGAAGGTCATAAGCAACTGGAACCTAACCATTGGTACTTCCCTTGTCACTTTAAAGATGATCAGGTGATGGCAGGCTCCTTGATGGCAGAGGGCTGTGGCCAGTTACTGCAGTTCTACATGTTACACCTAGGGATGCACACCCAAACGAAAAATGGTCGTTTCCAACCACTTGAAAATGCGTCACAAAAGGTACGTTGTCGTGGTCAGGTTCTTCCGCAATCGGCCCAGCTCACCTATCGTATGGAAGTGACCGAGATTGGATTCAGCCCACGTCCTTATGCCAAAGCCAACATCGACATTCTGCTTAATGGCAAAGTGGTGGTGGACTTCCAAAACCTCGGCGTGATGATCAAAGAGCAAGATGAGTGCACCCGCTATGACGCTCCATTGGCGATTAGCAGCACAGTGCCTGCTGACTCAGCAAGTGCTAAAAAGGGCTATCAAGGTGCGTCAATCAATGCACCGTTAATGGCACAAGTGCCTGATTTGAGCGCTGCACCTAACAAAGGCGTGATCCCTCTGTCACATGTAGAGGCACCACTCACACCTGATTATCCCAATCGCGTGCCTGACACAGTCCCGTTTACGCCGTACCACCTATTTGAATTTGCCACAGGCAATATTGAAAACTGCTTTGGCTCTGAGTTTTCAATTTATCGCGGAATGATCCCGCCACGTACCCCGTGCGGCGATCTGCAGTTAACCACCCGCGTAGTAGAAGTTAACGGTAAACGTGGGGAATTTAAAAAGCCGTCAAGCTGTATTGCCGAATATGAAGTGCCAACGGATGCGTGGTATTTCGATAAGAATAGCCACCATGCTGTCATGCCTTATTCGGTGCTGATGGAGATCTCTTTGCAGCCTAATGGCTTCATCTCTGGTTACATGGGCACCACATTAGGCTTTCCGGGGCTTGAGCTGTTTTTCCGCAACCTAGATGGTAGTGGCGAGCTACTACGCGATGTCGACCTACGCGGTAAAACCATTGTCAACGACTCGCGTCTGTTGTCGACGGTGATGGCTGGCACTAATATTATTCAAAGTTTCAGCTTTGAGTTGAGCACCGACGGTGAGCCCTTCTATCGCGGCACCGCAGTATTTGGCTACTTCAAAGGCGATGCGCTTAAAGACCAGCTGGGCTTAGACAATGGCAAAGTGACTCAGCCTTGGCATGTGGCCAAAGGCATTAGTGCCGACACCAAAGTGAATTTGTTAGATAAAGCTGGGCGCCACTTTAATGCGCCGGCCAATCAGCCTCACTATCGCCTTGCTGGCGGACAACTCAACTTTATCGATAGCGTCGAGATTGTCGATAACGGCGGCACCGAAGGCTTAGGCTATCTCTATGCTGAGCGCACTATCGATCCTAGCGACTGGTTCTTCCAGTTCCATTTCCACCAAGATCCTGTGATGCCAGGTTCGTTAGGCGTTGAAGCCATTATCGAAACCATGCAAACTTACGCCATCAGTAAAGATTTGGGCGCTGGATTTAAAAACCCTAAGTTTGGCCAGATTTTGTCAAACATTAAGTGGAAATATCGCGGTCAGATCAACCCACTCAATAAGCAGATGTCGATGGATGTCAGTATTACCTCGATAAAAGATGAAGGTGACAAGAAGGTGATCACAGGTAACGCAAGCCTAAGTAAAGATGGGCTGCGTATCTACGAAGTCACCGACATTGCTATCTGTATCGAAGAAGCCTTGTAAAAAATAGATCACTTGAGGTATTTGGCCACCCGCCAATACCTCAAGTTAGACAATCGAATAAAGCATAAAAAATGATAAGGGTCTTATTTAAATGAATCCCACCACAACCAACGACAAATTATCGCCATGGCCTTGGCAAGTCAGTGATGCCGACATCAGTTTTGATACGACAACCATGGCCGCGCAGCTGAAAGATTTCAGCCGCGCCTGTTATGTCATCAATGACAGCGACAAAGGCGTTGGCATCGCGACACAAGCCAGCCTAATGACGACTAACAACACTCAAGGCCATCCAGTGAGCGCTTTCACCCCTGCACTGGGCACCGAAAGCCTTGGCGACAGTAATTTTCGCCGCGTTCACGGCGTAAAATATGCTTACTATGCTGGCGCCATGGCCAACGGCATCTCCTCTGAAGAGCTGGTTATCGCCTTAGGTAAAGCGGGCATTCTGTGCTCATTTGGCGCTGCGGGTCTGATCCCTAGCCGGGTAGAAGCCGCCATTAACCGCATTCAAGCCGCGCTGCCCAATGGCCCTTACATGTTTAACCTTATTCATAGCCCAAGCGAACCCGCCCTAGAGCGTGGCAGCGTCGAGCTGTTTCTTAAGCATAAGGTACGCACTGTTGAAGCATCGGCTTTCTTAGGCCTCACACCACAGATTGTTTACTACCGCGCAGCGGGTCTGAGTCGTGACGCCCATGGCAACATCGTTATCGGCAACAAGGTGATCGCTAAAGTGAGCCGCACCGAAGTGGCAGAAAAGTTCATGATGCCTGCGCCCGTGAAGATGCTACAAAAACTCGTGGATGAGGGTTTGATCAGTGTCGATCAGATGGAGATGGCCCAACAGATCCCCATGGCTGACGATATTACTGCCGAAGCCGATTCTGGCGGCCATACCGATAACCGTCCTTTGGTTACGCTGCTCCCCACCATTCTCGCGCTAAAAGAGGAGATCCAAGCCAAGTACCAATACCCAACACCACTTCGCGTGGGTTGTGGCGGTGGTGTGGGCACCCCAGATGCGGCATTGGCGACCTTTAACATGGGCGCCGCTTATATCGTTACCGGTTCAATCAACCAAGCCTGTGTCGAAGCCGGGGCCAGTGAGCATACCCGCAAGCTTCTGGCCACCACAGAGATGGCCGATGTCACCATGGCACCTGCCGCCGACATGTTTGAGATGGGCGTTAAGCTTCAGGTGGTTAAACGTGGCACGCTATTTCCGATGCGCGCTAATAAGCTGTATGAGATCTACAGCCGTTATGACGCCATTGAGTCCATCCCCGCCGATGAGCGTGAAAAACTTGAGAAGCAGGTGTTTCGCTCAAGTCTCGATGATATTTGGGCGGGCACCGTCGCCCACTTTAATGAGCGCGATCCTAAGCAGATAGAACGCGCAGAAGGTAACCCAAAACGTAAGATGGCACTGATTTTCCGCTGGTATTTAGGACTGTCGAGCCGCTGGTCAAACTCAGGTGAAGTGGGCCGTGAGATGGATTACCAAATTTGGGCTGGCCCTGCACTTGGCGCCTTTAACCAGTGGGCCAAAGGCAGTTATTTAGATGACTACCAAAATCGCAATGCGGTGGATTTGGCGAAACACTTGATGTACGGCGCGGCTTACCTCAATCGCATTAACAGCATCACCGCCCAAGGGGTAAAACTGCCTAGTGAGCTACTGCGCTGGAAACCCGTTGAGCGCATGGCCTAAGAGCTAAGTTCAAACTCTAGCTACTAGAGTTCAAGCCGCGAGTTCGATAGATAGTCAAAAACCAGCTTAGGCTGGTTTTTTATTATCTAACACTCTGTATCTTGGTTAGTTTGCGGGTTGCAGCACTAAACGCGCCTGAATCGCTCCAGGTAATAACGGCGTGACGGCCTGCTCTGCATATTCATCGAATCCAGCGCGGTAATAAGGCGATAGCGGATGCCCCGACTGCCCGCCGGGTATGGTTAAAATAGCTTGTGACTCAAGCCCAGGCTGCACAATAAAGCGCTGTGATGCACCAAAATTAGGACGCTGCACTGCAGGCATAAAGGTATCGCCAAAGCCTGCCACCTTAGGCATATCTAACCAACGGCTCAACAGCGGCATCTGCTTACTAAACGGGTGCTGAATATGCAAGGTGTTCACCTTACCCCATGCCAGGTCTTCATAACGATGACTCTCACTGTGCTGGGCCATCAGAGACTGAGTGGCCATCACATAGGTACCAATCACAAACTCCTGCCATGAAGCGTACTCACTGGGTAACCAGCTTGCTGGCTGCTCGCGTAACAGCTGCCACATGGCGGGTTCAAGATAGCGCTTTAACACTGACAGACTTAATTGATGCTGACTCAATGGTGTCTCTATCGCCGCAAAACTGCGATCGACAAGCTGGCTTCTAAACTGTTTCACTAAGGTAAAGCCTATCGACTCGCTGCAAGCACATTCGCCCCATTGTTGCAGATGATGAATATCTTCGGCAAAACGCTGCGGTTGAGACATCAACGTCTTAAGTAGGAGATCATGCCAAGGTCGATAAAAGCGCGCCTGATTATCCAGTTGAATACGGTAAAAATCGGCTTCGTTAAATTGCTCTTGCTCTTGCAACCTATCACGCACTTGTGCGCTGCGCGCGCCCAATGCATAGCCTCCATCGCCAAAACGCCTTGCATCGTTTGTGCTCATCACCCGCGCATTCGCACTCCATAATCTAGCACCGCTGGGATTGAATGCCTGCGGTAAATGGCTTTCACCTTGTTGCCACAATGACAGTTTTACCTGCTCAGGCTCTTGCGCCACATCACTTGGATTGGGTCTTGCCGGCACCGCTCCCGCTATTTGCCATGCCGCATTGCCTTTAGCATCGACAATCAACATATTTTGCACCGGCACGCCAAAACCATGGGCAATGGCTATCCCCTGCTCGGCATCGCTTACGGTCTCAAGTGCCATTAACTCCATATTGACGGCGTAATCTTGGTGCGCCACCCAAGAGAGCGCATAAGGTTGACCTGCATAGGTTTTAACCGGTCCAAAGCGAGAGGTTATCACCTGATGATCCACAACATCACCAGCCAAGGCAATGGGCTCTTGTTCTTGGGTTAACGGTTCATCGGCGGTAATGGCGACCCAATCGGCGGTATCGATGTAAGCATTAGTAAAGCCCCAAGCCACTTTACCATTAGAACCGACCACAATCGCGGGAGCCCCGGGTAGGGAAATCCCGGTCACTTGTACCGCTTGGCCGTTTGCATCAGTATAATTAAGCTGCGCCCGATACCAGATAATAGGCACGGCAAATGACAGGTGCATATCGTCAGAGAGCATGGCATGTCCTGACTCGGTTAAGGTGCCTGTGACCGCCCAGTTATTACTGCCAACTTCAGCCATCTCGCCAATAACGCTATCGCGGCGATTTGCCATTAGGCTGCTTTCGAGCATAGGAATAAGCGGCGGATCGGAGGGGAATAAACTGTGATCTAATGCCGCCTGATAGTTCGAGGTTTGGGTGATAAATGCCCGCATCGGTTTGCCAAACATCCGATCTATTAGGGTCAGCGTGATATCTCTTGCTATGGTATTACTCTGTAAATCCAGATACATACTGTAAATTACCAGCAAGCTATCACTTGGATGCCAAGGCTCAGGGCGACTGCGGGTCAGTAGGTATTCGAATGAGCGTAATCGCTGCTGAGCTAACGCTTGATTGACGCCATCGGTATAACGATCGAGCAACTGTTGCTGCGCCACGGGCAACTGAGTCAATGCCTTATTGGCACGCTTTCTCAGTTGATGGAAACGGCGCTGTTTGTCGAGGTTAACCGCTATGGGGCCAAAAATTTCACTCAGCTCACCCGCCGAATTACGCCGCAGCAGATCCATTTGAAAGAAGCGGTCTTGACCGTGGGCAAACCCCAATGCAAAAGCCACATCTTGGCGATTTTTGCCGTGAATCACCGCTGTGCCTAGTTTATCTCGCTCAATGGAGGTTACACTGCTGATCTTGGCTGTCTTCAATTCGCCAGTCAGTTTAGGTAGACTCAAGTGCAAACTAATATAGGCGCCAACGAGCAGCAAAAAGGCAACCGATAACAGCAAGATGACACTTTTTTTTATTATGTTAATCATGAAGTAACACCAACTTCGCTTGAATGGCCACCACTATAACCAAGTTGCGCATATGTTAACAGTATGGCCCCATTTTTTATGACGTAAGCATTAGGCTCTAAGCCGTTGAGAGCAAAATATTATTATGGCAAAACCCAATAAGAAAGGCCCTAGTCGGACTGTCGATATTGTCTGTGCTCAGTGCAAATGCAAACTGTATAAATACCGTAAGGGAGGCAAAGGCGCACTGGTTAAATGTTTTAAAGAGCGGATAAGCGAAGACTATACCTTCGCACCGGGTATCTGCCCTCAGTGTAAGCAAGCCTTTGCAAGGCCAACGTTGGTCAGAGGCGTTCCGGCATTTAAAATTATCGGCACTAAGGCTCTGATGAAATAATGGCCGTGATGAAGTAATCGCCGTGATCAATTGAGGCTAGTTGTGAGCTTAATCCCCCCTTTGTAAGGTATTAAGCTCAATGCAGTGGCCAAGCTGTTGGCACTACTAATGCTCTCTCACTGAGAGTGATAGCCAACCAAACAAGTCTCTCATGATGGGCTGCGACAATTTGTCGTATAATCAACGTAAGTTAGCGATCTCTACTGCAAGTCTTTCACCTAAACTCAACACCCTATTGCGAGCCGCTATCAACTCAGGCTTGATACCCTGAGCAACTATCGTTTACGTATAGGAATACAATAATGAAGCATCAATGGATATTAGGAACCTTACTGACTCTCGGATTAACCACCAGCGCCGTAGCACATGACAACCCACTGCAATTTCGCGCAGCCGGGAGTTTAAAAGCCGCCATGACAGATATCATCGGGGCATATCAACAAACAAGCGGTACTGTTAGTGATATTGATGCGCAATTTGCGCCCTCAGGACTGCTACGTCAACGTATTGAGCAGGGAGAAAAAGTCGACCTGTATGCATCTGCGAACATGAAACACCCCACCGCATTGCATAACGCGGGCCTGAGTGGTGAAGTGGTGATGTTTGCCCGTAATAAGCTGTGTGCCCTCGCCCAGCCAGAAGTCACCGTAACGCCTACCACCTTACTCCAGCAGATGTTAAATGACACGACTCGCTTAGGCACCTCGACTCCCAAAGCCGATCCCGCTGGGGATTATGCTTTTAAGGTATTCGAGCGAGCGGAAAAACTGTCACCAAATGCCCAAAAAATACTAAGCAGCAAAGCCTTGCAATTAACCGGCGGCCCAACCAGTGCTAAAGCACCTGATGGCCGCAATCCCTATGGCTGGGTGATGGAAAACCACCAAGCTGATATTTTTTTGACCTATTGCACCAACGCAGTATTGGCCAAAAAGCAGGTGAATACACTGCAGATAATCGCCCTACCCGACAATCTCAGCGTCGGCGCTAACTATGGCCTCACGGTGCTCAATGGTGCCCACCCTCACGCCAATGAATTAGCCAATTTTATAATCGCGCCACAAGGCCAAGCCATTCTGGCAGAATACGGCTTCGATGCACCGTAATTACTAAGTTAAAAACCAATAAACGAAATCCAATAAAAAGCCACCTTATAAAGGTGGCTTTAAGCTTATCATCTAGCTCAGAGATTTAATTCAAATAGGTTTTTAAGAAAGAAGCCATTTCCGTATAAAGCTCTTTGCGGTTATCCTCGTCATAGAAACCATGACCTTCTGTTTGTTTCCACAACCACTTAGGCTCTTTACCCGCCTTAGTCAAAGCATCGCGCATGACATAGGCATTCTCATAATGAGCTTGCTCATCTCGCCCGCCATGAACTAAAAATACACCGGCTTTGATTTTATCGGCATGGTATGCAGGAGAGTTTTTCTTCATTTCAGCTTCAGTACCGCCAAAAGCTTCTTCCATATATTGCTTACCCCAACCAAGTCTTTCAGCAACATTGCCTTTGCTGAACATCAAAGGTAAGTCATATACCCCAACATAGCCAATAGCACATTTATAAAGATCCGGTTCTTTAACTACCCCCATTAGTGCTGCATAACCACCATAACTCGCACCAGAAATACAAATCTTATCTTTATCTGCATACCCTTGTTTTATCGCCCATAGGGTACCATCGGTTAAGTCATCCTGCATCTCTCCGCCCCACTGACCGTAGCCACCATCTTCAAATTCACGACCATAGCCGCCAGAGCCACGAAAGTTGATCTGAAGAACGCCATAACCTTCACTGGCATATACTTGTACTTCATCTTCAAATCCCCAGTAATCCCTAGGCCCATGAGGACCACCGTGGGGGTGAACAATCAGTGGTAAATTTTTCCCTTCACTACCTTTGGGGATGGTTAAGTAGCCATGGATAGTCAATCCATCACGTGCAACAAAGCTGACAGGCGTTTTATGAGACATTTTAGTCTCATCAATCCATGGTCGAGAGGCTGCTAGAAACGATGCCTTTTTCGTCACTCTATCATAAATAAAAAACTTACCAGGATTAACATCCGAGTACGTCATCAATACCCATTTATTGTTATCAGCTGTTTTTGAAGTGATACTCAAGACGTTACCTTTAAACGCTTGTTGTAACCCCCTAAACTCTTTAGCAAATGCAGACTCTTCATCAAAAAAGACCAGGTCGGGTTTTCCATCATGGAAAACTGCGCCTACAACTTCTTTTATACGCTTACCTTCTTTTGATGTATAAACATCCATCAAGGGGCGTGAATCAACTATCTCATTGCGATACATGAGTTCACGCTTACCTGTCGCTAATTCTATTTTATAGATACCTTGTGTACTGGCTTCTGTATTATCTAATGTATACATGTAGTTATTATCAGCACTAAATCCAACTACATTTGCCGAACCTTGAGCACTGGTACGCACCAAATCAATTAAAGACAGTTTTTGCCAATTATCTTTACTATCGCGAAGATAAGTGATCATGTCTCCAGAGCCTTCAGCTTTTAAGATGCCCTTACGCTCCGTCACCATTGACTGACTTACTCGCCACTTATCGTCGTTGTCTAACACAATTGAAGCGTTTTCAAAATTCGCTTTCTCGACTAACTGACGTTTTCCATTATAAATATCTAATTTATATAAATTACTAAATTGCTTTTTTTCTAAATTTGATGAAATTAATATGTTTTCGGGATCATCCATCAACAGGCTTTCTATATTTGCCGCTGCAATATCGTTATTACGCACTCCGAATAATTGCTCTTTTTTAGAGCAATCATAATTACCCGCAAATAACTCACCGGTCAGAAAAGGGGCCGCGTATTGACCTGACTGTGTAGAAATTGTCATCAATACACGTTCGTCATTTGCCCACCAAAAACCCTGAACTGACTCATCATCCTTAAAGAAAAAATTACAAACTATCTTTTGATCAGCATTATTAATGATTGCCAGTCGCCTATGCTCCTTAAAGGGGTAAGTCGCAGCTAAATAACGACCATCTGGAGAAATTTTGACATTATTAAACATACTGTGTTTAGAAAATTGCTCAACATCAGTGGCTGCAGAAACTACCGCACTACTACTTAAAAATAACATTCCTGCCGTAAGCAAGACTTTAGACCCCTTCACCATATACAACCTTCCATTATCAAATATCACTCAATAAATCTCGCGTTGTCACTATGACACTCCATGCCATTAACAATAAATGTCGAGCTTTAGTGAAATATAAACCTACCTGAGCATTATTTATCAGAATAAATATCCTCAGAGACATATAAAGCAAAGCAATACTTACAACATTAACAACTATTACGCAACTTTTTAACCACCTTGTTTACATCCGATTCTCTTTGATATACCGTAGGTTATGTTGCAAAGAACCAACAAAATTAACATAAAAACAAACAACCAAACTCGCATATCCAAACGTAAAGCAACAGCAATACGGGGATCGCGAAGTGGTTCGGAGAAGTAGACATGCACAGTACAACAAAGTTATACCGGGCAATTCAATTAGGATTGCTGGCTACATCATTGACTGCTGGGACCAGTGTGTTCGCGGCAGAGGCTGATGAAGCTGTAGTTGAACAAAAAATAGAACGACTAGAAGTTACTGGTAGTCGTATTAATCGAACCGACTTAGAAACTGCGCAGCCTGTTGTAGTATTAACCGCTGAAGATATGAAAAACGAAGGTTTTACTACTGCCTTTGATGCGATTCAAAGTATCTCGCAAAATACAGGTACAGTACAAGGTAATGAATTTGGTGCTCAAGGCGGTTTCACACCAAACGCTGATGTCATTAACCTACGTGGTTTTGGACCCGGTTATACTCTTGTACTACTCAACGGCAGACGTATTGCCGAAAACCCAACACCTTATAACGGACAAAGTAACTTCGTTAACTTAAGCGGCGTGCCATTTTCAGCGGTTGACCGAATTGAAATTTTGACTCAAGGCGCTTCCGCTATTTACGGTTCAGATGCTGTTGCTGGTGTTGTTAACATCATTCTAAAGAAAGACATTGATTCCACAACTGTTAATGCCATGTATGGCTTAACCCAAGACGGTGGTGGTGATCAAAAGCGCTTAAGTATTACCTCAGGAACCACAGGCTCTAATTATTCAATAGGCGGAACATTAGAGTATTATGAGCAAGAGCCTATCTACTCTCGTGATAGAGACTTTATGGACTCTGTTGATGATAATCCAGCAGGCGCAGGCCCATTATCGCGTGGTATTTTATTTATGGATGCCTTTACGGCACAGTATAGAGATCCGGGTGCCCAAAAATGTGAAGACTCGGGCTCTGGATATACCTATGCTGAACGTGAAGGATTTGGTAATTACTGTGGTGTCGATACTACAGGTGATAATACCATCCGTAACGAGCGCGAAACTTTAACCGGTTACCTATTCGGTACTTACGATATCAATGACCACCTGCAATTATTTGCAGACACTATGTATTCAACAGTCGACTCAGCTGTTTATGGTTCACGCCATTTCTACAGCGAATACTTATTGATGGACACACCTGATGGCTCTGGTAACTTTGCCGGTGGTTCAAAAGACTATGTGCTTGCTCAACGTCTATTTAACTTTAACGAAATGGGCCAGCGCACCACTACATTCGATGAGCAAAGCTACAATGTCACCCTTGGTTTAAAAGGGGATATCGGCAATGAATATAACTGGCAAGTTTATTACTCTGAAAGTCGTTATGACTATGAAAGTAATAGAGATTGGATGAAAGAAGAGAAAGTTACTGAGCTCTTTTTAGGCCAAGTCGATAACCCGTATGGTCTTTATAATGGTCAAGGCTCTGTGGGATTATATGATGTCATTACTCCTGAGATTAGAGATCAAGTACTTGGCACCCAAGTGATTGTCGCCGATTCGTACTCTCGTACCATGTCAGCCGACATCAACGGTGATCTCTTTGAGCTACCTGCAGGTCCAGTTGGTTTTGCTGCGGTTATCGAGTACAACAAGCAAGGTTACGAGCTTAATCAAGATGAACGTACTCTGAATCAAGATGGTAATGGTTGGCAAGGTCTAACGGGCACTGAAGGCGGTGGCGATCGTAGTCGTTATGCAGCAGGTCTCGAACTTCTGATCCCAGTGATTGACAACCTAGATCTTGGTGTTGCAGCGCGTTACGATGAATATGATGACAGTACTACCGATGTTGGCGGACGAGTATCTCCAAGCGTTAACTTAACTTATCAAGTGATGGATGAGTTGAAGTTTAGGGCTAACTGGGGACAAAGCTTTAGAGCACCAGATATGCATTATGTATTTGCAGGCCCATCAGGCTTCTACTCTAGTGCATATGACTATGTTGATTGCCGCGTGAATGATTTTGGTGATGATCCAAACTTCATCCCAAATCCAAGCTCGTGTGAAGCCACTAACTACCAGGGAAGTCGTTCAGGTAGCCAGACTCTTGAAGAAGAGAAAGGTACTAACTGGGGTGTAGGAGTTATTGTTGAACCTTTTGATAACTTCAGCTTTACTCTTGATTACTATGATATCTCTTTAGAAGATATTATTGCCGATGAGAGTGCCCAAGATATTCTAAACCTAGAATATGACTGTCAATATGGCTTAAACGGTAAAGATCCAAGCAGCAGCGAATGTACAAGCAATAGCGCTAAAATTAATCGCGGCGCGGCAGGTACACCGGGTGAAGGTCAACTGGAATCAATCAGTGTAACGCCAGAAAATAAATCACTCTACGGTCAGAGCGGTTTAGATGCTAAAGTAAATTACACCATTGATACCTCATACGGTGATTTTGGCTTCCAATTTGGCTGGACTCATATTCTTAAAACAGAATATCAAGTCAACGATGATTCTCCAGTAGAAGATATTCGTGATGACAAAGATAATTCAGAGCCACGTTCTAAGACAAACGTAGTGGTTAGCTGGCAATATCAAGATTGGATTGTTGCTACTCGTGTTGACAGAATTGGTCAAATCCCTGTGTGGGAACAACCTGCTGAAAACTACGATCCTGACACTGGAGAAGTACTTAAAGTCGACCGTTTAGACCCTTACTTCACAGTGAACATGACTGTGGGTTACAACTTCACGGATGACTTAAGTGTGTTAGTTAGCGGTGAGAACATCTTTAATGAGCGCCCACAAACTGATACTTCTCATGATTCATGGCCGTATTACAATAGCTTTGCCTACCCAGGCGCAGCTATTGGTGCAACATATCGTGCGGAAGTTAGCTACCGTTTCTAATCAGCTAATATAAAGATAATTAGCCAACTAAGCGATAGTAGGGATGACCTACTATCGCTTTATTATTTAAATTTCCCACTATAAGCTCAGTGGCAGCAAAAGTAAGTCTTGCCTAAGTCGCTATCAATTGCCACCTCATAGATGGGTATAAATCATCTGATAAGTAAGACTAACATTGATATATTAGTGCCATTACACAGAAATAGACCCTTTAAGTCGGTGTCTACGCCTGATAACTGCCAACCCAACTAAGCCTAACAGCCCGAACACAGATATTGCGCCGCCTTCTATAATCACCTCTGACACTATGTATTCATCATTATCACGATCGGCACTTTCTAAGGGTAAAGCATAAAGTTCGTCGAGATCATCGCTGCTAATAGTGGCAACAATATCACTGAAACCAACCTCATAAAGATCGATCAACACATCGTAATGGTCGGTTGGATAACCTGCATGCAAGGTCGTTAATACCTCAAAATCGTCATCACTCACATCGTCAACAATAGTGAAAACATCAGTGGTATGATAAAGCTCCCAGGGGCCGCCGTTTCGACTTAAATAAAGATCAGCAAAAACATCGGCACGCTCGCCCATATAGAAACTATGAACATCGGCATCAAAGGTCACGCTAAAAGTGCGGAAAAATCCATCGTAGTCAATATCTTCAAACAAACGACTACTCGCCTCATAGATAGAGAACTCATGGTAAATGCCCGCATTCAAACGCTGAGATGCTGAGCGTAACTTCTCGGTTTTATTCCCGCTAGACTGACGCTCCGCGATCACTTGTTCACGAGTCTTGCGTTGCTTACTCGTGCTCTCAATTTGCTTAAGTTGCTCAGCGGCTAACAACTGAGCCGCGTTCATTGGCTGCAAAGCGCGGCTAAACGGCTGCGGTTCGCCACTGGAGCCTTGCGCAATACTTTTCGATACTGAGCTCAACGTATCTGTATTGTCAGCAGCGCTATTTTCACCAGCAGTATTGCCGGCCGCAACCGCTATGCTCGAACTCAAACCAAGCAGTAACACACTCGGTAAGACTCTTGAATTAAGCAGCGAGATTGTCGATGTTAACGCCGTTGCAACGTTTTGAGTAAGCTGAGTGATTGTTGGCATAATCAATCTCCATTTAGAACTGTTATCTTGTCGTTGCATCTATTAAAGCCCGCCCAAAATGAACATGAGCTGAACGATAAAATATCGTTAATTCAGTGTGATGATGTAAAAAAACCATTCAGCTAATATTCATTTTCACTTGGGGATAATAGGAGTTAGCCATCAGTTTATGAGTGCAACAAGGTGTGGCACAACAAGCGAAATAACAGGACTAAAATAGGGCCTAAGTAGGTTGATATGTTTCTTATTTTTATAGGATCTTTTACACTGAGCAGACAATAGGAATACAGGTACTTTTGATGAGAATTGCGCTGATATTGATAGCATCACTTTGCTTTTTACTTCCCTCTCATGGGAATGCAGCAAGCTATGGGTTATCGACGATGGCAAGTAGTAGCATGTTAATCGCTGCACAAAAAAACCAACCCAATCTCAGAGTCAAAAACCGCCAACAGGCCACCCAAATGGTTAAAAGCCAATACGGAGGTAAAGTGCTCAGTGTTCAATCAGCCAAGATCAATGGCAACCCAGGATATCGCGCTAAACTGCTCAGCGCCGATGGTGTCGTTTTTTATGTATCAATTGACGCCGTAAGCGGACAAATGAGTAGACGGTAACCTGATAGTTAAGGAAAAACAGATGCGATTATTACTGGTTGAAGATGATTTAGCGCTACAAGATAACTTAAAGCAGCATCTGCTTGATGCCAATTACACCTTAGATGTGGCCAGTGATGGTGAAGAGGGATTATTTCAAGGGGTAGAATATAGCTATGACGCAGCCATTATTGATGTGGGCCTGCCTAAGTTAGATGGTATCGCACTCATTAACCAGCTGCGTGCTCAAGCTATTGAGTTCCCCATTTTAATCCTCACCGCACGAGACAGTTGGCAAGATAAAGTCGAAGGGTTAGATGCTGGCGCCGATGACTATCTCACTAAACCTTTTCACCCTGAAGAGTTAATCGCCCGCCTCAAAGCACTTATTCGTCGCTCGGCGGGAAAATCGAGCCCACTCATTCAAAACGGCATATTTAGCCTCAATACCAGCAGCCATGAAATCAAAGTCGGTGAGCAGCAGATCAAGTTAAGCGGTTCAGAATACAAGCTATTTGAGTATTTCATGCTGCATATTGGTGAAGTGAAATCCAAAAGCGTACTTATCGAGCATATTTACGATCAAGATTTCGATTTAGATTCCAATGTCATCGAGGTGTTTATTCGCCGTTTACGTAAAAAACTCGATCCTGATAATGAACATGGCTTAATCGAAACCTTGAGAGGCCAAGGGTATCGTATGCGACAACTGGCTAACGACTAAAAACCATGAAGATAGTTAACCAACCTACTAAGCTATTCAACTCACTTAGCACCCGCTTAATGCTAAGTGCCCTGCTGCTTATCGTGGTGCTATTGCCCATCATAGGTCTTGCGCTTAACAATGCCTTTAAACAACAGGTAATGATTAATACTCAGGACCAACTCAGTGCCTATTTATATTCAGTGCTTGCGGTGACTGACATGGAAGATGGCGAACTGCTGATGCCTGAGCGCTTATTGGAAAATCAATTTAATGTCATCAACTCGGGACTATATGCATTAATTTCGGAGCAAGTAAATAAGCCCCCTAACAGCAAAGTTATATGGGCATCTAACTCGTTTTTAGGTCTCAGTGAGCCACAGCAGTTACCTAATCCAGACGTCGGCCGTGGTGACTTTAGTGACATCGACATCGATGGCAAAGCCCACCTTATCTACAGTTTCAGCGTACGTTTTGCTGCCACAGCTCACAATCCATCCGATGCGCCAATTACCGTGCATATCATTAAAGATTTCGCCACCGTTTCGGAGCAACAACAGGCGTTCAGCCAGCACCTTTGGAGTTGGTTACTGCTACTGATGTTAGTGCTGCTCACCATTCAAATCGCCTGGTTACGTTGGACATTAAAACCCCTTGCCCGCTTTAAATTAGAGTTAAAATCGGTGCAGCGAGGAGAGTCACACCAATTAACTGGGCAATATCCAACAGAGTTACAAGCCGTAGCCAAACAACTCAATACGCTGCTGAGTACCGAACAACGTCAGCGCAGTCGCTATCGTAATGCGCTATCGGATTTAGCCCACAGCCTCAAAACGCCCTTGGCAGTCATCCAGAGCCAAAAAGATCTCAGCCCAACCTCTATCGAGCAAGTGGATCAGATCAACCGCACCATAGGCCACCAGCTAAAACGTGCTCAAAGTGCTGCAGGCACCGCGTGGCACTTGGGCATCAAGGTCAGCCTAGTATCAGATAAACTGATGCGCACCTTAACCAAAATCCACCCTGGCATTGAGCTCGATTATGCTCAGCCCCCCACTGAACAATGCGTCTTTTATGGCGATCAGAGTGACTTAACTGAGTTACTGGGGAATTTGCTCGATAACGCCTGCAAAGCTGCCGCCTCGCGGGTGAGGCTATCGGTTGTACAACAAGAGGCGACACTGCGCTTTATTATTGAAGATGACGGCAAGGGGATTAGTGAGCAGCAACATCATGCCATATTTGAGCGAGGCAAGCGGGTCGATACCTACGAGCAAGGCCATGGCATTGGCCTAGCGATTGTGCGCGACTTAATCGATAGCTATCAGGGACATTTAACCATTACCACCTCATCACACCTTGGTGGCGCCTGCTTCGAGGTGAGTTTCAATCAACCTGGATAATATGGATAGCATCACCACGCCGCTATGACTCAACTCCAGTCATAGCGGCGTGGAGCTCGACTTCACTTCAGCTTTAACAGGGCCATTAATGAGGCTTAAACCGCACCACTAATTCATGTAATTCATCAGATATCGATTTAACCAAAGTCATCGATTCAGTGGTTTCACTAGAACTATCCGCACATGCCGAAGCTAATTCTGAGATGCTCACCACTTGACGATTAATATCTTCAGCAACATGGGCCTGCTCTTCTACCGCTGCCGCCATTTGCGTCGACATATTGGTTATCTCACCCACGGCATCGAAAATACCGTTAAGCATGCTAGTGCTTTCTTGTACTCGCTCTAACCCTTCTTCTGCCGCATCAGTACCAAGCTTAGCGGTATTCACTGCGACTTCTGCGCTGGCCGTTAACTCATACACAATACCGTAAATATCACGCGTCGACTCTTGCGTGCGCTTGGCTAAGTTTCTAACTTCATCAGCCACAACCGCAAAGCCTCGCCCTTGCTCGCCGGCCCGCGCCGCCTCAATAGCGGCATTAAGGGCCAACAAATTGGTCTGATCGGCTATCTGTTCGATATGTTGTGCCGCTTTGGCAATTAACGCGGTTTGATCGGACAACTGACTCACAGAGATGCTGATATCTGATACCGTTTCATTAAGCTTTTGAATAGATTGATGGGTTATTTCAGCAACCTTATTCCCATTCACGGCCAAGTCATTGGCGATCCCTGCATGGCTTGCCGTATCGGAAACGTGGCGAGAGACCTCGGTGATGGTGGTGGCCATTTGATTCATCGCGGTAGCCACTTGGAACGTTTCAGCCTGTTGTTTCTCTATCTCTTGCGCGGTTTTAACCGTTTGTTGATATCCCCTGTCGGATTCTCTAGCCACTCTTAAGGCTGCCGTTTCAATGCGAGCAATGACAGTGCCTAAATGAGCAATTTGGCTCAAAATAGCAACCTGCAATAATCCCACATCACCACTTGAATCTGAGTAGGTTTGTGCTGCTAACGGATGCGAAAAACTATTTTTTAGCATAGCGTTCAAGTGATTAATCGTGGCATTTTTGCTGTATGTTACCCAAGCGGCATAAATAAATGCGATAGCCAGTAAAGGGATTTGAATGGATGACCAACCAGCAGATAAAAATAGAATAAAAGTAGCAATAACAGTGAGGATTAAGAAGATATTTTCTGGCGAGAGAGAGGTGAGTTTCGACGGGGTTTTACCTTGATTAACTTGAGCATATAACTTTTCGGCTCTGGTAATATCGTCTCTTTTGGGACAAGACCTTACCGATTCATACCCTACCACCTGGCCTTTATCGGTTATTGGCGTCACATAAGCATCTACCCAATAAAAATCGCCGTTTTTACAGCGATTTTTCACTAAGCCCATCCAAGGCTTACCTTGCTTTAAATGCGCCCACATCACCCTAAATGCCTCTGCGGGCATGTCTGGATGACGCACTATACTGTGTGGCTGCCCAATGAGCTCGTCCCTAGCATAACCACTAATTTCAACAAAATCGTCATTGCAATCCTGAATATTTCCTTGTAAATCAGTAACGCTGATTAATTTATTATTAGCGCTAAATTTACGTTCATTATTGGTGGTGCATCGATTATTTTTCATTGGCTAGCTCAACTATTCCATTTATTTGAGAATGTATATAACGCAATAAGATATATTAGACCTGATTGTTATAGCGCGGCATGATATATGATAACAACCAGCTTCACTATATAACCAAAAGCAATAAAAGATGATAGCTAAGCACAACAAAGAATAAAAACAAACGAACTGCTCAATTTAAGAGCAGGCAGTGCTTTTAACAACCAGGGCGAGCTCAATAAGCCATCAAAAAAACACTTTTTAGCAACAAACAAATCCATCTGTAACGTCAGCTAACGGATAAATAAATTAATTAATTTTGCCATGACATTCAGATCACACTGTTCGTGCGAGTTGTTATCTATATCGCAATAACATCACACTCTACTTTTCAAGCAACAGCACCACTCAAGTAACAACTAAACAACAGGTGATACGCAAGATGTACAGAGCATTTTTCATGGATACAGCAATAAAACGACACAAAACCTGCATAAATGAAGTGATAACCTTTAATAGGCCAATAATTGGCGTATGTGGACTTAAATACTGCTGTCAGTAGCAATGGCTTTATTAAAGATAAAAAATGCCCATAAGCAAATTATTGGCTATTAATACGGCTAACATGATGACTTAAAAAAACGTATCCCCTTTACTACTCATCACTACACTGTCATATCCACCGCAAAAGACTTTCAGCTTATGTTCATCTTCACTCGTCTACTATCGAAGTCAATCAAAAGACAGTGAAGAGTTGGAGACGATATGAACAGCATAAAACATGGCGCTTTAGTCTTGCTTATCGCCCTATCACAACTACTACTGGCACCTAGCGTATTAGCACTAGATGAACCAGCAGAACGTATCGAAGAGATACAATTTAGTGAGGCCCAGCTAGCGCAAATATTAGCCCCAATCGCGCTCTACCCCGATAGTTTACTAACGCACATATTAATCGCCTCGACCTACCCTTTAGAGGTGGTACAAGCCAACCGATGGCGCAATAAACATCAAGCACTCGACGCTAAAGCAGCGGTCAAACGCGCCGAAGATAAGGGTTGGGATCCTAGCATCTTAGCGCTACTCGCCTTCCCTAGCGTACTTGAAAAGCTCAGTGACGACTTAGATTGGACACAAACACTGGGCGATGCCTTCTTGCAAGATGAAGCGCGCGTACTCGCCAGTATTCAAACGTTGCGTCAGCAAGCCGATAACGCCAACACCTTCGATGATATGGACAATATGAAGGTGACTAAAATTAATCAGCAGATCATCATTGAGCCTGTGCAGCAAGAGATTGTTTACGTGCCAGTGTATGACACTCGCGTGGTGTACGGCCATTGGCGCTGGTATAACTACCCGCCAGTGTATTGGGTCTACCCATCACGATACCCAGTGCACTATCCTAGCCACTACTCGAGCCGCTTTTATTGGCATAGTGGTATTCACATTAGCTTTAATTATTACTTTAGCGCGTTCCACTGGCATAAGCGCCATATTGTGGTTACTCACCATCATCACGCTAATCGTTATCGCTCACACAGTCGCATTGTGACCAGCAGTGGCGCGCAGCGCTGGAACCATAAACCTGCCCATCGCCGAGGTGTAGCTTATCGTTCGACCAGTGTGAAACAGCGCTATAACAGCCATAGACCCAGCACACTGCACACAAAGCAACGAAGAAGTGTCGAGCGCCATGGTAACAGTGCAAAACCAAAACACTACAGCACAGCTCAAGTAAAGCAGCGCCGTGAACAGGATTTTGGTCATAAACTGGCAATCAGTAATACGAGAGCAGATCGGAATATTAAAGCAAGCCAAAAATCTGAGTTTAATAGTAGCTATAAACGGGATAATCGTGGCCAACGAAAGATAAACGACACAGCAATCCATCAAGAGAAACGCATTAAGCAGACGACAAACTCGGCCCATAAAGTCGAGTCATCAAAAACTCAGCCCGCTTTAGGCAAAGATAGGACACATCAAAGAGAGAAGAGCCTGCAACGGAATAGAAGTCCTCAACGAGATTACAGTACTCAACGTGAGAGAAGCGTTCAACCAAACACTCAGCATCGCGCTCAAGTCAATCATCGAGCTAGTCGCGAACGCTCGCAGCACAGTTCCCAAGACAGAACTAAGCAGCGAGAGCATTAGCCAATGAACAAGCCGTGATTTTATGAGGCTAGATAGGCTCAAGTCAGCCACTTGAGCCTACTGTTTATCTAACTCGCTTAATGGCGAAAAACCAAATCCCTCAACCTCGGTATCACTTAAATATCGCCACTCACCGCAAGCAACATCACATTGGATCTCACCCACACGCTCTCGGTGAAGGCCGTTGACGCGATTGCCCACAGCGGCAAACATACGTTTGACCTGATGATAACGCCCTTCGCTAATCGTCAGCAGCACCTCACGCGCACTGACATACTGGAGTTTGGCGGGCAAGGTGGGCTTAGTCTCACCGGGTAACGCTAACCCCTGCTTAAACCGAATCATTAACTGTCTATCAAGTTCGCCACTACGTTCACCTTCAATACTATCCCTTAAGGTGACCCGATACACTTTTTGGCACTGATACTTAGGATTAAAAACATTAAACGACCAGCGGCCATCATCGGTGATCAGCACCAATCCTGTGGTGTCGGCATCGAGCCTGCCAGCAATATGCAGCTCATGAGGATTGGGGACATCGATTAAATTAAAAATGGAGGGATAATCGCCATCAACATTAGAACAAAGTGTGTCCATCGGCTTATTGAGCAGCAGATAGCGAAAAGGTCTCAATACGAGTCGCATGCCCTCCAGCTCAATACAATTACTCTCATGCACCTGTATGTTGGCATCAACAATCGTATTGCCATTGACCGTGACATCACCTGCAACGATAGCCAATACTGCTTGTTGGCGATCAAGCCTTGTACTCTTGCACACAAATTTGTCTAATCGCATTAATCCTGCCACTCTGCCTTGGGTCATTAAGCTTTGCATTATGAGTATTGTTGATCAGATATCCAAGCATTAATCTAGTGCTATCCGCGTGCCATAAAAGCGATAATAGCCAACCAAGTTGCTACCAATAAACAGTACCTCCATCAATACTGCCGTGGGTGAACCGACTAGAATATTGTTAAGCAACCAGAGGCTAGTACCGATTATCATTAGTTGCCGTAAACGTTGATCGCTTTGGCTAAATGCCGCGACAGTTTGCGTGGCACTGCCAGCAAAACTAATCAGGCTAAGTGGGCCAGCAAAGGTGACTAAGGTAATAAGGCTGCTAATGGCCAAAAATAGCGACATCAATAACTTTGAGTGGCTAAAGATAGTGACAACATAGCGTATCGCTGCCACTAGCATTAAGCCTGCTGCAGTCCACTGTTGCAGTAGAGCAAAGTGGCTGCTAATGAGTACACCCGACACCGCTAGACACGCAACAATATGGTGCTTTGGTTTAAATTGAAATGAGGCAAGATCAAAGATAATTGCAATACCAATAAGCCATTGCGACACCATAAATACTGACATAAACCACCTGTTGAAAACATTGTTCTGATTTCAGTTGAGACAATGATAAGAGAAGTGGCAACAGTATGATGCTCACACCCATCCTCAGCATTAACTTAAGTTAATTGCGCTAGGTTATTGCCATTTTTAACGGTAAATAGCTGATTGAGATGGAATTGATTGAATGGAATGTGATTTTACGGAGCATCGCCGCCCCTGATGGCCAATCGCCAGCCACTTCCTGTTACAGGACAAACACCATAACGGCGCCAGACATGCGAGTTAGCGAGCGGCGACATAGAGGTCATTAGCAAGCCGAGCTTTTAGTCGAGACAAACTCACAGGGCTAATACCGATATAATAAGCCAGTTGCTGATTATTGAGTCTATCAACCCACATAGGCCTATGTTTAAGCAGGTGGAGATAGCGCTGCTCAGGTGTATGCAGTAATAAAAAGGCTTCTTTCTGCTCTTTATAGATCAGTTGTTGACTCAATAAGTTGATTTTGACCTTATGCCAACTGCGATCATCAAGCAGCACTAATGGCAGCCTGACAACATGGGCTTCTTGCATCACCTCAATCTGATACTGCGCAACCTCACCTGTTAACCAACTGCTATATAAGAAACACAACTCCTGCTCAAAATAAAACTCTTTGACCAAGGGCGCGCCATTGTCATTGTAATGGCAGGCTTTGAGTAGCCCCGCGCTAATAAAATAGGCAAATTTTTGCCGACTTCCTTGATGTAACAGTACCTCGTCAGCACCCAGTTGTAGCAATGTCGCCTGCCCAGTAGCAGTCGTCATTAAACTGTCGTCTAGCCCTAGCTGTTTTAAATAGAGCGTAAAATCCGCTAATTGACACTCTGACATTATTCCTTAGTCCTCGAGGGAGTCGCAGTGTTAAAGCGTAAACTCTATCACTGCTTATGTTTATGGCCAATATATCAATCCTAGAGCACTGACCAATCTTGGTTTACACTCTTGATTTACACTCTAGCTTTTACCAAGGAAAAGGCCACTCTTATGTCATCACGTATTTTTGTTATTGCTCAATTTCGCCCAAAGATAGGTAAAGAGGCACAACTGTTTGACGTGCTGAAAGCGTTAGAGCCCGATGCGCTGCGTGAACAAGGCTGTATTCAGTACATCTTGACCCGTCAAATCGACCACCCTAGTGCCACTCGCACCGATTATCCAATTATGTTTAATGAAATTTGGATGGATGCCGCTAGTTGGGCCGCCCACGGACGCCGCAAACAGATACAGCACTTTTTTGATACCCAAGTGGCCGCCGCAGACGGTTTAGTTGACGATGCCATCGTGACCGCATACAGCGACGAAGGTTACGATTACGATGCGCCAGTATTTGTGTAATAGCAATCCAATTACACACTAAAATGCAGCCAGTGGCTGCGTTTTTGATTTGGGCTAAAATGATCTTTTTAGCCCAAATCATAGGCTAAAAACGATAATCGAGAGTAATGAAGTATCTCCTTACAACTACCAGCCCAAACTAATCACAATGACAGCTCATTAGCGCCATGACATTCGCCTCAGGCACTACACTTAAAGACTACGATTTACGATTGAAGATCCTTAATCTCTACCGTTTCTTTGAGTCAAATAAGAGGCAATATGATGAGTGAAACCAGTCTTTATACCCGCCTAGGTGGCGAGTCAAATATAGCCAAAGTGGCAGCCGACATCTTTGATACTCACGCTGTAAATCCAATTATAGCGAGTCGTTACCAAGACTCTGATCGTGATAACGTTATCAAGAAAGTCACCGAATTTCTGTGTATGGCTACGGGCGGACCGCAGGAATACACGGGTAAAAGCATGGTTGATACTCACAGAGGCATGAATATCAATGAGCGAGAATATATGGCGGTGATCGATGATATCTTGGTAGTACTGGCCAAACACAATGTCGGCCAGCAAGAGCAGCAGGAACTGTTAATGGCTGCATATTCGCTGCGAAATGAGATCTTAGGTCAATAATGCGCTGAGCGATACCAACAGGAACGACGGATTACTCCATATCTGAAACCAGTCATCAAATTAAACTTACATGAAAAAAATCAGCAATTTAATCAACGCCGACATCAAACCTAACCGATGCACAGCATCGTCGCACAAGTGGATTTAAGGCTAAAACTAAAAAACGCCCTATTGGGCGTTTTTTATATCAATGGGTCAAACGAGTCTAATCACCTCTAATCACCAAAGTCATCGAGTAAGATGTTTTCTTGCTCAACCCCTAAGTTTTCAAGCATGTTGATCACTGACGAGTTCATGATTGGCGGGCCACACATGTAGAACTCACAATCTTCAGGCGCCTTATGGTGTTTAAGGTAATTCTCGTAAAGTACGTTGTGAATAAAGCCGGTGTAGCCGTCCCAATTATCTTCAGGGAGCGGATCGGACAGTGCCACATGCCATTCAAAATTGTCATTTTCCGCTGCTAGGGTATCAAAATCTTCTTTGTAGAAGATTTCACGCCGCGAACGCGCGCCGTACCAGAAGGTCATCTTACGTTTGGTCTTTTCACCTTTAAGCTGGTTAAAAATGTGTGACCGCATCGGCGCCATCCCTGCACCACCGCCAATAAACACCATCTCAGCGTCGGTATCTTTGACGAAGAACTCACCAAAGGGGCCCGAAATAGTCACCTTATCACCCGCTTTGAGGTTAAAAATGTACGATGACATTTTGCCTGGTGGTAAACCGGGGGCTGGCGGCGTCGCGATACGCACGTTAAGCATGATAAGGCCTTTCTCATCAGGATAGTTGGCCATCGAATAGGCGCGCAATACCTCTTCATCTACGGTCGAGACTAGGTCAAATAAACCATATTTCTCCCAGTCATCACGGTACTGCGCTGGAATATCAAAATCACTGTATTTAACTTGATGCGCGGGTGCTTCAATCTGAATATAACCACCCGCCTTAAACTTAACGTCCTCGCCTTCAGGTAGTTTAAGCAGTAACTCTTTAATAAAGGTGGCCTGATTGTTATTGGAGATCACCTCACATTGCCACTTCTTCACCCCGAAGATCTCCTCTTCGATCTCTAGCTCCATGTCGGTTTTAACCGCCACTTGGCAAGCAAGACGACACCCGGCTTTGGCCTCTTTCTTATTAATATGATCGCGCTCGGTCGGTAAGATATCCCCGCCACCCGATTTAACGGTAACTCGGCATTGACCACAAGTGCCACCACCGCCACAGGCCGATGGGATAAAGATATTTTTACTCGCAAGCGCCCCCAGCAGTTTATCGCCAGCGGCGGTCACAATGCTTTTTTCCTCGTCATCGTTAATATTGATTTTTACATCGCCATTGATGACCAATTTGCTTTTGGCGAGCAGTATCACCATAACCAGCACACACACCACTATGGTGAACATGCCTATGCCTATTGCCATTTCCATCTCAAAACCCTTTTGTATAATGCATCTGATTTAAATGGGACAAGCCACCACTTAAAACGAAATCCCCGAGAACGACATAAAGCCTAACGCCATCAGCCCAGTGGTAATAAAGGTGATACCCACGCCCTGAAGCCCCGCGGGTATGGCATGAAACTTCATCCGCTCACGCAGACCCGCCAGCATCACAATCGCCACCGCCCAACCAAAACCTGAGCCAGCAGCAAACACCACCGATTCAGTAAAGGTATAGTCGCGGTTGGCCATAAAAATGACCCCAGCAAAAATGGCGCAGTTGACCGTTAGCAATGGCAAGAAAATCCCTAAACTTTGATAAAGGCTCGGAATGTACTTGTCTAAAAACATCTCTAAAATCTGCACTAAAGCAGCGATCACGCCAATGAAGGTGATCAGCTGTAAGTAGCTCAGATCCAGCTCAGGGTAACCGGCCCACGCCAGCGCTCCTGGGGCTAACACATTGACATAAATCAGCTGATTTAACGGCACGGCTAACATCATCACCACGATCACCGCGATACCTAGACCAAATGAGGTCGATACCTTTTTCGACACCGCAAGGAAGGTACACATGCCCATGAAAAATGACAGCGCCATATTGTCGATAAAGGCCGCTTGAACAAAAAGATTAATATAGTGTTCCATATCCGTTCCTTACCCTCGCTTACGCTGAACAACATTGATTGCCCAAATCATCAAGCCAATCAAGAAGAAGGCGCTTGGTGGTAACTTGAACATCTCGTTGGCCAGATACCAGCCACCGTTTTCAATAGTGGTAAATATTTCATGACCAAACAGGGTGCCACTGCCCAGTAGCTCTCGTACAAAGGCAACACCTAACAAGATAACGCCATAACCTATGGCGTTACCTAGGGCATCGACCACGGCTAAATGCGGCGGCATCTTCATCGCAAAGGCTTCAGCACGGCCCATAATGATGCAGTTGGTGATGATAAGCCCCACAAATACCGACAACTGACGCGACAGCTCATAGGCGATATCTTGCAAAATCATGTCGACGATAATCACCAAGGAGGCGATAACCGTCATCTGCGCAATGATCCGCACACTGTTAGGTATAAAGTTGCGAATGGTGGAGATAATCAGGTTAGAAAACACCAAAACGAAGGTCACCGCCAGTGTCATCACCAATGCAGTTTGCATTGAATTACTCACCGCCAGCGCCGAACAGACCCCAAGCACCTGCATCGCAACGGGGTTGTTAGCAAAAATAGGACTGGTTAATAGATCCCGAGTCGCTGTCATGCTCTTACTCATGTTAAACCTCCGATGCTTTTAGCTTGTTTAGGAAGGTCTCAAAACCTTCATTGCCAAACCAGAACTCAATAGCACGCTGCACGCCGCGCCCGGTCATAGTGGCGCCACTAATGGCATCGACGCCATGTAGGTCACCCGGCTTAGCACCACCTTTCACCACTTTGAACGAGACCTTGCCTTGTTCATTAAACAGTTGCTTACCCTTAAAGGTATCGGTCCAGGCAGTATCATTGAGGAAATCACCAATACCTGGGGTTTCACCATGTTCGTAAAACACCACATTTTCGATGGTATTGAAATCGGGTTTAACCGCCACATAGCCATAAATCATCGACCACAGCCCTTTACCGTAAATAGGCAGTACCACGGCGCGCAGCTCACCATTATCATTCAACACTTTAAATACCCGCGCTTTGTCGGCGCGGCTTTTGATCTTAGCGGTGTCTTTTTTAGGCTTACTCGAGGTCTCGGGGTTAATCGCCGCCATCCGCTCATCAAAGTCGAGCACATCGCTGCTGGTATCAATCTCACCTGTATCGAGTTCAACCAATAATGGGGTGACAGACTTAGCAAAAATTTGTCGAAAATCTTGCTCACCAGCGATATCTACATCGGCCGCCATCAGCACATAACGCTTTAACTCGTCACGTTTTTTGGCCAATTTACGCTCTTTAAGGATCTCGGCGGTACCGGTGATCATAAATGAACAAGAGAGGCAGAGAATGATAGTGAAGATCATGGTCCCCACGACGGTGTCTTTCTTAAATGCCATTAGGATTTATCTCCCATATCGACGCGCGAGTCGCGGCTGGACAGTCGAAATAAAAACGATGCGATGATCGATGACCATAAATTGGCCGTCTGCACTTGTAACATCTGCTGTGATTTATGCGGCATTACGTTTTAGCCTCCGCTTCATATTGCTACGGGCAACGACATAGTCGAATAAGGGGGCCCACAGATTGGCAAACAGGATAGCCAGCATAATGCCTTCTGGCATTTTGAGGTTAAGCACTCGAATCAGCACTGTCATAAAGCCAATCATCAAACCATAAAAAAACTTGCCCTGACGGGTGTAAGCTGTGGTCACTGGATCGGTCGCCATAAACATCATCCCCAGCGCAAAACCGCCAGTCACTAGGTGCCAGGTCCACGGCATAGCAAACATCTCGTTTTTATCCGAGCCAATCAGATTAAACATCACCGCCGTCAACACCATACCGAGCATGACACCCACCACAATGCGCCAATCGGCCAAGCGGGTTAAGATCAGCATTAAACCGCCAAATAAAATTGCCAAGGTGCTGGTTTCGGCAATGGTGCCCACCGTAAAGCCAAACAGGGCATCCCACCATAATGGATCACTAAAGGCTTGATACCAGCTCTGATCGGCAAAGCTCAGCTTGCCCGCAGCCACTTGCGTTAAGGTCGTCGCTCCGGCAAATCCATCAACCGCCACAAACTGCGACAACTGCGCCACCTCAGTGGGGTAGGCAAAGTAGATAAAGGCATAACCCGCCAGCGCAGGGTTAAGGAAGTTATACCCCATGCCGCCAAACATCTCTTTCGCTATGATCACCCCAAAGGTAATGCCCAAAGCCACTATCCATAGCGGGGTCGACACCGGAATAATTAAGGTAAATAGCAATGCGGTAACGAAGAAACCTTCGTGCAGTTCTTGACGACGCACCTTAGCGAATACCACCTCCCAAAAGAGGCTAACCGACAAGGCGGTCAAATAGATAGGCACATAGAAGCTTAAGCCATAAGCAAAACGGCTTAACAGCCCAGACTGCTCAGTGAGCCCACCGGTAACGCCATTAAAGGCCAATAGCTGCCATACATCGGGCGTAGTCAACCCTGACGCCAGTGCCAGCTGAGCCTGCAGACCCAAGTTATAGACACCGATTAAGATGGCCGGCAGCAAACAGAGCCCAACTATCGTCATAGTCCGCTTAACATCAATGGCATCACGCACATGCACTTTGCCTTTGGTACTGCGACCACTGGCATAGAGCAAGGAGCGAAAATAGCTGCGCATTGACTCGCCATGGGCATAGTAGTCAGTTTGTTTGTCAGGCGTGTTATTTGGCTTACTCATTACCCTTCCCTCTCAATAATATCTAGGCAGATGCGCAGTTCTTGGCCAAAATCATATTTGCCCGGGCAGACAAATGTACACAATGCCAAATCTTCTTCATCGAGTTCTAACGCCCCTAAGAGTTGCGCTTCGTCTGTGTCACGCACCACAAGGTCGCGCATTAATAGTGTGGGCAAAATATCCAGTGGCATAACGCGATCAAGTTGACCAAATGCCATTATCGCACGGTGTGAACCACCCGCCTGAGTGGTTAAATTAAACAGCCGCTTAGCACCTTTAAAGCGTGACGTCACGGCGCGAGTAATAGAGAACTTGTTTGAGCCACCGCGTACCCATGGCAGCAGCTGTTGGCCTTCTGCTTCGGCCAAAATAGCAATTTGTTGGTGGAAGCGACCGAGATAATCGTGAGGACCATCGGCAGTATGACCTGCAAGAATAGAGCCTGAAACGATACGGTTATTACCGGGCTTCATTTCACCTTGCACTAACTGGCTTAGCTGAGCGCCCAACTGAGTGCGCAGTAAACGCGGATTTGCCACCATTGGGCCACCAAGGGCCACCACTCGGCTGGTGTATAACTCGCCGGTCAAAAACAGTTTGCCGTAAGCAATCACATCTTGGTAACCCAGGTGCCATACCGGCCTTTCGATACTCGCGGGTTGAATAAAATGAATGTGAGTACCCACTAAGCCTGCAGGATGTACTCCGGCAAAGCGATGACTGGTTACTTTAGGTAAGTCAGCGCCAGGCATTGCTTCACCTGCATCATGGCACAGATGTATTGGGCCATCAGTTAGATAGCCGAGCACAGTTAAACCTGCGGCAAACGCTTGTGGCTGCTCGGCAATAATAATGCGCGGATCGGCTGCCAACGGATTGGTATCCATGGCATTGACAAAAATGGCCGTTGGTTGGCTATCAAGCTGAGGGATACGAGAAAAAGGACGCGTTCTGAGCGCCGTCCACAAACCACTATTAACGAGGTTTTGCTGCACCGTTTCGCGGCTTACTTGGCTCAAGTCGTTGAAAGATTCAAACCTAAGCTTGTCATCACCTTCAACCGCAATCACCACAGATTGCAGGCGACGACGTTCACCACGATTAATTTCGACCACCACGCCGCTGGCGGGCGCGGTGAATAGCACACCAGGGGTTGTCTTATCTTCAAACAGGGGCTGACCTTGCTTGACGCTATCGCCAACCTCAACCAGTAACGTGGGTTTTAACCCCACATATTCTTCACCCAGCAGGGCCACCTTAGTAGGAAACGCTGCTGTTTCAATCTCTTGCCTTGGCTCACCGGCGATGGGCACATCTAAGCCCTTCTTGATTGTCTTAATCTTGTCTGAGAAACCTGCCATCGCAAACATCAACCATTAAAATTTTGGGATACTCAATAGTAAATGATTGTTAACTAAAATACCGATAGTAAAGTCACACTCCGGCACCGTTTGGTAACTAAGCAACGCAGCTTTAGCGCATAACGTGATCTAGATCGGTAAATAATGTGGCCTCTTCGACACTCTGACCTAACAATGTAGTTTTATAACAATAAAAAGCGCTTTTAGTGCTTAAAAATCTCGTAAGGCAGGTAAGTAAACTCGCCAATATGTCCCACAAACGAGTCATTACGCGACATCGCCATGTTGAAAGTCAGCTTGCTGATGACCCCAGACAATATGTCCAAAAAAACATTTAGACATCCAGATGGCCAAGTGCTATGTTCTTCATTCACTCAAAGGAATAGGAACCCATAAGATGAAACTCGAATCATTAGCACTACACCATGGATATGAGTCAGAAGCGACCACCAAAGCGGCGGCGGTTCCCATCTACCAAACCACCTCCTACACCTTTGATGACACTCAGCATGGTGCCGACCTGTTTGACTTAAAAGTGGCTGGCAACATCTACACCCGCATCATGAACCCCACCACTAATGTGTTAGAGCAACGCTTGGCGGCAATCGAAGGGGGCATTGGCGCCCTTGCTGTGGCCTCGGGAATGGCCGCCATCACCTATGCGATCCAAGCCTTAACTCAGGTCGGCGACAACATTGTTAGCACCAGCCAGCTCTATGGCGGCACCTATAATCTGTTTGCCCACACACTGCCGCGCCAAGGGGTTGAAGTTCGCATGGCGGCGTTTAATGATTTTGACGGCTTAGCCGCACTCATCGATGACAATACCAAGGCTTTATTTTGCGAGTCGATTGGTAATCCGGCCGGTAATATTGTCGACATCGAACGCCTAGCCGACATCGCCCACCGCCATGGAGTGCCGCTTATCGTCGATAATACCGTAGCAACACCTGTGCTGTGTCGCCCATTTGAATTTGGTGCCGATATTGTGGTGCATTCGCTCACCAAATACATTGGCGGCCACGGCACCACGGTTGGCGGCGCCATTATTGACTCGGGTAAATTTGACTGGGCTGCGCAGCCCAAACGCTTTGCCGTGCTCAACGAACCCGATCCCTCTTATCATGGCGTTGTCTATACCGAGGCTTTTGGTCCTGCCGCCTTTATTGGTCGTTGCCGAGTAGTGCCACTGAGAAATACCGGCGCGGCGCTCGCTCCGCAAAGCGCCTTCTTGCTACTGCAAGGGCTAGAAACCTTGGCGCTGCGAATGGAACGCCATTGCAGTAACGCACTCACTTTAGCGCAATATCTCAGCCAGCATCCGCAGATAGCTTGGGTCAATTACGGCGCATTGGAGCAGAGCCCCTATCGTGATAACTGCCATAAAATCACTGGCGGCAAAGCCTCGGGCATTATTAGTTTTGGCATTAAAGCCTCGTCACCACAGGAAGCCAAGGCCGCAGGCGGGCGCTTTATCGACGCGTTGCAGATGATCTTACGTTTGGTCAATATCGGCGATGCAAAGTCCTTAGCCTGTCATCCCGCCACCACCACGCACAGGCAGCTTGACGCTACCGAACTGGCGAAGGCGGGGGTATCTGAGGACTTAGTACGTATCTCGGTGGGCATTGAGCATATTGACGACATTATTGCCGATGTGGCACAGGCATTAGAAAAGGCCAGTCGCTAGACAATATAATCGGCTGTAATAGCAATAAAAATGGCTAACGATACTCAATCATTAGCCATTTTTTTGTATGCCAACCATGCTACGGGGCCGCATCATTGTGCACGTGATTTATCGTGAGCAAGCTGCTCGGCATCAAGGATCTGCATGCCTGCAGTAATCGCCACCACCGCCTTAGATTTAAACTCTCGGCGGTAGAGGGTATACACCACCACAAGGCTGGCCACAATAAACAGCAAGGGGTGAAAGAAGCCACATAACACCGCCATGGCAAAATAATAGGAACGCAAACCGTAGTTATAGGCA
The DNA here is from genome assembly GCF_059338445.1 of Shewanella sp. 492. Taxonomy (NCBI): domain Bacteria; kingdom Pseudomonadati; phylum Pseudomonadota; class Gammaproteobacteria; order Alteromonadales; family Shewanellaceae; genus Shewanella; species Shewanella sp. 492. The sequence continues at coordinate 2,710,783 of NZ_CM181702.1, forward strand.
TGGGCGGCGCGATCTTGCACTCTGGCCATCTGCAACGCATAGTCTTGCAACGGCTTATTAGTACCACTTTTATCCACTGGCGTTGCCCCAATCATCACGTTTAAAAAGCCATATTGGCGCATCGACCAGGTAAACTGAAAAAAGGCCATCACAAAAATAAATGCCAATAACGTCAGTTTCAATTGGATCAGTAAGTGCTCGGGCGGCGCCGTCAAGGGTATCGATGCGATCACCGCTTCTAAGCGCTCCACTTGGGCAAATAGGGTCAGTACGCCAGCGAGCACTAGCATGGTGGTCGAGGCAAAAAAAGTAATATTGCGCTCTAAATTGGCCAGTAATGCTGCCTCTGCCACCCGCACTTCACGGCCCACTAACTGGTTCATCCAATGAATACGATGTTGATGCATGCATTTGGCGATACAATTGCTTGATTTAGCCTTAATGCGTGCAAATCGGCTATAGCCCGCCCAGCAACTAAAAAAGCAGAGCGCGGCAATCATGTCGAACAGATAATAGGTCATCACAGTTAATCGTCCTTAACGCACATCATCCACCGAGTGCAGGTAGCACCACAGCATACCCGTGGCGACAACTCATTAAATCATATGCTATTAATATTGCAAACAAACGACAAGCCCACTCGCACAGCCTTTGTCCATTTAGCACGAAATCCTCACCAAAAGATGAAACACTTGTTAATGAATTGTTTTAAGCCCTGATGAGTTGTAGAATTTCGTCCTAGTAACAACGACTAATAGACAATAAAGGATTATTTATGACGTTATCCATTAAACACCGACTGCCAAGCTTATTACTATCGGCACTGTTCTTGACCGCATGTGGTGGAGGCGGCAGTGGTAACACTATTGATCTCACTGGTGGAACTAGCGATACGGGCAACAATAACGGCGCTTTGACCTGGGTTGAGGGTGAGTTCACCCCTTATGCCCAACTGGCAAACCAATGCATTGCAGACCAAACGGGATCTGCACTCAATGAAAAGCTGTGGCTGCGTTCATGGAGTAACGACACCTATTTATGGTATGACGAAATCATCGATAGAGATCCCGCACCTTATACGGTGCTCGAGTACTTTGACCTGCTTAAAACCGATGAATTATCGGCATCTGGCAACATCAAAGATCAGTTCCATTTCGCCATGCCCAGCGACGAGTGGGAGCAATTAAACCAGGCGGGAGCGTCGTTAGGTTACGGCTTTAATTTATACTTACAGCAGGCCAGTGCCGGGGTGGATAGAAAAGTCACCGTCACCTTTAGTGAGCCCAACTCTCCAGCGGCGTTGGCCAGTATCGGCCGCGGCGCGGTGATTGTCAGTGTGGATGGCGTCAGTATTAAAGATGCGAATGACAGCGACTCAATCAACATTCTTAATGCCGGTCTATTCCCTAGTGTGTCAGGCAAACAGACAGACTTTGGCGTACTCGACTTAGGCGCCACCGAGACCCGCAATGTCACTTTAACCGCCAAAAGCGTGGTGTCGACACCAGTGCCTATTGCCAGCGCCATCCCCACATTTAGCGGCAATGTCGGCTATATCCAATTTAACGCCCATATCGCCACTGCAGAGGGTCAATTGGTTGATGCCATCAACGGCTTAAAGAATTCTGATGTACAAGATCTGGTGTTGGACTTACGCTATAACGGCGGCGGCTTACTCGCCCTAGCAAGCCAATTGGGTTACATGATTGCCGGTGAGCAAGCGACCCAAAATCGCACCTTTGAACGACTCACTTTTAACGACAAATACCCTACTCGCGATCCGGTGACGGGTGATGCCTTAACCCCTATCCCCTTTATCGACCAGAGCATCGGCTTTGATCCCAGCTCACTTGGGGCCGGACAAGCCCTGCCGTCACTCAATCTACAACGGGTGTTTGTACTTACCACCAATAACACCTGCTCAGCCAGTGAAGCCTTAATGAATGGCCTGCGCGGCATCGATATTGAGGTGATCCAAATCGGCGGCACCAGTTGCGGTAAACCTTATGGTTTTTATCCAACGCCGAACTGTGATACCACCTACTTTAGCGTGCAATTTAAAGGGATCAACGACAAAGGCTTCGGCGATTACTCGGACGGATTTGTCCCCAGTAGTAACCCTACATTAGCCAGCGATCTTCCAGGTTGCGCCCTTAATGATGACTTTAGCCAGCCGCTCGGTAATACTGAAGAGCGCTTGTTATCCGCCGCACTTTTTTATCGCGACAATAACCGCTGCCCAGCCGTGAGCACATCAATGGCCAGAGCCGCCGTACAGGCACCCTTTATCGATAAAGGGTTTACCCTCGAAGACACGCGGATGCAAAGTAAGCTACGTAATAACCGTATTTGGCCTACTGGGTTATAAGGAGTACAGATGCAAGCTGATGCTAAATCTCACCCTCTTACTCGCCATAGCTGGTGGCTGATGACTTACTTGCTGCTTGCAGGCTGTAGCCTACAAGCCGATGACAGTCAGGCCGAAGCCTTGCCAGCAGTTATCGTTGAACCTAGTGCCGCCAGCACCTTAGAATTAGAGCGTACTATTGCCACCCTGCTGCAGATGCAAAAGGTGACTCTGGCTGCAGGGGCTTTTACTCAAAACCCCAACCTGACACTAGCACGCCTAGCGCATAAGGATGCCAACGGCGTGCTTATTATGGGGCGTGACTATGAATCGCCGCGCATTGTGCAGTTATTAATAAAAGACGGCCAGTGTCTGCTGGCCGATGGGCAAGGTAAGCAAAGCCCGCCTCTAACTGATACTCGATGCAAACGAGCCAAATAGCATGGCGAGTTCCTGCCAGCAGCAATAGCCCACAGCGATAAGCCAAAGCCTTGCACTAAAAAGCCACTGTTCGATTAAAACAGTGGCTTTTTTATGGGTCGCTGATTGACCCCAGCGCCTTACTCCTCACTGGCGGCAATTTTAGCCCGCAGATCGGCACTGACAATGGCGAGTGCGTCCAGCGCAACTTGTGGGTCAATGGCATGCGTCTCTAGCAAGTAGATCAAATCCACCGCCAGTTTCATCTCATCGCTCGCCTCCGCTAAAGGGCTTGCTTGCGATTCGCCGCTCCCAGCTTGATTCGCTCGAGGAGTACCGTCTTGGCGCTGACTTTCTTGAGTTAGGTTGGCTTTAGATGACATAGCGATATTGAGTTAACCAAAATGAGCCGATATTTTCACACAGCCCCACCGTCAGGACAAGCCATCCACCGTTACCGCCCATTATCTGGCGTGACGACAACATAGCCTTTAGATAACAAATATTGATAGGCTTTTCGTGCAGTCGCGCATTCAAGATTAAGCCAAATTCCTATTTGCACATCTTTCAACAAGGTTTCTGAAAATTGATATTCCTGCGCATCGATATCTAACTGCTCGAATATCGCCTTGGTCGAAATGTTATCGGCAAAAGCGTAGTCGACTCTGCCTTTAATCAATAACTGCACCCCTTGCTTGATGGTTTCGACATCAAAAATACTCATGTTAGCATCAAGCATCGCTTGCCCCATCCCTGAGGGTTTTAATGAACCACGAAAATAAGCCACTTTTTTGCCGCTTAATTCGGATAAATCCTGCCATCGAAAACGGTTATTTTGCCGTTTTCTAAGTAAGCCCAAATGAACCAGTTGATCTGATAGTCCGACTAACACCTCGCGCTTAGATGCTAAGGTAGGCGGGTAAAAACTGGCACACCACTGCTCGCTGTCGATTAACTTTTCGGCTCGTGCAGGGGGATAGGTTAACGTCTTAACTTTTATATGTGCGCCCGTTAACGCCTGACGAAGCAGAGTATAGGATAAGCCATTATCGCCATCAATCGATCTCATGGTAAAGGGTGGGTAATGAATACTGACGACCGACAATATCTCATCGGGCTGCTCAGCATTGCCGCCACCCATAGCGCTTTTAAGTTGTTCGACGCTACTGGGATTAGCCATAACAGACAACGTCATCATTATGGTTATGCTGAATATGATGAGCATATTAAAAAACCCCATCGCCACGCACCTCATTATACTAACAGTCGGCATCCACTTTATGGTTAAAGCATAGCAGCCGTAAAACAGTCGTTGAGCTAACTCTATCCCATAAGCCTGTTAATCTCACCATGAAAAGTCGATTGCGAGTGATTTTGCTAACGGCGATGTGTTAACGCGTATTTGTGTAGGACTATTTTTGTGCAGGGCTATGTTATTAAGCCACTATATTTGAGGATGATGAGGTATCAGAGAAACCTGATAAATAGCCGCTGTAAACTGTCATCAATGTGAATAATTAACCACTCAGGTAGCGGATTAAACAGAAAGACTTTAGTGTTATAGCAAGACTGAATATACTGGCGCAACGATTGACCGACGACGAATGAGAAATATGAGCGAGAATAGCGCCCCGAAGACCCAGAAACTGGATTTTTCAGCCATCAATAAAACCACCGCCAAATCCTTTAATGAACAAAAAAATTTGATCAAACGCCTGTTCAAAGGCAATACCGTGCTGTGTGAAGAGTGTAAGCAGCCACTGCAATTGGTTGTACCAACCGATAAGCAAGCCAGTGGTAAATACGGCGTTTTTTGTAAAAAAGGCTGCACCGACATTGAACTTGAGATGGATGTAATCGCATAACTCATCACGCTAACAACAGCCGGAGCGTTACCGAGACCGCAATATGAATGCTGCAATTATTGGCGCAACTGGATTAGTGGGTAACGCGCTATTAATGCGCCTTGTTGCAGATCAAAGATATCAAAAAATCTGGGTATTAGGCCGACGCGCGCCTGCTTTGGAGCATCCAAAATTAATATTTCAGTCAATTGAGCTTGATATGCTTGCGCAACTCACGCCCCCCTTCCCTATTGACCATGGGTTTTGCTGTCTTGGCACCACAATAAAACAAGCGGGCAGTAAAGCAGCTTTTGCCGCGGTTGACCACGACGCGGTAATTCAATTCACCCTGTGCTGTAATGCTAACAAAACGGCTGTCATCACGGCACTGGGAGCCGATGCCAACAGCCGCGTGTTTTACAACAGAGTCAAAGGAAAAACCGAACTTAAACTCACCACTTGGGCAGTAGAGCAAAGTAAAGCCCTACTGTTGGTACAACCGAGTCTGCTGTTAGGCCAGCGCGATCACAGTCGGATACTTGAAGATATTGGCCAGCATATCATGCCACTTATCGCCCCATTAATGCTGGGTAAGCTAGCTCAATATCGCCCCATAAAAGCAGATGTCGTCGCCAAGGCGATGCTCACTACACTTAACCACATTGAGCCAACAGCGATAGCGACATTAGATAACCAACAAATGCTGAGCATGGGCTATTAACCCTCATCGGTATAAAGATGTCATCGCTCCCCCATTAACGCTATAATCGGCGCCTTTTTTATAATTGACCTTCGCCTAACGTCCTATGCGCTTATTAAAATCATCCACCCATGCTGCTCTTAACAACCAACAAACGAACGCGAAAGGTTTTCATCGCCAGGCTGCGCGCGGCATCATTTTACGCGGCGAACAAATTTTGATGCTATATACCGAGCGTTATCACGATTACAGTATTCCCGGCGGCGGAGTGGATGAAGGCGAAGATATCCGCCAAGGCTTGATTCGTGAACTCGAAGAGGAAACTGGCGCGCACACCATTGAAATTGTGTCTGAATTTGGCCGCTATGAAGAATACCGTCCTTGGTATAAAGATGGTTTTGACTTTGTTCATATGGAGTCATTTTGCTTTGTGTGTTCCATTGGTGAAACCCTAGGAGACACTAAGCTTGAAGCCCATGAGATCCAAAATGGCATGTATCCGGTGTGGATTAACATCCATGATGCAATCGCCCATAACGAGCACACTATGGCCCATAGCAATAAAAAAGGGATGTCGATTGAACGCGAAACTTACCTGCTAAAATTGATCACCCAACAACTGTTATAATGTCAGCAAGAGGGAGATGATTCTCCCTCTTAAATCCGTCAGTAAAGCCTTAAAAATTTACAAACATATTGATGATCATCGCATTGATAATATCAATAAAGAACCCACACACCAGTGGCACGATAATAAAGGCGCGGTGAGCGGCGCCATATTGCTGTGTCACCGCGGTCATATTGACAATCGCGGTAGCGGTTGAGCCTAATGTCACACCGCCAAAACCTGAGCATATCACCGCAGATTCATAATCTTTGCCCATAGCCCGAAACACCACGAAGATGGTGAACATCACAGATAACAGCACCTGTAAGCCCATCACCGTCGAGATATACAGTAAACTGCCTTCAAGTTCCCATATTTTTAGGCTCATCAATGCCATGGTTAAAAACATCCCCAAACAAATATCTTGGATCAAGGTTAAGCCCCGGCCAGCCTCAAGGATATAAGCACTTTGCGCTCGCCCCTTGCGCTCAAGATAAAATCGACCACTATTACCAAGGATAATCCCCGCCAGTAAACAGCTCACAAATAACGGTAATTTAAGCCCAAACCCCGTTAACCCAACATCGATAAAATAACCCATGATGAGGGTGACATTGAGCCATAACCACGCTCGTAATACCCCAAAATAGTCGACCTGCATGTGCTGGCTATTCTCTTGATGGCTAGTACCAATATCAAGCTCATCATCGCCACTGGCTTTAAGGTGGTGACGTTTCATTAAATAAGCCGCGATCGGCCCCCCAATCATACAAGCAGAGATTAAACCGAGCGTATTAGACGCTATCCCGAGCTCAGCCGCATTGGCAATACCTAACTCTTCAACAAAAGTGGGCGTCCACGCCATGGTGGTCCCCACGCCACCGATGAGGGCAATAGACCCAGACATTAATCCCGCTTTAGGATCGAGACCAAATAGGGTCGCGACACTGACGCCCATCACGTTTTGAATAAAGATAAAGCTGGAGGAGAGCAGCAGTAAAATCAGTAACGGCTTACCACCTTTCAACAGAGTAGCGATATCAGCCTTAAGACCAATACCCGCAAAGAAGTACAACAGTAAGATATCACGAACATCGAGGTTAAACTCAATCTGCAGATCGAAGCCATAATAGAGAATGCCCACAATCGCCGCACAGGCAAAGCCCCCCACCACAGGCTCTGGAATACTGTATTTACGCAGCAGCTCATAACGTGAAATGATATTTTTACCGATAAATAGCGCAATAATCGCTAAGGTAAAAGAGACGAAATCCTTTATTTCAACAAGTTGGGGGTCCATATTGAGTCCTAGCGCATCGTGTTTACAAAAAGATAACATTGTTGCCGTAAAATAACGACTAATGGCTAGGTTAAATCTTTTATTTCACACGGTTGACTAAAGGCTAGGTAGCAGCCGATAAGCTATGCAAGCTTAAACGGCCAAGGTGATGAGCTTAACGCTTATGGTGCTTAGTGATAAACTTATCAAGCTGATTGCCAAAGGCCTGTTTCTCACTTTGGCCTATCGCCGCGGGGCCTCCCGTTTGTACGCCACTGGCGCGCATGGTGTCCATAAAATCACGCATATTAAGAATCGATTTAATATTTTGCGTGGTATATAGCTCGCCTCTTGGGTTTAACGCAAAGCCGCCCTTATCTATCACCTCTGAGGCTAGTGGAATATCGGCGGTGATCACCAAATCGCCTGCATTTAAGCGTTTGACTATCTCATCATCGGCCACATCAAAGCCTGACGAAACGGTCACTAAATTGATGAAACGTGACGGCGGAATGCGCATTGCGTGATTCGCCACTAAGGTCACCTCGATTTCGGCGCGATCGGCTGCGCGAAATAGCATCTCTTTTATCACCCCAGGACATGCGTCGGCATCGACCCAAATTTTCATTTACCCCTCCAGCTCATTTGAGCAAACACTTATGTGCCTATCTATTGCACTTAACCCTCATGCGTCGCTATCTATGCCAATGGCGCAGCGCGATTAAGTGCATGATTAATTGGCGGCGACTATAGCATAAATCCGCTTGGCGACTAAATATGCCCAGCCCCCATCTTGGCCAAGGTTCGATTAACACTTTAGTAAAAGATATGGTATTTTTATCCCATTATCAGGGCTTTATTAGTAATCAATTTATTATGACAGTAGTTAGCAGCAACGCACCTGCGCCAGCCTTTACGCCAGACACCTTCGCCTTTTTAGCTCAACTTGAAGCGAACAACCATCGCGACTGGTTTAAGGCCAATCAAGCCGACTATGAAGATAAGGTGCGCACCCCTGCACTGCAATTTATTGCAGCGATGGCGCCGCACATTCAACAGCTATCGCCTCGCCTAACGGCGGTGGCCAAAAAGGTCGGCGGCAGCCTAATGCGCCCCCAACGCGATGCCCGCTTTAGCAAAGATAAAACCCCCTATAAAATCAATGTCGGTATCCAGTTTCGCCACTTCCAAGGCAAGGATGTGCATGCACCGGGTTTTTACCTGCATATTGCCAACGAAGGCTGCTTTATCGGCGCTGGTATTTGGCACCCTGACAGCAAGGCGCTAAACCACATTCGTAGCTGTATCCTTGACAACCCCAATGCCTATAAACAAGCCTTAAAGCAACTGGCTGATGCCGGTTTCGCCATGGAGGGCGACAGTCTAATCAGGCCACCGAAAGGATTTGATAAAGACCACCCTATGATTGATGAGCTTAAGCGCAAAGACTTTATCGCCATCAAAACCATCAGCACAGAGCAACTATTTGCCGACAATTTTGATGTGTGGTGCGCCAAGCAATTTAGCCACGCCAACAAGCTTATGGGTTACCTTTGCTTTGCATTGGATTTAGATTATTAAAAAAATAGGGATATTAGATGAACAAGCGGTTAACGACTAAAACGATCACAAAACCACTAACGACATTAATGACCATCGGCCTGGTCAGCGCCTCACTATCAGGCTGTACCAACCCAAACACGCCGGCAGGTGAAGAAGGTTATGTCTTCGAAAAACCTAGGATCTTTGGCTCTGGTGGATATCGTGGCAGCCTGATAGGCCCCAGTAACTATGGCGTATCATTGTGGCGCAACGAAATCATTAATATCGATATGCGGCCCAATACTTACACCGAAAGCTTTAACATACTGGCCAATGATGATCTCAACATCAGTTTTAATTTTCATGCGGTCATCGCCATTAAAGCTGGCTCTGTCAAAGACGTGGTTGAACAGTATGGCGCAGAAAACTGGTATATCCGTTTTGTCCGTGAAACCTTCAGGACCTATGTCCGCGATGAAGTGCAGCACTACGATAGTGTTGCCCTAAAAGAAAACCGCTCAAAAATTGCCGAAGCGGTCGAGATAAACCTCAAAGGCTATCTTAAAACCTCACCGTTTCAGCTTAGAAACGTGGTCATAGGCAATATCAACTATCCTGAGATTGTGGCGATCGCGGTTGAGAAAAAGCTGGCTGCGCAGCAGTTATTATCTGAGAAAGAAACCCAAAAAGAGATTGCGCAAAAAGATGCCGAGATCCGCATAGAAGAAGCGAAAGGTATCGCTGAGGCGCAAAAGATCATCAACACCACCCTGACCCCCAATTACTTGCAACATGAAGCCATTAATGCCCAAATGAAAATGGCTGACTCGCCCAATCACACCACGGTATACATACCTGTCGGAACCAACGGCATTCCGCTGATTAAAGGCGCGAAATAGTGCACAACAGGAGATGGAACGATGAAGCTATATGAACTAGCCATGACCCCGAGTGCGAGGCGGGTCAATATTTTCCTTAACGAGATGGGAATTGAACTTGAGCGCGAAACGGTCAATATACGTGCTGGCGACAACCTCAGCCCTGAATTTAAGGCGCTTAGCATCAACGGTCGTATTCCGGTGCTGCAGCTTGATGATGGACAAACCTTGTGTGAGTCCATAGCCATATGTCGCTACTTTGACGAGATCTATCCAGCGCCGCGTTCGCTATTTGGCAACGCTGCACTTGAGAAAGCCCAAATTGAGATGTGGCAACGTATCTGTGAGCTACAAGGTTTATTCGTCGCGTTTCAGGCCTTTAGAAATATCACTAAGATTTACCAAGACCGTGAGCGCTGCATCGAAGCTTGGGGGGAAGAGTCACGCCAACGCGTCATCGAATTTCTGCCCACACTCGACACTCAGCTCAGCAAGCAGCCCTATATCGCTGGCAAACATTTTTCGGTCGCCGACATTACCGCTTATGTCATTCTGAGCTTTATCAAACATCTTGAAATAACCCCTGATGAGGCTCAAATACACCTCATCGCTTGGCTAAATCAAATTGAGCAACGCCCCTCGATTCAAGCGGTTAACTCAGGTAAGTACTAACAAGTGACTCAGCCTCAGCACGAATATCAGTGCTACAAGGTAAATGCAGTAATGTAAGTCGGTAATGTAAGTAACTACTGTAAGTCACTAAGGGCAAATTGACTGCTGTACTGCGGGTTAATCAGCTGAGTAACGGCGCAGCACCGCCGCTGATCACAGCCTAAGTGAGGCCAATCGGGCTTCACTTAGGCTTAGCCGATATAAAGACTAGGGCAGTTAGAGGCTAAATAACACATCGCTGCGAATGATATATTTTACCCCTTTGGTTATCGCCACAGAGCTATGAATACAGTGCATTGGATGCATGCCATGTGGGAAACATAACACGCTACCGCCTGGGGTTCTGACATCGACATTGGCCACCTCATCCCCGGCTTTAGCCGGTTTAGCGGCATCGTTAGCGTTGACCATAAAGCGGGTTTCTCCGCCTTCAAAGTCATCACTTAACAATATTAAAAAGGTCATTTGGCTAAAACGATCTGGGTAGGCATTGGCAACAAGTTGGTTGTCGATAATGCGGCTACCCGACCAAGCACCATCCGAGTGAGGTTTGAAATAGTCATCTTGGCTATAACGATAAAAACGAAACCGCGCATTGATGCCTAACGCCGTCGCACCGTTAAAAATCCCCTGCCTATCGTCCATCAGATGTGCCACTCGTTGCCAAATTATGCCATCGGTATGAGTATCAACGACCCAAGTTAAGCTATCGTTATGACGAACACTGCGCGGCAGTGATACTGCGGCGTCAGGTAAAAAGCCCAGCTGCTCGCTGAGCGCAATCAATCTCGCGCATTCATCCTTAGACAATACATTTAGTAACTGAAACGCCCCGGGGACATGGGTTAACTCGCGGCGCATGATCTGGCTAATATCAAAGTCACGGCTTAACATGGCCGGGTTAGCAGCAGAGTTTCCCCATGCAGGCAACGCCGGATGTTCAGCCCCTGGCTCAAAGGCGGCAACAAAAAACGATTCTGGCTTATTTTCAGGTTTCATATTTATCTCGAATTACAGTTAATTTTGCGGTGATTAAGCGGCGCATCACTGGCAAACAATTTTCATCTATATCATTAATATCAATTTGATAAGTAACAATTGGCTTATATTATCCAACCGCGTTATCGGCTGAGTACTCTCACCTGCGCAAATTGGCGATGCCCAGCAGCCGTGCCATGAAAACCAAAGCCACTTTGTTTAGCCCCAACCCATGGTCCGACACCACCAGCGCCCTGATTAATCCCCACCATACCCGCTTGCAGCTGCTCGGCTACATCCGCGGCGCCAACACCGCCAAACACAGATGCGCCCAGCCCATAAGGAGTGGCATTCGCTCGCTCAATCGCTTGAGATATATCAGTGAAGCGGCTAATGGCCACAACTGGGCCGAAGGTTTCCTCTTGCTCTAATTGCATGTCGGCGGTGATATCGGCCACTACCGTTGGCTGTATAAATGGTGGCTCATAATGCGCCTGACCGAGTAGGAATCGGGCGCCTTTATCTTGAGCATCGATAAGCTGTGCCACCACGCTCTGATGCTGCTTATGGTTGACTATCGGCCCAATGTTCACATTAGCCTGATCCCAAGCCCCCACGCGATAACGGCTAGCTAGAGCCACCACTTTTTGCTCAAATTCATCGGCAATACGAGCATCGACATAGATACGCTCGGTCGAGGTACACATCTGCCCCGCATTTTCAAAGGAGCTCGCCACAGCAAACTGCACCGCGTTATCAATATCCGCGCTTGCCATGACGATTAATGGATCATTTCCGCCAAGCTCCATGACTAAGCGTTTTAATGAAGATGCCGCTGACGCCATTATGTGTTTACCCGCAGCAAGCGAGCCGGTGAAGGCCACCATATTAATATCGGCATTGACTAAAGCCTTCCCCGTTTCCGCCCCGCCATGGGCAATTTGCAATAGGCCTTCGGGCAACACCTCATTTAACGTGTTCACAAATAAGTCTGCCACCAAAGGGGTTTCCTCTGATGGTTTTAATATCACGCTGTTACCTGCCATTAGCGCAGGAAGCAACAAGTTGTTCGCCATCGCAAGCGGATAATTCCATGGAGAAATCACTCCAACCACGCCTAAAGGTCGGTATTGCAACTCGGCGCCGCGCCCTAAAGGCTCAGCCTTTAGCGCAGCGGCAATCTCTTGGCAAAAATACTCGGCATTTTGTACCGTGCCTGCGGCTTCATAACTCGCTCTACGATGATCTTTACCCATCTCTTTACTGATTAATAATGCCAGTGATGGCTGGACTTTTGTGAGATTGGCATATGCCTGAACCACTTTTTGCTGCCGCGCGCTTAAGGATAATTGCCCCCAAGAGCGCTGCGCGGCTTGTGCCCGTTTAACTCGCAAAGGCATTTGTGCAAGAGTGGTAATGGCAACCTCACCGAGCGCTTGTTGATCGATTGGGTTGTAAGAGGTGAGCATAGACATCAATTGGTTTCCTTCAAAGGCATTAACTTAGGCTCATGCCAGATACATTATCTTTGGTGATTGAGACATAGTTTGCTAGAGTGGTAAATTAAAGCAACCAGTATACTTTTAGTAACCGCCCATATTTTAACGACAATATTAAAAATAATAGTTTAAATACAATGACTAAATACAATGACTAAATACAATGACTAAAGATAAAGAAATAAATTCACCAAGCTGTGAACAACCTTGTCTGATCGAGCGCGGCATGCGGATTTTAGGCGGAAAGTGGAAGGCATCCATTTTGTGGCATTTAAAAGATGGCCCAGTACGCTTTAATGAACTGTCACGCATGCTGGCAGGCGCCAGTAAAAAAATGGTCGATCAACGCCTTAAAGAACTAGAAGCCCAAGGGCTGGTGACCAGAGAGATCATCTGTACTCGTCCTATTGCTGTGACTTATGAAATCACCGACTTTGGCCGCACCGCACTAGCGATATTAGAAAAACTCAAAGATTGGACCGAAGAGAATGACCTTTAACAGAGATTAACCGTGCGCAGCACAGGGCGATCACATCGCTCAATGCATGTTTATATCGCCGGGGTAACATTAGCTGTATCACTAAACTAGCGTCAGGTTGAGTGTCGTGTTGACCACTCTTACACCGACGTCTTTGGTGCGGGACTTGGGCTTAGTGGTTACATCAATAATACAGATGTAATCACTACGCCTTAGATTAAGCCACCCAATCGCTTATTCGGCGTTATTTTTGATGACTTTTATAATTAACATCATTGATCACCTAAGCCCATCGTGCTAGCCCATTATCTCGATTAACTTAATTGATGGTTTTGACTCCAATAACGATTGAATATCAAAATCTTGCGATACTTTCGATAATAAAGAGTGAGGAGATATGAGTCTCAACAGTACGACGATACTTAATCACTTCAGCACCTAAGAATGACGTAATTCTTTTCCATGGTAAAAATCATTATCTAACGGCGCCCGCAAGCAGCAACAGTTCTAGCCTAATGTCACGCGTTGGACGCCTGTGTTTCATCTTTAGTGCTTAATGCTATGTTATGCGATTTTCATTTGTCCTTTCAGTACCGTAATCGCCTGACCTGATAGTTTAATCAAACCTGATGCCAACAGCTCAACATCAACATAGCCACCTCGCGAAGAGGCCTGAAACCCCTGCATACGAGATTTGTGCAACTTTTCTGACCAATAGAGACACAAGGCACAATGGGCTGATCCCGTCACAGGATCTTCATTAACCCCCACCCAAGGCGCAAAGTAACGGGAAATAAAATCAACTGCGGAGTCTGATTTAGCCGTGACAAGCACACCACGACCTTGAAGCTCTGCTAGACGGCCGAAATTAGGCGAAAGCCGCTTGACGCTATCTTCACTATCGAGCACGATTAAGTGTTTAGTATCAAAAGTACCAGAATCGATAACACTCTCTGCGGTCATCCCTAATAACTGAATAAGCGCAGGATCCATGTCACGGCTCATATTTAACCGTGGGGCGGGAAACGATAGATGAATACAATCGCTATCCAGCTCTGCTTGTAATACTCCCGATAGCGTATTGAACTCAATGATGTCACCAGCATGATTGCGCCCCTGTTCTTTAAGTATATGCGCAACGGCTAAGGTTCCATGGCCACACAAGTTGACTTCAACGTCTGGTGTAAACCAGCGTAATTGCATCGTATCAAGTGCTAAAAATGCCGTTTCTGACACCGCCATCTCACCTGAAATGGCCAACATAGTACTCTTATCGAGACTCTGCTCTGTAATACATACCCCTGCTGGATTGCCTTTAAAGACTTCAGATGTGAACGAGTCAACTTGATAAATATTTACTTCCACGGCATCTTCCTAATTGATAATGGTAGGCTTATGGTTGATGAGGCGATGTTCGCGTTGCCGGTAACGGTTTAACAGCACACAGGAGCAACGCTCACTCATTGGTACTTTATCCCTTTGTGCTTTAACCAGCCATGAGGGTGACGGTTTTTAGGATCTTGGTGCGTCCAGTGAATGACGCCGCCTTTTTTATTCCACGCATATTCGCCATAAAATTGCACTAAGTCGCCAATAGCTAGGTTAGGGATCTTGGGGGCGATATCGATATTATGTGCAATTAAAATACTCTGTCGATTATCAAGACGTAAAATAAAGCGTTGGTGTCTTGAGCCTTTATTATCATCAGCTAACAAACGAATCACTGTGCCCTCGCCTTGCACCTGAATATGACTTTGTTGTGATTCATAAGCCTGTTGTAAAAGCGCATCATTGGCCCACACAGGCAAGGACAATAGGCTTAAGCTCAATAGAATACAGGTTAATATCCGCTTCATTCTCACCCTCTCTTGAACCTGGCGCCTATCCACAAGAGACGCGATAACCAGTTCAATCTAATGCTTAAGGCTCATCTGAGCCATTGTCGTTATGCGGTTCTTGATACCATTGGATGATCTGGCTTTAATTGCAATAGATCCCAGCGGTTGCCGTAGAGATCTTCAAACACAGCGACGGTGCCATAATCTTGCTCTGCAGGCTCTCGAATAAAGTTAACCCCAACAGAGACCATGTGATGGTAGTCACGCCAAAAATCATCGGTATTAAGGAATAAAAAAACGCGTCCACCGGCCTGATTGCCGATAAAGGCCTCTTGTTCAGGTTTAGATGCTTTAGCGAGCAGTAGACTCATGCCAGTTGAACCCGGCGGCGCGACCACCACCCAGCGTTTATCTTGTTCAGCTTGGTAGGTATCTTCGACCAGATCAAACTTTAACTTGTTGACATAAAAATCGATCGCTTCATCATAGTCTTTTACGACTAATGCAATATGGACAATATTTTGTTTCACAATAACGCCTCACTGATTATAGGGCTAGATTAAACGCCGCCGTTGCAGCTAACGTTAATATGAATAGCCGTGTGCTTATTCCATGTATCTAGATTACTGGTTAAAGAGTCCATTTTGTGGGTTTGTATTCATTAAATTGAGACAACTAAGGCTAAGCTGTGTCGCTCAGCCTTATCTATACGCTTGCCACCATGCTAATCATTTTTAGGTTAAGAGTCTTGTGGCAAAACGCGCCTTAAAGCCAGCATGGCCACAGTCTAAAGTTACTCTATATCCGTTTGTGAGCACTCGATCTGCCAAGCCTCAATGGCATCGGCGGCGGCGCGAAATGCCTCGATACCCGATGGCATGCCACAGTAGACGGTTGAGTGCAGTAACACCTCTTGGATCTCTGCAATTGTGCAGCCGTTTCGTAGCGCGCCTCTTAAATGGCCTTTAAGCTCTGTCGGCGCCTTTAGTGCTGCCAAAGTGGCAATGGTAATAAGGCTGCGAGTTTGCTTTGAGATCCCCTCTCGCACCCACACTTCTCCCCACGCATTACGGGTCACCAGATCTTGCAGTGGCTGGGTAAAATCTGTGGCTGAATTTAGCGCCCTATCGACAAATGCATCGCCCATCACTTCTCGCCTTACCGCTAACCCTTGCTGAAACTTACCTTTGTCCATCGGTTGCACTCCTAAAATTCATTAACAATACTTTAAAATACTGTTTGATAATGAGTACAGCAAGTGATTAAAAAATAATACATTCGGCTTTAAATCCGATAGAGCAGAAACTGAATAAAACTAAGCAGCAAAAACCTAAGCGACAAAATCGAGCAGCTGAGGCAAAAAAGCGTTACCGTCTGATACGCCGCGATGATACACCGCCTCGACTTTCGACACATCACGCTCTAAACGCGATAACCCCAAAGACGTTTGTGGCTGTAATACCAGCGCACTGCCCGCTGCTTGTGCGGCGGCCAAGTCAGCTAAAGCGTCATTGTATACTTGATGACGGGCTAATATCGCGGCGGCCACTTTAGGGTAACGACGGTAAACGCGCTGTGCTAACCACTTTAATTTAAAGGCTGATTTTCGATAGTCTGGCTCTTGGGTCAAAATAACCACTTGACGTTGATAACCATCAACTCTTGCTTGCGCCAAAGGGATAGGCGCAGCAATCCCGCCGTCTAAATAGGGGGTGTTGTTTAATAGGGTGGGGGAAGAGATAAACGGCAAACTGCTCGAGGCAATAAGTACCTCTAAAAATGTGTCATGCTCGGCAAAATCACACTTACCAAAAAATGCGGTCTCACCCGTTAGGCAATTAAAGGCGCCGACTTTAAATTCAGCGTCAGCATGTTGAAAGGCTTCAAAATCATAGGGTAAGAGCTCATGGGCCATACGCCGATAGGTAAAATCGGTATTAACATAATTGCCATCACGTAAAAAATACTTCAATCCCATATAACGCTTATCGGCAAGATAGTGTTGCTGAATTTTAAGGTTGCGCCCGTGCTGACGCGACAGGTAAGACGCAGGATAAATCGCCCCAGCGGAGACCCCAACCAAATACTTAAAATGAACATCGGCAGCGAGAAAGGCGTCTAATACCCCAGCGGTATAGATAGCGCGCAGCCCACCGCCCTCGAGCACTAAGGCTGTGTCACTAATTGTTAGGCCGCGAGACGATGTTGTCTTGTTCACCGAGTTTAAATTAAGCACCCTACTCCCATTTATCATATGCGCGACTAACACCAGTTAGACTGCACCTGCATTGCCACTACAAGCCTGTTATCGCAATATACCGAATAGCTTGCTTCTATAAAATCGACATTGAGAGTACACAGATAAATTAAAAATAACAAACACCACCATCATAGATTTCATGGCAATGCATTGTTATTAAATGGTTATTTTAATCTGGTGAGGATAGGAGAGCGAACAGTATGGTGGCGAGTTAAGCGAGGCGAGCACAACAGCGAGAAATAACATCAACCAATGAGCAAGCGCCCCGTTAAAGTAGTCAGACCAAAGGTGGACATAACACCTACACTCATTGGCCTGTCACATTATAGGTTTCACTCTTCGGCTTGAATCTGCCCCACTAGCAATACGGGTGCCGCATCGAGCTCTTGGGCATCCATCATCGAGGCGATACGCTCGACAGCAGATAACAGTTGACTCTGCTCCCACTCTTCAAGATTTTGATAACGCTTAATAAAGTGTTCTTGCAACGGTTTAGGCGCCGCACCCAAAATCGTTTTACCCGATTCGGTTAGCGACAAATGCAATTTACGTTTATCGGTTTCACTGCGGGTTCGAGTCACTAAGCCACGGGTTTCTAATCGCTCGATGATGGTAGCAACCGTTGCAGGGCTCAGCGCCACATCTTGAGCAATTTGCTTGGCGAGCGGCACTTCAAGCTGGGCAATTTTCTGCATCACCATCAACTGTGGGCCCGTTAACCCCGATTGCTTACTGAGTTGCCGAGAATGTATATCGATGGCTCTTATTACGCGGCGCAGTGAAATTAATAGTTGTTCGTACTTTTCCATAATCCCCTCTCATTTGAGCTGCACCATAACAGAAATCACGCCCAGACTCATGCGCCACAGTCAAAAAAAGCAGAACAACTTAACCAGTTGCTCTGCTTTCATACTCACTGGCCACCATCAGCCCTAAAATAGCCGATATGATAAGCGCCAGTTGCGCTTTTAGGCTGAGGTTAGCCCCCGCCGTTTATTGGCTATACTTTTTATTCGCTCAGTTAGCGTTAGCCGAGCGAAAACTATCAATGTCGCCTTTAGCACAGCAAACATACCCTATAGATTAAAACGCAAAGGTACGTGAAACCGACAATATCGCGCGGGTATCACTCGTGTCGGTATCCATGCTGGTATCTTCAGCGGCGAGGTTAAAATCAAAGCCTTTCCAGCTGGTCATGTATTCGACGCGATAATGATTATACGCATCTTTGCCGTTCCATAAATATTTGTCTTCATCGAGTGACGTTGAGCGGTCAAGACTGACTCGAATATCGTGACCTTCGGCAATGCTAAAGGTATGCGCGGCCATCATGATGTAATGCCCAGCATCGAGACCGAAATAATCCCAAGAATACCAAAAATTTAACTCAGTTTGTCCAAGTGATGAGCCGTAACCAAACTTAGTGTAAGCTTCCGGATATTGGTAATCGTCAGAGAAAGAGTCGCCATGGTAAGTATAGTAAGCAATACCCGCATCGAGTGACACTCGCTCGATTAACTGTATATACTTACCGCCGTAAAAATCCAGCTCTAGCCAGGTGTCGTCACCGGCCCCAAAATCGACATTTGATGCCCACGCGCCCACGTACCAACCACTGTCGACATCGTAATCTAAGCTGGCTTGCAGTGCTGGGCCATTGTCGGTCTGACTAACACCGTTAAAAGTATAATCAGAGGCCAGATTAACGGTAGAACTTAACCCAGCAAAGGCCGATGTAGGCAAAGCCAGTAACCCCAAAATAGCCATATTTTTGATGGCGGTATTAATGGGACGATTTACTCTATTTTTTATCATGGTGTTCATCATTTTTCCTATTATTTTTATCGTTTAACGTTACGATTTACCCAGTGATTAACTGGCAAGTTCAATCTTAGTAAAATCAATCTTGTTCTCTTTCGGTGAACGCTCGATTTCGGCCACTTTCTGATAATGGGTCATCAATATATAAGTAAAGCAACCTAAGATAAGCGCGATGGCTAGCGCACCAACCCACTGAATTTGTAAGAAGTCTAGGCTAAACAGTAAGGTCAACCCACACATCAATACCAGATTACCTATGATGTATTGCGCCTTACCCAAACGCTGTACGGTAAGGTTAAGGTTGTCGGTGTAGAGTCGGATTAGTGAGTCTAATGAGTTGATAACAAAGGTGATGCCAACCGCAACCATGGCGAGATTGTAAAAGCCTGCCGTCGCAATGGCATTAGCGCTGTAGTAATAAAGCACGCTAAACCAAATAGCGATGGGGATAGACGGAAACACCATCATGGCGATTAACACTTGATAGGTTTTCATCCCCCCCACAAAGCGTGAGGTAAACTGACCAATCATAATGCTCCAGGCAAACCACCAAAATAGGTAGAATTCATGGTAGTCGTTTAACGGCAACACAAAATGGTGCAAGTTACCAAAGTAATCGCCAAGCAGCGCAAAGGTAGTGACAAATTCGCCAACACCTGACTCTGGCGACATAAAGGCCCCCACCCACATCAGTGCAATTAGCCCTAAAAACATCCAGGTGCTGGCAAGACTAAGGGTGCGAACGTAGCGGATGCTGGTACTCGAATAGACAGCGGCGGCAATCACTACAAACACAATCAGGTAGAAACTACTCACTATGGTTTCACCATCACCCAGCCCTGGTAAATACCAAGGTAAGTTGGTTAGTAATAAATAGGCGGTAAAGGCACAGGTGCCAATAATCACTAAATTATTAATAAACTTGATCACTGGGATCTCAAAGAATTTAACCCTTGGCTCAATCACACAGAAATAGAAGCAAGTTAAAAAGTAAAATGCCCAGATAAGGAATGCCCAAAAGCCAAACTCAATCGCCAGCGGATTGGTAAAGCCATATTCAGGGTTAGCGGCCAGATCGGCATAACCGGTAAACTCGGTCAGCGGGAACATGATCAAGCCCACATCCAAACCAGAGGTAAATAAAATCGCAATAAAAGTAAAAGTCCGCACTGGCGTAACGCCAACACACTTAATGTTTCCCCAGCGGTATATCACCAAAGCGATGGCCGCAAAGGTAAATAAAATGCCAATTGTTAACCATGTCGTCATTGCTATTTCCTTGCCTTCAATATTAGATAAAACATAGAGTTATCTCATTTTTTAGTTTTATATAACGCCAAGGATTAATTTCTAAAGGCTGCAACTATCCCTCAGGCGTTAAATATCGCGCTAACGATATGAAATCCCTGATACAAACACTTAAAAATTAAACCTGACAATCAGGGCCTTTCAGTCAATTGACTTAGGTAGGCCGTGAACCTAGAAAGTGCTTAGTTAAGCACTCTGTCTTTTGGGCGCACGTTGGCGCTGTTGATCTTGCCAGCCCGGTGCCAATACCACCTTGGCATCGATGGGAGCAAGCGTCTGTTTGCCTAAGATAATATCGGCAGCGCGCTCGGCTACCATGATCGTCGGTGAGTTCAAGTTACCGTTAGGGATTGTGGGGAAAATCGATGAATCGACCACCCTTAATCCCGACACGCCATGCACCTTGGTGTCACTGTCGACAACCGCCATGGCATCTTCACCCATCTTACAAGTACATGACGGATGATAGGCACTTTCCACCGCGCTACGCACAAAGCTGTCTATCTGATCGTCACTTTGAATATGCATGCCCGGTTGGATCTCTTCGCCGCGATATTCATCTAAGGCAGGCTGATTAATGATCTCTCGAGTTAAGCGCACGCAGGCGCGAAAGCCTTCAATATCATCTGGGTGTGACAGGTAGTTAAACTGAATGCTCGGCGCCACCTTAGGATCATCTGATACCACAGTGACCGCACCGCGACTCTTAGGTTTATTATGGCCAATGTGCACCTGAAAACCGTCTCCGGCAAACGCTTCTTTACCGTCATAACGCATCGCTGCAGGTAAGAAATGGTATTGCAAGTCGGGCCATTCCAGTCCCGCTTTAGAGCGAATAAAGCCGCAAGATTCAAAATGGTTAGTCGCACCCAGGCCTGACTTATTCAAGATCCAGCGCGTCCCAATAAACAGCTTATTGAGCGGATCTAATTTACCGTTCAATGAGACTGGCTTGAGGCACTTAAACTGAAAGTAAAACTCTAAATGATCTTGTAGGTTTTGCCCCACGCCCGGCAGTTCATGCACCTGAGCAATACCCGCTTGCTTGAGCGTCTGCGCGGCGCCAATGCCAGATAATTGCAAAATATGCGGCGAACCAATTGAACCTGCCGATAGCACAACCTCCCGATTACAAATCACATCATGAGTCTTGCCTTTACGCTCGTAACGCACGCCCACGGCGCGCTTACCTTCAAACAGCACTTTATGTACTAATGCATGGGTGATCACGGTTAAGTTACTGCGCTGCATTGCTGGTCGCAAATAGGCATTAGCTGTTGACCAACGTACCCCATTTTTAACCGTCATGTGCATCGGGCCAAAACCCTCTTGCTGCGCGCCGTTGTAATCTGCGGTCGATAAGTAACCGGCATCAACACCCGCATCAACAAAGGCTTGATAGAGAGGGTTTTTCATCTCGTTGCCGTTGTTTACCCCAAGTAGGCCGCTGTCACCGCGGTACTCATCGCCACCAAAAGCCCAGGTTTCAGCTTTTTTAAAGTAAGGCAAACAATGGGCATAATCCCACCCTTTGGCTCCCTCTTGCTGCCATTCATCAAAGTCACGGGCATGGCCTCGCACATACACCATGCCGTTAATTGACGATGAACCACCCAGTACCTTGCCGCGTGGGCAATGCATACGGCGATTGTCTAGATAAGGCTCGGCTTCTGTTTCAAACTGCCATGCGTACTTCTTGGTATTCATTGGAATAGATAAAGCGGTAGGCATCTGAATAAAAATGCTTTTATCGCTACCGCCTGTTTCTAATAACAACACCTTGTTAGCGGGGTCGGCCGATAGACGATTAGCCAATACACAACCTGCACTGCCTGCGCCCACAATAATAAAATCGTATTCTACTTTAGGATTAATCTGACTCATGGGGACTCCTTAAAATGGGCTCTCAAGTGGTTGCATTCCTACATATACCGCCTTGATTTGGGTATAGGCCTTTAAGGTTTCACTGCCATTTTCGCGGCCGATGCCTGACATCTTATAGCCACCCACTGGCATTTCTGATGGTGAGGCGCCATAAGCATTTATCCAGCAAATACCGGCTTGCATCTGATGGATAACACGATGGGCACGAGTAATATCTTGGGTAAATACGCCAGCGGCTAATCCTAGGTGGGTATCGTTAGCACGCGACACGACTTCTTGCTCATCATCGAAGGTTAATACCGACATCACAGGGCCAAAGATCTCCTCTTTAACTATGGTCATCTCATCACGGCAATCGGTAAAAATGGTCGGAGCCACAAAGTAACCGTTAGGGGCATTGTCGGGCTTAAGGGCATGACCACCGGTTAATAGCGTCGCGCCTTCTGCTTGGCCTAGGGCAATATAGTCAAGCACTTTCTGTTGATGGGCTTTAGAGATCAGCGCGCCAAAGTTAGTCGCCTCATCCATAGGATCGCCACAAACAATATTATGCTGAGTACGCTCGAGCAGTTTTTCGATAAATTGAGGATAAATCCCTTGCTGTACAAACACCCGAGTGCCATTGGTGCAGATCTCACCTTGAGTGTAAAAATTCGCCAGCATAGCTGCCGATACGGCATTACCGACATCCGCATCATCAAAAATGATCAACGGCGATTTACCACCAAGCTCCATGGTGACCTCTTTTAGCGTGCTAGCAGCCGCCGCCATCACCTTAGTGCCAGTGCCCACTTCACCGGTAAAAGAGACTTTAGCAATATCGCGATCATGGGTTAACCAAGCGCCGATTCGACCATCGCCCTGCACCACATTAAATACTCCATCGGGTACACCGGCTTGTGTGAAGATTTCAGCTAGCTTAAGGGCGCCGCGTGGGGTTTCTTCTGACGGTTTAAACACCATCACATTGCCACACGCTAGCGCAGGCGCAGCTTTCCAACAGGCGATTTGCAGTGGGTAGTTCCAAGCGCCAATTCCCGCGCAGATCCCTAATGGTTCGCGGCGGGTATAGTAAAAATCATCGCCAATGGATTGTTGATTACCTTCAATACTCGGGGCAAGGCCTGCAAAAAACTCAATGGCATCGGCGCCAGTGACTACATCGACCACGGAAGCTTCTTGCCAAGGTTTACCAGTATCTTCAACTTCTATTACTGCGAGTTGATCATTGTGTTCGCGCAGCAAGGCCACGGCTTTTAATAAAATACGACTACGCTCCATGGCGGTCATCGATGACCATTGCTGGAAACCAGTTTTAGCACTTTCAATGGCTGCGCGTTGGACCTGTTCATTAGCCACTTCAACCAGATAACTGACTTCACCTGTGGCAGGGTTGATCACCTCAAAGGTTTCACCGGTTCCATTGGACAGGGGCTGACCATGAACATAATTTTGATAAACAACTAGTGACATCTATTTTCTCCGTGCTGCACGATCGCCGCCTCGATAAAGGCTTTGCATAAATATTGCGCCTGCTCGAACTCTTGTTCAGGCGACGCACTTAAGGCACTGCGTAACCAAAACCCATCGATCATTGCTGCGGTCTGTTTGGCTGCGGCAATAGCTGCCGACTTGCCCATAAGGGGCTTAAAAGAAAACAGAAGGTTGCTATACAAGCGTTGGCAGTTGATGTGTTGAAGCCTTGCTAATCCCGGATCGTGCATCGCTTGGGACCAGAAGCTCAACCAGGTTTTGGTGGCAGCATTTGAACGTTGTAATTCGGTGAAATTGGCTTCGACAATCATGGACAACCGCTCAATGGGCGTCAGCATTTTCCCCGCTGTGCGGCTTAATAACGCCTGTTTAAGTTCGTCGAGCAAATATTTAAGTGTGGCTTCTATCAACCCTTGTTTGCCGCCAAAATAGTGGCTGATGATCCCAGACGACATACCTGCTAAACCACTAATGGTGTTGATGGTGGTGTGGTGTAAACCGTAACGCTCAACAGAGATTAATGTGGCGTCAATTAGCTGCTGCTGTCTCACTGTTTTCATCGCTGGTCTAGGCATAAAAGCTGATATCTCCGCGTTAAAAATTAGTTAATTGAACGTTCAATCAACGCAATCATAATAGTTAGAGATGTAACTATCAACAGCAACTTAATATTTGCGACATCAATCACAGAATTTAACGCCAAGTATGATAGGTAGAGGTGAGTCTGTAATACCTTGTTTTATATTGATAAATTTAGAGAGGGAAATTAAAATTTAATAGACGTAAAATAATTTAATAAAAACCCATTAAAAATCAGTCATAGTTGCAACTTCTAAGGTTTAACATTAACGGAAAACTTAGTTTCAACCGTAACTGTTATCTGAGCGATAACCCATTACCATTAACTAAGTTATAATCCATTCGCTGTTCAAAGTGCTCCGATAGACCACTCAAATGCGAGCGTGAGGGTAATCCGCCCATGACTTAGGCCGCTTACTATTAACAGCAACAACGGCTACTTGCCCTCTACAAACTCACACAAGTAAGTGTGTGAGTACTGATAACAAACCATGCCTTATAGCAATCAAGTAGCGCTAGAGAGCCACCTTATTTAAGCACGATTATCATCAAGGCACGCTTTTGGATCACTCGAGAACCGCTGCTATAAAAGCAGTTAAAGTGTGTCAATCTCTAGCCAAGAGATACCAAAATCGGCCACTTCTGTTAAACTTGCCGCTCTTAACACCTATCAGCGCTGGGCAAATATTCATGGCCGATACTACACCTTCTTCGTTAACCTCTTCTCAAGCTCAAAAGGCAACCGATACTTCCCCAACTTTAGGGTTGCATCATGGTATCAATGCCGATACATCGGCACAAAAACGCGCCCTGAGCTACAGCATCACAATCCACCAGCTCTTTGAACAAGTGATGCAGAGCAAGCAACCTGCCGATCGTATTGTGGCTGAATATTTTCGTATCAATAAGAAGCATGGCTCTAAAGATAGACGCGTGATCCGCGAGAGCCTATTTGGACTCTTTCGTTGGCATGGTTGGTTAAGTCAACTGGCAACTCTTTGCACAGCGCCTAAAGCTTGGTTTGCCTCTTTAGCATTAACCGCCAAAATTGAAGGCCACCCTTGGCAGGAATTTAGCGATGCTTGGCAAACCTTTGCGGCGCACCCTGCACTCGCGCCCCTTAACGATGCTGGCGATCTCTCCCGCCTAGCGGCCAAGCAACAACTGCTGCAAACGTGCTTTCCACAGCATGAGTTTGCTTTCACTCAATTAGTCCCAACTTGGTATTGGCAACACTACCCAACAAGCAGTGCTGATGAGCAATATGCCTTGATTGAAGCGCTCTGCTCTCGCCCCCCCATTTGGGGCCGCCTGCAAGGTATTAATAGTGAAGATGCACTCTCCTCACTAAATACTAGCGGTATCGAAGCCAAAATGAGTGACTACTTCGGTGATGCCATCAACCTTGGCCATAAGAGCATCAACCTAAATAGCCTTAAGCTCTACAATGAGGGACAACTGGAGATCCAAGACTTAGGCTCGCAAGTGATTGGGCATATCTGCGCGCCGCGCCCCGATGATAACTGGTGGGACGCCTGCAGTGGCGCCGGCGGTAAAACGCTGCAACTACGCTCTTTAATGTTACAGCAAGACAGCCACAGTAAAGGCAGTATCATTGCGTCAGATATTCGCCGTAAGCCATTAGAAGAACTGGCTAAACGCGCAAAACGGGCCCATTTTAGCCAGATCAGTGTATCGCCATGGAAAACCGATGCATTGCCTGTCGCAAGCGATCAGTTCGATGGTGTATTGGTGGATGCCCCCTGCAGTTGCACTGGAACTTGGCGACGCAACCCCGATATGCGCTGGCTCGATGATACAAGCGCCATTAGCGACAAACCCGCTTTACAGTTAGATATTTTACAGCGCTCAGCCAAGGCGGTGCGCACTGGCGGAGTACTAGTGTACGCCACCTGCTCCATTAGCCCCACCGAAAATGAAGCTGTGGTTGAGGCGTTCCTCGCCAGCAACCCTAACTTTAAATTACAACAGCTGTGCCATCCATTTACCGGTGAGCAGCAATCGATGTTAACCGTATTACCCTATCAAGCCGATAGCGACGGCATGTTTGTCGCGAAGATGATAAAGCGTTAACGCCGCCATACAGGGCCAGTCACACTAAAGCCGTTTACTGGCCCTGTAGCCCTGCAGCAAAGGTTTTTTTTATCAAACTCATCCTTTACCCATCGCTTGAATCGACTCTTGCTAAATCCCCCCGCTTATCACACTGCGGTAGGCATTCAATGCTCATTTAACGCTAAATGACACTCACCTTACTACTCAAACCACCATGTAAATTGCGCACAATTTACTTTACTGATAGGCTATCCTTTCATCAAAAAAGGAGAATACGATGTCTATTTATGATTTTTCGCTGACCAATATCGATGGCAGCACGCGCTCAATGCAAGAGTTTAAGGGAAAGGTGTTGCTGATTGTAAATACCGCCAGCAAATGCGGCTTTACACCACAATACAAGGCATTACAGGCGCTATATGAAGATTTTGGCCCAGAAAAATTTGTGGTATTAGGTTTTCCGTGCAACCAGTTTGGGCAGCAAGAACCTGAGGCTGAAGCCGAAATTAATCATTTTTGTGAGCTCAACTTTGG
Organism: Shewanella sp. 492; assembly: GCF_059338445.1. NCBI lineage: Bacteria > Pseudomonadati > Pseudomonadota > Gammaproteobacteria > Alteromonadales > Shewanellaceae > Shewanella > Shewanella sp. 492. The sequence continues at coordinate 2,737,821 of NZ_CM181702.1, forward strand.
GGTTAATTTCCCGCTGTTTGCCAAAATTGAGGTCAATGGAGCCAACACAGATCCGCTCTATGACTACTTGAAACACCAAGCCAAAGGCTTGCTTGGCAGCGAAGCAATTAAATGGAACTTTACTAAATTTTTAGTCGATAGTGAGGGGCAGGTCATTGAGCGTTATGCTCCCACGACTAAACCCGAATCTATGAGGGACAAAATAAAATCTTTACTGAATAAATCCAGCTAGATAGCAATAGGTCAACCTATGACACCATAAAAAACGCTCATTTTATGTACGTTGAAATGAACTTTATGTGTCGCTTGCACTCCAATAATTGAACGCGAAGATTTGCTTATTCATGTTCATCATTCTCCCTGGGACTTCTAGCGCGGTCCCCTTGATCTAAATAGATCAACAGGCAACCAGTTGAGTTGCCTTTTTTTATGCCCTCGGTTGTCGGTATTAACCCTCCTCTTTTATCGGGCGGCAAAATTAAATGATTTTTTTGACAAACTCAGTGAACTTTTTATTCGCTGACGACTCTGATTACTTGAACGGATTATTGAATTAGGTGCACGGCACATAATTTTGTTTCATTGTTCATCATCATCTCCCTTTGGTGGCCGGATGGGCCCCAGGAGCATTAATCCAACGCTAGCGCATTTGGATTAATCACACTCCAACACTTTGTTTATGGCAACCTATTAGGTTGCCTTTTTTTTTGGCTATTTTGACAACGAGCGCTGCGAAGTCTGCTGATAGAATAAGTCGTGAACAATGTAAGGCACATCATGTAGCTACCTCATAAAGTCGTTAAATTGCGCCCCTCTATAAAGTACAAATAAAGCGTGATATTAAGCGGCAATATTATTTTTTTTACTCAAGCTGGGAACTAACTGGCAACCATGCACTCTGATAAAGGGTAACAGATTTTTCATCATGATTTGTTCATCATCATCTCCCTTTGGTGGCCGGATGGGCCCCAGGAGCATTAACCCCACGCTAGCGCATTTGGGTTAATCACACTCCACCACTTTCGTTTATGGCAACCTATTAGGTTGCCATTTTTTTTACCTATTGATTGGCAAGCTGTTACACGCCCAATTGCTTATCAAGTTGCGCAACTAATGACGGGTGATACCTTACTCGCGCCTGTTGATAAATCGCCATTAAGGGTTGCTCATAGCCTGCCAACAAAAGCTCGGCATATAAGGGCCGCACAAACTTAGCTCGGCCAATATTTAGTAAGAACGTCTCCACCAAGGGCAGCACGACATCATAATGATTACGAATGGCCACCCGATACCAATCACAGGCAATTTCAGCGTTAGTCGAATGACTAAAATCAAAAGCACTATCTAGCTGTTGCAGCTGTTGATGGCTTAATTGTTCCGGCAAGCTATTAATAAAATATTGCCAATGATGCACGCGCCAATCTGCGGTTTGCGCGGGAGTAATATCACCACCGGCTCGCCAGCTCATCAGAAGCGCATCGACTTTATCTAAACTATTTGAATAAGGCGGCGTAAACCATGACGGCATGCCTGTGCCGTAGATCCATTCCAGCAACTCAGCCTCACTCAGTACATCACCATGTTGTTGCAGTAATGTCTGCTGCGCATAATCGATAAACTGCTCTGTGGTGATCGCCTCAAAGGCAAAATGGCTCACATAGGCGTTTAAGAATGCATCGAACGCCTCTCTGCCTAAGCGTTTTTCTAAGTCATGCACAAACATCGATGCTTTATCGTAGGTAAAACGGTTAAAAGCCTCATTTGGATCGCCTGCTTGCACATTAGCTGGCAAGGTTTGCGCCGTTGTCGGCATGGAGGCGAGTTCTTGCGCTAGGCGACCATACTCTAAGACTAATTCGAGCTGCGCTTGCTCTTTGCCATAAACCGCTTCAACAATTCGATGGGTAAAATAGGTGGTAAATCCTTCATTAAGCCAAAGATCGCGCCAAGTTGCATTGCTGACTAAGTTGCCGGTCCATGAATGTGCCAGTTCATGGGCAACGGTGGACACTAGGCTTTTATCACCTGCAATTAAGGTGGGGGTCATAAAGGCCAAGCGCGGATTTTCCATACCACCAAAGGGAAAACTAGGCGGTAAGACTATCATGTCGTAACGCCCCCATGGGTAGGGGCCCAGCAGCGACTCTGCGGTATTGATCATCTGCTCTGTATCTTCAAATTCACTCACCGCCGAACCAAGCACCTCAGGCTCGGCATAAACGCCACTACGCGGGCCTAGGCTGCCAAATTGTAAATCGCCAACGGCAATCGCCAGCAGATGAGTCGGAATGGGCTTTTCCATTTCAAATAAAAACTGGCCATTAAGCGGCGCGCTTGCATCGTTCATGGCACTCATCACAGCGCGCATACCAGCAGGCACATTCACTTTGGCATCAAAGGTGATTCTGGCTTTAGGGGTGTCTTGCAACGGGATCCAACTGCGGGCATTAATGGGTTGCGACTGACTAAATAGAAACGGTAACTGCTTGCCGCTGGTTTGTTCGGGAGTTAGCCACTGCAGCCCCTGCGCATTGGCGCTAGTGTGATAATCAATAGTGATGTTCGCTGAATTAGCACGCAGCTGAATATGCAGTCGCTGCCCGCGGATAAGATCGTGCTTATCAAAATGAAAGTCGAGCCGATTGTCTTTGTCATCTCGCACCGAGTGGATCACGAGATCGCGGCAGTCCAGATACAAATGGCGGCACTGCTCATCAAGATAATTCAGCGTTAACTTAGCACTGCCAGCGAGCCTATGCCGCTCAAAATCGACCGCAACCACCAAGCTTAGATGCAATACGCGGATCTGTTCAACATTCGCAAAAGAGTGATGGTCTTGCTGATTATCCCATTGCTTAGCCACATTTTATCCTTATTATTGTTGCCCTAACGTCAATAGCGCTTAGTGTAATCATCGACTAACCGCTTGTCATTGAGATTAAGCAAACCACTATCCTATGCAGCAGCATTCGCCGCTAAGTTCACCGTTTACAAAGATTGGCTCTCGGCTAAATTCGGACCTTAAAAATCAACCCCAAAAAATAATCACAAAAAATCGGAACTAAAATAGTAAAGTAGACTCTGATTATATGAACAGAATTGATATTAACGAATACAGAGTCCCTAACGGGTAATTAATTGGTTAGTAAGGTTTTCATGGTTCATCATCTCCCTTTTTCGATAGCCTCTAGCGCGGCTATCAACCAAATCCCAACTGGCATTTGTAGCGACCTACTTTAGGTCGCTTTTTTTTGCTCACCAATATGGCATCCCCTGTTATCGTATTGTTAGCCACCGAAATAACATGGGTAAAGCGCCTCGCCTATCAAATGGGTTCATAACTGATGGCTCATACCTGATAGTACAAAAAAACAAAAAGGCCTCATTATTGAGGCCTTTTTGATGGGGTGTCACTCTACACTATGTCCGTTATAGGCGGATACCGGCTTTTGCTAAATCTTTGGCTGTCACAGTCAGCGGTAGTGGTACATAACCGTCTTTCTCTACTGTTTTCTGCCCTTGCTTAGACAAAATAAAGCGTAGGAATTCACGCTCTAATGGCGCTAAGTCTTTATTGGGATGCTTATTCACATAAACGTATAAGTAACGTGATAGTGGATAACTGCCGTCTGCTGCATTGGCAGCGGTTGCTTCGATGTAATCATCGCCTTTCTTGGCGATAGCCACGGCTTTCACCCCAGCAGTCTTATAACCAATACCAGAATAACCAATGGCATTTAATGACTGCGAGACAGATTGCACTACCGACGCCGAACCAGGTTGTTCGTTCACGTTGGCTTTAAAGTCGCCTTTACAGAGTGCTTTTTTCTTAAAGTAACCGTAGGTTCCAGAAACCGAGTTACGACCGTAAAGCTGCACATCTTTCGCTGCCCAATCGCCCCCAAGCCCCACATCAGCCCAACGCTGCACATCATTACCGCCGCACTTATGGGTAGCCGAGAAGATACCGTCGATCTGCTCGATACTCAGCCCCTTAATAGGGTTATCCTTATGAACAAAAACAGCCAGCGCATCAATGGCGACACGGATCTCCGTTGGCTTATAGCCATAATGTTTCTCAAATGCTTCGACTTCATTGGGCTTCATTTTGCGGCTCATTGGGCCAAACTGTGAAGTGCCTTCAGTCAATGCTGGCGGCGCAGTAGAAGAGCCCGCCGCCTGAATTTGAATGTTAACGTTAGGGTACATCTCTTTGTACTCTTCGGCCCACAGGGTCATCATATTCGCTAAGGTATCTGAGCCAACAGATGAAAGGTTACCCGAGACTCCACTGCTTTTTTCATAAGTGGGCAGTGACGGATCGATAGCTGCCATAGAAGTGACAGAGAAAACGCTAGCGGCTGTCAAACTTACCGCACCAACAAGCTGTTTAAGTTTCATTCTTTGCTCCAGTGTTAAGCGACTTGCTTACTCGTTTTATTTAAGTTGCAGTCAGTATCTATCGCAACAATGACAAGTGTATGACGAAGATATGACACTGAGATGACAGACCACCATAAAAGTGATTTATTGCAGCCTCGCCTTAACTTGTACATTCCAAAACACAAATAGCAAAAAAGCGCCTTAGTGGCGCTATCTCTCTTCATGATGCGAATAAACAGGGATGGTTAACTGATTTATGCAATAGACAGATAATTTAAAGTCACTTAGCACCTTTAACCCATAGGTTTAATGAGCACGCTTACCCGTATCAATAAGGTGATTGGGAATAATAAAACTAAAGCAGCTACCTTTACCCAGTCGACTTTCTATCATCAAATCACTCTGGTGATGATTAAGCGCATGTTTCGTGATCGCCAATCCTAGCCCTGTTCCGCCCCGCTGCCGAGAACGGGCACTGTCGACGCGATAAAATCGCTCAGTGAGTCGTGTTAGGTGCTGTGGCGCAATGCCCTCACCCGAGTCGGTCACACTAAACTGCGCCCCTAAAGGCACTCGCTGCCAACACACATGTACACTGCCGCCGGGATCGTTATAACGAATGGCGTTAGAGAGCAAATTCGAGCAGGCACTTCTTATCTGGACTTCATTACCAAAAATATTCAAGGTCGGATCACAATCAAAACTCAATTGATACTGCCCCTTAGCTAAGGCTTGTGCTTCCTCTTTGAGCATATCAATCAACAAAGCCATATTAACTTTGGTATCGAGATTGACCGCAGAGCCATCTTCAATACGTGATAACACCAGTAACTGCTCGACCATAGAATGCATGCGATTAGTCTGTTGCTGCATTTGCTCTAACGCTTTATGTTGACCAGGATTAAACTCTGCCATCTCCTGCATCATTTCCAAATAACCTTGTAACACGGTTAAGGGCGTTTTTAATTCGTGCGACACATTAGCGACAAACTCTTTGCGCATCCCTTCGAGTTGACGAATACGGGTAATATCACGGGCGATCAGCAAGCGTTGCCCAGCGCCATAATCCATAATACGAATTTCTAACACGCGTGATTCATTTTGACTATCGACAAACTCAAAGGGCTCATCAAAAGTCGCTTGTTTAAGATAACCAGAAAAGTCGGGATGCCGTAGCAGATTATCGATACGCTGGCCCTTGTCTTGTGGCCATACTAATCCCAACAATCGTTGGGCTAATTTATTACACCAAGCAATATTATTGTCTGAATCAAGCACGACAGCTGCATCTGGCAGCGCCTCCGCCCCTTGCCGAAAACGCGCTAGCAGATCGGCTAATTGCGCCACCCGTTTACGGTTTTTACCTTGCAGACGATAGATACCATTAAACACCCCTTCCCAACTTCCGCTGCCGTTAGGAGGAGTCAGACGTTTATCACGCCATAGCCAAAAATTAAGCCTAGATAGCTGCTTATAATGCCAAGCCAATAAACCGATACAACCGAACAGCATCACTGGCAACAATTGCCCAAGCAGCAAGCCTATAACCAGACAAGCCAACAAAAACAGCGCTAAGCGACTCAGCAATTGATAGCCAGAGTATGAATTAAACATAGCGAAACCCTAATGCGCAAGTGAGCACAAGATAATCGATACTGAGGCTAACGCCTATTAAATTTTCATGCACCCATTAACTCAACACAAGCCATTAGAGCCGGGTCGAAAAACGGTACCCGGCCCCTCTAACGGTTTGAATCAACCTGTCGTGATTAGAGGGTTCAACGGCTTTACGTAAGCGGCGAATATGCACATCAACGGTGCGGTCTTCAACATACACATTAGTGCCCCACACATTATCAAGCAGTTGTTCGCGGCTATATACTCGCTCTGGATGGGTCATAAAGAAATGCAATAATCTAAACTCGGTCGGCCCCATATCGACTACCTGTTCGCCGACGGTGACTCGGTGACTAACAGGGTCTAGCACCAGACCTTGCACATCAATAGGTTCATCTAAGGCCGTAGGCGCACTGCGGCGCATAACCGCCTTAATTCGTGCTACCAACTCTTTAGGCGAAAAAGGCTTGGTAATATAGTCATCGGCGCCGACTTCTAGCCCTTTGACCTTATCTTCCTCTTCGCCCCTTGCCGTTAACATGATCACCGGTATATGGCGCGTAAATTCATCCTGACGCAGCTTTTTAGCTAATTGAATACCACTCCCACCGGGAAACATCCAATCCAGCAGCACTAAATCGGGATAGGGCTCTGTCAGCATGTCGAGTGCTGAATCAAAATCCTCTGCTGTAGTTGTCGTAAATCCATGTTGTTCTAAAACAAAAGCTAACATCTCTCGGATGGCTAACTCATCTTCAACTATCAAAATCCTAGCAGTCATATGCGATCTTCTATCAGTGAATACCCACGTTGCCATTATTAGGCCGTTTTATTACAAAATTATGAATCAGCCCCCCTATATTGTCATAAAGTCGCTTATTATTGTCATGAAACTTAAAAACAGAGAGGAGCCAAGGTAATTCTTCGCCGCTGTATATCACCGCTTTAGGGTATTCACCTTAGATAAATGGCAAACAAAAAAGCCAGCCGTGAGTAACGGCTGGCTTTAGACCACACAATAAGATTAATGCTTAAGTGGCGGGTGTTTCTTTGACGTAAATATCCATTTGTGGATAAGGAATACCAATATTAGCTTCATCCAGCGCGACTTTAATTTGCTCAAGGATCTCAAAGCGTGCAGGCCAGTAATCACTGCCTTTAACCCAAGGACGCACCACAAAATTAACCGATGAATTAGCCAACTCAACCAGTGCCACTGTGTAGGCAGGCTCCTTGAGTACATAGCTATTATTATCTAATACACTTTTTAATACCGCCTTAGTCTCTTTTAGATCGGCATCATAAGAGACCCCAATGACTAAATCGATACGACGAGTGTCCATTGCCGAGTAGTTGGTAATAGTGCCATTCATAACCGAGGAATTAGGCGCAACAATCACCTTGTTGTCAGGGGTGCGCAGTTTAGTCGAAAAGATGGTGATCTCATCGACTGTCCCCGCGATACCCGCAGCCTCAATATAGTCCCCGACACGACAAGGACGAAATATTACCATTAACACGCCAGAGGCAAAGTTTGATAGAGAGCCCTGTAATGCAAGACCCACAGCCAAACCGGCGGCACCGATAACGGCCACTAATGAAGCCGTCTGCACCCCTATCTGTCCTAACGTGGCTATCACGGTAAAGACAAACACCGCCGCCCACGCCAAATTAGACACAAACGAGACAACCGTCGGATCTATCTTGCGTTTAGTTAATAATTTACTGGTGATTTTTTTAGCAATATTGGCAAAGTATTTACCAACAACGAAAATCACCAGAGCTAACACAACCTGCAAACCGTAGGTCATGATAAGCTCTGGCGCTTGTGCAATATAACTATCCAAGTTTTCCATTTAACGTTCCCTCAATAATATAAACCCGGTAACTACCGCGTCTCGACAATAAATTCGGCTCGTCGATTTTGTGCTCGCCCGGCAACAGAGGCATTACTGGCAATGGGCTGAGTACTGCCTTTGCCTGCGATACAAAACCGACTGGGATTAAACCCATACTCTTCAACAAGTACTTTTTTGACATTCAAGGCTCTATCATAAGACAAAACTTGATTAAACTCTGCAGTGCCTACACTATCGGTATGGCCAACAATACACAACTTAATGGGATGATCAGTTAACCAAGTCGCTAACCGAGCAATACTGAACCATTGTGAATAATCCACCTCGGCACGAGCAAAGCGAAAGTAGATCCTAACTGATTCATTAAGTTTACATTGTGCCGGATATGCCTCACCACTGGTTGTCGGTAAACACAAAGACACCAGCCTTAGTTTTTCACAGCCACGGGCGTCGACTCTGGTGTCTGCCGCAGTATGTGGACAAGCATCTTTGGGATCGGGCACACCGTCGTTATCTGTATCTTGCCACGAAAAGGCATTCGCACAATACAATCCCGCTAATACTAACAGCCCTATGCGAATAAATATGTTCATTATAACTGACCTAAAAGTGCGGCAGATTTATTGCCTCTTTTACTAACAAGGGGATGAAATGCAATTAAAAATCATTAATATCCCATCCATTTTAGCTACTTAAGCGCCAATCGCCAACGAAGAGCTCAACATCTCAAACGAATCTGTTAACCAGTATAGCCATCCGTCGCCAGTTACTCGAACACATAGCCAAGATAGAGGCCGGTGTGTTCCGCAGCGATTTAGTTTAGCCATAGACGAAGGAGTGCCATAGGCTGACTTAACCGAGCAACTGAAAATGCTAGCAGAGCGCTACCCACAGCTTAACGTTATATCGACAATTGGTGATCGGAGCAAAAGATACTCAGCACTCAAGTTATCAATTACAACACTCGCCAGATGTTGGGGATGCGGACAATTATTATGTGTTGTTGGAGCAGACTAAATCAGGCTTTGGCTGGGCACTATTACCCGAACATTTAGCTCAAGAAGCACTGAACAAACAGCAATTATGCAGCATATCTATGTCTTTTGAACAATTTGGTTGGATAGTGAATGTTGACGTAATACAACATCATGGTATCAATGAGGAGCTCAGCTGCTTAGTAAGGCAACTACTTAAAAATATGATGAACAATATGGTCACATAACATATGAAGTCATATTGTTCAGGATTGCGTAACCAATAATCGCTGCTCACTCACTTAAAATAAGCATTCACTGCACATGGTGACTTAATGACTTGCAACAGATGCTTGCTGATACCAGGTAGACCAAGCAGGCTTGGCCGCAGAAGCTAATTGCGACTGCATCCCTTCGAGTAAGCGGATCAACAAGGCTCTATCATCGGCTTTAGCTGAATAAAATAGCGGATCGTAAAAACAGCGGCGTTGCACTGGCTCTAATTGGGTATCAAAACCTTTATCAACCCCTGAGACACACAGCTCTCTAGCTTTAAGCTGTAATGTCATGGCGCTATCATCTTCTAAAAGGTGCGCCACAGGTCCCATGAGTAAAATCAGTGCCAACCTGCCTGGTGGATTATGTTGCCAGCTATTAAGTTGACCACTTTTGGCGTTAAGGAGTAAACATTGCCAATGTCGAGTAGTCTCTTGGCTCAAATCACTCGCCTCTACGCCTACACCTTTATCGTAATGATGAAACCATTGCTGTAAAAACTGTTCCACGCTGCCTCCATAACCCATAACCAGTAGATAGTCTGGTGAGAATAGCACCAGAGAGCAGCAATAATATCTAGCACTTTGGTCTAAATACCTCTGCTTGTGGAGTATGCAACTTTTACGCATCTAACCTAATAGATAGAAACAACACAAGCGACCTGAGCCGCTTGTGTTGTTTTAATGTTAACCATCAAAAGTAAAATTGAATTTATCACCTGATAACATTGCCATTGATGCATTACGCTAAGAGTTCAACCCTCAGTACTATTTTACTTCAGCTTTGGGTGGGTAGTGGGTCATCACCTCGGCAATCGCCCGATTAACCACTTCAATACGCTCTTCGGGGGTGTTCTTATTGCGCACGGTATCGGCAACAGAACCACGCCAAATTAACTGCCCAGAACTACGATCAACCAAGTCGACCACTAAAGTACCCACTTCATATTCGCGCACCGTAGTTTGGGTATGCATATTGCCACCCCATGCCCAGCCCGGCCCATAATAGGGGTTGTAGCCAAAGTTGGTATTGAAAGTATCAACATCAATTTTTTTATCGACCTTAGTAAAGTAGTTCACTAATACATCGGCCTGTTCGGCGCGGGTTTTGGTGATGCCTTTAAGTTGCAACTGACTCTCGATAGCACTTCTAACACGTTGATCCATCAAACCATCAAGATGATAAGTCGTATCATCATTTCTTTTATCTACCCAAGCATAACTTTTAATCTGATTAAAATTTACTTTTGGATCATAATCTGAGCTCGACTTCATCGTGCTACAAGCAGTTAACGCTAGCGCAGCTGCTAAAACGATTATTTTTTTCATACTAACTCCAGCAAAAAACAAGGCCTACTATCAACCTAACTCATTAAATTTTAGCTTACAGAGCAAATTTCTGATCTACAACTCTATTTTGGCACACTGTAAAACATAAATACCTTGACTTGAAGCAACCACCAAATGATAATGATTATCAATTAGATTTAAAAAGGGGGTTAAATATGACTTGGTTTATCAGTGCATTTGTTATCGCCAGTGCTATTTTTGTCTTTGCGCCAAAGTCATTAGCCACGCCAACCGCCGACTCTCTCACCCAAATTAAAGGGCAGTGGCGATGCTTGCTACTGCCACTGCTATTGTTGATGTCGCTTGCTTTTATTTTAGCCACCTTAGACAACGCCCCTTACCTTACGGTTGCAATGGCCTTTACCCTTACAGGCTTCGCAGTGGCAGTACCTAAACTACACCCTTATATTATTACTGGCGCGGCATTTACCGCATTAAGCCTGCTATTATTAGTATTACAGCGATAACCCATTTGCTCACACCTTGCGCTAATTCGTTAGTTGCTTTGGGATAATACAGACTTTATATCTCCCTGCAGATTGATATAAAGCCTTATCCATGACCACATTTTTGTGGTCTTTTTTTTGTCTAATGTTGCGAAGACCTCCCACTGGATAGCGCAATTTGGTAAACTCGATATATCGCCCATAACCGTCCGATTAAAGATGAGAATCGATCCTAATGTAGCTTTAGTCTATAGCACAGATATAGGCAAAATCACTGAAAAGAAACAGCCAGAATCCGCCCCACAAGGTGACGGCATAGTCCGAATTCACAAAGACAGCAAAGGCCGTAAAGGCAAAGGGGTCTCTGTTATAAAAGGCCTAGGGTTAGATGAAAAAGAGTTAAAAGCATTAGCACAGAAGCTCAAAAAACAGTGCGGTTGCGGCGGCACGGTCAAAGAGTTCAATATTGAAGTACAAACCGACAATCGCGAACAACTCAAAACCCTACTTGAAAAACTCAATTATCAAGTTAAATTAGCCGGTGGCTAATGACTCTGGAGTGCTAGATGGAAAGTTTGCAGCATCATCTACTTATTGCAATGTCTTCGCTTCACGATACCTTTTTCGAGCGTTCAGTCATCTACTTATGTGAACACAACCAACAAGGCGCCATGGGGCTGATGATTAACCGCCCAGTCGGTATCGATGTTAATGAGCTACTGCAGCAGATGAACCTCAACGAGGTCAATAAAGTTGACAGCATTAACAGTGAAGTACTGCTTGGCGGCCCTGTAGAACAAGAAAAGGGCTTTGTGCTTCACACCCCCCAAGATAAGTGGAGTAATAGTCAGCTTATAAATGATGAAATAATGCTCACTACATCGCGCGATGTACTGGCTTCACTGGGCAGTAACAATGCACCCGACAACTTTATTGTCGCACTAGGTTACGCCGGATGGGGCCGGCAGCAATTAGAGCAAGAGTTAGGGGAAAATTCATGGTTAACCATCCCCGCCTCTCTCGATATTTTATTTAAAACGCCACACGAGCAACGCTGGCAAAAGGCCACCCAAACCCTAGGCTTTGATATTGGCCAGCTTTGCAACCAAATAGGCCATGCCTAACCCCAACAGGACATAAGAGATGAATGCAGCAACAGTGCTTGGTTTCGACTTCGGCACTAAGAGTATTGGCGTGGCAATAGGCCAACAAATTACCGCAAGTGCTACCCCGCTAACGTCAATTAAAGCTAATGATGGCATCCCGCAATGGGAAGAAATTGGCGCGTTAATCGATGAGTGGAAACCCGATATTGTCGTCGTCGGTTTACCACTCAACATGGATGGCAGCGAACAAGAGATGACCCAAAGGGCGCGTAAGTTTGCCAACCGAATCAGCGGCCGATTTGGCGTCAAAACCGCCACCCAAGATGAGCGCTTAACCACGGCCGATGCTAAAGCGCGACTGTTTGAAATGGGTGGCTTTAAAGCACTATCGAAAGGACAAGTGGACTCGATGTCCGCTGTGCTGATTATCGAAAGCTATTTCGAGAACCTTTATTAACCTCACCCGAGCCAGTTGCGACTGGCTTGCACATTCCCCCCCACCGAGCAGGCGATTAATAACAGTGAAGGTTTGCCCTTCAAACGCTTTCAATAAATGAAAATGCAGCCAACCGCTACTCAAGCAGATGTGATTGCTCTTCATTCCAAGGCCAACAAACTTTGCGCCAAAATAAAATAGGCCTTCATTGGAAGGCCTATAGATATTTACAAGTGATAAATATTGAGTGTGTTAAACCAAGTAAGGCTTAACTAAATTTTCCATCATCGCAATATGCGCATCATCATCGTTTAGCGCAGCAATATAACGATACTGCTTGCCACCAGCTTCGATAAACACCTGACGATTTTCATGTTCAATCTCTTCTAACGTCTCTAAACAGTCAGCACTAAATGCTGGGCAGATAATGGCGACATCATCTACTCCTTCATTGCCCAAGCGTTGCAGCGTCTCATCGGTATAAGGCGTCAGCCATTTTGCCTTACCGAATCGAGATTGGAAGGTGGTAATGTAATCACTCTCTGTAAGACCTAGCTTTTCCACCACTAAACGGGTGGTTTTATGACAAAAACAAGAGTAAGGATCGCCTAAATGTAAATTACGCTCAGGCATGCCGTGATAAGAGATCACTAGCTTCTTCGGCTTACCATGTTTGTCAAAATCACGCTGAATAGAGTCGGCCAATGCGGCAATATAATCAGGGTTGTCATGATAGGTATTAATAAAATGCACGCTGGGTAGATAGCGCCAATTACGCAGTTCTAAGGTCAAGGCATCAAACGCCGATGCCGTGGTTGGCGCCGCATATTGAGGATAAAGCGGCAACACGACTAGCTTGTCTGTGCCTTGTTGATGTAAACGGTTTAGGGTGTCTTTGACACTTGGCTCACCGTAACGCATACAGAAATCGACATTAATGTCATCACCGCGCTCACGAAACCGCTCTGCTAACTTGGCCGTCTGTTTTTGGGTGATCTCCATCAATGGCGAGCCTGACTCTCCCCAAATTTGCTTGTATAACGCGGCCGATTTAGCCGGTCTCACTCGTAAGATAATGCCATGTAAAATGATCATCCAAAGTAGCTTAGGGATCTCGACCACACGCGGATCGGCCAAGAACTCGGCCAAATAACGACGCACCGCTGATGTTGTCGGTGCGCTAGGGGTGCCTAAATTCATCAGCAATACCGTTACTTTCGATCGCTTTTGATGCCCTTGCTCTTTGGTTAAACCAATATATTTAGCCAATTTAACTCCCTGATTTTCAATTTTTATAATTGCTTTTCAATTGCTTCGATTAAAACACTGTCGTTAGGTTTTACACTAGAAGCAAATCGTTGAACTTGTTTACCGTCGGCGCTGATTAAGTATTTATTAAAGTTCCAGCTGGGAGCTTTAGTCACCGCGGCTAAGTGGTCAAATGGACGCTGGGCCGCATCGCCTTTTACCGCGCCTGTGGCTAGCATGGTAAAGGTGACGCCGTAATTGATGTAACACACATCGGCGGTTTTTACCTCCTGTGCTTCTTCTTGATTAAAGTCATTAGAAGGAAAGCCTAATACCACTAAGCCGCTATCTTTATAGCGCTGGTGCAGTTGCTCTAAGCCTTTAAATTGCGAGGTATAGCCACAACGGCTGGCAGTATTGACCACTAATACCGGCTTGCCTTGGGTCAACTTACACAAGTCGAGTTCTTGCTCAGAATGCAACTTACGCGCCTCAACTTGGAAAAACTCGGCACATTCCGCCGCACTTGCTTGGCTTGATAAGCTTGCCATGCCTAAAACAACTAAGGGTAATAATATCGATTTCATCGTGATATCTCCAGCACTGTAAAGGCGAATATACGTGTTAATCAGTGTATTAGATCACAGCATCGAAAGATTCTTCAGCGGATAATTGGCTTCAGTTAGCGGCATAAAATTAACGTCTACTCACATAATGACAAAGCCGATAACCATAGAGGTTTTTCGGCTTTGTCACATAAGGCGTTAATCTAAGTCTAGAGTTACACCTTCCATAAAACCTGAGCTCGTTGGTTCACTACTTTGTAGCTTAATCATTAAGCGCAAGTCGTTAGGAGAGTCGGCATGATGCAGCGCATCGGCATAGCTTATTTCGCCCTCAACATAGAGCTTTAATAACGCCTGATCGAATGTTTGCATGCCTTGCTCATTAGACTTGGCCATGGTCTCTTTTAACACATGCAGTTCGTTTTTGGCGATCAAACTGGCGACTCGCGGAGTATTGATGAGTACTTCAATGGCGGCTCGGCGACCCGTACCATCACTTTTTGGCACCAGTTGCTGCGCCACAATACCCCGTAAGTTAAGCGATAAATCAAACAGTAACTGCTGATGCTTACTCTCAGGAACTAGGTGCATAATACGATCTAACGCTTGGTTGGCATTATTAGCATGTAAGGTCGCCATACATAAGTGACCCGTTTCGGCAAAAGAGAGGGCAAATTCCATGGTCTCCTGGCTGCGGATCTCACCAATCAAAATGACATCGGGCGCCTGACGTAACGAACTTTTAAGCGCGGCATCAAACGATTCGGTATCGATACCTACTTCGCGCTGGGTAATAATGCTCTTGCGGTGATCATGTACAAATTCAACCGGGTCTTCGATAGTTAAAATATGCCCGCGGGCATTAGCATTACGATAACCCACTAATGCGGCTAAAGAGGTTGATTTACCCGTGCCGGTGCCCCCAACCATGATGATAAGACCACGCTTACTCATGACTAAATCTTTTAGGATGGGCGGTAATTTTAAATCTTCAACCTCAGGGATCTTGGTTTCGATACGGCGCATCACGCAACCGGGAGATTCGCGTTGCCAAAAGGCACTGACACGAAAACGCCCCAGATCTTTGGCCGCAAAGGCAAAGTTACATTCACGACTTTCATGAAACTCTTTACGCTGCGCTTCAGTCATTAACGCTTCGACAAACTCAAGCGATTGCTGCGGCGTAAACGGATTTTCGGCCAGTTGCCTGACCTCACCATCGATTTTGGCGCTAGGGGGAAAGCCTGCGGTAATGAACAGATCCGACGCTTTGCGATCGACCATGACTTTTAAAAAAGGACGAACTTCCATAATACTACCTTAACTTAGAAACTAGCGTTCTTATTGGAACTCTTTGACATGGCGTCTTCGCGAGTGATCAGGCCTCGATTGACCAAGTTTTGTAAACACTGATCTAAGGTTTGCATGCCATGGGCCATACCCGTTTGAATGGCTGAATACATCTGGGCGACCTTATCTTCACGGATTAAGTTACGAATGGCCGGTGTTCCCATCATGATCTCATGGGCTGCAACACGACCACCGCCCACCTTCTTAATCAGGGTTTGTGAAATCACCGCCTGCAGCGATTCTGATAACATGGTTCTGACCATGCCTTTTTCACCTTCGGGAAATACATCGACCACACGGTCAATGGTTTTCGCCGCAGAGGTGGTATGCAAGGTGCCAAAGACTAAGTGGCCGGTTTCTGCCGCCGTCATCGCCAAACGTATGGTTTCGAGATCGCGCATTTCCCCCACCAAAATCACATCAGGGTCTTCACGCAGTGCACTTCTGAGCGCGGCATTAAAGCTGTGAGTGTGGCGATGCACTTCACGTTGGTTAATCAAACATTGCTTATTTTGGTGGACGAATTCGATAGGGTCTTCAATGGTCAAAATATGATCATGGCGGTTTTCATTAACGTAATCGATCATTGCCGCCAAGGTGGTACTCTTACCCGAGCCTGTCGGCCCCGTCACCAATACTAAGCCACGAGGGTAACTGGCTATCTTTTTAAAAATCTCAGGGGCGCCGAGTTTTTCTAGGCTTAAAATTTCACTGGGAATAGTACGAAATACCGCTGCTGCGCCACGAGACTGGTTAAAGGCGTTAACACGGAAACGGGCTAAATTAGGTACTTCAAAGGAGAAATCGATTTCAAGATGTTCTTCGTAATCTTTACGCTGCTTATCATTCATGATGTCATAAACAAGGCTGTGCACGCCTTGGTGGTCTAAAGCAGGCAGATTAATCTTTCTGACCTCACCATCTACACGTATCATTGGCGATACACCTGCAGAAAGGTGTAGATCCGATGCATTGTGCTTTACACTAAAGGCAAGTAACTCTGTGATTTCCATAGTTTGGGATATCCATTTAACCAAAAACGTAGACCATGACAACAATAGCAGACAGACTGGCGCTAGCCCACCAAAGAATCGCTCAAGCGGCGCAAAATTCATCACGTCATAGTGACGAAATAAAGCTACTGGCAGTGAGTAAAACTAAGCCTATTTCACAGATAGTAGCCGCTTATCAGGCCGGACAACGTCTTTTTGGTGAAAACTATGTTCAAGAGGGTGAATCCAAGATTATTGCCCTAAAAGCTGACTACCCCGATATTGAATGGCATTTTATCGGCCCGCTGCAATCGAATAAAACGAAAGTGATTGCCGAGCACTTTGATTGGATGCACACCCTAGACCGAGCCAAGATAGCTCAGCGCCTAAATGAGCAGCGCCCGCTTCAGTGCGCGCCGCTCAATGTGTGTATTCAACTTAATATCAGCCAAGAAGCCAGTAAATCTGGGCTCCCCCCTGATGAGGAGCAGATAACGGCATTGGCAGATGTGATCGACTCATTACCACATTTATGTTTACGCGGGTTGATGGCAATTCCTACTGCAACCGATGATGAGCACCGCCAACAGCAAGAGTTGTCACATATGCAGCAGCTATATCAAGCATTACAAGTCAAATATCCGCAGCTTGACACTCTGTCGATGGGTATGAGTAACGATTTGGAAATGGCGATAGCTTCTGGCTCGACCCTAGTACGTATTGGCAGCGCCATTTTCGGTGCCCGTAGCTAGGTTAATCTCAATCTGCAATCGTCATCGCTCAGGAGTGATTGGCTAGCAATGATTGGCTGGCAATAATAGGCCCGAAATAGCATAGCGATGCCCTAAACAGCGTAAAATTAGGTCGGTGTAAAAGTGCTAATCTAAATGCTGCCCCATCAGCAGGCTAGTCTATTAGATTGACAAGCCTTGTTTTTTCATCACTTGCCCTAATATTATTAACATCAGTTTTAGGCAAAAAAACAGAGACCCTTATGATACAGAAAAAAATATGCTTTATTGGTGCCGGTAACATGACGCGCAGCATCGCCAGCGGTTTAGTCAACAGTGGCTATCCAGCTGAACTCATCCACGCCACCAACCCCAGTGAAGCTAAGCTGCAAGTCTTATCGCAGCAACTCGGTATCAAGGTGTCACATGATAATCGCCAAGCGGCTATTGAAGCCGATGTTATCGTTCTGGCGGTAAAACCTCAGTTAATGCAGCAAGTGTGCGAAGCATTAAGCGACTTAGATTTATCACAAAAACTGATTATTACCATAGCTGCGGGCGTAGCGGCATCACGTTATCATGATTATTTTAAGCAGCCGATAAAGCTCATTCGCACTATGCCAAACACGCCAACGCAAATCGGCTACGGCATGACTGGCCTGTATGCCCAGCCGTCGGTGTCATCACAAGACAAAGCCCTGTGCGAACAAATCATGCAAAGTGGCGGCGAAACTGTGTGGGTGTCAAAGGAAGATGATCTTAATCAAGTCATTGCGTTAGCGGGCAGTTCCCCCGCCTATTTTTTCCTGATGATGGAGGCTATGATTGACAGCGCGAAGCAAGATGGCGTTGACGAGGATATGGCCCGTCAATTAGTGCAGCAAGCCGCCCTTGGCGCCGCGCAAATGGTGAAGCAAAATCCACAACTGTCGGCCGGACAGTTACGCGAAAATGTCACCTCTAAAGGCGGCACTACGGCGCAAGCATTAGCGGCATTTGAAGCGGCTAATTTAAGGGGCATCGTCAGAAATGCAATGCACGATTGTATGGATCGCGCCGCAGAGATGGTTAAACAATTTTAATTCAATACCGTTAAATAGAGAGATCCAATGAACGCATTTAGCTTTTTAATCAGTACCGTTTTCGACCTGTACCTGATGGTGGTCATTATCCGCATCTGGTTGCAGCTGGCTCGCGCCGATTTTTACAACCCATTTAGCCAATTTGTGGTAAAAGCCACTCAACCCATTGTGGCGCCAATGCGACGTATCATCCCCTCTATAGGGGCATTAGATACCGCATCAGTGGTACTTGCCCTATTAGTGGTTGTGGCTAAGTTTGTCATACTCAGCTTGATTGCTGGCGCCGCCATTAGCATTCCGACAATTTTACTGATATCTGTAGTCTCAGTGGTTAAAGAGGCTGGGGTATTGCTGTTTTGGATGTTGATTTTACGTGCAATTTTAAGCTGGGTGAGCCAAGGCCATAACCCTATCGAAATGGTCATGGCACAACTAACAGAGCCACTATTGTCACCGATCCGCCGTATTTTGCCGCCGATGGGAGGGTTAGATTTGTCGTTACTGGTGATGATGATCATTCTTAACTTTGTCAATATTTTGCTCGCTCAATACGTGCCATTTTGGGCCAATGTTTAATGGCGTCAGTGACACAAGAGCAAGGTGATCTGCTGCTCAAGCTCTATATACAACCTAAAGCCAGCCGGGACCAGATTGTGGGTCCCCATGGTGAGGAGCTGAAAGTGGCGATCACCGCTCCGCCTATCGACGGCAAGGCCAACGCTCATTTGAGCAAATATTTGGCCAAGCTGTTTAAGGTGCCGAAAAGCCATATTGTTATCGAAAAAGGCGAATTGGGTCGCCATAAACAAGTTAAGGTGTTGGCGCCAAAACAGCTGCCTGATGAGATTGCGAGCTTACTCACGCTATAAACTAATGATGCTCGAAAGTAGTCTAAATTCAATATTAAGACTCAATACCGCTATGCTTAAAGACACCAAGTTAAGCATTAAAAGCTATACTAATATCCATTATTTAGTCTCTAGGAGTTAACCATGTTTCGTTCTTTATTTTGCGCTCTATTGCTGTCGCTAGGCATAGCAGGTCACGCTAGCGCCGAGCAAAAACAGAGCGTGGGCTATTACGATATTCATTATGTCGCCTTAGGCAGCACTTTCATCACCCCAAATATAGCCAAAACCTATGGCATAAAACGTAGCAGCTACACAGGATTAATTAATATCTCTGTGCTAGACACCAGCAAAGAAGGTAATCCTGCTATCCCGGTGGAAATTTCTGGCATTGCCAATAATCTGCTCGATGCTCGTCTCGATTTAGTATTTCGCGAAATAAGAGAAGGCGACGCCATCTACTACATCGCTGAAGTGCCTTATCGTGATGATCAAGAAATCAATTTTCAGGTGGCAATTAAATACGGCAATAAACTCAATACCCAGATCACCTTTAAGCAGAAATTTTATGTCGATTAAGCCTAAAAAATAACAGTACACAGCGAGCTGCGCCTCACACAAACACGGCACAGCACTTTGCTTTTTAGTCGCCGCTAAAGAGCAAAGTAAAACGCGCTTTCCCCTACCGTTTCGGCCCCAGCTTGGGTATCATTGCCGCCAATTATCTCCATCTCTCATTGGTGCTCCAGATGAATAAAATAGTGTTAGCCAGCGGCAATAAAGGCAAGTTAAAAGAGTTTGCTGAAATCTTAGCTGAATTTGGTATCGAAGTACTGCCCCAAAGCCAGTTCAATGTTGAAGAAGTGCCTGAAACAGGCACCACCTTTGTTGAAAATGCGATTATCAAGGCGCGTCACGCCGCAAACATTACCGGACTAGCGGCCATTGCCGATGACTCAGGACTAGAGGTCGACGTTCTTGGCGGCGCGCCAGGGATCTATTCGGCCCGTTACGGCGGTGACAATGCCAGTGACAGCGATAATTACAACAAACTCCTAGCAGCATTAAAAGATAGCCCCGAGCAGCGCAGTGCGCGCTTTCAATGTATTTTGGTCTATATGCGTCATGCAGATGATCCGACTCCAATTATCTGCCAAGCGGCGTGGGAAGGAAGTATTGCTTTCGAGCCCCAAGGCGATAATGGTCATGGCTACGATCCGATTTTTATCCCAGAGCATCATCAATGCAGCGCGGCACAAATGAGCAGCGAAGAGAAAAATGCCTTAAGCCACCGCGGTAAGGCGATGCAACTGTTACTTGCTGAATTACAAGCCAAAGGCGTACTAGGGTAATGTTACTACTGCCACCACTGAGTCTCTATATTCACATCCCATGGTGTGTCCAAAAATGCCCTTATTGTGACTTTAATTCGCACGGTCAACATGGCGAGCTGCCCCAGCAAGAATATGTCGATGCACTGCTGGTCGACTTAGCTAAAGATCATCAATATGTTCAGGGGCGTAAGCTACACTCCATCTTTATTGGTGGCGGCACGCCGTCACTGTTTGATGCGAGCCAAATACAACGGTTACTTGAAGGTGTAAGAGAACAAATTGCCTTTAAAGACAATATCGAAATCACCATGGAAGCCAACCCAGGCACCTTAGAGCACGATGACTTTGCCGCCTACCGCGCAGCAGGCGTTACGCGCTTATCAATTGGGGTACAAAGTTTTGCCAGCGATAAGCTTAATCTATTAGGACGCATCCATGATAAAGATGAAGCTCAAGTGGCGGCAGAAAAAGCCCAGCAGGCTAACTACAATAGCTTTAACTTAGACTTGATGCATGGGCTACCTAATCAAAGCTTTGACGAAGCCATGCAGGATATCGAAACAGCCGCGGCACTTAACCCTCCGCACCTGTCTTGGTATCAACTGACGATTGAGCCAAACACCCTGTTCCACTCTAAACCGCCACAACTGCCCGATGATGAGGCGCTATGGCACATATATGAACAGGGGCAGCAACGTCTGGCACAGCTTGGGTATGAGCAATATGAGATCTCCGCCTATGCGAAACCCGGCTATCAATGCCAACACAACCTCAACTATTGGCAGTTTGGTGATTACCTAGGCATAGGTTGCGGTGCCCATGGCAAGATAACCCTCGAAGCTGAACAACGCATTTGGCGCACGGTGAAAATTAAGCACCCTAAGGGGTATCTCAGTGCAGTAGATCACCTGTTTGACAAGAGTGAAGTGCTAAATGAGGATCGCCCGCTAGAGTACCTAATGAACCGCCTTCGGCTCATGTCGCCTATCCCTAAACTGGAGTTCGAGCAGCGCACAGGGTTGCATCGCAGTGTACTCGATAAGGGTATGCTACTGGGTGAACAAAAAGGCTTAGTTACCACAGGTGACGAGCATTGGCAGCTCACCCCCAAAGGCAACATGTTCGTCAATGAACTACTCGCGCAGTTCTGCGATTAATCGCCAATATTGTTAATACAGCACTATTCTCCTGCCCGCTAGAACAGACTAGCGGGCAATCGAAATATCGCTTACTGCGTACCTTCCTTTATCTACAACCATCTGAATATTTCAGCAGTCATCAATCGATAAACTTGACGATGAAACCACAAATTCAATCGCCATTCCAAGCCCATTAAGGCATAGCGATATCATGACAAAACAGCACTCAATTAAGCCTGCCGCGCTGGTTAATGTGCTCAAAAATCGAATCATTAGTCGGACAAATAAGAAATAGCACTAGGATAGCTAATGGAAAGTATATTGAAGGGCGCAGGGCTATTGATAAAGAAAAATCACCCCAGCAAGCCTTGCTGGGGTAAACCAAAACTAGGATGATGGTTAAGGCTAGCATTGTTTTAGTTATTAAACCGCTGCCAGCATCAATTTAAGATTGCATAGTACTAAATAGTGCGAACCTGCGTAAAACCGATCAAGAGGGGTCATTCTTAATCGACTTAACGGGATCAGGTCATCCCAAATCAACTGCAACTATTGTATTAAATTAAGAACGTTGTGCAACGTGTAATATAGCCAAGTTATTATCACGTTTAAAAATCAGCACAAGCTCAATCGCCAAAGCAAGATTAACTATATGAATTAAAACAAAAAAGCCCTACAACCAATCGGTTGTGGGCTTATTGTGTTCATGCTAGAACAATGTTTTCAATTATATGTTTACTCTCTCACAAACTCCCCCGCAGAGACTAGCACCATTGCGAGAACAATAACGAGTCTACAAAATTACTTTCGCTTAGCATATAGCGACTCATAAGGCGCATCCCAATAAGGTGGCGCACCGATATGCCCCTTAATAAAGTCAATAAATGCACTCACCTTGGGTGCTAAATGTTTACGTCGTGGGTAGACGGCTTGCAAGGGTAAATGGTGAGTCAATTGCCATTCTGGTAACAGCGGGACTAAGGTGCCTTTGGCTATCTCATCTTCTAATAGATAACTGGCAAGATACACCACACCTAAACCACTAACCGCAGCCGATTTCAGGGCAGGTGCATTATCGACCCTAAAGTTACCCGAGACCCCTATCTCACAATAATCATCTTCTTTCTTAAACTGCCAAACACTGTGTTCGTGCCACTCGCCTTGATACACAAGACAGTTATGGTCGACTAACTGCTCTGGACGCTCAGGATAACCATGCTTTTCGACATAATCGGGTGAAGCCAGCAGTAAAAACTGGCACTTCATTAAGGGTCTGGCCACCATACCCAGCGGCAATTGCTCTGACATAGTTAATAGCAGGTCTAATCCTTCACTGACGACATCCACTTTATGGTCTAACAAGCTGACCTGTAATTCTAACTCAGGATGTTTAGCCATAAAATCAGGTAATGCTGGAATAAGATGCATGGTTCCAAAAGACTGTGAAATCCCCACTTTAAGCACACCGCGGGTGGCATCATTAAGATTGTGTACACTCGCAACCGCTTGCTCGGCATCTCTCAGTAACTCTTCACCTTGGGTATAGAGTAACTGTCCGGCCTCGGTTAGACTCAAACTACGCGTGGTACGCTGGATCAGCTGAACACCAAGTTTATGTTCTAAATCAGCAACCTGGGTGCTAACTTTAGATTTAGAAATCCCCAATTTACGCGCGGCGGAACTAAAACTACCTGCACGAGCAACATGAGTAAAAATTGCAATAGGTTCTAAAAGTTCTAACATTTAAATAGCCTTAAGGTGTTTGCGACCATATTAATATATGTTGTAAACCATAGTGATAAGCCACCCATTTATGGTTATCTCTGTGATAATTAAAAATAACTTAACAGTAGAGTCAAACTGTTACTCATTTCATCATCGAAATTTAGCCAGCATTGTTATAATTTTTCGCAAGTATACCAAAAATTTACGCTTTAATTCTAATTCCTGCCATGCATTAGCATTGATTCTGTGGGTAAATGAAGAAATATAACCAACCTGCAAACAAAAAAGCCCTACACCCAAGGCAAGTGTAGGGAAAATGTAGCCATATAAGGCCTACTAGAGAAGATGCAACAATTCGCAGTTATTCTAACAATAGTTTCTGAGGGGGATTCATTAGGGGATAAGCAGTCAACTCAGGTACTTGTTGACGTAATTGCGACTCAAGCGCAACCAACTGCTGAAAGTCATCACACAGTTTGTCGGCGCGCTGCTGCAAATCATTACTTTGTTGCTCAATTTGCACTTCGATATCTTTACCGACATTGTCCATCTTGGTGGCGAATGCTTGCATTTTTTGCTCAAACGAGTCGCCATCACCTTTCATCATCTCGCTACCTAGCGTCATTATCATGCTACCAATAGAGCTTTGTACCAATTGCTCCATCTGCTGTTCAAACTCTTGGCCGAAAGTCTCTTCCAATGAAGACTCTGTAGCACCTAGATAAAATTTATCGCCATTTTGGTAAGCAACAGTATCAATTCGCTGGCTTAATCCGGCCATCATTTCATCAATTTTGGCGCCACTCGCATCACCAAGCAAAGGGGTTAACGCCATGCTGACTGCGGTTGAGGCAATATCCACAGCATCATGAACAAGATCAATAACCTCTGGCAACTGTCTCGACACTTCATCAGCGTATTGGTTAACTAAAGTTCGTTGCTCCTCGTTGAGTGCCACCTCGACGCCATCGACATACAGCTTGCCAAGCTCGATGCGATACACCTCTTTTTGAGCCTCTGTTATCACCAGTTTCTGAGGTTCAACCGCCACGTCATAATTAAGGCTTACCTCGCACTGATGATTATCATGGCCAAAAGAAAAGCGATTATCTTGCTCGCTCGCCATAGTGCTGCTAGTGACCAGTAGTGCACACAATCCCAAAGAAGTGCTGATGTTGTTCATATCATTAATCCTTAATTATAAGTTATGGATATCAATTGCCAGCGGCATCACCAGAAACGGGCATGAGATATCGCTATCGTTGACACTTGTTAGATTGACTTAATGTAAGCTCAATGAATACAGGATTTATGCCAAAATAAATATAAGTATAACTATCAATTGTTTAAGGATTTATTTAAAAGAGGTATAAGCGAGAGGTTAGCAATTTAAACCAGTAGTTAGTCACTATTGCTAATCTCATCAAAAGATTAGAAAATCGAGCGACCCAGAGATTGAGATAGCAGCTCAAGGGCTGCGGTGCCAGCAAGAGAGTTACCATTTTTATCTAACTCGGGCGACCAAACGCATACGCTCATATCGCCGGGAATAACGGCAATGATGCCACCGCCAACCCCACTTTTACCCGGCATGCCGACGCGATAAGCAAACTCCCCTGCGCCGTCGTATAGGCCAGATGTAGCCAATAAGGCATTGAGCTTTCGGGTCTGAACCGGCGAAACAATCGCCTCACCCGACAAACTTTTACCGCCATTCGCCAAGTAAAGCATCGCCTTAGACAGATCGGCGCAGCTCATACGCATGGCACAATAATGAAAATAGTTTTTTAAGACTTTATTGACATCATTATTGAAATTACCAAAAGACTTCATCAAATAGGCAATCGCAGCATTGCGGGCGCTGTGATCATATTCTGATGCAGCCACCTGCTTGTCATACACTATATGCGGGTTACCGCTAAGGCCCCTGACTATCTCCAGCATGCGCTGCTTAGGTGCACCAAGACGAGTATGCAATAGATCGGCAATAATTAAAGCGCCAGCATTAATAAACGGATTACGCGGCACGCCACGTTCAAGTTCAATTTGCACTAGGGAGTTAAATGATTGTCCAGATGGTTCTTTGCCTACCCGAGACCAGATATCTAGTTCTTCATACAGGGTGAGCGCCACAGTCAGGCTAAACACTTTGGAGATACTTTGTATCGAAAAAGGCTCTAAGTAATCACCAGCGCCTATGGTGGTGCCATCAATAGTGGTGACCGCAATGCCTAACTTACCGGGATCGACATTAGCTAATGCAGGAATATAGTCGGCGACCTTGCCTTGGCCGAGCAGGGGGCGAACTTGCGCCACCACCTGCTCTAATAATGCCTGTTCGGGCATTAATTCCACCAAATATCGTAAAGCTCGCTAACTTCAACCTTGGTTGTCGGTTGTTGCTGCCAAAACGCACGTACCGCTTCACGGTCTTCTTCGGTGCACTTACCGATAGACTGAGTGGCAACAATACCTTCCCACTCTTTATGTCCACCACCGTGGAAGCCTAACTTACGCGCCTCTATCACTTGGGCAATAAACTGATCCACTATAGTGTCGATCTGCTCTTCTGACACTGAATCGTCAAATGTCCAGTTAACATCAAATCCAAACTCTTGAAACTCATCAATACGCAGTTTTTTGCGAAGACGACGGCTACGTGTTGCCATATTTTACCCCGTTAATTGCTAACAATACTTACTCAATACAGCCAGATTAATCATTTGATTATCATGGCAATGTTAAAATCTTATTCACAGCGTTCGAACATTAAATCCCATACGCCATGGCCGAGACGATGACCACGGGCTTCAAACTTAGTTAAGGGGCGATGCTCTGGACGTGGCACAAAATCCCCGGTAATAGACTGATTTTTATAACCAGGTGCCGCGGTCATAACCTCAAGCATATGCTCGCTGTAATTTTCCCAATCGGTTGCCAAATGAAACACACCACCAATCTTAAGGCTGTTACGAATCGTCTGCACAAATTCAGGCTGCACAATACGACGCTTGTGATGACGTTTTTTGTGCCAAGGATCGGGGAAAAACAGCTGCACCCGCGCAAGAGAGCCAGGTAAGATACTGTTTTCGAGCACTTCAATCGCATCATGATGGAACACGCGTAAATTGGTCACGCCCGCTTCGGCGGCATCGGCTAAACATGCGCCAACCCCAGGCTTATGCACTTCAATACCAATAAAGTTCAGCTCAGGAGCGGCCTTAGCCATCTCGACCAGTGAGGCACCCATACCGAAACCGATCTCCAGTACGGTATCTGCTTCGCGGCCAAATATGGCGGCTAAATCCAGTGGCTGTGGCGAGTAATCTAGCCCCATCACTGGCCATTGTTGCTCCATTGCAACCGCTTGACCTTTTGTTAAACGCCCTTCTCGTAATACAAAGCTTCTTACTTTACGAAGGTATTTACCCTCTTCATTAAATTCAGCGGTGGTAACGTCACTCATTGTTTTAGCCTCAATAATCTGCCAGCGATGGCCATATAGTCTCTGATGTAGCTTAAATTAGGGTTATCTGCCGATAACGACGCCTCACCAGCAAGATTGTAGTTAACCTTGATACTAATATATTTGGAAATCATAAAAAGAAGGGCATTATGCAAAGTTACTGGTGCAGTGCAAGCCCTATTGTCGCCAAAGTATACCAATAATCATCATAGATGCGACCAACGCTATAGCTTAACGCCTATTTAGGTTGAGAAACCAAGATACGCTCTATACACTGTGCGCCATGAAAAAAGAGCCATTTCACCAGCGCATTGTTAGCTGGTACGCCGAACACGGCCGTAAGCACCTTCCTTGGCAACAAGATAAAACCCCTTATAAAGTATGGGTTTCTGAGATCATGTTGCAGCAGACGCAAGTCGCAACCGTTATTCCCTATTTCGAAGCCTTTATGCAGCGATTTCCGAGCATAAAAGAGCTCGCAATGGCCGAGCAAGATGAAGTACTGCACCATTGGACGGGCCTAGGCTACTATGCCAGAGCGCGCAACTTGCATAAAAGTGCCCAGCTTATCGTCACCCAGCATGGCGGCGAGTTTCCTATTGAATTTGAACAAGTATTAGCGTTACCCGGCATTGGTCGCTCCACCGCAGGCGCGGTGTTATCGCTCTCTCTTGGTCAACATCATCCGATTTTAGATGGCAATGTAAAAAGAGTGCTCGCGCGCCACGGCGCCATCGCTGGCTGGCCAGGAAAAAAGCAGGTTGAGGAGCAGCTATGGCAGCTTACCGACACCCTTACGCCAAAACAGCACATTACCCAATACAATCAAGCGATGATGGATATTGGTGCCAGCATCTGTACTCGCACAAAACCTAAGTGCGAACAGTGCCCTGTGGCAGTCGATTGCCAAGCCCAGTTAATGGGGCGCCAAACCGAGTACCCAGGGAAAAAACCTAAAAAAAGCATCCCAGAAAAACAAGCCTTTATGTTGGTGATCCGCAATAACAAGCAGGTCATGATGATTAAACGTCCTCCGGCAGGCATTTGGGGCGGGCTCTGGTGTTTCCCTCAATTTGTCTCTCAAGCCGAGTTGGATAACTATGCCCAACAGCAGGCAATTAGGCTGCACTTAGCTGAGCCGCTCACCAGTTTTAGGCACACCTTTAGCCATTTCCATCTCGATATCACCGCCATAGAGGGCACCATAGTCCAAAGTGACAGCCAAGATAAAGTGGCAGCAAAAGCCCATCTGGTAATGGAAGATGATGCATCACTCTGGTATAACATAACCAATCCACCGAAAGTTGGCCTTGCTGCGGCAACCGAGCGTATTTTAGCCAGCCTAGGTTCAGTAGTCATTAAGGAGTAATCATGGCGCGTACAGTGAATTGCCAATATCTAAAGAAAGAGGCTGACGGCCTAGCCTTCCAACTTTACCCAGGAGAGTTGGGTAAACGTATTTTTGACAATATTAGTCAAGAGGCATGGACACTTTGGCAAGCAAAACAAACCATGCTTATCAACGAGAAAAAGCTCAACATGATGAATGTTGACGACCGTAAGTTCCTCGAAGAGCAGATGGTCAACTTTTTATTTGAAGGTAAAGAGGTCGAAATTGAAGGTTATGTCCCTCAGCAGGATGACCAGTAATCAGTAAAAGGACGACAAGTAAATCCTCCTCGCATAACCTCGCAATAAATAGGCGCCACTTAACGATGAGTTAATGGCGCCTGTTTGCATTTATGGCAAGTTAACCTTACTTACCAAGCCACCTCTATTCAGCCTATTTGCTTTATCCCTGTTGCCTATGCCACCACAATATCACCTTAATTTAAGTGCCCCCATATAAGGTGAATAAACATAGATATGGCTACCTTTAATGACTAGCAGGGCTAGATTAAATCCATCAAACAAAAAACCCTTAATGCTGGCATTAAGGGTTTTTGACTCAGCGTTAATGGCAATTAAAGCCGGCTATAGAGTCACATTAAAATTTATGCTCTAAGCCTACACCGAAGTATTTTTCATCGTTAACTTCAGCTTCTAACGAACGGTTAATGTAAAAAGCAAATAGCTTAGTCGGCTTACCCAGTTTGTAATCACCACCCACTGACCATGAGTCACCCAAATCTTCCATATCTTGGTATTGCGCTTTCAGCACGATAGCCTCTATGGTGTAAGCCGCACTTAACAAGTAGCCCGTTTTACTCTCGGCGCCGACAACCGCTTCACCTAACTTAGTGTAAGTCGCCTCTTGCTGCTGATACATACCACCTAACACTAAATCGGCAATTTTACCTTGCACCGTGGCGCGCACCACCTCGTAGCCTTTTACGTCTGCATCATAGGCAACCGAGGCGAAGATAGGCGATTTTTTCAACTTAGCATCACCGTACATGGCTGCAACGCTAAATCCATCTTGAGCATATTGTGAACTTGCACCTTCTGCGGCATAGGTCACCCCAAGGGTAAAACCGCTAAAGGCTGGCGTAATATAAGTCGCGGTCTGCTCGATACGGTTTTCACCTTTAAATAAGTTTTTCAGATCACCCGAGAGATCGTTAAACAGGTCAACCTTACCTTGAGACACCTTAAGCATAGTGTCGTTACGGCCAACAGAAAAAGCCCCAAAGTTACCTTTAAGGCCAACAAACTGATTGCGCGCCTTGAAGTTTTCCTTGGCTGAGTCACCGGTATCAACTTCATATTCCACAGTATAGAAAGCTTCGAGCGAATGGCTTAACTCAAAATCCCCTTTAACACCAAAGCGTGAAGCGTTACTTTGAATCGTCGTCGTTGCATCACCATCGACATCATTAGATTGAGCCGTCACATTTAACTTTCCGTAAACAGTCAATGAATCCGCCGCCTGTGCAGATGCAAGAGTGGCAGTCGCTAACGCAGAAGCAAGCAGAGTTTTACAAAAAACGTTCATCATTTAATCCTTTCGACGTATGTTCGTCTGGGTTATTGGTTTGGACGGCCGAAAGTGTGCAATTTTTATGTTGCAGTTTTATTTCATGTTTTGGCATTGCTATCGAGCTAAGCGTATGAAGACGATGAGATTGGCTCTCAAAGCCATACAGAGTAAGGCTTTGAGCAAGGCTAAAAGTAATGTGACAGTTTAATGAATTATGCTAAAAGCGAACTTTTTATGACATTTTGCCGCTAAGCGATAGCGGTTTACCCGACGTCGACAATGGCTTACACTGCGGCTTTATTTTTGATTGGGCGCCTATCATGTGGTTTAAAAATCTTACTGTTTATCGTTTTAATAAACCTTTCTCTGTCGATACAGAAGCGCTAGAGAAGTCACTTGAAGACTTTACCTTTTCTCCCTGCTCAAGTCAGGACATCAGCAAGTTTGGCTTTTCAAAAGCATTAGGTAAACTCGGGCACACCTTAGTCCATAGCGCAGGTGACAGACACCTTATTTGTGTCACCAAAGAAGAGAAAATTCTCCCCTCACAAGTGATTAAAGAAGCGCTTGATGAAAAAGTCATGCAAATTGAAGATGCAGAAAATCGTAAACTGGCGAAAAAAGAGAAAGATGCATTAAAAGATGAGATCACCACGACCTTGCTACCACGCGCTTTTTCTCGTCGTAGCCAGACTCATGCGTTGATCTTGCCTGAGATCGATATGATTTTAGTCGACAGCTCAAGCGCCGCTAAGGCAGAAGAGTTACTCGCGCTACTGCGTAAGGCATTAGGCTCGCTACCGGTTATTCCATTGAGCTTTAAAACGCCTATTGAAACCCAGTTAACCGATTGGTTAAAAGCCAATAGCGCACCAGCGCCGTTTGAGATGCAAGATGAAGCTGAACTCAAATCTGACTCAGATGAAGGTGGTATTGTACGCTTCAAGCAGCAAGATCTGACCGAAAACGAGGTCCTTGCCCATATCGAAACGGGTAAGCAAGTACATAAGTTAGCACTGCATTTTGCTCAATCCATTGCGTTTGTACTGCAATCAGATGCTGGCATTAAACGCCTTAAGTTTTCTGAAGAGTTTAGAGCAGGCAATGACGAAGTGGGCACCGAAGATCCTATCGCACGACTGGACGCAGACTTTGCCTTAATGGGCAGCGAATTAATCGCCTTGATGAACGCCTTAGTGGAAGTGCTTGGCGGTTTCGAAGATAGCCTGTAAAGCAGTTAATCACTAAGTTAGTGAGCAAGGCTTAACCTGACCTATTGGTTAGCTCTGCAGGTATGAATAAAAAGCCACCACCATCTGCGGTGGCTTTTTGTATCGAGTTGCCAAACCTTAAGATAAATTGACACTTTACCGCCGTAAATAAAGGTAAGCTTCAATCGATATTAAGCAATAAACGTTAATAGAAATAACACATCCAGCTAGGTGACAGGCTTAGACTAAAGTCTATATAGCACTTAACCTCGATAGAATATTCGACGATAAAAAAGACATTTAAACTCAAAATCAAGCGTATAGCTAGTTTCTCGCGCGTCTCCTTCTGTTACTATTGTTGCCACATCAAGTTCGTCCTCATACCTCAATAACATTGAGTTACGAACCTAATTTAAAAATCATAATAAGCCCTTAATTAAAGGGATGTGGCGAGATCCTCATGCGCGCTTTTTTCTATTGTTTATTAGTATCGGCATTCTTGTATTGCTCTGCGGCAACTGCCGCATATAGCCAACTTCAACTTGTATCACAAGAGGTTAAAATACGGGAGACGCCTAGCCTGCTTTTTGAAGAGTTGATGCCACCTCTAAACTTTGACCTCAGCTTTAGCAGTGACATTGAATTTAGACAATTGGCGCTTGAGCATGGTTTCGATGCTGATGAATTAGAAGAGCAACTGCAATGGCTCGCACGTATCTATCTTGAGCCAGGGTTAGGAGAAAACACCAGCATAAGCAAGGCTAGCGCTCTCATTGCGTCACTAGAATCCATTGCTGACACACCTTACGACATCAGTAATTTATACATGTTACAAGCACGTAAAGCAGGAAGAGAAAAGCAAGATTACCAACAAGCCATTGCGCTTTATACTCAAGCCCTTAATCAACTAGGTAACACTGAAGATATTCGCACCACGCTGCTAAGACACAATATCCATCACCAAATAGGCGATCTCTATCGTATTACACTACAAATACCTCAAGCCCAACTCCACCTTAATCAATATCGACAACTCGCCTATCAGCTCAATAATGACTACCTCAGCGCCAACGCTGAAGCAGCATTAGGCAAACTCTATACTCAAAATGAAGAATTTACTAAAGCATTACAACATTACACCGAAGCATATCGTCGCTCAGAAAACATCAACAAACCTTTCTTAAATGCAACATTATCACTGAGATTGGCACGGGTTTATCGCGATCTACAATCTTGGGATGAAGCATTACAATATGCTCACAAGGCAGCAGACAGTTTTAAAGCTCTCAATAACGATAATTATTTATCAAGTTGCATGACAGCGATTGCGATTGTTTATGCCGAGCAAGGGTTATGGAACCAAGCCATTGATTATTATCTTAATGCGCAACAAATTGATGTCAAAAGCGGTAACCTAACCGCTCAGGCGCTTAACTTTCATAATTTAGGTGAAGCCTATTTTAATAACAATGAAGCCCAAACCGCATTAGACTTCTTAGTAAAGGCTAACAACTTATTTTTACAGAAAAAAAGCAAACACTACCTAGTATACAACGACCTACTTATCGCTCAAGTTGCCAGTAGCCTTGAAGACTGGCGCATGGTTAATCACTATGCCGCCAAAGCCTTTCTGTTAGCCAAAGAAAAAAGCCTCTTAGAGCAGATGATTGAGGCATTACGCTATCGCATTCAAGCCTTTATCGCACTAGGAGATACAGAAAAAGCCCACAATGCGCTAACACAACTGCTCGACCTTAGCGAAGAGCTTAATCAACAAGCCAATGAAAAAACAGAACAGCATAGTAATAGCCTTGCAGAACAAAAGCTTGAACTACAATTAAGCCAATTAAAAGCCGCAAGTAACCTCCTACAACAACAACTTGCACAGTTTAAAACGGCATCAGTGATAAGCCTTGCATTAGCAGCCCTATTGTTATTGTTTTGTCTTTATCAATGGCGTAGTAAGCAACAAATTCGCCGACGTAAGTTCAACCTAAAACGCCAATTGTCTACTGAACCCGTTAGTGAAATTAATGGCTACCGAGGGTTAATTGAATCCTTAGCCCAAATCGACAATCTAGCCATGGTGGGATTAATTTCCTTAACCAACAAACACAATATCGACATCGAATGGGGACTGGACACTTCTGCACAAGTGCAGCAGCAGTTTATACACCAATTAAACCAACAACTCGATTGTGACAGTTACCTAATCCGCCCGGGCGTTTTGGCTATTACGCTCAAAAAGATGCAAGAACGCCAAACACTGCTGGAAAATATTCGCCACGTGCTTGACTCCCAACCTAAGCTTAATGATGCCCAGTTACATTTAGGTATATTGAGCCTACCGCTACTACAAGACCCCGATATTAAACTCGAACCAAAAACCTATTTTGATGTACTGCAAATGATGGTCGCTGGTGCGATAAGTCTCGGCCACAATAAAGACTATTTTGTCTCAATCACACCACAGAGTTTTGCACCTGTCGCTGTGTTCTCCGCGCCGCTCTATTCACACTTAGAAAAAGGCATTAATCGCGGTTTAGTCAAAGTGGAATGTAATGATGATAAAACGCTTATTCGTTGGTCAAATAATGACTCTGCTACAGCTTAAATGATCAAAAGTGCGGAGAATGACGCAACTCGCGCCTAAAGTTCGTTTGCTTACCCCCTTTAATGAGATAACATAAGTGCCATATAACTTGCTTTAAAGTGCTATCAATTTAGCTATTTCAAGATGCACGGCCCAGGATATTTTTACCATTATGATTACGCGTAATTACAATTATAAGGTCTAGCATGAAAGACTCTATGGCTAGTGTTTCACAAGTATCACTTTTGCAGCAGAAACTTCATTCTGCTAGAGCTGCATTAGTTGAACTCAGCGAACAAAAAAACCAAAATCAACATTGTTTGCTGCAATTTATCAGTCAGTTAAGCCTCGCCTGTAAAGGGCAAAATATCGAACTGGATAATAAATTAGCTAAACTGCGTCATAACTTGACAAACGTCGAACAAATCGAAGAAGTCTTACCTGAATTAGTCGAAGTTGAGCATTTAATTAAACACCAATATCATCATGTTATGGCGCAGTTAGAAGATGGCCGCGCAAGCTTAACCAAAGTGGTACGCCAGCTACAACGATTTGACTCGTTACCCGAAAAACTTAAAAAAGAGATCGCCTATTTCAAACAAGATTTAGGAAAACCTTTTCATAGTTATTGGGATTATTTCCCAAAAGTCAAAAGCCTAGTCAATTTTTATGATGCTATTTTACAGGCGCAATTGACCCAAGGTCACTCCCTCGAGATATTACCCAAACACCGCCAACTCGCCCATGAGTTGGCTCAAATGATCTCAGAAATCGAATTTAGAAAAGATCAGCGCGATCAAGTCTTAGTCATTAAAGACTATTTGGCCAGTGAAATAGACATTGATGGTCTTATCGATGCTTATCAAACCGTATTAACCCTATTACTGGAAAATATCGCGCTAGAAAAAAGTGCCTCACAAGAATTTTTATATGTACTTAACGATGCGCTATCGGCCGTGCGAGAAGTGGTTACTGACTCCTATAATAATAGTCAACGCAGTTACCAACTCAAACAGCAGCTTAATAGAGAAATTAATTTACGAGTAGATAATGTGGGTGAAGCGGTTATCGATATTAATAATATTGACCAGCTCAAATCACAGGTCACTCAACAACTGGTCTCTATTCGTACTGCTTTAAGTCGCAAAGAAGCGTTGGAACAACGTGAGCAAGCCCTACTCCGTAAGTCGATAGAAACGATGCGAGACGAACTCAATGAGTTGAGTCAAGAGGCCAATGCTTATAAAGAACGGTTATTTGAGCAACAAAAACTTAATATGCTCGACTCACTGACACAACTGCCCAATCGAGCCGCCCTTGAAGATCGAATGGAGCTTGAGTACCGCAATTACCAACGCCATAAAAATCCACTATGGGTCGCAGTGGCCGATATCGATCACTTCAAGGCCATCAATGATAGTTTTGGTCACAGCACAGGCGATAAAACCTTGCAGGTGATCTCCATGGCACTGAAAAACTCCTTACGAGAATCTGAGTTTGTAGCCCGTTACGGTGGTGAAGAGTTTGTCCTACTTATCCCCGATGTCTCGGCGACCGATATAAAGTATCTGCTCAATCGCGTAAGGGAAAAAGTGAAAAACATTCCTTTTAAATTTAAAAATCAGAGAATTACAGTTACAGTATCTATAGGTGCTGCACAACTTCTCGATACCGAACAGATAAATGAAACCTTTGAACGAGCCGATGCTGCACTCTATCAGGCTAAACATGAAAGCAGAGACAGAGTGATTATTGACGCGTAACCCGAGGCCAAGGCATAAACCGACAGCCGAAGATTTAGCCATCAACTTAAGTCCCCTGACATAAGTCATATCGCTAAAGCTACATCACTTTTAGCATAGTGAGCATCCGGACATTCTCCTGTCATCTTCATGCGTCACTGTGCACATTAAGGAGATGCCATGATCGTCAACATCAGTCCTAGAGGCAGTATGGATCAACTTTCACAACTGGAAGTCGATCGCCTCAAACAAAACGCCAGCAGCGAACTGTACCAACTATTTCGCAGTTGCGCGCTCGCGGTACTCGCCTCCGGCTCCCACACCGATGATGCCGTTCAACTATTTGAACAATACAAAGATTTTAATATTAATGTGCTACGCCGTGAACGTGGCATAAAGATAGAGTTAATCAACCCACCAGAAGCGGCTTTTGTCGACGGTAATATTATTGCGGGCATTCAAGAACACCTGTTCGCCGTCTTACGCGATATCGTCTATTTAAGTGACCGTTACGATAACCTCAAACATATTAACCTCACAAATTCGAGCCACATCACCAATGTGGTATTTGATATCTTACGTAATGCTCAGGCTATTCCTCGCCGCGAACCTAATATTGTCGTGTGCTGGGGTGGCCATAGTATTAATGGCGATGAATACCAATACACCCGCGAAGTCGGCTATCAGCTAGGTTTACGCAATCTCGATATTTGTACTGGCTGTGGTCCTGGCGCAATGGAGGGACCAATGAAGGGCGCGGCGATTGGTCACGCTAAACAGCGGGTCCGCGATGCCAGATACATAGGCTTAACCGAACCCAGTATCATCGCCGCCGAGCCGCCCAATCAAATTGTCAATGAACTGGTCATTCTACCTGATATAGAAAAACGCCTAGAAGCCTTTGTACGCCTTGGTCACGGTATCATTATCTTCCCCGGCGGCGCCGGAACCGCCGAAGAGTTGCTCTATCTACTGGGTATTTTACTCAGTAAAGAAAATCAACCACTCCCTTTTCCACTCATCTTAACAGGGCCAAGAGAGAGTGAAGATTATTTTAATAAAATTGATGAATTTATTGCCGCTACATTAGGCAAAGAAGCGCAAGACAAGTACCAAATTATCATAGATGATCCTGTGCATGTGGCTCGCATTATGAGCCATGGCATGGATGATATTAAACACTACCGTAAGGAGATTGGTGACTCATACCAGTACAATTGGTCACTTAAAATTGAACCCGAATTCCAGCTACCTTTTACACCCACCCATGAAGTAATGAGTAATTTAAACCTATATTTTATCAATAACAAAGCGGAACTAGCCGCTAACCTAAGGCGCGCATTTTCAGGCATCGTCGCGGGAAATGTGAAAATGGATACCATCAGAGATATTCAACAATTTGGCCCATTTGAACTTAAAGGCGACCCTAAACTCATGGCGATGATGGACACACTATTGCAAGCCTTTGTCGACCAACAACGTATGAAATTACCCGGTAGCAAATATCTTCCTTGCTATAAAATCATCAGCTAACGCAGAGACCCGATACCGTTTATGAATACGTTTTTAATCATTGATGGACTGAATCTAGTGCGGCGTATCCATGCCGCCCAACCCAACGAAAATGACGTTAATGGCTTACCCCAACGTGTCGGTTCTGCCTGCTTAAAACTACTCAAAGTCCACGAACCGACCCATATCGCTATTGTCTGGGATGGTGATGCGATCTCTTGGCGTAAACGGTTATATGAAGATTATAAAAAAGGCCGTAAACCTATGCCAGATGCGCTAGCAAAAGCATTAGATGGCATTAAAAACTACTTGGCAGAGCTTGGAATAAACTCAATCAATGCCCAAGCGGAAGCCGATGATGTCATAGCCACACTCGCCACTAAAATGAGTCAAGCGCACAGGGCCATTATCGTCTCAACCGATAAAGGCTTCACGCAATTATTGCACCCCAACATTTTACTGTGGGACTACTTTAACCAATGTGATATCAGTATCGCAGAGCGCGAACAAAAGCTAGCTGTCGATCGCAGTCAATTCATCGACTTTTTAGCACTAGCTGGCGATAGCGGTAATAAGATCCCCGGTGTGCCCGGCATTGGCCCTAAATCGGCTGCTGAGCTATTAAAAACCTATAGAACGTTAGCCAATGTATATGCTTCACTAGAGAGTATCGGCGCGAAACAGGCACAGAAACTTGAGCAGGGAAAACCACTTGCCAGACTGAGCTATAAATTAGTCCAACTTCAAACTGATATACCACTCAACACCCATTTGGCCCATTTTAGAATCAAGCAGGCCAATAACGCGTAAACATTGGCTTACTGAATAATTGAGTACATTTACCAAGCTAAAGCTATCTTCGCTATTTCATCTGTTTTATATTGTAAAGGTTATGTTAACTGCAAAGGCGATATTCTGTTTACCGCCAATCATAAGGAGCGTATACCGGCATGAAATCAAAGGTCCCCGTTATTATTGGTACTCTGTTTGCGGCTTACGTCGCTTTTGTACTTGTGGTTGTATTGGTTTATGAACCAAGACCTGAAGATATGGACTGGCAAGATAGACAGGCTTACAACAATGCAAAGCTGAGTGAGTTAACCTTAGGCCAACCATTAGATACCGTCACATTGGTGCTAGGTAAAGCCGATTTTTCAGAGGCTAAAACTGTCGAGCAAGACTCGCTACAAGTGTTGTTTTACCGCACTCACCACAGTCAATCTGATGGTGAAACTACGCGGGATGAATGCACCCCACTGCTGTTTAAAAACAATAAACTTATTGCATGGGGTCAAGATACTTATCAGCAATATTTAACCACTAATGTTGGCGGGGGAAACCCATAGCAGAGCTTAATCAACCACATAATCTAGATAGTGCGATTAACACCAGCGCCTAACACGCTGACAATACTCGCCATACGCTTTAGGAAAGCGGGCTCGCAGATAACGCTCCTCAGGCTTAATCGCAATGTAATACACTCCCACGCAGCTGGGGATCACACTAAATATCACCCATAGCGAATCGAGTACCACTCCCAGACCAAGAGGATAGAGACAAAAAATCACATAAATTGGGTTACGCGAGTAACGATAATAGCCACTGGTGATGATGCATGAGGCCGTCCCCCAAGGCTCAATCGAAGTACGGTTTCGTTTAAAAATCAACAGTAAATGCACAAGCATCAACAAGCCAAGTAACATCAGCAGCTGCGCCAACACCTTAACGACTGTGGGCAACGTAATACCCGACGGATAATACAGCTCAGCCACATAGGCTAACCCTATCATAATGATAAAGACTAGCGGTGGTGGAAACTTTACCCTAGCACCTTGGTTGTGCGCGCCTTGATTGTCGCCAAGGGTTTTTGCTCTGTCAGTATCTGCATCGTTATTTTTAATCGTCATGGGCATTCCTGTTGTTATTTTGGATAACAAAAAGCCGAGCAAGGTTGCGCTCGGCTTTCACTCAATTAAATTATTGCTCGCGCATCAACATCACTTAATCGGCTTTTTTATACTCAGTATACGCTTCGCCTTGCTGCAACCATTGCGGCGCTGGCGTGCCTTTAAGGTAATGATCGAAATACTGCATCATACGTAGGCTGTAATCGAGTTTATTGGGGTACTTTTTCAGATGATGAGGCTCATCTTCATACTGTAAAAACACCACCTCTTTACCCGCACGTCGCATGGCTAAATAAAGCTCAACGCCTTGCTCCCACGGCACGGCATTGTCTTTGTCGCCGAACATGATCATCATAGGTGTTTTAATCCGCTCAGCATAGAATACTGGTGAATTTTCGATATATTTTTGCGGCGAATTGAACAAACTTTCACCTATACGACTCTGACCCGTTTCATACTGAAACTGACGGGCAAGGCCTGTTCCGTGACGTATGCCACTGTAAGCACTGGTCATGTTTGCCACTGGAGCCCCTGTTACCGCCGCTTTAAATATATGGGTTTGAGTCACCGCAAATGCGGTTTGATACCCGCCCCACGAATGACCTTGAATACCAATCGCCTCTCTATCGGCAATCCCCATTTCAATCAAATGCTGTACACCAGAAGTTAAAGCCTGAACCGATGCCGCCCCCGGATACCCTACTTCAAAACGGATATCGGGTAAGAAAATAGCGTAGCCATTGTCGGCATACCAAGCAAAATTGGGCCGATGGTTGAGTTTCATTTGCGGAAAAGCATGCAACCTGTCACTCATAAAACGGTAAAAATAGACCAGTACAGGATAGCGTTTACCCGCTTGGTAATTGCTCGGTTTAATTAATACGCCATCCAATGGCTGGCCATCACCATTGGTCCAGTGTACCAGCTCAGCATTACCCCAATCGAGACCACGTTTTTGGCTATCTAGGTCGGTTTGACGCACTGCGCGCTGCGGCGCGCTAATATCGCTGCTGTATATATCGGGGTACAGGTCATAACGCTGCTTACTAAATAGTACCGTATCACTGTGCTCTGCACGGGCTAAAGGCGTGAGTTTATAATCGCCTTGCATCAATGCCTTAACCCCAGCTACCCCAACCTTAGCCTGATAAAAACCATCACCTTTAGTACGCTCGTTATAACCATGTAATAACACGCTTTGGCCATCGGTTAAGGTTGTGGGTTTATTTTTATGCTCCACTAAAGCTGCAACTCGATATTGGATCTGCTGCTGACGCCCTTGGCCCGCCGTAAGCGTAAACCCAGTAAATGATTCGGTATTAAATTGCCAAATATCATATTTATCATAAGCTAAAAGCGCCGAGCCATCGTCCAGCCAGGGACCAAAACCGTAACTCGGTGCGGCCGAGGGGTAATCATGATCTTCGTCGGCAAACGGCGTATCTATCCCCATGGTGAGGTGCACGCGTCGATCTTGTGCTATCTGATAGAGAAATAGCTCACCTTGCTGGTAATACGCCACAAAACGTCCATTTGGCGATAAGGTCGGTACTTCATCACTGGGCTGCTGGGTTAAAAACAACGTTTTGCGACCCGTATTGATGTCAACAATATAGTAGTCGCGGTAAAAGCCCGCCCAGGTGATCATTTTAAGATAAGGCTTATCCGAACTGGCAATCAAATAGCGCTGCTGCTGTTGCAGCTCAATATCTGGAATTTGTAGATCAGCTAGTTGCACCACTTGATTGCTATCAAGATGCAATACCGCTAGATAACTGCGCTTAAGATCTTTTTCATATTGTTTTATTTCGTTAGGTTTAATCCTAGGATCGTCGCCATGCCAAAGCTTAAGACCACGCTGAGCGGTGATCATACTAGGGTCAAAAAGATCGGACTCTGACGCCACTTTAGGCAGCTCAAGCTGTTGGCTTACCTGAGGCACACGACCAAAAAATAGGCGCTGGCTATCATCAGAAAAGGTCAGTTCACTATAACGATTAAGGGTCCATCCATCTGTATTGGAAACGCTATGAGCGCGGCCATCGGCTAAACCATATAAGCTCAATTGGTATTCACGGCCAAAAGGCGCCTGTGATGCCGCACCAAAAGTATGTGCCACAAAGCGGCCATCTTCGCTTACTGCTACCGCACCAATTTGTTGGTCAACATAGGTTTGTAGCACAGTTTGTTTATCGGTAGTTAGATCGATTAACACTAAATTGTGCACATTGGCGGTGATATCATTTTGCGCCACCAGCGCATAACGGCCAGCCTTATCAAAATAATAAGCAGTCACTTGGTCGATTTTTTGACTGCTAGCACCGTTTAAGTTTACTAATTCTAAAGTGCGGCCTTTATCGTATTTATCCACTTTAGGGGCGCTGGTGTCAGTCGCCTTAGGGGTAGCAATCTCAGTAGCAGCGCTTTCTTGAGGCTCACCCTCCTCTTGAGTATCACTTTCATCGGAAGCCTCATCGGCCACATACCAGATGGCCAGATGCGAGCCTACTTCATTAAAAGCAAATTGCTCGACGCTGGCATACTGCACTTGGCTACCGGTATCGGTATTGAGTAATACCAACCCCGACTTTAATTGCTTACGCGCCTTATCTGTAGCCATCTCTTGCGCAAGTAAAGTCGGCTCAATCACAAACGCGGCAAAACGACCATCACGATTGATTTGCGGTTTAGATCCGCCTTTCACTGTAAATGACTTCTTGGAGTCGAGTCGTTTCGCTAAACCGTGACTATCGCCGCGATCGGGGGCAACTTCAACGGCAAAGGCGCTCCCTTGGGCTGCTAATACTGGCTTATGCAGTGACTCAAATTTCATGATGGCGCTGGGGGTGACATCTGCGGCAAACGTACCGGCAGAAAAGAGGCTGACACATAACATGGTCAGTGATGCTGTAGGTAATAACTTCAAGGCTTTCCTCATTTATAATTATTTTATTAACAATTTTGTCGCATTCTGTCGCTATATCTTAGACTAAAGTAGACTTTTTTAACGCTTAAGGATCAATCATCGTCATTAGCCTTTATTAATGCAAGTTAAGCGCAACAAATAATGTGATTTTGCTCACTATTTCCTGTAAAACTTGCGCGAAAGTGGTTAAAATAGAGCTGATAAGTTTCTAAACAATTCATAGTCATAAAACCGTGTCTTCGACATGGTCAGACAATAGCAGTAACGACCAACCGTGGAAGGACTCTCCATGTCAAAAAGAACAATTACCGTGATCCCGGGTGATGGGATTGGACCTAGTATTATCGACTCAGCAATCAAAATTTTAGATAAAGCAGGCTGTGATTTTGAGTATGAGTTTGCCGATGCAGGTTTGGCTGCGCTTGAGAAGCAAGGTGAGCTTCTTCCGCAACGTACTCTCGATTTAATTGAAAAAAATCGTATTACCCTTAAAGGTCCACTTACCACTCCAGTTGGCGAAGGCTTTACCTCAATCAACGTGACTTTACGTAAGCGATTCAGTCTTTACGCTAACGTACGTCCTGTATTGTCTTTTAAAGGTACTCAAGCCCGTTACGACAATATCGACATTATTACCGTACGTGAAAATACCGAAGGTATGTATTCAGGCCTTGGACAAACTATCTCGGCCGATGGTGACACAGCCGAAGCCACCAGCATTATTACGCGTCAAGGCGCTGAGCAGATCACCACATTTGCTTATGAACTTGCTCGTAAAGAGGGCCGTAAGAAGGTCACTATCGTGCATAAAGCCAACATCATGAAGTCTACTTCCGGTCTATTCCTGAAAGTGGCACGTGAAGTGAGCCTACGTTACCCAGACATCACGACCGAAGAGATGATTGTTGACGCAACTTGCATGAAGCTGGTGATGAGCCCAGAAAACTTCGATGTGATTGTGACGACTAACCTATTTGGCGACATTTTGTCAGACTTGTGTGCCGGTCTTGTCGGTGGCCTAGGTATGGCTCCTGGCGCCAACATTGGTAAAAATGCCGCGATCTTCGAAGCCGTTCATGGCAGCGCACCTGACATTGCGGGTAAAAACTTGGCAAACCCAACTTCAGTGATCTTAGCTTCTATCCAGATGCTCGAGTACTTGGGTATGTCTGATAAAGCCGAAGCTATCCGAGGCGCTGTGTCGGCAGTTATCGCCGAAGGCGATCGTACTACCCGTGACTTAGGCGGTACTCACGGTACTACCGATTTCACTCAAGCTGTGATTGACCGTCTTTAATGGTTTAACACCTCATTAAAAAAGCCCCGCATAAGCAATTATGTGGGGCTTTTTAATATCATGCTGTCCAAGATAAGGCTTAGTTCCAAGCCGTATTAGGGCGCAGCCATAAGTGCACTGTCACTTCATCACGATCGTGATACAAATGCTTGCAGGCTAAATGAAACTCTTCAATGCCATTCTCTTTTAAGATGGTCTTCATGGTGTCTAATATTGTCGACACCTCTTTATAACGACTCTTCATCGGCAGTTTAAG
The DNA here is from genome assembly GCF_059338445.1 of Shewanella sp. 492. Classification (NCBI taxonomy): domain Bacteria; kingdom Pseudomonadati; phylum Pseudomonadota; class Gammaproteobacteria; order Alteromonadales; family Shewanellaceae; genus Shewanella; species Shewanella sp. 492. The sequence continues at coordinate 2,781,112 of NZ_CM181702.1, forward strand.
ATTAAAAATAGCCTCTTTAAACCAGCCATTAATTGCCCATGCTTCTATCAACTCCGCCACTCGCGAAGGCTTCTCAACCATGTCGCACACTAACCAGTAAATATTTTTACGCGGCGGTTCAAAACGAAAACCATCAGCTTGATAATGTTTTACCTGTCCGGTGTCCATTAAGCCTTGATCCATTGGGCCATTATCGACAGCGGCCACAAACATGCCTCGACGCACCAATTGATAAGTCCACCCACCAGGGCATGCGCCTAAATCGACGGCGTTCATTCCGCTACGTAAACGCTGCTCTTGTTGATCCTTAGGAATAAAATGGATAAAGGCTTCATCCAGTTTAAGCGTTGAGCGACTCGGCGCATCCGCAGCCATCTTTAAACGCGGGATCCCCATAAAGTAGGGCGAGCTGTTATTGCTGAGCGAGTAACCCACATACGCCGTGCCTGAACCAACAAAACAGACATGAATAATCGGGCGTTTTGGATTTTCTTTTTCTAGCAGAGTGCCACTGCGCTTTAAGGCTTGACGAAGCGGTACCGTAAACTTACGGCAGAAGTTAGATAACTCTTTCGCTTCATTGGTATCAGGGGTTTCAACCCTCAGCTCGCCCGCTTTGCTCACTTTGGCTAACGCTTCAACGATTGGCGTGACGCGATCGTTTTCAGGCAGTGATTTTAGTAACTCATTGGCGGCAAACATCTGACGAGTAAAAATGAGCGAATCTAACTCCAGCTTTTTAGCCAGAATATCGGCGTCGCCAGCTTGAAAACATTGAAAAATAACGTAACCGTCATTTTTGTTGGTTTTGACAAAGCCACCAATATCCAATTCAGCAGCGCGATGCTGGATCTCGGCGGCGCACTCTTTCTCGTAGCCAGCACGGCAATATAAAAATAGGTTAATCATCAGAACTTCCTGAATAAAAAATGGCGACCAAAACAATCGGCCGCCATTCTACACTTTCTACTAAACGAATACGATTGCCATAACAGGCAAGGCACTAATCATCCAGCTCAACCACCCTGTCACGCCATACCGCAACGGCAATAAACAGCCAACCAAGTAAGAAGCAAAATCCCCCCATCGGCGTTACAGGGCCAGTCCATTTGGCACCAAGCAAGGCATATAAGTAAAGCGAGCCTGAAAACAGCACAATCCCCAGCATAAACAGATATCCAGCCCACGTGATTAAACGCGACTTTAACCAATGACCACCAAAGGCCACCGCAATTAAGGCAAAGGTATGATAAAACTGATACTCAACGCCCAGATTAAAGATAGTTATCATCTCGGCACTCGTGACCTGCTTTAACCCGTGTGCGGCAAAGGCGCCTAACGCCACGGCCATAAAACCACTGAGCGCCGCCATGAGTAAAAATCCTTTATGCATGTAACCCCCTAATAAAACTCACGCTATAAGATATTGCCTGTTGCAGATTAGCCGCTTGTGTGGTGCCTGACGACTTTCGCGGCGCAAAACTATGATCGCCATCGCTTAACCATAGTAACTGCGCAGAATATGGGGTAAGCCATGGTTCTACTTGCCCTTTAGCGCCAAATTTATCGCGCTCCCCTTGTATCACCAGCAATGGCGCGGGACACAAAGCAATCGGCTCGAGTCTTGGCTCGCCCCCTTTCGGTGGCACAAATGGATAACCCAAGCAAATCACGGCATCGACCGCCACTTCGCTCGATACCATAGCGGCCATACGCCCGCCCATCGACTTACCCATTAAAATCAGTTGCCGCGGACGGTAGCGTTGACGTATCGCCTCAATATGTAACTTAAAATCATTTAAGAGTTTAGGCGCCCTGTCTGGCGGGCGTCGTTTGCCATCAATGGCATTGTTACGCATATAAGGGAAATTAAAGCGCACGACACTCATTCCTGTAGCACTTAATCCAGCAGCCAAATCGGCCATAAAGGGATGCGCCATATTGGCACCTGCGCCATGGGCCAACAAAATCAGCGTGTCGATATCAGTGTCTTTGTCCGCCACAGGCCCTGAAAGCCAACATTCGCTACTCGGCAATGCGTTATCAAGCATAGGTTGCTCAAGCAACAAACGGCTAAAGGTAGCCGTCTTAGTATCTTGATTATCCGCATCCTTAACCTGGCAACAACTCACTACGAGACTCCTCTTCAAACATATCTAACATCCATTGCCTAAAGGCGGCAATCTTACCGATTTCGGCATGGTTTTGCTGACACACGAGGTAATAGGCATCTTTGCTTACCAGCACTTCAGAGAAAGGGCAGACTAAACGGCCGGCTTTAATATCGGGTCTCGCCAAGACACTGTAACCCAATGCAACCCCTTGACCATGAGCTGCCGCCTGTAAGACTAACGATGAATGACTAAAAATGGGACCTTGGTTCACATTAATATCATTAATGCCACATTGCCGAAACCAAGCCTGCCAATCGTGACGACTTGAGTCATGTAATAGGGTGTGATGCTTTAAATCACTTGGCTGCTGAAGTGGTTTAGGTCCATTGAGTAACATGGGTGAACACACCGGAATTAATACCTCATTGCGCAGCTTGTCGGCACGCACACCGGGCCAGTTTCCCATGCCATAATAGATAGCCACATCAACATCGTCAGTAAGCGAACTGGTTTCATCGTCGACAGCTTTAATGCGCACATCAATATCAGGATTCTTTTCACTGAAATTAGATAAACGAGGCACTAACCATTGAATCGCAAAACTCGGCGAGGTACTGACAGTAAGGGATCCTACGGCGCTTCGAGCAAGTAAACGATCTGTTGCATCGGCCAGCTGAATGAAAATATCTTTGATATCGAGAAAATAGCCCTGCCCCTCTTCAGTTAACAACAAAGAGCGGTTTTTACGACGGAATAATTTTAAGCCAAGGTACTCCTCCAACGCCTTAATTTGATGACTAACAGCGGCTTGCGTGACAAACAATTCTTCTGCTGCTCGTGTAAAGCTTAAATGCCTGGCAGCAGCTTCAAATGCTTTGACCGCATTCAGTGGAGGTAGACGTCTAGACATAGTGATCCTTGTCGCACATTTTGATTAGTTTTCCTAATCCTAATTGTTACATTTTATCGTTTGTAAAGAAACAAGGAACTGGTAAAATTTTCGCCAATTAAACGATGATATTAGACAGCCTCTACGACGAGAAGGGGGAGTGTCTAATCCCCCAATAGCAATCGCTCGGAGACAATTAATATGATTAACTTTAAGACTGTTTTTGCTATGGCGTTGCTCTCTAGCTCAACTGTCGTAAACGCAGATGAAATCCTTGTAGATACTACCGATTTACATGCATCGATCAGCGCAGAGTTGGCCGAAGGATTGACCCAGATGCAACAAGATCTCAATGATGACCTCAACGCTATTTTAATTGCACATGAAGATGAGCAATTAAAGACCGAAGCCGTTAGCGCACAACTTGCAGAGTAGCATAAGTTGCATCATCACGAGCAATAGTACTTATTGCAAGTCATAAAAAGCCGCATTCTTTGATGCGGCTTTTTTATTACCACTCATTATGGCCACTTATTCAACCTTTGAGCCAATCAAAGTAGCTTATTGGTAATATAATATTAGCAATATTCATCTTGCACCATTATAGCCATCTGCTAGGCCCATGGATGACTGTGCCTCCCATTGTGACTTTTACCTATGAAGCCAATCTCTTAACTTTATCAAGTCGCTTTGTCTCATCGTTTAAGTCAGCTAGCTGGACTCAATCAAGTCATATAAACTAAACCTTCGCAGATACACTAACCTGCAGGCTGCATTAGATTCAGGCGCTAAACCCTTGTGAGTCGCCATGGTATGTTAACCACATAATGTACTGACTATCGTGTAAACATCAGATAACAAAAAGCCGCCTGTTAGGCGGCTTTTAAAAGCTAAATAACAATTACGGGCGATAGACCTTCACGTTATTATAGCCTTGCTCTTGCAGATACAACGCCTGCAACTTACTCATTACCCCTCTATCGCAATACAATAGATAGGTTTTATCTTTATCGAGAGCGGCAAACTGAGTGGCCAACTTAAAGAATGGAATGGTTTTAATCTCGACCTCGTCAATCGTTAATGGGCTCTGCTCTTGCTCTTCTGGAGCACGAATGTCGATGACAACTTCGCCACCACCAATTGAGTCAACGGTTTCAGTTGCCGTGATCTTAGTATCCATGCTGGTTGCTATCTCCCTAATATCAATAATTTCGGCATCGGCAATCACCCTATCTAACAGATCGTCAGAAAACTTAGCTTCTTCGGCCTCGATTTTTGATAATACCGCTTTTACCGTAGGTTTTTGTGAAATAACACCGCAGTATTCGGGTATCGACTTGGCGAAATCTTCGGTGCCAATTTGACGACTCAGATTAATAATATCTTGCTTATCCATCACAATAAGTGGGCGTAAAATCAACATATCGGTGCAGCGATCTATCACATTGAGGTTAGTCAAAGTCTGGCTCGATACCTGCCCCATAGCCTCACCAGTCACTAATGCTTGAATACCCATTTTTTCGGCAACCCGAGTCGCAGCGCGCATCATCATCCGCTTAAGGATAACACCCATCTGACCATTATCTATTTTTTCTAAAATCTCGGTCACGACAGGATCAAACGGGACTGAAACGAATTTAACCTTATGAGATTCGCCGTATTTTTGCCATAAGTGGTAAGCAACCTGCTTTACACCGATCTCATGTTGATCGCCGCCAAGATTAAAGAAGCAATAATGGGTTCGCGAGCCACGCTTAATAAACTGGTAACTCGACACACCCGAGTCAAACCCACCAGACAGCAAAGAAAGTACATCTTCTTGGGTAGCCATAGGGAAACCGCCGAGTCCGTCGATACGTTTTTCAACCAGATAAAGGTGCTCTCTATCGATCTCTAAATTAACCGTCATATCGGGGTTTTTCAGCCTAACGCCAGTAGCGTCGGTAAACTGATTTAAACCACCGCCCACGTAGCGTTCAACTTCAATCGAGTTAAACTCATGCTTACCACTGCGCTTGACCCTTACACAAAAGGTTTTTCCCGCAAGTTGATCTTTATATAGGGCTAACGTCTGCTGATAGATATCGTCAACCGACTCAAAGGTACTCTCTTTAACTTGCAGCACATGGGCGATCCCAGGAATACAGGCTAAGCGCTCGGCATATACAGCCACCATTTCAGGCTTATCTGCGGGTACCATAACCATGATTTTATCCCACTGGCGCTGGACTTTTGCGTCCTCATCGACCTTGCGCAGCACATTACGAATATTAGTTTCAAGCATCTTGGTAAAACGCATTCTTACCGGTTTGCTTTTCATCATGATTTCAGGAAACAGTTTTACGATAAATTTCATGGAAGTTCCGAGGGGGATAAATTTAGACAGCAATTTAGCCATTATATCAAGCTCACTGCACAAATGCCTATTGTGCAGCGCTAAAAGATCATAATTTTAAACGGGCACACAGCAAACGGGCCCCAAATAGTGACCCGTTATGAACAATTATGATATAAGTCAGCGGTTATGGCCCGACCTTGATCTCATCGGTTTCCTTTGCCTTGCCTTGCTCAATGGCAATTTCGACACGTCGATTGCGTGTACGATGTTCGGCAGAGTCGTTAGCCACCAGAGGCTCTGAGCTGGCCATACCGACCACTTTCATCCGTTGTGGTTTAAAGCCGTCCACTTTAATTAACTCATGGGCGACAGCCACCGCACGCTTACTGGAGAGATCCCAGTTAGAACTATAGAGTTCATTATTGATTTTTATATCATCGGTATGCCCCGATACCGTCACCACACCCGGCACATCTTTGAGTAGTTCGCCAACACGGCGCACTACTGGTTTAAATCTCGGCTGTAAGAAACCAGAGCCAGATGCAAAGGCGCCTTTTTCACGAATGCGGATGATGATCTGCTGCCCTAGAGACTCAATTTCAATCGCCCCATCAACAATCTCTTTATTGAGGGCTTGAGCCATTTTCTTTACTTGGTCGTTAATCTGATCTTGTGAAGAGGCTTGTTGCTGCGACTGAGCTTCGGCTTCCGCCTGCTCTTGTGCCGTCGACGAAGCATCGCCACCGCGCTGAGCCCCTTGTTGCTGCTGTATGCCACCAGCGCTGTCATCTTCACCCGCCTGCACTTCAATCGTCTGCTCTGTCATCTCATTGGTTTGCTGATTAATGATTTCAATAGGTGTGGGCTCGGGTTTGCCAGGACGAAACTCTAGCGCAATAACAGACGTGCCCTTAGGGATATCTTTAACTTCAACCTTATTTTGCACCCCGAAGGCGTATTTCATTGAGCCGGCGATCTGCTTAAACTTCATGACATCCATTTCGGAAAACGCCAGCAGCAGCACGAAAAAGCACATCAACAGCGACATCAAGTCTGCAAAGGTCGCCAACCACTTAGGTGCCCCCGCAGGCGGACAATCGCATTTGACTTTCTTAGCCATACGGCTATTCCCCGTCCGTGGTATCGATTGTGCGCTGCTTCTCTGATAAATAGTTTTTCAAGAAACCTTCTATCACCCTCGGGTTTTGACCATCTTGGATAGCCAATACCGCGTCCATGATCAAGTTACGATTGAGCATCTCTTCACTCATACGCAGGGTCAATTTATCGGCAATCGGAATAGCGATCATATTGGCAATGATGGCGCCATATAAGGTGGTCAGCAAGGCGACGGCCATCGCAGGCCCGATAGACTTAGGGTCATCCATGTTAGACAACATGGCCACCAAGCCGATTAAGGTACCGATCATCCCCATAGCAGGGGCAACATCACCTAAGGATTGAAAAATACCAATGCCGGTTTTATGGCGGTCCTCTGTGAGCGAAATATCTTTTTCCAGTGCTTCACGCACCACCTCACCATCGTGACCATCGACCAACATGTCGACCGCTTTTTGCATAAAACTATTACTGATTTCAGCCTCTTCTAGCGCTAAAAAACCGCCCTTACGCGCCGCATCTGCCATAGTAACCGACTGTTCAATCAACTCATCGGGTTTATCGATTTTAAAGATAAAGGCTTTGGCGGCAATTTTTACTGCACCTAAAAACTGCTTTAAGTTGTACTTCATCATGACCACAAACAGCGAGCCTATCATCACAATCAGTACCGAGGGCACATCAATATAAATTGCTATGCCACCACTGGTGAACATGGCACCGATAATAAAAGCAAACGCACCAATTAGGCCTATCAGTGTCGCTAAATCCACAACTCTTCCTTATCTATAAAATAGGCTGTCTCTAACTTGCTCGCTCAAGCAACGCGACCAAGTTAATCAGCTCGATAAACGCAAAAAATGGGGCCTGTTGATGGTCACCCCATATATCCCTAACACAAATAATTATACGGTCTATGTTTGCCAGATAAAGCCATTATCGGCCACAGACCACCTTAACGGCTTCGCGCACTTTAGGGTATAATCGTCGACAAAATTGAGTCTTAATCTATTACCATTATCGGACAGCTTACACGCAAGTTTAGTTATAAATTCAATTTTTTATAAAAAAACCTCTTTAAAGCGTGCTGTTGCACAAATATACGGCAGCGTAATTTGACCCTTAAGGTTGACTGAGATACTTTGTCTGTCGCTAATTTCTTGGGAAAATCACTGTGGCTAAAAAACCTGAAAACCTCACTTTTGAAGAATCCTTATCCGAGTTAGAACGGATTGTCGGCGACTTAGAGCAAGGTGATGTATCGCTCGATGACGCATTAAAACAATTTGAGCGCGGTATCAACCTAGTCAGAAACAGCCAAGCAAAGTTAGAGCAGGCACAACAAAAAGTGACTATTCTAACCCAAGAGCACGACCAACCCAGTTTGCATCCCTATATTGCCGAGGGCGAATAATTGCTAGCCGATGCGATAACCCAATATCAGCAGCGAGTCGATGACCAGCTGCGCCACTTTATCCATGCTCAAGATGATACCGAGCCGAAACTCAAAGCCGCGATGGCGCATGGCGCATTACTGGGGGGCAAACGTATTCGGCCCTTCCTAGTGTACGCTGTAGGCGACATGCTTAATGTCCCCTTGAAGCAACTCGACGCCTGCGCCGCCGCCATCGAATGCATCCATGCCTACTCACTTATTCACGACGATTTACCCGCCATGGACGACGACGCCTTGCGCCGCGGTCAACCCACAGTGCATATCGCCTTCGATGAAGCCACCGCGATTTTAGCCGGTGATGCTTTGCAGACCCTAGCTTTTGAAATTATTAGCCAAGAGCAGCCAGATTTACAACCAAGCCAACAGTTGGCCATGGTACGCTCGCTAGCCAAGGCTTCTGGCTATCATGGGATGTGTGGCGGTCAATCGATGGATCTTAATGCCACCGATAAACAGATAGACTTAACCACATTAAAACGCTTACATCGCCTTAAAACTGGCGCCCTAATTCGCTGCGCAGTGGAATTACCTATCATTGCCGCAGCCATCACAGATAACGAGCGCGATCTACTGTTAGAATTTGCCGACGCAGTGGGTTTAGCCTTTCAAGTTCAAGACGATGTGCTCGATATTATCGCCAGCACCGAAGAGCTTGGAAAGCCACAAGGGTCTGACTGCGAGTCCAATAAGAGCACCTACCCTAAATTGCTGGGCTTGCCTGGTGCACAAGCAACCGCTAAAAGTTTGATCGATGATGCCCTATCAGCGCTGGCTAAATTACCATACAATAGCCAGTTAATTGCCGAATTCGCCCGTTTTATCATTGAGCGAAGAGTATAATAAAGAGCCAAAGAATCTCGCTATGAGTTTGGATATAACGAAATACCCTGTGTTAGCACAGGCCAACACCCCTGATGAGCTGAGACAGTTGCCACAGGGCGTGCTCCCAAAACTTGCTGATGAACTCAGAAGTTTTTTGCTGCAATCGGTAGGCATTTCGAGTGGCCACTTTGCCTCAGGGCTCGGCACAGTCGAACTCACCGTTGCCTTGCACTATGTCTATAACACGCCATTCGATAGACTCGTTTGGGATGTGGGGCATCAAGCCTATCCACATAAAATTTTAACCGGGCGCCGCGATAAGATGCATACCATACGTCAAAAGGGCGGCATACACCCCTTCCCTTGGCGTGAAGAAAGTGAATATGACACCTTTAGTGTGGGTCACTCAGGTACCTCTATCAGTGCAGCTCTGGCCATGGCCGTGGCTGCAGAGAAAGAGCAAGCAGGGCGAAAAGTGGTCGCTGTGATTGGCGATGGCGCGATGACTGGCGGCATGGTGTTTGAGGCGATGAACCACGCTGGAGACCTGCATAACGACATGTTAGTCGTGCTTAATGATAACGAGATGTCGATTTCAGAAAACGTCGGCGCACTCAATAATCATCTAGCCCAACTGATGTCTGGCCGCTTATATACCACCATCCGTGAAAGCAGTAAAAAAGTGCTCAAAGGGATGCCTGTTATCAAAGAGATGGCTAAGCGCACCGAAGAGCACCTTAAAGGTATGGTCGTACCTGGTACCATGTTTGAAGAGCTGGGCTTTAACTATATTGGCCCTATCGACGGTCACGATGTCGATGCCTTAGTCGAAACCATGCGAAACATGCGTAACCTATCGGGACCGCAGATTTTACATATCATGACCAAGAAAGGTCGTGGTTATGAACCGGCAGAAAAAGATCCCATAGGCTGGCATGCAGTGCCTAAGTTTGATCCGTCAACCTTTGCCAAGCCGGCCGCAAAACCTTCAAATCCTAGCTTTTCTCAAATATTTGGCCGCTGGCTGTGTGATATGGCAGCAAAGGATGACAAAGTCTTGGGGATCACCCCCGCCATGCGCGAAGGTTCAGGCATGGTTGAGTTTTCTCAGCGTTTCCCGGGGCAATATTTCGATGCCGCGATTGCTGAGCAACACGCAGTGACATTAGCCGCAGGCTTTGCTTGTGAAGGGTATAAGCCCGTTGTGGCCATCTATTCGACCTTCTTGCAACGCGGGTATGATCAATTAATTCATGACGTGGCGCTGCAAAAGTTACCGGTGATCTTTGCTATCGACCGCGGCGGTATTGTTGGCGCAGATGGCCCGACCCATCAGGGCGCATTTGACTTAAGCTTTATGCGCACGGTTCCTAATATGGTGATCATGGCGCCATCTGACGAAAATGAATGCCGGCAAATGCTCTATACAGGCTACTGTTATAACGATGGCCCAACGGCCATCCGTTACCCTAGAGGAAGTGCCACTGGCGAACCACAAGTTGACACCATGACGGCTATGGAAATTGGTAAGGGGTTGATTAAGCGTCAAGGCCAAAAAATTGCCATCCTTAACTTCGGCACCACCTTGGCTGCGGCAGATTATGCGGCCCAGGCCTTAGATGCCACACTGGCTGACATGCGTTTTGTTAAGCCATTAGATGCTGAACTGGTTAAGCAATTAGCCACCAGCCACGACCTGTTAGTGACAGTGGAAGAAAATGCCATTATGGGCGGCGCAGGTTCTGGCGTATTGGAACTACTGCAACAACTGAAATTGCCCATGCCAGTGCTTAATATCGGTTTGCCCGATGAGTTTATTAAACACGGTGAGTCGGCGGAGATTTTGGCAGAGTTGAAACTCGATGGCGAAGGGATTTTACATCAAATCAACGCCTATATCGGTGCGTGATCAGTCAGTATATCTAGTCAAATAGTGACAAAAAAATAGGCCTCAACTTGAGGCCTATTTTTATAATAACGTCTTTTTATACTAACGACATCGAATACCTATTAGGCTTGGGTATCGATTGAGCCAGTATCGGCCGAATCGCCACCTTGCGACACCATTACCATAGCAGGGCGCAGCAGGCGGTCGTTAAGGATGTAACCTTTTTGCATGACCATCATAACGGTATTTGCCGGAAACTCATCACTTGGCTGCATGCCAATAGCTTGATGATGATCAGGGTTAAAGGCTTCACCTTGTGGGTTCAATGGTGATAGACCAAACTTTTCAACCGCTGTAGTAAAGCTCTTAAGCGTCAGCTCAACCCCTTCATAAATCGCCTTGGTGGTCTCATCTTCTACATTGGTTCCTTGAAGCGCTCGCTCCATGTTATCAATAACAGGTAAAAGTTCATTGGCAAACTTTTCGAGGGCGAACTTGTGGGCCTTTTCCACATCCATGGCAGCACGACGACGGACATTATCCACTTCTGCAGCGGCGCGGATCACAGAATCTTTCTGCTCCTCGACTTTCGCTTCCGCAGCGGCGAGTGCCTGTTCAAGCTCTTCTATACGAAAATTAGCTTGGGTTAGCTCATCCATCAAATTGGCCGCATCTTCAACCACTTCGGTGTCGACTTCTGGCGCGATATTTTGATCAATCTGTGGCTCTTGTGCTTTATTTGATTCGTTGCTCATTGTTACTCCAGCTAAAAATGCTTTGTTTCTGCATGCTCTGGGCATATTATGGGGATCAAATTTGAGGTTTCAAGCCCTAAGGCATGGATCAAAGACAAATATGAGTAAAGCGTTCCACACAATCGGCTTAATTGGCAAACCCCATCACCTTGGGACACATAATACTCTAAAACAACTGCATCATTGGTTAACCCAACAAGGCTATGATGTTTATGTTGAAGAGCGAGTTTCCGCTGAAATTGGCCCCCATGTCAAATCGGTCGATTTACTGCAAATAGGTGAATACTGCGATTTGGCTATCGTCGTCGGCGGTGATGGTAATATGTTAGGTGCGGCGCGCGTACTAGCCCGTTTTGATATTGGCGTTATCGGCGTCAACCGCGGTAATTTGGGCTTCTTAACCGATCTGCCTCCCGAAGGATTTGAACCCGCATTAACTAAAGTGCTCGAAGGCAATTACGAAACTGAATACCGCTTCTTACTCGAATCGGAAGTCCATCGTCATGGCAGCGTAAAAGCCAGTAATACCGCTGTTAATGAAACGGTGCTCCATCCAGGTAAAATTGCGCATATGATTGAGTTTGAAGTCTATATTGACGGCAACTTTATGTATAGTCAGCGCGCCGATGGCATGATTGTTTCCACCCCAACGGGCTCTACAGCCTATTCACTTTCTGCCGGGGGAGCCATTTTAACCCCCAACCTTGAGGCGCTCATTTTAGTGCCGATGTTTCCACACACTTTGTCTTGCCGGCCGATAGTGGTCGATGCCTGTAGCACCATTAAACTAGTGGTGTCACCCGATAATGATGATGCCTTAGAGGTCAGCTGTGATGGTCATGTCACTTTAGCGGTACTGCCAGGCGATGAAATTATTATCCGCCGCAGCAAAGAGCGCTTACATTTAATCCATCCTACGGGATATAACTACTTTAACGTACTAAGAAGTAAACTCGGTTGGGGCAGTAAATTGTTTTAACTAATGACCACACTTATAGCTACGGGTAATAACGCCACTTACCCCAGAATCACCCAAGCGAATGACAACAGGCAATTTACCTATTTTTATATAACTCAAATAGGTCACATGCCATCGGTTCAAATTTTGTGACACTCAAAAATAAGCCCTCGCATTACAAGAGGGCTTATTAATTAATAACTTACCATTCGATGGCTTAATCGCCAAAAAGGCAGACTAGCTGTTAACCTTGTACCTCAAACAGTAATCGCACTCTGGTCTGCGCCGCAACGGGCTTACCATCGACAAACTTAGGCGCATAGCGCCACTGCTTTATCGCCTTTAGCGACTCTTTTATAAATAAAGGCCCCCCTTCAGAGGCTAGGGTCACAGGATCTTGCACAAACCCTTGTTCATCGACAGTAAATTCAATCTCCGACCATCCTTCGCGTCCAGCACGGATATAGGACATAGGATAGTTAGGCGACGAACGAAACAGCGGTGTTTGTTCTTGTTGTTCATCCCAAGGCGTCATACTGCCAATCGCAATACAGTGGGCTGTGGCCTGCTCGCTCTCGCCCTCATGCTCATATAGCTCGACTAAACGTGCATGGGCTGACAGCTTATAGGGATGACTAAAATCGAGCACAGCAAACTGCTTGACCACCTCTTCTAGATGGGGAATTGCATCACTGTAGCGCTTTTCACTCGCCTTTATTACGCCAACGTAATAAGTTGCCGTTATCCGGCGGATATCATTATTAGGCAGCTGCTGATAGATCTCATAGGCATCTAATACATCACTGCGAATATCACGACCGTAATATTCCGTCGACACCAACGCCTTAAAAGCCAATAACTTGACCTCGGCGGTAAGTAACAGGTTATCGCTTGTCTGTGCAATGGAGATAGCTTCTTTAAACAGCGACTTTTGCTCTTTAGACGCCGACATGGTTTGCGCAGCGCCCAGTAGTGGGTCGATAAGCTCGATGGCTTCAGCCCCAAAATGGCCGCGATAGCGTGCTAAAACCTGCAAAAACTGTTGCTGCGCGGCCTCAAGATCGCCTTTGGCCTGCAGGGATGTTGCCCAGTTCAATTGCAGGTGAGCAATGTCGATAGCGCCAGGTTCAAAATACCCCTGACCGAGCAGATAGGTTTGCTCTGCATACTGCTCAGCAGCTTGGCTATCTTTAACTTTAACGGCATGTTGATAAGCGGCATAACTGTCGCTAAAAGGAGAGGCGCTAAGCGATGCAGAATTGATTAACAGTACTGCATTTAGCGCCAAAAGCGGTAATTTTAAAACCATATAAACAAATATCCTTATTTGTGAAACTAAACTAACGCAGCTTTTCCCTGCTTTATATTAGGTAAACTCGACTCATGTTAAACAAGCATTTCACTGGTTAACAGCTATCCTAACAGTCTACCCAGTTATTGCAAACTCTTGTAAAGTAAGCTTAATCGCCTGACCATCCATAAGGTCAGTAAGGCGCTGCAACACGCCAAAGAGATCCACACGCCTGTCACCCCAAACGCCCAAGCAAACAGATAAATAATAGCGGCAATTAAAATTAACTTACTGCCCGTTAGCATGGCCGCGTCTTTAGGGCGATTGATCGCCTGGAAAAATGCCGCGCCAGTAAGAATAACGCCTTCAAAAGGCAGTCCCCAAAAATAGAGGCGCATCCCTTCGATAGCCACAGGCGTTAACTCGGCATTATCGCCGGCAAAAATATACACCAAATATTTCGGCAGCAGATAGATAAACAATAAACCGATGGCCGCTGTGATTAAGGTCATCAAAGTAGCAATTTTAAACGTCTGGAACACCCTGTCGAACCGGTTGGCTCCCGCATTAAAACTGAAAATGGGTTGCGTGCCGAGCGCTATTCCCTCAAAAATCAAATAAAACAATGCCTCGGTGTAGCTGACCACACCGTAAGCGGCAACATGTATTGGCCCACCCACCCATAAAAACGCCATATTATGTAGCGTTAACACAATAGAGAGATACAGGTTCATTAAAAAGCTGGGAAAACCCACTTTTACAATGTTGAGGCAGTGATCTAGGGTCAGCTTCATCTGCTCGATATTGATACCGAGGCGCGTTTTTGCCGTAAAAAAATGTTGTAAACAAGCCAAGCCTGTCACTGCTTGACAGATCATAGTGGCAATGGCGGCACCTGCTAGCCCGAAAGGAAACACCACAATAAACAGCCAATCGAGTAGCGCATTAAGGCAACCGCTGATGATCAATATCCAAGTTACAAAACCTGGGCGACCATCGTTTCTTAACAGCGCTGCAAACGCGATGGCCAAAATAGGAAACACACCTAAGGCAAAATACCAAAACAGGTATTCATCGGCGCTGCGTAGCACTTCTCCCTCGGCGCCCAACCAAATTAAGATATCGCGACTAAAAAATGTGCCCACCAGCGCAAATAAAACGCCGGTAATTAAACAGAGGGTAAAGGTGTTACCGAGTATTTTTCGCGCTCGCGCCGGATCATTGCGCCCCAAATTGATAGACACCAATGAGGCGCCGCCCATCCCCAACAGCGCACCGACCGCATACAAAATGGCCCCAACCGGGTACGCCAGCATCATTCCGGCCAAGCCGACTTCGCCCAGATAATGGCCAATAAACATGCCGTCTATCACCATATACACCCCAGTCACTAACATAGATAAGATCGTGGGAATGGTATAACGCCATACTAATGTTGGGATTGGGTCTGTTGCTAACGATTGATCATGTGGTACGTCTTGCATAGTCAGTTATCTATCTGCTCAGTAAAAAAGACAAAGAAATCCTGTTAACCATTCACTGTAACGCGGACCTAGCCGCTACCTTGCCGACAAGGATTGGCTACTATGATTGATAATCATAGGCGCTACGTCGTTAAACGGCGTAGCGCTTGGCAAGCGACAGCAGTTGCTGCTCGGTTGTGGATATAGTGATTGGTTGGCGAGAAATCAACTCAATACGAGAATCCAACGCATCATCAAGCTCAACAACCTGCAGCTGCTTATCGACGTAATTAAGGGCGGCAATACCTTCATCGCAAATTAACAAGGCTTTTAAACGCAGGTAGTCCTGATGCTTTACCCAGGCGACAATGGCTTCAAAATCAAATTCATAATGGCAATCAAATACCCAGCCAGCACTGTATATCCCCTCATGCTGATTATCATTGCGATAGATGCCAAGCTGATCAAACTCCGCCAACGGCGATGTTTGTGGCTCCATGGTGGACGACTCGAATAAAGGGCTTAGCGGTATTGAAGCTGAAAAGAGGGACGAATTAGAGCCAAGAGATGGGCCACTGCGGACTGATGAACTGACCTGCGCGTTAGGAAGGCGCTGAGCACTATCTAACACCTGCTCCGCTAACCGATTAAATAACGCCGGAGTTTGGCTCTCTTGCTCGCGGGTTAAATTGATTGATTGCACTGGCGCGCTAATAGAGTGCTGGGCGAGAAAGGTGTGCAACTGTGCCAAATCATCCTCTGCCGCTAAATCACCTTTGGTGACAAAGATCTGATCGGCAATGGCTAACTGCTGCTTAAAAATATCGCTTTTTCGATAGCGGTTATCGCTCACCTTGCGTGCATCCACTAAGCAGATAGTGCTTTTTAAGGCGATAACCTGTCGAAAATGCGGCTGACTTAGGGTGTCTATAATTGCTTTAGGGTGCCCTAATCCTGTGGGCTCAATCAATAATCGGTCGGGCTTAGCTTGTGCAAGCAACTGATTAACCGCCACCTGAGTGGGCACGCCTGCGGCGCAGCAAATACAGCCGCCGGCGACCTCTTTTATTTGCACCTTACCCGATTGTTTACCGATAAAACTGGCATCAATACCGATCTCACCGAACTCATTAATTAACACAGCCCATACTTGATTAGCGGGCTTATTCGCTAATAAATATTGAATGAGCGTAGTCTTACCCACGCCTAAAAAACCGGTGATCACATTGGTTGCGACAGGCTGAGTTATGATCGGTTTGCGCATCTTGTTCTCGCTATAGTTACATTACGGTCCGGCTCATCAGCTTGGCTAACCTTTACGCTAGATAACGCTTATCTGTGCCAGTTGACTCTAATGATATCGCTTTAGCCCCATTATGACTCAGTAACGATAGCCCCAAGTTCATTACACCTTGCGCGACTTATTCGCCCGTCGGCTAGCATAACTATGATGCTGACTGTCTCGTGCTGAAGGGCGCTTCGCTCGCTTGGGTTTATGTGATGGGCTGGTCGTTTCCAGTTGCAACTCACGGTAACGGGCAGGTAATGGCGCCCCTATCTCATATCCAGGCACTATGTGTCTTGGCAAGGTTTGTCCAATTAAGGCTTCAATTTCTTGCAGCATTTTTTCATCATTCAATGCCACAAATGAGATGGCATGGCCGGCTAACCCCGCGCGGCCGGTGCGGCCAATACGATGCACATAATCTTCAGCATCCAGCGGCAATTCAAGGTTAATCACCAGTGGTAACGCCGCGATATCCAGTCCTCTGGCGGCAACATCGGTCGCTACCATCACTCTGAGTTCACCCGATTTAAACTGCTCCAGCGCCCGATTGCGCGCGCCTTGGGTCTTGTCACCATGGAATACGGCATTTTTTATACCGTCTAGTTTTAGCTCTTTGTGCAGCGACTCTGCACTCTCTTTACTGCTAACAAAGACCAATACCTGTTGCCAATTATTACGCCCGATCAGCTCAGCCAATAGCTCGGCTTTACGGCGCTTATCGACCGGATACACCTCCTGCTTTATATTGGCTGCGGTGGTATTTTGCGTCACATTAATCCACTCGGGATCATCTAGCATCTTAGTGGCTAGCACCTTAATCGCCTTGCTAAAGGTCGCCGAAAACAGCTGAGTCGAATGGCGCGGGGCGATAAGGTTTTTGACTCGCTCAATGTCTTTAACAAAGCCTAAATCCAACATACGGTCGGCTTCATCGATAACCAGCTGCTCGACCGACGACAGATCCAAGCCATGCTGGCCGATAAGGTCAAATAAACGCCCTGGAGTGGCAATTAAAATATCGACGCCCTTTGCCAGTGCCTTACGCTGAGGGTTAATATTAGCGCCACCGTAAACCGCCAGTGACGTTAATGGCGTCAACTGACTGTACTTGGCAATACTCTCGCCCACTTGTATCGCTAATTCACGGGTTGGTGTTAGCACCAGCACACTGAGCTGGCCTAATGGCCTGTCGCTCTCAAGCAGCTTATGTAGGAAAGGCAGGCTGAAGGCCGCTGTTTTACCCGTGCCCGTTTCGGCGCAGGCCATCACATCTCGGCCTTGCAATGCAATCGGAATCACCTTGGCCTGCACTTGGGTTAATTGCTGATAACCGCATAGCGCTGTCGCTTGGATAAGCAGAGGATGCAAAGGGAGTGAATCAAAATTCATAATGGGCTCGATGGTCAATGGCTATTGGGTCAAAACTGAGCGCGGAGTCTATCAAAATCCACGCCATAAGGATAACAATTCAGCATGATTGGCCCGTTATCAGTCGTTAATATTGAGCGTTTATCACTTAGCAACTCATTTAACAATCACGGCCCATTCGGCTTGACGAGCTTGAGTGTTGATTTAAGTAAGTTTGCTCAAACTCCGCTTGTGGCAGCGGCCGAGCAAACAGATAACCTTGGGCATAATCACAGCCAGCCTTGGCTAAAAAGTCACGTTGAAACTCGGTTTCTACACCTTCGGCAATCACGTTAATCCCCAGTTTGTGCGCCATCACGATAATGGCTTCACACAAGGCCACGCCATCGGTATCACTTTCTAAATTACGGGTGAAAGATTGATCAATTTTGAGGTAATCGATATCAAATTTTTTCAGGTAGGCTAACGACGAATAACCCGTACCAAAATCATCTAGCGAGACTTGAATACCAGCATCACGATAGGCGAGTAATTTTTCGGTGACCCCCATGGATGCATCCAATAACAACCCTTCGGTTATTTCGACGCAGATGGCATTGCTAGATAGTTTGAGGCGCTGCAATAAGGCGAGCCAGTCACTAAAGGTGTCACCTTCGTCACGAAACTGCACCGGCGATTTATTAATGCTTATCTGAATTTCGGTGCCAAATTGCTTACGCCACTTCGCACTCTGATGCGCCGCCTGCTCAAACACCCAATTACCGATATCGTTGATTAAGCCCGTCTCTTCGGCAACCGAAATAAACTCACTGGGTGACACCATGCCCCGCGACGAGTGATTCCAGCGGATCAAGGCTTCCGCCTTATAAATATCGCCACTGTTCATATCGATGATCGGTTGATAATAAAGCTCAAACTCATCATGGATGATGGCGTGACGCAGATCTTTAATCAACGCCATACGATAACGGGCAAACTCTTGCATCGAGGGAGTAAAATAATGAAAGCGATTTCGCCCTTGCTCTTTAGCGGCATACATCGCCTGATCAGCATGCTTTAATAACCCTTCAACGCTGGTCGCATCGTCGGGATACATAGTTATCCCAATACTGACACTGATGTAAGCCGTTTCATCACCTAAGCTATAAGGCTCACTAATGCGCTGTAAAATACATTGCGCAACGCGCTCGACTCCGCCGGGAAAATCAATGCCCGATAACACCACGGTAAACTCATCGCCCCCCAGCCTGGCACACATATCGACTTCACGAATACAGCCCTTTAAGCGTTTGGCCGTTTCTTGCAATAGCAAGTCACCCATGTCGTGGCCTAAGGTATCGTTCACCTCTTTAAAACAGTCTAAATCCAAAAATAATAACGCAAAATGGCTCTCGTCACGGTCGATACGTAACATCTCACTGCTTAAATATTCGAGCAGCATACGTCGATTGGGTAAGCCGGTGAGAGGATCATAATTGGCCTGCTTCCAGATAATCTGTTCGGCTTGTTTTTTATCGGTAATATCAGAAAACAGGGCGACACGGCGAAAAACCTCACCCTGTTGGTCGTAAATGGTATTAATGGTGAACCACACCATATATTCATTGCCATCTTTATTTTTGATACACAACTCACCCTGCCAACGCCCCACATCGCTCACAGCTTGCTTTAGTTGTGCATATTGCAACTTATCACCATGCTCGCACTTTAATATGCCAATACCTTGGTGCTCTACTTCTTCTTGTTGATAACCTGTGATGGCGGTGAAGGCGGCGTTAACCGTGATGATTTGACCTTGATGATCTAACACGCTCATCGCCTCGCTAGAGTTATTGTAGACCGAGGCGGCGAGCTCTAATGACTCTTGGATCTGTCTCTGCTCAGTAATATCGCTGTGCACACCACACATCCGCAATGGCCGCCCGTGAATATCACGACTCACGGTTTTACCTGTATCGACAATCCAGCGCTCCTCGCCAGTAAGGGTGATTAGCCGATACTGAGCACTGTACTTGGGGGTCTCACCTTTAAGGTGTTTATCGATAGCACTTAATACCGTGGGTCTATCTTGCGGGTGAATCGCATCAGTCCACAACCTTGGGTCATTATTGAGGCGCTCTAACTCGCAACCAAGCACCTTAGCACACCATGGGTTACGCCTGGTTTCATTGCGGTTGATATCCCAGTCCCATAGGCCTAAATCACTGCTTTCTAACACGAGAGCTAACCTTTCTTGACTGGTTCTGACGGCCAATTCGGCTTGTTTATTGGCCGTAATGTCGATAATGCCAGCAATCACCATATCGACTTGATGATTTACTCGTCGGCACGCAACCGCTAGATGGGTATAAACAATTTCGCCATCTTTGGCGACATAACGCTTATCCATCTCGTAAACATCAATCTCTCCATTTAATAGGCGCTTATACTGATCTTCATCAGCCTGAAGATCTTCAAAATACGTTAATTCAGACCAAGTACGCTGAAGCAATTCTTGTTCGGAATATTTCAGCATCTTACATAACCTTGGATTCACTTTTATCCAATGCTGATCCACCGAGGTGATGGCGATGCCCATATTGCCAATGTCAAATTGCGAGCGAAAAATAAAATCATCTTGCAGCTTAATCTTAGCGTCGCGCTCAACTTCAAGCCGACGTGACAATAGCTGGCCAATTAGTGCCGTTACCAAGGGAAAGATCATCATCATTGGCAGCGCCGCCAAGGATAATATATCCACAAACAACTCAAAGGGTAGCAGCGCTAATAGGGATAAAGTGAGCAGATGTAAAACAAAGCCAAACAGTAGTAACTCTTTAAAGGTCATATCGGCGATATCATTTTTACGATAATAACGCCATAAACAGCCCAAACTGGCCGTAGCAACCATCACCATAATGCCGGGAAGCATCGCTGGACCGCCTTCCAATACACGAAAAACAATCCCCACGAGGGTAGCAACTAAGGTGGGTACGCCACCAAAAAACAGTCCGGAGATCCCTAAAATGATGGCGCGCGCGTCGACAAAAATACCCACTTGGTATTCCCATGAGGTGATCATAGTGATCACAAGCACCACACCTATGAGTAATCCCGCGAGCACACGCCACAACCAAGCATAGTGGTGATGACGCTGACGCGGCACTGCGTCATAAATAACAACTAATACCAGCAGTAGTGCTGCATTTTGAAAAAAAACAGATAAAGTATCGAGGGACATAAGTAATCTAACATCTTATTATCAAGTAGATAACACACTGCAGAGTGTAGCAGAGTTGAATAAAAAATACGCTTAACCAGAAGTGAAAGCCGCCCTTCTATTAGGTCGATACCACCAATGGAAAACCACTTATCAGTGATGGCAATCAATGGCGACAATCATCCATCGAAAGCGACTATCAAGGCTTAAAACTGAAATGGCTAGGCAGCATGTGCGGTTTTACTTAAATGTGCTAAGCTGGCGCGCACTATTAGCCGCCTCCCTTTAAGATATGAAGCAGCCTCAACAAGCGCAATACAGCACCCAATTTCATTTTCCGGTGCAGATTTATTATGAAGATACCGATTTTTCAGGTGTAGTGTATCACCCTAATTTCTTAAAATATTTTGAACGTGCCAGAGAACATGTCATCGGCGCCGAAACCTTGGCTCGCCTTTGGGCCCAGCAAGGTTTAGGTTTTGCCGTCTATCGCAGTGATATGCTATGCCATGATGGCGTCGAGTTTGCGGAGATTGTCGATGTGCGCACGCAGTTTTATTTTGAGAGTAAATACCGCACTGTATGGCAACAAGAGATCTGGCGACCACAAGGCAAAAAACCGGCGGTCAGCGCCCAAATTGAGATGGTATGCATGAATAAAGCGCGGCAGATGACCCCCATGTCAGCAGAGCTTATCGCCGAGCTCAGTCGTTACATTACAAAGCAAGAGTGACACCTTATTATTAAGATAATACGGCAATGGGCCGATTGAGTGTTTGCCAATACATTTCAAGCTCGGCTGCACTCATAGGTTTAGCAAATAGATCACCCTGAATTTTATCGACGCCCATCTGTTGTAGTAACATAAACTCAGCTTGGGTTTCTACGCCTTCAACTGTGACCGAAAACCCCAACCCTTGAGCTAATGACACTGCGCTGCTAAGAATATGCTGGCCACGAAAATCTGTGGTCACATTATCCAAAAAAGCTTTGTCCACTTTAACTTCGTTCACAGGGAGGCTTTTGAGGTACGCCAAAGAGGAGTGCCCGGTGCCGAAGTCGTCGATGGCAGCGTTAATACCCGCACGCTTGAGACAATCGAGGGCATTAATCGTGCGCTGCATATCTGTCATTAACTGGCTCTCGGTAACCTCGATGGCCAGTACATCAGAGCTCAGTTGACGCTGCTGCATCTGCGCCACGATCCACTGGCACAATTGGCTGCCACATAAATCATCAAGCGCTAGATTGACCGCCACCTGCAGCTTAACATCACCTTGACGCCACTCACTTTGTTGCTCGAGCACCTGCTCAATAACCCATTGACTGAGCATAGAAATCATCCCTGCACGCTCGAGCAAAGGAATAAACTCTGCTGGCGAAACCGTGCCTAATAATGGGCTTTCCCAGCGAATAAGGGCTTCAGCGTGGCTGCAATTACGACTGATGAGGTTGTATTTAGGCTGATATACCACATAGAGTTCACTTTGCGCTAACGCCTTAGGAAAACAGCGAATAATACTCAACTGCCTATGTTGACTCTTATCATCCCCTTGTCGATAGGCGGCGATTAAGCCTGAGCTAGACTTAGCTCGCACTAAGGCCAAATCGATGCGCCTTAGCATCTGGCTTACATCGGCATGATGCAATGAGAGATCCATATACCCAAGCTGTACCTGTAGATTAATCACGGTATCATTAATATAAAATGGCTGTTGTAACTGGTTTTGCAATGCGTTGAGTTGCTCACTACTTAGCGGCGCTTTAAACACCACTAAAAACTCATCTTCATTCATACGCGCGACAAGCTCTTGAGCACTCAGCGGCTGTTTAATTCGCTCACTCATGGCCAGCAGTAACTTATCGCCAAAAGAGAAACCAAACAGATCGTTAACGTAGCGAAAACGATGAATATCAATCAGCACAAACATGCCCTGATTGAGAGGCATCAGGCGAGATAAACGTGATTTAAGCCCAACTCGATTAAGCAAGCCCGTTAATTTATCTCGCCCTGGCGGCGGTGGCAAATGCTTTAATAATCGCTGTAACTGTAGGTATAACGGAATAAAATCACTGGGGACGGAATCAATGTCTAACGGCTTACGCACTTTATCTTGTTGCTGCAATTGCTTTGTGAGTTGTTGCAAAAAGCGGATGCCAGCACGTCTATGCCAGTACCAATAGAGGGTACCAGCGACGCCAATGGCTATAATGTAAGCCATTATCCAATAGAGATTAGCAGCATCCACACAAAGCCTTAATGTTTACGAAGCAGAAAAATTAACCACTATTATTAACAGAGTTAATCGACCGTCACAACTATTCGTAACTCATCTTAATAGAATGATAATTATCGAGAAATTCATCAGAGCCTAAATACTCTGGCGATACGGGTAAGCCACGCTTCACAAACACATCTAAACGCTCTTCAAGCTCATGACCCGCTCTTAACTCACCGGTATAAAAAGCGGCCGAACGCACAAAGTCTAAATAGGTCACTCGCTCAGGCAGATAGGGTAAGTCAGCCCATCGTTCAACCACTTCCATCACCTCTGGCGAAAAGTCCCAACTTTTCAATACCGCTCGACCTATCGGCCCCTGCATTTTTCTCACCAGAGCGCGTAATTGTTCTATGCTGGTAAACAGATGCGGATGAGCTTCTGCCTCCGTCAATACAGGCAAGGCACCAATATTGTGTACCAAGCTGGCAAGCGTCAGGGTATCGTAATTTAAACCACAACCTTTATGAGTCTTCGAGTACTTCATCAATAATGCACAGGCCGCAGAGGTCACCTCGATTGACGAGCGCCACACCTCATCCATCACCTCCCACACCATCTCATTAGTAGAGATAAACAACTGCTCCATGGCAACCGATGTCGCGATAGCCTTTATTTGAGTTAAACCGATACGGCTCACTGCGCTGTTAATGTTTTCTGCTTTGGTGCCACGACTGTACATGGCGCTGTTGGCCACTTTTATCATACGCGCCGATATCGCGGCATCTTGACCAATAATCTCCGCCACCTGTTTAGGGCTGGAATCGGGCCTAGCAACGACCTCTTGGACGCGCATTGCTACCTCGGGCAAAGTTGGCAACACTAACGCATCGGCCTTTAACTTTTTTAATAACCCAACCAGTAGTTGATGCTCGCTAGACATGCTGACTCCTTAATAAAATATTACCGCCTAATAATGCGCTAGAGTATATCAGGACTGGTTGCCAAGCGTGATGGTAAAATGGCTTAGCTAGGGCCAGTTGATCTTTCAAGGTTGTTTTTGCAGCGAATTGTTGGGTATTTATACAAGGCGGAAGCTTTATGGTGTAGTTATTCTACATAAAAAGCTGACAACGCAGTAGAAATGACCAACAAACGCTGCCCGAAGGGTTCGGCTAAAAACGTTTTTGTCTCGAACGAAATTCAACCAGCAAAGATCAACAGGCCCTAGACTCAAAGGAGCTAAATATCGCTTAAATTTAAGCAGATAAATTAAGGTCTGTTGCTATTTTAAGCGTCAATATTAGTTAAAGGATAATCATGCGGCAACACATATTGGCCGATAAAAGCCCTCGCCGCTGGTTCACCGACTACCAACTAAATGGTTCTACGATAGCCGCTGCGCCCACAATCAACGCTGATATAACACCAAGCACTAAGAGGGCATTTTGGCAATAATGGATAAAATAGGCTATTAAAAGGTAAGTCGCGAACCTATGCCCCCTAAAGCAAACCAGCTGGACGTGATAGCCACCAACAAGAGCGGCAATCACTGTCATCTGGCTACAAGGGCAAGTATGCGGCGTAAAACAGTGGAATAGGAAGCCTATTTATGGCGGCAATGGGCGGTTGACCACAGAATAAACAAGGTTACTATTTGCATAAGGCTCCCTCCATTGAGTAAAATGCCCGCCCCAAGTTAGTTTGCAACCTGTTAATTGAGAGAAATTATGTTTAAACCTGAGCTACTGTCTCCTGCTGGGACCTTAAAAAATATGCGTTATGCGTTTGCCTATGGCGCGGATGCGGTCTACGCAGGCCAGCCGAGATATAGCCTGCGTGTTAGAAACAATGATTTCAAAATGGAAAACCTCGCTACCGGTATTCAAGAGGCTCACGCGTTAGGCAAAAAGCTGTACGTGGTGAGCAACATCGCGCCGCATAACACCAAACTGAAAACCTATATCAAAGATATGGAGCCTGTGGTTGCCATGCAGCCTGATGCGCTGATCATGTCAGATCCCGGGCTTATCATGATGGTACGCGAAGCGTTTCCCGATCAAGTGGTGCACCTGTCCGTACAAGCTAACGCCATCAACTGGGCCTCGGTTAAATTTTGGCAACAACAAGGCATTAAGCGGGTGATCTTATCCCGTGAACTCTCGCTCGATGAGATTGAAGAGATCCGTCAGCGCTGCCCCGATATCGAGCTGGAAGTGTTTGTGCACGGCGCCTTGTGTATGGCTTACTCGGGCCGCTGCCTGCTGTCGGGTTACATCAATAAACGCGATCCAAACCAAGGCACTTGCACCAATGCCTGTCGCTGGAAATATGACGCCCATGAAGCAGTGCAAACCGACACCGGTGACATAGTCGCGGTGAACCCAGATGTACAACTGCATAACCCGACCCTAGGCGCCGGCGCACCGAGTAATGAGGTGGTGTTACTGCAAGAAGCGGGACGCCCAGGTGAATACATGCCCGCCTTTGAAGACGAGCATGGCACCTACATCATGAACTCTAAAGACTTACGTGCCATCCAGCATGTTGAGCGCCTGACCAAAATGGGCATCGACTCGCTTAAAATCGAAGGCCGCACCAAGTCATTTTATTACGTGGCACGTACCGCACAGCTTTATCGCCAAGCGATTGAAGATGCCGCTTCTGGTCGTGAATTTAACCCAGCGCTGATGCACCAACTGGAAGGACTCGCCCACCGTGGATACACCGAAGGCTTCTTGCGTCGCCATGTGCATGATGAATACCAAAATTACGACTACGGTTACTCTATCAGTGACACACAGCAATTTGTGGGTGAATTTACCGGCAAGCGTAACGATAAAGGCATGGCCGAAGTGGATGTGAAAAACAAATTTTCGGTTGGCGACAGTGTTGAGTTGATGACGCCGCAAGGCAATATTAACCTGACTATCGAACATTTAGAAAACCGTAAGGGTGAAGCCGTCGAAGCTGGACTCGGTTCGGGCCACTTTGTGTTTTTACCGGTACCGCAAGAAGTTAATGTCGATAAAGCGATACTAATGCGTAATCTTAATAGCGGACAAAACACCCGCAACCCGCACCAAGCGGTGTAACTGGACCCAGATAATGGCATTACTGATAGATGATAGCTGCATTAACTGTGACATGTGTGAGCCTGAGTGTCCCAACCAAGCGATCACTATGGGCGAGGAGATCTACGAGATAGATCCAGACCTGTGTACCGAATGCGTGGGCCATTATGACAAGCCCACCTGTGTGTCGGTATGCCCTATCGATTGTATCGACCCAGATCCACAACATATTGAGTCTGATGAAGCGCTGTTGCTCAAGTATCACTTGATCACCGGCAAACCGCTGAGCGAGTAATTCACTTAGTCTATTAACAGACGCAAAACCACAAAAAAGCGAAGTATTACACTTCGCTTTTTTATTAACGGCATCCAAGTAAAGCCTAACGCTTAAATTGCCTAAACTAGCCTCACCGGTTACGTACAACACGGTACAAAAGTTAGCGTTATGCCCACTGAGCATCGGCTTGACGCTGCAGTTGTTCAAGCAGCGAAGCTAAGGCGGTTAGCCCTTCTCTGGCCAAACCCGGCATAGTGTCAAATTCGATACTTAACAATAAATTTTTCACCTCAAGCCCCAATTCAGTATCGCCTTCGATAGCCAGTTGACGTTGAAAAAATAGCGTGTCGGGATCTTCTTTACCTGCGGCAATCAATACCAGCTCTTTGCTGCGACCGCTAAAGGTCACTTCGGCCTTTGCGGGCGCTCGCACCACAAAGTGTTTATCAAAGCTAACATCAAAACTCAGTTTCATATCGACAATGTCAATTTTAACCCAGCGCTGCAGAAGAAAGCTCAGCTCACCATCCTCGATTTGTTCCGCCATTAACAAGTTCAACAGCTTTTCTAATATGCGCGCCTTCACGGCAAAAGGCACTATAGTTAACGGCTTGGCGATCACCTGAGGACCAAGTTGCAACAGATGTTGAGCGGTATTGGCTAGCACACTTTTTTGCATCGCGTGAATAACTCCTTTATGCAAGCGTGACCAACTCGCGTCAACCGCGCTTAATATTAATGATCGATTCGGCTTTCACCCCGAAAGTGAGAGATAATTCAATTTTACCCAGCTTTTATGATCGCAAACCTGTTTTACATCAACATATAGGTGGCCATTCCCTTTTACACTGCACACTTTTTAAGAAAGAGGCAGTTATGGAGCTCTTATGCCCTGCGGGGAACTTAGCCGCATTGAAAGTAGCACTCAATGCAGGTGCCGATGCGATTTATGTTGGCCTTAAAGATGATACCAATGCGCGCTCGTTTGCTGGCCTAAACTTTACCCCGAAGAAACTGTTGCAGGCGGTGCAGTACACTCACGCTCTGAGGAAGAAGTTATTTTTGACTATCAATACGTTTCCTCAACCGGGAGAAGAACAGCGTTGGTATCAGGCTATCGATATCGCCGCCGATCTTGGCGTCGATGCCTTAATTGTCGCCGATTTATCGCTACTTGATTACGCCCATAGCCGCTACCCTCAGCTGCCACTGCATTTATCGGTGCAAGCCAGCGCCACCAATCTTGGCGCCTTAAGCCTCTATAAACGCGAGTTTAATATTGAGCGAGCCGTGTTGCCGCGAGTGTTGTCGATGAAACAGGTACGCGACCTTGCTAAGGTGACACCTGTGGATCTGGAGGTGTTTGCCTTTGGCAGCTTGTGCATTATGGCCGAAGGGCGTTGCCACCTTTCCTCCTATGTGACCGGGCAATCGCCCAATACTGGTGGCTCCTGCTCACCGGCCAATGCAGTGCGCTGGCAAGAGCTTGGCGATCAACGCTTAACGCGTCTAAATGAAGTGCTTATTGATAAGTCCAATATTAACGAACAGATGGGTTACCCCGTGGTGTGTAAGGGCCGTTATATCACAGCAGATAACAACCAACCGAGCCATCTATTGGAATCGCCGACCAGCCTTAATACCCTCAGTTTATTGCCAGAGCTGGCAAAGGCGAACATAGCCTCGCTTAAAATCGAGGGACGCCAGCGCAGCCCTGCCTATGTTGAGCAAGTCACCCGTGTTTGGCGTCAGGCTATCGACACGTTTTTACACCATCCCGAGGCCTACACAACTCAAGCTGAGTGGGACAAAGCGTTAGCCAAAGTATCTGAAGGTCAAGTCACCACACTTGGAGCCTATGAGCGCACTTGGCAGTAGCTAATAAAGGAGCAAATATGAAAATATCTTTAGGCCCTATTCAATATTGCTGGTCAAAGGCGCAGGTCAGCGAATTTTATCAACAAGCAGCCAATAGCGACATTGAGCTGATCTATTTAGGTGAAACCGTCTGCAGCCGTCGCCGCCAACTGAAATTTAGCGACTACCTTGAGCTAGCTCAGATGCTCAAGGCATCGGGTAAACAGGTGGTGCTCTCCACGCTGGCACTGATCGAAGCACAATCTGAATTTACCGCCTTAAAGCAGCAAATCGATAATGGTGAGTTTATGGTGGAAGCCAACGATATGGGTGCAGTGGAAGTAGCGAAATCACTCGGCTTACCTTTTATCTGTGGGCCAAGTATTAACAACTATAATGCGGCCAGTTTGCAGAAATTAGCCGCTTGGGGAATGCAACGATTTGTCATGCCACTGGAGCTATCAAAGCACTGGCTCGAACGAGTATTAACCGACTTGGCTCCAAGGCAAATCGAGGTGGAAGTCTTTGGCCATGGCTACATGCCACTGGCACACTCTGCGCGCTGCTTTACCGCGCGCCAACAAGGATTAACCAAAGATAGCTGCCAAACCATCTGTATTGACTATCCGCAAGGTGTATTGGCGCAAACCCAAGAAAACCAGCCGCTGCTACGCCTTAATGGCATTCAAACTCAATCGGCCAGTTATATTGACTTGAGTGATCAGCAACAGGAGATGCAGCGCCTCGGCGTCGACTATTTTAGGGTTTCCCCTAGTAGCTTAGCTTCAATAGAGTTAGCTAATAACTTGTTTATTGACAATAAGTTAAAAACTAACCAGACAGCTAATAGCGTCAATATCACGAGTGCCGATGTCACCACTAACAATAACTTAACCTGTAATGGATACTGGTTTGGACAAGCGGGATTTGAGCAAGGGCGCTAGTCGCGCGTAGGGCGCTGAGTCCACACCAAGGCCGCGCTCCAACCAAGAAACAGCAGTAACGCTAACCACTCAACGATGGCGGGCCACCAAAATTCAGGGCGTGGCTCGATCATCATCATTCCATGGTAAAATGCTTGGCCATTATTGCTTAGGCTATTATCCACTTGAGCAAAAAAAACAAACAAACCAAACACGGCTAAACACAGCAAACTCAACACACCGCAGCCTCGATAAGCAAAACGCTTAAGGGGCTTTATTGCCAACCTTGCACCCTGCCATACATACCCCAAGTAACAAGCGATACTCAGCAGCGAACAATAAAAGAAAGACTCGATACCTAAGGTGTGTAAATGGTGCACATTGATGGGAAATAAACCTGTAATGGCCAGCGCCAACAAGGCTAATATCAGCAGTAACAGACAAGGGTACAGCAGCGGGCTGTCGCTATATTGCAATGAAAACAAACAAAACAACACCAAGCTCAAACTACCAAAAAATAACCCACCGTTAAACACTACCGCTAATTGAGAATGACCATATTGGCCCAGTTCACTTAATGAGAAATTAAAAAAGCTAAAACCATTACCATTAAAATCATTAAATCCCAACGCCGCCACTATTAAACTAAGCACATGCACAGTAATGCCCAGCATGCCAAATCTAAACCCCAATGTGGGTAATTTACGCTGTGATGAATTCATAGTCCGTTGATAATGCAATGCTGTCGTCCTACTAGGTTATATGGAATTAGAATTTTATGCCGAGCTTTGGCGCATATTTCTGATAACAATTTTAGCAACATTATTAGCCTATTCTGCGACTCGCTCACAAATAACCTTATAATATAAAAGGGTAAACGAATATACGTGACATCATCACTGAGTCAATATTTTTATTAGAGCAAGATCATAATCTTAGCATTTATTTTACGCGCCACGTCTCACTAAAAATAGATTTGTGAGGCAGCTAACAAATTGATGGCATGCCTGTTAGAATTCCCATGAATTTTTTATTACGCCACCAACCACTTCGCAAATAACAAGCTGGAGATGGCGACTTGCTGAAGACCTCCCTACATGAGCACAACTAGACATCATGATCTCCCCACCTCGATGCGCGAGGTAAAACTTGCAGATAAAGACGAGCTCATTTCGAGCACTGATACCCGTGGCGTGATCACTTACGTTAACCAAGCCTTTATCAACATCTCAGGTTACAGTGAATCAGAATTGGTGGGCCATAATCACAATCTGGTGCGTCATCCCGACATGCCTGCGGCGGCATTTGCCGATCTTTGGCAAAAACTAAAAGCCGGCCAATCTTGGCGCGGTATGGTGAAAAACCGTTGTAAAGATGGCTCATTTTACTGGGTCGATGCTTTTGTCTCCCCCTTATACGAGCAAGGCAAACTCATAGGTTATCAATCTGTAAGGGTAAAACCCGATGCAAAAAAAATCAGCAGCGCGCAGGCCCTATATGAGCAAATTAACCAAGGTAAAACGGTCAAGGATCCACTTTCATTAGTGCAAAAGCGCATCGTTTCTGCGGTGGTTACCACCCTAGGGCTGGCGATGGCGGGCTACTTCTTAGGCTGGCAGACCATTTTAGTCGGACTGGTATTGATCGGATTGAATCTGGCCATCTTTTACGATGAGGCCTTTCGGGTGCCAACGCAGTTAATGGCGATGAAACAAGAGTATGACTCGGTCAGCCGCTTTGTGTATTGCGGAAAAGACTCCTCCTCACTACTAACATTTCAGATATTGATGAAAGACGCCAAGATGCAGGGCGTGTTAGGCAAAAATCAAGATAGCGCCGATAAGATCACCGACATCACCAATCAACTGATTATTGCCATGAATCAAACTCACAGTGGCATCGATAAAGAGCATCAAGAAATTGAGCAGATGGCCAGCGCTATGGAAGAGATGGGGGCGACCCTTAATGAGGTGGTGAGTAATATTCAGTCGACCTCAAACCATATCGATGACACTTATCAAATTTGTCACGATAATCGCACCATGATGCAGCAAAACAGCCAAGATATCGACTCGCTCACTCAAAGCGTCACCCATGTAGCAAAAAATACTCAGCAGCTGCATCAAGAAGCTCAACATGTGGCCAATGCCATGGGCGAAATCGATGCCATCGCCGAGCAAACCAACTTATTGGCACTCAATGCCGCCATTGAAGCTGCCCGAGCAGGCGAACAGGGGCGCGGCTTTGCGGTCGTTGCCGATGAAGTCAGGGCGCTATCGAGCCGCACTCAAGAATCGACAACCAGCATATCCCAAAGCGTCGACAAAATGTTCAAGATGCTCAGCGACTGGAGCGAAGAGATGCGTCAAAGCCAGCAATTGGCCGAACACTGCGCCCAGCAAACCGAATCTTCGGCGATAAAGCTGGATGAACTCTATACATCAATCAGCAGCATTCACGAATTTGCCCAGCAAAATGCCGTCGCGGCGCAGCAGCAGATGCAAGTGGTACAAGAACTAAATCAGGGAATTAATCAGATCACCCAGGCATCGAATAATAATCTGGTTGCACTACAGAGCGTTGAAGGCTCCATTTCTGAGCTGAAAATTAATGCGGATAAAGCCAAAAGCCTAAGGCAGACTTTCGGTTAACTGGCGGACAAAATCCACTAAACTTGGCGCGCGAATATCTTTATCCCGAGCGAGCATTAAGTCGATAAAAACGCAGCACTGAAACGTGCTAACTATTGACCACATACGTTATTAACCGCTCTATATTAGCCGTGTATTTACCGCAAACAGCGCCTAATCGACAGTCGATTAGGCGCAAAACTTGTCGTCATAGCCCCTTAAGTCCACAAATCAAATGCTTTAGCATCATCATGTTAGCGCCGAACTCACCCAATTAATGCCGCTCTCAACCGACAACAGCTGACGCTAGAGCAAACTTAATAAAACCAATCAACAACAAACACTTAACCCAATTGCAACCAGAAATTACATAGTGCAAAAGCGATAATTTTGAGTACAATATAAATAGTCATTAAGTGCAAATAACTATGCTATTGCAACCAGTCACAAGATTGCGCATTAAATGGTTTTACATCACTGGACTTAGGCGGTAACCTCCGTCGATTAGATGAAT
Organism: Shewanella sp. 492; assembly: GCF_059338445.1. NCBI lineage: Bacteria > Pseudomonadati > Pseudomonadota > Gammaproteobacteria > Alteromonadales > Shewanellaceae > Shewanella > Shewanella sp. 492. The sequence continues at coordinate 2,813,554 of NZ_CM181702.1, forward strand.
GGATATTCATTGTAAATAAAATTATGGATTTAATTCTTATTTCTTGCCGTTGTACAGACAGCGTAATTTAAGGCAAAAAAAGTGGCTATAAAACAAAAAACTAACATAAAAACGTTACTTACATTTCTCATCCCTTCGCTGATCGGCTTATTACTGTTTATGACACCGATTAGCTATCAAGATGCGATCACCATCCCCATCGCTATCGTATCAAAAGGATTACAAAGCTTATTAGGCGATGCACTAACCGCCATAGTGACCTTTATAGTGGTCATTACCGCTATCGCGACCATTATCTGCAAATTACTCAAGCCTAACGCTTTAAAGCAGCATCACTTTATCAATGCATTGCTTGACGTAAACCCAATGTGGGCAATCGTTCGCATCATTGGTGCGGTCTTCATTGTATTGACTTATATGGGCATAGGCCCCGAAGCGATACATTCGGGTAATACCGGCGCTTTGGTCCTCAACGACCTACTGCCCGTGCTATTTTGCGTATTTATTTTTGCCGGTATGTTATTGCCATTACTGCTTAACTTCGGCTTGCTAGAACTATTTGGCACCTTGTTAACCAAAATTATGCGCCCAGTATTTAACTTGCCAGGTCGCAGCGCCATTGATTGCATGGCCTCTTGGCTTGGCGACGGCAGCGTTGGCATATTGATGACCAGTAAACAATATGAAGCCCGCCTTTATACTCAGCGAGAAGCGGCTGTGATAGGGACTACCTTTTCGGCGGTTTCAATCACCTTCTCATTGGTGGTGATTTCGCAGGTTAAATTGGAGCACCTGTTTGCACCATTTTACTTAACCGTCTGTTTAGCAGGTGTGGTTGCAGCGATTATCGTGCCTAAGTTACCGCCACTGTGCTGGAAAAAAGATCTCTACATCGACGACACACCACGTCACCCAGACGATGAAGTCGTGCCGCACGGCAAGGGCGTGTTTGCTTGGAGCTTTGAGCAAGCAATGAACAAAGCGGCGCATGCACAAGGCGTGTCGCACACCTTAAAAGATGGCCTCAAAAATGTCATCGATATGGTATTTGGCGTGATCCCGGTCGTCATGGCTATCGGCACCATCGCATTGATGATCGCCGAATACACGCCGCTATTTAACTACCTTGGCATGCCATTCATCCCACTACTTGAGTTACTGCAAATTCCTGAAGCCACTGAGGCCTCAAAAACCATCGTAGTGGGTTTTGCGGATATGTTTATCCCCTCGATTTTGGCCAGTACTATCGAATCAGATATGACTCGCTTTATTATTGCCGCCCTGTCGGTCACCCAGCTTATCTATATGAGTGAAGTGGGCGCCTTGCTGATAGGCAGTAAGATCCCGGTCAATATTGTCGAGTTATTTGTAGTGTTTATTTTAAGAACCCTAGTGACCCTGCCTGTTATCGCGGGTGCCGCGCATCTGATTTTCTAATACATTCGACACATAAAACCTAACATCAGCCTAGGATCGCCTAGGCTGATGTCCCCTTCACCTCGATAACACGCCTCAATTTGGGCCCTGCCGTCATAGTTAAGAAACACCATGCAATGGCTAGTCTCTCAATCTGTTAACACTCTTTATCTGCCTAACGCCAACAGACTAAGGCTCAGTGTGACTGACTCATCTCCTGTTGGTGAATGACGCACAGCAACACTTGCCGCAGGTTATATCACGGTAGTAAGCCTTTGCATATTTCAGCAAAATCGTTGATTTGTTGAACGGTTAATTGTCTGTTATAAATAACATCAACATGAGGGAGTAGACTATGAGCGTCACCGTTGCCGATATTATGAGTACCCGAGTCGCCACTATCGACATGGATGACCGTCTTACCGTAGTCAAAGAGATTTTTGACAGTGCGCCGTTTCATCATCTATTGGTGATTGAAAACGATAAACTACAAGGGGTGTTATCTGAGCGAGATTACCTGCGCACATTAAGCCCCCATATTGGCGCCATCAACGCAACCGAACGTGATGCTGAAACCCTGCAGCGACGCGCACACCAAGTGATGACGCGCAACCCTATCACCACCACAACAGATTGCTCCTTACAAGCGGCGGCTCATTTGTTGTTGCAACATAATATTGGCTCACTGCCAGTATTATCTCAGGATAAGATTGTCGGCATCGTCACCTGGAAAGATCTGCTGCGCGCTTACAGCCAATAAAAAAAGACGAAAGGATATTTCGTCTTTTGGGGTCCTTTTTATGCGCTGCGCTGAGGGGCAATTCAGCTACAGCAACAAATTTAGGCAGGTTATGATATGGATAAGCGCTTAAATTGCCCAGCCACCGAGATAGAAAACCACCAGACCGATAGTGATCGCTAACACACCCGGCTTGATGGCACGCCATTCGCCGCTGCACAGTCTGCCTATCACTAAGGTGACAAAGCCCAACATGATCCCTGTGACAATGTTACAGCTTAAAATGATAAACACTGCGCAAGTTAGTCCAGCCATAGCATCGACTTTATCGTTAAAATCAAGCTTGGTCACATTGCTCAACATCAACAATCCGACATACATTAGCGCAGGCGCTGTGGCGTAAGCAGGCACTAAATAACTCAGTGGTGCCAAGAACATCATCAGTAAAAATAGCACACCGACAATGGTCGCTGTCAGGCCAGTTTTACCACCAGCGGCGGTCCCTGCAGCCGACTCGATATACACAGCAGCGGGCGCGCCGCCCACAGCACCAGCAAAGATGCTGCTCACAGAGTCAGAGGTGAGCGCCTTACCACCACCAACAATATTATCGTCTTTATCGAGTAATTCGGCTTGACCCGCCACCGCACGGATAGTGCCTGTGGCATCAAAAATCGCTGTCATCACTAACGCGAGTACGATAGGTAATACTAAGGGGTTTAACGCCCCCATTATATCGAGCTGACCGATCAACGATTGTTCAGACATCAGATCCGGCAAAGCAAACAAGCCTTGATAGGTCACCGAAGGGTCAAACATAAGGCCAAATAGCGACAGCGCGATAATCACCAACAAAATGCCACCTGGCACACCACGGCGCTCAAGGCCAATGGTCGCCGCCAAGCCAATAACGGTCGCAAGCACAGGTAAGCTATGGATATCGCCCAACTTCACCGGTAAACCCGCATCGTTAGCGACGATAAGCTGCACACTGTTAGTGGCAATAAGCAAAAGGAATAAGCCGATACCGATACCCGTACCGTGGGCAATCCCTTTAGGCAGGTTGGTTAGTACCCACTGACGAATCCCCGTCACGCTCACTAACGTAAACACTATCCCCATTAAAAAGATGGCGCCTAACGTGACCGGAATCGAGATCCCTTGGCCTAATACCATGCTAAACGCGGTAAAAGCGGTTAATGAGATGGCACAGCCAATCGCCATTGGCAGGTTAGCCCACAGCCCCATTAACAACGAACCAAAAGCGGCGATTAAACAGGTCGCAATAAATACTGCGCCAGCATCAAAGCCAGCGGTACCAAGCATATTAGGCACCACTATGACCGAGTAAACCATGGCCAAGAAGGTGGTAAACCCGGCAATCACTTCTTGTTTTATGCTACTGCCACGGGCAGAAATAGTAAAAAAACGATCCAACATCGAACTTGTAGGTACAGCAGGGGTATCGAGAGTCTGTTCAGACTTCATAATTATTTACCTTTATTGTGCGCTTAGTTTGACAAGGTTATGGCAGTGAGGATCCCGTTCAACACTATCGGATTAAAGAACCACAGAGTACTTATGATGTACCTTATTGTGCGCGGCATAATGAGGGAACAAAAATGCAGCACCTAGCGAAGCTCGGCATAATCGAGCGCCAACACAACCTTGATTGGCGCGAATTTTACAGGAAATCTGGCGCGATAAACTAGCGCAAATTAACAAATCAGCAGATATTTATCACATAGGCCAAGGCTTCCTGTACCTGTTGTGATTAAAGCAGCTTCTGCACACCTGATCGTAGCGATTTTTTAGATGCACATGTCAATTTAATCCATTTAAAACCAGATGATTAACAGTAACAGTGGGCAATTGCTGTGATGTTCAAAATTAATTTTCATATTTTTTCATAAGTTGTCGATGTTCATTCATCCCAAGTGTGACAGCCGTTAACAACCCTCCTCTAATATTGTAGCCATAGACAAAGATCACCACTAAGAGAGCAGATCATGGCAGAGCAAGAGTTAGCGACTAAACCCAGTCAGGTGAAATCCAAAGAACTTAAGGCGCTGGGCTTCATCATTTTTTTACTGTTTCCCATTTTAACGGTCAGCGGCATAGGGGCTTATGGCTTTGTCATTTGGATGATCCAAGCGTTCGGCGGCGTCGTCTCACACTAAGTTAAATAATTACCTGATCTATTTTTTAAGGATGCTGTTATGAAGTGGTTTATTACTATCTGGCGTACGCTCAACAAGCCCGCCAAGTACCTCACCTTAGGTACCATCAGTTTATCTGCCTTTCTCATGGGCATTATTTTCTGGGGTGGTTTTAACACCGCACTGGAAATGACCAATACCGAAGCCTTTTGCATTAGCTGTCACAGCATGGAAAGTAAGCCTTACCAAGAGCTGCAACAAACGGTGCACTGGTCAAATCACTCAGGGGTGCGCGCCACCTGCCCTGACTGCCATGTACCACACAACTGGACGCGTAAAATTGCCCGTAAAATGGAAGCCTCTCACGATGTCTGGGGTTGGTTACTGCAAACGGTCAACACAGATGAAAAATTTGAAGCTAAGCGACTTGAAATGGCCAGCCGCGAATGGAAACGATTCGATCGCGATGACTCGCTAGCCTGTAAAAATTGCCACGACTATGCCTCAATGAAATGGGAAAGCATGTCAAAACTGGCGCAAAAACAGATGAAACGCGCAGCCGAAATGGATCAAAGCTGTGTCGATTGCCATAAAGGTATTGCTCACAAACTACCTGATATGGGCACCTCACGTGCACCTGAACTCATCGCCCAAGTGGGCTCTGGCGAAAGCAGCCTACAAGTGGGTGACACCTACTTCACCGCACTGACTAAACCACTCTATTTTAATGGCACCACAGATGTCGAAGCCGGCACATTGAATATCGCCACTAAAGTGACCGTACTCGAAACCCAAGGCGATCGCGTTAAAGTCGGCATCGACGGCTGGCGTAAGAAAGTGGGCGCGGGACGGGTGATCTACTTCGATTTTGGTCTCAATATCTTGTCGGCGCAACTGTCAAAAGAAGCCGCACTGGAAGAAGGCGTCATGGAGGTGTTCGAGCAGAAAGAAGATCCGATGACAGGGCTGCAATGGCAACGAGTCGAAGCCAAGATTTGGACCGAAAAAGATTTCCTCGTCAAAGATTTACAACCCCTGTGGGACTACGCACGTGAGACCTACTCCACCAGTTGTAGCGTCTGTCATACCCAACCAGACGAAGCGCATTTCGATGCCAACACTTGGCCAGGCATGTTCCAAGGCATGATAGCGTTCGTCAACATGGACCAAGACACTCAAGCGTTAGTACAAAAATACTTGCAAGAACATTCATCTACTTTCGATAAGTCGGCGCACTAAAAAGGATATCAACATGAACAGAAGAGATTTTCTTAAGGGCCTTGCAGCCACCTCTTATGTGACCCTCAGTGGTGCGTCAGTATTGGCCCCCCTTAATGCCCTCGCCAACACAGGCGCCAATGATGGCTGGTTAACAACCGGGTCGCACTTTGGTGCATTTAAGATGAAGCGTAAAAATGGCGTTATCGATCAGGTGATCCCATTTGACCGAGACCAATATCCAACCGATATGATTAACGGTATTAAAGGCTTGGTCTACAATCCATCTCGGGTTCGTTACCCTATGGTGCGCTTAGACTTTTTGCTTAACGGCCACAAGAGTGACACCAGCCAACGTGGTGATTTTCGCTTTGTACGTGTGACCTGGGATAAGGCCTTATCACTGTTTAAAGATTCACTCGATGAAGTGCAAACCAAATATGGTCCCTCAGGCCTACACGCTGGCCAAACGGGCTGGCGCGCCACAGGCCAACTGCACTCTTGTACCAGCCATATGCAACGCGCTGTGGGTATGCACGGTAACTTCATCAAAAAAATCGGTGACTACTCAACCGGAGCCGGTCAAACCATCATGCCTTATGTGCTCGGTTCGACCGAGGTTTATGCACAGGGCACCTCATGGGAGCTGATCTTACAAGAATCCAACACCATTATTTTATGGTCAAATGATCCCTATAAAAATCTGCAAGTGGGTTGGAACGCCGAGACTCATGAGTCATTTGCTTACCTTGCGCAACTTAAAGAAAAAGTGAAACAAGGCAAGATCCGAGTGATCAGCATAGATCCTGTGGTCACCAAAACCCAAAAATACTTGGGTTGTGAGCAGTTATATGTCAATCCGCAAACCGATGTCGCCTTAATGCTGGGTATCGCCCATGAGATGGTGAGCCAAAACCTGCATGATAAACAGTTTATCGAAGGCTATAGCTTAGGCTTCGATCAATTCCTCCCCTACCTTATGGGTGAGTCAGACGGCGTAGCGAAAACCCCCGAGTGGGCCAGTAAGATCACCGGCGTTAGCCAGGAGATCATCCGCGATCTGGCTAAAGTGATGACTGCGGGGCGCACCCAAATTATGATGGGTTGGTGTATTCAACGCCAACAACATGGCGAGCAACCCTATTGGATGGCCGCCGTACTCGCCACCATGATAGGCCAAATTGGCTTACCGGGCGGAGGTATCAGCTATGGTCATCACTATTCGGGTATTGGTGTGCCCTCATCGGGTGCCGCGGCGCCGGGCGCGTTTCCGCGTAACCTAGATGAAGGCCAAAAGCCGTTATTTGATAACAATGACTTTAAGGGCGCCAGTAGCACTATCCCGGTAGCACGTTGGATTGATGCCATTTTAGAGCCTGGGAAAACCATTGAAGCTAATGGTTCTAAGGTTACCTATCCAGACATTAAGATGATGGTATTTTCCGGTAATAACCCTTGGAATCACCACCAAGATCGTAACCGCATGAAACGTGCATTTCACAAACTCGAATGTGTCGTCACCATAGATACTAACTGGACAGCCACTTGCCGCTTCTCTGATATCGTGCTGCCAGCCTGTACTACCTTTGAGCGCAACGATCTAGATGTGTACGGCAGTTATGCTAATCGCGGGGTCTTGGCGATGCAAAAGATGGTTGAGCCATTGTATGAAAGCTTGTCAGATTTTGAAATTTTCACCCGCTTTGCCACTCTGATAGGCAAAGGTGAACAGTATACTCGCGGCATGAGTGAATTTGACTGGCTCAAAAAGCTGTATAACGACTGTAAGGCCGATAACGATGGTAGTTTTGCCATGCCTGACTTTGACACCTTCTGGAAGCAAGGTTATGTCCACTTTGGCGAGGGCGAACCGTGGACACGTCACGCTGACTTTAGAGACGATCCTGAAATCAATCCACTGGGTACACCTTCGGGCTTAATTGAAATATTCAGTCGTAAAATAGCGCAATATAATTACGATGATTGCCCCGGTCACCCCACCTGGATAGAAAAATCAGAGCGCAGCCATGGCGGCCCTGGTTCGGATAAACACCCGATTTGGCTGCAATCATGCCACCCTGACCATCGCTTACATTCGCAGATGTGTGAGTCAGAGCAATACCGAGAAACCTATACGGTTCAGGGTCGTGAGCCAGTGTTTATCAATCCACTCGATGCCAAGCAGCGCGGCATTAACGATGGCGATATTGTGCGGGTATTTAACGGCCGAGGTCAGTTACTGGCTGGTGCGGTGGTGTCTAACCGCTTCCCTCAAGGGGTGGTGCGTATCCAAGAAGGTGCCTGGTATGGCCCGGTCGGTAAAGATGGTAGCAAGCAAGGCGGCAACGAAATTGGCGCATTGTGCAGCTATGGTGACCCCAATACCTTGACCCTCGATATCGGTACCTCAAAATTGGCCCAAGCCTGCTCGGCCTACACCTGTTTGGTCGAATTTGAGCGCTACCAAGGTAAAGTGCCTGAGGTCAGCTCGTTTAGTGGCCCTATCGAAACGGCAATTTAAGACAATGGCCAACGCCAAGGAGACAGCAATGAATAACAGCAACGCACAGGACAATAACGTTAATCAGGGCAGAGCCATGGTCTATCGCTTACTGTCGGCATTATTTGCTAAAGAGGTCGACCAGCCACTATTGCATGAACTGACCAGTGCGCAGGCGCAAGCCTTCTTGGCACAGCTGGCAAGCGATCCACTGTTGGGCGCCGATGTGGCTAAGATCAACGCGGTATTGTTAGGTTTAACCACAGATAAAGCCCTACTGGAACTGGCTGCGGACTATTGCGGCCTGTTTTTGGTCGGCACTAAACATAGCGCCAGCCCATACGCTAGCCTGTATATGGCCAATGATAAGCAAGACGATGATGACGTACTGCTGTTTGGCGAGCAACATCAACAGATGCTCGACCATTTAGAACAGAGTCAGTTACAGGTTCAGAGTGAATTCCCTGAGCCTGCAGATCATCTGGCGGTGATCTTAGCCTATGTTGCCCATCAGGCTGAACGAGCCGATAGCACCACACAACAGGCGTTTATCAACAATTACCTTAATAGTTGGTTAAAGACGTTTAGCGACAAAGTGAGCCAGTGCGATAATGGTCAGTTTTATACCGCATTGGCCCATTTAACCACCCATTGGGTCAAGGTTGATTGTGAAACGCTAGCCGCATCACAATCGCATTAAATCAGCACAACACGAAAAAAAGCGCCGCTTCTGCGGCGCTTTTTTATAGGTACTGTTCAGCCGCGACCACGGCGTTTAGCGCGGCGTTTCTGCGCCGACTTCCCCTGCTTACCCGCCAACGGCGCCATTTTAGTCAGATCGGGCTCAAACCCTGGCAACCACTGCTGCGGCAAACGCTTGTCTAATAGGGCTTCGACCTCTTCGAGCAGTAAGGCATCCTCCTCCTCGCTATACAGGGTAATAGCCACTCCTTTTTGTCCGGCTCGCCCAGTACGGCCAATGCGATGCACATAATCTTGCGCCGCAAACGGTAACTCATAATTAACCACATGATCGAGCGAGGCAATGTCGATACCACGAGCGGCCACATCGGTCGCCACCAACACATTAATATCGCCAGCCTTAAATGCTTGCAACACTTGCTCTCGCCCGCCTTGCGACAATGAACCATGAAGTGCCCTAGCCATGATACCCGCATCAATTAAGCGCTGAGCTAACTTATCGGCAGCGATCTTTTTACGACTAAACACCAAAACCCGCTGCCACTGACCTTGACGAATAAGATGGCTGAGTAGAGCGAACTTATTATCACTATCGACCGCATAAACCCGTTGTTCTATGTCGCGCGCCGCACTATGAGGGGCGTCGACCTCGATACGTTGGGGGCTGCGCAGCAGATTGCGACTAAAGCTCAGCACACTATCGTCAAGGGTTGCTGAAAATAACAAGGTCTGGCGAGTGCTTGGCAGCTGCGCCATCACGGCGTTTATCTCATCCATAAAGCCCATATCCAACATGCGGTCAGCTTCATCAAACACCAGGTATGAGACCGCGTCCACACTCAATCCGCCGCGGCGTAGGTGGTCGAGTAACCGTCCTGGGGTTGCAACTAACAGGTCAACACCTTGATGTAATTGGCTTTGCTGAGCATCGATACTGACACCACCATACACAACGGCGCTGCGCAATGACGTCATCTGCGCAAGGGCTTGTACACTCGCTTGCACCTGCAGCGCCAGCTCGCGTGTTGGGACTAAAATGAGCGCCTTAATCGCCACGGGTGAGTGACTCCCGTCATCCTGCTGCGCCAGCAGCTGTTGCAATATCGGCAACACAAATGCGGCGGTTTTACCTGTGCCCGTTTGCGCCGAGGCGAGTATGTCTTGCTGCGCTAAAATGGCCGGGATGGCGGCGGCCTGAATCGCCGTTGGCTGAGCAAAGCCTAAGAGTGTCAGCGCGCGGAGTAATGATGGATGTAAATCTAACTGAGCAAATTGCATTCAAATCAACCTGTTGCTTGCAGATACAAGCGTAAAAACAATAAGTAACGAGTAAGAGACAATCAATAAGCGTCAAGTTTACCAGATTTACGCCCGCTGTAAGCCACCTCTCCCGTTAAGGCTGCTGCAACGCTGGCACTGTGTTTCATTACGCCTCTTTATCCAACTCAGCGGTCATGGCAGCTAACGAGGCTAGCCATAAGGCTTCTAGCTGTTGATACTGCTCAAGAGTCAAAGCAGTTCCCGCAGCCAGTTGCGCTTCGAGTAATTGGCACCGCTGCATCAACGCCAACATGCCCATGCTCGCGCTGCTGCCCTTTAACCCATGCAGCCATTTAGCGGCGTCTTCGGGTAACACGCTCAAGCGGGCAAGCTGCTCGCGGCTCGAGCTTTGAAACAAGGTAAACATCTCAACTAGGGTGGCTTTACCTATATATTGCCTATCTTCATCTAGCTGGCGCTGATTGAGTAACGGGTGCGGCAGGGTTGCATCCCCTGCTATTACCTCACTATCTTGCTGCCCGTCAGTTTGTATAACAACCTCATCAGGCGTGTGTGGTGTATCTTTAACTGCAACCACACCAATCCAACTCATCAAGGCTTGCATATTGAGCGGTTTAGCCAATACCACATCGAAACCCGCTTGCTGATAACTGACAACATCCTCGCTTTGGATCTGCGCCGTAAATGCCGCAAACGTTACCGATGATATGTTGGTGTCATTGTCAGGTTTCAATTGCCTCAGTAATTCAAATCCCGAACCATCACCTAGCTGAATATCAAGCATAACGGCATCGAAACCACGCGCGTCAGCATAATAGCAATTGAGCGCTTGTGCACAGCTGGTCGCCAGTACGGCCTCATGCCCTAAATGGGCTAAAAAGCCTTGCGCCACCATGGCATTAACCTTGTTGTCCTCAACGACAAGCACTCGCTGCTTTAACACGGTTTTGATGATTTCGCCGCTGGCCTCAACCGCCGGCTCACAGTTAATAAATGGCACACTAAAACCAAATACACTGCCTTTATCTTGCTCGCTTTGCACCCATAATGTGGTGTGCTCGCTCGCGGCGTGTTCGCTTGCGCCTTGATTCATCACCTCCACCAGCTCTTTACTGATGGCTAACCCTAGCCCGGTTCCGCGCGAGCGACCTTGATTTGGCAAGTCACTATACACTTTAAAAAGTTGTGCTTTCCCCTCATCACTGATGCCAACGCCAGTATCGGCCACCTCAAAATAGAGCCGATTTTCCTGTGCGCGGACTCGTAAGATGATCCCACCCTCGGGAGTGAACTTGATGGCATTGCCCAATAAGTTAAACAACACTTGTCGCAGTTTAGGCCCATCAAGCAACGTCCAATCAGGCACATTGTCACTCTCGAGCCTGAGAGCTAAACCAGATAATCCGGCGCCGGCTAACATAATGGCCACGATATCGTCGAGCAGCGCAGGCAAGGCGACCGGACGCGGTTCATTATTAAACTGACCTTGCTCTAAACGTGAAAAATCCAAAATATCATTTAATACCGTTTGCAGCAGCGTGCCGCTGTATTGCGACAAGGCCAACATCTGTTTTTGCGCCGTGGGCAGCGGTGATTGTCCCAGCAAGGTTAAAGTGCCTAATAATCCATTGAGCGGCGTGCGAATTTCATGGCTCATCGTGGCTAAGAATAGCGATTTGGCTTTACTGGCTTCCTCGGCTATCACCCTTGCCGCGCTATGCCCTTTGGCCTCGGCATCGAGCTGGCGGTTCGCCTCGGCGAGCTGCTGAGTTCTAGCTTGAATGGTCTTTTCCAGCGAGGCTTTATGCTGAATAAGCTCAGCTTGCAGCTTCTGATTATGCCGCGTCTTTTGCTTAAACACTTCGATAGCGGATGCCATGGCGGTGAGTTCGTCATCACCGTGTGGGTCTAACGCGACCGAGGTATCACCGCGACTGAGGCGAGACAGCGCATAGGTCGCCTCATTTAAACGCAGCGCAATACCACGGTAAATCACCCGATAGACCACCAGCAGCATTAAGATCAACATCAATAAGCCCGTACTCCATAACCCGGCTTTAGCCCAAGACAGTTGCTGTAAAAATTGCTGCCGCGCCTCGGCGGCTTTAGCCTGCTGTGCCTGCATGGCCTCGTCAACCGCACTATTTAACTGCGCCAGTTTTTCCGTCAAATTGAATAGCTGCTGATTTTGCTGCGCTAATACTTGACCATAGTTTTGCTGCAACGCGAGCCCTTGGCTCACACCGCGTAAAATGGTTAACTCTTTATCTAGTTCCACGGCGCGCCTAGGATCGCGTATCAACCCCTTTAAGAGCTCCAGCGGCATCATATTTATCTGCGTGAATGGCAACATCTGCGCCGAATCCGCCAGTGTTATAGGCTCAACTTGATACACTTTACGCGTTGTAGGCACCAGATTGGACATGCTGGTCAGCACCTTATTTAAGCCTAGTTGCTGCTCGGGTGACTGAAGTAACTGTCCCACCAGAGCGATATGATGCACTAAGGCTAAGGCACGATTAAGTCGTTCTTGAATATCGAGATCTTGCTCTATTATGGTATCAAGCAGGTGTGCCGTTTGTAACTCCCCCACGACTTGTGGATAGGCCAAACTTAGCTTGGCCAATACCGCCGAGTCCACAATGGCCAGCTCAGCCTCTAGCAGCTCAATGGCACGGCTGGCGGCGTCTGTTAGTGCTTGCCCCTGCTCACTTAGTTTTTTAGCCAAAATTAAACGCTCACCCACTTGACGGCCTAATTGCGATAAATCACGTAAAATGTCGCCCGCGGCAAGCTCTAAAAGGCGATCGTCTTCGACATTTAACGTCTTTAAGCGCGCAATAGCCCCCAGTAAGTTACTGCCTTCTAATGATAACTTTCGACCTAAAAATGCTCGCTGCGTTTCCTCTTCAACCTGCTTTAAACCTTGAGCGTTATCCAGTAAGGCATTGGAAGACTGCATTAATTGGCGCGCAGCTTCGGAGGCTGGTAATGCCTCTTCATAGAGGTATTGGTCAGCCTCTTTAACCCAATAAAGCGATACACTGCCTAGGGTAACGAGCAATAATAACAGCAAACCTAGTAGGCTAAACGCAACCATTAAACGGCCAACTAAGCTTTTGCTTGATAACGATAACGCGCCCACAACACTCCTCAAACTGTTACACTACAATGATAAACGTTACGCCATGGCGTAGATAGCTACGGCGACCATGAGCTCTCCTCTATTCTCTATCGATGAGCATTACCTTATGAGCAGCCTAACAAAAACCTTACTTCATCTCATATTAATGTTGATATGGTTAAGTTATTCGGCAACTGCGGCCAATCATAGGCCATGGATACTCGAACAGCGCAGTCCCTTTAATGCCAAGCTGCAACAGACAAGCATTCTTGAACACACCGCTTTATTATCGTCTAAAAAACCTTGGCGCGTCTGTGTGTTAGTGCCGCACCTTAAAGATGCCTATTGGATAGGCATAGATTATGGACTCGTCACCCAAGCCACACAACTGGGTATCGAACTCGAATTATTTGAAGCGGGTAGTTATTACGATAAAGACCGCCAATTGGCACAACTTGAACACTGCATGCAATCCCCTTTCGACGCCGTATTACTGGGTAGTGTCGATCCGCTATTGCTGCGAGGTTACCAAGGACCGGTCAATAAGCCGATTATTGCGCTCGTCAATCGCCTCGACAGTGAGTTGGTAACCACTCGCATAGGGGTCAACTGGTATCAGATGGGCTGGACTGGCGGCGACTATATCCGGCAATTGTTGACCAAAGCCCCATCGAAGACCAACATACGTTTGGCACTGCTCACAGGCCCCGAAAAAGTGGGCGGCACCACTTGGGTAGAGCAAGGCGTTATTGACGCTCTAGCCGATAGCCCAGTGACCATATCATCGAATCGCCATGCCGATAATAATCGCAATTTATACCGAGACCAACTGCATCATTTACTCAAAGACCATATGCCTGACTTTATTCTAGGCAGCGCGGTGGCCATTGAAGCGGCGATAGGCGCATTGCAACAGCAACAACTCGATACCAAGGTCACTCTAGTCAGCAGCTACCTATCGCCCGCGATCCTTAGAGGGCTTTATCGACACAAAGTGGCTTTTAGCGCCGATGATCAGGTGGTATTACAGGGAAAACTCGCCATCGATATAGTGGTGCGAGAACTACAAGGCGCCGCAGCCTTTGGTGATATCGGTCCTAAAATTATCGGTTTACACCAAGAGGTACCCTCAGCTAATCAACTGCGTCACAGTTTGGCCCCTGCCGACTTTTATCCCATCTATCGGGTTACAGCGCTGAAGCACGTCGACAACTAGTTGTCGACTTTGGCAGAGAACAGATACCCTTCACCATGGACAGTCACAAACAACTCTGGATGCAGTTTATTGCGCAGCCGACGAATAATGACATCTATGGTCCTGTCATTCACATCTTGATTACGATGGCTGGTTTGCTGCATCAAGCGCTCGCGCGATAGCACTTGCTGAGGGTGTAACGAAAACGCAACTAATAGCTCAAACTCGGCTTTAGTGAGTTTGATGATCTCATCGCCGCACTTTAATTTACGACTGTTGAGTTCTAAGGTGTAGCCCTCGAACTCCATCACATCATCTTTACACTCTAACTGGGCAATGGTCTCTTGCTGGGCTTTTTTAACTAATGACATACGCCAAAGCAGGTTTTTGACTCGTACCAGTAGTTCACGTAACTCAAAGGGCTTGGTCACATAATCATCGGCCCCCATTTCGAGGCCGATGATCTTGTCAATGGCTTCATCACGCCCGGTCACTAAGATGATCCCCACATCGGAGCGACTTCTGAGCTCGCGCGCTAAACTCAAGCCATCAACACCGGGAAGGTTAATGTCTAACATAACTAAATCAACATGTTGACTCGAAAATTGCTGCCACATCTGCTCGCCATCTTCAGCCTCAATCACCCGATAGCCCTCTTTCTCAAAATAGCCTTTTAACCGAGCACGAATGACCGCCTCGTCATCAACCACCAGCACTGTATTAATCATAAGAGAATGAGCCATTTGCCCGCCCTAAATCGGTTTATCGCCTGATAACGACATTATTCATAATTTTTCATATATGCATATAAGCATATTAGTAATATTGTAAAACTGCGAACCTAAGCAAGAAGCGTTTTGAATCCCCTCAGGCAATACACTGTCGTTAATATCGACATGCCCCACAAAATGCGCCTAACCTAAGCGTTGACTAAATCAACTAAACAGCGTTGACTAAATCAACTAAACAAATGAAAAATATCGATATAAAACAAGATTTTTACAGCTAGCCCATGTTAGCTTATGCTTAGTTAGTAGGCTAAAGCCAGCCAGTGCAATGTTTAAGGCAGTTAAGGACAGATAATGAATGAACGACGCCAATTTTCGCGGATCTTATATGAAGCGAAAGCAACACTCACTCAGGGACAGACCACCTGGCCAACCACAATCCATGATCTCAGCCTCAATGGCGCTCTTGTAGAACAACCAGACGGGTTGTCGCTGAACGACCAGCCACTGCAATTAAGCTTTACCTTAGGCGACTCAGATATGGTGGTGTCGATGGAAACCCAATTGAGCCATCGACAAGATGATCTCCTGGGGTTGTCTTGCCTGTTTATCGACCTCGACAGCATCAGTCACTTACGGCGAATGTTAGAACTTAACTTGGGGGATGCTGAACTACTCAATCGTGAACTTAAACTGTTTGTTAAAGTGCACGAGCAAACTTAAATCGTGAGTAGCAGCCTCAGGTGAATGCCTTAGCCCAGTTGAAGGGTACAAAAACATAAGTGTTCAGCCCATAATTAAAGTGAGTGATTGAGTGAGTGAGCTCCGTAAGGCGCCTTGGCAATTCGCTATTGAGTGATAATACAAGATTAAAAATCACTTTAGTGTTTTGCTTAAGCCATTTACACTGTGCATTAGGGTTACTTCGCCAGCATTAGCTGGCATTATTTTAATAAAATGAGCAGATTAAATGAGCCAACAGATCATCTTCGCCCTCCTGGTTTTTGCCGCATTTTTTGTATTAAGTCTAGCCATTGATAAGCTACTAAAAAAAATCGAGACTCGGTTCGATTCGACCGCGTCTGAATCGTTTCGATTAATCTCTAACTCGCAAAAAGCCATGTTACTTTTTATTGGTAGCATATTAGCCCTGTCAAAGATGGGCTTTGATGTAGGCGCGTTAGTGGCAGGCTTAGGATTAACAGGCTTTGCGCTTGGCTTCGCCTTAAAAGATGCGATATCAAACTTAGTCGCCGGGATAATGATAGTACTTTATAAACCCATAAGAATGGGCAATACCATTGAGGTAACGGGCTCTAAAGGTACAGTGATTGACTTGAACTTACGTTATATCACCATTAAAGGAGATGGGGTGACTCACTTAATTCCTAATTCGCTGATTTTAAGTAATAAGTTGTCGATTATTGAGCCGCAAGCCAGCTGCGAATCTAAATAGCCTCTCTCTGAATAGCCATAGCCAAAGTAGCCCTGTAGTGACGATTATCACATCGACGTCACTACACTGCTGGAATTCACCCTCTTGCGAGCTCAGCCCAGTTATCGAGCTCAGTTTCAATTAGGACTAGCTTATCCGGTAACTGCGCATCACTTTGATGTCACGCGCAATCACTTAAGCGACTCGCCCCCTCTTTGCCTAGGATAATCTGCAAATCAATTGATATAAGCAGTTATGTGATAAACCACTAGTTAATCAACTCAAGCAATTCATGAATGGTTTTTATCGGGTGGATCTTAGCTCCTAAACCTTCCATCGACTTATGGTAATTTCGAAACGGAATATAGATCTCGGTAAACCCATGTTGCACCGCCTCTTTCACCCGTGGAACACCACTGTCAATGGGACGAACATCGCCATTGAGGCTCAACTCACCCATGATGCAGGTGGTTCTGGGCACCACAAAATCATTTAAGCTGCTCAGCAAGGCGGCTACCAGCGCTAAATCGATACAGGTTTCTGACTCATCGATTTTTAATCCGCCGACGAGATTAAAGTAGGTATCATGAAAAATCTTAGTGCGAGTATGCTTACGCAATATGCCGGTGAGCATCTTAATGCGGTTCATATTCAAACCGACACACACCCGCTGGGGGAATTCGCCCTCTGTTTCTGTCGTTAAACATTGTATCTCTAACAACAAGTTACGATTACCCTTGCGGATACAGGTAATGGCAGCGCCCGGCGAGTCGGTCGTGGAGCCCGACAGAAAGATTTCGCTGGGATTATCCACGCTTATCATACCGCGCTCGGTCATCTTAAAAATACCCACGGTATCGACATCACCAAAACGGTTTTTATTGGCCCTGAGGGTACGTACCTGCCCATCATTGCACTCTAAATGGGTTAGACAGTCGACAATGTGGATCAGGGTTTGCGGCCCTGCCGTTTCATTGTTTTTATTCACATGTGCCACCAAAAACATGGTGACGTTATTTTGCTTACAATACTGTGTCAGCGCCTGAGCACTACTTTTGACTTGCGAGGGCGAGCCTGGACTGCCATTGGCTAAGTCGGTCACCACCGCCTGAATAGAGTCGATCACCGCAAACTTTACTTGCTTGGCCTCAAGCTCGGCAATAATCGACTCAACACTGGTTTCAGCCATCAGGTATAAGTTATCTTCATTGCAGTTTAACTTGAGACGATTAACCCGGTTTTTAAACTGCGACAGCGACTCTTCTGCTGTGCAGTAGAGTGACGGCATAAACTGCGACATACGTGACACCAGATCGGACAATATGGTGGTTTTACCCGCACCAGGATCGCCTGAAATGATATTCACTGAGCCCGTGGTTAGGCCGCCACATAACACTCGGTCAAGTTCTCCGATGCCGGTGAGCATTTTTTTGGCTTCAAACTCCTCCACTTCACTGAGTTTTTTCGAGCCACCGCCCACCGCACCGGCGTAACCCGATACCGACGTTTTAGCCGATTTACTTGGAGCTAATCGCACCTCGGTAATGGTATTCCACTCTTGGCAGGCACTGCATTGCCCCTGCCAACGGGGAAAGTCTTGCCCACACTCGTTACACACATACGCTGTTTTATTCTTAGCCATAATCAATTCTAATGTCGTATTTCGATATAAATCGGTCGCACTGGCCGACCCTAATGCCTTACACTGTTTCAATAATCATCAGTGCTCGCGCCAAAAGTTTTGTTGTTAATAAACAGAAGACTATCAAGTTTTTCGACTAATTGCCGATACCATATTAGCCGTCACTGAATCATTTCGTACTCTAAAAAGATACCGCCGATGAGTTTTGAGCAACACAACGCATTAATCGAACAATTAAAACCTTTACTCATGGAAGCTAATTTCAATGAGCTGTTCGATAATTTGACCGCGCAAGAGTCGAACTCTACGCGTTTCTTACTCAAGATGGAACTCAAACGATTAGCCTCATTATGCACCCGCATCATCGATTTAAGAGACAAGTCAGAATTACCCTGTGAGCTGTTTATCTGCGGCGAACAGAGCCACTATATCGACACCCCAGCCAAAAACAATTTTATCCAAGCGCTAGCTCTGTATCAGGGCCATTATACCCTTGGCGTCTATGAGCAGGTAATGAGCGCACACAAATTAAGACGCCAAAAATCTCGTCATAGAGTCGAGAAAGAGGTGGTATTAACCCCTTATATTGCTACTGGAGCAGTATTAGGCAGTTATTTTAGCCGCAGCGAAGAGCGCATGAACTACTCTATGCGCATCGGGGTCATTCAAGCGCCCTTAAGCGAGTTAAGCGGCATTACTGTGGATCTCTCCGTGGGTGGCGCCCGGATCCGATTACCGCTAGATCATGGGCTCAATACAGATAAACCACTGCGAGTAAAACTATTAGAACTCAGTGACGAGTACTATTTTCAAGATTTACAGCAAGGGGTTGACTATCAAGTGGTCGATGTCGAGAGTAATCACGAATACAGTTGGTTACGCCTTAAGCGTATCAGTGGTAGCGATGCCCTTTCCGAGATGCTCAGCAAGCTGATCCACAGCTATAAATTTCGCTACAAGGTCGATATCAACGATATTTGGGTGGCCGCCAATGGGCTTGGGTTTGAGCGACACTACTTACCGCATTTACCACACCTACCCTTATATGTTGAGCGCCACTGCGGGCAATATAGAGTCACCCATAAATTACTCAGTCGTGACAACCAGCGCTTACATCACTTCTTTATCGATGAAAAAGAGATTAGCCAGCTGTCGGGTATGCTGACACCATCACGGCTTAATGCTTTGATTGCTCAGCCCGATAATGAAGCTCATGCACTGTTTTTTTGCTTTACCTTTCAAACTCAAGGCAATATCTTTTTTTACTCAGCTACTTTAGCTGAGCTGCTAGAGCAAGATCTACTGGGGCTATTTATTCACTTTGGCGCGAGCAAATCCAGTTGGCGTATTTTTAAGATCGTCAGTCACGAAGTCGATCATCAAACTTCTTATAAATCGAGTATTTTACCTGGTGATAGCAGCCATTATTCAGCGCTAACTGAGGCACAACTTAAGCGTTTTAGCCATGTGTTACAGCTGATCGATTTAACCAATGAAAAGATGCTAGCACGTTACCGTCAGTGGCAACCTCAGGGACGAGAAGTCAATCAACTCAAGCCCTTTGGCCAACAGAAAATCACCGAAAACCAGATTAAGCTCTTATCGCTACAATTTACCGAAAGGCGCAATGAAGCGCGGTTTTCGTTTAAAACTCAGGTCGCCATTACCCAAGGTCAACTATCGGTATCCGGCTTTACCTTAGACATTTCGGGTAAAGGCTTACAGGTTAACTTAAATGATCCCACCGACTTTGATAGCAGTGAACCCTTGCTATTAAGCTTTCCCAAGTTACAACCTCTGGCAGGTAAAGCCAATTTGTCACAACTACCATACCGATTAATTCGTACCCGTAAAAATGGCATCACTCTGCATTTAGCGGCCATAATCGGTCACACTCAACATGTCGGCGTTGCCTTTTTAAACCGATTAATCGAAACCAATCGCGATAAACTTAAAAAGTTAACTGAAGCCAATGGTGACATGAAAGAGTTATCCGACGGGTTAAAAAACTTACTCATGCGCAAATTAGCGTCGGTGCCTTATTTTATCGAAAAAACTCAAAAATCAGCCATGCTAAATGTGCTTGGTGTAAGTAAACATACTAATGAAATTGCCGATTTGTTTGCCGCCACCACGCAACAATCGCTGCAATATGATCTGGCCAGCTTACTGGATAACGGCCGTCTTAAACGTGATTTAATCGATCCCTTACGCCAAATGAAGCCCCAAGATGGCTTGGATTTTTTTGAAGTATTCGTGCAAGTGTCAAGACAATCGCAGGGGCGAATAAAGCTCAAGTGCGTTACTGCCGCTGAGATAGGCGATGAGACGGCTCAAATTCATTTTATCCGCCAAAGCCATAACTTAGGTAAGTTTATGGCACTGCGGATCTATCGAGGCGCGACAGCAAAACCAGATCTAACTTACATTAAGCGCGAACTGGAACACATTAGCGTGCACGCACATCACAAGGCCACGCAGATAGAACAATTGATGTGGCGGATCATCGGCGTCGGTGAGTTTCTCGATATTACCGCCGAAGTGTTACTACGCTACCCTAACCACTATCATGAGCTGACTCGCCCCTTAAAACACTCATAGCCTAGAATGCCTTAACGACAAGGCTTATCAACGCCATTGGCACGCTGATACCAGCTCAGCACCTGCAAAAAGTGATCACCGCGGGCATCTTTGTGGGTGAGCATGTCAGCATGGCCATAATCATGCCGATAGCCGTTGGCTTTAGATAACAAAGTATAGTTAACATCATGACAGTGACATTCGGCGATCATCCGCTGCACATCGGCAGGATTGCCCAATACTGCATCGCCCAAACCAGCAATAAACCAGGCTTTTGGCCAACCTTTGCAAGACCCTAACTGCTTAGCCGCTCTCGCATAATTAAAGCCATCATCATGATCTATCCACTCACCTTGCACCCAATCGATACTTTGTGCTAGCGACGCCTTACTCTCGTTATCCATCCCCATGCGCCAACGATCCGCGGCCAGATACCCATGGCCTTTAGCGATGGCAGGTGCAAGGGTATTCCACGCCACATCGACCATCAACCACTTCTTAAATGAGCGAACTTTGATAGCACGCTTACTACCAAAAGTGAGTAATGAGGCCACACTGTGCTGAAAAAAATCGAAACGGGCAATCGCGCTAGCCATTAATACTCCGCCCCACGAATGACCACACCAATGCACTTTGCCCGCATCTGGATGCTGAGACAAAATATAATGCTGCACTAAGGGTAACTGTTCACGGATCACCTCACCTTGACCATGGTTAGCACCTGCGGCGAGCTTGGGTGTACTTAAGCCTCTGCCCAAAGTGTCCAGCACATACACCACAAACCCAGCTTGAGCTAAATACCCCCCTAATCCTTTGCCGCTATCGCTGTAGAACACCCGTCCATTCGACATAGCGCCATGGAGCATCAATATGGGTGGCTTACGCATATCGGCATCGGCTCGTTTAAGCTGCCTAAGGTGTAATTGACCTTGACGATAGGGAATATAAAGTGATTGCTGTATAAGTTTCAAAATGGCATCAACTAAAAATAAATTTAAACTAAACTACTGACAAATAAGATATAAAACAAGAGCATTAAGGGTCACAATACTGCGGGGACTCGATAAGTAAACACCTGTTTAAAAAAATCAACTTATAGATCAGTCAATAAATCTCTGATTAAAACGGTGAGCTTGTAATAAATAATGTGAGCGCTAACCAACAATTCCAGCGTTTATCAGCATGTTGGAGGAATGATAGGGACGATACTCAGTCGCAGCGCCCCGGTCTTATTCACTATTACTCGCTAAGATCGAGCAACATATAGGGTAAAACACGCAAATCTAAATGCGCTATAGCGGCATCGGCGGCAAGACGTAATTTAGGTTTGGCATGAAATGCGATGCCAAAGTCGGCCATTTGCACCATAGGAATGTCGTTGGCACCGTCACCAATGGCGCAGCGCTGACCTACAGTGATACCCCACTCCTCGGCGCAGCGCGCTACTGTATCGGCCTTAAACTGAGCATCGACTACCGTGCCGCGCACCTCACCTTTAAGGGTACCAGACTCAATGACCAACTCATTAGCGTAAGCGGCATCTAACGCAAGTAAGTCTTTCAGGTGGCCAACAAAGGGGGTAAAGCCCCCAGAGGCTAACACCAAACGCCATTGGCGCGCTTGCAACAGGGTAATCATGGCTTCAAGACCGGGCATCAGAGGCAGCGCGGTGCATAACTTATCTATGATGCTGGCATCGGCTCCGGCGAGCTGGCTAACGCGAGCGCGTAAGCTTTGCTCGAAATCAAGCTCGCCCAACATGGCTCGCTCGGTCACCTCTGCCACCGCCGCACCGACCCCCGCCATCTTGGCCAGCTCATCGATACATTCGATTTCAATGGCGGTGGAATCCATGTCCATCACCAATAAACCGGGGAGATCTAATCTAACTGGCTGCTCAGACATCTCAATCACCTCAAGCTTAGGCAAGGCGGATAAGAGAGCACGCTGCAATTCAGTTAAGGGCGAGTTTAAACCCAGCTCAACACACCAAAGCCCTAACGGACGCAGGATCGTCGCCATACTGACGAGTGAAGTCAGCTCCATAAGGTTATCGGTGAGCTGCGCCTCAAGGGCTACGGCGTCATAAACCAAACGAACTCGATGAGTATCATCAGGGACTTCAGCCTCGCTATGGCGGACAAACCGTTTGCCTTGATATTCAAACTGATCGCTGGTCTCTTCATATAGCCACGAAAACAGTGAATTTTGGTGCTGACTTTCCATTGGTATCGCATCTCCGGCTATCGGGTTTAACCATAATCAATTATGATTAATCAAACCCTTATCATCTTCAGGTACACAGTGTTTTTTATTAAAGGACTCAAAAAAACCCAGCGGCTATCGCGGTTACTGCAAATTGGCATTGCGCTGGCGCTTATGGTGGGCCTATTTCAATTATGGGAAACAAGCCTACTACAAGGTCAGCAGCTTCTAAAGTCCCAAACGCAAAAGATGGCGCGATTACTAGTACAACAAACTGCTTATGGCGCTGGACCTGCATTGCAATTACAAAATGATGAACAACTTCAGTGGTTAACCAGTGCATTAGTACTGGATCCTAAAGTCATGTCTGCCGCAATTTATAGTGAACAAGGCCAGCGGCTCTCATTTGCCCAAAGCGTCACCAAGCAGGATTTAGATCCCGACGCCGAAGAGTTAAAGGCCTTGTTAGCCGACTACCCACCTTACGTTGAAGCTGTGCTACAGGGGGATAAAAATTTAGGCTATGTAGAAGTACGATTGGTGCCTGAACTGTTTTTTAACGAAATTAAAGAGGCGCATCAGCTCAATATGGAGCAGCAACAGATGATGTTAATCATCGCTGGGCTGATTGGCATGTTGTTATCACGGGCGCTTTCGTTTAAGCGAGCTCAATTTGATCGCTTAAAGCGTAAAAGCAAGCTAGATAAGAAACTGGTTGCCGCTCTGACGGTAGAGCAGGCAGAAGCACAGTCAAACACTAAATCGTTAGCTGGACCTGCCACTGATTCAGCCAAAGAGTCTATGCCAGATAAGGATAAAACACCGGCAAGCAAATCCGATTAAAGTCCCCTCAGCTTGATTAAAGTCAGATTAACGATATGACAAGCAATCATGCCTAGATAGAGTCAAACTAAGTCAATCCGTTAATGTGCTGATATGAAAACAATATGGGTACAGAAAATAGATATCAGCCCATCAATTACACAGTTGCTTTTATATGGGCCACAAAAAACGGGCCCTAAGGCCCGTTTTAAAATAATGGGTAAGCCAATTACAGAGTAATTGCAGCTTCCAATGTCATTTCAATCATTTCGTTAAAGGTGGTTTGACGCTCATCTGAAGAGGTTTTCTCACCGGTACGGATATGATCTGATACGGTAACCACACATAACGCCTTAGCACCGAACTCTTTAGCAACGCCATATAGACCAGCGGCTTCCATTTCGACACCCAGTACGTCCATTTTTTCCATTACGTCAAACATTTCTGGATCTGGCGTATAGAATAAATCAGCAGAGAACACGTTACCAACGCGGTACTTGGTACCACGAGCATCGGCAGCTTTAACCACAGCGCTCAATAGGCTGTAATCACAAATTGCAGCGAAGTCTTGGTTTTTGAAACGCAGACGGTTAGTTTGCGAGTCAGTACAAGCACCCATACCGATGATCACATCACGCACTTTAACGTCGGTGCTGATCGCGCCACAGGTACCAACACGGATTAGGTTTTTAACACCGTAATCTTTAATTAATTCAGTGGCATAGATTGAGCATGAAGGAATACCCATGCCAGAACCCATCACTGAAATACGCACGCCTTTGTAAGTACCAGTGAAACCTAGCATGTTACGCACGTCAGTTACTTGCTCAACATTCTCAAGGAAAGTTTCAGCAATGTATTTAGCACGTAGTGGATCGCCTGGGAATAACACGGTATCTGCAAATGCACCGTCTACTGCATTAATATGTGGTGTAGCCATCTATTTAACCCCTATTTTTTTAGACTTAAGTCTTTCTAGTACTGGCGGAAAATCAGCTCCGCCAAATCAATAATTCTAGACCATTTACAGGTAGATTAACCTACAAATGATGTGCCATATTCCATCGGTTCAAGCTCAAAGTAACTTGCGATACTCTGGCCAATATCGGCAAAACTGTTACGCAGTCCAAGCGAGCCTGCGGCCAACCCGGCGCCATAAGCTAATACCGGTACGCGCTCACGAGTGTGATCACTGCCAGGCCAAGTCGGATCACAACCATGATCGGCGGTCAGCAGCAATAAATCATCAGCATCTAGCAATGCCAATATTTCAGGTAAACGGCTGTCAAAATACTCCAGTGCACGAGCGTAGCCAGCAATATCGCGGCGATGACCATAATGAGAGTCAAAATCAACAAAGTTGGTAAAGACTAGAGTCCGATCGCCCGCCAGCTTAACTTGCTCAAGTGTCGCATCGAATAGGGCTTCTAACCCAGTCGCTTTCACTTTTTGAGTAATGCCACAGTGAGCATAGATATCGGCAATCTTACCGACACTGACCACTTCGCCGCCTGACTCTTTCAATTTATCCAGTACGGTTTTTGCTGGCGGCTCAACCGCGTAATCACGACGATTACCGGTGCGAGCAAAATCACTAGGGCCTGAGCCAACAAAGGGGCGCGCAATAACACGGCCAATATTATATGGCTCAAGTTCTTCACGGGCGATAATACACAGCTCATACAGTTTTTCGAGACCAAAGGTCTCTTCATGGCAGGCAATTTGAAATACCGAGTCGGCTGAGGTGTAAAAAATGGGCATACCTGAACGCATATGCTCTTCACCCAGCTCTTCTAAAATTGCGGTGCCAGAAGCGTGACAATTACCTAAATAATCGCTCAGACCTGCTCTTGCCAAAATTTTATCAGTCAGCTCTTGCGGAAAAGAGTTGGTTAGATCGCTGAAGTAGCCCCACTCATAAAGCACAGGCACGCCCGCCATTTCCCAATGGCCACTGGGAGTATCTTTACCCGAACTTAATTCATCGGCATGGCCATAAGCCCCAATGATCTCAACGTCATCGCTGAAACCTTGTGGCATGTTGCCCGTGCTCTCTTTAGCCGCTAACGCTAAACCCAGTTTAGCAAGGTTTGGCAACTTTAATGGCCCTTCGCGACCATCGTTGGCTTTACCTTCGGCGCACGCTTTAGCGATATTACCAAAGGTGTCTGAGCCCACATCACCAAACGCTTGTGCATCTGATGCTGCACCGACGCCGAATGAGTCAAGCATCATAATTACTGTTCTTTTCATCGTTTACTCTCCTAGAGATCAGATTGACGAATGTAACGATAGATCTCTGGTGTTTTTTCTGGCGCGCTATCGCCAATATGAATCGCATTTTGTACGGCCTGCGCCGCGGCATCAAATGCATCTTCCGATTGTGCATGGATCATGGCGAGGGGTTTATCGGCCGTGATCTCATCACCTAATGCACACACTTGGGTTAACCCGACACTGTAATCAAGTTTATCCCCTGGTTTACGCCGCCCACCACCTAAGGTCACTACCGCTAAACCCAGTTCGCGAGTGTCCATTGCCGCAGCAAATCCGCTGCGGTTAGCATACACAGGGCGAATAATGGCTGATTGTGGCAGATAGTTAGCGTAATTTTCGATAAAGTCGCTTGGGCCACCAAGACCTGAGATCATCCGGCCAAAAATTTCGGCGGCTTTGCCGTTATCTAGCACGCGATTAAGCATGTCACGCGCTTGGGCTTCACTGGCTGCAAGGCCACCGAGTTGCAACATCTCGGCGCACAGTCCCATAGTGACAGCATATAGACGGGGATTACGATAGGCACCGGTTAAGAAATCAACCGCCTCTTTCACCTCAACAGCATTACCCGCACAAGACGCCAAGACTTGGTTCATGTCGGTTAGTAATGCAGTGGTCTTTGTCCCTGCGCCGTTGGCAACGGCAGTGATAGAGCGCGCTAATTCTTCAGATGCTTCGTAGGTCGGCATGAAAGCGCCGCTGCCCACTTTGACATCCATCGCGAGTGCATCAAGGCTGCAGGCCAATTTTTTCGACAAGATAGAAGCGGTGATAAGCGAGATAGATTCAACCGTGGCGGTATTATCACGAATAGAATAAAAGCGCTTATCGGCAGGGACTAAGTCACCCGTTTGACCAATAATGGCAACGCCAACGTCTTTAACCACCTGACGAAACAGCTGACTGTCGGGTTCAGTTTGGTAACCCGGAATTGCATCAAACTTATCTAGCGTGCCACCGGTGTGACCAAGTCCTCGGCCCGATATCATCGGCACATAACCACCACACGCGGCGGCCATGGGGCCAAGCATGAGGCTTATCACATCACCGACACCGCCGGTACTGTGTTTATCAATAATCGGGCCATTTAGCCCTAAACTATCCCAATTAAGCACGGTACCAGAGTCACGCATCGCCGTGGTGAGCGCAATACGCTCATCCATATTCATGTCATTAAAATAAACCGCCATGCCAAGGGCAGCGATCTGCCCCTCTGACACACTATTATCAGTGATCCCTTTAACGAAAAACTGGATTTCTGCGGTGGTTAATGCTTCGCCATTACGTTTTTTACGAATAATTTCTTGTGCTAAAAACATGGTGCTGCCTCCAAGTTTGTCGTTACGTTATGTTATAACGACAAGCTCTTTTATAAGACGCCATGCCAGTCTACAGATAAGGTAAAACACTGGCTGAAATGGCGTCTTCAATTAGATTTAGATCACACTTAATTTAAACGCTAACTCACTAAACTGATTAAGCCTTAGCTTAA
Source organism: Shewanella sp. 492 (assembly GCF_059338445.1). Lineage (NCBI taxonomy): Bacteria > Pseudomonadati > Pseudomonadota > Gammaproteobacteria > Alteromonadales > Shewanellaceae > Shewanella > Shewanella sp. 492. The sequence goes on from NZ_CM181702.1 coordinate 2,841,069, forward strand.
AGTTTTAGTAACCTTGCGGCCCTTTAGGGGCATCGGCTAACTCTAAAGTATGTAGCAAGTTAGTGAGTAGGCTAGATGCACCAAAGCGGAATGTCTCAGGGCTGACCCAATCATCACCGAGTATGCGGGCAGCAAGGCCTAAGAACTCGGCAGCGGCAGCGGCATCACGCACACCACCGGCAGGCTTAAAGCCCACTTTAGGGTTCTTTTGGCTGATCACTGTCATCATGATTTCTGCCGCTTCTAAGGTGGCATTCACTGCAACTTTACCTGTTGAGGTCTTGATAAAGTCAGCGCCAGCGTCGATAGACAGCTCTGATGCACGGCGAATTAATGCTGGATCTTGCAACACACCCGATTCGATAATGACTTTTAGTAAGACATCGTCACCGCACTCTTCTTTACAGGCTTTAACAAGTTCAAAACCTATGGTTTCGTTGCCTTCCATTAACGCGCGGTAAGGGAATACTACATCCACTTCATCGGCGCCATAAGCCACTGCCGCGCGGGTTTCGAGTACCGCAATAGCAATGTCATCGTTGCCGTGAGGGAAATTAGTCACTGTGGCGATTTTAATCTCTTCACAGCCCATATCATTGAGGGTTTTGCGCGCAATAGGAATGAAGCGAGGATAGATACAGATAGCGGCGGTATTGCCTGCAGGGGTCTGCGCTTTATGACAAAGCTCAATCACTTTTTGATCGGTATCGTCGTCATTTAACGTGGTCAAGTCCATCAATTGAATGGCTTGTTGTGCTGCTTTTTTTAAATCGCTCATAATAGCTCTCCGAGACGTAATTTATTAATTGAAAATAATAAAAAGAGATCGACGTATGACAGCGCCTAAGAGTTGGCAATTGTGATTATTGTTATGGCCGGGTCTTCAGCGTTGGCATAAAACAAGACCATCCCCATTACACAGAGGTGGCATATGTTTTACACATTCAGGAGTTCATTGCCGCACACTATGTTGCGATCCATCCTGAAACAAGGTAACGACTTGAATCCTTGAAGACCGGGAAGGGGAACGAGTTATTATCACTGTAGAGTAGTGTTCCTGCCTTTCCGCGAAAAATCCATTTTAGCGCGTAAAACGACTAACCTTTATCTAAACAAGCTCTATCAATATAGTCCATGCTTAAGTAAAAATTAACCTATCTCGTAAGATGTCGCTCCTTTACAAGATAATAATTTGGAGCCGCGTTGGCGGCCCCAAATACTTACTTATTCTATTCTTAGAACTTGTAAGTTGCGCTGAAGTAGTGACCCCAACCAGTAGTGTCTAATCCGCCCCAGAATTCATTAGCGAATGCTTGGTTATTTAGACCATATACTTTGTTGTAGTACTTAGCACCATAACCCACAGCGTAGCGGTCTGAATGCCAGTATAGGCCTAGGAAAAGATTACCACCATCGGTAGAGTTGTTATATTCGCCAGTATAGTCATTGAAGCCGCTAAGCTCTTCGTCCATAGCAAACTGCCAATCAATATAACCTTGGAAAGATAGGAAGCTCTTGTTGTCGAAGAAGTAGAAAGGCTTGAACCAGTTAGCAGAGAACTGGTAACCGTTCCAATCTTTGCTATTGATGTCGTAAGTGGCGTACAGGTTCATGCCCGTTTTGCCCAACCATGGAACCATCACATCAGCACCAATACCCCAGAAAGACATGTTCACATCACCTTTAGTGTATGCTGCAAACTCATTAAAGTCTTTATCAGAAGCAGTGTATGAACCAGTGATTCCACCGCCGCCCCAGTTAAATAGAGTAGAGAAGTAAATTTCTTGCACAGGACCGAAAGACAGATCTTTGCCTGTGATCGCATCAATAGAGAAACGAGGAGCAAACTTCATGAAGATTTTGCTTGCGTTATCTACTTTGTCACCTGAACTGGTGTTAGCTAGGTTGAATACGTCAACGTAACCGTAAAGATCAACAACGCCAGAGCGTCCGCCGAATTCCATCTCAAGGTAATCATGCTGTGCATCTGAACCATCAGCGATTGGATGCTCATCGATTGAGTACATTGCATTGAACTGCATCCACTTGTAATCGCTACCATGAAGGTCTGAGCGATCAGCAGCAAAGGCTGTACCTGACATTGCAGCTACGGCTGTAGCAGCTAAAGCTAAAGTTTTAACGTTTTTCATCATCAACCCCATTATTTTATGGTTTTACTGCTCTTAAAGAGTCAGTGTTTCTTTTTGTTTCGCGCCGCATTTTACCCAAATGGTATTAAATCACAATACAATTAACGTGAAAATGCGAACACAATTTCCTAACATAAAAACAAACTACAATGATTGGTCATGGTTGGTAAATATTGACCCTATTTACAACCTGACTGACTGAGTTCGCTGGCTTAGCACCCTCATAAATCTGCCGCCTGCAGCAACAGACACATGACTCGCTAGTACAATGTTAATTAATAACGCTGTTTTGCTTGTTGTGAAAAATGGTGTAGTTAACGCTGACTCTGCCCTGCTGGGCAGAGTCATCATTCAGGGGCATCCCCCCAAGGAATTACCTGAGACTTATAACGCCAGGAATAGACCCGCAAGCGTTGCACTCATCAAGTTTGCTAGTGAACCAGCAATCACCGCACGGAAACCTAGCTTAGCAAGGTCGTGACGACGGCTTGGCGCCATTGAACCAAGACCACCAAGTAAGATAGCGATTGAAGATAAGTTAGCGAAGCCACATAGTGCGAACGAAATGATAGCTTTAGTTCTATCCGTCATCACAGCATTAGTTGCTTCGACTAATAAACCGCCATCAGCGACATCTTTTAGGTATGGAGCGAAGTTTAGGTATGCAACGAATTCGTTAACCACAATCTTCTGACCGATGAAAGAACCAGCAACTAAAGCCTCGTTCCAAGGTACACCGATAAGGAATGCAAGTGGCATAAACACATAGCCTAAAATTAGCTCTAGGGTAATCCCCTCTAAGCCAAACAGACCCGTTACACCACCAATGATGCCGTTAAGCATGGCTATCAGCCCCACGAAGGCAAGTAGCATAGCACCGACGTTTAGAGCTAAATGCATACCCGATGAAGCACCTGCAGCAGCAGCATCTAACACGTTAGCTGGCTTATCTGGATCATCTGGAAGCTCATCCATTTCGTTAACCGTTTTATCGGTTTCTGGATGCATAAGCTTAGCCATTAACAGACCACCTGGAGCCGCCATGAAAGAGGCAGCAACAAGATACTGAATAGGCACACCCATTTGCGCATAACCGGCTAATACCGAACCCGCAATAGAGGCTAGACCACCAACCATGATGGCAAACAGCTCAGATTGCGTCATCGTCGCGATAAACGGACGAACCACTAGTGGCGCTTCAGTTTGACCAACGAAAATGTTTGCTGTCGCAGACATAGACTCAGTACGGCTAGTACCCAGTGCTTTTTGTAGCGCGCCACCGATAATACGGATGATCCACTGCATGATGCCTAGGTAGTAAAGTACTGCGATAAGTGAAGAGAAGAATACGATAACAGGTAGCACGTTAACCGCGAAAATAAAACCAACTTTGAAGTTAGCTAAATCGCCGAAAAGGAAGCTAATACCGTCTTGTGCGTAACTAATAACGCTTGATACGCCATTAGATACTGTTTGAAGAATATCTTTACCGACTGGAACATATAACACGAAACCTGCGAAGAACGCCTGAATAGCAAGTGCGCCAAACACAGTGCGGAAGTTAATAGCTTTTTTGTTATTCGATAACAAAAAACCTATTGCAAGTAGGGTGACCACCCCTACCAAGCTCATTAAAATATCCATTAACCATCACCCTATTGTTAATAATTTTTAATTATGTTGTTAACCAACCTTTTTTCAACTCCAGATTATACCCGAGCGATTAGCTAAAATCGTCGTTTTGATCAAATTTTTGAAGTTTTATTTCAATACGTTAGGCGATAAATTTGATGCGAGCCACATCTGTTTTTTAAAAATCAAATTAGAGGTCAAAGAGTTGCATGGTATTTTGAAACACTTGTTCTGAAACTAGAACGCGAGATTTTTTCTGTAATCTTGCAATTTCTTCGATCAGCAAATGCAACATTAAGTTCGATTCGTTGATATTATCGGCAACATCAGGATTTCCCTGCAGTGAGGCAAGTGCAAGATCCGTTTCAATCACTAAAGAAGCTAAGGGAACATTGACAATGGACTCCCGCAATTTTTTGGCTGTTTTATTTAATAACAAATGACCGATCCCAAGCTTCATACCACAATCAAGATACTGCTGCGCCAATTGAGTACTGCCATAAAAGCCATGGATCACTCCCGCTTTTTTTAATGGATAACGTTTAAGTAAATGCAGTACTTCATTATGAGCTTTGACACTGTGGACTATCACAGGTAGGTCAAAACGCTGCGCCAAGCTTAACTGCGCCTCGAAACAAGCTATTTGCATATGCCATGTGTCACGATATCCGCCATCGAGACCACATTCACCAATCGCCACTAAGCGTTTGTCTTGCTTATTTTTTATGAGTAATTGTTCAAGTTGGGCTATTTCTGTAGACCAATGTTGATTGCAATACCAAGGATGCATACCCAAGGCGTAGCTGCAATCATACTGCTGCGCCACGGCATATTGTTTAGCCCAATGAGCCGCAGATACGCCGGGGATCACCGCATGTTGTAAACCTTGTTGCTGCATGTGTAACATCAACACGTCACGTTTTGCATCGAACTGCTCAAAGTCCAAATGGATATGGCTGTCAATAACGAACATAGAGGGCGCTTTGGCATCGAAGATAAGATGATCAACCATCAGCTTAAGCCTCCTGCTCTAATTTACGGTTAAAACAGTGAACACTATAAAGGTGACTAAACTTACATTTCACTTACACCCCCTCTCTTGCTACAAGCATGTTTCAATAACGATTTAACATTCTGCTAACAAAGCCAGTCTATTTAGGTACAAAAAAAAGCAGACGGATCTGCTTTTTTATCTATGGTGCTAAGCTCAATCATATCGAGCCACACTTCAGTGCCATTTAGTTTTCGCGTGTTTTTGCAAACTCAATGTCTGGATAACGTTCCATCGACAAGTTGAGGTTAACCATAGTGGGTGCGATATAGGTTAAGTTATCACCTCCATCGAGGGCTAAGTTATTGCTACACTTACGCTTAAAATCATCCAGCTTTTTGTGATCGTCACAATAAACCCAGCGCGCCGTTGCTACGCTGATCGCTTCGTAAATGGCTTCCACCTTGTATTCGCTCTTTAAGCGCTGTACAACCACTTCGAACTGTAGCACACCGACAGCGCCGACGATTAAATCGTTAGTGTCTAAGGGTCTAAACACCTGTACAGCCCCCTCTTCAGACAGTTGCACTAAGCCTTTTAACAGTTGTTTCTGCTTTAACGGATCTTTTAAGCGAATACGGCGGAACATTTCCGGGGCAAAGTTAGGGATGCCGGTATAGCGAAACTTATCACCTTGAGTGAAGGTATCACCAATTCGGATAGTACCGTGGTTATGCAAGCCAATAATGTCGCCAGGGTAAGCCGCCTCAGCGCGATTACGATCGCCAGCCATAAAGGTCAAGGCATCACTGACGTTGACATCTTTACCTATACGCACGTGATGCATTTTCATGCCTTGTTCGTAACGTCCAGTACAGATACGCATAAAGGCTACACGGTCACGATGTTTCGGATCCATGTTGGCTTGAATCTTAAACACAAAACCACTGAACTTTGGCTCTTCAGGGTCCATGACTCTGACATCAGTTTCTCGAGGTTGAGGACGCGGAGCCCACTGCACGATACCGTCAAGTATATGGTCAACACCAAAGTTACCCAATGCGGTACCAAAGAAAACCGGAGTCAGCTCACCTTTTAGGAAGGCATCTAAATCAAACTCATTAGAGGCGCCTAACACGAGTTCCATCTCATCACGGATCTCTTGCGCATAGCTGCCAATGGCTTGGTCTAGCTCCGGATTATTTAACCCTTTTATGACGCGCGAGTCTTGGATCGTATGTCCCATACCATTTTGATACAGAATCACCTCATCACGCAGCAGGTGATACACCCCTTTAAACTCTTTACCCGCGCCTATAGGCCAAGTGATAGGAGCACAAGCAATATTAAGCACATCTTCAACTTCGTCCATCAACTCAATCGGATCTCGAATATCACGGTCGAGCTTGTTCATAAAGGTGACAATTGGTGTATCACGTAGACGCGTCACTTCCATTAATTTGATAGTACGTTGCTCGACACCTTTAGCCGAATCGATCACCATCAAACAGGAATCAACGGCGGTCAAGGTACGATAAGTATCTTCCGAGAAGTCTTCGTGACCAGGGGTATCGAGCAGGTTCACCAAGGCATCACGATAAGGAAATTGCATCACAGAGGTGGTGATGGAAATACCACGGTCTTTTTCCATCTCCATCCAGTCTGATTTAGCATGCTGGCCTGATTTTTTGCCTTTTACCGTACCGGCTTTTTGCAAAGCGTTGCCGAACAGCAGTACCTTTTCAGTAATGGTGGTCTTACCGGCATCGGGGTGAGAGATAATAGCGAATGTTCTTCGCTTATTGATTTCGTTAAGGAAAGTCTGGTCAGCCATTAAAAGTTCTTTTTAGGTTGTACACGAAATTGAGCACGCGTTGCTGTAACCCAAAGGGGCGACTGCGTTAACCAATCCGTTAGGTGAATAATCATTGGCGTCTATTTTCACCGATTTAGGCGTTTTAAACAATCAATGCGGTGCAGATAGATGGGGCTTTTTTACTAAACACGAAGCTTAAGATGTGATCTGGAGTGTAACACTAACACGAAACCTCAATCATAAAGACAAAGATTTAACGTCATATTGAGTAAGGTGATAATTAATCAAATATGCTTTACCTTATCCCATGACCAACCAAACATTCGAAAGTAAAGCTTATAGTGAAAGGATCCCGCAAGCCACAGAGAGAAAAAAGCCTTGAATGACGGATTATTCACCCCGCCTAAACAAGGCCATTAATTGCCTGCAACCCCATTAGAGTGCTCACTCTTCATTTAAGCTTTGACCTATCCTAGCTAGCTCAACTCTGGCATATCTATGTTCAACAAAATCATAAATATTGGTGGCCAACGCCAAACGGTAGTAATTAGCGGCATCATTATAACGCTGCTGTTGCTGCGCAACTTTAGCAATATAAAAATAAGCTTCACATAAGCGCTCAGCATATTCATTAGGGTGGGTTAACCCCTGCTTAGCTAAATTAAAAACTTGCTCCCGATCGATGTCGTCTAAATAATAGTCGATGATAATTGTCGACCAGGCGCTATCGGCTAATAATTTACGATGGGTTCGCAAATTATTTTTGGCTCGCTCAATATCGATTTTTGCTTCGGTGATGTATAGCCATAATGCACGATAACCATCTTGGTTATCACCGTTATAAAAACTCTGCATATCGGTCAGCGCTAATTCATTGCGCTCGCCGTAGTAAAGTGCAATACCACGATTCAAATAGGCATAATCATAATCGGGGGAGAGTTCTAATACCGCATCGAAAGCCTCATAGGCACTCTCAAATTCACCCTCTTGAGTATAATAAATACCAAGAAAATTATAGGCATCGGCTAAGTTTGGCTGTAGCTTTAACGCTTGATGAAAATCAATACGGCTTAAAATGCGTAAACCAACACTATCGTAAATCACGCCACGATCATAATGAAAGCGCGCACGTTGCTCTATGGTCAGTTCAGCTGAAGCCAAGATGTCATTAAGGCGGGCAAGGGTCACTTCTAACTTATAATCGGGCATCACTGGCGCAACGATCAGTTGGCCATGCGCTGCACTTTGTCCTAGTTGAGTCGATACACATCCTGTCAGCAGCATGCTAAGAGCAGCCATCACCGCGACTGTCTTTGTGCGCAATTGATAAGTCATCCATTTAACCTTATTTGCTTCGCAATAGCACCAATCATAGCAATCCCTAATAGCAAGGGCTATCTGCATTTTTAAAATCCCAATAAAAAAGGAGACCTAAGGGTCTCCTTTGATTCATTAGCGAATAAATTACTCGCTTGCAGCTTCTGCTTTAGGCTGGGCTTCTTTCATTGAAAGACGCACACGACCTTGGCGATCCACTTCCATTACCTTCACTTTTACGTCTTGACCGACTTCAAGGAAGTCAGACACGTTCGCGACACGCTCTTCAGCGATTTGCGAAATGTGTACTAAGCCGTCTTTACCTGGAAGAATGGTAACAAAGGCACCAAAATCAACGATACGAACCACTTTACCGTTATAGACAGTACCCACTTCAACTTCAGCAGTGATCTCTTGAATACGACGAATCGCTTCTTGAGTCGCTTCACCGTTTGAAGAGGCAATTTTAACCGTACCGTCATCTTCAAGCTCAATAGTCGTGCCAGTCTCTTCAGTTAGTGCACGGATAGTTGCGCCACCTTTACCAATCACGTCACGGATCTTCTCAGGGTTGATCTTGATAGTGGTGATACGTGGAGCGTGATCAGAGATATCGTCACGATGTGAACCAATCGCTTGATCCATCACGTTGAGGATATGTACACGAGCACCATAAGCTTGTTGCAATGCAATTTGCATGATCTCTTGTGTGATACCTTCAATCTTGATATCCATCTGCAATGCAGTGATACCGTCGCGAGTACCTGCCACTTTAAAGTCCATGTCACCTAAGTGATCTTCATCGCCTAGAATGTCAGAAAGCACGACGAAGTCATCACCTTCTTTAACAAGGCCCATAGCAATACCAGCAACAGATGTCTTGATTGGAACACCCGCATCCATTAAGGCTAACGAAGTACCACAAACAGAAGCCATTGAACTCGAACCGTTAGATTCAGTAATTTCTGATACGACACGAACACTGTATGGGAACTCTTCAGCAGATGGCATAACCGCATTAATGCCGCGCCATGCTAGCTTACCGTGGCCGATTTCACGACGCTTTGGTGAACCAACCATACCTGTTTCACCAACAGAATATGGAGGGAAGTTATAATGCAGCATAAAGCGGTTAGTATACTCGCCCATAATGCTATCGACTTTCTGTGCATCGCGCTCGGTACCTAAAGTACAGGTTACTAATGCCTGAGTCTCACCACGGGTAAACAGTGCACTACCGTGAGTACGAGGCAATACGCCAGCCATAACGCTTAGCGCACGAACCATATCTGGTTCACGTCCATCTATACGCGGGTTGCCAGCGATAATACGGTTACGTACGACGCTCTTTTCTAAGCTGCCCAGTAACTTGTCTAGCTCACGTAAATCAACGTTGGCATCTTCTTCAACTAATTTAGCGACAGTCGCTTGTTTTAATGCATTCACCGCATCACGGCGCTCATGCTTAGCAGTGATTTGGTATGCTGCCGTCATTTCTGCTTCAGCTAATGCCTTAATCTTGGCAACTAAGTCTTCATCCGCTTTTGGCGCAGTCCAATCCCAAGCGGGCTTACCGGCTTCGGCTTTTAGATCGCTAATGGCATCGATAACTAATTGCTGTTGTTGATGACCATAAACCACACCACCAAGCATAACCTCTTCTGGTAGTGCATCGGCTTCTGATTCAACCATCAGGACGGCACCTTGAGTACCAGCAACAATCAAATCTAATTGGCTATCGACAAGTTGACTAACGTCAGGGTTCAATACGTACTCGCCATTGATATAACCAACACGAGCAGCACCCAAAGGTCCATTAAACGGCAAGCCTGAGATAGCAAGCGCCGCAGAGGTACCAATCATAGAAATAACGTCAGGATTGATTTCAGGATCGACAGAAAGTACTGTGATAATTACCTGAACTTCATTCTTGAAGCCATTTGGAAATAGTGGACGGATTGGACGGTCAATAAGACGTGCAATCAGTGTTTCGTTTTCAGAAGGGCGACCTTCACGCTTGAAAAATCCACCTGGGATCTTACCTGCTGCGTATGTCTTTTCCTGATAATTAACGGTTAGCGGGAAAAAGTCACGACCTGGCTCTTCAGCTTTCTTTCCGACAACAGTGACTAGTACTGTTGTATCTCCCATACTTGCTAAAACAGCAGCGTCAGCTTGACGTGCAATAACCCCAGTCTCTAATGTGACTGTATGTTGACCATATTCAAAACTTTTTACGATTGGATTCACGTGAACCATTCCTTAATTTAATAACCTTATTTTCCCGTGTAAGTATACTTCAAGTCTATTCAATAGATAAAGAGCCCATGTGGATGACAAAGCCGAATCTTTTCTCTAAAGTGGCAAGTTACCTGAGTTTCTGCAATATCTAACGGCTTTATTTGTAATATACTGTAATGAGTCGCCAAAATAGGAATGGCAAATGAGCGCGAGTTTCAAGTCATTAACATGGAAACAGACAACCTTAGTGGTTTTTTCGGCGTTATTTTTTGCCATAGCCATCTTCATCGTCGAAATCGCATTAGTCAGTATTTCAGCCAGACAGCAGTTACTTGAAGCACAATATGAATTGCTCAATTCTGTTGAGCAACCTGCAGCTAATGCCGTATGGGCATTAGACGATCACTTAGCTAAGCAGACCTTAACCGGAGTCTTAAAAGTCGAGCATGTTGCGCAGGCCACGATTGAGCTCGATGACGGCATACAATTTGTGTCTATGACCAACTCTTCCAGTGATAGCGCAGTCATAGGTCTACTGAGCGATAGATTGTTTAGTGACTTAAAACAAACCTCACGATTATTGTACCGTCCTACAGCTTCTGGCGTAGCCATCTCTCCCGAAGTCATTGGCACCTTGGTTGTGCATTACAACACCGAGCAGTTGAGCGATTCACTACTATCTCAGCTAAGATTTAGTTTTTTTGCCACCTTACTCAGAGCCTTGCTCGTGACCTTAGTGCTCTCGGTGCTATTTCACCGTTTTTTAACTAAGCCAATAGCCCAAATAAGCGAAGCCATTGATAAAATTGATCCTGAATCCCCAGATGAAAATCTCCTGCCGATGTCGCCAGAACATAAAGATGATGAACTAGGCTTAGTGACCTCTAAATTTAATCAAATCCTCATTCAGTTTGGTCAAACACAAAATAAACTCCGTAAGATGGCGACTCGCGATCCCCTTACCGGACTCTCTAATCGTACCTTACTACTTGAGACCATCGCAATATCGATACAACGCGCCCGGGTGCATCAACAAGCGTTTAGTTTATTGTTTATCGATCTGGATCGTTTTAAAAATATTAACGATTCACTGGGGCACGCTATGGGCGACCAATTTCTTGCCAGAATCGCAAGAGTCTTAGAGCGTGTGATGGGCGATACTGGAACAGTGGCACGTCTTGGTGGCGACGAATTTGTCATTTTAGCCAACGAAGCACACACACCAGATCAAGCCGCTGACTTAGTCGACACGCTATTAATCGAACTGAATATTCCACTGCAACTTAACGAGCATACGATTCATCCAGCCGCCTCAATAGGTATCGCACTCTACCCAGATGACGGCTTGACCGCTGAAGACCTGATTCGCCATGCAGATATTGCCATGTACAGCGCCAAGGCCTCAGGCACCAATCAATGGGCGTTCTTTAAGCAGCAGATGACCGATCGCGCAGCGGTGCGGTTAAGAACCGAAGCATCTCTACACGATGCCTTAAAAAACAATGAGTTTTTGCTACACTTTCAGCCTAAATTTAATATAAAAACCGGCGAAGTTGTTGCCTGTGAAGCGCTAATTCGTTGGAAGAAAGAGGGACGATTAATTAGTCCTATGGCCTTTATTCCCATCGCCGAAGAAACGGGCATCATCATCCCTCTTGGACGCTGGGTGATCGAAGAGGCCTGTAAAACTATCAAGCATTGGCAACGCCGCTACAACGTAGCAATCCCTGTTGCCGTCAATGTGGCCTCACAGCAATTTGCCGATCCCAGTCTAGTACCGGATATTAAACAACTCTCCTTAAGGTACCAAATAGATCCAAACTTGCTCGAGCTTGAGATAACAGAAACCTCATTGATGAATGATATCGAATTGGCCATCAATAAACTTCAGCAACTCAAATCGGCAGGTTTTAGTATTGCTGTGGATGACTTTGGTATTGGTTATTCATCTTTGTCGTACCTTAAACATCTGCCTATTACCACCATGAAAATTGATCGTTGTTTTGTTAACGATTTGCCCCATGAAAGCCCAATCGCCTCGACAATCTTAATGTTAGGCCAGCAGCTTAATTTACACATTGTAGCGGAGGGGATTGAAAATGAAGCCCAATTAGATTGGTTAAAGCAGATGAATTGTGAAATCGGTCAGGGGTTTTACTACAGCCAACCACTGCCGCTAGATGAGTTTGAAGCTAAATATATTGCGCCAAATACCGCGACAATCAGCCAAATCTAAACACTATAAATAAAAGAAAAAAAAGGAGGCTAAGCCTCCTTTAATTACTAACGAACACTAATGTAATATTAGCGACGTAGACCTAGCTTTTTGATCAGCTCTTGGTAGCGAACGTTTTCAGTACGCTTAAGGTAAGCTAGAAGCTTACGACGTGAGCTAACCATACGAAGCAAACCACGACGTGAGTGATGATCATGGATGTGCTCTTTGAAGTGACCTTGCAGATGGTTGATCTGTGCAGTCAAAAGAGCTACTTGAACTTCAGTTGAACCAGTGTCATTCTCACAACGACCGAAATCAGCCAAAATTTGTGCTTTTACTTCTGTACTTAGTGACATTTTTATCTCCAAAAATTATATAAATACTTTAGCCGATCACTAACTCAGCCAAAGAGAGCGCGATATAGTAACGATTTAACCCATCACTTGCAAGCACTAAGCCTGTTCATCACGCAAAACGATCAAGCGTTTGGGTGCTAGTAAGCCATCATCATTCATTTCGCCAATACCGACAAACCTTCGTTCATCCCCAATGGTAATTCGCACTAATTGGTCAATGGGTAAATTGGCTACTTGAACCGGATTACCATTCATGAGGTAATGCGCTAACTCGTCAGACACATTGATCTCTTTAAAGCCACTAACCGCAGTATCCATTGGTAGTAATAACGGATCGAGTAGTTCTTTTGGTGGGCGCTGCTCACTTTCAGCTTGGGCTAATAATGCCTCTAGCTGTTCAAGCGTGACCATTTTGTCATAAGGGTAACCTGCCACACCAGTGCGGCGCAGCATGATGACATGAGCACCGCAACCGAGCATTTCACCTAAATCATCGGTAATGGTACGAATGTAGGTACCTTTAGAACAATGGATCTCTAGGGTTAGCTCATCACCATCTAGCTTAATAAAATTAAGCTCATATACAGTAATGGGCCGTGCCTCCCTTGGTACTTCAATCCCTTCACGCGCATACTTGTACAGTGGTTGGCCTTGATACTTCAATGCCGAAAACATTGAAGGCACTTGCATGGTCTCACCGCGAAAAGACTGTAACGCCTCTTCAAGTTGTGCCTGAGTAAAGTTAAGTGGACGCGTTTGCACCACTTCACCATCAGAGTCACTGGTATCGGTGCGTACGCCCAGTTTCGCCGTGACTAAATAACGCTTATCGGCATCAAGTAAATGCTGCGAAAACTTGGTCGCTTCACCAAGACAGATGGGTAACATTCCGGTAGCTAATGGATCTAAAGCTCCGGTATGTCCCGCTTTAGCGGCATTGTATATACGCTTAACACGCTGCAATGCAAAGTTGGAGCTCATCCCAGTGTCTTTATCGAGTAGCACTATGCCGTCGATAAACCGACCTTTAGGTTTACGCGCCATTACTTATCACCTTGCTCATGTTCATCAGTGTCAGCTACATCAGAGCCATGCTCTTTCGCTTTAGCCTGATCAGAGCTGATCACTTGGCTCACCAAGTTAGACATACGCATACCTTCAACTAGCGATGCATCGTAGATGAATCGAATTTCAGGCATTACACGCAGCTTCATACGGCCGGCGACCAATGAACGAACATACCCAGCTGCGGTTTCTAATGCAGCCAGCTTCTCCTCGACCACAGCCTTGTCCTCTTCAAAGAAGGTAACATAGACTTTGGCGTAGCTGAGGTCGCGAGACACATCAACGTCATTGACGGTAACCATACCAATACGCGGATCTTTAATATCACGCTGTAACACTTGAGCAAGCTCTTGCTGGAGCTGCTGAGCAATACGACGAGTACGACTAAATTCTTTTGCCATAATTATTGCCATCTCTTAACTAAAAAAGGCGGCTTGCGCCGCCCCTTTTCGATTATAAGGTTCGAGCGATTTCGATCGTTTCGAAGACCTCTATCTGATCGCCAACTCTGACGTCATTATAGTTCTTCACACCGATACCACACTCCATGCCATTACGCACTTCGCTAACATCGTCTTTAAAGCGACGCAGTGACTCAAGTTCACCTTCGTAAATAACCACGTTATCACGCAGTACACGAATTGGCGCGCTACGCTTAATGGTACCTTCGGTCACCATACAGCCAGCAATAGCACCAATCTTAGGCGACTTAAACACATCGCGAACTTCAGCAAGACCAATGATCTCTTGCTTAAATTCTGGCGCTAACATGCCGCCCATTGCAGCGCGAACTTCATCGATAAGATGATAAATAACGCTGTAATAACGTAGGTCAACACTTTCGCTGTCGATAGTCTTACGCGCTTGTGCATCGGCACGAACGTTAAAGCCAACCATAATCGCGTTAGATGCTGCAGCAAGTGATGCGTCAGTCTCGGTCAATCCACCCACACCGCTAGCAATGATGTTAACTTTAACTTCATCAGTAGACAGCTTGTTAAGTGAATCAGAAATCGCTTCAAGTGAACCTTGTACATCGGCCTTAAGCACGATGTTAAGCTCCTGAACTTCGCCTTCTGTCATGTTAGCAAACATGTTTTCAAGCTTAGACTTCTGCTGACGAGCAAGTTTCACATCGCGGAACTTACCTTGACGGTACAGTGCAACTTCACGCGCCTTTCGTTCATCACGTACAACGGTTGCTTCGTCACCAGCTGATGGTACACCTGACAAACCTAAGATCTCGACAGGAATCGATGGACCCGCTTCAGTGATAGCATTACCGTTCTCATCTTTCATCGCACGGACTTTACCGTACTCAAGACCACACAGAACAACATCACCTTGTCTTAGGGTACCTTCTTGAACCAGTACAGTAGCCACAGGGCCACGGCCTTTATCAAGCTTAGATTCCACAACAACACCAGCTGCCATACCTTCACGAACCGCTTTAAGCTCTAATACTTCGGCTTCCAGCAAGATACCTTCAAGTAATTCGTCGATACCTTCACCAGTCTTAGCAGACACGTGACAGAACATGTTGTTTCCGCCCCAATCTTCAGACATTACGCCGTGCTGAGATAACTCAGACTTAACGCGATCCGGATCGGCCTCTGGCTTATCAATTTTGTTCACTGCAACGATAAGCGGAACACCACCGGCTTTAGCGTGTTGAATCGCTTCAATCGTTTGTGGCATCACACCATCATCTGCTGCAACCACCAAAATAACAATATCGGTTGCCTTAGCACCACGAGCACGCATAGCGGTAAACGCCGCGTGACCAGGAGTATCTAAGAAAGTGATCATGCCATTTTCGGTTTCAACGTGGTAAGCACCGATATGCTGGGTAATACCACCCGCTTCACCTGAGGCCACTTTCGCACGACGAATATAGTCGAGTAGCGATGTTTTACCGTGGTCAACATGACCCATAATGGTCACAACAGGCGCACGTGGCTCCAGCTTAACGTTTCCATCACGGTCTGCAAGTACTTGATGCTCTAGCTCGTTTTCACGAGTTAGCACAACCTTGTGACCCATCTCTTCGGCAACCATCTGCGCTGTTTCTTGATCGAGCACTTGGTTAATCGTAACCATAGAACCCATCTTCATCATCTGCTTGATGATTTCGGTGGCTTTAACGGCCATCTTCTGAGCTAGCTCAGCAACCGTTACGGTTTCACCAATGCTGACATCGCGGCTAACAGCAGCGACAGGCTTGTTAAAGCCATGATCCATTGACTCAGGCGCATTACGCTGATTACGGCCATTACGGTCACGTCCGCCACGAGTATCTTTACCGCCACGTTTTTTATTGGTTGCAGCTTTGCCGCCAGCAGGTTTACGTGCACGACGTCCGCGTTTTTCAGCGTTCATGTCGGCGGTATCTTCTGCAGCACGAGCTTCGGTAGACGTAGTGACATGGTGGTCACCGGTCTTTTCAGACTCTTTACGCAGACGTTCTTCTTCCGCCCAACGCTTCTCGTTTTCTTCTGCTAATCGACGTGCTTCTTCAGCAGCCGCTTTGGCTTCTTCATCGAGTTTTTGTTTTGCTGCTGCTTCTTTTGCTGCTAACAAACGCGCCTCTTCAAGTTTGGCTGCTTTCTCTTCAGCTGTTTCTGGCACTGCTGGCTTAGCTTCAGCGGCTTTTTTAGCTTTGGCTTCAGCTTCGGCTTTTGCCTTAGCTTTTGCTGCGTCGGCTTCAGCCTTAGCTTTAGCTTCTGCAGCGGCTTTTGCCTTAGCTTCTGCTTCTGCCGCAGCTTGGGCTTCTGCTTCTGCCTTGGCTTTAGCTTCTGCTTCAGCTTCTACAGCTGGGTCACGCTTAACAAAGGTAC
Source organism: Shewanella sp. 492 (assembly GCF_059338445.1). Lineage (NCBI taxonomy): Bacteria > Pseudomonadati > Pseudomonadota > Gammaproteobacteria > Alteromonadales > Shewanellaceae > Shewanella > Shewanella sp. 492. The sequence continues at coordinate 2,857,692 of NZ_CM181702.1, forward strand.
GTTTTTTACGCACTTCAACTTTAACGTCTTTAGATTGACCACCACTGCCTGCAACACTGAGTGTTGACACAGATTTACGCTGTAATGTCATCTTCGTTGGCGTTGCATCGCCACCATGCTGTTTCTTCAAGAAATCAAGCAGTTGCTGCTTTTCTTGTTCTGAAACTGTATCGCTTTTACTTTTCTTAATACCAGCCTCGGAAAATTGCTCAACTAATCGTTCAGCACTTTTGCCAACTTCTACCGCCAGTTTTTCTACTGTAGTTTCTGCCATCTGTAAAATCCCCTCTGTTGATCGACTTATGCTTCTTCGCCAAACCAACAGATATTGCGGGCTGCCATGATGAGCTCACCAGCCTTTTGTTCTGTTAATTCTTCAATCTCGATCAAATCATCAATGCCTTGTTCGGCTAAATCTTCAAGCGTAATTACGCCTTTACTTGCCAGCACATACGCCAAATGACGTTCTAAACCTTCTAAGGCAAGTAAATCTTCGCTCGGCTCAGCACCATCAAGTGCTTCTTCGGACGCCAGAGCCCGTGTAGAGATAGCGGCTTTTGCACGCTCTCTCAATGATTCAACGATATCTTCGTCGAATCCGTCGATGTCCAGTAGCTCACTTTCTGGTACATAAGCAATCTCCTCTAATGAGGTGAAACCTTCATCAGCAAGTACCTGAGCAAAATCTTCATCGACATCCAATGCGCTAACAAACAAGTTAACAACCTTCGCGCTTTCCGCTTGGTGTTTAGCTTGCATATCAGCCACTGTCATTACGTTTAGCTCCCATCCCGATAACTGGGTTGCTAGACGTACGTTTTGACCATTACGACCAATAGCTTGTGCCAATGAATCTGCTTCAACAGCAATATCCATTGAGTGGTTATCTTCATCAACGATGATAGAAGCCACATCAGCTGGTGCCATGGCATTAATCACAAACTGTGCTGGATTATCATCCCAAAGCACAATATCAACACGCTCGCCACCTAACTCATTAGAAACGGCTTGTACACGTGCGCCACGCATACCAACGCATGCACCGATTGGATCGATACGACGGTCGTTGGATTTAACGGCGATTTTTGCACGCGAGCCTGGATCACGAGCAGCGCCCATGATTTCAATCATTTCATCTGCAATTTCAGGCACTTCAACACGGAACAGCTCCATGAGCATTTCCGGTTTTGTACGCGTTAAAAACAGCTGAGCACCACGCGCTTCAGGGCGTACGGCATAAAGTAATGCACGAACGCGGTCACCAGGACGGAAGCTTTCGCGGGAAATCAAGTCTTCTTTAAATAACACTGCATCAGCATTGTTACCTAAATCAACCACGACACTCTCACGGTTACTCTTCTTCACGACACCGGTGATCAACTCGCCTTCTTTCTCACGAAATTGATCCACGATTTGAGCACGTTCAGCTTCACGTACTTTTTGTACGATCACTTGTTTGGCTGTTTGGGTCGTAATACGGTCAAATACCACAGATTCGATCTCATCTTCGATATATTCACCGACTTGGATCTCTGGGTCTTCGTATTTCGCCGCTTCTAATGTAATTTCTCGAAACGGATTTTCTAACGCTTCACCATTATCGTCAACCACCATCCAGCGACGGAAAGTTTCATAAGCACCCGTTTTACGGTCGATAGCGACACGAACTTCAATATCGCCTTCATACTTTTTCTTGGTTGCTGTGGCGAGCGCTATTTCTAACGCTTCAAAAATCTTTTCGCGTGGCACGGCTTTCTCATTTGAAACCGCCTCAGCGACTAGCAGAATCTCTTTATTCATCCTCTTGCCTCGTTCACCTTGAATCCATCAAAACTTAGCGATTAAGTTGCCTTTGCGGATGTTATCCAGGGCAATAATCAGTTCGTTGCCATCGACAGCTAGAGTGAGCATCTGCCCCTCTACACCCACGACGGTACCTTTTAAATTGCGACTACCAGCAACAGGCATAGTCAATTGAACCTTTACGGTTTCACCGATGTAGAGCGCATATTGCGCCGCATTAAATAGTGGTCTATCTACACCTGGAGAAGAAACTTCTAATGTGTATTCGGTTGAAATGGGGTCTTCGACATCGAGTACGGCACTGACTTGACGACTTACGTCGGCACAATCGTCAATAAAGATGCCTTTTTCATTGTCAATATAAACACGCAAGATTGAATGTTTACCCGCATGTACGAATTCAATACCCCAAAGACTGTGGCCTAATGCTTCAACTGGTGCGATAAGCATCTGTTCCAGTTTACTTTCTAAAGTTGCCAAGGTTACCCCCCGAAAAACAAAAAAGGGCCTAAAGCCCCAGTATGACATCGCTAAATAGCGATATTTTAAAAGTCCAGATAACAAAAAACCCCGTAATCACGAGGTCATAGCATTCAGAACCTGTAGCAGTAATGAAGAGTATCTTCATTACTGGGAGCTGGTTGCGGGGGCCGGATTTGAACCGACGACCTTCGGGTTATGAGCCCGACGAGCTACCAAACTGCTCCACCCCGCGTCAACTGCTGCAATTATATGGATAGTCACCCATATTTGCAATAATAAAGCGGCTTAGTTAGCGACTTTATTTAACTCAGACCGATGATAAAACCAATCTAAATTTGGTGCGGATGGGGGGACTTGAACCCCCACGAGCATAGCTCACCACCCCCTCAAGATGGCGTGTCTACCAATTCCACCACATCCGCATGTGATTGTTACACTTTACTATTTTATCTCTACTATCTGGCAGTGAGGACTACCAAGAGACTTAATAGTGACACCCATATTTCACGGTGTCTTGACTTAACCAGTTAGGCTGAGTCTTAGTCAGGAATTTTGTCTTCTGACTGAGTTTGGCTTTCCGTTGCTTCGGTAACTTGCTCAGTCACTGCCGCAGCATCTGTGCCTAAATCTTTCCACGATTCTTCATTTTTAGCGTGATTTGCACTTAAGTTACCTATGGTTAGACTTAATGCAAAAAATGCAATTGCCAAAATGGCAGTAGAACGTGTTAAAAAATTACCCGACCCTGAAGATCCGAATAATGTTGCTGATGCTCCGGCGCCAAAAGAGGCTCCCATATCAGCACCTTTACCCTGCTGGATTAAGATTAGGCCTACGAGACCTAGTGCAACCAACAAGTATATAACCATTAGAACTTCGTACATATTATGCGCTCATTGCTATCGAACATAAACTTAAAAACTCGGTAGAGTTTAAGCTTGCACCGCCTATCAGTCCACCATCTACATCAGGTTGAGCAAATAGATCTGCTGCATTACTCGGCGTTACGCTACCACCGTACAAAATCCTGATATTCTCTCCAATAAATGGAGACACTTCAGAGAGACGCTTGCGTATAAACGCATGAACTTCTTGTGCCTGCTCTGGCGTAGCGCTCTTACCCGTTCCTACTGCCCATAAGGGTTCGTAGGCGATAATCGCGTTATCAAAAGCCATGGTACCATTTTTTTCAATGACTATGTCTAGCTCTTCAGCAATCACTTCAAAAGTGCGTCTTGCTTCACGAGCTGGACCTGACTCACCAACACATAAGATTGGGGTCAAACCGTGCTTTTGAGCTGCAGCAAATTTCTCTGCTACGATATCACTAGTTTCGCCGTACATACGACGACGTTCGGAGTGACCGATAATAACATATCGACATCCTGAATCTTTTAGCATTTGCCCTGACACTTCACCAGTATAAGCACCGAAGTCATGTTGACTTACGTTTTGTGCGCCCATTCTGACTAGACAACCATTTAAGGCCTCTTTATTAGCATCAAGCTGCTGCCGCACACTTTCAAGAAATATACTTGGCGGACATAAGACTACTTCCGCAGAATCGTTTTGAAGCTTGGTAGCGAATTTATTAAATAGCTCTTGCGCTAATTGCGCTGTGCCATTCATTTTCCAGTTACCAGCGACCATTGGGCGTCTTAGTGCCATCACTGTCTCCTTCTGAAAGCGGCGTGAATAATAGCGAACCACTTGTTAACTTACAATACCTAAATAGCGAATTTTTGCTATAAACGTACCGCTCGGCTACTTTTTACTCTTAACGGATGGTAAACGAACAGGATTTAACCTTAAAAGATTAAATCCTGTTGATCTTACGCGTAAAAACTAATTAGACCAATGCCCTGATAGCATCGGCGATGGTATTTGCGTGACGAGTCACATCACTGGCTACATCTCCCTCAACCATCACACGGATCAGCGGCTCAGTTCCCGACTTACGTAACAATACCCGACCGCGATCGCCCAGTAGTTTCTCGACCTCAATTTTAGCCGCTAACACACTGTCAGCTTTGAGTGGATCATGGCTGCCTTCAAAACGAACATTAACCAGGACTTGCGGTAGCATTTTAATGCCTTCGGTCAGTTCTTCCAACGTCGCCTGCTTACGGCACATTGCGGCTAAGACTAAAATACCCGCAATGATACCGTCACCAGTTGTACCGTGATCTAAATTCAAAATATGACCTGAATTTTCGCCGCCAATACGCCATTGGTTCTTTTTCAGCATCTCCATCACATAGCGGTCGCCGACTTTAGAGCGAGCAAAAGCGATGCCTCGCGCCTTAAGGGCAAGATCTAACCCGAGGTTGGACATTAAGGTACCGACAACCCCACCTTTAAGTATGCCTCTGTCCTGTGCATCACAAGCTAAAATATATAGGATCTCGTCACCATCGATCACCTTACCATGACGATTGACCATCATGATGCGATCGCCATCACCATCGAGTGCAATACCTAGATCGGCTTGTTCTGCAATGACCGTTTCACGGATCTTGCCCATTGAGGTGGCCCCCACCTCATGGTTGATATTGGTGCCATTAGGCGATGCACCAATCACAACAACATCGGCGCCAAGCTCACGAAAAACATTAGGGGCAATATGATAAGTGGCGCCATGGGCACAATCGACCACAATTTTAAGCCCTTTGAGGGTATGTTCGGCGGGGAAATTACCTTTGCAATACTCAATATATCGGCCAGGTGCATCTTCGATACGTGACACTTTACCTAGTAGATGAGACTCAACACAGACAAGCGGCTTTTCTAGTTCAGCTTCAATCTCAAGCTCGATGGCATCGTCCAATTTACTGCCATCATTGGAAAAGAATTTAATGCCGTTATCATAATAGGGATTATGTGACGCACTGATCACTACGCCCGCTTCGGCTCTAAAGGTACGGGTTAAATACGCGACCGCAGGCGTCGGCATCGGCCCCATTAGCATCACATTTAATCCGGCAGCAGACAGGCCCGCTTCCATCGCAGATTCAAATAGGTAACCTGAAATTCGCGTATCCTTACCAATAATCACCTTATTGGTACCAGAGCGCGATAATACCCTACCCGCTGCCCAGCCCAATTTTAACGCCAATTCAGGCGTCATTTTACCTGAGCCGACCTTGCCTCTAATGCCATCGGTGCCAAAAAACTTTCTCACAATATTAACCCCTTGAGTCCTTTCTTAGGACTTCATTTTTTACAATGTGTACTGATAAGCATCACTGACTAAGCGACCCAAAAGTGCCGACACTTAACCACAAATGCTGTATTTTATCGCTTATCAAACTCACTTACAGTGTTTTATAGTGCTCCATTGCCTGCATAACGGCAATCATGTCCACAGTCTCTTTTACATCATGCACTCGAAGAATATGTGCACCGCGCTGAAGACTCAACATACCCGCGGCTAAACTGCCGGCTAATCTCTGCTCGACACTTGCTGATAATAATTGGCCGATCATACTCTTACGCGATAACCCTATCAGCAGTGGCAATTCAAAATGCTTAAACTCAGCCAAACGATTCAGTAACTCGTAATTGTGTGCCAAGCTTTTTCCGAATCCGAAACCTGGATCTAGAATAATGTGTGAGCGAGGTATTGAAGCATCAATACAGGCTTGAATACGTTCAGCAAAAAATTGAGTAACATCAGCAATAACATCATTGTATTGAGGCAATTCTTGCATAGTACGAGGCTGACCTTGCATATGCATTAAACAAACAGGAACGCCGAGGGCTGCAGCCGTTGTTAACGCGCCCGGTTCTTGCAGTGCCCTGACATCATTAATGAGATCTGCTCCAGCTTTAACCCCCTGCGCCATCACCTGCGCTTTACTGGTATCGACTGAGATCCATACATCGTGACGGGCATGAATATATTCTACCAGTGGGATCACTCTATCTAGCTCTTCTTGTAAAGAAACCTCTGCCGCACCAGGGCGGGTAGACTCGCCGCCAATATCAATAATGTCGGCACCAGCAGCAATCATCTGCTCGGCATGCTGGCAAGCATGTTCAAAATGCGAGTACCTGCCGCCATCAGAAAAAGAATCTGGTGTGGTATTTAATATCCCCATGACTCTAGGTTGGGTTAAATCTAATGTTTTCTGTCTACTAACTAATTGCAAAAGAGGATCCTCGATATTGTGACCATTTCTACGCAGAGTAACGTTAATGGTCACAGGAAATGACACTTATCAAATTGTACAGCGAGTAAGTAAATAACGACTCTAAAAATAACTTAGCCGCTAATTTGACCAAACCTACTCACTATTACGCCAGACTCATAACCCATAGGTGGCTCGAAACAAGAAAACCCCTTGCGGGGTTTTCTGTTAGTAACGGTTGATTATTAAGGCATGACTTATTTAGTCACTGGCGATTCATCAACATTTTTAGCGTCACCTTGTTCAGTAACATCAGTTGGCGTTACTGAATCATCTTGATCTTCTGCAGATGTTGTATCATCGGTAGCCGTTGCCGTGTCGCTGGCGGCTTTTTTGCCACCTTTGTCACCACCGTTACTGCCATTCTCATCCAAATTCCAATCGGCTGGCTGACGAACTTCACGACGTGCCATAAGATCTTCTATTTGCGTTGAATCAAGTGTTTCATACTTCATTAACGCATCTTTCATGGCATGAAGAATGTCTATGTTATCGGTCAAGAATTTTTTGGCTCTGTCATAGTTAGCGTCGATCAGCATTTTGACTTCATCATCGATGATCTTAGCCGTCTCATCAGACATATGCTGTGACTTACCCATGCTACGACCTAAGAACACTTCGTTCTCATCTTCCGCATATAGGACTGGACCCAACTTTTCAGAGAAGCCCCACTGAGTCACCATATTACGGGCGATAGAGGTTGCATACTTAATGTCTTGTGATGCACCAGTAGAGACTCGCTCGCTGCCATAAATCAACTCTTCGGCAAGACGGCCACCATAAGCGACTGAAATCTGGCTCTCTAACTTTCTGCGACTCTGGCTGATTGCATCGGCTTCGGGGAGGAAGAAAGTCACACCTAACGCACGGCCACGAGGAATAATGGTCACCTTATGCACAGGATCATGCTCTGGTACTAAACAGCCCACAATAGCGTGACCCGCTTCGTGATAGGCGGTCATCTCTTTCTCTTCTTCCGACATCACCATGGTGCGGCGCTCTGCGCCCATCATGATCTTGTCTTTAGCGCTTTCAAACTCTTCCATACCAACTACGCGGCGGTTGCCTCGTGCAGCAAAGAGCGCTGCTTCGTTAACAAGGTTGGCCAGATCCGCACCAGAGAAACCTGGTGTACCACGAGCAATCACACTCGCTTTAACATCATCGGCTAATGGTACTTTACGCATATGCACTTTAAGAATTTGCTCACGACCACGCACATCAGGCAAACCAACAACCACCTGACGGTCAAAACGACCTGGACGCAATAGCGCTGCATCGAGTACGTCTGGACGGTTAGTCGCCGCGATAACGATAATACCTTCATTACCTTCAAAACCATCCATCTCAACGAGCATCTGGTTTAGTGTTTGCTCACGCTCATCGTGCCCACCACCAACGCCAGCGCCACGCTGACGACCGACAGCATCAATCTCATCGATAAAGATGATACAAGGCGCTGATTTCTTGGCTTGTTCAAACATGTCACGCACACGTGATGCACCGACACCAACAAACATCTCAACGAAATCTGAACCTGAAATAGTAAAGAAAGGTACTTTCGCCTCACCAGCAATTGCTTTAGCCAGTAGGGTTTTACCTGTACCAGGAGGCCCAACTAGCAGCACGCCCGTTGGAATACGGCCACCTAGTTTTTGGAATTTAGTTGGCTCTCTGAGGTAATCAACCAGCTCTTTAACGTCTTCTTTAGCTTCGTCACAACCAGCAACGTCACCAAAAGTCGTTTTAATCTGATCTTCACTCATCAATTTGGCTTTACTCTTACCAAACGACATCGCGCCCTTACCGCCACCGCCTTGCATCTGGCGCATGAAGAATATCCACACCCCGATAAGCAGTAACATTGGGAACCAAGAAATAAAGATCTGAGTCAAGAAGCCGGATTCCTCCGCCTCTTGGCCTTTCATTATCACCCCTTTGCGATCAAGGTCGTTAATCAGATCTTGGTCATACATCGGCATGATGGTGGTAAATTTTTCGCCGGTTTTTTTAGTCCCTTCGATAGTACGTTGATCACTTTTGATCTCGACAGTATTAATTTGTCCGGAACGCACATCGTCCAAGAATGTTGAATAATCCATCTTCAACGAATTTGATGAAGAGGGGGAGTAGCCCTGAAACACTGACATCAACACTACGGCGATGACAACCCAGAGAATTAAATTTTTTGCCATATCACTCAAAATTACTAGACCTCATAAAGTCTTGCGGTTACTGACGTTAGGTTACTACAACTTGTATCCTGTCGCCACAAGATAGACTTCACGCGAACGCGGTCGCGAAGAGTCTGGCTTACGTGTTTTAACGGTTGTGAAAGCTTCTTTAACCGTTTTCATATAATCGTCAAAGCCCTCCCCCTGAAAGACTTTGACCGCGAAACTGCCGTTAGGTGCCAACACTTGATGACACATATCTAATGCAAGTTCGACCAAATACATGGCCCGCGGCTGATCGACACCGCCTGTACCACTCATATTGGGCGCCATATCAGATAGCACAACATCAACTTTAGCATCACCGACACGTTCAAGTAAGGCCTCGAGCACTTTATCTTCTCGAAAGTCTCCTTGTAAAAAATCGACCCCAACGATTGGGTCCATAGGTAAAATGTCACAGGCGATGACTTTACCCTTATCGCCAGCTAGCTTAACCGCAATTTGCGACCAACCTCCTGGCGCAGCACCTAAATCAACCACTGTCATTCCCGGACGGATTAATTTATCTTTCTGCTGAATCTCTTCAAGTTTAAACGCGGCACGCGAACGTAAGCCCCGCTTTTGCGATAATTTAACATAGTGATCATCGAAATGTTCCTGCATCCAGCGCGAGGAACTTGCTGTTCGTTTTTTACCTGACATTTAAAATCCGTAACAAATATGAGTTACACAAAGGCTATATGAGGGTAGAATAGCGTTTTTTCAACAGTAACTCAGCATAAAGTTGGTAGAAATGAACTTAACAACCAAACAAAAACAGCACTTAAAAGGCTTAGCACATAACCTAAAGCCTGTTGTACAGCTTGGTTCCAATGGTCTGACTGAAGGTGTACTGGCTGAAATTGATAATGCACTCTCTCATCATGAATTAATCAAAGTGAAAGTAGCCTCTGGAGACAGAGAGCTAAAAAATGCAGTCGTTGACGCCATTGTACGCGAAACTCAAGCTGAAAAGGTTCAGCTTATCGGTCACGTATTGGTCCTTTTCCGTCAATCTCCAGAAATGAAGATTGCCATCCCTAGAGCAAAGTAAATTCATTTTGCTTAATAAAAAAGCCGCTATCCATTAGCGGCTTTTTTGTATCACCTGGTCGACTAGATATATTCAACTTTGATGATTTCAAAATCACTGGTGCCACCCGGCGTGGTGATTGAGATTTCATCATTGACATTTTTACCTATCAAACCACGGGCGATAGGTGAGCTAACCGACAACAAATTTTGTTTAATATTAGCTTCATCTTCGCCCACGATGCGATAGGTGAACTCTTCTTCGGTATCAATATTTAAGATAGTCACTGTCGCACCAAAAATCACTCGGCCCGTATTTTCCATCTTAGTCACATCGATGATCTGTGCATTAGACAGTTTACCTTCGATGTCACGTACACGCGCTTCGCACAAACCTTGCTCTTCGCGGGCTGCATGATATTCAGCGTTTTCTTTCAAATCACCTAGCTCTCTGGCAATACCGATCGCTTCAGCAATCTTAGGACGCTTATCAAACTTTAAAAAATCTAACTCTTTACGTAGTTGTTCTGCGCCAACTACAGTCATCGGAACCTTATTCATAGGAACGATCGTCTCCTTAAAAACAAAAGCATCCTAGCCAGCCTGACCCATATTGAGGCCACTGACTAAGTAAAATAACGCGTGGAATTACTCTATTCTATACCGTGATGCTACGAGATGCTATTGAATCACACTCTGTTAATCGTAAGGCCATAAGAACGGTGTATTTTACTCCACCTTGCTTAACATACAACCCGAACAACACAGCAAACATAGTAGGTAATCCATGGCTAAACGACAAGCTATCATAGGAGTATTTATTGTAAATCAACCCCATAAAAAAGGCCGCTACTGCGGCCTTTTTAACGCTCAATAACTCTTAGCCAGTAATACGCTTGTGCAACTCTTGCACCGACGTCACATTAGTACGATCATCTGCAGCGTGCGCCATGCACGTGGCAAAAGCCGCGTTCAATGTCGTCGTGTAGTTAACCTTATAACGCAATGCACCGCGGCGAAGTTGACGTGAGTCTTCAATCGCTTGACGACCTTCGGTGGTATTCACTATGTAGGTGTATTCATCGTTCTTGATGCGGTCAAGAATATGAGGGCGACCTTCGTGCACCTTGTTCACGAGGCGAGGGTTAATGCCCGCTTCGCCTAACACAACAGCTGTGCCGTGAGTGGCATCGATTTCGTAACCAAGCTCTATCAACTTAGCCGCTAAATCGGCAACGCGGTTCTTGTCGCTGTTACGCACAGACAAGAGCGCACGACCCGACTTAGGCACTTCTGATGTCGCGCCAAGCTGTGCTTTTGCATAAGCCTCGGCAAACGTGTCACCAACGCCCATTACTTCACCGGTTGAGCGCATTTCAGGGCCAAGCAATGGGTCAACACCAGGGAATTTATTGAACGGCAATACCACTTCTTTGACTGAGTAGAAAGGTGGGATCACTTCTTGAGTAAAACCTTGCGATGTTAGCGATTGGCCCGCCATCACGCGCGCGGCAATCTTAGCTAACGGCACACCCGTCGCCTTAGAGACGAATGGCACGGTACGTGCTGCGCGAGGGTTAACCTCAATCATGTAGATGTTGTTATCTTGCACCGCAAACTGCACATTCATCAGGCCAACCACTCCCAACTCCATTGCTAGCTTGCCAACCTGCTCGCGCATTTCAGCTTGTATCGCTTGGCTTAGGGTGTATGGTGGCAGAGAACAGCCTGAGTCACCAGAGTGAACCCCCGCTTGCTCGATATGCTCCATAATCGCACCAACCACCACGATTTCACCGTCGCAAATCGCGTCGATATCCACTTCAATCGCGTTGTCGAGGAAACGGTCCAGCAGCACAGGCGAGGCATTAGAGACGCTAACCGCTTCATTAAAGTAGCGACGCAAATCCTGCTCGTCATAGACAATTTCCATTGCACGGCCACCCAGTACATACGATGGACGTACCACGAGCGGATAGCCTATACGCTCGGCAGAAATCACCGCGCCTTCAACCGTGGTTACGGTATCATTTTCAGGCTGTTTCATCTCGAGACGCTGAATCGCTTGCTGGAAACGCTCGCGGTCTTCGGCTCTGTCGATGGCATCAGGACTAGTACCTATAATCGGAACGCCAGCAGCTTCTAAATCTCGCGCCAGTTTAAGTGGCGTTTGACCACCGTACTGTACAATCACCCCCTTGGGCTTTTCGATACGTACAATTTCAAGCACATCTTCAAGGGTTATCGATTCGAAATACAGTCTGTCAGAGGTATCATAATCGGTTGATACCGTCTCTGGGTTACAGTTGACCATGATGGTTTCGTAACCGTCTTCACGCAGTGCTAAAGCGGCGTGAACACAACAGTAATCAAACTCAATACCTTGACCAATACGGTTTGGCCCCCCCCCTATCACCATGATTTTTTCACGGTCTGACGGGTTAGCTTCGCACTCTTCCTCATAGGTAGAGTACATGTAAGCCGTATCGGTTGAGAACTCAGCCGCACAAGTATCGACGCGCTTGTACACCGGATAGATCTCGTGGCGGTAGCGCAATTTGCGCATCTCGGCTTCACTGACACCTAACAGCACGGCAAGACGAGAATCGGCAAAGCCTTTACGCTTGAGCTTGTATAAGAAATCCTTATCCATGCCCGACATACCAACCTCTTTGACTTGCGTCTCTAGGTTAAGCAGCTCTTCAATTTGGATAAGGAACCAAGGGTCGATATTGGTCAGCTTAAAAATCTCTTCTAAGCTCAATTCCGCGCGAAACGCATCGCCAATATACCAAATACGGTCTGCACCAGGTTCTTTGAGCTCGTGTCGAATACGTGACAGCGCATCGTTATCTTTGATATCGATGATAGCGTCGAGACCATTGACGCCCACTTCCAACCCACGCAGCGCTTTTTGCAGCGACTCTTGGAAAGTACGGCCAATCGCCATCACTTCACCCACAGATTTCATCTGAGTGGTTAGACGGTCATTGGCACCGGCAAATTTTTCGAAATTAAAGCGAGGTACCTTAGTCACAACGTAATCGATAGCAGGCTCGAATGAGGCAGGGGTCGCACCACCAGTGATGTCGTTGCTTAGTTCATCTAGGGTAAAACCAACCGCAAGTTTAGCGGCGATTTTAGCAATCGGGAAACCTGTGGCTTTAGATGCCAATGCCGATGAGCGAGACACCCGTGGGTTCATCTCGATGATCACCATGCGCCCATCTAGTGGATTGATACCAAACTGAACGTTAGAGCCACCAGTTTCAACACCGATCTCGCGCAGCACAGCTAATGATGCATTACGCATCAACTGATACTCTTTATCGGTTAACGTCTGTGCTGGAGCAACTGTGATTGAGTCACCCGTGTGAACACCCATTGGATCGAAGTTTTCAATTGAACACACGATGATACAGTTATCGTTGCGATCACGAACCACTTCCATCTCATACTCTTTCCAACCAATTAACGACTCATCAATAAGCAGTTCATTGGTCGGTGAAAGGTCAAGACCTTGAGAACAGATCTCTTCAAACTCTTCCTTGTTGTAAGCGATACCGCCACCGCTACCACCCATGGTAAATGATGGGCGAATAATACAAGGGAATCCGACCTGCTCAAGCACGCCATAAGCATCTTCCATGCTACGGGCGATACCCGCTCGTGGACACTCCAAACCAATCGCCTTCATCGCTTCATCGAAGCGACTACGATCTTCAGCCTTATCGATTGCATCAGCTGTGGCGCCAATCATCTCGACATTAAATTCACTCAATACACCTTCGCTTTCGAGGCGCAATGCACAGTTAAGTGCAGTTTGACCACCCATGGTAGGCAAAATGGCGTCTGGACGCTCTTTGGCAATAATATTGCGTACAACTTCCCACTGGATCGGCTCGATATAGGTCGCATCGGCCATTTCAGGGTCGGTCATGATAGTCGCAGGATTCGAGTTAACCAAAATAACTCGGTAACCCTCTTCACGAAGTGCTTTACAGGCCTGAGCGCCCGAGTAATCGAACTCACACGCTTGCCCAATCACAATCGGGCCGGCACCTAAGATTAGAATACTTTTTATATCTGTACGTTTTGGCATTGCTGAAACCTTCTCCCGGACTACTTAGCGTGGTGACGATATTGTTCAATCAATTCAATAAAGTGATCAAACAAGGGGGCCGCATCATGAGGGCCAGGACTCGCTTCAGGGTGCCCCTGGAAGCTAAAGGCTGGCTTATCGGTAAGATGGATACCTTGTAACGAACCATCAAATAACGACTTATGCGTCACTCTGATATTATCGGGTAGGCTAGCTTCATCAGCGGCAAAACCGTGGTTTTGACTGGTGATCATCACGTTGCCGAGTTCGATGTTGCTCACTGGATGGTTAGCACCATGGTGACCAAACTTCATCTTCAAGGTTTTAGCACCAGAGGCCAGTGCCAGTAATTGATGCCCTAAGCAGATACCAAATACAGGAACGTCAGTCTTCAAAATATCTTGAATCGCACTAATAGCGTAATCGCATGGCTCTGGATCGCCTGGGCCGTTTGATAAAAACACCCCATCAGGATTCATCGCTAACACTTCGCTAGCAGGCGTTTGGGCGGGAACCACTGTCACATCACAACCGCGGTCAACTAACATACGTAAAATATTGCGCTTCACACCATAGTCATAAGCAACGACTTTAAATTTTAGTTCTGCTTTTGGTGTGTCCTCTGGTAGACCGCCGACTAAGCGCCAACTGCCACTGCGCCACTGATATTGCGTGTCGGTGGTGACCTCTTTGGCTAAATCCATGCCTTTTAATCCGGGAAAGGCTTGAGCTGCAGCAAGCGCTTTAGCTTCATCCGTATCACCGACTAAAATAGCGCCAGCCTGCGCGCCTTTTTCCCTTAAAATACGCGTCAGTTTACGCGTATCAATATCAGCGATGCCGACAACATTATTGGCTTTAAGATAATCACTGAGGGATTGCTGATTTCTGAAGTTACTGGCCATTAGTGGTAAATCTCTAATGATTAACCCGCATGCATGCACTGCATCAGATTCGGTATCTTCACTATTGGTTCCAGTGTTACCAATGTGTGGGTAGGTTAAAGTAACAATTTGACGAGAATAGGATGGATCAGTAAGAATCTCTTGGTAACCAGTCATTGAAGTGTTAAAAACGACTTCTCCTACTGCCAGTCCATCAGCACCAATTGCAGTGCCTGAGAATACGGTTCCATCTTCGAGTACGAGTAAGGCAGACTTTGTCAACGCGACCTCCGAAAAGAGCCAAGCCATTGTATAATAGGGTTTTATCTTGCTTTTAAAATACCAACTTCCGCTGAAATACGAAATTTTGACAAATTCCGTCAATTCTATAGGTGAAGTAGCTACTCGTCTATAGTGAAGCGGTATTTTATTTCAAAAAAAAACGCCACGTGGGCGTTTTTGATCAAATACTAATCTTTCAGGCCTAACACCTGCTGCATGTCATAGAGACCCGGATCTTGATCGCCAAGCCAAAATGCGGCGCGCATTGCACCATTAGCAAAGGTCATTCTGCTGGATGCCTTATGGGTGATCTCTAAACGTTCACCGATATCAGCAAACATCGCCGTGTGCTCACCGACTAAATCGCCAGCACGGATGGTCGAGAAACCTATGGTCTCGCGCGAACGCTCTTCCATTATGCCCTCGCGGCCATAAACGGCACATTTTTCAAGATCGCGGCCCAACACCTCAGCAATCACCTCGCCCATTTTTAACGCAGTGCCCGATGGTGCATCTTTTTTATGTCTGTGATGACCTTCGATGATCTCGATATCGGTATAGTCGCCCATCACCTCGGCGGCTAATTCCAACAAACGCCACATCAAATTCACCCCAACAGACATATTGGGCGCCATCACGATAGGCGTGGTTTCGCCATATGCAGCAATCTGTTCTTTTTGAGCATGGTTAAAGCCTGTGGTACCGATAACGATACCCTTGCCATTGCGTGCACACCAATCGGTATGTACCACGCTGGCTTCAGGAGAAGTGAAGTCGATCAAAATATCAAAGTCATCGACAGCTTGATCGAGCGAATCGGTGATCACCACATTCATCGCCCCGACACCAGCAAGCTCACCAGCATCGACACCAATCAGTGTCGATCCAGCACGCTCAATCGCAGCACCTAAAAAGATATTGCTACTCAGTTTGGCCGATTCAATAAGAGTTCGACCCATTCGGCCGCTGCCACCAGTAATAGCGACTCTTACTTGCTCTGTCATCTACTTCTCCCTTCGATCTATATTGCGCTGTTTTACGGTTTATTATTATGTCCAATAGACCACAAAACTCGCTTTAAATACAATACAAAAAAAAGCCTAAGCAATGGCTTAGGCTATTTTTATTAAAGTATATCGAGCAACTCAACTTCGAACACTAACGCCGAGTATGGCGGGATTGATGCACCAGCACCACGCTCGCCGTAAGCTAGGTGATGCGGAACATACAGCTTCCACTTAGACCCAACAGGCATAAGTTGTAGTGCTTCGGTCCAACCGGCAATCACGCCAGACACAGGGAACTCGGCAGGTTGATCACGTAATACTGAACTGTCAAATACGTCACCACCGATAAAAGTACCATGGTAGTGAGTACGAACAGTAGAATCATAAGCAGGCTTATCACCATTACCTTCGGTAATGATCTCATACTGCAGACCAGACTCTAGGGTTACGACACCTTCACGTTGTTGGTTTTGCGCAAGGAAAGTATCACCTTCTGCAGACGCAGCTGCTGCTGCAGCTTCTTGTACCTTCTGAATACGCTGACTAATTTCAGTGAAGGCAGTTTGAAGATCTTGCATAGAAACCGCACTCTCTTTACCGTCAAACGCATCAGATAGACCAACTTGTACAGCTGAAATATCAATACCTTCAAAAGAGTTTGCCGCTAATTGCTCGCCTAATTGGCGACCGACACCGTAGCTGGCATGCTGTTCAATTGTGGTGAACTTGTCAGACATAATGATAATACTCTCATTTATTCAATTAATTTCGCGGCGGATTTTACCATACTATGCAACAAAAAACTCGCGAATAGCCAATTAGTCACAGCTATTTTTTACCTTAGCTTGGCTTGCCTGATATAAGGGCATCACCTTAGGTTGCATCTGTTGTAAATCGGCAATACGGCGTCCGTGAGACGGATGTGTCGAGAGCAACTCAGGTCCCTGGCTGCCGCCCGCCTTGGCCATATTTTGCCATAGCTCGATACTTTGGCTGGGATCGAACCCCGCCCGAGCCATTAACTCAACGCCCATAATATCGGCCTCACTTTCTTGCTCACGACCATAGGGCAATACAAAGCCCACTTGGGCACCTAAGCCAAGCGCCGCCATATAAAGGTCGCGATTGCCCACCCCGCTGACATCCAGTGCCGCATTCGCCAGCTGCATGCCAACCCCAGTCATCTGCGCCCGAGAGACTTGCTCATTACTGTGATTGGCTAGCACATGTGCCACCTCATGACCGATAACGGTAGCTAGCTGATCTTGATTCGTCGCCACTTTGAGCAAGCCGGTGTACACCCCAATATGGCCACCAGGCAATGCAAAGGCGTTTATCTGCTCAGACTCAAATAGCACCACCTCCCATTTGGGTTGCCCTGCTGGTAATACTGCGGTAATGCGAGAGGCGACGCAGCGAACATAGGCGATACGTTGCTTATCTTTACTTAAGGCTTGTTGCTGTTTCATCTGCTCAAATGATTCGGTGCCCATTTGATCCATCTGCTGCGCCGAAAACAGCAAGGTTTGCGATCGCCCTGTGGGCGACTGATTTGTCGCGCAGCCAGCTAATATGACTAGTATTATCACTGTTATCATTTGTTTCATCATCAATTCCTTTAGGGTCCACCAGCCAGCGACTATAGCCGCATTATGCAACGGATACTCTATCATCATAATACTAGCCCTAATCACAGTAATCTTCCGTCGCAGCAATGGTTCGATACTATGGCTCGATATCATGGCTAAAGGAGCTAGAGGCTATGGGCTTAATCGTTTGATGATAATGCCGAGTAAAGTTGAGCCGTTACAGCATATATTAGCGAGAGTAAGCCATAAAAAAACCTCGCTATGCGAGGTTTTTTTAGTTGCCAACAGACGTTAGCTATTTAAGTCTTGAAAGAACTTTTTCACACCATCGAAAAAGCCTTCAGCTTTAGGGCTGTGCTTCTTTGCCGAACCCGTCAGTGTTTTGTCAAAATCACGCAGTAACTCTTTTTGCTTTTCGCTTAAGTTGACTGGTGTTTCCATCACAACTTTACACAGTAAGTCACCCACTGCATGGCTGCGAACCGATTTCACCCCTTTGCCGCGTAAACGGAACATACGTCCTGTTTGTGTTTCGGCTGGGATCTTAAGGCTCACCTTACCATCTAGGGTAGGCACTTCAATCTCACCGCCCAGGGCTGCTGTGCTAAATGAGATAGGCACTTCACAGTACAGGTTGTTGCCATCACGCACGAAAATAGCATGTTCTCGCACCGTGACTTGAACATATAAGTCACCTGCTGGTGCGCCAAACTCGCCCGCTTCACCTTCGCCAGAGAGACGAATGCGATCGCCAGTATCCACCCCAGCGGGGATTTTAACTGACAGGGTTTTACTCTTCTCGACGCGACCTTCGCCATGACACTTGTTGCAAGGATCTTTAATGATCTTGCCACGGCCATGACACGTTGGACAGGCTTGCTGTACGGCAAAGAAACCTTGGCGCATCTGCACTTGGCCTTGTCCATGACAGGTGCCACATGTGGTTGGCGATGAGCCTCTTTTCGCGCCGCTACCATCACACGCATCACATGCTGCAAGGGTTGGAATGCGTAGCTCTTTGGTTAAGCCTCTCACCGCTTCTTCAAGCGACAATTCGAGGTTGTAACGTAAGTCACTACCGCGCGCTGCTTGACGCTGACCACCACGACGGCCACCACCAAAGATATCGCCAAACACATCGCCGAACACATCACCGAAATCGGCACCGCCGCCGAATCCGCCACCACCACGATTAGGATCGACACCCGCATGACCAAACTGATCATAGGCGGCTTTCTTATCGCTGTCGGTTAGGATTTCGTAGGCTTCTTTTACCTCTTTAAAGCGGGTTTCTGCCTCTTTGTCACCCGGATTACGATCTGGGTGAAACTTCATGGCTAGCCGCTTATAAGCCTTTTTAATCTCGCGTTCGCTGGCGTCACGACCTACGCCTAATACTTCGTAATAATCTCGCTTTGACATAGTCTTATACTTTCTGCGCTAGAGTTGTACGAACGGGCGTTAGAGTTTCCCCATAACGCCCGCTGGAAATAATTTAGGCTAAGCCTGAATTATTTTTTGTCGTCTTTAACTTCTTCGAACTCAGCATCGACAACATCATCAGCAGACGAATCAGTTGATTTTTCAGCTTGTTCGCCTTGGCCTGCTTGTGCCTTAGCTTGAGCAATTTCCATCAACTTAGCAGATGCTTCCATCAATGCTTGAGTCGCTTTCTCGATAGCTTCTTTGTCGTTACCTTTACTTGCGGTATCAACATCGGCCATCGCAGCTTCAATTTTCTCTTTGTCTTCGCTTGGTAGCGCATCGCCTGCTTCTTCGATCTGCTTCTTGGTCGCATGCACCATGCCATCGGCTTGGTTACGTGCGGTTACAAGCTGTTCGAATTTAGCATCTTCGTCTGCGTGTGCTTCAGCATCACGAACCATAGCTTCAACTTCTTCTTCACTTAGACCAGAAGAGGCTTTAATGGTGATCGCTTGTGCTTTACCTGTCTTCTTGTCAGTCGCAGACACGTGCAAGATACCATCAGCATCGATATCGAACGCCACTTCAATTTGTGGCATACCGCGTGGCGCAGGCTCGATACCTTCTAGGTTAAATTGACCTAGAGACTTGTTGGCACTTGACTGCTTACGCTCACCTTGAAGTACGTGAATAGTCACCGCACTCTGGTTGTCATCTGCTGTTGAGAAGACTTGACTCGCCTTAGTTGGGATAGTCGTGTTCTTCTCAATTAGCTTAGTCATTACACTACCCATGGTTTCAATACCCAAAGAAAGTGGTGTAACGTCTAGCAATAGTACGTCTTTTACGTCACCAGAAAGTACACCAGCTTGCACTGCTGCACCGATAGCTACCGCTTCGTCTGGGTTAACGTCTTGGCGGATCTCTTTACCAAAGAAGGCAGAAACTTCTGCGCGTACTTTAGGCATACGAGTTTGACCACCAACCAAAATCACTTCGTTTACATCTGATACTGATAGATCAGCGTCAGCTAAAGCTACTTTTAGCGGCTCAAGTGTACGAGCAATCAAATCTTCAACCAGTGACTCAAGTTTAGCGCGTGTGATCTTAACCACTAAGTGCTTAGGACCTGTCGCATCTGCCGTGATATAAGGCAGGTTAACTTCAGTCTGTGTGGTGCTAGAAAGTTCAATCTTCGCTTTTTCAGCAGCTTCTTTTAGACGCTGCATTGCTAGCGGATCGTTACGTAGATCGATTGACTGCTCTTTCTTGAACTCATCGGCTAGGTAGTTGATTAGACGGTTGTCAAAATCTTCACCACCTAAGTGAGTGTCACCGTTAGTCGCCAGTACTTCGAATGTTTGCTCACCATCTACGCTATCGATTTCGATGATAGAGATATCGAATGTACCACCACCTAAGTCGTATACCGCAACAACGTTGTCGCCTTGCTTCTTATCGATACCGTAAGCCAATGCCGCAGCCGTTGGTTCGTTAATAATACGCTTAACTTCAAGACCCGCGATACGGCCAGCATCTTTAGTCGCCTGACGCTGTGAGTCGTTAAAGTATGCAGGAACGGTAATTACCGCTTCTGTTACTGGCTCACCTAAAAAGTCTTCGGCAGTCTTCTTCATCTTCTTCAGAATTTCTGCAGACACTTGTGGTGGCGCCATTTTCTTACCGTGCGCTTCAACCCATGCATCACCGTTGTCAGCACCGATGATCTTAAACGGCATGATGTCTACGTCGCGCTGTACTTCATCATCTTTAAAACGACGACCAATAAGACGCTTAATCGCAAAGAAGGTATTCTTTGGGTTAGTTACCGCTTGGCGCTTCGCAGGCTGACCAACCAATACTTCTTCACCTGTGTAAGCGATGATTGAAGGGGTGGTACGATCGCCCTCTGCGTTTTCAATTACGCGCGCCTTGCCACCATCTAATACTGCAACACAAGAGTTGGTTGTACCTAAATCGATACCAATAATTTTACCCATGGAGTCCTCCAATAAAAACTTTTAACGAATGCTAAATTTGTCATCTGATTCAGATATGGGGATAGGCGTCATGATTTTCAAGCCTTACTATCCAAGCCAATATCTTTCCTTAACACCCTATATTGGGCCGCCTGAGATGATTACAAGGGTTAAAAATATAAAAATTAGCTTAATTGAACATTTTTTTGGCTGAAAGTCAGTTCAATAACCGGCCTTATAGGTATAATGTATACAATTAGTCATCCAAACAGCCCACAATAGCCATGCTCTATGGCCATTTCAGTTAACGAGATAAGTCAGTGAAATCATCTAATCAAGCCTACTTCTATGCCATTGGTGCCATATTACTCTGGTCCACCGTCGCCACCGCATTTAAGTTAGCCTTGAGCCACTTTACGCCATTGCAGTTGGTGTTTATTGCCGTCTCCAGCTCCATTGTGGCACTGACTGTCATCCTGCTAATTATGGGCAAATTTCACCTAATTCAACGCCAATGGGCTCGCCGCCCTTGGTTTTATTTACAAAGTGGGCTGCTCAATCCGTTTCTCTATTATTTGGTGCTGTTTAAGGCCTATGACTTATTACCGGCGCAGCAGGCGCTGTCGCTCAATTACACTTGGGCCATTCTATTGCCGTTATTATCGGTGCCGCTACTCAAACAAAAGCTACGCAAAAGCGATCTCACCGCGGCGCTTATCGCCTATCTAGGGGTGTTTATTATCGCCACCAATGGTCATATTACCGATATCCACTTTGACAGCGCTGCAGGGGTGATGCTTGCGCTCACCAGCACCGTACTTTGGTGTCTTTATTGGATAATCAACACCAAAGACAGTGGCGACCCTGTGGTTAGCTTGCTACTCAGTTTTTTAATGGGCTTGCCTTTTATTGTGGTGACATTGCTACTGACCGAATCGCTGCCCACTTGGAACGCCAACGCCTTTGGCGCTGCGGTTTATGTGGGGTTGTTTGAGATGGGTGTGACCTTTGTTCTGTGGTTAGTGGCCCTGAAAAAAGCCGACCGCACTGCCAGCATGAGCACGTTAGTGTTTATCACACCAGTATTATCGGTGGGCTTTATCGCTTGGATATTACAAGAAACCATTACCCGCTCGACCTTCATCGGCCTCGGGTTAATTTTATCGGCACTGGCACTGCAGCAGTTATTACCACAGCTAAAACGGCGTCCGCCCAAAGCCCCGCTATCTCCAGGGCTATAGTCTATTGGGCTATAAGATGCCCTTCCCCAATTGAGACTAGCGATTAGGTGCTCGGAAGCCATTTTATTTTGTCGTACAAAATAAAATGGCTGCACTGAACAACAGCCCAGCACAGACACCTTTAAACATAAAAAAGAGAAAGCATTAGGGAATAGCTGCTTTCTCTTTAAGCCGTGTTAGTTTTACAGGCGTTGATTCAAGTCAACGCCATTAGCGACGGGCGGTATAATCCCCAACCCCTATCCACTTATAGGTGGTTAAGGCTTCAAGCCCCATCGGGCCCCGCGCATGCAATTTTTGCGTCGACACCGCTACTTCGGCACCAAGCCCAAATTGACCGCCATCGGTAAAGCGCGTGCTGGCATTGACGTATACCGCAGAGGCATCGACCTGATTAACAAAGTAGGCGGCGGCGTGGATATTGTCAGTTAATATCCCCTCAGAATGACCACTGGAATAATGACGAATATGGGCAATCGCGGCGTCAATATCATCGACCACCTTAATGCCTAATGTGAGTGCTAACCACTCCTGTGCATAGCTGTCCTCAGTGGCATCATGCATATCCACAGCTAAACCATCAGCCAAGGTTTTGGCCTGCGGACAGGCATAAAAGCTCACGCCTAAATCGGCCAATTGACGATACAGTTTAGGCAGCAACTGGCCAGCGATGTCTCGATGCACTAGCGCGGTATCGAGCGCATTACACACGGTAGGACGCTGCACCTTAGCGTTGGCGATCACGACTATCGCCTTGTCGATATCGACCTCTTTGTCTGCATACAGGTGGCAAATCCCTATCCCGCCCAATATCACGGGGATAGTCGCTTGCTCGGCGCATAAGCGCTGCAGATGTTGGCCACCACGGGGCACTATCATGTCGATATAATTATCGAGCTTTAACAGTCCCGTCACTAAGGCACGGTCGGGGCTTTGGATCAACTGCACCGCATCGGCTGGTAGCTCTTGCGCGGTTATGGCCTCACGAATCGCATCACTGAGTGCCACATTTGACAGCAATGTCTCTTTACCACCACGCAAGATAACGGCATTGCCGGTCTTTAGGGCCAACACTGCGATATCGACGGTGACATTTGGGCGCGCCTCATAAATCACCCCAACCACCCCTAATGGCACGCGGCGACGCGACAAACGCAGCCCGTTATCGAGCAACTGACTTTCTAGCTCGGTCCCGACAGGATCGGCAAGGCGTATCACATTGTCGATATCGGCTATGACATTATTAAGCCGGTCCTTATCAAGCAGCAAACGGTCGATCATCGCATCATTAAGGCCGCTGGCACGTGCGTTAGCCACGTCTTGCTGATTGGCCGCGATAATGGTGTCGCTACGGGCGGTTAACGTGGTCGCGATGGCGCTCAGTAGCTGCTGTTTCTGCTCACCACTGAGATTGGCCAGTGCATAGCTTGCCTGCTTTGCTTGCTGACCGAGTGTCTGCAAGTAGGCTTGATGATGTTCAATCACACCCTTACTCCTAAAGTTATCTCAGCTGTTACTGAAATGATTAATATTATGTACTTTTACAGCACCACCATATCGTTACGGTGTACAACGGCAGCGCCATAATCGTAGCCAAGGATAGAATCGATTTCATCAGAGTGCCTACCAGCAATGGCCAGCAGATCCTTAGCACTGTAACGAGTCATGCCCCTTGCATATTCGCGGCCCAACTCGTCCACCAGCTGCAAGGTCGCACCACGCTCAAATTGGCCACTGACGCTGACAATACCTTTTGACAGTAGGCTGCGACCTTTTTGGGTAACAGCCACAATCGCGCCACTATCGAGTACTAATTTACCTTTAGTGGCAGGTCCTGCTAAGATCCATTGCTTACGGCTTTCAAGCGGGTTTTCTAGCGCGGTAAAGTGCGTACCCACCGCCTCTTTACATACCGCATCTTGGATGACCCTTGGTCTATGGCCTGATGCTATAACCACTTCAATACCGGCGCGGCGGGCAATATCGGCGGCCTGCAACTTGGTCGCCATGCCGCCAGTACCTAATCCAGACACAGCTCCGCCTGCAAGCCGACGTAAACTGTCATCAATATTAACCACCTGTTTAATCAACTTGGCATCAGGATTGGCACGAGGATCGGCATCGAACAGCCCTTTTTGGTCGGTCAATAAAATCAAAAGGTCGGCATCACACAGTAGCGCCGCCCTGGCCGATAAATTATCGTTATCGCCCACTTTTATCTCGTTGGTCGCCACCGCATCGTTTTCATTAATGATAGGAATAATGCCATTAGCTAATAACGCATTAAGCGAGTCTCTGGCATTGAGATAACGCTCTCGGTCGTGCAGATCGGCGCGGGTCAGCAACATCTGCCCGACATGTAAACCGTAAATACTAAACAGTTGTGACCACGCCAGAATCAGTTGTCCCTGCCCCACAGCGGCCAACAGTTGCTTATTGGCCACCGTATCGGGCAGGCTAGGATAACCTAAATGTTCGCGCCCAGCGGCTATGGCCCCCGAGGTACACAACACCACTTCAATGCCTGACTTCATTAAGCTTGCCATCTGGCGCGCCAGTTCAACCATATGCGCCTTATCTAGCTGCCTAGAGCCGGATGTCAGCACACTGGTCCCCAATTTCACCACCACACGGCGGTAACCAATCTCACTTAAGTTCATTTTAAAAAAAGTAAATAATGCCGAACTTAGCGTTATACCCAATCCACAGAAAAATTGATAGCGAATGAACTAAAAGATGAGTAGCTTGCAACATCAAGGCAGGCCTAAATGACCTGCCTAGCCGTTTTATAATAAGTGGAGTGTTTAGTATCACTAACTGGAAAACGTTTTATAGCTTCGATATTTCACCTTAAAGAAAATGATATAGAACACAGGCACAACGACTAGCGTCAATACGGTCGCCACCCCAAGACCAAACATCACTACCGCTGCAAGAGACTCGAAAAATGCATCGGTAATGAGCGGCAATACCCCCAAAATGGTCGTGATGGCCGCCATACAAACAGGTCTAACACGACTAACAGTGGATTCAAATACCGCCTCAAACACCTCTGTTCCCTTCTCAATTTCCGTATTGATTTGGTCTAACAGCACAATGCCATTTTTCAATAACATACCAGATAGGCTTAACATTCCTAATAACGCCATAAAACTAAAGGGTTTATCGAGCACCAATAACCCCAAGGTGATCCCTATAATGGCTAACGGCACACAACACCAAATAACCAGCGGCTTACGTACCGAGTTAAACAGAAAAACAGTGATCAGGAACATAAATAGAAAGCCCAAAGGCAAGGTCGCAAACAAGGATTCTTGAGCATCATTAGATGATTCATACTCACCGCCCCAATTAAGCTCATAACCAGAGGGGAGTTCTATCGCCTCGACACTCGACTGCATCTTAGAAAGCAGTTCCGTCGGCAATATGTCATAGGCAAAATCGGCATCGGCAAACACTGTGATGGTGCGCTTACGATCTCTGCGTTGAATAATAGGGTCTTCAAACTTTACATCAAAGCCATCAACGACCTGTTGCATAGGCACATAAACGCCCAGCACAGGGCTCCATATCCGCAAACTCTCCAAGGATCCAATATCAACTCGTTCCTCTTCGGGTAATCGAGCCACTATGGGTAACAGTGTTGTCCCCTCTCTATACATGCCGATGTTCATCCCGGCAAATGCAAACTTAAGGTTGTCATCAACGTTACTTTTGACTATGCCTAAACGACGTGCCTGAGACTCATTAAAGCCCGGAGAGATAAATTTCACACGCTCACGCCAATCATGGCGCACATTGACGGTTCCTGGCGTGCGATTAAAAACGGTCATCACTTGGAATGCTAACTCCCTCAGGACATCGGGATCTGCACCACTGATCCTGGCTTCAATTTTGGCATCGGAAGAGGGGCCGATTTCTAGGCGCTTAAACTTAAACTGTACCTGAGGGAACCTGGCTTCAACCTGCTCGCGATAGGTTGTCATGGCAGGCAACAAGGCATCAAAGCTTGTGGTACGTAACGCCAGTTGTGAATAGGATGAGTAGTTTTTCTCTGGCGCATAAGTCAACAGAAAACGCGGGAATCCCTTACCAACCGTAGAAGCCGCAAACTCGACATTGTCGATTTGAACGGCCATCGATTCCATCTCTTGCGTCACACGCTGTGTTTCACGAATATCAGTGCCTTCAGGCAGCCACACATCGACCAAAAAAATAGGGGTCGTAGATGGCGGAAAAAAGGACTGTTTCACATAAGCGAACCCAGCCAAAGCCGCGACGAAAGCGCTGCAAACCAGCAAAACCGTGACCCAACGAAAACGCATACAAATATCTAATAAAGCTTTGTAAGCGGTAAAAAATGCTCCGCCATAGGGGTCCTTTTCAGCGCCTTTAACCACCTTCTCACCATCTGCACCAAAGAAAAGTTGCGCAAAGAAAGGGGTGATGGTAATCGCCGTGACCCAAGAAAGTAGCAGAGAAAATAACAACACCCAGAATAGCGATCCGGCAAACTCGCCGGTCGCATCGGGCGACAGGCCTATCGGTGCAAACGCGGTAATGGCAATAATTGTGGCGCCAAACAGTGGCCACATGGTTTGTTTAACGATTGCTTGCGCAGCTTGCAAGGTTGTCTCGCCGCGTTGACGACCAATTAAGATCCCCTCAACCACCACAATGGCATTATCAACCAGCATCCCTAGCGCAATGATCAGCGCGCCCAAGGAGATCCTCTGCAGCTCAATATCAGCCTGCAACATCAATATAAAGGTGCCAAGACAGGTTAAAAAGAGGATTAAACCAATCAATATCCCGCTCTTTAGCCCCATAAAGACCAGTAGAACACCAATAACGATCGCCACGGCCGCAATGAGGTTCCATACAAAACTGCCCACCGATTTATCAACCTCTTCAGGCTGATTATACATGGTTGCGATTTTCATCCCCGCAGGGCGAGCATCATCTATCTCGGCTAATTTCTCGGCGACCGCGTCGCCTACTGACACTACATTCACACCGGATGAAAATGAGACACCAATATTGATTGCGCTATCTTGGTTAAAACTTAGGACATTACTTGGGATATCCTGAAAGCCCCGTTTAATACTGGCGACGTCTCTGAGGTAAATCAGTTTAGCCCCCGCAGCCCCTGGAATGATCAGATCGCCAAGTTCGGTAACTGTTTTAAAACCGCCGCTGGTGCGGATCCGTAAGTTATCACCCGCCACGCGAATATTGCCCGCATCTGACACCATATTCTGAGAGTTCAGCAGATTACTAATCGTTGCTGGGTCTATATTTGAGTTAGATAACTTGTTTAATGATATCTCAAGAAAAATCTGTTCCTGCTGTGCCCCGGCCAATGAAACCTTGCCGACACCAGGCACCAGTTCTAATTCACGTTTAACAAAATCAACATAATCAAGCAGGTCTCGATAGCTGTAATCAGGCCCACTGACCATATACATGATGCCGTAAACATCGCCAAAGTCATCATTCACCATTGGCGGGTTCACCCCTGGTGGCAACTGAGCGGACATATCATTGACCTTACGGCGCAACTCATCCCAAATCTGTGGTAATTCATCTGGGCCATAGTTGTTTTTCATGGTGACGCTTATCTGTGACAACCCTGAGGTGCTCAACGAACGGATCTTATCCACATAAGGCAACGCCTGAATCGCCTTTTCTATGGGGTAAGTCACCTCTTCCTCAACCTCAGTGGATGTCGCACCGGGGTAAAGCGTTACCACAACGGCATCTTTAATGGTGAAAGGGGGATCTTCTAACTGACCTAGGCCAGTAAAGGCCATTAGCCCACCGATGAGTAAGATCAGTGAAAACATCCAACTGATCACGGCATTTTTGACAAAGTACCCTGCTACATTCATTGTGACTATCCCTTAATCAGCTCAACTCTCTGTCCATCAACTAAGCGCTTAGCCCCACCAGTGATGATGATCTGCCCACCGGATAACCCTGAAACCACTTCAATCATGTCACCGACAATTACACCCAGCTTAACCTGCTGATATTTAACGCTATCGCTATCAGCCTGATACAGCCACACTCCACCCTCTTGTTCATTTATTTGACTACCATCTCGCATCAGCACAGCCTCAATTGGCACCAAGTGCTGCCGAGTGTAGGTGTAGGTCAAATGGCTTAAGTTAGCTTTTACTTTGGCAGGCATCCCCTCAAGGATTTTATATTTGCCATCTAAGGGCACCGCTAGTGTGGCAATAAACGTATAAGATGAGGGATCTTTTTCCGTGTTTATCTCTAAGATGGTGCCTTTAAAAATCACCTCAGGAAACGCGTCAAACGTCACATCATAAACCTGCTGCATAGCCTTAACATCATTGCGCTTTGATACCGCTAGCAAAATATCTGGGATCTGCACCTCGACATCTATGCGTTCAACTTTATGCATAGTGACAATTTCAGAGCCAGGTCGGACATTCTCGAAGGACTCCACAAAAATATCGCTGACAACACCATCGAACGGTGCTCGTAACTCGGTGTAATCTAGATACAATTTTGCTTGCTTGGCCTCGGCAAGAGACACTAAATATTGAGCTTTTATCTGGTCATATTCTGATTGCGAGATCAGCTGCTTATCGACTAACAGTTTGGTTCGCTGAGCCTGTTTACGAGCGACCTCCATCCTCGCAGTGCGATCGTTTAACACTATTTCGTAATCCTGCTTATCCAATGCCGCCAGCAAATCGCCCTTTTTAACCCGCTGACCTTTTATAACGGGTATGCTACTGATCCTGCCATCGACGCGAAATGAAAGCGGAGTGAGATCTTGAGCCCGCGCCAGCGCATTAAACTCTCTAATCACTTGATTGTTGCTGTACGGTAGGGTGAACGTTTCAACTCGAGCCACTGGTGCTTCAATCACCATAGACTCACTGCAACCCATCAGCAAAAGTCCACCCACTAGACATGAGGCCATAAGTGTTTTCATATTAAAGCCCCCGCTCTTTTAACCAACGCACCGCATTTTGCCCATCGACTAACTCCGACGCCCCTGCAACCACCAGCCAGTCGCCATCATTTAGCCCCTCAACGATTTGATTTGACTCTATCACTACGGGAACTTTCTCGACGCGCTTAACCCTCTCCAACCATCGAAATACATAACGTTGCCCGTCTGATTCCACAATGGCACCATCAGACAATGTCACCCCACTATCACTCACACCTGAAGGCAGCACGGCCTTGACACTCGCCGCCATGCCGGGCAAGACATTGAGTTTTTCTGGAATGGGTAATGTCACGATCAGGGTGTAGCTGCCAGTATCGGGATCAGCGACGGTATTAAGCTCCTTTAATCTGGCAGCAAACCACTCATCGCGGCTATCAAACTTCACTTCTATCCCGGCATACTCGCTATCAAACCGATTAAGCCGTTGTAATGCGCCAATAAACTGTTCTGGTAATTGGAAGCTAACATCTACCGCATTCTCGGTTTGGATCCCCAATACTGGTTCCTGCGTCTGTGCATATTGAAACACACGCATATAACGCTTAGAGATGATTCCGTCATAGGGCGCCAATAAGCGGGTATAAGTTAAGTCAGAATTGGCCTTATCTAACGCAGCTTGCGCCACGGTATACTCACCTTTTGATTGATCATAATCCCCTCGTGAAACCACACCTTGCTCAACTAAGTTGCTGGCGCGCTCAAATAAGACCTTCGCCAGCTCAAACTGGGCGTTAGCCACTGCTCTTTGCTGCTCATAAATGGCCGGATCTAGCGTCGCCAAGGTGTCTCCCATACGCACTTCATCACCTGGGCTCACCAAAATACTGGCTATCTCGCCCGCGACACGAAACGAGAGTATGGCTCGATCAGCAGCCCTGACTTCTCCAGGCAACACCCGTTCTCGCGTCCCCTGTCCATAGGCAAACTGAACTACCTTTACAGGCCTAAAATCGGCCAGAGGGGCTTCGAGCAATAAAGATTTTACTGGGGGACTACAAAGCAAAAACAAACAACAGATAAACAACACTGATAAGGCATTTAAAAATGATTTCATGGCAAGGTTTCCAGTGCCCAACTAAAGTAGACACCAAGTTATCAACTTGTAAAAAAGTATAGCGTGGGCATATTTTTAAATACATAGCATCTGTCAAAATTCATTGATTTAGTTGAATCTTTTTCTGTATAGCAGGGGTAAATCTAAAACAGTGGTTCACTAGCGCGAGAAATAACCGTGAGACATAAACGCAAAAAGCAGATAGGAGGGATGAGCGGACATCTAAAATAAAAAAGAAACAGTTTACTAAATGGTAAGAGTCTCACACAAAATAGACATGTGAGACTCTGTAAAAAGTGGGCTGAAGTTAGTTAGCCATAGATAAACTTAGCTAAAAATAGAACGGCTAATACTGCCACGCCCAGGCTCAAATCTTTATAACGACCACTTAATAGCTTAATCGCCGCATAGGCCACAAACCCCATGGCAATACCCGTTGCTATCGAGAAGGTCAGTGGCATTAAGATACATACCACCACCACTGGGGCCGCTTCGGTTAAGTCATCCCAATCAACATGCATTAGGCCCGACATCATTAAGATAGCCACATAAAACAAAGTGCCTGCGGTGGCATAGGCTGGCACCATACCGGCCAGCGGTGAGATAAACAGCGATAATAAAAACATTACCCCAACCACCACGGCGGTGAGTCCAGTGCGGCCACCGGCACTGACACCTGCGGTACTTTCAATGTAACTTGTGGTTGTTGAGGTGCCTAACATGGCACCAGCAATGGTCGCTGTGCTGTCGGCAGTCAGCGCGCGGTTCAATCTAGGCAAGCGGCCTTTATCATCCAGAAACCCACCACGATGGGCAACAGCCACTAAGGTGCCAGAGGTATCGAACAGATCGACAAACAAAAAGGCAAACACAACCGAGAGCATGCTGATCTCTAGGACACTAGAGAGGTCCATTTGCATAAAGGTCGGTGCAATAGAGGGTGGCATCGCCATCAGGCCATTATATTGCACATCGCCAAATAATACCCCCAGCACGGTGATCGACAGAATGCTGACGATAACGGCTGATTTCATGCCGCGATGCACCATGGCGATGATCATAAAAAAGCCCAGCACCGCCATCACAGCAGGAAATGCCGTCACATCCCCCATGCTGACCAAGGTCGCCGGATTCGCCACAACAATGCCAGCACTCTTTAGTCCGATTAACGCCAAAAACAGGCCTATGCCCGCCGCAATACCTAAACGCAGCGACATAGGAATACTGTTAACAATCCACTCGCGAATTTTGACTAAAGACAACACGAGAAAACAGACGCCAGACAGAAACACTGCACCTAGTGCCGTTTCCCAGCTATAACCCATTTCACCGACAACTGTGTAGGTAAAAAAGGCATTGAGCCCCATGCCTGGTGCTAATGCTATGGGGTAATTAGCCACTATCCCCATAATTAAACAGCCAATGGCGGCCGCAAGACAGGTCGCCACAAATACTGCGCCGTGATCCATGCCGGCATCAGCAAGCATCATAGGGTTAACGAAAATGATGTAGGCCATGGTTAAAAAAGTGGTTAATCCGGCCACCACTTCTTGCTTCAAACTAGTTTGATGTGCTTTTAATTTGAATAATTTTTCTAACATGGAACAAGGTTCCTTGAATAATAAGTCATTGTAGGGGTTAGTAATATCACCAGAGCACTGGGATATCGCGCGCCGATTATACTCGACAATGCCCCAATAACAGCCAATCAGAGAGCAATAAGATGCAGAACACTGAATTTTAGGCAAAAAAAAGCCTGCTCAAAGAGCAGGCAAGACATGTATCAAGTGTTCCTAACGGAAAAGAGTTACCGCGCTAGCGGATGACACTGACATATCATTCATGGGTCAATATGAACAATATGCAACTTGAGTCTAAAATTCCCCAATATTGGGGTAAGGTTGATGGATGATGCAACTACTTGCTATCAAGTGAACTAGGTTCAATTGATAAAGGGGTAGTTAACCCTTAAAGGACATAGCAAACAATCCGCCACGCAGAGCATCAGTGTTAAACCAAGTATTCTGCCAATAAACGTATTGCATTCCTGTATAAGACATAGTCAAAACTCCTAACAAAGTTGAATAAATGAAACTTGATATTAGTCGCTCAAATTGGGCGATATACCGCAGAGTCAACTTGTCGCTCGATTCCTTGGAGAATTATCCATCCTGGATAGACTTATGTTGGAGGGCCTGTGCCAACCAACGAAGCTATTATAATCAAAACCGTAATTTTATTACAACCCTTTATGGCAATTTTTTGTAAAAAAGGCTCATTTTGTAGTTTTAATACAACAAAACAACTTAAGCAGCGCATTAAGATCACACTATTTGGCTTTTTTTGAACTAAAAACGACAAGAGGCAAGCCTAAGCCTGCCTCCATCAACATAAGATAATTTGCCCCTCAATAGAGAGGTTCACACTAAAACTGAGTTAATGCACCTTAGTCATTGCACCAATCGACGCTCGCATGAGGTAACCCAAATTCATTGGCGCCAACGGCTCACTCAGCGGCAAAGATATATTGAAACAGACCCACTAAGGGGGCCGCCGTCGGTTTACCATACAGCGGTGAGCCTTCAGTGGCACTGCCTGCAATATCCACATGAGTATAAGCCAGCGGCTTATCACTCATTAAGCCGTGGGCTTGTAACCCTGAGGCTTTAAGTAAAAATGCTGCAGGGTATTGATGACCACGAGCCGTAACCGAAGAAGGCGCATTATTGGATGACACAATATCGGCCGCCGCGGAGGGGTCGATAAGCATCTTATAATCTTCACGGCGCAAACGAGACACCTCGATAGGCTCAGCCCACGCTTCACTCACCTCTTGCAATTGCTCCGCCACGCGCTGCGAACGCGCCACGGCATTTTCAACCACAGCAGTATAATTGCCATAACAGCGCACCACATGCCCTGTTAGGGTTGCGACCGAAAACAGCTGCGGTGCCACCGCATTAGCCGCCTTGATACGTAAATGCGACAGCAGATCGGCCAAGACTAAACGTCCCTCGGCATCGGTATTACCGATGCGCACGCGCACGCCCGCATGGCTACTGATGATCTCATCGGTAACAAAGGCTTCACTACCAATACTGTTACGTACCAACCCAAGCTCGGCAACGACGCGTATTCCCTTTGGCTTGAGTATGGCCAAGGTTTTCATCAGCCCGGCAATGGCAGCGGCCCCGCCTTTATCACGGCTCATGCCCGCCATGCCGCCACCGACCTTGATATCGGCGCCACCAGTGTCGTACACCACCCCTTTACCGGCAAAAAAGTAACTGCGGGTGATCTCGTCATCGGCACAATATTCCACCTTAACTACCCGAGGTTGGTGGCGCGATACCGCAAAAGAGGAGCGCCCAACGGCGCTCAGCAGAGGATAATCACGCTCAAGTACATCTCGATCTTCAATTACGCTCACGCTTAAGCCCGAATCTTGATACGCCTCAAGGCAATATTGTGCAAACGCGGGGGCCGACATCCGCTCGGGCTCGGTACCGCACAGATCTCGTGCAAGATGACGCCCAGCTTCGATGGCATTAAGTACCTTAGCCTGCACATCACTAACCAATAAACCAATAGTATCGATACCATCGGTGAGCGCGACCGCTTCACGCAGCTCTAATGCTTGCCACAGCTCTTGGCCACAAGCCAAAGCCGCAACAGCAAGTGATTGACGATATTGCTGGGCGTTACTCGGTGAAATAATCAATAGTGGCTGACGAGCCCCAGCATCTTTAGCCAGCGCAATGCCTTGACGGGCAGCCTCGGCGTAAATACGCACATCTTCAACATCCTGGTCATGACCCAGTACTGGCGCGACGATTAAACGCCCGCCAGCCAAACCGGGCGCAAATAATAAGGTGGCACTGCGCCCTACTCGCGCATCGACCTTAGCGCCATGGCGCGCCAGTAAACTGATCTCGTCGATATCGATAGCATCGATACTTGGCGTTACCACGATAAGTGCATCCCAGCCTGCACCTTCAAAAATGGCATCATTATCTTGTACATCAACAAACGTTATTGGATTCATATCCATTCCCTATGCTTGTGAACTCGATATCGCTCTGCGGCGGATCATCGTAGTCAGATTGTTGTGGCATTATTCACTTTATGTAGCAATAAAGCCAAGTGAAATCAGAACTATTGTTATCCTATCTGGCAACTTTGTATGACATATATCACAGGCAAAATCGACTTTAATCGACCCGAGTAAAATCACCTTATGATAGACTGTGGCCAATTTTGACCTCAAAGACCTATATTAAAGAATGAAAGAGGAGTTTGTCCGTGAGCACATTAAGTCAATTGCAACCTCAAGCCTTATGGCAGTGGTTTGAACAGATCTGCGCCATTCCCCACCCGTCAAAGCATGAGCAAGCATTAAGTCAACATATTCAAAACTGGGCCAAAGACAAAGGGCTCAGCGTTGTCGAAGATAAAGTTGGCAACCTGATCATTAAGAAACCCGCCACACCAGGCATGGAAAACCGTAAAGTCGTCGCCCTGCAAGCCCATATCGATATGGTGCCGCAAAAAAATGCCGACAAAGAACATGACTTTGAAAAAGATCCTATCGAAGCTTATGTCGATGGTGATTGGGTAAAAGCCAGAGGCACAACCTTAGGCTCAGACAACGGTATCGGCATGGCGTCGGCCTTGGCTATTCTGGGCAGCAATGATATTGCTCACGGCCCATTAGAAGTGCTACTGACCATAGATGAAGAAGCAGGCATGACCGGTGCATTTGGGTTAGAAGCAGGTTATCTTGATGCTGAGATCTTGATCAACACCGACTCGGAGCAAGAGGGTGAGATCTATATGGGCTGCGCCGGTGGCGTTGATGCTCAAATCAATGTGCCTATGGTATGGCAAGCGCCAGAGCCGTCAAACGCGACCTACACTCTGTCGATTTCAGGTCTCAAAGGCGGGCACTCAGGTGTTAACATTCATTTAGGCCGCGGCAATGCCAACAAGCTTCTGGCCCGTTTTTTATTTAATCACGCCGATGAGTTAGCACTTGAACTGACCAACTTTACTGGCGGCTCGCTGCGTAATGCCATCCCCCGCGAGGCAAGCGTCAGCTTTATGCTGCCCAGTGAAAATGTGGCGCGCCTAAATGAGTTAATGCAAGAGTTTACCGCTCTCGTTCGACAAGAGTTAGCCATTGCCGACCCAGATATGCAGTTAACCCTGCAAGAGGCTCCAGCGGCGAAACAGGTAATGAGTGAAGATGCGCAGCAAACGCTTATCGATCTGCTGCATGCATGCCCTAATGGCGTGATGCGCATGAGCGATGAGATAGCAGGCGTAACAGAAACCTCGTTAAACGTTGGCGTGATCTCAACCGAAGCAGAATCAGTCAATATTCTTTGTTTAATTCGCTCGCTTATCGATTCTGGTCGTAAAGAAGTGGAAGGCAACCTAACAGCACTGAGCAACTTAGCGGGCGCAGAGGTGGAGTTTAGCGGTGCTTACCCCGGCTGGAAGCCAGACAGCAGCTCCCCAGTGATGGCGATTGTCAAAGACACCTATGAGGCAATTTACCATAAAGAGCCAACCATTATGGTGATCCACGCCGGGCTTGAGTGTGGCTTGTTTAAGAAGCCTTACCCTGAGATGGATATGGTCTCCATTGGCCCCACCATCCGCTATCCTCACAGCCCAGATGAGATGGTATTGATTGAGACCGTCGATCAATACTGGAAGCTGCTTCTAGCCGTACTCGAACGTATTCCAGCAAAAGCCTAAGCGGCGATACATCAAAAAGGCGCCTATGAGTCATCATAGGCGCCTTTTTTGTCGGCAAAAAATACATAACAATTTGTCAGCATATTTAATAAGTTTAAATAGCTTGCAGTAGACTCCCCCCGAGAATTAACCACAATATAAGCAACAACACATCACTGGGAGACTTATCAGGCTGACCTAGAAGATAATAATTTATTTGAGAGCCATCGAGCCTAGCCACAGTCAACGACTCAACATCTCTGGCATATGTATTAAGCGTAATAAACAGCAATATTTATAGGTATAACCGCGAACTTCATTTAGTGCCCCCCCAATAAGAGCAGATAATCGCTTACTCAACAGTGAAACCGCACCGAGTAAGCCATTAACCGAATCATTTGATTGACTTTATTTATTTTGACTAAACTGATTTTTCGTATGCTTTTGATACCCAACCAATAACCTCAGCATCGACGTCAGATATGCTCTTTAGCTGTATTCTATGAGTACACATAGTACCAAATGGACCAGAATCCTCTAAGCGACCTTGAACCTCGATATCTTTGAGTTTCAAACCTAAATCTATTCTCGTTTTCGTTGCAGGTTTGATTAAGGCAAACTGTTTTTTTCTAATAAAACTGACACTTCCTTTTTTTGGCGTAATGACGATATCTTCACCTAACTTATTTATTTCTAAAAGAAGCATGTCATAAATTGGTTTGAGCAATGCTTTACCCTTATATTGCATTGACACCAAATCATCGGGAGAGTCAGTTTTATCTCTGGATAAGGTCACAATAGTATTGGCAAATCCATGCGTCACACCATGCTCTGTTTTTAAAAAAGTGACCGCCGCCGAGTGCTTTTCAAGGTTTTCTTTTTTCAATATTTGAATCCATTCTTCTAGCTTTTTGCCAGTTTTATCAGGCATATTTTCAATCATGGTTTGCAGTGTCTTATCCATATACTCCACCTTTTAATTCAAAATATAACGCCACATTAAGGCATAAAAACGCTACAACTAAACCTAAACCATTGCGCCATAAACACAAGCCAATCATGGTTAATTCTGAGTATGTTTTTGCACAAAAGTAAGCAGGTGTCTAAGTGAAGGTGTTGATATTTTTTGACTGGTAGCATTTAGTCGAGTTAGTTTTTATTGATTGATGGTCGCGTTAACCTTCATGGCAACCAATTGCCTGCAGCATGCCTTTCGTGCAGGTATTTCTTCGGCATCGCTGTAAACCCATCCTTGGGCGCTCTGCTATTTCATCCCTGAAATCGAAGGCCTCAGCCGCACCTACACCGAGTTCTAATCCTCTTCGATTTGGCGTTACTGGCGTCATTCTAGGTATTGAAAGCTAAATTATTTTTGAATCAAAGCTTGTTAGGATTAATGTTCTAATTGGTATGTTTCAGATTAATATTTGTATAGATTAACGCCCGCATCTGCAGCTGGTTTGGAGAGCAGCGGAAAACCAGTCCGACAACACGAGCTTATTACATGCTATAACTGCTTAAGTCAAAGAAGTAAGCCACCCATAGTTAATTAATAACATAGCACCATTATTTGCAGATTACTCCTATGCTGCCCATGATAGGCATCATAAATGAGAAAACTCGTCAAGATGGCAACTGGGGAGCATCCGATAAGTTTGAATTGATGAAAAGAAAACAAAAAGGCAGAATTTAAGGCATCACAAATTGACCTGACTGACAGGCCTAATACAGAAGTGGAAAGCGGCTAAATACTAGCTGAGCTGAAGATGCTGACAACTGCTTGCAAAGTGCCTTCGTCGTTTTTCTAGGTGAGTATAATAGTCATCAAGCTCTTGCAATGAACCAACGGGCCCTCTAAAAAGTTTGCCAAAATCAGTCGTTAATTTTAGCCAGTTTTCGGCGGGGAGATTAAGCCTTTGTAAGATATTTTCAGCACTTTTAGAAATAGCGCCTCGTTTATCTTCTCGGATAACTCTTCCGGTTTCATCCACCAACTCAAGGTAATCTTTAAAGCTGAACGCTATGCCTTTCGGTTGTTGTGCTCGCTCATTGCCAATAAACGCCAAAAGATGCTTAGGCTGCTCACCTTTCAGTGCAGCATTAACACGTAATTGGATACTGGTGTAGTCACTGCGCTCTGGAGTACTGGCCATCTTGGCTCTAACAGGGTTTAACTCTACATACGCCATACAAGCTAACAGTGCCGCTTCATCAAGTAAGGCCTGGCTTTTAAAGCGACCCTCCCAAAAATGCCCTGTGCAGTTATCCTCCATGTTGGCTTGCCTAGCGATGGGCTCATTGAGGCAGCGCATAAACCAACTGATATCACTGAGCCTTGAACGATATGTGGCAATAAGGTGTTTTAACTGGCTAACGTAATGCACTTCAATTAGCTCACCTTTGGCAAAGCGTTGAGTTAGGTCATTACCAGTAAACAACTTATGCCACTGTTCAACCACTTGCCTATCTGACCAGTTATTAGCCGTCTCGATATCGATATGAAGCACTAGGTGAAGATGATTGCTCATGACACAATAGGCCGCAACATCAATGGCAAACACTTCTGACAGCTTGAGTATTTGGGCTTCAACCCAGCCACGGCGATGGTCATAGTTTTTACCCGTGTATTGGTCTTCTCCGCATAAGAACGCACGGCGAACGACGCGGCTACAACAATGATAATAGGGTGTGTCTTCAAGACTAATTTGGGTACGGCGAGGGCGTGGCATAAAAACCTCCTTGTTCAATGCTCAATCAAAGCATAGCCGGAGGTTAACTTCTGCGCCATTAACGATGGATGTCTCAGTCAACTAATGATGGATGTCTCAGTCAACTAATGCTCTACGATTTCATCCATGAAATCGAAGGCCTCAGCCGCACCTACACCGAGTTATCACTCTCTTCGATTTGACCCGGTAAGAAAGTGTTGGACAGAACTGAGTCAGAAGTTTAGCTAAATTAGTAAAAAATAAATTAACTCAGGTATAGGTAAGTATCTGGAAGAACGCTACCTTCGAGGCTAAATTCATTAGCCACTTATAAGAAGGGAAGAAGCTCCGTAGAGTCATCCCTACAGTGGCTTTTGCATTTGGAAATCATGTTACTGGAGGCGCATCCTCAATGCCTTTTTGTTGCTGAATACTGACATCACCATCGTGAAGCAAAGAAACACACGGCGTAGTAAGTACTACTATTGTATTTCCATAGTCTAAGATTAGTCGCTTTGTACCTGTTAAAAGCTTCTGTTTGTCAGAGTCATTATGCTGACTAGCATGAAGTGAGAACTGCTCCCCTTTCTCAAACGGAATATTCGCTAAACTAAACTCGAACAGCTTCTTAAAGTCCGTTTGCACAACTCCGTATAAACCATCATGAGTAAAGGTTAGTGTATAGATGCCGTCTGTTATGGTCATTCCATCGAGAGTTAACTTTAAGTCATCAGAGTATAGTGAGGCTTGTAATTGACGCTCTTTCTCTTCGGGAAGCTGTAACTCCATCTGATACATATGCATCATGAATATATCTTTAGAAACGGGGATAGCGTCTGTTAATGCACTCCCATTGATAATAACCTGTTGAGCTTTTTTACTTTCAAATGAGGCCGAACTGAAGTCATCCCTATCCGTAAGCACAAATGTATTGCAAGTCTTTACTTTTGGTTTGGTAATCCTCCCATTTTTAACTGCCATCAAAAATAGAGAGTTAAGCTACTGCTAACGGTGGTTTACCTCCATTAGCTTTATGTGGTCGTTTATGATTATAAAACCACAGCCAATTTGTAGCATGTTCTTGAACTTCTTCCAACGTATCAAATAAGTTTTTACTCAACCAACTATATCGGATCGTTTTGTTATATCGTTCGATGTAAGCGTTTTGTTGTGGGTTTCCTGGTTGAATATATTCAATACCAATTTCATGCTGTTTAGCCCAGTTGGTGAATTCGTGACTTATAAACTCAGGGCCATTATCACAACGAATAATACTTGGCTTACCTCGCCACTCAATGAGCTGATTTAAGCTTCTGAGTACTCTAATCGCTGGAAACGAATAGCCTGCATCAATCACTAACCCTTCACGCTTAAAGTCATCAATGACGTTAAATAAACGTATTTTACGGCCATTACTTAACTGATCATGCATAAAGTCTAATGACCACACTTGGTTTCGCTTTATTGGCTCTTTCAGCGGTTCTGGCTTATGCCTTTTCAATCGCCTTCTGGGACGTATTCTCAAATTAAGGTCTAATTCACAGTAAATGCGATAAACACGTTTGTGGTTCCATTTAAAGCCTTCAACATTACGTAAATAATCATAACAAAGGCCAAATCCCCAGTCGGTTTCATCCTCGGTTAATTTGACGAGCCAATCGGCTATTTCAGCGTTTTCTGAGCTTAGTTTTGCTTGATATCGATAACAGCTTTCGCTGATACTAAAAACTAAACAAGCCAGCTTGATACTGATCTTCTTATTTGAAACCACATGCTGCGCCATCACTTTGCGTTGCGACGGCGTCACCACTTTTTTTGCAACGCTTCCTGTACTATTTCAGCTTTTAATCGCTCTTCGGCATACATTTTTTTAAGACGACGATTTTCTTCTTCAAGCTCTTTCATTCGAGCCATCAAGGAAGCATCCATACCACCGTATTTTGCTCGCCACTTGTAAAATGTGGCGCTACTCATACCGTGCTCACGGCACAACTCCGGGACAGGAACACCTGACTCGGCTTGCTTTGGTAATCCTCCCATTTTTAACTGCAATTAAAAATAGAAGTTAGGCAGCCATCAGTGGTGGCCTGCCGTTATTAGCTTTATGTGGTCTTTCATGATTGTAAAACCATAACCACTTAGTTGCATAGTCCTGCACCTCTTTAATTGATTCGAACAGGTACTTGCTGAGCCAACTGTACCGAATTGTTTTGTTATGCCGTTCGATATAAGCGTTTTGTTGTGGATTACCTGGTTGAATATATTCAATTCGAATATTCTGGCATTTAGCCCACGTTGTAAACTCAGTACTGATAAACTCAGGGCCGTTGTCACAGCGAATAACTGTTGGCTTAGCTCGATATTCAAATACCTGCTCTAGCGCTCTAATAACCCTTACAGCAGGAAGTGAAAATCCTGGTTCAATCACTAAAGCTTCACGCCGATAATCATCTATGACATTAAATAATCGGTAATTTCGACCATCTGATAACTGGTCATGCATAAAGTCGACAGACCATACTTGGTTAGGCTTTATCGGCTCTTTTAGTGGTTCCGGTGCATTTCGTTTGAGTCGACGTCTTGGACGAATACGCAGGTTCAGCGCTAGCTCACAGTAAATTCGGTACACTCGCTTATGATTCCATGGCTTGCCTTTTACATTACGTAAATAATCGAAGCACAGACCGAAGCCCCAATCATTTTCATCTTCGGTCAGCTTAATTAGCCAATTTGAAATCTGTGTATTTTCCGCCGATAATTTTGCTTGATAACGAAAGCATGTCTCACTGATAAAGAAAGCCGAGCAGGCCTTACTAATACTGATGTTGTGGTTAGCCACCGCAAACTGAGCGAGTTCTCTTCGCTCACAGGGCTTTACCACTTTTTTGCCATAGCTTCCTGAATGATTTCAGCTTTAAGACGCTCTTCTGCGTACATTTTTTTGAGTCGCCTATTTTCATCTTCTAGCTCTTTCATCCGAGCCATGAGTGATGCATCCATTCCCCCATATTTAGCACGCCATTTATAAAACGTTGCACTGCTCATACCGTGCTCTCGGCAAAGCTCAGGTGCGGGCGTACCAGCTTCAGCTTGCTTCAAAATCGTCATAATTTGACTATCCGTGTACCGCGACTTTTTCATATAGAACCTCCTGCGTTTAACTTACGAGAAAACTCTACTTTTAACAGCTGTTATTTTTCGGGGGGATTACCCCCAGGGTGAGAGCATGAATGCTTAAATATCACCCAACGTCTTTAAGCCTGCTGTTAGTACCTGCTCCAGATAATCAGTGCTGCCGTGTGCACGCTTCTGTTTGCGTGGGATACTGATTTTTCGAGTTGTTTCCGCTCGGAGCATATTCAACGCTATCTTCCTTGCTCCGGACAATACCTCCGCCGCATTGCCTCTATATATTTGACATTGGTCTTCCTTCATCGACGCGTCCAATACCCAATGCAGGCTATTTTCAACCGCCCAGTGGCTGCGTACTGCATTGGCAAAACGAGCCTTACTCAGTTTGGCCGAACTGATGTAATAACGGTACTCAAGGGATTCATTGCCGCTTTTCGTTCGACGATAGCTTAACGCAACACCAATACTTTTAAGCCCTTTCCATTCAGGGAAAGCGTCGGCTAAGCTGCCTGCGTCCATAACACAATAGGCTCTGGCTTCGTTACGTCCGTGCTGCTTCTCTAAGCAAAGCACTTCTTCGTCAATCTCGCTGCCAAGCGCCTTACGAACGGCATTATGCAGTGTTTTTTGATTACCTTTTACGGCAAGTAAATAATCTCCACCCCGCTCAATAATTTGTTCGGCGATATCTGTCTGACATCCCATGGCATCTATTGATATCAGACAACCTTTTATATCCAACAGCGCCAGTAATGCGGGAATGGCGGTAATTTCATTCGACTTACTTTCGGTTTTAACTTGCCCAAGCACGACGTTATTTTCTGTTGCGAAGGCATTTACCATGTGGATGGCTGACAGTCTGTTCTCGCGATTATATGAACTACATAGCCGTTTACCATCTATCGCAATAAGCTGACCGTCGGATAACTCAGCAACAGACTTCATCCAGTCGATAAAGCAATACTGAAACTGCTCGCTATCTATTCTCGATATGACTCGAGCAATAGTGTCATGAACAGGTAACCCATTCTTAAAAAGTCCTTTTTTGGCAAACCAGTTAAAGTGGAGATCGCCAAAATCTTCGATATCTTCCCAACCTTGTGCCCCAGCTATTGAGGCACAAACCACGAGGAATAAAATATCAGTAAATAGATGCTCGACTTTGGCTGACTGACGAGGATCTTCTAAGGAACTGAAGAACTGTTGAAATGCACCGGAGTTCATAGGGCTCTCCACAAAAGAGAGTATAAGATCACAGCCAATATGGCCCGTCCAGCTATTTGAGCGAATATCACCCTAATAGCTCAAATTATGTTCGCGATCTCGCCCTGGGATTACCCCTCTGTTTGCTCTAAGCCAAAGCTACAGCCTTGTATGTCTGGCATTTCACTATCAACAGCAGAGCTTTTCTTGAACTCATTGCTTATATCTTGAAGAAAAGTCTTTTCTATATTTGCATAATAAACATTCTTGATAGACTTCAGCTTATCTAACTCACATTTTTTGTAGTAGTCACCTATCTTAAATAGTTCTTTTTTTGAACGTAAGAACTCTTGCAGTTGCTTACGTACTCTTATCATCCTGATCTTAGAACCAACTCGCCCAATTAGAATCACCTTCGCGTATATTCCTCCGTCAAAGATACACATTTAAAACTCTAATGTAGAGGCCTTACAGGAGAAAAGGCCTCAGGCGATATGGCAGATCTTGCGTTTTCCCACGCATTACTTTTTGTATATCAAAACTAGCTGATTATCTGTAACGTATTTAGAAGCGTAACGAGCTTTGGGGCAAAAGCTTCTTAGCCTTTAACTCACTAGTCGTATCAAATGAAGTCCAATCGAA
The DNA here is from genome assembly GCF_059338445.1 of Shewanella sp. 492. Lineage (NCBI taxonomy): Bacteria > Pseudomonadati > Pseudomonadota > Gammaproteobacteria > Alteromonadales > Shewanellaceae > Shewanella > Shewanella sp. 492. The sequence continues at coordinate 2,901,400 of NZ_CM181702.1, forward strand.
GAAGCGTTAGAGATAGGTGTAGGCGCGGTTTTGGCCCTTGGCGGCATGGATGCCGCCGTGGAGCGTATAGGGATATATTCACAGCGAGCCAAAAGAGCGCTTGCACATAACGCCTGCGGCAGGCTATTAATTGCCATTAAGGTGCGTCTTCAAAGAACATCAATAAATGAAAATTCAGCATAACGCTGCTCAAGTAAACTTAAAAAAATTCTAAACCTTCATTTCAAGGCCACCAAACTTTGGGGCAAAACTAGGTTAGCTTTTAATGCGTTATTAGTCTCAAATGAAGTTAAATCGAAGAGAGTCAATATCCCAGTGTAAGCACGGTTTTGGCCCTTGGTGGCAGGGATGCCACCGTGGAGCGTATAGGGACATATTCACAGCGTGCCAAAAAAGTGCTTGCACACAAGCTCACCGCAGGTGATTGATTGCAATGAAGATACGACCTTCAAGCCCACTTAACCAATTCCCACCCAGCCAAACGCTACTTAAGCTAATCCAAAAAATGCCAAACCTTCATTTGAAGGTTAACCCTAAAACCCGAGATCCATCTGTGCAGCATTAAATTCATCTTCACTGTCAGCGCTGACAGCAGCACTCTCTAACCCTACCGACACACCGAGCAAGCGGATGCCGCGTCCCTCTTGGCGTGCTAACGCTTGCGATAACAGGTCATAAAACAATTTCACCGACACCTGATCGCTGCGATGCTCTATCGTGGTCTGTTTAAAATCATCAAATTTAAGTTTAACCACTTGCTTATGAATACGCCGCGCCGACGCGCTGCGACTAATGCGTGCCCCTAACTCTTGGATAAGTTGCGGCATAACCGATTCACACTGCTCCAAGGTATAGATATCCTTGGCCAGCGTTGTTTCGACTCCCACCGACTTGCGTTCGCGGTGAGGTGAAATACTGCGATTATCGATCCCTTGTGCCCGCTCGGCTAAGACACCACCAAACTTACCGAAACGCTCGATTAACGCCGTTTTAGAACACTGCTGCACATCCAAACAGGTGTTCAATCCCATCTGCGCTAACTTGGCGGCAGTGACTTTTCCCACTCCGGGGATCTTTATCAGGGGTAAGGTTTTAACAAATTCGGTTATGGCATCCGGGGTGATCACATATTGGCCATTGGGTTTATTGAGATCGGAGGCAATTTTGGCTAAAAACTTAACTGGGGCTATCCCAGCCGATGCAGTGAGACCTGTAAGGTCAAATATCTCTTGCCTAATCGCTTCTGCAATTAAGGTCGCAGAGCCTTTATGGGCATCGCAATCGGTGACATCGAGGTAGGCTTCATCGAGCGATAAGGGTTCGACTAATTCGGTATAGCGATTAAAGACGCTGCGGATCTGAGTGGAGACCGCTTTATACACATCCATTCGACCCGGCACCAAAATTAAATCGGGACACAACTTTAAGGCATAGGCTGAGGCCATAGCCGAGCGTACACCAAATTGCCGAGCCTGATAATTACAGGTACTGATCACCCCGCGGCGATCGCTGCGCCCGCCCACGGCTATCGGCTTGTCTCTTAACTCGGGAAAATCTCGCATTTCAACTGCCGCATAAAAGCAGTCCATGTCCACATGAATAATCTTTCTCAATGGGCATTACCTCCACCCGCAAGAATACTGTATATTTAAACAGTGCACAAACACTTATCCATGCCAACTCACCTAAACCTGCCACAGCAGTAGGCTTAAAGGCCCTACCGCCTTAAGCGTAAACAAAAAACCACAGCATTATGCTGTGGCTTAGATCTAACGTTTTAGCTATCAGCTACTTTTATCCGCCATGATTAGAACAACCAGAGTGAACTTGGAGCAATTCAAATAACCGCGACTTGCACTACCTTAGTTGCAGCCCACAGCTTATAACCTTACATCTTAGACTGCAGGTAATTTTGCAGCCCAATTTTATCGATGAGACCCAGTTGTTTCTCTAACCAATACATGTGATCTGACTCGGTTTCCTCAAGTAATACCTCGAGCAATTCGCGTGAGACATAATCTTTGTGGGCTTCACATAAGGCGATGGCTTTGCGCAGGTTATCGGCAACTTGATACTCATAGTTAAGATCATTTTGCAGCATCTCTTGCGGATCTTTACCTATGTGCAGTGCTTCGCGGCTGGCTACATCGGGTGTGCCCTCGAGAAACAGTATGCGCTCAACCAACTTTTTGGCATGTTCACGTTCATCATCTGACTCATGGGAAATGCGCTCATGAAGCTCGGTTAAGCCCCAATCATCGTACATCAGCCCGTGAACAAAATATTGATCCATCGCCGACAGTTCGCCAGTAAGTAATTGATTAAGTGTATTAATAATGTCTTGATTTCCTTTCATCCTAAACTCCTACTCTGACTCTATCTGCGCTTGTAAATAGTTCTGGATCCCTGTCATCTTAATCAAGTCTTGCTGCGCTTCAATCCAATCGAGGTAGGTCTCTTCATCTTCAAGTAGATCTTCTAGGATTTCACGGCTGACATAATCTTGCTCAGACTCACAAAGGCTGATCACGTTACGTAGTTCACTCAATTGTGCTTTAAGCATGGTTTTATCGCATTGCAGCATCTCTTGCGGGTTTTCACCAATATGCAGTTTTTCAAGTTGCTGCAGATTAGGCAGACCTTCGAGAAACAGTACCCGCTCGATCAACTTGTCGGCGTGTTTCATGTCCTGAATCGACTTTTTATAACATTTTTCGTTGAGCTCTTCTAAACCCCAATTTTTGTACATACGCGCATGCAAAAAATATTGGTTAATGGCGGTAAGCTCAAATGTCAAAATCTTATTGAGATGCCGAATGACATTCGGATGACCTTTCATAGCAATTATCCTTATATTCTATGAGAAACGGTAGCAGGCTGACGACGTAAACTAACACCGACATAGCATAAGTCTGATGCGCTTACACAACATTACCCCGTTAGGGAATAACACCCTCAAGCTACTGGATCGTGGCAAGGAATACAATGTTACCCTTAGACTGGGGAGTGAACTTATTAGCCCAAACCTTAACTCTAATAGGATCACAGTATAGTATATGGCACTAATCTTAGGCTGAAAGCCCCGTGAATGAGAGTCATAGAAGGCAATAAAAAAGGCACCGCTATCGGTGCCTTTGTTACATCAAATTGAGGTGTTATATGATGCGGTCTTGATTATATTTGTTGCTGCGTTCTTCTTCAGCCATTTTCGCCTTGCGCTTGTCGCACGGATCATCGCAATCACACGCTTTGTCGATGCCTAAGGCGCCTAATCCACCACAGCTACCGGCAACCGCTTTCTGCTTCACGATATAACCAACCGACATTAATACAAAAAACAGCAGTAATACCACAAAAGCCGCTAAAAAAGTGCCCATCATATACTCCAAATGCACACCGCCTACTGGGCAGACAATATGCGTCAATAATCAATTGGGTGAACTGCCAAACAGCGATGATGCCTATGACAGATCTAATATTGTATCACAAGCCAACAAAAGGCTTAAACGCATCGCTGTAATAGACCTTGAAACCGTCAGGCTGCTTTTCTATTAGCATGATGGCAAGATTGTGCTCTTGGGCTAAGGCTAATGAGTCTTCGGTGCCCATCACCATCATGGCCGTCGCGTAGCCGTCGGCTATCATACATTGCTTGTGTAGCACAGTCACAGAAGCGAGACGATGATTGACCGGATAACCAGTTCTTGGGTCGATTATATGGGTGAAGCGTTGACCCTCTTCTTCGTAATAATTACGGTAATCACCTGAGGTTGCCATCGCCATATTACCTGGCGCTATCACCTGCTGCACCTGACGTTCATCGACATCGGGCTGCTCAATGGCAATACGCCATGGACTACCATCGGCTTTGGTGCCGTACAGGCTCACTTCTCCGCCAATCTCCACCAAATAACCTTTAGGCTGATATTTAGCCAAAAGGTGAGCCACCTTATCAACTCCAAAGCCTTTAGCAATGGAAGATAAGTCGACATATAAATCTGGGTTGTCTTTACGCAGCTTTAACCCATCAACACTTAAATGCTCGATGCCTGTTTTTGCTCTGGTCTGGGCGATTAGCTCACTGCTAGGCACTTTGACGGGGCGCTTGTCGGGGCCAAACCCCCACAAGTTCACCAGCGGACCCAGTGTGATATCTAACGCACCATCAGTGCTCTGATATAAGTCGATCCCGGCCTGAATCACATAAGCCGTATCTGGTGAGACCTCGATAGTGCTAGCCAATGCCATCTGATTAAAACGTGACAGTTCGGAGTTACTCCGATAGGTCGACATCTGGTTGTTGACTTTTTCTAGTGCCAGCTCAATTTCGGCCTGCAAAAGCTGCTCATTTGGCACCTGTTCACCACTGACCAACTTGATGTGATAGGTGGTGCCCATGGTTTGGCCTGATAGCGAGATCATGGGAGCCGCTTGGTTACAAGCAGAAACAAAAAAGGCTAGCCCAATTAAGACTAACCTATTGATAAAGGTCTTCAACATATTGACCGTATTCCTTAATAATCAATCAGATTAACAACAATGGATTTCACCACAGCACGCCTAAGCGCCCTGGGTGAAATCACATAATGCTGATTCGATATTATCACAAGAACCTGCGATTAACCGCCGAAGTCATCCAATAAGATGTTTTCATCTTCAACGCCCAAATCTTTTAGCATACCGATAACGGCCGCGTTCATCATTGGAGGACCACACATGTAGTACTCACAATCCTCAGGCGCTTCATGGTCGCGTAGGTAGTTTTCATACAAGACGTTATGAATAAAACCTGTGTAACCATCCCAGTTATCTTCTGGCTGTGGATCTGACAAGGCAACATGCCACACAAAGTTAGGGTTCTCTGCTGCTAGGCCGTCAAAATCTTCAACATAGAACATTTCACGCTTAGAACGTGCACCGTACCAGAAGCTGATCTTACGCTTAGACTTAAGACGCTTGAGCTGGTCAAAGATGTGTGAACGCATTGGGGCCATACCTGCACCACCACCGATAAAGACCATCTCTGCATCGGTATCTTTAGCGAAGAACTCACCAAATGGACCAGAAATAGTTACCTTATCGCCCGCTTTCAGGCTCCAGATGTACGACGACATCTTACCGCAAGGCAAGCTCAAGTTACGTGGAGGCGGCGTAGCAATACGCACGTTCAACATGATGATACCTTCCTCTTCAGGATAGTTCGCCATGGAGTACGCACGAATGGTTTCTTCGTCCACTTTTGATTCAAGATTAAAGAAGCCAAAATGTTCCCAATCACCACGATATTCTGCTGGTACATCAAAATCAGCATATTTTACATGGTGAGCAGGCGCTTCAATCTGAATATAACCACCAGCGCGGAAAGGCACTGATTCTCCATCAGGAATTTGCAGCTTAAGCTCTTTAATGAAGGTCGCTTTGTTATCGTTAGAGATAACTTCACAATCCCACTTCTTAATACCGAAGATCTCTTCTTCTAGTTCGATCTCCATATCGGCTTTCACGTTTACCTGACACGATAAACGGCAACCGTTACGGGCATCGCCTTTAGAGATATGGTCGCGCTCTGTTGGCAGAATATCGCCACCACCCGACTTAACGATCACTTTACACTGACCACAAGAGCCACCGCCACCACAAGCCGATGAAACGAAGATACCGTTTTCAGCGAGTGCGCCAAGTAGTTTGCCACCAGCACTGGTTTTAATTGCTTTGCCAGCATCATCATTGATGCCAATTGTGATATCACCACTTGGGACTAATTTTGATTTGGCAAATAAAATAACCAATACCAACACTAGTACAATGGCAGTAAACATACTCACACCGAGATAGACGTCGATTGGAGTAGATTCAATAATACCCATGAACTTATCCTTTAAGGTTCAAAATCTGAAGCCGTTAAGGTGTCTCTTTACAGAGACACACCTGAGAACGACATAAAACCTAACGCCATTAAACCCGCGGTAGCAAAGGTAATACCTAAACCACGTAGACCATCAGGTACATCAGCATACTTTAACTTCTCGCGAATACCGGCCAGCAACACAAGTGCCAATGCCCAACCGATACCAGAACCGACACCAAACACTAAACTTTCGGTCAAGTTGTAGTCACGCTCAACCATGAAAGATACCGCACCAAAAATCGCACAGTTTACCGTGATCAACGGCAGGAAGATGCCTAACGCGTTGTATAGCGGTGGGAAGTACTTATCCAGTGCCATCTCAAGGATCTGCACTAATGCCGCGATCACACCGATAAAGGTGATGAACTTCAAGAAGCTCAAATCAGCATCAGGAACACCAGCCCAAGCAAGTGCACCAGGGGCTAAGATCCCTTGATAGATAATTTGGTTAACGGGTACAGAAATCGCCAGTACCACAATAACGGCAACACCTAAGCCCATGGCGGTGGTCACTTTCTTCGATACCGCCAAGAAAGTACACATACCAAGGAAGAAGGATAACGCCATGTTTTCAATGAAAACAGAACGGACTAAAAGACTAATATAATGTTCCATAGCGCTTACCCTTTTGCTTCTACTTGATCAGGCTTCATAGTACGGATAATCCAGATCAGTGCAGCAATCAGGAAGAACGCACTCGGCGGTAGCAACAACAAGCCGTTTGGCTGATACCAACCACCGTCAGAAATCTTACTTAAGATCTCAACGCCAAATAGAGAACCGTTACCAAACAGCTCACGAATGAAGCCGACTGATAACAGGATGGCACCGTAGCCTAAACCATTACCGATACCATCCATGAAACTCATCATTGGCGGTGTCTTCATCGCATAGGCTTCAGCGCGGCCCATTACGATACAGTTGGTAATAATCAAACCCACGAATACCGACAGCTGCTTAGCAACGTCATAGGCATAAGCTTGCAAGACTTGGTCTACCACGATAACCAGCGACGCGATAATCGTCATCTGCACGATAATACGCACACTGCTTGGAATGTGGTTACGGATCATCGAGATGAATAAGTTAGACAAGGCCGTTACTGCTGTCAGTGCAATGGTCATCACTAATGCTGTTTCCATCTTACTGGTCACAGCCAAAGCACTACACACACCCAAGATCTGCAACGCAATCGGGTTGTTACTAATAATAGGTCCAGTCAGAACCTGTTTAAGTTCTTTAGCGTTAGCCATTAGCTTAGCCCTCCGTTGCGCGCCTTTTCAATAAAGCGAGCATAACCTTCTTCACCCAACCAAAACTCGAGTGAATACTGCACACCATTACTGGTTAGGGTCGCACCCGATAGTGCGTCAACACCGTGTACCGAGTTTGCTATCGTAGGGTTTTTAGTAACTTTAATCGCCAGGTTGCCCTGTTCGTCATAAAGCTTTTTACCTTCCCACTTAGCAATCCACTGAGGGTTTTGTACTTCGCCACCTAGACCTGGTGTTTCCCCTGCCCCGGTAAAGTCGTAATAAACTAAACTACGTACAGTGTTAAGATCAGCTTCTACCGCTAAGAAAGCATACATGGTTGACCATAGACCATAACCTTTCACAGGAATGATCACGGTTTTCAGCTCACCTTTATCGTCATTTACTAAGTAAACCACGCCGGTGTTAGCCACATTTTTAACCGATGCAATATCATTTTTAGGTTTAAATGAGGTCTCAGGGTTACGGGCTGCTTTATCGGCATCGAAGGTGTTGGCATCGCCTTCAACCCACTCTCCCGACTTAAGATCGACCAGCTTAGCTTCTACATACTTATTGTAAGTGGCTAAGATTTGATCTTTCTCAACGCTACCTGACTTAGTGTCCACCAGGCCGGCAGCTTCAAGAATGTATTTTTGCTTATCAAGCAGCTTGTTTTCTTGTTGAGTCGGCTTTAGCAGTACCGCTGCGGTAGATACAAATACCGAGCAGATGAAACATAATCCAACAACAACAAACAGTGTTCTACCGAACGAATCTTTATTATTAGCCACGTGCAATCCTCCGCTTGATATTCGACTGAACCACGAAATGGTCAAATAATGGAGCAAACAGGTTCGCGAACAAGATGGCCAACATCATGCCTTCAGGGAAAGCAGGGTTGATAACACGAATGAACACCGCCATAGCACCGATAAGGATACCGTAAGCCCATTTGGCATTATTAGTGAATGACGCAGAAACCGGGTCTGTCGCCATAAACATCATACCGAACGCAAAGCCACCTAACACCAAGTGCCAGTACCAAGGCATAGCAAACATAGGGTTAGTGTCGCTGCCAATGGCATTAAGCAGTAGCGATACCGCGATCATACCGGCAAGTACGCCACCCACAATGCGCCATGAAGCGATACGGGTATAGACGATCACCGCGCCACCTATCAAGATGGCCAAGGTTGACACTTCACCCACTGAACCTGGGATGAAACCGAAGAAGGCATTCCACCAGTCTTGGGTCAGTCCATACTCAAGGGTGCCTTGCGCCGCTTGACTCAGTGCCGTAGCGCCTGAGTAACCGTCAGCCACCACCCAAGTGGTATCACCTGACATGTTGAGCGGGTAAGCAAAGAACAAGAAAGCACGACCTGCAAGAGCTGGGTTTAAGAAGTTACGTCCAGTACCACCGAAGATCTCTTTCGCCACAACCACACCGAAGGTAATACCTAAGGCCACCATCCACAACGGGATAGTCGCGGGCAGTGTCAGCGCAAACAAGATAGAGGTAACAAAGAAACCTTCGTTAACTTCATGGCCACGAACTGTCGCAAACAACACTTCCCATATACCACCCACGGCAAACGTTACCGCGTAGATAGGCAGGAAGAAACAGGCGCCGTACCACATTAATGCGGCCACACCTGAGTCGGCAGTTAACTCGGTACCAAACAAGCCAAACAAGGCGGTTTGCCACACGTCAGGCGTTGCAAAACCAGCGGCTAAGGCGTCTTGCGCTTGCAGACCCACGTTGTACATTCCCACAAACATGGCTGGAAATGCGCAGGCCCAAACCGTAATCATCATACGCTTTAGATCGAGGTTATCACGCACATGGGTACGACCCTTGTTTACGTGACCCGGGGTATAAAATACTGTGTACGCGGCTTCAAACAGCGCGTACCACTTTTCGTATTTACCGCCTTTTTCAAACTGCGGTTCAATACTTTTGAAAAACTGTTTCAAGCCCATTAGCCTTCCCTCACAATCGTATCTAAGCAGTCACGTAGATATGACGCATAGTCATACTTGCCGGGACATACGAATGTACATAGTGCCAAATCTTCTTCATCTAACTCCAACGCACCTAACGCAGCGGCGCCATCGACATCACTTGACACTAGGTCACGTAATAGCATGGTAGGAAGAATATCCAGAGGCATGACACGCTCATAGTTACCGATTGGCACCATAGCACGGTCTGAACCACCTGTGCTGGTCGTCATATTAAACAGACGTGAAGGTGACAAATGGCCTAAAAACGCACGCGTAATTGAGAACTTATCAGCACCAGGCATAGCCCAACCGATAAAATCTTGCTGTCTGCCTTCTTCAAGTAGTGATACTTGGTTATGGAAGCGACCAATATAAGCGTGTGCGCCTACGGCGGTTTTACCATTTAAAATGGAACCGGCAATCACACGAACATCACCATCCGCCATTTCACCTGCGGTCAGCTCAACCGTCGATGCACCCACTAAGGTACGAACCAATCTAGGCTTAAGCGCCTTAGGACCGGCAACAGCAACCACACGCTGGGTATTTAACTCACCCGTAGTGAACAGTTGACCGATAGCGATCACATCTTGGTAGCCGATATGCCAAACAGTACGTTTTGCAGATGCTGGTAAGACAAAATGTATATGGGTACCGACAAGACCCGCAGGATGCGGACCGGCAAACTCTTCAACCTGTGCATTGGCAGCTGGAATATCAGCACCAGGCGCTTTACACAGATATACTTTTCCTTCGGTCAATCTGGCTAAGACTTTTAAGCCATTAGCAAAATCTTCCTTGTGCTCGTTAATGATAACGACAGGATCGGCAGCAAGAGGTTGAGTATCGATAGCGGTGACAAAGATACCAGCGGCAGAAGAATCTACGGCAGGTGCTTTACTGAAGGGACGAGTGCGAAGTGCGGTCCATAAACCTGATTCAATCAAGTTGTCACGCACCAGTTGCTGGTCAAGAGAGTCTAAAGCAGATGCATCATATTTAGCAAAGGCAACGCTATCGTCCCCTTCCACTGCAATGACAACCGACTGAAGAACACGCTGAGCGCCCCGGTTAATGTCTGAAATTGTGCCACTGGCTAAAGCAGTATATTTAACGCCAGGATTCTTTTTGTCTTCAAAAATCACCTGACCTTTTTGCACTTTGTCGCCCACTTTGATCTTCATGGTGGGACGTAAGCCAATATACTCTTCACCCAAAGTAGCTACATGTTTAATGGCTGGGCCATTATGGATAACTTGCTCTGGTCCACCTGTTATAGGTAGGTCCAATCCTTTCTTTATTGTAATCATATCCACAAGCACTACGTTATGAAGGAAAGATAATGCGTCGCGTTCCTGCTAAATGAGAGAAGCTTCAAGCAAATCCTATCTCATTGAGCTAGCGCAGATTTATTACAGAAATGCGATCGCAATCACGCTGGTCGGGCGCATTTTACCGTAAATAAATAGTTATCGCCATGGCAAATACAGGTGTTTTAAAAGGAAAGCGGGATTTTTATTGTGGGCAGTTGATCACAATTCTATGTTTTTTTAATCATTAGATTAAGCCGAATTAATTTAGCCCCTTGTCCTAGCAGGGTTATAGCATTTGAGCGAGTCAAAAAGTAGGTAAAACTCTGGCTCAATAATTAAGTAACACCAAGTTATCGTTTGCATAAAAATTAGACTAAGGTCTAGCCGAACTCGCCGAACGTTCGCTGAAAAAATCAGCAGCAAGACCCCATAACTGCGTAAATAAATACCAAAGTGAGCACCAGCTCACCTTAGCAACAACCAAAATAGGGCATGTGATTTAACGAGCAATAATGAATGTCGGCAAGCCAATATATAGATAACATAAAAGCAGCCACAGCTGCTTTTATCATTATAAAATGGTCGCTTAATTACAGCCCTTTGAGGATCTCATCACTGAGTTTTAGCTCATCATTTTTATTAACATTCACTCCGGACGCAATAATGTTGCGGGCGATCTCTTTAGCCTGATCTAGCGAATGCATCTCATAGGTACCACATTGATATTCATTGAGCTCAGGGATCTCTGACTGCTGCTTAACTTTAAGCACATCTTCCATCGCCGCTAACCAACAATCCGCCACGACTGATTCTGATGGCGTACCAATAAGGCTCATATAAAAACCGGTGCGGCAGCCCATAGGCGAAATATCAATAATCTCAACCTTATCGCAATTAAGATGATCACGCATAAAGCCGGCAAACAGATGCTCCAGCGTATGAATACCGCGCTCACTTAAGATCTCTTGGTTCGGAATACAAAAGCGTAAATCAAATACCGTGATCGCATCGCCACTGGGGGTTTTCATGGTTTTAGCCACTCGCACCGCAGGGGCATGCATGCGAGTATGATCGACGGTAAAACTATCTAGTAACGGCATTGCTTTTATCTCCTTATGGCGACTCAAACCATGATGACTTATGGCGAGAGGCACCTAAACTCAACTAAAATAGCGGTGAATCAACACTGCTCAGTATTACGCTGGACTTAATATGCGTCACGGTTAATCGGATGTAAAGTATCTGCGACTAAGATTGCAACCCTTGGCGAGCTCACTCATGCTAACCCAACGCCATGGCGCACCTTCTCCACCAGAAACAAATACGGTGCGGCGATAAATTGATCCTGCGTTCTATACCAACCAAGATACGGCGAAGAGTGATGAGTAATAAAGCTTAAGTGATTTACCAATAAAAAAGCGCTTAGTGATAAGCGCTTTAATGAATGAGTCATGCGATGTGGGCTCGGTTATTAACCGCGGCATTTAGGAGAATTAGGTATTTCTGCTTCGGCCTGCCACTCGCTCGGTGTAAAAGTATGCATAGACAAGGCGTGCAAGCCATTGGCAAATTCATCCGCTAAGGCTTGGTTGACACTGCGGTGACGCCCTATCAAGCGCTGCCCTTCAAATGCCTCACTGGCAATAATCACCTTAAAATGAGTTTCTGAATTGGGCGGCACATGATGATTGTCGCTTTCATTAATCACTTCCAGATAAACAGGAGATAATGCAGCGGTAAGCTTTTCAATAATAATCTGTTTGACGGACATAGCCATTGTCTCAATTGAGTACAAAAATGATGGCGGCAGATTACTGCGCTGACGCCAAAAGGTCAACCATCAGCCCAAACTCACCCGGGCATCCTTTGACACACCTTCCAATAACTCAACCACACTGGCATCACTCACCTCATCTGGCACGATGATAGCTAGCTGAGATGAAAATACCGTTTGGCCAATTGTCGAAACATGGACTCGATTAAACTCCATATGCTCAATCTCTAGGTTTAGATTGGACAGGAGGTCGACAATTTCACGGGTCAATCCTGGGCGATCGCGACAATCGACATTGCATTTTAATATGCGCGTATGCTGAGGTGGTGACAACGCTTGATCGCTATAGTTAAACAGTAACTGTGGAAATTTTTGTGCAAACGCTTGTTGTAGTTCAGCGATTCCATCTACTGCGATTGCCACTTTCAACAGGGCAGCAAACTGGCTATCGAGCTTAATCACCTTACTGGTGACCCATTCGCCGCCTACAGCGCGTGTGGTATCGGCTAAGGCTTTTATCACCCCAGGGGTAACACTGCCCACAACGGTTGTAATCATCATTTTTTGCATCAGCTGGCTCCAATAAATGCTCCCATAGCTTACTGAGCATAAAACATTCACTTATGTCGAAGTGAGAGCTGGCTAACAAAAGTCAGTGATAAGACCAGTTGGTCGCTAAATTTATCAACAGCAAACGGGCGAATAACGAAGAAGTGTCCACAACCACGTCAAAATAAGACCATCAAGCTTGGTGAAAGTTAGGTGTTAATTGCCTAAACGTGTAATTAAGCCGCGTTTGCTTAACCCCTAACCGTTTAGGCAGACTGTGCTGCCAATACGCTTGCATTGGCCAGTGCATGATCAGCAGATCGCCACTATGCAAGCTTAAGCTTATCTTCTGTTTTGTCTGTTTATGGCGCAGTAAAAAATCGCGACTTGCTCCTAAGGTGACCGAGGCAATATCGCTGCCAGGCGCTATTTCAGGCTCATCATCGCTGTGCCAGCCCATCGACTCTTGCCCATCTTGATAACGATTTACCAGCACGCCATTGCTGTTTAACCGCCATTCTCGGGCAAGCTTTGCCTGTAAACGCTGGGCATATTTAGGCCAAGGCAATGCCTCAATAAATAATCCCGAATAACGATAATCACAGCCCTTATCACCAAACCACACCTGACTGCGCGGGATCGCATGTGACTGACCAAATACTTGGATATGCGGACGATTAAAAGGGTAATCCAGTGACTCTTGCCACAATGCCTGTTGCTGCGCCATTGAAAGATACCCTTCTACTAAGGTAAACGGCACACTACTATGGGAAGCTTGGGCTTGATCCTCTAAATCCAGACCCGGTTGATGCACTCTGGCTTCTTCAATCATTATCGTTACACCTGATTATTTCGAGCAGTGAATTAAATGCATCCAGAGCTTAACGTAGTAAGCCTAGGGGTTACTCACGTCAACGGTGCGCTAGCTTAACTATACCTGATGGGGGAAATCTGCGATAATCGCGCCCCCAAATTCAACGTAGCAGTGCAGTCATGACAACTCAATTCTCCGTCGCCGATATCGAACTTGAACTTTATCGTTATCCCGCCAAGCAGGAATCTAACCTGCAGGCCTGGGACGCCGCCGATGAGCACTTGATTAAACACTTAACTGAGCAACAGCAAACTGTATGTCGCACTGCCATTATTAATGATAATTTTGGCGCCTTAGCCTGCGCCCTGACTCACCAAAATAGCGCTTGGCCATTGCTTGTAGAAACCGATGCGAAAACCAGCCAGCTAGGCACCTTACAAAATCTTGGCCGTAACCAACTGCCTGACGATAATATTCAATGGTGTAATAGCCGCGATGTATTACCGCAGCGCCCTGAATTGGTGTTGATGAAATTACCCAAAAACCTTAACTATTTGGCCCATCAACTCGACAGGTTATCTCAGGTGCTCACCAAGGGCACCACAGTCTATATTGGCGCCAAAGCCAAATCGATAAATAAGGCGCTGCTGCAACTACTCAAGCAGCATTTAGGCCCAGCGACGGCCAGCCTCACCTGGAAAAAGACCCGCGTTATCACCTGCATCAGTGATGGCATCGCCCGCCCGCTGCCAGCAGATACTCGCTGGAATGTGCCTGAATATCAATTAACGCTCAGCAATTTAAGCAATGTCTTTGCCGCCAACAAACTCGATATTGGCGCGCGGATCATGCTAGACAATATGCCTCAAGGTGATTTTAACTCCATTGTCGACTTAGGCTGTGGTAACGGAATATTGGGACTCAGGGCCAAACAGTTGTTTCCTGATGCCCGGCTTCACTTTGTCGATGACTCCGAGATGGCCATCGCCTCTGCTCGCAATAACTGGCAGCTAAATCAACTGGCTAATCCAGACCTTGAGGGCGAGCAAGCCAGCTTTCATTGGGATGACTGCTTAACCCATTTGGACTATGAGGTTCAGCCCGATTTAGTCTTATGTAATCCGCCGTTCCACCAAGGCGAAGCCATCACTGACCATATTGCTTGGCAGATGTTTTTAGATGCCTTTAGGCGACTCGGCGATGGCGGGATCTTACATGTGGTAGGTAATCGTCATTTGGCGTACCACGTTAAACTGCAGCGCATCTTTAAAAACTGCGCCACTGTGGCATCCAACGGCAAATTTGTGATTTTACAAGCCAAAAAACAGGTTAATAAAGCTAAATCAAACGATTAACGTGCCTTATTTGCCTGCGCCGCATCAGGCTCTGTACCCGCAGCCATGGGCATTGCTGTGGTTTGCGCCGCTGTGCTTGGCGGCGCAAATAACACCTTTAAACGCTGCCTCAGGCTAAGCCCTTTAGCGAAGGCCTCGGCTAACATATCGCGCCACTCAGCAAAGGTGACCACCAAAGGGTTAACGCTATTAATTGGCTTAGTGATGCCATACTCCACCGTCTCCTCCTCTTTAACATAAGTGCCAAACAATCGGTCCCAAATGATCAACACGCCGGCATAGTTTTTGTCAATATATTGCGCATTGCGACCATGGTGCACTCGATGATGCGATGGGGTATTAAAGATCCACTCTAGCGGCCCAAGGGATTTAATCGCTTGAGTGTGAACAAAAAACTGTAAACCTAAGTTCAATAGCACCACAAAAACCACCCAGTTGGGATCGAAACCCATAATAACCAGCGGTAGCCAAAACAACCACATGCCTGCCAATGGGTACATTAAACTCTGCCTAAACGCCGTACTAAAATTCATATGCTCTGAGCTGTGGTGCGCCACATGGGCCGCCCACATCCAGCGTACTCTGTGGCTGGCGCGGTGAAACCAGTAATAGCAAAAGTCTTGGGCGATGATAAGGGCAATAAAGCTGACGACGCCCATCTCAATATCAAACAGGCGCCAACCAAATACCCACAGATAGACGTGAGCCACCAGCAAACCAGTAAGGATGTCGCTGGCTTGATGCAGCGCCGCTAAGGTAAAGTTACATAACACTTCGGGCCAATGGTAAGCCGCATTCGCCGGCAAGCGGCCCAACCGAGCGCCAAACTGCCACTCGAGTAAGAGACAGATAAAGAAAATCGGCGCTAAGGCCAAGAGCAACACTTCAGGGTGTGATATCAACCAATCAAAATCCATCTTTTCTATCCCGCTCAATCGTTAATAAAATCAACCTGCGCATCGGCTCTTACCAGCGCGCAAAATGATCTTCAGTTAAACCAAGCACCTGCTGCAAATGATGCCGCTGGCCTTCACCATCAATAACCTCGCCTTCAAAGTGACCTATGTACTGGCGAAAATTACTCTGTAATAGCCATAAATTGAGTTTTTCCTGACGACCATTACGCGCCTTAAAACGCAGATCCACCCGTCCATCAAGTGACGTTATTCGCCAACAGTCATCGCTCATATGATCACTGTTGCGTAAAAAATCAAATTGCACAGGCCCCAATAGATGCCGCGCCCCGTTAATCCACAATACATTTTCTGTGGCGCCAGTTTCATTAACCCCTGCCGCTAAGTTAAGCCCTATGATGGTATCACCCACTCGAGCATTAATGCTCGCCCAGCGCCAACTGGTCTCGCGGCGCATATAGCCTGCAGAATAGTCATAACCTGCTAGTGCATTGTTAAGCGGCTGCGGCTCATGCTTAATGGTCAGTCGCCCTTTGGGGATCAAGCCGTTGTGCTTTTGGGTATAGGTCCAGCCGTTATAGCCTGTTGGGGTGCACATCGCCATTGGCAAGCTCAGCGCCAAAGGATGCAGCTCAAGCTCGGCGCTTATCTGTGGCGTCTCTAGGCTCAATTGCCATAAGCCATCGACCAGATTAAAAGTAATACTGCCGCGGCGACCGCCAATGCACGCTTTACCCTGACGAGGCGATGGCGACATCGACATCCCCTTGGCGAACGGTTTGAGCCAAGTGGTTTCAACCAGTGTATTGGCCGCAATATCGTACAGATAACAAAAGGCGCTGCCCACATAACCAATATCGGCCAACGCCACACCAATCACATATCGGGGCGTGAGGAGCGACACAAATTGAAACTGCTTAAAATGAAAATGCCGCGCCCAGCGACTTGCCAGCTTATCCATGTTATTGCGGTACTCAAAGTGCGCCAGTCCCAAAGAGTCAACGGGACCATCAAAGTGGCCAAACTGGACTTCTCCTGAGGGTAATATCAGGCTCTCTGGCGCCGCAGGGGAGATTAACTCTGTCACTGGAACCTCGCATTAACTGTTCAGGTTTAACCATAAACAAGCGCTGCTACTGAGCAAATCCCCCAAGGCGCCGGGATAACATGGCAAGGGATTAGGCAGCGCTGAGCACGGTTTTTTGCTATCGATTTTTTACTCTAACGGTTTCTAAGGTAAGTTAACAGCCCAAAGTAACAAACACGTAACATATCACGTCATCAGCCCCCTCAAGGGGGCGTGCTTAACAGTGGAATCGACGGCCGATTCTGGTATGCTGATGCCACCTTTTGACTATAAAAATCACCACTATGCGACGCTTAACTTTACTTATCGCCACCGCAGGCATTTTGTTTGGGTGTGCCAGTAACGCCCCCACTCACATGGCATTGAATCCACAGCTGCCAGCCATCAGCGCCCACACGATGGCAGCCAAACCGATTGCCATTGAAATGATCGATACTCGCTCGGCCAACTTTGTCGCCCGATTCAATCATGATGGTGATGCCGCACGCTTAGTGAGCCCATCGGAAGCGCCGCGTCAACAGCTCGATGCGGTTTTTCGTCAAGGATTTAGCCAAGCCGGTTACCAAATTGACCCTGCTGCCACTAACCATATGCAGCTGCAATTAGAGAAACTCTTAACCGACGTCAATGAGACCACGTTTGGCTATGAAGCCAGCAATGACATTATCATCAACGTTATTGCCACAAATAGCAGCCAAACATTCACCAAGCGGTATACCGCGCGCAATATGGTATCGGGGCCGCTGAGCGCCGACTTCGCCACATTAGAGCTAGCCGTCAACGATCTATTGAACGATTTAACCGGCAAAATCATTAACGATCCCGAACTCAATCAGTTTATTCAGCAATAAGCCCATCGAGGAGCAATAGATGAAACAGTGGATATTGGCATGGGTTTTACTGTCGCTGTGCAGCATGGCCCATGCGGTCGATATACAAGCTGACACCCTTTACCCTAAGGTAGAGCTGCAAACCAGCATGGGCAACATTGTGGTTGAGCTCGACCGTCAACGCGCGCCTATCACAGTCGATAACTTCCTCACCTATGTCGTAAAAGGGCATTATGACAACACCCTGTTTCATCGGGTGATTGCCGACTTTGTGGTTCAAGGTGGCGGACTCGACCCAAGATTTAACGAAAAGCCGACCGATAATCCCATAGTCAATGAAGCGGGTAACGGCTTGAGTAACAGCCTAGGCACCATCGCCATGGCTCGGGAAAATGATCCGCACTCGGCCACGGCGCAGTTTTATTTTAACGTGTCCGATAACAAACGCTTAGATCCCTCTAAACGCCGCTGGGGCTATGCCGTATTTGGTGAAGTGACCGAGGGCATGGCGGTGCTTGAAGCCATGGCGCAGCAACCCACGGCTATCAATAGCAAGCTCGGATGGCCCGATGTGCCTGTTACGCCAATAATCTTAACCAAGGCAACGCTATTACCGCGAGCATAGTTGCCCCGAAAGTCGTTAGCGTTAAAGGTCGTTGCCGCGCAAATAGTGGCCACAAAAATAAGCGTTAGCCTCATCACAAAGTCGACCAATCAAAGTGGCGCATATCCCCTAGCGCCACAATACTCAAGCAGAATCGCGTTATCCTAATCTAGCGCCACAGCAGCATATTTCGCCGACGGCTGATGAGATGGATAAAATTGCAATAACAAAAAATGGCTGACTATACTTACTTCGGTGTAGCAGCAAGGAGGCGAACGGTGACCCCTAATGAGTTCATCGATAATAAAGCGCCCCAGTTGGCTCTATATGGAAAAGCGTTTTTGAATAATCAACTCGATTTCAATGAGATCCAGCTTTATTTATGGGACACCCTTGAAGAATGGCAGCAGTTCAATCATCAGGGTGATGCGCAAAGTGATATGGAGAAAGTGTTTTGGCACCTAATACATGCCTTCAACAAATGGCCTGACTGGAGTATTCGCGGCAATCAATTTTTGCGCAAGCAAATAGACGAATGCTGTGACTTCTTGAGTCTTGGCGGCCAATGTCCAAGTGGCTGTATCGGTAACAGGCCCTGCTCTTTATCATGATAACGTCTAAAAAAGCTCAGCCCGTATAGGCTGAGCTTTTTTATGGCCGATTTTCGCTTTTTATTTGCCGCCGTAGCGTTTAAGCTAAGTTCACCTTACTGTAAACCTGTTGTATGTCTGTGACCCTTTCTCATGTAAAAGACGCCCTCTCTATTTACTGTCACAAGCGGGTGTTAATTCTGCTGTTGTTAGGCTTTTCTGCCGGCTTGCCTTTAATGCTGGTATTTTCCACTCTTTCCTTCTGGCTACGTGAAGCTGGTATCGACAGAACCGCCATCGGTTATTTTAGTTGGATAGCCTTAGCCTATGGCATTAAATGGGCTTGGTCGCCCTTAGTTGATCGCCTTTCACTCCCCCTCTTTACCCGCTTACTCGGCCGACGACGCGGATGGATGCTGTTTGCCCAGTTAATATTAGTGGTCGCTATTTTGGGCATGAGCCAGAGTGATCCGGTACAAGATCTGGAACGCTTGGCACTCTTTGCGCTTATGGTGGCCTTTGCTTCAGCGACGCAAGATATTGTGATTGATGCCTTTCGTATCGACTCAGCACCAGTAAAAATGCAAGCTGCGCTGGCCGCCGCCTACCAAGTGGGTTACCGCAGCGCCATGATTGTGGCTACAGCTGGCGCCTTAACCATCGCCGCATGGGTCGGCCCCAGTAGCGAAGCCTATGATCTTGCTTCATGGCAAACCGCGTATCTGGTGATGGCCGCGCTGATGTCTGTCGGCATTATCACCACCTTAATGAGTAAAGAGCCCCTGGTGGAAACTAAAGAGGCTGACGCTAAAGAAGCAGAGCTTAACATTGCCCTCGCTAAGCGTCATCATAGAGTGGTGGCTGCGGCACTTTCATGGTTTTATACCGCCAGTATTTTACCCTTTATCGACTTTTTCAAACGCTATGGCTACAGCGCCATGCTCATCTTACTGTTGATCTCCTGCTATCGTATCTCAGATATCGTCATGGGGATCATGGCGAATGTGTTCTATGTCGACATGGGGTTTTCCAAGGCTGAAATCGCCGCCATCAGTAAGGTTTATGGCTTAATCATGACCTTAGTTGGTGCGGGCGCGGGTGGCGTATTACTGGCCCGTTATGGCACCATGAAGATATTATTTTTAGGCGCCTTGATGGTCGCTCTCACAAACCTGTTATTTGCCTATCAGGCGATGATAGGTTATGACGTTAATCTGTTAACGGCGGTGATCTCCATCGATAATTTCAGCGCGGGCATCGCCACCGCGGCCTTTATTGCCTACCTCTCTAGCTTGACCAGTAGCGGCTATAGCGCGACACAATATGCATTGCTGTCATCAATTATGTTGTTATTCCCTAAGTTTATTGCCGGATTTTCAGGAGCCTATATCGACGCTTTCGGCTATATCAACTTTTTTGTTGCGGCCAGTGTTATTGGTTTTCCCGTATTGGGCTTAATTGTGTTGGTGCAGAAATTCGCGCCCCATCCGAGTGATGATTTAAGTGCGTCCCAAGCCAGTACAGAGCCAAAATCTGCGGCCGCGAAAGCAGAGCACTAACCTGCAGTAATCCATGCTCGATAAGGTCGATATTAGGCTTACAGCCATAAAAAGCCCCACGTGATGACTCACGCGGGGCTTTTTATAATCGCGGGCAGGTTGGGCTTAGTTAAAGCCGCAGTCGATGCGCTTAAACCTGATGTACTTAGACCTGATACGCTTACGCACGATGAGATGTCATCTGGTGCGACAGCATGTTAGTCACGGAAGTTATTAAACTGGAATGGCTGGCCTAAATCCGATTCGCGGGCCAATGCCATTACCGCCTGTAAATCATCACGCTTCTTACCCGTCACTCGCACCGAGTCACCCTGAATCGCTGCCTGCACTTTAAGCTTGCTATCTTTAATCTGTTTAACCAGCTTTTTCGCCACTAGGCTTTCGATGCCCTCTTTAAAGGTCACTTTAAGCGAAAAGGTTTTACCGCTGTGGATCGCCTTATCGGCGACCTCCATCGAAGCCGGATCGACATTGCGTTTACTCAATTGGTTACGCAACATATCGAGCAGTTGTTGGCATTGAAAATCTGACTCTGAGGCCAAAGTCACCTGATGATCTTTGTAGGTAATTTCAGCTTCAACGTTGCGAAAATCAAACCGAGTGCTCAGCTCTCGACGGGTATTATCGACCGCATTACGTAGTTCAACTTCATTCACTTCCGATACGATATCCATTGATGGCATGTTTATTCCTCATCTCGCCGCTCAATCTAATGGCGCTAGTTTACCTTTTTGCAGTCAGTGGGGGCAAAAAAAGTTAACGCTAGCGCGAACGACTCAGACTTAATTATTAATGACTTTAGGGTGACATTTTCCTATGATTGCTAAAATTCGCTGATGTATCGTGACCTGTGAACTCAAGAAAACTCATTTTTAAAATCGCCCTACTTATCGCCTTACTGGTGATCAGTTATTTAGTCTTTTCTCGCCCGAGTTATTCGCAAGCGATCCCCAATCTAGATAAAATTGGCCATCTAGGCAGCTTTTTCTGCCTAGCCCTACTCACCCATTTGGCCTTTGAGCCTAAATGGTATGGTCTGGCTGCAATACTCGCCGCTTACGCCTGCTTTATCGAAGCGGTGCAATCGCGCCTGCCTTATCGCAGCGCCTCACTCGGCGACTTTATCGCTGACATGCTCGGCGTCATGCTGTTTTATTGCGGCTTGTGGTTGTATCGGCGTTACCTTAAAGCCAGTGCGTTACAGCAAAGTTGAGCGAATGACGAGCCCTCAAATCACGCCGCAAAGCCAGCCTGTCCACTGCCAGCCCAACATTGCTATTGTCGGCGCTGGGGCTATCGGTCAGTTACTGTTTCATCAATTCGCCAGCGTAGGACAAGCGCCGCTGCTGATCGGCCGGCAACAAGCTAGCGCCGACAATACGCCTACCTTGCTGCAATTTACCGACCTAAACGGTGTCTCATCAACCCGCACCGCTCAAGTTATCAGCCCTAACAGCGATGATGCGCAGGCTGACTTAAAGCACATCACGCTACTGATTGTCTGCGTCAAAGCCTATCAAGTCATTGATACTCTCAAACCGCTGCTGCCGCGCCTTAATCGAGAGTGCCAACTGTTATTGCTGCATAATGGCATGGGCCCACACCTAGACCTTGCGCCCCATCTCAACGGGCGAACCCTCTGCCTTGGCACCACATCGCAAGGGGCGTTAAAGCAGCAGCGCTGGCAGGTGCGTCAAACCGGTGCAGGCCTTACTCAGCTTGGCTTGTTTAGCGGCCAGGAGCTGACGCAAACGACGAAAGCCTATCTACTTAATGCCATTCCCAATAGCCAGTGGTGTAACGACATTATTCCTATGCTATGGCAGAAATTGGCGGTCAATATTGCTATAAATCCCTTAACCGCTATTTATCAATGCCGCAATGGGGCATTGGCGGCCCCTGAATATCGTCACACCATCTTAGGACTGCTCGATGAGGTGATCTTGGTGGCTCAGGCTGAGCAAGTGCCCCTTACCAGAGCTCCCCTCATTGCGCGGGTATTTGACGTTATTCACTTAACCGCCAATAACTTCTCGTCGATGTATCAAGATATTGCCCATCGGCGACCAACCGAAATCGATGCCATAACAGGTTATCTTATCCATCGCGCAGCCGCTCATGGTATCCCTACGCCCCATAATCAGGCTATCTATCAGCAGTTGACGACGCTTGAACAGCGCTCGAGCTAACCGAATTTACGCTGCACACTTCACTGCTTGTCTTTGTTTTAATGTGTTTTCCATACTCATCCATGGATTAACGGCTACAGTTAATTAAGGCACTAACGGACCAGCCTGACACGAGGTGAGTGATGAAGCGAGAGCAATGGAATTCGAGGGTGGGGTTTATCTTAGCCGCAGTGGGCTCAGCCATTGGGCTGGGCAATATTTGGCGCTTTCCCTATATGGCTTACGAAAATGGCGGCGGCGCCTTCTTTGTGCCCTATCTGTTTGCCATGCTCACCGCAGGCATCCCATTTATGATCATGGAGTTTAGCCTAGGTCATAAACTCAAAAAAACCGCCCCGCGCATCTTTAGTCAGCTGGGCACCAGCTTAGGGCTCCGCCTCGAGTGGTTGGGGTGGTTTCAAGTGTTTATTGCCGCCATCATCGCGGTCTATTATGTGGCCATTATCGGCTGGACCATCTCTTTTTTAGGCTTCTCTTTCGGCCAGAGTTGGGGGGATGATCCAAACGCCTTCTTCTTTGAGCAGTATTTACAGCTAGGTAATAACTCCCCAACAAATTTGGGGCAGTTCCAGTGGGGCATCGCTGCCGCCATGAGCTTAGCGTGGGCCATCACCACAATGGCGGTGTTCACCGGAGTTAAAGGCGGCATTGAACGGGCGAGTAAAATCATGATGCCCATGCTATTTATTATGGTGTTGGTGTTGATCACCCGAGTGCTATTGTTACCCGGCGCGCTATCGGGTCTTAACTACTTGTTTGAGCCCGATTTTAGTAGGTTATTGGATATTCAAGTCTGGTCCGCCGCTTATGGGCAGATATTTTTCACCTTAAGCGTCGGCTTTGCCATTATGCTAGCTTACTCCAGCTACCTGCCCACCAAAGCCGACATTAACAATAATGCCTTTATGACAGTGCTGATCAATTGTGGCTTCTCTATTTTGGCGGGCATATTGATTTTCGGGGTGCTCGGTTACATGGCTGAGCAGCAGATGAAGCCCTTGACCGAAGTGGTCAGCTCAGGCATCGGACTTGCCTTTGTGACCATCCCGACGGCCATCAATTTGATGCCACTGCCACAACTGCTTGGGCCGCTGTTTTTTGTGGCCTTAGTTATCGCAGGATTAAGCTCACACATCTCTATCATAGAAGCGGTTATCAGCGCGATCATCGACAAGTTTCATCTGCCACGAAAAACGGCGGCCATAATCGTGTGCGCGGTCGGTTATCTGGTGTCGATGGCCTTTGCCACCAGTGGTGGACTGCTACTGCTGGATCTGGTCGATTACTTTATTAATAACATCGCCCTGTTAATGAGCTGCCTAGTAGAACTGCTGATTATCACTTGGATGTTAAAGGTCAATTTAGTCAGGCGCCACGCTAATCATTGCTCTGAGTTCCATGTCGGGCGCTGGTTAGAGATCTGTTTACAGATAATAAGCCCCGCCATTTTAGCCACTATATTAGCTAAGAACCTCTATAACACCCTGACTAATGGCTACGGTGATTACCCTATTGCCGACCAACTCCTGTTGGGCTGGGGACTGGTGGCGGCCATGTTGCTATTTGCGCTATTGATCGATTTTGCCAGTAAGCGCTCACGTCATCATGGACTGTGGCACCAGAGCCCCCCAACATCATCGACTAAAGGAGATAACCGCCATGAGTAACAGTGCCTTAATTATGATGTGTCTTGCATTAACGCTCACTTGGGGAGGCGCGGCGCTCTGCATTGCGATTGCCTATAAACGCCGCCAGGGTAAACGATAAGTTACAGATATGGGTTAACGCATTTGCCCTATCTGTTGCAGCGTATATGCCGTCAGGGGATCAATCTCTTTTACCAGCTCTTGGATTTTAGTGATCGCCTCTAATGAGCTGCTATCCTTGCGATAAGAAAGATAAATAGGCCGATGCCAAGGCTCGACGTCCGCAACACGATACAGCTGCTTTGATGCCAAAAAAGGCTCAACAATCGATAACGGCAGATAAGCCGCGCCCGCTTTATCGAGAATAAAGTCAAGCGCGATGCGCCCAGTCGAGGTGCGTAAATACGGCGGCACCGCACAATGATGACGCTCGGCGTGCTCTGAGGCAAAACGTGTGCCCCAATCCACATACACATATTTATCCGCTAATGCCTGCTCTTTAGTGCACGGCGATGTCGACACTAGCACCAGCACTAAATCGGCTACCTGTTTACAGACTAATTCGTCTGACTTTAGTGGGTCAAAGGCAAACGCCATATCTAAGGTGCGCTCAATGAGGTTGCGATTAAGCTGCTCACGGCTGAGCGCCTGTGCCATAAAGCCATAGCCACCAAAGGCATCTGTCACCTTGCTTAAACAGTGCTGCAAATAGGCATCCCAAATGTTAGGCGTCCCCGCCATGGTCAGTTGCAGCGCTTTATTGTTGGTTAAGGCTAACTCATTTTTGGCTTGCTCTAAGGTATTGACCATCACATGGGCATAACCGACTAAACGCTCGCCTGCCGAGGTCAATTTAATGCTGTTGCGGTCTCGAATAAAAAGTGCTGAATCAAAAAAAGACTCTAGCTGCTTAATTCGAGCACTAACAGCAGCTTGGGTAATATATAAGTTCTCAGCGGCGCGGCCAAAATGGCGGGTTTGCGCAACTTCTAAAAACGTTTTAAATACTTTGACGTCCATTTTGGTCTCTCTATCGATTTGACCGAGAGAATAACAACTAATCCTGATGGTGACGACAAAAATGTTTTGTTTCTCTTTTGCCCCCAAAAAACATAATTTCGCGATCGAATATCCCTGTAGTTAAAGCGTTTAAATCACAGTTAGAGGTTGCCATGTCAGAAGAGTCATTCCGTTTTGGTCAAAAGCGTTTTTTTGATGACAAAAACTTTCCAAGAGGGTTCAGCAAGTCAGGAGAATTTACCTTATCCGAAGCGGAATTGTTAAGTCTATACGGCGACACAATGCAAGCCTTCGAGGCCGGGCAATTAGACCCTG
This sequence comes from Shewanella sp. 492, assembly GCF_059338445.1. Classification (NCBI taxonomy): domain Bacteria; kingdom Pseudomonadati; phylum Pseudomonadota; class Gammaproteobacteria; order Alteromonadales; family Shewanellaceae; genus Shewanella; species Shewanella sp. 492. The sequence continues at coordinate 2,927,130 of NZ_CM181702.1, forward strand.
AGACTGCAGAGGAAAAACATTTTATTAAGGTGCTAAAACACCCTAATAAAGCCAATACTAAGCTCGAACATGTGTGGATGAAATACCTAAAACTCACACGAGAGCCAAAGAAATTTCACACGCTCAACAGCACTGTTAATCAGCGTGTTGAACAATACACTTATGTAGAATCACACCCGGAAGATGAGGTTGCTTAACTAAGATGCACATTTGCTTTTTGATGTACCCGTGGGAACGTATCGATGCTGAATCCGATACTACCCTAAGACTAGTTCATGAGTGCGCTCAGCGTGGTCACACCGTTGCCATAACCACCACCAGTGGTTTAACCATTCGAGACAGTAGCGTCTACGGGTTCTGCCAAATCATCAAAAAGGGCATGAAAATTCCGGATAATATTCCGCGCTTTTATCGCTCAGTTGAGTTTCATAAGGCGCGTCTGCCAATGGCTGGGTTTGACTGCATTTTTATGCGCGCTAACCCACCACTGGACAACTTAGCGTTAAACTTTCTCGACTCGGTAAAAGGTGACACCCTGATCATTAACGATCTTGAAGGGTTAAGGGTTGCCAATAACAAACTGTACACCGCCAGCATGAGTGGTGCGGCGAGTCGCTATATTCCTACCACCCACGTATCCAAAAACCGTGACTACTTGCAACGCGTACTCGAAGAGAGTGACAGCGACAAGATGATCCTTAAACCCTTAAACGGTTTTGGCGGTCACGGAGTTATTGTCATTGAAAAAAGCGCACGGCAGAACTTTAGCTCGCTACTCGACTTTTATATTGGCACGGATGATCAGAGTAACTACGTGATCTTACAAGATTACATCGAAGGCGCCGAGGAAGGCGATAAACGCATCTTAATGCTCAATGGCGAACCGATTGGTGCCATGAGACGCGTCCCCGCCAGCGGTGAATTTCGCTCTAACGTGCACGCCGGGGGTACCGTCGTCAAACACACCATCACCCGCGAAGAGCGCGAATTGTGCGCCGCGATTGGCCCTAAACTGGTGCGCGATGGTCTCTACTTTACCGGCCTAGACGTGATAGGTAATAAATTGGTCGAGGTAAACGTGTTAAGCCCAGGTGGCATAACCCGTATTAACAAGCTTAACCGCGTTAAACTACAAAAGCAGGTGATCGATTTTGCCGAAAACATCATCAATTCAAAAGACTTATTGATGCAACGTAAGAGTGCATATCGACGTGCGGTAGAAGATGCAAACCTATAGTTTAGAGCAAATGTTAGGCCTGATTAAACGCGGCGAAGCGTTCTCGGGGCAACTCGAATCGTCAGGTTGTTTTATTAAAATTGAAGAATACCTGCCTGTAGTATGTACTGCTATCCATGCGGGCCATACTCTGCGTCATGAGCTGATCAAACTCGGTCAGCTTAGCGCTGAGGAACGCTATTTTGAGGAAGATCCATACACAGACGAGGTGATTGCATCACAACCCATCACATTAGTGGGTACTGACTCACGTTTTGAGTACGATCTGAATCGACCCAAAAGTTTAAGCACCTATTACAAATCAGCCTGGTTAAAACAGGTATGGCGTAAACCGCTTAGTGCCAAACAGCGCGCGATCAGCCAAGCCAAACACAATGATTTTTATCTTCTCTATGAAGCGCTAATCTCCAAACTAGAGTCCTTGTTTGGCATGGTGATTGTGTTTGACCTGCATTCGTACAATTACAAACGCATCGACAAATCCGTGCCAGTATTCAATATCGGCACCGCGCAAATCGACATGGAGCGTTGGGCACCTGTGGTGAAAAAGTTCGAGAGTGAACTCAATCAGATCACCCTACCCAATATTGAAGTTGACGCTAAAATTAATGCGATTTTTGAGGGTAGAGGCTACCTTATTGCCCATACCAATGCGCACTTTGACCGCACCTTAGTGTTACCCACTGAGATCAAAAAAGTGTTTATGGATGAACTTACTGGCGAAGTTTATCCTATCGTGCTCGATGACTTAAAGTTAGGGCTTAAAAACGCCTTCAGTGCCACCAGTGCCTATTTTCAGCGCAAGTTAAATCGACGCAGTAAAACCCGTAGCGCCGACATGCTCAGCAGTGCCATAGAGCCAGCAGTACTGGACATCGATGCTACCCTGTTTCGCTTAGCGCAAAAGGTCGACACCTTAAAGTATGTCAATCCGACCAACTTGGTTGCTGAGCGCAAACGCTTTTTTAGCGCGCCAAGCCGTTATAAGCCCAACTTTCGCTACCGTCAGTTGCCTATCGATGCCAACGAGTTTAAATATAAGTTGTATCGATTACCGATAGACAATATCTCGGATCCTGCGCTCAAACAGATGTACAGCGATATCGTCAATAAGCTCGGCGAACAGGTCGACTTACTGACCAGTGTTGGCCAAGAAGGCTTTGTTTATAACTCGCTACGCTATCATGGCCGCCCCGATACGCATGCAATTAACAATGCGAAGTTCTTGTTATATGCCAAAGAGATTGCTGAGGTTGCTGGTGAGCAATATGATGCCAAAACCGCCACCGAACTCATGAAGCGACAAGCTGAGCAATGGGACATGCAGTGCAAGGTAAGCCTTAGCTCATCGATTGTGGCGCGGGCCATGGTGAGCTCGATGCCACCACAGCTGACCGTTAACAGCCATGCGACATTTTCCCATGCAGAGGTACAGCGGCTGATCCAGCATGAACTGGGGGTCCACATGGCAACCACCTTAAATGCCAAACAACAGCCCTTAAAGGTGTTACGCCTTGGATTACCAGGCGCCACCTATACCCAGGAAGGTTTGGCTATCTTGGCCGAACTAAAGGCTGGCTTTATGGCACACTCACGCCTCAATACCCTCGCCTGTCGCGTATTGGCGGTTGAATCTATGCTCAAAGAGCAAGATTTTTATCTCACCCATAATTACCTAGTAGATGAGGTGGGTATGGAGCCAGGTGACGCTTTTGTGACGACGGCGCGGGTCTATCGCGGCGGCGGTTTCACCAAAGACCACCTTTACCTCAGTGGTTTTCTGCAGATGTTGCAGCTCTCTAGCAGCCGCGGCTTAACCAATCTGTTGGTGGGAAAAACCAGCGTGCAGTATCTGGATCTGCTCGATGAGCTAGTGCAGCGCAACTGGCTCATCGCCCCTAAGTTTAACGTCACCCCGACCGCAAACTTAGAGGACAACCCCAGCCTCAATTATCTGATTGAGAGCCTGCGTAGCTAATAAAAAAACGCCATGTTGATCATGGCGTTTTTCTTATCCTGTTGGCTCGCTACACAGTCACTCTTTGCTCAACGTGGTAGTTCTAATCTCAAGTGAGTGAAGTGTCTAGAACTAAAAGTAGGTATAGCTGGCTCCTAAGCCCAGTGGCAACCCAAGCGACCAATACAGCAATAACCAGGCACTCCAAATCGACATCAATGCCACACTAAAAGGCAACATCATGGCGATTAAGGTGCCGATGCCTATGCCTTGCACATATCGCTGACAATAGACCACCACCAAGGGAAAATAGGGCATCAAAGGGGTGATGATATTTGAGCTCGAGTCACCGACACGATAGGCAGCCTGCGACAGATCTGGACTAATATTAAGCTGCATTAACATGGGCACCAATACCGGCCCAATCAGTGCCCATTTGGCTGACGATGAGCCGACAAATAAGTTAACAAAGCCCACCAGTAGTATCATGCCGACGATGGTGACTTCAGCTGACAAGTTGAGTGCCTTGAGTGCACCAGCCCCCTCTACCGCGATTAATGCCCCCAAATTAGAGGCTGAAAACGCCGCAACAAACTGGGCGCAGAAAAAAGCCATCACAATATAGTGCGACATGCCACTCATCGATTTAGACATCGCCTGCACCACATCGGCAGACTGAGTAAAGGTCTTAGTGAGATAGCCATACACTAGCCCAGGCAACAGGAAGAAGATAAAAATCAATGGCACGATCGACTTCATCAAAGGGGCGCTAAAACTGGTGAGTGAGCCGTTAGCGTCGCGCAAGGTCGAGGTTTCAGGCAGGGTTAACGAGAAAAAGCCAATAATCGCCACCAGCATCGTTAGGCTGGCGATACGAAACGCCTTAAGCTCGCTCGGCGTTGTCAGCTCCATCTCAGGAATATCTACCGCGTCGCGATTGACCTTGTGGGTTCGATTAAGACGCGGCTCCAACACTTTGTCGGTGAGATACCAAATAATCAAGGTGATCGGAATGCACGATGAAGCGGCAAAAAACCAGTTATTCAACGGATTAATTTGAATATCGCCATCGACAATCTGCGCGGCCGATTGGGTAAAACTTTGCAGTAATGGGTCGATACCCGAGGGAATAAAGTTGGCACAAAAGCCGCCAGACACACCAGCAAAAGCTGCCGCGATCCCCGCCAGCGGATGGCGGCCTACGGTAAAAAAGATCACCCCTGCCAGCGGGATCACCACCACATAGCCCGCATCGGTCGCGGTATGGGAGATAATCCCCACCACAACCACAGCAGGGGTTAACAATTTAGCCGGCGTTATCTTAAGCATCTGCTTTAACGCGGTATTGATATAGCCAGAATGCTCCGCCACTCCCACACCCAACATCGCCACTAACACCACACCTAAAGGCGCAAAGGCGGTAAACGTCGATACCATGGAGGTTAGAAAGTGCGTTAGCGCCTCAGCACTCAAGAGGTTGGTGACTATGATGGGCGCATCGGTACGAGGGTCGATAGCCTCAAAACTGACCCCAGATAACAGCGCCGATAGGCCCCACACCGCAAACAGTAACATTAAGAATAACATGGCCGGATCGGGCAATTTATTGCCCACTCGTTCTATGGTATCCAGTGCCCGCCCTAATAAGCCGGGTGCCTGCGTGTTTGTTGTCATCATCACTCCTTGTACTTAAGCGTACTTGTTATTATCGTCTGTCATTGCAGCGTTCATTATAGCCAGCCTAATACCGTTCGGCTTACCCCAACCATACTCACTGCCGCAATCTTTGGGCGTCACGGAGTATAACGCTGAATATTCAACACGATACCGAATCAGGCTGTAGCCAACCTTAAAAATAGGCAAAAAAAAGCCTCGCAATGGCGAGGCTTGATAAAGTGACGTTAAGTTATTATTTACTGGTATCGATAGGCTCGAATGATTTAACTAGTTCATCCACCGCCTTCATCTGCTTGAGGTAGTTTTCCAGTTGGTGCAGTGGCAGTGCACATGGGCCGTCACATTTAGCGTTATCTGGATCGGGATGCGCTTCAATAAACAGACCGGCTAAGCCTAACGCCATACCACTGCGGGCAAGCTCAGTGGCTTGAGCACGACGTCCACCGGCACTGTCGCTGCGGCCACCCGGGCGCTGCAAGGCGTGGGTCGCATCGAAGATCACTGGGTAACCCGATTGCTTCATCTCATCCATGCCCAACATGTCGACCACCAAATTATTGTAACCAAAGCTTGAGCCACGCTCGCACAGCATGATCTCATCGTTACCCGCTTCATTAAACTTAGTGATGATGTGGCGCATCTCGTGTGGCGCTAAAAATTGCGGTTTTTTAACGTTGATGATGGCACCGGTTTTGGCCATTGCTACCACCAGATCTGTCTGGCGAGCTAAAAACGCGGGCAACTGAATCACATCGACCACTTCGGCAACTGGCGCACACTGATGAGTTTCATGGACGTCGGTGATCAACGGCAAGTTAAAGGTCGATTTTATCTCTTGAAAAATCTTCAACCCCTCTTCCATACCTGGGCCACGGTAGGAGTTCACCGAAGAGCGGTTGGCTTTATCGAATGAAGCCTTAAACACATAAGGGATCCCTAATTTTTGAGTAACTTCGGCATAGGTTTCCGCGATCTGCATGGCTAAATCACGCGATTCAAGCACATTCATGCCGCCAAACAACACAAACGGCTTATCGTTTGCAATCTCAATGCTACCTAACTTTATGGTTTTATTACTCATCGTTACTTCTCTCTTAAGAAGCTAAGGCCACACCTTAGCATTGTTCAAATAGGTATCGCAGCAGGCGATTATAGCGCAACTGCCTGTAAAATTTGGCCACATAACCATGCCATATAAGTGCCTACAGCATAGCCCAACACCGCCAATAACACACCGACGGGCGCTAATGCGGGGTGGAATGCCGCCGCCACAACCGGCGCAGATGCTGCTCCGCCCACATTGGCTTGACTGCCCACCGCCATATAAAACAGCGGCGCCTTAATCAGTTTAGCCACCAGCAGCATAAAGCTGGCATGCACTAACATCCAGATAATACCGATGGCGAAATACCAAAGATTTGCCGGATCAAATAGTTTAAACACATCCATATGCAAGCCAATGGTGGCAACCAGAATATACAAAAAGGCCGACGCCACTTTAGAGGCGCCAGCGGCTTCTAAATGGCGCACTGGGCTAAATGACATCGCCAAACCGATAGTGGTGACAGTGACGATTAACCAGAAAAATTTAGACGTTAAACTGTAATCACGTGTCCACGGATAGTTGGTTTCGAAAAAAGGCCCGAGGAAATCGGCAAACATGTGCGCCAGTCCGGTAATACCAAAACCGACCGCCACTATCATCATCAAGTCACGTAAGCTTGGAATACGCGAATGTTCGGCATGGTACTTCTCAACCTTAAGTTTTAAGGTCTCGATAGCACGGGTATCGGCGCCAGTTTTGGCATCGATCTCCTTGGCTTTGGAGGCCATATAGAGCAGCACCGCCATCCAGATATTGGCTACGATCACATCCACTGTCACCATAATGGAGAAGATGTTACCGCCCGCTTCATAGATCTCTTTCATCGCCGCTTGGTTAGCGCCACCGCCAATCCAGCTACCGGCTAAGGTGGTCATGCCACGCCAGACCGCATCGGGGCCACTCACACCTAAGATCTCAGGATTAATGCTGGAGATAATAAGCAACGCAATCGGCCCGCCAATCACGATACCAACGGTGCCGGTGAGAAACATCACAATGGCTTTAGGGCCTAAGCCTAAGATCGCTTTTAAATCGACGCTTAAGATCAATAATACTAAGCAGGCTGGCAGTAAATAACGTGAAGCCACATAATAGAGCTTAGAGGTATCGCCATCGACAATATTAAATGAATTAAGCAGTGATGGCAGGAAATAACACAGTAACAACGCCGGAATGTAACGATAAAATTTCACCCAAAATGGATGAGAACTGCTATTGGTATAAAACACCAAGCCTAAAATGGCTGCTAATAATCCCAGCCCAGTGGCATCATTGGTCACTAATGCGGTACCGCTCATATTTCCCCCTAATTCACATCTATTTTTAGTTTTATTTTTAATATCAATTTGTTGTTTTATTCGGCTTATCAAAGCACGTTTTTATTTGGCCTGTGATGCAAGCCTATTGTAAATATTAATGATGGTATTGCTGATTAAATGGTGAGTCGTTTTTAGCCTGTTACTGCAGGCGGTTCAATATAAGACTGACAAGATTGCGAGCCGAGCAGCATAAAATAATTGATTGCCCTGCAAGGCGTCTATTGTCATGGCCGTCATCAAACCACATAAAAAAGCTGAAACCATAACGGCTTCAGCTTTTCTTTAATGGTATACCTCAAGATCTTCGCTTAGCTCTTTAATCTGCAGCTTAACTAATTCAGTCACAGGATCATGCGGGCTATTGTCGACAAAATGCTGTAAATCCGCGGCGGCAACACTGATACAGCCTAACTGCTGTGCAATAAAGGCTCGTTCACGATTGAGGTTGAGATCATCGCTATGCCATTGCAATAACAGGTTGCAACACTCCATCGCACTCTCAAACTGGTTCGATAAAATCGCGCCCGCTTTAAGCTCGTGGATCATGCGCGACAATAACCGCTTTAAACTTGCAGGCTTTAAGTAACGCGGTTTAAAGGCCGCCCCATTACCCAACTCGCCACGCACCAAAACATGTAACTGATGCTTGGTCAGTGACTGACCCGTTAATGGGTCAATATAACGCACCTGCTTATCGATTCGACTGCACAGCACTGTATTGCCCGGCAGTAGCAAAGGCTCAAGCACTAGGTCTAACTGTTTCGCCAGTAACATCAGTAACGTGGCCAAGGTTGTGCTATTGCCTTGGCGAGTGAGTATGCAGCTGCCTAAATCGGCAGCTTCAACACTAAAATAAGCATCTCGAGCGCAAAAACCTAAGTCGCCATAAAACCACTTAAGCAGAGCATTCAATCGATCTTCACGGTCAACCACATAGTGACTCAGCACTGAGCCTGCAAGTTCAAGCCAGGCCCAATTAGCACTCTTCTTATTGGAAAAACCTAAATGCTGAGTGATGTCAAACGCGCTCTCGGGTAACAAGAGCTCATCTTGTAGGATCATCTGTGTCATTAACTCAGTAATATCGCTTGTTTAAACATGGCGACCTTACCTGCATAGGCTACCCAAGCGATTGCACCAAGGGCTGCAAACACTTTAAACAGCTTGTTGCGATTGGCTTTTAGCGCGATAGTCGCTAAGAAAATATAAGCCAATAGTCCACCGATCTTTTCGGTCAGCCATGCATCTTGGAAAGGATATTGCTTGATGATAAAACACAGGGTTAAACCAGACAGCACCAACAAAGTGTCGATAACGTGCGGGGCTATCTTAACGAACTTCTTATCCATAATAGGCGACTGCTTTAAGTGCAGCGCAAAACGCACAATAAAAAACAGTACACTGAGGGCAATAAACGTCAGGTGAATATGCTTTATAGCGGGGTATAAACTGTCCATTTTAAATTCTTTGGTTGCTGGCAAAGGCGCTAGTGTAACTGATCTGCTCCAGCCGCACCAATAGCATCAACCGATTATTGACGATAAATTCCCCCTCATTAGCGTCGCGACCATCAACCTAAGATAATCTAGGCAGCGTGATGAATTTACATAAGATAATGTCACTGATTCATGCCCTCTCCTATTATCAACCTCCAATGGCCTAATAAAAAACCACGCTAAGGCAGCAGCTTTAGCGTGGTGTTATATCGTACCGCCAATCAATTAAAACTGACTATCAGCGGTAAGAGTATCCAGACTTATTTGGCTGTGTCTGACAGTGTCCCAGGCAGCAGCTCAAACGCCATAGAGAACTCGACCAATGCGCCCATTAGCTCATCGATGGCACGGCGGTTGCCCTCAACCTTCACCTTGCCGGCTTTGATTTTTTCATCGAAACTCTGCGCGCCCATCATCACATCATTTAACTCGCTGCGATCTATCGTTAAGGTGAGATCCGCTTGCGGTGATTGTACCCCTTCGATATTGGTCAGCGCCGAATTACTCAACTCAACCAGATACTGCTCGCCGTTATCCGGAGTGACCAAGTTAATGACAAAGTGTTTATCTGCAGTCTTGCTGGTATCAAGGCGAACTCCGAGGTAGTCAAGCCATAACCCGGTAGACATACCACGGATAAGGTCAGGCCCTGTCGATTTAGGCGAAGCGCCTGTTGGCATGCCGTTACGTAATTCGTAAGCCGCCGCTAAAAAGCTATTACGCACACTAGGGCTCTCTTTTTGATAACCAATCTGCTCATATACATTAGCCAGTAGATCCTTACCCGCTTGATTTTGAGGCTCAGCAAACACCAGTTTATTGAGGATCTCTATGGCATGAAAATATTTTCCTTGCTCAAATAATTGCTGGCCTTTGGCGATAATGTTACTGCTGCCACCCATCATCTCAACGTATAGGGGCGCTGATTCTTCTGGTGATAGTGGCATTAAAGTGGCTGGGTTAGCATCCCAGTAACCTAGATAGCGATTCAACACCGCGCGGCTATTGTGCTCCTCAGAGCCATGGTAACTGTGGGCTGACCACTGCTGCTGCAAACTCTCGGGGAGCTTATATACATTGTGAATTTGATTAATTGTTACCCCTTGATTGGCCAGGTGCAGCACCTGATTATTGAGGTGAGCATAGGTATCACGCTGACTGCGCATCACCTCTTGAATACGCTCATTGCCCCAGCGCGGCCAAGAGTGGGAAGCAAACATCACCTCAGCCTGCTGACCAAATTTATACAGCGAAATATTAATTTGCTTAGACCATTCCAATGCATCGCGTACCAATGCGCCACGTAAGGTATAGATATTATGGATAGTGCCGGTAATATTCTCGGCGGCCCAAAAGGCTTTCAAGTCTGGGAACCAAGTGTTCATCTCTGCTGGCGCTTCAGTGCCTGGAGTATTTTGAAACACCATGTTGACACCATCTATGGTCATTTCAGTAAAGGCTTTATCGATAATCACGTTAGGCGCGATTAAGCCTAAATTACCCGCCGCGGTATTTTTACCGATAGATTGATCCACATGACCATAGGGACTTCTGGGAAGTAGTACACCGTATTGAAAAAACATCCTACGCGTCATGGCATTACCTGCCATCACATTTTCTGCGACCGCATGATGCATAAAGCCTTCTGGGGCAATGACTTTCACCTTACCACTTTGAACATCTTGCTCATCGACCACACCACGGACCCCACCAAAGTGGTCGGCATGAGAGTGTGAGTAGACCACGGCCACGACCGGACGCTCACCCAATTGCTGATTAATAAAGGCCAATGCCGCCGCCGCGGTCTCTTTGGCCGTTAAAGGATCAAATACAATCCAACCCGTCTTCCCTTTAATAAAACTGATATTGGCAAGATCATAGCCTCGTACCTGATAAATGTGGTCGGGCAACACTTCATACAAGCCATAAGCCATGTTGAGCACTGCTTGACGCTGCAACGAAGGGTTAATGGTATCGAAGGTTTGACCTTCATCGAGCAACCACTCGTAACTGCCCATATCCCAAGCAACGTTACCGGCTTCGGCCATAATTTGTTTATAGTCAGGCGCCGCAATAAAGCCTTTTTGGGCTTCTTCAAAGTCACGCTTATCATCAAACGGCAGGGTTTTACGCAAGCCATTTTGTAACGCTATGGTGTATTGCGATGGCTCTTGCCCTTTAGTATCAAAGTGCTGACCCGGTTCGCTTGTGACCACACCGCCACCACCTGCGGCGTTGGCAATCATATGAGTCGACATTGACACACTGATGATGGCTGATAGTAGCGCGACATTGGCTAACTTAACATTCATAGACCTAGCTCCTTGGTTATTAATAAACAACAAGTTACCCAACTGTTTCTGTAAGTATTGACTGACGTTAGACCCATAACCTACTACGATGACTAACCTATCTAGAGGTGAATAAACATACAATAATTTATCCACCCAGAATGTTAAGGTAGTGTTGCAGATGAGTTTATACAAGCAATTGTTGCCTATATGAGCAGTCACCTTACCGAAGCTCATTTACTTTGCGCAGGTGTAAGAGGTAAGAAGGCTTGGCTTAGTACCACTGCCTTAACGATTGATCTATAAGCGGTGCTATGACCCTTGCCTAATAACTAAGCTCTTAAGAATTAAACCAGTCCAATGGGTTAACATCATTAATTAACGAGATTGCATTCATATTACGTTTGCCCACAATCTACAATAAAATCCATAGAGATAGCCCCTAGCTCAATATAGAGATAAGCAACATCCACAACGGTAAGATACACAAACAAAAACGCCATTAGCATAAGCCAATGGCGTTTAATCACGTTAGTCGCTGTCAAGCATCAGGCGTGTCAGTTAACCCTGCCTAGGCCAGCGACCTAAGGTACAACGGTCGTTACTGCCAAAGTCTCTCACGGTCGACACCGACTCATAACCTAGCTCAATCATCTTATTGCGCACCGTAATGGCTTGCTCAAAACCGTGTTCGAGTAGCAAATAGCCACCGGGCGCCAGATAATCACGCGCCGACTGCGCAATATGGAACAGATCAGCATAACCATGTTCGGCAGCGGTCAGCGCACTCTGTGGTTCAAAGCGTACATCGCCTTGAGACAAGTGCTCATCTTCTTCGTCGATATAAGGCGGGTTAGAGACAATAAGATTGAAATCGTACTGATTGACAGCATCAAACCAATCACTTTGTAGCACCTCGACTTGCGGTAACTTCAAGTTGTCACGATTCGCCTTAGCCAAAGCCACAGCTTCAATCACTTTGTCGACGGCCGTGATCTGCCATGTGCTGCGCTCAAAGGCTAACGACAGGGCTATTGCCCCCGTTCCCGTGCCTAAATCGAGCACCTTAGCATTTTGTGCTAACGGCAAGTTTAACGCGGTCTCAACCAAAATTTCGGTATCAGGACGCGGAATAAGCGTGGTGGGATTAACCATAAACGGCAATGACCAAAACTCACGTTCACCCACAATATGCGCAATCGGAGTGCCAATAGCACGCCTTGCGACCATCTGCTGAAACGCGGTGGACTGTTCACTGGTAATACGTTCATCGGGCCAAGTGTAGAGGTAGCTGCGCGGCTTATGGATGACATGCAGTAGCATCACTTCGGCATCTAGCTTGGCGGTATCAGAGATCTCAACAAGTTGAGAAGAAGCCCATTGAAGGGCTTCAGCTAACGTCTGGTACAAAAAAATATCCTTATTAACCTAGAGTCGCGATATTAGAGTATATTAATCGTCTGCTAAAGCAGCCAACATATCGGCTTGGTTTTCTTGCATTAGTGGTTCGATAATCGCATCTAAATCCCCTTCCATCACTTCATTTAAGCGATAAAGAGTCAAATTGATACGGTGCTCACTGACGCGTCCCTGAGGGAAGTTATAAGTACGGATACGCTCAGAGCGATCACCACTGGCCACTAATGTTCGGCGAGTCGATTCCTCTTCACTGCGGCGTTTTTCGTCTTCAACAGCTTGTATACGGGCCGTCAGTACACTCATCGCCTGAGCACGGTTTTTATGCTGCGAGCGCTGATCTTGACACTCTACGATGATGCCAGACGGAATGTGCGTAATACGGATAGCCGAATCGGTTTTGTTAACGTGCTGACCACCCGCGCCCGATGCACGGAAAGTATCCACTTTCAGATCGGCAGGATTAATTTGAATCGCTTCGGCTTCGGGGACTTCAGGCATAACCACCACAGTGCAAGCAGAGGTGTGCACTCGTCCTTGCGACTCGGTCTCTGGCACACGCTGTACACGGTGACCACCCGATTCAAATTTCAGTCGGCCATAAACCCCATCGCCAGACACTTTAATGATGATCTCTTTAAAGCCACCATGCTCGCCTTCGTTGGCGTTCATCACCTCGACCTGCCAACGTTTGGCTTCGCAGTAACGGCTATACATACGGTACAGATCACCGGCAAAGATGGCAGCTTCATCACCCCCTGCGCCGGCACGAATTTCTACGAAGGCATTGTTGTCGTCTTTAGGATCTTTAGGCAGCAGTAGGATCTGCAGTTCGTCTTCGAGCGTCTCAATCACTTGCTTGGCGGCTTTAATCTCTTCTTGCGCCATCTCTTTTAGCTCGGCATCGTCTTCGGCTAACATCTCTTGCGCCGACTCGAGATCGGCCTGCGCCTGTTGAAATGCCTTAAAGCTTCTTACCACGTCTTCGAGTTGTGAATACTCTTTGGACAGAGCGCGAAAACGCTCTTGGTCGGCAATCACGCTAGGATCGCTCAGTAGCGCCAATACTTCTTCATTACGCTCAAGCAAGCCTTCAAGCTTGCGAATCACACTGTCCTTCATTCCAACGCTAACCTTAGTCTTTATCTAATCCAAGCGCCGTTCTTAATTGTCCGATACTGTTAAAGTCACCGCGTCGACTCGCCTGAGTGAGGGCTTGAGTCGGCGCATGGATCAATTTATTGGTTAACTTATTGGCCAGTTCCAGTATTAGCTGTTCGCTATCACCGCCTTGGGCTAACTTATTGATCGCACGCTCCACCAGCTCATCTTTAATCGCCATACTTTGGGTACGGTATTCACGAATACTGTCGACCGACTCTAATGAGCGGATCCACTCCATGAAAAGATGAGATTCTTCTTCAACAATTAATTCGGCTTGCTCGGCAGCCTCACGTCTGGAGGCCATATTCTGTTCAATGATGCTTTGCAGGTCGTCAACCGTGTAGAGAAAGGCATCATCTAGATCCCCTACTTCGGCTTCAATATCTCTAGGAACTGCTATATCAACCAACAACATAGGTTGATGACGACGCTGTTTCAGCGCTTTTTCTACCATGCCTTTACCCAGTATAGGTAATGGGCTGGCGGTAGAGGATATCACGATATCGGCCTTAGGGAGAAAATCTGGTATCTGTTCTAGAGTAATAGCGGTCGCGCCGAACTCTTCGCACATGGCTTCGGCGCGTGAAATTGTGCGGTTAGCCACAATCATCGACTCGACGCCATTGTCTTTAAGATGCCGAGCAACCAACTCTATGGTCTCACCTGCGCCGATGAGTAACACCTTGGTGGCACTCAAAGCCGAGAAAATATGTTTAGCCATGCTCACGGCGGCAAACGCCACCGATACGGCCGCGGCGCCGATTTCAGTTTCGGTGCGCACTTTTTTAGCAACAGAGAAGGTATTTTGGAACAGTCGGTCCATGGTGACTGCCACCGTGCCAGCTTCTTTGGCCTTAACAAAAGATTGCTTAACTTGGCCTAAAATCTGTGGCTCACCTAAGATAAGCGAGTCGAGACCAGCAGAGACACGCATCAGGTGACGCACGGCCTCTTGGCCGCGATATTGGTACAGGCAAGGCAGCACGTCTTCATGGGACAGCTGATGGTAATCCTCTAACCACTTGATCACGTCCTGCACTTCACCGTTGTTACAGTAAAGTTCGGTGCGATTACAGGTCGAGATGATCACCGCTTCACCCGTCTTGGTTTGACTGGCAAGGCTTTTCATCGCGTCATGAATTTTATCGGGTGAAAACGCTACTTTTTCACGTAGGTCTACCGTCGCTGTTTTATGATTAATACCGATTGCTACAAGGCTCATCTGACTCTTTCTGGTCTCTAGGGTCTGTTTATCTTGCGAATTAGATTTGTTCTGGCTCAAAGCGGTGGTCAGAATACAAGCAAAAATGCGACTGGCTCATATTGCTCCACTAACGGCTTTGAGGCGAACGACTAGGGTTTAGCTTGCAGTTAAATTTTGCCAACAAAGTGCTGTAACCATTACACCATAAACCGACAACACTTAGGAGTAATGCAAGTCACATGACCTAATATCAACTGGCGGCAAAATCCTCATGCAAGGGCCATCGCCCTGATTAATCTCTCTTAGTGGCGGCCATTCTACTGAATTGAGCCAACTAAAAACAGAATACGCTTAACAAAACCGAATAATAATCTCGTTTGTAACGTATTTCTCACGTTAAAGCGGGACAAAAACGACCAAAAACAAGTGATTGAACCAAGAGGTTGTATCGCCTTTAAACCTAGAGTTAGCAGGAAATTTAACGATTGGCATTGGTATTTATATCCAGCGCTCGTATGATATGGGCTCGATATAACAGTAATAGATGAATAATTTGAACTACTTCACAAAAATCTTTATTAGCGCCCTATTACTGACCCCTTTATTGTTAGGGGGGTGTGCAAGCCACTCCGATATTGCTCTGCAGGCCGTCAATGTTGACCATGTAAAGCAGGCCAAAGCTTGGGAGATGCAGGGCAAGCTCGCGGCCAAAACCCGTGACGATAAATTTAGTACTAATTTATATTGGCTTCACACCCCTGACAGCGATCAATTACGCCTAACCACAATGTTAGGCACAACGATCATGCTGCTAGAGCGTGACGACAATGGCGCTCGTTTAATGATTGACGACAACACCTATGAGCATCATGATGCCGAGCAATTGCTCAAGCGGCTCACAGGCTGGTCTATCCCTGTCGAACATTTACCATTATGGATAACTGGCCAAGTGTCGCCTACAGATCAGATAGTCAGTTACGATAACAACCACAGACCTCAACGAGTGCAGTCAACCATGACTCAAGCCCCATGGCAGGTGGAGTTTAAAAGTTGGCAATCTCAAAGCGGCGCACAACTTCCTAGAACACTTGAACTAACCCGTGAAGATGTTCGATTAAAAATACAAATTAATCTATGGCAAGCACTTGCTAACAGCACAGAATTAACTGATTACGCCGGACTACCGCATGACCAATAAACGCTCTACCGCATGGCCTGCGCCAGCAAAACTTAACCTGTTTTTACACATCAATGGCCGTCGTCATGACGGTTACCATGAACTGCAAACTCTGTTTCAATTTATCGAGCAGGGTGATCTACTGGATTTTGCCATCAACCAGACTGGCGAACTCACCTTACACTCCAACATCAGTGATGTTGTCGCAAATACAGATAACTTAATTCTTAGAGCAGCAAAATCACTGCAAAAAAAAACCGCCACCACTTTAGGCGCAGAGATATGGCTCGATAAAAAATTACCCATGGGCGGTGGAATTGGCGGCGGCTCGTCAGATGCGGCTACAACATTGGTGGCGCTAAACCACTTATGGGACACCCAATTATCATTAACACAATTAGCAGAGATTGGCTTAAGTTTAGGTGCTGATGTGCCTGTTTTTATTAATGGTTTAGCCGCTTTTGCCGAAGGGGTAGGTGAAAAACTTATTGCGGTAGATTTACCAGAACCTTGGTATTTAGTAGTGACACCTGATGTTCATGTATCAACGGCAGAGGTATTTAACGACCCACAATTACCACGAGACACACCAAAGTTGTCTTTAGCCGATTTAATGACCAGCAACTGGCACAATGATTGCCAACAACTGGTCGCCAAACGTCACCCCCAAGTTGCCAAAGCATTGGCGTGGCTGATAGAATATGCGCCGTCTAGAATGACCGGAACAGGTGCATGTGTTTTCGGTACATTCACTACTCGCGAGCAAGCTGAGCAGGTATTTGCCAAAATGCCTGCCGATATGAGCGGTTTTATCGCGAAAGGGACAAATAAATCACCATTAATGCTGCGCTTAGCGCAGGATTAGAATCATGCGGGATAAGGCTACTTTATCCCGGTCATTAAAATGAAGCATACGCCTGAGGTTCATACAGTGCCTGACATTAAACTATTTGCCGGTAACGCAACACCCAGTCTCGCAAAGAAGATAGCAGATCGTCTATTTTGTAAACTCGGAGACGCAGAGGTTGGCGTTTTCAGCGACGGTGAAATCAGTGTCCAGATTAACGAAAATGTACGTGGTGCGGATGTATTTATCATTCAATCTACTTGTGCACCGACTAACGATAACTTGATGGAACTTATCGTGATGGTTGATGCGTTACGTCGCGCATCTGCTGGCCGTATTACAGCGGTTATTCCTTACTTTGGTTACGCACGTCAAGATCGTCGTGTTCGTAGCGCTCGTGTACCTATTACCGCTAAAGTGGTTGCCGATTTCTTATCAAGTGTAGGCGTTGACCGCGTACTGACTTGTGACTTACATGCCGAGCAGATCCAAGGTTTCTTCGATGTACCTGTTGATAACGTATTTGGTAGCCCAGTACTGTTAGAAGATATGTTAGCTAAGAAGTTAGATAACCCTGTCGTAGTGTCACCCGATATCGGCGGTGTAGTACGTGCTCGCGCGGTCGCCAAACTACTTGATGACTCAGATCTCGCCATTATCGATAAGCGTCGTCCACAGGCAAACGTCGCGCAGGTTATGCATATCATCGGTGACGTTCAAGGCCGTGACTGTATTATCGTTGACGATATGATTGATACCGGTGGCACACTGTGTAAAGCTGCTGAAGCATTAAAAGAACATGGTGCTAACCGAGTATTTGCTTATGCGACTCACCCAGTATTCTCTGGCAACGCTGCTAAGAACATTGCTGAATCAGTGATTGATGAAGTCATTGTGACCGATACCATTCCGCTAAGCCCTGAAATTGCAGCATTAGATAAGGTTACCCAGTTGACCATGTCGACTGTGATGGCTGAAGCGATCCGCCGTGTCAGTAACGAAGAGTCTATCTCTGCGATGTTCAAGCACTAATCAATTAGATTGTTTAAACAGAAAACGCACTCAATTGAGTGCGTTTTTTTATGCCTTTCAATGGCAGCCATCTGAGCGTCCCCTCCCACAACATGCCGCTCTACTCTTTATCTCCAGTCCTGCCTATAACATAGCCCTAAGTCCGCGCAGCTTATCATCCCGCGCTTGGCTTACATCATTTGTATGGCAACCAATAAAACGATGTACAAGTGCGATTAGAAGCGCCATCAGCCCAAACATCGCTATTCTTTACCTTCTTGCCCTCTATTCACTCAGTCGCTCTGACGACCTACTATGCCTTAGGTGGCAATATTACAGATGGCAATATCAACAACCGCGCGGATTTAGTCAGTATGTAGTGATTAAGGGTTAAGCCTCTAAAACTATAAAAATGACTGTTATGGGGTGATTAAGCCATGAGTGAGCATCGATTAGCACTAATGAACAATAAGGGGCGCAAGATAGCAGGAGCAGATTTCAGACACAAAAAAGCCCGTCAAAAAGACAGGCTTATTTGTTTTTAATAAATGGTACGGGAGGAGAGACTTGAACTCTCACACCTTACGGCACCAGAACCTAAATCTGGCGTGTCTACCAATTCCACCACTCCCGCACTGCATCAAGTTTTACATCCTGATTAAAGATGATGGGGCTAACCCATTCACTCAAGTCAATGACTTGGGTGGTTAATAATGGCTGGGGTACCAGGATTCGAACCTGGGAATGCCGAGATCAAAACCCGGTGCCTTACCGCTTGGCGATACCCCAAAAGCTTTCGCTTTTGTTACATCCTCGTAGACTACAAGGTTGCAACTTATAATAAATGGTACGGGAGGAGAGACTTGAACTCTCACACCTTACGGCACCAGAACCTAAATCTGGCGTGTCTACCAATTCCACCACTCCCGCACTGCATCTAGTTTTACATCTTGATTAAGATGGCATTATGGATCTGGCGTGTCTAACTATCAACATCCACTACTCTCACGCTGCACCTAGCTTTACATCTCGATTAAGATGGCAACTCACTCAAGTTGCGCCTTCATTTTACATCTGAATAAGATGGTAGCAATGGCGGGACTTGAACCTGCGACCCCAGCATTATGAGTGCTGTGCTCTAACCAGCTGAGCTACATTGCCACATATTATCATATAGATAATGGCTGGGGTACCAGGATTCGAACCTGGGGATGCCGAGATCAAAACCCGGTGCCTTACCGCTTGGCGATACCCCAAAACTGTGTGAAGCAAAAAGAAATGGCTGGGGTACCAGGATTCGAACCTGGGAATGCCGAGATCAAAACCCGGTGCCTTACCGCTTGGCGATACCCCAATCTTTTCTTGCTTCAAGTTAAAGACGTTACAATCTCTAACTTAAAATAAATGGTACGGGAAGAGAGACTTGAACTCTCACACCTTACGGCACCAGAACCTAAATCTGGCGTGTCTACCAATTCCACCACTCCCGCACTGCATCAGGTTTTACATCTAGATTAAGATGGCATTAAGATATGGCGAGTCTAACTATCAACATCCACCACTCTCACGCGGTACCTAGTTTTACATCTTGGTTAAGATGTTACCAACCCTATTTCTGCTGACAGATATAACATCAATCATCAACTAGTTGGCTTACCTCAAGTTTTACATCTTAGAGAAGATGGTAGCCATATTGCCGGGGCTTATACCGACTCGCTACGCATTCATTTTCCATCCGAATAAGATGGTAGCAATGGCGGGACTTGAACCTGCGACCCCAGCATTATGAGTGCTGTGCTCTAACCAGCTGAGCTACATTGCCATCGTTTTCTTACGCGTCCCTCTTGGTGAGGAACGGGGCGTATTATGCTTATTCAGCGTATTGAGGTCAACAGCTTTTTTTCGCTAATTTACACTTACCTCATCGTTCGCTTATAAACTCACCAAAGTGAGCAGCAGTTATCCAATAAAGCGGATAAAAGCGCCATATTAGGCCTTAGGCAGGGATTAAATAGCAGATCGATATAGGCCTTAAAATACAAAAACGGCTCAATAATGTATTGAGCCGTTTAGATTCTATGATGCCCCTTGCTATTTTATTAACAAGATTAGCCTCGTGCTTATACGTTAAATAGGAAGTGCATTACATCGCCATCTTTAACGATATAGGTTTTACCTTCGATACGCAGTTTACCCGCTTCTTTCGCGCCAGCTTCACCTTTATAGGTAATAAAGTCATCATAAGACATCACCTGGGCGCGAATAAAGCCGCGCTCAAAGTCCGTATGGATAACGCCAGCGGCTTGTGGTGCACTCGCCCCAACTTTAACGGTCCAAGCACGCACCTCTTTAACACCTGCGGTAAAGTAGGTGTGCAGATCGAGTAGCTCGTAACCAGCGCGGATCACACGATCCAATCCAGGTTCGGTTAAGCCAAGGTCGGCCATAAACTCTTCACGGTCTTCAGCGTCCATCTCAGCCAGCTCAGATTCAATGGCAGCACACACGGCAACCACCACGGCATTCTCTTTGGCCGCAATGTCGCGAACCGTATCCAGATGCGGATTATTTTCAAAGCCATCTTCAGCGACGTTCGCGATATACATGGTTGGCTTAAGTGTAAGGAAATTAAGGTAAGCGACTGCCGCCAACTCTTCCTTAGTTAAGTCCATTGAACGCAGCATTTGACCTTCGTCCAATACTGGGCGCATCTTTTCTAACACGCTGACTTCGAACTTAGCTTCTTGATCGCCACCTTTTGCACGCTTTTGCTGACGCGTAATAGCGCGCTCGCACGAGTCTAAGTCAGCTAAGGCTAATTCGGTATTGATCACTTCAATGTCACTGGCTGGCGACACTTTATTCGCCACATGCACGATATTGTCATCTTCAAAGCAACGCACAACATGACCAATCGCATCGGTTTCACGAATATTAGCAAGGAACTTATTTCCAAGCCCTTCACCTTTAGAAGCGCCCGCCACTAGGCCTGCGATGTCGACAAATTCCATCGTGGTCGGCAAAATACGCTCAGGCTTAACGATTTCAGCCAATGCCGCTAATCGTGGATCGGGCACAGGCACCACACCGGTGTTAGGTTCAATCGTACAAAACGGGAAGTTAGACGCTTCGATGCCCGCTTTAGTCAGTGCGTTGAACAATGTCGATTTACCTACGTTTGGTAGGCCAACGATGCCACATTTAAAACCCATATTTTTACCTTTATTCAATTAGTATTATCAGCACAACTAATAATAACGCTGCTCACACCTGATTGCTTCAGAATGTGATGGATTAACCCGCCTTGTAAGAATGCAGTCTATGCATCGCCTTACTCATATCTTCTTTAAATAACAGTTCGGTGGCCCGCACCGCTTCGTCAATCACGTCTTCGATTAACCTTTGCTCAACTTGCGGCGCCTTACCTAAAACATAATTGCTCACTAGGCTCTTATCACCTGGATGACCGATACCAATGCGCAAACGATAAAAGCCTTTATTATTGGCAAGCCTAGCAATGATATCTTTTAAACCGTTGTGACCACCATGACCGCCACCGAGTTTAAACTTGGCCACGCCGGGCGGCATATCCAGTTCATCATGGGCGACCAGGATCTCTTCGGGTTCGATGCGAAAGAAATTAGCCAAGGCACCAACCGATTTACCGCTGAGGTTCATAAACGTGGTTGGGATCAATAGGCGAACATCTTTACCGTATAGGGTCGCTCTCGCTGTAAGGCCGTAATATTTACTGTCTGCAACTAATGTTACGCCGCAAACGCGCGCCAGTTCATTAACATACCAAGCGCCCGCATTGTGGCGGGTTTGCTCGTACTTCTCACCTGGGTTTGCAAGCCCAACAATCAGCTTAATATTGCTCATTTAACCTATGTCCATCTCGCAAGGGCGCATAAAAACGCGGCATTTTAGCACTCTATCGCCCGAGCAACAAATTTGTTGTAGTGAAGACAGCGGAATTTAAGGAAGGTTAGCACTGCGCCATGCCCTAAGGCCTAAGCGATTAACCTCACCCGCTAAATCAATCGCCATGAGAGGTGAGGAGGCTGAACGGTGAGCGGCTCGATCCATTAGATGATAGGTAAAGCCAGCTCGTTTGAGTTGACGCTTAGAGGCCCATGGCGTATTTCAACACCTTATGTTTAATCGGCGAGTCAATATTGGCGATTTTAAGTGCACTATTACGCAGTAATTTCAGCGGCAAGTTATTGTTACTAAAGCCGGCATAAAAGAGATCCATGGTGCTCATCATCAACAAATTGTCGCCATAGCGGCGGCGCTGATATTGCGCCAACACATCTTGAGTCCACCAGCTGCGCTGAGCATCGATTGCCTCTTTAACCGATGCTATTAATGCAGCCACATCTTTAAAGCCAATATTCACCCCTTGACCAGCTAATGGATTGATCGTGTGGGCGGCGTCACCTAAAATCACCACATTATCCTGATAGTAGCGCTGCGCATGACGTCTGGTAAGCTTAAAGCTACCATGAGACACCACTTTAAATGCCCGATCGAGGCGCGCGGGGAAATGGGCGTTAATTTGATCGTACATCGCCTCAGAACTTAATCCGCTTAACTGCGCAATCCTATTTGCATCGTCGTACCACACTAAAGACGCGTTGCGACCCGGTAGCGGCAACAAAGAGCGTGGGCCTTGGGGAGTAAACTGTTGCCAAGTGACATCTTGCTCTTCCTGCTGGGTCTCAATATTAATCAACATCGCCGACTGGGCATAATCCCACCCCGTCAAACCGATCCCTGCCCACTGACGAACTTGAGAGTTAGCCCCATCGGCGCCGACTAACAAGCGAGTATCTATGCTTGTGTTATTACTTAATTGCAGCCTAACCCTCTGCTCGCTACGGTTAAGCTGGTCGACCTTCACCGGGCAGATAAGCTGCAAATTATCATATTGGTCAAATGCTTGCCATAAGGCTAGTTGCACCACACGATTTTCGACAATGTGCCCAAGATGAGTCGCCCCAACTTGATCGCTATGGAACTGTGTCTGGCACCCATCAAGCTCCCAGGTTTCCAGCCCTTTATAGGCAACTTGACGCATCGCGGCAATAGCCTCGAGCGCTCCTAGCTGTTGCAGCAACTGCTCAGAAGCGACGCTGATGGCTGAAACACGTAAATCCAATGGTTGCTCAGGGCTGTACGCTTTAGGCGCAAAAGATTCAATAACGGCAACCTTTAACCCTAGCTGAGCTAACCCAATTGCGGTCGCGGCTCCCACCATGCCACCGCCGAGGATCACGATATCTTGCTCTAGATGTTGGCTTTGATTCTGACTCACCTTGCGCTTTTCTCCCTGATGGATAACTTTCTAGTGCCCGATTATGACTAAACAAAGAGCTATTACCTATAGCGATAGCACTTTAGATCGCTGGACGGCCAATTTCTGTGTCTAAATATGTCAATTAGGCCTATTACGTATGCAAATATGACTGACACAGCACTCACTCACACTCAGTTACAAAGGCGGCTGAGCCCAAGCCCAGCTTGTCCTATAGTGGTTGTGGACGTTAGTCAGTATGGAGACTCACTCATGCACCTACATTCACTATTTATTGCATTAGAGGTTCACTATGAAACGCTCAATAATTGCCAGTGTAATGATTTCCTCATCATTAATCGCCAATGTAGCGTTAGCCGAACAAACTGAGGTTATGGAAGTCATTACTGTAACCTACCGCGCACCGCTAGATTATGCCCTATATCAATATACGACAGAATGGCGCAGTCAATATAGAGTTGAAATCTATGACAGCATACAAGATCAAGCCAGAAGTAGCAGCCTTGCAATGGCCCGAGCCTTCGAAACGGCAGCCCTTGAACCTGCTTTCGACACAACGCCAACTTCAATGTTAACGGCAAAAACCTTTAGCCCGGAGTAATTTCTAATATATAACGCGCAAAAGGTAGCCAGAGTGATGCTCAAAGGGTAAAATGTCGCGCTATTTTTCCCAGTAATTGCAACCACGGCGCAAAACTGATGAGTAAGAAACTCCATATTAAAACTTGGGGCTGTCAGATGAATGAGTATGACTCATCAAAGATGGCCGACCTACTAGACGAATACCAAGGGTATACCTTAACGGATAATGCAGAAGAGGCGGATGTACTGCTGCTTAACACCTGCTCAATCCGTGAAAAAGCGCAAGAAAAGGTGTTTCACCAGCTTGGTCGCTGGAAAACCTTAAAAGATAAAAATCCAAGCCTTATCATTGGTGTTGGCGGCTGCGTTGCCTCGCAAGAAGGTAAGGCGATTAAAGACAGAGCCCAGTGTGTGGATCTGATCTTTGGGCCACAGACCTTGCACCGTTTGCCTGAAATGATTGACCAAATCCAGCAAGGCGGCAAAGCGGTTATCGATGTCAGTTTCCCTGAAATCGAGAAATTTGACCGCCTGCCAGAGCCACGTGCCGAAGGGCCAAGTGCCTTCGTATCGATTATGGAAGGCTGTAGCAAGTACTGCTCTTTCTGCGTAGTGCCATACACACGCGGTGAAGAGGTCAGCCGCCCGCTCGATGACGTCATTTTAGAGATCGCCCAATTAGCGGCTCAAGGAGTGCGTGAGGTCAATCTACTTGGCCAAAACGTGAATGCTTATCGTGGTGCTACTCACGACGATGACATTTGTACGTTTGCCGAACTGCTGCGCTATGTGGCAGCCATCGACGGTATTGACCGTATTCGTTTTACCACCAGCCATCCGATTGAATTTACTCAAGATATCATAGATGTATATGAAGATACCCCAGAATTGGTGAGCTTCCTGCACCTGCCTGTGCAGTCGGGCTCCGATCTGATTTTGACCCAGATGAAACGCGGTCATATGGCGATTGAATATAAATCTATCATTCGTCGTCTGCGCAAAGCACGTCCCGATATTCAGATAAGCTCTGACTTTATTATTGGCTTCCCCGGTGAGTCGAAACAAGATTTCGCTGACACCATGAAGTTGATAGAAGATGTGCAATTTGACCACAGCTTTAGCTTTATCTATAGCGCTCGTCCGGGCACGCCTGCGGCCGATCTGCCAGATGATGTCTCAATGGAAGAGAAAAAAGAGCGCTTAGCCATATTGCAAGACAGGATCACCCAGCAAGCGATGCGTTACAGTCGTCAAATGCTCGGGACCGTGCAGCGTATCTTAGTCGAAGGGCCATCGGTTAAAAACCCAATGGAGCTACGTGGACGCACCGAGAATAACCGCGTGGTGAACTTCGAGGGCGATCCTAAGCACATTGGCAGCTTTGTCGATGTTGAAATTGTCGACGTTTACACTAATTCATTACGCGGTATCTTTATCCGTGGTGAAGATGAGATGGATTTACGTCGCGATCTTCGTCCATCAGACATCTTAGCTAAGCACAAGAAAGATGATGAGCTAGGCGTCACCCAGTACATCCCTTAAACACTTGGGCGAGTGACAACCTAAGTTGAATCAAAGCGACTGTCATCACAGTCGCTTTTTTATTGCTCGCTCGACTTGCCAGTACACCTAGGCCACTACACCTGTGGTCCCCTTTGAATGGAATCGATCACTAAAATTAGCGTTAGCATTTCAACTTAATGCCTCGTAAACTGTCTGAATTAACCCTATTTGTGGATACAGACAAACATCATTTGGAGTTATTTTTGTCAAATAAATTAACCACCCTCAATTTGTATCTCGAACCCGCTGACAGCCGTAGGCTTGCATCGCTATGCGGCCCTTTTGATGACAACATCAAACAGTTAGAACGCCGCATCGGTGTTGAGATCAATTACCGCAACAACCATTTTCAAATTGTTGGCCTGCCACGCAACTGCTTAACCGCCAACAACTTACTCAAAGAGCTGTATGTTGAAACCCAGCCTGTACGAGGCAGTACTCCTGACTTAGAGCCAGATGCTGTTCATATGGCTATTCAAGCTGCCATCGCGCTAGAGGCCGACGCCCCCCGCGATGACAAAGAGCTGTATATAAAAACCAAACGCGGTGTCATTAAGCCAAGAAACCCCAACCAAAGTGATTATGTGGCCAATATCGTCCGCCATGACATCAGCTTTGGCGTTGGCCCTGCTGGTACGGGTAAAACCTACCTTGCGGTCGCCGCCGCAGTCGATGCCCTCGAGCGCCAAGAGGTAAGACGCATCTTACTGACGCGCCCTGCGGTTGAAGCCGGTGAGAAACTGGGCTTTCTGCCAGGTGATTTAAGCCAAAAGGTCGATCCGTATCTGCGCCCGCTATACGATGCACTATTTGAGATGATGGGCTTTGAAAAAGTCGAACGATTAATTGAACGCAGCGTTATCGAAGTGGCGCCACTTGCCTATATGCGCGGACGAACCCTAAACGATGCCTTTATCATCTTAGACGAAAGCCAAAATACCACCGTCGAGCAGATGAAGATGTTTTTAACCCGCATCGGTTTTAATTCGCGCGCCGTGATCACCGGCGATATTACTCAGATCGATCTGCCCAAGCACCAAAAATCAGGCTTGCGTCACGCCATTGAAGTCCTTAGTGATGTCGATGAGGTGAGCTTTAACTTTTTCCAAGCCAAAGATGTGGTGCGCCACCCCGTTGTGGCCCGAATTGTCGAAGCTTATGAAGCCCATGAGCAAAAAATGGCTAGCGAAAAAGCCAAGCGCGCAAGCCAATACCAAACCCAAGAACAAGCCCAACATGATGTCTGATCACCCTACTCTTGCATTGAGTCTCGACCTGCAAATTGCAACCGACAGCCAAGCGCTTCCGACTCAGGCACAATTTGAAACCTGGGTGCGCTTAGCACTGGGCAACACTATGGCCGAAGCTGAAATGACGATTCGACTGGTTGACATAGAAGAGAGCCAACGCTTAAATCATAGCTATCGCGGTAAAGACAAGCCGACAAATGTGCTATCATTCCCGTTTGAAGCGCCTCCAGAAGTGGAATTACCACTACTTGGCGATTTAGTGATCTGCGTACCCGTTGTCGAAGCTGAAGCAAAACAACAAGATAAAGCCTTAGAAGCCCACTGGGCTCATATGGTTGTACATGGTTGTCTGCATCTGCTAGGGTATGATCACATCGATGATAGCGAAGCAGAAGAGATGGAGTCCTTAGAGACTCAACTGATTGAAAGCCTAGGCTTTCCTAATCCTTACAAGGAGCAATAATTGGCTGTAATAGCCAGGAAATTACTATGAGCGATGACATCCCACCGAGTACCAACGCCCACAAGAAGGGCTGGTTTGAAAAAGTAAGTCAGTTATTCCAGGGCGAACCACAGAGTCGCGACGAGTTAGTGGAAGTGATCCACGATGCTGAGCTAAGAGAAGTGATTAGCGAAGACACTCGCGAGATGATAAAAGGTGTTTTAGAAGTTTCCGATCTGCGCGTGCGTGACATCATGATCCCACGAGCACAAATTGTGGCGCTAAAGATTGATAGTACAGTTGAAGAACTACTGTCGACAGTCATTGGTTCTGCACACTCTCGCTTTCCTGTCGTCAACGAAGATAAAGATCATATCGAAGGCATTTTACTTGCCAAAGATCTGCTTAAATACGGCTTTAAAAACAACGACGAACCTTTTTCTTTAGGGCAAGTGATCCGCCCTGCTGTTGTTGTGCCAGAGAGCAAGCGTGTTGATGTCTTATTAAAAGAGTTCCGTTCACAACGCTACCACATGGCGATTGTCGTCGATGAATATGGTGGCGTATCGGGCTTGGTGACGATTGAAGATATTCTCGAAGAGATTGTCGGTGAAATTGAAGATGAATTTGACCACGATTCGGCCGAAGAAACGGAAATCCGTCAAGTGGGCAAACAGCTTTATATGGTTAAAGCCTTAACGCCCATTGAAGACTTTAATGAAAAATTTGGTACTCACTTTAGTGACGAAGAATTTGATACTGTCGGTGGTTTGGTCTCCCATGCTTTTGGGCACCTGCCTGAACGTAATGAAAAGGTGATGATCGACGATATAGAATTTAAAGTCATTAGCGCCGATACCCGCAGACTGGTCCAACTCAGGGTTAAATTACCCGATAACCAAACTGACAACGATAACGACTAGTTTCGTATCCCCTTGATGAGGCTTAAATGCTGCTACCACTTAGGGCTATAGCCCATCAACCTTGGTTAAAACTGGTGCTCGCCTATCTGGCGGGTGCCAGCACTACCCTTGCGTTTGCTCCCTATGGCCTATGGCCTATCTATCTGGTTTCAATGGCCTTTGCCCTTAGTCAAAGCCAGCCACTCTCACCGAAGCTGACATTTTACTATTGGCTTAGCTTTGGCTTTGGCTGCTTCTCAGTAGGCATTAGCTGGGTGCACGTGAGCATGGACACCTTCGGCGGCCTGCCGCTGGCGGCCTCTATTGGATTAATGGCGTTATTGGCCCTGTATTTGGCACTGTATCCTGCGCTGGCAGGCTATTTACTGGCCAAGCTGACGCCGCAATCGCATTATCTGCGCAACCTATTACTCTTCCCTGCCCTTTGGATGCTCACCGAATGGTCTCGTGGCTGGGTATTGACGGGGTTTCCTTGGTTATGGGCCGGGTACAGCCAAACCAGCGGCCCGTTGAGTCCATTAGCCAGTGTGATCGGCGCACTCGGCCTCAGTTACCTAGTAGCACTGTTGGCTGGCGCGCTTGCGTTGCTGTTTAGCGCTCATAAAACATCATTGGCAAAGCGCGGCGCGCCTTTATTCATCATCGTATTAGTGGCCTGCTCAGCGAGCTACATGACTAAAGTACTGTCACCCATCACGCCTACCGGTAAACAGGTTAATGTCACCTTGGTGCAAGGCAATATTGCCCAAAGCATGAAATGGCAGCCCGAAGCCCTATGGCCCACCATGCTTAAATATATGGACTTGTCGCGACCTGAATTTGCTAATACCGATATTTTTATCTGGCCAGAGGCTGCAATTCCCGCTCCTGAAGATATGGTGAGTGATTTTCTCGACAATGCCAATCAGGTGGCCAATCTTAATAATAGCGCCATCATTACCGGCATTATCAGCCGTCAACAACAGCAGTTTTATAACTCGCTTATTGTCTTAGGCAATCACCAGGCGCCGATGCAAAGTAGCCCGGATTATCAAGCCAATGGAATTAATGAGTTTAGAAAGCATCACCTTCTCCCTATTGGTGAATTTGTGCCCTTTGAGTCCTTGCTACGCCCGCTAGCACCTTTTTTCAACTTACCCATGTCTTCATTTGCTCGCGGCGATTATCAGCAACCTAATCTCAATGCCCTAGGCCATCAAGTCGCGCCCGCTATCTGCTACGAAATAGCCTTTCCTGAGCAACTGCGCGCTAATGTGACCAACAACACCGAATTACTGCTGACGGTGTCTAACGACGCGTGGTTTGGCCGCTCAAATGGTCCTTTGCAGCATATGGAGATTGCCCAGATGCGCGCCATTGAGCTGGGTCGCCCCTTAGTCAGGGGCACCAATAATGGCGTCACCGCAGTGGTAAATGTTGATGGCGAGATCACCGCCAGCTTACCGCAATTTGAAACTGGGGTATTACACGCCAGTATCCCACTAATGACAGGGCAAACGCTGTTTAGCCGCTGGGGACAATGGCCAATATTGCTATTTAGTTGGGGCGTATTGGGGTATGTGATTGTGCGCCGATGGCTTGTGCGCTGAGCGATTATCAATTGCTCAGCGTACAGGTATGAAAATCAACTAAACACTAAGCTAAACATTAAGCTAACCACTTAGCCGTTTCGATAGTGATGGTAGCGCTAAGAACAAAGACTCATTAGCGCTACCGTGCCGCCGTTAAAGAGATTGATGACACTCATAAGCTAACCCTAAGGCGTTAGCGCCTCACGAGTAAACTGCCCGCAATCACACTCAGGGCAGTCGGGGATCACCCCTGGAAACTCAATGCGCATCTCATGGCCACAGGCGGTGCACACTAACGTCCCTTGCCCGATAATTTCACCACTCTGATACAGGCCATTATGTTTAAAGTCTTGCGTGACCTCATGCCACTCCACTTGGCTACGGTCAGTAATTTCACTTAACCAATGCCATAACGTATTTTCTACCGCGATAACTGTAGGGCTATGGCTTAAGTCGGTAGCATTTTTCTCTTGCAAGTAATCAGCGATATCACGTTTTAAAAATTGTTCGACTAAAGCTAACTCTTCCGCTTTAGCTTGTTGTTTGAGAGCCAAAAAGTCCTTACTGTTAGTGACAAGCTTATATAACTCCTTTACTGTCATAGAGTTATCGTCGGCAAAATCCAACTTAACCTGCGTGATCAGGGCCTGATAAAGCGATAGTAATTCGGCACTTCTTTGACTCATGTTCAATACTCCTTCATGCGAACCTTTTTAATGACTCACTTCTAGTTTATTCTATGCAGATCTCACTCGCGCACAACGTGCGCAAGATCAAATAATAGGCGACATGGCCGGGAATCATCAATGCAAGAGCAATATCTACCTTCAGAGATTGAAGCTAAGGTGCAGCAGCACTGGCAAGACACAAAAACATTTGAAGTAATCGAGGATGAAAGCAAGGAGAAGTTTTACTGCCTCTCGATGTTTCCATACCCTTCTGGCCGACTCCATATGGGCCATGTTCGCAACTACACCATAGGCGATGTAGTTGCACGTTACCAGCGTCTTCAGGGTAAAAATGTCCTACAACCTATCGGTTGGGACTCATTTGGCCTGCCAGCTGAAAATGCGGCAATCAATAACAAGACGGCGCCAGCTCCTTGGACTTACGAAAATATCGACTACATGAAAAACCAGCTGAAAATGCTGGGATTTGGCTACGACTGGAGCCGTGAAATCGCCACCTGTACCCCAGAGTACTACCGCTGGGAACAATGGTTCTTCACTAAGCTGTACGAAAAAGGCCTAGTCTATAAAAAGACCTCGGCGGTTAACTGGTGCCCCAACGATGAAACCGTACTCGCCAATGAGCAAGTACAAGACGGCTGCTGCTGGCGCTGTGACACCGAAGTGGTGCAAAAAGAGATCCCTCAGTGGTTTATTAAAATCACCGATTACGCCGAAGAGCTACTCAACGACATCGACCAACTCGATGAATGGCCTGAGCAAGTCAAGACCATGCAGCGCAACTGGATTGGTCGCAGTGAAGGCATAGAGATGACCTTCCAAGTAGCTGATAGCGAGCAGAGTTTCGATATCTATACCACGCGTCCCGATACAGTTATGGGTGTGACTTATGTGGCGATTGCCGCCGGTCACCCACTCGCTGAGCAAGCCGCGGCCAACAACCCTACACTTAAAGACTTTATCGAAGAGTGTAAAAATGCCGACACCACCGAGGCCGCTATGGCTGCGATGGAGAAAAAAGGCGTCGATACTGGTCTTAAAGCGACTCATCCACTCACAGGTAAGTTAGTGCCTATTTGGGCAGCTAACTTTGTGTTGATGAACTACGGTACTGGCGCGGTGATGTCGGTTCCAGGTCATGATCAACGCGACTATGAATTTGCCACTAAATATGGCCTGCCAATCGAGGGCGTGATTAAGCCAGTCGATGGTGAGCTTGATATTAGTAAAGAAGCTTATACCGAAAAAGGCATTGTGTTTAACTCTGGCGACGCATTTCCAGAGCTAGATGGTCTGGACTTCCAAGCGGCATTTGATGCCATCGATGCCAAGCTATCGAGCGAAGGAAAAGGTAAGCGCCAAGTTAACTTCCGTTTGCGCGACTGGGGAGTTTCTCGTCAGCGTTACTGGGGGGCTCCTATTCCTATGGTCACACTCGCCGATGGCACTGTAATGCCAACGCCAGAAGATCAACTGCCGGTCATCTTGCCAGAAGATGTGGTGATGGATGGTATTCAAAGCCCAATCAAGGCGGACAAAGAGTGGGCCAAGACTCAAGTTAATGGCCAAGAAGCATTCAGAGAAACCGACACCTTTGACACCTTTATGGAGTCATCTTGGTACTATGCTCGTTACTGCAGCCCACACGCAGACCAGATGTTAGATCCTGCGAAAGCCAACTACTGGTTGCCTGTGGATCAATATATCGGCGGTATTGAGCACGCATGTATGCACCTGCTTTACTTCCGTTTTTTCCACAAGTTGCTGCGTGATATGGACTTGGTCAACAGTAATGAACCAGCCAAACGCCTACTGACTCAAGGAATGGTGTTGGCCGATGCTTTCTACTACAACGACGAGAAAGGCGCCCGCGTTTGGGTTTCACCAAATGATGCCACCGTCACCGAAACGGACGACAAAGGCCGTATCGTTAAAGCGGTAGACAGCCAAGGCCATGAACTGGTTTATACCGGCATGAGCAAGATGTCTAAATCTAAAAATAACGGTATTGACCCACAAGAGATGGTCGATAAATACGGCGCCGATACCGTACGTTTGTTTATGATGTTCGCTGCGCCACCAGAGCTAACTCTGGAATGGCAAGAGTCGAGTGTTGAAGGCGCGCATCGCTTTATCAAGCGTTTATGGAAACTGGCACACGACCATGTGTCTCAAGGGCCGACCACGAGCTTAGATCTCACTGCGCTCAATCCAGCACAGAAAGAGCTGCGCCGCGAGCTGCACAAGACCATTGCTAAAGTGGGTGATGATATTGAGCGTCGTCAGATGTTTAATACCGCCATCGCCTCGGTAATGGAGTTGATGAACCGTCTGCAAAAAGCCCCAGCAGAGAGCAAGCAAGACCGCGCCTTAATGCAAGAAGCGCTTTGCGCTGTGGTACGTCTACTGTACCCAATCATTCCGCACACGTGTTTCAGCCTATGGCAAGCTTTAGGACACGAACAAGCGATTGAAGAGGTGTTGTGGCCTGAAGTCGATCAGGCGGCGCTAGTGGAAGACAGTAAACTTATCATAGTGCAAGTTAACGGCAAGCTACGTGCTAAAATCACGGTCGCGGCCGATGCCGATAAAGACGCAGTTGAAGCTTTGGGTATGGCGCAAGAAGGCGTGATTAAACACACCGAAGGCAAGACCATACGTAAAGTGATTTATGTCCCTGGTAAGCTACTCAATATCGTCGCAAGCTAACTGTCGCAAGCCCGGCACCTGAATAACCTTTGTGATTCAGGTGCTGCAATGCTCAGCCTATATTGTTAGGCTGAGCATCATTACTCTAGGAAGAACAGACTCACTTATGTTTATTAAACGCCTGTGTTTCGCCCTGTTAACCCTGACCCTTTTGGCCACCAGCGGTTGCGGCTTTAAACTGCAGCGCAGTTACTCTATTCCCGATGCGCTCAAATCACTGCATCTTAACAGTGAAGACCAATACAGCGAGCTCACCCGCTTGGTGCGTGAACGCTTACGTCTTAACAGCATCAATGTGGTTAACGCGAACGCGGCCTTACCCACGCTGAGTATCCTTAATGATTCGCTCGACAGAACGACACTCTCCTTGTACCCGACTGGAAATGTCGCCGAGTATGAGCTCAATTATCAAGTCTCATTTGCGGTGCAACTGCCTGAGCGTGATGCACAGCGTTTTGAAGTGGCAATTCATCGCGATTACCTCGATGACCCGCGCACTGCACTGGCCAAAAGCCGTGAAATGGAACTGCTGGTTAAAGAGATGCGCATCCAAGCGGCTGACCAAATCATTCAAATTTTGGCTTCAATCGAGACCAATTAATGCGGGTTTATCCAGATCAATTAGCCAAACAGCTCACGCCATTAGCCCAATGCTATTTAGTCTTTGGCGATGATCCTTGGCTGTGCGAAACCAGTAAATCCTTAATTTACGCCCAAGCCAAACGCGACGGTTTCGAAGAGCGAATTCAACTCACCCAAGAAACAGGGTTTAATTGGCAAGACTTGCTCGAAGAGTGGAACACCATGAGCCTGTTCGCGAGCCGCCGCATTATTGAGTTGTTTTTACCCCAAGCCAAACCTGGCAGTGACGGCAGCGCACAGTTGCAAGCGTTAATGCAACACGATAACCCCGATATCTTATTGCTGCTTACCGGGCCCAAATTAGCCAGCGAACAGACTAAATCTAAGTGGTTTAAAAGTCTCGACGCTAAAGGCGTTTATATTCCGTGTACCACGCCTGAAGGCGCGCAATTTCAGCGCTGGCTGCAAGGCAGAATCAGTCACTTTAAGTTACGGCTGACCCAAGATGCACAGCAGATGCTGTTTAACCTATATGAAGGTAACTTGCTCGCCGCCGATCAAGCGTTGCAACTGCTGCAGTTGCTCAACCCTAACGATCTGATCGACAGCCAACAACTTGAACAGTACTTTGAAGATCAATCTCGCTTCACCGTTTTCCAGCTAGCCGATGTACTGCTTAATAATCAGCAAGATAAGGCGCAACATATGTTGTCGCAACTGCAGGCCGAAGGCGTAGCTATGCCGATTTTATTATGGAGCCAATTTAAAGAGCTGACCACGCTATTACAGCTAAAGCAGGCACAAGAGCTGGGCGGCAATGTCAGTAGCTTATGGAGCAAACTGCGTATTTGGGATAAACGTAAAACGTTATACCAAGCGGCGCTGTCGCGTTTAAGCCTAACGCAAATCGAAGCCATGCTGGCGTTTGCATCCAAAACAGAGCTAAGACTCAAACAACAAGGCGTCGAAGATTGGACCGCTTTGAGCCACCTATGCCTGTTGTACGATCCCAGCGCTCACGAGCACTTGAGCCATATCGAATTAGCATAAAATGAATATCGGCTTGCTCGGCGGCACTTTTGACCCGCTCCACTATGGTCACATCACACCGTTACTTGAGGTGCAGCAAGCACTTGGATTAGACCAAGTGTGGCTAATGCCAAATAATATTCCGCCGCACAAGCCTCAGCCTATGTGCAGCACTGCACACCGGCTGCAAATGGCGCGCTTAGTCTGCCAGCAATACCCACAAATGCAGGTATGTGATATTGAAATTAAACGTAGCAGCCCGTCATATTCAGTGGCCACGCTTAAACGTTTACGTACGGCGCACCCTAATGATCAACTGCTATTTATTATGGGCATGGACTCATTTATCAACCTCCCTAGCTGGCATCAATGGCAGCAATTACTCGAGCTGTGCCATTTGGTGGTATGCCAACGACCGGGCTGGCAACTAGCAAGCGACTCTCCCATGCAGCAGTTACTTGAACAGCGCCGCGGCGATAAAACCAGCCTCGCCATCGCCACAGAGCGGGGGCAATATGGCGGGCTTATTCTGCCAGTGGCCATTACAGAGCAACCTTACTCGTCGACGCAAATAAGAAAGCAACTGGCTAACAACACCTTGCCCGCTGACGCCATGCCCAAAGTCGTTAGCGACTATATCGCCGAGCACCAGCTGTACCGTTGATCGCGATACAGGCGTTGCTATTGGCGTTCTAATTTGCTAAAAAATCCCCTGCTGATGCCGCCTATAGGCGATTACTTTGGCAAGATAACCTGTTATACTGCCCCGCTGTCAAAAATGAATGAGGAAAACCGCGTGCAAAGCGCCGAGCTAAAACAATTTGTCATCGACAAAGTCGAAGATTTAAAAGCAAGAGATATCACAGTATTAGATGTGAGTGAGCAATCAAATATCACCGATTTTATGGTGGTGTGCTCAGGAACATCTAAGACTCACGTAAAAGCAATTGCTGAAAACGTGGTACTAGAAGCTAAACGTGCCAACCTACACATCAATGGTGTTGAAGGTCGTGATAGCAGCGAATGGGTTCTCGTCGACCTAGGCGATGTTATTGTGCATGTGATGCAAGACAAGACTCGTGATTTTTACCAGCTTGAAAAGCTGTGGTCTGAAAAGCCAGAGTAATGAAGTTACAGTTAGTTGCCGTTGGCACCCGTATGCCCAGTTGGGTCACCACAGGATTTGAAGAGTATCAGCGCCGTTTTCCACGGGATATGCCTTTCGAATTAACTGAGATCCCAGCGGGTAAACGTGGAAAAAATGCCGATATAGCTCGAATTCTTCATAAAGAAGGCGAGCTGATGCTAGCGGCGATACCGAAAGGTAATCATATCGTTAGCCTCGATCTCCCCGGCAAAAACTGGACAACACCAGAACTGGCAACCCAGCTTAGCCGGTGGCAACATGATGGACGCGACGTAAGCTTACTGATTGGTGGTCCAGAAGGACTTGCCCCCGCCTGTAAGCAAGCGGCGACCCAAAGCTGGTGCCTTTCAGCACTGACATTACCTCACCCCTTGGTTAGGGTATTGGTGGCTGAGAGCCTTTATCGGGCCTGGAGCGTCAACAATAACCATCCCTATCATCGAGAATAACCCTTGCGCTCCTATGCCCGTAGGACACCACAGGATAGGCTAATGATTACGAACACCAACTTACTGCTGGAGAGAGTATAATTGGCGCCACGTAAACGGATGGCGATGCATAACCATGCCGCCGAAGCCTCGCTGTTCAAGCGAAGAGCTATTTTTACTTTCGTATGTGTCGTGGTGTTATTGTGCATCCTGTTCACCAATCTCTATCAGTTACAGGTCCTCTCTTACACCGATTATGAAACCCGCTCCAATGACAATCGCATTCGAGTGGTTCCTGTTGCACCGAGTCGCGGCCTGATTTATGACCGCCATGGGCAACTGCTGGCAGAAAATCAGCCCTTCTTCTCACTTGAACTTATTCCTGAAAAAGTCACTGACGTAGCCTCGACCCTCGATGTGCTTAACGCGGTGATTGAGATCAGTAGCGATGAACGAGAAAATCTGCTGGAAGCCTTAAAATATCATCGCCGCTTTAAGCCTATTACGGTTAAAAACCGCCTGACAGAAGAGCAAGTCGCCGCCTTCAGTGTTAACCAACATCGCTTCCCCGGATTTTCTATCGATGCAGGCCTTAAACGTCACTACCCTTACAACGGTTTGATGACCCATGTACTTGGCTATGTCGGCCGGATCAACAACCGCGATCAAGCAGCCCTACAAAGCGCTGGCTTATGGAAAAATTATGCCGCCACCAAAGACATTGGTAAGCAGGGCATTGAAAAGTTTTATGAGAATTTGTTACACGGCACGCCAGGCCACCTAGAGGAAGAGGTCAATAATCGCGGCCGCACCATTAGGACCCTCAAGTCGGTCGCACCGATACCAGGCCAAGATATCCACCTCACCTTAGATCTGCAGCTGCAAAAAAAGGCCATGGAGCTATTAGACGGCAGACGCGGCTCTATAGTGGCTATCGATCCCCGCGATGGCGGAATATTAGCCATGGTATCTAGCCCAACTTACGATCCGAACCAATTTGTACACGGCATTAGCTCTAAAGCCTATGGCGAGCTGCTTAACTCGCGCTCACGCCCCTTAATTAACCGCGCCACCCAAGGGCAATATGCACCGGCCTCAACGGTGAAACCTCATATGGCGCTATTGGGCTTAGAAGATAAAGTCGTCACCGCCAAAACCCGCGTCTGGGACCCGGGCTTTTGGCAGATCCCCAATGTCGATCATAAGTATCGCGATTGGAAACGCTGGGGCCATGGCTGGGTTGATGTCAATGGTGCGCTCGTGCACTCCTGCGACACCTACTTCTATGATTTAGCTTATAAAACTGGCATCGATAAGATGAGCCACTTTATGCACCAATTTGGCTTTGGTGAACGTACCGGAGTGGATATTTTCGAGGAATCGGCCGGCATTATGCCCTCTCGCGAATGGAAGCGGACTAAGTATAATCAGCCTTGGTATATAGGTGACACCATTTCAGTTGGGATAGGCCAAGGGTATTGGACCACCACCCCGCTACAGCTTGCTAATTCAACGGCTATCTTAGCCAATAATGGCCAGCGATTTGTGCCTCACCTGCTTAAATCGGTGGAAAACGACACGACCAAGGTCGATACCTTGATCGATAAAATGCCCCCACTGGAACTGAAAGATCCCCGCAATTGGGAGATCATCAACACCGCCATGAAGGACACGGCGCATAAATCGCGCTTTGTCGACGCCGGTTACACCGCCGCGATGAAAACCGGTACGGCACAGGTATTTACCGTGGCAGAAGATGAAAAGTATGATGCCGACACCATTGATGAGCACCTGCGCGATAATGCGCTAATCATTGCTTATGCGCCCTATGAGTCACCCAAAATTGTATTAGCCGTGGTACTCGAAAATGCCGGCTGGGGTGGCGCTAATGCAGGCCCAGTCGCACGCGCCTTACTCGATGAATATATTCTCAGAGATGAGCCTGCCACCATCACCGCCGGAGCGCCGCACCATGACCGCCCATAGCCACCGCCCTAACATCTGGCAACGTTTACATATAGACCTGCCCCTGCTGTTGGGGATCTTGGCACTGATGTGCTTTGGCCTATTTGTTATCTATTCTGCTGGCGGTGAAGATATTGCCCTAATGGAACGTCAATTAGTGCGTATCGGCCTGTCACTGGCCATCATGCTATTTGTGGCACAAATCAACCCAGAAGTCTTCCGGCGTTGGGCATTTCCTATTTATATTACTGGGATAGTGCTGTTACTGGGGGTGCACTTTTTTGGTGAGATCAACAAGGGAGCTCAGCGCTGGTTAAACTTGGGCTTTATGGAATTTCAACCCTCAGAGCTGATTAAGCTGGCCTTCCCCATCACTATGGCCTGGTATATCAGTAAGTTTCCGCTACCACCAAAGAAGCGTTATCTAGCGGGAGCAGGGGTGTTACTGTTGATCCCGACGTTGTTGATTGCCAAACAACCAGACTTAGGCACCTCAATTTTAGTGGCCGCATCAGGGATATTTGTACTGTTTTTGTCAGGCATGAGTTGGGCGATTGTCGGCAGCTTTGTCGGCGGCGTACTCGCCATGTTACCCGTGCTGTGGTTTTTCTTAATGCACGACTATCAACGCACGCGGGTATTAACCTTACTCGATCCTGAAAAGGATCCCTTGGGCGCAGGCTACCATATTATTCAGTCGAAAATTGCTATTGGCTCAGGAGGCTTATGGGGCAAGGGCTGGCTAGAGGGGACTCAGTCACAACTAGAATTCTTACCCGAGCGCCATACCGATTTTATCTTCGCGGTCATTGGTGAAGAGTTTGGCTTAATCGGTAGCCTATTGTTATTGGCGCTCTATTTATATGTGATTGGCCGCGGCTTAGTAATTGCAGCGCGGGCACAAACCAGTTTTGCCCGTTTACTCGCTGGCAGTATTACTTTAACCTTCTTTGTGTATATTTTTGTCAACATAGGCATGGTGTCGGGTATTTTACCTGTAGTCGGTGTGCCATTACCCTTAATTAGTTACGGTGGTACCTCGATGCTGACGCTGATGACAGGCTTTGGTATCTTAATGAGCATCCATACCCATAGACGTTTTGTCGACCGATAACGGAGCACAGAGTGAAGCTAAGATTGCCCCTCATTGCCATTATGGCAGCCCTCACACTGGGCCTTGACTCGCCAACGACCCATGCTGCAACTGTGGTAGCAGCCGATGGTGATATTCGCACCGCTAAGCAAGCTTTTATTCAAACACAACTCGATGCAGGCTTTACCCAGCAAGAGATTGAGCAGTTTCTTGCCAAGGCTAATTATAACCAAAAAGTGATTGATGCAATCACCACCCCATGGGAAGCCAAGCCCTGGCACCTTTATCAGCCTATCTTCCTGACCGAACAACGCCTAGCAAAGGGCCTTGAATTTTGGCAGCGTTATGCCGACACCATAACCAAGGCGGCCAATGAGTTTCAGGTTGAGCCCGAGATCATTGTGGCCATTATCGGTATCGAAACCTTTTACGGGGGCTACTTAGGTAATTACCCTGTAGTTGATGCTCTTTACACTTTAGGCTTTCACTACACTCCAAGAGCGAGCTTCTTTAGTAAAGAACTGGCTAATCTGCAAATGCTCGCCAAAGAGGAGCAGCTGGATATTGCCAACCTAAAGGGCTCGTATGCAGGCGCAATGGGGTTTGGTCAATTTATTCCCTCTAGCTATCGCCATTACGCAGTGGATTTTGATAATGATGGCCAGCGTGACTTAATTGGCAATCCCATCGACGCCATTGGCAGTGTTGCCAACTACTTTCATCAACATCATTGGCGTAAAGGTGACCCTGTGGCATTGCCATTGACCAATCATGCGCTGCCAGAACATTTAAATGTGTGGCAAGGTGAAAAGTTGCATTATCGAGTGGCCGATATACTCTCGCCACAGATAGCACTGGGGCAAAATACCGATTTAGATATCAGCCAACCGGCGATGATAGTAGAACTGGAGCAAGCCGAGCAAACCGATTATTGGTTAGGATTGCACAATTTTTATGTGATCACCCGTTATAATCGTAGCCCCTTGTACGCCATGGCTGTGTATCAATTCAGCCAACAACTTAAAGACGCTTATGCGAAATAATTACCGCTTTTATCACAATAGTCGCCAGCTGTATCATGCCAGCATAATTGCATTGATTTTACTGCTGACAGCATGTTCATCAAGCAGCGATCGGCGCTATAAAATGAACGATGATGCGGCGCCTAACAACACCCCAGATGTCACTAAGGTCGAAGATGCACATCCTAAATTTGAACCCTACAGCCGGGGTGGGAACAGTAAGAGTTATACGGTACGCGGCAAAACCTATCGCGTACTCGATACGGGGAAAGGCTACCAACAAGCAGGCATAGCGTCATGGTATGGTGCTAAGTTTCATGGCCACCTCACCTCTAATGGTGAAACCTATGATATGTATTCGATGTCGGCGGCTCACAAAACCTTGCCTATACCCAGTTACGCTAAAATCACTAACTTAGCCAACAACAAGAGCGTTGTTGTTCGGGTTAACGATCGCGGTCCGTTCCATGATGAGCGTTTGATTGATTTATCTTACGCCGCCGCTCATCGACTCGATATGCTTAAAACCGGTACGGCCAGGGTTAATGTAGAAGTGATTTATATCGAGAGCCCAGAATCAACCGCCCTTGCCGAACTAAAAAATACCGATTTACATTACGTGCAAGTGGTAGCGTCTTCAGACAAACAACGCATCACTCAGCTTGGAAACCAGTTAGCCAACCAATACCAGGTAAAGACGCGTATTTTGCAAGCGGGTAACTTGTATAAACTTCAACTAGGCCCCATTGGCCGCCAACAAATAGCCACAGAGTTACATCAAACCCTGCAGCAAAACGGTTTTCCTCAAAGCTATGTCGTTACAGAGTAGGTGAATAATCGACTCAATTGAATGAAGATTAATGAACCTTCACTGATTTACACGGTCGACTAATGTTATACTCGAGCAGATAGCAGCTTTCTTTTCGCATTCAACTAAAAGACGTGCCTTTTTAATATGAAATTGATCAATCAATACGCAAAATCACTGTTCCTTTTGACCTCACTCTCCTTTACCACAGCCAGCGCCGCACCAGTGGTGACACCTGATGCGCCTAAGGTCGCTGCTAAAGCCTATATTTTAATGGATTACCATTCTGGTCAAATCATTGCTGAAGAAAATGCCTATGAAAGCTTAAATCCAGCCAGCTTGACCAAAATGATGACCAGTTACGTCATCGGTCATGAGATCAAAGTGGGCAACATCTCACCCGACGATCAGGTCACTATTAGTAAAAAAGCGTGGTCTAAAAACTTTCCCGATTCGTCAAAGATGTTTATCGAGGTGGGTAAACAGGTGTCTGTAGACGATCTTAATCGCGGGATCATTATTCAATCGGGTAACGATGCTTGCGTTGCGATGGCTGAACATATTGCTGGTACAGAAGATGGCTTTGTCGACCTGATGAATTCATGGGCCAAGCAGCTCGGCATGACCGACAGTTACTTTGAAAACTCCCACGGTCTCGACTCTGAAAATCATAAAACGACCGCTTATGATATGGCGATTCTTGGCGCAGCACTTATCCGTGATGTACCAGAAGAGTACCGCGTTTACTCAGAAAAATCATTTACCTACAATGGCATAAAACAATACAACCGTAACGGATTGTTGTGGGACAAAAGCTTAAATGTCGATGGCATCAAAACTGGCCATACTTCAGGCGCAGGCTACAACCTTGTCACTTCAGCAACTAAAGACGGTATGCGTCTTATTTCAGTTGTCATGGGCACCGCTAGCGAGTCAGCACGTAAAGCTGAAAGCAAAAAGCTACTTAATTATGGCTTCCGTTTCTTCGAAACAATTACCCCATACCAAGCTGGTGACAGTTTTGTGACCCAACAAATTTGGTACGGTGACAGAGAAGCCGTTGATTTGGGCGTGACTACAGACACCCCAATTACCATCTACCGTGGCCAAGCAAAAAACCTCCAAGCTAACTTTGAGCTCAATAAAGAGCTGACAGCGCCACTCGCCAAAGGTGAAGTTGTCGGACGGCTCTATTTCCAGCTTGATGGTAAAGATGTCGCCCAATTCCCGCTGGTCACCTTACAAGAAGTTAAAGAAGGCAGCTGGTTCAGTAAGTTAATGGACTATTTCAAGCAGATGTTTGCCAGCTGGTTCAACTAACTTAATTGTACGAAACTAAGGTCACCTCTGGGTGGCCTTTTTGTTTTACCTTACTGGGGTTGAATTAGGTATAATGCGCCCCATTTATTACCTCATCTATTTTGGCAAGAGATTAAAACCAATGTTAGACACTAAGTTTCACGAGCTCATGGAGTTCCCAGCAGCATTTCCATTTAAAGTTGTCGGTGATGCAAGAGACACACTGGCCGATGATGTGGTTGCAGTAGTGCAACGCCATGTGCCTGGTGATTATATTCCGACCACTAGAGCATCGAGCAAGGGCACTTATAACTCCATCACCATCAAAGTGACGGTTAACAGTAAAGAGCAAATCGAGACGCTTTACGTTGAATTAGCCGCAATTGATGGTGTTAAGCGCGTACTCTAATCCAGCGCCATACAAGAAGAAGTGTGATCTATATTACATTTCTTAATTTCGCGCGTATAATAAGCGCACAAAATGCTAAGGGGAGAGGTTGCCCTTGAAGGATAAGGTTTTACACATTCGTCATCTTGGTCGTCAAGATTACGAATCGGTATGGCATGCCATGCAGCATTATACCGATACTCGCGATGAACACAGCCAAGATGAACTATGGATAGTAGAGCACCCTGCCGTTTTTACCCAAGGTCAAGCCGGTAAGAGCGAGCACATACTTAACCCTGGTGACATCCCCGTTATTCAAGTCGACAGAGGTGGTCAAGTGACCTACCACGGGCCTGGACAACTGGTAGCGTACCCTTTACTGGATATCAAGCGTCTCAAAATTGGGGTGCGCCAACTGGTGACCGATATAGAGCAAAGCATCGTCAGTATGCTGGCGATGTATGATATCAAGGCGTATCCTAAAGCCGATGCGCCAGGTGTCTATGTCGATGAGCGTAAAATTGCCTCTCTCGGATTACGTATCCGCAAAGGATGCTCGTTTCATGGCCTTGCACTTAATGTCGATATGGATATGTCCCCATTTCAACGCATCAACCCCTGTGGGTATGCCGGTTTAGAGATGGCGCAATGCAAACCGTTAAACGGACCTCAAACTGTTATAGAAGCTGGTGAAAAACTTATCCAAACCTTTAGCCAAACACTGGGCTATCATCATTTAGAACATCATCAAGGGTTAGCAAAGTCATATGAATAGGCCTGAAAGACTACAACCGGGAGTTAAGTTACGTGACGCCGATAAGGTCTCACGCATTCCTGTTAAGATCGTGCCTTCAGAGCGCGAAACAATGTTACGTAAACCCGATTGGTTAAGGGTAAAATTACCCGCTTCTAATCAGCGTATTATCGACATCAAGCAAGCACTGCGTAAAAACGGTTTGCACTCTGTCTGCGAAGAAGCATCCTGCCCTAACTTAGCGGAGTGCTTTAACCATGGCACTGCGACCTTCATGATTTTAGGTGCTATTTGTACTCGCCGCTGTCCATTTTGTGACGTAGCCCATGGCCGACCACTAAAGCCTGATGCTGAAGAGCCCATAAAGCTTGCACAAACGATTCGCGATATGAAGCTTAAATATGTGGTGATCACCTCTGTGGATCGTGACGATCTTAGGGACGGTGGAGCACAACATTTTGCCGACTGCATTCGTGAAATTCGGATATTAAATCCAGAGATCAAAATTGAGATTCTCGTGCCTGACTTCAGAGGCCGTATTGATGCGGCGCTGGACATATTAGCCACTGAGCCACCTGATGTGTTTAACCACAACTTAGAAACGGCGCCTAAGCACTATCGTAAGGCCCGTCCTGGCGCCAACTATCAATGGTCACTGGATCTGCTGAAGAAATTTAAAGAGCGTCATCCATCAATACCAACGAAGTCTGGATTGATGATGGGACTTGGTGAAACCAACGAAGAGATCGCTGATGTATTGCAAGATCTGCGCGCTCATAACGTCGAGATGCTCACGCTAGGGCAATATCTTCAGCCATCTAAGTTTCACCTACCTGTAGAACGTTATGTTCCGCCTGCGGAGTTTGACGAACTAAGAGAGTTTGCCGAAAAGATA
Source organism: Shewanella sp. 492 (assembly GCF_059338445.1). Classification (NCBI taxonomy): domain Bacteria; kingdom Pseudomonadati; phylum Pseudomonadota; class Gammaproteobacteria; order Alteromonadales; family Shewanellaceae; genus Shewanella; species Shewanella sp. 492. The sequence continues at coordinate 2,971,490 of NZ_CM181702.1, forward strand.
GGCTTTACCCATGCAGCATGTGGCCCAATGGTTCGCTCTAGTTACCATGCCGATCTGCAAGCGCAAGGCAAAGAAGTTAAATAAGCGCTTCTTTTAACCACAACAAGTTTTAATCTAAAAATAGCGCCGCAAGGCGCTATTTTTATCACAATATTTGTTGCAAGCAAGCCTATAATAATCGCTCCATCAACACCGCATCTTCCTTGCCTAGCTCATGTTGATAATAGTTAACCCGTAAACCAGTACGAACAAAACCCGCCATTTCATACAAACAGATTACCGCAGAGCTCGATGCCCTGACCTCTAACATTATCCGCTCTGCACCACCAGAGGCCGCTAAATCGACTACAGCATCTAATAACACTCTACCAAGTCCTTTGCCTTGATTTTCTGGTGACACGCAGATATCCATCAAGGTGGCGTCCTCAAATAACAAGTGCAAAATGGCAAATCCTACGAGGTCGTCATCAATCTCAAGACCAATCACATGATAGAAACGCCCAAAGCAACTCTCAAGCGTTGCTATAGACATAGGAAATGGATGACAACGTTGCTCTATTTCAGCAACGTTGGCCGCATCTGCCAGCGATAAAGCCCTTAACTTATAATGCATGCTGTTGCTCGCATATCGATTGCCAAAGCGCCCGCTTAGCCTGAACGTCACGCTCAAGCTCATTCAAAGGGGCAGAGCTGATAACAGAGTTCACTTTAGGCAGCTTTAACTTACGCATATCCCAAAGAATATTTTGTTGTAATTTAGTGCTTAGTTGAACTTGTGCGGGTTCTACATCGACAAGCCTAAGCACAATTTGGATGATCGGATGACTGAGATCGAATTGCGCACCATGATCTAGCAGAATAATAGCCGTAGGCAATACATTATTAGCATCGGTCCAACGGGTTACCCCCATCGCGTCCAAATAATCGTCTCTATTCAAGTTCACTCCAACCAATCCAAATACGACCCAAGAATACCAGTTACACAGTTAGAATGTCACAGGAGTAACTAAAGCAAGTTGTTAAACACGAGGAAGATGGCAAACACTGTGACAGGTATTAACGCAGTAAACGTGTCAATCGACATCCACGTTTAATAAAAGCAGAAAAGCAAAAAGCCGTTCATTTCTGAACGGCTTCTTTAATTTGGCAGGGGTGGCAGGACTCGAACCCGCAACCATCGGTTTTGGAGACCGCTGTTCTACCAATTGGAACTACACCCCTGTTGACGTGGGGCATTATGCAAAAACACCTGCCAAAGGTAAAGGACTTTTTATACCAAAACCACTTAACTGCGGGTTTTTCATGCAAGAAGCTTAATATCATAAGTATTGGTGCATTTTTCAATGCAAAAAATAATATCAACAATGCGTTATTTTCAGTTTTGCGACTTTTCAAACCACACGTTACATGAGCCTTTTCTCCAAAGAATCGCTGAGTGTAATCAAAACCCTATAGTTGACGGCACAGAACGCCACAACAACTAGACATGGTCGAAGGTTTTGTAAAGGAAAGAAGTGCTTCTACTTATGGCGGACAACATTAAGCAAAAGACGTTGGTGAGTTTATACACACTCAATTTGGTGTTGAATATGAGGGCATAAATGTCTATAGACTGCTTCATCAATTAGCCTTTTCGTGGATAACAAGCCGCTCTAAACATCCTAAAAAAATGAAGAGGCTCAACGACTTTTTAAAAACCTTTCTCATGGAAACGATCCTTAACACCCCCTGGCCATTTACCGCTTATTCGGATCGATGTGTGTTCCAAGATGAGGCCAGATTTGACCAGCAAAACACGACGACTCGAGTTTGGGCACTAAAAGGCTCAAGACCAAGAGCAATTAAGCAACAACATGCAGCGAACGCTGCAAGCTAATCGATCTAGGCGACTGGGCATCAGAGAAACATGCCATTCCGGTTAAACCAGAATTCGATGCCGACTCCTTAGATGCACTCGGGTATGATGAAGCAGATCTTTTTCAAGGACAACTAACCAATGAAACGCGTACATGTCGCCGTAGGTGTTGTCATTAATGCCGCTAACCAAATACTGCTGGCCAAACGCCCAGAGCATCTACATCAGGGCGGAAAATGGGAGTTTCCCTGTGGTAAGGTTGAAAATAACGAAACCACCTCACAAGCACTAATCAGAGAGTTGCAGGGAGGGTTACAAAACCTTCTCAGGAGAGCCTCGCGGCCTTGAAGGCCAAGCAGTCACATGGGCAGAGTTCAATACATTAACAGAATATGACTTCCCCGCCGCTAATAGCCCTATCATAGAAAAACTTCTCTCTTTATAGTGCCATGTAGTCCAATATCTACAGATATTGGACTTTCTATGCCCTACGTGGATGTAGAGAATGCAGCAGCTATTCACTGCCTATCATATGAATTGCAGCATGCTTTGCATGCGCTACTTAACGCCCATGTTCGAGTGGTCATTTCAATAGCGATTAAACGAAAAAATCCCCAACACAAAGTGCTGGGGATTTATCGATTCTCTTACGAGAAGTATTAGGCGCCTGGAAATGGTCAGCTTGGAGCTAGCTCTCCGCGTTCAGCTCCAGCATCAAGCTACACTTGATAAGCGCAGACGCTTCACCCTACTCTACATGGGTTTGAGCCTCACTACGTTCGGACTATTTACTTCCCCATGTTCGAGTGGTTATCTCCAGGCTAAAACGAAAAAAGCCCGTTGCATTAGCAACGGGCTTTATCGTATTAGGCGCCTGGAAATGACCTACTCTCACATGGGGAGACCCCACACTACCATCGGCGCGATTGCGTTTCACTTCTGAGTTCGGGATGGGATCAGGTGGTACCACAATGCTATGGTTTCCAGACAAATTTGGAAATTTAGAAAGCTGTTTTAAATTTGAGTACACTAAATCAAGTGTCGGTATTCTTTCGCTAAGTATTCACTTAGTTAGAAACCCTTTTGGGTTGTATGGTTAAGCCTCACGGGTCATTAGTACAAGTTAGCTCAACGCCTCACAACGCTTACACACCTTGCCTATCAACGTAGTAGTCTCCTACGGCCCTTTAGAGGACTTAAAGTCCTAGGGATGACTCATCTTAGGGCTCGCTTCCCGCTTAGATGCTTTCAGCGGTTATCGATTCCGAACGTAGCTACCGGGCAATGCCATTGGCATGACAACCCGAACACCAGCGGTTCGTCCACTCCGGTCCTCTCGTACTAGGAGCAGCTCCCTTCAATCATCCAACGCCCACGGCAGATAGGGACCGAACTGTCTCACGACGTTCTGAACCCAGCTCGCGTACCACTTTAAATGGCGAACAGCCATACCCTTGGGACCGACTTCAGCCCCAGGATGTGATGAGCCGACATCGAGGTGCCAAACACCGCCGTCGATATGAACTCTTGGGCGGTATCAGCCTGTTATCCCCGGAGTACCTTTTATCCGTTGAGCGATGGCCCTTCCATTCAGAACCACCGGATCACTATGACCTGCTTTCGCACCTGCTCGACGTGTATGTCTCGCAGTTAAGCTGGCTTATGCCATTGCACTAACCGTACGATGTCCGACCGTACTTAGCCAACCTTCGTGCTCCTCCGTTACTCTTTGGGAGGAGACCGCCCCAGTCAAACTACCCACCAGGCACTGTCCTCAACCCCGATTCAGGGGCCAGAGTTAGAACATCAACACTACAAGGGTGGTATTTCAAGGTTGACTCCACAAGAACTGGCGTTCCTGCTTCAAAGTCTCCCACCTATCCTACACATGTAGGGTCAATGTTCAGTGCCAAGCTATAGTAAAGGTTCACGGGGTCTTTCCGTCTAGCCGCGGGTATACGGCATCTTCACCGCAATTTCAACTTCACTGAGTCTCGGCTGGAGACAGCGTGGCCATCATTACGCCATTCGTGCAGGTCGGAACTTACCCGACAAGGAATTTCGCTACCTTAGGACCGTTATAGTTACGGCCGCCGTTTACCGGGGCTTCGATCATGAGCTTCTCCGAAGATAACCCAATCAATTAACCTTCCGGCACCGGGCAGGCGTCACACCGTATACTTCCTCTTGCGAGTTTGCACAGTGCTGTGTTTTTGATAAACAGTTGCAGCCACCTGGTATCTGCGACTCCCGTCAGCTTAGAGAGCAAGTCTCATCACCAACAGGAGCGTACCTTCTCCCGAAGTTACGGTACCATTTTGCCTAGTTCCTTCAGCCGAGTTCTCTCAAGCGCCTTGGTATTCTCTACCCAACCACCTGTGTCGGTTTGGGGTACGATTCCTGCTAACCTGAAGCTTAGAAGATTTTCCTGGAAGCATGGCATCAACTACTTCAGTTCCGTAGAACCTCGTCGTCAACTCTCAGTGTATGTGCACCCGGATTTGCCTAAGTGCACCACCTACAGCCTTAAACGCGGACAACCAACGCCGCGCTAGCCTAGCCTTCTCCGTCTCTCCATCGCAGTTAGCAGAAGTACAGGAATATTAACCTGTTTCCCATCGACTACGCCTTTCGGCCTCGCCTTAGGGGTCGACTCACCCTGCCCTGATTAACATTGGACAGGAACCCTTGGTCTTTCGGCGAGGGGGTTTTTCACCCCCTTTATCGTTACTCATGTCAGCATTCGCACTTCTGATACCTCCAGCGTGGGTTACCCCTTCACCTTCAACGGCTTACAGAACGCTCCTCTACCGCACTAGCGCAAGCGCTAGTACCCATAGCTTCGGTGTATTGCTTAGCCCCGTTAAATCTTCCGCGCAGGCCGACTCGACTAGTGAGCTATTACGCTTTCTTTAAATGATGGCTGCTTCTAAGCCAACATCCTAGCTGTCTAAGCCTTCCCACATCGTTTCCCACTTAGCAATAACTTTGGGACCTTAGCTGATGGTCTGGGTTGTTTCCCTTTTCACGACGGACGTTAGCACCCGCCGTGTGTCTCCCGAGTAGTACTCATTGGTATTCGGAGTTTGCAAAGGGTTGGTAAGTCGGGATGACCCCCTAGCCTTAACAGTGCTCTACCCCCAATGGTATTCGCTCGAGGCGCTACCTAAATAGCTTTCGAGGAGAACCAGATATCTCCCGGTTTGATTGGCCTTTCACCCCCAGCCACAAGTCATCACCGCATTTTTCAACATACGTGTGTTCGGTCCTCCAGTTGATGTTACTCAACCTTCAACCTGCCCATGGCTAGATCACCGGGTTTCGGGTCTACACCTTGCAACTAAACGCGCAGTTAACACTCGGTTTCCCTACGGCTCCGCTATTCGCTTAACCTCGCTACAAAATGTAAGTCGCTGACCCATTATACAAAAGGTACGCAGTCACGGTCTCAAGAACCGCTCCCACTGCTTGTACGTATACGGTTTCAGGTTCTATTTCACTCCCCTCACAGGGGTTCTTTTCGCCTTTCCCTCACGGTACTGGTTCACTATCGGTCAGTCAGGAGTATTTAGCCTTGGAGGATGGTCCCCCCATGTTCAGACAAGATGTCACGTGTCCCGTCCTACTCGTTTTCACGTAAAGTTAGTTTTCATGTACGGGGCTATCACCCTGTGCCGCTGTGCTTTCCAACACATTCCACTAACACTCTCTACGCTTAAGGGCTAATCCCCGTTCGCTCGCCGCTACTAGGGGAATCTCGGTTGATTTCTTTTCCTCCGGGTACTTAGATGTTTCAGTTCCCCGGGTTCGCCTCACAACACTATGTATTCATGTTGTGATACATGCTTATGCATGTGGGTTTCCCCATTCGGACATCGTTAGCTCAAATGCTTGTTACTAGCTCGCCAACGCTTTTCGCAAGTTACTACGTCCTTCATCGCCTCTGACTGCCAAGGCATCCACCGTATACGCTTAGTCACTTAACCATACAACCCAAATGAGTTTCACAAGGAAACAAACTTTATCAAGCGGGTAAGCTTGATGTTGTATCGCAACTAATGGTGTTTACTTTCGCCAAAAGAATACTCATGAATCATCATCCTAACTAAAGGTAATGATTCGGCACTTGATTTAAGTGTTTGAGAACTCAATTTTAATTTTCGCGTCAATGCTACAAACCATAACAACCTACAAGTAAGTCATCACAGTCCCTTTCACATTAACACTATCAGCTTTCCAAATTTTTAAAGAACAAGCATCGCCGTTAAGACGTGCCACCTGCTCTAACAAGAACAAGTTATCTGTGTGAACACTCAGCAAATATTGAGTTAGTCGTATAGGTAAGGAGGTGATCCAGCCCCAGGTTCCCCTAGGGCTACCTTGTTACGACTTCACCCCAGTCATGAACCACACCGTGGTAAACGCCCTCCCCGAAAGGTTAAGCTATCTACTTCTGGTGCAGCCCACTCCCATGGTGTGACGGGCGGTGTGTACAAGGCCCGGGAACGTATTCACCGTGGCATTCTGATCCACGATTACTAGCGATTCCGACTTCATGGAGTCGAGTTGCAGACTCCAATCCGGACTACGACAAGCTTTGTGAGATTAGCTCCACCTCGCGGCTTTGCAACCCTCTGTACTTGCCATTGTAGCACGTGTGTAGCCCTACTCGTAAGGGCCATGATGACTTGACGTCGTCCCCACCTTCCTCCGGTTTATCACCGGCAGTCTCCCTAAAGTTCCCACCATTACGTGCTGGCAAATAAGGATAAGGGTTGCGCTCGTTGCGGGACTTAACCCAACATTTCACAACACGAGCTGACGACAGCCATGCAGCACCTGTCTCAGAGTTCCCGAAGGCACTAAGCTATCTCTAGCGAATTCTCTGGATGTCAAGAGTAGGTAAGGTTCTTCGCGTTGCATCGAATTAAACCACATGCTCCACCGCTTGTGCGGGCCCCCGTCAATTCATTTGAGTTTTAACCTTGCGGCCGTACTCCCCAGGCGGTCTACTTAATGCGTTAGCTTGGGAACCCAGTGTTCAAGACACCAAATTCCGAGTAGACATCGTTTACGGCGTGGACTACCAGGGTATCTAATCCTGTTTGCTCCCCACGCTTTCGTACCTGAGCGTCAGTCTTTGTCCAGGGGGCCGCCTTCGCCACCGGTATTCCTTCAGATCTCTACGCATTTCACCGCTACACCTGAAATTCTACCCCCCTCTACAAGACTCTAGTCTGCCAGTTCGAAATGCAATTCCCAGGTTGAGCCCGGGGCTTTCACATCTCGCTTAACAAACCGCCTGCGTACGCTTTACGCCCAGTAATTCCGATTAACGCTTGGACCCCTCGTATTACCGCGGCTGCTGGCACGAAGTTAGCCGGTCCTTCTTCTGCGAGTAACGTCACACCTAAACGCTATTAACGTTTAAGCTTTCCTCCTCGCTGAAAGTGCTTTACAACCCGAAGGCCTTCTTCACACACGCGGCATGGCTGCATCAGGCTTGCGCCCATTGTGCAATATTCCCCACTGCTGCCTCCCGTAGGAGTCTGGGCCGTGTCTCAGTCCCAGTGTGGCTGATCATCCTCTCAGAACAGCTAGGGATCGTCGCCTTGGTGAGCCATTACCTCACCAACTAGCTAATCCCACCTAGGTACATCCAATCGCAGAAGGCCCGAAGGTCCCCTCTTTTCCCCCGTAGGGCGTATGCGGTATTAGCAGTCGTTTCCAACTGTTATCCCCCTCGACTGGGCAGTTCCCTAGGCATTACTCACCCGTCCGCCGCTCGTCAGCAAAGAAAGCAAGCTTTCTTCCTGTTACCGCTCGACTTGCATGTGTTAGGCCTGCCGCCAGCGTTCAATCTGAGCCATGATCAAACTCTTCAATTAAAGTTTTGTTGAATCTTGCGATTCGGCTCAATGAATTCTGATTCCGTTTAAAAGACTCGGAAGAATCTTAAAAACGTTTGTACATATTGCTATGAACACTCATCGTTACATTGATTTAATTCTTTGATTGCCAACCCGAAGGTTAGGCAATTTCGATTAACTCAACACCTGTGAGTGTCCACACAGATTTCTTGTTTCATCTTGTTAAAGAGCGTTGCTAGCATGAGAGAATCAATCTTTCATTTAGCCGCCGTTGACGCTAGGTCGTTGGCTTAGGGATGCGTATTTTACACGTCCCGTTGTTGGCGTCAAGTGCTTATTTTAAGAAGCTTTCCAAACGATGATTTCTTAAACAGAAGCCATCAGTCGAAGCCCTTAAAAGTGCTTATCACCTGAGTTAATCTCCGAAGAGTTCAACTCGCTAACACCGCTGCAAGTCCCGTACTACCTAGGTAGTTGGCCTGCTGTGCCGTGTCAGTGGATGCGCATTATAGGCAGTTCTCGGATGGGCGCAAGGGCTTTTTGCGTATTAAATCACGCCCGCCCATTTTTTGAACAAAAACCGATGAAACCACTCTATAAATGCCACATCCCAACTCAAAATGCTCAATTATCATGCGATAAATAGTTCGTTATTTAACGAGGCATTGTTGAGCGGGAAAATAAGTCTGGCACAGATTGATTCATTTTGCAGAAAATATGTAAGAATTTGCCAAAGATTATTTAACGAGTCGATAGGTTAACGGGCACAGATGATCGGTGCGCCATAATTTATTATGCCTATCGTCTACATAACAAGCACTAAGAGCGATGATTGGGATATAAGTTTAACGTAATGCAGTTCTACAATGCGACTCCACATTAGTATGATTCGCCCACCGCCATCTTCATTAACATGCAAAAATAAGCCTAAGCCAAACGCCCTGTTAGCTTCCCCTCCCTCTTATTCGGCATCCCTTAGGGGCTTTTGCATACAGCACAGAAAAAGGGAAGTGGATTTGTTCTATTGAACATGGTCCTACTAAACACTTTAAGTACTGGTTCATTTCCAGTGAATAGGTTGCGTCAACGAAGCGGTCACATTTGCTGTTTAACGTAATGTTGTTTAAGTTTTGCATATCCTTGATGGCGGCGTTATCTTGACACGATAGCAGCTAATTTTGCCTCACGTTGATAATCTGCTTAACTAGCAGGTAGCGCATATTTCGTTAGGAATATAAAATCAGGTAGCCACACTCGCTAATCTTATTATGGACAGCAAGATGATTAAAAATCGGTATTATGCACTATTACTTACACTAGCCTTGAGCCCTGCGGTATTGGCGACAACCATTTATAAGTGGGTTGATGAGAATGGGGTGACTAATTACAGTCAACAGGTCCCGCCAGAAAAGTCATCGGAAACATTGTACAGCGAAGAGATAGAACAACAGAAAGTGGGATTTATTGCGCCAAAAGTGACTGCGGCAAGTGCGCCAACTAAAAGCTCGGAGCAAACTGCAACACAAGCAATAGTGCTACAAGATAAAGCACAAGCAAAAGCGATTTGTAGCAATGCTAAACATCGACTCAACCTACTCAATACCCACACCAGACTGACACAAAAAAATGAACAAACGGGTGATATGGAAAAAATGACCGAAGAGCAGAGGCAAGCAGCGATTTCAATACAACAAGAGAGAATCAGGCTATTTTGTGTCAAATAGCCTGATTCGCATAAGCAAGGCCTATCCTATAGCCCAAAACCGATTGTGAGTGTTGGTTAAGCATCAATCTATGATGATTTAACGCTATACATAGAGCGACTAATGCCATCCTCACAAGCGTTAACGCCCGAGCGCCAACCTTTATCAAATTCAGTTAATCCATCAAGAACGGGATCTTTCATTGATTCGACGTTCACATTATTAGTGGGGTCAACCTTCACGGCTACCGCGCTACGACAGCCTATATTGTAACCATAATGATATAAACTATCGTATTCGATATTACCGACACCTATATAGGTTGCACTTGTTAACGATTCGGGCGCGGTACTCGATGAGCTGCTACACCCAGTTAATGCAAGGGCTATTGCTGACAATATGGCTAGTTTGGCATTCATTCAGAACTCCTCCAATGCGATGACGTTCAACACGTAGTAACTGTAACTATAGCTGTGACAACACGATTAAACCTATTAACAACAAGTCGATATTGAAACTACAAGGCAAAACACTATTAGCAATAGTAGTTAATGTTTTTTATGATTACAAAGTCACTAGGTAAAGCCCCCCCTCAACTCAATCATTACCTGATGGGGTCATATTTCATATCATAGCTACCTTGTTAATGATGGCAAATTACTGGACGATTAACCCAATAAAAAAGCCCGAACTCAATATAATAAGTTCGGGCTTTTTGGTTGGAGAGGCTAACAAGTCAATTTAGCGATGGTACAGACTATTGGTTAACACCTCTTACGCATCGTTATTGAGTAAAGGTTAACTCACCACCGGCGCTGCCAATATGGATTGGCTTACCGGGGATTAACTCACCTCGTAATAGACGCTGCGCTAATGGGTTTTCAACCTCTTGCTGCAATGCACGTTTTAATGGGCGTGCACCATAAACAGGATCGAAACCAGCCTGAGCAATTAACGCCAATGCGTCATCACTTATCTCTAATTCAAAGTCCTTATCTGCAAGACGAGCGCGAAGATTATCGATTTGAATCTTAGCAATATGTGCAATGTGTTCTGACTCTAACGGATGGAACACGACACTCTCGTCAATACGGTTAAGGAACTCAGGCCTAAAGCTATGGGTCACGACATTCATGACTTCAGCTTTCATTTCGGCATAAGTCGCCACACCAAAACGCTCTTGAATAATGTCTGAACCTAAGTTCGATGTCATGATGACCACAGTATTACGGAAATCAACCGTACGACCTTGTCCATCGGTCAAACGACCATCATCAAGCACCTGTAACAGGATGTTGAATACATCAGGATGCGCTTTCTCAACCTCGTCGAGTAAGATAACCGAGTAAGGCTTACGTCTCACCGCTTCGGTTAAGTAGCCACCCTCTTCGTAACCCACATATCCTGGAGGCGCACCCACTAAACGTGATACTGAATGCTTCTCCATAAATTCCGACATGTCGATTCGCACCATCGCCGCTTCGGTATCAAACAAAAACTTCGCTAGCGATTTGCACAGCTCTGTCTTACCCACACCCGTTGGTCCAAGGAATAAGAATGAACCAATGGGTCGGTTAGGATCTGCAAGACCTGCGCGGCTACGACGGATAGCATTAGCAACGGCATTGACGGCTTCATTTTGACCAATTACCCGTTTATGCAACGCATCTTCCATCTGTAAGAGCTTCTCTTTCTCGCCTTCGAGCATCTTAGACACAGGAATACCTGTAGCCTTTGAGAGCACCTCAGCGATCTCGATATCGGTCACTTTGTTACGCAACAAGGTCATATCTTGCATTTCAGCTTGAGAAGCTAAATCAAGTTGCTTTTCAAGCTCAGGAATACGGCCATATTGTAGCTCTGACATCCGGGTTAAATCCCCCGCACGACGCGCCACTTCCATATCCATTCTAGCCTGTTCGAGTTCGGCTTTAATATGTTGAGTACCAGCCAAGGCTGCTTTCTCGGTATGCCAAATCTCAGTAAGCTCGGCAACTTTCTCTTCGACTTCTCGTAGCTCACTGCGCAGCGTACTTAGGCGACGTAAGCTCGCTTCATCGTTTTCTTTACTTAACGCTTGCTCTTCAAGCTTAAGCTGAATCGCCCGGCGCTCAAGTTTATCTAGCGGCTCAGGTTTTGAGTCTATCTGAATACGAATACTCGATGCCGCCTCATCAATTAAGTCGATCGCCTTATCCGGTAATTTACGATCCGAGATATAACGGTGAGACATGCTCGCCGCCGCCACAATCGCTGGATCGGTGATCTCAACATGATGATGCAACTCGTAACGCTCTTTGAGTCCACGTAAAATCGCGATAGTGTCTTCCACGCTAGGCTCATCGACCAACACTTTTTGGAAACGACGCTCAAGCGCGGCATCTTTTTCAATATATTGACGATACTCATCTAACGTTGTTGCACCGACGCAGTGTAAATCACCGCGGGCTAACGCAGGTTTTAACATGTTACCTGCATCCATGGCACCATCGCCTTTACCTGCGCCGACCATGGTGTGCAACTCATCGATAAACAGAATAACCTGGCCTTCTTCTTGTGCCAGCTCGTTAAGCACCGCTTTTAAGCGCTCTTCAAACTCACCACGATATTTAGCCCCCGCAATCAATGCGCCCATATCGAGCGACAATACCCGCTTATTTTTGATCCCTTCGGGCACTTCACCGTTAATGATACGTTGTGCCAAGCCTTCGACAATCGCCGTTTTACCCACACCAGGCTCACCAATCAAGACTGGGTTGTTTTTGCTACGACGCTGCAGCACTTGGATAGTACGACGGATCTCATCATCACGGCCAATAACAGGATCGAGCTTACCTTGCTCGGCGCGCTCAGTTAAATCTACAGTGAACTTTTTCAATGCCTGACGCTGATCTTCCGCATTAGGATCATCAATATTTTTACCAGAGCGAATTTGCAATATGGTTTGCTCCAACAACTCTTTGGTCGCACCAGACTTTTTAAGGCACTGTGCCAATGCATCACTGCCTTCGATGGCAGCCAACACAAAGAGTTCACTTGAAATAAATTTATCATTGCGCTTTTGCGCTAATTTATCGCATAGGTTTAACAAGCGAATTAACGCCTGCGATAACTGAATGTCTCCACCAGTACCTTCAACTTGAGGTAAACGCTCAAGCTCTTGGTTTAATGATGAGCGAAGTGTACTCACTGAGATCCCAGCTTGAGTCAGCAAAGGATGGATAGAGCCACTATCTTGATTAAGCAATGCCATCATTAAATGAATGGGTTCAATGAACTGATGGTCACGCCCCAACGCTAATGATTGAGCATCGGAGATGGCTATCTGAAATTTATTTGTCATACGATCAAGCCGCATACAACCTCCTAAACTAACGAATGAAGTCAACCTTCAGTATTTTGTTAATTTAAAGATGGGGGCATTTTTGCTTAATTCAAGTTTCAGCAGGCGTTAAAAGGCCAAAAAGCTGCTACTTTTCTAACCAAATTAAGGATGCCATTCGTCCGGTAACAGACTCGCGGCGATAGGAGAAATAACGTTGCTTCAAGGTATAAGTACAATCAGATAAGCAAAACAGGCGTGTAACACCCGCTTGCTCAATCCGATAGCGTGCGATCCCTTGTAGATCACCCATATACTTATGGCCATGAGGGCTAAAAAACAACGCTGTTTGCGGATGTTTAGCGATAAATTGCTGCCTGACGTCATCACCCACTTCAAAGGCTGTAGCACCAATACAGGGCCCTAGGTAAACCAATAGCTGATCGGCAGGCGCATCAAATTGCGCTATCGCAGCTTCAATAATGCCATCGCACAAGCCGCGCCAACCGGCATGAACAGCAGCCACTTGCGTAGCCTGTTTATCGCAAATAAGCACCGGAAGGCAATCTGCAGTCAGCACCACACAAACATGATTAGTACTTTGGCAAAAACTGCCGTCGGCAACTCGTTGTTGATCATTATCAAGATCGACCACTTTGACACCATGCACCTGCTCTAACCAAGCTGGCTCACATGGCAGTGCTAACGAGCTTCTAATAATAGCGCGATTTTGCATAACATCGGTGAACGAGTCACCCACGTGGGTACCGAGATTAAGACTATCGAAAGGCGGCTGGCTTACACCACCCTGTCTTTGGGTGAAGGCGAGCTTCACCCCTTTAGGTATAAGCCAGTCTGATGGTAGCATTAATAATCGGTCGGATGCGCTTTGGTATCTTCACGCAACGCTCGAGTCAATTGCACCATATCATCAGGCACTGGCGCCTGCCAGCTCATGATTTCACACGTGAATGGATGAGCTAGCTCAAGTCTGATCGCATGTAGCGCTTGGCGCTTAAAGCCCATGTAGATCTCGAAAAACTCAGGCGTCACCCCTTTAGGCGGACGCGGACGGCCAGCGTAAACCGGATCGCCCACTAATACGTGACCAATATGGGCCATATGCACGCGGATCTGATGCGTACGACCAGATTCAAGGCGCAATCTCAAGCGCGTATGGGCTCGAAACTTTTCTGCGACACGATAATGGGTAACCGCTGGCTTACCATTATGTACCACAGCCATATGAGTACGCTTAGTCGGATGACGATCGATAGGCTCATCCACAGTGCCACCCGAAATAAGGGTGCCCTGTACTATCGCTTCATATTCACGCACAATTTCACGTGCTTGCAATGCCACCACTAAATGAGTTTGCGCTTCCACCGTCTTAGCCACCACCATTAATCCTGTGGTGTCTTTATCGAGACGATGCACGATACCCGCTCTTGGCACCAACTCGATTTCAGGGCAATAGTGCAATAACGCATTTAGCAAGGTACCGTCACTGTTACCTGCACCTGGATGCACCACTAAGCCAGCAGGCTTATTGATAACCAAAATATGGTCATCTTCATAGACAATGTTTAAGTCAATGGCTTGTGCTTCAGCTTTCGTTTCTTCGTGCAACGTAGCTTGCACTTCAATTTCTTGGCCTTCGAGTACTTTTTCTCGTGGCTTAGTTTGCACTACACCGTCGACATAGACAGCGCCTGCCTGTATCCACTCTTTAATGCGTGTACGCGAATAATCAGGGAACATTTCGGCCAAAGTTTGATCCAATCTTTGACCAGTTTGTGTTGCTGTTATCTCGCTTTTTAGATTAATCTCTTGTGTCATAGGAACCGTACCCGCGTTTTGGGGTCCAAAATAATGTGCTATCTGTTACAATCGGATTGTTTCTATTTTATCCTGAAATGGAAAAATTCTTAACTACAACTTAAAAAGAATCGAATTCAAGTATGCATAATTTTGCCAAAGGCGCAGCTGTCGCCTTGTTATCACTGGCCCTCGCGGCTTGCAGTAGTAGTCCAGAAGATGATATCGAACTCACTAAATCATCCCCTGAAGTGCTTTATTCACAAGCTAGAACGTCAATGGAGTTAGGAAACTACAGTAAAGCTGTGCGCTCATTGGAAGCGTTGGACTCTCGTTATCCGTTCGGTCCACACAAAACTCAAGTACAGTTAGACCTGATTTACGCATACTACAAACTTAACGATCCTGCTTCAGGTATCGCTAATATCGATCGCTTTATTCGCTTAAACCCCACCCATAAAGATATAGATTATGTCTATTATATGCGTGGACTCGTCAATATGCAGTCAGATAATTACATGTTTCATGACATGTTGAATATTGACAGGACAGATAGAGACCCAAAAGCGGCACAAGATGCCTTTAAAGATTTTGACCGTTTGATAAAGTCGTATCCTAACAGCAAATACGCTGCAGATGCGCAAAAACGTATGCAATTTTTAAAAAATCGTCTAGCAAAGTACTCAATTACCGTCGCCGAATACTATATCAAGATGAACGCTTGGAGTGCTGCAGCGGTGAGAGCGCAAACGGTAATGGAATCATATCCGGGTACGCCTCATACCGAACGAGCCTTAGAGATCATGGCCACCGCGTATGAAGAGCTTGGACAAGAGCAACTTAAAAAGCATGTATTATTGGTGATGCAGAGCAATTTTCCCAGCAATCCATTAGTAAAATAACGCATTAATTGTAATACTTAGGCTGATATTAACGACTAACAGGTTAATGTCAGCCTTAATACCCAGACTTGACTCCCTCTATTTTCATTTTTATCCCCAAAGCTTGTGCACATCACGACAGCGCGACGGTAATCCCCCCGAAAAATAACAGCTGTTAAAAGTAGAGTTTTCTCGTAAGTTAAACGCAGGAGGTTCTATATGAAAAAGTCGCGGTACACGGATAGTCAAATTATGACGATTTTGAAGCAAGCTGAAGCTGGTACGCCCGCACCTGAGCTTTGCCGAGAGCACGGTATGAGCAGTGCAACGTTTTATAAATGGCGTGCTAAATATGGGGGAATGGATGCATCACTCATGGCTCGGATGAAAGAGCTAGAAGATGAAAATAGGCGACTCAAAAAAATGTACGCAGAAGAGCGTCTTAAAGCTGAAATCATTCAGGAAGCTATGGCAAAAAAGTGGTAAAGCCCTGTGAGCGAAGAGAACTCGCTCAGTTTGCGGTGGCTAACCACAACATCAGTATTAGTAAGGCCTGCTCGGCTTTCTTTATCAGTGAGACATGCTTTCGTTATCAAGCAAAATTATCGGCGGAAAATACACAGATTTCAAATTGGCTAATTAAGCTGACCGAAGATGAAAATGATTGGGGCTTCGGTCTGTGCTTCGATTATTTACGTAATGTAAAAGGCAAGCCATGGAATCATAAGCGAGTGTACCGAATTTACTGTGAGCTAGCGCTGAACCTGCGTATTCGTCCAAGACGTCGACTCAAACGAAATGCACCGGAACCACTAAAAGAGCCGATAAAGCCTAACCAAGTATGGTCTGTCGACTTTATGCATGACCAGTTATCAGATGGTCGAAATTACCGATTATTTAATGTCATAGATGATTATCGGCGTGAAGCTTTAGTGATTGAACCAGGATTTTCACTTCCTGCAGTAAGGGTTATTAGAGCGCTAGAGCAGGTATTTGAGTATCGAGCTAAGCCAACAGTTATTCGCTGTGACAACGGCCCTGAGTTTATCAGTACTGAGTTTACAACGTGGGCTAAATGCCAGAATATTCGAATTGAATATATTCAACCAGGTAATCCACAACAAAACGCTTATATCGAACGGCATAACAAAACAATTCGGTACAGTTGGCTCAGCAAGTACCTGTTCGAATCAATTAAAGAGGTGCAGGACTATGCAACTAAGTGGTTATGGTTTTACAATCATGAAAGACCACATAAAGCTAATAACGGCAGGCCACCACTGATGGCTGCCTAACTTCTATTTTTAATTGCAGTTAAAAATGGGAGGATTACCCGACCTCGCACAGCCTTGTCTGTGTCTCCACCAACTTACAACATAGCGTTGTGCCCGTGAACTTCACTCACTGGTACTATGGTCCCGACTGAGCACCTCGTTAAGTGCAGCCTCCTATTCAACATCTCCGCTTATCTTACGCGCCTGCTAAAACAATGTTGAATGACAATCTAAGTCGCAATACTAAGCCACTGAAATCACATCAATCCACTGAGACAACGTTGATTCTCTAACTTACATCTGCGACTAACCATACAAGCATTCACCTTGCTGTATACCGTACTCGTATTTAATAGGCCGAACACCTCTTCATCGTTTACCCCATAGGAGCATCCCGCAAAACATCACACTAACCTAAACACGGCTTTAAAATGATTATTGCTATAAAAAAGCACGTTTCGTGCAAAACTTATTCAAACGGAAGCTTTTGAAGCATATTTTTAATAAATGGGTTGACTCAAATCCCGAAAAGCTATTTAATGCACCCCGTCGCCCGAATAGCTCAGTCGGTAGAGCAGAGGATTGAAAATCCTCGTGTCCCTGGTTCGATTCCGGGTTCGGGCACCAAATTTAATTAGGTGCTGCGGCAACTAAACAAAAAAGCCTCGCAATGCGAGGCTTTTTTGTATCTGTAGATTTTAAAACTATCATTAATTGAGTGGTGAAAGAGTCGTGATGTAAACTTGTGGCGATTCACATCTCAGCCACCGCCTAAGCTACCTAAACCATCACTTAAACTATCTACACCACCAAACTATCTGCGCCCTCAACATTTAACTCATCCTTGTTAAGAGGATTAAAAACAACAGGGCCAAGGTGAAACACCCTGGCCCTGTTGTTTTGCTGCTAGGGTAAAAATTAAATCTTAAATAAGCTTACCGCCTGATGTAGCGCTTCAGTTCGCGCACGTACTTCATCAGAAGCATTGGCATTTTCTTGCGCAGCCGTTGCAGAGTCGGCTGCAATATCGCGAATGATCACCACGTTTTGATTCACCTCTGAGGCCACTGCGCTCTGCTCTTCGATAGCGGCCGCTATTTGTGTGCTCATATCCATAATATTGGTTACATCGGCATTAATTTGTTCTAGCAAAGCACCAGCGTTTGCCGCCTCTGCCGCACTTTCGCTGCCCTGCTTCTGGGTCGACTCCATTAACTCTACAATCGAGCGCGTGCGCGACTGTAAGGTTTCAATAATGCCAGAAATCTCCTCAGTCGACTCTTGGGTGCGCATAGCTAAACTTCTAACCTCATCAGCTACGACTGCAAAACCACGGCCTTGCTCACCGGCTCTAGCGGCCTCAATGGCTGCATTCAACGCCAGTAGGTTAGTTTGATCGGCAATACCTCTGATCACATCGAGCACACTGCCAATGGTTTCGCTGTCTTTTTCAAGATCAGCCACCACTTGCACCGAGCTATTAAGTTGCTCTGCCAATGCTTGAATTTTTTCGATTGTCTGCACCACACCCACTTGTCCCTGCTGCGCATTATTATGGGTATTACTGGCACGCTCTGCGGCCAACTCTG
Source organism: Shewanella sp. 492 (assembly GCF_059338445.1). Taxonomy (NCBI): domain Bacteria; kingdom Pseudomonadati; phylum Pseudomonadota; class Gammaproteobacteria; order Alteromonadales; family Shewanellaceae; genus Shewanella; species Shewanella sp. 492. The sequence continues at coordinate 2,989,802 of NZ_CM181702.1, forward strand.
TATTATTGGCGATCTCATCAATGGTGGCGCCCATTTCGGTGATTGCGGTTGCAACCATATCGGTTTCATTCAGTTGGCGACTCACCCCTTCTGATGCACGAATGGAGTTTTCAGACAATTCTTTGCACGAACGATTAACCATATCGACAGAATCTAACACTTGCTTAATCAGCTGCTGCAGTGAATCGACCATGCTATTAAAATGAATACCTATCTGACTAATCTCATCATCTGCAGTGGTATCGCAGCGTAAGGTTAAATCTTTAGTTTCTTCGATTTTCGAAATTGCATCGCTGATCTTTTTAACGGGATCCATGATGCTGCGTATAATTGCTAAGGTGAAAGCGACTAAAATGATGGAGATCAAAATAAACACTACAAGGCCTATGGTAGTCGCCCTGGTCTCTGCACTATCAATCGCTGTCAGTGACTGTTTTTTTAACATCACTAAATCGTCTTCAGCCTTAGCAATACTCTCTCTTAAAAGCTCCATTTGGCCATCATTTTTGGTCAAACCCAGTTCTGTTTCAGTATCGACTAACATCTTAAAACTGGCTTGATAACCATCAATAAATCCAATGAGTTGTGACTGGACACGACTCTCTAACATAGAATCGCTGACCTGTTGTTTTAATTTATCTAGGTTAGTATTGAATTTATCAACGTAACTTACGTCTCGACGTAGCATAAAATCTTTTTCATTGCGCCTTAACTGCAACATGGTCACCATCATTTCGGCTTCATTATATTGCGTAACGACTGATTCCACTTCATGTACCGACCTGCGCAGCGCGCCATACAAGCCATCTTTGGGGTGTAAGCCTATCTTTTGCTGCAAGCTTACAATATCAATAAACACGCTCTCGTAACGCTCTACGCTTTGTTTGAAACCATCTAATGTTGCGGAAGGGATACCATAGTGGTCGAACGTCTCGTTGAGCGCAGCCATGGTGCTGTCGAGTTCGCTGGCATTGATTTTATGTTGGTCTAGATAGCTCAACTCTAGACGCACAAAAAAATCTTTCTCATCTTTACGTAAACTCAGTACTTCTTTTTCCAGTTCAATCACTCTCTGCGCAGCATGAGAAAGATCATCGAGCGTATCGCCTGAATAAAGCTGTAAACCAAACATCGCAATGACCGAACAAATAGATACAGCGGCACTAACAAGCAATTTGTGGCGAATGAGCATAGAGAAGAGATCCTTAGAGTAAATTAGCTGGGCTAATGTAAGCTTGATCGACTCTCAACACACTTGAATAAAAGACGATCACCCTTTAGCGATTATAGTTTATGTCGGCCGAGCCACGCTCTTTCTTAACACCAAGCCTATTAACCGCTGCAGATTTAGACAAATTACCCACAGGTAAGACCAGAAAATGGGAAAAACCCTCAAAATAGCTTGGGCATTGCCCCCATACTCATTTAACACTTCCTTAAGACATAAAGAGTAGATTGATAAAACAACTCAAAAGCGATGCCGCCTTGTAGCACAGCATTTCGCCCCATTATTGCCCTAGTCGCTAAGCCTACTGCAAGTCATCGCTACCATCACGATATTGATGACTCTGCGACACTTGAAAGCAATTGATGCACAAATCGACTCGTGACTGTGCAGTTTTGCTTTTTCAGCATCACAATACTAAAACACACATCCAAAGGGGGCATGTCTATGGGGCTCAAGGCGCACAGTGATGGCTTGGTTTGCCCCTCTATCACGCTAACTTGAGGCGCTAGCGCTACCATTTGAGAATGTTGTAGTGCAGCACTTATGGGTTGAAAGGTGTCATAACGAAGTAAGCCAGCAAAATCATCACGGTATGGCGAAAATAGATCAGCAAAAGACTCCATCACTCCAGTAGGCAAATTCCGCGGTATTGCCAAAGGATAATGACGTATGTCTGCTAAAGTCAGTTCAGGTTTCACTGCCAAAGGATGGTTTTTTCGTACACAAAATACCGCGTGGTAAGACGGTAAGTTAAATGTCTGCAGTAATGCATCATGGCCTAACGCCTCCCCTTTGATATCTGTGACCAATAACGACAACTTACCTTGAAGCAGTTGCTGTATATGCTGCTGCCATGTCGCGACCTTCAACTCTACATGCACATCGGGGTGCTGCTCAATAAAGCGCCCTATTGCTGGGCCAATAATGGTATTAGCTGGTACTGGGCTGGCGCCAATTAATAAGTGACCGCTACTTTTACCAAGTAAACAATGCAGCTCTTTACGTAAAGTATCGACACTGTCCAAGATAGTATCGCTATGACTTAACACTAATTCGCCCGATGCCGTCAGTGTCATCGATTGATGACCGCGATTGAGTAGCTCGGTGCCGAGCAAACTCTCCAGTCTTTGTATGCTTCTGGTCAATGATGGCTGAGCGAGATTAAGCCGTTTGGCAGCCTTTTGATAATTTTGCTCCTTAGCAAGGACGCTAAAATTTCGTAAATGTCTGAACTCAATCACGCCACTCTCACTCGCAACCAGATAACAAAAACACAACATACAGTTACAACAAAAGATCAACAACCAAGTTGCTGTGACACTTTGTATCACCTTTAGTAATGCCCAACCAAAATGCAAAGAGTCAAACTACTGATAAAAAAGATTAAAAACCAAAACAGGTGAGCCCCATGGCTTTTAGCTATACCTTCATACGCATAACGCATTGGCGTCTCAACAATATAAACCGTAACAATCGAGCGGCGATGATTAACAATGTCGCAACAATAAAAATAAACAAGGAATGAAGCATGAAACTTAAGAAGATCAGCATTATGACGCTAGCCGCGTTATATGCGACAGGATTAGGGGCGCTTGTTGCTGACCCCTTGTCCCCAGAACTGCGCCAAGCCAATAATTTGGTCGGTGTCAAAATTACGCCCGAACTGCTGGAAAAGTACAACAACAAATCTTCCCATTCAGCAGCAAGCAAAGCCACCCCCCCCGGACAAATCGGTCTCAATGTTCATCGCGCAGCAAAAGGCAGTAATCATCAAGCGCCTTTTGTGTGGGAAGACGAGATTCAAGGTCAGCATACCTATATCATTCAGTTAATGGATGCGCCAATCGCGCTATATCAAGGCGAGCGTCCAGATTATGCTGCGACCTCTCCACGCAGCCAGCAATCCAATATGCGCAGTAGTGGCCGTGGCACTTTAGATGTCAAAAGCCCTGCGGCTAAGAGCTACAAGAAGTTCTTAACACAAGCGCAAGATCGCGCGGTGAACCAAATTAGGATGGTCGCCCCCGATGTTCAAATTAAACAGCGCTTTAATGTTGCCTTAAACGGTATGACTCTAACTCTCACACAGCAGCAAGCCGCCGATGTGGCGAAAATGGCTGGTGTCAAGGCGGTCACACGCGCTAAAGAGTACAAACTATTTACCGACGCAGGACCAAAGCACATTGGTGCAGACATGGTTTGGCAAGGCTCAAGCGCCCCCGATGGGGTTGAGCTACGTGGTGAAGGGATTATTGCCGGTATTATCGATACCGGAATTAACTCGGACCACCCCTCATTTGCCGCCGTTGCAGGTGACGGATATAAGCACACCAACCCATTGGGCGAAGGGAATTACATAGGTGATTGTCTCGAATACCCTATGATGTGTAACAGCAAACTGATAGGGGTTCGCTCGTACGAAGTCATTACAGATAGCTATAAAGACCCAGTTTATCAACCGGATGTTCCACGTTGGGATGTCGATTATAAGCGCCCACCTAACGGCGAAGATTATAGCGGTCACGGCTCACATACTGCTAGTACGGTTGCGGGTAACCTACTGTATAATGTGAACTTCCCACTTAATGGCATGACAGAATCTTCTGATGGTGTACCAACGCCATTAGTGTTCCCTGAAATATCGGGTGTTGCACCACGTGCCAACATTATCGCTTATCAAGCCTGTTATGCCGGAGATGGCTCTTACAGTGAAACCTATGGTGGTTGCCCTGGAGATGCACTTGTGGCCGCGATAGAAGATGCCATTATCGACGGCGTTGATGTCATTAACTTCTCCATTGGTGGTTTAGAGAGTTTACCTTGGTATGATGCCATCGAGATGGCATTTCTGGCCGCGCGTGAATCAGGCATTTCTGTCGCAGCTTCTGCAGGTAACTGGGGCCAATACGGCCCATCTTATATAGACCATGTATCACCTTGGTTAACCTCGGTTGCTGCTAGCACCCATGGCCGTAAAATCGACCAAATCCCTGGTAGGCTTACCGATTTTGTTGGTGCAAACGCACCAGAAGATATCACCGGTGCCGGCATTACGGGTGAGTTCAGCGGTACTCTGGTAGATGCAGCCCATTATGGCGATGCACTCTGTCTAACCCCGTTCCCAGCCAATACCTTTAACAGCAATGAGATTGTCTTGTGTAAACGTGGCGATATCGCCCGTGTCGACAAAGGCGTCAATGTTGCTGCAGGCGGTGCAGGTGCTGTCATACTCTACAATGCGATTAATTGGGACGATGGTACCGGCGGTAATAGCTTGAACTTAAATACGTTCCCCATTCCAGGGTTACATGTTGACTACAATGCGGGTAGAAAACTCACCGAATGGGTTGCCAACACACAGGATGCACAAGCCAGTATTTATCCATCTGAGATTGTGACCACCGAACGTGAAGCCGATGTGTTAGCCAGCTTCTCATCACGCGGTCCTAGCCTGAGCAATCCTAATGTGATGGTGCCCAACGTATCTGCGCCTGGGGTGGATATTTTTGCCGCTTACGCCGATGAAATGCCCTTTAGCATGTACCCAGCGCCAAGTGATTACGTGGCAATCAGTGGTACCTCTATGTCTGGCCCACACGTGGCGGGTGCATTAGCGCTACTGACTCAAGCCTATCCACAATGGACTCCGGCGATGATCCAATCAGCCTTGATGACCACGGCTCTGCCAGGAAAGTCATATGGTAGAAGTTATCCACCCGAGCTCAAAGAAGCCACCTTCTATGAGATGGGTAGTGGTGTCATTAACGTAGCTCGCGCAATGAAAGCGGGCTTAGTCATGGATGAAACGGCTGATAACTACCGCGCAGCCAATCCAGAAGAAGGCGGTGATGTTACCGCGCTGAACGTGCCTTACTTAGTGAATGCTGAATGTAAAAGCAGCTGTACCTGGATGCGTACCTTTACCGCGACAACCGATGGTGAATGGGATATCAGCGCAACTGGACTCGAAGCCGAAGGTGCGCCTTTCCTTGAGTTAGGTGTCTATCCAAACAGTTTTAGCCTCAAGGCTGGCCAGTCGCAAAGCATTATGGTTACCGCCAAAGTGCTGGATGTGTCATCGGTTAATGCGAACTCTTCGTCTAACGAGGTGTTTGGTAAGGTTGAAATCACCCCTAAAGATAGCAACCTATCAAAACAGTACCTGCCTGTAATGGCTCGTTATAGCGGCTCCAGCCTGCCAGAAATGGTATCGGGCATGATCCACCGTGACACGGGTACCGTGCTGACGCCTGAGTTGATGACCAAAGAGATTAGTGAGCTCAATGTAAAAGTCCATGGCTTAACCGCTGGGCAAATGACTGAACATAAGCTTAGTGCATCAAAACTCCCTGATTACACTCAGCCTGAAACGCTAAAGAGCAATCCAGGTATTGATATCCAATTCTTCGATGTACCAGAAGGCACGAGTCGTATCGTCTGGGAAATAACGGCTGAAGATAAATCTGCTGTGAGCAAGGTTGATATCGGTATTGATCTCAATGAAAATGGACTAGTTGACTGGTATGACGAAGCAATTTGTTTCTCATCGACCGACATCCTCGACTACTGCAACATCAATAATCCCGTACCGGGTCGTTACTGGGCTCTGGTTAGCAACAATAAGAGCCTCTATGGCGATGCTAAAGATACCCAAGACAGTATCACGACTAGCTTAGCGGTTATTCCCAATGAAAGTAATCAACAGTTAGACGTCACAGGACCACAAAGCACCAATGGGCTTGACCCTTACCAACTGCAGATGCATTGGACATTGCCTGGCGCAGAAAAAGGCGATCGTTTCTATGGCGTAATTGAAGTGGGTAGCAGCGCTGACAATGTCGGTAACATTGGTAAGATGGCTGTCCATTTGGTTCACGGCGGTGACGATGTTGCTATTGTGACCAGTCAAGAACAAGCTAAAGAAGGCGATGTTGTCGATGTCACCGTGACACTGGCCCCCAACACCCTTGGGCTAGAGCGAGATGTGAACATGCATCTTACGCTACCAGAAGGCTTGCAACTGTTGGCTGACACTGTCACAGCAATTAGCAACAACCAAAGTCTGCAAGATTCAATCAATATTGAAGGACAGCAGATCAGCTTAAGCACAGTTCAGATGGCGAGTAACGCTCAAAAACGTCAATATCACTACACCACCAGTGCTGTAGATGAGAGCTGTCGAGTCCCCATCGGCTCAAACCCATACTACTTAGATCTACTTAGCGAAGCGGGTATCACCGCAGAGCCAGCGATCCAAGGTCGTTCAAATGACACCGTGATCTTACCATTAAACATCTTTGGTATTGACCGTATCCCACTGTATAACAATAACCCTGATTATATGGAGCCAGATACGCTCGCCATTTCACCCGGTGGCTTTATTCAACTTGATAGCATGCCGCTGTTCTGGCCTGCGCACTATCCTGTTGCTGCAGATTTCTTCCCTGACACGATTATTGCCCCACTATGGCGCGGCGACGGTTTTATTCTATCTGAATACAACATGGACACCGACAGCCTAGATGGTGTGAGTATGGCAAGCACGGTAAGCGGTGATTACCTGATTGTCGAATGGGATAATATGCGCCAAGAGTTTGCATGGGGGGTTAACTTCGAGCCAGACTACGACGCACGTTATAGCTTCGAAGTGATTGCCTCGAGTAAAATAGACTTCACCCCTGGCAAGCATGAATTTGTGTTCGCTTATGACAAAATTCAAGGCGCTAAATCACACTTAGGGTCAATTGGTCTGCATGGCTACTATGGCCCACGGGGCACCTATGGCCCAAGTTATGGTTATAGTGGTGATGGCTTTGCCTTTGACGATCTTGACTCAAAGATTGAAGAAGGACTTGTGGTCTGTGCTAACTATGCTGGCCCAGAGCAATCTGAAATTAAAGTGTCGTTTTCAGCTAGAGTCAGTGCCACAGCAGTTGGTCAAGCACTTAACCTAGCGGTAGACAGTGACTACACCGGCAGCGATAGCATCACAACTACCACAGTCATTAACGTGCCATCGAATCTGTCTATTGGCGCGCTTAATGATATGTCTGTCGATGAAAATGACAGCATAAGCTTTGAGGTGCTAATACAAGATAAAGAAAATACCGCTAATGGCATTAAAGTCAGTGGCGAGCACGTTAGTGCCGTTATCGAAGGTAACTTGGTGACCTTAACACCAGAGCAAGATTGGCATGGCGAAACCACCGTTACGGTTACAGCCCATGACATCACCTTCCCTAACGATGCAGTACACACCAGCTTTACACTCGTGGTTATGTCTGACGGCGTAGAACCGACGCCACCAGCACCAGAGCCTGAAGCGCCAGCACCAGAAACTCCCGATGATGATGGTGGCAGCTTAGGTTTCTTGGCCGTTGGCTTATTAGCATTGGCAGCTGGACGTCGTAGAAAGTTTCACTAACACTGAAGCTTTAACAGAGTCGCTTAATACCTGGGCCTAAAACTGAATCATTCAGTCGAAGGCTCAATCTTAAGTTGACGCTAACAAGGTAATGCCAACAAAGGGTCCTCAACGAGGGCCCTTTTTTTAGTACTCCCCACCTAAGTGAGCTGTAACAACGATTCGGAATTTTGGTATTTGAGATAAGATTATTGGATGGCACCTTGGTGTGAAACATGCCATAAAAAAAGCCACCTTATAAATAAGATGGCTTTTATTACAACAATTTGGCTAGCCGATAATTACTTTTCTAAACCGTGGCAATCAGCGCACTCAGTAATCGTTAATTCAGGGGTATGCATTTCCATGTCGATCGCGTGAGCATCATTGATGCCATGACAATCACTACATGTAGCCAACGTTGCTTCGGCTTCTTGGTGTACCGTCAAATCGACTTTCTCATGGCATTCAGTGCAATCGAGTGCTGCAGCTGAACCAGCAAAGAGTAAGGCGGCAACAATAGCGAGATATTTCATAGTGGCTCCTAGAGTCAGCGGCTATGGCCAAACTGACAAAATAGTGAAATAAAGGTGACGCTCAATTTAGCTTTTACAGCGAACCTCAATTTTCGCTAAGGCTAAACACCTACTAAAAAAGCAAATTGCTGCGAACCGATAAACCTAGACTTACCGATCAGTATTAACTGAAACTTAAAAGTAACAACAATTGGCGTAAAATGCTAATAGCATCAAACGTTAAAGCTCAACTTTGTGATGACTGTCAATATGATTAACACAAGGTTAATCAGCCTAAGCACATCTAAATTCAGGTTAATTGTAGGCGAGTTCTAGATGAATCTACTGGCCTAGCGCATTTATCCACCATAAAGCCTAGCGATAGCAATAAGTACAGTGCAGTAAATGGATAATGAACTGATTAAGCAGCATTTATACTATCAAGTACCGCTTACAATAAACACCCAATAAAAAAGCTGCCCTTGGGCAGCTTTTTCACATTACAACAAGGTTGCTTAGAACGAGGTGCGCTTATAACGACGGTAATCGGCCGTCCAAAAGTTATCCTCAATCGCTTGTAACAACAACTCATCGCTGCAAGGCAGTGCATGGCCTTGCTCAACAGCAACCTTAGCCACCGCAAACGCAATATGCTTACTCACTTGGTGAATATTCTCCAATTTAGGCAGCAGTGAACCGTGTCCCTGTATCGCCAATGGTGAACATTCGGCTAACGCACGGCTCGAGGCCATCAACATTTCATTGCTGACGCGTTTAGCACCAGAAGCCAACACCCCAAGGCCAATACCAGGGAAGATATAACTGTTGTTGCACTGGGCAATTTCAAAGGTTTGTTCGTCAATGACCACAGGTTCAAATGGACTGCCTGTGGCAACCAATGCTTCCCCTTTGGTCCAATGCAAAATGTCTTTTGGCGTTGCCTCAACACGGCTGGTTGGATTTGACAACGGGAAAATGATAGGGCGCGCGCAATGACTGTGCATCGCTTTGATGATCTCTTCACTAAATAATCCCGGCGCCCCTGACACACCAATCAATACAGTCGGCTTGCCATTGTGCATCACGTCCAACAATGAAATGTTTTCACTCTCGGTCGTCCAGCTATCTACCAGCGCAGACTTCTGTGCCAAGGTTTGCTGGAACGGCAATAAGTTAGGCATGTTGTCTTGCAGCAAGCCCCAACGGTCAACCATAAACACCTGCTGACGAGCCAGCTCATCAGAAATACCTTCAGAGACCATTTGCGCCACAATCGCCTCGGCGATACCGCAGCCGGCGCTGCCAGCACCTAGAAACGCAATTCGCTGCTGGCTCAACTGGGTATTAGCAGCCTTACACGCAGCCAGTAATGAACCAACTGTTACTGCGGCTGTGCCTTGAATATCGTCATTAAAACAGCAGTATTGGTCTTTATAACGCTCAAGTAATGGCATGGCATTCTTTTGCGCAAAATCTTCAAACTGGATCAATGCATCTGGCCAGCGACGATGTACGGCTTGCATAAAGGCTTCAACAAATTCGGCATATTCTTCGCCACCAATACGCTGATTACGCCAGCCCATATACATAGGGTCTTCAAGCAAGTGCGGATTATCCGTGCCCACATCCAACGTAATAGGCAAGGTATATGCAGGGCTGATCCCGCCACAACTGGTATACAGAGAGAGTTTGCCGATAGGGATCCCCATACCACCAATGCCTTGGTCACCAAGGCCTAAGATACGCTCGCCATCGGTGACCACTATGATCTTCACTTTTTGGCGAGTCGAGTTATTCAAAATATCATCGATACGGTCTTTATGAGGATAAGAGACAAACAGACCCCGGTTACGACGATAGTTTTTTGAAAAACGCTCACACGCCATCCCCACCGTAGGGGTGTAGATGATAGGCATCATCTCGGTAATGTGGTTTTGCACTAAACGATAAAATAGGGTTTCGTTGGTGTCTTGAATGTTTCTCAAATAGATATGTCTATCGAGATCATTGCTGAAGTTTTTATATTGGTCGTAGGCACGCGACGCTTGTTCTTCAATTGTTTCGATAACATGAGGCAGGAGGCCCTCAAGGTTAAAGAAAATACGCTCTTCTTCGGTAAACGCACTGCCTTTATTAATAAGAGGCGCCTCCAAAATGGCTGGGCCGGCAAAAGGAAGATATAGCGGGCGTTTATTATCGTCCATTGGTAACCTTTATTGTATGTGAAATAGTGGATTGACTGTCGTTCGAATGCGGCAAGATTACCACAAAGTGTGATCTTTGTTGTCTTTTTAGCGGTGGATTTTTGATTATTTTATCCTTGCCTTTGTTTTAAACATCCTACTTTGGCACACAAAAAAGCACAGCCTAGGCTGTGCTTTTGATATGACTTATTGAAGATCACTTACCACGATATTTAATCGATAACCCAGTAAGGAAGTTACGCAACACCTGATCGCCACACTCTTTAAAGTGCTTATGACCCGGCTTTCTAAACAAAGCACCTAACTCTGACTTGCTCATGCTGAAGTCTGCCAAGGCAAGCGTGTTGATGATATCTTCTTCACGCATCTCAAGTGCGACTCGAAGCTTCTTGAATATCAGGTTATTGTTTAACTGCGACACGGGCTCAGGGATCTCAGCGCCCTCTTTTAAACCGCGCTTCTCGATGATCAAGCCATCAAGGAACAGACAAAGGGTCTTATCGTTACACGGTTTATAGCCCTCTTCTGACTCTTTCTTAAGCATGTCGAGCAGTTCTTCTTGGGTTATCTCATGTTTTACCTTGGCAAAAATCTTAATCATTTTTGCATTTTGGTAGTCAAACACAAAACGTAAACGGCGTAATATATCGTTGTTAATCATAATCGAATGTCTTTACCTTTTGGATAGCGCGGCTGCGCGATCATCTTAGAGGCGTATTATAACTGAGTTTTACCGTTAACTAAGCGATTTTTTCACCATTTTTGGCTCATCACGCCGCCGATATTTCACCTGCGTATATACATTGGAGTCAAGCCCACAAGACAAACGATTACCCTAGCGTTTTCCAATAGATAAATAGGCCTGCAAAGCCCAGCAAATACCCCATGCCCAACCAAGATAGTAAGCGCATTTTAGTACCATAACGATCCGCCACGGCCAAGCGTTCACTGGTCATTAATCGGTAATTGAGCCACGCAAAAATAATGGTCGTCATAAACGCTAGCGTCATAACAAACTGTAATAATGGCAACAAGGCACCTTTGAAAAATAAGATGATCCCCAGCCCCAATAGACTCACCCCCACCATGATGGCCGTTAGCCAAGCACTACTTTTGTCGCTTGGCTGCTGCATCAATAATTGCCAACCTAACGCTAAGGTTCGGCTGTAACCATCAATCACAGTGACAGTGGTACTGAAAATACACAGCAGGGCCACAATGGCGATTAAATAACGACTTTCGCTGCCAAGTACTTGGCTATAAAGGGTAATGAGCTGGTCAGCAAATTGGGCTCCAGAGGCCGAGAAATGCTCACCGCTGCCATGCATCACCAAGGTTCCTAAGGATAAAAATACCACCGCCAATACCGCTGTAGTGGCATAACCTAAATTAAAATCGAACAAGGCTTGCGCTTGAGTCACTCTTTGCTGCTTTTGCTTTTCTAATAGCCATAATGAGTTCCAACAACTGACTTCAATAGGCGCGGGCATCCAGCCCATCATCGCCACCAAAAAGCCCACATGGGCCCAATCCCATGGCGAAGGTGACACAAATCCGTCAACTATAATGGGCTCGGCGTTAAACGCTAATGCTGCAGCCGTTAAGGTGGTAATGGTTAACACCAACATGACCACCTTAGTCACCTTATCAAGCAGTTGATAATGCCCCAGTATCAACATGAGTAAGCTCGACGCTAAGACGATGAACGCCAAGATATCGATAGACAAGGGAATAAACAAAGTGAGCATCGCCGCGGTTAACATCGCCACCCCCGCGGTGCTAGCGATGGCCGCAATGGTATTGAGCACGGTAAACAACAATAGGTAGCGCCTGCCCTGCTGCAAGTAACCGTGCAGCAAACTCTCGCCAGTGGCGGCGGTATAACGCGCTCCTGCCGCAAAAAACGGATACTTAAGTAAATTAACCGCCACGATCACCCAAGCGAGCTGCCAACCAAATTCGGCGCCAGCGCGGGTTGAAGCGACCAAATGCGATGCTCCAATGGCCGCTGCCGCCATTAACAACCCAGGCCCCGTGGCTTTGAGTACGCGATTGATTCGTTCAAGTGGGCCAATGGCCACCGTGGCATGCGTGCTATTCATAGTATATTTATCCGTTTATTCATATTTGGTAGGTTGCTGCCTGCAATATTGTATTAATCCCACATAATGGCACGCTAGGCTCGGGCTCTCCTCATGGAAGTTGTTTAAACAACTTAATTAGAGAAAACATAGATAAAACAAATTCTATATGAAACTGTCTTTAAAATAGAGTCAATAGACATTCATTCAATGAATCACCAGATTAATTTCAGCCATTACAACACCCACTAAAAATAAAGAGTAAAAAGCAGCCATAAGGCTCATGCTCACCGGCTTCCCATCATTACCATTAACTGACCTAAGACGTTTCCAGAAAACGATGAAACCTTAATAGAAGCACATTGCGACTTTGACGCTCAAGCATGCTGAAAATAGGCCGTCCCAAAGAGCGATGCGATCGACCTAGAGCAAGCCCGAGCAAAAACAAAAAATGCCAGTCAGCTTAACTGACTGGCATTAGTCTTCTGGCTACCTTTACGGTATTTGAGCGATCACTTAAAGCTGGGTGGCCGCCCACTTAGCACGGCTTTCACGGCTTTCTTTAAGCCCCTCTTTTTCGCGATAAGCTTTATAGGCGTCGACATCCAGAGCCACTAAAGTCACATCAACCTCTAGCACCAACTTGCACTCTTTTTTGATACGCCATGCCGCGGTGTTGTACAGCTCAGTTAACGGCAATGCACTCAAAAACTCAGGGTTGTATTGGGTATAAATTGCCTGCGTTGGGTACACCACAAAGCTTAAACGGCGCTTGGGTTCTTTTTTAAATAACTCTTCAATACCATCACAGGTATTAAGTACTTGCATCTCGATGGTTTCATCAAGCTCAAGTAATTTTTTTGCTGCAAGTCCTGATACGTCAGCCTCGCCCGCTTCCCAAGCCAGCACTTGCGCTTCGGTCGACTTTGATAGTTCAGCAACTTGCGCCGCACTTAAACCTAAAGAGTGGCGCAGGTAGGTAATTTCAATCGCATTTAACTCTGCATTTTTCGACATATTGATTTCCAAATTGAGTACGTAAACATCTATCGTTTTGCTGGGATAAATATCAGCTAAGGTAAAAAAAGCGCTCACAAGGTTAAGCGGCTAAGCTTGGATCCACACATCTTCGGCCCACTGCCAAAACGACTCCCAACCATCCTCATCGAGCTCACCATCACGCCACAACATCACCTGACCTTCTTGGTCGATACAGTAAAAGTCATCGCCCATCTGACAGATAGCGATGTACTCTCGAGGCAGGCCAATGGACCATGCATATGAGGTCACCTCGGGCAAATAGGTATGCGCATAAGGATCGCTGGCGGTCACGGGTTCTAGCGTACCGTGGATCACATCACTGGCATACAAGAGGTACTCTTTTAACTCTGCAGGCAGTGGGATCAAAATTTGCTCTTCCACCTCCACCAGCTGTTCAAAGGTGGGTAACTCTAACGGAACCGGTACGGTTTCACTTAATTCCTGTAGCTGTTCGATCAGATCATGCATGGTTTATTCGCTAGTTATGGGGCTAATGGCGGCAAGTATAATCGCTTTGGCGGGGATTTGTTAAGCCAATTTCAGTCGAAGGCTGATGGGTAAACGCAGCTCAATGGTGTAGCGGTGGATTATCTATCGCGCGACGCCATCGGCTGAGGACAATATGCCGTTGCCACCTACGCAGCTTGGGCAATAAGGTTCGCACTGTCGATACGTTTATAGTGCAACCATGCCTTGTGATAGCACTTATGAGACTGCTGACGTAACTGAGTGATTTTAGCCAGTTCCAATTGACTCAGTGCACGTTGCTGCTCTTTGGCGTTGGCTTCAATAGTTTGTACTGCTTGATAAATCTGATGCTCCTCACCACTTTTAATCTCGGCAATGGCATTAAGATGTAACTGAACCTCGGCAATCATGCCGCTTTGTGGCAGCTTGACTAACAGATTAAGATCGCGATAACCCGAGGCCTTAGGCGTGGCAAAACGGTTTTTAACCTGCACAACCGTCGCCTTATGTTGCAAAGCGGCAAAGGCCTGCATCAGGCGATGAATATCGCTGGCAACAATACTGGCACGGGCTAAATCGGTAATTTGACTGGCATCACCATTAAACTTAACGGCGACCTTCTGCGCCGCGCGCTGATAACTTTTAATCGCTGGTACAATCAACTCGTAGTGCTCAGCCCCATCAATACTCTTGAGTATGTCTTGCAACTCTTGCTGAGCGCCATCGGCTTTGGCGTAAAGTTGCTCTAGATTACTGCTGGTTTGTCGAATGGGTTGTGACGACGTGGTGGGGATGGCGATAAGGCCAGCGAGGTTAGGATTAAATGATTGGCGGGAGATGAAGTTGCTGCGTGGGTCTTTTAGATTAACTTGGGGCTCATAACTGGCGGCTAAACCGCTACGGGTCGACAGCAATAACAGGAAAATAATAAAGGTGCGAAATAATCTATTCATAACCATCCTCGGTAACAATCCTAACCTCGAGCCTCTAATCTATCCTCCAATGGCTTAACCCTTGCTGAATGCAAAGTGAATATTGATTCATCTTAACGCACGATAAAAAACCAACAAAAAAGAGCGCGTAATGCGCTCTTTTTATTAACTAAAGTTAAATTTTAAAGCGTGAAATCTATCTGCATAGCAGCAGATAGCATAGCGCTTAATC
Organism: Shewanella sp. 492; assembly: GCF_059338445.1. Taxonomy (NCBI): domain Bacteria; kingdom Pseudomonadati; phylum Pseudomonadota; class Gammaproteobacteria; order Alteromonadales; family Shewanellaceae; genus Shewanella; species Shewanella sp. 492. The sequence continues at coordinate 3,004,906 of NZ_CM181702.1, forward strand.
TTGCCTTACAGACTTACCAAATTTTCACCTGCTTTTCAGGCGCAATATACATAGCGTCGCCCTCTTTAACGTTAAAGGTGGTGTAAAACTCGGGCATGTTTGACAGTGCTCCTATCGCACGGAATTTAGCGGGTGAATGAGGATCGGTAGCCACTCGATTACGCATCGCTTCCTCTTTCATCTTAGCGCGCCAAATTTGGCTAAAGCCGATAAAGAAGCGCTCATCACCACTCAAGCCGTCAATAACCGGCGCTTCTTTGCCATCGAGTGACATCTTGTAAGCCTTGTAGGCGATGGTCACTCCCGACAGATCGCCAATGTTCTCACCCAGCGTCAACTCACCGTTGACTTTAAGGTCGTCGAACACCGCATAGTTATTGTACTGTTCGACTAAGGCTTTACCGCGCGCGGCAAACTCTTTTAAGTCTTGCTCTGTCCACCAATCACGCATGTTGCCTTCACCATCAAACTTAGCCCCTTGGTCATCGAAACCATGGCCCATTTCATGGCCAATTACAGCGCCAATGCCACCATAGTTAACCGCATCATCGGCCGCCATGTTAAAAAATGGCGGTTGTAAGATAGCCGCAGGGAAGACAATTTCATTCATCGTTGGATTGTAGTAAGCGTTAACGGTTTGCGGCGTCATGTGCCACTCCCACTTCCGAATCGCTGAGCCGAGTTTTTCTAGCTCTTTATCATGACTTAAGGTACTGGCGCGCATGGCGTTACCCACTAAGTCATCACTTTTAATGGTCAGCTTAGTGTAATCTTCCCAGCGATCGGGATAGCCGATTTTAGGGTCAAATTTAGCCAACTTATCTTTAGCCGCCACTTTGGTGTCTGGACTCATCCAGCTTAAGTTTTCGATACTTTCGCCGTAGGCGCCGCGTAAGTTTTCAACCAAACCTTGCATGCGCTCTTTAGCTTCAGGAGTAAAGTGACGCTTAACGTACACCTTGCCGACAACTTCACCTAAGACTGAATTCACCGCGCCCACGCCGCGCTTCCAACGAGGCTCTTGTTCGGCTTGGCCATTAAGGGTCTTCGCGAAAAACTCAAAATTCTCTTTGTCGAGATCTAAGCTTAAATTACCGGCAAAATGGGTGAGGGTTTGCCAAGTCATATAGGTCTGCCATGTGGCTAAATCATTAGCCTTAAGCACCTCATTGAAACCTTCAATAAAGCTAGGTTGGTTAATGATAATGTCTGCTTGCTGGTCGGCACCTAAGGTTTTGAGGTAACCGTCCCAGTTGATGTCTGGTGCTAAGCTAGAGAGCTCAGCCACTTGATACAGGTTATAGATCTTAGTGCTATCACGCGTTTCGACCACATCCCAATGACGGCTAGCGATTGCGGTTTCTAGGGCTAACACCTGTTCAGCGCTAGCTTTAGGATTAGGTAAGCCTGCCAACGTGAACATTTTTTCAATGTGTTCGACAAACGCCTGACGGATCTTAACGAAGCGCTCTGCCTCGTTAAAATAGTAATCTTTTTCTGGCAAGCTTAAGCCATACTGCCAAATATGGGTGGCATAACGGCTAGAATCTTTGGCGTCGATGTTGATGTAAAATGCTAGGGGTGTGCCCCCGCCAATCACTTGGCTATGGGCAAAATACTCGACTAATTCATTTTTATTTTGCAGTGCGGCAATCTTATCTAGTTCAGCCTGAATAGGCTTTATCCCTAATGCGTTTAAGGTGTCTGTGTCCATAAATGAGCGATACAGATCGGCCACTTTTTGCTCGTCACTGCCCGCGGTAAGATTAGCCGTTGCAGCCACTTCTTCAATAATGGCTTTAACGTCATCACGAGACTTTTCACGTAAATCATAGAAAGCGCCCGTGCTAGTACGGTCGCTTGGGATCTCGGTGTTATTGATCCAGGTGCCATTCACATATGAATAAAAGTCGTCTTGCGGACGAACCGATTTATCAAAGTTGACAAAGTCGATACCCGACGTCAGCGCCTGCTCAACGGCAACCGCGGCTTCTGTTTTGGCCATCTCTGGCGCACTAACTTCGACGTTATTGTTATTACAGGCGCTAAGGCCCACGATTAATGAGGCGCAAAGTCCGCCTACGAGCACTTTCTTCATCTGAATTCCTTGGTATTTGCTGATTGAATTATTGTTTTGTTGCTATTTATTGTTCTGTCGCCATGTTGAACTGTACTTAGGTGACTATCACACTAGAACCCTGTGGCGCTTATCATCGAGTTCAAATGGGTTACTTGCTGCAAACCATACATGTTAAATTGTTTGGGCCAATGTAAACAAGTTAATCTCCCATTCTACTGACGTCATTGCACCACAGATATGTAACTAAAGGTTTCGTATCACAGGTGCCATATAACCCATAACCCTGCCGTTAAAGCTGTTTAATCTCTCTCGCTGGATTGCCGCCGACAAGGGTTTTAGCCGCCACATCTTTACTCACCACAGCCCCCGCGGCAATCACCGCCTCATTACCAATCGTCACCCCAGGGAGAATAATCGCCCCACCACCAATCCACACTCGCTCACCAATATCAATCGCCTTAGCGGTTTCCCATCCCTGTAGGCGGCGCTCGGCCTCTAGTGGGTGGCTGGCGGTGTAACACTGCACATTGGGCCCTAGCATAGTATTACGACCAATATAGATGGGGGCATTGTCTTGCAAGGTGACATTGGCATTAATAAACACCTCGTCGCTTAGGTGCACATTGACCCCGTAGCTGATAAAGAATGGAGATTGAATATGGGCGCTGGGGACAATATTGGGCAGCAGTTGCCTGTCGAGTTGGCCTGTGCGATTAGCCACCTGATTAAGTTGTTGCTGCTGTTGCCAAAACGCTTGTAATTGCGGTTCTAAGCAATAATACTCCTCACCATTAATCATCTGAGTAAATGGACTATCAGCCAAGTCTGTAAGTGTTATTGTCATGGGTTATCCTTGCAAGCGTTAAATCTCGACATCATCGTAATGGTGGCTAGTGACGTCGAGCGAATTACTACGCTACCCCTTTCCCTTTGCCGGCGCTAGCCTCATAATGTCTGCCATTATGATTTTATTGCCGAGTAACCTGTGCGTTTAGACAAATTTATCTGCGAGTCCACCTCTTTAACCCGCTCACTGGCCAAAAAAGCCCTGCATCGAGGCGATGTGACCTGCGATGGCACCATAGTCAAAGACTCCGGCTTTAAAGTGACTCCACACCATCAAATTTGCCTTAATGGTGAAGTCATCTCAGTGATTGGTCCTCGCTTTATCATGCTCAACAAGCCAGTCAATACCATCTGCTCTACCATAGATGAAGAGTACCCGTCGGTGCTGAGCCTTATCGATGTCGCCAAACCAGAAGAGCTGCACATTGCTGGTCGCTTAGATGTCGATACCACTGGGCTGGTACTGATCACCAGCGATGGCCAATGGTCACATAAAATCACCTCACCGAAAAAAGAGTGCGGTAAGCGCTATCTGGTTCAGCTGGCCGATCCAATTGGTGAAGCGCTCATTGCCGAGTTTGCCCAAGGCATAGCACTGAAAAATGAAGATGGCCTCACTAAACCTGCCACCTTAGAGATTATTGACCCGCAACAGGTGCGACTAACAATCACCGAAGGTAAGTACCATCAAGTCAAACGCATGTTTGCCGCTGTGGGTAATAAAGTTGTTGGCTTACACCGCGAATGTGTCGGCCATATCGAACTGGACGAGGCGCTCGCACCTGGCGAGTGGCGCTACTTAACCGCCGCCGAAATAGCCTCGGTTTAACCGCTTATACCCCCTAAAAAAACGCCCATCATTAACCGCGTTAATGATGGGCGTTCATTATGTCTTAGTGGCACTCACATGTCGCATCGTCATGGCGAGCGATACCTTATCACTCGCCGCCAATCACACTCTTGATGCTGTTGAGTAAGGCTCTGTCGGTACGCGCTTTTTTAAGCTTTTTAGCACTTTCTTTTAATGACGCATCCGATAAACGCGTAAAAATATTGTTGTACTCTTTTTCATCAATCGCTTCATCACTGTCGGCCAGCTCGGCAATATCTTGCGCCACACGACTCAGTTGCAACCAAGCGTTAGCGATATAAAAACCATGAAAATCGGCTTGCGGCAATAATGCACTGGCACTGGCTGGTAGGCCATCCCACACGGCTGCAAATTTTTGGTCTTTATCTTCAATCAATTCCTGACAAAGATTGGCATAAGCTTCCATCAAATTAGCCGGCACCTTATCCATAGGGATAACGCTATTGCAGACGTTTAACGCCACCTGTTGTGCCCGCTGTTGATAGGCTTGACTCTGATAATTCATATGTTTGTAAACCCTTTAATTAAAATGTCCCGCTGATATAAATACCATAGTTATCTTTACCGGCAATCGGGCTGATAGTGATGCCTTTATAGGGATCGGTAAAATAGAGTCCCGACACTATGCCAATCGCTGCGCCCGCTAACACATCTTCCAGATAGTGTTTATCACTCGCCACCCGGGTATAACCCACATAACCGGCAGCCACATAAGCCGGAATCGCCCACTGCCAACCATAGCGTTGCTGCACAAAAGTAGCCGCGGCAAAGGTATCGGCGGTGTGCCCTGAGGGAAAAGAATCATCGCCCGATCCATCTGGACGCTGTTTATCGATGGCATATTTTAAGCCTTCGACCGCCACACGCGAGACCACGCCGCTTTTGATCAGCTGCCAACTGCCCTGATAATCATCTTCAACGGCAATAGAGGCGCCTAAAGTGACCGAAGGTAACAGCAGATGCAATACATCCCCCGACTGTTCAAGGCTAGATGCGCTGCAGTAAGATGAACTTAGCAGCATGACAATACTTGCGCATAATCGTTTCACTATAACTCGCTTAAAATAGATATCGGGAAAAGGCTGACTTTATACCTGTCGCGCAGACGAAAAGCAAAACTGAGTGCCATAAACCCCATATGAGTTGCCTGCCACGCTTCATCGACGCCCCCAATCGGTCCCCCACTAAGCTGCACTCAGTCATTTGCGCCCAGTGCTACGCTACGACCTCACGCTACTGCTGATACTAATTCTGATGCTGGCACTAATTGCTGATTAAGCTTGTGAGCCACTCAAGGTGTTGCCACTGCGGCTTAACTGGTATTATGTGGCAGTTAGCCATCATCACTATGTCGATACCATTACCATGCAAACACAGCCAACAGCGCTATCTCAACTCAATAGCAGCCAACTGCAACAACTTGCCATCAAGATAAAGCAGTGGGGCAAAGCGCTCGGATTTGCACAAATAGGCATTACCGATACCGACTTAACCCAAGAAGAGCCCAAGCTACAAGCATGGCTCGACAAGGGGTATCACGCACAGATGCACTACATGCAGGCCCACGGGATGATGCGAGCCCGCCCGCAAGAACTCCACCCCGGTACCTTAAGAGTGATCTCGGCGAGAATGGATTATCTGCCACCCGAGGCTGGCTTTGCCACCCATTTACGCGACCCGAATATGGCCTATATTTCTCGTTATGCCGGAGGCCGTGATTACCATAAGATGATCCGTAATCGGCTCAAAAAATTGGGGCAACAGATTGAGGCAGAATTAACCAGTTTAGGCATGGAAAAACCCAACTTTCGTCCTTTTGTCGATTCAGCCCCTATTCTTGAGCGACCATTAGCCGAGAAGGCGGGCATTGGTTGGACGGGAAAACACAGCTTATTGCTCAATCATCAGGCCGGCAGCTGGTTCTTCTTAGGCGAACTGCTTATTGATCTGCCGCTGCCGATAGATGTGCCCATTCAGGCCGATTGCCAAACCTGCGTCGCCTGTATCAAATCGTGCCCCACCAACGCCATAGTTGAACCCTATGTTGTCGATGGCGGGCGCTGTATCTCTTACCTGACCATCGAACTGCAGGGCGCGATCCCAATCGAATTTCGGCCGCTGATCGGCAACCGTATCTACGGCTGTGACGACTGCCAACTGGTGTGCCCCGTCAATGCGCAGGCACCATTGACCCAAGAGAGTGACTTTCACACTCGCGACCCACTTAAACACCCGCAATTGCTCGCACTGTTTGCTTGGAGTGAAGCCGAGTTTTTACGTTACACCGAAGGCAGTGCCATTCGCCGTATTGGCCATAAGCGCTGGCTTCGTAACATTGCCGTGGCGCTGGGCAATGCACCGCACTCGGATGCCATTATGGCCGCGCTGCAGCACAGACGTATAAGCGATGAGGTCGATGAGATGGTAATAGAACATATTGACTGGGCGTTAATGCAGCAGCAGACAAAAGCCAACCCACCCGCCGATGAGACCAGCACATTAGCGGTACAAATGGTCGCCGCGCAGCACCCTAACCGCAAGACCCAGCGCGTAGTCCGCACCATTGAAAAAGGCTTACCAAGAGATGCGTAAGCCTTAATATGAGCCGTGGCGCAAACCACCTATCGCCTGCTTCCTTTATCTGTCAGTATCTAAGGTAAAACCCACCTTAACCGTGACTTGCCAATGGGCAATGAGCCCCTCCTCTAAATGGCCACGGGTCTCAACCACCTCAAACCAACGTAAATGATGTAACGACTGACTCGCTTCGGCGATGGCATTCTTTATCGCTTCATCGGAACTGATGGGTGAAGATCCGACAAGCTCGATGATCTTATAGGTGTGACTCATAATGATTCTCCCAAGTTAGTTGGTCGTCTACTTTGAGTATAGAAAGCTTTTTTACCTCTGCGCGTAAAAAGCCCACTATCGGCATTAATGGCAAAAATCTCCTAGACTGAAGGCAATCAAATCGCCGTAGTTCATCTGCATAGGAGCTCGAATGGACAAGCCAATTATTGCTGACAACAAACCCAAGAAGGTCAAATTAACCCAAGGTAAGGAATACTTTTTTTGTGTCTGTGGCCGCTCTAGCAACCAGCCATTTTGCGATGGTTCCCACCAAGGCAGCGGCTTTGAGCCAAAAGCATTTACCGCCAAAAAAGATGGCGACGCCTACCTTTGCGCCTGCAAGCACACAGGTAATCCCCCTTTTTGCGACGGCAGTCATAAACAATTTACCCAAGAGCAAGTCGGCACAGAAGGCCCGGGCATAGCTGCGACCTCCAGCGATGATGAGATGCCAAGCGCCATCGCCACAGCAGAAGAGCCCAGTGTTGCCCTCATCCACCAGCTAGCCAGAGAGGGGCTAAGCACTCTGGGGCATCATGGCCCGGTGGTCGCCATGGGCGTGCCGCGCCAGCAGTTGCCCCATTGGGACGATATCCAAATAATGACCGCGCAGATGGCAACAAAACCGCTATTTGAAGATGAGGAGGTGCGCACCGAACTTATCATCGGGCCCGAGGCGCGTAAGCCGCTACAACTTAGCATCCCCTTATTGGTCTCTGATATGAGCTTTGGTGCCCTGTCTGAAGAGGCGAAAATCGCCTTAGCCAAAGGAGCAGAACTGGCAGGAACAGGCATCTGCTCTGGTGAAGGGGGCATGTTACCCGCCGAGCAAGCGGCCAACTCACGTTATTTTTATGAGCTGGCTAGCGCCAAATTTGGTTATAAAGAGGCGCTATTACACTCGATTCAGGCATTTCATTTTAAAGGCGGCCAAGGCGCCAAAACCGGTACTGGCGGCCACCTACCTGGCATCAAAAATCAGGGAAAAATAGCCGAAGTACGGGGAATACCAGCAGGTGAAGATGCCATCTCACCACCGACTTTTCATGATCTGCGCTCGGTCAGCGACTTCAAACGTTTTGCCGATCGCGTACGTGAGCTCAGTGGCGGCGTGCCTATCGGCTTTAAACTGAGCGCCAACCATATTGAGCAAGATATTCAGTTTGCCCTCGATGCCAGCGCCGACTACATCATCTTAGATGGTCGTGGTGGTGGCACAGGCGCCGCGCCACAAATATTTCGCGACCATATCAGCGTCCCAACCATTGCCGCTCTAGCGCGGGCGCGGCGCTATTTAGACAGCCAAGGCGCTAGCGGACGCGTCACCTTGATTATCACTGGCGGCCTTCGATTACCGATGGACTTTGTTAAAGCCATGGCCTTGGGCGCCGACGGCGTCGCCATCGCAAACAGTGCGATGCAATCCATTGGCTGCGTAGCCGCGCGAATTTGTCATACCAATAACTGTCCAGCAGGTATCGCCACCCAAAATGCTGACCTGCGCCAACGGCTGCATATCGACACCTCGGCGCAGCAACTGGCCAACTTTCTTGCCGCCTCAACTGAGCTGATGCAGGTGATGGCGCGCGCCTGTGGTCATCATCACCTCAGTGATTTTAACTCTAATGACTTAGCCACATGGCATAGAGAGATGGCGCAGCTATCGGGTATCAACTACGCCGGTATCATGCCGATTAATGACAACTGATCGCTAGGTTGAGTGATGAAAAAAAGAGATGAGCCGCTTAGCGACTCATCTCTATGTAGCCTATTGCACTATACGCATTGAATGGAAAACTCATTCCAAACAATTAAGCCAAAAACAACAGAGCTCGAAAATTCAACCGACGACCTAGTTAACTGCCGCCAGCGCTTTTAAGCCCGCCTCAGCAATGCGCACATCTTCACTGCCGTGGGCACCGCCCACGCCAATGCCGCCAACAACCACATCATTAATATAGATGGGAATGCCGCCGTCCATGGCTAAAATATTTTCATCCAAGTACCTGATATCTTCAGGAATGGTGCCCTCTTTAATCCCTTTGGCAATCACAGCAGTCGGTCTTTTTTGCGAGTTAGCCGTGTAAGCCTTTTTATAACTGGCACGAATGGTGTGCACCCCAGCTTGATGATCCCTAAGCACGGCTAAGGTTTGTCCTGATCTATCGACCACAGTGATAGACACCGCCAATTGATCTTGTTGAGCTTGTAAAAATGCAAAATTAACTATCTTTTGCGCCATTTGCCCAGTCAGGACAGGCAGCATGGTGACCTGTTCGGGCTTATTTGCAGCACGTTCATCTTGGTGGGCTTGCGCCGAGTCAGCTTGTCCAGCAAAGGAGACGGTTGAAGCGGCAAACGCAGCCGACACTAATAATTTGTTCATGTTTAACCCTACATTTGAGTTGACGAATAACGATAGGTATTTGGACGAAAGCCAAGTAATTAAGTGAAGTCTAACGCAATGCGATTTGATTTAAAAATTTGATATGCTTTGATTTACTTAAGTATTAAAAAACAGCTGGCCCATTTAAAGCCAGCTGCTTGCATGCCCCGTCAGCCAAGAAAAATAAAACTCATTAACTCATCAAGCTAACCCAGTCGGCGTCTTAGCTGCTGCGTGGCCGTCACCATATGTTGCAATGCCGGCTCAACTTCATCCCAAGTGCGCGTCTTGAGCCCACAATCTGGATTAACCCACAATTGGCGAACAGGAATTTTAGTCGCCGCCTTGTCGATAAGCGCAACCATCTGCTCGACACTGGGGATATTCGGGCTATGGATATCATACACGCCAGGGCCTATCTCGTTGGGATAGTCGAAATCTTCGAAGGCATTGAGCAACTCCATATGTGAGCGCGAAGTTTCAATGGTGATCACATCGGCGTCCATGGCGGCAATCGATGCGATGGTAGCATTAAACTCGCTGTAACACATATGGGTGTGGATCTGGGTGTCATCCTTAACGCCGGCGGCGCTGAGTTTAAAGGCGTTTACAGCCCAATCTAAGTAGGTTTGCCACTGTGATTGTTTCAGCGGCAACCCTTCACGAAATGCCGGCTCATCGATCTGGATAATCTTAATCCCCGCGTTTTGCAGATCAACCACTTCATCACGGATGGCCAAGGCCAATTGGTTCGCGATCACCTCGCGGCTAATATCTTCGCGGGCAAATGACCAATGCAAGATGGTAACCGGGCCAGTCAGCATCCCTTTTACGGGTTTGTCAGTCAACGATTGGGCGTAGGTGGCCCAATCTAATGTCATCGGCTTAGGCCGTGAGACATCACCATAAATCAAGGGCGGTTTAACACAACGAGAGCCGTAACTTTGCACCCAACCAAATTGGGTAAAACCGACGCCATCTAACTGTTCACCAAAGTATTCCACCATGTCGTTACGTTCAGCTTCACCATGGACCAACACATCGATCCCCAGTTTCAACTGCCTTTGTATGGTGTCGCGAGTAACACCTTGCAACTGGGCAATATACGCCGCTTCGGTCAACTCACCTTTACGCCAACGACTGCGCAGTCCTCGTATGGCTGGGGTTTGTGGAAACGAGCCTATGGTCGTGGTCGGCAGCAAAGGCAAGCGCAGACACTGTTGCTGTAATACTTGCCGCTGGGCAAAACGGCTTTGGCGCTCAAAATCGCCAGTGGTTAAGGCAGCGACGCGCTCATTCACTTGCGAATTAGCCGCCTGCTGTCTGGCCTCGCGGCGCGCGCGGCAACGCTGGGCTGTGGCCAGAGCAGCCTTTGAGGCTGGCTCGATTAATAGAGTACGCAACTGGCTAAGCTCATTGAGTTTTTGTTTGGCAAAACTGAGCTGCTGACGCAGCGCTGTATCAAGCTCGGTTTCCACATCAAGATCCACCGGGCTATGCAGTAACGAGCAAGACGGCGCTAACCAGATCTGCTTGCCTAAATCGGCCACCACAGGGGCAATATCTGCGGCAATCTTATCTAACTCGGCCGCCCAGACATTACGACCGTTAATCACCCCTAGGCTCAATATTTGCTCGGGCTGTAAACTGCCCGCAAACAACGACAACTGCTCTGGCGCACTGACTAAATCCAGATGAATCCCCGCCACAGCTAAATTCGCAATGAGCCCATGGTGATGTGCCACCGAGCCATAATAGCTGGCCAGTAACAGCTTAACCTGCACCTGGCTCAATGAGGCATAGGTTGCGGTGAAGGGCGCTTGCCACTCAGGCGTTAACTCCAATGCTAAGATGGGTTCATCAAGCTGTACCCATGTCACCCCTTGGGCTTTAAAGCGAGCAAGGATCGCCTGATAAACCTCAATCAATTGGGGTAACAAACTCAACTTATCAAATGCTTGCCCCTCGCATTTTGCCAAGTAGAGGTAAGACAGTGGCCCAAGCAACACAGGTTTCACCTGATGACCCAAGGCTTTGGCCAGCTCCACCTCATCAAATAACTGTTCATAGGCAATACTGAACGTTTGATTTTGACTCAGCTCGGGCACGATATAGTGATAATTACTATTAAAATACTTTTTCATTTGCGAGGCGCTGCTGGCCGCACCTGTTGGGGCGCGCCCTCGTGCCATTCTAAATAGGGTATCTAAATCCACCTTGTCGCCATCACGATGGCGAGCTGGAATGGCATTAATGGTGGCGCTTAAGGTAAGCACCTGATCGTAGTAGGCAAAGTCACCAACTGGCAGCAAACTCACTCCCGCATCGGCCTGCCACTGCCAATGAGTTTGCCGTAAAGTGTTGGCCACCTCATGCAGCGCCGCTGGCGTGATCTCTTGGCGCCAATATTGCTCTAACGCAAATTTAAGTTCACGCTGACGCCCAATTCGAGGAAAACCTAATGACGCGATCTTGATAGTTTGCATACTGATACCCTTCTAAATGAGATAAGCCAACGTGTGATGCCCCTGCTCCGACATCACAACTCAAGCTTGATTAACCATAAATACGCCACAAGCAAAACAGGCGTCTGGACGTCTAGAAGTTTATTGTGTTAATCTGTTGGTTCGCAATGGAATTGATTTCAACCCCAACATGAGCAAGATTCATCTGAGGTAAAAATGATAGAGCTTAGGCATTTACGCACATTAGTTGCACTCAAGGAAAGTGGCAGTCTTGCTGGGGCTGCTGAGAAACGCTTTGTCACCCAATCGGCTTTATCCCATCAAATCAAAGAGCTGGAAACTCGAATTAACTCAGCCATCTTTATCCGTAAGAGCAAACCGCTGTCGTTTACTCAGGAGGGAGCACGACTACTGCATCTGGCCGAAGAGATATTACCTAAGGTGACAGAGACCGAACTTGAGCTTAAAAATGGTCTCAATAGTGACAATACCGATCTGTTTGTGGGGATTGAATGCCACAGCTGTTTTCGCTGGCTAATGCCGGTGATCACTGAGTTTAATGCCAGTTTTCCCCACAGTAATTTAGAGCTATCGAGCCGGCACCTATTTGATTCGCTAACGGCACTCAAGCAGGGGCAATTGGATGTGGTACTGACGTCAGATCCTATTCCAGATCATGATATTACCTACCAACACTTATTTGATTTTGAAGTAAAACTTATCTGCGCCACCGATCATCCCCTAGCAACGCAGCCCTTTGTCAGCCCAGCTCATTTAGCTCAGCATACCTTGCTCACCTACCCTGTGCCGCCCGAACGTTTAGACATTTATCGCCATTTTATGGAGCCTGCGGGCGTGCCTATCGCTAAACAAATCCGATGCGATCTCACCTCCATGCTACTGCAACGCATCGCCTGTAAAGATGGCGTCTCCGCCCTCCCCACATGGTCGATTAACCAAGCCCACGGCTTGTCACTTAGCGCGCTACCATTAGGCCGCGACGGCTTAAAGCGCCCGCTATTTGGGGCCTATCGCCGCAGCAGTAGCAAAACTAGAGTGGCGCAACACTGGTTGCAGTTAGTGGCTAACGAAGGGATGGTAAAACAAGAAGATGCAATAATGGCTTAGCTGATATGACGATGCCCATTTAGACACTAAAAACCTATTTTTTACTAAAAAAAACAGATTTTTAGAGCTGATGGTTTACAACTGAGAATGATTAGAGTGGCTTAAGCAACTGATTACGCATCGCTAATACTCGGCGTAAAATCAGGCCGGGTGAGTCACTGTTACGAGTCTGACGTAGATTGTGGGCTATCATAAACTCTTGACGTAATTCCTCATCTAAGTCGAGCGACTCAAACGCATCGAGGGTAAGGATCTGTTTATGATTATCGATGATCGATTTAATGATAGACAGGGGTAGAGACTGTTCCGACTCGGCATTTAAATAAGCAAAGGCGCTTAAGGCGACAATTTCGCCAAACACGCTAAACAGCGCCAAAGTTTGCACTTCATCAGGGTCAATATTCACCCCTTCCATTTGGTGTAAGCTATCAACCGATTCTGCCGCAATGCTTTCGGTAAGTGTCCAGTAACCTGTCACCAACTTTTTATACAACGGAGGTAACTCATCGAGGCGCTCTTTGAGATAGAAAGTAAATGCGTAACGATAAATGTTAATTTGGCCTAAACGGACCAAGGCATCTTTGAGGGAGCGATTTTTAATGGCAGCAACACAGGGGGCCGCAGCCGCATTACTGCGATACAGCATGTGAGCTGCCAGTGCAGGATCGGATGAGACAATATCAATCACATTACGAATATCACCGTCGGCAATAATGGCTTTTTTTAACGGGATAAGAATACCACGGCGACCAATGACCTGCTCTTCATTGCCGATAATCGCACGCACTTGAGTGAATACTTGATGCTCAAGATCTGTCATGAGAAATTATTAACCTGATTAATCGTTGTGGCAAATCGCCAATTGTTACCGTCGGATTTACCCATAAAACGCCCGCTGCGGTCAAGTCGATTTGCCACAAATTCAAACTTTAATATAAATAAATCAATTAAGCTTGTTAACTGGGTCATAAATGATGAACTCGCTGAACAAAATAGCAGCAGCGAGTAAAAAGTGAATCTAAATATCCCACTTATTTAGCGCAACATCCGCCCAGCCATGTTATGCCTGAAGCCGTTAAATAGCTCCGGCCTGTTGTAAACGCTGATGCAGATGCACAGCCAACTGACGATAACCGGCATTATTGAGATGAATCGCATCAGATTTTAGCTCGCTCGATTTAAGTAATTCTGCCAGTTTGTCTTCAATAAGGAGTAAGCCATATTGCTCACTTAAACGCTTGTAGAGACTAGCAGGTGTCAGCCAAATCCCTTTTTGAGGCACAGCAATTAAAACAATGGCAATATCACGCTGCTGGGCTTGCTCAATCATTTGCGCTAAATTTAGCTCAACTTGATGCTCACTCATATTACGTAAAAAATCGTTGCCGCCTTGCAGCAATAACACTAAATGAGGTTGAGTGGCATCTAACACCTGTGCAAATCGCTGCGCCCCTTCGCCGCTGGTTTCGCCAGAAATGCCCGCATTAACCACCTCAAGGCCAGTTAAGTTAGCCAGAACACTGGGATAATCGGCTCCGGCACTGGCGCCTACGCCTTGGGTGAGGCTGTCGCCAAAGGCCAAAATACGCCCATGCTGCGGTAATGTTGCTAACGTCTCGCCCTTTTGCGGCAGTAGCCAGGCCAGCAACACGATGGCGATACCCAAGAGTAGCCATTTTAATTTCATCTTTTAACTCCTTGTTTATCGCTTTGCCACTCACAAGACTAACCTGTAATGATTAAGTCTGGCTTAATCAATTTAAGGAGCTGTTAAGCCTGAACCTCACGAGTAATGCTAGCGCTAGCATACACTTACGATAAAATTGCGGCTATAAAAAAGCCAATCAGCAAACCTGATTGGCTTTATCTTACTTTAAGTCACTTGGCGTGCACGCATTACCGCTTAAAAGCGGTAGCTCGCGGTTAAACGCAGCGCGCGGCCAGTCCCCGAGTAATAACCGTTGCCCCATGCACTGTAATAACCTGCGCTAACATACTCTTCATCAAGCAGATTATCGACTCGCAAGCTGGCTAACCACGAGCCGCGAGTATAGTTAAGCGCGACATTGGTGAGCAGGTAATCCGCTAGCTTAGGATCAACATTGGCGTTGTCGCCCTCGATAAAGCGCTCCCCCGTATACAGGCCTTCAACAAACAGTTGCACATGTTCACTGATATCGTAACTGATATAGCCACGACCCGAATGCTTCGCCACCCAAGAGAGTGACTTACCCTCATTAACGCCATCGGTAAATTCGGCATCAATGTAGTTATATTCAAGCCCCAGCAGCACCTGCTGCATGACTTGCCAATCCCAATCTAAACTGACGCCATAACGACGTGATGCATCGGCGTTCACGTTAGCACCAGGGAAACTGCCACCAGTTGGAGTATCGGCGCTAGGGTCGAACACTATTTCATCTTCTAGTTCGAGACGATAGGCACTCACTCGCAGTGTTTGCTGCGCTAGCGTCCAGTCCCACCCCGCTTCATAAGAGCGGCCAGTTTGCGGCTTGAGCCCCTTCACATTGGCCGGGGTATAAGCTTGCTCATCAACCTTGGCAAAGCGGAAATTATCGTCGGCGCGCAGGTAAAAACGCTGAGCGTTGGTAGGACGATAGTTAATCCCAAGTTCAAATGCGTGGGCATCTTGATCCAACTCAATGCCGTTAGCGTAGGCGCTGGGATCGCGCAGATCGTCGGTCACCTCGGCATAACGCCCCCCCACAATGTAACTGACACTTTGAGTCAGTGGCACAGTGGCTTGCACATAGGCACTGATCTGCTTTTGCACGTTTTCACGGCCACTACTAAACACCGACTCACCACGGCTTAAATCGAGCCCGCTCACTAAGGTTAACGGCCCGTTGCCAGTGGTAAAGTTAGCAATCGCCTTAGGGTTAAACTCTAGTAATGAGCGCGTATCACGGCGGTTGCTGCCCCAGCTATTGAGGCCAGTGATTAAGGTGTCGGCATAATTAATATCCGCCCCAAGCTCCCACTGCTGATTGAGTTGACGCTGGTAGCCCGAACGCAGCGCCGTGGTCATCTCATGCAGATAACTGTCATAGGCCCCTGGGGCGCTGGCATTTGATTGGCGTGGGTCTTGTTCAATCTGCTCAAGGGTTAATGCACCAGCCAATTCTCGACGGTTGTCATAGTAACTGCTTTCGGCAAAAAAGTGCTGCGCATCGTCTTGATACTGCAAGCGCCCTAATAACGATGAGGTTTCATTCGCGTTATGGTCGCGATAGTTATCCCCTTGGTTATAACTGGCCGCACCATAAAAACGCCAATTAGCGTTTATCGCCCCTGACACATCAAGGTTACCTTCATAGGTATCAAAACTGCCCCCAGAAAGCTGCACGCTGCCACCACTGCCCTGTGGCGCCTTGGTGATGATGTTAATCACACCACCCACCGCCTGATCGCCATATAACACCCCCGCACTCCCGGACATGATCTCGATGCGCTCAACTTGATTAAGGGCAATAGCGCTGATGCTTGGGGCGGCAATATCAATATTGTTCAATCGACGTCCATCAATCAAAATCAAGGTATTACTCGCCGCTTGGCTAGCACTAAAGCCCCGCAGTGCAAATACGGCTCCGGTGTTTGAATCAGAAATCTGTATACCACTTTGACCGCGTAACACTTCGGTTAAACTCGTTGCGCCACTCATCTCAATCGCCGCGGCATCAATCACATTGACGTTAGCGGCAATATTGAGAGGGGTACTGACATTGCGACCAATAACGGTAATGGTCTCACCGATATTGATTTGCGCAGAGGGGTCATTTTGCGCCGTCACTGAAAACGCAGAAAAACTAAATAAACCGCCAATTAACAGGGCGATAGCTGTAGGTTGTGTACCCATTTACCTTTAACTCCTAAAAGGGAAACGGGGCAAGAGGTCACGACTTCACGCCGCCGGATAGACGATATGAGGTCGCATTTCGAGATCTGCCCGCCGAAATCTCAAAATCACCTTAAGGGCCGGTCTCCGGACTGAGGATAGGTATAAACCCAAACTGCGGTTGATACGACAAGACTAAGTTTTTTTAACGCTTAGTTATAGCAAGCGCACCCAGCTTTCACCTTTCACCGTTGCGGGGGCAGTGCCAGATTTTCACAGGCTTCCCGATTATCCCATTGCGACTGACGCAACTGGGCACCACAAAAGATTGACTCGAATTTGGTTACCTATAACGGCAATGCACAACTGTTATTCCATACAAAGTGGCATCGCCGTCAAGACCGCGGGCATTATAGACGTCTAAACGGATAAAAGTCTAACAAAGCATGTTAAGTCAGTGTCATACAAATCACCGCTCACATCGGTTTACGACAGTAAGTCGCTTCGCCATTGACGTTAGTAATGATAATTTTTAACACAAATAAATCACCATACTGACAATAATCACTGTTAACCCTTTATCCTCCCTTGCTACAGACCCTATAATAAACAACCAGTAAGCGATTATTTACCCACCAGTCATTGTCGTCATCTAGCCGGCATTATCGACTACTCAAATGGAATCAACCTGTGCTAACAAAACTGCGCGCGATGCAAAGCTCCACCCAGATGATAGTGGCCATGTTTATAGGCTTTGGCGTGGGCTTGTTTTTTGGCGAGTCCGTCGGCTGGCTCAGTAATATTGGCACCAGCGTCATTCTGTTAATGCAGATGACGGTACTGCCCTTTATTTTGGTTTCTCTCATTGGCGGTATCGGCAAACTTAAGCGCACCACCGCCAGTTTAATTTTTAGCCGCGCTGGCGTCATCATGTTACTGCTGTGGCTAATGGGCTTAGTGTTGGTGGCCCTCATGCCGCTGTCATTTCCTTTTGTTGAAACGGCCTCTTTTTTCAGCACCAGCATTGTCGAGCCCACGACTCCTATCGATTACTTTAAGCTGTATATTCCGGCCAACCCGTTTGAGTCGATGGCGGCGGGCTATGTGCCTGCCATGGTGGTGTTCAGTATCGCCATGGGGCTGGCGCTCATTGGCATGGAGGGCGAAAACAAACAGCTTATCATCACCTTTATGCATACCTGTAGCGAGATATTCTCTAAGATCACTCAGGCGCTGGTACGGGTCTTGCCGATAGGGATTTTTGCCATGTCGGCCTCGGCGGCGGGCACGATGGGAGTCGATGAATTTGCCAGTATGCAGGTGTATCTCATCAGCTATTTTGTGCTTTGTTTACTGCTCACTTTCTGGCTGTTGCCGTGGATCATCGCCTCACTCACCCCAGTGACCTATGCCCAAGCGCTGCGCATCGCAAAATCGAGCGTGGTCACCGCATTCGCGACCGGCAATATTTTTATCGTGATCCCTGTGATTGTCGACGAATGTAAGCAGATCATGCGCGAACATGAAAGCCTCAGCGATGACGCCGAAACCCTAATTGAAATTTTGGTGCCCATCGCCTTTACCTTTCCCAATATCGGTAAACTGACGGTCATTTTGTTTGTGCTGTTTGCCGGCTGGTTTAACGGCACTCCGGTGGACATTAGCGAGCTACCGTCACTGTCGATTAGCGGTCTGCTCTCTCTATTTGGTAGCGTCTATGTCGCCATCCCTTTTATGTTGGACTTACTGCATCTGCCGCAAGATCTGTTTCAACTGTTTGTGATGTCAGGCTTTATTACCGGAAAATTTAACTCTATAGCCGCCGTTATGTACCTATTTGCCTTAACACTACTCACGGTATCCCTATTTGAGCGGCGTTTAAGACTGCGCCCACCACAACTGCTGAAATTAAGTATTGGCGTCGTCGTAAGCGTCGCCTTGACCTTAGTGGTGAGCCGAGTGGGTATGGGCATGTTGATCCACAGCCCTGATGTCACCAGCGGCGTAATTGCCAATATGCAGGTGGCCGATAAAGTGCCGACTATCGTTAAAAAACAGTTCCCAGTCCTCGGCAAAACGCCAAGCGCCCCAATCGCCAATGTGCAAACCATCCGCCAACGCGGAGTACTAAAGGTGGGTTACATCCCCAGCAATGTGCCTTTTAGCTACTATAATAATGCCGCCCAATTAGTGGGGTTTGACAGCGCAATGGCCAGTAAACTCGCCGAAGATTTAGGGGTAAAAGTGGAGTTTATTCCTTTTCATAAAGATCACTTGGCCGAGTCACTCAAGGCGGGCTTTTTCGATATTGCCATGTCAGGCTTAGCCATGGATATCAACCAAATGGATCAGCTGAGCTATGTTGACCCTGTGCTCAAATTAAATTTAGCTATCGCCACCAAAGACCATAAGGTCAACAGTTTTAAACGCAAACAATCGATTTTAACGCTGCAAAATACCACCATCGCCTATGTAGAGCACAGTGACATTATCGAAGAAGCCAAGGCCAACTACCCCAACCTCACCTTTGTTAAAATTGACGGTTATAAAACCTTTTTTAGGCAGAAGTCCGATAAATATGATGCGGTAGTGATCAGCGCCGAAGCCGGTTCAGCTTGGACCTTATTCTTCCCCGGTTACGGCATTGCCTTGCTCGAAAGTAAGGTGCAATATCCGGTGGCTTATGCGGTCGCCCAAGACAATCAATCGCTACTCAATTACGTCAATAACTGGCAGAAGCTACGCAAAGTCGATGGCCACCAGCAGCGGCTGTATAACTATTGGATGCTAGGCCAAGGCGCCATAGAAGATAAACCGCGCTGGTCTATCATTCGTGATGTCTTACATTGGGTGGAGTAATGAACGGCCTTATTGGCGCGCTAATGCTTCGCCTAGAGGTTCAAAATAGTTAAGCAATTGCTGAAAAATCTGCTCGCGGTGCACCAGATCAGGATAGCCTCCGCTGTTCGCGAGATCTGAATTTAAGGTTTCATCGACTAAGTAGGGGTTGTCGACCTCTGGATGGCTCTCAATACAGGCTTCAAAGGCCCGTGCCATCAACTCGGTTGGCTTAGCAAAATAGTAGCGCTGATACTGTTTATCTAAGGCAACGGCACGGGTCACAAAGTCGTGGCTGTCTTGGCCATCGGCACTTAATAAACAGGTTTGAAATACATGGGCTAAGCGCTGATTTAGCGGGTGGTTAATCGGCTCGACATCGGCTAACCAACAACTACTGGCAAAGGCGATACCAGCGGTGCGCACCTGATAGGCTTTCGGCGCAATATAATGGTCAAAGGCATGCCAAAACTCATGGGCAAGCGCCCCCGCGCCAGCATTTTTTGCCAGCGCTAACTCTCGGTGAGCTGGCATATAATGGGCTTGAACGCCCATTTGACCACCAGTGCCAAAGGCTAAGTTAAGGCTTTGGCGCAGCCCCATTGCGCAAGGCGGCAGCTTGAGCATAAAGGCCAGATCGGCAAAGGCATCAAAGATCAAATTGGCCGCCTTATGCTTTTCGTCGGTCTCAACCCAACTGCCAAGGCGAATATGATTAAGGCCAAAGACCTCTTTAATGTCATTAAAGCTGACCTGTTCACCACCGCGGTAATCGGGCCCTCGCCTTCGATAGGCTTTACGGCTTAACACTGAATATCCTTCAAATAAAAATCAAATTGTAACAGCGATAGCGCCCAGTAAAAAGCCGCCCTAGTGGCGGCTTGGTATTAATGGCATGACAGCTTATAACAAGCCATTAATTTGCTAATTTCAACTCGACTCTGTCATCGACTAGGTTCATGTTGAAATCAAACTCATCGACACGGATCGCGCGCTCACGCTTGAGGTTATAATCTTGCAGCTGCTTATGTTCACCCGGGGTGATAACACCGGCATCAAGCGCGGCATCTAAGGTTAAGGCAAACTTCACGCCGCTTTTAAAGGTGCGTTGTTTCAAGCCCTTTTTCACCTTAGCCAGTAGCGGCAAACAAGCAATCTTGGCTAAATAAGCCTGCTCGTTAATGTAGTTACCATCGCCCGCTACAGGTTTAACTAGATGGGTTAATTGACGCTTAAAGCCAGTATTTAACTGCGCCTGATGAGCCAACTCGCGCACGAGGTCATCATTGATTTTCCTCATCTTAGGTGAGTATGTCACTGTGATGAGTTTCATCAATTGACGCGTCGGCGCCGATGGGAAGTTATCGAGGAAATCCAGCAAGGCTTTTTCTGCATTGCACAAGGCCCAGCGGGTCGCGTAATGGAAATACGGCGCGGCCTCAGCGCGGCTCGCGGCAGACACCTTCTGCTCGTAATAACGGATAGCAGCCATTGCCGCATACAGGTAGCTCATGACATCGCCCAAACGGGCAGACAACATCTCAGCCTGCTTGAGCTTGCCACCCAATACCAGTAACGAGAAATCGGCATACACCGCCAGCTTAGAGGCGAGCTTATGAACCGACTTTTCATATTCAATCACCTCACCCAAACCGGATGTCGCATTAGCTGTAAAAGGCAGCAAACCAAGACGGAAGGCGCGCAAGCTATTGTTAACGCTATAACCCACCGTTTGTCTAAATATACGATTAAAGGTCTTATCGGCATCGGCGGCATCGCTATGAATCGACTCCACCATGCTTTGCAAATGGGGATGACAGCGCATCACACCTTGACCAAAAATCATCAAGTTACGAGTAAGAATATTGGCACCTTCAACCGTAATCGCGATAGGCTGCGCCACATAACCTGACGCTAAGGTATTTTGTGGGCCACGCTGAATCGCTTTACCCGCCTGAATATCCATCGCCGAGTTCAATAC
The DNA here is from genome assembly GCF_059338445.1 of Shewanella sp. 492. NCBI lineage: Bacteria > Pseudomonadati > Pseudomonadota > Gammaproteobacteria > Alteromonadales > Shewanellaceae > Shewanella > Shewanella sp. 492. Next base: position 3,026,207 of record NZ_CM181702.1, read on the forward strand.
ATCACGGCCGATCTCGGTCATATGGTATTTGGCTATAGCGGTAACAACCGATGGTTTTAGCCCAAGGCCTAGGCCTTCGGTGGTCAATACACGCATCGCCTCTTGCAGATAGGTTTTACCCGCGATATCGGCCAGCTTCTCTTGAATCCCCTCAAACTGACCAATGGATAGACCAAACTGCTCACGCACCGCGGCGTATTCAGCCGACGACTTAAATGCCGCCTGACTGACTGACACCCCAAGTGCGGGTAATGAAATACCACGCCCAGCGCCCAAACACGCCACTAGCATCTGCCAACCACGGCCGATATTTTGTTGGCCACCGATGATAAATTCCATCGGAATAAATACGTTCTCGCCGCGAGTCGTGCCGTTATAAAAACGGCATCCCATAGGATCATGACGATTACCCAGCTGCACGCCCGGATGCGACTTAGGAATAAGCGCACAAGTGATCCCGAGCATCTCTTTACCGCCGAGTAACCCTTGGGGATCATGCACCTTAAACGCCAAGCCTAATACCGAGGCGATAGGTGCCAGGGTGATGTAGCGTTTATCCCAAGTAACCGACAAGCCTAAGACTTGCTCGCCTTGGTACTCGCCCATAGTGACAGTACCGACGTCCGGGATCCCGCCCGCATCCGATCCCGCTTCAGGGCTCGTTAAGGCAAAACAGGGGATCTCTTGACCATTAGCAAGGCGTGGCAACCAGTAATCGCGCTGCGCATCGGTGCCGTAATGCATTAATAATTCGCCAGGGCCTAATGAGTTAGGCACCATCACGGTAACCGCAACCGCAGAGCTTTTAGCGGCAATGGTGGCCACAATGGTCGAATTAGCATAAGGACTAAATTCCAGCCCGCCATAGGCCTTAGGAATGATTAGAGAGAAAAACTTATTCTCTTTTAAAAAGTTAAGAATATTATCTGGCAGGTGAGTGCTATTTTGCAGCGCGAAATCATCGACCATTTCGATCAACTGCTGCACAGGGCCATCGAGAAACGCTTGCTCATCGGCAGACAGGCTGACCGCAGGTACAGCGCGCAGGGCGTCGAAATCTGGCACACCTTGGTAGATAGACCCTTCTAGCCACACATCACCTGCATCCAGCGCTTCTTGTTCTGTAGTAGAAATACTCGGCAGTACTTTTTTAAATTTTGTTCTTATACTCATCTTCAGACTCATCCGACCATTTAATTTGTGTGCATTACGTCACAAAATTCGAATGAGATCAAACATTCTGAGAACAAAAAAAGCCTTTATTTAACAGTTACAAGCGACGACGACGATTAAATATACGCCTTTTCAAAAAGTTACAGCTGTACGCTTAAATAAAAAAATTTAAACAGTCGTTTTATATTGTCGTTTGAAAACACCATTTATTGACCTAGCACATAGAAATTTTACCAATAAAAACAGTCGAACATAGACTGTTTCATTTATGAAAAAATGCCGTTTTATATTTACTAAATTAGCACTACTTATTGTAAGGATATACGCTTAAATTATCGGCACGAACAATTCCTGCAAGATGGGAAAGATTCATTGCTTGTGTAACGGCAACTCGAGCATCTCCTTGCCAGTACATAGGTTCCCATGCAGTCACTGAATAAGAGAGCGCTTCATGAAGATAGCACTGTTTATACCCTGTCTGGTTAATCAAATGATGCCCCACGTTGGTATCGCCACCGTTGAACTATTGGAAAAACTAGGTCATCAGGTGATCTTACCTAAAGGGCAAACCTGCTGCGGCCAACCAATGACTAACTCGGGTTGCTTTGACGAGGCTAAAAAAACCACCCTCAAACTGCTTAACGCCTTTAAAGGCGTCGAGTGCGATGCCATCGTCTGCCCCGCCGCTTCCTGCTTAGTGGCCGCAAAAGAAAATTTCCACGAATTTGACAGCAGCCCAGAAGCCCAAGCTGTGATCAACAAGCTGTATGAATTAACCGAGTTTCTTCACGATGTCGCCCCCATCAGCGCCTTTAACAAACCGTTTAACCACAAGATCAGTCTCCAACTGAGCTGCCACGGCATACGTATGCTCGACTTAGCCACTCCAAGTGAACAGATGGGGCCACGCATGAACAAAGTGGAAGCGGTACTTAAGGACATCCCTAATATTGAAATCGTCTACCCAGGCCGTCACGACGAATGCTGCGGCTTTGGTGGTACGTTTGCCGTCGATGAAGGCGCGGTATCAGCCAAGATGGGCAAAGATAAGGCGCAAGCACACGCTGAAACGGGGGCTAAATACGCAGTAGGATTCGATCCCTCATGCTTGTTACATCTAGATGGCATGATCAGGCGCCAACAGCTGCCAATCGAAACCTTACATATCGCCCAAGTTATTAACGCCGCGCTTTAGGAGTACATTATGTCTACGAGTCATACTACCGCCTCGCATGCGAAAAAAGCCGAAATATTTTGCCAAGATGAACCTCGCGTCGATTGGCACTCTAAAGCGTTATGGACACTGAGAGAAAAGCGCGATCGCGCCGCCGGTAGCCTACCCGAATGGGAACAACTGCGTCAGTTAGGGTCTGAGCTTAAGTTGCACACCCTTACCCATTTGGGCCAATACCTAGAAGAGTTTGAAAAAAACTGCCAAGCCAATGGCATTCAGGTGCACTGGGCTAAAGATGGTGTGGAACACAATCAGATAGTGCATAAGATTTTGGCCGAAAAGCAGGTCAAAAAACTAGTCAAATCAAAGTCGATGCTCACCGAAGAGTGTCACTTAAACCCCTACCTTGAAAGCCATGGCATTGAGGTGATCGACACCGACTTAGGCGAGCGCATTATTCAGCTTGCCAAGCAACCACCGTCACACATTGTGGTACCAGCTATCCACCTTAAAAAAGAGGAAGTGGGCGACCTATTTCATGACAAACTCGGCACCGATGCTGGCGCATCAGACCCACTTTACTTAACCCGAGCGGCCCGTGCTCACCTGCGTGAACAATTCCTGTCAGCCGATGCGGCCATGACAGGGGTGAACATGGCCATTGCCGATAAAGGCGCAGTGGTGGTGTGCACTAACGAAGGTAACGCCGATATGGGCGCTAACCTGCCGAAGTTGCAGCTGCACTCTATGGGTATCGATAAGGTGGTTCCCGATCTCGACAGCGCCGCCGTGCTACTACGCACCTTAGCACGCAATGCCACCGGCCAACCTGTCACCACCTACAGCTCATTCTACCGTGGACCACAGACTGACGGTGAGATGCACGTGATCATCGTCGACAACGGTCGCACCAAGATGCTGCAGGATAAAATTTTAGCCGAAGCACTAAAATGTATCCGTTGTGGTGGCTGCTTAAATACCTGTCCAGTGTATCGTCGCTCGGGTGGCTTTAGCTATAACTACACTATTCCCGGCCCTATTGGTATTGCCGTCGGCTCACAACATGACGCCACCAACTCTATGCCTTGGGCGTGTACCTTGTGTGGCAGCTGTACGTATGTCTGCCCCACTAAGGTGCCACTGGATAAGATTATTCACCACCATCGTCGCCTCAAAGCGCAAGCGAAGCAGCTGCCTTACGGCAAGAGCAGCTACATGCCACTTGTAGGTAACTTTATGGCCAGCGAAACCATGCTCAACTGTTCAATGAGCGTTGCTCGCACCGCACTGCGGATCTTACCTGGTGCCCTATTAAAGCCTTTCTCAGGGGCATGGGGTAAATACCGCGAATTACCGGTCGCGCCAAACTCCAGTTTCGAAGCCTGGTTTAACAAAAATAGAGGTCAGTAATATGTCAAGCAAACAATCTATCCTGCAGGCGCTCAAAACCGTTGCGGTTGAGCCACAAGCGATGCCGAATATCGATGTGAGCCCCCGTATTGACGACGTTATTGGCCAGTTTGAAACCAATCTTGCCACTGTAGCGGGCACACTGCATCGCCGCGCTGGACTCGAAGGCTTACAGGCTAAAGTGGATGAGCTGATAGCCCAAGGCTTACAGGTGATCTCGACGGTGGATGGGATCAACGGCAATCGCGCCGTCCCTGATACCGCCCACGAGCTCAAAGATATCGATTATGCGGTGATCCCAGGCGATCTGGCCGTCGCCGAAAATGGCGCTATTTGGGTTAATAACAAAAACCTAGGCCATCGCGTGACCCCCTTTATCTGCGAAAACCTGTTCTTAGTGGTCGAAGCCGACAAAGTGGTCGCCAATATGCACCAAGCCATCAAAAAGATTGGTTTAGATGCGGGTGAGTTTGGCGTGTTTATCGCGGGTCCATCGAAAACCGCCGATATTGAACAAGCCTTAGTGGTGGGTGCACATGGGGCATGCAGTTTGAATGTCTATCTAGTTTAAGACCGCGGCGCGATGCGCCTCTGGGCTTAAATTAACAATTATCGGGTCAGCAATTGACCTTCGAGCCAGCTGCCATCGACGCCTTGTCGGTGGCAGTTTTTTTATTTACTCGCGCTTTAATCAACTATCCATTTAATCAACTAGCCGTTTAATCAAACAGCTTGCTGGCCTTATCTTGCATAAATTCAATAAACAGTTTGACCTTTAATGGTTGCTGACTGCGTTGATGATACAGCAGGGAAATGCGCCGCTGCTCGCCACGCCAGTCGGGCAACACCCGCTGCAATGCTCCGCAGGCTAATTCGGGTTTCACAAATAGCGATGGACCATACAAGATGCCGCCATCATCCACAGCAGCCTTGACCGCCCCATGCAGATCGCCAAGGGTCAACTTAGCCGGGCCTTCATAGTAAAAATCCTCTCCCTCGATATGTTTAAGTGACCAGTTAAACAGCGGCCACACTTTTATCAAGCGATGTGCAGGCAATTGCACCGGATGAGTAATTCTAGGGGCTTGGTTCAAATAACCGCTTGAGGCAAACAAACCATAATCGAGCACTCCAAGCGATTTCGATACCCAAGAAGAGTCCGGCTGCGCGCCGCCAACAATAGCGACATCGACCCCTTCATCAATCAAATCTATGCTGCCGTTATCTTGGGTTATGTGCAGTTGAATATCGGGATAGGCTTTGGAAAACGCGTTAATCGTCTCGATAAAGATCATCGACACAATGGACACAGGCGCGGCGATACGTAAGGTGCCCTCGGGTTTATCTAGGCGCGCTTCGGCGCAGCTATCAAACTGGGCCACCACGTTTTGGTAGCGAGCAAATAGCGCGCTACCCTCTTCGGTCAAACGTAATTTACGCGTACTGCGCATAATGAGCTGAGTATCGAGCAGGGCCTCTAGCTTGGTCAGTTTACGACTGACGGTCGACACTGGCATGCCTAATTCTTTAGCCACTTGAGAAAAACCGCCTGCATTGACTAAATGCACAAACAGATGAATAAGTTGCAGCTCTGTACCAACACAACGCACCATCGAGGCCAACCTTACGCTATAACATCATAATGTGGCGCGCATTATAGCAAATTCACTCGCGCCACACAGCATTGCAACGTGTCTGTGACGAATGCACCTGCGGTCATATTCTCTACGGGTAATATTAAGGCGATGAATATCGCGGCGGTCATTGCTATAATTGCGCCACAAAACCGCAGCCAATTTGACTTTAAAGCCACAGTGGCTGGCGTTATCCTTTTGAATACAGATGAGTTTACATCATGGCAAGAACCGCAGCAGCGTTACACATTTTGGTCAAACACAAAGAGCAAGCCGAAGCGATCATGCAGCAACTGGCTAAAGGCGCTAAGTTTGATCTGCTGGCAAAGAAACACTCCACATGTCCGTCGGGCAAGAAAGGCGGCAGTTTAGGCGAGTTTAAACAAGGCCAAATGGTGCCTCCCTTCGATAAAGTCTGCTTCTCGGGTGAGCTTATTACGCCCCATCTGGTTAAAACCAAATTTGGTTGGCATGTAGTGAAAGTGCTATATAGGACATAAATTAACCAGCCAAATTGCTGGCAATGCTCACGTTACCAAGGTGCTTTCCCGTACTTAATCTCTGGTCACGCAGACTTCATCGCTCGGCAATCTCAACCCGCTGGCGACTATCAATGTGGCGTCAATTGTCCGTAAATCATGTTTGTCAGACATCTCTATGGGCGCTGGCGCGCCCATTAATCCAATATTAACGCTAGTAATCTCCCTCTGCTGATATTCACGCTAAAAATCACCGTCTAAGCCAAGGTGGCTGGGGCTTACAACCTCAACTTAATTGGCATAAAAACGAGCAATAGGGTATGGTATTTCAAATAATTAGCTTAACTACCTTGCTCAGCATTAGCCAGAGACACTCTTTCATCACAGCTATGTCCTGCGCGGCAACTCACGTGCGAGTCATAAATAGGTCACCATCTAGGTCAACACGATAAACGGTAACCATTACGCTATAGGTTACCCTTCAACTAGACTCACATAATGGCGACGGCACTAAACTCTGTAGCAAAGTAATTTTACCGACCTCGCAATGAAAACTGGATTTTAGCGCGACATTTACCCCCCACAGGAACAGGTCTCTATGACGCAAAAATTTCATCATCTGATCAACTCTCTCGATCAGGCTATGACGCAAAATGATAATGAAACAATACAGACCATATTAGCCAACGCATCGGCCGCCGAAGTGGCCCGCGTGATTGAATCCTTGCCACAAAAAGAACGTCTCACCTTGTGGCCCATGGTCCCCACTGCACTCTACGGCAAAATATTATTAGAGCTACACCCAGAGCTACGCCGTCCGTTGATTTCACAAACAGATGAAGATGAGCTTATCGCTAGCCTCAGCGCCATGCAGATGGATGAATTAGCCGATATCGACAGCGACTTACCCATCACAGTGATCTCGGCCATGGTGCAAGCCATGGACTCACAACGCCGCGAACGTTATGAGCAAGTCAAACACTATCCCGACGAAACCGCTGGCGGCTTAATGGATGTAGACATCACTGCCGTGCGCGCCGATGTCTCGATAAAAGCCGCCCTGCGATACCTGCGCCGCCTAAGGCAACGTGAAGGCACCTTACCCGATCACCTTGACAGTTTAATGGTGGTTGACCGTAACAACATATTGCTCGGTATCGTGCCGTTAAGTCAGCTAGTCTCTAACGAACTTGACCTTAGCGTGCGACAAGTGATGCTCACCGAAGTCACCAGCTTTACCCCATTTACCTCTGACACTGTTGTAGCGCAGGTGTTTAAAGATAAAGACCTTATTTCTGCCCCCGTGGTTGATGAGCAACATAAGCTTATCGGCCGTATTACCGTCGATGACGTCATTGATGTTATCCAAGAGGAGGCCGATAAAGAGGTCTTTTCACGCGCGGGCTTAAACAACCATCCCGATATGTTCGCTCCTGTGCTTCAAAGTTCGGCGCGGCGTGCTATCTGGTTAGGCATCAACTTGTTAACCGCCTTTTTAGCCGCTTGGGTCATCGGCCTATTTGAAGCGTCAATTGAAAAAATTGTCGCCCTCGCCGTGTTGATGCCCGTGGTCGCAAGCATGGGAGGAGTTGCTGGCAGTCAAACCCTCACCATGGTGACTCGCGGCTTGGCGCTCAATCAGGTTAACAGCAAAAATATGCTTAAACTGATTGGCCATGAGTTTAGTATCGGCCTATTAAACGGCATGCTGTGGGCTGCTATTGTCTCCATCATCGCCTTTCAATGGTTTGGCGATTGGCAGTTGGGCTTGGTCTTTGGTTCGGCGATGATTATCGTCTTGCTGGCTGGCGTCTTGGCGGGCACTACCATTCCGCCACTGCTTCGCAAAATGGGGGTTGACCCCGCACTCGCCGGCGGCGTGGTGTTAACCACAGTCACCGATGTTGTTGGCTTTTTTGCCTTCCTCGGATTAGCGACGATCGTGATATTGTAGGTGATGTCACCTCACCTTGGGATGAAGGTTTGGCATTTTTTAAAGTTTGCTTGAGCAGCGTTATACTGAATTTTCACTTATTGATTGGCTTTGAAAGCACACTTTCATGGCTGTTAATTGCCTGCCGCAGGTGCAGTGCATGGATGCGCAAATGTCGTGATCACATGGATGTGACGGAGCGACCTAATGTGTAATCGCTCTTTTGGCTCGGTGAGTGAAGCATAGCTTCGTGCTTATGAACGAGAGACAGGGATTGTCGAACTGGCTTTTAGATAGGGATATCGTTGTGAGCCGTCCATGAACGCTCCACGGCGGCATCTGACCTCCATGGATGGAGGGAATGCCAAAAAATGTAAGGAACATTTTTAGCCATGCCGCCAAGGGCCAAAACCGCGCTTACACCTATCTCTAACGCTTCTTCGATTGGACTTCATTTGATACGAATAGTCAGTTAAAGGCTAAGAAGCTTTTGCCCCAAAGTGTGCTGGTCTTGGAATGAAGAACGATGACATTTGTTTGAGTAGCGGCTGGCTGTATTTTCATTTATTGAAAGTGTTTGAAGGTCGAAACTTCACTGTTATTAATCGCCTGTCCGGCGGGGAATGTGCAAGCGCTCTTTTGGCTCGCCGCAAGCACGTCCGTGTGGGCTCTGCGAAATCATCCATGATTTCGAAGGCCAAAACCGCGCTTACACCTCTACCTAACGCCTCTTCGATTGGACTTCATTTGATACGACTAGTGAGTTAAAGGCTAACGTACTTTTGCCCCAAAGCGAGTTACATTCGGTAAGCTACTTAGGTAAATAACCTGTTAATTGGCCTAGCTTCACTAATCCATTTATAGGCACTAACGGCCTTGCTTTCTGCAAGGCCTTTGTATCAATGCGCATTTTTCGATTAAGTGTGCTCGTTTTTTCTTCGCCACCCTGATAGGGTGCTTATTAATCAATAGCTTTGCCAAATTGCGGCTTAGATAATAGGTTTATTAAATGTGCATGCGCGTTTTACCAAATATACGCGCATGCACACTATACAAACGTTATGTTTAAAGGGAGTATATATTGAGCATTTCTGAAAAATCACCTTCTCCACAAGAATTTCTTATTGAAACGCCACTATATGAAATTGTTTCATATGATGAAGTTGATTATGAAAAAGGGAGGAAACTATTTTATTTTGATGAGACGTTTGACTCTTATTGTCCTGAATGCAACTCTCATAGTATTTTTGAGCGCTATTGGCAATATTCTAAAAGCATAAACTACACCCCTGACAGTTGGGTTGACTATGGTGTTTTTTCAATAGAAATTCAGTGTTCAAGGGATAAAGAACATCAGGGTGAGAGCATGAATGCTTAAATATCACCCAACGTCTTTAAGCCTGCTGTTAGTACCTGCTCCAGATAATCAGTGCTGCCGTGTGCACGCTTCTGTTTGCGTGGGATACTGATTTTTCGAGTTGTTTCCGCTCGGAGCATATTCAACGCTATCTTCCTTGCTCCGGACAATACCTCCGCCGCATTGCCTCTATATATTTGACATTGGTCTTCCTTCATCGACGCGTCCAATACCCAATGCAGGCTATTTTCAACCGCCCAGTGGCTGCGTACTGCATTGGCAAAACGAGCCTTACTCAGTTTGGCTGAACTGATGTAATAACGGTACTCAAGGGATTCATTGCCGCTTTTCGTTCGACGATAGCTTAACGCAACACCAATACTTTTAAGCCCTTTCCATTCAGGGAAAGCGTCGGCTAAGCTGCCTGCGTCCATTACACAATAGGCTCTAGCTTCGTTACGTCCGTGCTGCTTCTCTAAGCAAAGCACTTCTTCGTCAATCTCGCTGCCAAGCGCCTTACGAACGGCATTATGCAGTGTTTTTTGATTACCTTTTACGGCAAGTAAATAATCTCCACCCCGCTCAATAATTTGTTCGGCGATATCTGTCTGACATCCCATGGCATCTATTGATATCAGACAACCTTTTATATCCAACAGCGCCAGTAATGCGGGAATGGCGGTAATTTCATTCGACTTACTTTCGGTTTTAACTTGCCCAAGCACGACGTTATTTTCTGTTGCGAAGGCATTTACCATGTGGATGGCTGACAGTCTGTTCTCGCGATTATATGAACCACATAGCCGTTTACCATCTATCGCAATAAGCTGACCGTCGGATAACTCAGCAACAGACTTCATCCAGTCGATAAAGCAATACTGAAACTGCTCGCTATCTATTCTCGATATGACTCGAGCAATAGTGTCATGAACAGGTAACCCATTCTTAAAAAGTCCTTTTTTGGCAAACCAGTTAAAGTGGAGATCGCCAAAATCTTCGATATCTTCCCAACCTTGTGCCCCAGCTATTGAGGCACAAACCACGAGGAATAAAATATCAGTAAATAGATGCTCGACTTTGGCTGACTGACGAGGATCTTCTAAGGAACTAAAGAACTGTTGAAATGCACCGGAGTTCATAGGGCTCTCCACAAAAGAGAGTATAAGATCACAGCCAATATGGCCCGTCCAGCTATTTGAGCGAATATCACCCTAATAGCTCAAATTATGTTCGCGATCTCGCCCTGTAAAGAACATAGGCAGTTATTTCTTTTTAAAGCTATAGGCCCGACAATTCAAAAAATTGGACAACTACCCTCAATAGCAGAATTGAACTTATTTGATGTGAAAAAATACTCTAAAGTTTTAGATAAACAGTACTTTAGTGAACTAACTAAAGCAATAGGTCTGGCTTCACATGGAGTTGGTGTTGGATCTTTTGTTTATCTAAGAAGAATTTTTGAGTTACTCATTGAAGAGTCTCACTTAAAAGTAAGTAAGCAAGAATCTTGGGATGAAGACGCTTACAAACGAGCAAGAATGAATGAAAAAATAGAAATGCTAAGTAGTGATCTCCCAACATTCTTAGTAGAAAATAAATCAATGTATTCAATTTTAAGCAAAGGTATTCACGAGTTAAGTGAAAATAACTGTCTTAAGGCATTCCCTGTAATTAAAATAGGGATAGAGATTGTTCTCGATGAGAAAATTGAAAAAATGAATAAACGAAAAAAGTTAGCTGAAGCCCAGAAAGCTCTAGCTGCATTGAGTAGTTCAATTTAAACATAAAAAACTGTTTAATAAGGATTACCCCCGTCATGCGCTATCGGTTTTCATCTGGTTCGCTCTTTTCAGTCGATGAAGTTGAAAAGCGGTAATCCTCCCATTTTTAACTGCAATTAAAAATAGAAGTTAGGCAGCCATCAGTGGTGGCCTGCCGTTATTAGCTTTATGTGGTCTTTCATGATTGTAAAACCATAACCACTTAGTTGCATAGTCCTGCACCTCTTTAATTGATTCGAACAGGTACTTGCTGAGCCAACTGTACCGAATTGTTTTGTTATGCCGTTCGATATAAGCGTTTTGTTGTGGATTACCTGGTTGAATATATTCAATTCGAATATTCTGGCATTTAGCCCACGTTGTAAACTCAGTACTGATAAACTCAGGGCCGTTGTCACAGCGAATAACTGTTGGCTTAGCTCGATACTCAAATACCTGCTCTAGCGCTCTAATAACCCTTACTGCAGGAAGTGAAAATCCTGGTTCAATCACTAAAGCTTCACGCCGATAATCATCTATGACATTAAATAATCGGTAATTTCGACCATCTGATAACTGGTCATGCATAAAGTCGACAGACCATACTTGGTTAGGCTTTATCGGCTCTTTTAGTGGTTCCGGTGCATTTCGTTTGAGTCGACGTCTTGGACGAATACGCAGGTTCAGCGCTAGCTCACAGTAAATTCGGTACACTCGCTTATGATTCCATGGCTTGCCTTTTACATTACGTAAATAATCGAAGCACAGACCGAAGCCCCAATCATTTTCATCTTCGGTCAGCTTAATTAGCCAATTTGAAATCTGTGTATTTTCCGCCGATAATTTTGCTTGATAACGAAAGCATGTCTCACTGATAAAGAAAGCCGAGCAGGCCTTACTAATACTGATGTTGTGGTTAGCCACCGCAAACTGAGCGAGTTCTCTTCGCTCACAGGGCTTTACCACTTTTTTGCCATAGCTTCCTGAATGATTTCAGCTTTAAGACGCTCTTCTGCGTACATTTTTTTGAGTCGCCTATTTTCATCTTCTAGCTCTTTCATCCGAGCCATGAGTGATGCATCCATTCCCCCATATTTAGCACGCCATTTATAAAACGTTGCACTGCTCATACCGTGCTCTCGGCAAAGCTCAGGTGCGGGCGTACCAGCTTCAGCTTGCTTCAAAATCGTCATAATTTGACTATCCGTGTACCGCGACTTTTTCATATAGAACCTCCTGCGTTTAACTTACGAGAAAACTCTACTTTTAACAGCTGTTATTTTTCGGGGGGATTACCAAGCCAAGACACTTGTAAACCTGAGCCTCACTGGTTAATGACCGATCGCGTGTTAAGCAGATCTCCCCACTCTTTATTGATAAAGAGGGAACATGAACTTTCTTTGCACTGCTGCATCATTTACGGTGGCCATTAGATCACGTGGTTTCGTCGTCTTGCACCCTTGCTTCGCGGGGCAGTCCCTGCCAACTCAACTCTAGCCTACGCCTCATATGATGTTCATGTTCATCAGCTCGCATTCTTCATCAATAAAAAGGTTAGCGGCTTCCTCTAGACCAATCCTCACGGATAAGCCCTTGCCATTCGCTAGTAGTTAACGTTTAATGACTGTACATTATTTGAACTGCGCTCTTCCTGCAGAGGGCTTTCACCTCATTAGTTCATGCCCATGCTGGGCTTACACAAGTGCTTCAAACGGAACAAGAACACAATTAAAGGAAAGCATGCTATGGAACACACGAAGAAATTACTTGGCGCTCCCGTTTGGGCAGCGTTGAGTAGCGCGTCTATGGATAGTTCGAGAGAGTTCATTTTGTCGATGAGAACACTCAGCGCCAAAGGGTTACTGGTCATCGTCGTCATCGGTTTGGCGCTCTGCACACAGGCCGCGCAGGCGAGCTCGCCTCAGAAGCCGGAAGCGGTTGCCGAGCGGGCTTACCTCTACGGGCTTCAGCAGGCTATATTTTATGGCCAGCGCTGGATTTATACCCAGAACGATGCCGAGACGAATGACATCTATTCGGGGTTGAACCGATTCTACTGGGTACGCAAGCAGATCACCCCGGACTTCCCCGTCGTGACCCCTAACGCGACAACGCTGTACGGCTCCGGTTTTCTGGACCTGCGCGACGGGCCGGTTGTCATTGAGGTGCCCGAAATCACCGATCGCTATTTCAGCGTCCAGATCATGGACCAGTATGGCATCTTCCGGATGATCGTCGGCTCGCCCTTCAATGGCACCAAGGCTCGCAAATACATCTTGATCCCGCCGGGCTTTGCAGGCGAGGTGCCTGCTGATTTCCCGACCACGGACATCGTACAGTGGCCATCGAAAACGGCGTATGGCGTTGTCCGGATGGCAGTGATGACGGGGGCGGAAGCAGAGATTAAGAAAATCAATGCTTATCAGGACCTAGTCACGATGACTCCGCTGGCCGATTGGCTTGCGAACGGCCACAAGGCTATCGCCCAGGCAGATCGAGACATCGTTCCGGGTGATTATGTCATTCCCGCCGGATTGCCGGACTATGCAGTCGGTCAGGTCGACAAGCAGACCGCCGAGCAGTACTTCACGCTGCTAAACATCATCCTGAATGATCCGACCATGCAGGTGCTGGAGGATTCGCTGCTCGAAGCTGAGATGCTCGATCAACTTAAGTCGATCGGCATCGGCAGCGGGCTTGCCTTCGACTGGTCAAAGCTGACACCCAAGAAACGGGCCGCACTTGAGGCCGGGTTCAAGGCCGGCTTCGAAAGCGTGCGCACGACGCTAAAGACGAACCTGATCAATATGAACGGGTGGGGAGTTGTGCGCAATGACGGCGGGTTTGAGACCAGGTGGATGGACAGGGCCGTGATCGCTGACGCGGCGTGGGCGGCACCGGACAAAAACATTTCGCACGGCGGAGCATTCCTCTTCACTGATGCCGATGGCAAACCGCTGTCGGGCGCCAACAAATACACCATGACGTTTGACATGAACGATCTGCCGCCGGTGACCCAGTTCTGGTCGATCCCGATCTACGATGCCAACGGCTATTTCGTCGCCAACGAAATAAACCGCTACACCGTCAACAGTTTCATGCTCGTGGCCGGCGATCTGGTGGTGACCGATGGGAAGCTGATCATTTACATTCAGCACGAGAAGCCCAGCGATCCGGATCAACTGAAGAACTGGCTGCCGGCTCCTGCGCAAGGGTTTCGGTTCACAACGCGTTACTATGGGCCATATGCACCTCTGACCAACGGCACATACAACATGCCGAAAGTCGTGAAAGTGCAATAAGGCCAGGGCAACCGCCCAACGGTGTCATGCTTGCCCTGCTTAGAGCAAGCATGACACCACAAAGAAGGCACGAGCATGAAAATTTGCAACGTAGTCATCCTTACCGGCCTGCGGCTGAAGCCGCGCGTTAGCTGACTGAATCTATAGTATTTCATCTATTGTTTTACAATTTTGGATGACCAAAGGGAAATGCAACCATGAAGAAGCTCAACCCACTTACATTGTTTTTTACATCTGCGGTACTGGCTTTATCAGCCTTATCGACGGTTCAGGCTGAAGTATCGCCAGAAACACTGCAATCTATTTCGATTCCTGACAAAGTCGAGACATCAATTGGCACCCTCGATTTTTTCGATGGCATCCCTTCCCACACCACGATCAATAAAGTCTATGACAATCTCGACCGCACTCGCGCCCTTGGAGTCTATCTGGACAATATGGGCGGCGTTTCAATCAACGCCGTTCTTGACGGTCTTGCAGCAGCGGGTGCCAATGCGACCAACAAGGTCGCCTTGTTCGAGCAACTAATGGACTCTCAGACGCTGGTGGTCACTGCCAATACTTCGACACTTTACGCCTACTCAGGAACAAACCTTGAGAAAGATGGACCGACGGTTATCGAAGTGCCGCCGGGAATGCTTGGCTTCCTTGATGATGGCTGGCAGAGATTTGTTGGTAATATTGGCGTAACTGGCCCTGACAAAGGAAAAGGCGGTAAGTATCTTGTATTACCGCCTGGTTATGACGGTAAAATACCTGATGGCTATTTCTTGCTAAAACCTAGAACCAACAGGAACTTCCTGTTCCTTCGTGGCTCCATCAAAGGCGGTGTGAAACCAGCTGTCGCGAACATCAAATCTGGACTCAAGATTTATCCGCTGAAAGACGCCGCGAAACCCGCAGCGACTGAATTTGTTAACATGTCTCACAAAGCAATTAATACTGTTTTCCCGAATGATATACGTTATTTTGAAATCCTTAACGACATGATTCAACGAGAGCCTCTCGATGCGATTGGGCCCGAAGTGCGTGGGGCGATTGCTTCCATTGGTATTGTAAAGGGTAAACCTTTCAAACCTGATGCACGGATGAAAAAAATATTAGTTGAATCGGGTGAGCTTGGTAACGCAACGTCGCGCGTTATTACGGTGCAACCTCGCTTTGATGGCGTAGCCATTTACCCTGATAGTGACAGCGGTTGGACGATGGCGTATGCGAATAAAAATACTTCGTTCGAAGATAATGGCAAAATGAATTTAGATGCCAGAACCTTGTTTTACTTCAACGCTGGTGGTGTAACGCCTGCCATGGCAGTCACTAAAGCGGGCGCAGGCTCTGATTATGCTTTAGCTTTTCTAGATTCAACAAAGAAAGCCTTTGATGGCTCTAAAACTTACAAGCTTCATCTTCCGCCGAACGTACCTGTGAACAACTTTTGGGCCGTTACGCTTTATGACACTCAAACGCGTTCACAGCTTCAAACCAGTCAGCCCTTCCCTACGGTTGGCAGTTTAACTGATGGAATGAAGAAGAATGCAGATGGTTCATACGATGTATTTTTCGGCCCTAGCGCACCAAAAGGTAAGGAAGGTAACTGGTTAGAAACAGTTCCTAATAAAAGCTGGTTCATGATTTTAAGAATGTATGGCCCACTTGAACCATGGATTAACAAGACTTGGCGGCCAAGTGAGATCGAGCTGGTTGAATGATTCTGTCAGCTAATCGGGTAACCGGAGGTGTCTAGCCTCCAGCCCCCACACCATCCTTGCATGCGGCTCCGCACACGACTTAATGGATTTAGGAGGTAGGGCGAAGCAGGATGCCAGAGCCGAGGGCGGTTCATTTAGAGCGCCTAACTAAACATTCTGGTTAGCCTATTTATTACAATATTGAGCTGCGGTCCATCTCTCAGTGAATACAATCCTCCTTTCTTAAGATACTCGTTACTCAGCGCTTGCTGCATTCCTTATAAAGGGGGCGGAGGTAATTAGGAGACAAAAAAATTTAGCTTTTAACGGCTATGTGGATACCAATTACGGCTAAATCGAAGAGAGTGATAAGTCGGTGTAGGTATGGCGGTGGGGTTGGTGGCATGGCCGCTCTTTGACATCCATGTCACTACGGCATTTGTGAATCCATTCACATCAGATGCCACCGTCGAGCGTATAGGGATATACTTGCAGCGCCCCACCGACATACCTGCACGAAAGGCCTGCGGCAAGCAATTCAAAACAATGTAAGTTAACGCTACCATCAATCAATAAAAACCAACTCGACTAAATGCTACAAGCCAAAAATGCCTCAACCTTCATTCGAAGGCCAAGATACTTTGGTCCAAACATAATTTAGCTTTTAACGGTTCTTTGGATACCAATTACGGCTAAATCGAAGAGAGTGATAAGTCGGTGTAGGTATGGCTGTGGGGGTTGGTGGCATGGATGCCACCGTCGAGCGTATAGGGATATACTTGCAGCGCCCCACCGAAA
This sequence comes from Shewanella sp. 492, assembly GCF_059338445.1. NCBI lineage: Bacteria > Pseudomonadati > Pseudomonadota > Gammaproteobacteria > Alteromonadales > Shewanellaceae > Shewanella > Shewanella sp. 492. The sequence continues at coordinate 3,042,915 of NZ_CM181702.1, forward strand.
TACCTGCACGAAAGGCCTGCTGCAAGCAATTGGTTGCCATGAAGGTTAACGCTACCATCAATAAATAAAATCTAACTCGATTAAATGCTACCAGCCAAAAAAGCCAACACCTTCATTCGAAGGCCAAGATACTTTTGTCCAAAAATAATTTTGCTTTTAACGGCTATGTGAATACCAATTACGGCTAAATCGAAGAGAGTGATAAGTCAGTGTAGGTATGGCGGTGGGGGTTGGTGGCATGGATGCCACCGTCGAGCGTATAGGGATATACTTGCAGCGCCCCACCGAAATACCTGCACGAAAGGCATGCTGCAGGCAATGGGTTGCCATAGAAGGTTAACGCTACCATCAATCAATAAAAACCAACTCGACTAAATGCTACAAGCCAAAAATGCCAACACCTTCATTCGAAGGCCAAGATATTTTTGTCCAAAACCTAGTTAGCTTTTTAACTAGCTACTCGCACAAAATGAAGCAAAATCGAAGAGACAGAATAACCCAGTGTAGATGCGGCTGCGGACGTTGATGGCAGGGATGCCATCGTCGAGCCTCCACGGATGGATTCACGGCATGTAGCAGCAGTATCTGCACACTCCCTGCCGGACAGGCGATTGATAACAGTGAAGATACAAATTTCAAAGACACTCTACCAACACTAACTCAGCCAAATGCAAAATCCAAAAATGCCAACACCTTCATTCGAAGGCAAGCACACTTTTGTCCAAAAATAATTTAGCTTTTAATACCCAGAATGAAACCTAGTGGGGAGTCGCTTAGATCACCACGCAAAACCTACTTATGGGTATCCGCAACAACTGCCGAGCGTTGCAAGCTAATGACTCCATCGAGGTGAATATCTCGCTGCGGATAGGCAATGACAATCTCATGCTCGTCAAACAGTTGATAAATTCGAAAGCGAATATCGCTGCGGATCTTACGAATATCGGCTTCAGAATTAGCACACAACCAAAATATACCATCGAAAATTAACGCATTATCACCAAAATCTTCAAATATGGCAATGGGCGCTGGAGACTTTAAAATATCATCACGTTCATCGAGTGCCTGCTTAATCAAGCGCGCCACTAGCGTCACATCGACGCCATAAGAGACCCCGACCCGCACCGTCGAGCGGGCGTTGTTGTCGATTAAGGTCCAATTGGTGACCGTGTTTTCCAGCAAGTGGCTATTGGGCACTAACATATGCACCCCGTCGCTGCGGCGGATAAGCGTTGAGCGGGTATTGATGCTCTCTACCACTCCTTTGGTTTCGCCTATCTCTAAAAAATCACCGATACGGATCGGCCGCTCCCACATTAAAATCCAACCGCTGATAAAGTTATTAATGATATTTTGCGCGCCAAAGCCCACACCAATCGCGACGGCGCCAGAGACAAAGGCAAAGGCTTTGATGGGGATATTAAGGATCTCGAGACTGGTGACTAAGATAACCGCGATGGCCAACACCAAATAGATGCGCGAAAACAGATGCACCGCATCGGGTGCCACCTTACGTGATAATAATGATCGCCGGATCAATTTACCAATACGGGTAACCACAAACCAGGCTAACAGCAGCAGCAATGGCACCTGTAGTACCTGCGAAACGGTAATGGGTGAGCCATCATAGGTAAATAACACAAAAGAGAGTAACTCGTTAATACTTTGCCAGCTCATCGGTGTCCCCAAGTAATGGTAATGAATACTTGAGTATAACAGCCTGATTTGAAGCTGGTGTTTCAAATCAGGCTGACAAAAATAAGCCATTAGCTGAACGCTAGCACCTTGCTTTCATAGCACTTACCGCAGGCTTATGGCGCGAATGATGCCGTAATTAGGGGGCTACAATTAAGGGTTTAATCACCTTATGTTCAATCACGGTCGATAAGATAAACATCACTAGGTAACCACTGCCCAGCGCGAGGATCACCGCCACCACATTGTCGGTTAAACGGGTGTAGCCGTAATAACTGCCAATCAAGGCTAATATGCCGCTTATTCGAATAAATAAACTGTGTAAAAACAACCCGCGCGCCTTGATATAGGCCAGTTGATAGCCATTGAGCATCATAAAAATAAAAAACATCGAAAAGTGCATCAACACCGGGGCCGCCTTGCTATAGGATGCCGGAAACAGCGTATCGACCAGCCATTGGCCACATAGCAGCATCGACAAGAAAAAGCTCAGCGAGACCAGTATCGACACCTTATACACCCAGCGCTTGATCAGGCGCACTTGTTCAACTTGCTGCTGGCGAACACACACCGCCAGTTCGGGTAACACAAATCGATAAATAGGAAATACAAACAACAAGGTTAAATAGGCAATCACAGGCCGAACCACCACCTGAAAGTCGCCTAACTCATCGACACTAAAGTGGCCGATGGTGAGCAATACAGTAATGTAGATCATAAACAGGCTGGCGCCCGCCTCTAGCGCCGAGGTAAAACTTTTTTGCATAAAGTTTTTCAGGCTTGGGGTCATGCTAACCGACCCTAGTGGTGTAGTAGCAATAAGTTTGCGACGCCTAACAAACATATAGCCTGCCACCGCTAGCGATGACAACATCAAGCTGTAAAACAGCGAGGCGATGGCGCTCTGGCGCAGTAGGTAATAACAGATCATAAACGCCACCACCTGCCCTAAGGGCTCTAACCAGGTGACCTTATTTGAAATGTTGTACATACGGTACATGGCAATTTGATTGGTAAAATAGACCTTAAGGCCCATCCCTAAAATAATGCCCACCAGATGAAAATAGGCCACATCGATATGCAATTTATGCTTGATATAGGGCAGCACCACTCCCCAAGTCAGTAGTACCATCACTATTAAGCTGTATCGAAATAGGTTAGTGATATCTTTATCGTTTTGGGTTTGCGAGTAGCTCACCACCATAGAGGCGCGAAAACCTGTCATCAAAATTAACGACAGCGAAATAATATCAACCACAGTGTGGTACAACGCCAAATCGGCTTTAACCACCCATTGCGCTAACCAAATTTTAAATCCAAATCCAATCGCAATACTGACAAGTGTCGCCCAAATCCCAGCAACAAAAGCGCTTTTCACACGCTCAATGGGAGCTAACTGCATGATATCCTCTGACTATGGCGGCGCTGCAACGTTTGATGAATGGCTAACCATCTTGCCAAACCCACTTAAGTACAGCCAACTCAAAAAGGCCTGATGATGAGGCGACTCGCCAATCGGCTTGGCGAGAACATTAATTAAAAACAACGCATAAAAGTGACACAAAAAACATCCCAAAAAAGTCACGCGGTATTTTAGCAAACAACGACTTAGCAAAACGTGAGCTGGCTAAACCCTCGAAAAATAAGTTATCCCTAAAAGCACCAACCATACCGACCGACACAGCACCGCCACTAAATCAGCCCCCAAATTAATTACCATTCAAACAATGTAAAACCCTCTGAGTAAGTCCAAGCTGCTGAAAAATTAGCTCATAACTGGAATCTTTAACTTCAATAGTGTTAAGATAGTTAGACCACTAACTATTAGCACTCTAACTACTTGGCGTGCAGCTAGTGTTACTTAACCACACTATTTATGCTCAGGAGGGCACAATGTCGTCAGACAATGCAGCGGAAGAAAATCTCATTACCACCATTTGGCAGAAGGCAAAAACTACATTAAAGGAGGGAGTCGAATTGATGTGTTTGATCGCGATTTTAAGCACCTATCTCTTTGTCATGTTGAAACCTAACGGGATTCATAATAACAAAGCGTTAGGAGGCCAATAATCCATGCATTACCTCACTTATGTATCGCTGGCCATCTATTTTATTGCCATGCTCAGCATCGGGTTATTCGCGTATAAACGCTCTACCAGTGACGTTTCGGGCTACATTCTCGGTGGCCGAAAAGTCAGCCCTCAGGTAACCGCTCTTTCGGCGGGTGCCTCTGATATGAGTGGTTGGATGTTGATGGGTCTGCCAGGGGCGATGTTTTTGGTTGGTTTTGAAACTATTTACATTGCACTTGGACTCTTACTCGGTGCGCTTGTTAACTACTTAATTGTTGCACCTAAGCTTAGGGTTTACACCGAAGTGGCGGGCGATGCGTTAACCATCCCTGAGTTTTTTGCCAAGCGATTTCATGATCCCAGCAGTAATATTCGTATTATTGCTGCCATCATTATCGTGATCTTCTTTACCCTCTATACCTCAGCCGGTTTAGTGGCGGGCGGAAAACTGTTTGAGTCGGCCTTTGATGTTCAGTATGAGTTTGGCCTTATCATTACCTTAGGTGTGGTGGTCTCTTATACCCTGCTGGGGGGCTTTTTAGCCGTCAGTCTAACTGACTTTGTTCAGGGGTGTATCATGTTTGTCGCATTGATTTTGGTGCCCGTTGTGGCCTACCAAGAGTTCACCACTGCCGATAATATGATGAATTTTGCCTATGAATCGATCCCTCATTTTGGTGAAGCGATGCAAAATATCACCTTACTTGGGTTGATATCTAGCCTATCTTGGGGTTTGGGCTACTTCGGTCAACCACATATTATTGTGCGCTTTATGGCGATTCGCTCGGTATCAGACATTAAAGTCGCTAAGCGAATTGGTATGAGCTGGATGACAGTTACCATCATTGGTGCCTTAGCGACAGGCCTTATCGGTATTGCCTATGCGAACAAGTTTCAGTTAAAACTAACCGATCCTGAAACCATCTTTATTGTCTTTTCAGAGATCTTGTTCCATCCAATGATCAGTGGCTTCCTGTTAGCCGCTATCCTAGCCGCGATCATGAGTACCATCTCATCGCAGCTGTTGGTGTCATCAAGTTCACTTACGGAAGACATTTATCGTGTGGCATCAAAAAAAGAAGCAACCGAAGAAGAGATGGTCAAAATGGGCCGATTCGGTGTAGCCGGTGTTGCTATCGTCGCCAGCTTATTGGCCATGGATCGCTCTAACAGCATCTTGTCGTTAGTTAGTAATGCCTGGGCAGGGTTTGGTGCCGCCTTTGGTCCACTCATCCTGTTTAGCTTGCACAAAGAGGGCTTAACCTATAAAGCCGCCATTGCCGGTATCGTTTCGGGTGCCGCTACCGTACTGTTTTGGATTTATGCGCCAGTACTTGCCGATGGCCAAGCCTTAAGCAGCGTCATGTATGAAATGCTTCCAGGCTTTATAGTCAGTAGTTTGGTTATCTGGATCACTAGCATCTTCTCTAAAGATCCTTGCCATAAAACGGTGAAGACCTTCAATAAAGCCGGACGCGTGCTAGCAGAAGAAAGATAATTGGGAGAGGCAACATGGCAGATTTACACTGGAAACGCATTGTCGTTAAAGTGGGTAGTGCCTTAATTGCACCCCACAAACAAGGCTGTAGCAGCCACTATCTATTGGGTATCGCGCAGTTTATTGCAAACTGCCGCGCCAATGGATGCGAGGTGGTATTGGTTTCATCAGGTTCAGTCGCCGCAGGCTGGCATCGATTTAATGGCATAGATAAGCCGTCGGTATCGGTAAAAAAAGCGATGGCCGCTGCGGGGCAAGCAGACATGATGGCAACGTGGGATAAGTTATTCGACTTTCCCACCGCACAGCTGTTAGTGACCCATGGCGATTTACGTAATCGTGAGCGCTACATCAGCATTAAAAATACCATCTTTAGTTTATTGGATCATGGCTTGCTGCCTATCATCAACGAGAACGATGCAGTGACCACCGACAAGTTAAAAGTCGGTGATAACGACAACCTCTCGGCGATGGTGGCCGCCGCAGCCGACGCTGATGCGCTGATCATCTGTTCCGATGTAAAGGGCTTGTACACCAAAAACCCGAACATCCACGACGATGCCAAGCTGATAAAACAGGTCAGCGACATCAATGACAATATCTATTCGATGGCAGGCGGCGCCACCAGTGACGTAGGTACTGGTGGCATGCGCACCAAAATTGAAGCTGCAGAAAAGGCCATCTCTCACGGCATCGAAACCGTGATAGTTAATGGCTTTGACGGCGACACCTTTACCCAACTGCTTAAAGGGCAAAATCCCGGGACATTATTTACCCCGTTTGAACACCCAATGCAGGAACATCTGCACTGGATGACCCATACCTCGCAAGCACAAGGTGAACTAATCGTCGAAAATGATTTCGATGGAAACTTAGACCAACATACACCGCTGACCAGCGACGATGTAGTTGCCGTAACAGGTAACTTTTCCGTCGGGGATACGGTATTAGTGCGCAAAGGCGATGGCACTAAACTGGCGAAAGCCCGATCCAACTACAGCAGTTGTCTACTGAATTTTATTGCGGAACAAGAAGATCGCGAGTTTGCTAATGATGTCCAGCAAAAAACTGGCGCGATCATTTCCGACAAAAATATCGCCATATTGGAGTAAATATGAGCTTAATTAAAACCTTATCTCAAGATGCCGCGTTAGCAGCACAAACCCTTGCGGTGCTTGATGAACAGTTAAAAAATACCGTGCTATTGGATATGGCACGCGCTATTCGTGCCCACAGTTATGAGATCCTCAGCGCCAACATGATTGATCTGGCTAACGCCGATGCCGACAAACTTGGCGCCGCTATGATAGACAGATTAAGCCTCAACCCAGAGCGGGTGGAGGCCATGGCCGAAGGCATTGAAACCATTGCCTCACTGCCCGACCCTATCGGTGCTGAGCGCGACATGGGCAAGCGTCCCAATGGCTTAAATATCCGTAAAATGCGCGTGCCACTCGGGGTGGTTTGCATGATCTATGAGGCGCGTCCGAATGTGACTGCCGATGCCGGAGCCTTATGTTTTAAATCGGGCAATGCCGTTGTACTGCGTGGCGGTAAAGAGGCGCTGCAAACCAGTAAGGTGATCGCCTCAATTATGCAAACGGTATTGACTCATTATGGCTTGCCGCCTGCGTTGATTACCGTGGTGCCCGACCCCGATCGCGCCCTGATGTTAGAGTTGATGCAACAACGCGATTATATCGATGTCATTATCCCTCGGGGCGGCGAAGGCTTAATTAACTTTGTCACCGACAACAGTAAAATACCTGTCATTCAGCATTTTAAAGGTGTTTGTCATCTGTATGTCGATAAAGATGCCGACCTTGATAGTGCCTTAGCCTTACTGCTTAACGGTAAGACCCAGCGCACCGGGGTGTGCAACGCCTTAGAAGGCCTACTGGTCCACAAAGAGATTGCCGCCGAGTTTTTACCTAAAGTGGCCTCAGCCTTAGCAGAACATAAGGTAACCATTAATGCCTGTGAACATGCCAGCCCACACTTTGACGCGTGCCAAGTGATAGATGAGCAAGATTTTGGTCAAGAATACTTAGATCTTGAAATCGCCATTCGCCAGGTGAATGACTTCGAGCAGGCTATCGACCATATTAGACGTTTTGGTAGCCACCACACCGAGGTGATCAGCACCCAAAATGAGCTCACAGCCGCCCGTTTTCAGCGAACAGTCGATGCCTCTGTGGTTATGGTTAACGCCTCTTCTCGCTTCTCTGACGGCGGCGAACTCGGCTTGGGTGCCGAGATAGGCATTGCCACCACCAAGCTGCATGCCTATGGCCCCATGGGCATTGAATCATTGACCACTGAAAAGTATTTAGTCAGCGGTGACGGACAAATACGCGCATAACCCCTTCGACTCGGCAATCGCTCATCAATTAAAGATAGATTGCCGAGTCGCTATCACCGCATCGACATCCCAGCTACAAACATCAATAACATACCTCAAGGAGACCGTTATCTTTAATCAGGACTCACTCTTAGACCCACAATTGCGTATTGCCTTCATCGGTGGCGGTAATATGGCCAAAGCCATCATTGCCGGTCTACTCAAGCATGGTCACTCCAGTCAACACATCTTGGTATGCGCACCGACTCAGGCTACGCGCAGCGAAATGGTGGAGCAGTTTAATGTGCGCGTGCATCAAGACAACAGTACCGCTGCTGCATTCGCTGACGTGATTATCTTGGCGGTTAAACCCTTTATTGTGCCGCTAGTGTGCGAAGAGTTAGCCCCGGTAATTGCACAGCATAATGGCGATAAGCTCGTCATTTCGATTGCCGCAGGCGTGAAACAAAACACCATTAGCGCTAAGCTTGACGATCATCAACGGGTGATCTGCGCCATGCCAAACTTGCCCACCGCCATAGGTAAAGGGTTAACCGGCCTATACGCTCCTAAACCTAGCTTGCAAGCCGATCTCGATACCGCCGACCACCTGATGCGCGCCGTTGGTGACACCGTTTGGCTGCAAGAGGAAAGCCAAATGTCGACCATAGTGGCAACCGCTGGCAGTTCACCAGCGTACTTTTTTCTGTTTTTAGAAGCGATGGAAAAAGCCGCCATTAACCAAGGCTTACCTCAGGCGACAGCCACTAAAGCCGTGTTGCAAAGTGCCATGGGCGCCATTGCTATGGCGATGGACAGCCAATACGATTTTGCCACGCTGCGCCGCCAAGTGACCTCGCCAAAAGGCACCACAGAGCAAGCCATACTGGCGTTTCAGCACGGTGAGCTTGATGCATTAGTCGCTAATGCGATGGACTCTGCCGCCGATCGCGCTAAAGAGCTCTCTCTGGGGTAAACACCGAGAAAGGCTCACCGCTCATCTTATCGCGGCAAGATAATCGACGGGGCACAAGTGCTTAACGCTTATGCCCTTTTGCTATCACGCGGCGACCAACCTAAGCCCCTATTTCGCTGTTAAACAACTCTATTACGCAGTGAAACAGCAGTGCTCTGGACTCAATGCTTCCTTTATCACAGCCCGTTTATACACGGTTAATAACATCTATTTTCTCGCGGCGTGACCTCAGCGGGCCCAATTAACCGAATGTCAGCGACTAAACCACTAAGTCCTAAGTCCTAAATCCTTAAATCCTTAAGCCACGCTGATCATGCTACTAGGTTTGAAAGCCACCTAAGCTGCAACTATCTTAATAACTGACACTAGGTCGATAACGTGCTTAATCACTGATCTTAGAATTATTTCGAAAACGTAATGGTTAGCCACTATTTATCGCATCAACTGGATTGCCTAATAACAAAAGAGGAAGGGAAGCATAATGGCTCAGCAACCACTTAATCATATCCCCCAAGAAGCTTTCGATTGGTACGACGAATACGCCCATGGCGTGATTGATAGACGCACCTTTATGAAAAAACTGGCCACACTCGTTGCAGTAGGTTATTCAATGACCTTGCTCACCTCGGCATTATTACCCAATTATGCCTTAGCAGAGCAGGTCTCATTTAATGACCCGGACATTAAAGCCAGCTACCAAGAGTTTGACTCACCTAACGGCCATGGCAAAGGCCGCGGCTATTTAGCGGTGCCAACGCAGCTACAGGGGCCGCTGTCCGTGGTATTAGTGGTGCACGAAAACCGAGGCCTTAACCCCTATGTTAAAGATGTTGCGCGGCGCTTAGCCAAAGCAGGCTTTGTGGCCTTTGCCCCCGATGCACTATTTCCCCTTGGGGGTTACCCGGGTAACGACGATGAAGGTAGAACCATGCAAAGCACATTAGCTAAGGATAAGATTCAGCATGATTTTGTCGCTGCAGCGCGCTTCTTAAAATCTCATCCATTAAGCAATAGTCAACTCGGTGCGGTGGGCTTCTGTTTTGGTGGCTATATGGTCAATTATTTAGCGGCGGTGGACAGTCAATTATTGGCCGCCGGAGTGCCCTTTTATGGCACCCCTGCCACACCTGAGCTGCGCAGTAATATCAAGGCGCCCTTACTTATCCAACTGGCAGAACACGATGACAGGGTTAATCAAACTTGGCCTGAGTATGAGCAAGATTTAAAGCGTATTAACGCCAACTATCAGATGTTTACTTACCCCAATACCCAGCACGGCTTCCATAATGACTCGACTCAGCGTTACGATGAACAAAATGCCGAACTGGCATGGAGTCGCACCTTAAGCTTTTTTAAACAGCATCTCAGCTAAAGAGCACCTTTACTAAAAACGATGCTTATAAGATCAAAAAAGGCGAATGGTAAGCCATTCGCCTTTGTTTATCGCCACAATAGCAATCACTTCCCCCAAGGATTATTGGGATCTTGTGATGGCGCTGGACGATTATGACCCGAACGCTTATTTTGTGCATAGGCATCTTGAGCGCGTGGTTTATCTTTACCGTATTGAGGCCGCGTCTTATTTTGCTTCATCGCCTCATAATCGGCAGTGGCTTTAACGCGCATTTCCTCAATTAACTCAATCGTTAACTCTTGTGGCTTACGAGGCACAATGCCATCGGCAAAGCCACGCTCTCTAGGCTTGAGTTCAAATTGCGCTGCATCACCTTTAGGCATGCGCTTAAAACGATACAGGTAAAAGCTTTCAACCCGCTCTCTGGCCCACTCAGTTTTTTTCAAAAACTTAAGGCAAGCCGCCATATTAGGATTGGTATTAAAACATTCTAAGCGCAACGCCGCGTATAAAATTTTCCAATCATAAAAATCGACGAGTTCAGTGACCATGGTTTCTAAACCTAGGCCATGTAATGGGTTGTTTTGCTGCTGTTCAATCATGGAATTTCCAACGACCGCCATTGCGGTGTCTACAGTATTTGCTGCCAAGCTTGTGCTCAAGCAGCAGTGAATTAGGGTGTTCGAGTACAGTCGATATGCATCGCCTTAAAACCGGCGCACGCCTATATAATTTACTCGCTATGATACCAATAAATCGTCCTGTAGACCCAACAAATATTACCGCTTAAGCCGTAACTAAAAATAATGCTTGTCTGAGTAGTCATATAACCATTGTGGGCGATACACCACCATCATGGTCACTGCCATACCATTGAGTAGCGCTTCAGGAAAACCCAGCAAGGGAATTAACAGCAAATAGTTATCGACCAAGTAATCCCATGGGTAATCACCACTTAACCATAGCCAAGCAGACCAAGCCCCCATATGAAACACCATAGAGAGCAAGCCATTAATAAAAGCCGCGCAAAAAATATAGATAAACAGATGATGCGGTAAATATTGATACACCATGCTGTAAACGGCATAGCAAAGAAACAGGGGCAAGGCGATGGCAACCAATGTATAAATTGCAAAATCAAAAGGTTGCTTTAAAATAAAGGTGGCAAAAAACAGTACAGGTAATAGTGCTATGACCGTTACCAGACGCCAGCCAAACATTAGCATAAGGGTGACGAGACCTAAAAAATGCAGGTGGATGCCAGCGGTAATACTGGCATCGAGTAACCATAATCCATTAATGGCAAAGGTGGTTAATAACAACCGTGATTGCAACGCTTTATCGTTGATCAGCGTCTTTATATCGGCGCTGGGCCAAATCGCCCATAACCAAATGAGCAGTAGCGATAGCGAGAACAACTGGGCACCGCCTAAATGCCAATTGATATCGCTGAGTCGCTGCAGTAAAAACTCCGTCATGCTCTCTCCAATTAGCACTAGGCTTTATCTTAAATTGGTGTACGTAATCAATTAGCTCCTTGGCGCAATACTGCTCAGTATATTATGGCTGACATGGTTAAGCGCACACCTGATTACGGCCTTTTTTCTTGGCCTTATACAAGGCTTTATCGGCCTGCTTCATGCATTGCTCAAAATTTTGATCACCGAGGTGCTCGGCTAGCCCAATTGATACCGTGACACTGACAATACGCTGTTTATCGACCGCTTTTTTATTACGATTTTTGCTCGCATGGCTATTCTGATTAGCTTTTCGCTTAGTTTCTCTGAGCACAATGTCGTAATCTTCTATCGATTGCCTCACCGCATCGAGATGTTCAATTACCTGTTTAGCTTGCTTATTAGCAAACACAATAGTGAACTCTTCACCACCATAGCGAAATGCCTTACCGCCGCCAGTGACCTGCGACAGTTTTACCGCCACCAACTTAAGCACTTGATCGCCCACATCGTGGCCATAAGTATCGTTAAACTTCTTAAAGTGGTCTATGTCGACCATTGCGACTGTGTATTTTCGACCTAAAGACAAACTGAGATTAAACAGAGCTCGACGCGAAGGTAAGCCGGTGAGCTCATCGCGATACGCCAAAAAATAAGAGTCAAACAGTACAGTCAATAACAGGAACACGGCGATCATATTGAGCTGCACCGCCAACGACTGCCAATCAGCAGCGTAATAATGCATCAGCCATACAATAAACGTCAGCCCAAGACTCGTATGCACTAAGTTACTGTCTTTAATCAGCTTAAACAACATGACCGCGCCAGCTAAGAATACCGGTAATGTGGCTAAGCCATTGGCAGACAAGAAAGACAGATAGCGTTCACGCACCTGCTGCGCCATCTCTGGAGAATGCTCCAGTAGAGTTAACCATAAATAAGCCGCTAAAAAGCTTAATGTAATAATGCCAAGACGTACCAAAGTATGGATACTGAGCAAACCACGGTCTTTGATGAAACAGAATGCCGCAGTGATGACCCCGCCGCCAATAAACACCCATTGATAAGCCTCTCGACTGAGCAGTCCGTGCTGATTTATCCCATAAAACAGCAATAATAAGGTGGCAATATAACTGAGGCGGCTACGATTAAATTGCAGCGCGATCAGCGCCGCAATAGCAAGTAACCAATATGGCATCACCTGTATGGTATCGAGCCAGCCCACCCAGCGAGCACTAAAATAATCGATGGCGCCCAATAACAGGCCAGTAAGCAATAACGGGGCAAGCAGATAGCGGCAAGAGTGATAAAAATGACTCAAAATTTCTCCAATAATCACCATATTCAACATAGGTAATACAGGCAGGTCGTCAATAGATGCCTGTAAAAATGTGGCGGTCCAATCCAAGGCAGCAAAATAAACAAACTGAACGATGCAACTGACTCAAAGCGACCGTTTTGACGTGGCGCTAAAGTACTGCAGCCAGCATTTAATACAAATACCCGCGTGAAATGAGATAGCACACTAACGCAACTGACAATCTCATGGCTTAATAAAAATTGCGCCAAAATTTGAACCAGTATAATCAAAGAGTGAGATTTTTAATGCGTTTAGCCTCACCTCTTGAGCATTGCGAGGCGATTTGACAACCATTATCTCTGGATCACCTAGGGTATTTAATAGCCAAGTTCAGCGGAGTCGGAGAGGATTAAGATGCGAAGTAGGGCAATTAATAATTGCCTACTTCATTAGGCGTTAAAAAGCATTAATTGGCAAAGCGAAAAACAAAAAGGCCAGCAGTATCTGCCAGCCTCTATCCTACAATCGTTGCCAGTGACTAGGTGTCACGTGCACAACGCTAATACCATCTTGGTTACTTAATCTTGTCAAACATACCTTTGTTGGCTTTCTTCGCCAATTTATCGTTGCGTTTTTCTTTAGCCGTTTTTAAAGGTTGTTTCTTGTTCTCTTTACCGCTTTTATGTTCTTTACTCATTTTTAGCTCCAGTGTTTACTGGGGCATCTTAGCTAGGGCTAGCCGTTCACAGCTTAGTCATTTTAACGAGCGTTTGATGTCCTGAAGTAAACGTAAGTTACTTGCTCAATATGCAATACACACTATTAATACAACGCATTAATTTAATTAGTTAAAATTGGTGTGATGTCAGCTTCCTACCTGTGCATTAAGACCCCTCCATACTAGCACTAAACTCAGCGATAAAAACCAGTGATTCATTAGAATAAGTTAAGCTAATCCTAGATGTTACAGTTCTAAGGACGATACCATTAAATCGCTTTCACGCCCTCTAGACTGTCGATTCCTCAGGTAGATAGTTAATCAAAAATGATAAGTTATCGATAGCTGAATGAAACGCTAGCCCCTTTACATACCTCTGGGGTTCAACCTAATCCTAGACCTTGTCATTTATCATTCAGCAAACTGCCGCTAAAAAATGGACCATACTCTTTATTTCAGCAGGTATTAATACTACTCATTAAACTTTTTTATTTATAACTATCATACTAATTGCTTAAAAAAATAAAAAAACACACGATAAAATGATCAGGCTTGCTTTATTTTTTTAGTTGGCCTAATGTATAGGTCAGTTCATTAAAAACGAACGACCATTATAAAAATCGCTCTAAAACTTAGCTATTACACTAGGTGAAAATTGCAACTCGCAATTAATGAGTAGTGAGTAAATAGTTTTAGAATGGCATTTATCACAGAGGCTAACTTAGATAAATGCTAGTAACATTAAGCGTACAACCCCCTTTATTAACAGCGACTGGAGATGTAAAACCTATGTTTACCGATACATTTTCATCACTATTCTCCCAGAAAAAGTGCGCCCCAATTCTAAGCTGCAACTTTTTCGTGCTAACGCGCTTCTCACTGCTAACGCGCTTCTCACTTATATTCCCAGTATAAGCCGGGCGCTGCTTGCGCTCGGCAAAATCACTAAATAAAAAATATTAATATCGATATAAGCTGACAAACTTACACCTCGAATTAATCTTTTCTCACTTTTAACCTACTAGAGGAAATATGATTACTTCATTTATTAAAAATGTATTTCAGACATTAACATTAAAAACTGAATCTTATTATTTACAGAATAGCTTTAATGCATCTTTGCGCCCCACAGCACTGGCTGGTGTTATTGCAAAATTAGATGATCTTCAAGATAACGCTTCAAGCGATAAAATTGGTGTCGGGTGCCAAGTCAGCCTTGTGAATATGCAAGACCAACAAGAATATCAAATAGAACTGGTCTACCCGCCCAAACACAAGCCCAGCGCAGGACGTTTTTCAGTTATTTCTGATTTAGGCGCCAGTTTACTGGGGCAGTCTAAAGGGGAGATGGCTCAAGTTAATATTTTAGGCAAACCAGTGCTCTTTATGATCACCCAGGTAAGTAGTAACAAGAAAACCCGCACGACTTTACACTAAAGCATGCTCAGCTCCGTGGCATCATGCTTATTTTACTCGCTGTTGGTGGCGGCTGGTGGCGAACGTCGATAACCCAAAGCACAAGGCTTAGGCTGACATGCTCATGTAGAAGGAGATGTTATTTTGAAGGCATTTATTGGCCGTGAAGATTAATCTAACTTGATAAATCATTAAGCCGTTAACCGCATTTTGGGGCGACATTTACTCAATAGCATGGCAGCGCTTTTAACGTAAGCGCCCAAAAATATCACCAGAAGCGATAGAAATTGTATGACGCTTCAGTGAGGTTAACTCTTAAATATCAAATGGATTAATGTATATAACGCCTCAATTTAAGCTGGAAATAATAATTGAGCCCAAGCGATCAAAATCGAATAACGGCGCGGTATTTGATGGCGAATTAAACGTTGGAGTCGATATCCATGAGTAAAGAAAAGGCAAAGAAAGCGCCACAACGCTCATTAAAAGAGAAACGTAAAGATAAACGCGAGCGCCAAAAATCGTCCGATTAGTTTATCGCTGCAAGCATGAAAGTCATGTTTAAGGCATACGCCTCTTTGAAATGATAAGTCATCGGAGCCTAACAGATCATTGAGCAGTGACCGTTAGGCTCCTTTTTAATGTTTGTACTATACCCGTTTTACCTTCAGCAACTCCCCTCACCTGTCACATTGAGTAAATAAGCAAAATAACCCAGATACGTCTTTTTAATGCATAGCCTCTGCGAATGTTAAGTTGTCTATACTCATTGAGGCTCATACAGCACAGGTTCGAATGAGCATGTAGATATCTTACTCACCGGAGCAAATAAAATGAAAAATCTGTTAATTATCTTATTGGGTACCTTATTGAGTGGCACGATTGTAGCTAAAGACAGGCTTGAAGTTTATCAGGATTATGAACTGGGCAGCGAGATCATTGCCATCACCACAGTGCGTATCGACCCTAATATGGGCGACGTCTACTTAGCGGGTCTGCGCGATAGCTGGGTGAAAGCGGCTAACATTCAAAAAGAACTGGGTTACATTAAAGACTGGAAAATTTATGGCAGCGATCTTCCCACCAGTGGTGATTTTAATATGTTGTTAGTGGTCACCTTCGAAAATGCCAGCGACTTGGAACCCAACAAACAAAAGTACGATGCTTTCATGAAAAAATGGACTGAAGCAGATAAAAAAATGTCTGAAGAGATCTCTGCAAAATACCCCGAGGTCAGAACCCTCACCGGCGAATATCGAATGCGAGAGATCATTCTCAAGTGATCCTACGCTCAGGACTTAAGCATGAAGATTATCAGGCTTAAGTTACCGTCTCAGACGATGGCAATCATATCGTTCACTCCTTCGCTTACTAATAATCCACTGCGGCTTATGACCGCAATACGTTAGCTGCAGTGGCGCGCCTTATAATTTGTGAACTCAACCGCACGACTTTACATTTATTTAATTGAACTTCTTGTTGAGAGTAATTATCATTCTCATAAATAATTTTAAGTTTACGTATTGGCTTAACCATAAAAGCAATCTTGCTTTTTATGATCGCCACGTAACATTAATCACGGAGAATCTGCCAGCAATATCGCTGCGTAGAGTGAGAAGATCAATATGAATCTAGTACCAGCATTAAAGTGGTTCCATAATTGGGTCGGTTTTTGTGTCAGCATCACCATGCTACTCGTATTAACCACTGGAGTGTATTTAGGCAGCGTCGATATCATTAAGCGGCTCGATAACCACGGGCAGACATTTATGCCCTTATCCACTGAGCAGAAAGCCGCTGCTCTGCAGTCGCTATTTGAACGTTACCCTGACATGACCACGGTACGCTTTCCTACCGAGTACAAACCCTATATTCAAGCATCGATGCGCGGCAAGTCTATCGCGTTCGATAATCAGCTCAATGAGCTGTCTGTCAGTGCCTCTGCCGACATTCCCTTTTACAGCACTATTTTTTGGTTACATCGTAACTTTTTACTCGGCGATGTAGGTAAGTACACTAACGCTTGGGCATCACTGCTGGGCGGCGCAATCACCTTGGTCGGTATTTATCTGTGGTGGCGTGTGCGCAAGTCGTTTCGACTCAAGCAGAGTATTCCGCGTAACACTCGCTCCAGCAGCTTGGTAAAAAGCCATATACAACTGGGATTATTTATTTCTGTCCCGCTATTTATTTTGTGCATTAGCGGCTTTTTAATTACTTACAAAGGGCTGTGGATCGATGCAGTAAAATCAGCGCCATCATCGGATATACCATATCCGGTTAGCCAACAAAGTGACTGGCTGAGCCAGCTGAATAACGCCCAGCAATTTTGGCCTGAATCTCAGTTGGTCGCCGTGAGTAAGCCGCGTAACAACAAGACACCCGAGCTCATCTACAGCATACGCTTTGATAGCCACAGCGATGTCTGGTTACGTGAAGCCGACCAAATCAGTATGAATTATCAGCAAGGTATCATTCAGACTGCACTCAAACACAGCGACAGACCACTTTCGGGTCAAATAGCAACGTTTGTTAGACCACTGCATGATGCGCTCAATATGCCACTGAGCTATGTGGTGCTGATCACCTTAGTATCCGGTGTCGGCACACTGATCTTATCGTTTAGTTTAGTAACCTTTTGTCGACGCACCTTTAAACGTAAGCGCAGTTACGCACTTAATCTCCAGCATTAATGGTTAGCCAGTAACCCCCTTAGGCTCAGATAGCCGCCCGCTATCTGAGCTTTATGCACGCCATATCCCACAATTATTTCACTGACGCAGCAAAATGGCCCATCAGGGGTATGAGTTTGGTATCGCCCACGGACATGAAGGTCTCTATCAATCTCTATCAATCTGCAAATCTTGTCTTGGCCAATAGCACGTTAAGGCTCAGTAGAATAATTCATAAGGTGAGGTAACATATCCCCTAAGCGCTCCAGCCCAGTTCCAACCCAAGAGTCCCTCTTAGCTTAACCTCCCAATAACCTCCTCAGCCCCCCCCTTGGCCCCGTGTTTTTGTCGGTTAAAACTTTGCTAACAATTATACGGTTGACATTTTTTGACAGTCTTACAAGATAAACAACATCAATCAACAAGCTACCACCAGCAAGGAAGAATATAAAACAATGAAAAAATCCTTAATAGCCATCGCATTGGCCAGCACTTTTCTTAGTGGCTGTGGCACATCTGATGTAAATACCAGCGATGTAAAAAGTGAAGTCACCACCCCAAGCAAGCAAGCCGAACTGGGCAGCTTTGGGGTCGATTTAACCGCGCGCAACTTAGCCGTTAAACCTGGCGATGACTTCTTTATGTATGCCAGCGGCACTTGGTACGACAACTACCAGATGCCAGCCGATAAGACTCGTTATGGTGCATTTACCGCATTAGCCGAGCGCAGCGAGAAACAGGTCAAAGAGATCATCGATGATATTGCCGCTCGCGATAACCTTAACGCCGAAGAGCAACTAATTGCCGATTTCTATAACGCCTATATGGATACCGATACCATCAACAAACGTGGCATCACCCCTATCCAGCCCACCTTAGATAGCATTGCGGCTATTGATTCTACCGACGATTTAACCACCCTATTTGGTCAGTCTTGGCTTATCGGCAGCACCTCACCCATTGGTGGTGGGATGTGGTTTAATCGCCTCGACCCTAACCAATATGAGATGTCCATTGGCGCTGGCGGCTTAGGTTTACCCGATCGCTCTTACTATTTAGAAGATAGCGAACGCTTCGTTAATATCCGCAAGGCCTATGTGACTCATATTGCCGACATGCTGGCTTTTGCTGGCATCAAAGATGGCCAAGCGCGCGCCGAGGCGATTTTAGCGTTAGAAACCAAGATGGCCGAAGGCCAATGGCCCAGAGAGAAGCGCCGCAACCGTGATTTGACCCTCAATCAAATTAAACGCGAGGATTTAAGTAAACAATATCCAGGTTTTAACTGGGATCGCTATTTTGCCCAAACCGGCTACCAAGTCCCGCAGCTGAATATTTCTCAGCCTGAGCCAGTTAACGCCATGATCGCCTTAATTAATAATGAGGATTTGGCTAGCTGGCGTGATTACCTCACCTTCCACACCATCAGTAACAATGCTGAATTATTGTCGGAAGATATCTACGCCACCAGTTTCGATTTTTATGGTAAAACCTTAAGCGGTCAGCAAGAGCCTCGCCCACGTTGGAAGCGCGCTGTAGAGCAGATGTCTGGCACACAGTCACTGGGCTTTGCTATCGGTAAAGTGTACGTGGCGCGCTACTTCCCTGAGTCATCGAAGCAACAGATGGCGCAATTAGTAGAGAACCTACGCACTGCTTTAGGTGAGCGCATCGATGGGCTCGACTGGATGGGCGACGAAACCAAAGTCAACGCCCACGCCAAACTCAAAGCCTTTACCCCCAAGATTGGCTATCCCGACGTATGGCAAGAGTTTGATGGTTTAACCCTAAGTCGCACCGACTTAGTCAGCAACATCACCAATCTCAGAGAGTTTTTTAGAGCCGATAGCGTCGCTAAAGAGCTAGAAAAAACTGACCGTAACCGCTGGGGCATGACGCCACAACGCGTTAACGCCTACTACAATAGCTCGTTTAACGAAATTGTCTTCCCTGCGGCCATCTTACAGCCACCGTTTTTTGATCCTAACGCCGATCCTGCGGTTAACTATGGCGGTATTGGCGCCGTAATTGGTCACGAAATGGGACATGGCTTCGATGACCAAGGTTCAAAGTCTGATGCGAATGGTATTCAACGTAACTGGTGGACAGATCAAGACCGTGCGGCCTTTGATGCCAAAGCCGATCGTCTTGCTGAGCAATACAGTCAATACGAGCCGATCCCAGATAACTTCGTTAATGGCCGCAACAGCCTAGGGGAAAACATCGGCGACGTGGGCGGTTTATCTATGGCCTATCATGCTTATAAGCTCAGTCTCAACGGCAAAGAAGCCCCAATTATCGATGGCCTCACGGGCGATCAACGCTTCTTCTTGGCTTGGGCACAGGTGTGGAAAGAAAAACGCACCGAGCAGAGCATGCTCAACCAACTGCGCGGTGGCACTCACGCCCCGGGCCGTTATCGCGCGCTCGCGCCACGTAACCATGATTCATGGTACAAGGCGTTCGACGTGCAACCTGGCGATGCGTTATACCTCAGCGAAGAAGAGCGCGTGCGCATTTGGTGATCCAAACAAGATAAGCGTGAACTAAGTGATAGCTAAGTAATTACCGAGCAATATCGCTTATTGACCACGCAACTAAACTAAAATGCCAGTCACTGTGACTGGCATTTTTATAGCTTACATGTCTATTCCTGCCCAACTTTACCCGCATCAACGCCTCACTGATCTCGAAAATCACCTTAACATCATCTGCACTACCGCACAGACTTTAGCCAGCCAAAGCCCAGTAACTTGACATCAATCACGTATTAACTGACTATCAACAACACTAAAAACCCAAAACCATTACCAATTAAAATACTTCTTGCAACAAAGAAGCAAAGTTATCGTCTAATATATTCACGCTGACAACCTTGGAGCATCAGGTGCGTGAACGACAGATATGCTATCGTTGAACCAACAAATAAAACCACAAAAATAATATAACAATAAGATTTAAAACAATTTTATTGCAGTCACATTCACTGTTTGATAGAAAAAGGGAAACGACTATGATTAATCGCGTCTTAGCACTCGCTCTACTGCTTATGCTGCCAACGGCACTTCATGCCGAAAACTACTCCATCGGAACGGGCGGCCAAAGCGGTATTTACTATCCCTTTGGTGGCGCCTTAGCCAAAGTATGGTCTGAACATGTTGACGATGTTAATGTGAAAGCCGAAGTCACCGCCGCCTCGGTAGAGAACACCATTAAAGTGGTTCGAGGCGATATGATTGCCGGCATCGCCATGGGCAATGTGGTTCTTGATGCCTACAAAGGTGAAGGTAAATTTAAGAGCGCTATGCCGGTCAATACCTTGTTTGCGCTGTATCCCAACCTAGTGCATGCCATCAGCCTCAAAAAATCGGGCATCACCTCACTAAACCAATTAAAAGGTAAGCGTATCTCGTTAGGGGCGCCAGCCAGTGGCACCGCCGTAACCTCTGCAGCATTGCTCGAATCGATGGGCATTGATATCAAAAACGATATCGATGCGGTTTATCTTAACTACTCAGAAACCACTAACGCCTTAGCCAATGGTCAAATCGATGCAGGCTTTATTGTCGGCGGCCAAGGGGTGGGCGCGGTAACCCAAGTGGCTCTGACCCATGATATCAATCTTATCCCGATCACTGATGAGCAAAGTGCGGCTTTCATGGCGCAATACCCAGCCTACAGCAGCTACACTATCCCTGAAAGTGTCTACAACAAGGTAGACGCCGTCCCCACATTAAGTGTGTGGAACGTATTGGTTGTGAGCGCTACGATGAGCGATGAAATGGCGTTTAACTTAACCAAAGCGGCATTCGAAAACATGGCCGAAGTACGTAAAGTGGTTAAAGTGGCCGAAGCGACTACACCTGAAAATGCGTTTCGCCTAAAGGGAGTGCCACTGCACCCTGGCGCGCAGCAATATTTCGATTCAATTGCTAAGGATGCCAGCGCGAAGTAAACCGCAGAGCATCACTGAGCTGATGCACCTCGCATTTACCCCGCGAAACTGATGTATCTAACATTGGCATCACTGACAAAGGCAACTACACAGTTGCCTTTGTCAGCTTATATCAGTAGCCAGTAACATGATTTTCAGGCTAAGCCGCGGCGGAGCCGTCAACATTCCCGTTTGATAAAGGATTTTTTATGAGTGCAGTTGAACACAATGCATCTGCCGATCGAAGTAACTCACCTCTCGTGAACGATAGACAGATGCCATTTGAGCGCATTGTGACACTCTTTGGCTATGGGATCCTCGCCATTGCTGTCACACTCTCGGCATTTCAGATCTGGCAAGGCATTACCTCGACAATATCGGCCACCTACTTTCGCCCTATCCACCTCACCTGGGTGTTGGTGCTGATTTTTTTACATTACCCACTGATTGCTAACCGCTATAGCAAGCTCTATCTCCCAGGGCGTGCAATCGATCTCGTGCTGTGCGCTGCCACCGTCTTTGCCGGTTATCGTCTGTGGATATTTGATTACAACGATATCGATCATCTACTGTATGGCTTGGGCAGCGCCGATCTTATTGCGGGCTGCGCCTTGCTGGGATTATTGATGGAGGGCTGTCGCCGCACAGTAGGCCCTGTCATGGTATTGATAGCACTGCTCTTTCTCAGTTATAGCGCTTTTGGGGATATGCTACCTGGCGCGTTAGCGACTAAGGCCTATTCGTTACAAGAGCTGATCCAGTTTCAGATTTACTCCGCCAATGGCGTGTTCGGCTCCGCCTTAGGGATCGCCGCCACCACAGTGTTTATCTTTGTGTTGTTTGGCGCGTTTTTAGAGGTGACAGGCGCCGGTAAGTTTTTTATCGATCTGGCTTTTTCGATTGCCGGTAAATACCGCGGTGGCCCGGCAAAAGCCGCGGTGTTAGCATCAGCTGGATTAGGCTCCATTTCAGGTTCGGCCATCGCCAATACTGTTACCACAGGTTCGGTCACGATTCCCATGATGAAAAAGCTCGGCTATACCCCGGAGCAATCGGCAGGGATTGAGGCCGCAGCCTCCACGGGTGGGCAAATCATGCCTCCTATCATGGGCGCTGGCGCCTTTGTTATGGCGCAGTTTACTGGCGTGCCTTACAGCGACATCATGTTAGCCTCGATAGCACCAGCCATCTTGTACTTTTTCTGTACCTTGCTCTATGTGCATCTGATGGCCTGTAAGCTCAACTTGCAGGCTCAAAGCCGCACCGAAGCGGTGATCACCGTCATGAAAGATGGCGCCCATCACCTTATCCCTTTAGTGCTGATCACAGTGCTGCTGATGCTGGCGTATTCACCGCTACTGGTGGGCGTGGCAGGTTGCGCGGCAATCTTATTAACCGCAGGGCTGCGTAAACATAGCCGCATCGGCTTACGAAAATTTATCTCAGGCATGAAAAACGGAGCGCTATTGGCGCTACCGATCTCGGTGGCTTGTGGCGCGGCGGGGATCATAGTAGGCGTTGTCGGCCAAACCGGTATTGGCTTGCAGTTTACCCAGTTTGTAATGGATTTTTCCGGTGGCTATATGTTGATAGCGCTAGGGCTGGTCAGCATTGTGGCCTTAGTGCTGGGGATGGGCTTACCGGTAACGGCGGCTTATATCGTACTGGCCGTGATGGCCGTGCCTATGCTGGGCGACTTTGGCTTACCGCTATTGACCGCCCATCTGATTGTATTTTGGCTGTCACAGACCTCCAATGTCACCCCACCTATCGCATTGGCGGCCTTCGCCGGGGCCGGGGTGGCAAACGCCAACCCAATGAAGTCGTCGGTAGAAGCGTTTAAGTTAGCCGGCGGCCTGTTTATCATCCCCATCATGATGGCTTATACCGATCTGCTTAATCCCGATGTTAGCTGGCTAGGCTTTCTATTTGCGATAGCACAAACCAGCACCATCATAGTCGCATTGGCTATCGCTATCGAAGGCTATATGCTGCGCAGGCTGACCCTAATAGAGCGATTAGTGGCCCTGTTTATCGTCCCCTTAGTGCTATTTAATCCATTTAATTTAGGCATAGCTGGTGTCGCAGCATTACTGGTATTGCTAGCCATACAGTGGCAAAGCCGCGATGTGATTGAGCGTTCAGATAATCACTAGGTGCCTATGCTTAGCGCGACAAAGCTGTCGTCAGCCAGCCTTGTCGCGATACCTACCTACGCCACAATAATCTGCTTCAATAGTTTTCCCATGATAAGTACCGATTTAGGTAGTCGGCTCATGATTAAGGCATCATACTGAAAGTTAACCTACTATCACCAATCATCCGCCACACTTAAGGGGTTTGCCATGTTGGTTACATTTAAGACAAAGTACTATTCAGATATCACCATGTTTGGCGATGTTGCGACCCGTTTATTACAAATGATGGGCCACAGCACCACAGTGCCCGGCGCGATTTTGGCCGCTGACGTGCCTGCTGCATTACAAAAATTATCGGCCGCCGTGACGGCACTGCCAGCCGCTACCGAAGCGACTCGCGCGCAGCACGATGCCGATAAGGAGCAAGATGAAGATGCCCCAGATGTCAGCCTGCGTCACCGCGCCTTGCCGCTTATCGAATTACTCAAGGCGGCGCAAGCATCCCAAGACAACGTCATGTGGGAGTAACACCTTAAATCGGCTCGCAACGGGCCAATTCGGTTAGCAGCATTTCACGCCCCTCACTCTGTACATGGGATAAAAAGGCCTGCGCTATCGCCGAGGGCCGTTTCGATTTTAGCCACAAAAAATACCAGTTGGAGTTGATAGGCAAAGATTTCACCCGCAACTGTGCCAGCCCCATATGGCCACCAAACGTGAGGGTGTGGGCCGATAAGATACTCACTCCTAAACCAGACATCACCGAATGTTTAATGGCTTCGTTACTCTCAATGGTCATCTTCACATTGAGCTTAACGCCCTGTTGATTCATGAAATTTTCAATAGCTAAACGGGTACCTGAGCCGTTCTCACGCATTAAAAAAGGCGCATCACATAATTGAGCTAACGACACCTCAGCCTGCTGCACCAGCGGGTGTTGCTCATGGGCTATGGCAACCAACGGGTTATTAAAAAACTCGATACTCTCGGTATTTAGATCGCCCGGAGGATGACTAAACACATAAAAATCATCAATACCTTGTTTAAGGCGTTCGATGATCTGCTGACGGTTGCCCACATTTAATTGCACGCTGACATTGGGGTAACGCTCACAGAAGGGGCCTAATAAGTGTGGAATAAAATATTTAGCCGTAGTCACCACCGCCAAACGAAGTGTTCCCGACTTTAACTCCCCCATGTCAGACAATGACATCTCTAAACGAGAAAAACTGTCTAATACCTCGGTGGCAGTTTTCACCACCTCTAACCCTGCTTCGGTAAACACCACTTTTCTGCCCACGATGTTATACAAGGCCAGCCCGATCACATCGGCCAGTTTTTTTAATTGCATCGAGATTGTCGGCTGAGTCAGGTGCAATTGCTGCGCGGCGCCACTGACGCTGCCGCTATCATATACCGCTAACAAAATTTCCATCTGCCGCAGCGTGCCCAAATGAGCTTGTAATCTGAGTGACATGATTGCCCTTGTATAGATTCTTATCTATATATTAACCAATAAATATCTATTTTTATATATAACCTATTTTTGGCAAGATCACCGCATAAATTTAGTCGCCGAAATCTATCGGCTGCAAAACAAGCGAGGATAGGATGAAACAGATCATTGAGCAGATACGTCAGGACCGCGCGCTGTTATTTAGTTTACTCGTTGCCACAGGAGTGGGCGCACTTGGCGGTGTGGCTAGCATGCAGGGTCACAATGGTGGCGGACTGCTCCTGTCTGCAGGCGCGGTTTTCACCCTGTGCACTGTCACTCTTTTCAATCGACTCACTTCATCATCGCGCCTCCAACGTCAGCCTCTGACATCAACAACGCAGGTCAACATCACATCTGACTTAAGCAGACGCTAATATGCAACTCGACATTACTATCGCTTTTTTCATCTTAGGAGCGTTAGCCACATTGTTAAAATCCAATGTGCAATTTCCTAAGGCACTCTATCAAACTCTGACCCTGTTTTTATTAATCGCCATCGGCCTAAAAGGTGGCGTAGCGCTAGCCAAACATGGCTCTAGCGCACTATTACCCCAGTCGATGTGGGTCATCGCAATGGGATTAATATTACCCCTTATCGCCTTTCCCATTTTACGCTTTATCGGCCAGCTTAATCGCGCCGATAGCGCCTCGATTGCGGCCCATTATGGCTCGGTGAGCATTGGTACCTATGCGGTCGCGGTGGCATTTTTAGAATCGCAAAATATCAGTTATGAAGCCTATTTCCCGCTGTTTGTGGTGTTACTGGAGATCCCAGCGATTGCCGTCGGGATCGCCCTTGCCCAAGAAAAAGGCCAGCAGGTAAAGTGGCGCGTGTTACTGCATGAAGTGTTTTGTAATCAAAGCTTAATCCTACTTGTGGGGGCGCTGGTTATTGGCTACTGGGGCGCCGACCGAATAGGCTCTATCACGCCGCTGTTCTTTGACCTGTTCCATGGTGTCTTGGCGCTGTTCTTATTAGAGATGGGGATGATGGCGGCCAGTCGAATTCAGGCGCTAAAACAGATGGGCAGCTTTATTCTGGCATTTGGCGTGGCCATGCCCTTAATTGGCGGCTTTATCGGCTGTTTACTGGGGCTCTATTTAGGGCTGTCCAATGGCGGCGCTATCTTATTGGCCACCTTAGGCGCCAGCGCATCTTATATTGCGGTGCCTGCGGCGATGCGCGTTGCCATTCCCCAGGCCGACCATAGCCTGTCTGTCACCTACTCGTTAGCGATCACCTTCCCGTTCAACGTATTGGTTGGCATCCCCACTTACGCACTATTTACACATTGGTTAACAACTTAAGAGGCAGCAATGACACAAGCTAAAGTCGCCATAATTATGGGCTCACAGAGTGATTGGCCCACCATGAAAAATGCAACCTCAGTGCTCGATGCACTAAAGATAAGCTATCACACTCAAGTGGTATCGGCGCATCGTACCCCTGAGCGTCTGGTCGAATTTAGCCATAATGCGGCTAAAGAGGGCATAGAGGTGATCATTGCCGGCGCTGGCGGCGCCGCACATCTACCCGGCATGACTGCCGCGATGACCCACCTGCCCGTAATTGCGGTGCCGGTGTCGAGCAAATCCTTAAAAGGGATGGACAGTTTACTGTCTATCGTGCAAATGCCTAAAGGTGTTGCAGTGGCCACCCAAGCCATTGGCGAGTCGGGTGCCTTTAATGCCGGCCTGATGGCAGCGCAAATATTGGCATTAGGTGATAGCGCTTTAACTCAGCGGCTTATCGATTGGAGAGCCTCACAAACTGCCAGCGTGCCACTGGAGGTAGAATAATGCGTATTGGCATTATTGGCTGCGGTCAATTAGCCCGCATGCTGGCACTGGCTGGGCTCCCTCTGGGGCTCAAGTTTAGCTTTGTGGCCGATACAGGCAGCGATACCGATTTAAGCTGCGTTGAAGGTTTAGGACTGATTGCGCCATGGCAAGCGGGCGATAACCTTGCAGACCTTTATGATGCCTTAGGTCAGCCAGATGCTTTCACGGTAGAAAAGGAGCAGGTCGACCTTAACTTACTGCAAGGCTTAGCCGCTTTTTGCCGTATCGCGCCGAGCGTCAATAGCGTTGCCCATTGCAAAAGCCGTATCGAGGAAAAACAGCTGCTAGCCCGACTGCAGATCCCCAGTGCACCTTTTTGCTACGGTATCGACTTAGACCAAAGCGCTAAAGAGATTGGTCTGCCCATGGTGCTTAAATCCCTACATGACGGGTATGACGGCAAAAACCAGTGGCTAGTCAAAGAGGATAAACAACTAGCACAGCTTGTTGCCAGCCCACCCCAAACGGATTATCTGGCAGAGCAGTGGATAGCGTTTGACCGGGAAGTGTCGCTTATCGGTGTGCGCAGCACGACAGGCGAAACCCGGTTTTACCCGCTAACCGACAATGTGCACCATCAAGGGATCTTAGTGCGCTCCATCGCCCCAGCTCAGGGGATAACGCCTATGATGCAACAAACCGCCGAAGATTATATGCGGGCGATTTTTGACGCCCTGCCCTATGTGGGCGTGCTCGCCATGGAGTTATTTGTGGTGGGAGATAAACTACTGGTTAACGAGCTGGCGCCTAGAGTGCATAACAGCGGCCACTGGACACAGCTGGGCGCCATGACCTGTCAATTTGAAAACCACCTCAGGGCGATAGCCGGTCTGCCGCTAGGGGCTACGCAAGCTCAAGGCGCTACGGCAATGCTCAATTTACTGGGCACAGCTGCAGCGCCAAGGGAGGCGCTTACCGCCAATGCCAGTTTGCACTGGTATAACAAGACGCCGCAACCTCAACGCAAAGTGGGCCATATCAACATTAATGCCTACGACCATGCGCAATTACAGCAGCAGATCGCACAAGTTGAAGCTAGCCTACCCCGTTAGCGCCACTCGTCAGACAAAGGCGCTTTAGGGCTGTCGCTCAATCACACTTAATGCTGTGGTTGGGCGCCATTTCGGACAATATCTTTACCCGTATCAAACACCTCTTGGGTTACCCAACGGGCAAGCAATAACTTGTGGTTATTGCCAAACACCGCCACAAAGGGACGACCGTCGGCATTATTGGTCGCCATGCCAATCCCAACGACCCCTTCTAAACCTAACCCCCCCTGCTCAACAGCGGCAATAAAGCGGCGTAATTCGGCTAAATTATCGATCACATCGTGTTCATTATTCATCTATTCACTACTCTTGTCGTCACAACTGACCTGCATTGGCTCAAATGGAGCTGAGGTTCAGTCTGTATCTGTATCACTTTGAGCGGCGTACTTTACCGTAAAGTGGGGGACAATGTGAACTCTCAGTATTGCGCTATCATCATTGGCTAAGGCAGCAGATATTCTATTGCGGCCATTTATCTGCCACTTATAACTAATACTTGGGATCGATAGCCAAGTGTTATAACTAAAAATAACCTTTAGGGGTTTAACTGAGATTAAACATCCCGATATTAAGCAGTATCACGCCAGTAAAACCAAGGAAATCACATGACACAAGAGTATACGCCCCCTAAAGTATGGACAATGGATAAAGAGAGCGGCGGCAAATGGGCCAGTATTAATCGTCCCGACTCTGGCGCCAGACACCAACAAGTCTTGCCAGTAGGCAAGCACCCTTTGCAACTGCATTCGTTGGCCACGCCTAACGGCCAAAAAGTCACTATCTTGTTAGAAGAACTCTTGGCTAAAGGTGTTAGCGCCGCCGAATACGATGCCTACACCATAGATATTGGCGAGGGCGATCAATTCTCATCAGGCTTTGTCGCTATCAACCCTAACTCGAAAATTCCTGCCCTCGTCGATAACTCAGGTGATAAGCCGATAAGAGTGTTTGAGTCGGGCGCCATCTTGCTTTATTTAGCCGACAAATTTGGCCACTTTATCCCTAAAGATCACGCCGCCCGCACTGAGACACTCAATTGGTTATTTTGGCTACAAGGCTCGGCACCTTACTTGGGCGGCGGGTTCGGCCATTTCTATGCCTATGCTCCTGAAAAATTTGAGTACCCCATCAATCGCTTCACCATGGAAGTGAAACGCCAATTAGACGTGCTAGATAAACAGTTAGCCAACAACACCTACATTGCAGGCAACGAATACAGCATTGCCGATATGGCCATTTGGACTTGGTACGGCAACTTAGTGCTTGGCCATTTATATGATGCCGCCGAATTCTTAGCGGTAGACTCTTATTCTCATGTCGTTCGCTGGGCCAACGATGTCGCCGCCAGACCCGCAGTGCAGCGCGGTTGCATAGTCAACCGCACATGGGGCGAAACGTGGGAGCAACTCAATGAGCGCCACAGCGCCAGCGATATAGACCAAGTACTAAGTCTGCGCCCTTAGGCTAACGTCGCGTGGTTACGCCATGAATCGGTGGCTCGTAAGTTAAAACACATCATTAAAAAAGCGAGCCTTAGGCTCGCTTTTTTGGGGTCAAGCATCAACATCTGTTAACGCAGTTAATAGCGCCGGCCCATGCATAGACTCGTGGTTAGGCCCATGATTAAAGTCCAGCTTTGGCTTTACGGGCTTGATGCAGTTTCTTATAACTTTCAATCAATCGCAGGTGTGGCTCTATGCCTTCAAGCTGCATACTGGTTTGGGTTAAACCAGAGAAACGTATGTCACCGTTGACCGAGCCAACCACTTGCTCCATCACGGCTTCACCAAACATTCTGTTGAAGTTCTGGATGAAATGTTCAAGCGCCAACGCTTCGTCTAAAGTCACTTCCAATACCGCATTAACCGCTTGATAGAACAAGCCACGCTCAACCGTATTATCGTTAAACTGCAAGAAGTCGCCCACCAGCTCCAGCGCCTCATCATGAGCACCGAGTGCAAGATAGATAAGGATTTTAAGCTCAATAATGGTGAGC
Source organism: Shewanella sp. 492 (assembly GCF_059338445.1). NCBI lineage: Bacteria > Pseudomonadati > Pseudomonadota > Gammaproteobacteria > Alteromonadales > Shewanellaceae > Shewanella > Shewanella sp. 492. Next base: position 3,072,874 of record NZ_CM181702.1, read on the forward strand.
TGGCCCCACACGGTATTTTCATCGAACACGATGCCAATCAGGGTGCGAATATCTGTGTAGTTATCGAGCTGACTCTCTTCAAAACGATTGACTAAATCAACCAGCTCATCATCACTCAATGTATGCAGGTTTAAGATATCTTCACGGTAATCCAGCGCCTTGTTGGTGTTATCCCAAATCAAATCTTCGACAGGATAAACCTCTGAGTAATCTGGCACTAAAATACGGCAAACCGACGCGCCGAGTTGATCAAACTCAGCCACGTACACCTCTTTACCTAAGGTGTCTAAGATGCCAAACAACCCTTTAGCTTCCTCTTCGTTAGTGCCAGAGAAATCCCACTCGCAGAACTCAAAGTCATGCTTGCTGCTAAAGAAGCGCCACGAGATCACCCCAGTCGAGTCGATAAAGTGCTCGACAAAGTTTTCTGGCTCACTCACCGCCATGCTGTTAAAGGTCGGCTTAGGCACATCGTTAAGGCCTTCGAAGCTGCGACCTTGTAATAGCTCAGTTAAACTGCGCTCTAAGGCCACTTCGAAACTCGGATGCGCGCCGAATGACGCAAATACGCCGCCAGTTTTCGGGTTCATCAAGGTGACACACATCACCGGGAACTGACCGCCTAATGAGGCATCTTTCACCACCACAGGGAAGCCTTGCTCCTCAAGCCCCTTGATGCCAGCAAGGATACTTGGGTACTTTTCTAACACCTGCATAGGCACATCTGGTAGGACAATTTCTTGCTCGATAATTTGACGCTTAACCGCACGCTCAAAAATCTCTGATAAGCACTGCACTTCGGCTTCTTGCAGGTTGTTACCCGCACTCATACCGTTACTTAAAAACAGGTTTTCGATTAAATTCGACGGGAAATAAACCGTCTCGCCATCGGAGCGACGCGTATAGGGAATGGTGCAGATGCCGCGCTCAATGTTGCCTGAGTTGGTATCGATAAGATGCGAGCCACACAGCTCATCATCTGGATTGTAAATGTCTAAACAATAGTCATCGAGCAGGCCAGCAGGCAGCGCATCGTCATCGGTGAGCGCAAACCATTTCTCGTTGGGATAATGCACAAACTCGCTGTTGGCGATATCCAAACCGAAGAACTGGTCGTTATAGAAAAAGTTACAGTTTAGGCGCTCAATAAATTCACCCAATGCAGAGCATAATGCGCTCTCTTTGGTCGCCCCTTTACCATTGGTAAAGCACATGGGCGAGGCAGCATCACGAATATGCAACGACCACACATTGGGTACGATATTGCGCCATGATGAGATTTCAATCTTCATTCCAAGATCGGCCAAAATGCCAGTCATATTGGCAATGGTTTGCTCAAGCGGCAGATCTTTACCCAAAATATAGGTGTTCGCTTCGCCATCGGGCTGGCCCATCAACATGGCATTAGCATCGGCGTCGAGATTCTCAACCGTTTCGATTTTGAACTCGGGGCCGGTTTGCACCACTTTTTTCACGGTGCAACGATCGATTGAGCGTAAGATACCTTGGCGATCTTTGTCGGAGATATCATCTGGCAGCTCAACCTGAATTTGAAAAATTTGGTTGTAGCGATCTTCAGGATCCACAATATTGTTTTGTGACAGGCGAATATTGTCGGTGGGAATGTCACGCGCCTTACAATACACCTTAACGAAATAGGCCGCGCAAAGGGCTGACGAAGCTAAGAAATAATCAAAAGGACTAGGGGCAGAACCATCACCTTTGTAACGGATCGGTTGATCGGCGGTAACGGTAAAATCGTCAAACTTGGCTTCAAGTCTGAGATTGTCGAGAAAATTAACTTTGATTTCCATTGAATATATCCAGTGTCGTGCGCGGCCAAGCGGCCAAAAAACTTACATTGAGGTGAATTATCGGTGTTTTTGACCCATTAGTCTTGGGTTAATTACCAAAAAGCCCATTAAGTGAGTTAGCTCTCTGGCAATACAGCGGCTTGGGGCGTGGTTAAAGGTTACGCTCAGATTCGCGCTTCACCAGTAAAAAGGTGAGGTACATTTTGGTGGGCAGCGACAACACCATGCCGATAGCGACACATATCGCACTGATAATAATGCCATTAACGCCCATGGCCTCTATTGTCTCGCTAAAGTTATGTAAATAAACCCCTACACCAATAAGGCTAATGCCGAGCATAATGCAGCACTTGAGTAACAAGATAAGCTTCTCATCTGACATAACTTGTCCCTATTTTGAAGCAGATGCTCTTTTACGAAGGTTTTACCGCCCAGCATCACTTGCTTCTATATGGCGGGTCTGGCTTTCATCGCGTAATACCTAGACAGCTTAATATATAACAGTAGTGATAGAAAAATGAGGCTGCCACCTGCAAACTGCTGTAGCTGTAACTGCTCATCTAACATCAAAATACTCAGCAACATAGTCCAAATCGGCTCTAAAATCATCAGCAGTGCGGCCGTTTCCATAGTCACCTTGTACTGCCCTAGGGTTTGCAATAGGTAGCGTACCGATGTCGCTATCACCGTCGATATTATAAACCAGAATAGTAACTGCGCATTTAACTCAAAGGCGACAGGCTTAGTCAATGCCGCATAGACCAAGCCAACAACCCCAACGACAAACAGTTGAATACAAATCGAATCTAATGGTTTGATATTAAGGCTGATATTTTTATTTAATACAAAATGAACCGAAAGTAAGGCCGCGGCTAATAGAAAATACCACTGGCTCGGATCAACCTGCCAGCCCTTGGTGAGTATCAGTAACATCATGCCACAAATACTCACAGGCAAAGCCAGCCAAAAGGCACGATTGGGCCTGACTTGAAACAACAGCCAAGCGACCATGGGCGCAATAATCATCGCCAAACTCATGATAAAAGCCCCTTCCGACAAACTTTGGCTCATGGCAACGGCGTGAACCCAAACTTGCAGTGAGACCCCAAGAAAAATGCCGACACCGCCAGCGGACAACAACCGCTTAGCGTCCAATTTAACTAAATTTTTATAGCAAAAGGGTAATAGCAGCAGGCTGGCGAGTAAGAATCGCGCGCCGATAAACAGCTCTCCTGGCATATGAATCACTACCATTTTCGATGCAACCCAACCAACAGCAGCTAACAAGGTAGCAATAAATAGATACAACACTCCGCGCATAATGGGGACTCATATAAAGTAAGATTCAGCATCAATAGCAAGGCTGAAAGGGCGACGACATGAAACACCTAACACCATAATATGGCAAGTTTTTTAATCTGAACTTTGTTCATCTTTATTTGCGTAAATAGCAACCACATGGCTGTGGTTGCTATTTATTTCATCGCAGGTAACCCACCACCTTTATACTGGGTGCAAGGTAGCTGATGACACTTTAATGAGCATACTCAGGATAATCGATTAAGCCTTTTTCTGCCCCGCCAAACAAGGTCGCCGGATCGTGCTCAGCCCATGGGTAACCGTGCTTAATACGATAAGGTAGATCAGGGTTGGCCACAAAGGGGCGACCAAAACCTATCATATCGGCTAAACCGTCATTAAGGGTTTGCTCAGCTTTTTCAACATCATACTTACCAGCGTAAATTAATACTCCTTTAAAGGCTGCACGTACCGCCTGTTTAAATGACTGTGGCGTTTCTGGTGCATCGTCCCAATCCACCTCGGCAATGTGTAAATAGGCGATGTTATATTGATTAAGCAACGCTGCTGCCGCGGTATAGGTTTCAACGGGGTTCGCATCAACCGTGCCATTAAGTGATGTAAACGGCGCTAAACGTACCCCAACGCGATCGGCGCCAATGGCATCGACCACCGCCTCGACCACTTCGGCTAAAAAGCGCAGACGATTGTCGACACTGCCACCATATTCATCGGTGCGATGGTTGGCACCAGAGTCGATAAACTGGTTGATTAAGTAGCCATTGGCCGCATGCAGTTCAATACCATCAAACCCAGCTTCAATGGCATTGAGCGCTGCTTGACGGTACTCGCCAATCACCAGCTTAATGTCATCTTTGGTCATGGCCCGAGGCTCAACCACATCGACAAAGCCTGGCTCTGCCTTACCATTATCAACAAACACTTTAACGTTTTCAGCCTTAATGGCTGATGAAGAGATGGGCTGAGCCCCGCCGATATTATCGGGATGGGTGACGCGGCCCACATGCCACAGCTGGGCAAAAATCACTCCACCTTTATCATGCACTGCAGTGGTGGTTTTCTTCCAGCCATCAATTTGCGCCTGAGTGTAGATACCTGGGGTCCACGCATAACCTTGGCCCATGGCTGAGATCTGGGTGCCCTCGGCCACAATTAAGCCTGCCGAAGCACGCTGAGCATAGTAAGTGGCCATGATCTCATTAGCTTCATTACCCGGTTGGGTCGCACGTGAACGCGTCATGGGCGGCATCACAATTCGGTTAGCTAACGTGTAACGACCTAATTGCAAAGGTTGAAATAATGCCTGTTTCATCTTGCTGTTCCTCTGTAGTCTAGCCAGTGCGCTTGGCAATACCGTGCGCATTATCGACCTAGTTAATGGCTTTAGTGCACTTAATTAATGGCTTTAGTGCACTTAGTCGATGTGAATTGAGTCGCTTTGAATTTAGCCGAGCTGAATTAGCTCAATTTGATAACCATCAGGGTCGGTGATAAACGCAATATGAGTCTCGCCGCCTTTTACCGGCCCAGGTTCACGCGTGACTTTAGCGCCCAAGGCTTTTATCTTGTCACACGCCCCATAGATATCAGCAACGCCTAAGGCTAAATGACCAAAGGCATTGCCCATTTCATAGGTGTCAGTGTCCCAATTATGGGTTAATTCGATGCTAGTACCCTGCTCATCTGGATAGCCCACAAAAACCAAGGTATAGCGATACTCGGTATTGTCGGTTCTCTCCAGCACGCTCATCCCGAGCACCTTGGTGTAAAATTCAATTGATTTATCAAGGTCTTTCACCCTGATCATCGTGTGTAAAAATTTCATCGTTATACCCTATTCACGTGATAACCAATCTGATAGTCAGCCAAGCCATAAGCCTCTGCGCCTATGTGGCTGACTCATTGAATAGCGATATAGTACGACAAGAAAATAAGTTCGTATAATTATCAATATTTATATTAATCATCACGATTTGTTATCAATAAACGCGGGCAGTCTGGGTAGCTATAACCATGCTCCAAGTAGATCAACACAATACTCCTACAAACAAAGATTGCTGCAACGCCTGTTACCTAGCAAAGATATGGTGCGTATGGAATAACCAATTAGTTTGATTGCTGTGATCTAAAGTTGCGATTTGGCGTATAATGTCTGGCTGGCAAAAATGTAAGTGCTCCTTCCCTAAATTAAGTCCCAACAATTAAGGTATGAATTAGTGAATGTAATTAATCGTCTGTATTCTGGCTTCGCGCTACTCTTGTTGATCATGCTGGGCATCACCCTTTTTGGTTTATTCAAGATCAGTATCGCCGATAAAAACCTCACCCAACTGTCCGATCAAACGGCAGTAGAACAGCGCCATGCCATTAACTTTCGTGGCAGCGTGCACGACAGGGCCATTTCGATTCGAGATGTGGTGCTCGCCAAGAACGAGGCTAAGTCAAACGAACATAAAAATGACATTGGCCGCTTAAATAGCTTCTATCAGCAATCCGCCACCGTACTCGATGCCATGTACGCAGCAGTGCCCCACAGTGCTGAAGAGCAAAAGTTAATGCGCTTGATTAAAGAGATTGAGCGCTCGACCCTCTCCTTAACTGATAACTTATTGACCATGATGCGCGATGGGCGTAAAGCCGACGCCACCGATTACTTAATTACTACAGTTTCACCGGCATACACCGAATGGCTTAAACGGATCAACAACTTGATTGATTATCAAGAAATCGCGATACAACAACAGGTTGCCACAGCGCGTGAACAAACTAATAGCTTCCAATGGATCATGTTAGTCGTGACAGCGATGGCTATCATCATCGGCTCTATTGTGGCGGTCAGTACCGTTAACCGCTTAAAACGACTGATGGGTGGCGAGCCCGAATATGCCGCTTTGGTTATCAAAGAGATTGCATCAGGTGATTTAACCACTCAGGTTAAGTTTCATACCCCCAATAGTATTTTAAGTGCGTTACAAGACTTAACCGACCATATGTCGGGTTTCACCAAAAATTCGATAGCAGCGGCTAATGAGCTGCTCAGTGCCTCTAACGAATTATTGCTCACAGCAAAATATAACGAAGAGTTGATCGTTAACCAAAAAACAGCTACCGAACAAGGCGCAACCGCCATCAATCAGATGTCATCGACGGTATCAGAAGTCGCCAGCCACACCAGTGATGCCGCCAGCCTAGCGCAAACGGCCATGAACGAATTTACCGCCGGACAAAACGAAGTCAGTAAAACCCAGTCAAGCATCAATGCCCTTGCCGATAAAGTCAGTGAGGCCGCCGAGGTGATCAATAATCTGTCGCAAGACAGCCGCCAGATTGAGACTGTGTTAGAAGTGATTCAAGGCATTGCCGAGCAAACCAACTTATTGGCATTAAACGCAGCCATTGAAGCCGCCAGAGCAGGTGAGCAGGGGCGTGGTTTTGCCGTGGTGGCCGATGAAGTGCGCAATCTTGCTCGCCGCACTCAAGAGTCGACCGGCCAAATTCAAGCGGTCATTGAAAAGATGCAAGGCAACTCGATGAATGCGGTAGAGGTGATGAATCAAGGCACACAACAGGCAGAGGTAAGCGTCGAGCAAGCAAAGTCAGCTGGTGAATCACTGACGGCGATTAATCTTTCGGTCACCCAAATCAGCGACATGAACACCCAAATCGCCACGGCGGCAGAAGAGCAATCTGTGGTTGCCTCTGAAATCAACCGTAACTTTAGCCAGATAACCCACTCAGCGTTACTGGCTGAGGAGCAAGCCAGCAAAATCACGCTAGCAAGTCAGCAGCTTGAAGATCTGGCAAAAACATTGGAGCACAATGTTCGCCAGTTCAAAACCCTGTAGTTAGCAAGAGTCGCTCGTTGATGATGGTGGTGGGAATGACATCCCCACCACTGTTGTTGCACCGCAGTATTTAATCAACGGCGCTCTCATTAAGGGTCATTAACGGCACTGTCATTGAAGAAGTGCCGCTCATTTAATCAAAGTGCCGTTAAGCTCATCAGCTTAAAACAGCGTATCAAGAAAAGGGCAATAGCCCTTTTCTGATACTCAGGGCGCACTAAGCCGAATCCCCTTACCACGATTTACAGTTGCGATTGCACAAACTGCTTGGCATTGGCTTTTAATTGCTCAAGATCTTGTTGATTATAAAACTGATTGTGCGAAATCACCCCTTCGATTTTCAGGGTGTTGCGGATATCGGTTAACGGGTTATCGGTCAAGAAAATAATATCGGCGACCTTGCCGTGAGTTAACTCACCAAACTGCTCGCTTTTGCCTAAAAATTTCGGCCCAGCAAGGGTAGCCGATTGTAAGGTTTGCAGCGGCGTCAGTCCAAAATCATTATAGATAGCCAGCTCTTGATGTAGCGATAAACCCGGGTAGATATAGGAGTTTAAAAAACCTGCATCGGTACCCGCAATAATCGAGACGCCCGCCTGCTGCACTAGCGGTAATAGCTGCCCCGTTTTGATGTAACGCGCTTTACGCTGCTCAATTTGCGCTGCATTGTCCTTATTGGCTCGCTCCACCCGCCACTGATACGTTTGCTTTAGCCCCTTACCGATATAATTTAAAAACTCATCATCTTGATGATTATCTTCATCAATATAAGTGGTAATTTGGTTGCCGACTAATGTCGGCACCACAGCCGTATCGTTGCTGGCCAGCACCGCATATTTGCTTAACGCGGTTTGTTGGTCGAAATTTTGCGTCGCTATGGGCAGTGCCTTGCTATAAGTTAGCTCGCCAGAGGCGACTTTCGCCGAGATCTCAGCTTCATTTTTGGCCGCCGCCTTTAACAGATAGGTCATATGCTCGATGGCATCTAAACCTGCGTACGACACATCGGTCACCGATAGCGAAAAGGGAATATGCCCAGAGATTTGATAACCGCGCTTTTTCACCTCTTTCACCGCCTGTAAATAAAGCTCTGGGGTGAGTGCGCTGTCGGTGATCTTAATAAAATCAATGTCCATGGCATCAAGTTGATCAATGGCGGCATTCATCTCAGCCGTGGTTTCCACTTCCAGATCGCCGGGCCAAATCGAATCTTTACCCTCAAGTTTAGGGCCAGAGGTATAAATGGTGGGGCCAACGAGCTCTCTGGCATTAACCTGTGCACGCCAAGCTAACACCGACTCACTTAAGTCTGCAGCGGCGTCTCGCACTGTGGTTACCCCGTAAGCCAAATACAGAGGTAACAGCTGCTTATTTTCTTCAATCAACGCTTCGCCACCCCCAAAATGAACATGCATGTCCCACAGTCCGGGCATCAGGTATTGGTTTTTAGCATCGATATATTGCGCCGCGCTATAGCGGTTATTAAGGGGTGCGCTGCTGCGCTCAATAATAAGGCCATCACGAATCGCCAGCGACTGTGATGCGTCAACCAGACCGGTTTTCACATCAATGATATTAGCATTATCGATAACGATATCGGCTTGCTTTGCGGCGGGCGTGCTGCAGGCACTCAGTAACATAAGTGATGAAACTATAAGCGTTTTTTGCATCTGTTGACTCCATTTTTTTGGTGTCAGGCTAACACAGCACTCGCAGATTATCCTCCATTATTTATCCTGCCAGGATGAAGATGAAGAACCTTGTTTTTCACGGTATTGCCGCCCATAACGATGAGCAAGCGGCTGGGCACGCAAAAAAGGGGGGCCGTTATCTGCAGGGAAAATACCTGCTGGGAGAGATAAGGTTCAAGCTACCAAACGTCGGCGTCAAAGCGCGCCCGCCTGGCTTCAGTAAGAGAACATTGGGTGAGATGCATCAGCTCATTCAAGGTGATGCTAGGGTTGCCCTTAATGAGGCGAGTAAGCTTAACCTGTAAAGGTTCTAGCTTGTCAGCGTGTTGCTGTAAGGCTGTGGTAATTTTTTGCACCAGGTAAGATAACTCAGCACACTCAGATACCTGTAATTGCGATGCCAGCGATTGAATATCAATGGCATCGCCACGCAACTGCCAATGTCTGGAGCGGCGCACACGCTTTAGCTCGCAACCATATGGCTTAGCAACCGCTTGCGCCTTGTTGGCCGCTTCCCTGCCAATCCGATGGATGAGCGCCGGAAGCGGTATGCTGATCTGCTTATCCATGACGGCTTACCTGTTAATCAAGTAAAGGCACAGTTGACGCGAGCGGTTAAAGTGCAACATCAGATTACGCCCCCTTCAATTTACAACCCGTTTTGGTATTGCAGGAGTGTTGACTCAGGCACTAAGCGCGACAGCTTAGCGCTGGCTTCACTTTGGCCATCCAGCAGGGCTTGAAACTGTTTAATGAGCTCAACCTTGTCAGGAGAGACTCTGTCGCCTGCGCCAATATTGGTCAAATCAATCATAAAGCCATCAAACTTATCACTAAGGTCGTTAATGATGTCGGTATTTAAAAACTGATCTTGGTTATAAATGCTTGGGTAACCTGCTTTTTGCTTGTCGATGGCAAAAGAGTCACCTTTGAGGTTTTTAATACTGGTCGATTTATCGCACGACAACATACAACCGTTATCGATACGTGGCTTTTCACACCCCACACTCTGCTGGAAAAAACACTGACGGCTAGCCATCAACAAAATGGGATGATAAATGCTGTAAAGCAGCTTAAAGTCTTTCGGTCTGGCTATCTGCTTAATTTGCTGCCGGTTTATCTCGTTAGAAATAAAGGCGCCGCTGCAGGCTGCCCCTTGCTTAAGTGCCAGCAAGGCGTAAGAGTTGGTGGTATTTAAAAATGGCCCCGCAATCCATTGAATCCCCAACTGCTCGGCATGATACGCAATACCTGTATTGTTGGTGACAATCAGCTTAGGCTTCACTTGTTGCAAAATATTCAGCGCCACATCAAAATCTTTGCCGATTAACACGGGCGGAAACCAAGGAATAAGCCGTGGGTTTTGCAGCAAGAAGTCGACATACTTGGTGCAGCCACGCTTGTAAGCATCTGGCAGCTTAAAATAGATATCGCCATCGATCACATCGGCCAACGCCACATCGGCTTCATCACAGATAAGCATCGACAGCCCAAGCGGTCCATCGGCTTTAGGGTGGTGCTCAAGTTTAGGCGGCTGCACATGTGCAATCACCGCAACCCCTGCATTTAAGTAGCTAAGTAGCTCATTTTTTAACGTGGTTATCTCACGAAACGGAATGCTTAAGCCATCGGTTAGCTGCTGAGTGTCAAGCTCGACGAGTTCATAGTTAGCGTTATTAATGCTTTTGAAACGCTTTTCAATCGCTTGCCTATCAACGCTTAACTCCTCGCTGGGTGTCATTACACTGCTAGAAGTGAAAGTTTGACTTGCGGTTTTAGCAGTTTGCCCGGGCAACAGGCTATCACTTTGCTCAGTCACCACGGTTAAGCGCAGCGGCTCATCTAGCTCACTGGTAAAGCGTAAGCTGAGCTTGATTTTTTCGATACTCAAATGCGCAATTTTGTCATCAACAGAGCTGGTGATCTGCTGTTTATCCACTTGCAACTGCTGCTGAGCCGAGTGAATTTGTACCACAGAGATCGACTCGCCTTTTTCGGCTTTGAGTTTATCCACTAAGTGATTGTTAGAGTTATCGCGGGGGTTATCAATAAACATCGACTGGTTTAAATCGCCCCGTAAAAACGCATTGGTAAAGTCGCGGTTAAACACCTTATATAAGCGCTCGCCATCTTGAGTCAGCTCGCCGGTTGCCACATAGCCGTCAATCTGCTTGCGAAAACTATCGATCACCGTATGCACATAGCTAGCGCCTTTAATGCGCCCTTCCACTTTAAAGGAGTACACACCCGCTTCAATCAGTGCCGGTAAGTCAAAAAACGCCGAATTATCTTTGATATTCAGTGGGAAGTTATGACCCGACTCGGTAGTTTCATACTCTTCACGGCACGCTTGGCTGCAACGGCCACGGTTACCCGAGTTACCCGCACTGGCCGAGGTTGAATAGCATAACCCCGAAAACGCCACACATAATGACCCATGCACAAACACCTCTAATAAGGTGTCATGCTCTTGGCCGACTTTGGCGAGCGCCGTTATCTCGCGTAAATTGAGCTCGCGCGATAAGTTCACCCGGCTGACACCGAGTTTTTTTAAAAACGGAATTTGCCCCGCATTGTGGGTGGTTAGCTGAGTCGATGCATGGATATCAAGGCTTGGAAAGTAGTGACGCAACACATAAAGCAAGCCCATGTCTTGCACTATCACCCCATCTAAGGTGGTGTTGACTAACTTATTCAATAAGTTAAATAAGGTTTTAAATTCTTGCTCTAAGATAACAATATTGAGGGTTAAGAAAATTTGGCAATCGTATTGATGGGCAAGTCTGATGATCCCCACAAGTTGATCGAATGAAATATTAGCGGCGCGATTACGGGCGTTAAAGGTATCTAGGCCGCAATACACAGCATCAGCACCGGCAATAATGGCCGCTTTTATGGCCTGCACATCACCACCTGGGGCTAATAATTCAATCTTGGGTTTCATCACTTTAGCGAGTCTCAGTTAACGTTAAAAGGGGGAATGGTACGCGTATATTTTGCCGATGAATATGGTTAAAGTAGATCAAGTATTAGCAAATCCGTAAATAAGTGATTAAGAGATAGCGTTTAAAATGAATAAAAATAGTAGCTTACCTATTATCTATTCGCTAAGAAATTGCCCCTTCGCCATGCGGGCGAGAATTGCGATTTATAAATCCCAGCTGCCGGTATTGCTGCGGGATCTCATATTAAGTGATAAACCCGCTGAAATGTTAGCGGCATCGCCTAAGGGCACAGTGCCAGTGTTAATCACCCCAAATGGCACTGTGATAGAAGAAAGCCTTGAGGTGATGTTGTGGGCACTGAGCATGAATGACCCAGACGATCTGCTGTTCACAGGGGATGATGAGATGCTCGCTGACATGCAAACTTTAATCTATCGCTTTGATACCGAGTTTAAGCGCTGCCTAGAGAACTACAAATGTGCTAAGCGTTACAGCGAAACCAATATCATCGCGTGCCGCGAAGCCTGTGAAGGCTACATCAGTCAGTTAGAGCAACTATTAACTCAGCATCAATACCTGATGGCCGACAGAGAAAGCCTAGCCGACATCGCCTTGCTGCCGTTTATTCGCCAATTTGCCCGCGTCGAGCGCCAATGGTATCTGCAGTCGCCCTACCCACACGTTCGCCAATGGTTGACTGATTATCTACAAAGCAAAATGTTCAGCAAGGTGATGACCAAGCATGAGTTGTGGCTAACTAATCGCGGTGATGTGCGGCTCAACCCCTAGGCAAAATACATTGGCGCGCCCTTAACACTCAGCCCTATCACTATGACGTCACGGATTGCACATTTAACCCTATGTCGCTAGGTTAATTTCTTGAGCAAAGAGCCAGTATTGCCTACAATAGCGCACGTTTTATCCATTACAGACAGCGACCATGAACGACACTAATACACCAGCAGCACAACCCGCCTTACCGGATCGCCTTTCAGTTAATCCTCGTAGCCCACACCATGTGGCAGAGATCTTCGAACACGACATCGGCATTCGTGTTAACGGTAAAGAACGTTTCGATGTAGAAGAGTATTGTATCAGCGAAGGGTGGGTAAAAATCCCGTCAAAATCCTTAGACCGTCGCGGCCAACCACTGTTGTTGACCGTAAAAGGCACAGTTGAAGCCTTTTATCGTTAATACGATTACGCTCCAACATAAAAGCCAGCGATTAACCGCTGGCTTTTTTCATTGTATAACAATGCGCTTGTCCCCCATCAACCCACTCACTGATCCTGTCTGAATGAGTGTGCCGCACAAGGCTATTACCTCTGCTTAAGCACGGCTTAATTGCACAGTTTAATTCGCATCCTAACAGCCAACGCCCCACCTTAAATAGCAGGCGTGAATCGACACAAGTTACTCAATATCAATCCTTTACTGTAAACTGCTAAATAAATCATCAATATCTATTTTGCCCCATATCTTTAAGCTAACAGCTTTGTTACATTGATCCTCAAAAATCAACATCCGCATTAAGCCAACCATCTCATCATTGCTAGGAGCAAATGTGGCAAGAGCCGTTGTCCTATTTATTGCGTTAACCCTATTACCCAGCTTTTGTGTGAGCGCAAAAGCCTTAAGGTTTGCTGTTGTCCCCAAATTTTACAGCGCTTTTTTTGATCGAAGTGGCCATGGCTGTAAAGACGCCGCCGCTCAAATAGAAGGCGTTGAATGCATATATCGTGGGCCTGAAATCGCCAGCGTAAGAGTACAAAATCGAATCATAGAGCAACTGATCGATGAGGGCATTGATGGTATTGCCGTATCGGTGACGCAATCTAAATTTCTCGCCGAAAATAGCTTACAAAAAGCCAAAGAGGCCGGCATCCCTGTTATCACCTATGACTCTGATGTTGATATCTCCCCCCAAAACAACTACCAAAGCTTGCGTTTAGCTTACATCGGAACCGACAATGTTGAACTTGGTAAGGCGTTAGGAGAAGGGTTGAAAAAGCTTCGCCCCGAGGGTGGAACATTGGTTATTCAAACCGGACGGCCAGACTCGCCCAATTTGAACCAGAGAATTATGGGTATTCGCTCCGCGTTATCAGGCAAAAAATATGGTACCGCTCCCGGGTTGCAACTGAAAAACGAGCGTGGATGGACCGAAGCGCGCGAGCCTTTTTTAAATTTTGACAAGTTAACACAGGCCGTGAAACAGATGGAGTCAGTCATGAAAGGTAGGCCCATAAAGGCCGATTCCTTTATTGCTGTTGGAGGCTGGCCGCAAAATAATGTCGACCTTTATCGCAGCATGATCACTCCCTTCAAAGATAAAATTGATAACAAGGAGGTGGTCGTTATTATGACTGACGCAGCGCCCCGCCAATTAACCATGTTACAAGAGCATTTGGCACATATAAATATTGGCCAAAATCCCTATGAAATGGGACGAGAAGCGATATTGACCCTGCATAAAATTGTGACCAAACAACAATATGACGAAGTAATCCACACTCCGATCAAGTTTTGCACCCCAGATAACCATGACTCCTGTGCCAAGATTGCCGCACCGGAACCCGTTGGGAATTAGCGATACAAGGCCGAACGGCAGCCATAACGTTGGTTAAACTTAAACGAACTCATGGTCAGGGTTCTCATCGCATCAACCCAGCCAACAATCATCGGCACTAACGTCCAGCAAAAGACTAAGTACAAACTGCCTCTTACGTAATGCCCTAAATAGAACTGGTGTAAGCCGAACACACCAAACAACAAGCCGAACCAAATGGTGAGGGTTTGGTTTTTGATTTGTACGTTCGGGTCGATGCCAGCAAGTGCTTCCAACCCTTGGCCAGCATGACATTGCGGGCAGATTGCCACATTGAGACCTATCTTCTGCCTGCACTGCGAACATTGCACGTCGATATACGACGAAAAAGGGGCGTGATTGTTGGGCATTGCAAACTCCATTGTCATACGCAAGTAAAACGATGGTCAAAACACGGCTCAAAAACTTTAACCATAACGTTGACCAAATACTGAGCCACACATTATGCGTACAAGTGTTCGCTGAAATATAGGTGTGCAGTTCACAAAATTTAAATAAAGCCGCGTAAAAAAGGCACAAGCATGAAGTGAGGACAGGGAGGAAGCGAGACACGTCATCACGGCGCTAATTGAAGGTTGCTTTATCATTGTTCTCCATAGAAAATAGCGCCTAGACCAACTCAGCCATACACCATAGGAGCTCCGACAAAATGATGACAAAATGGGCGATACGTTTTTTACAGATGGCCGAGCTCGTAGCATCTTGGAGTAAAGATCCCTCCACCCAAGTGGGCGCAGTGATCACCGAAAACAATCGCATCGTCTCATTAGGTTTTAACGGCTACCCCCACGGCATATCTGATAGCGCCGAAACCGACAACCGCGAGATGAAACTGCTTAAAACCCTGCACGCCGAAGAGAACGCCATTCTCCACGCCAAGCGCGATTTAAGTAGCTGCGAGATCTGGGTGACCCACTTCCCCTGCCCTAACTGCGCCGCCAAAATCATCCAAACCGGACTGCGCGCCGTGCATAGCCCACAGCCCAGCGAAGACTTTCTGTCGCGCTGGGGCGACAAAATTAAAGTCAGCCAAGATATGTTTGAGCAAGCCGGCGTCACCGTCGATTGGATGCAGGTAGATTCAGCAAACCAGACGGCTATGTGAAAGTAAGAGTAAGACAAATACGATGTGAGGCAGCGTAAATCGATAGCGTGTTTACACTGGTTCACTTTCCGCTTTATCTATTACCCGCGCCACCATTGCCCCCGCACAACTAAAGTCTCTTAGCTAAGTCTTATCACAGTAAGGTTTAACCGCCAGCATTTAGATATTGATACAAGCCATTATTTTTAATGAGAAAAAATTAGTGGTAATTTGACGTAAATAATGGCGTTATTGCCGATGACAAGGCCAGTCTAAGGCTCTAAGCAGGAGTTGACTGGTATCAAACTCTTTACGAAAAGTGCTGCATAAAACGAGGTTTAAGGCAGCATTATCGAGGTTAAGTAGCCATTACTCAGACAAAGCTATGAGGTCATGCTTGAGTCCCACCGCATTAGCCACTGCAACTAGTCTCGCCTTTATCCCCTGCTCGATACCAACGCCGTCCTCAAGCAAATCATCAACAGCGATAAAAGCCGTGGTCGTTAACTTGCTGCTGTCATACAGGTAGGCATAACCCGATTCGACTCTCCAACGCTTTTCAAGATCGGCCGCAGGGCTTTCTTCACCCTTTTCATTCTTCACCTGTGTGTCCGCCTGTGCGCTCATCAAATGCCCTGCTTTCTCTGCTAACGATCTCACCAAGGTAAAATCGAAAGACAAGATGAAATCTTCATTACTGTACCAATCCGTTTTTAACGCCTGAAAATTGAGCCACATCTCCAGCTGAGTCAACAAGGGATTAAGCGAACTGGAAAATTGGCCGTCGGCCGCTACCGTAATGGGAAATCCTTGCTGCATATTTATATTTGCCCTTTTACCTTTTTGCCTTTGCTGTTAGCGCTAATTTTGCTTTTCCAGAGGCGGTTAGCCTTGGGTCACACTGGCGATAAGTGTAGATTTTGCTAGCTAACCATCCCAGATGCAACCCCGAGCAATTAACAGCACCCAACAAGAAAGCGACCAAAAGGTCGCTTTCTTAATGCTTTAGATAACTAGCCAAACCAACATAATTGCGTCGCTGACAAGACCCCTAGCAGCGTCATGGCGTTACTGCCGATAGTAAGACAAAGATGCCGCTGCTTTTCGCCGCGGAATTGACTGCTGTCAATGAGTAGTGAAAAGTAGCGGCTGATGCCGTATTGCTGAGGTTAAGTAGCCATGAATTACTCGTAGTCGGAAGCGTAAGTTTCTTGATACGTATGCGAATAAAGCTCAAACAGGTTACCAAACGGGTCTTGTAGATACACCATCTTCGCTGGCTTGCTGTCATCTTCTGGGTGATAGCGCATGATGTCCATACGCACTTTACCGCCATACTCTTCAGTGCGCGCGATAGCACCTTCAAAGTCATCGGTTTGCAGACAGAAGTGGAAGATCCCCAGGCGCGAGAAGTCGACTTCGTGACGCTCGGCGCGATCTTTCATCTCAAACAGTTCAACGCCGATGCCATCGGATGTCACTAAATGTGCGATTTTAAAGCCTTTGAAACCTTCACCAAATACGGCAATACACATTCTGCCGATAGCGGTTTCGCGCTCTTCGACCACTTTGGTGTTGTTCATAACGATTTTTAGACCTAGCGCTTTAGTGTAAAACTCAACCGCTTTGTCCATGTCGCCGACCATAATACCTACATGATTCATTTTCATAATATTGCCCACACTCTGATGATTGATGAATGATTTGTTTCGATGAGTGCAGTATATGGAGCAAAGATGATTACGTAAAATTATCAATTATCATAATGACAAGTATTTTTCGTTATCACAATTCCAAGATAGCAACAGTTAGATAATCGTCAGCATCTATGTTATCTATATGCGGTTTTGCGCGCGCGCCCTATGACGTCTGTGCCTGCTTGGTGATAATGGCTTGGTCCCAATAAGGTAGTGAGCCATAGTAGCCATCGATAAAATCAATAAAACACCTCACCTTATGCGGTAGCAGTTTTCTATTGGCATAAACCGCATATAAACCTAAGGGTTCTGGCGCAAACTCAGGCAATACCTCAACCAGTTTGCCACGACTAATGGCCTCGCTTGTGATAAAGCTAGGTTGTAGCACGATACCCGCGCCAGCAATAGCAGCACCCACCAACACATCACCATTGTTACTGTGAAATTGACCGCTCGATTCACTGTTTTTTACCCTGAGGCACTGGGAGAGCTGATCTTTACCCTCCATTTCCATGTAGCTGTAATGCAAGTAGCGGTGCTGTTTTAGATCTTCAGGTTGACGCGGTATGCCCTGCTTTTGTAAGTATGCAGGCGCTGCGCACAACATTAACCGGATGGGAGCGACTTGCTTGGCAATAAGTGATGAGCTTTTAAGCCGTCCAATGCGCAGCGCAATATCGAAACCTTCATCAACAATATCCACTTTACGATCATTAAGCTGCAGATCGATATTAACCTGAGGGTACTGTAACTGGAACTCGGTGAGTAACTGACTTAGGTGTTTTATCGCAAATGATACAGGTGCACTCATCCGCAAAGTGCCTTTAGGGCTTTGTTGTAGGCCGCCTAATTGGGAGTCCATCTCATCGATACTCAATAGGATCTGCTGCGCATGCTGAAAGTAATGTGTGCCCGCTTCAGTCAGGCTCACTTTTCGTGTGGTGCGATGCAGCAGCCTAACATCGAGGCGCTCTTCTAATTTGGACACGTATTTGCTCACCAATTGCGGTGATAACTGCATTACGGTCGCAGCATTGCTGAAACTGCCTTCTGTCACCACTGAGACAAAGGCGCGCATGGCATCAATTCTATCCATTACTCATTCCCATGTTTTGGCCAATTACAAACAATACGTTGATAATCACTCCACGATAGCCATCTTACTCTCGCATTACGTTGATAGTAAAGTGTGTTCATCCCAAGACGGGAACCGAATCAATTCAATTTAATAAAGGTCATAACCATGAACACATCACTATTGAACAAACTATTTGAAACAAATGCTGGGCTTGCAGGCTTAATACTCAGAGCACCCATTGGCCTAATTCTAGCTGCTCACGGCGCACAAAAACTATTTGCGTGGTTTGGTGGTTACGGCTTAGAAGGCACGGGGCAATGGATGGCGAGCATGGGAATGACGCCGGGTTATTTAATGGCGTTACTAGCTGGCAGCGCTGAGTTTTTTGGTGGCTTAGCCTTGGTATTAGGCCTAGTGACTCGCCCTGCGGCAGCGATTGCCGCCTTCACTATGCTGGTTGCGATATTTACTGTGCATATTGGCAATGGCCTATTTATGGCAAACAACGGCTATGAATATGCACTAACACTCTTGGTCGCACTCCTTGCTATAGTCGTACAAGGTGCTGGTTCGCTAAGCCTTGATAAGCTTATCGCTAACAAACTCAATCGCCAGTAGAGATTGCGCACCTAAAATAAAAATGCCTGTCACAGTTTATAGCGCGCCTAATGTAATAGTTCATGCGATGGCTGATGTGATGGCTAATACTATCGCTGAGGTTAAGTAAGCATGTTAATCAAGGGCAAACCCGCGGCGATCTACCAGCATGAGCTTGGAGAGAAGATGCACAACCTAAACATCGCTTTTATTTCCCATGGTGGCGGCCCGATGCCGCTGCTTAATGACCCTAATCATGCCGATTTGGCGGCTTATCTAAAATCCTTGGCTAGCAAGCTAGCACGCCCCAGCGCCATTTTGCTGATCAGCGCCCATTGGGAAGAGTCGGTGGCGACAATCACCGCCGGCCCTAAGCCAAAAATGATCTACGATTATGCAGGTTTTCCACCAGCTAGCTATCAGCTGCAATACCCAAGCCCCGGTGAGCCGATACTTGCACAAAAAGTGCAACAGGCATTACAAGATACCGATATTAACGCGAACTTAGATTATCAGCGCGGCTATGATCACGGCATGTTTGTGCCATTAATGCTGATGTATCCCGAGGCAGATATTCCCGTTATTCAACTGTCACTGGTTAATACGCTTGATGCCAAGCAGCATTTGAACATAGGCAAAGCATTGCAGGCTCTTGACCACGACAATTTACTGGTGATCGGTTCCGGGTTTTCATTTCATAATATGGGGGAGTTTTTCGCGCCAAACACTGAGGAGCGCCAGATTAAAAACCACCAATTTGAACACTGGCTGCAGAGCACTTTGAGTGACAAGCTGCTCACCGAAGCCGCGCGAACCCAAGCAATGGTAGATTGGCTTAGCGCCCCGAATGCCCGTTATTGTCATCCCCGCGAAGAGCACTTACTGCCACTTCACGTATGCTACGGCCTAGCAGGCCGCCCCAGTGATGAGCATCAAAACATCACCATTTTTAACAAGCGATCCAGCTCGTTTGTGTGGCACAGCCAAACAGATAGTTCACCAAGCTAGCGATTGTTAAGCAGAGGTTTTGCTCATCAATGAAAGCTGAATGCAGAAACGACACGTTTTCCAGCTACCCACAAAAAAGCGAACCCAAAGGTTCGCTTTTTAACCTCTAAAGCACATATACACTATCAGACTAGAAGTCCCAATCCAGAGAGAAACGATTACCCGCAGGTAAAATCGGCTCCACTGTCTTTTTATACTTAGCTTTCACTCGACCTTTACTTTGACCAATCGCTTTCAACTGATTAAACCCAGGCGTTGCATCCGCAATATAATTCTCTTGATAATAATGCCGAGAAAGCGCCCCCAGACTATAGGCCGCTGCCGACGCCATATCGGTATAAAGCAAGTGAGTAAAACTAGTAACAAAGGTATCGGCTTGGCTTTTAGACAACCGCTTGAAGGTCCTCATTTGTAACCTAGCCATCAAGAGTAAATACTTTGCTTCGTCTCTCGAATCGGCTTGAAAATGGTGATGCTCTAAGATGGCTAACGCAGCCTCTGGATTGGCTGTTTTTAACGCTCCAGTCGCTTGTTTAAGGTATTGCGCATCAAGTGACTCGCGGGGCATTGTATTGCTATCAGCCAATATTTGAGCGATGACAGCGGTGAAATCATTCTGTGCTACCGCTGCACAAATATCTATCCACTGTAATGTCGACATGTGATATTGATAAGCGCTATCAAATGCCGTATTTGGCGTATCGTCAGCCTTTAATGGCAACACCCGACAACCAAACTGCAAAGCCAGCTCAATTTCTTTTATCACTTCACTCGAGCCAGTGTAATTAACTCGCGCATCACCCATAGAGTTTTTTGTACACAGTACCAAAAACAGTTCTGCGTCATTCAAGCCTTTAGGAATGCGGGCTGCATAATGTTCGCCGCCCGCAATTTTTTCCTGATCAAACCATACCTGATGACCACAACTTTCTAAACTTGCCTTGAGTGACAAGGCAAGCGCACGATCTTTTGAGCTGTAACTAAGAAACAAGTTCTTCATTGCGTTCCTGCTTATGCAGCTTGAGTTGATGACGAATATTCTTAATTGCCTCTTCAGCTTTATTAGTTGAGATCTCGCTGTCTAGAGCCGCATTATCTTTATTCATGGATTTAATTTGAGTTTCAATATCATCTAACTCTTCTTCACGTTCCTCATCATCCATGTCGGTGTCTTCAAGTATGCTTTTCTTTCTTGCTTCCAGTGCCTTCAAGATAGAATGGTTGCTGACTCTCTCTTTCTCTTCGTTATCTTTAGCTGCCTCGACAATGCTTCGTAAACTTTCTTGAGTAAGAATAGTTAACCGAATCTTATCGCCGCTACTCACAACGAGATTAACGTCTATTGCCGAAATCGTCTTTTTACCAATGCCAGTTTGACGCTCCACATCGTCCTTATTAACTGTGGTCACATCTTTGTAGAAGAAACTTTTTGACGATTTACCGCTTAATTCTTTGTTAATAAAGTCATAAAAACCGGTAAATAGATCAATTTTGTCTGCGGTTAAGAAAATAAATTGGATATATTGAACGGCAAACACCAATGATCCATTTTTATCTCCCCAGAAACTAAATTCATTTTCACCATGTAGCTTAGTTAATGCTGGAGCACGCCTTTCATCAGACTGAATCAATGCCCAATCACTTAATACAATGGCTTCGTGATTTGAGTAAATAACATCCTCTTTTTCTAGACCACAGCTATGAAGGGCTTGTTTTTCGATCTCATTTTCAATAACACTTTGTATGGTCGCATTAACAGATTCACCACTATAGAGATTACGATTCTTTCTTAGCGGTACACTCTTCCATAGTTGAGCACGATGGGCTTTTACCTTATCAATTAGCTGACAATACTCGGGTAAAAGTGCATTAAGTAGCGTTAAGTTTCCGGTTTCCAAAAGCTGCAATGTTTTTTGACTTCGGTTTTTGATAAAGAAGATCAAACACAATAACAACGGCAAACCTGCTGCCCCAGCACAAATGATCATAACGACATCGAGCTTAAGAGGTCTAAACCCTGAAATATAATCGCCCGCCAACTGATTAAACAAGTCTGGTGCATTTTCCCCTGTGCATAAAACGGCACCAACACCGGCAATAACTAAGGTTAAAAACAGCATCACCAAGCTAATAATCTTATTAAAGCCACGCTTTTTCTTGTGAACTTCCTGCGCTTCTTGTGCTGTCTCAATTTTTTGTTTAAGCACTTTTTCTGCCGAACGAGCCGCTTTCACCTCTCTCTTCATCGCGGTGGTCAGTTCCCGAGGGATAGGACGATTAAAAAAGTCCCATATCTCTTTTTGTTTGGCATCATTGTCAAAATTCAGCTTTTGCGACTCCAGTTCCCGAGCAGGCACTAAAACGCTTTTGCTTTCATTGCTACCGATAAAGTTTCTTAAGTGGGGGTAATGGTTAATTGTTGGCTGATTTTCAATATGCTGTTCAACCTGGGTTAATGCTTTTGATAAAGCGGCAAATAAGTCAGAGACTTCAGCGGAGTTAACATGCGAATCAATTAGTGTGCCATCGTTTTTCCATAATGAGACTTGCTCATTAGCGTTTTTAATCAGCAATTGCTGTTCTGCCACTTTCTCGATGAAACCATTTTCAAATGAGAAGTTAAAATTAAATCGCTTTAAACTTTGCCCTGAGTCCGACCAAAGTGTTGGTTTTTCACCGTCACTCCAAGTTAACCAATTACCACTACTTAGCTGGCAGAGGGACTTTAACGGCTTTTTTTGCCCTTTTAACTGTACAACTTGATCACCAGAAAAACGGAAAATGCTGATACCTTCTGGCTCACTGATAGCTAACTGCTTTTGGTTAACGAAGAATTGTATTGAGTCAAGATTGTCAATTTTCGCTTCAATCGTTGAATAGCAGGCGCCCGATCTCGGATTCCAAAAACGTAAGCTACCATCTTTACTTGCAGTAGCTATATTGCCATCTGCAAGCTCAAACACACCGATAATCACATCGTCATGCTCATCAAGACTAGCAACATGCTCACCATAGAATTTAAACACCTGCACCGTGTGATCTAGGCTTACTGTAATAAAGTGGCCGCTATTAGTTTTATGCTGCAGCGGAATAACAGCTGTCACCTTGTCTTGATGTATATCAATGGTCAGATGGATATCTTCGTCTTCACATATCAAATCAAATTCATGGCTATTGTGCCACTCAACTTGGTAGTCGTTACTTACCGCTAACTTGGATCGTGTTTTTTCGACTTCTGCTAATGTTTTAGTGGGGTAACGCACTAATATTGGTGAACTCATTGTCTCTATTTCCTACGACTTCAGATATTTATTGTTTTTGCTTTAAATCATTATTCATCTCTGAACTTGTCCAAGAGACATGTTCAAACATTGCCTCTCTCGCTAGATCTAATAACATTTGTTTTTTTGACGGCGTTAACTGGCCTTTTAGTAATACCAACGCTCGGCGGTATAAGTCCTCAAGGCTTTCATAGCCTTTTGCGGTCATCTCATAACCTGCGAGCTCGCTCCACAACATAATCAAACCCGCCATCATTAAGCTGTATTGAAGTATCAACATCAGCCATTCGTTAACTTGAGTGAATATCGTTAATTTCATTGTTAGCTGCAGCGACATCAACACCAGCAGTACAATACCAATGCCAATAGAGCTATAAAAAAAACGTCGAGCATATCGGTTTGCCATACTGGCGGCATACCTAGGACGTTTATAAATAAGCTCTTTAAATGAGCTCGCGCTTAATTGGAGTCTTGAACTTAAAAAGCCAAGTTGATCTCGCAACCACTTTTGTTCGATATCTTGTCGCTGAAATGGAGCTTGATGGCTCCACCAGTCCAGCTCTGCGACACTAATTGCATGGTTGAGCAAAGGTAGATGTAATCTAAAACGACGCGGAATAAGCGTTGTAGATGAAGGGGCAATATCGGCCATATTCAAAAAACCACGAATACGCATTGCCTCAGCTACGCCTCGAGCAAGTTGATAATTCCATTTCATGTCTTTTCTGGCCGTTTGTTTGATGACCCACCAACAGCTTAAAATCACCAAAAAAATCAATGCAAATATGCCCAAACCGATTTCAGAGTTAACCCAGTTTCCAGCAATTTCATATAAGCCATACCCAGGTATAGCCAGTAAAAAAAACATTAATACGAATTTTCGATATTCAGCTTGAGATGCTAATGCAAGTGCATCGGCACTTTTAAAGATTGGAGCCGTGGCTTTTAGACCCATACCTTCGTCAATTGCTTGTTCTGCACTGTGTTGACGAGCCTTAGTGTTATGCACAGTCAATTCAGCTACTAACTTAACAAACTCCTTAGATAAGAAGTCTTTTAAGTAACTGTCACTTTGCTCGCTTTTACGCAAGCTTGAATACAAGTTACCAACCGGTACGCCAGTATTACCTTGGCTATGCTCAATAAACTCAAATGCAGGATCGACATTAGTCGATTCATTTTGTGTCAACCGAGAAACACAAATGTGATGTACTAAACCTGAGGTTTGACCATCAAAGTCAGAAGTGGGTTGCAAAGCTGGATTTTCAGTTCCTTCAGGCCATGCCACTTCGGCCCCAAGTTTGTACATCACCACATCAGCAGTACCGCCAGCACCCAGTGAGGGTTTACCGTCCCATAACGACAGTAATACATTACTGTATTTGGAGATAAAAAGGCCTTGATTAAGATATAAGCTGTTGCGTAACGCACCATAGGAGCGGTCAACAATGGCTGCTTCATAATCATCTTTGTTCAAATTATGGCGCACTTCAATGAGTTCATTATTGCTTAACTCAAGCGCTGCAATAACGGTATTCAGTTGCTCAAGGGCGTCAGGGGCATAACTAAGCCCTTTAAAGTCTGCTTGATAGTTAGTTAAGGGCATGGGTAAACAGCCAATAACTTTAAACGCACCAAGCTCAGCCGATTGCTGCATCTCTAGCGCCACTTCAGCGGCGAGTAGATCAGCGCCAGCAGCCAAACCAGTCATTAGCCAAATGGGAGTATTTGGGCCAACCACCTCACGCCAATACAGCAGCGCTTGGCGAATATCATCTTTATAAGGTGATTGTTGTTCTGAATTGGTTGAATTAGGTATGTCTCTATGTCCAGTAACACCAATAATAAACGGTAGACAATTTTCTAATACTTCATCGTGAAGGGACATCCATTAAATCCACTTAATCCATTAAAAACGCAGTGTTAATATACTAACCAGAGCTAGAGAAAAGTGAAACCATATTTTAACAAACAGAATCGGCCAGATCAGAAAAGTGTGACTTGAGAGTGTAACCCTCCCTTATATCGATCATATTTTGAGGATGTACCAGACGATGTCAAATACCCGGGACCATATTGCAACTTGTATACTCTCTCAAAAGATGGAGTCACCAGAGATTACCAATCAAGAAGTTATCAACTTAGGTAAAGCTATCATCACTGAGCTAGGCATGATAATTGACTGTAATACCCCAGCCCGCTGGTTAGTACATTATATTGCTGAAAATATTTACAAGTCAGAAAACTGTCAAGGTGAAGAAAAGGAGGAAGCTGAAAGGAAATGTGTAGATGCAATTTTTAAGCTTTGGCATCATCGGTTAGTATTCGCAACATAGGAAGCTCGTGATGCTCGAAATAAGGCAGAACTTTATCGTTGAGCATATCTGCTGCTGTGATCGGTGTTTTCGTCGTATAGAGCTTAGCGAACGCCACCTTGCTATAGGTATCTACGAAGGTCTGTTGATAAATCCTACCCACTCCTTTTAGGTTACCGACATAGAAGGTATCTTGAGAGCCAAGGTAGCCTGGATGGTGGGTTTCTATCTCACCGCAGGCCTCATCATCATGCTTCTTCTTTTCAAGTGCGGCCACTTGAGCATCAGACAAGATAATCCCTTCGCTAGCGACTTTTTCTTCTAACGCTTTAAGTCGCTTTTTAAAGTTCTCTAAATTGTGACGAAGCCAGATAGAACGAACACCGCTGCCAGAGACAAAAACACCTAACTTGCGTAGCTCATTACTGGTTCGGTGTTGGCCGTGTGCGGGGGAGTCGATTGCGTATCGAATCACGGCTTGCTCTGTTGCTTCGTCGACTCTATTTTTAAGGTTTGGTGTTCTGCGGGTCTTTTCGATTAAGGCATCGATACCACCGTCCTCAACAAGCTCCTGATAACGGTAAAACGTATCTCTTGATACGCCCATGACTTTACAAGCTCTAGAAACATTACCGAGCTCTTCAGCTAAATTAAGTAAACCAGCTTTGTGTTTAATAATTGGATTGTTAGTATGCAACATGAGAGTTACCTTTTTTGTTTTGATTAAAGATTCGACACCTTCTATCAAAACGGGTAACTCTCAACTAATCAAGTTGATATGTCAGATCTAGTCGGGACTAATACAAATAAAAAGGCGAACCATTCGGTTCGCCTTTTTATTTAGTTAGTTTCCAACTTCAATTGCAGTTTCCAACTTCGATTACGCGGTTTCCAACTTCAATTGTCGTTATCAAAAGTAGCCATTTTACTTATAGTCATCAATCGGTGCACAAGAACACATTAGATTACGGTCGCCGTAAACATCGTCGATGCGGTTAACCGTTGGCCAGAATTTGTTCGCCTTAACTGCAGCACTTGGGAATACCGCCAGTTCACGGCTGTATGGACGTGAGTCAAACTCGCTATCCATGATGTCAGCCATGGTGTGCGGCGCGTTGTGCAGTGGGTTGTTGTCCACTGGCCACTCGCCAGCTTCGACTCGGGCGATTTCGCCGCGAATTGAGATCATCGCATCGATGAATCTGTCTAGCTCGACTTTAGACTCAGATTCCGTTGGCTCAATCATTAAGGTGCCTGCAACCGGGAAGCTCATGGTTGGCGCGTGGAAACCATAGTCGTTGAGACGCTTAGCGATATCCATTTCGGTCACGCCAGAAGCATCTTTAAGCGGACGCAGATCGATAATACATTCGTGAGCCACGCGGTCATTACGGCCTGTGTACAGCACAGGGTAATGGGCAGATAGCTTCTTCATCATGTAGTTAGCGTTAAGCAGTGCCACTTGAGTCGATTGTCTTAAGCCTTGGAAACCCAATAACTTAATGTACATCCAAGTGATAGGCAAAATGCTGGCGCTACCATATGGTGCAGCCGATACTGCGCCGTTGTTGTCTGATTCGCGGCCATGTTTAACCACGGTGTGACCCGCAACAAAAGGCGCAAGGTGAGCCTTAACACCAATAGGGCCCATACCGGGTCCGCCGCCGCCATGTGGGATCGCGAAGGTTTTATGTAGGTTAAGGTGCGACACGTCGGCGCCGATGAAACCAGGAGTCGTTAAGCCCACTTGCGCGTTCATGTTAGCTCCGTCTAGGTAGACTTGGCCGCCATGGCTGTGAATGACGTCGCAGATCTCGCGCACAGTCTCTTCATACACACCGTGGGTCGATGGGTAGGTGATCATGATGCAAGAAAGGTTATCGGCCACTTCGGCGGCTTTGGCTTTCAAGTCTTCCATGTCGACGTTACCGGCTTTATCACACGCGGTCACCACCACTTTCATGCCTGCAAGCTGGGCTGACGCTGGGTTAGTACCGTGAGCCGATTGTGGGATAAGACAGATATTTCTGTGCGCATCGCCGCGGGATTCATGGTATTTCTTAATGGCTAATAGACCCGCGTATTCGCCCTGCGCGCCTGAGTTCGGCTGTAGGCAAACGGCGTCATAACCTGTGATATCAACAAGCCATGCAGACAACTGCTCGACCAACTCGCCATAACCTTGAGCTTGGTCTTGTGGGCAGAATGGGTGCATATTGCCAAACTCGGCCCAACTGACTGGCATCATCTCGGTGGCGGCATTTAGCTTCATGGTGCATGAGCCTAACGAGATCATCGAGTGGTTTAGGGCTAAGTCTTTGTTTTCGAGACGCTTGATATAACGCATCATCTCGGTTTCGCTGTGGTAGCGATTAAAAGTTGGGTGAGTCAAGATAGCGTCGG
Organism: Shewanella sp. 492; assembly: GCF_059338445.1. Taxonomy (NCBI): domain Bacteria; kingdom Pseudomonadati; phylum Pseudomonadota; class Gammaproteobacteria; order Alteromonadales; family Shewanellaceae; genus Shewanella; species Shewanella sp. 492. The sequence goes on from NZ_CM181702.1 coordinate 3,100,561, forward strand.
TGCGCACCAGCTCACTAGGCACTGACCCACTGCCATTGGCGACGATGTCGGCATCCATTGCTGCAACGTCGAGGCCATGACCTTCACCTAAAATCACATCAAATAGCTGAGCGATATCGGCGCGAGTGGTAGGCTCAGCGATGCTAACCCCAAGAATGCCATCACTATCGACACGCAAGTTAAGCTCTGCCGCGACCGAACGCGCTATCACTGCGGCGCTGTCGGCGACCTTAAATGACAGGGTATCGAACCAAGTATTGTTAACCAGCTCGACACCTTTGGCTTTAAGGCCTGCGGCTAAGATATCGGTTAAACGGTTGATACGCTGTGCAATCGTTTTTAGCCCTTGTGGGCCATGGTATACGGCGTAGAACGAAGCCATGTTGGCCAATAGCACCTGCGCTGTACAGATGTTTGAGTTGGCTTTTTCGCGGCGAATATGTTGCTCACGGGTTTGCATCGCCATACGCAGCGCGCGGTTACCGCGTGCATCTTGCGACACTCCAATAATACGACCCGGCAGTGACCGCTTGTGCTCGTCACGCGAGACGAAAAATGCGGCGTGTGGGCCGCCAAAGCCCATGGGCACGCCAAAACGCTGGGCGCTACCAAAAACCACATCGGCGCCCATGGCACCTGGCGATTTAAGCATCACTAGCGACATAATGTCAGCGGCGACGGTCACGACCGCTTTTTTCTCTTTTAGTGCAGCAAAAAGCGCAGTGAAATCGCGAATTTGGCCGTGACGGTTAGTGTATTGGAATAGTGCGCCAAATAGCTCGTAGTTAACGGCATCTTCGGCAGGGCCGGTGACAATTTCAAAGCCAAAACACTCGGCGCGGGTTTTCACCACATCGAGGGTTTGCGGGAACACATCATCGGCAACAAAGAAAATATTGGCTTTCTTGGCCTTAGAGACACGTTTCGCCAGCGCCATGGCTTCGGCTGCGGCGGTGGCTTCGTCTAGCAATGAAGCTGAGGCTAAATCAAGACCGGTTAGGTCCATCGACACCTGCTGGAAGTTTAAAATGGCTTCTAGACGACCTTGAGCGATCTCTGGCTGATATGGAGTGTACGCGGTGTACCAACCTGGGTTTTCAAACACATTACGCTGGATAACACTTGGCACTAGCGTGCCGTGGTAACCCATACCTATGTAGCTTTTAAACACCTTGTTTTTATCGGTAATGGCGCGAATCGCGGCCATACCTTCGGCTTCGCCACATGCTGAGCTAACAGCAAGGTCGCGGCCTAGACGAATCGACTCAGGTACGATCTGCTGTGTTAAATCTTCTAAAGATTCTGCACCAACGAAGTTCAACATCTCTTGCTGTTCTGCGCTGTCCGGCCCGATGTGGCGACGGATAAAGAGTTCGTGCTGCTCTAACTGAGTGAGAGTTTCTGTGGTCATGATAAACCTAGTTCCATATTTGCCAGTATCCTGCCTGTAGGGGGGCGGTGTTACCGGTCTCATTTTTAATGTAGGGCGGTATAACAAAAAACCCCATGTCATTTAGGCATGGGGCTTTAGGGGCTCGACGCTTACTCTTCGTCGATAACTTCTTGATACCCTTCGGCATCAAGTAGGCTGTCAACTTCAGACTCGTCAGATGGCATCACGCGGAAGAACCAACCGTCGCCGTATGCGTCGCTGTTAACGAGCTCTGGAGAATCTTCTAATGATTCGTTAACGGCAATCACTTCGCCAGAAATTGGTGCGTAGATATCAGAGGCAGCTTTAACCGACTCGGCCACGGCGCAGTCTTCACCGGCGGTGACTGTGTCACCCACTTCTGGTAGCTCAACAAATACCATGTCACCTAGCAGCTCTTGGGCGTGCTCACTGATGCCGACAGTGTATGAACCGTCTGCTTCTTTGCGGATCCATTCGTGTGAAGAAGCGTACTTTAGTTCAGCTGGAATATTGCTCATTATTTTTAATCCTTTTTCCGTAATACTCAATTTTGACTAATCAGACAATGTGTAAGTTAAGCTAAAAAATTAGAATACTTGTTTACCGTTACGCACAAAGCCAGGGGCTATGACTTTAACAGGCACGCGCTTTTTACGCATCTCTACTTCTGCGACATCGCCAACAGAATTGGGCAAGCGTGCCATGGCAATAGAATAGCCCAAGGTCGGTGAGAATGTCCCGCTGGTGATAACCCCTTGCTGCTCTTCGCCGTTCGCGTCGGTAAAGAACACATCCATACCTGGGCGAATCACCCCTTTGGCTTCCATCACTAGGCCCACTTGCTTATGGGTACCCGCCGCTTTGATGGCGGTTAACGCTTCACGGCCAATAAAGTCACGATCGCTTGGCTCCCAGGCAATGGTCCATGCCATGTTGGCTTCGAGCGGGTTAACGCTTTCGTCCATATCTAGGCCATATAAGTTCATGCCTGCTTCTAAACGCAGGGTGTCACGCGCGCCTAAACCACATGGCTTAACGCCATTGTCGAGTAGTGCTTGCCAAAGGGCGGCCGCTTCATCTTCAGGCACAATGATCTCGTAACCCGCTTCACCGGTATAACCAGTAGTGGCAATAAACAAAGAACCTGATTGCACACCAAAGAAAGGTTTCATCCCCTCTACGGCTGCGTTTTGCTCGGCAGTAAACACGCTGGCAGCTTTCGCCTTGGCGTTAGGGCCTTGTACGGCAATCATCGCCATTTCTGGACGTTCGGTAATGGTGACATCAAAGCCCTTCACTTGCTCAGCAATCCAAGCGAGGTCTTTTTCACGGGTCGCAGAGTTAACCACAATACGGTAATGGGTGTCGTCGAGATAATAGGTGATGAGGTCGTCGATAAGGCCAGCATTGTGGTCTAGCATACCGCAGTAAAGCGCTTTACCCGGTACGGTGAGTTTGGCAACGTCGTTTGCCAACAGTTTACGCAGAAATTCACAGGCTTGAGTGCCGGTTACGTCAACCACTGTCATATGAGAGACGTCAAACATACCTGCGTCTTGACGTACAGCATGGTGTTCTTCGATTTGAGAGCCGTAGTTAATCGGCATTTCCCAACCGTGGAAGTCGACCATCTTGGCATTAGATTCCAAGTGCTTGTTAAAGAGTACAGTTTTATTAGCCATTATTATCTCTTCTTTAATGCCCTTTTCGGGTCTTACCTGACGGTGACAACATGGCTGAAATACATTGATAACGGGACTAACCGAAAGGCTCGGATAAGATCCCGTTTCCACCTGTGGTTTGAGCTATGCGACACCTAGGTGTGCTTTATTTATAGACACACCTGAACGTAGGGTACGTTGGGTCAGGATGTGATTGCAAAGATGAATTTTTGCATCAATTGCGTCGAATATGATGCATCGACAATGTCGCCTGCTAAGACGGGTCAATGGTATCAAAATGCGGCGAAATTATACCTTGCGTCACAGTTTTGTATACAAGATATTTTTCTAATCCGAGCGTATTTAACATTACTTTTTCTTATGCGTTAATCGTAGCTTTTTTACAGCGCAAAAAAACAACACCACAGCAACCTTTCAAGCCACTGTATTTAAAGGTAAAGTTGGCCAAACTCATTTTCAATGATACTTATTTACACAGGGCTGGCAGACGGCTTTTATTGCCCATCGCCTGTTGCATAAACAGTGTTTTCACAGGAGAAAAATTATCAACCAAATTAAGCCCTAAATCTCGCAGTGCTTGTTTCACTGGGTTCGCCCCATCGAAGAGGCGCTTAAAGCCTTCCATTGCGGCTATCATCTCCAGCGCATCGGCTTTACGCCAACGTTCAAGGGCGCGCAAATTGGCATAGTCGCCCAAATCTTTACCCGTACGTCTCAGTTCACTCAGGGTTTCGATAATGGCCGCGGCATCAAGAAACCCAAGGTTAACCCCCTGCCCCGCCAATGGATGTATGGTATGGGCCGCGTCGCCTGCCAGCAATAAGCGGTGGCGGGCAAAGTGGCGCGCATAACGCATGCGCAGTGGAAAAGCCTGTGGCTCACTTTCGAGCTTGCACATGCCTAGCTTGCCGTCGAAAGCGGCGGTAAGGCTGCGCTCAAACTGCACCGCATCGCCGTCGAGTAAGGCTTGTGCCTTTGTTGGCGGCACCGACCAGACGATAGAGCAGAGGTTCGCTTCAAACAGGGGTAAAAAGGCCAATGGGCCATCTTGTAAAAACACCTGCCGTGCGGTGTCATTGTGAGGCAGCTCGGTGCGCACCGTCGCGACAATGGCGTGGTGGCCATAATCCCAAAAGGTCATCGGGATCTTGCACTGCTCGCGCACCCAAGAGTTGGCTCCATCGGCGCCTATCACGAGGGCCGCCGACAGGTTGTCGCCGTTATCTAAGGTGAGCCATGCTTCGCGCTCGCCAAAGGCAATTTTGTCGAGGCGGCGATTTTCAAGATGAGTTATCTCATCAAGCTCAGCCGCACGGCTAGCCAGTGCGTGGCTGATGTTGTCATTTTCAATGATGCTGCCTAAGGTTTGCTCGCTGATACTGTGGGCGTCGAAACCAATTTTACCTAGGCCGTCTTTATCCCACACCGCCATTTTTTGGTATGGCCCCATGCGCGCCTCGTCGACATAGGCCCAAGCACCAAGATGGGTAAGCAAACGTTGACTGGCCTTGTTAATCGCACTGACGCGCATACGCGCCTCGCCCGACACGGCTTGGGTTTCACCGGCGTCGATAACCACCACCCGCAGCGACTCCATCGCTAAGCCGATGGCCGTGGCCAGTCCCACCATACCACCGCCAACAATGGCTACATCATAGGTTTGAGTGCTGAACATAGGGGTATCCTTTATCGCTACGAGGCTGAAGTTGTAGGGGATTTCCATCCCATGGCTTGGCGGGCAATGGGGGTTTTTAGCGGCGGACACCACGACAAGAGGCGTAGCCCAATATTACGTCCGGCCACCAGCGGCCAGTGTTGATTGGAGAAGCCGCGCACCAAAAACTCGACATTGTTGATGGTCGATGCCCTGTCTTGACTGCGCTGAGCTAGATACTGATGGGTCAGCTTAGCACCGCCAAGATCGTCTCCTGCTAATAGCGCGCCGCGCACCGCATCGATAACGCAGACTAAATCACGCAACCCAAGGTTAAACCCTTGACCGGCAATGGGGTGTAAGGTTTGGGCGGCGTTACCAATAAATAGGGTGCGCTGATAGATAGGCCGCGGCATCGACGACAACTTAAGCGGATAAGCGTGGCGCTCTCCAACCTCGATAAATTGCCCTGCTCGATAGCCAAAGGCCTGCTGCAAACTGACTAAGAAGGTCGATTTAGAGCAGGTTAACATTTGCTGCGCCATGGCGGGCGACAATGCCCACACTAAAGACATGCGAGCCTGACCATCAACATTGGCCATCGGCAGCAAGGCTAATGGGCCAGAGTCGGTAAAGCGCTCATAAGCCCATTGTCCATGGGGCTTGTCGATGCCGATATTCGCCACCACCGCCACCTGCTCGAAATCCACTTGCTCAAGGGGCAAGGTAAAGTCACGCCTGACGACCGAGTTAACCCCATCGGCAGCCACTACCAGCTTAGCGCTGAGTTCACGACCATCATCAAGCAGCAAATAATTAGCGTCGATATCGGCGCGAATGCTGGCTAACTTAGCCGGGCAATACAGGCTAATCTGCTGTTTCTCTAAGAGTTCAAATAACGCGGCGCCTACACGCTCTAGCTCGACCACTTGCCCTAAGTAAGGCAGGTGAAAGTCGCTAGCATTGAGGGTGGTCATGCCGAAATGGCCGCGATCGGACACATGAATGTTGTCGATTGGGGTGCCCAAATGGACCAATTTAGGCCAGATGCCTAATCGGGTCAGCTCGAAAATAGAGCCTTGCGCTATGGCGATTGAGCGGGCGTCAAAACCGGGATGCTGACCACCGGGACGGCTGGCTTCAATCAAAGCGACCTTTAAGGGACGCTTGAGCTCCTGCGCTAGCTTGGCTAGCCCTAAGGCTAACGTGGCACCGGCCATGGCGCCGCCAACAATGGCGATATCAAAATCAACTGTGGTCTGAGACGCGGTCATTCAATTTCTCTATTTAGGCAGATACTTAGCGGTACCTGCCGTGACTTTTGCTGTTGGCAATCTTAATGAATTTTGGGGTCTTGATCTGTGATCTCACTCGGCTGTGGGCCAAATTCGGCGTAGCACAGCAGTGCCGCCATGCGCGAAAACTCCATCAGCTCTATGTAGGCCGCTTCAGACTCATCATCGTCGGCCACGTCAAATTCTACCTGCGCGATTTCGGCCAGATCATTGATCACCTCTTTGACATCTTTAGAGGCGCGATTGAGTTTAGGCTGCACAATCGCCAGACCCGTTAAGAAGCTTTGTACCCATAACGAGAGTGCTTCAACCCGCTTATTAAGCGGCTCTTCCTCTTCGGGGGCCATTGGCGTAAAGCCAAAATCGGCATCGGTGATCCGCGCGACAGTATCTTGGTAGAGCTCTTCGAGCAGTTGAGTCAGCGATGGCGGCGGTAATTGGCCATCATTAATTAACTCTAACAGTGACTTTAACCATTCGCTTTTTGCTTGGCCCACACCACCGCAAATAAGCCCCACGAGTGAGCCATGTACTTCTACCGGATGTTGAGCGATTTCAGCACCATTGAGCTCGGCCAATAGGCTATCAATACTTAAAGAGGGAGGCGTTGCCATAACTAATGTCCAATCATATTTTCTCTGTGCACATGCTAGCAGAATTGACCACATCGACCAAGATTAAAAACATGAGCCACTGCCAAACATTATGCCCACTAAGACGGCTGATAGGTGGTGAAAAAAAACCCGCATAGGCCAGAGCCTGTTGGCGAGGTTTTCACCAAAAGCGATGCGATTTACCGCCATTTATCGCGTAAGGCGCCAGTGATTGGTTATCTAAACAACATTTAATCTAACAAAGTGTTATTAGCACCCAAGTGTTATTGCACTTTAAGATACAGACCGATATAGTCCGCTCAACAACACGATAAAAGGATCTACATCAGCAAATGAGTAGCCATGCTATAGAGATTAGCTTATTAGGCCGGACCTACTCCATCGCTTGCCCTATTGGTCAAGAAGATGCTTTGCGTCATGTAGCGGCAAAACTGGAAAAACAGTTAAGCACCCTTCGTGCCCGCACCAATAATTTGAGTCGGGAAGAGATTGCCATCATGGCCGCATTGAATATCGGCTATGAACTGTTAGAAGAACAGAAGAAAAATCAAGATTATATAAAGCAGATGGATGATAAAATTGGTCTGCTACAGTCGACCTTAGAAAGTGCGCTAGTTGAGCGCTCGACTAAAGAAGACTAAGCTAATTGAAGCATCAATTAGCTGATACTCACTGAGTATCTATGCAACGTTTTTGCTCCCTGTGGTGTGCGTGAGTCGGTTATGTCCCTGTGCCGATATTTACAAACCCAGGGTGAATGCTTTAATGACATTGCGCAAGCTCGGCTCGAACCGAGAAGCCTTAGGAGTTAATCATTTACCCGCCTTGAACCTACGGTTCAAGGGCTACACCGGTAACGGCACCTTGGGGAGCAATTCAAATAATTAAGCCATCGCTTTAACCAGCGGTGGCTTTTTTACATCTGCAATGTCACCCACCTTGAAACACTATATGGGTTCAAGGGCTACACAGGTAACAACGCCTTGGGGAGCAATTCAAATAATTAAGCCATCGCTTTAACCAGCGGTGGCTTTTTTACACCTGTTGCAAATGAAATAAATTACCCACCTTGAAACACTTATGGGTTCAAAGGCTACACAGGTAACAACGCCTTGGGGGAGCAATTCAAATAATTAAGCCATCGCTTTAACCAGCGGTGGCTTTTTTACACCTGTTGCAAATGAAACAAATTACCCACCTTGAAACGCTTATGGGTTCAAGGGCTACACAGGTAACAACGCCTTGGGGAGCAATTCAAATAATTAAGCCATCGCTTTAACCAGCGGTGGCTTTTTTACACCGGTTGCAAATGAAACAAATTACCCACCTTGAAACGCTTATGGGTTGATAATATTTTACCCATTGAATCGATAGCCTGCCTAACGCTACACTGAGCGCTCAGCCTAACGGTAACCTTTACAGAGCAGCGGTTAATCAGACGTTTTACAGGAAGTATGCCATTGAGACCCCTATTATCATCCACCACACCTATGCTTATTACGCGTCAAATGTTGCGCGAACAGGTGCGAACGGCCCGTAACGCATTATCTAGCAAGCAGCAGCGTCAGTTTGCCAACCAAGCATGCCAACACGCCCTGCAGTTAATCACCGAGCGCGGCGTAAAACGAGTGGCACTGTATTTAGCTAACGATGGTGAACTCGATACCCAGCCCTTAATTTACGCGCTGTGGCAACGAGGGATTGAGGTATACCTGCCTCGGCTGCATCCCTTTTCGCCGGGTAACCTTATCTTTCTCGCCTACCGAGCCGATTCTCCATTAATTAAAAATCGCCTCGGTATATTTGAGCCCAAGCTGGCGATCACGCAGATGCGTCTGCCTCATCAACTGGATATGGTGATAGCGCCATTAGTGGCATTTGATGCCAATGGCAATCGCATGGGGATGGGCGGGGGTTATTATGACCGCACCCTTGCCCATTGGCCGCTAACGGGTAAACCTTTACCTGTAGGTTATGCCCATGACTGTCAGCAAGTCCGTCACTTACCGTGCGAACATTGGGATGTGCCCTTGCCTGTTATTATTACCCCAACGCGCATAGTGTATGGTTCGTAACTAGGATTAAAGAAGAGGGTAGCCATCTGTTGAATTCAATAAATACCGCACAAATCTAATGCATAACAATATTTATCCATAAGGAGTTTTTTATGAAGCCACTGCTTATCTTATTAGGCGCACTAACCCTAACAGCTTGTCATACGCCAACATCAACCACAGCAACACCGGCAACCGCTACACCACCTGCGATAGCCACTGCTGTGAGCGAGCCTACGACATCAATCGGCGACAATAGCCAAAATGCCTTAGATTGGCCGGGAGAATACTCGGGCGTACTGCCTTGTGCCAGCTGTGAAGGGATAGAGACGCACTTGGTGATCAACGCCGATCTTAGTTATCGTTTAACGCAGCGTTATCTAGGAGAGTCTGGCGAGCTAATTATCAAGGAAGGCAACTTTACTTGGAACGAACGCGGCAGCGCGATTAGCCTAGCTAATGATGCAACTCCTATGCAGTTTCAAGTCGGCGAGAACCAATTATTTATGCTAGATCAAGAGGGCAAACGGATCTCTGGTGCGTTAGCCGACGATTACCGCCTAGCTAAGATGTTCTAATTGGCTGAAACCAACAAACTTGAGGGTAACTTACATCTTACACCAGAGTTTTTCACAGGGCATATCACCGACCTTCTTTTCAAAACCTGGGCAGTGCTGCACAAAGTATTGCGCCTCTTGGCACGAGGTCATCTGTAAACACTGCTTGCGGGAATCACAACTAAAATCCGTATTGGGCAGTATTTGCTTGCCTATATAGTGCTCTGAGCCTGCAGGAAACAACCCTTCAGGCGGTTGAGTCCCATCAGCACCAAGCTCGTAATTGATCATCAATAGATAAAGCAAACTGGCTAATCCTAGGGCGAATACCACCAGTCCAACCTTAAATTGCCAGCTGATCGCGTCGATGCCAATCGCGCTATTAGGACTATCGAAAGGTGAGGTTAATTTGATGGGGTTACCAAGGTCTATCTCTCCCTTGATCACTTTGATACCGCGAAGCCTATCTTTCCACTGGCGATAAACTACGGTCTGCCCTTCTTGAGGCATATGCTCATAAGGTAATAAGTTAGCTCCGAGTATGCGTAGTTCACCTGACCCATCGTCTGGGGCGATAATCCCAACTCGTTGCTCTTTATTCCAACGAACAAGCGTTCCTCGCTTCATCCTGATATCCATATTCACGCCTATCTAAGCCATCTTGGCTTATACAAATGACTGCAGTTAATAAAAACACAACAATTTTAAATATAATAACCTATTGGCCCGACAGCAAGTATGAATTCAATCCGTTGTCGCGAACGCATTAGACTTGCCAGTCGATAATGGGCTGCTGGTGTCGTAAAAGTAATTCATTGATTTTAGAGAAATGAGCACAGCCAAAAAAACCACGATAGGCCGATAATGGCGAAGGATGTGGCCCAGTCAGCTTTTGGTGATGTGGCTGAATGATCAACTTCGCCTTTTTAATCGCATGCGCCCCCCATAACACAAAAATAATCGGCTGCGACTGCGCATTAAGCAGTGCCAAGGCGTTATCGGTAAAAGTTTCCCAGCCCGCTTTGGCGTGAGAGTGCGCTTTCCCCTGTTCAACCGTTAATACCGTATTTAACATCAGTACACCTTGGGCTGCCCATTGACGTAAATCACCGTGATTTGGAGGGGTAAATTTGGGGATATCCGTCGCTAATTCTTTGTAGATATTAACCAATGAGGGGGGCACCTTAACGCCTGGTTTAACCGAAAAGCATAAGCCATGAGCTTGCCCAGCACCATGATAGGGATCTTGCCCAATCAACACCACGCGCACCTTGTCGAGCGGCGTTAAGGTAAAGGCATTAAATACCTCCTCCTCACTAGGATAAATGGCTTTACCCGCGGTGCGCTCGGCAGCGACAAAATGTTGCAGCTGAATAAAATAGTCTAATTGTGACTGCTGCTCAATAAAGTCATCCCAGTTTGCGATATGCTCCATACACTTCTCTTTAGATTAAAAAACGATTAAAATTAATTACTAATACACTACTCGTTATAACTGTCATGAGCATAAACGCTCATTAAACCGCTTGGCTTATCCCCGGCTGCAACGTTATTTTTATAAGGACATATTTACCATGATATCTCAACAGCAACAGCGTGGTTTTACCCTTATTGAGCTTGTCGTGGTGATTATCGTGCTAGGCCTACTGGCTGTGACCGCCTTGCCTAAATTTGTCAATGTCTCTCAAGATGCTCAAATTGCCAGTGTAAAAGCCACAGGCGGCGCATTTAAAGCGGGGATTAACCTTGCCCATGCGGTTTGGGCCACTCGAGTAGGCTCAGGCCCAGCTGAAAACCTGCCCACCTTTGGTGAAGATGAAACGGGTGAGATGGATTTTAATGCCGCAGGGTGGCCAGCTCAACACTATTTCACCGATAACGAGCCCTCTCCGTCACTCGACAATGTCGAAGATTGTATTTCCGTATGGCAAACCCTGTACCAAGGTGAAGAACCTAGCGTGTCACGCTTTGATAGTAGTGATGAGACGGATTATAAGGCCAATTATATTGCGATTAATCAATGCCGTTATGAGTTCAATAATAATAAAAACTTAAGCATCTATTACGACTCTCGTAATGGCCAAGTCGTTGTCGACAGCGATCCAAATAGCTAAGACTTCTTAACTTGGGAGGATAAGCTAAAAATTGAAGCAAGCAATGAATCGAGGCAATTTGCCAATTTGATCTCATAAAGCCACATTCAATGATTCACTGTTGGCTAATTTAAGTTAATATCCGCCTATTACATTCACTCAATTGTGAGCCAACAGCATGTCAGAACAGCAAAAAGAAACCACTATTTTTGAATTAGCCGATCAATTCATTGCCCTTGCCAACGAGCTGAGCGCCCAAGAGCAAGATGTCGGTAAAGTCGGCACGGCGCTGCGTTTTGCGGCAGCCCGTTTTAATGCATTTGAAGCATCAATCAAATCATCTGATTTGGCTGCTGAAAAAGACAATGCGCTAGAGTGGTTTAGCAAAGAGTACCGCGATATGTTAAATGACAATCTCGATGACCACATAAATAATCCATCACCAGCCCAAAGCGAGCCGGTGAAAGATGAAGCAGTACAGGTGTTTAAAGGTTAATCACCCGATGTAACCTTGTATGCCATCGCCTTACTGCTCAGGTAAGGCGATGGCATAATTACCCCATAACCTCACAACGATATCCCCCTAGCACTTTGTCCATTACTCACTATTTGTGTATTACTAATAATGTGCGCTTCCAAAGCAATCTGCTTGAGAGTCTTAAATCGTAACGAGAACCCTGATGGCCAATAAAATTAGCACCACGCCAGAGAGCCTATCTATCATGCGCGCATTTTCCCGCAACTTGGGTAATACAGAGCGATGTGACAGCAATGATGCTATCAAGGTATACCACAGGCCATCGACCACCAGAGGCGTTAACACAATTAAAGACTGCCCCCAAAGGTTGTCGGCTGCCAACACAAATTGACTAAATAGCGCCAAAAAAAACAGCATGATTTTAGGGTTAAACAGTGAAATAGCCAGGCCGTCACGCGCGGCGGTAAGCGTGCTACTGGCTTTACCTGCCGCAAGCTTGTCCGACATACCGCCTTTAGAGCGTAGCGCCTGCAGGCCAATATAGGCTAAATAGAGCGCGCCTAGAATGGCAATGCCATTAAAGACCAGTGGCGCTTGCTTAAGTAACACCCCTAGGCCAAGCAAGGTCACTAAAGCGTACACCCCAATGCCAATAGAGTGCGCCCACGCGCAGACAATCCCCTTAGCGCGGCCGCCACCTAAGGTATGCCGCACCACCATAGCTAAACTTGGCCCGGGCGACATGGCGCCCAAACAACAGATGGCCAGCAAACCTAGCCAAGCACTCACACTCATCCTGCTTCCTCTTACACGACCCGATTATTGTTGTTATATCATTTGGTTAATCCGATGGCGCTTGGTAATACTCGCCAGCTTATACGCTTTGCCATCGCACCGGGCAGCTTACAAACATTCAGCCATAGGTGCAAAAGATCTGTGATGTACTGATTATTTCAATTCAGGCGTTGATGTTTGCTAGACTAGCATCATCAATCACCTTCAATGGTTATCATGCACACCATCCTCACTATCAGCGCACTCACACTAAGCTTGCTTATTGGCTTGATTATTTTTCTTAGCGTTAAAAAAGCACGCGGCACCCAGATCCCAATGGCAGTACTGCTATTACTGCTCTGTTTTACCGCGATCAACGCCGCCGTAACCTATTTTATTTACCCGCGCGAAGACATTACCGCCTATAAAAACTTAGTTTGGCAGCCGTTAGCCCAAGAGAAGATCGCCGCCTTAGTTGCCCAAGATAAAACAGTATTTGTCGATGTCAGCGCCGATTGGTGCATCATTTGCAAAGGCAATAAAGATCGCGTGTTGCATCGTGAGGCAGTGGTTAAGCTACTCAAGCGCGATCATATGGTATTGATGTTGGGCGATTTAACCCGCAGCGACCCCGTGGTAGAGGCTTTTTTAGCCCAACATAATGCCTATGGTATTCCCTTTACGATACTGTTCAGTTCTCAATATCCCCAAGGCATAGCGTTATCGCGCGTACTCGATTACCACGAGGTGCTCACCCTATTACGGGCACATTGATACGAGGCGACTAACTAATAGCAAGGTAGCAGTCTTGCAAGATACTTGTAAGATAGAAGTCGCGATATATCGTGAGCTAAAGTACACTGGATCTCTAGTTCATTTCTGCTGCGAGTATCTTTATGTGTTCATCCCCTTTAGCGCCCACGGGCGAGACTCATGTGGACTTTCTGCCCGAAAATAAATTATTGCTTAATGCCGTGGGCGAAGGGATCTACGGCTTTGACTTGGCAGGCAATGCGGTGTTTATCAATCCTGCCGCCGAGCGCATGACCGGCTGGACAGCACAAGAGCTGCTGGGTAAAAATATTCACAATCACCATCATCACAGTCATGCCGATGGTAGCCATTATCCCCAAGAAGATTGCCCCATTTACAACACCATGCACGACGGCATTGCGCGCGAGATCAGTCATGAACTGTTTTGGCGTAAAGATGGCAGCAGTTTTCCGGTGCATTACACCACAACCCCAGTCTATAAGCAGCAACAGCTGATCGGTGTAGTCGCGATATTTCGCGATATCAGCATGCAGAAACAAACCGAAGACTCACTGCGTCAGGCATTAGAGCAAGTGCAAGCCTTGTCGGAAAAGCTGGCCAGCGAAAACGATTACCTGCAAACGGAACTGGCCAGCCACACAGGTGATGTGAGTATCTCTGGTGAAAGCGAGCCGATTTTACGCCTTATTCAACAAATTAAGCTGGTCGCCAACACCAATAGTACAGTGCTGATCAGTGGCGAAAATGGCACAGGTAAAGAGCTGGTCGCGCGCAATATTCATAAACTCAGTGAGCGCAGCGATAAACCTCTGGTGAGCGTCAACTGCGCGGCATTTTCGCCCACCTTGCTTGAAAGCGAACTGTTTGGCCATGAAAAAGGGGCGTTTACCGGTGCGACCACTCGGCGCAAGGGGCGATTCGAATTAGCCCACCAAGGCACCTTGTTTCTCGATGAGGTCGCCGAATTGTCCCTCGAGGCCCAATCGAAGTTGTTAAGAGTGCTACAAGAGCAAGAGTTTGAGCGGGTCGGCAGCAGCACGACCATCAAGGTGGATATTCGTCTGGTGACCGCGACCCACCACGACTTACTAAAACGTGTGCAGCAAGGGCTATTTAGGATGGATCTCTATTATCGCCTCAATGTGTTTCCGCTGCATGTGCCGCCTTTGCGTGAGCGTTTACAGGATATCCCCACCTTAGTGAGCCATATCGTCGCCAACCTCAATAAAAAACTCGGCAAAAAAATCAAAGGGGTAAGTAATAAAGGCTTAAGTCATCTAATGGCCTACAGCTGGCCTGGGAATGTACGAGAGCTGCAAAATGTGATTGAGCGTCAAAGTATTTTGTCTCAAGGGCAGGTATTGCAAATCCCCGCCCTACAACTCGATACCGCCAACGCGCCGCCGACACACGGGCAAACCTTAGAGCAAGTGGAAGCCGCCCATATTCGCCGTACCCTACAACAGTTAGGTTGGCGCATATCGGGCGCGCAGGGCGCCGCTCAAGTGTTAGGATTACCCGCCAGTACCTTACGCTCACGTATGAAAAAGCTCAATATTCATCGACCAAGCTAGGATTAATGCCTCTCTATTTTTCGCGATATATCGACAAAGCACGATATATCGCGAGGCGATTTATCTCAAGATAACAATAATCTTTTATAATCAATGCATTAAATAACTCGCAAGTTGGTGCTGAACTTGCAGATACCGCGATACTTTTTTCAATGTGTATAGCGCGGAACCTTAATCATGACACAAAGTGTGAACTCACGGTCCACCTCAACCCCGGCCAATTCGGCCATGGCATCAAACGGCAAACCACCTAGCGCCCAGGGCGAGCCGATAGCGGTGACCTTTATCCCCAGCGAAAAGGGCAAGATTCATATCAAAGAGCAAAAAGGTGACTTCCAACGACTGCGAACCGGCCTTAACAGCCTGCTTATCTTATGTTTCTTTTTGGTGCCTTTCATTCGTTACCATGGCCAGCAAGCTATTTTATTTGATATAGAAAACCAGCAGTTTAATTTTTTTGGTACGACACTGTGGCCGCAGGATTTCACCCTGATGGCATGGGTGCTTATTATTGCCGCATTTTTACTGTTTTTTATTACCGTGTTTTGGGGGCGGGTCTGGTGTGGCTATCTGTGCCCGCAAACCAGCTGGAGCTTTATGTTTGTCTGGGTTGAAAAGCAGATAGAAGGCAACAGCAATAAACGTTACGCCTTAGACAAAGCCCCTTGGAGTCTCAATAAGCTCACCAAGCGTGTTAGCAAACACCTATTATGGGGTCTCATGGCACTGCTTACCGGCTGTGGATTTATCGCCTATTTTGTGCCCGCAAGCAGCTTATACCCACAAATATTCACCCTCAATGGCAGTTTTTGGATAACGGCCTGGGTATGGTTTTTTGCCCTGTGTACTTACCTGAATGCCGGCTTTATGCGCGAGCTCATGTGCTTGCACTGCTGCCCCTATGCACGTTTTCAATCGGCCATGTTCGACAGTAACACCCTGACGGTGACCTATAATACCCAGCGTGGTGAGTCTCGCGGTCCCAGAAAACGCAAACAAGCCACAGATCTTGGCGATTGTGTCGATTGCAACTTGTGCGTCGATGTGTGCCCAACGGGAATCGATATTCGTAATGGCTTGCAGTATGAATGCATTAACTGCGGTGCCTGCGTTGACGCCTGCAATCAAACCATGGATAAGTTCGGCTATGAGCGTAACTTGATAAGCTATAGCAGTGAAAACGAGCTCAAAGGCTTACCTGTACAGCGATTTAATTCTTGGCGGTTTATTGGTTATGGCATGGCGGTAGTGATTATGCTGAGCGTATTTGCCTTTGATCTATACCAACGCGAGGCGATCCAGCTTAATGTGATAAGAGACAGACAAAACCTGTATCGCATCGCGCCCGATAACCGTATCGAAAATAGCTATACGCTCAAGATCCGCAATAAAACCCAGCAATCACAACAATACCTTATCTATCTTGAAAGCGATCAAAGTCACTTTATCAATAAAGAGGTCGAGGTAGAGATTACCGTTCAGCCCGGAGAACAGCTCAGTTACCCGCTGACCGTGTACCAACAACGCAGTAAAGATGCCCCAATCGATGGCGCATTACGTCAGCAGCCCATTACCTTTAAAGTAATGAATCTGGCCGATCCACTCGACAGTGTAGCGCAACAAAGCCAATTTTTTACCCTGACTTCAGCGTAATCATCCCACCCAGACTTTATCGCGTCTGACAGCAACAGACGCGATAAAGGTCTGACCAGCACCAAAGCCCAGCCTAGATATAAAATTCTATATATACATAAGCTTAATAAATTTAAGTCCCAAGACTCATCGGCTATTTACGGTTGACCTTAGCGCGCTTTTAGCACAATCTAAACACTTGTTTAATTTTTAACAAATTAATAATAATGAGAGGCACGCTATGGCATATGATGTTGATACCCACGTCAACCTTACCCAGTACCAATCGATAATCGACCTGATTGAAACGTCGGCGCAGCGCTATAGCGATCACACTGCCTATGTCTGTTTAGGCCAATCGAGCACCTTTGCCGATATCGAGCGTGACTCGCGCTATTTTGCCGCTTATCTGCAACATCATACTGCGCTTAGCGTTGGCGATCGCATCGCTATTCAGCTGCCCAACATTACCCAATTTGTTATTGCTGCCTATGGGGCATTGCGTGCAGGCTTAGTGTTAGTCAATACCAACCCGCTATACACAGAACGTGAACTCATTCATCAATATAATAATTCGGGCGCTAAGGCCCTAGTGGTGCTGAGCGACCTACTGCCGACGCTAACCAATGTCATCGCTAACACCGCCATTGAAACCGTTATCGCAACCCACGCATTGGATTTAATTGCCGAGCAGGAACAACCAGCCACGCCCTTTACGACCACCCGCTTTAATGAGGTGTTAGCCAAAGGCAGCCAGCTCAGCTTTACCCCCGTAAAAGCTAACTTGGGCGACTTAGCGGCGCTGCAATACACTGGCGGCACCACTGGGCTCTCTAAAGGCGCCATGTTGAGCCACAGCAATTTGATTGCTAATGCCCTGCAGGTTAAATCTCGCCTTGGCGATAAACTCATTCAAGGCGAAGAGATATTTGTCGCGCCGCTACCCATCTATCATATCTACGCCTTTATGGTGAACCTTATGGTGTATTTTGAAAGTGGTGGCTGCTCGGTACTTATTCCAAACCCTAGAGATATCTCATCGTTAATCAAAACCTTGAGTGAACATCCTTTTACTGGCTTTGCCGGGATCAACACCTTGTTTGTTGGCCTTTGTCACCAACCTGAGTTTAAAGCTCTCGACTTTAGCCACCTAAGAGTCACTATCTCTGGCGGCACGGCGCTCACTCAAGCCGCCGCCGCGGCCTGGCAATCCACCACTGGCTGCACCATATCCGAAGGTTATGGCTTGTCAGAAACCTCACCAGTTGTCTCACTTAATGCTCCAGGATTGGAGCAACTGGGGAGTATAGGTAAGCCGGTTATCGACACCCAAGTGAAGATCCTCGACCTCGATGATAACGAAGTGCCCTTTGGTGCCACAGGGGAGCTGGCAGTAAAAGGCCCACAAGTGATGAGCGGCTACTGGCAGATGCCAGCGGAAACCGCCAAGGTGATGACAAGTGACGGCTTCTTTAAAACGGGGGATATTGCCCTTGCGATTGACTTAGGCATGCACAAAATTGTCGACCGTAAAAAAGATATGATCATCGTCTCGGGCTTTAACGTTTACCCCAATGAGGTTGAAGAGGTGCTGAGCGCCCATGCAGCCGTACTCGAATGCGCCGTAATTGGCGTAGAGGATGCGCGTAGTGGTGAGGCGGTAAAGGCGGCAATTGTGCTAAGCAGCCCAAGCGATGATATCTCGGCCACCCAAGCCAGTATCCTAGCCCATTGCCGCGAGCAACTGACCGCTTATAAAGTGCCGAAAATAGTTGAGTTTATGAGCGCCCTGCCGAAATCCACCGTGGGAAAAATATTGCGTCGTGAACTGCGTAAATAACCAAGGCTAGGATTAATGAAAGGGGCCTATTGGCTCTAGTTAGTGTTAATGTTCCCGCTTACCGCTAACTGCTTGCAACTTAACACTTATAAATACTGACTCCGCTATACACTGACCAATATAAATACCGACCAAGAAGGGAGCCTAATGGCTCCCTGCTTGTCGTACCTTCTTATCTATATTAGTTAAGCACTTTGTATCAACTTTTCATGCCCTTTATTGTTGCACCCAAATAATCTCATCAACCGCAAACCCCATCTGCTTAGCCTGCGCCACAAACTGCTGCTTTAACGCGTCACTCACCTTGGGCGTACGCGATAAAAACCATAAATAGTCACGCTTATAGCTGGTGATAAAGGCATATTGATAATCGGCTTTATCCAGTTCATAAATCACATAAGCGCCATAGAAAGGGCCAAAAAAGGAGACCTTAAGGTGACCAATATCGGGGCTTTCGACAAAATAGGCTTTACCTTCGGCTTCATCCCAACTTTGATCTGCCACTGAAAAACCACGATTAATCACCTCAACGCCACCATCGGCTTGCATACTGTAGGTGGCCGTGACTTGCGTTAAGCCGCGCTCAAAGCTGTGATCTAATCTGGCGATCTCATACCAAGTGCCTAAATAACGTGGCAGTTCAAACTGCTCAACAGGCTTAATACCACTGGGCACACTGGTGCACCCATTGAGCAGTAGCAAACATAACAAAACAATTTTTTTCACGTTGACTCCAAAATATAGATAGATCAAAGGTAAAGGATAACCCAGTGAACATTCATTACGTTAAAAACCAAGAAAATGTTCACTCAGCTTAACAGCGGTTAACACCTCCCTAGCGCACTTTATCTTAGATAACAAAAAAAGATCGATAAACTCATGGTTCAATCACAATGGTTAAATTCAAGCCAATACATCCCTCAAAATACACTTAAAATAAGCTAATAATGAACCTCTATTAGCAAAAGTAATCAATTAGCTTTAAGGCGAATAACATGCGTAAATTAATCTCGCTTCTTATCCCCACAATAGTCCTTGGAGCTTGCGGCGGCTCCGATGATTCACCTACGCCCACGACTGATCTCGCCGTCGGTATGGTCAATATTGCCATTTCCGATTCTCCGATGAGCCAAGTCAGTAACGTCGAGTTAGTACTCGATAAGCTAGTAATGACCGATGCCCATGGCACAGTTCATCAACACGACTTGGGGCAACACAGATTCAATCTTCTCGACTTCCAAGGAACAAAGAGTCATGAGGTTATTCGTAACCTTGAGCTACCAACGGGTCACTACCACGATGTACACTTTACCTTAATTAATGGTGATCAGTCCGATGGCTGTGCGATTGAAAATGGTCAAGGACGATTACCATTGATAGTCGAAAACAACCATCTTCCGTTACATGACTTTGTATTAAATCAGCACGAGAACCTATTTCTGACCATGGAGATAGATCTATACCAATCGATGCACCTTTACGATAACCAATATCATCTTAACCACGACGGTATCTACTCTATTGATAATCGAAAAATGGGACACCTCATTGGCGAGATGGATCCTCAATGGATAGCAAACTGCGAAATAACGCACTCAGATAATGCTCCGCTTGGCGGTCAGTTTTATCACATGGCCTATCTTTATCAAAATAGCGTCACAGGTCTTACGCAAATGGCGGATATAAGTCCAGCTAGAAACGATGGTAAATTCTCGCCAGTAGCCATCGCTCCTATACATCAAGATATGAGTGGTGATTGGTCCTTTGCCATGGGTTACCTCCCCGCTGGTGATTATCGCGTTGCCTATACTTGCCTTGGTCACTTAGACGACCCAGCTATCGATGATATGTCTCAGGACACCTTTAGTCTGTTTGAAGATGCAGGCTCTGTCACTGTGGGAGAGGGTGGCCAAGAGACAACACATCAATGTGGCAACGGCCATGGTAATCATGGTGGACACGGCTAAATGATGTCATTAAGCGAGTATGGAAACTCGCTTAGCTTTAGCGCAAAACACTACATCTCCTCATTTAATAACTGCAAACTGGCAAATTCACGATACAGCTCGCAGCTTTGCATCAATTGTGAATGGGTGCCACTGGCGACTAACGCCCCTTTTTGCATCACTAAGATGCGATCGGCATTAAGCACTGTGGCTAATCGATGGGCAATGATCAATGTGGTGCGCCCCTGCATTAAGGCATCTAATGCCAATTTAACCTTATGCTCGCTAACCGCATCCAGCGCACTGGTGGCCTCATCGAGCAGTAAAATGGGCCGCTCGGCTAATATGGCCCGCGCAATCGCGATGCGCTGCTTTTGTCCACCAGAGAGCCGCACCCCGCGCTCACCTAAATAGGTGTGGTATCCCATGGGGAAATCGACAATAAACTCATTGGCATGTGCGGCAATACAGGCATCAATCACTTGCTGCTCGCTAGCATCAGGGCGGCCATAACGAACATTTTCTAACACGCTGCTGGCAAAGATCACCGACTCTTGCGGCACCAGCGCAAACTGCTGCCTAAGCGCTTGCGGCATCAGATTAGCGATATCGATACCGTCTAATAAGATACTGCCGCTGTTAAGGGGATAAAAGCGCTGTAATAATTCAAATAAAGTGCTCTTGCCGGCACCACTTTCGCCCACCAGCGCCACCCGTTCGCCGCTGTGGATCTGCAGGCTAAGGTTACGGATAACCCATTGATTATCTAGCGGGTCATCGCACTGGGCATCGCTAGCATTTTCACTACTATTATCGGTGTTGGGATAGGTAAAACAGACTCGATTCAGTTGCAGGTCGCCGCGCACCTTAGTCGGCAGCATTTGCGGATGCCGGGGTAGCGGTATATCGATGGGGGTTTCAGCCAACTCGATAAGGCGCTCGGTGGCGCCAGCGGCGCGCTGGATCTCACCAATCACTTCACTAATGGTCGCCACGGCACCAGCTACCATCACCGCATAAAACATAAAGGCCGATAGTTCACCGGCGGTGATAACCCCTTGCATCACATCATGGGCGCCGACCCAAGTGACCAGCGCAATGGCTAAAATACTTAAAAACATCACCAGCGAAATTAATATCGAGCGATATTTTATCCGCCCCTTAGCTGCGTCCATGACCGCTTCGACACGCTCATTAAATAGCTCACGATCTCTGTGTTCATGACAATAGGCTTGCACCGTATGAATTTCGTGAAGGGTTTCATCCACATAAGCACCAAGATCGCCGACCCTGTCTTGGCTCTTGCGTGACAAATCGCGCACCTTGCGACCTAAGAAAAAGATAGGCCCAAGCACCATAGGCACCGCAAGCAGTACTAAAGCGGTCATCTTCAGGCTAGTGATTGTCATCATCACTATGCCGCCAATCACGGTAACACTGGCCCTAAGGGCCATCGAGAGGCTTGAGCCCACCACAGATTGCAATAGGGTAGAGTCGGCGGTAAAACGCGAGATCACTTCACCGGTTCTGAGTTTGGCGTAAAAACCCGGCGACAGCTTAAGCAGATGATCGTACACCTTAAGGCGAATATCGGCGCTGACTCGCTCGCCGAGCCAAGTCATTAGGTAAAAACGACAAAAAATCGCCGAACTACTGAGCGCGGTAATGCCAATCACCAAGAGGATGATCTCGTTGAGTCGCTCGCTGTTATCTTGCAAAAACCCTTCATCGACCATCAGACGAACGCCTTGCCCTAATGACAGCCAGGCCAAGGAACCGATAAACAAAAAGACGATAGCGGCAATGACTCGAGCGCGATAAGGTTTTAAAAAGCCAGCAATCCAGGGCAATACCGCCCGGCGACTGGCCGAGGAGGCTGCCGCCGCTGATATGGCTTGTGTGTTTACCGCCGAGGCGGCCAATTTATTATCGCGCATAGGTCGCTAAACAAAATGGGAGATAGTGACAAGAATATCAAAAATAAAGCCAGATAATTGAATTTGTTTATCTATTGCAGACAATCAACAATGAGCCCGCCGCTCATCGCCAAGTCCTCTTTGTGATATAGTGCCGTCATAACAAAAGGGAGCGATAACCTGTGGTAAAAAATATTTCGAACGAAACCAAAAATGAGGCGCTAAGAGTCGCTAAAGCGACCCAGAAGCCGGGGCAAACCAAAGAGCAAACTAAGCTGATTGCGCTGGGGATTGAGAAAGGCATTGCTGAATATAAAAAACAGCAAAAGAGTAAGGCCCGAGACAAAGATAAAGCCCGTAAACAGGAGCTAAAAGCGAAAAACCGCGATTCAGCACAAACCGATGTCCCCCAAATTAGTGACTCGAACAGCAACTCATCCAAGCTCCCATGGGCGCTACTGCTGCTGAGTTGGGCTGGATTTGCCGCTTACCTGTTAATGGGCTAATGCCTCAAGCCAGTAAGTCTAGGGGCACCTGCGATGTGCATAACGCTAACTGCATCAAACTAGTGCATTAAGCTAATGCATCAAGTTATCGAGGCGCTGGGCCAAATGGATCGCGATACGCTTTTGAAGGCTCGATGAGCTCGCTTGCAAACATAAGTGCTCCTCCCAGCTAAATACCTTATTGATGAGATGGTAGCTTAACCAACGCCATGGCTCAGGCTCCCACGGGGTTAATACCTGGTTAACCTCACTCACATGGGCCCAAGGCATTTGGGTTAATGCGGTGTCACGCTCAAGGATCAGATCGGTTAAGGTTCTGGCAAACAGATTGGACGCCCCGACACCTTCGCCGCCATAGCCACCAGCCAAGCCGATGCCATTGCGCTTATCGAATATGGCGTGGGGGGCAAATGTTCTCGCCATCGCCAGCGTTCCGCCCCAGCCATGGCTCACCTTGACCCCTTTGAGTGCCGGAAAAAGATCGACCATAAGCTCAGCCCGCCAGCGAAAAGCCTCGCTATTACGGTCAAATTGAGTCTGCGTCTTAGCACCAAATCGATAGCCCCCTCGCGCGCCAAACACCAAACGATTATCTAAACTGCGCTGACCATAAGTCACCTGCCGAGAGGCATCGCTAAAGGTCGGCCTGGCGGCCAAGCCCAACTGTTGCCATAACGCCTCACTTAAAGGTTCGGTGGCAATCAACATGCTTTGCACAGGTAAGGTATAACGCCCAAGCTGACTCACCTCGCCTTGATACCCTTCAAGGGCAGGCACAATCACCTCGGCGCGAACTCGGCCAGAGTGACACTGCACCACGCCCTGACCAAAGCCGCTCACTCGGGTGTTGTCATACAGGGTCACTCCCATACTTTCGACCACGCGGGCTAGGCCGCGCACCAACTTGAGTGGCTGAATCGTAGCGCAGTGGGGAGTATAAATCGCCGCGCAGCCCAGGCGCATACTGACTGCCTGAGTTAACGCATTCCCTTCCACCCAGCGATAATCTTGCTCGGTAAACCCTTGTTGATGCAGCTCGGTTAGTTCGCCGCTCAGAGTATTAAGCTGCTCAGGATAACGCGCGGCCACTCGGTAATTACCACTGTGGCTAAAATCACAATCAATACCATGCTCTGCTATGACGCTGGCTACTGCATTGATGGGACTTTGGATCAACTGTTTGGCTTGCTCAAAGGCCTCGCCCGATAATCCTGCAAGGTAATGGCTATCGCCAACAAAACTGCCCATCAACCAGCCGCCATTACGCCCAGATGCGCCCTCTCCGGCGCATGTAGCATCGAGCACCACTATCTTTAATTGGGGAGATTGCTGCTTAAGATAATAAGCGGTCCACAGCCCTGTGTAACCGGCACCGATAATGGCCACATCCGCATCGATATCACCAGCTAATGCGGGGCGTTGGACGAGCGCTTCGCCCAAGGTACTGGCCCACAGGGTTTGATGCAGTGAATGGCTCATTAAGATTGCAACTGAGCTAACAGTCCATTGAGGTGGTCCTTGATCCATAACGGATTAATCGGCCCCCAACTGCGCAATTGATAATACCCCGCGTTATGGCGCGTACCGTCTTGCACAAACTCACACTCGATACCCACATCGTCCAATGAAGCAATGGCATCTTGTAAGGTCCGCCTTGGCATGGCCGTAAGCTTACTCAGCGACAGCAAGTTATGACGCTCGTTATCGATAAGATGGGCCAAATAGAGTTTTCTAAGAAAGGCCTTTTTCTGTTTTGATATTTGATTGTCTGTATCGCCCACTGCGCACTCCATAATGAGGTTAGTTTTAGCTCTTTTGTAAACATAACAGATAATTACAAATTAGTGCTATGGCACACTCTGGTTAAATTGGGCATGATGCTGATATAGTCTAAATAAACCACAGCATGACAACCTTGCTTAGGATAACCAATGGCAGACGATCTGAAGGGCCCAACACTTAGCCTAGGCGAGCGACAACGGCTGGCCCCCCATGAGTGGCTAAGCTTCGATCAAGTGCCTCTCACCCCTGTTGAAACCACTTATATCAAGCAAGTCCATATCGAAAACCTGCTGTTGTTTGTGCCAATCATTATCGCCATTGCGGTAATAAGCCTATTGGCTAACCTGCCCATTTTAGCGCTATTGGGACTAGTGACGGCCGCACTCGTGCTCGCTGCGGTCATCAGTTATGGCCGCTATAAGTTTGCCACGTCGCTGGCTTATGGGGTATTTGACCATGAGTTTGTTATGCAACAAGGGGTTATTTGGCACCAGAAAATCGCCCTGCCCTACAGCCGTTTACAACATGTTAGCTTGTCGCAAGGGCCGCTGGAGCGCCGTTTTGGTCAGCACACCTTAAAATGTTTTAGCGCTGGCAGTGGCAGCGCCGAAATTACCCTGCCAGGGCTAAGTAGCTCGGTCGCAGAATCCCTTCGGCAACACTTATTGGCCAAAGCGGCGCTCGTTCGTCAAGCCGGCTCGGCGCCTGCCGACATCGCAGCGAAGCCCCCCTTGACCAGCATGAATAGCGATGATGCCGATACGGCAAAAATCGCCTCTCAGCCTAACGCGCTCAGTGATACCGCCACGCCGAGCGATAAACATGAGTAGTCGCTTTACCCAATGGGCGAGCCTATCGCCATGGTCCATCATCAGTTTTAGCTTACATGCACTCAAGGTGATGCTTAGTAACGGTTATGCGCTGATACCTGTCATCTATACCGGTTGGCAGCAGGGTTTTAATTCACCTTGGGTGATATTGGTGATGGTCACTGTGGTGTTAGCCATTGCTACCTTTGCCATTGTGCAGTGGAGCCAATATCGCTTTCGCGTACAAGACCATAAATTGGGCATCAAACAGGGATTGTTATTTAAACGCACTCACGAAATTCCGCTGAATAAAATTCAAAATGTGCGCCTCGAACAGCCGCTCTATTTCCGCCCATTGGGGCTGTTCAGTTTGGTGGTGGAAACCGCAGGTTCTAAGCAAGATGAAGCCGTGCTGTCGGCGGTTAACTATCGCCAAGCCATGCAGCTTAAACAGCGGTTATTTATCCATGCGCCCACTACGGCTGCAACCGACCCAGCGGGAACAGCACCTGTCGATGGCACCGCAGCAGCCCCTTCAACGAGCGGCCTTGTGGTGCAAAAACAGCTTAAGGATCTGCTGATTTTTGGTTTATACCAAAACAATCTTTTTTGGTTATCGATCATTTCTGGCTCGATATTGGGGCAACTCAATTGGGAGCAGATCGGTGATAGCGTGTTTGCCCAAGCGTTGTGGCAATGGTATCAAGTGACTATCGCTACCAGCTTGATGAATGAGCTGCTATTTGGATTATCGCTATTACTCTTGCTGTATCTGTTATTGGCGCTAGTCTCTATCGCCTCGGCGGTCTTAAAGTTTCACCCTTATAGGTTAAGCCTACGGGATAACACCTTGCATCGCACCGGCGGTTTACTGGCCAAACAACACGATGTATTGGCGTTAGCCAGAGTGCAGTTAATTCGTTTTAATCAGCCCGTTTTAGGCCGGCTGTTTAAGCGTTGGACCGCCAATTTTAAGCAAGTAAAAGGCAGTGAAGTCGAACAGCAATCCAAACGCCATATGCTGATCCCAAGCATGACCTCTGTCGAGATAACCCAAGTACTCTCTAGGCTTAACGGCCTTGAGAGCCACGCCACAGAGCTACCCACTCATTACCAAGGGATCGATATCGGCTGGTTTTGGCGCCGCGCCTTTTTACCACCATTAGTGACCTTGCTGGCCTCTTTTATACTTGGCCTTAACGGGTTAACCGAGCTGATGTGGCTTGGCGCAGCCCTTGTGGTGATAGCACTCTACTTAAGGTATCGCCAATGGGGGTATCGGTTGCAAGGCCATGATCTGTGGATCCATACCGGAGTGCTAGGGCAAAGCTGGCAACTGCTGTCACTCACCAAGGTGCAGCATGTCTGCATAAGCCAAACAGTAGGGCAGCGACGCAAACACTTAGCCACATTGCACTTAGGCATGGCCAGCGGCGAGCAAACCATACCTTACCTTAGTATCACAGACGCCAGAGTGATCGCCGAAACGGCGCTAAGCTTAACCAAGTATGACCATACTAACTGGATATAAGGAGCCCTTGATGCCAAAGACTATGACAAAGACCCTGCATACCCCAGATGATATTATCCATTTCTGGTTTACCGAGATTGAGCCCAAAGCTTGGTTCGATAAAGACAGCGCCTTTGACGCGCTGATTAAGCAACGGTTTGAGCCTTTATTGAGCCAAGCAAAACAGGGAGAGCTTTATCATTGGCGCGCCACGCCACAAGGTCGCTTAGCTGAGATCCTTATCCTTGACCAATTTAGCCGTAATATTTATCGTGATACTCCGCAGGCGTTTGCCGCCGATGCAATGGCACTGACCTTGGCCCAAGAAGCGGTAGCGGCGGGGATCGATCAACAGCTGAATATCAACTATGTACCGTTTATCTATATGCCTTATATGCACAGTGAATCACGCGCAATCCATGAAGTGGCGCTGATCCTCTTTAGCCGTGAGGCAGCGGCTGCCAACTTGCCGTTTGAGCTGCGTCATAAGGCGATCATCGACCAATTTGGCCGCTACCCTCATCGCAACCAGATCTTAGGGCGCCAATCGACGCCTGAAGAGTTAGCCTTTTTACAACAACCTGGGTCAGGTTTCTAACGCCCCTATTATTAATTTATAACCAGCTTAAAGGACAAAAAATGGATGTCACCCTTACCCACGGTCTATTGCTATTGGTCACCGGATTTCTCGCAGGGATCATTAACACCTTGGCCGGTGGCGGCTCTAATTTAACCTTGCCCGCCTTAATGGTGATGGGGATGCCAGCAGAGGTCGCCAATGCCACCAATCGAGTGGGCGTGGTGGTGCAATCGTTAACGGCAATCGTGGGGTTTAAAAAACACGGTAAATTAGACAGCGGTGATACCGGCCCCATTTTATTGCCCACCATTATCGGGGGTTTTATTGGCGCGGCAGCCGCGGCCTACGCCCCATCGAGTATCATCAAACCCTTATTGTTGGGGACTATGCTGACAATGGCACTGATCATTTTGGTTAAGCCCGCCATGATTTCGCCCGCGCTAGGCACAGAGGTGAAGAAAGTCAGCCAAACGCCGAGCTCTTGGGTCTGGCTCACCATTGCAGGGATCTATGGCGGCTTTGTGCAAGCTGGGGTCGGCTTTGTCCTGTTAGCAGCTCTGGCGGGCAGCTTACGTTACGACTTAGTCAGAGCTAACGCCTTAAAAGTCTTATGTACTTTAGTATTTACCTTAGCCTCGTTAGTCGTCTTTATCGCCGAAGATCTCATCCTCTGGCTGCCCGGCTTAATCTTGGCTGCGGGCACCTTAGTAGGCGCTCACATCGCCGTCAAAATGGCGATAAAAGTCAGCCCTAATGCCTTAAAGTGGTTCCTATTTATCATGACATTGTGCGGCAGCGCCGCGGCGATGCTCAGCGAGTAGACTCAACACCTCAATGGCGGCGCATATCAACAAGTGCGCCGCCATTACTACACTCAGCTTAACCAATCACCGCCGCCAGAGTGAACTATGCAAGCTCCCACCTCGTCAGCTAACTCACAGCCACCTTAAGATAACCCTATGCCACGTCCAGCTATTTTCACAGGCTGGCTTACAACAAGCTTTGCTGCGCGACATCACAGATTTAAATGGAAGTTCACCATATCACTGCCATTTAAATCCCATGCACTATCAAGTCATTATTATGGTTGAAAACGCTGCAACAATATTATTAATTTAATCTATATAACAATGTCTTATATACACCTGTATTTTATGTAGCCCTACTGTCCTCTTCAATCAATCGGTCACTTATTTCATGTTATTGCCATAGATTTACAAACCACAAAACTGTAAATGATAACGATTAGCATTTAGATCTGGATTGTTTTTCGATAACCTTAGCCAAGTAATCACGCGGCTGCGGCGCACAATAGCACCACAATGATAAGCCCAGTCAGTTATCTTCCACACCGTAAAGATGAAACAATGATGAAACGTAAGCCTATTAGTCTCGCCGTTTTTTGTGCTCTGAGTATCATTCCTGTCACTCTCAATGCCAAGCCGCTTAATGATGAGCAACAACCACAACCAAACACTCAACAAACTAACACTCAAGACATTGAAAAAATTGAGGTTACAGGTAGATATATCGAGGGTTACAATGCCCATTCGGTCAGTGGCGCCTCTCGCCTCGACTTGGCCATTAGCGATATTCCGCAGTCTGTGTCAGTGATAACCGATGCCCAGTTACGCGACTTTCAGCTCAACGACATCAATGCGGCACTCGATAGCGCCACCGGCATCAATGTCGAACGTATCGAAACCGATCGCACCTACTACACCGCCCGTGGTTTCGATGTGACCAACTTTCAGATAGACGGTGTTGGGTTACCCTTAACCAATGGTAATAACCATGCCGATGAAGACACCGCAATCTATGATCGTATCGAAGTGATCCGCGGCGCCAATGGCTTAATGACAGGTGTGGGCAATCCCTCTGCCACGGTCAACTTTATCCGTAAACGCCCTACGGCTAATGACCAACTCAATTTAAGCGCCAGCTACGGCAGTTGGGACAATGTCAGACTCGAAGCCGATGGCAGTGCACGGCTCAACGACACCTTTGCCGGCCGCATCGTGGCGGTAAAGCAGACCAAGGATTCCTACTTAGATCGCTACCAAACCGATAAGAGTGTGCTTTATGCCTTTCTCGAAGCCAACCTCAGCGATGACACCAGCCTATCGGTGAGTCACAGCTATATTAACAACGATGCCACCGGCAATAACTGGGGCGCTTTGCCACTGTTTTATACCGACGGCAGCGCAACCGATTATGCCCGCTCAACCAACACCTCGGCCAACTGGTCAAACTGGCAGGTGATTAAACAAAACACTGTAGTCGAGCTTAGCCATTACTTCAGCAACGATTGGCGTTTGCGAGCAACCTATTCCTATAAGACCACAGATGAAGATACCGAGCTGTTTTATGTCTATGGCACGCCAGACAAAAACACTGAACTTGGGCTTACAGGCTATGGCAGCGAATACGATCTGGATGAGAAACATCACCTGTTCGATCTTTACATCAATGGCGATATCAACCTATTGGGCCGCGAGCATCAACTGGTTGCGGGGATTAACTATGCCAAGGTCGACTACAGTGATATCTCATTGTATGACTACTCAACTGGCAATGGTTTTCCAGCCATGCCCGATCTCAATACTTGGGATGGCAATACGCCCAAACCTATCTTCAAAGACAAACCCAGTGGCAGCGATGTTAGCGCCGAGCAGCGAGCCGCCTATTTTACCGGACGCTTTAACCTATTTGAGGATTTTCACTTAATTGCCGGCGGGCGCTTTAACCAGTGGCAGGCAGAGGGGGTCTCCTACGGCAAGGTGCAAGATGCCGACGAGAGTCAGTTTATTCCCTATCTAGGCATGGTGTATCGCTTCATCCCTGAAGTGGTCGCCTATGCCAGTTATACCGAAACGTTTGTGGCGCAAACCGAACTGGACATAAACAATAACACCTTAGATCCCGTGACTGGCGAAAGTAAAGAGCTGGGCATTAAAGGGGAGTTTTTCAATGGTCGCCTGCTCACCAGCATCGCCTACTTCGATATTCAGCAGGTCAACCTAGCAGTAGCAGACCCCAGCACGGCAGACTTGCCGCCAACGCTGCAACGCTATATTGGCGCCGATGGTATTGGCAGCCAAGGCTATGAGCTTGAGGTCGCAGGTGAAGTGTTCGATGGCTTCAATGTCAGCTTTGGCTTTACCGACTTCGATATTGATGGCAATGAGCAAGTCGCGGCGTACACCCCAAGTAAATTGCTCAAACTGGCCGCCACTTATGATGTCAGCGCCATCGATGGCTTAACAGTCGGCATGAATATGCGCTGGCAAGATGATATCCATCGTAACCAAGGTGTGGTGGCCACAGGCTTTGCTAATGCAGGCCAAACCATAGTTACCCGACAAGATGCTTACGCAATTGTCGATCTCATGGCGCGCTACCAAATTACCGACCGCTTAGGATTAAGCCTTAACGCTAATAATGTCACCGATGAGAAATACCTCAACAGTCTTTATTGGGCGCAGGGCTATTACGGCGCGCCGGCGAACTACAGTGCCACACTGAGCTGGGCAATGTAGTTAACCCTCACATATCAAACTATACCGCTGTGGATCAATCCATGGCGGTTTAGTTTGTTTAACTCACCAATGGTAACCCTACGCGATGAGAAAAAACCTGTTTAAGTGGCACTCGCTGGCGGCGCTAATCGCTATGCTGCCCGTGCTTATTGTGTCAGTCACCGGCAGCATTTTAGTCTTTAAAGTCGAGATAGATAGCTGGCTAAGACCTGCACATATGCAGGTTGCAGCAACGCCTAATAACCAGCGTGTTAGCTTAGATAACTTAATGCGCACCGTACTGGCCAACAACCCAGAATATGAGTTAGGTGGCTGGGAAATATTTGATGATAAACAACGCTCTGATACCAGCTATCTTATCAAGCGCGGCACGGATCAGTGGGCAAAAGTCTATGTCGACCAATATTATGACAAGGTGTTATCGACGCCACAATCGATGACACACTACCTCACCGACTGGTTGTTAGAACTGCATTACACTTTTTTACTGCATGAGACAGGGGCCATCATCGGCTTTGTCATCGCCTTAGTCATGCTGTTTTTGGGGATCAGCGGCATAGTGCTGTATCGCCGCTTTTGGGCCAAATTTTTTACCTTACGCTTTAGCGCCGCCAAGCGCATATTCTTTAGCGATCTGCATAAAATGATTGGCATTAGCAGCGCGCCAGTATTAATAGTGCTCGCGATCACTGGCGGATATTGGAATCTCACGGGCGTGATCCACGAGCTTATCGAGCATGCAGATGATAACCATGTCTACATCAGTGGGCCACGCTATAGCCCGGCAATCTCCTTCGAAGCACTGCGCTTACAAGCGCGCACAGAAATTGACAGCTTTGAGGGCGGATATCTAGCCATGCCACACGAACCCGGGCGTAACATCACCTTTTACGGTGAGGTCGACAGCGCAAATCCCTTTAATAGCGAATATGCTAGCCAAGTCAGTTTTGATAACACCAGCGGTAAGCTGTTATCCAAGAGTGATATTCGCCAAGCGAGTAGCTTAGCGGTGTTTGTCGACAGTTTTCGCAAACTCCACTTTGGTTATTTTGCAGGGCTAACCACTCGTATACTGTGGGCGGTGTTAGGCTTGAGCCCTGTGTGGCTAGCGATAACAGGGCTGTACCTCTACTGGCAACGACGCGGTTATCGACGCAAAACCAAGCGTTCGCCACAACAATTAAGCGCCATATAATAAGCGCTTTGCCTGTGTTACTGATGGGGCTTATCTGCCAAGAGCCCCATCCATCTAGCGCCTGTAGCGTTCGGTAACTCTCACATCACGCCCCTTAAACTGCTAAGCTGTGCGCTATGTGCATCTCTATCCGCATCCCTATATCGTATTAATATGCTTATAAAAAAGGCATAGAAAAGGCATAAAAAAGCCAGCAATTGACTCTGGGACAATTGCTGGCTGAAAAGTGTAAAGTCTGACTTATTTAAATGAGGCTGGCTAACATTTCATCTGAATACTCAACCAAAGGCTGGTTATCGCGCACTCGCTCAACATAATCTGGGTTAGCGATAAATGGGCGGCCAATGGCCAGTAGATCAAACTTACCCTCATCGATAGCGGCGGCGCCCGTTTGCGCTGTGTAGCTACCGACCCCGACTAAGGTTTTACTGTAATTTGCTCGGGTGTAACTAGATGCGCGGCCGCCAAGGTAATCAAATTCCAAGGCATCATCGAAAATACCTATGTGCAAATAAGCCAACTCACGTTGCGCTAACTGTTTAAGAAAATAGTCGAATACTTGACGATCTCGCGCATCACCTTGCATGTTGACATAGGCACCAGGGGTGACGCGTAGCGCCGTGCGCTCGTGACCAATACGCGCACAAACGGCATCGACAACGGCCAGCGGGAAACGCGCCATGTTCTCAGGAGTTCCGCCATAGCCGTCGGTGCGGCGGTTACTGTCGTGATGTAAAAACTGATCGATAAGATAAGCATTAGCACCGTGAATTTCGACGCCATCGAAACCAGCATCAATGGCATTGGCTGCCGCTTGTGAATAATCGGCAATCAGCTGCTCGATCTCTTCGTGGGTGACCGCTTTAGGCGTTTCGTAGGTTAATTCACGGCGCCTTGGCACGCTACCTTCGATAGCAATAGCCGATGGTGCAATGGTTTGCCCACCAAAAAAGTGAGAATGAGCAACCCGGCCAGTATGCCAAAGCTGAGCGAAAATTTTGCCATCGTTAGCGTGCACCGCATCGGTCACCCGACGCCAACCGTCGATTTGCGCAGGGGTAAACAGGCCAGGTGTATTGGGATAACCTTGACCGTCAGGGCGAATGATCACCGCCTCAGAAATAATCAATCCGGCCGCGGCTCGGCGGGCATAATACTCGGCCATGGCTTGAGTTGGCACCAACTCATCATCGGCCATACAACGGGTTAGCGGCGCCATCAAAATTTTGTTGTTAAGCGTAATACTGTCATTGAGCTTAAACGGTTGAAATAGGTTAGCGGTCATGTAGAACTCTCTTGCTGTAACGCTTTCTTGAATGTCCGCTCAAGATAAACCGAGTTGCATACGCATTCAAGATCTTTTTTGAACAAGCATTCAAGATTGAGTACAATGGCAACACATATGCCGACCACAGACAGAGAAATATGCGCAACGCCGAATTTGATCGAGAGCAGGTATTAAGGCACGCCATGACCGCCTTTATGGCCAAAGGCTATGCCAAAACCAGCATGCAAGATTTAACCAAGGCTACTGGCTTGCACCCTGGATCTATCTATTGCGCCTTTAGCAATAAGCGCGGTTTGCTGTTAGCAGCATTAGGCCAATATCGCCACGATCGCAGCGTGGAGTTTGATGGATTCTTTCAGGCCGACGCGCCCATCGTCAGCCAGCTCAAGTCCTATTTAGATCATATAGTGCTGGAGTGCCTTAGCTGCGATGCCGCTCGGGCCTGTTTACTCACCAAAGCCCTGAATGAACTGGCCGAGCAAGATGATGAGATACGCGCGATAATCAACCAACATTTGGCCAACTGGCTTGACGCATTAACCGATAAGTTTCAGCAAGCTATTGATGCAGGAGAGATCCCTGCTCATCGCTCCAGCAGGGATTTAGCCCACTATTTTGTGATGGGCATTTATGGATTACGCACCTTTGCCCATACGCATCCCCAAGCGCAGGTGCTGCAATCGTTAGCCGATAAACTGCATCACGACACTTGTATTAGGCCGTAACCATTTCTCCGTAACGATTGTTATATCAGTCACTCGTCGGTTGTTACACGGCATCAGCGCACACATCTATTTGATCACTAATACCGGGCATTTGGCTTTATTAGCCAATGACTCGGCGATATTGGGGTTCAGTAGGTGCGATAACCCTTGATGACCGTGACTGGCAATGACCAACATGCCAATGTCGTTTTCTTCCACTTCCGCCAGCAGTTGCCCCAGTACATCACCGGCCCTAATTTTACTGTAAACCGTCAGTCCATCGGGCATCTCTAATTGGGCGTCTCGCACAATTTTCCCTAGTTTGCCACTGGCGTAGGCATGCAAATGTTGCTCTAACTCTTCATTACTATCGATCATAATACCGTAATTATGAGCACCATAGGGCTGACTTACCACATGCACTATTCGTAAATCGACACCATAAAGGCATGCCATTTCAATGGCATAACCTAAAGCATGCGAAGCCGTTTCTGAAAAATCGGTCGGGCACAAAATTTGATGAGTACGCATCACTCACCTCCTCAATAATGGTGTCAGCCAAGGCAATCACAACGTCTGTGGTTCACACCTTTATTTCACGACCAATACCGGACACTTAGCCCCATTGGCTACGGCCTCGGCCACATTGGTGTGTAAAAAATGGGAAAAACCCGTGCGGCCATGACTAGCAATCACAATCATACCGGCACCGTTCTCTTCGGCTTCGGCTAAGATCTCGGCCACCGCATCTCCCCGACGGATAATCGTTTCAACCGCTAGGTTACTGTCGAGATTAGCTAATAATGACTTCATTTTTTCAGCAGCGGCATCTTCCATCGTCTTAGCTAATTCCTCGGGAGTAATAGCCAAGATTTGGTAATTTTCATCACCTATGGGCTGCTCGACGACATGTAAAAGTCGAAAGCCCACCTGATAAAGGTTGGCCATCTCGATAGCATAAGACAGCGCATGGGACGCTGTTTCGGAAAAGTCGGTTGGACATAAAATTTGACCTTTTCTCATCATGAACTCCTTAGCGGTAAGGCTAGATGTAAGCGGTAGTATCATTGAGCCGTTTTAGAGCAAGCTTAGATAAATATCATCCACAGCTTACCGTCATTAAGCTTAGCGGATAACCCAGTAACCGTTAAGTAACCGTAATCAGATGACACAGTTTTATCAACTTAAGCTTCATCAACTTAAGTCTCATTAAGTACTAGCTCACGTCTGCCGACATGCTCGCTCGGCTCACATCAACCAATCTATCGCCTTAGCTCGACTGTCGAAAAATTTAAACTCTCCAGGGCTAAACCAGCCGGCAATGCGGCTCATCCACTGCTGGAAATCGCCTCGTCCAACAATTGCCACCTTACGAAACGCTTTACCATGTTTAAGCCCCAGTTGCAGATCGTCCCACGCGGCATGCAGCGAGATCCCCTCTAATTGGGTAATATCCACTAACGCAACCACCTCTGGCTGCTTGAGTCCAGCTAAGGCCGACTCCAGGATAGGGGTCATCAACTCATAATCGGCGTGGGTTAAACTGCCGATGGCCGTCATCATTAAGTAAACATTGTCATCATTACGTTCGATACCAATGGAAATACCATGCTGTAATTCACTCATATGCCCCTCCCATGACTCAATCATCACTTAAACGCTCATCTTTAAGTGTAGTTTTCGGTGCCATAAACACTGTTGATCTAGATCACACTTTGTAGTGAGCCTGATGTTTATTTGACCACAAGAAAAAGTTCATCTATTATCAGACCGACTAATCAGTCGGTTACTTTATTGAATGCCAAGGTAGAGAAGCTTATCTTGAGCGCACCCGTTCGAGCGGTAACCACTCATCCACGCGCTAGCGAATAAGGACAGGTGTAATGAATATGCCACTGCAAACCGATATTGCCACTCAACTGCAACAGAGATTAAGCGCGCAAAAATCTGCTTATCTGCGCCAACCGACTCCGGATCTCGATGCGCGAAAAGCACAACTCAAGGCCTTAAAAAAAGCCCTGCTCGCGCAGCAAAACCGCATTATTGAGGCCCTGTCCCAAGACTATGGCCACCGTTCGGCTGACGACAGCCTGATTTCCGACATCATGCCCTGCATTAACAATATTAATTACACTCTTAAACATTTAAAAAACTGGATGAAGCCCAGTCGTCGTCATGCCGGTATGCTACTGGCGCCAGCAAACATTACCGTACATTATCAACCTGTGGGAGTCGTTGGTATTATCGTGCCGTGGAACTTCCCGGTGATGTTATCTATAGGGCCGTTAATTACCGCGCTGGCGGCTGGTAACCGCGCCATGATCAAGCTGTCTGAATTCACGCCGCACACCAATGCTGTATTAAAGAAGATGCTCGCTGAGCTATTTGATGACACTGTGGTCGCCGTCGTTGAAGGTGAGGCCGATGTCGCGGCGGCTTTTTCGGCGCAGCCCTTCGATCATCTATTGTTTACCGGCTCAACCACTGTCGGGCGTCACGTGATGCGCGCCGCCGCCGATAACCTTACTCCAGTCACCTTAGAGCTAGGGGGTAAATCGCCGGTGATCATTGCCGATGATATGCCACTTGAGACAGCGGTCGAGAGGATGATTTATGGTAAGTGCTTAAATGCCGGCCAAATCTGTGTCGCTCCCGATTATGTGTTACTGCCCAAGGGAAAAACCGACGCCTTTAAGCAAGCGTTCGCACAACAGTTTAATGCCATGTATGGTCAAATCGCCAACAACCCAGATTATGGCGCCATTATTAATCAACGTCAGTTTGACAGAATAATCACTGTGCTCGACGATGCCCGCAGCAAAGGCGCGCTCATCACCTCGGCCAATGGTGAAGCTATCGACAGCAAGACGCGTAAGATCCCCACCCAACTGCTAAGCCAAGTCAATGATGAGATGCTGGTGATGCAAGAGGAGATCTTTGGCCCGCTGCTGCCTATCATAGAATATGATGATCTAACGCAAGCGATAAACTACATCAATCAGCGGCCACGCCCGTTAGCCTTATATATCATGAGCTTCGATACCACGGCTCAGCAACGCATTTTAAGCCACACCCACTCTGGCGGTGTGTGTATTAACGAAACCGTGTTTCATGTGGCGGCCGATGACGCGCCCTTTGGCGGAATTGGCCCCTCGGGCATGGGGCATTATCATGGTAAAGAGGGCTTCTTAACCATGAGCCACGCTAAAACTGTGCTCAGTCGCGGAAAGTTGAATACCGGCAAGTTAGTCCACCCCCCTTATGGTGGCCTAATACAAAAGCTGCTGATGAAAGTGTTTTTACGCTAACGCCCACGACGAGCTTGCACGCTGTAGATTGCACGCAATAGAACGCCGCTGCGGGCCAT
The DNA here is from genome assembly GCF_059338445.1 of Shewanella sp. 492. Taxonomy (NCBI): domain Bacteria; kingdom Pseudomonadati; phylum Pseudomonadota; class Gammaproteobacteria; order Alteromonadales; family Shewanellaceae; genus Shewanella; species Shewanella sp. 492. The sequence continues at coordinate 3,138,138 of NZ_CM181702.1, forward strand.
GTGCCCGCAGCCTGTGAGGAACGCCGTAAGGAACACCATGAGTATTACCGACAAAAAACAAGCCATCTTAGACACAGCACTCAGCCTGTTTGTTGCCCAAGGCTTTCATGCCACCAGCACCGCAGCGATAGCCCGCCAAGCTGGCGTGGCCACAGGCACCTTGTTTCACCACTTTCCCTCTAAAGATGCACTCATGCAGCACCTTTTTTTATCGATTAAGCAAGAGTTTGCCGATGCGATTATCGCTAGCGCTCAACCATCGGGGGAGCTTAAGCAAGATGCTAAACACCTCTGGTTTAGCGCCCTCAATTGGGCGATTGACAATCCGCTCAAGCAGGCCTTTTTTCAGCAGTACTCTATGTCGCCAACAGTTGAGCAGGCGGTGCGTATGCAGGCGATGAACACCATTTTAGGCTTTATTGGTGACTTAATTAAACAAGGCCAAATCCAAGGGGTTATCGCCCCCTACCCGGTAGCGCTGATGCAAGACAATTGCCACGGCCAATTCCTTGCCGCCACCCGTTATTTTATTGATAACCCCCAAACATGGCTGCAGGCCAGCCACAAAGAAGCCAGCTTCAAGCTGTTTTGGCATGCCATGGCAAGCCTACCCGCGTAACCTTTAGCTACTCCTGCCAGTCGGCAAAATGCGCTAATAGGTGATCTATCGCCATACGGGCACGCAGCGGCAGAAAGCGCCGATTTTGATATACAATCCAACTGGTTAATCCACTCGTCCAAAATGGCGCTAATACGGGTGTTAAGGTGCCTTTTTCGAGAGAGGTAATAAAACTACTCTTAGGCAGATAGGCTATGCCTAGCCCTTGTTCGGCAGCCGCGATCACCGCAGGTACATTATTGCTACGCCAACGGCCTTCAACCTTGATGTTGAGCCCGCTGGCGCTGTCGGGGTGATGAAATAGCCAATGTTCATTATTAGAAATAATGCAGCTATGACGCTTAAGTTCACTAGGGTGATGCGGCTCACCATGCTCGGCTAAATATTGCGGACTCGCCACCGCCATCATGTCACGATTAGCCAGCTTACGCGCCACCAAGCCGGAGTCTTTTAACGCGCCAAACCGAATGGCAAAATCGATACCGTCTTCAACAAAATTAACCATGCGACTGTTAAAGTCCATATCGATGGTGAGCTCTGGATGCTGGCCAGCAAACTGAATTAATACCGGCGCAATATACTGCTCGGCAAAGGCGCCAGCGGCGCTGACCCTTAAGGTACCATTAAGCTGTAACTGCTGCTGGCTGACCTCTTCGTTGGCCTGCTTTAAGCCCACCAACAAGTTTTTACACTGCTGATAGTAGCTCTGACCCGCCTGAGTCAAGCTAACGCTGCGAGTCGTTCGGGCAAATAAGGCGCAGCCAAGGCGCGTTTCTAAGCGGGCAATTTGGCGGCTAACATGGCTAGTCGAACTCCCCAACTGGCGCGCCGCCGCCGAAAAGCCATTTGATTCTGCCACCGCAATAAATTCAACAATGCCGTCAAAACTGTCCATCACCCATCCTCATTCTGCGTCATTATTGCTGTACAACAATAGTAATTTGCACTTTAAGCCGATTATCATATTTGATGACAACAATTACAATGACATCACTTTCAACAAACCGAGTGTTCTATCATGAAAAAAGTGCTTATCCTGCTAACGAATCACGCAACCCTTGGCACCACAGATGAAGCCAATGGCACCTTTGCCCCCGAGCTGACTCACGCACTGCATGAGATGCTTGATGCCGGTCTTGAATATGATTTAGTGTCTATTAAAGGCGGTAAAGCACCACTTTATGGTACCGACCTTGAAGATGATGCCATTAATGATGCCATACTGGCCGATGAGTCATTCCAGACTCGCGTCAATAACACCATTCCTGCATCACAAATTAATATCGATGATTATGCTGCTATCTACTACCCAGGTGGCTTTGGCTTGTTGTCTGATCTTGCCAGCGACGAAAATGTGGCTAAGCTCAGCGCGGCTCATTACGAGCAGGGCGGCGTCATCGGCGCGGTCTGCCATGGCCCAGCAGGTCTATTGCCCATCACCTTAAGTAATGGCCAAAAGCTGATTGCCGATAAATCGGTCACAGGCTTTACCCGCGAAGAGGAAGTGGATTACGGCACAATAGACAAAATTCCTTTCTTGCTCGAAGAAGCCCTCACCCGCAGCGCCGCACGTTACACTAAGGTGCAGCCGTGGAATGAGTTTGTTATCGAAGACAACCGCCTAATCACCGGCCAAAACCCCGCCAGTGCTGGCGCCGTGGGTAAAGCTATCGTTAAGCATTTAGCCTAAATCGGACTAAGTGGCTATTCGCTTAAGTGGCTATCCGACTCAGTGAGTTAGCGACTATTTGATTTAGCGATAAAAAACGCCAGATGAAGAGATTCATCTGGCGTTTTTTTGCCTTGTTATTTACCGTTAAGTGCCCTGACTCAGAGTCGCCACTTCATCCATCAACGCACCACTGCCCCCCTACTTTGGCCACATTTTTGATGTTAGTATCAACCACTCGGTAACACTAAAAAACAATCATCACAAGGAATGCTAGATGGCAATCGAAGTCAGCAGACGTCAACTTATCAAAGCACTCGCCGCAGCAGGCGCACTGAGTCAATTTGCTCAACTCAGCGCTGTTGCGCAGCCAATGGCTAAACCGCTCTATATTGATGGTCTTTCCTTTCTACCTGATGATTTAGCCGATCTTAGCGCCTCGAAACTCGATGCTTACTTGTGTGATATCTCAGCCATCGAAGCCATTGAACAAGCCGATGGCACTACCAATTACAAGCGCACCTATAACGCCTGCGTTAACAGCATTAGTGAGGCATTAACACGGGTGAATGCCAACCCAGACAAACTATTACTGGGCAAAAGTGCCAGCGACATAGCCCTCGCCCACGACACTGGACGCACTGCGGTGATATTTCAGATCCAAGGCGCCGATTGCGTCGAAGAGAGTATCGATAGCGATCTTAATCAGGTGGATGAGTTTTATCAGCGCGGCCTGCGGGTACTGCAACTGACCCATCACTACGGCAATCAATTTAGCGGCGGCGCATTAGATAACGATGGCAAGCAAGGGCTCAATTTACCCTTAACCGCCGCAGGTCATCAGTTAATCGACAAGCTTAATCACAACAAGATGCTCATCGATGTCAGTCACTCTAGCCCACAATCGGCGCTTGATAGCGCCAAAGCAAGCCGAGTGCCCATAGTGCAAAGTCATGGCGCCGTGCGCGCTATCGTCAATCATGCTCGCTGCTCTCCCGATGAGGTGATTAAAGCCATTGCCGATACTGGCGGCCTGTTTGGGGTGTTTATGATGACTTTCTGGCTGACAACCGATAAGACGCCAACCACAGAGCACTATATAGCGCACCTTAAACATGTGGCCAATATCGGCGGTATCGACGCCGTCGCGATCGCCAATGACTATCCCCTTCGCGGCCATAAAAACCTGATTAAACTGGGTAACAATAATGCCGAGGGCGTAAAACAGTACATCGAATGGTGGCATAGCCTACGGGCGCGCGGCGTATTAGGCTTTGATATCGAGCCCGAGCATGTGGTGATCCCAGAGCTTAATCATATCGATCGCATGGAGCATATCGATGATGCGTTATCTGCCGCCGGTTTTAGTAGCAACGATCGCAGCAAGATCATGGGCGGTAACTGGCAACGCGTGTTGACGCAGGTATTGAGTTAATACCGGTTAACCTAGGCGGGTTAGCGATCAGCCTACAGCTCGCAGTTCGTCTTGGTCTCGACATACAACCTCCTTGTTAAATGCTCTTTCAAAGCATAGTTGGAGGTCGTGAGTGATGCCATTAACTATGGCTGTCTATATATCTTTTAATCTCCCCCTAAATTAACCATGTAAAAACGCTCGTTCAGCGTCAAGGTTTGATACCAGGAAGTAATCTCTGATTATTTTGACAAATAGCGCCCACAAAGCCAGTCAATAGAGTTAATGCTATTCGGTTAAGCATTATTGCTTATATTTTAGTGGGTAACGGCTAGGTATATAGAGCACTGAACGTGGATATGTTCGGTGCTTTCTTTTATCTGGAAGGATAAAGTGTTTTATATCGGCTCACATTTGCTTCAGCTTAGCCGGCAATTTCCCATCCGGCGATAAAGCAAGCCACATCAATTGTGTGTCTATCAAGCTTATTGCTGCGGTAAAACTGATACGCGTTGGAGCAACTTCAGCTTCCTTTGCTATCGCTACCATTTCTAAACGAACCAGATTGTAAGCGATAAGTACGCCCCATAGTTCTTGTCTGACCCCTTCAGTAACTTGACTTCGTAACGTCACCTTACTTTGCAGTTGAGTTTGCTGAAGCTCGCCATATCCTTCTTCAATTTCCCAGTGTTACCAGTAGATATTAAGTAGCTTATCCAGTGGATACCGAGTGGGGTCAACCAGCGAGGTAACGAAGCCTTTAATCTCACCCTTTGGCTTTTGATTAGCAATAAAACGCGCGCGCCATGTTTCAGGTAAATTTGGGTTCTTCTTTCTCGCTTGCGGTGATACAGGCATATCAATAAGCAAATCATTATCAGAAAACGCTTCAACGACTTCATAACGCATTTTCGATTTGACTGGCGTTAACCAGTGTCGCAGTTTTCCTGAGCCTTCCCATCTAAAAAATTAGGGGCTTACCACAGCCTATAGCTATGCAACTTTCATTTTACTTATGTTGTATCGGCATATTTCCAATAGCACCAAATAAAACCCCATAGTATTCGCCATTATCCTCCACAATTTTCAAGCTCCCCCCCTTTAGCTTTTCTTTTACAATAGGCTTAGATGTAATTAAATCTAAGAAAGAATCAACATTAGAACGATTTTCAGAGGAAATGACAATGCCACAAAGTTTGTCTGAACAAGATACCGTCTTGAGATTCATATCTTCATATTCCACTAAATCTTTTCCAATTCCCTCATTAATGTTTTCCATAATAATTAGTGACTCGGGGTTGGTGATAGTAAGTGGTAAACTAGCTATAAAATCGAAAGTTTCGTTTAAGGATAGCTCTTTTAGGTAATATTCATCGAATACTAATTTCCCATTTTCTTCAAAAACAACATTATTATCTTGAAGCTCAGTCGAAATTACATCTTCATTTTTTTTATCATCTCCATTAGTCAAACTATCATGACTGATTAGTTTATCTGCATTGTTAACTGTCAAATCAGAATGCACCAAAATAGCCGCGTCATCTGGGCTTAAGCCATCCGCGTTTGCTATATCGGAAACGATATTGCCCTCATTTTGATTAAATTCATTTTCTTTTTCGTTATTAATAAACTCTATGTATCCCCATGTGGCGATTGATATTGCCAGAATAGAAAAAATATACGGTTGTAGTTTCATAACATTCCTTGATAAAAGTCCTTGATTAAAAAGGTATCTTTTCAGCTAAACTTTAAAATAATCGTAAAAAGTTGAGCGCACTTCAGCTCAACTATCAGTTAATATATTATACATCTGAAAAATGTTGCCTTAGACGGGATCTTCGGTTTCTTTTCTCCAGACCGATCCTCCGCAGCAATCCGTAACATTTCCGTGACTGTCGACAACACAAACATTATCACATTTATATGTACCTTTAGGTGTTACAACAATACTATCAGCCAGAACGCCAAATGTTGCGACTACTAACAATGAAGAAAATAGTACCAGATTAGTTTTCTTAATATTAAATGTCATTAAAATTCCTTTTATATTACATGTTGACTTTAAAATTACTAAAGCCTTGTTATGCCATAACAAAGCTTCAATTAAAATCTGACACACTTTTTTTTAAAATTACAAGAGTTTAACAACCCCTAGGTTTCAGCCTAGAGAATCCCCAGATAATTTCTTTAAATAAGCCGAAAAGAAAATACCCCCCCCATTATAAAACAATAACATAATACGCTTTCGGTTTATGTTCAATCGCCGTGATGTGATTTGGTCATTTTAGGTCGAAACAATATGGCCTGAATATCGATGTATGACGACATTAAGCCTGCTGACTTAAAAATGGCGTATTTCAGCTGCACTAAACCAACCTATTGCACCAGAAGAACAACAGGTTTTGTGATGCAATAAAGCGTTAATATCAGTCTATTTTGAAATGCTGGCAGCTCGTTACAAAGTGCCGGCGCCGCTTCTCTAAGTGCTCGCAGTAATGGGTGAGTGCTTGTAATGTGCCCACTGGGCCATGAAACAATTGACCAAATTCGCTAACGAGCTTAACCCAATTTTCATGGGGGATATTCAATCTTGTCAGTACGTTGGCACTGTTTTCGTTGATAGCGCCACGTTTATCGTCACGAATAATACGTCCAGTTTGGCTTGAGCAGTACAGTCAATAGTCTCGTCACTGTTCTGTACTGCTTATCGCCTGTAACTCACAAAGGAGCAGAACCTAGTTAGCTTTTGAACTAGCAACCCACATCAAATACGGCTAAATCGAAGAGACGTTAGAGATAAGTGTAAACGCGGCTGCGGCCTTCGGTTTCAGGGATGAAACCGTAGAGCGGCCATGGATGGCGCACAGCGTGCCGCAGAAGTGTTTACACATTAGCCTGCTGCAAGCAATTTCAAACAGCGAAGGTTCGACCTTCAAACACTTTCAATAAATGAAAATACAGCCAGCCGCTACTCAAAAAAATGCCAAGCCTTCATTCCAAAACCAGCACACTTTGGGGCAAAAGTACGTTAGCCTTTAACTCACTAGTCGTATCAAATGAAGTCCAATCGAAGAAGCGTTAGAGATAGGTGTAAGCGCGGTTTTGGCCCTTGGCGGCATGGATGCCGCCGTGGAGCGTATAGGGATATATTCACAGCGAGCCAAAAGAGCGCTTGCACATAAGCTCACCGCAGGTGATAGGTAACCATGAAGTAACGACCTTCATTAACACCTTAAAAAATTCGCCCCCAAGCGCTACTCAACCCAAAAATGCCAAGCCTTCATTCGAAGGCCTAATCACTTAGGCTCTATCTGCTCCACCATAAACTGCAGACTCTCATTGCCCCTAAACTCATTGATGTCGAGCTTATAAGCTACCTGCGCAAATTGAATGGTCGCATCGGGCCACGTTTTTAAATCGACATTAAAGGCAATGGCATCGACCATGGTTTGGCCGCATTCGGTTTCCAGTACGAGCTTAAGGTGACGTTCGCCAACAATGCGCTGCTGCACCACTCTGAAGTAACCGTCAAATAACGGCTCTGGGAAATTCTGTCCCCAAGGGCCGGCATTACGCAATTCTTGGGCTAACGCCATCGTCATTTGATGGGGCAATAGCTCACCATCACTGACAATTTCACCGGTCAGTTGCGCGGGGGCCAGTAGTTCTCGCACCGCTTCATCATACGCCTTGGCAAAACGGTCAAATTGGCCAGCGTTAAGCGATAAGCCTGCCGCCATGGCATGGCCACCAAATTTGATGATCATACCTGGATGTCTGGTATTGATTAGCTCGAGTAAGTCGCGCATATGCAGGCCTTTAATCGAGCGCGCCGAGCCTTTGATCTCGCCTTCATTAGCCTCGGCAAAGGCGATCACCGGGCGATGATATTTATCTTTAATGCGCGAAGCCAAGATACCTATCACCCCTTGGTGCCAATCGCTCTGGTAAAGCGCGATTCCCCAAGGTAAGTCAGCTTCATCTAAACTCAGCGCCTCAAGGCTTTTTAGCGCCTCTTGCTGCATATCGGCTTCAAGATCGCGCCGTTCGGCGTTTAAGCTATCGAGCTCACTGGCCATACGCCGAGCTTGCATGATGTCATCACATAGTAAGGTTTCAACCCCTAGAGCCATCTCGTCGAGCCGCCCGGCAGCGTTGAGTCTGGGGCCAACCGCAAAACCAAAATCAGAGGCCACAATACGTGAAGTATTGCGTTTAGCGACTTCCAATAAGGCGGTGATCCCGGGGCGACAACGGCCGGCTCTGACTCGCTTTAAACCGGCATCGACTAAGATACGGTTATTGGTATCGAGCGAGACCACATCGGCAACCGTGCCCAGCGCCACAATATCCAGTAAGCTGGCTAAATTTGGCTCGGCAATGGCGCGCTGTTGATACCAGCCACGGGTTCTTAATTCGGCTCTTAATGCCGACATTAAATAAAAGGCGACGCCAACGCCCGCAATCGACTTGCTGGCAAATGGGCAATCGAGTTGGTTAGGGTTCACTATGGCATCGGCAGCCGGCACCGTTTGGCCTGGCAGATGATGGTCGGTGATCACCACAGTCATGCCTAGCGCCTTGGCGGCGGCAACGCCCTCGATAGATGAGATGCCATTGTCGACAGTGATCAGCAGCTGCGCCTCTTTACGGTAAGCCACAGCAACAATCTCAGGGCTGAGGCCGTAGCCATAATCAAAGCGGTTTGGAATGAGGTAATCCACCTGCTGCGCGCCCATCATCTTCAGCGCTAACAAACAGACACAGGTAGAGGTGGCGCCATCGGCATCAAAGTCGCCCATGATAAGGATTTTACGATTATCAGCCATGGCATCGGCAATCAGCCGCGCGGCCACATCGAGGCCTTTCATGGTATTAGGCCGTAGCAAGTTAGCAAGCGCCAACTCACAGTCTGCATCACTGCAACCTCGGCTGGCGTAAACTTGCTTTAAAATAGGCGAGAGATGGGCAGGAAGATGATTATCATCCACCTTAGGGCGACGAACTATCTTATGGATCACAGCGTAAATAACCTCAACAAACAATGGCGCTAGCATAACAAAGGCGGCGGCAGAACACACAGCAAAAGTATCGATTGCTACTATCTATCAGCGCTAGATAGAAGCAGATACCAGCCACTCAATACCTGCGCGGCGAGAACCATTGCAAGTAGGCACAAAAAAGGTGAGCGTAAGCTCACCTTTCAATCACACGATTTAGCCAATTTAAAGCTTATTGTACGCGCTCAAGCGCTTGCAATAATTGCCCTGGAGGTTGATAACCTGGGATCATAGTGCCATCTTCTAATACGATAGCCGGCGTGCCATTAACGCCCAGTGTTTGGCCTAAATTGTATTGCTGCGAGATGTTGGCATCGCAGTTTTTAGCCGTGTCGACCAACTTACCGCCCTTGGCATCGGTCATCGCTTTTAGCGGATCGGCCGAGCACCAAATGGCCGCCATATCGTTAGCGTTTTTCGATGGTACGCCTTGGCGTGGGAAGGCTAAATAACGTACGGTAATGCCTAAGTCGTTGTATTCATCCATTTGATTATGTAGCTTACGGCAGTAACCACAGGTGATGTCGGTAAAGACGGTCACAATGTGCTTTTCATCTTTAGCCTTATAGACCAGCATATTAGGCTCAAACTGCTTGATCATTTCGACACGAGGGCCAGCCAGCGCCGCTTCGGTGAGGTTTTTCATGCCGTTATCAAGATCGTATAAGCTACCGTGGAATAACTTACTACCATCTTGGCTAATATAAAGCACGCCACGATCGGTGATGGCTTCATAAAGGCCTGGAATTTGCGACATATTAAGGCTTTGCACTTCCACACTCAAAGTGCTGGCCAGTTTTTGCTTTAATTGCTCAGTGTTATCGACAGTGCTGTTAGCTGCTATGACAAACGGCGCGGCCACAAGGGCACATAGCAAAGTTAGAGTGCGGGTAAAGTTCATTAGATATCCTGTATTGTATTTGGACTACAACCATTAAACCAAAACAAGGTCGTGTTTATATCACTTAACACCACTCAAACTTGCGGCTACATCGACAGCGAATTAAGCAGCGATTGCATCAAATTACATAAGTGGTCTGCTATATAGACCCGACTAAAGGCTGAAAAGTTACATGTTCAAAGCACGGAAAGCAAATTATTCCACCGCCTACCCTCTTGGATGGTGCGCTTGATGCAATTTAGCTAATCTGGCCTTGGCCACATGGGTATAAATTTGGGTGGTCGACAGGTCGCTATGGCCAAGCAACAACTGTACAACCCGCAAGTCGGCGCCATGATTAAGCAGATGAGTAGCAAAGGCGTGGCGGAGTGTATGAGGTGATAGGTGCACCGCAATGCCGGCCCGTAATGCATAGAGTTTAATGCGATGCCAAAAGGTTTGCCGCGTCATCATGGTGCCCCGTTTCGAGGGAAATACCACATCGCTGCTGTTGCCTTTTAACAGTTCAAAACGCGCCGACGCCAGATACTGCTCAATCTCTGTCACCGCCATCTCCCCCAGTGGCACTAATCGCTCTTTACTGCCCTTACCGACAATACGTACCACCCCTTGACGCAGGCTGAGTTGATCCAGCGTCAGCCCAACCAATTCCGACACCCGCAAACCGCTGGCATACAGTAACTCTAACATTGCCCGATCGCGACACTCGATTGGCTCATCGACATTGGGCTCACTCAGTAATCGGTCAACATCGGCTTCGCTGAGCGAATCGGGTAAGGTGCGCGCCAATTTAGGCGGTTTGATCATCGCCATGGGGTCGATAACGATGCGCTTTTTAGCCACCAAATACTGATAAAATCGCCGTAAACTACTGACGAGTCTGGCGCTGCTGGATTTAGCAAACCCAGTATCGAAGCGCTGACTGAGATACTCTCTCACCAGCACAGCGTCAACCTCGATAAGCGCTGCATGCTGGCTTTGGACAAAGCGATCAAAATGGCACAAATCGCTTCGATACGCTTGCAGTGTGTTATCGCTTAGCCCCTTCATCGACCATAGATCATCGAGAAACGGCTCGATTAAGGGGTCCATTTGATACTCTTGTTGGCTTGAAGTCACGCGGTGTCCTTATACAAAAACGGTGTTAACTCAACTGAATTAACACCGTTATCTTACGCGATAGGCCAAGATTGTCGCAAACAACAAACGCACTATCTGGCTTATGACTTATCTACTGTGCGAACTAGATGAGCCGTGCAAACGACCAAAGGTTAGCTCGCAGCGGTTTAAGCTAGTTAATAGATGATGAGCGCGGTTCACCTTAATTGAGAACCGCCTGCGCCTTTGGGCGTTTGAGCATCAAGCAAGCAATAATCGCCAGCCCTGTAGGCAACAACCAAGCCATGCCTTCATTGTGCATCGGCATCGCATCAAACACACTCATGTCGAGCCCCGCCGCCTTTAGGCCATCGATAACGCCAAAGAACAGGGCCACGCTTAACACTAAGCGGTGAGCCAGTGCTGGGCGATCGAAATATTCAGTCAGGTAGGTCACAGCAACCAGCGCAATCGCCACCGGATAAACCGTCACAAGCACTGGAATACTGATACTGATTAACTGAGCTAAACCAACGTTGGCCACAGTGACACACGCTAGGCTCATGATCACGACCAATAACTTATAGGACAAGCTAGGCAGCAACTCATTAAAGTATTCGGCACAAGCTGATACCAGCCCCACCACAGTGGTTAAACAGGCTAAGGTAACAACCGCTGCTAACAAGAGCTGGCCCGCGGCACCAAATTGAACATTAACATAATTGGTCAAAATCACGCCGCCGTTATCAGCACCCTCTGCCAAATCGCCCGCGCTGGCACCAAGGTAAAATAATGAGATATACACAAACGCCAAGCCTGCGGCAGCAATAAATGCCGCGCGCACTAAATACTTAGTTTGCTCCTTGGGTGCTTCAACCCCCTTCTTACGCAAAATATCGATAATCAACATACCGAAAATAAGCGACGCCAGGGTATCCATGGTGTTGTAGCCTTCTAAAATCCCCTTCGACAGCGGACTATGTTGATACTCACCCACCGCTTGGCCGATATCGCCGCTGGGCAGCACTATGACTGAAACCGCTAAGCCAAGTAACAATAGCAACATGATGGGGGTCAGTACCTTGCCGACACTATCGAGTAATTTACCCGGAAACAGTGACAGCAGCATAGCGATACCAAAGAAGATCAGGGTATACAGCAGCTGCGAACCGTTAAGCACGAGCCCCAGCAGCGTAAAGGTGTCATCACCAAAATCAATAAAGGGCTTAAATCCCATCTCATAGGCCACCAAGCCAGCACGCGGCGCGGCAAATGCAGGGCCGATGATGATATAAATAGCCACAGCCAACATGGTCGCGGCGACGGGAGGTAACAACCCCATGATTTTGCCGTTGGCTTTAGCCACTGCAATCAAGGTAATAAGGGGTAAGGTTACCGCTGTCAGTAAAAAGCCAATCATGGCTAGTGACATATTTTCACCGGCTAAAAAGCCAGCCAATGGCGGGAAGATTAAGTTTCCCGCACCAAGAAAAAAAGCAAAGGTCATAAAACCTAAGCTTAATGTATCGGTCATACTCATTTTATTATTCTGCACACAACGCCCCGTTAAACTGCTTTTATAATGATCTCAATCACTTGTGGAAAATAAGCCGATAATCTTCACGACATTCATTGCGTGTAAACATTTAATTACACGACCTTACGGTAAATCTAGCCGCTTAAGACTACTTTTTGAACAACAGCAGAATCAACTAACGCCAACAATGCATTCAAACTGGATTACCTAAACCAATTTACGGGCTTTCGCCGCAAACTGGGGGACTACTATTAGCAAAATAGCTATCGATTAACAAGCAAACAGCGGCCACAAACGACGATTAACACCAAAAGTTTAACAAGCCTAAAACAGACACACCCCATTCATTACATCAGGCTACATTTCATCATAGTTAGATCCACTGCATTTATCCGGTGAGGCCCAGCTTTGCCCGACATTCACTATGCAGTACAATGACGGCCATAGTTTGTATTACCGATATTCTTATGCCTTTTAGTTTTAAGCAGTTTCATATTGATGATCGTCATTGCGGCATGCCAGTGAGCACCGACGGCGTACTCTTAGGCGCTTGGGCGCCCTTGACTGAGGCAAGCAAGATTCTCGATATCGGTGCAGGCAGTGGACTCTTATCTTTGATGGCCGCCCAGCGCAGTAAGGCAAACATCACCGCTATCGAACTGGATAATGATGCCGTCATCGACTGTAGCAACAACATTAATCACAGCCCGTGGGCCAGTAGAATCACCTTAATACCACAGTGCATCAATCAATGGCTGAGCCAGCTTACGCAGCCAAACTTATTTGATCATATAGTGTGTAATCCGCCCTATTTTGACAACGGGCCGCGGGCCGCCACTGACCGCCGCGCGCTGGCTCGCCATACCCAAGGCTTAAGTTTTCCTCAGCTGTTAGATGCGATAAAAACACTACTGCACCCCGAGGGACGCGCCAGTCTCATTTTGCCTACCCAAAGCCTCACGGTGTTTTTATCTCTGCTCAGTGCACATCAGCTCACCCTGCTCAAACGCGTCGATGTGGCCAGTGTCGAAGGAAAAATCCCCCATCGCCATCTATTATTACTGGGCCATCAAGGGCAAACACAGCCAACAGCATTTCTCTCAGATAAACCTGAGTCCTTGTGCATTCGAGATAGCAGCGGCAATTACACTAAAGAGATGGTGGCACTGACTCAGGCGTTTTACCTCAAGCTCTAAGCATTAATCAGTGCCAATTGCGACTGATGGCTGTCGATAAAGCCCCCAAAGTGGCTTATTGATTATCCACCAGTCGCTGATGACTATCCTCGCACTTGAGTCTAATTTCGGTGTATAATGCCGCGCTATTATTCACTGAGACGCAGCGCATGCAATTTGAAGATTTCCACCTTGACGAGACTTTACTGAGGTCACTCAAGGCGATGGGCCACAATACGCCCACCACCATCCAGCAACAGACCATCCCACTCGGGCTTGAGCAGCGAGACATTCTTGCGCGCGCCCCAACCGGAACCGGTAAAACGGCGAGTTTTTTGCTGCCCGCGCTGCAGCATCTTATCGATTTCCCACGCCGTTTTTCTGGCCAAGCTCGGGTACTGATTTTAACCCCGACTCGTGAGCTTGCGAGCCAGATCCACCGCTATGCGTCTCACCTGGCTACCGACTTAGATTTAGATATCGCCATTATTACTGGCGGCGTGCCTTATGCACCGCAAGAAAAGGCGCTGAGTGAGAATGTCGACATTCTTGTGGCCACGCCTGGCCGTTTGATGGAATACCTCGACAAGGGGCAGTTTGATGCTCAAGAAGTTGAGATCTTAGTCATAGATGAAGCCGACCGCATGCTGGACATGGGCTTTACCTCTATCGTACAGGCCATCGCTATCGAAGCGCAGGGCCGCAAACAGAACATGTTATTCTCGGCCACACTCGAAGGTGGCGGTGTTAGCCGTTTCGCTCAAGAGCTGCTGACCAATCCTGTCACTATCGAAACCAAGCCGCCGCGCAGCGAAAAAGCCAAAATCCATCAGTGGATCCATTTGGCCGACGATAAAGAGCATAAATTTGCCTTGCTGTGCAGCATCTTGCAACGTGAAGATGTGACCCGCGCCATCGTATTCGTTAAAACCCGTGAAGTGGTTGCCAGCCTCGAAGGCCAGCTTAAGCGCGTAGGCATTGATTGCGCCTTTATGCGCGGTGATATGGAGCAAAAAGCACGCTTTCAAGCCCTAGGGCGTTTCACCAAAGGTGAAGTCAGAGTGCTACTGGCTACCGATGTTGCCGCGCGTGGTATTGATGTTGACGATATCAGCCACGTGATTAACTTCGATATGCCACGTTCGGCCGATACCTATGTGCACCGTATCGGACGCACAGGCCGCGCCGGTAACAAAGGCACCGCCATTTCACTGGCCGAAGCCCATGATATGCGCATTGTCGCTAAGATTGAGCGCTATATTGAACAACCGTTAAAACGCCGCGTTATTGAAGGCTTACGCCCAAAACATAAAGAGGCTCGTCCACCGTCTAAGAAAAAAGGCAAAGCGGTCGATAAAAAGGTCAGTAAAAAATTTAAAGCCAGCAAAAAGAAAAAGTAACTCACTCGGTTACACTTTGCTGACAACTTAAAAAGCGCCCATCACGGGCGCTTTTTTGTATCGTTAATTTAGCGTTTAGCCGTTGCGTAATCATCAAGATCAACATGTTAACGCCATTTTGACACATTTTAGTTACAAAAAGACGTTTGCCCTAAGTGCAGACTCTGGTAATTTAACAGCCAACGCAATGCAGCATGGAACCGCATCAAGGCAATGATAAAAATAATTCTTCGTAGAACGCTTCCGCCTATTCTAATTCTGGCACTCTTTGGTGGATTAGCCGCGCTGCTCATAAGCACCAAAGAGGCCCCTGAGCAAAAGCCCGATGAGATCCCTATTCCGATTGTCGATGTGATGACGGTGACCCAGCAAACCGTATCGCTAAATCTGCCCTCATATGGCGTAGTCAATCCCAAATACCGCACCCAACTGGTGACAGAAGTTCAGGGGCGTATGCTGACCATTTCCGAGCAATTTGTTGCCGGTGGCATAGTTAAAAGTGGCGATATACTGGCCGAGATTGAACCTTCGGACTATCAAGCCGACCTGATCCAAGCGCAGGCCACACTCGCTCAGGCCAAAGCCCTACTCGATGAAGAGATCGCCCGCGGTCAGGTGGCTAAAAAAGATTGGGAAGACTATGACAGCGGCGCAGCTCCTGAACTGGGACTGCGTTTACCGCAACTGAAAAAAGAGCAAGCTAACGTCAAATTTGCCGAGGCGGCTTTAGCCCGCGCCCAGCGAAACTTAGCCCGAACCGTCATTCGCGCGCCTTTCGATGGCATCATCAAGGTGAGAAATGTCGACCTTGGCCAATACGTTACCTTAGGCACTAACCTTGGTGAACTTTACGATACTCGCACCGCCGAAATACGTCTGCCACTGGCCAACAGTGAGCTGGCCTATCTCGAATCGGTGGACGACCCCGATACCGAAGTGACCTTAAGCGCCGAACTCGCAGGTCGCACTGTCTATTGGACGGGGAAAATTGTCCGTAGCGAAGGGGTGATCGACGCCGATAATCGCATGGTGTATTTAGTCGCCGAAATTAAAGATCCCTACCTGAGAGACAGCAAGCAAGCTGGACAACTGCCGTTAAAATTTGGCAGCTTTGTCACCGCCGTGATTAAAGGTCGCACCGTTGATGGCATAGTCAAACTGCCGCGCCATATCGTGCGTAACAATCAGGTGGCCATAGTGCGAGATGACAATACCCTTGAGATGCGCAGCGTCAATGTGGTTCGCAGCGATATCGACAATGTCTATATCAAAGACAGCCTAGTGGATGGCGAGCGCATTTCACTGACCACCATCAACAATATGACCACCGGCCAGCTAGTTAAGGTGATAGGCGAGCAAGCTGATGACAACTCGAAGCACGATAGCGAGCCTGCCCCCACCACGTTAATGGCAACAGGTGAACAGTAATGGATACCAAAAAAGGCATTATCGCTTGGTTTGCCCGCAACAGTGTTGCCGCCAACTTATTGATGATTATTTTATTGATTGGCGGGCTCTTTAGTACCGTGTTGATCAATAAAGAGGTGTTTCCCTCATTCGAACTCAACTACTTGCAAGTCTCGGTCGCCTACCCTGGCGCCGCGCCGCAAGAGATTGAAGAAGGGATAAACATTAAAATTGAAGAAGCAATTCAAGATATTAGCGGCATTAAAAAAGTCACCTCCGTCGCCAGTGAAGGCTTTGGCAATGTGACCATTGAGGTTGCCGATGGCTTCGATCCGCAAGATATTCTCGATGAAGCTAAATTGAATATCGATGCTATCTCCACCTTTCCCGACAATATCGAAAAACCCAATATTTTTCGCATTAAGCCTGAAAACAATGTGATTTGGGTGTCGGTCTATGGCGAGATGGATCTGCACCAGATGAAAGAGCTGGCCAAGAGCATTCGCGACGAGCTGACCATGCTGCCCGCCGTCACTCGCGCACAGGTCACTGGCGTACGTGAATACGAGATCAGTATCGAACTGTCAGAAGACAAACTGCGGGAATACAATTTAAGTTTTGCCCAAGTCGCTCAAGCTGTGCGTAACTCCTCTATCGATCTGCCCGGCGGCTCCATTCGCGCCGAAGATGGAGACATACTCCTGCGCACCAAAGGCCAAGCCTATACCGGTGATGATTTTGCCCAAATTGTGGTGAGCACTCGCCCCGACGGCAGCCGCGTCATGCTCCCTCAAGTGGCGACCATTCGTGATGGCTTCGAAGACCGTCTAGAATACACCCGCTTTAATGGCAAACCGGCGGCGATTATCGAAGTGTTGAGTGTCGATGACCAAAATGCACTGGATATCTCATCGCAAGTTAAAGAGTACATTGAGCAGCGCCGCGCCAGTTTGCCAGCCAATGCCCAATTAGATACCTGGGGCGACCTGACCCATTACCTCAAGGGTCGTTTAAACATGATGATATCAAACATGTTTTATGGCGCCCTATTGGTGTTTATCATTTTGGCCCTGTTCCTCGAGTTGAAATTGGCCTTTTGGGTGATGATGGGCTTACCTGTGTGTTTTCTGGGGGCGATGTTTATTATGCCGCTAGAGCCCTTCTCTTTATCCATCAACATGTTGACCCTATTTGCCTTTATCTTGGTACTGGGGATAGTGGTCGACGATGCCATTGTCATCGGCGAGAGCGCCTATACCGAAATTGAGCGCCATGGTCACTCGCTGGACAATGTGGTTCGAGGTGCACAAAAAGTGGCCATGCCGGCCACCTTTGGGGTACTGACGACTATCGCCGCTTTTATGCCTATGGTGATGGTATCTGGACCGATGGCGATTATTTGGAAGTCGATAGGCCTGGTGGTGATCCTCTGTTTAGCCTTCTCCTTGGTGGAGTCAAAACTGATTTTACCCGCCCATTTAGCCCACATGAAACCGAGTCGCCCTAACCCTAACCCCAATGCGTTTGTGCGCTTTAAGCTGGCACTCAACCATAAGGTTCAACACTTTATTCACCATAAATATCGAGTGTTTATCGAGCGTTGTATCAAGCATAGATACAATGTGGTCGCCACCTTTGTTGGAGTGTTGATCCTCTCCATCGCCTTGGTGGAAAGTGGTAAAGTGCGCTGGGTCTTCTTTCCCGATATTCCCTCTGATTTTATTCAGGTACGACTGGAAATGGATGTGGGCAGCTCTGAAGCCAACACCTTAAAAGTGGTTAAAGAGATTGAAAGCGCTCTGTATCGCATGAACGATGAGATGGAAGCCGAATATGGCTACCCCGTAGTTAAACATAGCTTTATCAATATGAGCTCGCGTACCTCGGCCTTTATCTTTGCCGAGCTGACCAAAGGGGAAGACAGAGAAGTTGATGGCGTGACCATCGCGTCCGCTTGGCGTGAGGCATTGCCAGAGCTGATTTCGGTTAAAAAGCTCAACATTAACGCCAGCACCAACGACGCCGGCGGTGATATCTCCTTTAGGTTGACCTCTAGCGATCTTGAGCAACTCGCCTTGGCCGCCAATGACTTAAAACAGAAGCTGCGCACCTATGAAGGGGTGTATGACATTTCGGATAACTACTCGTCGGGCAGCCATGAAATTCGTTTGTCGATAAAACCGGCCGCCGAGGCGCTAGGCTTAACCCTGGCCGATCTGGCTAGCCAAGTGCGTTACGGCTTCTACGGCTTTGAGGCGCAGCGGATCTTGCGCAATAAAGAAGAAGTCAAAGTGATGGTGCGCTACCCACTTGAGCAGCGCCGCACCGTGGGCCATCTTGAAAATATGATGATCCGCACACCTCAAGGCACCTCGGTGCCCTTCTCTAGCGTGGCCAATATAGAGCTAGGTGATTCCTACTCCTCCATCACGCGGGTCGACGGTCGCCGGGCGATTACCGTAAGCGCCAACGCCAATACCACGATTGTCGAACCCGCCAAAGTGGTGGCCGAGATCCAAGAGGAGTTTTTACCGCAACTGCAGAGTAAATACCCGCATATCTCCAGCACCTTAGATGGCGGTAGCGCCGACGAACAAAGTGCGATGGTGGGCCTGATCCAAGGCTTCTTCTTTGCCATGTTTACCATCTATGCCTTGATGGCGATTCCGCTTAAATCCTACAGCCAACCTTTGATCATCATGTCGGTTATCCCTTTTGGGATAATTGGCGCGCTGTTTGGTCACTTTATTTTGGGATTATCCATGAGCGTGCTCAGCCTCTGTGGCATCGTCGCGTTGGCGGGCGTGGTGGTGAATGACTCGTTGATCTTGGTCGATTTTGTTAATCGCTCACGCCAGCAAGGCTTATCTTTGGTGCAATCGGCCATTGATGCCGGTTGCTATCGCTTTAGGGCGATTATCTTAACCTCGCTGACCACCTTTGTCGGCTTAGTGCCCATCATCATGGAAAAGAGCTTACAAGCTAAGATAGTGATCCCTATGGCCACCTCATTGGCCTTTGGTATTTTATTCTCGACCGTGGTGACGCTAATTTTAGTCCCAGTGCTCTATATTATTCTCGATGATATTAAGCGCACAGCACGCCGCCTCTTCCAGTGGTGGTGGCAGCCTAAAACCGATGAGGTGATTGAGCCTTAAACCGCTGGCAAACAGGGAGGCATTGCCTCCCTTTTTGATCTAATCGCCATTTTCAATCGCTCAAAGTCGCTACACTGTCCTCTTTACCCCATCAGCTCGGGCAACGTCACCTATCATGAGTCAATCAACCCTAGTCTACGATATTCGTAACAGCCGCTACCTTAACATCACCGGGCGTTGCACCTTACGTTGCCAATTTTGCCCAAAACACAATGGCAGCAAGCAGATCCACGACTATCAGTTAGCCTTAGACCATCAACCTAAGGCACAGGAGCTTATCCCTCTGCTAGGGGAGGTTAGCCACTTCGATGAATATGTGTTTTGCGGCTATGGCGAGCCCACCTTAAATCTGACCACCCTGCTCGAGGTTGCCGGCGCAATCAAAAGCCAAGGCGGCAAAGTTAGAGTCAATACCGATGGCTTAGGCAATCTGTTTCACCGGCGTAATATTTTGCCTGAGTTAGCCCCTGTCGTTGACGCGCTATCGATTTCACTTAATGCCGATACTGAAGCGGCGTACCTTCGCCACTGCCAGCCTAAACTCAAAGGCGCCTACCAAGCCGTAAATGAGTTTATAAAACTAGCGCCGCAGTATATCGCCAAGGTGCAAGTGTCGGCCATTGATGGCTTAGAAGGTGTCGATATTGCGCGCTGTAAACAGATAGTGCTGGCCGCCAATGCCGAATTTAAACACCGACATTTAGGCGTAGTCGGCTAGCGGCCTTAAGCAGACAATAAGGCATTAGCGAGGCGCATTTGCGCCGAAAAGGTAACCCAATCTAACACCGACTAATCCATGGATATCGTCACGGGTGTTAGTCAATTGTAAGTCACTGTGTTAAGCCGTGAGAATCTGCTAATATAGCCGCAAAAGTAATTAGACAATGACACTCGATGCTGACGCAAAAACTTCCACTATTGATCACAGGGCAAGGACTTCACTGGTCACCGCAACGGATTTTCTCCGTGGCAACACAGATCATTATTTTGCTGATCAGTTCGATTCTATTGACCAATGTGATCGTTACCCTAGGCGAACGTCGCCTGCAGGAAGATTGGGCCGCACAACGATATAGCGAGCTGCAATCGGTTGGCAGCCTGATTGCCGATAGAGTGACATTTCAAAAGTTTAGAACTCAGATGTTTGCTAACTCTGAGCTGCTCAAAAACTATCTCACCAACCCAAGCGAAGCCGGCCAGCAACAGCTGCAACAAAACTGGCAGTTAATGACAGGTAATATTCCTGAGCTGTTCGATATCGCCTTGTTCGATCCTCAAGGTACCTTTAAATTTTCAGCGGCCAGCGAAATCGCCTATCAGGCATTACCCTCCTCATTATTAGGCGGGGCTAGCAGCATGGGCGGTGGTGAAGTTTACACCTCACCACTGGATTTTACTCAGGTCGATGGCAAGATAGAACCCTATCTGTATCAACTGGCATGGCTCGAAAATCCTGATCTGAGTGTGCGAGGCTACCTCGTTACCTACCAATCGATGACGCGCATGCTCAAAAGCATTAAACCCGCATATTCTAGCGAAGAGTCGCCGCTGTTGATGGTCGATACCCAAGGTTTACTCTATGCTGGTGTTAAAAATAAACCCACTATCAATCGTATCCCCGAGACATTGGGCGCCAGTTTACGCCTAAGCTATCCGGCGTTGTGGCGAAAAATGGCCACCAGCAATTTTGGCCAGTTTCATGGTGATGATGCCACCTTTGTTTACTTAAAAATTGAGCTAACAACCCAATATGAAACCCGCCGGGAGTATTACTTAGTCTCCTATGTGCGCAACGATGCGATTGCCGCCGATTTTTATGAATGGCGTAATATTGTCATTATTGGCTCGGTAGTATTGACCTTACTGTCGCTGGGATTGATCTTGCTGGTGCATGCCTATCGCATTGCGCAGCGTTCACGGGAATTTAGTATCGATCTCGCCAATCGGCTGTTTCATCAAGATACTGGCTGCATCATCATCAATGACCATAATCGAGTTGTTACCGCCAATGAACAAGCCGCCAGATTATTAAATATCCCCCTAGATGAGCTGTCGGACCGTAATTTACAGCGCATCTTGCAAATGGAAGATGAGGACTATGCGGCGATATTAGTGCAGCTTAATGAACATAAAAAATGGCACGATGTTATCGATCTTGAAGAGCAATGTGGTCACTGTCTTGCCGTCACCATAACCAGTGCACAGCGCCCAGCTAAAAAAGGCAACTACCTGCTAGTGACCTTTAGCGATGTGACCGAGTTAAAACAAGCACAAAAGCAAGCCAACCTTAATCGCCTGCTTAATGATAATGCGGTGGCGAGCGCCTTAGTGTTAGTCAATGGCGATCTTACCCTCGCCAACGAAGCGTTTATGCAGTTGCTGTCTATTCACGACATCAACAATAAAAACCTTACCGACCTGCTTAATAACGATTTGAGTTCACAGTGGCCGCGCATCACCCAGCAAATTTTGCTGCAAGGCAGCTGGAAAGGGCAAATCTTATGCGATCCCAACAATCATGAAAACACCTGCCTGCAAGCCACCTTAAAAGGCCATTTAGATAGCGCTGGTGAGATTGAATATATCGTCTGTACCTTAGAGCAGGCACAAACACGCACATTATTACACGACCGGGGCGATTTTATTCCTCATCGCAGCACCATCTTAGTTAACCTGCGGGATTTAGATGATTACTTTAAATCGCTGTCCCCTAAGAGTCGCGATAACTCCAGCCTACTGCTAATCGACATTACCGCCGAAAGCATGCTCAGCCACATGAGTGATATTGGTCAGTTAGAGAGCCGTCAGCGCGAAGTGGAGATCCACTTATTAAAGTCACTGCCAGTGGGCTATCAGATGTCCCATTGGCAACTGGGCAAAGTGATTATTATCTTGCCAAATACCAGCTCGGATGCGGCGCATCATTTTGCGGCCAAGTCACTCAACAGCCTTAATAATATCGGTCTTGGTACTGGTATTTGCATGGGCATAGCCAGCTATCAAGCGGGACAAAATCTAGAGCAATACTTAAGTAATGCCGAAGTGGCCCTGCAGCGCGCAAAACAGATAGGTGAGCAAAGTATTTGCCAAGCCTATACGCGTCACAACGCTGCCGATAAAAAATAGCGCGTATAACGGCTATTGATGCGCCTTGATGATGTAATCCTCTAGGCAACGCTGTAACCAAAACGGCGTGGTCACTTTGCCACTGGCATCTAACTTCAGCCATAGATAAACCGTAGGGTGGCTGAAGTTTTCTAACAGCAACTGATCTTGCTGATAATCAATTTGTTGTGCATGCAATCCATTGATGTTTCTTAAAAAATCAACCGCACCTTGCACCCCTATAATAATAATGGCATCGGAGCTCAACAGGCTGTTTGCGGCGCTGCCCAGATCGGGCGCCGTGGCATATAACTGCAGTTGTTTGCCCACCCGTTTGGCATAACTGCCAAGGGGCGACTTATTGGCAGGAAAAGGCATGGTGATGAGCTTCACCAACGGATAATCAATCATATTATCGATATTGGGGGCTTGCCAAATAGGGTGCTCTTTACGTGCCACAAGATAACCACCGCGATGTTGAATAATCGATTTTGACAAGATAGCGCGGTTATCAGCACGCTCGAAACTGATGGCCGCATCAAGCTCATCATTTAATAATTGCTGCGCCGTGCCCTCGCCCCACGGCGTGGTCGCCACCATCATATCGTCATCACTCACCGCCAGCGCCGCCTGCTTGATACTCTGAGTTAAATTGATCTCCAATTGCGGCACGGTAGCCACCTCGACATTGGCCGTCATCACCCCTTTACCGCCTCTCACCAGATAGTCCACCTCTTGGCTACAGGCCATCATTTGGCAAAAAATGGGGTAGAGGTTATGCGCCGTTTCGGTCGCCTGAAATTGACTCTCGCGGCGAATAAACAAGGGATCATCAAATACTGCTCTGAGCGCTGCTAACGCTCGACTCACTTTAGGCTGTGATAGATCTAGATGATTTGCCACCTCGATGGCATTTTTTCTCACATAGACTTGGCAAAATATCTCCAAGGTGGCTAATGAGATATCGAGTAATTTATCTTTTGGCATCAATGGCTCCGTCACAATGTAAGATCACATTACCTTGAATGTAGGACGCTATCTCAGCCTCAACCCATAGGTTCGCCTGATTGCCCTGCCTAAGCTTGGTCAGGTAATGACTATGGCCATCAGCACGTAAATTAAGCAGTCGATTTTGATCTTCGGGTAAGGCGACCGCATGCAGCTTGGCTTTGGCACATAAAAACGCAACCGCATCGCGATAACAGATCAAGGCTAAGGCATCGCTACGCTCAAGCTGGATCATCAAATCTGCCAACAGACACACCTTGGCCACCATGTTAATTGACCGCCCTTTATCTAAGGCATACATCGCCAGTGGATCGTGCCCTTGCTCAAACTCATGGCCATTAAAACTGATATAAGGGTACTTAAGCATCGTTTCGACATCGATACGACTGTCGCCCTTAAAAATAGGGTGTTGTTGATTACCCACCACCACATAGGCATTGGCTTTGGCGACAAATGCCGACGACAAACGCTCGGAATTATGAGCTTCAAAGGTCACGGCTAAATCCACCTCTAAGCGGTTTAACAGCTTATCGATATCATTACTGCAGGGCTTAATATTAAAGCAGTATGGCTGCTTTAATTGCGACGCTTTATCTTGCAGATAACTGAGTAGATTAAGCGATAACGGCGGCGGGCAGGTAATGGTCATCTGCTGGGTCACCTGTGTATTTACCGGTTGCGACAAGGCCAAACTGGTCTCAGACAGGGTGAGCAACTGTTTTAAGTGAGGATAAATCGTCTTCGCGAATGGGGTATGCTCAAAACCATGTTGCTTACGAATAAACAAAGGCTCATCAAACGAGTGGCGTAACGCTTTTAAACTGCGGCTAATTTTTGATGTCGCCACCCCTAATTGCTGCGCGACTTCGGTTGAGCTTAAGGTTTCAAACAATAATACAAAGACTTTAATATTAAATAGGCTATTGCTATTAACTCGACTCATGCCTCTCCTTTTTCAGGATCCATGTCACCTATATTGACTAATCGCTTAGTTTACTGAGCGCTAATTTAAGGTAAATTGCCTCGCAATACGATTACGCAGAGTAAAGAGTGATACCCAATGCAAAGATTTTGTTAAATATGTGACACAGATAAAACCCATCTCAACTCATCAGCTTCTAATTATCCCCCTAGGTCTCACCCCCGCCCTTAACCCCTACCAAGCAAGATTCACAATTGTGATTTGCGCAATATGAATATTAGAGTTCCCCTGCGTGAATTTCGAACTAAAACGCCACCAATAATAAAAATACCAGTGAATTACACCAATCTTAACGCAGCAAACAGGCCATTAAATCCAATTTGTGACGCAATAAATAGCATATTCACCATTTATCGCTGCAGTCGTTAAAGTGATGCGCTTCATATCGAACATCGCTACCAATCTTTAACATTTCAAGCAGCTACACCCAGTGGTTAATCTTGGAGATAAATGATGATAAAAACAAAAACAACCACACTGGCGTTACTCATCGCTTCGTCGATGATGTTGACAGCTTGTGGAGATGGAAATGATGGTAAAGATGGGGTTGACGGCGAAAATGGTCAGCCAGGTGTACCAGGGCAACCTGGCGGCAACGGCCTCAATATCGATATGGCTAACGAGGCCATCGCCAGTATCAGCAGTGCGCGTTACGAAAATGGCATTATTACTGTCGACTTTAGCCTTGAAAATAGCCAAGGTGTTGGATTAATCGGATTAGATGGCACGAATCCCTTTCACGATTTTCGCTTTTCATTAGCCCAGTTGCAGACCAAAGATGGCACCGAACTCAAGCAGTGGTTTTCACTTCTCAATGAAACCACCAATGATGCCGGCACCACTTTTGAGCAGGGCTTTGAAAAGATAAACGACTGCCCAGAGTGCTTAACCGATCATCACGACGGTACTTATACCTATACCTTTAACACCAATCTGACCACGGCCGACGATCCTGCTGGCGTCAGTTTCGACCCACAACTGACTCAACGCATCGCCATTGAGATGCAGTTTGAATATGACTCAGGCCATGAACTGGCAGAGAATGCCCACTTCGATTGGATCCCATCGACCAATGCCAGTGAAGGCATAGAGACGCGCGATCTGGTCACCATGCAAACCTGTTACACCTGCCACCAACCAGACAGCCTAAAAGCCCATGGCGGCCGTCGTCTCGATATGGAAAATTGCCAGTCTTGTCACAATGGCATAGTCACCGATCCTAACGCTATTTCTGTCGAGTTAGGCCATATGGTGCACGCCATCCATATGGGGCCACACCGTGAAGGTAAAGACAGCGAAGGCAATGTGGTACCCATGCCCTACACCATCGCAGGTTATGGTGGCGCTCACGCCTTTGACTACCCGGCTTTCCCAACTAAACCCTTTATGGATTGCGCCGCCTGTCACGTTGAAGATGACAGCTTAGCCGATAAAGATCTCTGGCTCGCTAATGCCAATGCCAACGCTTGTACCGGTTGTCATACCGACTCTCCTGTGCAGCATAAGTCAGATAAAAACCCAGAGCTGACCTGTACCGATTGTCACAGCGCTGCGGTGCATAACGACCATGCTAAGCCTTACCAAGCGGCAAAAGCCTATGACGCCGTCGTCACTAATGTTGCCATCAGCGTCGCCAATGAAATTAGCTTCGATCTGAAGATAATGGATGAAGCAGGTACGCTTGTCAGCCAAGATGAAGTCTATAAACAGGGTTACAGCAAGCCTTATGTTGTGGTGAGCTGGGATGTTGAGAAAGATTATCCCGATTATGATCAATCTCCCTACAGCCAGCGCCGTATCGACATTAAAGATCCAACGAAAGCAACTTGGAATAGCGACAACAGTGTTAGCGTTAAGGTCGCGATGAACTTCCCAGCCGATATCGCTTCACGCTCACTAGAAGTACTGCCTGTGCTTAAAGTGTGTTTCGAAGAGAGCAGCACTAACCGTACTAGTTGTGATGCGACCAATGCATATCCTGCCTATGTCCAAACAGAGGCTTATCGCACCATCCTTAACGACACCGCTGCGGTTGTTGCACAGCGCCGCGCGATTATTGATGAGCAAACCTGCTACGATTGCCATAGCTATGAGTTTTACCATGACTCAAATGGCGTCAATTGTATCGCTTGCCACACCAATGATAAGAAACTCGGTGCGGTAGAAGATGCTAATGGCGACGCGCTTGCTTCGGGCGAAATGAAGTCAACCAGCTTTATGTATAAAGCCCATAAAGCACAAGGTCATGATAATGGCCATGGCGGTAGCGGCACCCTACTGAAGACTGACTGCACCACTTGCCATGCTGAAGTCGAAGGTTGGAGTGGTAAAGATTATGGTTTCGAGCTCGGTCGTAATGCAGGCCAAGCCCATGCTGTACCTAGCTTTATTCCAGGTAAAAATAACGATCCCGCGCTAACGCCCGTTGCCACTTGGTATGCTTCATCAGATGCGGCTTCGTGCATTAGTTGTCACCAGAAGTATCTGTCAGATGCCGCTATGGCACACATGCAAAATAACGGCGCTTACTTTGGCCCTGTTAAGCAAGAAGCTAAAGACGCTAAAGAAGCCTGCGCGACTTGTCATAGCCCAGAGAAAATTATGGAGCATCACGGACACCAGCTATAACCCACAAGTGATATCCCATTAGGTGCTTGGAGATACCAAGCACCTACACTAACCCTGCAAAGTTAGTCCCTGCAAAGTCAAAAGCGCCCTCGGGCGCTTTTTTATTCACTCGACATTATCAATTTAGCGTCTAGCAGTTGGATAAGCTGTGCTGCTGAACCGTGTTCGAGGGGGCAGATTACTAATCGCGATTTTGAAGAACATTAGCGTCTGACGAAGTGGATATTGGGGCAGAGGCTTGAAGGTCGATGATATTTTCTTGAGTAGCGGCTGGCTGCATTTTCATTTATTGAAAGTGTTTGAAGGTGTACCTTCATGGCAATCTATCACCTGCAGTGGTAATCCTCCCATTTTTAACTGCCAATTCGATATCCCTATCTCTCCCTTGGAGAGTGTCACTTCGTGATACCTCGCCATGCCATCAACGTCCGCAGCTGCATCTACACAGGGTTATTTCATCTCTTCGATTTGACTGCATTTGCTGTGAGCTGCTAGTTCAAAAGCTAACTAGATTCTGCCCCAAAGTTTGGTGACCTTGAAATGAAGGCTTGGCATTTTTTTAAGTTTACTTGAGTAGCGTTATGCTGAATTTTCATTTATTGATGTGCTATGAAAACGCACCTTAATGGCAATTAATAGCCTGCCACAGGCTTTATGTGCAAGCGCTCTTTTGGCTCGCTGTGAATATATCCCTATACGCTCCGCGGCGGCATCCATGCCTCTCGTTCGTAAGCATAAAGCTGGGCTTCACTCACCGTGTCACAGAAGCACCTGTACGAAAGGCCTGCGGCAAGCAATTCAAAACAATGTAAGTTAACGCTACCATCAATCAATAAAAACTAACTCGACTAAATGCTACCAGCCAAAAATGCCAACACCTTCATTCGAAGGCCAAGATATTTTTGTCCAAAAACAATTTAGCTTTTAACGGTTCTGTGGATACCAATTGTGGAGACCCCTTACGGCTAAATCGAAGAGATAGAGAAGTCGGTGTATCTGCACTTAAGGCCTGCGGCAGGCAATTGATACACCATGCTGTCATGGTTCAAAATACCCCCCTCTAAACACCTAAAACGGGTAGAAGCGATGCTTCACTCACCGAGTCGAGGAAGCACCTGCACAGGCAATGGATAACAGTGAAGACACGAGCTTCAAACACAGATAATTGATACTCCATCAAGCACAGCTTCGCTGCCAGCGAAGTGCCACCTTAGTCTTCGCTGTCTTGCTCCCCACCTATTGGCGTCATGCCATCGGGTAACTGGCTTTCGGTCACCTCGACTATGGTCGAACGGTTCATGGTAATCTTATAACGCGCATATTGCGGCGGATTACGTCCTTCTCGCAACCTTAAAATAAGGTTGACTTGGTAGCGCCGCTCAACAGAGTCATAACTGACTTGGCCAGCAGATTCTTTATAAATTTTGGCTCTGCCGCGCTCCAAATAACGCGCAAACGGCACCAAACTAAAGTTTACTTGCTCTTGAATGGTCGAGTAACCGGCTAAAAAGTCTTTCTGGGCGATGCGTGAGTATATACCGTAGTGCAAGATCTCCGAATCGACCTTATTTTGGCTATGACGGCGCTTTAATATCTCTTCAATCTGTTCAGGCAAGTCTTTGTACTTAATAAAATCTAGCCAGACTAACTGACGCCCAATGACCGCTTGCGTGGTGGTATCACGCAGAATGCGGCTCCAACGCGGCCGCCCCTTTTGGATAACCCGCCATAAGGCATTGCGAATATCTTCTTTAAAAATTTCACGAAAGCCATAGATCACCGCCAAGGTTAACACCAGTGACAGGGTCAGGCCGTTAAACACACCTTGGGCTTTAATAATCAAGGCCGACACGACCAGCATCACCCCACCGGTGGCTACGCCGGTGGTGAGTTTCTTTAAGCCCACACCTAAGGTTTTAAGCTCCTCTTTGAGCACGACCCCTTGTTGGATCAAACGTCTTAATAACAACATCTTATTTGAGATGCGGTTAGGATCGTCTTTGGTTTGCGCAGAATTATACTTTTTAACTTCACGATAGGTCCGCTCATTACGACACAGCGACAACACCTCTTCAGTCAATTCATTGTAATCACTGCTGCGCGGCGCATGGGAGATCAGTTGTAATAGGCGCTGTTCACAAAACCACGACAGGTAATTATCGGAGTTTTCGAAATAATGTTTCCATTTAGGGTCGCTCGGTTCATTACGGCGAAACTTCTTCAGTAGCTGGGCGACAATGTCACTGAGCTCATGCAGTGAGGTGTAAAATTGCTCAACATCTTCCACCTGGGCCAACTCTTTACTGTCGGTCTCAATCGCCACCGCAAACTGGTAAGCAAACAGGTTTAAATAGAGCCTAAACTCTTCGACGGTGCGCTTATTTTGACTAATAAAGCGCCCTTGCACTAAAGGCAGATGTAGACCTGAGGAGTAATAGGAGCGGCGCCCAGCGATGGCCGAGTAATAATATTCTTCTGCATCGAGGCTTTGAGAGTTAATTCCCATCTCTTTGGGTAAAAAGAAATAAAGGTCTAACCGCCTTTGATCACCCACTTTCATCTGGTGGGTAAACTTTATCGACAGTGACTCTTCCTGCTTAACATAAACCTTAGACACACGACCTCAAAATAATAAAATATATCATAAACTTATAGGTTGTTATTTAGTATAACCCAAGATGTGTCAATGAACTAAGCGACAACCACATACGGTATTGCTGGGCTGAAACAACACTACAGCGTAATCACGATGGGGGTCTAAGTCTAATGATTCAATAGACAGATTATGCATACCTTGACTGTCTAAATTAAACGAACTGACATAGGAAAGATACTGCATATGTTGCGGACGACTGTCGGGGCGTTCATCTAGGCTTTCTTCTTTGGTGTAGACCGAAAAATCAAACCGATTGGCCGCTTCATCATAGTCGTTAAGTTGTCCCTGCATACGAATGGTGCCAGCCGAGGTCCCGTCTAAATTAAAATAACGATAATTAATCTGCGCCTGCTGCGCTTTGGCCATAATGTCGACCAACAAGTAATGACGTCCACCGCCTAAGGGGTCGCGACTATCATACAGCTCAGAGCTGCAACTGAGCATAATACTTTTTGCCGGATACAGATAACGGTAACTAATGGTGGCACTTGTCGCGAGCAGCAGCAAGATAGTGAGATTAATGGCCCAGAGTAGTTTTCTATTCACACAAAGATACCTCTGCCAGCCAAGCCTCGGAAAGAAATGCTTTGCGCTGCCTAAAGTCAGTTAGTTTAAGGTTACGTACCACAGACTGGCCCAGCTTTTCGCCGCTTAGGGTGATATTAAATACTTGCTTATCATGTGATAAGGATAAAAAGACTTTGCGCCAAGGGGAGGATTCACACTGTTTAATTTCTGCCGCTAAGCGCTCGGTTAAGGCGATAAGCGAAGTGTTGTTGGTCTTAGAGGTGGCAAAACTGCTTAGGGTGACTTGCTGGCCAGACTCCAGCGCCACCGTTTGCTGGGCAAAGGGGGCCGTTGTTTGCGTCTCAAGGTTGGCCTCACTTAGCCACTGCCCCACGACAAATACCATGCAGAGTGTGACAGCTAATGCGACAATTAATGCGACAATCATGTTAGCTAACGCCCTAATATCTAAGCGTTGTAACCTTTCTCTAGGGTGATGAATCCACGCCTTTACTTCCTGCTGTTGCGCCAGTGACGATGCAAGCTTCAATCGATAACCTTTGCCTTTAACGGTTTCAATCAAATGTTCATCGACCGGCCCCAAAAAAGAGCGCAGCATAAAGATAGCACGGGTCACCGACGAGTCGCTCAGCGGCGGGTGCTCAGCATCGGCGGCGCCCAGTATCTGCTTAGGCACCACTTGATCCTGATGTTCTGCCAAAATGCGCAGCACTTGCCATTCAGCCCGAGGCAATTGCCACTGTTCTTGCGTGCCTTGATGGGTCAATAGCCCTTTTTGAGCATCAAACAGGCAGTCACCTAGTTGCATTAATCACTTTATCCTTCACTTTGCCTTACCTCACACTTTGTATATAGAAAAAGAGTATCGATAACGCAGCCATGCACTCGTTGCGCACTTAATTGACTGGGTCATTGGTCTGCACCACCTATCCGTGCTCATCATTGATGCTGAGCAAATGTTAATACAGGCGATAAGCCAACAAAGCGTAATAAGTTAATAGGCCTATAGCATAAGCAATGCGATTCATTATTTCTGTGATCGCCATTATCTCGTTGCAATCTATATGGAAGTCATCGCCAAATCGAGAGGTTCACTTGTTGTTACGCGAAGCCTGTCACACTATTCAGCCCATAAATACCGAGCCCCCCGCTAGCTTCAATCAGCACAAATTAACATGAATACAACAAATAAGACGTTACAGCTCACATCTTAATCTTTACCCCTAATCGATCCAGACATCCATTAAGAATAAAACCGATTAAGACTGCCCACCCAATGTCACATTGCGGCCTAGTAGGCCTGTCTTTTTGCCGCAGCTATCTTCATCCATCAGCCGTCACACTATTTACAAGATTCTCGCGCCAAACTGGCTTCAAGTTCGGCGGGATAGATAACACTTCCCCTCAACAATCATTGCAGTAACAACCCACTATTTTATTAATAACGAACGAATGCTATCTCAATGAGGATATTTTTATGACCATTAATAGACGCCAAGCACTGACCAAAATTATTGGTATTAGCACCGCCGCAGCCGGAGCGACCCTAATGGGCACTTCCGCTTTTGCCGCTACAGATGACCAAGGTAATTTTCATTTAGCCTTAGGGGATAAACTCAAGTATGTGCCACTCGATGCTATGGCAACCGCTAAGCTTGCTTATGAAACTCCCGGTGGCTGTATGCATCAGGTGTTCCACGCCATGGTAGCTATGCTCGCGCAATCATCTAGTGCTGATGCGGCCAAATTTGCCACTATCCCAACAGCATTAGCGGCCTATGGCGGAGCGGGGATAAGCGGTCAAGGCACAGTCTGTGGTAACAACAATGCTACGGGGATGCTAGTTAACATCCTTGATGATATTAACGGCCAAAATTCCGCAGTGATCGGCGCCTCTTTTCGCTACTATGAAACCCAAGAGCTTCCATATTCTAGCGATGAGTTCGTTGCAGGTATCGGCTCAACAGCAGAAAAAACCGCGCTAGTAGGTAAATCATCAATAGCCAACAGTATTCTGTGTCACTCTTCTATCAGTAACTGGTCTAAAGCTTCTGGCTTTACCTTTAGCCAAAAAAGCGAGCGTTGCAAGCGCCTATCTGCCTC
Organism: Shewanella sp. 492; assembly: GCF_059338445.1. Classification (NCBI taxonomy): domain Bacteria; kingdom Pseudomonadati; phylum Pseudomonadota; class Gammaproteobacteria; order Alteromonadales; family Shewanellaceae; genus Shewanella; species Shewanella sp. 492. The sequence goes on from NZ_CM181702.1 coordinate 3,170,586, forward strand.
TGTCGCTTATCACTTAGTTGAGCTACTCAACCGCGCTTATGCGGGAGAAGACTTGTCTGCACTGCCAGAGTCTAAGCCATCGAGCGAGGCTCAAGCCTGTCAAAGCTGTCATGGCGTAACCGACACTATGGGCAGTGCTGCCAGTGTTAAAACCGATATGGAGTGCACCACTTGCCATACCGGTCACTTTAATTAAGGGAGGCTGATATGAATGATAAATTAGTAACTGGCCTACTGGCGACACTGTTACTGTGCGGCGGTTGCGGCAGTGATAATGCTGATACCATCGAGCCACCAGTTGAGGTGCTGCCTCCAGTAGCGGACGGTATCGATATAAATGAAGCCGCAGCGATTAACCTCACATTGGCGCAGTTCGATGGCGTTAGCGGGGCATTAAGCTTCACCTTGGCAGATGATGGCGAGCAAGCGATCACCAACGTCAAAGACTATCGCATTACCTATTTTGGCTTTCCTGACGATGAAACACCGTCACGTAACGCTAAAGCATGGAAACGCTGGCATGTCACCCAAGCCTTTGCCTGTAATAGTGCTGCGGCGCAATGTGATGGTGTATTAGTCGAGTCAGACAAGGGCCAGTACAGCTTCGAAGCCATCGGGCTCAATTGGGATGAAAATAGTGCACCCGGTGCGGTACAACGCTATCAAGTAGCCATTGAAATTAACGGCGCGCTTGCCAGTAACGAGCTAATCTTACACTCAGCCATACCCGCCTCATAATATCTTCACCTTACGGGCATAGACCACACGGACTATGCCCGTTTATCTGCCATATTGGTCAGCATCCCCTCCCCATACATCAGCGACTTTATGCTAATACTAAAATCTAAGCGTTAAGTTAAATTTTGTGCGACACGCTCAGCAGGGTATGGCGGCGCTAACATGGGCTATCGATTCTTAGGGATAGTTCGCCTTAACAAGGCGTTGATGGTTTAGCAGCGATAAAGTGAGACGGCTATAGTGGCGTAGCATCACGACTAAAAGAGCGAACATCATTAAGCGAACCGAGCCGCAGCGGGCCATTTTTCACTTAGACACTCACCTAGACACTCATCTAGACAATCATCGGGTCGGCCAGGGGGGAAACACACTCGAAGCGGGCTCAAATAATGAGTAAATCAGTAATAGCAACAACACAATCTGGGCGATCAAAATCGAATACTGTTTCAGCGACATACTCTTACCCGGACGCAAGGCCCAAAAACGCGCCGCACGCGTCGATTTGCTGTGCAGAATATACCCTTGCCCATCAACGGCTTCAATAAACAGCGCCGACTTACCTAAAAAGAAGCGCACACGTTTAATTGCCGCCTCAAGGCTGGCGAGCGAGCGAGCCTGCTCTGGCAGGCACGCTAACAGCTGCTCGTTTGATAGCACTTTATCTCGATGCTGCACCAATAAGTTAAGCACAGCGAACTCAGCTGGCGGCATACTCCAACTGGTATCATTATCTTGATTTGACAGCTGTGCTTGAGCAATATCAAACCAGCAGTGACCGATTTGCATAAGCGTTCTCACATCAAAAACTATGAGTAATTGTACTCACAACCCTGGCTGACTGCTGTGATAATGCGGCTATCAGCGAAAGCAATGTTGATTTCCGTGATAACGGACACAAAACGGCTTTTGTTGATGGAGAAAATGACTCAACACCCGGCGCAAAAATGAAAAAAAGCGCCCTATGGGCGCTTTTATGTCCGAAAGTTCAATGCATTACCATGGCAAGCAAAGCAGCAAGTTTAATCGCGTGCATCAAACGCTGTCTATGGCGTGAGTACTGGTTTAGAAAGAATACAGCAAGGTCATATTGGTTTCGGTGTCGGTACTCTTTTTATCATCCAAGGGTTCGCTGTTATAACGTACGACCACGGCAAATTTCATCGCCAGAGCGCCAGCAATATTGGCAGTAATAGAGGTTTCAGAGCGGCCTTCTAAGCTCTCACCGTAATCGGCGGTAAACAACTGCTTAAAGGTAGCGCTGTCTGAAACTTCTGTCTCAAAATTCATCACGCCGTGAGCAACCCAGCTTTTCTCGCTGTCATAACCCGCGGCTAAGCGGCTCTCCTCATCTAGGCGCTTGTACTGGTAACCAGGACCCACTTCGATAGCAAACAAGGTCTTAGGGGTGTCGATAAACTTATGACCATAACCGACAGAAACGGTTGATTTAGAATCGAAACCAGTAAAAGGGTCAATCTCGTGATTGGCATTGGCAAACATATAATTGACGTCATCAAACTTATAGTTGCCCTGCACTAAACCGTAGTAACGCTTACCCGTCTCTTCACCGGTATCTTCTTTATACAGCGCCTCAAGTAGGTATTGGTTCTCCCAATTGCCCAGCTCATGCTTCATGTCTAAACGCCCTTTTAGAGACGTGGTTTCGGTATTACCTGTGGTCACCGTGGCTCCTAGCTCGGCATCGGCCGCAAAGGTTTTATCACCCTTAACAAAATCAGCGCCGGCATGGGCGGCAAAGGGTGTTGCTAGCAAAATTGCAGTCGTTGTCAGCAGTTTTTTAATTGTCACGTTACCCATTTTCACGTTACCTATGTTGTCGAAGTCCCTTAAAATTGGCGCAATCTTAACATTCACCATACAAAAATGAAAATGCAGCTTGCATCAGCTCATTTATCGACTAGCAGATGGCTAGCACTGCTTGCCTTGTGGTGGGGACGTTATTTGTAGGCATAAAAAAACCACCTTGCGGTGGTTTTTTACAGGCAAACTTAACTTAGTTTACTTTTGGATCTAACTCGCCAGATTGATACGCCTTGTACATCGCTTGTAGTGATTTAGGCTTAATCTTAGAACCCATACCCGCACAGCCAAAGGCTTCATAGCGCGTAGTACAGATATCGGCCATAGCTTCCATCGACGCTTTAAGGAATTTCCGCGGGTCAAATTCGCTTGGATTTTCAGCCAAGAACTTACGTACCGCGCCTGTCGATGCCAAACGTAAATCGGTATCGATATTCACTTTACGTACGCCGTGCTTGATACCTTCAACGATCTCCTCAAGTGGTACACCGTAAGTTTCCGGAATAGCACCGCCATACTGGTTGATGATCTCAAGCCACTCTTGTGGCACTGAAGATGAACCGTGCATCACTAAGTGAGTGTTAGGAATACGCGCGTGGATCTCTTTGATGCGATCAATGCGTAGCACATCACCGGTAGGCTTACGGCTAAACTTGTAAGCACCATGGCTGGTACCAATGGCGATCGCTAACGCATCGACGTGGGTGTCACGTACAAAGCGCGCCGCTTCTTCTGGTGTGGTTAGCAGTTGGTCATGGCTAAGTACGCCTTCGGCGCCCACACCATCTTCTTCACCGGCCATGCCCGTTTCTAGGCTACCTAGACAACCAATTTCACCTTCAACCGACACACCACAGGCGTGAGCAAAGGCAACGGTTTTACGGGTCACATCGACGTTATACTCATATGATGCTGGCGTCTTACCGTCGGCCATCAATGAGCCATCCATCATTACAGATGACATGCCAAGCTGAATAGAGCGCTGACAGATATCAGGATCAGTACCATGATCTTGGTGAATACACACAGGGATATCTGGGTACTGCTCAAGCGCCGCTGCCATCAAGTACTTAAGGAACTGAGGACGGGCGTACTTACGCGCACCTGCCGATGCCTGTACGATCACTGGGCTGTCGGTTGCTTCAGCGGCCTGCATAATGGCACGCATCTGCTCAAGGTTGTTAACGTTAAACGCAGGCACACCATAGTTATGTTCAGCGGCATGGTCTAACAGTTGACGTAGGGAAATTAAGGCCATTTTTTTACTCCAATAATAGGGTGTAAGTTAACGTGTTAATTAACCATTAACTTAGTCACCGAGGTCACTATCGTTTGGACAGATTTTTATACTAACGATGGCAGCCACATCCTGCAGCTGCACATCGTCAGCGGTTTTTTTATAATATGAATTATTCTTGCATTACTTAATTTGGGGCACTTTTATTCGCCGCGGCTCTCTAACATCGCCACAGCAGGCAGCTCTTTACCTTCGAGAAACTCTAAGAAGGCGCCGCCACCGGTTGAGATATAAGATACTTTATCGGCAATACCGTACTTGTCGACCGCAGCAAGCGTGTCACCACCGCCCGCAATAGAGAAAGCAGATGACTCGGCAATCGCCTGTGCAATTCGCTTAGTGCCTTCGCCAAATTGGTCAAATTCAAATACGCCTACAGGGCCATTCCAGACAATGGTACCGGCATTTTTTAGGATCTCAGCTAGGGCTTCGGCGCTATCGGGGCCGATATCAAAGATCATGTCATCACTGGTGACCGCATCCACCGCTTTGAGTGTGGCCGTCGCTGTTGGACTAAACTCGCTAGCCACCACTACATCGGTGGGCACAGGGATATCAGCGCCGCGACTTTGTGCATTAGCAACAAGGCGCTTGGCTTCATCGATAAGGTCCGCCTCATACAGTGACTTGCCCACTTCATGACCAGCCGCTGCGATAAAGGTATTGGCAATACCGCCACCTACCACTAACTGATCAACTATGCCTGATAGGCTTTCAAGCACTGTCAGCTTGGTTGACACTTTAGAGCCACCGACAATCGCTACCAATGGGCGCGCAGGGTTGTCCATCGCCTTACCTAATGCTTCTAACTCTCCTGCTAATAGCGGACCTGCGCAGGCAATAGGCGCATAAAGACCGACACCATGGGTAGACGCTTGGGCGCGATGAGCTGTGCCAAACGCATCCATCACATAGACATCACACAAGGCGGCAAGCTTTTTAGATAGCGCTGCATCATTTTTCTTTTCGCCAAGGTTAAAGCGCACGTTTTCAAAAACGACCACTTCACCCACGTTAGCCTCAACACCGTCAAGGTAGTCGGTCGCTAGGCGCACAGGGCAATCGAGTGCTTTAGCAAGGTAATCGACCACAGGCTGCAGAGAGAACTCGCTGTTGTACTCGCCTTCTGTTGGGCGCCCTAGGTGAGACATCACCATGATCGCTGCACCTTTTGCTAATGCCAACTTGATGGTTGGCAGTGAAGCACGCAAACGCGCATCACTGGTCACCACGCCATTACTGACCGGAACATTTAAATCTTCACGGATCAGCACACGCTTCCCTTGCAGATCCAACGCTGACATATTGATAATCGCCATTTTACGTTTCCTTAAGTTCAAAAGTTAAAAGATAAAAGTTAATACAAAACCGGTTCATGCTGAGGCTAATTAGGGACGTTCCACCTAGATTAACACTCAGCGGCTAAGCCTACTGTAGGCTTATTTACTGCGCCCTTACGGCGTTAATCATCTCTAAACTGGTGTCGAGCATACGGTTGGCAAAACCCCACTCGTTATCACACCACAATAATAGTTTCACTAAATGGCCATCACTCACCCGAGTTTGGGTGCCATCGACAATCGATGAGCGCGGATCATGGTTAAAATCACATGACACCAATGGCGCATTAGTATAGCCCACCACTCCTTGGTAGGAGCCATTAGCCGCTTGTGCCAGCACTTGGTTAACTGTGTCGATATCGACGCGCTTGTCTATGGTCACCGATAAATCGATGGCGGTGACATTGATAGTGGGCACGCGCACCGATATGGCCTCAAATTTATCTTTCATTTGTGGCAAGATGCGCTCGATCCCCCGTGCCAGTTTAGTATCGACCGGAATGATCGACTGCCCCGCCGCGCGGGTTCGTCTTAAGTCGTCGTGATAGGCGTCGATCACCTGCTGATCGTTCATCGCCGAATGGATAGTGGTTATCGCGCCACTTTTAACCTTAAAGGCTCTATCGAGCACCTCAATAATGGGCACTAGGCAGTTGGTGGTACAAGACGCATTAGAGATGATGGAGTGATGAGCCTGTAGCGTATCGTGGTTAACCCCATAAACTATGGTGGCATCGACATCACTCGATGATGGATGGCTAATCAGCACCTGTTTGGCCCCTGCTTGCAGGTGCGCCTCACAGGCTTGCCTATCGATTAAGGCACCAGTGGCCTCATACACGATATCGATATCCAACTCAGCCCAAGGCAATTGGCTGGCATCGCGTTGATGCAATAACTGAATACGGTCATCGCCCACCGTCATAATATTATCGACCAATGACGTCGGGGTTTGAAAGCGACCATGGGTGGTATCGTATTGGGTTAAGTGAAGCATGGCTTCAGGTTTAGCCAGTTCATTAATGGCGACTATTTGAATGCGGTCACGCTTGCCCGACTCGTACAGGGCACGAAGAATTGAACGACCAATACGGCCATATCCATTGATAGCAACTTTGATCATTAAGCGCCTTGACTCCTCACTCTATCCCTGCTCGCATACTGTTGATGCGACAACGGCTTACCTGATATCAACACCAGATAAGCCGTCCCATCTGGCGTGAGCCACTAAGCTGCTCACGCCTCGACTCACACTAACGCTTAAAACAAGTCGTTAACGGTCGCCACTACGTTATCAACGGTGAAGCCGAAGTATTTCATGAGTTCGCCGCCTGGCGCTGACTCACCGAAGGTGGTCATGCCCACGACTGCGCCGTCGAAACCAACATACTTATGCCAGAAATCAACGTGAGCCGCTTCGATAGCAACACGCTTAGTTACAGCGCGTGGCAATACCGACTCTTTGTAGGCCGCATCTTGTGCATCAAACGCATTGGTCGATGGCATAGAAACCACACGAACCTGCTTACCTTGCTCAGTTAATGCAGCGGCAGAGTCCAGTGCCAATTGCACTTCGCTACCTGTAGCAATCAAAATGACATCAGGTGTACCAGCACAATCACGCAGTACATAACCACCTTTCACCACGTTAGCCAACTGCTCATCGGTACGGGCTTGAGCGGGTAGGTTTTGACGGCTAAAGATAAGCGATGTTGGTGCATCACGGCGCTCGATAGCATTCTTCCATGAGACTGCCGTTTCGGCCGCATCACATGGACGCCATACCATCATGTTAGGAGTCATGCGCAGGTTAGCGAGTTGCTCAACAGGTTGGTGAGTTGGGCCATCTTCACCTTGGCCGATAGAGTCATGGGTGTAAACGAAGATGTTTTGAATACCCATCAGCGCCGACATACGTACCGCATTACGGGCGTATTCCATAAACATCATGAAGGTTGCGCCGTAGTTGATGAAACCACCATGCAGAGACACACCGTTCATGATGCCGCTCATACCAAATTCACGTACACCATAATAGATGTAGTTACCGGCTGCATCGTCTTGAATGCCTTTAGAACCAGACCAAAGCGTCAAGTTAGAACCGGCAAGGTCAGCTGAGCCACCAAGGAGTTCTGGCAACATAGCGCCAAAAGCACCAATGGCATTTTGTGACGCTTTACGGCTAGCAATGCCTTCGCCTTTCTCTTGGCATTCTTTAATGAAGGCTTGTGCTTTCGCTTCGAAATCGGCTGGCAATTCACCATCGATCACGCGGCGCTTATATTCGGCAGCCAATTCTGGGAACGCAGCTTCATACGCGGCCAGTTTTTCATTCCAAGCCGATTCGTTGCTGGCGCCCACGTCTTTAGCATCCCAACCCGCATAAACGTTTTCAGGGATATCGAATGGCGCGTGTTCCCAACCAAGGAACTCACGGGCAGCAGCGATTTCAGCATCGCCTAGTGGCGCGCCATGACAGTCGTGGCTGCCAGACTTGTTAGGAGAACCAAAGCCAATAACGGTTTTACAGCAGATCATGGTTGGCTTGTCAGTGACTGACTTAGCTTCTTCTATTGCGCTGCGAATCGCTTCGCTGTCATGGCCGTCCACATCGGCAATCACATGCCAGCCATAGGCTTCAAAACGCTTAGGTGTATCGTCGGTGAACCAGCCTTCAACATGACCGTCGATAGAGATACCGTTGTCATCCCAAAATGCAATCAGCTTGCCTAGACCTAAGGTGCCCGCCAATGAACAAGCTTCGTGTGAGATGCCTTCCATCAAACAACCATCACCTAAGAAACAGTAGGTGAAGTGGTCGACAATGTCGTGACCTGGACGGTTAAACTGCGCCGCTAGGGTTTTTTCCGCAATCGCCATACCAACCGCGTTACTGATACCCGCGCCTAGCGGCCCTGTGGTGGTTTCAACACCTGGGGTGTATCCGTATTCTGGGTGACCAGGGGTTTTAGAGTGAAGCTGGCGGAAGTTTTGCAGTTCTTCGATGGGAAGTGCGTAACCAGTAAGGTGCAGCAGAGAGTAAATCAGCATCGAGCCATGACCGTTAGATAAGATGAAACGGTCGCGGTCAACCCAGTTTGGGTTAGTCGGGTTGTGCTTAAGGAAGTCATTCCAAAGCACTTCAGCGATATCTGCCATTCCCATTGGGGCACCTGGGTGACCTGAGTTGGCTTTTTGAACGGCATCCATACTTAACACACGGATAGCGTTTGCGAGTTCTTTACGAGATGACATGCTCTCTCCTGCTTATTATTGGGGATTTTGCGGGCAATTGTGGACGCATATTTTCCCCTACTAGGCGGTGGGACGCAAATAAAATTCGCCAAATTGACCAGATTAACCCGATCTAAGCAGTAGAACCCGTAAATGTAGGCTTAAGGAGTCGTGACCATGTGTCAACTTAAGCCCATTGCTCCATGATATTAACCTAGTAATAACACCTCACCGCCACATTGAGATCAAATGGCTAACGTCGCCTCATCACTCTTAGCGTCTTATGTGGTAATTGAGTGGCAATATGACAAAAAATCATCCCCAGCGACTCGGAGATTAAATCATCACTAAAAGATAATTAGGTGATGAATTACAATTTGTTAGCTACATTTAGGCCCCCGTGTCGGTCTGGGAATGCTGCGATTTACTGCGCTTTACCCCACAATTTTTATCGAAAGGGGTGTTATCTAGCGTGATTTCCACTAAAATAGCCGTCTAGATGTAGATACTTCTACAGAATCAAATTGTTTACAGACGAGATTTTCCATTATGGCAAAGCACTTGTTTACCTCTGAGTCGGTCTCAGAAGGTCATCCAGATAAAATCGCCGATCAAATTTCTGATGCGGTACTCGACGCGATCTTAGAGCAAGATCCTAAGGCGCGCGTGGCATGTGAAACTTACGTTAAAACCGGCATGGTATTGGTAGGCGGTGAAGTGACCACCTCGGCTTGGGTTGATATCGAAGAGATCACCCGTAAGACCGTGCGTGAAATTGGCTATACCCACTCAGATATGGGCTTTGATGCCGATTCTTGTGCCGTACTTAATGCCATCGGTAAACAGTCGCCCGATATCAATCAAGGTGTTGATCGCGCCGATCCTAAAGAGCAAGGCGCTGGCGACCAAGGGTTAATGTTTGGTTACGCCAACAACGAAACCGACGTATTGATGCCAGCCCCGATCACTTACTCGCATAAGTTGGTTAAGCGTCAATCGGAAGTGCGTAAAGACAATACCCTACCTTGGTTACGTCCAGATGCGAAAAGTCAGGTCACTTTTGCCTATAACAGCGATGGCAGCATTGCTGGTATCGATGCGGTAGTCCTGTCTACTCAACACTGTGACAGCGTAAGCCAGCCAGATCTGATTGAAGGCGTGATGGAAACCATCATTAAGCCTGTGCTGCCCGCTAAGTGGTTAACCAAAGATACTAAGTACTTCATCAACCCAACAGGCCGTTTTGTGATTGGTGGTCCTGTCGGCGATTGTGGTCTAACGGGTCGTAAAATTATCGTCGATACTTACGGCGGAATGGCGCGTCACGGTGGTGGGGCTTTCTCTGGTAAGGATCCATCGAAAGTTGACCGCAGTGCAGCATACGCGGCGCGTTATGTGGCCAAGAACATCGTTGCCGCTGGCCTTGCCGATCGCTGTGAGATCCAAGTGTCTTACGCTATCGGTGTAGCTGAGCCTACCTCTATCAGTGTTGAAACTTTCGGTACCGGTAAAGTGTCTGAAGAGGTGTTGATTAAGCTGGTTCGCCAGCATTTCGACCTGCGCCCATACGGCCTAACCGAAATGTTAGATTTGGCTCGCCCAATCTATCAAGCCACTGCGGCTTACGGTCACTTTGGTCGTAACGAGTTCCCGTGGGAGCGCACCGATAAAGCCGACGCCCTTCGCGCCGACGCTAAGCTATAATCGCAGCAAGCTCATAAAAAACCGCCCATATGGCGGTTTTTTTGTGGCTGTTTTTGGTAGCAGTCTTTGTGACTGAATCTTGTCACAGCCTGCGCACATTAATCGATGATAACCGACGGCTTGTCTGGCTTAGCATAGCTCAGTCGCCCTAACCGCTCGGTCGTATGATAGCAATCGAGACCCGATACGCAGACGGTATTTAAGCTTTCAATGTCAATACTGCCATCGGGCTTAAGCGCCACGTCATCGAGCCAAATATCGGTAATTCGGCCTATCACTAACAGAGTTTGGTTTAGTTCGATAGTTTGATAACTTTCTAACTTCACTGCATATTTTAATCGACTCTCGGTCACAAAGGGCGCCACCACTTGTGGTTGATGCATTGGGGTCAGCCCCACCGCGCTAAATTCACACTGATCACTGTCGTAGCGCGCCGAAGTTTGATGTGCCTGCTGCCAAAAATCGCTATTCACCTGATTGATGGTGTAACTGCCGGTGGCAATAATATTGGCTAAGGTGTCTCGCTGCACTGTGTCTGGACGACTAATAAACCCCACCAGCGCGGGATCGGCGCCTAAATGAAATACTGAACTAATGATGGCCAAATTAGTGCGCCCCAAAGTGTCTTGGGTACCGATCAGGTTAGCACTTTTAAACCCCGACAAACTATTGATTAACTGCGCGCGATAACGGCGTTCTAATTGGCTTAATGAGTCATGACTAATATGCATTACAGAATATCTTCCTTGGCTATTTAGATTGGTGGTTTAGCTTGATGAACGACAAAAATGGGGGGCAATACAACCCTATGCAATGACAGACTCACCATGATATCGCCTTGCCATCCCAATCGATAAAATAGGCGTGCGACGATGGCGCAAGCCCAGTGCTAACCTTAAGCAGACGCTGGCTGACAAATTCGGTGGTAAAGAGTTTCTCTTTAGCGACATTGTGTTGAAATGGTTTGGATAGTTCGGTGTCGGTTGTCCCTGGGTGAAACGCCAACAAGGCAACATTTTTAGCCCGTCTGGCATACTCCACCGCCGCCGTTTGCAGCAACATATTCAGCGCGGCTTTTGAGGCGCGGTAGCTATACCAACCGCCTAAACGATTGTCACTAATACTGCCAACGCGGGCGCTCAACACTGTCACCACGCAGGGCGTTTGACCTTTCACCAACGGCAATAGATGCTTGAGCCAAAGCATGGGGATAACGCTATTAATATGAAACAGGGTTTGCATCGACTCGGCGCTTATCTCCTCTAGACGTTTCTCTGGGCTCAGACCCGCTTGATGCAACACGCCGTTAAAAATGTACACCCGAGTGACCCGCACCTGACGGCTCATCAGCGTTGCGATTACCCCTGCGATGGCGCTATCGCTATTGTCACAGCGGTAATACTCAAGACTATGATGACCGCGATGGTGACCGCTTGAAGGGTGAATCGCCTCGCCACGGTCATGATGCTTAGGGTCGACATCATGCCCAAGGCGGCGACTGATAGCGATAACCGGACATTCATGGCGCAACTCGGTTATTAGCGTCTTGGCAATACCACTGCTGGCACCAATCACTAATGCACAATCCTCAATTAATGCGCTATTCGCCACTAACCCATTGCCATGCACTTGATCCGCGCCGCTCATGATATGCCGCAGCGGCCACTGTCGCAGCGTTTTTTACCGGTCAGCAGATAAGACACCTTATGTCTGTGCTTGGCAAACTTAAGGTAGAGAAAATCGGCCACTGGCCTAACCATTGGCCAATGTAACGGTGCCACATAATGCTTTTTTCCCACCAGCGACCAGGCCAGATAAGTGACATCCAGTCCTTGCAATATTTCACCCTTATCGGTTTCCCCCTGTAATATCTGATTGGCATATTGGGCGTCGATGTGTGGATATTGCTCGGCAAAATTAACGTCGGCTAAATCGGCAAGTTCAATTAACCCCGCCTTGTCGCAGCGACTCAGTTTAGCCATTTCGGCGGCGCACAGCGGACATTGGCTATCATAAAAAATACGCAGTTTCATCTACTCCCCCACCACAATAATAATTAAATGGCACGTCAGTGCGACACCGGTTAATCGCGCCCTTAGCGCCATATAGTCATCGGCAATCACCTTCTGCTCACATTGACGCTTATCTTTTAGGTACATCACCACATAGCCGTACATTAAGATCAGCAAGGAGACATATAACTGGTTAATGATGATCGCCAGCCAAGCCAACACGCTAATCACATTACTGGTGAGCAGCTGTTTATCATCGCTGATACCGTTGGCTTGATGAGTCTGTCGCCCCCATAAGCTGCCCGCCAAAAAAGAGAGGATGACCGCACTGTAACTGACAAACAGCATAAAGGGATCTAGGGTCAGCAACGGCATCCCCATCAAGATAAAGACGGTGGCGATAATAAAAGGCAATAACCCCGCGTAGCCCAACATAGAATAGGTGGTAGACATACAGACGCCCTGCTGACAGTAAATAGAGATATTACGTGTCTGGTAGGCGCAGCGATCACCGCCGCCCCGTTATTAATAGCAACTTAAAAGGGGGGCCTTAACATCGCCGCTTCGCTAGGGGGATTTTCTGGGAAGGTAGTAGAGCGTTCATGCACTCGCTTAACAATGGTCAAAGTGGCTGTATTGCATACACATAAAAGAGACCTGTTGCAGCGTTAAGGTGGGCGCTGATACTGTTTTGGCTAAAGCCAGTTGCTCGGCACTTGGCGTTTCGGCGGCGGTAATGACTGCGCTGTAATCGTTACTCCAACCACAATCAAACCAATACTGCTGATAACACACCAAATAACGCTCTCGAGCCTGAGCGATCTCCCACTTAAAAGGCACTAGCCAACAGTCACACCGCTTACCTTGCTCGGCGAGCAGGGCGCGAATGAGCTTCACATTATCATAGGCGCTCAGTCGCAACTCGGCGTAGGGTTGCAATAAGCCTTGCACAAAAGGGGGCAGCGATACGGGTGCCATGGTCACTTCCTCGAACGATAGATCATGCAACTAGGGGCGCTATCCTAGCATATGGCTTACTTAGCATCACTTAGGTTATGTTTGGCTGGCACAGGCAAGCAAGTAATAGTCTCGACCATCAAAACCAAAAAAGTCGACCACTTGCATCGCCGCCTTATGGGTGTGGGCATTAAATGAGTGTTCATTATCTTCGGCAATAAAGGTCAACATGAAGGGATAGTGCGAGCACACCTCTTGCTTTAACTGCAAAACCATAGCGCTAAACAGCCCCTGACCTCGATGGTTGGGATGGATCCAAATGGGGCCATACTGGCAACAATTGTGCAGACTCAAGCGGGTATTGCCCACACAGTGCTCACCTAAGCGGCTTAATAAACGACGATAAATAGGCCACGATTCAAAAAACGACCATTTACCAGCAATCACATAACCGATGAGCTCCCCTTGCTGCTCGGCAACCACTATCCAATGTTGCTCGATTAATACCCTAATGTCGGCGGCCGAAAAGGCTTGCCCCGTCATGACGCCACCACGCTGGCTGGGATCCAATTCGGCTTCTATTTGCTCACGTTCTAATAAGGCAATCGCTGCAGCGTCGGCCAGTTGAGCCCGTCTTACTAACATGGTTTTCTCGTTAACTTATCGACTAAAAAGTACCCTCGGCACCCTAGGCGGAGGATTTGCTAAATACCGCTTCCACGACCACACTTAGACGACTATTACCTTAATGGTTCAGTTGCCTCATGCTGCCAGAAAATATCGATACCGGCGCCAGTATACTTGAAAATTACAACGCACAGATAAACTTAGTCCGCTGGATGCATCAGTGCGAGTTAATGAAGCGTTACTACCAAGCGGAAGTCGCCTTTGTAGTGCAGCAAACCGACCTTGGGTTCGAGGTCATAGTCAGCTCGATTAATGACACTCCAAAATACCTTGCAGGTACGGTTTACTCCGCTGATTTAGGGCTATTTAATCGCTTATCTAACAGCCAACCAGAAGGCATTAATCTTGACTTTAGTCGCCAAAACATCCCACTTCCTGACGATTTAGCCTCGGCGCGCAATATGTTATCTCGGCCCCTACATTGGCCTGACGGCACGGTATTTGGTTGCCTATGTGTCCTTAATACTCAAGGCGATGAGATCCCCAGCATCAAGTCATTTATGCTAGAGCCCTTCCAAGTATTATTACAGCAAGATTTGGCCTTGCTGTGCCAAAGCCAAAGGCTCGAATCCTTATCGATGCGTGACCGCGAAACCGGCATGCTCAATCATTATGGCTTTATAATGATGGCCCCCAGACAATTGAATTTGGGCCGCCGCTTCGGCGTCCACGCCGGAATATTACTATTCGAGTTATCGCCAACCCCCATGTTAAACGTCATCGAAGGCAAACATATACGACTGCTTGGCAACATTATTCAAGACACTATTCGTATCGCCGATATTGCCGCTCACTATAATCAGACGCAATTTGTGGTATTGGTGTTTGTCGACTCTGAGCGCGATCTCAACCACATTGTCATGCGAGTCAAAAAAAGCCTTAAACAGCAAAGTGGGTTATTACGACTCGATTCGGGCAGCGCCTTTTTTACCCCCGAGTCCTCCGCAAAGCTCGCGCCGATGATCGAGCTGGCGAAGAGCCAATTGCGCGCTGAACAAACGGTAAAAGCAAATGTTTTTAGCCTAAAATAACACCGAGCACCAAGTGCTAGCATTACTCTTGTTTTTCTTGCTTTTGCCCCCATTGAATAAACAGCACTACCGGAAATGGCGACATCAATACTAGACCTAGGCCTATCAGGCTTGACACCAGTAATATGCCGTCTATCTGCTGGGCCAGAGAGGTTAAGCCATAAATCGTCAACCCGCTCAGCAACATTAACACGCCAACCCAATGGGCGACTTTAAGTGCTAGCATCATATTTATATTCCTTATGTCACTGGAGGGTAATTTAATTTGGCTATAGTCAACTAAAATCTGTATAAATAAAAAATCATCTTAAAAACTGTTAATCACCCTTTTTTAATCTGGTTAACGTTGTCAGAATAGTCAGTTCAATTTTTATGGATTCTATCATGTCAAAGAAGCTTTTATTTATTGCCAGTGCCTTACTTGGCCTATCCGCTTGTCAAACAAGTACATCCGTCGACGCTCCCGCTATTGCTATTGCTATTGAGGGGACGTGGCATATCGAAGCGGCTCAAGGACAAAGCGTGATCGACTATAGTCCGGCCCAGTTGATCTTTGCCGCCGATGGCACCTTGAGTGGTAACAACAGCTGTAATCAGTTTTTTGGCCAATATAAACTTGAAGGTACGCAGCTAACGCTATCGCCAGCAGGTAGCACCATGAAAGCGTGTATCGAAGCCCTGATGAGCCAAGAGCAGCGCGTGATGCAAGCAATGAGCAAAATCACTACCGCCGAATCAGCAAACGGCAAACTGGTCCTTAAAGATGCCGAAGGTAAAGCACAACTGGTGCTAAGCAAGCAATAAGCGTGAGCGCCCCCTTTTGCGTCATCAAGGCCCATAAAAAAACCGCCATCTCGGCGGTTTTTTATGCAGCAGTTGTTGATGCATGAGTGCTAGCTTAAGCGACTGTGCACCTCAAGAATCACAGCCCCTAGCTGGCTTTTCCAGTGCCGCCTGCTCAACCTTATCGGCCATGATCTGACTTTGCTCGGCATCGGCATTGTAATGTTCAATATCCAGCTCATTTTCAGACTTAGCGATAACGGTTGTGGCCACTAAATCACCCGAGACATTGACAACCGTACGCGCCATATCCAACACACGGTCGATACCAGCAATGATCGCAACGCCCTCTAGTGGTAAGCCGACAGTGGTTAATACTAAGGTCAGCATCACTAGTCCCGCACCAGGTACACCTGCGGTGCCGATTGAGGCTAACGTCGCGGTTAAAATAATGGTGATGTAATCCACCCACGTTAAATCAATGCCAAAAGCCTGAGCCACAAACAGCGCTGTCACCCCTTGGTATAAGGCGGTGCCATCCATATTAATGGTGGTACCCAATGGCAGCACAAAACTGGAGATCTTCTTATTAATGCCAAGAGATTCGCTGGCGCACTTCATACTGGCAGGTAAGGTGCCCGCCGAGCTTGATGTGGTATAGGCAACGGCCAAGGCGCTGCGAATGCCTTTAAAGAACTGCAATGGATTAAGCTTAGCCACCGTGGTCAGCACTATGCTGTAAAAACCGATAATATGCAGCGCGCAGCCTAAGTAAACAGCCACAATCACCTTAATAAGCGGCATCAGCATATCGACGCCGTATTGGCCAGCAACCCACGCCATTAAGCCAAACACCCCATAGGGTGCCAGTTTCATGATCATATCGGTAAGCTTGTACATGGCCTCAGCCAATGACTCAAACACCTTAATCGCAGGCTTTCCATGGTCACCAATCAGCACCAAGGCGATACCCAGCGCCACCGCAAACACGATCACCTGTAAAATTTGGCCACTGGCTAACGCCGCAACGGGATTAGTTGGCACAATATTGATCAAGGTTTGCATCACCGATGGCACCTCTTTCGCCACCGCGACGCCCGCATCGGGCGTCATATTTAAGCCCGCTCCCGGTTGTAAAAGGTAACCTACCGCCAGCCCGACTGTGATCGCAATCGATGTGGTGCCGAGATAAAAGGCAAACGACTTAAAGCCAATTCGGCCCATCTTGGCGGTGTCTTGCATTGAGGTGACGCCGACAATTAACGAACAGAAGACTAACGGCACGATAAGCATTTTAATGGTGTTAACAAACAGAGTGCCTATGGGCTTTAACACCACAGCCTGTTCACCTAAACCGATACCGACCGAGATCCCAAGTAGCATACCGATAAGAATTTGCAGCCACAAAGGCACAGACATCCAGCCAGACCAGGCTCGGCCTAGCCAAGATGAGGTTTTTTGAGACATGTTATTAACCTTGAGTGTAGAGAGATTAAGCCTGAGACTATGCTAACGCAATACGCCGAAGCGGTTAGCCATCAAAGCACAACTAAGGCCGGCGATATTAGCACATAATACTTTGGTTGTACCCCCACTCACATCACAGCCAGCTAAGCATCGAATTGTGCGCGCGGCGGCTGTTGGTCAAAGTGTAATTGATGCAACGCGGCGGGCGGTTGCTCGCGCTCAATCAAGTGGCTCCAATAGGCATCGTCAAAGCCATAAAAAAACTGCCCTTGCCGACCTTGAGACTTTAATATCAGTTGCCACCATATTATGCCCCACAAGCCAAAGCTTAACAGGGTTAGCATAAAGTGCAGCCGATGATGGATAATGTTACTTTGATAAGATTGATTGGTTAATAATCTGATTTTATGATGTTTTATGGCTAGCTGCCCCGCCGACTTAACGCCATAGTAATGACCACTATTGGGTTTACGTTGCTGCATGTCTTCACCTATAACAATAGAGTAAAACGTCATTATTAAAGTTTAGCAGAACTAGACTTTAGTCGTAGGCGCGTTCGAGGATATTGCACTCAATTTCACTAGCAAAGCATGCTAAAGTAGCGCCCTTATTAACAGGAGAGAAGCATGCAAATTAGACAAGGCCAATTATCAGATCTGAATGCCTTAGTGCAGTTTAATCAGGCGATGGCCCATGAAACCGAGGGCTTAAGCCTCGATGAACAGGTATTGTCAGAGGGCGTAAAAACTCTACTCAAGCAACCAGAAAAAGGCTTTTATCTGGTGGCAGAAGTGGAGGGCGAGATTGTCGGGTCGCTGATGGTCACTTTTGAGTGGAGCGATTGGCGCGCCAAAGATTATTACTGGATCCAGAGCGTCTATATTCGCCCGCAAAATCGACGCCAAGGGATCTACGCCAAACTCTATCAAGCGGTGAAGGATATTGCCGAGCAAAATGGCGGCGCTGCCAGCTTTAGGTTGTATGTCGAGCAGGAAAATACTCAGGCGCAGCTAACCTATCAAGCCTTGGGGATGGAGCAAAGCTACTACTTGATGTACGAAGAGAAATAGTCTCGCTGCACCAACAAAAACGCCCCAGTCAACTTATCGTCTCAGGGGCGTTTGTTCTTCTGCGTTAGTCATTATCTAACGGCTAGAAATTAATGATTAGGCACAAATACTGGTGACCTTAATCGCCAATCCACCTTGGCTGGTTTCACGGTATTTAACATGCATATCTTTGCCAGTTTCGTACATGGTGGCAATCACCTTATCTAAGCTGACTCTAGGTTCGCTGTTACGGCGCATCGCCATGCGAGTCGCGTTAATCGCCTTAACTGCAGCAATCGCATTACGCTCGATACAAGGTACCTGCACTTGGCCTGCAACCGGATCACAAGTTAAACCTAAGTTGTGCTCCATACCAATCTCGGCAGCAATACACACCTGAGAAGGATTAGCGCCCATCAACTCGGCAAGCCCAGCGGCCGCCATCGAGCAAGCAACCCCCACTTCACCCTGACAACCAACTTCGGCACCCGAAATCGAGGCGTTACGCTTGTACAAGCCACCAACGGCTCCGGCAGCAAGATAAAAGCGGCTATACTCTTTCTCGCCCACCGGCTGAATAAACTTATCGTAATAGGCCAGCACCGCCGGAATGATCCCCGCCGCACCATTGGTGGGCGATGTCACTACGCGGCCACCAGCGGCATTTTCTTCGCTCACCGCTAAGGCAAACATGTTGATCCAATCAACAATCACCATAGGATCCGATGATAAACGCTCGTTAGTCACTAACTGGCGAAACAGCGCCGGCGCACGACGTGGCACGCGCAGTGGCCCTGCCAACACCCCTTCGTTCTGACAACCGCGCTCAATGCCCTCTTTCATGGTGCGCCAAATCGCGCCAAATCCGTCGAGTATGCTCCGCTCACTGCGCAGCACCTTCTCGTTGGCCATCATAATGGCACTGATGCTCATGCCGGTCTCATCGCACAATTTCAGCAGGTCGCTGGCATACGCAAAAGGATAAGGCACGACAATCTCATTGGCCGCGGCTAAACCAAAATGGGCTTCATCGACAATAAAGCCGCCGCCAATCGAATAATAGGTTTGGCTGTAGGTGCAGGTGTCACCTATCCAAGCACTGAGCGTCATGCCGTTTTCATGCAGGGGTAAGGCGTGTTGATGAAACACCACCGCGTCCTTGGGAAAGTCGACTCGGTGGCCTTCGGCCCCCAGTGGCAATGCTGATGTCAGCTCCACTTGGCGAATAAACTCAGGCATTAAATCAATATCGACCGTTTCAGGTAAGTTACCTGCCAGCCCCATGATGATGGCACTATCGGTATGGTGTCCCTTACCCGTTAACGATAATGAACCGTAAATATCTACGGTCACTCGTGTGAGCTGAGTCAGCTCGCCTCGTTGACGCAAGTCGTCAATAAACCCTTTGGCGGCCTTCATCGGCCCGACAGTGTGTGAGCTCGAGGGACCCACACCTATCTTAAAAATATCAAATGCGCTAACCATAATAGACCTTACACTTATGAGGCCGACCAGCCATAACTGAACTGGCGGCCTTCAATCAGTAGCTTAAGACAGCATGCCAAAGAGAATGGCTGTCATTGCCAACAAGCCCGCAATGATCACAAACACATTGCTAATGCGGCCACGATAGGCTTTCAAGCTTGGCACCTTGTATACGGCGTACATAGGCATTAGGTATAAGATAGCCGCAATAATTGGCCCGCCTAACGCTTCAATCATGCCAAGAATACTTGGGTTGATAATCGCCACGCCCCAGATGGTGAGGAACATAAATGCCAAGATAAACTTATCAATCTTACTGTCACTGACTTTTTTATCTGCGCTACGAAGCTGTTGAGTGATGATGCCGCGCATCCCCTCTGTCGCTCCCATATAGTGACCAAAGAATGAAGAAACAATCGCGATAACCGCAATGATAGGACCAAAGTAGCTGACAAAACCGCTCGCATGCACGTTGGCCAAGTACGATAAGATAGGTAAGTTTTGCGCTTTCGCTTCACCAAGTTGCGCTGGGCTGAGTGACAACACACAAGAGAACACAAATAGCATCACAAATCCCACCAACATCATGCTGGTGTTACGCAAAATCACGTCGGCTTTTTTCGCCGCGTTCTGACCATGCTCGCGCTTAAGCGATACTGAGAACTGTGAAATAGCAGGTGAATGGTTAAAGGCAAACACTAATACCGGAATGGTTAACCACACAGTGCCTAAGAAGTCAGCGGTAGCTGGCACTTGCATCAAGGCATCGGTTTTCCAGCTTGGGATGAGGTACAAAGACATGAAGGCCAAGATGCCCACTAATGGATACACCAATAGCTGGGTCACTTTAAGCATAAATTTCTCGCCAGACACCATCACCGCCATCATGGCTAAGATCAACACACCTGACAAAATAAAGCGTGGTGGCGATGCCATGCCTAACTGATTGACGATAAAGCTGTCGACAGTATTGGTAATACCAACGCCATAAATCAGTACGATAGGATAAATCGCAAAGAAGTACAGCACAGTGATCGCTTTACCTGCGCCGGCCCCAAAATACTCCTCAACCACATGAGTAATGTCGCTGCCCTGCTTTTGTGACGAACACACAAAGCGTGACAAACCGCGATGGGCTAAATAGGTCATAGGACCGATGATCAACGCCATCATCACGAGAGGCCAAAAACCGCCCATACCGGCATTAATCGGTAAGAACAAAATACCAGCACCAACCGCAGTGCCAAACAGGCTTAACATCCAAGTTGTATCGGTACGGGTCCACTTCGACGGAGCCGGGGTTAACACTTGAGAAACTGTCGCTTCATTTTGCATAAATGTGACCTTTATTGATGCTCAAGGCATCTTATGTTTTGCTACGACTGACTAGGATTTTCCTAGCAGTACGACTAAATTCGGTCACAGAATATAGGATAAAGTGCACTAAAAATTGATCTGACACGGTATTTTGTAATGAAATTTCATAATCAGCTAATATTGTGATCGGTGTTCAATTAAAGCTGTAGTAATTTTTCATATTGGTAATGCAGGATTAACTTATATACACCTAGCGTTAACAGTTGCGCTACCGCAAAGCCAGTCTGGCTGGGCAACACAATAATTGCGCAAAAGCTAAATAACGACATTTGTCACGCCACAAGCAAAAACGAGACGCGCACCAGCAAAAGCAACACCAACCCCAACCAAGATCACATTATATTGACCGTGCAACTTAGGTCGCCACTCTGCCGAAAATGTTACAATCGTGACAAAATCTAGCCAGGCTCATGCACTATGGTCGCGGCTATGGCAAAATAGTGGCTAAAACACAGTTAATTCGAGATGAGTTCATGCCCCCGCTTGTGACAGAGAGTCCTATTCGTATTACCGTCGGTTCGACGAATCCAGTAAAAATTACCGCGGCGCACAATGCCATCGCCTTGCTCTTTCCGCAGGCGCAGATCATCAGCCAAGGTATCCACGCCCCTTCTGGCGTGGCTGCGCAGCCCATGACAGATAGCGAGACTCGTGCAGGCGCTATCAACCGAGCGCGCTACTGTGAGCAACAAGCAGAGCTACAACCCCACTTAAGCGCCGAACTCTACATCGCCATGGAAGGCGGTGTTGACTGTTTCGAGCATGGCGCTGCCACTTATGCTTACATGGCCATTATCCATCAAGGCAAACTGTCTGTCGGTCGTAGCGCCCAACTGCCCCTCCCCACTGCAGTGTATCAAGCTTTAGTCGACGGCGAAGAGTTAGGTGATGTCATGGATAGGCTGTTTAACACAGTCAACATTAAGCAAAAAGGCGGTGCCATAGGCCTACTGACGGACGGTAAAGCCTGTCGCGAAAGCGTTTACACCCAAGCGATTGTGTTGGCAATGGCCCCCATTTTAAATCCACAGGTTTATGTTTAAGGCTCAAACTTAGCCGCCCCATGGTCATGGCGGCTATATATTAGCAAAGGCTTGCATTTAAAAAATAAGCCGTCTAAATTAGGTATCCATTGCAACTAAATAGGATACGCACGTTATCGGTAGCATGCTTATGATAACCTCAATCGCTTGCTAGACGACTCGCGCAACCCACCTATGAATGACAACGGATCGCCAATGACTGACAATAGCATCACTTCTCTTGATAATGTCTCACAGCTAACGGAGACTGGGTTACCGCAAACCTGCTCCTCGTTACGAAAAATATCACGCCGCTTAGTCAGGCAATTGGGAATGCTCAACACCGATGGTATGCCGTTAAACTTATCACCTGTGCTAGCCCATGCATTAATCGAGCTCAGTAACCAAGAATTATCGGTCAATCAACTGGCACAGCTGCTTAATATCAACAAGTCCAATGCCAGTCGCGCCGTCAGCCAACTGTGTGAAAAAGGACTCGCACAAAGCCGCACTAACCCCAGAGACAGCCGCAGTTCATTATGCAAGTTGACACCCCAAGGTAAACGCCAGCTCAAAAACCTTAATCAGCAACAAAATACCTTATATCAGCAGATCCTCGCCCAGCTCTCTGCGGCACAAGTGAGTCAGCTCACCGACTCGTTAAACCTGTATTCGCGGGCTATCGCCTATGCCGAGCAGCAACAAAACTTTGCGATCCGCAGTATAACTCCAAACGATAACCCTCACATCGCCCAGGTAATCCGCTGTGTGTCGGCCGAATATGGCCTCACACCAGATAAAGGCTATGGGGTTGCCGACCCCACTCTCGACAGCTTGTATCAGGTCTATGAGATGAGTGATGCCCACTACTGGGTCATCACTCACAATGGACAAGTATTAGGTGGGGCGGGGATCGCGCCATTAGCCGACCATGATGGAATTTGTGAACTGCAAAAAATGTATTTTTTGCCCAGCTTACGCGGCAAAGGCTTTGCGCGGCGTTTAGCCTTGCAAGCGCTAGAGTTTGCCCGCAAGCAAGGTTATCAAGCCTGTTACTTAGAGACCACGGCCTGCCTCAAAGAAGCCTTGGTATTATATGAAAAACTGGGCTTCGAACACCTAAATCAGCCCTTAGGCGACACTGGCCATGATGCCTGTGAACTCCCTATGCTGCTCAAACTTTGACCGCACAATTAACATTAAAATCATTGAGATACATTATTGAATTGTGGGGCAACAAATTAACTAGTGTTTTACAATAAAGATTGATAGGGTCTAGTGGTATTTACAGATGAGTTTTTTCCGATTCATGCTGTTAAGCCCAAGGGGCGCGATTCTTGGCCATGGTAGGGCCGCTAGGTAAGACAACAATGATGACCTTAAAGCCTCATCTTACCCGCAAAGCCAATCCCCCTACAACAGCCACTGCCCCCTAGTTTTAAACATTATTGTTGTGCATTTCGGAGACTTTCATGGACTATAGACGACTCCCGCATTCTAACCTCAACGTCAGCCAACTTTGCCTTGGCACCATGACGTGGGGCGAGCAAAATACCCAAAGTGAGGCGTTTGCTCAACTCGATTACGCCATCGGCGAAGGCATCAACTTTATCGATACCGCCGAGATGTATCCGGTGCCCCCCAAGGCCGAAACTCAAGGGGAGACCGAGCGCATATTAGGCCAATACCTCAAGGCGCGTGGCAATCGCGACAACCTAGTGATCGCCACTAAAGTGTCGGCTCCCGGTGGCAAGAGCGATTATATTCGTCCCAATATGGCATTGGACTGGCGTAATATTCACCAAGCGGTCGATGACTCTTTGAGTCGCTTACAGGTTGAGACCATCGACCTGTACCAACTGCATTGGCCTGACAGAAACACCAACTTCTTTGGTGAACTGTGTTACGAGCAGCAAGAGCAAGAAAAACTCACGCCGATCATCGATACCCTAGAAGCCTTAGCCTCGCTGATCAGCGCCGGTAAAATTCGCTACATTGGCGTCTCTAACGAAACCCCTTGGGGCTTGATGAAATATCTGCAACTGGCAGAAAAACATGGCTTACCACGCATCATTAGCGTGCAAAACCCCTATAACTTACTCAACCGTAGCTTTGAAGTGGGCATGGCCGAAATCGCCCACCGCGAAGAGTTGCCGCTGCTGGCCTATTCACCACTGGCTTTTGGTGCCCTAAGTGGCAAGTACCTCGACGGCCAATGGCCCGAAGGCGCGCGCATGACGCTGTTTAAGCGCTTTGCCCGTTATAACGGTACCCAATTAGCGCTCGAAGCGACGCAAGCCTATGTGGAATTGGCGCGCGAATTTAAGCTAAGTCCAGCGCAAATGGCCTTGGCCTTCGTCAACAGCCGAAAATTTGTCGGCTCTAACATCATTGGCGCCACCAACCTTGAGCAGCTCAAAGAGAATATCGACAGTCTCAATGTCACTCTGAGCGAGCCGTTACTGGCCAGACTCAACAAACTAGCCGATCGCTATCGCCTGCCCTGCCCCTAACGGGCAAGGGATGTGACAAAAGCTTGCAATAGGCGCTAAGATCTCCCAAGATCCTAGCGCCTGTTTATTTATTGCTGCCGGAACCACCAATGGACTTAACTCAACTGCGCGCGCAGTTTCCCGCCCTTGCTCAAACTCTAGGGGATTACCCGCTGTGTTACCTTGATACCGCCGCCACCAGCCAAAAGCCATTAGCGGTGATAGAGGCGATGACTCAGTATTATCAACACGATAATGCCAATGTACACCGCGCAGCGCACCAGTTATCGAGCCGAGCCACCGCCAGTTATGAAGCGGTGCGCGACAGCGTGCAGCGCTTTATTCATGCCAAGCGCCGCGAAGAGATCATCTTTACCCATGGCACCACCGAAGGCATCAACATGATTGCCCACGGATTGAGTGAGCAGGTACGCAAAGGCGATACTATTTTAATCGACAGCGCCGCCCATCACGCCAACATAGTGCCATGGCAGATGCTCGCTCAGCGCACTGGCGCAAGGATTGTCCCTATTCCGCTCAATGCACAACAGCGCCTCGACCAAGACGCCTACGCGCGGCTACTGGCCGATAAGCCTGCCATCGTCGCCCTTGGACATGTGTCTAATGTGCTTGGTACGGTCAATCCTGTGCAGCAGATGGTTAAACAAGCAAAACAAGCAGGGGCGATCACAGTGATCGACGGCGCGCAGGCCATTGCGCATTTGTCGGTGGATGTGCAGGCACTCGACTGCGATTTTTACCTGTTTTCGGCACATAAAATGTATGGCCCAACTGGCGTTGGCATTCTCTATGGCCGCTTTGAACGCCTCGATAGCCTCAGCCCACTGCTCACGGGCGGTGAGATGATTAAACAGGTCAGTTTTGAAAGCACCCAATTTAATTCGTTACCTAACCGACTCGAAGCCGGCACGCCTGCGATCAGCGCCGTTATCGGCCTGGGGGCTGCGATACGCTTTATTGCAGGCTTAGATAAAGTGCAGACACAACAACGTGAAACTGAGTTGCTCCAGTACCTGCAACGCAGGCTTAGCGATGTCGGCGATATCACCTTATACGGTGCCCATGAGGATAATATTGGCGCTGTGGCCTTTAACCTTGCTGGCGAGCACCATCAAGATGTGGGGATTTTACTGGATCAACAAGGTATTGCGGTGCGCTGCGGCCACCACTGCGCCATGCCGCTGATGCACGCCTTACAGCTTAACGGCTGCTGCCGCGCCTCTATTGGGGTGTATACCAGTAAGCAAGATATCGACCGTTTTATCGAGGCGCTTGCCTCAGTCAAAGACCTGCTGCTGTAAAGCGCGGCCCATTGCATAATTTAAGGACTTCCATGACGCAAGCCACTCCACAACCGGCCGAGGCCCTCTTTTTAGCCCAGCATTTCGATAGCGAGGCGATCATCAAGCGTTTTAACGCCGCCGCCAACTGGCAAGAGCGTTATCGTGAGATCATGTTACTGGGCAAAACCTTACCGCCACTCGATGAAAGCCTGCGCACAGAGACGGCTAAGGTTGAAGGCTGCGAAAGTAACGCGTGGCTGTATCACACCTCTATCGACAACAAACACTATTATGTGGCCGACAGCGATGCCCGTATCGTAAAAGGCTTAGTCGCCTTACTGCTTGCCGTCACCCATGGCCAAGACAGTGCAACCATCGCGGCGCTGGATATTAACGCCTATTTTGACCAGTTAGGCCTAACCGGTCAGCTGAGCCCATCTCGTACTAACGGCCTGTATGCTCTGGCGTTAGCCATAAAAGCCGCCGCTCAATAAGCTCGCCCCGATAGGCCCTGTTCCAATAGACAACAAGCCTCCGTTAGGAGGCTTTTTACTGCTGTTGATAAGCAACACTACTGGCGACTGCTGGCCGTCAGTGGCAGGGTTCGATTCATCTGCCGGCCAATATAGGCCCCGACGATCATCGCCACAACAAATAACACCATAGGCAGGTCCAGATGGGCTAAATTAACAATCGATGGCCCAGGACAGATACCTATCATGCCCCAGCCTAAACCAAACAAGGCAGCCCCAATGACCAAGGGCGCATCAATAGCGCGCTTGGTGGGCAGGTGGTAACACTTATCAAATACGGGGCCAAGCTTAGCCTGCACACGAGGCTTAACCACCAGCAGATACAAGGGTAAATAAACTGCCAAACCGCCAGACATCACAAACAGCAAGGTCGGGTCCCACTCGCCGCTCAGCAGTAGACTCACATTTAAAAAGCCAATCACTTTAGCGGGATCGGCCAGCCCAGAGAGCATTAAACCTGTACCAAATAATACACCACAAAATAGTGCAACAATCTTTTTCATCTCAACACCTTAGTGGAAAACTACCGCAGAAATAACACCCATCAGCATAAACACCAGTGTCGCCACCATCGAGCGGGGCGATAAGCGGCCAACGCCACAAATGCCGTGGCCACTCGTACAGCCACTGCCAATCGCGCAGCCTAATCCCACTAAAACACCCGAGATAAGCAGTAACGGAGTCGACTGCAACACTGAGCTTAACTCGATAGGCGCAAGGCCAAATATCGCCTCAAGCGGTGCGCCCATGATGGCACCACTAAGCAATAACCCGCCCAGAAAATACCATTGCCAGCCCAAGCCTTTGGCTTGGGTCTTGCTGTCATCGCTGCCCCATAGCGCGCCCGATAAAATACCACTAATGCCGGCAATGCGGCCATTGAGCAGGAGCAGTAAAATCGCCCCTAGCCCCACTAATAAGCCACCGCATAATGCAATAACATAGGATGAAAACATCGAATACTCCTTTCACCTTCAATAACTTATAAAATTTAATAAGCTCAATCGATTTAAGTCGAATGAGCCTAGATACGCGCCTTAATAATGTGCATTGGCCATTAAGTACGTTTTGTAACCCCCGGTTAAGTTTTTGGCTTTAAAGCCATGATTAACCAACATACGGTATGCCACGTGACCGCGTAGGCCAACATAGCAAAATACTAAGATCTCTTTATCTTTAGGCAGTTCATCTAACCGATCGCGCAATTGATCTAACGGAATATTGACCGCCCCTTCAATGGCGCCCATCTTGGTTAATTCACCTGGATTACGAATATCAAGCAGCCACTGCGCAGGGTTGCGAGCATCAATTTCTTCACTATGACACACTCGGCTGTCGCCCTTTAAGATATTGGCGGCCACGAAACCCGCCTGATTGAGCACATCTTTAGCCGAGCCAAAAGGCGGCGCATAAGTCAGCTCCATATCTTGCATATCATAAACCGTCAGCCCAGCTCTAATCGCAACGGCCAGCACATCGATGCGCTTATCGACCCCATCTTTACCCACGGCCTGCGCGCCTAGAATCTTGCCATCTTCAGTGCTGTAAAGCAGCTTCAATGACACCGGATGCGCCCCAGGAAAATAGCTGGCATGGCTAGCACCATGTACATAAATTTTATCAAAGCCGATGGCTGATTTTTGCAGGCGTTTTTCATTCAGGCCGGTATTGGCTACCGCCAGATCGAACACGCGGCAAATCGCCGTGCCTTGGGTTTTGTTGTAGCTGTCATCAGCGCCGAAAATATTATTGGCGGCTATGCGTCCCTGACGATTTGCTGGGCCTGCCAGTGGGATTAATGCCTTCTCACCTGTGAGTAAATCAAACTCCTCAACAGCATCCCCAACCGCAAAAATAGCGCTGTCGCTGGTACGCATCTTATCGTCGACTAAAATGCCGCCCAACTCGCCAATCGCCAATCCGGCTTCGACCGCAAGACGTGTCTCAGGCTTGACCCCAATCGCGGTAATTAACATGCCCGTTGTTAATGTGTCACCTGTGCTCAGCGAAAGCTGTAAACCACCTTCGATTTGCTCAACAGCGCTAAGGCCGCAGTTCAAACGTAAATCTACGCCATGCTCAACAATTTCTTGATGGAGCAGATTAGCCATTTCAAGATCCACTGGCATCATCACCTGATTAGACAACTCCAACAGCGTGACCTCGATATTCAGATGGCGCAGTGCCTCCATCATCTCTAGGCCAATAAAGCCGCCGCCCACCACTGTCACATGTTGCGGTTGCTGCTGTTTCAATGCCGCTAAAATGCGATCCATGTCTGGGATATTACGCAGCGAAAACGTCAGCGGATTATTAAGCCCTGGGATCGGCGGCGTAATAGGCGCTGCGCCCGGTGACAACACTAAGGCGTCAAAGTGCTCGGTATACTGCTCGCCAGTGCGTAAATTGTTAACCGTCACTGTTTTAGCCGTCTTATCGATAGCAAGCACTTCATGCTGCACCCGTACATCCACATTAAAGCGCGCCTTAAAACTCTCTGGAGTTTGCAACACTAAGGCACTACGTTCACTGATTTCACCACTGATATGATAAGGCAAGCCACAGTTGGCAAAAGAGACATATTCGCCGCGCTCAAACATAATAATTTCAGCATCTTCACTTAATCGTCTGGCGCGAGCCGCAGCCGATGCCCCACCGGCAACACCACCAATAATCAATAACTTGTTCATTTACTGTCTCCTGACTTGCGATTCAAATTCACCTTGGCCTATGTCGCGGTGCCCCGGGTGCTTCGGCTTTTCGAGTAACTGAGCCCTTAGCTTGATTGGCCTGCCTCAATCGACTAACAGCGGTTGTGCAAGGCAACGAGCTCAGTTTTTATGAGCCGACGAGTGTATTACATCTATAGGTACATGCAAAATTCTTTTATTAGAAAAACCTAAGAGATCAGATTTTCATTATTCATATTGGAGTAACACAGTTAATGGGTTAATGATGTGAAACCGTCGTAATTATGACTAAAGAAGGAGATAAACAGATGATTTATCGCCGATTGAGCGTCAATAAGTGCCCTTTTGGCTCTTTACAGCGCTCGCTTAGCCACATAAGATCCAGCCACTCTACGCCAAAGAAAGATACCTCAATGACCACAATAACCATTACTCGCCCCGACGACTGGCATGTTCACCTACGCGATGGCGACGTGCTTGCCGATACCGTTAGAGACACTGGCCGCTATATGGGCCGCGCGATCATCATGCCAAACCTAGTGCCACCCGCCACTAACCTTGACAGCGCCATGGCCTACTATGAGCGTATCAAAGCGGTCACCACCACCAACTTTGAGCCGTTAATGGTGCTGTATTTAACCGACAACACCACGGCCGAGGATATTCGCGCCGCCAAAGCCTCTGGCAAAGTGGTTGCCGCTAAGTTGTACCCTGCGGGCGCCACCACCAACTCAGATTCTGGCGTGACCGATGTGAACAACATCTACCCAGTGCTTGAGGCGATGCAAGAGGTGGGGATGCTGTTTTTGGTCCATGGTGAAGTCACCGACTCATCAATCGATATCTTCGACAGAGAAGCCATTTTCATCGAGAACACCTTAAAGCAAGTGGTGCAGGATTTTCCCAAGCTGAAAATTGTGCTTGAACATATCACCACCAAGGATGCGGTCGACTTTGTGATGAGCGCGCCAGACAATGTGGCCGCAACCATCACCGCCCATCACTTGCTGTATAACCGTAACCATATGTTAGCCGGTGGTATTCGTCCGCATTTTTACTGCTTGCCCATTTTAAAGCGCAACACTCACCAGCAGGCACTGCTGGCTGCGGCGGCCAGTGGCAGCAAAAAGTTCTTCTTAGGCACAGATTCGGCGCCTCATGCCAAAGATCGTAAAGAAGCCGCCTGTGGCTGCGCCGGCTCATATACCGCTCATGCGGCTATCGAGCTGTACGCCGAGGCATTTGAGTCGGTTAATGCACTCGATAAGCTGGAAGGATTTGCCAGCTTCAACGGCCCTGACTTTTACGGCCTAGCGCGCAACAGCGACACCATCACCCTAGTAAAACGCAGCTGGGATGTGCCAGCCACTTATCCACTGGGTGAGACAGGTGTGGTGCCGATTCGCGCAGGCGAGCGCATCGAGTGGCAAGTCGAAGACTAAGCCAAACAGCCTATAGGCTTGCGTGACTGTCGATATGCCAGAGCTTACTCACTGGGCGATGAAAATCGCACACCACGTTAGGGCTTGGGCTAATGGCCAAGCTAGATAACAAAACACCGCCATCACGGCGGTGTTTTTTATGGGCACGATACGCTTATGCTAACGCCAAGCTAATCTTAACTAAGCCAAGCTAATCTGAGCCAAGCGCCGATAGCAGCGGCAATCGGCCGATGAAAGACCATTAAAAGGCTTGAGCAAAAATGGCAAAGCTGCAGCCGATGGCGACCGACCAAGAAAGCGAGCGTAAGGTGCTTTTATCCAGCAGATACAAAATATGGTAAGCGACCCGCGCAATAATATGCCCCACAGCAAGTAACGCCACAGTGTCATTCACCTTATCTAGCGCGATCACGCTCAACACCGACAAGCCAAAAATCAGTAGCGATTCAAAGGCATTTTGATGCCCAGCGACCGCTCGCGCGCCAAAGCCAGTTAACTGCGCTTGCTGGGCTCTAGGTTGATGATTGTCATAGCCCCCCAACTTTGCCATAGCTACCGCCACCGGCCCCTTGGCCAAATAAGGCAGTAACATGGCTAACAATAAACAAGTTAATAAAATGGTCATGATGCATATTCCTTTTAGCAAATAACGGGCAAGGGGTTAATCACCGCACTTTATGAGCGCGCCTTATCTAGCGCTTGGCACAGCGCCTGGATACCTAAGATAGCGCGCGGCGCAGCGCGATGTAATAAATCGGCATTAAGTTGATAAATGTGCTGCTGTTTTACCGCCGGGATCTCCTGCCAACTCGACCAGTCTACCCCATTGACATTGCCTTTATCTTGGCTTTGCAAAATCACCTGTGGCATCTTCAATAGCACGGCTTCGAGGCTCACCTGCGGATAGGCGCTGGCTGCATCGGCAAACACATTCTCGCCATGACACACCTCGATGATCTGCTCTATCCAACTGCCTTTGGCCACCGTCATTAGCGGCGTCGACCATAACTGATAAAACACCTTCACCTGTGGCTTATCTTGGTTTTGCTGTCGCAATTGTTGCAACTGCTGCTGATACTGGCTGGCCACCTTTTGCGCCTGCGCCTCATGGCCGGTGAGCTGTCCCAATGCCAGTAAATCCTCTGCCACTGCGGTCAACGATTTAGGGTCGCTGTTATAAATGGGGTAGCCTAATTGGCTTAGACGCTCAATCTCTTCGGCCTTATTGCCACTGCCCCACACCACAATTAAGTCTGGGTTGAGCTCAATCACCCGCTCAATTTGAATCCCATAATAGCCACCGATGCGGGGGATCTGCTTTGCCGCCTCGGGAAAATCGGCGTGATCTGTGGTGGCGACAATATTATCACCCGCGCCAATGGCATAAAGCATCTCAACGCCATGGGGCGACAGGGCGATAATCCTGCTCGCGGGGGCGGCCAATGCCACTACAGGCCAGCTTAATAGCAGGGCTAACATCCATTTTTTTATCATTTTATTCTTATCCTTTAATCGCATCTCGCGCTGCTTACCTCAATCCTCGGCCGCTAGCTAGAAGCTGCTGATGGTGCAGCAATCCAAGCCAGACATAAGCAATAGCATAGGTTCTTTTTCTGGGTCAGGAGTATATCGCTATACGCTCGGTGGTGGAAACAGACCTGCATAAGCTGGGGATGTGCAGATACTTCTGAACGAAGCCGCTGCCGACTTAGTCGAATAAAACTTCCTTAAAATGGGGGTTATCAACGACAATCGTTAGCTTTGCCATCGAGTCTAAAACAACCAATAAATCATCGTGTTCAATCTTGAGTTTTATGCACTCTTCACCTTGATGATTTTTTGCGGTATCAATAGCTTTTCCTGTGATGGCCTCACCCGATTTTAATGTGATTTCGACAGGATAATTAAACAAGCAAACTATCTCTATGTAGTCATAATTAGCGCAACTGATCATAAACCGCGTCCTGTTCACTTGGATAGAGTAGGCAGAATAACATCACTTTCAGGTACCGGTCCCCATCCCCAATGTTAACCTTAGAGGCAATGGCCAAATGAAATTGCCCTTAAAAGAGCCAAACGGTGGACTTCAATGTTAAGCCAAACAAGATTGAGCCCATGGATGGCGTCCACTTAACTTTTATCAGCTTTGATTAATTAGTGAATAGATCGAAAATATTACCTAAGGCACTCGTCTTACCGCGATAAAATTCGGTATAAGTACAGTTAGTGCAAATTACAGCAGTAAATTTTCGGTTTTGCATATCAAATATTTTAGACCAACCACTTCCCGTCGTTGCAATAGTATCCGTATCATAATCACAACAATCACATTTGGGGCATTTCCAATTTTTAGACATATTAATTCCTTTTTAATAAATGCTACCAAATAGATGCACATCCGTTACCAATCAATAACATAACTAAGTTACTAACCAATATCAATACACATTGTCATGCCCTACATCGGCAAATACACTTTCAACGCCTATTGTTATTTATGGATAAGGAAAACGGTTTATTTGAGTCTAAATAGTGAGTTTTATGATGCGGATGGCAAACTCTTTTGGCTAGAGCATTAACTATGCCTGTCTATGTATTCGCTACTTTTAAAAGCGTTGCTTAAAGCGAAAGAGTCAATCAATAAGCACTGAACGAGAGCCAAGAACAAATAGAAACTAAGGCAAAACTGCCTCGGTTAGCGAAGTACAGCCTTGACTAACTGGGAGCGTCCATATATGTCTATTTATTTTCTATAACTATGAATGATTTTTACCACTTTCATACGACTTAGCTTTAACAATCGTAAAATAAAATACAAGGAAGCCTAACCAAGAAAAAAACAAAGTCAGAAAGAACCAAGCCAGTTTATGATAACCGGATACAGCTTTTGACTTTAAAGATAAGATTAACGGCATAATAAAAATAATAAGGGCAATTATTTGACCTAGTGAAGTAGCATTAATATCCATTTAAAACTCCTTACTTTGATTTACTTATAACGCCCAGCACAACCGCTTCGTAAACTGGCGGGCTTTTTGGAACAAAAAGCGTGACAGTTTACGAAGTCGGCTTGCTGCTGCTTGTTATGTTTTGTGATACCTTGCACTGATCTAACTTATGATTCACGCGCGATTTTTCTAGTTTACATTTTTCTGTAGCAGCAAGATCTTCTTTTAAATCTTGCTCTTTTAGCCACTTTATTTTCTCTTCATTTATCTTAACTAGCCGTGAAATCTCAACATTATGTCTAGATTCAATTCGATTAACTTCATATGTATGGTAATACCAAAAGCCAGTTACAAGCGTTGTTGTTAAAGTTGCTATAACACCGCCAATCACAATCCCAGGGTGCTTACCAAACCAGTCTTGCCATGTATTTGTAGATTCTAATATAAATAGTCGCTGATCCAATTTTCCCAGTGTTTCATCAATCCTTAATTCGGTATTCACGACATCTCCCCACTTGGAGAAACTATTCTCTTAATGTCATCCTCTACTGCTGAGTTATTCCAACTATCATGATCATCTTCTCCTTTGATCAAGAGAATTCGATTCCCTTCCATATAGACATTAGTGCCTGAAAAGCTAACGTTATTAAGATTACCTGAAATTAGTCGCTGCTCAATCCCTTCTAATGTTTTATTAATCGATGTCACATTAGGCGTAAGAGTAATTTTACTTTTCTTATCATCATTAATCTCAAACTCTAAGATAGCACCTTTACCTATTGCAGGGTGTATCTTGGCTGATATGTTATATCCACCACGAACACTAGGCTTTAACCTTTCGATAAATTGATTAGCGTACTTTTTTAATTTTTTCTGATTATTCATTATCTATCTTAATATTCACTCTCGAAAAACATAACGCCCAAAGCAGCGGCGCGCGTTAGCGCGTCCAACCCTCAGGGCGATGCTGCCTTTGTTTGTTAGGTGATTCAGCTGGTAAATCCAACCCACTGATTCAATGTGTTGAAAATAACATAGTTATTATCTCCGCAAGCAACCATATGACCTTCCCAGCTGTTTCTTTTGTCAAAAAGCAAGACGACTCCTTCACCATTTGATGCCGCAGTACCTATGTGATTCAAACTTGAATCGTAGCGTACATACAGGTTTTCTCCCGCTGGAAACAGGTACCCTATAACGCTGTTGCTTAGATTAAATAGATAATAGCCATCAATATTGCCATTGATGCTCGGGTTTATTGATCCATTTATTGAAGGGTTGATGCTGCCATTGATGGAAGGGTTCAACGATCCATTAATTGAATAATTGAGGCTGCCATTTATATTTGGATTAAGTGAGCCATTAATTCTTGGGTTAATGCTACCATTTATATTCGGATTTATTGACCCGTTGATGTTTGGGTTCAAGCTTCCATTGATATTCGGGTTTATTGAGCCATTGATATTGGGATTTAAACTCCCGTTAATGTTCGGATTTCTATTGCCTGGAATCATTTAAAACCTCCGATGTTAAGATCTATATTTCACCTAACGCCCAAATAAGGGGCTGATAAACAGTTGGCTAAAATGTGAAGCGAAGCGGAACCGAGCCAACTGTTAGCAGTCCCGCTTAATTTTCTTGTTATGTTGCTACTACTTTGAACAGATTAAAAACACCGATACTTAAAAACAACAAGCCCCAGACTAACCCGAGCAACCTTAATTTTCTATCTGCGTTTGATGGTATTGCTACCATTGGTCCAATTCCAATTTTATAACCTAGTTTCCAAGATAAACATTTTTCTATGCCCCAGAAAAAGATAAATACATAAACACTGATTAAAGACTCTTTGCTATGACCCAAATAATGAAGTAGGA
This sequence comes from Shewanella sp. 492, assembly GCF_059338445.1. Lineage (NCBI taxonomy): Bacteria > Pseudomonadati > Pseudomonadota > Gammaproteobacteria > Alteromonadales > Shewanellaceae > Shewanella > Shewanella sp. 492. The sequence continues at coordinate 3,205,876 of NZ_CM181702.1, forward strand.
AAAACAAGAACAAGGATATTACTGAGAGGCCAAAAACTACTTTTCGAAATTTCACCAAACTAGGAATCTTCCTTGCAACATAACGCCTCAAGCAGAGGCGCCAGCTTCGCTGGCGTCCTGCTGACTTGACTTGTTAGCACTTTTTGCAGCAGATTCGAAACCTGTTGGTGGGCTCATTAGGTTATTTTTATCTACTATCGTTTTATATTTATCCATCATGGAAACAATTGCGGAGTTGTCGGGATCAATAGTCCCCTCTAAGGCACTAGTTAAATTGGCAATTTCGGCCATATCATCTCGTGCTCTTATATATGAATGTGCTACTGCCCATTCTTCAGGTGTTGACGGCTTAGGCAATAACGCAATTTGATTTTGCCACGCTTGCTGTTTTTGAACGGCAGCAGCATTTATTCCAGCAAAAAGGTATTGAAGTTCATTTTTTCTTTTCTTTGACTCATTGATAATAGCTGCTTGGTATATAGCAATTGCAGTACCGATGATCCCAACAATTAATCCTAAATCTTCAAACATGCTTCGAGTTCTCCATGAGTGCTAACGTCCAATTAAGCGGACTAAAATGGTTGGCTATACTGTGAAGCGGAGCGAAACGTAGCCAGCCGTTTTAGTTCCGTTTAAATTGCTTGTTAACTGGCCCATTTAGTGTGAAACGAATTGCCAATTCACCACGATTTAATTGCCTTTTTTAGATTTAATTTCACATTCAACGACGCGCGTTGACGAACAAAGTTAAACCCATATTTAATACTATAAATTTGTCAGGTTTTGAAAACCAGACACGCTACCGCACTTGGCGTGAAACAAGTTTATAAAAGACGAATTACATTTTAAGTGTTGTAAAATAACAGGTTTTCGATGATTTATGAACGAAGAAAAGCAAACACACTTCGCAATTTACAGATCAAAAATCAGTTTGCAGAAAACCCATTTTATAAATACTTTAAGAACAGCCATTTAACAGCTTATTGATTAGCAGCAGGATAACCTCCTGCTTTCTTGTAAGTCTCTTCGTCAAAATATCACTTGTAAGTGTTTGTTGTAAATATTTTATTTAACAAAAAATACAGGTTAAATATGACAATTTAACAGATAAAAAAGATGCATAGGTGTTTACGAGGTCTGCATAACACTTTTATATATATTACAAACTATTGATAATAATGAGTTAATGTTTAAAAGTTAGTATTATCGATGCGCCAATCAAACGATTTATGCATCTTTTTCATGGTAATTATCTTAACTTGAATTATAACTGTATATACATACAGTTCACTAGTGAGGTAACGGTTATGGGGCAATTAACATTTTTGGAGGCTATACGGACAGAGATCAGGGTACGCCATTACAGCTATCAAACAGAAAAATCCTACCTCTATTGGAACCGCTATTTCATTCGACATTGCAATATTCGTCATGGCGCTGATATAACCCCCGCTTTGATTGAACAATTTCTCTGCTTTTTAGCTGTGGAGTGTGAAGTGTCGGCGAGCACCCAGAAACAGGCCCTATGTGCCATTGTATTTGCTTGTCGCCATGTGTTAAAAGTGGAGCCCAATGAGTTACAATTTCCCTATGCAAAAGCCCCTAAACGAATACCGCAGGTATTGTCTAACGAAGAAGCAAAACTGATCATCAGCAATTTGTCAGGCTGCCACTATTTAATTGGTGCCATCCTATTTGGCTCAGGGCTAAGATTAAAGGAAGCCTTAAAACTTAGGGTAAAAGATATTGATCTAACCACTAAATCTATCTTTGTGTACCGAGGTAAAGGGCAAAAAGATCGAGTTTGTATGCTACCTAACGGATTGATTGATACTCTAAAGTCACAAATAAAACAGGTAAAAAAGCTCCACGAGACGGATTTGTCAGATGGCTTTGGACTTGCTTCATTGCCCATCTCTCTCATCAGAAAATACCGCAGTAACGCCTCTAAGTTTCATTGGCAATATATCTTTCCTGCTAGCCGCCGTTGTATGCACCCAAGTGACAACTACGTGTGCAGACACCATATTCATCCAACGGCTTTTTCACGTGCATTAAGGCAAGCTACCACTAACAGTGGTATAGATAAGCGCGTTACCGCCCATACTTTCCGCCATTCATTTGCAACATCTTTATTACTCAAAGGGCATGACATTCGTACCATCCAAGAGTTATTGGGACACAGTGATGTCAAAACAACCGAGATATATACCCATGTGATTGGTGGCCATCATACTGGGGTCATAAGCCCTCTTGATAGTCTTTAAGGCATACTACAAGACAAGTTACTAGGGCCTTATCTTTTGCTTTCCGCATTAATAAATATAAGGTAAACACAGAAACACAAAGTTCGAATGAGTAATTGTTATAAATGATAAAGGGGCAAAAGCACGTTAGCATTTAACTCTGAATTCACACCAAATGCAGCCAAATCGAAGAAACGTTCGATACCAAGTGTAAACGCGGCTGCGGCCTTTGCCAGCAGGGATGCTGGCGTAGAGCCCACAGGGATTGTGCTTGAACAACGTCCATGTCTAAAAGCCAGTTCGGCGTCCATGCCTCTCGTTCGTTAGCGCGAAGCTACGCTTCACTCACCGTGTCGCAGAAGTGTTTGCACATAAGCTCACCGCAGGTGATAGATTGCCATTAAGGTGCGTCTTCAAAGCACATCAATAAATAAAAATGCAGCCAGCCGCTACTCAAACAAATGTCATCGTTCTTCATTCCAAGGCCAGCACACTTTGGAGCAAAAGTACCTTAGCCTTTAACTCACTAGTCCAAACTCTCTCTAACTTAATAATCAAATCCGATTTGCGCTTTAACTCCGGCCTCAAAGGCATGTTTTATCGGCTGCACTTCGCTCACAGTATCGGCTAACTCAATAATGGCGCGATGGCACGCCCTGCCAGTGATGATCACATGCTGCATCGGCGGCCTATTTTTAAGTGCCTCAAGGACCCGCTCGAGCTCAATATAGTGATAGCTCACCATGTAGGTCAGTTCATCGAGTAAAATAATGTCGATACTGTCGTCTTTAAGCAAGGTTTCGGCCGCTTCCCAAGCGCTTTGCGCCGCCGCGGTGTCTTTGGCTTTATCTTGTGTCTCCCAGGTAAAGCCTGTGCCCATAACATGAAACGCTACCCCGACTTTTTCTAATACGGCGCGTTCACCACAAGGCCAATTGCCCTTGATAAACTGCACCACGGCGGCTTTTTTGCCGTGACCCACTGCGCGGGTAATATTGCCAAAGCCGCCTGTTGACTTGCCTTTGCCGTTACCGGTTAACACTAACAGCACACCCTTTTCCGTTTGCGCCTGAGCAATTTTGGCATCGACCGCCGCCTTCACTTTTTGTTGGCGCGCCTTATGACGCTCGGCTTTATCCTGCTCTCTGCTATCGTGATCGCGCTCAGGGCTATTATCAGTGCTGCTCTGGTGATTGTTTTCACCCTTGTTAATATCCGTCATCATCTTTGTCTCTTGTGTGGTATCGCCGTGATGTAACGGCTTGTAATTGGGTTAATTTTTAAAGCTAATACTCAGCTCACCTTACTTATATTGGGCTCATTTTATACTGGGCTTAGACGTTAGCGATAAGCTGCTGCAGCCTGTCCATGTCCATATTGTCGGCCAACATATCGGCTAAGCGATCTAATTGTTGCTGCCTAAGCTCATCGATATCGATGGCGGGGGCGTGGGTCATTCCCGCCCAGCGCAGCAGTAGCTGGCACGCCTTGGGCTGATCAAAAATGCCATGCAGATAGGTGCCCAATATCTGCCCATCAGCGGATAAAGCGCCATCTTCGATATCAACCCCATGATTGCCATCATCGGCGCGCAGACGCAGTAGGCTTTGCCCCTGGCCTAAATGTTGGGATTGACCACAGTGGATCTCATACCCACTCACCTTGGCTTGTTCGCCTAGCAAATTCAATACGCCCGATACCTGCGCCAAACGCTTAGTGGCGGTTAATTCGGTGACCAGCGGCAAAAGCCCCAGCCCCTCACTCTCGCCGGCCTCGCCCTCGACACCTAACGGATCGTCAATGGCCAGCCCCAGCATCTGATAGCCGCCGCAGATCCCAATGACCTTGCCGCCATACCTAAGATGAGTTTGCAGCAATGTGTCCCAGCCATTACCCAGCATAGTCGCTAAATCTTGGCGCACGCTCTTGCTGCCGGGTAAAATAATCAGGTCCGCTTGGGGCGCCGTGCCATCAAACGCAGATGTGACGGTTAAATAACTAAACTCAATATCAGGGTGTAAGCGCAAGGCATCGAAATCGGTATGATTGCTAATGCGCGGCCACACCAATACCAACACCTTAAACTTAGGGTGAGTAGATTTTTGCGGTGCGACCATAAGGGCATCTTCGGCGTCCAGATAAAGGTCATTTAGATAAGGCAGTACCCCTAATACAGGTTTATTGATCTCAGCTTCTAGCCAATCTAATCCCGATTGCAGCAGGCTAATGTCGCCGCGAAAACGGTTAATCACCACCCCTTTAATTCGCGCACGCTCGGAGTCGGACAACAAGGCTAAGGTGCCAACGATATGGGCAAACACGCCGCCTTTATCGATATCGGCGATCAAGATAACCGGGCAATCGACCGCTTCGGCAAAGCCCATGTTGGCAATGTCGCCCTCACGTAGATTGATCTCTGCAGGGCTCCCCGCCCCCTCGACCATGACAAGCTCATACTGCGCCGTTAACCTTGATAGCGAGTCGAGCACAGCTGCCATCGCCTTGATGCGATACCCTGCGGCATTTTTGCCAAAATAGGCTTGACCGTCCATATGGGAAAGGGCTTTACCTTGTACTATCACCTGCGAGCTGGTGTCGGAACTTGGCTTTAATAAAATAGGATTAAAATCGGTGTGCGGTGCTAAGCCACAGGCCACCGCTTGCAACGCCTGCGCGCGGCCAATCTCACCACCATCGGCGGTCACCGCGCTGTTTAGCGCCATATTTTGCGGCTTAAAGGGCGCCACCTTGACCCCGTTACGGGCAAAGTAACGACACAGGCCAGCCACTAAGGTGCTCTTGCCCGCATCTGATGTGGTGCCCTGCACCATCAAGACGTTGGCCACGGCTTTATTTTGCATAGCATTGTTATTGGATTGACTCATCGTCTCATCATCTTATTGCTTATCCCTTTAAGCGCATCGGCAGGCCAGCGGTGACTAAGGTTACCTCATCGGCAAGGGCCGCTATCGCCTGATGCAACCAACCGGCTTCATCGACAAAGCGCCGGCTCAAGGGATCGGCTGGGACTATGCCGCTGCCCACCTCATTGGAGATTAAAATAACATCGCCCGGGAGCGCCGTAAGGGTTGCCAGCAACTGCGCCTTCACCTGCGGCCAGTCATGCTCGTCGCTGAGCAACTGATTGGTCAGCCACAAAGTAAGACAATCGACTAAGATCACCTGCTTAGCGTGAGCCTGCTGAGCCAAACATTCACTTAAATCCAGTGGACACTCAAGCATGCGCCATGCAATCTCATCGCCCGCACGCTCGGCTTGATGACGTGCAATCCGCGCCGTCATCTCATCGTCAAAGGCCTGGGCAGTAGCGATAAATAACGCCTCGGAGCCGCGGGCAACATAGTGCGATACCAACGCCACACCATGGCTGGATTTACCACTGCGCGCACCACCTAATACCAAATGGATCATAGGGTGATGGCCAAGATAAACAGGTAACAGGTAAGCTCTGCCACCTGCTGCGCCGCGCCTAAGGTATCGCCCGTGTAGCCACCAATTTGACGCCTAAAACCGCGGATAAGCAGGTAACGCACCAGCAACAGCAAGGCGCACAAACTCAGCGCATTGGCGATGCCCGCCACCCATAAGGTGATCACTCCGCTGGCCAGCAATATCAGCAACTCATTGACGGTTTGCGATTGTGCCAGCGGCTTACTCTTACTGCTGGCATCTTCACGCACATAAGGCTCAGAAAAAATCAGCGACGCCGCCACGACTCGGCTAAGGCAATGGGCCACTATCAGCGCCGCCGCCACTAAATCGGCCTGATACAGGGCGATTTCGCTGAGCAGCACAAACTTAAACAACAGCGCAAACACTAAGGCCAACAAGCCATAGGTGCCGACCCGCGAGTCTTTCATGATGTTGAGCTTATCTGCCAGCGTCCAGCCACCGCCAAAACCGTCGGCGGTATCGGCGAGGCCATCTTCATGAAAGCCGCCAGTCACCAGCACACTGGTTACCATCGCCAAGATGATGGCAACGCTGCTGGGCAGCACCATGCTGGCCAGCGTATAAACCAGCGCGCTTATCGCCCCTACCAGCACGCCCACCAAGCCAAAGTAACGGCTCGCCTGATTGAGCCGCTGGCCGTTAACCTCGACCCAGCGAGGCATAGAAATGCGGGTAAAAAAGCCCATGGCAATCAAAAATAGGCTTAACTCTTTATGCAGCATCTGCTTCACTCCCGTCCGCTTGCCCTGTTTAGTGCAATGTTCTAAATCGCTGGTTAAATGGATTAAATCGCGATGCCAACATCTTGCAGGCTCGCCATCTCGTTATAAAACGCCGCAGCAGCGCGCACTAAGGGTAAGGCCAGCGCCGCCCCTGTGCCTTCACCTAAACGCATCTCTAACTGTAATAGCGGCTCAGCTTGCAGATGTTGCAGCATCAACTGATGCCCAGCCTCATCTGATTGATGGGCAAAAATCATGTAATCACGCGCCGCAGGGGCGATGGTCACCGCCAGTAATGCGGCGGTGGTGGCAATAAAGCCATCGACCAAGATCAGCATTTTCAGCTCGGCCGCCGCCAACATGGCACCGGTCATCTGCACAATTTCAAAACCGCCCAGCGCCGCCAATATCTGCTGTGGTGTGTTTAATTGCCCTTGATGTAGCTGTATGGCTTGAGTGATTAAGGCCTGTTTACGCTGCAAGGTTTCGCTGTCGATACCAGTGCCGCGCCCAACACAAGCGGCGACATCCACAGGTAAGAGCGCCGCCATAATCGCCGCCGCCGATGAGGTATTGCCAATGCCCATCTCGCCAAAAGCAATGAGATTTGTACCATTGTCATGATGCAAGGCCACCCGCGCCTTCGCCATAGCAAAGCCTTGCTCAACACAGGAAGCTGACATGGCCGCCTCGAGATGAAACGCGCGCGTGCCGGCGCCAAGGCGCTGATCGATAAGTGCCTCATGGCCTGTAACTGGATGGGCTATACCACAATCGATCACCTCCATCGCAAAGCCTGCTTGGGCACAAAACACATTGATGGCCGCGCCGCCATGCAGAAAATTAAGCACCATCTGGGTGGTCACTTCGCTAGGGGCAATCGACACGCCCGCGCAGGCAATACCGTGATCGCCGGCAAACACCAGCAGCTTAGGCTGCTTAATAGTCGGGCACGTTGCCCCCAGCACCTGCGCCACTTGCAGCGCCAAGGGTTCGAGTCGGCCCAATGCGCCTAATGGCTTGGTTTTACAATCGATTTTTTGCTGAATCTCGCCATCAAATTGGTGGTTCACCGGCGTTACGCTAAACATGGGTTATATCCTTAACGGGTCTGCAGCTGGCCTCGTCTTTAGCCGCGGCGCTTGCTGCCTAAAATAAACAAGAAAAACACACTGCCGATCACCGCGGTAATAATGCCGATAGGCAGCTCTTGGTAACTCAGCAAGCAACGGGCTAATACATCGACCCAGATCATAAACAGCCCGCCCACCAACCCTGTGGTCAACAAGGCGAAGCGACCAGGCAGCAACAGGCGCACCATATGCGGGATCATCAAACCTACAAAGCCGATTCCGCCACAGTTAGCCACCAGCACGGCAGTGATTAACGAGCACAAAAGCAACATGGCTAGGCGCAGGCGCTGCACATCGATCCCTAAAGTGTGGGCGGTTTCATCACCGGCTTTCATGGCAACTATCTGGCGTTTAAACAGCAATATGATCACAGTTGCACCGGCCACCACCAACAAGGGCAGCCCCAAGCCAGACCAACTGGCCTTGGCAAAACTGCCCAAGCTCCAAAACAGCACAGAGGCGGCCGCCTGAGGGCCCGAAAAATAGAGTAATAAACTGGTGAGCGCACCAAACATAAAGGAGATCGCCACCCCAGAAAGCAGCATGCGCTCGATTTGAGTGCTCATGGCGCGGCCGCACAAGGCCAATACCATCAGCACTGCGAGACTGGCGCCAATAAAGGCGCCCACCGGCAGGCTGACGCTGCCAAGCCATGATATGGATAAGGCGTTCGATAGCGCGCCCGCACCGCCAAACAGGGTAAGCACCACTACGGCACCAAAGGAGGCGCCAGAAGAGATGCCAAAAAGATAAGGGTCGGCCAGTGGATTGCGGGTCACAGTTTGCAGCACGGCGCCGGCGATGGCTAAACCAAAACCGGCGATAAACGCCAGCGCGATGCGCGGCATCCGCAGCTCCATCACAATGCGGGCGGTGACGCTGCTTGGACGCTCACCGCCAAGGGTGGCCAGCACCACATCGACCACTTGGTTAAAGTCGATGTGCGCCGCACCAAAACTGGCGGCTAACAGCGGCGTCATTAGGCTTAATCCCCCAAACCCTGTGACCAATAGCAGGCCGCGCCAAAGGCGCTCGCTGGCCGATAATCCGGGCGAGCGCATCATGGCGTCTCCCCTTGGGTGACATTATGGTAGCCATAAAAGTAATTAATTTGCGGATTACCGTGTTGTGGGTGCGGGCTCACTTGGCAGCACACCTCAAAGACCTCGGCAATACGCTGCTCGGTCAACACCTCATTTGGGCGGCCTTGGGCAACTGCGTGGCCTTGGTCGAGCAGCAGCAATTGGTCACACAGGGCGCTGGCTAAATTAAGGTCATGGATCGAGATAACCACCGTCATCTCTAAGCTACGCAGTAGCTCTAAGATCTGTATTTGATAACGGATATCTAAATGATTAGTGGGCTCATCGAGGATCAACAGCTTGGGCTTTTGCACTATGGCGCGGGCGATTAACGCCCGTTGTTTCTCGCCGCCAGAAAGTTGCTCATACCCTTGGTCGGCCAACGCGGTTAAACCTACTGTGGCTAAGGCGCGGCGCACATCGTGCTTGTCTTGGTCGCTGGTGAGCGAAAACGCCCCCTTATGGGGCGTCAACCCTAGCGCCACCAGCTGCGCCGTGGTCATGTCAAAATGGTGCGGCGTGTCTTGCAGCACCACCGCCACTTGCTGGGCAAAGGATCGCGCCGAAAAGTCGCCCACCGCTCGGCCAAATAAGGTGATATCCCCTTGGCTTGGGGTCAAATAACGATATAGACAGCGCAGTAAGGTGGATTTACCGGCGCCATTAGGGCCGATGATCCCCAGCATTTGGCCTTGGGGCAGTTCGACACTGACATCAGCCAAAATGGCGCGCTCGCCCGCGTGCCAACTAAGGTGTTGGGCAGATAACGCCATAGGGATTGACGTCACAGGCTCATCATCCAAGCCGCAAAGTAATAGGGTAAAGTGTGTTGCGACCGCGCAGGTGTCGACCTGCCGCTGCCAAGCGGGGCTAACGCCCCAAGTCGGTTGTTCATCTTTAGCTCCCTCAAGTCACCCGCTTGAGTCATTAGGCTATAGCGTAAGGCAGGTATCCTGACTTGTGGTTGCAGACAAGGCCAATTGCCTTACTCAACACACTCACAGTTGCGGGCACAGTTTGGGCTGATGACCTTAGGTCACTCCCCAATTCCCCATTAAGTTTGAGTTACTCGACCCACGTTAAGTGAGTCGCTGCTCAACACCTTACGCTCGGCGTCATCTGTATGCTAGACACCTAAAATTGTTGGCTATTATGCGGTATTTCCCCTAAGAGGCAAACCACCTTTTGTATTTGCCGCGCTGGTTGACGACAAACGCTGATAACTAACGCGCACTCAGCTTAGGCATTAACCCCAATGTAAGCGCCAATAGCCTTTACCATCGTTATCGACCAAGTGGCTTAACTTAACCACACTGCCATAATCGAGACTTAACTGGGTATAGAAGCCCACTTCGCCGCGGATCCCCAGCGCCAGCCCCATCAAATGGCGGATAACCCCACCATGGGTGACAAGCAGCAGGGTTTTGCCACTGTGTCTATGTAACACTTGCTCGATACAGGTCTCGACCCGCTGCTCAAAGACATCTAGCGGCTCACTGCCTGGCAATGGCGCACGCAAAGGATCTTGCCAGTAGGCGTTAAGCGCCTCGCTATGCTCAGCAAACAAGGTATCAAGCGCCTCACCGTCCCAGCGGCCAAAATCAATCTCCATCAAACCCGCCTCAACTGAGCAAGGTAACTGCTGTTTATTGGCATAATACTCGGCAAACACTTGGCAGCGGCTCAAGGGGGAGCTCACCAGCGCATCTATCGTCTCGGGTAATTTAGTCGCACAGGCCAGTTGCATCTGGGCAAATCCCAGCTCACTCAAAGGCTGGTCGCTTCGGCCTCGCAGCACATTGCCCCCCTCGCACTGACCATGGCGCATTAAATAAAAAATCGTTTGTGTCATTGGCTTACCTTGATATTTGTCATGCCGTGGCAGCATACGCCGAGACGGCGCGCCAATGCAATATGGGCAACACTGCCCGTGGGCTGCAATTGCGCCAAAACAAACATCACCCACAGGCTAAGCTGCAGCCTATAAGCCACTGGGCTAACGAGGGGGAAAACTGATACTCTTTTGACTTGCCCTTAGCCTAATAAGTCGCTTACTATAGCAATTACTATAGACGTCTATACGTTTATACATCTAAAAATAATAGCAGGGTGATCACACCCTCGTCGCACTGCATCAGCAGTCGTGGACATGCATCGAGTAGGATATAGGTAGAATTTTATGGCGACCCGACCCCCTGTTACCCCAATAAGACAGATAACAGCGCAGATCACCGAGCAGCTCGAATCACGTATTTTAATTCTCGACGGCGCCATGGGCACCATGATCCAAGATCATAAGCTTGAGGAAGCCGACTTTCGCGGCGAGCGTTTTAAAGACTGGCCCTGCGATGTCAAAGGTAATAACGATCTGCTGGTTCTGACTCAGCCCGCCATTATCAAAGCTATCCATAAACAGTACCTACTCGCTGGCGCCGATATCATCGAGACCAATACCTTTAACGCCACTCGTATCGCCATGGCCGACTACGAGATGCAGGAGGTGTCTGTTGAAATTAACCTTGAAGGTGCACGCCTTGCCCGCGCTGCGGCCGACGAGATCAGCGCTGAAACAGGGCGCGCGTGTTATGTTGCCGGGGTACTTGGCCCCACCAACCGCACCTGCTCGATTAGCCCAGATGTTAACGATCCCGGTTACCGTAATGTCAGCTTCGATGAGCTGGTCGATGCCTATATTGAGTCGATTGAGGCGCTGCTTAAAGGCGGCGCCGATATCATCATGGTGGAAACCATCTTCGATACCCTCAACGCCAAAGCCGCGTTGTTTGCTATAGAAACGGTATTTGAACAGCTTGAGCTGCGCGTGCCCATCATGATCTCTGGCACCATCACCGATGCCTCGGGCCGCACCCTCACAGGGCAAACCACCGAAGCCTTTTACAACTCGCTGCGCCACGTTAAGCCACTGTCGATTGGTCTTAACTGCGCCCTTGGTCCGCAAGAGCTACGCCCCTACGTGCAAGAGTTGTCAAAAATTGCCGAATGTTATGTGTCGGCGCACCCCAATGCGGGGCTGCCTAATGAGTTTGGTGGCTATGATGAAAGCCCCGAAGAGATGGCAAGCGTTATCGGTGAGTGGGCACAAGAGGGCTTTTTAAACATTATTGGCGGCTGCTGTGGTAGTACACCGGCCCATATTAGCGCCATTCGCGAGGCGGTTATCTCCCATGCGCCGCGGGCGCTGCCAGACATCCCAGTGGCTTGCCGCTTGTCGGGGCTTGAGCCACTGACCATAGATGCCAACTCGCTGTTTGTGAACGTGGGCGAGCGCACCAATGTCACCGGCTCGGCTGCCTTTTTACGGCTGATCAAAAATGGCGAATATGAAACCGCCCTCAGCGTCGCACGTGAGCAGGTAGAAAACGGCGCCCAGATCATCGACATCAACATGGATGAAGGCATGCTCGACGGCGTCGAGGTGATGCAGAAATTCCTTAACCTTATCGCCTCTGAGCCCGATATCAGCCGGGTGCCGATTATGATCGACTCCTCTAAATGGGAAGTGATAGAGGCAGGCCTTAAGTGCATTCAAGGCAAAGGCATAGTCAACTCCATCTCGTTGAAAGAGGGCGAAGCGCAATTTATTCACCACGCCAAATTGGTTAAACGTTATGGCGCCGCGGCCATCATCATGGCGTTCGATGAGCAAGGTCAGGCAGACACCAAGGCACGTAAGATCGAGATCTGTACCCGCGCCTATCGGGTGTTAGTCGATAAGGTGGGCTTCCCGCCAGAAGATATTATTTTCGACCCCAACATCTTTGCCATTGCTACCGGTATTGACGAGCATGACAACTACGCTGTCGACTTTATTGAAGCCACTCGTGAGATCAAACGCACCCTACCCCACGCGATGATCTCGGGCGGGGTATCGAACGTGTCGTTCTCATTCCGTGGTAACAACCCGGTGCGTGAGGCGATTCATGCCGTGTTCCTCTATCATGCGATTCAAGCGGGGATGGACATGGGTATCGTCAACGCGGGTCAGCTGGCGATTTATGACGATATCGACAGCGAGTTAAAAGCGCGCGTTGAAGCGGTAGTGCAAAACCTGCCCTGCCCAGTGGCAGATTCAAATAACACCGAGCAACTACTTGAGGTCGCCGAGAAGTTTCGCGGTGATGGCAGCCAAGTGGCTAAGAAAGAAGATTTAGAGTGGCGCAGCTGGGAGGTGAGCAAACGTCTTGCCCATGCCCTAGTGAAAGGCATTACCGACTTTATCGATGAAGACACCGAAGAAGCAAGACAGCAGGCGACTCGGCCACTGGATGTGATTGAAGGGCCGCTCATGGATGGCATGAACGTGGTCGGCGATCTCTTTGGTTCGGGCAAGATGTTTTTGCCCCAAGTGGTCAAATCGGCGCGAGTAATGAAAAAAGCGGTCGCCTACTTAAACCCCTATATCGAACTGGAAAAAGTCGAAGGTCAGTCTAACGGTAAAATCTTGATGGTCACCGTTAAAGGTGACGTGCACGATATCGGTAAGAACATCGTCGGCGTGGTGCTGGCCTGTAATGGCTATGAGGTGATCGATCTTGGGGTGATGGTCCCCGTTGAGAAGATCATCGAGGTCGCCAAGGCGGAAAATGTCGATATCATCGGCATGTCAGGCTTAATCACCCCGAGTCTCGATGAGATGGTGCACAACGTTAAAGCCTTCCATAAGGCCGGGCTTACTATCCCGTCGATCATTGGCGGCGCGACCTGCTCGAAAATTCATACCGCGGTTAAAATCGCGCCCCACGCTCCAACGGGCGCCATCTATATTGCCGACGCATCACGCGCCGTGCCTATGGTATCGAAACTTATCAGCAATGAGACGCGTCAAGCCACTATCGATGCCACCTATGATGAATATCAGATGATGCGCGACAAGCGTAACTCACAAGAAAAACGCAAACAGATCATCCCCATTGCCGCCGCGCGCGACAACCGCTGCCAGCACGATTGGGCCAATTACACCCCATTTGTCCCTAATCAACTAGGGCGTCAGGTGTTCGATGACTACCCATTGGAAGACTTAGTCGAGCGTATCGACTGGACCCCGTTTTTCCGTAGCTGGGAACTGCATGGCCATTTCCCGAAGATCTTGGACGACAAGGTGGTCGGTGAAGAAGCCCGTAAGCTATTCGCCGATGGTAAAGCCATGCTTAAGCAGATCATCGACGAAAAATGGCTTACCGCCAAAGCCGTTATCGGCCTGTTCCCTGCCAATACCGTTAACCACGATGATATTGAGCTCTACACCGACGAAACCCGCACCACAGTGGAGATGACGACCCACCACCTGCGGATGCAGATAGAGCGCGTAGGCAACGATAACTTTTGTTTGGCTGATTTTGTCGCCCCTAAAGACTCAGGCGTGGCCGACTACATGGGCGGTTTTGCCGTCACCGCAGGTCATGGTATCGACGAGCATATTGCCCGTTTCGAAGCCAACCACGATGACTACAACGCCATCATGCTCAAATGTTTAGCCGACCGTCTGGCCGAAGCCTTCGCCGAGCGCATGCATGAGCGAGTGCGTAAAGAGTTTTGGGGCTACGCCGCCGATGAAGATCTCGATAACACGGCACTCATTCGCGAAAAATATAAAGGTATTCGCCCAGCACCGGGTTACCCCGCCTGTCCAGATCACACCGAAAAGGGCTTGTTATGGGACTTACTTAAGCCAGATGAAACCATTGGGCTTAATATCACCGAAAGCTACGCCATGTTCCCCACCGCCGCGGTATCGGGTTGGTACTTCGCCCACCCGCAATCACGCTACTTTGGCGTGACCAATATTGGCCGCGATCAGGTGGAGGACTATGCCAAACGTAAAGGAATGAGTATCGAGGAAACCGAACGCTGGTTAGCACCAGTATTGGATTATGATGTTTAACGGGGGAGTGATCTGGAGTCATCACCTTGACTCCTTTGATTACCCAAACTTCGTTTGAACATTAGTACTGAGGCTTCGCCTCACTAACCCATACGGCCTTACGGCCGAGGTAAGTCGTGGGTCTTCAACCCACACCCGAGCAAGAAGGGGATCAACAGCAATCCCCCTCTTGCATCTCCCCTTGCCGCCCCAGACGAAGTTACATGCATTAGTTAGGCGCCTCATACTCCAATAAAAATCGCCTAACGGCTCAGTTCGGGCATCCATGCCCTCCGAGCCTTAGCCATCATCCATGATGGCTATACGGCATTTTTATCTACTTATTTCGGCAACTTCGATGGCGAATCTTGTAGCTTCTGACTAATTACTTAAAAAGCATGGGGGTGGGTAAAATGCCATCTTTAAGTCCCGTTATTCTTTAGACTCAAACTCTTTTTCAGCTTCTTCCCACGACTTCTCGAGATCTTTATAAGCATCCGAGAACCCTTGCTTAATTTCTTCCCATGCATCAGCAGAGCTGGATTTCATGCTGCCATACCACTGGGCAACTTTATTCTGTTGCTTACGAAGTGCTTTGAGTTTTTCGCGGGCATCTTGGCGCGCGGTTGCACTCATTTCATCCCAATTTTTATCTGTCTTCGCCTCTAACGCATCGATGCGCTTATCTAACTTATCAAGGCTCGCTTTGACTTCTTCCACCGCTTTATCTCGCTTATCGGCACTGTATGCACCAATCGTTTTAAGCATCTCTTCGGTTTCTTTTTTAACATCTTCTATTGAGGTCTTTTCCTCAGCTTTATCACTATCGGTTTGTGCATAACTCATCTGTACATAACCTAGCGGGACAATACCTATTATGGTGGCTAACAAAAATGCATTAATAAATGATTTCACAAGCAATCTCCTTAATACTTTGTCATTGTTTAGACTAATATTTACCTAATATTAGTTGAACTATTACTTGAACCTCTGCACTGCTGATTTCAATGCTTTGTCGAGCGAGTCCCACGCATTGTTGATACCCGCCTTAATATCTTCCCAAGCATCATCGCTAGACTCTTCAAGTTCAATTAATTGATTAGCGACATCCCTTTGCATTGTCCGCAGTTCTTCAATTTTTTTATAGTATTCAAGTTGAGCGTCGGCTTCGGCCTTATCTGCTTTGGCTTTAAGCTTATCTATCTCCGCGCTCCACTCATCCAATTGAGCCCGTAATTTCTTTTCATATGCTTGCTTCATACTCATATCGTTCTCCTTTTACAAAAAAAACAATAAAAACAAAGATAAGCGTAACACCTTGCTTCATGTTACGTTTATAAACTCGGTAATATCATTGATTTTTACTAACAGATAAATTAGAAAATACTAACTTTTACAGATGACAGGAAAGTCGTAAATGATCTTATAGATGGGATAAAAAAGGGAGCATTTAAATACATTGCGTCTCCTTTGAAATTCATTAAATGAGTTAAAAGCATAGCTCATACTGATTAATATTTCAAATAAGGCATAGAGACGACAAATTAATAATTAACAACAAAGACAATATAAAATATCTAATAAATAATCCTGTCAGATTATTCATTAAAATCTTACCTAAAATTCAGAAGAGAGTGTTGATATCGACTACATTGATTAACTTATATTTTATAAATCAATCAAGCCTGAACCTATCGACTCACGGCCATACTTAATGCACTGCACCAGAAAAAATGCAGCTCTGCCATCCCCATAGAGGGGTAATCAACAAACATCATTCCGATAGAAAGCGATTTCGCAAACGCCACATCTCGTGATGATATGCGTTAAGTACCGTACGGAATAACGATAGCTTTTAATATCAACCGTTTTAAGATCAAGAGTCATTACAGCTAAAGTATAACATTGTGGCGGTAGATTTTATTTTTCGCTAAAGATACAAAAAGATACAACCATATAAGCACCCGTTAAATTAACCACTGTTGATTTACCACTCTATTAAACAACTGCTTAACAGCATAAAAGTCTGAATAAAGCTTTATTTAAGGTTCATAAGATAGTTGCATTAATTCGCTAACAAACGGCGCGGTTGAATTACCCCCCACATGTTAATAACTTGTTTACCAAATGTTTCGCAAATACATGCGAAACATTGAGCGTCATATCTTTCAACTTTGCCAACACGAATGGAAAACCAATAAAAAATGCAAAATCTATTCAAGTTAAATAAAGCCAGTATGGCCGTTTTCGGTGCGATATACATTAGCACTGCAAGCTACGCCGCTGCGGATATCGGAGCTAAACCATCGGGTGATGGTGGCTTTTATGTACCAACATTCACATCCCAAGATGTGGCAAATATTAATGAGCAACGTAAATCATATCAAGCAGGAGATATATTTTCAGGCAAACCGGGACAGGTTAATCATGTTCTGCCCAATAAAAAACCCATCGACATATTTAAGTTTGATGACTCGATTAAAGGTGATCATGTCTTTATCGTACAGCTAACTGATGAACCAGTATCAACCTATAATGGCGATTTTCAGGGCTATCCGGCAACCAGCCCAAGACAGAATCAGGCCTTTCAAGGCTCGGCAACACTTGATATCAATAGCCAGCCTGTACGTCAATACCAATCACTTTTAAGACAAAAACAAAATAGCGTTATTTCCGCTGCACAGGCGAAAGGCGCGCAACTGAATGTTGTCAGCCACTACACTCTAGCTAACAACGCTATTGCAGTAAAAATGACTCAAGCCGATGCCGAGATCATGGCGACCACCGCTGGCATCAAAAAAATCACCCCAAGTCGAATTTTCAAACTCAATACCGACCGTGGCCCAGAGTTTATTAATGCCGATACCGCTTGGGCTGGCGAGACCAGTTCAGGTATTAAAGCTAAAGGTGAAGGCATGGTGATGGGTATCATTGATACCGGCATCAATACTGACCATCCAGCGTTTGCCGCTGATGATGGATTTTCTGCCAACAACCCCTTGGGTGCGGGTAACTTTTTAGGAGATTGCCAGGTAGACACCAGTTTATGTAATGATAAGCTGATTGGGGTTTACTCGTACGATGTGATCACCGCGGCGTATAACGCATCTGAGTTTCAAGACAATCCATGGCAAACAACACTGATCCGCCCAAAAACAGGTGAAGATTATAATGGTCATGGCTCGCATACTGCCAGCACAGCAGCAGGCAACACACTATTCGATACGCCACTGCAGACCTCAACGGGTGAAGCGGTAAGTGATGGGGTAAACCTACCCGTTACTTTCGCGCAGACATCTGGCGTTGCACCAAGGGCTCACATTGTCTCTTACCAAGTGTGTTATCCCGGTGGCCAAGGCGATCCTTATGCTGGCTGTCCTGAGGAAGCGATCTTAGCCGCCTTTGAAGATGCCATAAAAGATGGTGTCGATGTGATTAACTTCTCGATTGGGGGCAGTGAAAACTTCCCGTGGGAAGATCCTATTGAACTGGCCTTCTTATCGGCTCGAGAGGCGGGCATCTCAGTTGCAGCGGCGGCGGGTAACTCTGGCCCCTACTTCTTTTCTGCCGACCATACCTCTCCTTGGGTAACCACCGTGGGTGCAACAACCCATGACCGTATTTTATCAGTAGGTAACACGAGCATTACTCATTTCGAAGGTGATGGTCCTAGCTATACACTGCCCTATAAAGATATTAAAGGCTTAGGTTTTACTGATGCCGTCAGTGGAATATTTGTATTAGCCGAAAACTATCCCGACCCAGACCCAAGCGATGGTTTTACCGCCGCAAGTTGTAATGCTCCATTTCCTGCTGGCACCTTTGCCAATAATGAAATAGTGGTGTGTGAGCGCGGTGATATTGCGCGTGTTGATAAAGCCATTAATGTTCAAAGTGGTGGCGCCAGTGGCATAGTGTTACAAAACATCAGTTATAGCCAAGGGTTAGTTGCCGATAACTTTGTAATTCCAGGCATTAACGTTGACTCAAGCGCCCGCTATACCCTTAAAAATTGGATCAACCAAAGCAGTGAGGGCATGGCAAAAGGCACCATTACTGCCACTACTAATGAATACTCTATCGTTCCAGAAAAAGGCAATCTGCTTGCCTACTTTAGCTCGATGGGACCTAGCCGTTTTATTGATAACTTAGTGCCAGATCTAACCGCACCGGGTGTCAATATTTACGCTGCCAATGCCGATGATCAGCCATTTACCTTTGCGCCTCGCGCCAGTGATTGGACCATGATGAGCGGCACATCGATGGCATCACCCCATACTGCCGGTGCCATGGCGTTATTAAAACAACTGCATAGTGATTGGAGCCCAGCGCAAATTCAATCAGCATTAATGTTAACCGCCAATCCAGTTAAATATGAACCCTATCAAGACGCTCCGGCACTCGATGTCGAATACAACTTTATGGCAGGTGCGGGCGCCATTGACGTGGCTAAAGCCGCTGAAACCGGCCTAGTCATGCATGAGTCGGTTGAAAATTATATTGATGCCAATCCGAATAATGGGGGCATCGTTAACTGGCTCAACCTTCCTTCTATGGTTGATATGAACTGTAAAAGTGAGTGCAGCTGGATGCGAACGGTTACGGCCACCAAAGATGGTAGCTGGAGCCTAAGCGCGCAAACCAAAGACGATGGTTCTGAATTGACGGTCAGCCCGACTGAGTTCAGCTTAAAGAAAGGCGAGTCACAATCTATTCAGGTCACCATGACAGTACCTGGGCGCGTAAGCCATTTACTCGAACCTGATGAGCCAGATTCTCCATGGGAAGGCAACAATGACTTTGGCATTTTCAATGGTCAAATCACCTTAACCGAAACGGGCAATCGTTCACCGGAATTGCACATGCCGGTGGTAAGTTTATCGGTTCCTGATGCCCTACCCGCAGAGAAACGCCTTACCGTAAATCGTAACATCGGTTCTGAGACTTTCGTGGTCAATACCGATAACTACAGCGACTTTACTCCACGCATGTATGGTTTAGTTAAACCCACCACCTTCGCAGCTGAACTCGAGCAAGTGGGTCCGTTTTTAACCGATGACAGTATCGCCGACGGATGGCATATAGAGGCTATCACGGTACCGGAAGGCACTAAACGCTTAATTGTAGAAGTGCAGTCAGTGGAAGATCTCAAGCCAACAGAAGAGCGAAATCCACGCTATCAAGGTGTTAACCCAGTTATTACTGTAGGTTTAGACGCCAATAATAACGCTAGCTTTATCCCTAGCGCAGATCAAAACAGTGATGATCCTAACGCGATGCGAAATGAGTTTTTTGATGAATTAGTGTGTCAGTCTTCATCGGAAACCATTACCAACTACTGTGACTTCATTGACCCAGTACCGGGTACCTATTGGATCGCGGTATCGAATATCGGTTATCAGGAAAAACGTCACAATGTGACGACTGGGTATGCGTTACTTGCCGACAATAGTGATAATGCTAACATCACCTTAAACGGCCCATCATCGCACGATGGTAACGGTGACTATGAGCTTACACTCAACTGGGATCTGCCCGATGCGAAAACCGGTGATGCTTATTACGGAGGTTTTGACTTAGGCAATATGCCGGGGGAAGAAGGGACGCTTGGCTTTACTTCGCTTAAATTAACTCGTGGCACAGACGCACTATCGTTAGATGTGAGCCAAACTAAGGCTCGTTCAATGGATGTTATTGATTTAAAAATCAACCTTATCCAAAACCTCGAATCTAATGAGCGTGCCTATGACTTTAAAGTCGAGTTACCCCAAGGTATGCGCTTAGCGCCAAACACCTTAGTGAGTAATAATGACACGATACTGGAAAACTTGGTCATTGATGAATCGGGCATGAGCTTAGCAGGTCAGCAACTCTCGACACGAGACATACCGCGCGAATATGTCGTGACCAATAACCTGACCTCCCAGCAGTGTCGCACGCCATTAATCGATGAGTATTCAACCGGTGGCTATATTGATTTAAATACCTTTGGTTTACAACCGAGTCAGAATTGGTATGTCGGTGGCAGTGAAGACTATTACGATATTCCGATGGACTGGTTATTTACCGGTATGCAGCAGGAACAATTTAAACTTTATAATCAAGATAATGGCGGCATATTCCGTATGCACCCTGTTGGTGCAATACAGTTTAACGATGCCTACTGGGTCATGGGCTGGCATAGAGGTCCTAGCTTCTTACTTGAGTCACTCAGCCCATTCTGGCGTGGTACGTTTGAAATGAACTATCGTCAGGACTATCAAGATCCTTGGGGGTTAACGCTAGCCATGCAGTACGCTGAAGAACGTCCAGATATCGGCGACATGCTGTTTATGGAGTTCGATAATGTCACTGACAGCGTTACAGGCGATCAATATGATTATCAGGTAATGCTGAGCCCTAATGCAGACTTTAGAGACAACCGTTTCGAAATCATCTTTGCCTATGACAACTTAGGTGCCAACCTTGAAAAAGGGGCGATTTTTGTAGAAGGTTTTGACAGCCCTTACTCGCAAAAAGCGGGCCCGAAAGATGGTTACCTATACACTATGGTTGGCTTCGACAACCTAGACGAAGTGCTCTCTGATGATTTAGTGATGTGTTTCGACTATCAAGGCCCGGAAGCTAGTGCAATTGAATTAAAAGTCAAAGCGGTTATTCAGCCTGAAGCGGTTGGTCAGGTTATGGATATCACCATGCATTACACCATTGGTGGCGATGTTAAAAAGAGTATGGTGCATTCAATCGATGTACCAAGCAATATCAAGCTGGGCGATCTACCTAACTTAACCGTTGCAGAAAATGGCACCATTGAAGATATCAAGGTGGTCTATGTCGATGCTAACAAGGTCGCCAACACCCTTGTGGTAACTGGTGATAATATCGAAGCGACCGTCGAAGGCGATAGCTTTTCGCTAACCCCTGCGGCGCACTTTTCTGGTGAGACCTTGGTAACAGTGACTGTCCATGACAATGAACATGTGACTGATAGCACTAGCACTAGCTTTGTGTTGACGGTAACACCAATCAATGACGCGCCAGAAGCTAAGGTCGCATCAACAAGTATCTCAGCCAATGAAGGTAGCAGCATTACCCTCGACGCTTCTGCATCTGTCGATATTGACGGTGACAGCTTAAGCTTCGCATGGGAAGGTCCAGGGACGATTGCCAATGCTGAGCAAGCAGTCACAACGGTCACAGATCTGAGTGTCGGCAGCCATGAATTCACGGTAACGGTATCTGATGGCAAAGAGAAATCTAACGCTAAGATCACTGTAACAGTGAAGGCGTCACAGCCTACAACAGAACCAGAACCAGAAGCTGAAACAGACAATGACTCAGGAGGTAGTTTAGGCTGGTTTGCCCTGATGCTACTGAGTTTGGCAGCGATGATTCGTCGCCCGTCGCGTAAATAACAGGTAAAACTTTAGACAACTTGCGGCAAGCACCGCCTGCAAGGTCATAAAAAGTCGGCAACAGGTTCACTGTTGCCGACTTTTTTTCAGCTAAAAAAGAAGCCGCTTAAAACGGCGCAGGGCGCGGTGTATTAGCATTCGATGGCGGCAATATCGGCAGGACAATTTGTGGCTGCTCGCCAGTTAATGTCTTTAAAAACGCGACCATCTGGTTAATTTCATCTTCACTTAATTTTTGCCCCAACTGAATATCAGCCATGGTGTCGACCGCCTCTTCAAGCGTCCACACACTGCCATCGTGGAAGTAGGGATAGGTCAGTTCGATATTACGCAACGTTGGCACTTTAAAGACATATTTGTCGGCTTCATTACCTGTCACCGCTTTGCGACCCTGTGCAGGGTTGTCGGTATGAAATGGCTTTACCAATCCCATCTTCATGTACATGGTGCCGCCAACGGCCGGGCCGTTATGACAGCTAACACAGCCTTTATCTTTAAATAGCTGGTAACCCGTTTTCGCCTCAGCACTAATTGCATCGGCATTCCCGGTCAAATACTGATCAAATGGGCTATTGGGGGTCACCAAGGTTTTTTCAAACGCGGCGATGGCATCGGTAATACGGTCGATATTCACCTCATCTGAGGCGTAAACATGATTAAAACGCGCCACATAAGCCGGCATTGAGGCGATGGTATCTATCGCCAGTTCGTGGCTGTAAGCCATCTCTTTAGGGTTGGCAATAGGGCCTGCAGCTTGAGCTTTTAGGTCGGCCGCGCGGCCATCCCAAAACTGCGCCAGCATATAGTCAGCATTGAGCACCGTTGGCGAATTTATTGGTCCCTCTTGCCAATGGTGACCTATCGAGGTCGGCAGGGCATCGACGCCACCCGTCGAGAGGTTATGGCATGAGTTGCAAGAGATAAAACCCGACTTAGAAAGCCTAGGCTCAAAAAACAACATTTTGCCGAGTTCCACTTTGTCAGGGTTAGTGATCACCGCAGGTTTTATCGGTTCAATTGGTTCACTGGCCGAAGCGGCTGACATTGACAACATAGAAGCCAACATAATGGCGACAGGAATTAACTTAATCATGGAAATACACTTAATAATAATATGGTGATGGCCGCCATAATAGGCCAAGCTCCACCGTTGATATAACGGTAATTTTCGATTAAGCCTATCGCTGCCGCTGATGTTAAATATGAGGCTCAAGTCACTGTTTAATCTAAAAAATAGCTAATAATAACCACCACACACCGGCTATCAACACAGTAATAAAACACTCCATAAACAGCTTAGTAAACTGATACCTACATCCCATACCTTAAACTTACTTATGCTTATATTTACGCCACTGTCCGCCAGCAGATAAGTTATGCCTTTTACATCGTCATGGCGAGGTAGATGCTCACCGCCCCCGTAATGTGCATAATAGCCCAGAGAACGTGGCAACCTAATGGCTTAAAAAAGTGGAGTAAACTGATGATATTAATAACCGGCGCCAGTAGTGGCTTGGGCGCGGCATTAGCAAAACAATATGCCCTTGATGGACGTGCTGTGACCATTAGTGGTCGATCGACCGCTCGCCTACACGCCCTGAGTCAGCAACATCTCAATATCAGTCCTATCGCGGCCGACTTAGCCAATGAAGCCAGTATTGTCGCCCTATTTGATAGCCTCAGTCTCAGCCCGCCAAGCACCGTCATTCATTGCGCCGGCAGCGGCTATTTTGGTGCTATTGAAACCCAACAAGCCGCTGAAATAAACACCTTGTTAGAGAACAATGTCACCTCCACCATACTGTTAATACGTGAGATCGTGAAACGCTACAAAGATCAGCCGATCAATGTAGTGATAGTGATGTCTACGGCAGCGCTCGCCGCTAAAGCCGGCGAATCAACTTATTGTGCGGTAAAATGGGCGGTGCGCGGCTTTATTGAATCGATACGTTTAGAGCTTAAAAACAATCCGATGAAATTGATTGCCGTCTACCCTGGTGGAATGGATACCGACTTTTGGCCAACTAGTGGTCAAAGGCTCGATACCTCAAGTTTTATGTCGGCCGAGGAGGCGGCGGGGATGCTAAAGCAGGCATTAGTATCCAGTGAGCATGGCTATATCTCAGATATCACCATTCAACGGGGTTAACCGCTCAACCCATGGCGAGCCTTGCCATCGCTCATTTGGCAAGGCGAATTTTAGGGAGCAGCTTAGGTGCCGCAATAGCTGACAAAGGGGCCAAAACTGGCGGGCGCGGGCTTGGCATAGTCCTCTGCCCCTGCTTGCGGCGTATAAGGCGTAGTTAACACCTCGACTAAACGCTCAAAGGGTTGGTAATCACCGTGACGCTGCGCCGCTTCAATGGCCTGCTCAACTTGATGATTGCGAGCAATATAAAGCGGATTCACGCTATCCATCAATGCCACGCTCTGCTCAATCGTTAACGGATCTTGCGTAATACGCGCCAGCCACTGCGTACGCCAGGCGTTAAACTTATCGGCATTATTAAATAACTTTTGGCTATCGTTACCTTGCTGGCTTAAATCGATCGCGAGTTGGCGAAATAGATTAGTAAAATCGACTTTCTCTCCGGTCATAGCCTCGAGCAGTTCCTCGCCCAGCGCCTGATCGCCAGCCTCCTCGGTAGATAAACCAAGCTTGGCGCGCATGCCATTAACCCAATGATATTTAAATACATCCCAAAATTCAGTTACCGCCTGTGTCGCCAGCTCAATAGCCACAGGTTGTGACTCATCGATAAGCGGGAGCAAGGTTTCCGCTAAGCGTGCTAAATTCCACTGACCTATGGCTGCCTGATTGCTGTACGCGTAACGTCCTTCTCTGTCGATGGAACTAAACACACTATCGGCATCGTAATGGTCGATAAACGCACAGGGGCCATAATCGATAGTCTCGCCACTGATGGTCATATTATCAGTGTTCATCACCCCATGGACAAACCCCACTAGCAGCCACTGGGCTATGAGACGAGCTTGTTTATTACGCACCGCACGTAAAAAGTCTAAATAGGGATGTTCGCTGAGGCAGAGCTCGGGATAATGGCGCGCTATCGCATAATCGGCCAACTGCTTAACTTTATCTTCTTCGCCGTGAGCGGCAAAAAACTGAAAACTGCCGACACGCAGATGGCTTGATGCGATACGGGTCAACACGGCGCCGGGCAATAACATATCACGTCTCACCGACTCGCCCGTGGCGACAACCGCTAAGGCGCGGGTGGTGGGAATATTAAGCGCATGCATCGCTTCACTGAGGATATATTCACGCAGCACAGCCCCCATCACCGCTTTACCATCGCCGCCGCGAGAAAACTGGGTTGGCCCAGAGCCTTTTAGCTGTAGATCAAGGCGCTGCCCCTCTGTATCTAACACTTCGCCCAATAACAAGGCACGCCCATCACCCAGTTGCGGAGTAAAGCCGCCAAACTGATGTCCTGCATAGACTTGCGCTAAAGGGAGCGCCCCAAGCGGACTGGTACTGCCCGATAACACTTGGGCTAACTGCGTGGGGTCCTCATTGGTTAAACCAATGCGTTTGGCTAGGGCTGTATTTAATTTAACCAACTGAGGCGCTGGTGCAACATCGCCCTCGCAGGCGACATAAAAGCCACCAAGCTGTTTAGCGAAACTGTTATCGAAGTTTAATCCTAAGTCTATGGCGATCTTTTTCATGGTCTATATATCCATATGCTAGAACCAATCTGAATCAATATTCAATTTAAGACTGTGTTCAATTCAAGGCTGTATTTAACTTAAGGCACTGTAATATCACAATAACAAGCAACACCAGCATAGATTTATGCCACCTGTTAGTCAAACATGACAATCTGCAGCCCGCCGACAGCGTGCCCATTGTGCTTAACTTGTATTATAAGTCGGCTTCTGCGCCATTAAGTTGAGATCAATCTGTCGAAATTACCCCTTATTTTAGCGCAAACCGTTTGATAAAGAGAACGAAACATCACTTTAAGTCGCCTTCATCTCTGGCGGATTCATCAGCGCCACTAATGAATGGTGTTGCCTCAGCTTAGACTTCTGGCACGCATCTATGGCGAGCCCCGAATCAACGCCCGCCATCAGCACCCAATAGGCCGCGCGCTCGCTTTTAACATCGTCCCTTAAACGATATCGCTCAGCACGGCTTAATCCTGCACACCACGACGGATGCTCAAACCTTTTATATTCGATAAATTAGAATGGAATAAGCATTATTTAGCAATTTTTATTCGACATCTTAGTTGTTAATCTCTACAGCTAACCATTTTAACCACTCAATTTAACACGTAGCCAAGCCCCTACAACTATCATCAATAGTGATGTTCGTTGGCCACCCATTTGGAGATGATGATGAAAGTATTAAGCCAATATAGCGCTATACCGGCCATGGACGGTGATGGTGTCAACATTCGTCGCGTCGCCGACTTTACCCGCACCAAGTTCGACCCATTCTTGATGCTCGATGAGATAAAATCCGATGACAAGCAAGATTTTATCGGCGGCTTTCCGCCTCACCCCCACCGTGGAATTGAAACCTTTACCTATATTCGCAAAGGCGGCTTCGAGCACAGAGACCAATTAGGTAACGTCAAGGCAATACGTGCCAGTGACGTGCAATGGATGAGCACTGGCAGCGGAGTGGTACATTCAGAAATGCCGTTGGCCGATGCGAACGATGGCCTGCATGGTTTTCAAATTTGGCTCAATATGCCCGCCAAAGATAAGATGCGTCCAGCCATCTATCGAGACAGCAGCGATACCCACAATCCAGAAGTCACCAATTCCCACGGCGCAACACTGCGGGCACTGGCTGGTGATTGGCAATTTGCCAACATGGATACTCACATCAGCGCCCCAGTGCAAGGCTTGGCAGGCCAAGGGATGGTGGCCGATTTAATGCTCACCGCAGGCGCACAGGCCCAACTCGACTTGAGTCATCGCCAATATGCTGGGCTTTATCTGTATCAAGGCAATATCAGTAGCACGCAGCAAGATACGCAGGTGCGTTTTCAGCAAGGGCAGTATTTAATTGTCGACAGCCAACGCTTATTGTCGCTGCAGACAGGCGATGAGGGGGCGGGACTCTTAGTGTTTGCTGGCAATCCTATTCGCGAAAAAATCGTTCATATGGGGCCATTTGTCATGAATAGCCAAGCCGAGATTGAGCAGGCCATTGCCGATTATCAACAAGGACGCTTCGGCGAAATTGCTAGCCAGTAATGCTCAATCGCGTTTATTAGCCGATCTAGCTTGATTCAGTTAAGTTGGCGATTACAGATAAAAAAGAGGTGTTGGATAGACTCCAACACCTCTTTTTTACTTAGTTAGCGACTCATCATCAGCCAACCACATTTTAGTTTAGGCTAACCATAAGAAGCCCATAAACGTTAGCGCAGCAGCGATAAGCGCGTAAGGTAGCTGAGTAACCGCATGACTCACCAAGTTACAGCCTGAGCCTTGGGCTGCCAGTACCGTCGAGTCGGAATAGAAGCAGGCTTGACTACCAAAAGAGGAAGCCGATAGCAACGCGCCAATTACCAAGGGAATATTAGCATCTACCGCTTGGGCTAATGGCATCACAATAGGGATAGATACCGCAAAAATCCCCCAGCTTGAGCCCGTCGCAAACGCCAATATCGACATGGTTAAAAACACCACAGCAGGCAAGAGTTGTGGCGTCATAAAGGCACTGAGATTACCAATCACATATTGTGGCAACATCATCTTGTCACACACATCTTTAAACACAAAGGCGGCGATAACGGTACCAATGGCTGGCAGCATCGACTTAAAACCATCGATCATCTGATCCATCATCTCAGACAACGGCATCAAACGTTGCAGGCCGTAATAGGGCAAAGTCACCGCTAACGTGGCAATTAACCCTTTAAGCACATCAATATCGAAGTACACGGTAAAGGCAACCAGCAGTATGATAGGCACAAAAAAGTTGTGCAGCTTACCTAGATTGTCGGCGTGTTTAAACTCCTCTTCAATGGCTTTAACCCCATAATCGTCGGAAGTTTGCACCTCTTCTAAATCCATCTGCTTTAGCGCTGGTTCACCTTGTGCTGTGGCCTGCTGCGCCTTTTTCATCGGCCCAAATGCGGGCACGATACCCAAAATGACCAACAGCACCATTGCGACCGCAAGCCAAGCGTACAGCATGTATGGGATGGCTGACATGTAGACGGCAATGCCTTGGCCTTCACCAGCTACACCGTTGTCGACTAACAAACCACCAAAAAAGACCGCCCAGGTCGATAGTGGTACTAGCACACAAATCGGCGCTGCGGTTGAATCAACCACATAGGCCAGCATCTCACGTGACACCTTAAACTTATCGGTGACGCGCTTCATGGTCGAGCCAACCGTTAACGCATTGAGATAGTCATCGATAAAAATCACTACGCCTAAGATAAAGGTCATAAACAGTGATGACTTTGGTCCCTTAGCAAACTTAAGCGCATGGCGGCCAAATGCCATCGAGCCGCCGGTTTTCACCAGCAAACTGATTAAGGCACCAAATCCACCGCACACCAGAATCAACCAGCCTATGGTTTCATCTGCCATCACAGAAAGGGAGATCGTCGAAATATTATTGAGTACATCGCTCGGCTGGTACATAGCCAGCCCCACTAAGGACCCGATAATTAATGAGAGAATTGGACGGCGTAACCAAATAGCTAACACCAAAACCACCACTGGTGGGATAAGACTTAAGGCTGTCGCTTCAGACATGCGTTAAGGTCCTTCTTAAATTGAGCCAATACGGCAAACTAATTTCACTAGGCGAGATTGGTTATAATTCCAACAACGCTTAATTGCTGCTTTATTATGGACATACCACTAACCATTAGATTTTGGTTAATGCCATTTTTGCACCTGAGTTAAAACATCGGCGGCAAAATAATCCGCAATGGCCGGTGAGTCAATAACAAATAGTTATTTGCGTAAAAAAATAATCCATCTCCTACTCAAAAATAAGTTAACCAACTGATAAATATAGACATAAATAAAACATAACCTCAATAAGGTTATTGGTTAATTGCAGTGGAATATTCAACTAAGATGCGTATTTAGATATATATGCCGTCAATAGGTTCAGTCACACCATAACCAGCAAGGTGGCTCACCTTGCACAAACGAGACGAGTTTAGAGCAATCACAAATTTTACCCATCGCGGGTGACAAGTTTTATTGGCATGCTACCCTGCACAAGCTGTCAATATAAGGAGTATGACAATGACTCAATCAAAACCAATAACAAACCCTATCGACATTGCTAGCGTGACTATCACCCCTAACGCTAACGCGCGACCGATCATTCTCGACTGCGATCCCGGCCATGACGATGCAATTTCTCTTGTATTAGCCCTCAGTAGTGAGCTGCTCAATCCGTTGGCCGTCACCACCAGCGCCGGCAATCAAACGCCAGAGAAAACCCTTCACAACGCGCTGCGCATGCTGACACTGCTTAATCGTTCAGACATTCCCGTTGCGGGTGGCGCCATTAAGCCATTAGCTCGAGAGCTGATCATTGCCGACAACGTGCACGGTGAAAGTGGTCTCGATGGCCCACAACTGCCCGAACCTAGTTTTGCCGCCGTTGAACAAAACGCCCTAGAGTTGATGGCCGAAAAAGTCCGCCAAAGCCAAGAGCCTGTGACCTTAATTCCGTCGGGACCATTAACCAACATTGCCCTGTTTTTAGCTAATTACCCTGAGCTGCACAGCAAAATTGAACGTATCGTTCTGATGGGCGGCGCTGCGGGTGTGGGGAACTGGACCCCTGCTGCAGAATTTAATATTTTTGTTGACCCAGAAGCGGCCGACATGGTGTTTAAGTCAGGTATTCCCATCACCATGTGTGGTCTGGATGTAACCCATAACGCCCAGATCATGGATGAAGATGTTGAGCGTATTCGCCAAATACCCAATCCGGTGGCCCAGTGTGTCGCCGAGCTACTCGATTTCTTTATGATCTACCACAGAGATCCTAAGTGGGGCTTTATCGGCGCACCGCTGCATGATCCCTGCACCATCGCCTGGTTACTAAAACCCGAGCTGTTTACTGGCCACGAATGTTGGGTTGGTATTGAAACTCAAGGTGAATATACTCAAGGCATGACAGTTGTTGACCGCTACCAATTAACGGGTAAGCCCGCCAATGCCACCGTACTATTTGATCTGGACCGACAAGGCTTTGTTGATCTTATCGTGGAGTGCTTATCTGCGTACAATCAATAGGTCGTTTACACTTAAGGGGCGCTATGCCCCTTAAGTATTGGGAAGTAACTTGTTATTAGGACAATAATCATGACCAGACTCCTTATCTTAGGCAGCGCCAATGTTGATCACGTGATGAAATTTGACTACCTACCCGAGTCTGGACAAACCTTAATGAGTCGCGATTATCGCCTCGAATATGGTGGCAAAGGAGCCAACCAAGCAGTCACCTGCGCCCGCCTGTCTCAGCCTGGTACTCGCGTCGATTTTATCTGCCATGTGGGAGACGATGTAGCTGGTCAGCAGTTGTGTAATGCTTGGCTTAGTGACGGTATTTATCCCGATGGCGTGCACCAAATAGCAAAAACCTCTACAGGTAATGCAATGATTTTTATCGATGGAAATGGCGAAAATATGATCGGTGTTTCTCCCGGAGCCAATGCCACACTCACCCCTGATGTCCTGTTACGCCATACGCCGCTTATCGAGGTAGCCGATTGGTTATTGGTGCAGTTAGAAACCCCTGTACTCAGCGTTTTAACCGCTCTTAAACTGGCCAAACAGCTGGGCACCAACACCATACTCAATCCCGCCCCAGCGAGGACTATAAGTAAAGAGGTGTTTCAATTGGTGGATATTATCACCCCAAATGAAACCGAGGCCGAGGCGATAACGGGCATAGAAGTGAACAATGAAGTCAGCGCCAAACTGGCCGCACAGTTTATCCACCAGCTTGGACCTAAAACAGTGATCATCACCTTAGGCAAACAAGGCGCCTACGTTAGCAGTGATGACTTTAGTGGTTTGATTGCAGGCTGTGAAGTCGATGCAACCGACACCGTCGCTGCCGGAGACACCTTCAATGGCGCCTTAATGGTAGCGTTAAGCGAAGGTTGTAGCATAAAAGCGGCAGTGGAATTTGCCCACCGAGCCGCAGCTATCACAGTCACACGACCCGGCGCCCAAAGATCTATCCCTTATCGTCATGAATTAGAAACAGGCATACGGCGCTGCACGTAGCGATCGACCCAATCTCTTAGCGTCGTGAATTAGAAATAACCATGAGTTAGCCTTGCTGGCACTCCTGTAGTAACCGCTGAAAATGCGCACCTAAATCTTGGCTGGCAAATTCACCACCCGAGCGCGCCAACTGCTCAACCGTTTGCAGTGCCTGCTCTAGTCCTTGCTGATCAACCAATGCCGATGCATAAGCGGCGAAGTCGGCCCCTTGCAACAACAGATCAAATAGCTGCGAAAAACTCACCTCCTGCTCCATGGCCGCTTGTAACTGTGTCATTAACTCAGCTATTTTTGCCTGCTCCACCAGCGCTCCGTCGACGCTCACTAACTGACCCAGTGGATCCTTTGACAGCTGGCTCGCCACGCACTGTGCTACCGAACCCGCCGCCGCACCTTGAGCAACAGTTTCAATACCTTGAGCGCGGATCTGCTCTACTACGGTTTTTAATTGCTGATCTTGCGCTAATCATGCTTGCTCAATTTGCGCCTTATCATCGCCCACAAATCCACAGGCCGATAGTGACAACGCCGATACAGCAAGCACTAGATTCAATACGTTATTCATAAATCACTACCCCCTCGATAAATGCCAATTGGTGAAACTGCTACACACTATACGAGCTTTTATTTAAGCGAGAATTAATTTAGTCATAATTAACTAGTCATAATTAAGCTAAAAGCCCTACCAATGGGTCGTAAGTCAGTTGTACTGCTGTGGGCGCTATTCATATGTCACCGCAGGCCAATTCAGCGGTAAGTGCTAGATTACTGGCAGACACATCTCGCTGATTGCTCACACTGTGGCGATCTCGCAGCGACCCGTGTTACTGCCGCTCGCCTTACACCACTTTAGGCAATCAAACTGATCGGGGTGGCCAGTATCGTTACTATAAGTATTAACCACGCCTTTACCAGGGTTTGACGCCACTAATACCACATCCGTTAAGCAGGCCTTGCCAACTCTTCGCCCGTTGGCATTTCCTTCAATAATGGGTCATCAGACACGCTCAACGGTATAAGTGTAATGGCACTGTGAACCCACGCCACATATGACATTAAGGTGATAAAATAACGGCTTAAAATTACTATATATGGGCTTTACATTAGTTAAAAAATAGGCGTAATATTGCGCAGCTTAATCAAGAGGCATAAACACAGCTTGACCATCATCCTTTGGTAGCCAAAGCAATGGCGGCTTGATAAGCACACATGAATCCCGAATATTGCTCAGTATCTGTGATTTAGTATTTGTGAATCAGTAATAAATCCTGCATTAGGATAAAGAGGAGACAAGATGAGTAAAAAAAATCATCGCCGCACGATACCCCATGATAGTGGTCGTGGCGTCATCAAAGACAACGCCTTAAAAGCTATCGTCACCAGTGAGCTATTTAGAATGCGCACTGAGAAGCCTAAAAAAGGCAAAGGATCATACAACCGCAAACAACAGAAGGGGCAAATGCTAAAGGGCGTTGCCCCTTTTGACTTTTTCGGCCACCTTATTGCGATGACTTAATCCTCCACTGCAACGCAACTGAGCGTAAATCTGCCGATCCCCCCCCCTGATCACATGCTGAACCCTAATACTTCTGTGACTGACTCACCCCATGAATTGATACAGTCCATAGGTTGATTAAGGCTTATCAAAAAAAAATACAACTGTAATCACAATGTTAATATATGTAAGCGGTTACAATGTTGCAACTATTGTTTTATATTACCCTTAATGTGAACAAATGGTTACACATCTGCTTATCGGAGGCCTTAATGGTTGCTCGAACCGTTTTAAATAATAAGTGGTACCTACCCCTTATTAGTGTCTGGCTATTAAGTGCCTGTGGCGAAGCACCTACCCCCAAACAAACCATGTTACCCAGTGTCATCGTCAATACCGCTCACACCGAAGTGATCACCCAACAAACTGAAGTTGTGGGCCGCACTCGGGCATCGGAAGATGTGATTATCAAATCACAAATTCAAGGACAGTTACTCAAGCGCGCCTTTATCGAAGGCGATAATGTCACCGCCGGCGACCTGTTATTTGAAATTGATCCCGCAAGTTTTGAAGCCGAATTGGCACAAAGAAATGCCGTACTTGAACAAGCGATAGCCTCAAGAGATGTGGCTTTAATGAACTGGAAACGTGGACGTGTATTACTGCCCGACGGCATGATTAGTGCCCAAGATATGGATGAGTTAACCAGTCGAAAACTCACCACCTCCGCAGGAGTCGTACAAGCCGAGGCCGCAGTTCAAGCTGCCAAGTTACAACTGAGCTATACCAAAATTTACGCCCCTATCTCTGGGCGTATCAGTCAGGCTAATGTCAGTACTGGTGACATCATCAGCCCCCAATCTGAAATGGCTACCCTCGTTCAGCTTCAGCCTATGTGGGTCACGTTTCAAGTGGCAGAGAAAAAATTGATATCCGTGCAGCAAGATGTCTCTAAAGCACTAAATAAAGAGTTAAATATTGCTGATATTGTCGTCCGCCTTCGTCTACCCAACAACACTATGTTTAATGAAACCGGCCATATTGATTTTGTCGGTAATCGAGTTGACGCAGCGACAGGGACTCTGCCCATGCGCGCCACCTTTAACAATAGCGAAAGCTTAATGTTACCAGGCATGTTTGTGACCTTGGTGATTGAGTCACCCTTGACGGAAAAAGCCTTACTTATCCCCCAAGCGGCGGTCCAAGAAGATCAACAAGGCCGTTTTGTGATGGTGCTCAATGAGCTCGACGAGGTACAGAAACGCTTAGTCGAACTCGGTGATCGCTACGGTGTCGACTGGCAAGTGAAAAGTGGCTTAACAGAGGGAGAGCGCATTGTGGTTGAAGGGTTACAGAAAATACGCCCTGGCATCAAAGTCAAAGCCGTTGAACAGGAGCTAGTGCCTTTTAAGGAAAGCACGGCATCTTAAAGCTTGGCCATGATTAATGCCGCGCCGACTTCACCCGCTAAGGGTGACAATTTTACTCTGGTCGATGGCAGCTGTGGCGATAAAGGTAATCAGATATCATGATGGATAAGTTGTTTATTCAACAACCTGATATTGAACTGTATTTGTTAGATTTAACTGTCACAGATGACAGACGGAGACTGCAATGATTAGCGAGTTCTTTATCCATAGGCCCAAATTTGCCTTTGTCATATCAACGGTATTAACCTTGGTGGGACTGATCGCCATTCCCGTTTTATCTGTGTCTGAATTTCCTGAAATTGCACCACCACAGGTTAGCGTTTCCACAAGTTACTCTGGAGCCAGCGCCGATATTGTTAAAGATACCATCGCCCAGCCACTGGAAGCGGAAGTGAACGGGGTCGAAGGCATGCTCTATATGGAGTCAAAGAGTGCTAACGACGGGAGTTACTCGTTAAATGTCACGTTCGAAGTGGGCACCGATGCCGATATGGCACAGGTAAAAGTACAAAACCGAGTTCAGCAGGCGATGCCACGTCTACCCGAAGAAGTGAAACGTCAAGGGGTTAAAGTCGAAAAGCAAAGCCCGAATATGTTAATGGTCGTCAATCTCGTTTCACCTAATGAAACCTTCGATTCCCTATTTATTACCAATTACGCTGGCCTTAATATAAAAGATGCGCTGGCGCGTCAAACTGGCGTATCTAAGGTACAAGTAATTGGTGCTCTCGATTATGCGATCCGTATCTGGCTCGAGCCCGATCAAATGGCGAGCCTTGGCGTGACCGCATCCGATGTCATTACAGCACTACAAGAACAAAATATTCAGGTTGCCGCTGGTCGTATTGGTGCAGCCCCAGTTGATCCCGACCAGCAATTTCAATATACCTTACAAACAAAAGGCCGCCTTAAAGATCCGCAAGAGTTTGCCAATGTGACCATTCGCGCCAACAACGACGGTTCTAAAGTGGTCGTCGGTGACGTAGCCAGAGTCGAATTAGGATCTCAAACCTATGATGCACAAGGTAAACTTAATAATAAGCCATCGGCAGTGATCGCTATTTATCAATCTCCCGATGCCAACGCCTTAGAAGTGGGTAAGGCTATTAAGGCTGAAATGGCGACATTATCCGAGCGCTTTCCGGATGATTTGGAATATCAGGTCCTCTATGACACCACTGAGTTTGTCGAAACCTCGATTAGAGAGGTGGTAACCACCCTATTTATCTCAATTGCATTGGTTATTTTTGTCGTCTTTATCTTCTTACAAGATGTTCGCTCCACTCTAGTACCAGCCATTGCGATTCCCGTTTCACTTATTGGTACTTTCGCCTTCTTACTTGCCTTTGGGATGAGCATCAACACGGTTTCGCTATTCGCCTTGATCTTGGCCATCGGTATTGTGGTCGATGATGCCATTGTAGTTGTAGAAAATGTCACCCGTTTAATGCAAGACGAGGGGCTATCATCAAAAGAGGCCACCTCGAAAGCGATGAAAGAGGTGACCGGCCCTATTATTGCCACCACACTGGTATTGCTAGCCGTATTTGCCCCGACAGCAGTGATGCCAGGGATCACTGGGCAAATGTATGCACAGTTTTCAGTGACTATCTGTATTTCGGTCTTAATCTCCTCTGTCAACGCCTTAACCTTAAGCCCGGCGCTGTGCGCCTCTTTATTACGCCCACCTCAAACGCATACCAAAGGGTTTCATGCTGCGTTTAATAAGCAGTTTGCACGTGTGACGGGGCGATATACCAAGCTAGTCGGGTCCTTAATGCGCAAACTCACCTTAGTCGGTGTGGTATACCTTTGCTTAATAGGCCTCACAGGAGGGATTGCGAAAATATTGCCATCAGGCTTTGTGCCTATGGAAGATAAAAAAGCCTTTATGGTTGATATTCAGCTCCCCGATGGGGCATCGCTGAACCGCACTGAAGAGGTAATGAGTCAGCTGGTCACACTCACCTTAGCGGAGCCGGGGGTTGAAAATGTTATTCACGCCAGTGGCTTTAGTATTTTGACGGGCTCAGTCTCCTCAAATGGGGGCTTAATGATTGTGACGCTTTCAACGTGGGAGGAGCGAGACACGCCAAATATGGTCGAATCGGCCATTGTGGCCAGATTGCAAGCCAAGTACGCCGCCAACCCTGCCGTAAAAGCGATGGCCTTCTCACTGCCTCCCATTCCTGGTGTTGGCAGTGTCGGCGGGTTCGAGTTTGTATTACAAGATACCCAAGGACGCTCTCCTCAAGAGCTGGCGGCGGTAATGCGTGGGCTGGTGATGAAAGCTAATGAGCAGCCAGAAATCGCCATGGCCTTTAGTAATTTTCGTGCCGATGTGCCGCAGATGTATGTAAATGTCGATAGGGATAAGGCTAAGGTGCTCGGGATCTCTCTCAATGAGATCTTTTCAACGATGCAGACCATGTTAGGGTCAATGTATGTCAACGATTTTAATCGGTTTGGTAAGGTCTTTAGGGTTATTCTTCAAGCCGAGGGCGAGTTCCGTGATTCGGAGAAAGATATCTCTCGATTTTATGTGCGCTCAAACACCGGCGATATGGTGCCATTAAGCACCTTAGTGACGGTGACGCCTATCTTAGGCCCAGATGTCATGAACTCCTACAACATGTTCAACTCGACTACGATCAACGGTTTTCCTGCGCCAGGATTTAGCTCTGGCGATGCGATTACAGCCATGGAACGTGCAGCGAGTGAAGCATTACCAACCGGTTACGCCTTTGAGTGGACCGGGCAGACCTTCCAAGAGATTAAAGCGGGCAACCTTGCACCATTGATCTTTGCCTTAGCATTGGTATTTACCTACTTGTTTTTAGTGGCGCAGTACGAAAGTTGGACCATTCCATTTGCCGTTATCCTCGCGGTCCCTATTGCGGTCTTAGGTGCGTTCTTGAATATCTTATTAGTGGGTTCCGACCTCAACCTCTACGCCCAGATAGGCCTGGTTCTGTTAATTGGTCTGGCGTGTAAGAACGCCATCTTAATTGTGGAATTTGCTAAGCAATTACGGGAAGAGGGCATGAGCATTCTCGAGGCGAGTGAGACGGCAGCCAAATTACGTTTTCGCGCCGTCTTAATGACCGCCTTCTCTTTTTTGTTAGGTGTATTGCCATTAGTCTTGGCCAGCGGCGCAGGCTCAGGTAGTCGCCGTGCATTAGGGTATTCGGTCTTTGGTGGAATGTTAGCGGCCACCATTGTTGGCACCGTACTCGTACCTGTGTTTTACGTGATAATGCAAACCATGCGTGAGAAGTTTAAGACCCGTAAGAGTCATAAGGCCTAGGCTTTTGTTATAAATGAATATGCTTAACGACTCACTATGCCTTAGAGGATGTTTTTTCCACCAGAACATAATATGAAATACACAATATGAAGCCCAATTTACTCTCAATCGTTACGCTTAACCTATTGTTGTTATCGCCTATTGGTTCACTAAAAGCGGATGAGCCTCACCAGGCTCAAACAACACACACTCAAGAGCTAGCTTCAGTCGCACAATGGCAAGATAATTGGGGGATTGGTATAGGGGTTCGCCGCGGTGATATCCCTTACGCCACAGAAGATGATGAGGTGTACGATACCTTGCCGCTGATTTACTATCAAAATGAGTACCTTTTTCTCAATGGGATGGAAGCGGGTGGCCATCTTTGGAAAAATAATCAACATCAAATCAATCTATACACTCGATTTCGTTTCGTCGATATTCCTAAAGCACTGCAAAATAATACCCAATCACAAGCCTTTGACTTTGGTTTACAATATCGCTTTGTTAAGGATGAATGGGACGTCGATTTCGCTATTTTATCCGATTCACATAAACGTGTTTATGGCTACAGCCGTACCCAATATCATTGGGCGTCGGGTGATTGGAAGGTTAACCCTTATGCCGAGTTCCAATGGAAAACGGCTGACTTTAATGACCATTACTATGGTTTAGACCAATACGATGTAGGCCATGGGCTCAGTTTTACCTCTGGAGTTAAGGCACGCTATCACCTCATCAGTAACTTGTATCTACTCGGTCAGTTTGGGTTAAGTCGCCTCGAAGATGAGGTTTATCATCTTCCCACCATCGACAACCGCTTTCAATATGAGTCATTTTTGGGTTTTGGTTTTTTCCCTGAGCCTAAAACCCCCCAATATTCGGCTGTGTCTGCGCCAAAAACACTTAAAAAAAGCAGCGAATATATTCGAATCGCCCACGGGTGGGCGACGCCATCCAACTTAAACGCCATTTTGAAATGGCAAACGGCAACCGATCCATATAATAACCAAATGACATCGGCATTTTACGGCACTCAGCTAACAGATAAGCTATTTACTTTACCGATAGATCTTTACCTAACCCCTGGTTTGGTATGGCATCACGACTCACAAGTGCAGGATAATCTGGCAGAAATGGTCATTGCGCTAAAGGCCTTTTACACCTTTGAGCTAGGGCCACGTTTTCGACTTGGTATCGCCGAAGGCCTGTCGTATGTTAGCAATATCACCTATATCGAAGGTACAGAGCTTGAAGCCAAAGATTACAAACCGTCTAAGCTATTAAACTATTTAGATTTTTCGTTAGATGTGAATATTGGCGATCTGGTGAACTCTCATCAAATGGATAACCTTTGGCTAGGTTATAGCATTCACCACAGGTCGGGGATCTTTGAAACAAGCTCAGCCTTTGGCCGCATTGGTGGTGGCAGTAATTACCAAAGCATTTACGTGCAGTGGCACTTTTAATCTGGCGATCGCGCCGAAAAATAGCCCGAGATGATCAAACGGAGAGACTCATTCCTCTTCGGCGAGCGAGATGTGCATTCGGCTGATATCGCGATTCCATAGCTGAATGATCTTGCGGGTTTTATCTTTATTCCAAAAGCACTTACCAAATAAGATGATCCCAGCCCCTTCGAGATCGCGGCGATGTTCAATAGCAAAACGCTGTTGTAATTCCTCTTTAAAGCCATCGATTGGGATCCCTACATCTTTACAGTCGGCAGGGTTAAGCCAGAGCATCGCCTTATCGGTATGAGAAATCGTGCCCCAATACATACGCGGCGCCCCATTGTCTGTGGGGCTAGCCTGACTAAAATTAACAAACAGATTTTTAGCGCGCCAACGATACTTGTCATCGGTATACACCCACAAATCTGAGCTGGCCAGCTCGCTGCCACGCAATAAACTGTGTAACAGTTTCTCTAACCCTTCGCGGGCGATGCGTTTATCGGGCGTGGATGCGCTAGCCTCATTGGGCGTTGGCGTACTCTTTTGAACTGGTGATGTGATGGGCGAATGAGCCGTTTGGGGCATTGGTGCTGCTGGCTCAGAAACCCTGTTATCTGCCGCCGTCGCTGGCGTTGCTACGGTTATAGCCTTCACGCTATGGCTTGATGCGCGTTTCGAAAAGTCGATTCGCAGCGCATCGCTGTCAACAATAAGCTGGTTAACCTCGCTGGCATCTTGCTCTTCACGTTGGCGGTTGGCGCTGGGCTTAAATTCGCGGCAATCTAATTGATGATAACGCGAGCCAAAGCAGGCCGCTTTACCATCTTTAGAGGCTTTACGAAAATACGCCTTACCAGCACAGGCTGGGCAATATAGGTGCTGACGCAAGCGTTCAACCTCCGCCTCATCGAGGCGTTGAAACTGAAATACCGAATAGACGGTTTGCGATAACTTATCCATACGACAAATAGCGTCAAGCATTCTCTGTATCCTTTATCTCGCCATGCGCCAGTCAATAGGCTCAAACTATCCTATAACCTGTAAGATGACAAACGAGTTTACTGCCTGATCTTTAAGGTGATAATTACAGGTGCATGATCTGTGCTATGACTGTCGCGGGCATACTCAGGGTTAAGCAAGTGCCTATCATAGGTGTGGTAGTGCTCAACTTCTGCTAGGCATTGATCATTATGGGGGTCAAACTCATTAGACAGTAAGATGTAATCTAACACCGCCCCTTGGGTTAAATGGTAGTGAGTGGCAGGCCGCGCAACGGCTGTCACGCTGTAATGGGATTGCTCAAATAACTGATAGGCATCGTGCAAGCGGTAATCGTCAAAGCCCTCCTCGCCATAAGTGGCAATTAAGCGGGTATCCGTGCTGACCAGGCTCGATAGCACGCCGCTATGCAAGGTATCGTTAAAATCACCCATCAAGATCACGGGATAAGCCGTGATGGCGCGCCGCTCGGCAATCGCATAACGCAGCAGGCTCGCCTCGCTCCCGCGCACGATAGCGGCGCTCCATTTGGCTGCAGCCTCGATGGCAAAACTGGCTTGCATCGCACTCGGGGCAACACCAAGCAGCTCTTGAGCTTGTTCCACACTGAACTGGCCGCGTTTAGATTTAAAATGCACCACATAACAATCGCATGGCCCCAGATCAGGCAGCACCACAGTCGCCCGCACCGGTGTGCGACTGAATGCAAATTCGGCGCTGAGCCCCAATAATGAAGCAAATTCAGGGGCGGCACTACAGGCATGAATGGCGCTTATCGGGTATTTAGAGGCCAAGGCCACCACAGGGCTGCGATAGATAAACTCATCTTCAACCTCTGGGGTATCGACCACAGCAAAATAGGGATACCCGGCAGCGTTTAACAACGCCTTTAACGCATCAGTTGAAAACACCTCTTGAAAACCAATCACATCGGGACGGTATTGATTAACATAAGCCGTTATCCAGTCACACTTTTGCTGCCATTGCTGCTCGGTATAGATGTTATTGAAATCGTAATAGGCATCTGGCGGCGCAATAAAATTGAACAGATTAACACTGGCTATTTTTAGCTGCGATTGAGCTGCAGATTCAGTAGACAAAAATACCTCTTAACCTAAATAACGATTCATAAGCTGGCAGCATAACATGACAAAAAGTGAACCACACTTTCAGCGCTTATCGACAAGCTGCCAATCAGCCCATCGATGACACTCAGCCATGCGTTACATATGATGCCTATCATCAATATAATTTTGCCAATATTTGTGATTTTACACCATGTTCATTGCATGGTGACTGGCGTAGAATCGCCACATCGTTCATTGCTCGCACATAGGATAACCTGCATGCAGCCAATCAGTTTTTTTGCCAACAAACGCTATACCACTAAGGTGTTTGACCCCACTAAAAAGATCGCCGATGAGAAAATTGATGAGTTAAAACAGTTGCTCAGACTCAGCCCATCGTCGACCAACTCGCAACCTTGGCACTTTGTGTTAGCCGCCAGCGAGCAAGGCAAGGCGACCATTGCCCAAGCCACCAGTGATTTTGGTTTTAACACAGATAAAATCCTCAATGCGTCGCATGTATTAGTGCTGTGCACCAAAACCAGCATGGATGAAGCGCACTTGCAAAGGCTACTGGAGCAAGAAGCGAGCGATGGCCGCTTTGCAAACGACCAGGCGAAACAAGCACAACATGCTGGGCGCTCCTTTTTTGCCAATATGCACAGAATCGAACTCAAAGATGCCCAGCATTGGATGGAAAAGCAGGTGTATCTGTCGCTAGGCACCCTGCTGCTGGGCGCCAGTTTGCTCGATATCGACGCCTGCCCAATCGAAGGGTTTAATGTGACTAAACTTAACCAACTGCTGGACTTACCCGCCCAAGGTTATTGCGCTTCGGTAGTGGTCGCACTTGGCCATCACAGCGAAGAGGACTTTAACGCTAAGTTGCCTAAGTCACGCTTACCGTTAAGTGAACTGTTCACCGAGATTTAAGCCTGAGCCATGGCGCGCCTGCACACAGTGGGCGCGCCATTAAAGGCTTGCGTTCCATCTTTGCTATTGCCATAGTAAAAATTATCATTGGTTATGGATGATCCCTATGTTGCTAGCGAAACACCCCCAAGACCCAGCATCACTCGATGCCAATGCCGAAGCGAACTCTGAAGCCAAGCACGCTGTGGCAACGACCGCTTCGATTAAAGGTGATAATCCGCTTATCTGGCCGCTGCTCTCACTACTGCAAAGCACGCCACACAGCTGGAAAGTGCATCATCTCGCGGCCAAATTGCAACAACAGGGCCTGATGCAAGATCTCGACAGCGACCCACAAAAAGCCCTGTTTAAACAAAACTTCCTACTCATGAATGCCCTGTTTCAACTGCAGCAACTATTACTGCCTGACAGCTGGCTGCAGGTGAAATCGATGCAAATCCAAATATTTAGGCGAGTGCCAAGCGATCTCAAGCAGCAATTATGTGAAGACGACTCACTGCGTGATTACTACATGGATTGGCACAACTATGATACCAGTGCCAATGTGATCCAGCAGATCCTCGAATCATTTTGGCACCGCTATGAGCAATATATTGGTGCCAACCCCAACGCAATGCACAAGCGCCAAGCCTTAAGCGTATTCGAGCTCGATGACAACGCCACCAGCAAGATGATACGCAAACAATGGCGTCGCTTAGCCCTGCAATGGCATCCGGATCGTCAAGGTGGCGATGCCGCCAAATTTCGGCAAGTTTGTGAGGCTTGGCAAACTTTACGTGAAAAGTGGTAAAACTCTGCCTCAATATACAAGCTAAGTCACATTGTAGGCACTGTTTCTTAAGCGCCGTTAAGTCATACTTAAGCTTTCGCTATTATGCTAAAAATATTACATTTTTTATGTTAATTACTATTAAGCAGCACGCTGTCATTTGAGGACACTATGATCAAACATATCGCATTAGCACTGACTCTAGCCATTGCTCCATTAAGCAGTTTTGCCGCACAGTTTATCGAAGGTAAGCATTTCACTGTCGTATCAGACAAGGCACCAAGCACCGAGCCAAAGTTAACCGAGTTTTACTCTTTTTACTGCCATAACTGTTTCAATATGGAAACCCAGTACCTAGGCGACATCAAGGCGAACCTTAAACCTGGCGTCAGCTTCGACAGTAAGCATGTAGACTTTATGAATAGCGATATTGGCACCGAAGTGATGCGCTCTCTGGCGGTTATCCAAGAGCTTAACGTTGAAGACAAGATGATCCACGCTATGTTTGCCGCCATTCAAGGTGAAGAAGGTGCCAACGGCCACAGCCATGACCATGATCACAGCGCTCACGACAAGCCAGAAATCAATACCCGTGATGATATCAAAAAGGTGTTTAGCGCCAACGGCATCGACGTCAGCAACTATGATAGCCTTGCCGATAGCCAAGCGGTGACCGATAAAATTAACCTGTGGCGTGCGCAGCAACGTGAGTTTCGCATTCAAAGCGTACCGACCTTTATCGTTAATGATAAATATGCGGTCAATTTAGGCCAAGTACG
This sequence comes from Shewanella sp. 492, assembly GCF_059338445.1. Lineage (NCBI taxonomy): Bacteria > Pseudomonadati > Pseudomonadota > Gammaproteobacteria > Alteromonadales > Shewanellaceae > Shewanella > Shewanella sp. 492. The sequence continues at coordinate 3,249,308 of NZ_CM181702.1, forward strand.
TACCCTAGGTGAGTTGATTGACCTTATTAACTATCTGGCGGTTGAACATAAATAAGCCTTAGCTTAATGAATTTCCTCTAAAAAAGGCTTCTTCGGAAGCCTTTTTTGTACTCTGGCTCACTCAGATAATGTTTGCGCTTTGCCGCTCCTTTTAGGCTTGGCGGTAATGGCCTAAATTGAGTGGCTTATCTTATATTGAGTCGCTAATAGTTAATGGCTTTGCATCGCCTGTAGTTTAGCTTGATAACGACCTTGATTAGCCGCATCGGTTGACAAGGAGAGGGCTTTTTCTAAATTTTTCCGTGCATTACGTGTATCGCCTGTCACCCAATAGACACGTGATAATCCAAAATAAAATTCATGACGATAATCGGCTTTCTCAACGGCGCGTTTATACCAAGTTAATGCCCTTTGGTACTCATGCTCGATATAGGCCTGCTGCCCCATATCATAGTAATAATAGGGATTGCCGATGCGGGCCAACTCGAGAATTTTATGCAGCTTCGCCCACTCGGCTAAACGCTGCTGGCTCTCCAGCAACAAGGCATAATTGTACAGGGCGTTCATGTCGTCTTCATTAAGGCTTAACGCCAACTTGTATAGGGTTTCAGCGGCATCATCTAATCCTTTATAGCGATATAAAATCGCCAAGGTATTAAGTGCCGGGGTAAAGTCGGCGCGCAAACGCAAGCTCTGCTTACTGTATTGGTAAGCTAAATCATAATCTCCGGCCACTAAAGATTCGGCCGCGATATTGTTATAAAACATGGCCATCACAGTGATTTTGTCGATACGGATTTTGCCATAACTGCGCATGGTTCGTTCGGGTAAAAAGTCGACCTGTATCTCCTGACTGGCCACCAGCACGGTATCCTCGGTAGCTTGTGGCAATAAGCGTAAATTGATGTGGCCATTAATGAGATAAAACTGGCCTTGCTTGTCCCACACGGGTGGCACTGCTATCTGCTGAAATTCAACCGCCACGCCTAGGGCATCAGCCATGGCGGCGGTGAGCAACACCAGCGACATACAATTTCCCGCTCTGTCATCAAAGGTCTGCTGGGGAATGCGCGTTATATTATCTTGATAGCTAAAACCGCCTTGGCTGGCACTGATATAGTTGGCTAACCAACGATGGGGCATGATTGCAGTGCGTGAGGTTTGACTGCTTTGGTAGGCCTGCTGCAACACTTGAATGGTCTGGGGAGATAAGGCAAACAGCTGGGCTGGCAACACAGGCAAAGCAACAGGCTTAAATTGGCTGTCTAAAAAGTATTGCTCAATGTTATCAACCGAGCGAGTTGTGGGGGCTGAGGCACATCCTTGCAGTAACATCATCATCGACGCAAGCCAAAGTAACTGTCGCATAAAACCCGTCTCAATCAGTACGCCATATCATTTAGCATAAGTGAGAGCATGCCCTTTTGCCGCGCCAAAGCGTTACAAAATATTAGTTTGGAGTGGGCTCTGGTGGATCAATCTCAATATAAAGCTCATCATTGGACTCGCCATCACGATAAGGCCGATAGAAATGGGCGCCGCAATGAAAGTAGCGATAAGGCGTTGGCACCAGTATGCAGTCCAGTGGCAAAGCGCGTAAAACCGTAAGCTGTTGCTGCATTCGCAGCGCCTCTCGCCATTGATGGTCTTGCAACACTTGGTCTCGCACCGCAAATGCATCGAAAGGCTCACTGGACTTACGCACGACGACTTCGCCAGCGTGACTAGCACTGATAGACACGTAGCCGATAGACAGCAGACTTAGGTAGAGGCCGTAGAGACTGACTCGCACAATGTTCATGGTGTTCCTCGCAATTAACTCGCCATGGCCATAGACAGTATGACGCAATAGACACCTAGAGTGTGTCCACATCATACAAAAAATCGGGGCTGTTGCACTACTGCAACAGCCCCCGTAAGCTCATCTTCTGTGCTGATGAAGATTAGTTAGCACTCTTGAGCGATACAAACTCAGGATAGGCATCGATACCACAATCTGATGCATCCATACCATTGTACTCTTCCTCTTCAGTCACTCGGATCCCCATGGTCACTTTGAGTACGTACCAGACCACAAACGAGCTACTAAATACCCAAGCGAAAATCACTGCCGCCCCAAGTAACTGGCCTGTGATGGTCGCATCGGCATTCGATAGCGGCACCAAGAGTAAACCAAATAAGCCAGCCACACCGTGCACCGAGATTGCGCCCACGGGATCGTCTATCTTAATGCGATCAAACATCACAATAGAGAAGACCACTATGCCACCGGCAAACAGACCGATAGCACCGGCTAATAACAACGAAGGCGATAAGGGATCGGCGGTGATGGCAACTAGGCCGGCCAAGGCGCCGTTAAGGATCATGGTTAAATCGGCCTTACCCCACACCATCTTACACACGATGAGCGCAGCAACGGCACCGCTCGCGGCAGCCGAGTTGGTGTTCACAAAAATCTTGGCCACCGCCGAAGCGTTCTCCATGTCCGATACCAATAACTGTGAGCCGCCATTAAAACCAAACCAGCCCATCCACAACACAAACATACCTAAGGTTGCCATGGGTAAGTTAGATCCAGGGATTGGGTTAACCTGACCGTTAGGGCCATATTTACCTTTACGTGCACCGAGCAGTAACACCCCAGAAATAGCTGCCGTCGCGCCAGCCATATGCACAATACCGCTGCCAGCAAAGTCGACAAAGCCCGCTTCAGACAGGAAGCCACCGCCCCATGTCCAGTAACCTTCGATGGGATAGATAACCGCCGTCATCACCACAGAGAAGAGTAAAAAAGACCAAAGCTTCATCCGCTCAGCGACCGCCCCCGAGACGATAGACATGGCTGTCGCCACAAACACCACTTGGAAGAAGAAATCTGATTCTAAGGCATGGTCTGCATCGCCCGCTTGTACGCCAATGAGTCCACCTAACGAGGGCAGCCAGCCGCCTTCAGTGTTATCGACGTACATAATGTTGTAACCCACAATTAAGTACATGATGCAGGCTATAGAGTACAAACAGACGTTTTTGGTTAATATCTCGGTGGTATTTTTAGAGCGCACTAAACCCGCTTCTAGCATGGCAAAACCGGCCGCCATCCACATCACCAGAGCACCCGAAATCAGAAAGTAAAATGTGTCTAGTGCGAATCGCAACTCGGTCACAGTGGTACCTAATGCCTTTAGTTCTTCCATTGTCTTATCCCCTTACAGTGCTTCGTTATCGAGTTCGCCCGTACGAATACGGATAACCTGATCTAGATCTGTCACAAAAATTTTGCCGTCACCTATCTTGCCCGTTCGCGCTGCCGCCACGATAGATTCAATCAAGTGGTCTACATTTTCCGACTTAGTGGCGATATCGAGTCTAACCTTAGGTAAAAAATCGACTTGATATTCGGCGCCACGATAGAGTTCGGTATGGCCTTTTTGGCGCCCAAACCCTTTCACCTCGGTGACTGTCATGCCCTCTATCCCCATACCAGCGATAGCTTCTCGCACATCATCCAATTTAAAGGGTTTGATAATTGCACTGATTAGTTTCATTCCAGCCTCCGGCTCGTGATTGTAATGTGGTGATACAATAAACAATTCAAGCATCAGGCCAACAATAAAAATCACTTATAATCAGTAATTTAAACTTTACGGATTGATACAGCCTACCCGCTATCGCACCATTTTGGTGCGCGCACCCCACCAGTGCACAAAAAACAAGCGTTCAGGTATTCGACTTATGACCGATTGGTTATGGCGTTATCCTAGGTATGATAGAAAACCAACCATGGGAGGAGATGACTATGTTAGAACCACAGGAGTGTGTGTTATTGATTGTCGATGTGCAGGGCAAGCTTGCCCAGATGATGCATCAAGCCGATACCTTAGAGCACAAGCTGACCACCTTGATCAAAGCGGCAGAGCTGTTTGACATCCCCATTGTCTGGCTAGAGCAGCTACCCGAGAAACTCGGCAGCACGAGTCCAGCATTACAGGCCCTGCTGGCCCCGCACCACCAGCCAATCGTCAAAGCCCATTTTAGTGCTTGGTATACCGAGGCCTTTCGCCACGCAATGGAAGGCACCAAGCGCAAACAAGTGCTGATGGCGGGCATTGAAACCCATATCTGTGTCTATCAAACCTGTCGCAGTCTGCTCGATAATGGTTATCAGGTGAACGTTGTTGCCGATGCGGTATCGTCACGCAGTGCTGAAAATAAGCAGCTGGGCATTCAGATGATGACTCAGTATGGCGCGAAGGTGACCAACTGTGAGTCTTTACTGTTTGAACTGCAGCGCGAAGCCAGCGGCGAGCGCTTTAGGGCCCTACTAAAGATGATTAAATAGTTTGTACTCAAGGGACAGGCCTATCTTGGCAACGGACAGAATATGACAAAAAGCCCTGGTTAAATACCAGGGCTTTTTAGTGTGATGACTTAAAACAAACCGTTAGAGAAGCACTGCTGGCTTACTGACGCAAAGGCTCACTCACGGCTTAGCTATATCACTTGCTTAGTACGTTGCTTCACGCTGCTTAGCTTCGGCGTCCCACTTAGGCAGTACGGTTTTCTTGAACTCTTCCTTGTCGGCGTTCATCTTTTTCATGTCCATACCTAGCGCCGCTTGGGCTTTGGCTTTAGTCGATACATCAGGGATCGCAATCGGCTGCTTAACCCCTTTCACCGCTAATAACTGTGCCAGTTTAATACGGGCATCGGCGGCTTTATCAACTGCGGTACCTAATACACGTAAGGCTTCATCCGGTGCATGAGCCGCCACCCCATGAGAGGCTGTGGCATAATCCCAGCGCCACTGTGAATGACGGATATCCATTAAGATAGGCTTCATTTCAGTCTCGCTAGCACCAGCGTCCCACGCCGCTTTGGCTTCAAAGTGAGCTCTAACCAACTGAGCTTCAGCACGCGCCTTTAAATCGGCCACTTTCACCTTACGTTCTTCGGTTAGGTTAACCATGAACTCTTTGCTTTGGCTATGACAGGTGCCACAGGTTTCTTCGAAGCGATCAAATGGATTACCCACTTTATGGTCGGTAAACTTACGGCCTTCGGCATTGGTAACCTTAGGCATGTGACAATCGGTACAGGTCACATTGTTTTTGCCGTGTACGCCAAGTTGCCAAGTTTCATAACCTGGGTGCTGGGCCTTAAGCATAGGAGTTTTCGACAGGGCATGGGTCCAATCGGTAAAGTCCATACTATCGTAGTAGACTTCCATCTGCTCAACTGTGGTGCCCATATCCCATGGGAACTTAACAAAGCCTTTGCGATCTTGTGTTTTTTCGAAGTAGTACTCTACGTGGCACTGACCACACACCATAGATTGCTTATCTTTTTTAGACGCTTTATCGAACGGGGTGCCTAGGGTGTTCATGGCACGTTCGGCAAACGGACGAGACAGGCGTAACTTAGCCGAGCCTTTCTCATGACAATCGGAACAACCGATAGTATTGACTATCTCTGCACCACCTTTGTACCACTTACCGGCGAAATAGCCATCTTCGCCTTGCTCTTCAATCATACGAGGCACATCAGGGCTCTTACATGACCAACACGCCATCGGCATTGGACCATCTTCAGCAGACTTAGGCGCACCGGTACGTAAGGTATTACGCACATCGGTTACCGCATACATATGACCACGAGGTGCATTGTAATCTTTGGCAAAGCCATAACCCGCCCACAATACCACTAAACTGGGCACTTGCTCCAACATATCGACAACATCTTTGCTTTCAGCGGTCTCATGCCAGCTGTTATATTGCTTCGCAAATTTGTCTTTATACACTTCATTACGTGGCTCAGTTTTGTCACTGGCCATCACGCCACTTGTCATTAAGCTCGCTGCAACTAACGCGCTTAGTGCAAAGGTTTTTTTTGTTAAATTTTTCACCATCTCATCTCCGTATTATTCATAGTTATCTGCAATAACCACAATATCTCCATGGCCAAAGTTAGCCTTTAAGCTGATTTTTAAATATACCTCTTATGGGGTAACTGGGATGAATCTTGAGCTAGATCATAATGTAAATGTGTTGTATCTCACACTTTAGCCAATATGTTAACTTTTATGCTGATGACTCATTAATAATACTCGCCTTACTAGTCATCCTCTTCTTCGATTTTAAGCGACGGGTCCCTGATGAAAAAAGGCAGTCTCACCGCCACCATTTTTGCACTTATGCTGACCTTTATTTTACTGTCGAGCGGCTTGGCCACCTTTGCTATTGCCAATTTAGCCTACAGCTTAGGCGATGCGCGGGCGATTAACGCCTCCGGCTCGCTACGTATGCAAAGCTATCGGCTGATGTTTTATGCTAACTCTGGCAGTGAAGATGCCGATGAGAAAGTGGCCGAGTTTGAAGCCACCCTCTATTCAGATGCGTTAAAACGCTCCCTAAGTTGGATAAGTCCTGCAGCCTTGGGTGAGCAATACCAACTGGTTATCCAAAAGTGGCAGGTGATGAAACGTTTTATCGAAACCGAAAATTCACGCCAATATGCCGCCGCACTCAGTGATTTTGTCGACACCATAGATTTGCTGGTACTGGAAACCGAAAAACACGCCGCCTTTAAATTACGCCTGCTGGCCGCAAGCCAAATTATCGGCTTAAGCCTGATGTTATTAATCGCATTTTTTGCGGTGCGTTTTACTCAACGTAAAGTGGTAAAGCCACTGCATCAATTAATGGAATCGGCTAACACCATCTCTAAAGGCGACTTTAATGTTGCCGTGCCGCAGAGTGAATATGTTGAACTTAATGCCCTGAGTAATGCACTGGCCAGCACAGCCAAAGAGTTATCTTCGCTCTATGCTAACCTCGAAAATCAGGTCAAACAAAAAACCTTAGCGCTCACTCGCGCTAACAATGAGTTGAAACTCTTGTACGACAATCTGGTCATGTTGCACTCAGGCACGCTGGAGGTAAGCACCCTTAAGCAGGCCTTAGATCAGCTCAAGGCCCATGAGCCAAATACCAACTTGCGATTAGTGATCGCCCAAGAGGGCGAAGCGCCGCTGTGTATCGAAGCCGATGGCGGGTGGTCACTGGCAGCACCAGAGACCACCCGCTTTGCCCTCAAGTTTGCCGATAACGAACTGGGCCATTTAGAAGTACGCAGCGATAGCGAGATTAATTACGCACTATTTGACAATTTTGCCATCATGCTGGCGCGCTCTATTGTTATTCACAATACTGGTGAGCAACGTCAACAACTGGCCCTGATGGAGGAGCGCGCCGTTATTGCCCGGGAGTTGCATGACTCACTCGGGCAACTGTTGGCCTTTCTAAAAATTCAGGTCAATTTGTTATCAAAAAGCCTCGATACCGATTGCCGTAGCCCACAAGTTGACAGCCAATTAAGTGAGATTAATGAAGGCGTCAATACCGCCTACGTGCAACTACGAGAGCTATTATCGACCTTCCGCTTAACCATCAATGACCCTAATCTACATAACGCCATGGAGGCGATGTTAGCGCAGCTGCGCAGCCAATCAGAGGCTAAAATCAGCCTCAACTACCAGCTACCAATGCAGCTATTAGGTGTCTATCAACATATTCACGTATTACAGCTCACTCGAGAAGCTACGCTCAATGCCATTAAACATGCCCAAGCGAGCCATATCCATATCGATTGCACTGCCCAAGGCGACAAAGTAGTGATAAGCATTAGTGATGATGGTGTCGGTGTCGATAAATTAATCGAGCGGGATCAACATTTTGGCATTGGGATCATGCATGAACGCGCCAGTCGATTAGCGGGTGTGCTAGAGTTCAGCGGTAACACTCAAGGCGGCACCACGGTCACGCTACAATTTTCACCTAAGACAGAGCCAGAATAACTTGGCCGCAATAACGGCATACAACGCCTGGAGACAAAACCATGGGTAAGCCCTATTCCGTATTAGTTGTCGATGATCACCCTTTATTACGTCGAGGCATCTGTCAGCTGATCGCTTCCGATGCCGATTTCACCCTATTTGGGGAAGCAGGCTGCGGCTTAGATGCACTGGCGCTGGTGGCCGACAACGAGCCTGATATCGTATTGCTCGACCTCAATATGAAAGGGATGACTGGGCTTGATACCCTCAATGCCTTGCGTCAAGAGGAGATCACTAGCCGCATCGTGATTTTAACAGTCTCTGATGCCAAACAAGATGTGGTGCGCCTGATCCGCGCCGGAGCCGACGGTTATCTATTAAAAGACACCGAGCCGGATCTGCTGCTTGAGCAACTGAAACAAGCCATGTCGGGGCACCAAGTTATTTCAGCCTCTGTGGCAGCCCATTTACAGATCCTACAAGAGGGACAAGATGAGCAAGAATGGATCAGCAACCTAACACCACGAGAGTTACAGATTTTACAGCAGCTAGCAGAAGGTAAAAGTAATCGAGTGATCGCCGAGCAACTGCATATCAGTGAAGGTACGGTAAAAGTACATGTCAAAAACCTGCTGCGTAAGGCCGATGCAAAATCACGCACCGAGATGGCGGTGCGCTACCTCAATCACTAAGCTTAACTTGGCCAAAGCCCTGTTTATGCTTAACTTATGTTACGCACAACTATGGTTAAGTTGAGCGTAACTAAGGTTAATTCTTATTAAGGGGGTAATTCTAATAAGGGGCTAATTTTAAAAATGAGTTATGTTTAAGAATGGCAAAATAATCAATAAAAATGCGACCAAAAGTCCTGAAAATAGTTAGTGCACTAGCGTTAGGCTAACGACTCTCAAGAATAAAGATACGCCAGCTGGTTAAGGCTTGCTCAAAATCTTCTAAACCACAAAATGCCTCAGACTCACCATTATAGAGTGACATAGACTCATCGAGCTCATAGTCATCTTCCATCTCTAACACATTCGCAAACACCCGCACCTGCTCGGTGTCTAAGTCGATTGATATCGCTTTACCTAGGATACGCTTTTCACTGAGCGTGCCTTGCTGCAACTGCAAAATCACTTGTTTAATTTGCTCATACAGCGAATTATCTTCGCCCAGCTCATCGACAAACCACAGCCCCATGATCTCATGATCCATGGTGAAATTAGCCACTAAGGTACCCGTTAATGTATTGCGGCGAAATTCATATTCCATTACTCAAACCCTAAAATTGTTATGCCACTCTCAAGGATAAATTCTACCCCAAGCCTGCAAGCAATGCGCTGTTATCTTGCCATGCCTGCGCCGCTTGTTGACAAAACCAACGTTTAAACCTGTTTAAGCCAACCGACAAGATTCTCACCTATATGAATCACCTCTGTATAAGCCAAATTATAGCCACAAAAAAGGGCGCTTAGCGCCCTTTATTCAATATCGAGTCAGCGACTATTTTTCGCTGGCTTCAGCCGCTGCAGCGGCTTTTTCGATAGAGAGTAATTCAACTTCAAAAATCAGCGTTGAATTAGCTGGAATAGTACCAGTGTCACGATTGCCATAGGCTAATTCAGCTGGAATAACAAACTTGTACTTGGCGCCTACAGGCATTAGTTGAACACCCTCGGTCCAACCAGGGATAACCCGGTTCAGTGGGAACTTAGCAGGTTCGCCACGAGCAACTGAGCTATCAAATTCGGTACCGTCAATCAGAGTGCCGACATAGTGCACCTCTACTGTGTCTTCCGCTGCTGGCTTATCGCCACTACCTGCAACAAGTACTTCATATTGCAGGCCAGACTCTGTAGTCGTCACCCCTTCTTTGGCTTTGTTTTCAGCTAAGAATGCCGCACTTTCTGCCAAGGCTTTTTCAGCCATGGCGGTCGCCTGTGCCTGACGCTTCTCATTTAAGGTTTCGTCTAAGCTTTGCAATACGGTTTGCATCTCTTCTTCGGTCAGCTTGAGCTCATCGTTCAAACCATTGCTGAACCCTGTGATGATGAGGCTACGGTCAACAGCTAAGCCTAACTCTTCTTGCTCTTTAATATGGCCTGACATGTATTTACCAATAGAAGCACCAACACTATACGCTTGTTTTTGCTGCGTGGTTTCTAATTTAACCTCTGCTGCGGTTGTTGATTGTTGCTCTTGGTTACAAGCGGTTAAACCAACCACTGCTAGCGCGACCAGTGACATTTTATAAATCGACTTCATTAAAAGCTTCCTCAGCATTTTCTTGTGGTTACAATAACCTTACTTTTCTAAGACGAACCACTTTATACTAGTTAATTGACATATACCAATTACATTATCGATGTTAGGCCAGCGCCATCACAGTGGTCAATTCGCTCTACAGAACCTGTGCAGTGACAAGCAGCATCAATGTAATCGCCTTGAGCTAAAGACAATATATTGCGGAGCAAGTTCATGAAAAGTTTCACTGTGCTGCTAATTTGTGCATTATTTATCACCGCCTGCCAACCACAGCCTGAAACGACCGTTATTATCAATCAACCCAGTTATAGCGCGACCCTGTCTGACGATGCGCATTATCTGTTGATCAGCACCGCCAATAGCGATTTACAATTGTGGGATTTAACCACGCACACCCAGAAATATCGCTGGTTTCACGGTGAGCAAAAAAGCCAAGCCATCGACACCGCAATTTCTACCAATCAGCAATACGCCGCCTCACTGAGTCGCGACTCAGTGGCGCTGTGGAGCATCGAAGATGGTCGCTCACTTGGATGGTGGTCTTTACCTGCTAACGGACAAACTGTAGCGATTGCCGATAGCGGTGCCCTGTTAATCGGCCTCACCGATGGTAGCGTGATGTCATTGGCGCCGAGCCAAAATCGATTGATCAAATTTCTGGGCCACAGTGAAAAAGTCAACAGCGTGGCCATCTCACGCAATGGTGAACTTGCCCTCTCGGGAGCCAATGATAACCAAGTGATCCTTTGGCATGCGACAACAGGCCAACCGATACATACTTGGTCGCTGCCCAGCCGGGTGATTAATGTCAGTTTGAGTCAGCAAGGTGAGCTGGCTTTTGCCTCCGACAGCACCAATCAAGCCATCATTTGGAACACCCAAGATGGCAGCCAACACAGCCAACTCAATATTCATCGGCGCACCCATAATTTTTCCAGTGCACGCTTTACTCGCGACAACAGCAAATTACTAACGGGCACTCCGGCTAGAGAAGTGAGTGTCTGGCGAGTTTTAGATGGAAAAATGCTGGTTAATTGGCGAGTCAGTCGCACAGAGCATGCCCAAATCAAAGGAGCCGTTGTATACTCAGTAGCTGAAGATAACCATCATCAGGTCAGTAGCATTAGTAGCAATGGTCTACTGGAAACTTGGCCTATGCCCCCCTTATAGAGGAAATTATTGGTGCCACTAGAACAACGAATTGAAGAACTTGAAATGAAACTTGCGTTTCAAGAGAGTACTATCGAAGCACTGGACCAACAGGTCATTAAGCTTAATGCCATTGTCGATGAACAGCAGGAAAAACTGCGTATACTGGTCGACAAGGTGCAGCAATCTGAGCCAAGTAATATGGCTAACCCCGCGGATGAAACGCCGCCACCGCACTACTAAATCGATATTCTGAGTGGCGATGACGCGCCACTCCGGTAAGTTATCGCGATAGACGCTAGCGCAAGGGAGCGAGACTGACATGCTGTTAACCCTATACATTCATCATCTTAAGGTAATAACCTGATGAAACGACTCGTTATGATTATGCTCGTCAGTCTCAGTGTATCGGGTTGCGCCTTTAACAGCGTATTCATAAGCTACCCGTCGCAAATCGCCCCGATAAAAGCTGCATTAAATCGACCCACCACCACCCCTATCTACCCTCAGCTGGATGATAAAATAAATGGCGCAGATAAATTATTATACGCCCAAGAAGCTGGCAGAGTAGCGCAAATAGGTGGCGACTTCAGCGCCAGTCAAGGCTATTACAATAAGGCAATTGACGCTTATCAAGCCTTTGATGAGCAAGCGACCCTCAGCATCTCGGATACCGGCGCCAAAGCCTCTAGCCTGTTGATTAACGACAATGTGATCCCTTATCGTGGGCCTGGGTTTGAGCGCATCATGCTGCATCAGTACCAAGCACTGAACTACCTGTTCAGTGGCGACAGCGAAGCCGCCTTAGTGGAAGTTCGGCGCAGTAATCAACTGCAAAGCTCAGAACAAGCCCGTTATCAAAAGTCGATGCAAGCGGTGCAGTCGATGGCCAACGGCACCATAGATGCCGAGGTCAACAAACTGGGACAAGCAGCGGGCAGCACCACCAGCTCGTTTTTAAACGCCTACAGTTATTACACCACAGGGTTACTGTACGAGTTATTGGGCGAGGCTAACGATGCCTTTATCGATTATCGCAAAGCGGCGCAAATTACCCCAGACAACCCTTATCTGCAACAAGATTTAGTCCGATTAGCCAAGCAACTGTCAATGCCGCAAGCGGATGATTTTGTTCGCCGCTGGGGCGATGCTAACCCCGCCAGCGCAGGGCAAGGACAAGTGGTGTTATTAGTCGAGCGCGACTTTGTCCCAGAAAAGCAAAGCTTTACCGTGCCTTTTTCTATCCATGGCAATTGGCAAACGGCATCATTAGCCACCTATTATCCCGACCGCTCTCCTGTGCGGCCCGCACAGATTAATGGCCTTGAGCGCCGCTTAACCGCGGCGCCACTCGCCAACATCGACGCCTTAGCCATCACAGCATTAAAAGAGGAGTTGCCCGCCGCGCTGTTTCGCCAAGCGGCTCGCATTTACGCTAAATCAGAAATGGCAAGACGGGTACGAAGCGACTCAAAAAAGGCTAACAATCAATTCGATGCGGCGGCGCTTGCCATACAAATTTTTAATGTCGTCACCGAACAACCCGACCGACGCAGCTGGCTAACCCTGCCCAAACAAGCACAAATCGCCCGCGATTATGTGGATGCTGGCCGTTATGCTATCCAACTCGACCAAGGTCAGGCGCAGACGATAGATGTACAAAGTGGCAGAACAACATTAATTTGGATAATTGATACTGGTAATTACACCCGCTTTTATTCAATAATCATTTAACCTCATTACAGGAATCGGTATGTTTATGAAAAAATTCAAGCTCATTTTTATCATTGCAGTGGCCATTGGCCTAGCGGGCTGTCAATCGCGGGTTCAATACGGTGATGCTACTGAAGTCGAAACCGTAAATGAAAACTTCGGTTCCACCGATCTGCAAGCGATCACCGCCAAAATGGTCGATAGCATGTTGACTTTCCCGCCCGTAGTGGCAATGACAGCCAACGATCGTCCCATTATTTTTGTCGACAAGATCAAAAATAAAACCTCTGAGCATATTGATACCGAATCGGTTACCGATTCGATCAGCAACAAGTTACTGCGCTCAGGTAAGTTCCGTTTTATCGACATGACGAAGGTAGACAGTGTGCGTAAGCAACTGGATTACCAAAATAACTCTGGCATGGTTGACCCTTCAACTGCCATTAATTTTGGTCGCCAAATCGGCGCGCAGTTTATGCTGTATGGCAACTTGTCGAGCATAGTCAAACAAGACGGTAGCACCACCGATGTGTACTACAAGATGACCATGCGTTTAATGGATCTCGAAACGGGCCTCATTGAATGGTCTGATGAAAAAGAGATCCGTAAGACGCGCTCTAAGTCGTTCCTCGGTTTGTGATCTTTTCCTGCCTTAAAAAACCAGCAACGTGCTGGTTTTTTTATGGCAAGTGATACATCGCCTTCCGATCACATCAGCCCAAATTGCTTAATGACAACTTAATAATGGCTCACAACATTCTCGCGTTGCGACATCGCAAACCGGCTCAACAGAAAAAGCCTCTGCTGAGCTTGTGTATCATGGCCGCCGTGGCGCTATTGCTCAGCGCATGTCAAAGTACACCCACGACGCAGCCTGCTCGCCAAGCACAAGATAACGCCACCATCAGCGCCGAGCAGGCGCGCTCGCGTGCCAATCGCATCAGTGATATTCACTATCAATTAGCGCTAGATCTCAGCAATAATCAGCACTTTCGTGGTGAGGCCACCATCAGCTTTAGCTTAAGTGACAACGACGCGCCCTTATTATTGGATTTACATCAGGCGCGGCTGCACCAGCTAACGATTAATGGCCAGCGCCTCTATCCCAATTACGACAGTCAGCACCTGCGCCTTTCACCCTTGCTGCTTAATCGTGGGAGTAATCAAGTCAGTCTCAGTTATAGCCACCCATACAGCATGGGCGATCAGGGACTGATCCAAGCTATCGATGCCGTTGACGGTCGCCGTTACCTCTATAGCCACCTGCTGCCGGCCAGCGCCCAGCGCATCATGCCGGTGTTCGATCAGCCCAACTTAAAAGCGGTGTTTCAACTCTCGGTTACTGCCCCCAGCGACTGGCGAGTGTTCAGCGCGGCCGCGGAGCAAGAACAACGCCACGGTACTGACCTTAGCCAATGGTTCTTTGCGCCGAGCCCCCCGCTGAGCCCGCATACATTTTCGCTTATCGCGGGCCCATATCATCAATGGCAGTCGGATGAAGCATCGCTGACGCTGCGATTGCTGGCGCGGCAATCGATTGCCCACCAGATAGACGCCGACACTTGGCTGGCGCAAACCCATCGAGGACTCACTTTCTACCGTCAACAGTTTGGTGTCGACTATCCCTTTAATCATTACAACCAAATTCTGGTGCCACACCTGCCGACGCAGGCGATGGCCAATGCCGCCAACGCCACCTTTGCTGAAACGGGTATTGATGTGACGCCTTCCTTGTCACTCAATTTACGCACCTTAGCCCAGCAATGGGTGGGTAATTTGGTGACCTTAAACTGGTGGGACAGCTTTTGGCTCAGTCAGAGCCTAGCTATTTTACTGGCCAACAAGGCGATGATTGCAGACGCTTCCACCCCCGCTTGGTATCAAGACATACACAATGTTTACCAGCTCGATGACAAGTACAGTCTAACCCCGCTAGAACAAGCGGTTATAAGTACCGCAGAGATTGAGCCAAGCGTCAATCCAGCCACGCTCAGCAAAGGCGTTGCTCTGTTAACCCAGCTCAATTACTTGGTGGGCGACACCGCTTTCAAGCAAGGCCTGCAGCACTACCTTGAGCAACACCGCTTTGGCAATGCCAACCTTAACGATTTTATCGTGAGCCTGAGCCTGACGGCAAAACGCCCGTTAGCAACATGGGCCGAGCAGTGGCTCTACCAGGCTGGCGTTAACCGTATCGAGGCGCAGTTCCAGTGCAGCAACGGCCGCATCAGCCACTTTAATCTACACCAGAGTGCCAGCGAGCAATACCCCACCTTACGGGAACAAAAGGTTAAACTGGGGCTGTTTACCTTGGGCCGTGACGCATTGCATCGCAATTTGGTCGTGGCAACCACCTACAGCGGTAGCGACACCGAGATTAAGCGGCTGCAAGGGGTGCGCTGTCCCGATTTGGTGTTTCCCAACTACCAAGATTGGGGATATGTGCAGGTACAACTTGACCCACAATCCTTAACGACGGCGCTATTGCATCTGAGTAAAATCGACGAGCCCAAGCTGCGCATCATGCTGTGGCAAACCCTGTGGCACAGCGTCACTCGGGGCGAGCTCACACTCGACAGGTTTCTTGGCAGTGTATTTATCAACGCGCCGCAAGAGAATGCCCCTCAGGTATTACAACCTCTGTTAAGTCAGTTGAGGCAAGCCAAGGCGCAGCTTGAGCAGATGAGTCCCAATCGGCAGCATTACAGCCAACGTGCGCTAAGGGCATTGGAGCAGATGAGTCTGCGCCTGACCATGACCACTCAAGCTACGCCTGAAATCCAACGCTTGTGGCTTGAGGCCTATATTGATTTTGCGCTCAGCCATCAGGCTAAGCAGCACCTAAGTGCACTGCTTAACGGCACCGAGCAGCTCACTGGGGTTGAGCTGACGCCTTCCCTGCGCTGGGCCATGGTGATCCACCTTAATCGTTACGATGCCATAGGCGCCCAGCGACTATTACAGCAAGAAAAGCTGCGCGACACTTCGCCGCAAGCGGAAATCCTAGCCCTGAGCGCCGAAGTTGCGCAGCCCATTGCAGCGCAAAAACGCCAATGGTTTGAGCGCATACAGCAGCATAACGCCGATGCCGATAGCCTGATGTTGGCTAAACTGCTGCGCATCATGCCCTACCTTTACCCTAGCGAGCAAAAAGCCCTTAGCCAAGCAACCGCCGAGCAACGCTTAAATGAGCTTGCGCAGCTAGATAAACGTAATAGCGCCCGCTTTATGCAGGCCTACAACCAATTTTTACTGCCGCGAGAATGCTCTTACGCTAGCGTGGCGCGCTTGTCGCGTTTGCTTAATAACGAGCCCAACTTGAGCCCGGTCACTCGGCGTGGCGTGAAGCAGGCTATCGAGGATGAACAAGCTTGTATCACGATCCAGCAGCCCTTGCGTCAATAACATAAAAAATGCCACCCTAAAAAGGTGGCATTTTTAATCGCTTCAGCACACTTAACATCAAGCTATATCGGCTACCGACAGAATTATCAAGTGACGGACTAGACCGACACGATAGGGTAACCCCGATACGGTAAACCTTATGTGGTAAACCTAAGGGGCTTAAAGGGCTTACATAAACAGCTCTTTAATGTTTTTCAGATCGCTCTTGCCCTCTAGCAACTCTTGCTGTGACAAGCCTGACACTTCATGTGGGAACACCAACCAATCATCAGACTCATGGATAAAGTAATCCGGCTTTAGCTCAACTGCGGTGTTTTTAGGTTTGTAATAAGGGCAAGCAATACGCACATCGGTTGGCATATTAAGGCGCATCAGCTCTTGGAGCTTGGTTTTAAGCGCATGAATGCTGCGGCCAGAATCGAACACATCATCGACAATCAATAATCCCCCATCGGCATTGGCATTTTCAACAATGTAATGCAAACCATGCACCTTGATCTTTTTGCTCTGCTGGTTAATACCATAGTAAGAGGAGGTTCTAACGGCAATATGATCGGTATCGACCTTTTTAAAATCAAAATATTCCTGTACCGCAATGCCTATTGGAGCACCACCACGCCAGATCCCAACAATAAATTGTGGCCTGAAACCACTGTCAAAAACTTGTGCTGCTAAACGAAAGGAATCTTCAAGCAACTCCTGTGCAGTAATAAAGCGTTTCTCTGACATCTGACCGTCCCCATCTTGTTATATTTAGTATTCGACTGGGTAAAGTGTAATCTAAAAAGATTAGCCTTTGCCCAAATTCAACGTAGCACAAGAATATCGAATTGAGACTCAAAACGATTAAAAAATGGCTACGGGATTTTGGAGCTGGATTTTATACTAAAAACCCCGCTCCTGCAGGACTAAATCACTAAAACTGCAGGGCAGGTTCACTTTTATAAACAGTAAAGCCAACAAGTAACGACTAAGATGCGCTTATCAAGCGAGGGGCTTACACCAGCGTGATGCTCACCTCACCCACTTGAGTGATGGCGCTCGCCTGTTTATCGCTAGCTTCACTAAAGTCTGGCGACATTAAGGTGTCGACATAATGCCAGTCACTTCGAACCTGATAGTGATCGAAGCTGAGCACCATAAAACCGCGATCGCGCAGATTGGTGTATTTCAGCCCCTCGACCAGATCAACAATGCCCGCCTCGGTAACACTTTGCTGATCGGCCTCAATACCTAAATAGTACTCCAATCCTGGAGATGAGACCGAACTGGTGGCAAACTCTACACCCACACTGTCGCCATGGCTGTCGGTTAACTCGTTCGCCCAGGCATTATGGGTGTCACCGGCTATCACCACTAAGTTAGCGCCTTTGGCTTTTGCCGTGGCTAAAATCACCTCTCGCTCATAGGCATAACCATCCCAAGCATCTAAGTTATAGGGAATAGCGGGCAGTTGTAACAACGCCATCACTTCGGGCGTCAGCTTATGCTGATTACCAATCAAATAACTATACTCTTGCGCTGTTAAAGTGGGGTCGCCAGCCTGTGCCCGCGCGGCAAGTTGCGCTAAGGCCCCCAACTCGGCGTATTGGTACACAGACAATTTTTGGGTGGCGATAGCCGCTGGCAACAGCATACTGCCCATCAACACTTGCTGGCCAAGTACCTGCCACTTGCCTGTGGCATTAAGCAGCGAAGCTTGCAGCCATTGCAACTGTTCAGCCCCCAACATAGTGCGGGTATCACTGGTGACATCGGCCATAAAGCGCGCGCTGTCGATAGTACTGCTGGCATCATCGATATAGTCGGCATAATCGAGCTGCTTATCACGCGCTAACTGGCGGGTGTCAAGCATATGTAAATCGACCAAGTCACCAAAACTAAATGAGCGATAGATCTCTTGATGATTGCCCTCTGACCATGGACGAATAGGCAACCACTCAAAATAGGCTTGCAGCGCGGCGGTTTTGCGCGCTGCAAAATCCCCTTCATCAGGCTGATGGTTTTCTGCGCCATCGGCCCAACTATCGTTAGCCACTTCATGGTCGTCCCACACCGTAATAAAGGGGACTTTGGCATGTAAGGCATTTAACGCGGCATCACTGCGATACTGGGCATAGCGCGTACGGTAATCGCTAAGGGTTAACAACTCGCCGGCGGGTAACACTTCCCGGCCAAGCTCGGCGGCATTTTCACTGGCATAGCCCCCTCGGCCATATTCATAGATATAATCACCCAAATGGATCACCGCATCGAGTCCTGCCATCTCACTGGCCAGTTGATACACATTAAAATAACCTGCTGGAAAGTTAGCACACGACATCACCGCTAATTTCACTTGCTCCACCGCGCCCTCGGGCAAGGTTTTGGTCATCGCGACCTCGGAATAAACCTCGCCGCATTTAAAGCGGTAATAATACGCTGTGCCCGACATCAGGCCGATGGCATCGACTTTCACCGTATAATCGCGCGCGGCAGATGTGGTGGTTTCGCCGTTGCCAATAATATTACTAAAGGCCTCATCGGTCGCGATTTCCCAACTGACATTAAGCTCCCCCTCAACCTCTGGCGTGACTCGAGTCCACAGGATCACCGCCTCGTGAGTGGGATCGCCACTGGCAACCCCATTGAGAAATTCCCCCCGGGCAGCATTAGCTTGCTCATCATCGTCACTGCTTGAGCAGCCCATCAAGCCATAGGAGATGACCGCGGCGCCCACTCCTTTAGCCGACATGGCTAAAAAATCCCTGCGTGAATAGTGTATTTTCATTGTTATCCCTTTCATGGTTATTGTTATATTTAGTGCCTATTATCCTGGCGAAACACACCTCACCTCATCGGAGTACAACTTAAGCGTGGCTGAGCAATAACCTTAAGGAATGCCCTTAGCCTGGTAAGAGGTCTAATGACGATAAGTATTTATTAACAATATTGCAACGTTATTACAGGGGGGCATTGGGGATTAATTAATCTAAAACGTTTTACCCCATCACACATTAGCGCTCAAGATTAAGTATCAAAAATGAAATTATAATTTAATAAACAGACATTTAATGAATAAGGCATTACTGTTATCATCAAAAAAATAGAATGACAGCAGCAGGAAAACACCATGCGTGTTAGCGATATTATGAGCACCGACCTAGTCTGTATCAGCGATCAGGCGACCGCCAAAGATGCTCATCTATTGATGCAGAGTCGTGGGGTTCGCCACTTACCCGTCGTCAGTGAGCATGACGGGCGATTGGTGGGCATATTGACTCACAAGAAGATGATCTCCACCGTCATCCACATGCTTAGCGCCTATGGTCCCGACGGGCTCGATCGCAAGGAACGTAAAACCTTAGTGGCAGACATTATGGAGAAACAGCTTCAACAGCTCAGCGCCGATGAGCCGCTAGCCGAGGTGGTCGATTATTTTATTGATAATAAATTAGGATGTTTACCCGTTGTGAACGACAGTAATAAGATTGAGGGGATCATCACCTCATCGGACTTTGTGAAACTGTGCGCCACGCTACTGAAAGTGTAAGCCTTTATGACAACTGAACAAGCAATAAGGTAAATGAACCGCCGCCCAACATAAAACCAAACGCCGCCATGAGGGCGGCGTTGATAAACATGGCCGGGTCACCAGCGTATATGACGAGTACGCAGTTACGAGCGCAGCTTACTGAGCCCAGACATAAGCAATACCGCAATGGCACCTGCGACAACCCCAAACAAGGCATTAAGCACACTTGGGGTGATAAAGCTCAATACCGGCCCGACCATCGCCCACTGCTCCACCACAACTGCCCACTGGTTAAACAGTTCACTCAGGCTATGAATACCGTGAGTTAAAATGCCGCCCCCCACCATGAACATCGCGATGGTGCCAACCACGGTTAAGCCGCGCATCAAATAAGGCGCTGCATTAACCAAACTGTGGCCAAAACGTCGCCCTAAGCGTGTCAGTAGGCTTTCGCCCTGACGCTGGCTTAAGTACAGGCCAGCATCATCAAGTTTCACAATTCCCGCCACTAAACCATAAACCCCTATGGTCATCAGCACTGCAATAACGCTTAAGGTCACCACCTGGGTCATAAAGCTAGTGTGGGCTACCACGCCCAATGTGATGGCAATGATCTCGGCTGACAGCACAAAGTCGGTACGAATCGCGCCACTGATTTTCTGTTTTTCATAGGCTTGCAGATCGAGCGCGGCAATATCGACATGAGGCTCGCTGCTCGGCTCATGGGGCTGAGTTGCGCTGTGATAAACCTTCTCAAACCCTTCATAACAGAGAAACAGGCCACCAAACATCAATAATGGGGTCACCGCCCAAGGAATAAAAGCACTGATCAACAAGGCCGCCGGCACAAGAATCGCTTTATTACGCAATGAGCCTTTAGCCACCGCCCAAACCACAGGCAGTTCACGATCGGCGTTAATGCCTGAAACCTGCTGGGCATTGAGCGCTAAATCATCGCCCAATACCCCTGCGGTTTTACGTGCAGCCATCTTACTCATGGCCGCGACGTCATCTAAAATGGTGGTAATATCATCGAGCAAGGTTAACAAACTTGCACCAGCCATAGATTCTCCTTTAATTTGAGTTGTTACGATGCCGTCTTTCGCCATATCACTAAGGCATCGATATAGTGTTAAATTACGCCCCAGTTAAAGCCGTTACCAGCAAAAAACACCGTAATGCGCAGTTGCTGAGATCTAACTTAAGTTAAGTTACACAAACAGCAGCATTTCACATACCTCTACTAACAACTATGAGTATAATAGTGACAAAAGATTCGTTTATCCTTACAGGAACTCCTTATGACTCAAGATGAAATGAAAAAGGCAGCTGGTTGGGCAGCCCTACAATACGTTGAGAAAGACACCATAGTCGGCGTCGGTACAGGCTCAACCGTCAACCATTTTATTGATGCCTTAGCCACCATCAAGGCCGATATCGAAGGCGCAGTATCGAGCTCTGAAGCCTCGACTGAAAAAATGAAAGCCTTGGGTATTCCTGTATTCGATCTTAATGCCGTTGACGATGTAGCCGTATATGTGGACGGCGCCGACGAAATCAATGGTCATATGGATATGATTAAAGGCGGTGGTGCAGCGTTAACACGTGAGAAGATTGTTGCGGCAGTGGCGAAAAAGTTTGTCTGTATCGTCGACAACACTAAGCAGGTAGATGTATTGGGTGAGTTTCCACTGCCTGTGGAAGTGATCCCTATGGCGCGCTCTTATGTGGCACGTGAATTGGTTAAGCTTGGTGGCGATCCTGTGTATCGTGAAGGTGTGGTGACCGACAACGGTAACGTGATCTTAGATGTTTATAATATGAAGATCGTTAACCCCAAAGAGCTAGAAGAGAAGATTAACCAGATAGTCGGCGTGGTCACTAACGGCTTATTCGCTCAGCGCGGCGCCGATGTGCTCTTGGTCGGCACCCCTGATGGCGTCAACACCATCAAGCAAGACTAACCATTTGAGTGGTAGTCTGCTGTATACCGTCCCATGCAATAACCCAGCGGTGTATTGATGATTAACCAGTAAAAAGTCACCATTAAAAAGCCACCCCATGTTCATGGCGTGGCTTTTTTAATATCACTATCTTGTGCTAAAGGGGTGTTAACTTAAGTTAGCTAACATCCGTCATTAAATAGGCTTATTGGCCACTTAATCTTTTACCAAAAGAAATAGCATAAGCGGTTGAGCGCAAACGTAAAATACGGTCATCACTTGACTCAACCCCTTGAGCCAACGCATTTGGGTCGAAGTTAATCAAGTCGCAGCTGTTATCGCCGCTGCTGGTAATACTCAATGTGCCCAAGGTGATCACTTCACGATCTTCTGGCCACGCTTGTGATGGATTATTGGTGACATCATCGGCCTGACCGATAACCGCTTGCAGCTCAAAATTGGCCGGGCCTTGGCTTAGCTCCTCTTTCAATTTGTCGGCTAAAAAGGTGTTTGGCAACTGCTTCATCTGCGCTTCGGTTAATAGTTGCTGCCCCTCGGTCGGCACTAAACGCCATTTAAACTTAGTTTTCTTACCTTGGTCATCGACAAAGTAGAAGGCATGAATACCGTGATAATTGACCGATGCATAAGAGCTTGGCGGATTATTGGCTTGCAGCCAATTAAACTGCGGCAAGGTACTTGGGTGATCCTGACGGTACTGCGCCACTTGGCTAAAATCGACTTTACCTTGTTCGTTAGGCACTAAGGTTTCAAGTAAACCTAAAAAGACTTCGGGTGACTTACCCGGAAAGACTGGTGTGGTTAAGCCTGCAATGTAGTGCACGCTACCATCGGCCATGGTGAACTTAACTCCCACTCCACGCGGGCTTCGCTCGGTTTCATTGGCCGCAGGGTTGCCGCCCGCCATTGAAAAACGAATGTTAGCCGTGGATTTTTCACCATTAAATAGGGCACTACTAGAATAGCGACCACCCGCATCAGTAGGGGTAAACTCACCTACGGCGCACACCCCTTTGGCATGGCCTTTACGCACACCCGGCTGTTTACCCGCAAGTTTTTCAAATACATTAATAAAGTCCAAGCCAGAGGCTTCTGCGTGAACCGCGCCGCTTGCTGCCATGGTTGAAACTAAACATGCTGATAGTGATAGTGCTTTAAAATTCACGATGAACTCCGCTAAACGTTATCAATTAAATACGATGGACAGTAAGACCGCGCTTGATCACCTTTTATTTCACAAGAGGTTAAATAAGCGCGTTTAATTACCAGCAGCTAGTCAGTACCACTTTGTATTAAGCCTGTCCCTGTTGAGCTTGAAGGTTGAAGACTTAAGCCTTAAGCCTTAAAAAAAGATAATCGCTGCCGCGCCATGGCGTAGAAAAAAAACGCCTAAAGCATATCAATGCCTTAGGCGTTTTAGTGGGGCGCACTCACTAGAGGCGCGCGGTCACACTAGAGCGAAAAGTTCGCTATGGTCTTTTGGATCCCTACCACATCGGTGCCTTTTTTTAGCTCTTTAACCAGCGGCTCTTTTTGCCCTGAGATCCACAGCTTTAATTCGGCGTCCATATCAAAGGTTCCGGCAGTTTCCACTTGAAAGTGAGTAATGGCCTTATAAGGCACAGAGTGATAACTGACCTTTTTCCCCGTTACCCCTTGTTTATCTATCAAAATGAGGCGCTTATTGGTAAATACAAACATATCGCGCACCACGCGATAGGCCAAAGCCAGCTGCTCATTGTCGCCCATAATGGGGCCTAGCTCGGCCGCCAACTCCTGTAAATCAACCTCTGAAGCATTGCCCATTAGCGCATCTAACAGTCCCATGATCTTTTCCTTAAGTCAGTGAATGTGGCGCTTAGAGACGCCTATACTTGCCGATTGGCACCGACCACCATCATTTCACACTTAGGGCAGTCAAATACCAGTTTTAGCACATCCTTGCCGATCTCCAAAATCATAGGGTCGGCCTTAATGCCAGGCACCTCTTTGGGGCAAAGGTTAAAGTTAAAGCGTAAGCAGTGTTTAGTCACCATCAAGGGCGCATCATCGCTGATACCATTTTTCTCGTAGGTGTCTTCAATCTCAATCACCCCGTGACGGGTATAAAACGCCTTGGCTTGCTCATTAGCCACATTGCCCATAAAGCTTAAGTGTTTTACTGGGTAAACCGCATCTTGGTTATATTTCCACGCTTTAGGACGCTGATAACCGTCGATACGAGCCTGCTCAAGGGCGACCACCGTGTCACGGCGCAGACCATTTAATACCGAGGCTGGCATAAACCAAGGGCTGGCGGTGTCGATAGTGATTTGACGTGCATTAAAGTCGGTGCTGCCGAGCTTTGATAGCTGTTTACGCACATTTTGCAGCGCCTTATCGTGATCGCTAGCCGGCGTCTTATCCATGGGCAATGTTACACTGGCGCTAATACCATATTGATCCGTCATGGTTAAGGCTACGCCATCATGGGTGTCGGCTAACGTCATATCGACGTTAATAATGCGCTTAGACGACTCTTTAGCCAGCAGCGTTTCGAACGCCTGATCATGGTTTCGATATAAGGTTGCGCCCACTTTAAGGTCACCCGGTACGGCAATCACATACAGTTTATCGCCGTCGGCGCGATTGACTCGCAGCCCTTGTAGTTTATCGTCTGACTGTTTGGCTTTTTCATAATTGGGCGGGAAATAACACAGGCCGTCGCCATTATTAAACCCATGGGTCGAGCGCACTTGGATATAGTCTTTACCCAGCGCCACCACGCTACCGACCTCTTCACCAATATATTTAGGCGAACGGAAATCACTCACCCCTTGGCTGCGGTCATTAACAAAGTAGTCGGTTCTTCCGCGGTTAAAGGTTTTTTCGGTATTAGGGGTAAAGCTATGTTCACAGCGGCCATGGCTTGAGGCAACAAACTCGGGGCGACGCGCGATAATTTTATCGAGTTCTTGGCGATAATGGGCGGTAACGTTTTTAACGTAACTTAAGTCTTTTAAGCGCCCTTCGATTTTAAATGAGCGAATACCGGCATCGATAAGCGCTTCTAAATTATCGGTTTGGTTATTATCTTTTAAAGACAATAGGTGTTCATTTTGTGCCAGCACCTCACCTTGACGGGTCTTAAGATCGCCAGGCAAACGACACATCTGAGAACATTCGCCTCGGTTAGCGCTGCGATTACTAAAGGCATGACTTAAATTACACAGGCCGCTATAGGCCACGCATAAGGCGCCGTGAATAAAAAATTCCAGCTGCATATTGGTATTGGCGGCCACCTCGCGGATTTGGCTTAATCCTAGTTCTCGCGCTAACACCACCTGCGAAAAACCCACCTGCTCAAGAAACGCCACTTTCTCTGGATTACGGTTATCCATTTGCGTGCTGGCATGCAGGGCGATAGGCGGAATGTCGAGCTGCAATATGCCCATATCTTGCACGATAAGTGCATCGGCGCCGGCTTCATACACCTGCCATATCAGCTTTTCGGCCGCTTTTAGCTCATCATCCATCAAGATGGTATTGATGGCGACAAACACCTGCGCATGATATTGGTGAGCAAACTGGCACAAACGGGCAATATCTTCGACGCTATTACCCGCGGTTGCACGCGCCCCAAAGGCTGGGCCACCGATATACACCGCATCGGCACCATGGCGAATGGCTTCAATACCAAAGTCAGCATTTTTGGCGGGGGCCAATAACTCTAGGCGGTTTGAGCGGGTCACAACTGACGCAGGTGACGGGCTATCGGGGGTAAAAATCTCAGGCTTATCCATGGGGCGTTACTCAATCAGGTAGCAGCTTCATAAAAATTAGGCCGCGATTATAACAGACACGGCTAACATAGCACGGTCAAGCGTAGTCGATTTTAGGCGTTTTTTGCACTGTCCGCTCAAGCCGCAGATGCCCAGTACCCTAGTAACAAGCCGTTAGAGCTTATCTGTCAAAGTAAAAAAGGGCTTCAATGTGAGTGACCTTGCGGCCGTCAGTCTTAACCGCTGATGGGCAATAACACGCTGATAGCCGATAAAAAGTGCGCAGGCTGTAGACCCGGCACCTTAAAGATGATGAATACCATTAAGTTAAAGGAGTGCTGGAAGCTTAAATAACCCCAAAGAGACCTTAACCCTGCAGCCCAGAGTCTGTTAGCCCTTGGCTAATCTTACCTGTAGTTTTTGATTTTCCGCTTCAATATGTTTATAGAAATCACAATCGTCCAATTGAGAGGCCGCCGCTTCATCGAGCACTAACATGGCATTACGGTGCAGTTGCAGGGCCGAAGCCGGACACGATGCACTCAGCGCGCCCTCTACCGTTGCCTTAATCGCCGCAGCTTTATTGACGCCCGTCGCGAGCAACAATACTTTTTTCGCGTCTAATATGGTGCCTATCCCCATGGTGATCGACAGATGGGGCTGATATTCATCGGCTGAGAAAAATCGGGCATTATCTTCAATCGTCGCCTTGGTGAGGGTTTTCACTCGCGTGCGCGACATTAAGCCCGATGACGGCTCATTAAAGCCGATATGACCATTACGCCCTATGCCGAGCAGCTGGATATCGATGCCACCCGCTTGGGCTATTTGGCATTCATAGCGCTCGCAGGCCTCAATCGGATCGCTAGCATCACCCGGCGGCACAAAGGTACGCTGCTTATCAATATCGATATGCTCAAACAACTGCTGATCCATAAAGTAGCGATAGCTTTGTTTATGCTGACCATCGAGGCCTAAATACTCATCTAAGTTAAAGCTGGTCGCCTGGGCAAACGAGACATCGCCAGCTTGATTAGCACCAATCAATAAATGGTATAAGGCCAGCGGCGTCGAGCCCGTAGCCAAACCCAACACAGAGCTTGGCTTGCGTCGCAGTTGCTGAATAAAAATATTGGCGCCATATGACGCGACATCGTCACTGCTGTTTAAAATCACAATTTGCATAATCTCGACTCGCCTAAACCAAACTTGACCTGTAAAAATGACTGACTCCGCCACACCTACCTACTACTAACCCAAAAAACCAGTTAGCCAGCCTTCGCGCGCAACATCAACCACCACCTTTTGATAACATGACTATAACTAACAATGACAGCGTTGTCATTAGTAATCCCCTTACAGAACGAGTATCATCGTCTCCGTCCATCAAACAGCGCCTCTAGCACCTCAGGATGACTTAATAACGTCGTCATCATTAGGAATGATATTAATCCGCTAATATGTTGTAAATGTTAGCTATATAATCTTAATTTGGGTTATATAAGCTCAGCTTTCTTATACAGGTTATTTATGTCCAAGCCTCACTATCCCAGCATATCGGCAAGCGATACCGCCGATTTTGCATCAGCGCAAGACTTTAAAATTTTCAAACCTTATGGCTACCTGAGCCAATTTGTACCCGAGCGGCGCAAAAGCAAAAAACTTCTCGGGGAGTTAGCCGATTTTCCCGCAGGGATCATGGCTATTGGTCGGTTAGATCACGACTCAGAAGGCTTGCTGCTACTCACCACCGACGGCATGACTAGCCACTTGGTGCGCAGTAAACAGATTGAAAAAGAGTATTACGTTCAGGTAGATGGCGAGATAAATGCCAAGGCTGTTGCTGAGTTATGCCAAGGGGTCAGCATAGGTATTAAAGGTGAGCAATATCAGACTCTGCCCTGCAAGGTTAAGCTGCTCGATACGCCGCCGGCGTTACCAGAGCGAGGCAAAAAAATTCGCGATCCGCGCCATGGGCCAACGAGCTGGTTATCCATCACCTTGACCGAAGGCAAGAATCGCCAAATCCGAAAAATGACCGCCGCTGTGGGATTTCCCACCTTACGTCTGGTGCGAGTACGTATTGGTTCAATTTATCTGGGCGACATGCAAGTCGGTGAAGTGCGAGTCCTTGGTCGATTAGGCTCACAACTGAGTGAAAGCTAACAGCAAAGCCAAAGCGTGAAAAGCTTGGAGCCACCTGCTGTTAGCCAAACAACATTAAGGTGCCAACATCAAAAAACGGTCGAGTTCACTGGCAGGCAAAGGTTTACTGTATAGGTAGCCTTGCGCCTCATGGCACCCAGCTTTAGACAAAAATTCCGCCTGCTCTTGAGTTTCAACTCCTTCGGCAATAACGGTTAAGTTGAGCGCATCGCCAAGAGCAATGATCGCCTTAGCGATTGCGGTATTGTTGGCGTCATGCGGGATATCATGCACAAAAGATTGATCGATCTTCAGCTTATGTATAGGGAGCCTTTTCAGATAATTAAGCGATGAGTAACCCGTGCCAAAATCGTCAACCGACAGTTCAATGCCTAAATCGCCTAACTTTTTAAGCACCTCAATCACAGCCTTTGGATCTGACATCATGCAGCTTTCGGTCACCTCCAGCTCGACATAGTGCGCCGGGAGCCCTGTCTGCTCGAGGATCCGTTTTACATCATCAAAGAAGCTGGCTTGTTGTAATTGCGGGCCCGCGACGTTAACTGCGATACGACCAAAATCCTGCCCCTGTGCTAACCATTTCACCCCTTGGGAGGCCGCCGTTTTTAACACCCATAAGCCAATATCATAGATAAGACCAATTTTTTCGGCCACCGGAATAAAGATCGCCGGCGATATTGCCCCTAACAGGGGGTCATGCCAGCGTAGCAAGGCTTCAAAACCCACTAAGTGTAAGCCATTAAAACTCAACTTTGGCTGGTAAACCAATTGAAACGCTTCATTTGCCAGCGCATCGTGCAGGGCATTTTGCAGTTTGAGGTGTTCAACTGAGGCTAAGGTCAGCGCTTGGGTGTAAAAAGCATAGTTGTTACGCCCATTGAGCTTAGCTCTGTGCATGGCGGTGTCGGCATTGCGCAGCAAAGTATCTGAGCTTAGGCCATCTTCTGGATACTGCGCGATCCCCATGCTCGCCGTTAATCTAACGGTCTCATCATTGGGTAAGGCATAAGGCAGATCAAACACTTCCCGTAAACGACTGACCATAAGGGACACGGCGTCTTGGCTATCGATATGGGGTAATAACACCACAAACTCGTCACTGCCCACACGTGCCAAGGTACCTTGTTCGGCCAATTTGTAAGAGAGTCGCTTAGCCAACTCAACCAAAATACTGTCGCCGGCAATGTGGCCAAAACTGTCATTAATATGTTTAAACAGATCAACATCGATAAAGATTAACGCTAATTGACTCTGCTCACGCTTGGCATGACGCACCTCTTGTTCGAGCTGCGCCGACAAGGTGATACGGTTAGGCATCTGAGTTAAGGGATCGTGATAAACCAAGCGCGCTAACTCATTTTCACTTTGCTTTTTAGCCGAAATATCAGAAAACACCGCGACAAAATAACGAATATTATTATCATCATCGCACATTGAACTAATGCTTAATTGCTCAGGGAAAATAGCGCCACTCTTGCGGCGGTTCCAAATTTCGCCGTGCCAACATCCCTCGGATAACAGTGAGTCCCATAATTGAGCAAAAAAGGCTTTATCATGTCGACCAGAGTTAAACAGGCGGGGGTTTTTACCGATAACCTCGTCGCGTCGATAACCTGTGATATCGGTAAAAGCGCCGTGAACCTCGACGATATTGCCATCGGGATCGGTGATCACCACCCCTTCTACCGAATTTGCAAACACACTGGCAGCCATCTCTAACTGCTCTTGCGCCGCCTTATGTGACGAGATATTACGTGAAATACCGATCACCCCTTTTAACTCACCTTCGGCGCTCACCACTGGCATTTTTGTCGTCTCAAGCCAACTCTGTTGCTTGTCATGGTCACGAGCTAAACACTCATCGACCGTGACTTGTATCCCCCGTAAAATCGACTCATTGTCTGCTGCAATAAACCGTTTAGCCAGACGAGGCTCAAACAGTTCATCGTCGGTATGGTAGAGGATCTGCTCGCGGCTTTTATTGAAGGAGAGTTCAGCCCCATGGTTCACTAAAATGTAGCGCCCATCGCCATCTTTCATCCAGATATGATCTTTAATACTGTCGATAAACAACTGTAAATCTATCGATTCAGCTGCTGCGGGCGTTGCCCTCCCCCGCATAGGTTGCTGATGTGCCTGATAGCACTTAAGTAAACTCAACTCGATACTGTCACGACCTAACGGCAATAACCTAGAGCATTTAGACTTTACGCCTGAGGAAAGCCCTATGGCATCGGCTTTCGCTGGTTGCCAAAATAAGCCACCATAAAGGGCTTTAGATGGCCAAAAAAGCGGCAGCACTTGTATACCATCGATGACGATAGGCGATGAATAATCAGCATGAACCGAAGTGGTAGACAACTGGGCTAGGCTTTGATCGGCCGCCGCCTGCACAGGTAACAGGTCGACAGTGTCGCTGCTGCTAGATTGCAGTAATAACTGCAGCTGAGCCGCTGAATTAAGGTAAAAAAGAAAAAAATCACCACCACATGACGAGCACAAGGTCTCAATCGTTAATTGCCACTGCGCTAACTGCGTATCTGACACTGTTATATCAATCACTGCAACTATCCTTTATGTCATCCACACAGATGTGCAATCAAATCACCTGTTAGGCTGCTATGTTAACCGACTAAAACCAAGATGCTAGCGCAAAATGTTAACTGTGTGATCCAACCATTTACGATCATACTGTTAACATAACATGGGACTTGTTGGCGCCATCGACGGTCAATATGACTTTATACAATTTAAAAACAACGGTTTGATTAATAAGACAATAAAACCAAAATAATCACAATCAACACATTTTACACTACGTAGCACAACTAAAATAAGACTTTATATCAAGATCATGAGTTAAGCACATCATAAAATGCGCCTCGGTTTGTCTCAATAGCAGCACACGCATTATTAGTATTAACTTAAACATTACCGACTAAAATACCTTAAAGCAAAGCAACCTTGGCGCTGTTCGCCTTAAGCCTTAAATGGCTACTTCATACTCAGGTATTACAGCCGCCCAACTGCGGATTTTCTGTGTCGGTTAAAGTGAATATTAGTCGAAAAAAAACCAGCCAAGCGGCTAATGCCAGTCAGTTAAGCTGATTGGCATTTTTCTTTTTATGGGGATATTTGCTTGGTTTTGACTTTATAGCCCTTGGGTACACCCTATCTTCTCGTTTCGTTGGTAGCTCGAAGTTACCTAGCATTTCTATCAGTTGCTCGTAATGTTTGGGTAAATTTCCTGGGCTCATCAGTGGTAATCTTGCTAGGTAACTTAGTATCGTACTCGCACAATTACTGAAGCTGAGGCGATTGGCCCATATTCCTTTTCTTGATGCGGCCTCAGTCATTGCTTGACGCATCAGGTTGTAGCCAAGTAGTAAGCCCCAAAGTTCCTGTTCTACCATCTCTGATTTTTTACTTCTTAGCGTATACTCGCTGTTTAGTAGGGTTTGTTTCATCTCTCTGTAGCCAAGCTCTATTTCCCATCGATGATTATATAACTCAACGATGTCAGCACTTGGAAAGCGTAATGGGTCGACCATTGAGGTTAATACCTGATGCGTCTTACCTTTTATTGATTTTGTCACCAGCCTCGCTTCTATATGCGTCGGTAGCGCTGGGTTTTGTTGTCTGGCTTGGGCGGTTATTGCCAATTTCACCTGTTTATCTAACCGGCCATTTGAGTGTAAAACCTCGTACTGAAGCCCCTTTCTCGCAGGGATTAACCAGTGCCGCTCTTCACCACCTAGTTGCCATTGATGTAGCAAGTTTAAGGAGTAAAAACCTTTATCGAACATCGTGAGACTATGGTCTGGAGTTGACTGTATGAGCGCTTCTGCTAGCTTCATTTCACTCGTTTTATAACCATCAAACGCGCTATTTATCAGTTGATGGCTAGTGAGCTCCATATGACACACCATACGAACCTGAGGAAATGAGGTGTCACCATGTTGATTTGATGGTGAGCCAAAAGCATTACGATTATCAGCGGTGTCTTGAGTGCGCCAGACTACACCATCAACGGCTAATAAATTCAGTCCACACCATGTCTCAAATTGAGTGTTGCTATAGTAATGTTTTGCCATCATTTGAAAGGCATTTTTCATACTCTGCACACCTAACCTCTGGCGCCCTTGAACAAGAGCACTGGGGGCAATGAGCTTCTTTTTACCTGGTAGCATCAACTCCATATGAGTCGCAAGCTCCCATACAGACTGTTGTCGGTAAAAACTCATACCAATGACAGACCACATAACTGCATCAAGGGGTAAGCGACGTTTTCTTACTGTGGCGACCCCCGCAGTTTCAAAGGCTTGCTGGATGATGTTTTCATCCAATAAGTGATTAAGATTGGTAAAAGCTGTGGCTTCTTGGTGGTATTCAAAAGCGGTGCAGAAAGCTTGTTCTAAAGACATAAAAAAATCCAATATCATTTCTGATATTGGATTTTGAAGCCTTTTAAAGATCGGTCAACTGATCGTTTATATGCTTAACTGATCAGCATTAGCCAAGCGGCTGGTTTTATCTGTACCTTGCAATTAGCCTTGAGGGCGCATCGCTGGGAATAAGATCACATCACGAATCGTGTGTGTGTTGGTAAACAGCATCACCAAACGGTCGATACCAATACCTTGACCAGCGGTTGGTGGCAAACCGTGCTCTAGCGCGGTGATGTAATCGGCATCATAGAACATGGCCTCATCATCGCCAGCATCTTTAGCGTCAACCTGAGCCTTAAAGCGGCTATCTTGATCTTCGGCATCATTAAGCTCTGAGAAGCCATTAGCCACTTCGCGGCCACCGATGAAGAATTCAAAACGGTCGGTGATGAAATGATTGTCATCGTTACGACGCGCCAGAGGTGAGATATCCGCTGGGTAACCAGTAATAAAGGTCGGTTGCATCAGCTTAGGCTCTGCGGTTTCACCGAAAATTTCTTCCAGGAGTTGACCACAAGTCCAGAACTTCTCAATCGTCATGCCTAGGCTCTTAGCGAGGTTACGCATAAACTCAAGATCTTTGACCTCTTCATAGGTCATCGACTGAATAGTGGCGTTGTCTGGATTGTACTTTTTAATCGCATCTAGCATGCTAAGGCGCTCGTAAGGACCACCAAAGTCAACAGTGTGCTCACCGTAAGGCAGTTTAGCTGAACCACAAAGTTCAACCGCAATCGAGCTCAACATCTCTTCGGTCAGATCCATCAGATCGTTATAATCGGCATACGCCATATAGAATTCCATCATGGTGAATTCTGGGTTATGACGTGGCGACAGACCTTCGTTACGGAAGTTACGGTTGATTTCGAACACTCGCTCAAAGCCACCGACCACTAAACGCTTAAGGTAAAGTTCTGGTGCGATACGCAAATACATTTCGATATCGAGCGCATTATGATGAGTCACAAATGGACGCGCCGACGCACCGCCAGGGATGCTGTGCATCATTGGGGTTTCAACTTCCATAAACTCTTTTTTCACCATGAAGTTACGAATAGCGGTAACCACTTTCGAGCGCATGATGAAGGCATTACGAGAGTCTTCGTTAACGATAAGGTCAACATAACGTTGGCGGTAACGCGTTTCTTGGTCTGTCAGACCGTGGAACTTCTCAGGTAGTGGACGCAGTGCCTTAGTCAGCAGTTGGTACTGCTCCATATTGACATACAGATCGCCTTTACCCGACAGGTGCAACTGACCGGTGACACCGATAATGTCGCCGATATCTAGCCCTTGATACTTAGCTTTAAGCTCTTTTTGAACATCTTTACCGGCGTAAGCCTGAATGCGACCACTGACATCTTGGATCACCAAGAATGGACCACGCTTGGCCATGATACGCCCAGCAATCGAGCGCTGCACATTCATGCCCTCAAGCTCTTCTTTGCTGTAGTGACCATATTCGGCCTGAATATCTGCCGCTTTATGTTTACGATCGAAGTTATTTGGGTGACCGTTAGCAGGGCAAGTTGCGCGGATGTGCTCTAACTTGGCACGGCGCTCTGCAATTAACTTGTTTTCGTCTTGGGTTTGTTCAGTCATCTTCTTCTCTCGTTAAAGGCCAGATTTAAGGCTAGCTTCAATAAACTTATCCAGATCGCCATCGAGGACGCTCTGAGTATTTCGATTTTCTACACCGGTACGCAGATCTTTAATACGTGCATCATCGAGCACGTAAGAGCGGATCTGGCTACCCCAGCCGATATCCGATTTAGCATCTTCGGCGGCTTGTTTATCGGCATTCTGCTTAAGCATCTCTAGCTCATACAGTTTTGCTTTTAACTGTTTCATCGCCGCATCACGGTTTTTATGTTGCGAGCGATCATTTTGACATTGCACCACGGTATTGGTGGGCAAATGAGTAATACGAATCGCCGACTCGGTCTTGTTAACGTGCTGACCACCCGCACCCGAGGCGCGGTAGGTGTCGATACGCAAGTCCGACGGATTGATGTCAATTTCAATGGAATCATCAATTTCTGGGTACACAAACACAGAACAGAATGAGGTGTGACGCTTACCCGACGAATCGAATGGCGACTTACGCACTAAACGGTGTACGCCCGTTTCGGTCCGCAGTGAACCAAAGGCGTATTCACCGGTAAATTTAATGGTGGCGCCCTTAATGCCGGCCACATCGCCGTCGGTCACTTCTATCAGCTCTGGCTTATAGCCCTTAGCTTCGCCCCAACGCAAATACATGCGCAGCACCATATTGGCCCAATCTTGCGCCTCGGTGCCGCCCGAACCCGATTGAATATCCAAGTAACAATTTGACGCATCGTTTGGACCAGAGAACATGCGACGGAACTCAAGCTCTTCTAACCGTTTCTCAAGTTGTTGTAATTCCGTGGTTGCATCGTTGAAGGTCTCTTCATCGTTCTCTTCAACGGCCAGCTCAACCAAACCTTCGATATCTTCTAAGCCACTGTCCATATCGTCGATCGTTTTGACGACCGCTTCTAGGGAGGCGCGCTCTTTACCTAAGGCCTGAGCATTCTCAGGATCGTTCCATACTTCAGAGCTCTCAAGCTCTCGACTGACTTCTTCTAGACGCTCACGCTTAGCATCGTAGTCAAAGATACCTCCGAAGAAGGTCGGTACGGTCAGCGAGTTCCTTGATTTTGAATTTTACTGGATTTACTTCAAACATGATTTAATCAACTTTTAGTCGGATTTATACACGGATAGAAAACCCGCTATTTTAACTGAATCACCCGCATTAGCCTAGGGGCGAATCCGATAGATTTGCGCTTATTTAATCCCTAAAGGACATTAGCCCCAAAATGCAACGCTACACTCTGTGGCACTTTTGCTTAACGCCTATCTGCTGATCGATAGACCAAGTAACAGGGCGACGACTGCTCCCTGAACAACCACGACTAAAACTAGGCTGATGGTATAGCCTAAACGCCTAAACAAACCATAGGGCAAACAGTGATCCAATCTTGCAAAACCGCTCACTTTGCTAACTATGTCACACCAAGTTTTAATACAAACAGCATCGGAGCACACTCTTAAAAGCAATTGCGATCTCACTGGCAGAACTAGCATAAATAGTCACTTCTAAGACCTGTCGACAAAATCCCTCTGGGTATACTCAAGCAAAACCTTATTCTCAAAAACGCGCTGACACACGGCATTCATCTCGCGACGCACTGCCGAGCATAGTCAACGATTCTAAAAAAGGTCCCTATATGATAACGCTCAGTTTCGACGGTAAAACCGCTCACGCCTCTGTAGATGAAACCTTACTGAGCTGTGCCCTCAATGCGGGCATTGCCATTCCCCATTTATGTTATCAAGGCGCTGGCCTCAGTGATGAGCATGCCTTGAAGCAACAAAGTTGTCACCTGTGTTATGTCGAAACGCTCGACTCGCATGGCAATCGCAGCACAGTCAAAGCCTGCGACACAAAAGTGAGCCACAACCTCAAGGTCATCACTCACTCCGCTGCCCTGAGCAAGATACGTCAAGCCTCACTGAAACAGCTACTGAGCGATCATTATGCCGACTGCCAAGCGCCCTGCCAGCAAGCTTGCCCTGCGGGCGTGGATGTACAGTCTTACTTACTGCATATCGCTCAGGGCAATCATCGCCAAGCGGTAAAAATTATTAAAGATACCTTGCCACTGCCCTTGTCCATTGGCCGTGTCTGCCCCGCATTTTGTGAATCCGCTTGCCGCCGAGGTGAGTTAGACGAGCCGCTGGCCATTCGACAACTTAAACGCCACGCCGCCGATATTGACCTGCAAGGCGATAGCTATGTGCCCAGCAGATTAGCACCAACGGGCAAAAAGGTCGCCATCGTCGGCAGTGGTCCAGCGGGGATCAGTGCCGGCTTTTATCTGTCCAACGCCGGCCATGATGTCACCCTGTTTGAAGCTATGCCCAAGGCGGGCGGCTGGCTAAGATACGGTATTCCCGAATACCGCCTGCCCAAAGCCATACTGGATCAAGAGATAGCCTTGCTGTGTCAAAATGGCATGAAAATTCAAACCAATACCCGCTTAGGCCATGAGATCCACCTCAATGATTTACTCGCCACATTTGATGGCGTTTGCCTAGCCATTGGCGCGCAAAAAGCGGTGCCGATGCACTACCCAGGTAGCGAACTGGATGGCTGTTATCTTGGGGTCGATTACCTTAAAGATCATTGCACCGATAAGCGCTACACCACAGGACAAAAAGTGGCGGTCATTGGTGGTGGCAACACCGCTATCGACTGCGCCCGTACCGCACTGCGTGAAGGCGCCGATGTCACTTTAGTGTATCGCCGTACTCGCGATGAGATGCCCGCAGAAGCCTATGAGATAGCCGAGGCCGAACATGAAGGTGTGCGCTTCTATTTTCTCACTAACCCCATTGAAAACCATGGCGATAACCAAGGGCGCGTCAATGCCGTGACCTTTGAGAAAATGGCTCTAGGCGACGCCGATGCCTCTGGCCGACGCTCACCTAAAGCCACGGGTGAAACCTTTACTGAAACGTTCGATACCGTGATCCCCGCCGTTTCGCAAACCCCTGATATGGCTTTTTTACAACACCCACAGAGTCAACTGAGCGTGGGCGAAGTGGCCTTAACTCGCTGGAATACCTTCTCAGGTTGCGAGCACACCATGTCGGCAGGTATCGATAAATTATTTGTACTCGGCGACTCACGCACTGGCCCTGCAACGGCCGTGGCCGCAGTTGCCGACGGTAAAAAAGCCGCGATGGCTATTCAAAAACTGCTGGATGGCGAGCTCGCCTGCGAGCTTACTCCCGAAGCCTTTAACTCACAAAAACGCAGCAAAACGGCATTAAACTGGCGCCACTTTCCGCAGCAGTTACAGCAAAATAAAGCCCAAATGCCTGAGCTCGCCTTAAATGACAGAGCAAATAACTTTGCAGAGATTGAATTGGGCTTTAGCAATGATGCCGCCATGGCCGAAGCGGCTCGCTGCCTCGAATGTGGTTGCCAAGCCAATACCGATTGTCGCCTAAGAGACTATGCCAGCGAGTATCGTATCAGCAGCCAAGACCTTGGCAATGAGCCCCGCGCTTTTATCCCCGATAGCAGCAGCCCCTTTATTCATTTCGATCCTAATCGCTGCATCAGTTGCGGCGCCTGTGTGGCCATGTGTCACCAGCAAGCGGGACATCACGCCATCAGCTTTGAGCCTGACAGTTATCTGGCTATGCCCCAAGGCAGCCAAGCCCCGTTGCGCCAAGCCCCCAGAGCTGGCTTTAGTGTCAGCATGGCCGACAGCGATTGCGTGCAGTGCGGCAATTGTGTTTCAGTATGTCCCACCGGCGCACTCACAGATGCACGCGACAAACGCCAAGGGCGCCACCTTGCCCACTCACAAACCTCAACGGTTTGTACCTATTGCGGCATAGGGTGTCGCATCACCCTGCATACCGACCCGCAAAGCAATACCATCACCGGGGTCAGCGGTGACACTAGCTCGCCTGTTAATGAGGGTATGCTCTGCGTGAAAGGACGATTTGGCTTCGATTTTGTTAACAGCCCTGAGCGCCTAACCAACCCACTACTGCGTAAGGCGGGCGTTTTGGTCGAGGTGAGCTGGGAGGAGGCCATCGGCTTTATTGCCGATAAGCTTCAGCAGATAAAAACCCAACACGGCAGCGATGCCATAGCAGGGCTTGCGTCCGCTAAAGCGACTAACGAAGACAACTACCTGTTTCAAAAGTTGTTTAGAAGCGTGATTGGCACCAATAATATCGATCACTGTGCCCGCCTGTGCCATGCCTCAACGGTAACCGCCTTGCAAGACTCGCTGGGTAGCGGCGCAATGACCAACGATATCGCCTCCATTAAAGAGTCCGATCTGATTGTGATTTTGGGCTCAGACACCGAATCGGCCCATCCCATCATCGCTTCAAAAATTAAGCAGGCCATACAACAGCATGGCGCACGTCTTGTGGTTATCGACCCCAAACGGGTCAGCATAGCCGATCACGCTCAGCTCTATCTTTGCCATCGCCCCGGCACCGATGTCATGCTATTAAATGCCCTGATGCAGCAGATAATCACCCACAATTGGCACGACAGCGACTATATCGACCAACGGGTCGATGGCTTTGACGCTCTGCAAGCAGAGGTAATGAAGCCAGACTATAGCCTTGAAAATGCAGCACGGATCACTGGCGTCAGTGCAGCCGAAATACAGCAACTGGCTAAGATGATAGGTACGGCGAGCAAAACCGCCCTCTATTACGCCATGGGCGTGACCCAGCACACATCGGGCCATGATAACGTCACCGCCATCGCCAATTTACAGTTATTGTGCGGCAACATAGGCATGGCGGGCGCGGGGATCAATCCCCTGCGCGGACAGAGCAATGTGCAAGGCGCCTGCGATATGGGCGCGCTGCCCAACTATATTACCGGCTATCAAAGGGTCGATGATCCCAAGGTGCAGCAACTCTTTACACAGGCGTGGCAACAGCCACAGTTGCCAAGCACTGTCGGTATCGCCGCGACTGAGATGATGCATGCGCTGGCACATGGCGAGCTAAAAGCCCTGTATGTGATGGGGGAAAACCCAGTACTAAGCGATCCAGATCAAGCCCATGTATTACAAGGGCTGGCCGCTGCCGAGTTGCTAGTAGTGCAAGATATTTTTATGACCGAAACCGCTCAACTTGCCGATGTGATACTGCCAGCGGCCAGTTTCGCCGAAAAACAAGGCCACTTTACCAATACCGAGCGCCGAGTTCAGCAGCTGCAAACGGCGGTGAGTTCCCCAGGGCAAGCGCGCTTAGACTGGCAGATAGTGCAGACTATCGCCAATCAACTTGGCGCCAACTGGCATTATCAAGATGAGCGCCAAGTTTGGCATGAGATAACCCAAGTTACGCCGCAGTATCGCGGCATGCGTTGGCAAGATACCGCGGTTAACTGCCATGCTGGCCGCCACGGCATTCAGTGGCCTTGTCCGAGCGAAGGTCATCCAGGTACGTCGATTTTACACACAGAACAATTTACCCGAGGTAGGGCTGTTATGAAGCCGGTTAGCTATCGCTTACCCGCCGAAATGCCCTGTGACACCTATCCTTTTATTCTCTCGACGGGGCGCTTGCTCGAGCAGTTTCATACCGGCACCTTGACCCGTAAAACAGCCGGACTCAATGAACTCGGCAGCCCTAAGGTGATGATCTCGGCTTTCGATGCCGATAGGCTCCAGATAGCCAACGGCGACATGCTGATGCTATCGACTCGACGTGGCAGTATTCGTATTGCTGCCTTCGTCACTAAGCGGGCGCAAGCGGGGGTGTTATTTTTACCGTTTCACTTTGCCGAGGCGGCGGCCAACAAACTGACCAATAATGTGTTAGACCCTGTGGCTAAAATCCCCGAGTTTAAGATCTGCGCGGTTAAGGTAGAAAAGGTGGCGGCTGAGTTAGCCTTGGATTGATGAGGCTTAGTCACAAGCGAGCACCGACTCACATTGGCGCAATGTTCAAGACGCTATAAATAACAGCAAAAAGGCCTCCCATTTATGGGGGGCCTTTTATGATTGCGCTGTCAGTAAACCATATTTGGCATGGGGCAAACTTATGATCCCCAAACCGACACGAATAGGAATTACACCCGAAACTGCCCCACTAATGTATCCAAGTTACGCCCTTCATTAGCCAACTCTTGGCTAGTCTCCGAGGCGCTATTGCTCGACTGGAGCAGCTCGTTGACAATATCTTGGATAGCAAACACGTTACGGTTAATCTCTTCGGTTACTGAGCTTTGCTCGGTGGCCGCAGTGGCAATTTGGGTGCTCATATCATTGATGGTAGTAACCGCAGAGGTAACGGCGCCTAAGCTGTCGGAAATCGCCCGCGATGAGCTAACAGCGCGATGACAGCCTTCCTGGCTTGACTCCATGCTGTTAACAGCCAACGAAACTAAATTATGCAGCTCTGATAGCATTTCGTTGATCTCTAAAGTACTCGCTTGAGTGCGACTGGCTAGACTGCGTACTTCATCGGCAACCACGGCAAAGCCTCGTCCCTGCTCACCCGCTCTTGCTGCCTCAATCGCCGCATTAAGCGCCAATAGATTGGTCTGCTCGGCAATACCGCCAATCACACTCAGAACACTATTAATCTTTTGTGATTGCTCATTAAGTGAGGTGATGTGCGTGGCGGCAGTATCGATTTCGGCCATTAATGACGACACTTCGCTCAGTGAAGTATCGACACACTGCTGGGCATTACCCACATCTTGAGTCGCGGCTTGTGTCGCCTCGGCGACCTGAGTTGTGCTCATCGCCACTTCAGATGCGGTCGCCGACATTTCGGTGATCGCGGTGACAACCTGATCCGTCTCATTATTGTGGCTTTGCAACTGCTGTGACATGGTATGCGTTTGAGCTAAAATGTTGTCAGCACCGCCTTTAACCGCATGGGTTGCCTGCGCAACCTGTTGGATAATACCCTGCAGCTTTTCGACAAACTGGTTGAAGGAGCGTCCTAACATGGCGATTTCATCTTGACCATGAACCTCAAGCCGCTTGGTCAGATCGCCCTCGCCTTTGGCGATATCTTCAAGGTTACGCACCATATT
Source organism: Shewanella sp. 492 (assembly GCF_059338445.1). Lineage (NCBI taxonomy): Bacteria > Pseudomonadati > Pseudomonadota > Gammaproteobacteria > Alteromonadales > Shewanellaceae > Shewanella > Shewanella sp. 492. Next base: position 3,290,153 of record NZ_CM181702.1, read on the forward strand.
GTGAATCGGATTGACCATGCGCTGCGCCGCAAACAGCATCACCACGGTCGTGATACCAATGAGCACTAAGACGATAACAACAATCGTCATCGCCTTGCTCTGCATATTTTGCGTCATCAATGCGCGATAGTCTGCGATGATCACATCGAGATCATCGGCATAAGCCCCAGTCCCTATCACCCAATTAGTACCTGGGACTACTGCGTTATAGCTTAGTTTAGGAATAATTTGGCTGGTACCCGGTTTGGCATATTCATACTCAAAATGACCATCGGCGTTACGCGCGGCATCAACAAGGCCTACCACAATTTTTTTACCGTTAGGGTCGGTCATGCCAATCTGGTTAGTGCCCTCAAGAGCGGGAACGACTGCATGAAATATGGCCTTACCGCTAAAGTCATAGATATAGAAATAGCCAGCGCTGCCAAACCGAACATTACGCAACGCCGAGCTGACATCGCCTTTATCGCCGAGACTTAGCTGATATTTAACAATCTCAACGCCGATTTCCACCTCTTCCTCCAATAGACTTTTACGCTCACTATAGAGGGAGTCTTGAAAGGTGTTCATGTTTTCTTCAAGGGCATTCGATTCTAATATGTAGGTGATCGCCACCAGCAACAAAAAGCTGATGATTAACGGCAATAAAGCAAACACCAGTAGCTTATTTTTCATTTTGAGCTGCCACATTTTCACGCTCCATAACAGGTTGATACATTGGTTAAAAAGAGAGCCATCATTTTGTTGGACGCCACTATGGATAAACTATAGCCAATGTCACCTCATCGACTGCACAAAAAAATATCAAGCGTGTACGCAAGGAATTTGATTGTGACGCGTATCAGATATGCCATGTCCCATGGGCGTAAGAATACTTGCTACAACTCATCAGCACGCCACAAAACCGCGACGCAAAAAATAAAAGGCATTTAAAATTAATGACTAAAATAGCATCAATGGAAAGCTGAGATGTCGCTCCACTTAAACAAAACCTCCCGCTAAAAGGAGTTACGTTGGCAACATCTATCACTACATCGAACTAAGATTTCAGCAGTAAAATCGATCCCTATGGCTAATAGTGCGACAGTCTAGCAACAAAGATGAAATGTAACCGATACCTATTTAGCTAAATTAATCAGGTCATACCACACTTGCTACTAAACGCAGCAATGGTACTAGCTATCCCTAACAAGCATGGTTAACACTTCGAAGTGATCGGTATGGGGAAACATATCAAAAAGTTGAACTTTGGTGATGTGGTAGCCTTTGATTTGACGTAGATCGCTGGCTAAGGTATGCGGGTTACAACTGGAGTAGAGTATCGCTTTTGGGGCGAATTCACTCAAGGAATGGCACAGAGATTGACCTATGCCGCGTCTGGGAGGGTTCACAATAATCAGGTCGGGCTTATCTTGAGCCTGCTTACCACTGGCAAACTCGGTCGAATCAAGGGCGGTAAATTGTACGTTACCTAACCCCATCGCCGCTGCTGACTGTTTGGCACATGCAATCGCCTCGGGCTCGATTTCGATACCCGTTAACGCTATCTCGCCAGAGGCACAGTGCAAGCCAAAGCCGCCCACACCGCAAAACAGATCCCAAATCGATTGCGGCGCAAGTTCAGCTGTCCACTCGCGAGCGGTTTGATACAGCTTTTCGGCCACGATGGGATGGGTCTGAAAAAAGCTCTTAGGCCGAATAGACAGTGGCACATCATTAAAACGTTCTTCTAAACGGGTCGCCTCGGTGAGGAACATTTCCGTTTCGCCTTCAAGAATCGCCATATGTACTGGCTGCAAGTTAACCGACACCACCTTAATTTGTGGATATTCGGATAATAATGCAGGCAGTTCGCGCTCGATACGAGTAATGGCGTCGGTGGATCGCAACACAAACCTGAGCATATATTCACCGCGAACTTGGCTGCGGGTGAGCAAAATAAACTTCAATTCGCCTTTTTGTTTATCAACCCGGTAAGGTGGGATACCTGCTTGGCGCACAAAAAGCTGTAAGCGGTGCAGTAGCTGCTGCATATCATCAGGGTAGAGCTGGCAATCACACAGACTGACGGGCTCGCCACTAGGGCTCACTATGCCTAAAATGGGCTGATGAGCAGCGCCCAGCACCACCATTTTGGCCTTGTTACGAAATCCACTTTCAGGCCCAAACACCGGGGCCAGCCACTCTTGCACCGGTAATCCCTGCAGCAACTGGCGTAATACTACCGATTTAACCGTTAACTGCTCGGCTAAAGACGTCTGAATATGACGACAAGATAAACACTGCTTAGCATCGAAATGGGCACACTTCACGGGTGATAGGCTCTGAGATAAATAGAAAAGGCGGCCCATTTTAGCGTCTTTAAGCTAAAGAATCACCTGCTGAGCAAGGATCTTTCTACCCCGCTAAATCAAGGCTCAATACCTAAATCCGTGATGACACTCCATTTAACCTAAGGGCAAATGATCAACATCGGCTTTTATCGGTCTGACACCTATTTGCTCACGCAGCCATAGCATCGCATCGGCGGCGGTATGCCTAAAGGTGGTGAGCTTCCCCCCATAAATGGTCAACAAGTGTGGATGACTCGGCTGCGCATCCATAATGGTGTCTCTAGGGGTATCGAACGCTGTGCCCGTCGGTTTCGGCAAGACTCGTACACCGCAATAGTGGCCAACGACCTTGCTCTCGAGTGCATCACTCGCCATATGGGGAAAGTAATTACGATAAATTCCCAGTAAATATTGCGTTTCAGCAACCGTGACCTTGGCATCTTGCGGCGTCGCAATCGTCGTTTCAGTGGTGCCTATCATGGTTTTACCATGCCAAGGCATCACAAATACTACCCGCTTATCGTAAATAGACTCGAGATACAAAATGCCAGCTGGCGCGGCAATATCGAGCACCAGATGACTGCCCTGCACCAGTTCGATAGCCAGTTTACCCACCTTGGGTATAACAAGATCTAAGGTATCGTTGACCCAGGGCCCTGTGGCATTAATCACGCAGCGCGCGTGCAGACTCGTAGCCCCGTGGTTGTGACGGTAATTGACCACGCAGCCGTCGCCGTCATGGCTGATCTGCTCTATCTGCGCCTGGGTGATAATGCTCGCGCCAAGTTGCTCGGCACTGGCGGCAACTGCGCGGGTCAGCGCCAAATCGTCGGTTTGCGCGTCCCAATAACGAAACACGGCCCTAAGCCCTTTGAGGGTAATACCAAGTGAGCTCCACTCTTTTGCCTCCAGCGACTTAAATTGCCCTAACGGGTCAAACTCACTGAGCAAGGCATAAAGGCTGAGGCCTGCGCGTATAGCCAATGGCCCGCGCTGGCTATCTTGGTAAACGGGGATATAAAAAGGCACAGGTTTGACTAAGGTGGGGGCTAAGGATAACAGCGCTTTGCGCTGGGCTAACGACTCTCGCACCAATCCCAGTTGGCCAGTTTCTAGGTAGCGCAAGCCACCATGGATAAGCTTGCTGGAATTGGATGAGGTTTGCTCGCCAACACCGTATTTTTCAAGCACGGTAACGCGATAACCCGCCGCTTGTGCTCGCTGCGCGATACCCACCCCTGTTATTCCAGCGCCAATGACGATTAAATCGACAGCGTCCATAGCACTCTCTCCCCTTAAACACCCGAAAATCATCACAAGTTGAAATCAGCTCAAACCTAACACCGGTGCGCCATCCACTGGCGAATACCACAACCGCCGCGCACTTCCCCTACATCAACTTAAATAGGCGTAGGCTTTATCGCACAGCTGTTTTAACTGGGCAAATTCGACATCTTCGCCACCTAACTTACAGCGCATTTGCATGGGCACTTGCTGAGCTTGCGTTTCAAGCTGCAAGCCTTTGTCGGTAAGATGTAATACTCTGACGCGCTCATCGGTTTCACTGCGCCCCCGGGTCACCAGCCCTTTTGTTTCGAGACGCTTTAATAAGGGCGTTAAGGTGCCAGAGTCGAGATGTAACTTTTTACCTAAGGTTTTAACGCTGATCCCCTGATGTTGCCACAGCACCATCATGGCTAAATATTGCAAATAGGTAAGATCTAACGCCTCTAACAAAGGGCGATAAGCCCTAATCATGGCATTGGTGGCACTATATAAAGAAAAACAGATCTGGTTTTCTAATATCAGTGGATTATGGCGGTTATCTTGGCTCATTTAGGGCGCTTCCAGTATTCAATTGCACACAACTTTTAATCAGTCTACTGCAATCTTCATCCAACTGACAATGACAAAAAGATCACTAAGCGATGCTTAGGTCGGCGATAAGAACTAAGCAATAAAACACTCGATTAGCGTAATTACTCAGTTATTTTCACTAAAAACGTATTTTATTAACCAATGCGATTGATTTACCGTCACTTTACCCCTAAATTACCCATCCTTGTTATTGACCAACATACCGATAGCGAGCCTTGCCTGCGGTGTTATGCCTCAGTCAACCCAGCTCAGCCCCTGGCGGCTAAAACAGATTGATACAACAACACATTGGAGGTGTTCACGATGAAGCAGCAAATTCTCGCTCTGCTATCGTTACTATCGATAGGTAATGCATCAGCCCACTGCCTAAATGAAGTGGATTTATTTGATATTCAGTTTGAACTCAACAGCTCATATTTTGGCAAACAGCAAGCCAAGCAACTGCAGCAACTCCCTACAGACACCCAAGTGGGAAACGGCTACTTATTACTCGAGTTTCCTATCTATAAAGGCCAAACCGATAAAAAGCTGCGTCAATATGACCGCTGGTTAGCATATCGCCGTATTGCGCGGGTAAAAGACTACCTTACCAAATCCGATTATCAGGCGCCTATTATGACTCGCATTCTCACGGCCAGTAACGATGATAGCCGCACCTTGAGTTTACATTGGTGCCAAGACGCTCATCCAGAAGCGATCGCAGCCACGACTGGTGCAAACCGATAAACATGCGCTATCCCCCGATAATTACAGCAGTAAAATCTGCCCCAGTTAACACTTACAAGGTATTTCACGATTTGCATTGCAAATATGACAGATAAACTTAATCTCCCTTTGGCTGCGCAGTAAACTATTGATAACAAGGTTGTCATCCTTGCCACCGTGATCTTGAGTAGGCGAGCGCTTCCCGAGGAGGGAACATGTTAAGAATTGTCATTTTAAGCTTATTATTTCTATTGAGTCTCACCCCCTTGTCCAGTCAAGCCGTCGATACTGGCGCTCACACGGATCCCACCTGGCACTATGTCGATGACCAAGGGCAATTAAAGGTCAAGCTATACTTTTTCTGGTCTAAAACCTGCCCGCATTGCGCCGAGGCTCACCCTTTTATCGATTCACTGCCACAACAATATCCTTGGATAGAGCTAGAGTCGCATATGATTACGGCCGATGGCACCATGGAAAAATGGCAACAGATAGCCCAAAAGACCCAAGTGCCAGCCCGCTCGGTGCCCTATATTGCCGCCTGTGACAAAGCCACCGTGGGCTATAGCAGCGAAGCCGTTACCGGTCAGTATATTGTACAAAATCTTAAAGCCTGTTACCGCGCCTTAGGAGGTCAAGTCAGCGATGACGAGCACCCAATCCCTTCGGCCACAGCCAACACTAGCGATGCCTCGCCCCTCTTTGGTACCTGTAGCGAAAGTGAACAAGCCGGCACCTGCGATTTAGGCCTCGGTGACACAGCTAATACCGCCCCAGTAAGCCAAGTGCAACCGGTAGAGCTACCTCTCATTGGCGTTATCGCCCCTGAAACCCTGTCGCTGCCGGTACTGACAGTGGTATTGGCAGGAGTCGACGCATTTAACCCCTGCGCCTTTTTCGTACTGTTATTCCTATTATCCATCATGGTTAACGCTAAAAGCCGTAGTAGAATGTTGATTGTGGGCGGTATTTTTGTCTTTTTCTCCGGCTTTATTTACTTCCTATTTATGATTGCATGGCTCAATATTTTCGAACTGCTCGGTGCGGGCAGTGATGGTGGCTGGATTATATTAGGCGCCGGATTGATGGCCTTAGTCGCGGGCGTTATCAATATCAAAGACTACTTCTTTACCAAAGGAGAGGTGACGTTGTCGATGTCGGCAGAAAACCGCACCGGACTGATTAAGCGCATGGGTAAACTCACCAGCGCCAGTAGCATGGCGGCGATGATAGCGGGCACTGTGGTACTCGCCATTTTAGCCAACGCCTACGAGCTGCTTTGCACCGCTGGTTTTCCGATGATTTACACCAGTGTACTGTCGATGCATGAACTCCCCGCATTTGATCGTTACCTGTATCTGGCCTTTTACAATATTGTTTATGTGATCCCGCTGGCCATCATTGTTATCGCCTTTAGTGCCACCTTAGGTAAACGCAAGTTAACCGAGAAAGAGGGGCAAACTCTCAAGCTAATGTCGGGCATCATGATGATTGGACTGGGCGGCACCTTAGCGGTCGATCCTACGGCATTGCAAAATGTTACGTTAGCCATCGCCTTAATTGCAGCCTCTATTGGCTTAACCTTGGTTATCACCTTAAGCCGTAAATTGATAGCGCGCCAAGCCTAGCCTAGCCTGATGTATGGCGTGTAGAGAAGTGGTATGGTGATGCCAAGGTGCATCACCAAGCTTACCTCACACAAAGCGCATTAAAGTTGCAAAGAAGTTGGCCGATAATACGTTAGTTAAGTTAAATGGGGGCTACACAGTGCTGCCCAGTTTAACACCGCTTAGCGTTAATGATGCGAAAGCTTAGCTTATATATTGAGCTAGCATTAACATCAAACAGCAATCAATTTAAGGTAGTCCTTATGGCAGTAACGATTGGCACCAGTAATCTTCAACCCAACATGAGCAATGGCAGTGTTGGCGTAAAAGTGGCTCAGCTTGCTAAGGAGCAACAACAGGCTGAAGGAGAAATTGCATTGCAATTGATCAATGCCGCGATGCCCGCCCCAAGCGCCGCACCTGTGGGCAACATTGGCCACAATATCAATACCACGGCATAAGTTACATTTAACACTAATAAAAAAGCCTACGCTAAGTAGGCTTTTTTACATCACTAATATTATGCAAAGAAGCCATATTATGACTAGTGGAGGGTATCGCCATGCCAACCTTAAAGGTATTGCGCCCCGCTTTTTTAGCCTCGTAAAGTAATTTGTCGGCGCTACACATAAAGGCGTCGGCATCGACCCCCTCCTGCCACTGACACACCCCTTGCGATACTGTGACATAAGGCGCGATGTCGGAATCTGCATGTGGAATTCGCGTATGTTCGATAACTGATTTTAACTTCTGGGCGATGACCTCTGCGCCCTTTAAATCGGTTTCAGGTAAGATAAGGGCAAACTCTTCGCCACCGTAACGGGTCGCCAAGTCGCGTGGGCGATGGGCAATTTCCGACAAGATAGCCGCCAGCTGTACCAAGCAGAGATCTCCAGCCAGATGGCCTTGACTGTCATTAAGGCGCTTAAAATAATCCACATCCAATAGTATCAAACTCAGCGGACGACCGTTACGTGTCGATGCTCTTATCTCTTGATGTAAAACTTGGTCAAAATGGCGCCGATTGCTTAAATTAGTTAATACATCAATCAAGGCCATACGCTGAAACTGCTTCACCAACATCTGTTTTTCCACATCGCGTAAAATAGCCATATCAAACCATTGAGCCAACACCTTACGGCCGGTAAAAATGATCACAAAAAAACAGCCGAACTTAGTAAAGGCAAACACTGGACTGTCGGGCAGACCCGTTAGGCGAATAGTCAACCCCATCAACATCAAAGGAATAATAAAAGCTAGCATCCAGTTACGCTTTGGAAACAGGGCGATGGCAAAGGTCACCACCAAAATATCGACTAAGGCTTCATCCCCTGCTAATACTGAATATTTTGTCATTCCCGTCAAGGGCTCTGTTTGTAAAAACAAACTGATGATCAGATACAACCATGCCGCTTCTAGCAACAAAAAGAAGCCCATCACCATGCGCAGAGTTACCGCTTCTCGCTTGATTAGCACCTTCATAGCCAGCCCTAACAGCGATACCAGTATGACAGGCAATACCATTAGCGAAAAAAGATCAAAGCGTGCAGCCGACATGGCTCTGATATAAGCACTGAAAGAGATGGCCACGATTAGAAACAATGACAGTAGTGAAGCCCACTTAATGCTAGCGAGCATATAACGTAGGCTTTCCAGCTCATGTTGTTGTTCAAAGTGAATAATTTGCGTTGCCATAGGCGTGAGGGTGAGTAACCCGATCATTCCCCAATAAAATCTTCTTGTTAAATCAGTATATAAGCAGATACAAAAACAGCCAGCTAAGCTGGCTGTTTTATCAAGGTATTAGGCTAACATTACGCAGCTTGGACGCTGCTCTCTTCACTATGACGGATCAGATAATCAAAAGCGCCTAATGAAGCGGTGGCTCCGCTGCCCATGGCAATGATGATCTGCTTGTAGGCCGAATTGGTCACATCACCTGCGGCGAATACACCCGCAAGCGAGGTTTCCCCTTTCGCATCGACAATGATCTCACCACGGTTAGTCAGCTCGAGAGTGCCTCTTAACCATTCGGCATTCGGCACTAAACCTATCTGCACAAATATTCCCGCCAAGGCGATATGGTGGCTCTCGCCTGTGGCTCTGTCGGTATAATTAAGGCCGTTAACACGTTGACCATCGCCAGTCACCTCTGTGGTCATTGCCTGAGTAATAATATCAATATTGCCCATAGACGCGGCCTTGCGTTGCAGCACATCATCGGCTCTAAGCTTGCTATCAAACTCCAATACCGTGACATGTTCAACGATATTGGCTAAATCGATTGCCGCCTCAATACCTGAGTTACCGCCACCAATTACAGCAACCCGTTTGCCTTTAAACAATGGGCCATCGCAATGTGGGCAGTACGCGACCCCTTTACCACGGTATTCTTGCTCACCAGGGACATTCATCTCGCGCCAGCGGGCACCAGTCGCGATTAAGACCGTTTTGCTGAGCAGCACTGCGCCGCTTTCCAACTCGAGTTCAAATAGCTCGCCAGATTTAAGGCTCAATGCACGCTGATTATCCATGATATCAACATCATATTCGTGCACATGGGCTTCAAGGTTAGCCACCAGCTTTGGCCCTTCGGTGGCTTTCACTGAGATAAAGTTTTCAATGCCCACAGTTTCGGCGACTTGACCACCAAACTTGTCGGCGACGATTCCGGTACGCAACCCCTTTCTGGCTGCATATATGGCCGCCGATGCACCCGCGGGGCCGCCGCCCACAACCAACACATCAAACGCTTGTTTCTGATTTAACTGCTCAGCCTTACGGCCAGCGGCATTGACGTCTAGCTTATTTAGGATCTCAACCACACTAATACCGCCCACAGAGAAAGGCTCACCGTTGAGGTAAACAGAGGGCACCGCCATGATGTTGCGTTGATTCACTTCTTCTTGGAATAGTGAGCCGTCGATCATCACATTACTAATATTGGGGTTAATGGCCGCCATCATATTCAGTGCCTGCACCACTTCTGGGCAGGTTTGGCAGCTTAACGATACATAGGTTTCAAACCGATACTCGCCGGGAAGTGCACGGATCTGCTCTATTAGTTCCGCATCGAGTTTAATCGGGTGCCCACCGGTGTGCAGCAAAGCTAACACCAATGAGGTAAATTCATGGCCCATTGGCAAACCAGCAAAGCTGATACGGCTATGGGTTTCGTTGTTGGTTACTGTCATTGACGGGGTGCGTTCACCCGCGGACTCGGTCAATGACACTAAGCTTGAAGCGTCAGCAATATCGGCTGCTAACGACTTTAATTCTAACGCTTTAGGACTGTTATCTGCTGATACGACAAGTTCAACTGGGCGCTTGAGGTTTTGCAGGTAAGTAGTCAGCTGATTTTTTACATTCGCATCTAACATAAAAGCTCCTAAATATAGGCGACTCAAAAATGAGTAAGGAAAAATAGCGATAAAGTGCCAGCTCAGGCATTGCAGGGGGAACCTGAGCCGGCATTTAGATAATGGGGCTAAGTGATGAGCTTAGCCGGTAGCGAATAAGCCAGATGTGGCTCTGTCCGCTAGGGGTGAGGCAGTGTTAGATTTTACCCACTAGGTCTAAAGAAGGCGCTAGGGTTGCTTCACCTGGCTGCCATGCAGCAGGACAAACTTCACCGTCGTGCGTTGCAACATACTGAGCAGCTTGGATCTTACGAACCAACTCAGTAGCGCTACGACCAATACCTAGGTCATGAACTTCAGCCACTTTAATCACACCTTCTGGGTTGATAACAAAAGTACCGCGAAGCGCTAAGCCATCTTCTTCAATCATCACACCAAAGTTACGTGTGATAGTACCGGTTGGGTCACCGATCATTGGGTATTGGATTTTGCCAATAGTGTCTGAGCTATCGTGCCATGCTTTGTGCGTAAAGTGAGTGTCAGTTGATACTGAGTACACTTCAACGCCCATTGACTGAAGCTTCTCGTAGTGATCAGCCATGTCACCTAGTTCTGTAGGGCACACAAACGTGAAATCAGCTGGGTAGAAGAACACTACTGACCACTTGCCTAAAAGATCTTGCTCGGTTACCGAGACAAAATCACCATTGTGGTATGCAGTTGCAGAAAAAGGCTTGATTTCAGTGTTGATGATAGATTGTGTCATGTCATGCTCCATTTAGGGTTATTAACAGATTAACGCTGGGGTAGCAGCCGTTTGCTGCAACCCGTTGTTTGTTTCGATGGAGAGATAATAACGAGGAGTGACAATTAAATATAACGGATAAAAACTATCATGCTAATCGATTTTTATAATTGAACTTTGATTGCAACGAAAAAATCGATTAGCCCTAAGCAACAAGTGTAAAAGTGACTATTCTAAAAATGACGAATTTAAAAGGTAATCGTAAACAATCATTCCCATAACTCGAATCGCGTTAAGCTGCGGCCCAAGGGAAAGTCCAATTGTAAGGATAACTGCTGCGCATCAGCTTTTAAGCCACTACTACTGACTGACTTGGCCACTTTACCCGCAATCACCACCCAATTACCGCCACCGGTTAAACAGGCTCTGACCTCGGCAAAATGGATCTGCAGTAAAGCTAATAGCTCTCGATTTTGGCTATGTTCTTTCCAGCAATTGAGCACTAAATACCCCTCACTCTTAAGCAGGCTTGCCGCATTGGCAATAAAGGTTTCTGATAGCTGATTTTCATCGACGCCGTCGGCACCATAAATATCGGCAAAAATCACATCGGCCTTTTTATGCTCCCGCGCCACCAAAAACTCGGTGGCATCTTGATGAATAAGAGTGAGCTTTTTGCCCGTAGGCAGCTGAAAGTAACGTTTAGCAATATCAATTACTTCGGCGCGCAGCTCGACGGCGGTAATATTAATGGCGCGATCGTAATTACGTAAGGCATGGATTAAGCCCCCGCCACCTAGGCCTAACACTATGACTCGCTTAGGCTTAATAAACAGCAGCACCAGTAACATGGCTTGTAAATAGGTATGCTGCGGAATGTGCGGAGATGACTTAAGCAGTTTGCTTTGTTCATCGCTATCGCCAAACGAAAGCAGGCGCACTTGACCATCTTCGTTAACGATTAAAGGGCCATACTCATCCTCGCTGCGATACAAGGTTTGAAAATCTGTCATCTGGACTCCGACAATAAGCATAATGAAACACTGAGCCTATCGCGACCAGCCAGCGAATGGCGGCGTCATTTAAGCCAAGTAACAAAGGGCGATAGTATGACTGAATCGGCGCGTTATCACAGCCACTACGAGGTGATTTATCCCCCACTTCACGCCAGCTACACCACTAAAGCCGTCTATTTGTTCGATTCCTCGTCAAAGCAGCTGCGTCTTGGCACAAAAATCAATAGAGAGATGGTCATCATCAGCCTTGCCCAGCCTATGCCTCACATTAACCCGTCAGCCTATTTGTTGATGCGCAACAAGAGTCATTGCATAAGCTTGCATGATGTAGTAAATGTTAAAAGTCTTTTATTTATAAGCCATTGCTAATGACCTACTCACTACTGATCGCCACCCTGTTTGTCGTACTGTTTATTTTTGGCCAGCGCCTATTAACTAATTGGGTCAGTAAATTGGCCCAACACAAACAGGTATCAACGACTCGCGCAAAAATGGTGATCCAATACATCAGTTATCTCTATTTTACCCTGATGGCATGCCTTATGGTGGTCTCGCTTGGGATTGAATATCAGCAAGTGTCACTGTTTATCTCATCCATCTTTGCCGTACTGGGCGTCGCTCTTGTCGCACAATGGTCGATACTGAGTAATATTACCGCGGGCATTTTAATCTTCTTCGTCTTTCCCTATCGCATTGGCGACAAGATTAAGGTGATTGATAAAGATGAAGATGTCACTGGGATCATCGCCGACATCTGCCTATTTCATGTATTGATCCAACGCGACGATGAGGTGCTTATCACCTACCCTAATAATTTAATGTTGCAAAAAGGGGTGCTTAAGATATCCAGCCATAAGCCAACACTGATTAATGAGCAAGATGATAAAGATAATATCCAGACCCAAAGTGATTAAGGCGTTATCTAACTAGAGGCAAGACTATGCTGACCACCCTTCTCTACAGCCCACAAGATAATTCGCTGCTTCAGGGCGACGAGTCCAATATCGCTAAGTGGCAACAGAGCGATGACGCCATTTTATGGCTCAATATTGATGGCGAGTTAACCGAGCCACTGCAAGCCATGTTAAAGCAAACTTTTAACCTGCATCAGTTGGCACTGCAAGATGCGTCACGCGATCGACATCCCCCCAAGATTGAAGATTTTGGCGATCATACCTTTATTTTGCTGCGCGGCTTGTCGGCAGATTCTGAATCCATTAATTGTGATAATATTCTCTTGGCGATGTTTATCAGCCAGCGCTTTATTGTCACTCGCCACTCGGCTCGTTCGCTCAGTATCGAGCGCACCATGGCGGCGCTACGCGCGGGCGATATCTCCCTCGCCACTGGGACTGGGGCATTAAGCCTTAAGATCAGCCGCTTTGTGGTGAAGCGTTATCATAAAATTCTGTTTGATTTAGAAACCCGCCTCGAGCAACTGGAGTCGGTCATGCTGACCACTGCCGATGATAAGGTACTGGCCGAAGTGGTACTGTATAAAACCGATCTCACTCGTCTGCGGCGTAACTTTCACTACCATGTGGAGCTGTTTAACAACCTGCGCGATGAGCCATCTGCCCCATTTGATAGCACTCTGGCGCATGAGATCAACGATGTGTGTGAGCACCAACATCGCGCTGCGAGTCTGGCAGACTTGTTTTATCAGGTCGCTAGCGACTTAATTGACGGCTATATCTCTATTAGCGCCCATCGCTTAAACAACATCATGAAAGTACTAACGATTATTACCGCCATATTTGTACCTTTGACCTTTATTGCCGGTATTTATGGTATGAATTTCGAGTACATTCCTGAATTAAAAAACCCTAACGGTTACTTTATTGTCTGGGGCGTTATGCTCAGCATCACCGCGGTATTGATTTGGCTGTTTCGACGCCGAAAATGGATTTAACCACTTCAATACAAGATTACCGCTCGGCGAAGCATAGACAGTAGCCTAGCAGCGCCATCACAAAGGGCTAATCGTTGGTAACGATTAGCCCTTTGAATTTAATGCTATTATTTAAAAAAAGAACCAGTCAGTCGACAGTGACTAACGCAGCACCCGCTGAAAAAAAGCCACCGCCTGGCCATACATCTGTAAGGCTAATGCCGGATCATATCGCTCACCTTCATCACGCATAAAGGCATGCTGGGCATTGACCTCAAGCCAGCTAAAGCAACGCTTGCTTTCGCTGAGTTTGGCGTAGATTAGTTGCCGTCCAGCGGCGTCCACATGCGGGTCTTGCTTACCAAACACTAAGGCCAACTCGCCTTGAATATCACCAGTACGACTCAACGAGTCATTGCCCTTATTACAGGGTAAGGTATTAGAATGAATATCGGTTGGATACAGGCAAAAAGCCCCGACCACATCGCTATTGAGCGCGGCGCGATAGGCCAAGTGGCCGCCAATGCACACGCCCATGGTCCCCACTAGGCTGCTGCAAAACGGTTGGCGCTGCGCAAACTCCACCAAAGCCTGGGTGTCGCTATCGTGATGCTCTAACCCTTTGGTAAATTTGTCTTGGTTGCCCTTATCTTTGCCCGCCTCATCGTAAGCCAGTACTGTGCCTAGCGGATTAAGCTCGTGAAACACTTCGGGCACCAGCACCACAAAACCGTGACCAGCCATGATCGCCGCGGCGCGCGCGATAGGCGCCGTTTGCTGGAAAATTTCAGAATAGAAGATGATGGTCGAAAACGGCCCTTCGACATCGGGACGGTAGAGATAGCACCTCATGGGGCCTGTGGGGGTATCGATATCGTGAACAGCCTGTTTAACCATCATACTCATGCCCTCGGGCTAATAAATGTATTTATAACTTATCAGCCTAATGGGAGAATGTCAGGTAAAACTCGCCGTTAACCATAGCGTTACTAGTAGGGTATTAACGCCATGGTCAATCGCGGCTTGTTAAGGTTAATAAAGCTGGTTAGGGCAATCCTCGCCATTAAGCAGTTGCTTAATATTGGTTAAACTGGTCAGGGCAATCGCGCCGAGCGCCTCTTCGGTTAAAAAGGCTTGGTGACCGGTAAAAATCACGTTGTGGCAGGCTGACAAACGTCTGAACACATCGTCTTGAATGATCTCATTAGACTTATCTTCGAAAAAGAGCTCTTTCTCGTTCTCATAGACGTCTAAGCCCAGTGACCCAATTTTGCCCTCTTTTAATGCTTCCATGGCATCCATCGCATTGAGCAGGCCGCCACGGCTGGTGTTGATCACCATGACTTTGGGTTTCATCTTGGCAAAACTCTCTTGGTTTAACAGATGGTGATTATCTTGAGTCAGGGGGCAATGCAAGCTGATAATATCGCATTGGGGGTAGAGCTCATCGAGAGATAGATAGGGCACGCCTAAATCGATAACAGCTTGATTAGGGTATGGGTCGTACGCGACCACCTTACAACCAAAGCCTAACAGCACCTTAATGGTGGCTAAGCCGATGTTACCCGTGCCAATAACGCCCACGGTGCGGCCATGCATATTAAAGCCCACTAACCCTTCGAGCGAGAAGTTTGCATCTCGAGTACGTTGATAGGCTTTATGCACCTTGCGGTTAAGCGTCAGCATCAGCGCAACCGTATGCTCGGCCACCGATTCTGGCGAGTAGGCAGGTACGTTAACCACTTTTAACCCTAACCGCTGTGCTGCCACTAAATCAACGTTGTTAAAACCAGCGCAGCGCATGGCGATAATCTTGGTGCCGTTTTTAGCCAGTTCAACCAACACCTCTTCGCATAGAGAGTCGTTAACAAAGGCGCAAATCACCTCAAATCCAAAGGCCAGCTTTACTGTTTTCATGCACAGACGAGAATCAAAATACTCGATGCGGGCGCCAAAAGCTTTGTTGGTGCGATTGAAATGCTCCATGTCGTAGTGCTTAGCACTGAAAAAACCGATTTTCATATTTGATTCCCAATTGTGTGCGTGACCATAGGTCACAGAAAAATACCGTTCACAGCGTTAATGCTAACCCTAGCAAACTGTTACGCTCTGGATACTCGGGCAGCTCCCTGCCCATTTAAGGCTGTAACCATATAGCCTTATGTCCACAACCTATTCGAGATAAGTCAATGTAAGACATCATTATAACCTAGCCGTTACACTTGGATCATGAACACTGACCATGGCAAGTCAATATAATTACCCAACCCCATGATAAAACCGCAAGCCTCATCACGAAAACTCTCTCGCAACAGGGCGCCAATGTGCTTTGCGATGATTTCCTGATAAGCTCAAGACAAACTTATTGATGCCATTGATCTTATGGGACGACAATCGATTTCTGAAAAACAGTTTTGGTTACAACGCCTGAGTAAAACCAGTTTACGCGCCTTACATATTTTAGGCATTACGGGGGCCGGTGGGGGGATTTTATTAGGGGTAGCCAAAGCCGACTGGAGCCTATACTGGCTACTTGCGATGGGATCGGGCAGCCTATTAATGCTGTGGGAGATCATTCGTGACTGGCGCTGGCTTATCCAACTAAAGGGTGTTCTCACTCTAGTAAAACTAGGATTATTAAGTTTATTTATTCCGCTGGCCGATTATAAACCCGAACTGCTCATCATCATTGTATTATTGTCGGTTGTGGTCTCCCATGGGCCAGCAGGATTACGCCACTACTCTATTATTCACAGGCGACGTATCGATGGAAAAAAAGAAATTAAAGGCTAAGGTAGCGCCCTTAATCAGCCACTATTTACCAAACTTAGCTCAGCCTGCACAGCTGCAGGTATTAGATCTGGCCTGCGGTAGTGGCCGTAATGGGTTATGGTTCGCGCAGCAAGGGGCAAATGTCACCTTCATCGACAAGGATATCAGCAGCTTACCCAAGCTGCCTCCACACTGCCACGCCTTAGCATATGATCTTGAAGATGGCTCGGCGCCCGCTTTACCTGAAGGCGAGTTTGATCTGGTACTGGTGTTTAACTACCTACACAGACCGCTGTTTGAACAAATAAAACACAGTATTAAACCAGAGGGACTGTTAATTTACGAGACCTTTACCACAGAGCAAGCCAAGGTAGGTCGGCCTAAAAATCCGGCTTTTTTACTGCAAACCAATGAGCTACTCACTCAATTCAATAAGTTTGAGATATTGCACTATTTTGAAGGTAATGTAGGCTGTGAGGATGAGCCCATCTATAAAGCCCAATTTATCGGGCGAAAACGCGCTTAGCCTCATCAACATAGCATAAGGACGTTACATGTTTCCCTATCCCCAGCAATACCGCCTAGCGGCGCCGCCGCTCATCACCATGCTTATGGTTGTTTGGTCGTTATTGTCTAGGGCATTACTGGGAGACGCTAGCCCAGTGGGCTTCTACCCACTGTTTATGCTGTTTCCGCTCAATATCCTGCTGCATGCTCAACTGCTTTGGCAGGCCAAAGGGATGGAGCGACTCGATCAAGCCCTGTACGCCTTTATTCATCTGTCGCTGGCTTTTGTGGTTTGGACCTTTGCCATCATGCATGTTAATGGTCATAGCCTTTAAGCAACGTCCAATTTGTACCGCTGCTGGTGAGTTTTGCTTGCGAGCCATGACGCTAAACGGTATCTTGACTGCCGCTTAAAAATACCGAACCGACTATGAAAGATTTTGTGTACGCTCCGCCCACCACACCTTGGCTAGATGTGGTGCATCAAGATAAAGACATCATCGTGATCAATAAACCCTCTGGGCTGCTCTCAGTCCCGGGGCGCGATCCCGCCTATCATGACAGCATCTTTGCCCGCGTACTCAGCCAACACCCTAACGCCCAGATAGTACATCGACTCGATATGGCGACCTCTGGCATTATCGTCGTTGCCCTGCGCCGCAGCGCCGAGCGTGAATTGAAACGCCAATTTAGGGACAGAGAAACTCATAAAATCTACTACGCGCGCGTCGCAGGCCATGTTAAAGCCCAAAGCGGCACCGTTGAACTGCCACTGATCTGCGATTGGCCAAATCGCCCCAAGCAGAAAGTCGATCACCGATTAGGTAAGCCCTCGACCACCCATTTCGAGGTGATAAGCCGCGCGAAACGCTCAACCTTGGTTAAGCTCACTCCTATTACTGGCCGCTCTCACCAATTGCGAGTACATATGATGGCCTTGGGACACCCCATTCTTGGCGACAATTTTTATGCCGATGCATTAGCCAAACGACTCGCTCCCAGATTACTGCTGCATGCCCAATCGCTAACCATTAACCACCCTTACAGCGGTGAGCCGATGACCTTTAGCACTGACATCCCTTTTGCAACGCCTAGCGAACAGCAATAGTGACTCATGGCACCCTAACTAGGCTGTTGTTAACTATTGAAATTGGCATTAATTGAGCTAAAAAGTTAGCCGTTACGCAAAAAATATCGTAGATTAGCAAACAATATTAATCATAGAGCGGTATTGACTAGTGGATAGTTCATTTCAACGTGATCAATTAGATAATCAAATTCTGTCGGCATTAATGCAAGAGGCTCGCACCCCTTTTGCCGAGCTTGCTAAGCGATTTGGTGTCAGTGCTGGCACCATTCATGTGCGAGTAGAGAAGATGAAGCAAGCGGGCATCATCACTGGCGCACAGATCACCGTCAACCCTAAGGCGCTCGGCTACGATGTGTGCTGTTTTATCGGCATTAACCTAAAGAGCGCCGGTGACTACCCTGCCGCCATCGCTAAGCTTAATGCGTTAGAAGAGGTGACCGAAGCCTATTACACCACAGGCAACTACAGTATTTTTGTCAAAGTGATGTGTCAGTCTATCGATGGTTTGCAGCATGTGCTGATTAACCGCATTCAATCTATTGATGAAATCCAATCCACCGAAACCTTAATTAGCCTACAAAACCCGATTATTCGCGCCGTTAAGCCATAAGGCTTACCAACAACGTAGCAGCGATGCCCACGATACCTAGTACCAACATCTGGCATCGCTAGCGCCTAAAACCCATGACGCTTTATACCTCAAATTCCTATGATTCAAAAGCCTAAGACCTATGCGTTACAGCTCAAATACATGGGTCATCACTTTATACAGCTCGGTGCCTTGATAAACCGAGGCCGAAGCAAAATGCAAAATCGGCACGCAGGCTTGCGATAAGCATAAAGGGGTTAATGCAGAGCTATTGCCATACTGATCCACCCGCAAAATAGTCGCTAAAGGCGAACCTGCGGCTAATGGCTCGCCTAACTTGGCCGTATACTCCACCATGCCACCCATGGGGGAATGGTATTTTTTATAGTCACGAAGATAACAGCCATATCGCGCCATTTTAGCGGGCATAATGGGGTCGGCAACCACACCGCGATGACTCAAATACGCCATGATCCCGTCGGCATCGAGGCGTGCATCGGCAAGATCGATATGCTCTTGCGAGCCCAGCTCCAAGGTAAACGCAGAGACAGGTACCGCTAATTCTCGCCCCTGCGCTGCTAGGTACTGACACAATTGCCACCATGGATAAAATATTGATTCATCCATTGCCCCACCAAACTCATTAGGCATAAATAGCGTGTGGGCTATCGAAAATAGCCTCGCGGCCTCACTATCATATTCGGGACAATACAGATGTTTGCAGGCCTTGGGCCCAGTGTGCAGATCCAACACGATATCCGCTTGATGCCCTAAATGTTGCAGAGTGACCGCTTGGCGATGCCCCGTCGTCACGCCCCACTCATGCTGTAGACGCTGCTGACAGCTATCAATCAACATGGCGCGATAAGCCGCCACCAAGGCGCTATCGTCTAACTCGGCATGCTGTCGATACCAAGCGGCCATATCGATATGATGATGTAAGTATTCGCGATTCCAATTCACCCCGGTTATCGGGTCAAAACGCCCAAGGGTAAACTCACCACTTTTTTGGTTAATCCCCAAAGGATTGGCGAGTGGCACCAAGGTGACACTGCCAAGCAACTCGCAGTTTTCCAGTTGCTGCATTAACTGGTAAATAACTGCATTGCCCTGCACCTCGGCGCCATGCACATTCGCCTGAATATAGACACTCGGCCCACGAATAACGGCTGGCGTAAACTGAAAAATGGGCAACTCGAGATCTTGCCCTGTCGCCAATTCGCCAATTTTCAACGTGCTACGGCTCGGTTTCATCGTTCGCCTTCAAACAGATTTTCATGTAGCGAACGTACCACCTGCGCCGCCTCACTTTCGGCGACCAATACACATAAGTTGTGTGGGCTGGCCCCTTGGCAGATCATGCGCACATTATGTGGCTCTAGCACCTCAAACACTCGGCGGCACACCCCTGGTGTAGAGGCAATTTTATTACCCACTATCGCCACTAAGGCTAAATTATCTTCCACACGCACCCGGCAATGCTGCGACAGTTCTTGTAATAGCGCTTCGCTGAGCAAATGATTGCCAGCCGAATCTGAGCCCGTTTTATCTAAGGTCAGCGATACGTTAACTTCCGATGTTGTGATCAAATCGACACTTATTTTGTGCCTTGCTAGCGTAGCAAAGGTCTCCGCCAAGAAACCTTGCGCATGCAGCATCTGCAAACTGTGTAGATTCAGTAAGGTTTGATCGCGGCGCACGGCCACGGCGCGGTAAATAGGCTCATCACTCACTTGATGACGTATCCAAGTACCGCCACGTTCAGGCGCTTTGCTCGAACCCACAAACACCTGAATTTTTTGCCTTACCGCAGGTAAAATGGTCGCAGGATGTAGCACCTTAGCGCCAAACGTCGCCATTTCAGCAGCTTCATTAAAACTAATTTCAGCGATGGGCTGTGCATTGGGGGCCAAGCGCGGATCGGTAGTGTAAATCCCGGCCACATCGGTCCAAATTTCGACCGCTGATGCCCTAAGCGCCTCGGCCAATAACGCCGCCGAGTAATCGCTACCGCCGCGCCCTAAGGTCGTAGTGGCACCCTGCGCATCGGCACCAATAAAACCTTGAGTCACAATACGCTGCTCGGCCAGCAGCGGGGCTAAATGCGCCGCACATAAGGCTTCAACCTGCTCAATTTGAGGCTCGGCACGGCCAAAATGACTGTCGGTGCGCATCACTTGGCGCACATCAAAGGCTGACGCCACCTCACCTTTTTCACGCAGCACAGCAGCAAATAGCGCCGCAGAACATTGCTCTCCTTGCGCTAACAACTCGTCCATGGTCGCTTTGCAACGTTCACGGCTCAGTGACTCACTTAACATATCAATACGACTGAGCACGCTATCGAGGTGAGCGGCAACCTCAGCTGGACGACCGAGTCGGTCAAGGATTTGATATTGGATTGAGGCAATCTGCTTGAGCAGTTGTTGACGCTGCTCATCATCGAGTTGCGCTTGAGTCAACGCCACCAATAGGTTGGTGACGCCGCTTGAGGCACTCACGACCACAATACGTGTATTAGGATTGGCAATAATGATGTCGGCACAACGACTCATTGCTGGATAATCAGCAACGGATGTACCACCGAATTTAGCGACAACAATCGACATTAGCCCACCTCAACGAGATTGAAGCGGTTACAAGACACGACAAGAATAGATAACATGATAAACCTCCGAACTGACTTCGTTCGAAGAGCCTGGTGCAAAGATTACGCACCCCAAGATGGGAAATAGCGATCACCACCAGAAGCTCTCCACCAAAAAACAGGTGACAATCGACAGGATTCAGCCATATCGACCGATAAACAAACGAAACCAAACACTTGTCTATCTCGGCGTTAATCTCCATCATAAGCAATCGTCAGAGTTTGGCCTCTTCATGCTTACTACCTAGTTAACGCTCCTCTTCTGTATCTCAAGCGTATTGACGCAGTAAGATGGTTGAAAATTAGCAAATACCCGCCTAATAAGTCAACGATATTTATTCAATATGAGTAAATATTATTTCAAGGTCACTGCCACCTTAGTAAAACAAGATTAAGATTGAATATCGGGTAACTCATTGACTAGGCGCACCCGCGCCGAAAAAGCGCCTATGGTCAGCTCGGGATAACTAAGCAGGCAAGGCACCAATTGTAACTGGTCGCCCTCGACAAAATAGATCGCATTTTGGTTAAACTGTGTGCCCAATGCCACCGCTAATGGCTTTTCTATCGGGACAGCCCAGCTTTTTTCCATATGACGGCGATCATAAGAGGCCCCGATGATGGCGCGATAAGGACGCTTAAGTTCGATGATATGTCGCTGTAATTGACTATCTAACAGACGATTTTGAGGCGCTGACAACAGTTCGCCCCTGGGGTTGTACGCCGTAAGAATGGCAAAGGATAAAGCCGGAGAAAACCCTTGGGTCAATAGAAATTGGGTATGCTGATAACTGTGCCAAAAATGGTCATCTATACTACTCATTCGCCGAACATTCCTAAATTAGCGTACGATAATTATAGCTAAATCATCTTATCTGCCTAGAACAAACAGATTATATCTCTGTTAAATTATAATTAATGACCATAAAATCAAAAGATTAGCCATAAAAAATTGATTAACATCAAATCTAAGCGTAAATTTGTTAACATTTCATTTGTTAACAAATGACTAAAACGAGTACAATACGTCGGTTGATTCACTTCCACTCGTCAAGCATGAACAACTTTTGTTACGCCATGTCTAAATCACTGTAATGAAAAGTTGTCAATTTCCTATAGATATGAGCGATTTTGTCGCTTTTAATATTGAAACTTGAAAATTTCAATAGTTAAAGGAACTATTTCCTACTATTGTTAATCGTAGTGGATACAATTAGCGCATCTTTTTCAATAAAGAGATACGCATACTTTACTAATCATGAAGTGCGTTGCGGTTTCAGTCGTTTTAGTGAAAGCACCTACGTGACTCGGTAATTTTCAACACGACAAGTCAGGGCGCAACCCGCACAGCGCGCCTATGGTTAGCACAGATGTAAACAAATATTAGGTAGATAAATATGCAAAATCCGCACATTCTGATCGTAGAAGATGAAGCCGTTACCCGGAACACGCTAAGAAGTATTTTCGAGGCTGAAGGATATGTGGTAACTGAAGCCAATGACGGCGCAGAAATGCATAAAGCAATGCAAGAAAACAAGATCAATCTCGTCGTTATGGATATTAATCTTCCTGGCAAGAATGGTCTTTTGTTGGCTCGTGAACTTCGTGAAATAAACAATATCGGCTTAATCTTCCTAACGGGCCGTGATAACGAAGTTGACAAGATCTTGGGACTTGAAATTGGTGCAGATGATTATATCACTAAGCCATTCAACCCACGTGAGCTAACAATTCGTGCACGTAATTTGTTAACCCGTGTGAATAGCACAGGTGTAGAAACAGAAGAAAAGAGCGCGGTAGAATATTACCGTTTCAACGGCTGGAGCTTAGAAATTAACAGCCGTTCATTGGTTAGCCCACAGGGCGAGTCATACAAGCTTCCACGCAGTGAATTCCGTGCGATGCTTCACTTCGTTGAAAACCCAGGTAAGATCCTGACTCGTGCAGACTTACTGATGAAGATGACCGGCCGTGAGCTTAAGCCACATGACCGTACGGTTGACGTCACGATTCGTCGTATCCGTAAGCACTTTGAGAGCTTACCAGATACGCCAGAAATCATCGCGACAATCCACGGTGAAGGTTATCGCTTCTGTGGTAATTTAGAAGACGCATAAGCCTACGCTTATGTTATTCAATGAAAAAGCCAGTCTCACGACTGGCTTTTTTTGTGCTCGGAACACTTATGCCGCTGTGGGCTAGACTTCGAATCCAGCTCGATATCATTTCAATCCGGCCGAGTGGCTTTTGGATATGCTGATTTGAAGCTAAAACTTCATGGTTATCCATCGCCTGCCCTGCGATATCTGCAGCACATTTTTGGTTAGATCAGCGAAATCTAACTTAGTATTTATAGACGAAAAACAGGGATTATGAGTACGGTTGACCCTGTCCCAATATTTGCGATTAGCGTCATATTGCAGACCAAGTTACTCCGTAACTACGGTTTGCAACCAGTCCTGTAGCTGCTGTAATTCTTGGTTATTAAACATCACTAGACCAGCATGTGTCCTCCTCTGGGAAAAATGTAACTGCAGGTTTGGCGATTGTAAATGGCTAAAGTAACTTGCTGGAGCTATCGAATCTTGCTCTGATGCTATCAATAAAGTGGGTGTATTTGAACGGGTCAATAAAGGGGCTATTGCCGTATCTTGAAGAGTTATATTGCGTTGCTGCAAAACGGTATCTGTGATCTGGCGTAATTGCTGTTCGCCCAATATTCGGTAATACCATGAATATTCCTGTGCGACGTAATTCTTTAACCCGGTACTAAAGTCATGCATAGGCGCAATTAATACTTGTCCAGTAATGTTCTGTCGTCTTGCGCTAATTTGCGCAGCGACATTGGCGCCAAGTGAATGCCCCAATAAATACACAGGCCCAATTATTTGCTGCTCAGCAAGCAGTAGTTCGATTAACTGGCTAATAATTTTTGCGTCAAGCTTACCATCAATAGCGACCGGTCCTGTCGCTGCACCATGACCCTGTAAGTCTGGTACTATCACCTGAAAACCTAAACTGCGTAGAGCAAAAGCATTGATGATCATTGCACTTTTGTCAGCAGAAAAACCATGCAGTAATACCCAAGTGCCTTTGAAACGTTGCTGTGGAGGGTTTAGGTCTAGTCTGACCTCTTCTCGTTTTGATGAGACAACATGAAGATTAAAATAAGCTTTACTATAGAGGTTAACCCCCGGTGGCTCTGTCGTAGGATCGCCCTCAACAAATATCGGATCTGCAATAAGGTACTCGGTGCAAAAGGAGTGCTGAGGTAAACAAAAATTATCGATGGCAAAATCAAGTGCACTTACGAAGTTGTCCGTCCCATTTTCACGTAGAGAATACTGTTTATCTAACGCATTGTTTATTTTTGACTCTGCCAAAGTGGCACATCCTTGTAACAGTGCTAAACATAGTAACACTGTGGCTTTGATATAAAACATCCTGTTTTCCACGAGTAAGGTGAATATCGGCTGGAATAAGTGAATAATCAAACCAACCATTACAAAACAATAACATAATGTGGTTATGGCCTCGACTCAACCAATATATCGAATTTGGTGCCTTTGTTGGTGGCGCAGGGCTCTAACTCACAGAAGAAAAAGGAAAACAAGAAATTAAAAAGCTAAAACTGGCTAAAAAGGGCATCTGCAGTAAATAAGAATTAGTGATTCCTTTCCCCAAATAGCCCTGTTACTTATATCAAGCAACAGGGCTTGTTGTTCCAACGCAGCGCTAAAAATTACAGTTTATTGTTCATCTTACTGTTTCAGTTGTTTATCCAAGAAATCGGCCAGCGAGCGGTATAGATGCGTTCTCACTTTCTCGCCGCGCATCGAGTGCTTAGAGCCGGGATAGTCGATCATCTGAAACAGCTTGCCCTCATCTTGCAGCGCCTTATAAACCCGCGTGCTGTTTTCAAACAACACATTGTCATCGGCCATGCCATGATACATCAACAATCCCGACTGATAATCTTTGACATAAGGCAGTACACTGCTGGCTTCATAACCTTCGGCATTGCTGCCTGGGTGCGACAAATAACGCTCGGTATAGTGGGTATCATACAAGGCCCAGTCAGTTACCGGTGCTCCCGCAATCGCGGCTTTAAAATGTGTGGGCGCTTTAAATAGGCTCATTAAGGCCATATAACCGCCGTAGCTATGACCATAAATCGCAATATTGTCACCATCGACATAATTTAAACTACGCAAATAATCGACGCCCGCCTTTTGATCGTCAACTTCCGCTTGCCCAAGTTGCTTGTAGATCACATGTTCAAACTGAGTGCCCCTATGGGCCGAGCCACGATTATCGAGCTGAAACACGATAAAGCCTTGTTGTAGCAGGTACTGGGTAAAGTAGTCTTGTTCACTCCAACTATTGACTACCAACTGAGCGTGAGGGCCACCGTACACACGCACCACAACCGGATACTGCTGGGTGGCATCAAAGCCTGTGGGTTTAAAGAGACGATACTGCAAGGCTTGACCATCTTGCGCTTTTATCTGACCAAATTCAGGTAATTGCCATTGACCAAAGAAGGGATATAAGGGATGAGATTCATCGACGTTATTTTGCTCGACCCAAGCCAAGCGCTCCCCTTTAGCACCATGCAGACTCACCTGCGGCGGCTGCACTAGACTATTAAAGTAATCGAGGTAAATAGGCTGATTGTCGGCAAAAACTGGCCCATGCATACCCGCTCGGCGGCTAATTTGCTCTATTTCGCCTCCGGCTAAGGGCACGCGGTATAGGTGCTTTTCGATGACACTGCTTTTGCGGCCCGTAAAGTAGACCCAGCCAGCCTGCTCATCGACATATTCCACCTCATCGACTGCCCAAGCTCCTTTGGTAAGTTGCTTAATAAGCTTACCTTGCAGATCAAATAGGTACAGATGATTAAAGCCATCACGCTCCGAGGCCCAAACCAGTTGTGGCTGCTGTTTCAAGAAATGCAGATCATTGTTTAAATTAACCCAAGCCTTACTGCGCTCTTTGATAACCGTTGTAGGTGCCGCGGTACCGTTTAAAGCGGCAATGCGTAGGTCTAAGGTCTGTTGATCGCGGCTTTGCCACTGAAATGACACATGCTGACTATCTGGCAGCCACTTAACTCGAGGCAGGTAACTATCTGGGGTTTGGCCGATATCAATCCAGCGTACGTTTTTATCTTCAATATTGACCACACCCAGCTCAATACTGACATTATTTTTGCCCGCATAAGGGTAACGTTGCTCGGTAAGCTTAATGCCATCGGCATAAATTTCGTTGCGAGTCACTAACTCGACAGCCGACTCGTCGATACGGGTAAAGGCAATAGCCGACTCATCGGGCGCCCACCAATAACCAGTCATGCGGTCCATCTCTTCTTGCGCAACAAACTCGGCCATCGCATTTTTAATCGCGCCACCACCATCTTGGGTTAATGCGGTTAATTGGCGAGTCTCGAGGTTAAGCACATACAAGTTTTGCTCGCGCACAAACGACACAAAATGCCCCTTAGGCGACAATCTGGCGTCGGTAATAAAGCCCTCACCGGTTGGCAACACTTCCACTTTGGCATCGGCAAGCGAGTAGTAATACAAAGCACCAGACGCTGGGATCAATATGGCTTGGCTGTCATCGGCCCAGAAATACTCCATGATCCCTTGACCATAAATGCGTTGACGCTCGCGGCGGGCCTTTTCTTCGTCCGACAGCTCGCCCCTTTTAAGGCGATCGGCATTGAGCAAGATATCTTGCTCGCCGGTGGCCACATCCATCTGCCATAGGTCATATAAGTATTGGTCGTCGACCCGCCCTGCAAGGTAAGTCACCCGTTGACCGTCGGGAGACAAGGTTAACCCCCGCGGACTACTGCCAGCCAATGCCGGCGAGGCATACAAGCGCTCGACCGTTAATGCTGCCTTACCACCTTGGGGTTGATTAAGCTCGGCTTGCGCCGCAGATACACTGTGAGATAAAAGCATAGGCACCACCATTAGCGCAGAACTAATCCATTTTTTTGTCATTATTATGTCCTGGATATAAAACGAGTTTGATTAACTAAGCTGTGATGCATTGTGCCTCAAAGTTGCACAAAATAAAAACGCTGCCACTTGGCCTCCGGCGTAATTAGCCGCTGAAAAAACGATTCATCTACGGTAGAATAGCCGCCAGAATTAAACCCTATAAAAACATGCTGACCTCAAATGTGAGCCTAGCTCGCTATGTCATAGGAAATAACATGCAAACTCTGGCGCAAAACCTCAGTTCACAAGGGATTGAAGCTCCTTTGTCTCAACTCATTCTGACCCTAGCTGACACCTCTAAAGCGATAAGCCATGCCGTGCGTCATGGCGCACTGGCCGGTGTACTCGGTGCCACCGAGCAAGAAAACGTCCAAGGCGAAACCCAAAAGAAGCTCGATGTGATCACCAATGACATGCTTAAAGACGCGCTAAAAGCCGATAGCACGGTACGCGGCTTAGCATCAGAAGAGGAAGATCATATTGTTGAGGTCGGCCAAAGTGGCGATTTTTTAGTGTGTTTCGACCCACTAGATGGCTCATCGAATATCGATATTAACTCACTGGTCGGCACCATTTTTTCGGTGCTACCCGCGCCAAAAGGTGAACTGAGTCAGCAAAGCTTCTTACAAAGTGGTCGCCATCAAGTGGCCGCAGGTTATGTATTGTATGGCCCATCGACCATGCTGGCCTTAACCACAGGTAAAGGGGTGCAGCTATTTACCCTCAACCCAGATACCAACGAATACTTGCTCACCAATGATGCCATGGCCATTAGCAAAGATACTGGCGAGTTTGCCATTAATATGTCAAACCAACGCTTCTGGGAAGCGCCAATGCAAACCTATATTAGCGATCTACTGCTAGGGGAAATTGGCCCACGTGAAAAGTCATTCAACATGCGCTGGATTGCCGCCATGGTGGGCGATGTGCACCGCGTATTGTGTCGCGGCGGACTCTTTACCTACCCAACTGACAATAAAAACCCAGACAAACCTTATAAACTGCGCTTGATGTATGAAGCCAACCCCATGTCATTTTTGGTCGAACAGGCAGGCGGTAAAGCCTCAACCGGCTATGAAAACATCATGGATATTGAGCCCAGCGACATTCATCAACGTGTCGCAGTGATTTTAGGCTCGGCTAACGAGGTCGATGCCTGCCTCGAATATCATGGCGTCGATTACAGCCAAGAGCCAAGCCTGTAGCCAATCAGCTAGCAGCACTCGCAACAAAAAAGTCGCCAAGGGCGACTTTTTTATTGCTTCTAACCATGACCTTTTGATGTAACGATGACTTGCTGAAAATATGTGCCAGCCATTATTAATCAGTCTCGGTATCAATACGTAGCACCACATGAAGGTGATTCGACATTACGGCAAATGCTGCCACATCAATGGCAAAAGCCGCTGCAAGCTCAAACAACAGCGATTCAATCCAACTGCGGCGATGATCATAATTTTTCCCCGAATAGGCATCATCACCACATAAAAGGCGCGCCTCACTACACGGCTACAACAATGATAATAGGGTGTGTCTTCAAGACTAATTTGGGTACGGCGAGGGCGTGGCATAACAACCTCCTTGTCTAATGCTCCTTCAAAGCTTAGTAGAAGGTCGTTTCTGATGCACATTAACTATGGGTGATGAGATGGACGCTCCCTAAATACGGCGTCAATGCGCCAAACTGATTTTGAACCATACAGTTACTTAAGGAGCGTCCACCATGAAAGTTAGCACTATTTCGATTGATTTGGCAAAGAATGTATTTCAACTATTGGGGATGGATAAACACGCCAAGCAAGTGTTCAGTAAGCGCTTAAATCGAAAACAGCTGAGCGAGTTTATGTCACAGCAACCTGCCTGCGATGTGGTCTTTGAGGCGTGTTTTTCTTCCCATTACTGGGGGCGTAAGTTTCTTGCCATGGGGCATAACGTTAAGCTCATCCCAGCGCAGCATGTCACCCCGTTTGTACGCGGTAGCAAGAATGACAAGAACGATGCCATGACGATTTATGAGGCAAGCCTCAGGCCTAACATTCGCTTTGTGCCGATTAAAACCGAAGCGCAGCAAGAGGTACTGATGCTGCACCGCGTCAGAGAGCGCTTAGTAAAACAAAGAACCGCCTGTACCAATCACATTCGTGGCGTGTTAGTCGATTTCGGTATTTGTTTTTCGCAAGGTCACAGTGCTTTTGAGCGAGCCATGTGGGATATCATCTGTGACGAAGCGCAACGACCACTGATAAAATTAATGGCCAATGATTTTTGGGAAGAATATCAAGCACTCACTAAGCGCCTTGAACGAATTAACTCATTATTAAAGCAGCTGGTCGAGCAAGACCCTAATGGTAAAATCCTATTGAGTATTCCAGGTGTTGGCCCGATTATCGCTTCAGCATTTGCTGCTGCCATTGGCGCAGGCCAAGCCTTTAATAGCCCTAAAGAATTAGCGGTCTGGCTAGGGTTAACCCCAACACAATTCGCCTCAGGAAATAAGAGCGTCAATGGCAGCATCACCAAGCGCGGCGACGGCTACTTACGCAAACAACTTATTCATGGCGCCAGAACCGTAGTCAGCCATGCCAGCAAGAAAAGTGATGATTTAAATCAGTGGATAACCCAATTAAGAAGCCGTAAGAGCATTTGTACAACCGTAGTGGCTACTGCTCACAGACTTGCCAGGCTGATATGGATTTTATTGCACAAGCAAGTGCCTATGCGCCGCAATACGGCACTTATCAAGGCATAAGCCATGATGAAAATTAATCCCGTTGTCGCTATCTTGCAAAGCTCGGTCTGGCCAAGGGTAGTTAACCCGACTGGGTGATAAGAGCCGCAAGGTAGCACATTAAACACTCACCAAGGTTGTTGTTAACGATGAAGAAATGGCTCAGTCCAACCAGTGTAAGCCCGAACAGGCCAAGGATAGGATAAACCTAATCCGCATGGGTGTTTCACATTTTTAGGCGCAGTGGTACGGATTTCATTAGGGGCGGCACATTCAAAAGGATGCATGCACAGCCCGTATATATGGCAGTACAACCGCTTCTAGCAGTAAATGAGTCGCATCAAAAACAACGATAAAAGTGAGAATGTTGTACAAAAAACTAAGGCCAAAAAGCCTTCGGTGAGCAGAGTCTTGTCTTGACTCACCGGGAGCGTCCATATATGGCTATTTACTTACCCTACCTTTGGTGAGATAAAGCCTACCACTTTCAGCAGTTGGCTTCTTCTACGCCTCAATTAAGAGTGTCGCAGTTATTATCTGAAATCGGGAGTAATAATCTTTATTTACTTTACTATTTACTTGGCTCACCCTCAAGTGTTAACGTGAAACCAACATCTCGGCAACATAAAAATGTCGCAATGATAATTTTACGTTAACCCAAAACAGATTATAAGGGAGAGTATATATGAAATGGTTAGCTATTATTTTGATGTTGACATCTTTTAATGCTATTAGCGCAATATCACCACCCGTCACAAATCCAGATATTACAGATGAATTTATTGAGCGGTGCACATCAACTTTCAAGCCGAGTAACACATTATGTTATAAATACTTTAATTATAAAAAAGAAAGTATTTATTTCGGCCAAAACAAAAAAAACTCCGTAACATTAAAATCAGTCACCCAAAATGTTGGAATTGGTGTAGTACTAAAAAGCTTGGGAATTGAATCGATTACTATTTCAAATAGAAATTACTCCGGTTCTTCGACCGACATCATTGAAAAAGAAGCCTATGAAAATATAATATCGTTACTAAACGCTCTAAATGACAATAACGTTTTCAATAGCAGCGGAATCTCTTTTACCCCAAAAACCATGACATCGTTTGGTGCTAGTAAAATAGTACTTGATTTAATTGGGTTAGCCTCTGACCTTACAACATTATCAACGTTTTTACCTGAGTTTGGTTTATTCGCTGACTCTCCCACTTATATCGCCATAGCATGTGATAATAATGACAGGGAATGTTTTTTAGTCGTTGAAACATCAGATGGAGAACCAACAAAAGTAATTACTGAGTCATCTCCTTATTCATCAAATGAGCCTTTTTTAGTTATCGGTGAAGAAGCACGAAAAGAAATTATGTCTTCAATTCTGAAACTTGCAGGTCCGAGCTGCACAGTATCTTCAGAGTCTAGTGAGGTACCCTGCCCAGCTGGAGCACCTAGCGATAGAGTATGTTATGTAATATCAGCTACCATGAATTGCGGTTAATAATTTAAACATTAACAAAAAAGCTCTGGCCAAATGCCAGTCAATTTAACTGACTGGCATTTTCCTTCAGGGTAACTGGTTTGAAATTCATCCAGATGCGACCACGAAAGAGCATTGCTCTATCTCTTTCCAACTCTCATTACCTAGTACAATCAAGCATTGATTAACCGTAGCTCGCTGACCTTCTGGATTGATGAGGAAGCCATCTCCACTTGGAATATCGTGAAAACGAGCCCCCCATTATAAAACAACAACATAATACGCTTTGGGTTCATGTTCAATCGCCGTGCTGTGATTTGGTTATTCTAGGTCAATACGATATGGCCGGAATATCGAGATATGACGACATCAAGCCCGTGAAAACAAGCAGCCCACTCGCTGAAAATATGTGCCAGCCATTATTAACGCCAGTAACCGTAGGCCGTTCCGGCGAGTGAAACGAGCAGCCTGATTACTCTTGTTATATACGCTCTTTCTTAATCAATGTTAACGCTTCTTCTTTTGTAATAACTTCATAAGGGCTATTAGGATGAGCATATAAGAACTGCGGTCCATCTTCCCGAGTAGTCAATTTAGCTTCAATTTTAATAAATGAGCCGATCGGGGTATTTTTACGCATACTAGATGAACATGAAACCCTCATATTCGTGTCCAAGCCTTGACCTTCTATCGGGTTTGCACGGACTGACTTGGATGAACCACCACCAACTCGTTTATGAGTTTGGATTACAAAAGTACGATAAGAACTCATATTACATCCTTTTATGTATAACGTCTTAGTATTTATACGTTGCGCTGTCTGCAAGGCATAAATAGCTTGTTGGACTTGGCCGCTGCCACATCCATGTATTTGGTATGCATGATGCTATAGGAGTTTGCTTTTCTGTGGTAGTCGTTTTTTTGAGCTTAGGTAAGGTAATCAATTGGTCTTCTTTAGTATTTTTATATTTCATTAACGCCTCTTCACGGCAAATACTCGTGATTCACCGTGCTTTTTAAACCATTCATGCCACTCAGGCCACAGGTCTTTGCCTCATTGATTTTCATAGCAAGGTCTTACTGAATCTACGGAGATTGATCGTGCTTTAAATTTGTGTTTTCGTTCTGTTCTCTCGCAAACATTGGACGCAGCAAAAGCTTGTTAATTTGCAACTCATATCAAATGAAGTTAAATCGAAGAGGCGCTAGAGATAAGTGTAAACACGGCTGCGGCCTTCGGTTTCAGGGATGAAACCGTAGAGCGGCCATGGATGGCGCACAGCGTGCCGCAGAAGTGTTTACACATTAGGTCGTTCTGTCACATCCATGTGATCACGACATTTGCGCATCCATGCACTGCACCTGTTGCAAGCAATTTCAAACAGTGAAGGTTCGCCCTTCAAACACTTTCAATAAATAAAAATGCAGCCAGCCGCTACTCAAGCAAACTAAAAAAAATGCCACACCTTCATTTCAAGGCCACCAAACTTTGGTATAAATCCCATGTTGAGCAGCCCCGCTCCATCAAGGATGGATATAAAAAAGCCACAGCGGGAGGGCTGTGGCTTTTAGCGGTGATATCCATACCACCTTTAGGTCAAACTGGAACGACGTTATTAACGATAAGTTTAGCTATTAGTTAATGTTTAACGGTTAATTTTTCTTTGAGTATTTCGCAGCTTCTTCACCTGCTAGACGACCAAAGGTGATGATGTCAGAGATGGCGTTACCACCTAAACGGTTAGCACCATGTACGCCGCCAGTCACTTCACCCGCACCGTATAGGCCTGGGATCACTTGCTTTTTAGCGTTCATCACTTCCGCTTTAGTATCAATCATCACGCCGCCCATGGTGTGGTGAACACCAGGGGTCACTTCGATTGCGTAGTAGTTACCTTCGTTGAGCGCACGAGGTAGGTTTGGACGCTCGAAATCAGCATCTTTGCCGCTAGTGACAAAGCTGTTGTAGCGCGCAACGGTTTCGGTCAATGCTTTACCATCGATGCCGACACCTTTGATATCGCCAAGTTTCACTAAGGTATCTGCCGTTGGTGCGACACCTAAACCAATATACTTATCGATTTTGCTCAGTGACTTACGTACAGAGTCATCGAAAATCAAGAACGCTGATTTACCGGTTTGAGCTAAGATAGCCGCCGATGCTTTATCACGAGTGGTGATTTCGTTGACGAAACGTTTACCTTCACGGTTAACTAAAATCGCGCCATTACCACGTACCGCTTCAGTCACCATCACGCCGCCTTTAACTGACAATGTTGGGTGAGCTTGGATATATTCGAGATCTTTCATCGCCGCGCCAGCATTGCCCGCAACATCGATACCGTCACCAGTTGCGCCCGGTTGGTTAGTCGAGATAAAGCCTTTTAGCTTAGGATCTAGCTTAGATACGCGATCGTTATTTTTGGCAAAACCACCGGTTGCTAAAATCACCGCATCGGCTTTCACCCAGTAGTAACCCTTGTACATCCCTTTAACTAAGATGCCTTTGACCTTACCGCTATCATCTTTAAGAATTTCGATACCACGGGTGTTCATGCGTAAGTCGATATTACGCTCAACGGCGTTATCATAAAGCACTTGTACCACGTGAGCGCCCACGCCAGCACCGCCAGTAGGACGATGTGAACGGTTAACCGATGCGCCGCCCATACGGCCCACATCGTTAAGGTCTGCGCCCATGGCGGTCATCCAATCGACAGAGCCTTTAGAGTGTGAACTTAAGATTTCCACCAACGCGGGATCGTTAATATCACGACCGCCTTTCATGGTGTCTTTGTACATCAGCTCTGGGCTGTCAACAATGTCTTTGGCTTTTTGTTGATCCGTCCATGCGGCGTTCATACCACCGGCGGCCAATTTGGCATTACCACCAATAACGGGCTCTTTTTCGATAAGAATGACTTTCGCGCCATTGTCGTGTGCCGATACCGCCGCAGAGAAGCCTGCACCACCAGTCCCCACAACCACTACATCAACGGTATCGCGAGGTGCGCTAGCAAGTGCCGCTTGACGTTCAGATTTATCTTTAGCGAGTTCGGCAATAGTCGGTTCATCACGTTGCCATTTTTTCGCATAAGGCATGTCAAAGTCGAAGCTGTGGCAAGAGTCACAGTAGACCATAGATTTTTCATGCGCGCTGTGACAAGAGGTACAAGCAACATCGCCAGGGAAGTGAGAGTCGTGAGCATTGTAGTGCTCATGCTTAGTGGTTTCTGCCACTTCAGCCATGGTACCGTGACACGCGACACACTGTTGGTTTTCATAGGTTAAGCTATCATTTGAAAGCTCACCATCTGGGGTATGGCAGCTGTCACACTCTTGGTTTTGAACATGGAACTCAGCTAGGTTATCTGCGGCAAGCGCATTACCCATAAATCCAGCAGTGCCCATAATGGTAGCCAAACAGGCTGCAAGTTGTAGTTTTTTCATCTTTACTCTCCTTTCCACACTCAACAGCGGTGACGCAGTCAGTCCAGAAACCTTTCATTATAATAATGATCCACGTGTCGCCCAATCGCATTGCGTGGTGGCCGACACTTATGTTGCTCCTAATCATCTTTGTCGATAAATCCAGCGACAGCAAGGTAGACACTCAGGTCTCCACAAGAAATGCCGCCTTAATCACAACACCTAAAATGCACTATGCAAAGTTGCATAACTTGCAAGTGAGATATGCAATTTTGCATATTTCATGCGGAGCGAGATCACTTGGGCGAACGCCGCCAGTAAAAGGCAACTAACACTAATAGTTCACCGTTTACTAATTCGCGCAGTGCAGCACAGTTTATTAAGGCGTTATTCTCTACACTCAAGCCCATGAGACTGATACTACTTTGCCTAATATGCGCTTCGCTGCCGGTGCTCTCCCAAGAGAGCATAGTGTTTGGCGTACACTCTAATACCGCCCCTTTAGAATGGCGTAACAATGGCGTTGACCAAGGGTTTAACCTTGAGCTCATGGACAGAATTGGCCAGCTTACAGGCAAGCGCATCATAGTGCGGCGCAAAAGCTTCCAGCAGTTGGTCGCGGATGTGCACAACCCAGATAGTGATATCGATGTGATAGCCGTGGTCAGTCCGGTGAATTTTAGCCGTGAGCTAAATCAATCGGATCCTATCTATTCCACCCACGCCAAGGCTTATACCTTGCAAGGCAAAGCGTTTATCAATAACTGGAGCGATCTTGCTGGCAAGCGAGTCGCCATTAAAAAAGGCGCTTTTATCGATGTGTATCTGTCAGATCACCTGCAACAGTTTGAGCGTATTGATGTCGATCTGTATGAAACCGGTTTTCAACAATTGATGGATGATCAAGTCGATGTGGTGTTAGCCGAAAACTTTGTCGCCCGCCGACTACTGCCCTTTTACCCCTCGGTGAGAAGCTCCAGCGATGCACTGATCTACGGCGCCTTTAACTTTGTCTGTAATGGCAAAAAAACCGCGTTAATGCAGCAGATAAATGACGCTCTGCGTCAGCTTAAACTCTCGGGAGAATATGACACATTAGTCAACAAATGGTTTGGCACCGGGCGGGAAAAGGTCGATTTAACCTCGACCCAAAAACGCATGTTTTCTGTGGCCATTTTAGTGGCGCTTATCTCGGCAATCGGAATGGTTTACACCGGGTTTATCAGCGCGAGCCTACGCCGCCAAAAGAGGGCGCTTAAAGAAGAGTTAGAACAGCGCCGGCGCGCCGAAGCCGAGATATCGGTTATTTCAACTCAGTTTCAGTCGGTGCTCGATGGCATTCCCCATGGCGTCACCATCATAGATCAACACCTTAAGCGCCTGTGGAGTAACGATAACAATATCGAGCTGCTGGTTAATCAGCAATTTCACTACCTCGATGGCCAACCCTTTGACCTTAAACAGGCGATCAATAGCGTGCTGACCCAGCAGCGGTCACAAACGGCTGACATGCAGTACCAGCAAGAGTTTTGGCAATTGCAGATCCACCCGATCGCCAGCGATCAGGTGGTGATATTGCTCGAAGAGTCCACCGAGCAACATCGGTTGCGTCAGGCCAACGAAGAGGCCAGCCGCCTAGCCTCCCTAGGTGAGCTTTCAGCCGGCATTGCCCACGAAATCAATAACCCCACAGGGCTGATTGTGCATGCAATTTCACTGCTGAGCGCGGCAATAAAGGATCTAACACCTGCTGCAAGCCACTACCAAAAACACAACCCGTTTTGGCGCATTGCCGGACTGGCACCAAGCGATGCCATGGCCGAGTTGGGCCATAGCTGTCAAACGGTTGAAGAGGCCGCTACGCGCATCAGCCGTATTGTTAACGATCTTAAATGCTACGCCCTGCCAAACTTAGCCCAAGCACATCTGCCTATCGCCCTTAACGATGTGGTGCAGGTGGCGCTGCGCTTAACCAATAATCAGTGTAAGAGCTATCAAATCACCACCAACTTTTGTCCAGCAGATCCACTCATTAACGGCGATGCCCAGCAGCTGCACCAAGTGTTGATTAACCTTATTCAAAATGCCTGTCACGCCTGCGACCCTTACACTGGCGCTATCAGTATCGCCACCGAGGTTGATGCAGACCAAGTGCTGCTCACCGTGAGCGATAACGGCTGCGGCATGGACCGCGCCACCTTAAAACGCATCACAGAACCTTTCTTTACCACGCGCAGAAATAACGGCGGTTGCGGCCTAGGCTTGTCGGTCAGCAGCAGGATAATCAAACAACATCATGCGCAAATGCAGATCCAATCGAGTGTCGACCAAGGCACAAGCATCCGCTTAACGTTTGCGTTAGTACAACAGGATTAACCCCATGAAATTGGCCAGAAACATACTCTTAGTCGACGATGAAGCCTCATGGCTACGCACCTTAGCCGTCACCCTTAACCGCTTAGTGCCCGAAGCTGAAATCGACACCTGTGTCGATAGTCGTCAGGTGATCAATCGCCTACAGGTGGGCGATTACGCCTTAGTCTTACTGGACTTAACCATGCCTTTCGATTGTGGCGAAACGCTACTGGCGATGATCCGCAGCGAGTTTCCTAACACCCGGGTGATCATCGTCACCGGCGTCAATGAGGTCGATACTGCGGTGCGCTGCATTAAAAATGGCGCTTACGATTACTTTATCAAAACCGATAAGGTGGAAGAGTTGGCTCAATCGGTGCGCCGCGCGCTAGAAGTGGTGGGGCTGGAGCGTAACTACCTGCACATTAAAGAGCGTTTCTTAAGTCGCACCTTAGACAATCCACAGGCGTTTAATAATATTTTGACCTGCGAGCCGCAGATGCTCGATCAATTTCGCTATTTAGAGGCGGTCGCGTTTAGTCCTGAGCCTTTACTTATCTTTGGTCAAAGCGGTACCGGCAAGTGTGAATTTGCCCGCGCCTGCCACAGCCTCTACAGCCCACAAGCGCCATTTTTAACCATTAATCTGGCGGGGATCAGCGGTGAGGTATTCGCTCAAAAGATGTGTGGTCAACTGCACCACAATAGCGATGGCCAAATCGATGCCGTAGCCGGTTTGCTGCATCAAGTGGGCGATGGCGTACTCTACCTTAACGAGGTGGGCGCCCTGCCACTGGCGGCACAAATCACCTTATTGGATCTGCTTGAAACCAAGCAATATTATCCATTGGGCAGCGACAGTGCCTATCCGGTGCGATGCAAGTTTGTCGCCTCGACCCAAGATGATTTACTGAAATTACACCAAGCTGGGCAATTTCGTAGCGATCTGCTGTATCGTTTACGCGCCCATAAAATCAAGCTGCCGCCACTGGCCAACAGGCCGCTGGATATTTCGATGCTGATCAACCACTTTATTGCTCAGGCGGCCAGTGAAATGGCGCTGCCAATGCCGCAACAACCGGCCGACTTGGCCGCTAAACTGGCGAATTACAACTTTCCGGGCAATTTGCATGAACTTAAGGGGATGGTATTTGATGCGGTCAGCCGCAGTGATGGCGTCGCGCTGAATATCTCCCCCTTTATGGAGGCGATTAACGAGCATAAATCGCTGACACAAGCGCCATTAGATACGCTGGTTTTTCCTAAGGTGTTGCCTAGTTTAGCCCAGATGAATCAGGCGTTAATTGATGAAGCCATGAGCCGCACCGCCAATAATCAAACCGCGGCGGCGCAGTTACTGGGCATTAGCCAAAGCGCCCTCAGTCGGCGCTTAAAAGGCCATTAAGTCTCCATCATCATGAGAGGCTTGGCACCACTCATGATGATGTATCGCGACTTAAGCGGACTGACTTAAGCAGGCTTGAGCTGCGCCTCTTGCGCCTTAAGCTCCTCGGCTTGATGTTCTTTCTCTGTGGCATCGACTATGGTTAACACCGCCGCATCACCCACTACATTGCACGAGGTCAACACCATATCGATCACCCTGTCGAGCGCCGCTACTATCACAAAGGCTTCGAGTGGTAATCCCATCTGATGGATCAACACGCCAATCATCACCATGCCACCACCAGGTACACCGCCAGCGCCGACCGATAACAAAAAGATACTGAATAACAATGATGGCAACTGCTCCATCATGATGGGGGCACCAAAGGCATTAGCGACAAAGAAAATCGCAATGGTGACATAAATCGACACACCGGTCATATTCATGGTCGCCCCCAGGGGCACGCCAAAACCAGCGACTGCGGGCTTAACCCCCAGCTTTTCTGTTAAGGTGCGCATGGTCACCGGAATGGTGGCATTAGAGCTTGCGGTAGATAAGGAAAACAAAATTTGCTCTTGTGTCTTAGCCCGAAACGCCTTGGCCGACACCGAGGTAAACAGACTAACGGCAATAGGATAGACGGCAAAAATCCAGATCAAGAGCAGGGTAATGATCACCACCATATATTCCATCACGCTGACAAATAAGCTGGCCTCTAACGTGGCGCCTAACTTCAGCATCAAGGCAAACACCCCATAAGGTGCCAGCTTCATCACGACGCTAATCAGCTTCATCATCAACTTGTTGCCCTCTTGAAACCCTTGGTTTAACAAGGGAACGCCATCGCCCATCGACTTAATCACCCCACCGACTAATAGCGCCATAAAGATCACCTGTAGCATATTGCCCGAGGAAAACGCGCTAACGGGATTACTGGGGACGATATCGACAATCAGTTGCATCAAGTTAGGCAGCTCAGTCGTGGCTATCACAGCCTCAGTGCCTGAGGTCATATCGATGCCGGCACCGGGCTCAACAATCAAGGCCACCGCCAGTGCAGTAGAGATGGCGAGCAGCGTATTAATAATATAAAACCCAAAGGTTTTACCACCGAGGCGGCCAAAACTCTTCAGGTCGTCTAGCTCCAGTACACCACAAACAATGCTGACAAACACCAAAGGCACAACCATCAACATGATCATATTGACAAACATGGTACCGACACCGCTGGCGATGTTGACCACCCATGCGGTTAATTGGCTGGCATCAGCCAAACCGTATTGCAAAATAGTGCCGAGTATGACACCCGAAAAGAGCCCGATAAAGATGCGGGTAGAAAGTGATTTTGTCATCTGTTTGCCTATTAAATTTAGCGTATCTACTGCACGCTTTTATCTGTGTATCTCATCGATGGAGATTAAGATGTGAGGCGGGTACTCCCCTGCTTGTGCAGAGATAGTGGATCATGCTAGCAAGCTTTTCAATGGGCTTGGAAAAAAACCTCAAAAACAACAAGCGCATAACAAGATAAAATATAAATACTTAGCCCAATATTAACAAAGAGATATAGAGACTCAGCACCGACACGCGCAACCCAAACTTTTACATTGACCCATAAAAATAAACCTAACTACTTGATTTACAACTGGCAACACCAGTTTTTACCACTAAAAAATAAAACCTAAAAGGCATATATATCTACAAAAGCAACACCAGGCAAACTAAACCACTACTAGCACAGCGTCACTAGTGAAATACACTAGCCAACGTCGCTGAAAAAAGCGCCGCCCCGTGCTGATAATAAGCAATAAAAAAACCATTAAATCAAAGTGTAAACACTTGATTTAATGGTTTTAAGGACGATTACTTTACTTAAAGGTTATAACTTTTTTGGTCAATAGCGGCTTAGACCCAAGGCGTTATCCTCAGCAGGCTAGGCCAACCAAAGCTCCACATCACGAATAATAAAGTTACCACTGTAAGTGGGGTGCGGCTCACCAATGGGCTCTAATTCAAAATAGCGTCTGTGCTCTTCTGGCAATCCTTCGTAACCGCAGATCACCTGATACAGCCAGCTCTCAGGATCCCACTCCAGCGTTTGCTGTTGATGGTATTGCAATGCCGATTGCCTTAAGCCTGAGTCGATCACCGCACAAAAATAATCATCGACCGCCAACTTGAGGGGGTTAGCGGCAATTTCAAAATCTTCAGCATCAACCAAGGCAAACGCCACATCATGCTCGCGCACTAAGGTGTCACGCTCGACACGGCTAATGGCTTTCACTTGCGCCACCAGCTGTAACAGCTCAGCCTCATAGCCGGTATTACTCACATCAACCGCTGCGGGGGCTAAGAGTGCTTCGGCGCGATTAAACAGAACTGGCAACTGCTTGTGGCTGACATGATCTGCCACCTGATAATCGGGATGTTGATCTGTGTATAACAACCAGCCCTTAAGTAAGCGTGTACGCCCTTGGATCTGCCTAAAACGTCCAAGCAACTCCAATAACCGCCCCTGCACCACACTGAGTTCTTGGGTGCAATCACTCAAGGTTTCTTGCAAGGTGGTGACCAGCAATTTACGCAGCTCACGAATATCACCGGCCAGCTCGCCAAGCTCGCTAAATTGGAACATCTCTAAGCCATTGAGCAGCTCACTGACTTGGCTTTGGGCCAATTCGTTTTCACGAATTTTGGCATTGATGGTGCCGACATAACCAAACTCATTATTAATCCGGCTCCACAATACCCGTATCGAATAACGCAACCCTTCGGCAAAGCTGTAAACGTGCTCACTCAGATCGGCTAAATAGGCTTCACTGGCGCTATAATCTACCGCATGGCGCGCCTCTTTATAGTGGCTCGCCAAGGTTTTGATGGTGGCAAGACCCGAGCCGACATTGGCATCGATTTGCCGATTACGCTCATCACTTAAAGTCTCTTCTAATAGCGCGCGCACTGACCGTTTGAGGCGTAAATCTTGCCCGGGTTCTGGTCGCCACAGGATCTCGGCTTTACGTAGCTTATCGATTGCTGCCGCGTTATCGCCCCCTTCGGCCACTGAGCCCGATAGGTACACGTCCATGATAAGTTCGCTATGCCGCCCCAGTAGCTTAAGTAGCGTTACCCCGGATTGGTGTAAGTTACTACTCATATCAGATTAAGTCCCTTTGGGTGGCAGTTTCGGCCTGAGCTTCAAGGCTTAAGCCTTCAGTCTCGTCGATAAAACGAATAACTTCATAGAGATAATCTAGTTTACCCGTGGCGATGTAGATCTGCTTTTCCACGTTAGGACGCAGCAGATACCCCAGCTCCACCAAGCGTTTAAATACCAACTTAATTTGTGCATCCACCTGAGTACTGCTAGAGCCAAATAAACGGTAGTGGCTGATCTTAGCCAGCTGCTCACGAAACGCGGGGGTATCTTCGATGCGCATCTGCAGTTCGCTTAAACGCACCGCCGCCCCTTCGCAAAGCGGCGCATCTTGACCACTGGCTTCTTGCACCAGCACCAGCCATTCGACCAAAGGGATCAATGCATTACAGATATCGCGAAACTGAGACGATATCACCTTGCGCTCAGTGTCACCGAGCTGCAAGTAACCACAGAAAAACACCTCGCCTTCACCGGCCGATGCCACTGTACGGTTAATGCGGTTAAGGTACTGCTCGACACTGTCGCGGGTTGTCGATGACTTTAACGCACGCCACGCTTCTTCGTTACTGGTGCGGCAGATAAATTCACCGCGCAGCAAACTTTCAATCAATGCGCCTTGGCCGACTAATACGGTTTGTGTGCTATTACTCATTTATCCCGTCTCCTTGGCAAAACGCTGGCTTAACTTGTCGGCAATAGGATTTAATTGCGGCTTCACGACCTGTAATTTCTTGGTCTGTTTATTGATGATATAGCGGTTAACAAATAGATTTAGCACCTCTGACTCAGGGTTAGGAAATGCCCCTAACACGCTGATATTGTTGTTTTCACAGGCATCAAAAATCTTTTTCACGTTACCGTGGTGTAAGGTGCCTAACTCATCGATAGGCCAATGGATGGTCACATCGGCACGGCCACGCAGTAAGCGGGTAAAAGCCAGCAAGAACTTACATAAAATCAGGTAGGCCATACCATGGCTCGACGACTCATTAAGCTGTCGGTCGGTGCGGATGATGAGGTCGCTGTTACCCTCTTTTAGGCGCAGCTCAATCTCTAATAACTTGGCGATGCCACCCGTTAATGCCGCGCGGCCAATAATGTCTAAGGCGCGGCGCATGCTGTTGGTGTAGTGCTCGTCGGGCAATTCGGCAAAGCCGTCGGCTTTCCATTGACGGAACGCCTTAACAAACACCTCAAGCTCTGGCCAAAACTCCAGCTCGCTGATGCGCGAGCGGATACGCACCGCCGACTCGCTCACCCCATCGAGGAACAGCTCTTCACCCACTTCGCGGGTAATACGCGCACTTTGCGAGGCAATACGGCGGTCGATATCGGCTAACACATCGTAAAAGGCGGTCAAATCGATACCAAAATTACGCCCTTGCTCACGCAGGCCCATCACGGCTTGGGGCACCATCACATTGAGCAGCTGCTCAAGTTGTGGCACGAGCTTACGATAATCGAGTAGGCGAATGCCTTTATCGTTAATAAAGCTCGACTCTTCGCGCGCACGATCCCAGATCTCCGACAGGCTCGACCCGGACTTACTGGCGATCACCGAATCAAAATGTTCAATATATTGCTTCACCGATCCCAGCAATTGATCGCGGCGCAGTAACTGATCTTCACCTTGACGCAGGCGCTCAGCCAAGCTGCCTTGCAGTTCATCATTGCTTGCGGGCAATTTTAGCTCGGCCAGTTTACGCATCACGCTGCGCAATTTAGTGAGGTTTTCAGACGCTTCCACTTGAATCGCATCCGATTGCTTACGCTGGCTGTCGAGCTCCTGACGTCGCTGCTTGATCTCGTTGGCTTTGCGAGTCAACTGCTGCTCTAGCTCAGCGACCGCCATCTTGACCTTACTCAGCTCAGTTTGCAGCTTAGGCTTACGTGACAACCAGGTGTGCTGGTACCAGTCATCGAAGCGCAGCACTTCACTGCGACGCTGTTCGGCTTTGCTGATGTCACTTTCAAGCTGACGTATCTCCTGCTTGAGCTTAACAATTTTGCCTTCATCGACGCCGCGAGATTTAAGCTCATCTTTGTACCACTGCTCACAGGCTTTTTGCTCTGCTTTGGCGTCTTGACGGCGCTGGGCGATATTGTTTTTCACCTGGGCTAACTGGTTGTCTAAAACGCC
Organism: Shewanella sp. 492; assembly: GCF_059338445.1. NCBI lineage: Bacteria > Pseudomonadati > Pseudomonadota > Gammaproteobacteria > Alteromonadales > Shewanellaceae > Shewanella > Shewanella sp. 492. The sequence continues at coordinate 3,333,979 of NZ_CM181702.1, forward strand.
GACCACCTCTTGCCAGTAGGCGTTTTTCTCCATGCGGGCTTCGAGCTCTAGCTCTTTTTGCGCCGCTATCCACTCTTGATGCCGGGCATTGAGCTGCTTAATCTCGCTGTCGATACGGCTAAGGCGTTTTTGTGCCTCGGCTTTACGGCCGCTCAACGCTTGATTGATTTTCTCTTGCTCGCTGCGTTTATCATCAAACAGGCGACGCAGATCGTCACGGCTATTCTTATAGGCAGTCTTGGCAAAGGTCAGCTCCCGGTTGAGCTCATCGAGTTCGGCGTTACACGCCACCAGATGCGCTTCGGCCTCGGTTTGCAGCGCCTTGGCCGCCGCCAAGGTCTCTTCGGCCTCACTGTAGCGGCTACGCAGCTCCTGCTCTGACGCGGCATAGTCAGGAATATCAATGGCTTTAAGATCTAGAGCGATACCACAAAAGCTCTCTTGCGGCTCGGTTATGGTTGGGTGTAAGTCGCTGCGATGCAGTAACTCAGGGTTAATCAGCTTACCAATATTGGCTTCCCACCCGTTGACCTCTTTGCGCAGGTATTCAAGCAGGGTGTGAGATTGGGGAAACAACACATGGTGCAACTCGTCGAGGGCAGTTTGACGCTCAATGACCCTCAGTCCCGCTTGGCGCAGGGCTTCGTTGGCTTGATCGCGTTTGGCTCTGAGCTTGCGCTCATGGCTGCTTAGGCGTTCGACCTTGGCATTGCACACCTCTTGTTCTTCGTCAGCTTGGGCGATCCGCTCATCGAACACGGCCAAGCTGAGCTTTTCCGCTTCGCTGTAGGTGACATTGTTAACCTGCATGGTCAACTCGGCGGCCGAGAGCTTTAACTGATAGGCTTGTTCGCTGTGTTTCGCGCGCCCCGCTTCCAGCTGCTCGCGCCATTGTTGCTCTAGTGCCGCTAACTCGTTACGGCCCTGCTCTTGCTGCTTGTCGCGGGCTTTGCGATGCTTATCTTGCTCTTTATCGAGCTGCTCTAATTCGCGGTTAAGGTTGTCACCAATTTTACTGCGACGGGCATTGTAAGCCGCCTCGACATCTTGGTGTTTTTCGGTTTGCAGCTTATGGCGCTCGGTTAAGTTATCTAAACTGGCGCGCCAGCTTGGCAGCTGGTCGAGATCCAATTTAGCCTGCTCTATATCGGCATCGAGAAAGGCACCGTGCTGATCTTCGATTGCGTCTAGCTCGGCTTCAAACTTAGTCACATCGCCCTTGGCGGCGGACAAGTCTTGATTGAGCTCGTCGCGCTGCTCGCGCCACTCCTCGTCGAGTTGGCGCAGCTGCTCCCCTAACGCCTTGGAGCGTTGCTGATTAAGCTCTTGGCGCTCAACCTCGGCGGTTTCATCTTTACTGTAACCACGCTTAAGGCCGCTCAGGCGCTGCTCGGCGCTGAGTAACTGATTAAACTCCTGTTCGAGCTTGTCGTACTCGGGGCGGATCTGCTCAAATCCTTGGATCAACTGGCTTTCACGGATCCAGGCTTCCACGCGCTGTGGATTGAGGCGCGAGCTGGGCGGATTGACCCCATCTTCCTCTAAGATGGCGGCGATCATCGATTTGATGGTCTCCATCTTGCCTTCTTTCGAGTGCACCGCTTTGGCCAGTTTTTCGATATGGCGCAGCGAGTGTTCCTGCTGACATAAGGAAAACTGCCGCGCATAGGCGCGCAGCTCACTGCGGTTACTGCCCGTGCTCAATAAGGTGCGATCGTTTTGTATGATGGCGCGATATTCTCGGGTGTTGAGTAAATTACTCACCGACACGCCGCTGCGTTTCATCTCGCGGCCCAGCTCTGCCATGTTGTGGCACAAAATCGAGTCGCCTTGCTGGGACTTCACATAGTCTGCCAGTTCAAATGCTTTGGCGATAAAACGGTAATTAACCCCTTTGCCATCACCCGCCGATGCCAGCACTGCTTGGCTGTAAAGGCCATCGTCACGCACATATTCATAGATGATGTAACTGGAATCGTGCGGCAGATACCAACGCTCGAAACTATCACGGGTTGAGGGCACGACTCGGCTCGGATATTCGCCATAAAATACTGGCACCAAACGCTGCAAGGTGGTTTTACCCGAGGCGTTGGTCCCACAAATATTGGTGTGTCCGTCGAGGGCGAGTTCAACAACGCCAGGTAGGTGCGTGTTTATCAGCACTATTCGATTCAAACTAGGCATCTTTTTCCTTAATGCAAACGGCGCTAGGGCGGTCATAGCGCGCATAAAAACCTCCCCACGCCAAGGCGTAACGGCAGGCAGCAACAATCTAATGGTCACTAAAGTAAATCAAAGCGACAGGCTTGGCAATCGAGCGGCGCTCGAGGCGCTTTTGGACGTTTAAAAAGCACGCTTACATCGCAAAACCAGCTTAATAATGCGTCAATAAGATGCAGTGAGACGACTTAACCGCGCCCACAAAAAAGCTCGCACTTGGCGAGCCCTTAATATAAAGCTAAAGCGGGTTACTTAACCGTTAAGCACCTTGGTAATCGATGCGCCGCGCTTCATAACGCGCCACCATGGCGTCCATATCTTGCTCTTCAATGGCGCGCAGGCCACTCAGCACTAAAGTTTTAACGCCGGTGCCCACTAACTTATCACCGCAGCGCAGCTCAAATTTAAGAGTAACATCGCCGCGCTTACCGTCTATCACTAAGGTTTGCTCCACCAGCGACAGTTCAATATGGTTAAAGTCCAATGTGACTAAGTCAAAGGCCATGCTTTCGTAGATCACTAATGGACGAGCGGGATTGATCATCACCCCTTGCTCGCGCATTAACGGCACTAATACATGGGTAAAGTTCAGCCCTGAGAAGGCCACATAGCTGCGAATAAAAGATTCGGTTTGCACATCACACAAGGTGCTGTCGCCGCTACGCTCGACGCTTAGATATTGTTTATCTTTATGGTCACGAATAGCAAAACGCTCGCCCACCTGAGGTGGAAACACCAAGGACACCCCATCGCCCACCATGCCTTCGAACTGAAAACGCATCTTTTGGCTCAAGCCATATTGACCAAGTACTAAGGCAAACAAGAGATCGCCAGGCACGCAAAAGCGTTTGGCTGCCACATCATGGATGGGGTTAAAGTCTTGTGCGACCTCTTTGGCAAAATCACTGGCTTGCTGGGCCGATACTGAAACACTTTGCTGTTCTTTTTTAAAATAAGGGCTTAGAAACATATGGGCTCGTTCAATCAGGGTTATCCAAAATGGGGGGCGCTAGTATATACCTGTTTACAAAAAACACTCACCCGATGACTTGAGCGGTGATAAACACGAGTCAACACCGAAGCTCTCAAACAAACTAACCGACTGTTATTAAATAAAAATAAATACCCCCTATTTAAAAAAATGCTTTGCGTCAGCCTTTTCGAGTGCGTAATTTATTGACTCGGATCAAAATCTTAATGATAACCATTTGCATTATCATGTTTGATATGTAAAATTGCCCGCATTAAAACAACCCCAATACAACAACTGGGAAAATGATGATGAAGAAAACACTAATCGCAGCAACCTTATTTGGTATTTTTGCAAGCCAAGGTGCTAATGCATCGCAGGACACTCAAGAGCTACGCAAGATTATCGAGCAGCAACAAAAAGTGCTACAAGAATTAGAAAGCCGCTTAGAGCAGACAGAAAAGCGTGTAGAGCAAACTGCTGATGTCGTTGAAGAATCAAGCTCAGCTAAAAGCGCGACCACCATTGGGGGTTACGGTGAGCTGCATTACAACAACATCACTGACAATCAGTCGGGCAAAGATAAAAAAGAGTTCGACTTTCACCGCTTCGTACTGTTTGTCGGCCATGAATTTAATGCAAGCACTCGCTTTTTCTCTGAGCTAGAAGTGGAGCACTCTATCTCAGGTGACGGCCAAAAGGGTGAAGTTGAGCTAGAGCAAGCCTATATCGAACACGATTTCAGTGACGCGCTTACGGGTAAAGCGGGTTTATTCTTGATGCCTGTTGGTATCATCAACGAAACCCATGAGCCACCAGCCTTCTACGGTGTTGAGCGCAATCCGGTAGAAAAAGACATTTTACCCGCCACGTGGTGGGAAGCGGGTCTAAATCTCAACATTAAAGCCGCACCGGGCCTCGCATTTGATGCAGCCGTGACTTCGGGCCTTAATGTGGGTGACGACTATAAGATCCGTGGTGGACGCCAAAAGGTGTCGAAAGCCAAAGCAGAAGATCTGGCTTATACGGGTCGCGTGAAATACACCGCTATTCCTGGTCTTGAACTGGCGGCGACGGTGCAATATCAATCCGATCTAACCCAAGGTAAAGCGGATGTCGATACAGCATCAGCCACTTTGCTTACCGCTCATGCGATCTACAGCATCGACAAATTCACCGTTAAAGCACTGTACGCTCAGTGGGATATTGACGGACAAGAAGCCAAACTACTAGGACGTGACGAGCAGAAGGGTTACTACATCGAGCCTTCATACCGTATCAACGAAAACTTTGGTGTGTTTGCTCGCTACAATGCATGGGACAACAATGCGGGTAACGGTGATGATACTGAAATCACCCAAACCAATATCGGTGTGAACTATTGGTTACACGAGAACGTGGTATTCAAGGCTGACTATGAAAAAGTGGGCGGCGCTAAAGACGCTGACGGCTTTAACTTAGGCGTTGGCTACCAGTTCTAAGCTACACCTACGTCATAAAACGGTGCGCATGCTGGGTTTGCGCACCGCTTTCCATTAAGGTCGTCACTTGCTGAGCTCAGCGAGTAAGACATTTGTCATAAGCGATGTTACATCAGGGCACCACATGATCACTTTTCGCATTATCGTCACACTACTATTTACCGCGCTATTACTGACGGCAAGCCATGGCGTACTAGCGAATAGTGTCTACCAAAGTAATGATGAATTTATCAGCCAAGCCCTTAATACACCGACGCCAAAAGCAAAAGTCTATTGGTTACAAGATGACGATAAACAGGTTATCGAGCAGATCTTAGCCCACAGATACAATAAAATGCGGGTACGCTACTGGCAGCAAGCCGATGAAACAGTCTGGATTTTAGATGAAATAGGCAAAGAGTCTCCCATTACTGTGGGTATCCATATTAAGCAGCAGGCTATCGCCAAAACAAAGGTGTTGGTATACCGTGAAAGTCGCGGTGACGAAGTAAGGCACGACTTTTTTACGAATCAATTTACCCAAGCCACGCTCAATGCAGATCATCAACTTGACCGTCATATCGATGGTATTACTGGCGCAACCCTATCGGTCAGGGCATTAACTAAATTATCCCGTATCGCCCTGTATCTCGATAGCAAGATCAACAGCTAATTTGACATGCATCTGGCAAATCGTAGGCCCCGAGCTCATTTACAGCGATATTTTTGTAGCGCCATTGTGTATTATGCTGCCTCAATGACATCACCTATAGCCATTTACCGCTAAGTTAGATAAAGATACTCCTTAATGACTCATAAGCCCCCTAAGCGCCGCCACACCTCAAGACTTCACCGGTTAGTCAAATTTTGTCGTCCTTGGCATCGACGCTTAGGCTGTGTTAGCGCGCTACTGGTTATCTTAGTGTCATTAACTGGCATATTAATCAACCATAGCCATCAACTCTCACTCGACAAGCACGGGGTTGAACAACAGTGGCTACTCGATCATTACGGCATAAAAGCGCCATCAAACAGCGAGGTTTTTTCACTCTCGCCATCACTTGCCAGTACCGATAACCTCTTATGGCTCGCAGGTGAACAAGTGTTAGAAGCTAACGGCCCCATTATCAGCGCCCTTGCATACCAAGGCATGCTCGTCGCCATCGATAGCGATACTCTCTACCTAGTATCAATGCAGGGTGAGCTGTTAGAAAAACAAGGCAGCGCAACGGGCTTGCCTGCCAATCTATCTGCCTTGGCTATCTCCCCAGGTACAGAACATAGCCAACTATGGCTTAACAGCAGTCACGGTCAATTTGTGGCTGATGCCGAGCTTATCTCATGGCAATCGGCGACGCCAACGCAGCCCCTGGCTTGGTCAAACACCCTTAATACAGCACAGAGCCACAAGCTCATTGAGACCCTCACACTGCGCGCCCGCGCCAGCCACCTCTCTTGGGAGAGGGTACTGCTCGATATCCACAGTGGTCGCATTATTGGTATATCTGGGCCATGGTTAATGGATTTGGTGGCACTTAGCTTAATTTTTATGACCCTCTCGGGCCTTTACCTCTGGCAACAAGCCAAACCCAAAAAACGTCAGTCACATCGCTCGCACTAATGCACCAATAATCTTTCATTTTTCGCTCATGATTTGGTAGCTAAAATCCCTAAGCTGAGTTAGCTTTAGCGGCAGACAAATTCTGCACGGCAATAGGATCCTCTTGGCCTGCACTCTAGGTCTAGGCGATGCCGATTATCGGCATCTATCACCCTCTTTATGAGATTGAACATTCTATGTCTAATGTGGCGCCTACCCTGTCGGCTATCGACACTCAGTTGCATCAGCTTGTTAAAGATATTGATATTTTAGAAGCCGTTAAGCCGCTTAACTACCTGCAACAAAAACAGGCCTTCTTTGATAACCACTTCTCCATTGAGCCTCGCTTTATCTACGCCGACACCTCAATCGATCCGTTTAAACTCAAACGCGATCTGTTTAACCTGCCATTAGAGTCACTCGATGATCCCGATATCTACACCTTATATCTGGACATTGTTGACTCGTATGTGGATAAAATCGATCAGTTTAAATCTATCGGCAGCAGTGAGTTTTTGTATGACTCGCTGCGTTACTATGGCGAGCCCAGCGAACAAGACTTGCGCAATGCCCAGTTCATTTTGCATCTGCCCGATCTTCAACAAGATGGCGATGAGCCGCAGCTCGACGCGCAGGCAATCGGCGAGTTGTTGCAACAGATGGCGCAGCAAGAAGACTACCAATGGCAGCTGCAGTTTGACGAGACCATGGTAGCCAACGCCTTAGTGTCTGGCACCACAGTGCGCATTAACAGCCATGCCCGCTTGAGTAAAACCGATGCCCGAGCCTTAGCGCATCATGAGTTAGGGGTGCATTTAGTCACCTCCCTCAATGGTAAACATCAGCCACTGAAAATTTTGTCGCTGGGCTGTCCACTCAATACCATGACTCAGGAAGGCTTGGCGATTTTAAGCGAATACCTGTCAGGCAATCTTAGCGTTAAGCGCTTAAAAACCTTGGCGCTCAGAGTGATTGCGGTGCGGTCGATGATCGAAGATAAAAACTTTCGCACCACCTTCTTAATGCTTAAAGAAGATTACGGTGTCGAGCCCAACTTGGCTTACACCATTACCGCGCGAGTGTATCGAGGCGGTGGCTATACCAAAGATCACCTCTATCTCAAAGGCTTTAGCATGATCTTAAACGCCTATGAAAATGAGCCGCAGTTTAATCATCTATTGATGGGCAAAACCTCATTGGCTTATCTGCCCATGTTGTCGCGTTTAATTGCAAAAGGCATTTTATCGGCGCCAAAGTACATTACCCCCGCCTATAAAAATCCGGTGGCAAACAGCGCCGTGAACACCTTTATCACCCACGCCATTCGCTAATATTTACCGCGTGCCATGCAGCTCATGCCCATACAAGAGTAAGGCCCATAAAAAAGGAGGATGCGAGTCCTCCTTTTTTATCATCGATACACGCTGTAACCCTTATCTGCCAGTCAATTTTTGCCACCAAGACAAGGGCTGACCACAGTTACGTATGGGGCGATAACTCTCACGCAGCGCAGGTAAGCCAACCACATTGGCGCAATCGGCCTCTTGTGCCACCCCGGTATTACGATCGAAATAGCCTTGTACCACTCCCTCAACGGGGGTGCGCCTTAAACTGATGGGCGCACGCTGGCGTAAGAACTCCTGATACACCGCCATAGCGCCGCTGCTGCCATAGAGTCCGGTTTTACCATTATCGTCACGCCCGACCCAAACAGAGGCAACATTTCGCTCATCGAAACCGGCAAACCAAGAGTCGCGTGAATCATTGCTGGTACCGGTTTTACCCGCCAGCGTCACCCCAGGAAATGCGCGCCCTAAGCGGCTGGCCGTCCCCGACTGCACCACTTGTGTCATGGCGTGCTGCACTAAGAAATCGCTGGCCACCGGGATAGCTTGATGGGTCTTAATTGGGCTGCCCGCTAAGGCCTGATTGTCCATATCGAGCACATGGGTCACCGCACTAAGCTGACGGTAACGCCCATTATCAGCCAAGGTTTGATACACCTGTGCCACCATCAAGGGCGAGCCATTGACCGCTCCCAATAACATTGAGGGATACTCGGATATTTTATCTGGCCAACCCGCCTTATCTAAGGTGGTGGCCACCGCATCGGTACCGATAGCCATACCCAAGTTAACCGTGGGCACATTCATCGACTTTTTAAAGGCCGTTAACAAAGGCACCTGACCCGAAAACTGTTTATCGACGTTTTGCGGTGACCAGGTTTGGCCATGTTGGTTTGTTAGGGTGATCGGCTCATCTTTTAACGGCGTCGCCAAAGTGTACTTATCAGCTTGAGTCAAGGCGCTGGCGTACACAAAAGGTTTGATCAATGAGCCTATGGGGCGACGTATCTCTACCGCACGGTTAAAGCCATAATAACTTGGCACTTTATCACCTACCATGGCAGCAATACCTGCCGAATACTTATCGGTGACCACCATGCCCACTTGCAAGGCTTTGTCGCGTTTAGCCAGCTGCTTCATAGTCGACTCCACCGCCGTTTCGGCGGCTTCTTGCGCCATAGGATCTAACGTGGTGTACACCTTAATGCCCGATTGCTGCAACAGAGCATCGCCATAACGCTCGCTCAGCTCATGGCGCACCACGGCAAAAAATGCCGGTAACTTTTGCTGCACCGATTTATCAAACTGGCGTAATCCCAGCGGCGAGTCTACCGCAACCTTATATTGCGCTACAGACAACTGCTGCGCCTCCATCAACAGCCGCAGCACCAGATCGCGCCTAGCTTGCGCCCGCTCAGGGTAGCGCCACGGATTGTAATAAGATGGCCCTTTGATCACCGCCACTAAAAAGGCTTGCTGCGGCAGAGTCAGCTCGGCAATGGGCCGACCAAAATAGAACTGCGACGCCAGCCCCATGCCATGCACGGCTCGGGCTTTATCTTGCCCCATATACACTTCGTTGAGGTAGGCTTCTAAGATCTCATCCTTGTCATAACGAAAGTCGATAATGATCGCCATTAACGCCTCGCGCAGCTTACGCACAATTGAGCGCTCACTTGACAGAAAGAAGTTTTTCGCCAGCTGCTGGGTTAAGGTCGAGCCGCCTTGTACCGTGCGTCCCGCGCTAAGGTTAACTAATGCGGCACGTACAATCGCAAAGGGATTCACGCCGTGGTGCTCATAAAAACTGCGATCTTCCACCAAAATTAACGCATCGACAATCGCCTTAGGCATCTGCTCTGCATCAACAAAGAGGCGATCTTCACCGTCTCCGGCGATCATTCTGTCCAGTAACACAGGTTCAAGGTGGAACACCGCCAGTTGACGATTATCGCTTTGACGCGCGACCGATTCGACCCCTTGGCTATCAAACGTTATCATCACTCGCTGCTCGGCCTGCGAGCCTTGTGGATGCAGGAAAGGCCGGCGCCACAGATCGACCCGCGTGCTAGAGGCGGAAAACTCCCCCACCTGACGCGGATTAGCCACCTTGCGGTAACCGAGTAACTTGAGCTCGGCGATCAATTGGCTATGGCTCACCGCCGCCCCAGGGTAGATCGCCATAGAGCGACTAAACACCTGCGCTGGCAGATGCCATTTTTGCCCTTCAAATTTACGCGCAATAATTTGATCTAAATAGATACTGTAAATAATCAACGCCGCCAGCAGTGCCAAGGATAGCTTCCACACGATGGACCAGATTTTTCGTCCCCAACCGGACGTGGTGCGCGGGGCTGACTTTGACGTACTGCGCGCCTTAGTTTTGGGGCTCGCCTTGGTCGAAGATCGAGTAGGCTTTGCGGCGCGCGGTTTCTTGGGTGTCTCTTTGCTTGTCATCTTAATCCCATAAAAAATAGCTAACGGTGGGTCATTAACCGTTACTTAATGTTTTTTTCTTGGTGAATTTGGTCGGCACCGTATTGGCCGGATCGTCAGGCCACAGGTGCTTAGGGTAACGCCCCTTCATCTCTTTTTTCACCTCAAGATAGGGGCCAGCCCAAAAATTGGCTAAATCGGCAGTCAGCGCCAACGGCCGCTGAGCAGGTGATAACAACGCCATGGTCACCACCAATTTACCTTGCGCCAAGGTCGGGCTTTGCGCCATGCCTAGCGCCTCTTGTAGACGTACGCTCAGTAGCGCGCGCCCCGACGGCTCATATTCTATATTGGCACGGGTTCCCGTCGCCATGGGCCAGTGTGTCGGTAAGTGCTGCGCCAAGGTTTGCTGCAGCTCCCAAGGTAAGAGGTTATGCAACAGGCTATAAAAGTCGAGCGCTTGCAGCTGCGTCAAGCGGCGCACATTATCCAGATAAGGCCCTAGCCAAGTGGGTAAGTCGGCTAACAATGCCTCATCATCCATCGCGGGCCAGTCGCCAGCAAGCTGATACTGGCGTGCCAAGGCCACCCGCTGACGCAGCTGAGTGACTTTGGCATCCAAGTTAAGCACTGCTAGCCCTTTGGCGCGGATTAAACCATAAATGGCCTGTTTAATCTGCGCCGCGTCCAACTGCGCTATCGGCTGCTGCTCAACCACAATCGCCCCAACTCGGCGCTGGCGAAGTGCATAAAAGCGCGCTTGGTTATCATCCCAGCCACAATCAATATGCTCTGTGACGAGCGACTTTAGGCTGTCGTTAAAGCTGGCAGGATCGAGCCGGCTGGCCAGATATACCCGGCCACTACTTTGGCCTTGTGACTCTTGAAAATCGGCCACCACCAGCCAAGGCGCACCACTGAGGCTGTCATCAGTATTGAGCGTCACCCCAACGCCTGCGGCTAATTGATAGCCGCTAACGCCTCTGGCTTTGGCGATTCGGTCTGGAAACGCCAAGGCCAGCAACACGCTAATATCATCGGGATGAGCCTGGCTGATGGCCTGAGCAAGATCTACTTTCCCCCGCCCTTGCCCATCAATACGCGCCAAATAACTGCGGGCTAACTGCGCACTCTCACCATGACGCGCATCTCCCAGATAGCCACTGATATCGGCGCCGCGACGAGCGCGGCTGCGTGACTCAATCACGCCCGCCAGCACTGCCGCTAAGGCCAGCAAAGGTGTACCGCTATTGGCCTGCTGCCACTGCTGCGCTGTTAACAACATATGCGCCAAACGCGGATGGCAACCTAACTGATACGCGGCGCGGCCATGAGCGGTGATTTTACGTTTTTCATCCACCAGCTGCAGTTGTGTTAATAGCGACCAAGCGACCGCTTCATTGGCAGCCGATGGCGGGCTGAGTAATGGCAATTGCGTTAACGCACTCACTCCCCAATAAGCACCGTCGAGCACCATGGAGGTCAAATCGCCGAGTACGATTTCAGGTTCATCGGCTTGCAGCAAGCGCCCTTGCTCCTCTTGGCCCCATAGCCGAATACAATGACCGGGGCACAATCGCCCAGCACGACCGGCGCGCTGGGCCGATGACGACTGGCTGATCCGCTTTAATGACAGCCGAGTCACGCCAGTCTTAGGATTAAAACTGGCTTGGCGTTTATAACCGCTATCCACCACCACGGTGATGCCCTCGATAGTTAAACTCGATTCGGCCACATTGGTCGACAGCACCACTTTACGCCGCCCATCCGTAGCCGGAGCGATGGCGCTATCTTGCTGCGCTGCAGGCAAACTGCCGTAGAGCGGCGCGATATGATACGCCTTAGAGTCGAGGCGGGTCGCCAGCTGCTGGGCTAAGCGATTAATTTCACCTTGGCCGGGTAAAAATGCCAGCAGCGATCCTTGTGGGTGTTGCTGCAAGGCGGTCACTATCACTTGTGCCATATGCACCAACCACTCTTGCTGAGCCCCCACCGCGCGGTATTCGATGCTCACAGGGTAGCTGCGCCCTTCACTTTCGAGGGTCACCGCATTGGGCATCAACTCATGCAATGGCAAACCCGCTAAGGTGGCCGACATTGCCATGATCTTAAGATCGTCACGAAACGAGGATTGTAACTCTAACGCCAAGGCTAAGCCTAAATCTGTGGTGAGGTGCCGCTCATGGATCTCATCAAAAATAATCAGTTCATAGCCACTCAGCTCAGGATCCTGCTGGATCATGCGAGTGAGCACCCCTTCGGTCACCACCTCAAGCCGAGTATTGGTGCTCACCTTAGATTCGCCGCGCACCCGAAAGCCGACGGTATTGCCTATGGTTTCACCGCGCTGCTGGGCAATAAAATGGGCCACATTACGCGCCGCCATTCGTCTTGGCTCTAACATCAATATCTTACCGCTAATTTGCGGCCAATCGAGCAGTGCCAACGGCAAGGCCGTCGACTTACCCGCGCCCGTGGGCGCTTGTAAAATCAGCTGCGATGAGCTGGCCAATGCGCTTTGCAAGGCAGGAAAAAGATGTTGAATGGGTAGTGAGTTCACAAGGGGCTATCTGTCGGCAAAAACTGCGGCAAGTGTACCCGTTATGGGCAAAAAAACAAAATGTACTAGCCCAAGATCAGGCTAGGTCACCATAGTGCAACGCTCGGTGCCAGCCCAGAGCTTCACCTGAGGTCAGCTTCATTAAGGGCGTTGGCTTACCAATGGCATACCCTTGGCCATAATCGACCCCCAGCTTGGCTAAATGCTTGCCTATCTCGATGGACTCGACAAATTCGGCGATCACCTCAAACTGCATGTCGCGCCCCAACTGGCATATGGCCGCCACAATGGCTTGGTCGGCTTTATCCTGACACAGATGACGGACAAACTGGCCATCAATTTTAACGTAATCAACATCGAGTAATTTGAGGTAGGCGAAACTGGAAAAGCCTGAGCCGAAATCATCCAGTGCCAATTTACAGCCCATGGGTTTGAGTAGGTTAATTAATTCGGTAGCCAAATCGAGCTGCTTTACCGCGGCGGTTTCGGTAATTTCAAAACAGAGTTTACGGGCTAATTCAGGCTCGGCTAACAAGCGCATCTCTAGCCAATGCATAAACTCGCGATCGCCAATGGAGAGGGCCGACAGGTTAACCGATACCATAGATAATTCATGCCATAAGGCTAGATGGTTCGCCCCCCAACGCAGCACATTGTCGATCACCCAGCGGTCAACTTTGGCGGCGAGGCTAAATCGTTCGGCGGCGGGTAAAAAGATAGCCGGTGACATCAGCTCACCGTTTTCACAGCGCATGCGCAGCAATATTTCAAAATGTAAACCGCTATTGTTTGCCTGTAGCATCTCAATGGGTTGGTAATATAGCTCAAATCTGTCGTTGGCCAGTGCGCCAATAATATCGACCGAGGCGCTCATGTCGGTATTGAGACGTTCCACCATAGGATCATCGCTGGCATACACATACCACCCGTTACGGCCACTCTCTTTCACGACCCGGCACGCCGCATTGGCACTGCGAAGTAAGTCTGAAATGTTCGCTTGAGCATCTTGGCTTTGTGCCAAACCAATACTGACACTGATGCTGTGTTTGCGCCCTTCCCAGCTAAACTCATGTTGGTTTAACGCCTGACAGATCCGCTCGGCCACTTGCTCGGCAATGTTGCGATCGATATTAGGCATAAAGATGCCAAACTCATCTCCACTGAGCCGCGCAACCACATCGCCTTTGCGCACGAGGCGGGTCAGTCTGGACGACACCTCGCACAGCAGTCTGTCGCCAGCCTGGTAGCCACTGACATTATTGACCACTTGAAAACGGTCGAGATTGATGAATGCAACAAAAGTACTGCGCTTGGGCGCACATGGCTCAGACTCGATATAGAGGGTTTCAAAATAGGCGCGATTGGGTAACCCCGTCAGGCCATCAAAATTGAATACTGCCTCCTGTTGCGGGGCTAACGTCTGCGACACGTCAATGGGTTCGACCATCATCAACAAGGTGCCATCTTCTGCCGATAAGGAGAGAAAGGTCACCTGCGCTTTGCCCTGACAGTGACTATTTTTCATCTGCAGTTCACAACTAGCCAGGGCTAATAAGCCATCGCGCACCAAGGCTAGGGTGGCATAACATTGGCTAACTTCTTGGGGCAATATTAGGCTGGTGATATCTTGCAGCATCTCAACCTTGAGCTCATTGGCGGCGCAACGATTAAAGCGGATCACCCGGTTATCAATACCAACATGCACGCAACAGATCGGCATACGGTACAAGTGCTCAAGGCATTGGAGCTCACTGCTCTTTACCGCTTGGTGTAAGCGGCACGCCTCTTTGGCATAACCCAGCATATTGCCCGCCATAGTGAGCGCATCGAGACTCGATTCACACCAGTGACCATCACTATGGTAGCGATAAGCCACAAAAATATAGTGATTACCCAGCACGGGGATCAGCAACACACTCCCCAGGCGCGATGCGATAAACTGCAGGCTATCGCGCTGTTCAATTTCACTGGATACATCTTGGATAATGGTCGGCTGAGAAAGGGATGCACAGGAGTGCAAGCGGCGGCGATTCGCGACTCGGTTTAGCAGTTTTTGCGCATCACGTTGGCTAAATAAGGTGTCATCATCTTGATGCATCGCCTCAATCTGCACGCTCAAACGGGCCGGAGTGAGTCGCAGCAGCAATAAGCCGTTGCAGCCAGTGATATGGGCAAGCTCCAACAGCGCCGCATCTAATTCATCGAGTAGATCATAATCCGACAGGGCTGTAGCAACCAGCTGCAGCAGTCGGTCTGACGATGTGAGACTCAACTGAGATTGACTTTGTAACATAGTAAGGTCGCTTCCTTATGACCGTTTAGTAAGCACACATAGTTTGAACATCAATATACTCCGAGCCATAAACAATAGGCTTACCGTAGCACAAACCGATATGTTACAACTGACTCGACTTCATTGTTTTGCATATCTGCATCACAGAAAATGAAATTAACTATTACAATTTAAATTCATGAGCTTAAAAAAGAACAGCCGCATTTTAAAGAGAATTTAAGACAGCTGAACTTGGAGTATTTCATTGGCATTGACAGGTCGTCAATGGTTAAACCACAGCTCAAACCAGTGCCATGTATTGGCTAGCAGTATTGGGTAAGATGATGAATTAAGATTCTTTGATACATAAGGAGCTAAATCATGCTCAGCAGACTGTTTATCGGCGTAAGCCCGGCCCCTAAGGACATTCAGCGATTAACATCACTGCAGCAACAGCTGCTAACCGATGGGCAAGCTGTGCCTCGCGCCAACCTGCATATGACCTTGGCCTTTCTCGGCCAAGTCCCCCCAGCGGCCACCACTCAATTAATTGATAAGCTCGACCAGTTAAGTACGCAGCAAAAACTTCACTCATTTAGCGTCTGCCTGAATGCGCTCACCTTATGGCAAAAAGCTAAAGCCCTGTGCTTAGTGGGTCCGCTTGATGACCCTCATTTAGCCGCGCTGCAACAAGAGTGTCAACAGGTCGCCACAAGCCTTGGTCTGCATCACCAACAGCATCCCTTTACGCCGCACATCACCTTGTTTCGCAAAGCCAAACAATTTACCCCGCTGGCCGTCGAGCCCATCACACTTAATGCCAATACCCTGCATCTGTACCAGTCGGTGAGCGATAACGCCGGCGTGCACTACCCTATAATACAATCATGGCCGTTAGTGGAGCCTCAACCCTAACGACTACAAACGCGCACAAAAAAACGCGCCCATAGGGCGCGTTGTTATTTCATCAGCAAGTCAGAACATTAATCTTCTAATAACGCTGCAATGGTGAGCATGCCGTGGGTCGTCGCGCCCGCCGCCCATAGCTCATTGGCGCTATCGGCAAAGGCCGCAGCCAAATCCACATGCAACCATTTGGCCTCTGGCGATACAAATCGCCACAAGAAACCCGCCGCATTGGATGCACCGCCAGCGCCCCCCCCTTTCATAGGACGGCTGTTAGCAGTATCGGCATAGGCAGATGGACACATCTCTTTATGCCAGGGATCTAACGGTAGCGGCCACACTCGCTCCGCCACTGTCGATGCCTTAGTTTGCGTCTGTGCCAACAGATCACTATTAGGGGAGAAAATCGCATTGTAGTTGCTGCCGACCGCCATGACCGCTGCGCCCGTAAGCGTGGCGGCATCGATAATTAGAGGCGCGCCGGTTTCACTGGCCGCTTGCAGGCCGTCAGCCAGCACCAAACGCCCCTCGGCATCGGTGTTGACCACTTCTACCGAGACGCCATTTTTGTACGTCAAAATATCGCCTAACTTGTAGGCGTGACCGCTGATCAAATTCTCGGCGCAGCAGAGAAACAATTTTACCCGCTTATTCAGCCCAGATTTAATCGCCAGCCCCAATGCTGCCGTAACCGTGGCCGCGCCGCCCATATCGCACTTCATGCCCAGCATCCCTTCTGAGGCTTTAATACTGTAGCCCCCTGAATCGAAGGTGATCCCTTTACCCACTAATGCTGCCGACACTGGGGCATCGGCATCCAAGGGATTAAAGTCCAGCTCAAGTAAGGCGGGCGGGCGCTCACTGCCCCGGCCCACGGCATGAATACCTATCCACTTGTGTTGCAAAAGTGCTTCACCTTCGATGATGCGGTAACTCACCTTATCGCCGCCTACCTGGGTTAACCATTGAGCCGCTTCAGTTGCTAGCGTCACTGGTGCTAAGTTTTCTGGGGTTTCATTAATTAAATAGCGGGCAAAACTAGCGCTATCACGGCGATCATGTAGCGCCGCTTGCATGGTTGCATCGCCACTCCAGAGGATCTCACCCGCCCCTTTGGCGGTGGCAAACCCTTGCGCGAACGCCCACTGACTATTGAGATCCCAGTCGTCGCCACACAACTGCACCGCCGCTACCCCTTGGCCACGTAGTTTTCGGGCCGCTTGCTGTACTTGGCGCAGCTGATCGCCCGCCTGCAGATGGATATGGGCTTGCCCTTGGCTAAAGGTGACATCGGCGCTGCCCCAATGGGCTGCTGGGGCATCGTTGGTCAGGTAGATCTTCATCGTATCGCTCATTATTATTCCTTGTTACGACTGGGTTTATCGACGAGATGTTATGTTCACCGCCGTCATTTTCGCCCAGTATAACCACAAATGGCATCGGGTTTCTAATACCGATATCGGCCTTCATCGATTATGCAATATGTGACATTTCTGACGTTAATGCCAAGCCACGATAAAAATAAAAGCCATAGTCGCCATCGACCTGCTTTGATAGACTTTGCGCCCCGATGCTTAATGGATAAGGTCAGATAATGCTTTTTAGCCCCCCGCTTCAACAGGGCACCTTAATCAAACGTTATAAACGCTTCTTGGCCGACATTGAGCTGTGCGATGGCTCACAGATCACCATCCATTGTCCTAACACGGGCTCGATGCGCAACTGTCTGTTTCCTGGCGAAAAGGTGTGGTTTTCCACCTCAGATAACCCTAAACGTAAATACCCTAATACTTGGGAATTGGCGCAAACCGATGCCGGCCACCTTATTGGCATTAACACCGGCCGTGCCAACGCACTGGCCGCCGAGGCGATAAATGACGGGGTTATCACTGAGCTGCAAGGCTATGGCGAGTTACGCCGTGAAGTCAAATATGGCAGTGAAAACAGCCGCATCGATCTGCTGCTTGAGGACACCAACTTAGGCCGCTGCTATATAGAAGTCAAAAGTTGTACATTACTAGAGCAGCAACAAGGTTATTTTCCTGATGCCGTCAGTATTCGTGGCCAAAAACACCTGCGCGAGTTAATCGAGATGGTTCGTTTAGGTCATCGCGCCGTACTGCTATTTGTGGTGCAACACAGCGGCATTGATAGGGTCAGCGCGGCCCAGCATATCGACCCCGATTACGCCCAGCTGCTGAGTCAGGCTCATCAGGCAGGGGTTGAAATCTTGGCCTATTGCACCGAGATGTCCACCGAAGGACTGCACTTGGCTAAATCCTGCCCTGTTAGCGTATAAATCACCGTTAAAAGTTGAATAAAAAGCAAATAGAGGACATAGTCGAAAAATATCGAACTTTACGGCACAAAAAATTTGCGTGGCAAATAGGTTTCTGATATAGATATCGGCCTTTAAATGACAGCCGCCCTACAACGCAAATGATTAACAGGAGATGCGTTATGCCTGAAGGCACTAAAAAACTTGGCGTACTCGCTATCGCAGGAGTCGATCCTTACCAGGAGAAACCCGGTGAGGAGTACATGAATGACGCTCAACTGAATCACTTCAAAAAAATTCTCGATGCGTGGCGTGGCCAACTTCGTGAAGAAGTGGATCGCACCCTGACTCATATGCAAGACGAAGCCGCGAACTTCCCAGATCCTGTCGATCGTGCAGCTCAGGAAGAAGAGTTCAGCTTAGAGCTTCGTGCACGTGATAGAGAGCGCAAGCTGATTAAGAAGATTGAAAAGACGTTACAAAAAATCGAAGAAGATGATTTCGGTTTCTGTGACTCTTGCGGTATCGAAATTGGTATCCGCCGACTCGAAGCGCGTCCAACAGCCGATCAGTGCATCGACTGTAAGACGCTCGCCGAGATCAAAGAAAAGCAGATGGCAGGTTAATCTGACTTAAGATGAGCGGGGATTATCCCCGCTTTTTTGTCTCTTTCTTAAGTTAAATTGACTCAGTGCAAAGGCTGCATAGTGCATCTTAACACCTACATAGGTCGATTCGCCCCCTCCCCCTCTGGTCCACTTCATTTTGGCTCGCTGATTGCCGCACTTGGCAGTTATTTGCGCGCTCGTACTCAGCAGGGTCAATGGTTGGTGCGCATTGAAGATATCGATCCCCCACGAGAAGTGCCCGGCGCGAGCCAACAGATCTTACATACCCTTGAAGCTTACGGCTTACACTGGGATGGCAGCGTGCTGTATCAAAGTTCACGACTGGACGCCTACGAGGCGCAGTTACAGCAACTGTTGAGCCACAACAAAGCCTATTACTGTCAATGTACTCGCAAGCAAATTCAAGCCATGGGTGCAGCCTATGATGGCCGCTGCGCGCGGCGCACACCGCGTCATGACCAAGGCGCTATCCGCATTTGTAATACTCACCCCGTGACGCAGTTTTATGATCAGTTACTTGGCGATATCCATGTCGACGCTGACTTTGCTGGCGAAGACTTTATTATTAAACGCCGCGATGGCCTGATGGCCTATCAGTTAGCCGTAGTGATGGACGATGCCTTACAAGGCATTACCGAGGTGGTTCGCGGCAGCGATCTATTAACCTCTAGTGCGCGCCAAAGTACCCTGTACAGCTTATTAGATCACCCCACACCCGACTGGCTGCATCTGCCACTGGCCTGCGCCGAACCGGGGCGAAAACTGTCAAAGCAAAATCATGCCCCCGCCATCGACACCCGCGCGCCTCAGGCCAGTATCAATGCGGCGCTGGTGTTTTTAGGCCAAGCGCAATGTGAAGTGGACGATGTGGATAAGATGCTCGCCCAAGCGGTGAGCCAATTCGATATGACACGGATCCCCAAACAAACTGAGATTTTACTGCCGGGCGCTCAAGGTGGGTAAACCTGACGCGCGACATCACACCGGCAATACGCCGCAAACGCCGCGGGTATACTCTTTAAGCCATAATTAAGTTATGATAGCGGCCTTATTTTAACCCTGATATCCAGATGCATGTTGAGGTGTCCTATTTTTCGCCGTATTAGTCAATTCTGTAAACAGCTTTTTGACGACAATCAAAACACCACAGAAACCACACAAGCGGGACTAAGCTTGGAGATCGTTGCGAGAAAGCACCACGCTATTTCACGCAAGCAGATTAGCGAAAACGCTATAAAGGTACTCTACCGATTGCACAAGGCAGGCTTTAAGGCCTACTTGGTGGGCGGCGGCGTGCGCGACATTTTATTAGGCTTAGAGCCGAAAGACTTTGATGTCGTCACCAATGCCACCCCTGAAGAGATTAAAAAGCTGTTTCGTAACTGCCGCTTAGTCGGCCGCAGATTCCGTCTAGCCCATATCGTGTTTGGCCGCGATGTCATTGAAGTCGCCACCTTACGTGGCCACCATGTCGACAGTACCGAACAGATCTCCAAAACCAATGCTGAAGGTCGTCTGCTGCGTGATAACGTCTATGGCAGCATAGATGAAGATGCCGAGCGCCGTGATTTTACCGTCAACGCCCTCTATTACGATATCAGTGACTTCTCTATTCACAGTTATGGCGGCGGCTTGCAAGACTTGCAATCGCGCACCCTACGCCTGATTGGCGACCCGCAAAAGCGCTACCGTGAAGATCCGGTGCGCATGCTGCGCGCAGTGCGTTTTGCCACCAAGCTGGGCATGACGATCGACAGCGCCGCAGCCGACCCTATCTATGAATTGGCCCCGCTACTGAAAGATATTCCCGCGGCGCGCATGTATGAAGAAGTACTGAAACTCTTCTTCCACGGTCACGCCCAAGATAACTATCACATGATGCGCGAATTTGGTTTATTTAAGCCGTTATTCCCCTTAGTTGAACAGATTCTGGTGGAAGATCCACAAGGGCCTGCCACTAAGATGATAGAAGCCATCATGCGAAACACAGATGATAGGGTCAACGCCGACAAGTCGGTGACCCCAGCCTTCTTCTACGCGGCCATGCTCTGGTATCCGCTGAGTCAGCGCGCCGATGATATCGCTTTAGAAAGCGGTCTCACCACCTATGATGCCTTTTATGCCGCCATGGGCGATGTGATGGAGCAGCAATGCCGCACCATTAGTATTCCGCGCCGCTTTAGCACCCCAGCGAAAGACATTTGGCAGCTGCAACTGCGTTTCGATCGTAATCAAGGCACTCGTGCCTTTAAGTTTATCGAACATCCTAAGTTCCGCGCCGCTTATGACTTACTGCTGCTGCGTGCTGAAGCCGAAGGTGGCAGCATCGCTAAATCGGCAGCCTGGTGGAAAAGCTTTGTTGAAGGCAGCGAAGAACAACGTAGTGTGATTGCGCGCAGCACCCATAAAGGTGGCAAGCATCACAACACTAATCGTCGTCGCCGTAGCCCAAAGAAACCGGTTAAACCAGCAGAATAATGACTCGCGTCTATATCGCCTTGGGGGCCAACTTAGCGTCCCCTAAAGCTCAACTTGACCAAGCTTGCATCGCCCTTAAAGCCCTAGCAAGTGACGGTCAAGTGGCGGTTTCGCCCTATTACGCTAGCGCCGCCATGGGGGATATCCCCCAGCCCGATTACCTTAACGCCGTAGCGTGCTTCAACACCGCTTTGAGCCCTATCGCGCTTCTTGATGCCTTACAGGCTATCGAACAACAGCAGGGGCGAGTCCGTCATATCCGCTGGGGCGCACGCACCTTAGACTTAGATCTGCTGCTCTATGGCGAGCAACAGATTGACCTACCACGACTGACGGTACCCCACTACGGCATGAAACAACGCAGCTTTGTGTTAGTCCCGTTACACGATCTTGCGCCTGAGTTGGTGCTGCCTTGTGGTACCGCCGTGGCCAGCTTAATTGATGACACCCTCTTAGCTGAAGTGCAACAACTCGGCCCAGATCATTGAACTTAAGCCACAGTTAGCATATAAAGCACACTACTGTGGATATTGAATCCTTTTATTCATTAGATTTAAGACCATCATTATGTCCAAAATAACGAGCGCTACCTTGCTGAAATTTAAGCAAGAAGGAAAAAAATTCACCGCATTAACCGCCTACGATGCCAGCTTTGCGGCGGCTTTCGACAGTGAAGGGATCGATGTATTACTGGTCGGCGACTCCATGGGAATGGTGTTGCAAGGTCATGATGATACCCTGCCCGTGAGTGTTGAAGATATTGCCTACCACACACGCTGTGTGCGCCGCGGTATTAAGCGCGCGTTATTGATCGCCGACATGCCTTTTATGAGCTATGCCACTCCAGAACAAGCCATGACTAACGCCACGACGCTGATGCAGGCAGGTGCCAACATGGTCAAGGTTGAGGGTGGCCATTGGCTGCTAGAAACCGTGACTAAGCTGACCGAGCGCGGTATTCCTGTTTGTGCTCACTTAGGCCTTACACCACAGTCGGTGCACGTCTTTGGCGGCTTTAAGGTACAAGGACGCGATGCCAGTAACGCCCAGCGCATCTTAGATGAAGCCAAAGCACTACAAGCTGCTGGTGCCCAGCTACTGGTATTAGAATGCATTCCTGTTGCATTGGCGAAAACGATTACCGAAGCACTGACCATTCCCGTTATTGGTATTGGCGCAGGTGCTGACACCGATGGACAAATATTGGTGATGCACGATGTACTGGGGATCTCCAGCGGCTATATTCCACGCTTTTCGAAGAACTATTTGGCACAAACGGGCGAAATTCGTAGCGCTATTCGCGCCTATATCGACGAAGTGGCTAACGGCACTTTCCCTAGCAGCGAACATACCTTTAGCTAACTCTAAAGGCATTAATACAGGTAGTCGTTAGATGTTTACCACCCAAGATATCGCTCAAGTCAGAGAGCAAATTCGTCTTTGGAAACGCCAAGGCGAAACCGTGGCCTTTGTGCCTACCATGGGCAATTTGCACTTAGGTCATATGACCTTAGTAAAGGAAGCGGCTCAGCGCGCCGACCATGTTGTGGTCTCTATCTTTGTTAACCCGCTGCAATTTGGCCAAAACGAAGATCTCGATGCCTATCCTCGCACCTTAGCCGCCGATCAGGCTGCCTTAGTAGAGGCTGGCGCCGAACTGTTGTTTACCCCCACACCTGCCATCATCTATCCCAAGGGAATGGAGTTGCAGACCTTTGTCGAAGTCCCCAAGATCTCTGATGAACTGTGTGGTGCCAGTCGTCCCGGCCATTTTCGCGGCGTCGCCACCATAGTGTGCAAGCTGTTTAATATCGTTCAGCCCGATATCGCCGTCTTTGGCAATAAAGACTTTCAACAGTTGATGGTGATAAAAACCATGGTTGAAGATCTGTCACTGCCCATTGAGATCGTCGGTATCGACACCATACGCGAGCCATCGGGATTGGCCATGAGCTCACGCAATGGCTATTTAAGCGCTGAACAAAAACAGCAAGCCGCTGCATTAAAACGGACAATGGACGCCATGGCTGAGGCCATATCCCAAGGACAAGCTGTGGAACAGGCAGCGAATGAGGCGACTCTGCAACTGACTCAAGCTGGCTTTAAGATCGATTACTTAAGCGTACGTAATGCAACCAATCTACATCCCATTGGCGCTGATGATAAGCAGTTGGTGATCTTAGCCGCGGCGTATATGGGCAGCACTCGCCTTATCGACAACCTCTGTTTCACGCGCAATTAATTCACAGCCTCCTGCGCCGGTAACAAAAGCTTAGGGTGCGGCGATAACGCCTCACCCTAACGTCACCCTGACGTCCAACCGTCTAATAAACCATCAAAACAGAGCGATAGAACATCGCTTTATTACCGATTGATATGATAAAAAATACCATCTCATCATAAATAACCGGATGACACTTGCAGGCTAAGCTGAGAAATTAAATCACCTGATTGCTCACTTTTCATCGCTAACGCCAGTCTTCAGTAGAGCCTGCTTTGATAATGTCATCATCACTAGTTACAGATGATTTATAGGCTAATGTGTTGAATTAAAATAAAATTAAATACAACAATCTAAAAACAATTGACAACAAAAAAACCACAGTGTGACCCAGATCACCACACGCCGATATTGCTTTATTCCTCGAATCATCCAAAAATGAAATTATTGGATCAGATATTTGCATTTATACGACACATTTCGCTTAAAAAACCAGCTCAAACACGATTTACCGCTAATAAAATGCCATTAACCGCTAATTTGTTATAAACAAGCCCCTACTAAATGTGATATTAATCACAGCCTAATTTAGGCGCGTCGGATGTATCTCACAGCCATCTAACCTAGACTAAAGTAATCGACACAATATGATCTAGATCATATTGGCTTTTATTGAATTAGCGTTTAGTACGCACCTAAGATTAATCGAGTGAGCTAAAATCACTGATGATCCACAAGGCAGCGCTGCACCTTTAGAAGTCAGCTCTAATATATCTAATATAAAAGTTAGCAATAACACAGTTACGACAGTAAGAGGCAATCATGACCCTACTTCAGCTACTCGCCAGTTTAACGCCTGTGATCAGCGTTATGCTATTTTTGGTACTTCTACGGATGCCAGCTTCACGCGCCATGCCCATCTCCATGGTCATGACAGGTTTAGCCGCCGTCTTTATTTGGCAAATGGATACCACCATTCTTGGTGCATCAGTCGTCGAAGGCTTGTTATCGGCGCTGACCCCACTGAGTATTATTTTCGGTGCGGTGTTCCTGCTTAACACCTTAAAATATTCCGGCGCGATGGATACCATTCGTGCCGGTTTTACTAATATCAGCGGCGATGCGCGAGTACAGGTGATCATCATCTGCTGGCTATTTGGCTCGTTTATTGAAGGTTCAGCGGGTTTCGGTACACCTGCGGCTATCGGTGCTCCCTTGCTAGTATTACTGGGCGTGCCACCGATTGCTTCGGCGGTAGTTGCGCTAATTGCCGACTCCACCAGTGTGTCGTTTGGTGCTATCGGCTTACCTGTACTGTTTGGTATGGAACAAGGCTTAATGTCAGGCGGCGTCAGTATGGCAGCTGAACAGATTGCCGAACATGGCGGTCACTTCGCAGACTATGCCCAGTTCATCGCCATGCACATGATCACTATCGATTTGATCACTGGTACCCTCATCCCATTAGTGTTGGTTTCGGTACTCACTGGCTTCTTTGGTCGTAACAAGTCATTTAAAGAAGGGCTGCAGATTTGGAAGTTTGCCCTATTTGCTGGCTTCGCGTTTACCATTCCAGCTTGGTTAATTAACTTCTTCGCTGGTCCTGAGTTCCCATCGGTTATCGGTGCGCTTGTGGGTATGGCACTGGTTATTCCGGTGGCGCGTAAAGGCTACTTACTGCCAAAAACGCCATGGAACGACTTTGCTGAAAATGACAGTCAAGACACCAACAAAGTTGAAACTAAGGTGCAGTTCTCACAAGTTGCAGCTTGGACGCCGTACATCATTATGGCGGCTCTGCTGGTTGTATCGCGTACTGTCGCACCAGTTAAAGCTTGGCTGGTCAGCTATAACATCAGCTGGACGGGTCTCATGGGCACCGAGCTTAAAGCTGGCTTCGCCACTTTATACGCCCCTGGCGCGTTTTTTATCTTGGTGTGCCTATTAGGCTTCGTGCTGTTTAAGATGAAGTCCTCTGCCATTAAGCAATCGATCACTGTGTCGTGCAGCTCTATGTTACCGACGATCATTTCACTCGGCGCCTCTGTGCCTATGGTGAAAATCTTCCTTAACTCTGGCGCCAACGACTCAGGTCTAGAATCTATGCCAGTAGCACTGGCCGATATGCTAGCAGGCTCAATGGGTGCGGTATGGGCTTGGATGTCACCTATCGTGGGTATTTTTGGTGCCTTCCTGTCTGGTTCTGCCACCTTCTCTAACATGATGTTCTCTGGCTTGCAGTACAGCGTCGCCGATAACATTGGCATGAACCATGCGATGGTACTGGCCCTACAAGGCATAGGGGCTAACGCAGGCAACATGATGTGTGTGATGAACGTGGTCGCGGCAGCAACCGTTGTTGGTATGGCTGGTAGAGAGTCGGAAATCATTCGTAAAACCATGCCTATCGCACTGGGTTATGCCTTAGTCGCTGGTACGATTGCGACCCTTTGGGGTGGTTTCTAAACATCAATTATCAGGTGGGCGAGCAAGTGATTGCTCGCCTTTTACCCGTTATAAATAAAGAGTAATGTTATGTCGATTAACTATTCAGCTGTTGTCGCAGACTTAAGAGCCAAGCTTGGCCAAGATGCCGTTACCGACGATGCAGTGCGTCGTTTTGCTTGGTCAACAGACGCGAGTTACTTCCGTATTGTGCCTGAAGTGGTTGTTCATGCCGAAACATTAGCAGATGCCAAACTCACTTTAGAAGTTGCTCGCCAGCATCAAGCCCCAGTCACCTTTCGCGCCGCGGGCACCAGCCTATCGGGCCAAGCTATCGGCGAAGGTATTTTATTGATCTTGGGCCACGATGGTTTTCGCAAAATTGAAGTCAGTGCCGACAGTAAACAGGTTTCACTTGGGGTGGCCGTTGTCGGCGCCGATGCCAACTTGGCGCTCAAGCCATTTAGCAAGAAGATTGGCCCAGATCCTGCGACACTGACCTCATGTAAAATTGGCGGTATCGTGGCAAATAATGCCTCTGGTATGTGTTGCGGCACTGCGCAGAACAGTTACCAAACGATTGCATCGGCCAAGCTGCTGTTTGCCGACGGCTCAGAGCTCGATACCGGTTGTGAAAAGTCCAAGGCCGCCTTTAGTGAAAACAATAAAGCGCTGCTTGATGCGCTCGTTGAGCTGGGCACCATGACCCGCAGCAACGAAGTGCTCGCTAATCGTATTCGTAAAAAATTCTCAATTAAAAACACTACCGGTTACAGCATCAATGCCTTAGTCGACTTTAGCGATCCATTCGATCTGATCAATCACTTGATTGTTGGTTCTGAAGGTACACTCGCGTTCGTTGAAGAGGTCACCTATAACACGGTTGATGAAGCGAAGTTTAAAGCCTCAGCCATGGCGGTCTTCTTCAATATGGAAGATGCAGCCAGTGCGATCCCACCGATCAATGGCGAAAGCGTTGCCGCGGCTGAACTGTTAGACTGGGCATCGATTAAAGCGGTCACCGGAAAAACCGGTATGCCCGAATGGCTCAGCGATCTGCCAGAAAATGCGGCGATTTTGCTTATCGAGTGTCGCTCGAATGATAAACAGACCCTTGAGCACTATACCAAAGATGTGATCGGCAAACTGGCGCACATTGAAACTGAACGCCCAATCACCTTCACCGACGATCCTGCCGTGTTTGGTCAATACTGGGCGATGCGTTCAGGACTGTTCCCCATTATTGGCGGTGAACGTCCTAAAGGCACGTCGGTTATCATCGAAGATATCGCTGTTGAGGTAGAGCACCTCGCGAATGTTGCTAAAGATCTGACCGAGCTGTTTCACAAGCATAATTACCCTGAAGGGGTGATCTATGGTCACGCGCTAGCGGGTAACTTCCACTTCATCATTACGCCTACCTTTGCTTCACAAGAGGATATCAATCGCTTCCACGCCTTTATGCAAGATGTGGCCGAGATGGTTATCGACAAATACGACGGTTCGATGAAAGCCGAGCACGGTACAGGTCGTGCGGTCGCCCCCTTTGTTGAGATGGAATGGGGCGCCGACGCTTACACCTTGATGAAGCGCATCAAGCACATTTTCGATCCACAAGGGCTACTTAACCCAGGTGTGATCCTCAATGATGATGCCAATGTGCACGTTAAAAACATCAAGCCTTGCCCTGTGGTCGATGATTTTGTCGATAAGTGTATCGAGTGTGGTTTCTGTGAAAAAACCTGCCCCACCTCGGCACTTAACTTTACGCCGCGTCAGCGTATCGCCACCTTGCGTGAAATTGCTCGCCTTGAACAATCTGGCGATAAACAAGCGGCCGAGGAGATGCGTGCTGCGGCCAAGTATGACGTAGTTGATACCTGCGCCGCTTGTCAGCTGTGTACCATTGCCTGCCCCGTTGATAACAGTATGGGCAACCTAGTGCGTAAGCTGCGTACGCCTTATATCACCACTACCGAGCAGAAGGTACTGGACTTCCAAGCCAAACATTTTGGCGTGGTTAACCAAGCGATCAGCACCGGCTTCAATGTACTCAACATCATCCACAAAGTGGCGGGTGACAACGTGACCAACGGCCTGATGAAGATGGGTCGTATGGTGTCTAAAGAGGTACCTTACTGGAACCCAGACTTTGCTAAGGGCGCCAATCTGCCTACGCCATCGCCTGCATCGCCAGATAAAGAAACTATTGTCTACTTCCCCGCTTGTGGCGGTCGCACCTTTGGCCCAACGCCGCTCGATCCTGACAATCGCACCCTACCGGATGTCGTCGTCACTCTGCTTGAGCGCGCCGGCTATAACGTGGTCACTCCAGACAATACCCGTCACCTGTGCTGCGGCCAGATGTGGGAGTCAAAAGGTGACTTTAAAAATGCCGATGCCAAACGCGATGAGCTGATCGATGCCCTGAGCGCATTGAGTGATAACGGTAAAGTGCCCGTGGTGGTTGATGCACTCTCTTGTACTTACCGCACCTTAACGGGTAACCCAAAAGTGGAGATCACCGATCTCGTCGAATTTATGCACGACAAGATCTTGCCTAAGCTCACCTTCACCAAGAAGGTTAACATCGCCCTGCACTTTGGCTGTAGCGCACGTAAGATGAAGCTTGAGCCTAAGATGCAAGCCTTGGCCGACGCCTGTAGCATGGGAGTTAAGTTGCCCGAAGGTATCGAGTGTTGTGGTTATGCCGGTGAGAAAGGCTTATACAAGCCAGAGATGAACGCCAGTGCGCTGCGCAACATCAAAAAGCTGATCCCTGTCGATATTAAAGAGGGCTACTACGCCAACCGTATGTGTGAAGTGGGTCTGTCACATCACAGCGGGATCTCTTATCGTCACTTGGCCTATCTGCTAGAAGAGTGTAGCCGTTAATCATAACGACTCAAGACGGTTTAGGTTTTAGATAACCACACCCAAGCAAACTCCGCGATGTAAGTCTTTACATCGCGGTTTTTTATGTCTGCCAAACAAGGGGCACATTGCCCTATCACCATCATTCATAATAAGTCGCGCGAACATCGCCACAATATCAACTTCATAACTTATGAACAGATGAAACACTGGTTTTCGACGCTAACTTACGCCATAGTGTGAGGGTTAAATGCTTGAATTGAGATGTGGCAGCGCTTAGATCATGCATGAGAGGCATGGCAAGCTACATTTGATCGGTGGCAGATAGAGGATATATCGCCAAATGGGAAAATTGTTATTTGTGGCAGCATTACTGGTTCTTGCCCAGCCTGCACACGCCACCAGTATTTATAAATGTATAAAAGACGATAAGATCGTCTTTAGTCAAATCTCCTGCCCAAAAGACTTTAATCAACATAAGCTGACCTATCAGCTAGGTGTCATTACAGAAACCAGCTCAGACACCAGGCATAAAACCCTCGATCCGCTACAGGCGTTACTCAAACAAAACACCATTTCTAAAGATAAGCTATTACAACTTATCGATAGCGAACTCTATCGCCTTAAACAGGAAAACAGCTACTACGATATCTTGCGCGCCAGTGAACGACAAAAAATCGATCGTAAACGCTACTGGCAAAAACAGGCCAAAGACGACCCTGAATTTTTAGCCCAGCTACAAGAGATGAACGCCCATTTTGATGGGTTGATCGACATGAATTTAGCCTCAATCAAGTTACTGACCCAGCACCAAACCAAAATCGAAGCCCAATCGACAGAGAATAAGGCGACGCAAACGGTCACTCATCCCCTGAACGCCAACCCTTAAGTGACAACATTATGCATCGGCTCACAGCAAGTGACGCCATTGAGAGCGCCCTCTCCACTCACCTCAGCCCAAAAAGGTAAACCATGCTCCATTGGCCCATATTGGTTAAACACCCAGACGATAATCAAATTCAACTAATTGAAGATATAGAGCAATGGCACGATGAGCTGCCCTTGCTCGATGCGACGTCGGTGGTGATTATCGACAGCCAAGGCCAGAGTTATCGCTGGCAAGCCCAGCCCTTAACGGCTGCGGGGGAATTTCATTTGAGTACGCCCCACAGCTTAGCGAGCATTGTCGACTGGGTGCGCTTGCATGCCAGCCAAAATGGTCACTGCTGCACCGCCAAGCTGGGGGCAAATAATATTAGCCGTGTGTTTGAGATACTGAAGTATTTAGAAGAGCGCTAGTGCCTCGGCAACTCACCAAGGCACTGCTATTTGATGCATTAGCTTCTTAAGCCAATACCACGGCTGATCAGGTAGTAAGCAACGGCCCATAGGGCACTACAGAACCCCACCATAATCGCAATCGACAGGGGAATGCTGATATCGGCATAACCCAAGAAACCATAGCGGAAGACGTTGATCATATAGACTACAGGGTTGAGCTGCGACACCCCCTGCCAAAAGTCAGGAAGCAAGGTCAAAGAGTAGAACACGCCGCCCAGATAGGTCAGCGGAGTCAGCACAAACGTGGGCACTATGCTAATGTCGTCGTAGGTCTTAGCAAAGACCGCGTTTATCAGCCCACCTAGCGCGAACAAGATGGCCGTTAGCAACACTGTCACCGCCACTAGCCCAGCATGGTGCAGGCTAATGTCGACAAAGAACATCGCCACTAAGGTGACAATCGTGCCCACACATAAACCGCGTGCCACGCCACCGCCCACGTAACCGGCAATCATCACATAATGGGGTACGGGCGCCACTATCAACTCTTCGAGGTTACGCTGAAATTTAGCGCTAAAAAACGATGAGGCCACATTAGAATAAGATGCGGTAATGACCGACATCATAATCAACCCTGGCGCGATAAACTCCATATAAGAGACACCGCCCATCTCACCGATGCGCTTACCGACTAAGTTACCAAAAATAAGGAAGTACAGAGTCATAGAGATCGCCGGCGGCACTAAGGTTTGTACCCAGATGCGAGTAAAACGGGTGATCTCTTTAATCAAGATACTCTTAAAGGCGGTAAAGTAGACCTGTTTCATGCTTAATCCTGCACTCATTTTGCCGCTCCTTTACCTTGTTCAACCAACTCCACAAATAACTCCTCTAAGCGATTGGCCTTATTACGCATCGACAACACTTGGATTTGCTGCGCGCTTAATTGCGCAAACACACTATTGATACTGTGCGCCTTCTCCACGTCCACCTCTAGGGTATGCGGGTCGACTAAGCGACAATTGATGCCGTCAAGCTGCGGCAAGGTGTCGAGGTTGTCGCGCAGATCAAACACAAAGGTTTCCATGTTTAAGCGGCTCAGCAAGGACTTCATGCTGGTGCACTCCACCAACACCCCTTTGTCGATAATGCCGATATTGCGGCACAGCATTTCCGCCTCTTCAAGGTAATGCGTGGTTAAAATAATGGTCACGCCTTGCTGATTAAGCTCAGTCAAAAAAGTCCACATCGAGCGACGTAGCTCAATATCAACCCCAGCGGTCGGCTCATCGAGGATCAACAATTTAGGCTCATGCATTAGGGCGCGCGCAATCATCAAGCGGCGCTTCATGCCACCCGACAAGGCGCGGGCTGGGCTGTTGCGCTTTTCCCACAGATCCAACTGACTAAGGTACTTCTTGGCACGCTCAAGCGCCACTTCACGTGACACGCCAAAATAACCGGCCTGATTGATCACAATCTGCTGCACGGTTTCAAACTGGTTAAAGTTAAACTCCTGAGGCACTAAGCCTATCGACATCTTGGCTAATTCAAGCTGAGTATCGATATCATGCTCAAACACCTTTACCTTACCCGAGCTTTTTTGCACTAAAGAACAGATAATGCCGATGGTGGTCGACTTACCCGCCCCGTTGGGGCCCAGTAGCGCAAAAAAGTCCCCCGCCTTTACCTTAAGGCTTATCCCTTTTACTGCTTCGACGCCGCCCTTGTAGGTTTTTCTCAGCGAGTCGATAACTAACGCATATGGCTCATTGCTCATGAGTAACTTCCGTAATGTTGCATTAAACACCAAACAAAAACTCCCGCACAGGGCAGGAGTTTGCAATCGTATCCGTTCGTGCGATTAATCGAGCGGCACCACTTTAGCAATATAAGGCAGATTACGATATTGCTCAGCGTAATCGATACCATAACCGACAATAAACTCATCAGGAATGGTAAAGCCGATAAAGTCGACCGGCACTTCCACTTCGCGGCGCTCTGGCTTATCCAGTAGGGTACAAAGTGCTAGGCTCTTAGGTGCGCGCAGCAGTAACAATTCGCGGACCTTATTTAAGGTATTACCAGAGTCGATAAGATCTTCGACGATCAATACATCGCGACCTTCGATATCCGACTGCACATCTTTAAGGATCTTCACATCCCGTGAACTGGTCATGGCATTGCCATAGCTAGATACCGACATAAAATCGATCTCCACATGACCCTTAATACGGCGACACAGATCCGCCATAAAGACCACAGACCCTTTTAGCAAACCCACCATTAATAGACGCTCACTGTCGGCGTAATGGGCATTAATTTGGTCTGCAAGGATATCCAGTTGTTGCTCAATCTCATCAGCCGAGATCATCACTTCGGTGGTGTGTTTCATACTACTCTCAAAATTGTCTTAATTGTCGCTATTGCTGGCACTGTGCTTATCATAGCCCCAACGCTTAGTTAACGCGTGGTCTACGCCCAGATGGTCTAAGATCCGGGCGACCATGAAGTCTACCAGATCTTGTACCGATTTGGGATCATGATAAAAGCCCGGCGCCGCAGGCATGATGGTCGCCCCCAGCTTAGACAGCGATAACATATGCTCTAAGTGTATGCTGCTAAAAGGAGTTTCCCTTGGCACTAAGAGCAACTGACCACGCTCTTTTATTACCACATCGGCAGCACGCTCGAGCAAACTGTTGCTCATCCCCGTTGCCACGGCCGCTAAAGTGCCCGTACTGCAAGGGCAGATCACCATCTGCTTAGGCGCAGCCGAGCCAGATGCCGGCGGCGAAAACCACTCCTCTTTGCCCAGCACATGCAGTTCACCATGAATATCAACGCCATTTTCCGCAAACAACGCCAGCAACTGCGCCTTGGCTTTATCGCCATTGGCACTGAGCTGCAAGCCATGTTCGGTCGCCAGCACCACCCGCGCCGCACTGGAGATCATCAAAAACACTTGGTAGTCGGCCACCAGCAAACATTCGAGTAACTTAAGCCCATAGGGCGCACCCGAGGCGCCCGTCCACGCTAAACTGATCGCCTTGGCCTTTCTTGGATAATTCATAACACTCTCTTTAACAGCGGTAACTCGAATAGTCGTCGGCGGTGATCGAACTCAGCACTCAAACGCCACTAGCGTTACGTATCGCTTAACTTAACTCTTCAAGTAACTTGCCATGCAGGCCGCCGAAGCCGCCGTTGCTCATCACTATAATGGTGTCACCGGATTTGGCTTCACTCGCCACCGCCTCGACCACATCCTCTATTTGATACAGTACCGCCACAGGCAATGTCACCTTAGCCATCGCCGCCTCAACATCCCAATCGATATTATCGGCCTGATATAAAAACGCCGCATCGGCCAGCGCCATCGACGTCGCTAAGGTGTCTTTATGTACGCCACGTTTCATGGTGTTCGAACGTGGCTCTAACACCACTAGGATACGTCCCTCGCCCACTTTCGCCCGGCAACCTTGCAAGGTGGTGGCGATCGCCGTGGGATGATGGGCAAAATCATCAAAGATGTCTATGTCATTCACCCTGCCAATCAGCTCCATACGGCGCTTAGGCGGAGCGAACTTTTCAAGCGCCTCGATAGCCGCTTGCGGTTTTACGCCCACATGGCGCGCCGCCGCAATCGCCATGGTGGCGTTTTCAACATTATGCTGCCCAATCAACTGCCAATCTAAGATGCCTTGGGATTCTCCCTCGAAAAACAGCTCGAATCGGTGACCATCATCGCGTTGCAGCTCGGTATGCCAACCGGTATCGACCGAATTAACACTGTAGGTTTCCTGCTCACTCCAGCAGCCCATATCGATCACCTCACGCACCGCGGCGCTGTCGCTTGGCCAGATGATTTTGCCTTGGCCCGGCACGGTACGTATTACGTGATTAAACTGACGCTGGATCGCTTTTAAGTCATCAAAAATATCGGCGTGATCAAATTCAAGATTATTGATCACTAAGGTGCGCGGTTGGTAGTGGACAAACTTAGAGCGCTTATCGAAAAAGGCGCTGTCATATTCATCGGCTTCGACCACAAAAAAAGGCGAGCCACCCAAACGCGCCGATACACCAAAGTTTTGCGGCACGCCGCCAATTAAGAAGCCCGGCTCGTAGCCACACTCTTGTAAGATCCACGCCAGCATACTAGCGGTCGAGGTTTTACCATGGGTGCCCGATACCGCCAATACCCAACGCCCCGGCAAAATATGTTCGGCTAAAAACTGCGGCCCCGAGGTGTATTTCAAACCGCGATTAAGCACCGCCTCCACACACGGATTGCCCCGGCTCATGGCATTGCCAATCACCACGATATCGGGTGCATCATCTTCACTGTGCCCAAGCTGACTAGGATCAAAACCTTGGATAAGTTCAATGCCCTGCTCTTCGAGCTGAGTGCTCATAGGCGGATAGACGTTGGCATCGCTGCCGGTAACCTTATGGCCATTGGCTCTGGCAAGGAGTGCGAGGCCACCCATAAAGGTGCCGCAAATGCCTAAGATGTGTACATGCATGGGGTTGGCTCTGATGAGGAATAATCAGCTGGTATTCTAACGATTTGGGATGCCATTGTCAGTTAACAATGGTTTAAATTTAGGGCGTGTGGTCTTGCGACCAAGAGAGTTGTTTCAAACTGCGTTTGAATGGCTAGCGCCGAGAGTGCGGCCTTACGGCCGCATAACCACATCAACAATAAATCCATATTAAATTTTGATATCACCAAACTCGGGTTGTGGCTACAAAATTCCCCATCGAAGTTGCCGAAAGGCGTTGGAATAAATGGCGTAAGTCTGGGCTTGGATACCCGGCTAGCTTTCGGCTTTCCCTTAAAAAGAATGGATGTACCATCGGAAGCGTCAGTTATTTTCAAATAGCCGCGTAGAAAAACAACTTCGTCTGGGGCGGCATGGGGAGATGCAAGAGGGGGATTACAGTTGATCCCCCCTCTTGCCCGGGTGTGGGTAGGAAACCCACGACTTACCTCGGTCGTAAGACCGCAAATTAATGTACTTCCTGATTAATCAGGGCAACCACTGTCCGCTTAAGCCAATCCATATGGGTACTAGGGTGATGTTTGGCAGTGAGCAGGTATAATCTTGGCCGAGACTGAGCAACATACAGTTGCTCGGTGTCAACGGCCGACAAACAGCACACATGCAATCCCGGTAGTAGGTGGCTTTGCTCATACACCCTGTTGTAAGGCACTATGCTGAGGGTTTTGTTATCGGCTAAATAACGGTAGAGATCATGAAACCCTAGGCTGGTTTGCATATTGTCACGTGGTGCAAGATGACACGCGCGTTTATGCTGACGGCAATAGGCCTCAAAAGGATCAAGCTCAGCCTTATCTATCTGATTAAATGCGCTTAAATAAGGGTAACTTGCAATATTGGCCAGGCTGATCTCCTGCTGTAATATGGGGTGATCTAGGCCGCATAAAAGATACAGGTGGGATAATGGTTTCAGCGGCATAACACTAAGTCGTTGATCTTGTTGTAGCGCACTGGCATTAGACTCACTCACAATCGCCATATCGATAAGGCCGTTGGCGGTGTCATCTAATACCGATTCTGAGCCACTGCGCAGTTCAAAACTTATCGGCAGGTGCTCTTCATTAATGGCCGCGCTCAGCTGCTGGGGAAAATGGGCAATTAAGAGATCGCTAACATAGATCACCATGGCCACCTGTGATTCAGCCGCATTAATCTGATTCAATTGATAAAGATGCTCAGAGCATTGCACCAACTCTTTCACAATAGGATATAACTGGCGGGTAAATTCGTTGGGCTCGAGACCATGTTTTTTTCTAATAAAAAGCGGATCATTAAACATCATCCGTGCATGCTGCAAACAACGACTGACCTTAGGGGCAGGTATATTCATATCGATGGCTACTGACGAGGCAGAATGCTTTTCATACAAATTAACTAATATATTGGCGCTGAGCATATCTAAACTATCTAGAGTTATATTTTTCATTTTAAAAATACCTCTACCGATTTAAAATACACCAAATTAAAGTATAGTTAATAACCTACATTCGACAATAACATTATGGGTAATTCATACATTAATTAAATCAGACATAGATCATATTTTTATATTTCATGCATTTACAATGAAAACGTAAGACGCTAATTTTAGAAGACTAAAAATCAACGCCACCGCTAAACAATAGATATGCACTAATTGAGATTGGCATATCCACCTCACGATAATCTATAAGTTGAAATAATAGAAATTAACTATCAGATCATGCGCTAACTTTTAATAATTTGATTTCAATAATTATTGTAAATATTGTTCATAGGGTAATAATTAAATGGAAAGTTAAAAAGCTAAGCACCCTTGGAGGTTTATCATGAACGCCACCGCTACCGTTATTTTAAGTTATGCATTTATGTACTTTGTTTTATTTATTATTGTGCCTCTCGTTATCGTGACCTTCGTAATGACGTGCATTAAATTCTTTAGATCAAGTGATGTACAGATGGTTGATGCGGCCGTTAGCATTAAACCTCATCTGCTTGACCAAGAGTCTATGCAGTTTCTCAAAAGCTTAAAATCGATCGCGAGCAATCGCTACGATGTGCTGTACGGGGCGTCTCTGGTTAACGTGGTTGATATTGATGATTCAGTCAGAAACCACGAAGAGGTGCAAGACTTTATGGAACATTGCCACCTAGATTATGTGGTCGTCGACAACGAGTCTTCGGCGGTTAAACTGGTGATGAGCGATCCTAATAGCAGCTCACCAGAACAGATTAAGTTTATCGAAAAATGTTTAGATTACATTGGTGTGCAATTTATCAAGTTAGATAAACATAAGCAGTGTGATGAAATACTGCTGCGCAATGCGCTTGCCGCCTAATGGTTAACGTTATCTTAGCTATTATTGCCCAACCGAGCGTCAACCCGATACTTTGGCGCTCTCTCCTCCGCCCGAGGTCATGCTCACCCTAAGGTGTAAGGATACGGTATGTGCCACATCAGCCGTTACATCTCGATACTGCTTACATTTAGCGCCGCCGCATTAATTTGCTGTGTCCTGCCCATTACCAGCGTTAGTGCCGATACCGCCCAGGCCAACACGACCACGACCAACAGCGATACCTGCCTCAAATGCCATAAACGTAATGGCCAAATGCTCGGCCTGCATGGCAATTCTGGCCTAGCCATCCAGTGCCAAGACTGCCACGGTGAAAAAGGCAGTCATCCTAAAAAAGGCTCTATCATCAACCAATTTGGCATCGACAGCCCACAATCAGCCCAGCAACAAGCGACGATGTGTCTTACCTGTCATGATAATGAAACCTTGGCGGCTGCCGACTGGACTCACAACGTCCATGCTGTGCGGGTCAGTTGCGCTCAATGCCACCAGCTTCACCCAGAATCAGATCCTATGTTGTCGTTAAACCGTCAGCAACATAGCCAGTTATGTGTCACCTGCCATAAGGTCAATCCATAGGAGGCATGTTATGCAACGTTCAAAACGCCAGTTTCTTAAAGGATGTGGGGCACTGCTGGCCGGCGCCTCTGTTTATGGCATCACTCAATCTCCGTTAGCCGAGCGTAGCGGCGATTCCCCTGAGGCCGATATTAAATACGCCATGGTGCACGATGAAAATGCCTGTATCGGCTGCAACGCTTGCGTTGAAGCCTGCCGTGAGGTCAATCAGGTGCCGGAGGGGGTTACCCGAGTCAAAATTGAGCGCCGTGGTCCTTTTGGTGAATATCCCAACCAGAGTTACCGCTTTAGCCGAGTCTCTTGCCAGCACTGCGAAGCCGCGCCTTGCGTCAGAGTATGCCCCACAGGTGCAGCTTATATCGACCAGCACACCGGCATTGTGGCAGTACATGAAGAGCGCTGCGTCGGTTGCCAGTACTGCATTGCCGCTTGCCCTTATCAGGTACGCTTTATTAACCCTGAGACACGCACCGCCGATAAGTGTGATTTTTGCCAGCAAACCCAGTTAAAGCAAGGGTTGCAACCCGCTTGCGTAATGGCGTGTCCCACCAAGGCATTGACCTTTGGCAACCTTAAGGAAGCCGATTCGGCCTTAGTTCAGCTGCTTAAAAGTAAACCCACCTACCGCGCCAAAGTGGACTTGGGCACCCGGCCTAAGTTGTTCCATATTCAAACCATCGATGGGGAGATAATGCTATGAGTGCTTTTCATTTCGAAGGCCTAGTATGGCATTGGCCTATTGCCATCTATCTGTTTTTAGCTGGCTTATCTGCTGGCGCTGTGTTTTTTGCCATCATGCTCAAACATTTTAAGTTAGCGGGCGAAGCCTACCATTCACCCTTTGTGCAAGCAGCGGCGATCATCGCTCCCTTGGCCGTGTTTGGCGGCTTGGGGATCTTGGTTATCGATTTAACCAAGCCACTGGATTTTTGGAAGATTTTGGTGTTTTACAATATCACCTCTGTGATGTCGATGGGGGTGCTGGTACTCATGGCCTATCAGGTCGTGCTGTTTGCTTGGATAGGCTGCATCTTTAACAAAGCAATCTTGCAATTATTGGGGGCTAGGTTGATGTGGCTGCAGCGCGGACTTCGCTGGCTAGTAGACAAAGAGGCGGCCATTACAGGTATCTTAGTGATCTTGTCGATATCCTTGGGCGCCTATACCGGCTTCTTGTTGTCGGCGCTAATAGGGTTCCCGCTACTGAATAATCCGGTATTACCCTTACTGTTTTTAATCTCGGGACTCTCCTCGGGTGCAGCGGCCACCTTACTGGGCGGCGTATTGCTGCGCGGTAATCCCAATGGGGTTGAGGTGCGCTTTATTCATGGTATTGAGATCCCGATGATCTTGGTGGAAATTGGCCTACTATTCACCTTCTTTGTCGGGCTGATTTTGTCGGGCGGTCAAAGCCAAGTGGCGGCGCTGAACGCTATCGGTTATGGCTTCTGGGGTTGGGTATTTTGGGGCGGGGTTATCGGTATCGGTTTAACCTTGCCACTGGCCTTTAATTTGTGGATGAAGGTATCGGCCGACCGTAAATTTACTTATGTGGCAGTCACGGCCAGCTTTAGTTTAATAGGCGTATTTTTACTGCGTAACTTTATTCTCTATACCGGGCAGATGACCATCGCCTAGGTGATACCATCAGCACTTGGCATAATCCTTATCTCGCCAGTACGCACCATGAGCAGATGCGTACTGGCGCTCATCTTTACCAAACAAGCATTGAACCCCAGTGCGCCGAGCACGTATACTGCTAACGAATAACACCTATGCTTAATGCGTTGATAAATGAACAAATATCATACTATTGCTGGCTTTTTTTTGCTGTATTGCTGCAATGCATTGAGCCTAGATCTGAGCCAATATGAGACCGATGTTGCCGCGTTACTGCGCGAGTATCAACACAACACTCCCCACTTAGCGCCATCGGTATTGGTGCTTAATCAGGCCGAGCAAGAGCACACCTACGTCGACTTTGAACGTGGGCTGATTGTGGTAGAAAGCGTGAATAAGGCCTCACTTAAACAGGCGGTGATTCAGGTGCTGCTGACTCAGATCGATCCCGAGGTGATCGACGCCAAAACCGCAAACGAT
Organism: Shewanella sp. 492; assembly: GCF_059338445.1. NCBI lineage: Bacteria > Pseudomonadati > Pseudomonadota > Gammaproteobacteria > Alteromonadales > Shewanellaceae > Shewanella > Shewanella sp. 492. Next base: position 3,373,538 of record NZ_CM181702.1, read on the forward strand.
TTTGGCCTCATCAATAGTAAGCAGAAGCCCTTTTTCTGGGGGCAGGTCCACGATCACGACGGTCAACCCATCGCCTTTCATTGGCGTGCGGCGCGCTTTGCCGACTATCTTATAAACCAGAATCTTAATCAGCAAGGCACTCGCTTGCGGGTGACCATTCGCATGGTTAACAATCACACCCAAATTGCTGGCGGTAAGTATATTGAGTTTGTGCGTCAGTCGGCGCGCACCTACGGGGTTAAGCCCGATCTGATCATGGCGATCATGGAGACCGAAAGCGCCTTTAATCCATTAGCCAAATCACGCTCCAACGCACTGGGGTTAATGCAGATAAAGGCGGCTACCGCTGGGCGGGATTATTTCAACTTAATCAAAGGCTACGCCCATACGCCGTCCGCGGCCTATTTATACCAACCACAAAAAAATATTGAGGTGGCGACGGGCTATTTACACCTGCTCTCTAGCCGTTACCTTAAAGGCATTGACGATCCACAGAAGCGCGAATACGCGGTGATATCAAGCTATAACGGTGGCACAGGTAATTTATGGAAGAGCCTTAATCCTCGCGGCGATCGGCGCCAAGCCTTAGCCCGCATCAATAACATGACTCGCAGCGAGTTTTATTGGTTTTTAACCCAGCGCCATATTCGACAAGAAAGCCGTAACTACCTAAAAAAAGTCACCAGCAAACGCCATAAATATCGCTTATAAGTGCTTAGGTTCGAGCGGTTTGGTTTACATAGTTGATGCAATTGTGACCACTGGCGCAGTTTTATTTGCTCGCCAGTGGTATAACCAGTGCATTATGGAGGGGTTTAAGCGCATCGATTAGCGAACCGTGAACCTTTCGGTGACCTAAAGCTATCCTCAGGCACCGACAACACAAGGAGCCAAGCTATGAACAAACGGATCAGCCGCTTAGATTATTTTACCTTACAGGTCTTTATCGGCTTGGTTGAGCTTAAGAATGGCATTGCGGTTGCCGAAAAACTGCTGACGACTCAATCTAAAGTCAGTCGTTCATTGATGTGCATGCGTGAGGTGTTAGAAAACGAGCTCTTTATCCGTCAGCAGTATGGCTTCGAGCCCAACCATATTGCGCTGCGCCTCTACCCTATGGTGCAGACGATTCTTGAGCAATACGACAAAATTATTGCGACCACCATAGGCAAAACCTTAGAGCCATTTCAGTTGACGATAGCCACCTATGAGCAGTGGTCATTAATGGTGATGAACAACCTAAAGCACACCTGTCACTGCATTGAAGGTGGGGTCAATATTAATGTAGTGCCTTGGTCCGAAAACATCAGCCAGCGCTTGTGTCAGGGTAAAATTGATTGCACCATCTCCACCGAACCTATCCACCATCCCATGGTGAATAATATAAAGCTTGGCGATATCGATCATTTCTTTATGGTGGCCAGAAGCGACCACCCGATCTTGAGCTCGACGCAACCTCTGATCGATCTATTCGACTACAACATCACCCTAGTCAACGCCAACCTACATGAGCAACAGCTGCATGCGATAGAGCAATATGCTCAGGCGCACAATATCGATGTTAATATTGTGCTGCGAAGCCCAAGCTTACGTATGTTAGTCGACCATACCAGCAGAAGTGATGATATCTGCTTGCTGTCATCAGTGATGTCACTGCCCTACTTTGAGCATCGCAGCGACGTGGGATTTATCGATGTCTCCCAGCTGTGGATGTCCACCAGCGGCCTACCTTGCGACAGTTATTATCTCCATTGTCATCAGAGGATCATCGAGCCGTTAGCTAACTGTTTAAAGACTATGCTTATCAATAAACTACACGATATGCAGGCGCGCTACCATCACAGTCATTCACAGCTCAATTACACCAACTTGACACCAGTGTGCAGCGATGGCTGTGGTTGTAGTAGTGGCTCCAGTGATGCGACCGGCGTGCTACCTTCATTTAAAACAGCTGCATTTACACCCGATGAGTCTATGTGAGCAGGCGTAAAGCCCCGATGAGCCTAAGGCGGTGTCAGGTGCATAAAATGCAACCAACAAAAAGGCAAGCTAGAAAGCTTGCCTTTTTATTACACGTCCACTAAAAGCCGTATTATCAGCACTTACATCAAGATATTGATAATCCTCCCATTAGCGCAACACCTTGCTTAAAAAGGCCTGTGTACGCGCCTCTTTAGGGGCACTAAACAGCGCCTGCGGTGAACTGTCTTCCACCACATAGCCACCGTCCATAAAAATAACCCTGTCGGATACATCTCGTGCAAAACCCATCTCATGGGTAACAATCACCATGGTCATCCCCGCTAATGCCAAGGACTTCATCACATCGAGCACATCGCCGACCATTTCAGGGTCGAGCGCCGAGGTGGGCTCATCAAATAGCATTAATTCTGGCTTCATCGCCAAGGCGCGAGCAATGGCCACCCGTTGCTTTTGGCCACCCGATAAGCTCGCTGGATAGGCATTGGCCTTATCTTGCAAGCCCACTTGTGCCAGCAACTCAAGCGCCTGACGGTCGGCCTCGGCTTGTTTCATCAAGCCGAGTTTTACCGGGGCTAGGGTAATGTTTTGCATCACGGTTTTATGGGGAAACAGATTAAAATTTTGAAACACCATCCCCACTTTTTGACGTAGCTTATCGATGCAGGCGCCTTTAGCCGTGATCGACTGACCATCGATAGCGATATCACCTTCGGTCGGCTGCTCCAGCAAGTTGATACAGCGTAAAAAAGTACTCTTACCACTGCCGCTTGGGCCAATGACGCTCACCACTTCGCCACGAGCGACATGCTGATTAATCCCTTTAAGCACCTGATTATCACCGAAGCTTTTATGTAAATTGCTTATTTTAATCACTTTGCTTTAGCCTCTTTTCAAATTTCGACAGCATAAAGGTGAAGCTGTACGTCAGTAGCAGATAGATTAATGCACAGGTAAATAGCGGCACGCTGTCTTCAAAGGTACGGCTACGAATGATCTCTCCGGCGCGCATCAAATCAACCCCGCCAATAAACCCTATGACCGCCGTCTCCTTCAATAGCACGATAAACTCATTGCCAAGGGCGGGTAAAATCTTCTTCACCGCCTGCGGCATAATCACCTCTTTCATGGTCATCCCTTGAGATAAGCCTAAGGAGCGCGCCGCCTCAGTTTGGCCTTTATCCACCGCTTCGATACCGGCGCGGATAATCTCAGAAATATAGGCGCCACTGTTAAGGCCAAAGGCGATAATGGCGGCGGTGACCTTGTCGACATCTAAAGAGGACAATACGATGAAGTAAAGGATCACTAACTGCACAACTACCGGTGTACCTCGAATAACGCCCACATATAGATCGGCAGGCCAACGCAGGTACCACTTTGATGACATCTTCATCATGGTGGTGGTGATACCCAATATTGCCCCTAAGATCATGGCGAAAAAGGTGACAATGAGGGTAACTTTTAGACCATTTAAAATCAGCAAGATACCGATTAAACCATCGTCGCCAATGGGCGTAAACAATGAAGCGTTAATTGCATCAATCATAGGGTGCTCACTTCATATGCTGGGCGATCAGAGCATCATACTGGCCATTGGCTTTCATATTGGCCAAGGTGGTGTTAATGCTGTTAAGGAGTTCAGGTTGCCCCTTGGCCACGGCAAACCCATAGAACTCAGGCTCGAAGTCGAGTGTGATCTGTTTTAGGTCTGGGTTTTTGGCGAGGTAATTGGCCGCTGGCTCACTGTCAAATAGCACCAGATCCACCTTACCGTTTTTAAGCTCCATAATGGCTTCAAAACCGGTATTAAAGGCGGTCAATTGTTGGGTATATTGCTTTGCCATAATGTCGGCAGTTGAACCCAATTGCACCGCAAAATGTTTATCTTGTAAGTCAGCGATACTATTGATGCCCATTTGATTTTTATTCACTAATACCACTTGGGTTGCTTCGTAGTAGGGCTGAGAAAAATTAACGCTTTGTTGCCGCTCAGGGGTGATGGTCATCCCCGAGGCGATAAAATCAATTTTACCTGAGTTTAAGGCCACAATTAGCGAATCAAACTTCATGTTTTCGACCTTTAAGGTCTTACCGGCGTCTTTAGCTATCTGACGTGCTAAATCAATATCAAACCCCTTGATTTCATCGCCACTAGTACCACCCACATATTCAAAAGGGGGGAAGGCTGCATTGGTACCAACCACTAATACATCATCACTTTTACCACATCCAGTTAACAACAAGGCTACAACCAAGCTAAAACTGCCTAATAACACGGATTTGCTCATTTTAAACTCTCTTTTTCGATAAAAACTGCACTGGCACAGACTATAAGCACCCCCCCTTTAAGTGTCAATAATTATGCCGTTTATTTGACTATAAATTCACTTTGGTACTATTGGCGCGATGCTTTACTCAATCCCTACAGCACCAACTAGCCCTATCGGCACGATTTTTAGCGATCCCAAGTGCAGGTGAATGTGATAGCATTTACGCTTACTGCGCCCTGCAATTGGCGCCCATAACTCGGAACGCGAAAAGCGCTCCTCTTTTCAAAGGAAGCCATTGTGAGCGAAGCTGGGATCCGTCTTAACAAGTACATCAGTGAAAGTGGTATTTGTTCTCGCCGAGAAGCCGATCGTTTTATCGAGCAAGGTAATGTTTTTATTAATGGCAAACGTGCTCAAATAGGCGATCAAGTCTCATTTGGCGATAAAGTGAAGGTTAATGGCCGTGATATTGAACCAAGAGACGCCGACGACTTGGTGTTTATCGCCTTAAATAAACCTGTCGGCATCGTCAGCACCACCGAAAGCACCGAGCGCGATAACATCGTCGACTTCGTTAACCATAGCGAGCGGGTATTTCCCATTGGCCGCTTAGATAAAGACTCTCAAGGGCTGATATTCCTAACCAACAATGGCGATCTGGTCAATAAGATTTTGCGTGCCGGCAACAATCACGACAAAGAATATGTGGTGACAGTGAACAAACCGATCACTGAGGCGTTTTTAACAGGTATGCGCGCTGGCGTGCCCATGCTTGGGGTGATAACCAAGAAGTGCAAGGTAGAGCAGATCTCTACTTTTGTATTTAAAATCGTATTGGTACAAGGCCTTAACCGCCAAATCCGCAGAATGTGTGAACATTTCAACTTTGAAGTAACCAAGCTTGAACGCCAAAGCATAATGAACGTTACGCTCAAAGGCTTACCTTTAGGCGAGTGGCGTGACTTAGATGAGGAGGAGCTGTCAACCCTGTTTAAGCTTATCGAACACTCCTCTTCTGAAGACAAAAAAGCACCTAAAAAAGCGGTCAAAAAGCCTGCCAAGAAACCCAATAAATCGCTACGGGACAAGATTGAAGGCCCTGAGCACTTTATGCAAAATCATGGTAAAAAGAAAAAACCAGCTGGCGCCAGTAAAGGTAAGCCATCGCACTCTAGACGCCCTAAGCGATAATATCATCTGCCAGTCTTAGTGTCTTTTACGCTGAAATCCCACCAGCCCTGTTACCCTCCAGCAGGGCTTTTTACTGCCATTGTTATCAAACTCATGACGCTAACGATCTGCTAATGGCATAAAATATAAATTAAATTAACCCCTTTTCAATTTTGCTCCGTGTATACCAGCAACCGGACTCAATAACAGTCCATCATAGTGTATTAAGCGTATCTTCACTTGGAGTTAAGTATGACAAAATTACCTTTAGCAAGGCTCATTACCAGCAGCATATTGGCCACAGCCCTTGGTTTTGCCAGCGCCACTGCCATGGCGAGCGGCATCGACTTTCCCCATATCGAAACCGTCGGCACCAGCCAAGTGATGATCAAGGCCGATATGGCCGAACTGGTAGTAGAAGTGGTCAGCGAAGCTAAGACTCCGGCAGAGGCTAAGGCGAATTCAGATAAGGCGGTCGCCGATTTTCTTGCCCGCCTGGCCGAAGCAGGCGTCGAGCGCCAGCATATCCACAGCGCCAACCTTTCGCTGCAAGCTAAACAGCAATATGACAGTGACACCCGCACCACCACCGAGGTGGGTTATCGCGCCAGTCGCCAAGTGACCGTGACCGTAGTTGAGCTCGCAAAGCTAAATAACCTTTTAGATACCGCACTTGAGCAGGGCATCAATCGGATTAATCACATTGCTTTTACGTCGAGTAAAACCGCCGAACTTATCGCACAAGCACGCCAGCAAGCGATAGCCGATGCCGAGCAAAAGGCCAAAGCCTTAGCCGCCGGATTCGGTGCAGAGTTAGATAGAGTGTGGCAGATCCGCTATATTGAGCAACGCCCAGTGCAGCCGGTGATGTATCGCATGGACGCTGCGCCAAAAGCCAGCATAGCCGAGAGTTACCAGCAGGCGCAAACCACTGTGAGCGACAGAGTCGAAGTGATCTATCGCTTAAAGTAAGCACGATTGACTAAATTGGCCGCCTCATCAAACACCGTTAAACCACCTCAGATGACGCGGCCAACGACTTTACTTTATCAACTCGAACCCAAAAAATATCACTCTACAAATCGATTAATCGTCTCGATTAAGCTTGAGCTTTTTTGCTAGCGGCTCAATGGCAGCCCCCTGCAGTACAATAGAAAACAGCACCATAAAGAACACCATATGCACCAACTCTATCGCGCCATCCACGCCAGCGGCCGCCGGAATTAATGCAAACACGATAGGAGTTGCCCCTTTGAGCCCAATCGATGAGATAAACAATCGTTTTTGCCAACTGGCCTGCCTAAAGGGCAAGTAACACAACTGCACCGCCAGTGGCCGTGCCACAAACATCAACAATGCCGCCGGCAGCAGTGACAAAGTAAATACCGACACTAAGGTTTGCGGGAACATCTGCAAGCCTAGGATGATAAACATCAGTGACTGGGCTAACCACGACATGCTGTTAAAGAAGTGACGCGTCACTTCGCCGCCGCGTTTGATGCCGTTGCCCATCACCACCCCTGCGACGTAGGACGCGATCAAAATATTGCCGCCCGCCAAATCACTGCCATAGGCAGCAATCACAAAGCAAGCCAAGACAAATACTGGGATCAGGCCATACTCTTGCAGCTGAATATGGTTAAGCGCCCACACCCCCAACTTAGCCACCACAAAGGCGATTAAGATCCCCAACAGAATTTGCAGCACTAACGTTTGGCCTATCTCCCATGCCGATATCGCCTCATTAGGCGCGAGGGCAATACCGGTTAAAATCATCACCATCACCAGTGCGACAGGATCGTTGGTGGCCGATTCGAACTCCAAAATACGATCGGTCTGCTGCTTTAATTTAAGTTTTTTCGCCTCAAGGATAGAAAACACCGCCGCCGCATCGGTAGATGACACCATAGCTGCAAACAACAGGCAGATAACAGGGCTCCAACTGGTGAGCGGATAGAGCATTAATGCCAACAATAAGGTCGTCAACACCACACCGCAGGTTGCTAATACACCGCCCTCTTTGTAGGCCAGCTTAATGCTATCGGTGGAAGTATTAATGCCGCCAACAAACACGATCACATTAAGTGCGATCGCGCCAACCGTCGAGGTCACGGCCAAATTATCATACACAAAATTAAATTCGCCATTGCCCAAGGCTAAGCCCACCACCATAAAAATTAACAGGCTAGGTAAGCCTAAGGTTTTAGACGGGTGGTGTAATAAAATGCCGATGGCTATTAGCGCCGCAATGCCCAGTAGGATAATTTCGTAAGACATCGACATCCTTTTTTAATGGTTAGCAGGGTAACGTTAGTCGGCCGAGAGACCAATAATAGCTTTGTATAGGGGGAATGAGGTCACCTGGCTGATACAGCTCATGAGTATCAGCCAAGTGGAGGTTTATTGGCGATTAAGCCTGACGCCGTGATAAATAAGCCCGCGCTAATAAGACCACACCCACAATCAGAAAGGGCACGCTCAACATCTGGCCTGCACTAATGACCCAGTCTTGGGCATAGGCCGCCTGCTTTACCTTGATCTCTTCGATGATAAACCGCGCGCTAAACACCAGCACTAAAAATAGCCCAAAAATCGCCCCCTGCTTTTGCTTCATCTGGGTGGTGCGATAGATGAACCACAAGGTGATAAAGATGGTTAAATAAGCCAATGCTTCATATAGCTGCGCCGGATGGCGTGGCAGGCGATCGATACGCTCGAAAATAATGCCCCAAGGCTTATCGGTGACCACTCCTAAGATCTCTGAGTTAGCAAAATTAGCCATGCGCACAAAGAAGCCAAAGATGGCGGTGGCGATCGCTAAGCGATCGAGTAAAAACAGAAACGGCATTTTAGTCTTAGTATGGTAATAATACAGGGCTAAGATGGCGCCTAAGCCGCCGCCGTGACTGGCGAGGCCGCCTTCCCAAATCGCTAAAATTTTCTGCGGATGGGCAAAATAATAGCCCGGGTCGTAAAACAATACATGGGCGAGGCGAGCACCAACAATGATGCCTACAACACAGTAAATCAGCAGATTATCTAACGACTCTACATCTAAACCTTCACGCACATAAATGCGTTTCATCACCTGAAAACCACTGGCGATCGCCACGGCAAACAGCACGCCATACCAATGTATTTTGAGTCCCATGAACGAGATCATCACAGGATCGATATTCCAAACTATGTGCTCCAAACGCTTTACTCCATAAGGTGCAGGCCAAGTGACCCGCTTAAATAATCTGCCAGTAGGCATTTTCACGCGCTTGGCGCGCTTATTCAAGCTCATACTATGGATTAATCACGATAAATTAGCTAGATAACCTGAGTCTTACCAGCATAAAAAAGGGCTTAGTCACGAGTGCGACTAAACCCTTGATACCATGCGTTGCTGTGCTTGCAATCGCATTCGTTATCGGCTCACGCTTGAAGGGTAAGATACCGGCTAGTTATGGTCACGCCAGCTCCACTTATGCCTCAAACAAGCCCATTTTAATCATGGTCATTTGACTGGTATTATTTTGCCACAGCAGCAAACAACTGATTAAATTTCTCCAGTCCTTCAAGCATAATCTCATCGCTAATGGTTAATGCGGGCAAGAAACGGATCACGTTACCGTAAAAACCACAGGCCAGTAGCACTAAGCCATGCTCGGCGGCATTGGCGATAATGGCTTGAGTCAGAGCCGTATTGGGTTGCTCTTTATCACCATCGACAAACAGCTCCATGGCGATCATCGCGCCTTGATTGCGCACCTCGCCAATCAACTGCGGATAACGCTGTTGCAACGCACTCAAATGCTCGTTAAATGTCGCGCCAATGTGCGCCGCACGTTCAACTAAGTGTTCTTCGGCGATCACCTCTAGCACAGCCAGCGCCGCCACGCAGCCCACGGGCGAGCCACCATAAGTGCCACCAAGACCACCGGGAAGTGGCGCATCCATAATGTCACTCTTACCCACCACGGCCGCCAGAGGGAAGCCGCCGGCAATGCCTTTCGCCATGGTGATAAGATCCGGCTCCACCTGGGCATGCTCGAAGCTAAACATCTTGCCGGTGCGGCCAAAACCACTTTGAATTTCATCGGCAATTAATACAATGCCATGTTTATCACACAGCGCGCGCAGTGCCTGTAAAAATTCAGGTGGCGCAATATAAAACCCGCCCTCGCCCTGCACTGGCTCAACAATAATCGCTGCCACATCGCAAGGGGCGATATCGACCTTAAACAGGTTTTCAATCGCCTTAAGTGAATCTTTCACGCTCACATCATGCAGCGCCATTGGATAAGGCGCGTGGAAGATATCGCCGGCAAAGGGACCAAACTGATGCTTATACGGGCTGATTTTACCCGTTAACGCCATGGTTAAATTGGTGCGGCCATGAAAACCACCATTAAAGGCGATAACGCCGCGACGCCCCGTGTGCGCACGGGCGATTTTGACGCAGTTTTCCACGGCTTCGGCGCCAGTGGTCACAAAAATCGCTTTCTTATCACTCGGCCCCGGGGCGATAGCGGTCAGCTTTTCGGCCAGTTCAACCGCCGATTCATAAGGATTAACCATCACGCAGGTGTGGCTAAATTTATCCAGCTGCGCCTTAACGGCTTCGACTATTTTTGGATGGCTGTGGCCGGTATTACACACGGCGATGCCTGTGCCAAAATCGATATAACGTTTGCCTTCCACATCCCACAGCTCAGCATTGCTGGCACGTTCAACATAGGCGGCATAAGCGTTGCCCTGACCACGGGCGATGGCGTTCACTTTACGTGCTTGTAAATCTGCGTTGCTCATTTTGAAATCCTTTAATCTTATTGAGTTACTTATCCAGTCCGCCAAGGCACAGGTACTTAATTTCTAAATAATCATCGAGTCCATATTTTGACCCTTCACGGCCATTACCCGATTGTTTTACGCCGCCAAAAGGCGCAGCCGCATTAGAGATAATGCCTTCGTTGACGCCAACCATGCCATACTCAAGTCCCTCGGCGATGCGGAAAATACGGCCAATATCGCGGGCATAGAAATAAGCCGCTAAACCATATTCGGTATCGTTAGCCAGCGCCAAGGCTTGCGCTTCATCGTCGAAACTAATGATAGGTGTGACAGGGCCAAAAATTTCGTTACGCGCCAGCGCCATCTCATTGGTGACGCCGGTGACTATCATAGGCGCGAGAAAGCTTTCGCCTAACTCGCTGCGCCCACCGCCAGCAATCACTGTCGCGCCACTGGCCACAGTGTCGTCCACCAGCTTTAGCACATCATCGACCGCGGTTTTAGAGATCATCGGACCAACGGTGACCCCGTCGCTCAAGCCATCTCCGACCTGCAAACCCGCCACGGCGGCGCTGAATTTTTCGGTAAACTCGGCGGCCACCTTGCTTTGCACTAAGATGCGGTTGGTACATACACAGGTTTGACCCGCGTTGCGGTATTTCGACACTAAAGCGCCCTGCACGGCGGCGTCGATATCGGCATCATCGAATACGATAAAGGGCGCATTGCCACCCAGCTCCATCGACACTTTTTTCACACTGGTGGCGCACTGGGCCAGTAAAATTTTGCCCACCGCAGTGGAGCCGGTAAAGGTAAACTTAGCCACGTCGGGATGCTGGGTAAGTACCTTACCCATACCCGCAGCATCTTCACCCACCACAATATTAAACACCCCGGCTGGGATCCCGGCGCGCTCGGCCAGCTCAGCCATGGCGAGTGCCGACAAGGGAGTAGACGGCGAAGGGCGCGCCACAAAAGTACAGCCTGCCGCTAAGGCCGCTGCAGCCTTACGGGCGATCATCGCGTTGGGGAAGTTCCAGGGAGTGATCGAGGCCACCACACCAACTGGCTGCTTGATCACAATAATACGCTTGTCACTGGCTGGCGCCGGAATGGTGTCGCCGTAGACACGCTTGCCCTCTTCGGCAAACCAATCGATAAAGGCGGCGCCATAGGCAATTTCACCCTTGGCTTCTGCCAACGGCTTACCCTGCTCTAGGGTTAATATGCGCCCCAAATCGTCTTGATGTTGCATCATCAAGTTAAACCATTTACGCATCAGTGCGGCGCGCTCATTGGCGCTCTTTTTTGACCACGCTGGCAGGGCTTTTTTAGCGGCCACTATCGCCGCTTGGGTTTCATCACAGCCAGCATTAGCCACCTCGGCCACCACCTGTTGATTGGCGGGATTGACCACCGCAAAACGGTCGGCGCTATCGACCCAGTTACCGTCGATATATGAGGCGAGCTTGATTAACTGGCTATCTTTAATTCCCTGCATAAATACTCCAAATCAAAAGGGCTGAGCTTTTAGTCACTAATTTGTCTATTGAATAGCAAAAGCAACTCAGGTTAAATACAAAATAATCAACACAATGTTTTATGGCGGCAAAACTTATGAGCAAGCAATCGATCATCCCTAAGGCTGTCACCGAATATGACCTACGCTTGCTGCGCATTTTTCGCACCGTAGTGGAGAATGGCGGCTTTGCCGCAGCCGAAGCCGAACTGGGTGTCACCCGCTCGACCATTAGCGTGCATATGGCCAACCTTGAAAGCCGCATGAAACTGAAATTGTGCAGCCGAGGGCGTGGCGGATTTGCCCTGACCGAGGCGGGACAAGCCGTGTATCACGCCTGCATCGAACTGTTTGACTCACTCAATGATTTCTCTATGTTTGTCAATAATCTAGGCGAGGAGTTGATCGGCGAACTGGTGATCTTATGTGCCGATCAGTTAGATCACACCATGCAACAGAAACTGGCGCAGGTGGTGGCTTACATCCATGCGCGCCAACCCCAGCTACACCTGATTTTAGACGGCGAAGCGCTGCATCATATCGAGAAGTCGTTACTGCAAGATAAGGCCCATGTGGGCTTACTGCCCAGCTATCAGCAGATTGAAGGATTACACTACCGCACACTGTTTAGCGAGCCCATCTATCTGTGCTGCAGCGCTCAGCACCCCTACTTTGAACTCAGCGATAGCGAGATCAGCGCCGAAATGCTGTCAAAGACCGCCTCTATCCACCCTGGCGTCGATATTGACCCCGATGGGCGCGAACAATTAAAGCGCTTAAACTTGTCGGCAAAAGCGTATCAGTTTGATACTCGTAAAACCTTAATTCTATCGGGCTGCTATATTGGATACCTGCCGCTAAGCTATATCCAGCAAGAGCTAGAGACGGGGCAGATGAAGATAATTCACGGCGATGCCGCCAGTTATCCGTTTAATTTGTCGATGGTGTATAAGCACTCGGCGCGAGAAACGGCCAAGGTCGAGCTGTTGATGGCGGCGTTTAATGAAGTGTTTGGCCTAGATATGTCCAGTTAGAGCCTATCAAGTGGCAAACCCAGTGACGAGCGTGAGGCGATCGCCACTGGGTTGCGCTTAATCGGTCTCTTAATCGGTATGATGCATCCCCATCACATTAAACAGGCTCTTTAATGAGATGGGGAGTATAGGTGCAGATTAACTATTGCCCAGTACAAAGCTGTACTTAAGATAGAGGCGTAAATCATTGAGATCTTCGCCGTTATCCATATCGACTAAGGCATAGCGCGCACGGCAACTTAAACCCGGTAGCCACTTATCTAAACCATAGCTCACCGAAAAATCGGTCTGGTTAAAGTCACTACCAGCGCCTTCTGGTACATCATATTCACCATAATGGACATAGGCAGATAAGCCAGTCACCATCTTAGAAAAATCGTAACCCACCTTAAGGGCATATACCTCTTCATTGGCTCGACCCGCCTGATACACCTGCTGGATCACCGCCTTTTCATCACCCCAAGGGGCGAGTAAGGCATCATCACCGGTTTTGGCGTACATCAGGGTGACATCAAGCCCGGCATATTTTGCCCCAGCGTGCAAACCATATTGATAGGTATCTAGTGCACCAGCGGTTTCATCGCCCGATGACGCTTGGGTTAAATAGGTAGGTTTAAGGTACAACTTTCCCTCGCCAACAGGCGTAGACAGGTACAACCTTGCGTAAGTCTGATTAAACACATCCTCCATGTTGTAATGCCACACATCGGCCACGGCATTAACTTGTTCAAACGGTAGCTGATATTTAGCGCCTATGATGTACATAGGATTATCGGCCACATCAGAGGTGATCCCCTCACCAGCGCGCTTAGCCTGCAGCACATCATCGAGTGAGACAAATCCATTATCAGACCAGTTCATCGAATCGGTCACATAAAAAGCCGACAAAGTCAGATTATCGATACTGTTATTAATGGCTGAAAAACCGCGGTAAGTGCGCGGGATAGCGCGAATATCATGACGATTCAACCAAGGGGTATCCATCTCTTGCGCGCCTAGTTTAAAGCGGGTATTCCACCACTGGCCCTGCACAAAGTATTCCTGTAGACGGTTAACATCAGCATGATCGCCATTGGCATCGCGGGCCACTAAGCCATACACATTATTGTTATCGTTGATCCAAATCGGATTCGCCGAGGCAAAACTGGTGCCAAAGCTAATGCCATTAACGGCAGCGGTTTGGTAGTAAAATAATCCACCGATAGAGGTATCGTGCTTAGTGGTGGTGGCGTCATCAAAATCACGCGTAAAATCAAACAAGCGTAACTCGGCTTTCATTTGACCTTGACTAAACATCTGCTCGACGCTGCTATCGGCCATCGCCGGAATCGACATGGCAGTAAGAACTAAGAGTGATAGGTAGGATTTTTTCATTATTATACTTCCCATGATCCGTGGCGAGTAAGCGTGGTAGCTGTGAGCACCACGGCTGTTAGGGTGAGAGTTGCTCTTTTCATATTGACCTCAGGCTAAATTGCTCAAAACTGACGATGTAACAACATCGAAGTGGCGCTATTTCATACTGGCCGCAACTTTACGGTCATCAAGGCTGAAATAGCCGACCTTTTCGAACTTGTTGTTGCCATCCCCATATGCGAGATCACTAGCAAGATGGTTAAGTGGATCGCCTCAGTTAGATTTGAGGAAAATGCGATTTGAGAAAAAAGCGCCATAACCACATGGCGCTAAAAGGCTCAACTCACATGAAATCACTTAACCATGCTATCGATTGGGGCTTCCCCCTCACAACAACAAGTATACGTTAAATGTATGACATATGATTTTTGCTGTACATTTGCGTTAATCACATTTGTATAAAAGGTCACACAATTGTTTTTCCTGCAGACAGGCTCACGCTTTTACACAATAAACCCGCATTTTTGCCGATAGACTATTGCCTCACACTGCAAGGTAAATTAGGGAGATTCACACCGAAAATTAATGAGTTGGCTAAGATACTAAAGAGTTGCTATGGTATGATTTTTGGACTCGTCTGCACACGGAATTTATCTTGAACACTTTCAAACCAATCAAACAGATTAAGGTGTCTAACGAAGTTTTTCAGCAACTCAGAGATGCTATTTTTGATGGCCAATATCTGGCGGGCGCCAAACTCCCCTCGGAGCGAGAATTAATTGAAACCTTTCAAGTTAGCCGAACCGTGGTACGAGAGGCATTAAAAGGGTTAGAAGCGCGCGGGTTGGTCGATATAAAGCAGGGCGCTACCGGCGGTGCATTTGTCAAAAAGCAGACCTATGAACGCCTGAGTAATGACTGCAAAGACTTGTTTTTATTAGGACAGATGTCTTATGCCGAGATCTGCCAAGCCCGCTTAGCCATTGCCCCCATAGTGGCAGGATTAGCAGCGCAACATGGCACGGATGAGGCGCGCCAGCAACTGCAGCAATTGTCCCAACATTGCGAGCCCAGCGACCGAGTCAGCCAGGTGTACCATCAACTGGCCATGATGTGTAATAACCGATTTTTAACCGCTATTGATCAAGCGCTTATCCAGCTGATCGCCGATGTCGATAATCCAACCTCGATAAATAATTCGACAAGCCATCCTGACATGGGGGTGGCAGATGAGATACACACTTTAGTCGATGCGGTGCTAAGCTGTGATCCGTCAAGCGCCGAACAAGCAATGCGCGCCCATCTACAGGCTCATCTCAGCTGTCGGCAACCCGCTCCTCAATCAGACAGGGATAGATCGAGTGAATAACCCTGCTTAATAGCGTCGGTTCAACGCGCGGCTGCGCTTCTATTGAGTCCCGCCAGCAGGGGCAAAAGCGGTTAAGCTCAGTCGTCCCCTAAAAGTGCGCTAATAACTCGGCGCTAAAATCTTGCGCCCCAACCGTTAGCCCTAAACGCTCAATCTGTTGATTAATGCGGTTTAGCTCAGTCTCCACCTCGCCTAAGGTCAAGGTATTATCATCTAACAGATAGACAAGTTTTAAGCTGGTGTAATAAAAACTTAAAATAATCAGTGCATTGACATCATCCTTCTCTGCCGCGAGTTTAATGGCTTTGAGTTTTCGATAGATGCGATTATGTAGCGCCTTTAAACGCGACACATAATAGATCTCTTTAAAATAGGCATGGTGCCGCTGTCGATACAAGACCCCAGCGCACACAGCAAACCCAAACAGTACGCCTAAAAAATTAAGGTGGAAATTACCCGTCGATTCGCCTGTCGCCACTTCGACTTGGCCCCACAAACTGATCAACACCTGACCAATGAGTAACGACAAGATCGCAAGACAAGCAATAAACACTATGATCACGCGGTTTAAATGTTCACGGTAGGTGATCTTATCTATCTCGATTAGCTTCATCTGATTTCTCTGTAAATGCCCCTAGGTTATGAGAGTGCAAGATTACCACGGGTAAATGCCCCTAGGTTATGAGAGTGCAAGATTACCACGGCACGGGCGCAAAATCGCACCATGACGCTATATTTAAAGGCCATTGATGCAGCCCACTCACTTACCCAGTAACACCCGAGTGCAATAGCGGCGCTAACAGATTTAACAGAAACAAAACAAATAGCAGTAAAAACATCTAGACGTCTAAATTGACAGACGTCTTTCAATCTCATATCCTCTTGCTAATTGAGATGACCCCTGTCGCATAACTGCGGTAGGTTCCAGCAAGGAGGGCATGGGAACTTGGGTCTGCATCCTGTTTTAACGACACGTACTCGCGAGCGAGACGTAAGAAGTGAGAGAAGCACATTGACTAGACCAACACATGAGCAACATGCCACCGCCTCTAATGAGCCACAGGCATCCTTTATTGCCCTACTGCCCCTGCTGGTATTTTTGGCGCTATTTATTGGCGCTGGCGTCTACTTTCAAAACCAAGGGGTAGACTTTGCCTTTTATCAAGTTCCCAGCGTCATTGCGATTTTACCCGCCATCATACTGGCGCTGCTGATCTCTAAGCAGAAGCTCAACCAAGGGATAGAGACCTTTATCGCCGGTATTGGTCACTCCAATATTATTGCCATGTGTTTAATCTATTTACTGGCGGGCGCATTTGCCTCAGTTGCCAAGGCCACTGGCGGCGTCGATGCCACCGTTGCTTTAGGGCTATCGTTAGTGCCCTCTAACCTATTACTACCAGGGTTTTTTGTGATTGCCGCCTTTATTGCTACCGCCATGGGCACCTCAATGGGCACCATCGCTGCAGTGGCTCCGATTGCGCTCGGCGTAGCAAATGAAGCTCAAATCGAGCTAGCGGTAATGGCGGGGGCGGTGATCTCCGGCGCGTTATTTGGTGATAACTTGTCGATTATTTCTGACACCACTATCGCCTCGACCCGCACCCAAGGCTGTCACATGAAAGACAAATTCAGAGAAAACCTGATTTTTGCCATTCCGGCGGCCATCATTACCATGATCTTATTTACCCTAGCTGGCCAAGGCCAAGCGGATGTTGCCCCACAAGAAATTGATGTTATTAATGTGATCCCTTACTTAACCATTTTAGTCTTGGCAGTCTCAGGGCTTAACGTGTTTGTGGTGTTAACCGTGGGCATACTGCTGGCAGGCGCGGTGGGCTTAGTCACTAGCGACTATGACTTCATCATCTTTGGTAAAGATATCTATGCCGGTTTCACCAACATGCAGGAGATCTTTATTCTGTCGATGTTAGTGGGTGGGCTTGCGGCCTTAATGCAGCAACAAGGCGGCTTAGCGTTTGTTAATAAACAGATTGAAAAATTGATCGCCCGTTTTTCCAAGCATAAAGGTGAAGCATCGACCCGCGCCTCTGAGCTGGGTATTGCGGGCATGGTTGCTCTGACCAACACCTGTGTGGCCAATAACACGGTTTCGATTGTGGTAACGGGTAATATCGCCAAAGACTTAGCCGAGAAACATCAAGTTACGCCTAAACGTGCGGCCAGTATCTTAGATATCTTTTCCTGCATAGTGCAGGGACTGATCCCTTATGGTGCACAGGCATTATTGATCGCCTCTATCTTTACCATCAGCCCCATTGAGGCTGTGAGTCACGCATGGTACTGCATGGTGCTGGCCGTGGTTGCTATCGCGATTGTGATTTTACGAAAACGCCACTAAGCATAAGCTTGATACAAGCTGAATCAGGTGTTACAAACTTGATTAGAGTCGTGTATTAATAGTTAATTATGGTTTAGACTATCGCCATAGGAATATAAGGCACATGCAAGCTATATCGTTGAGTAACCACTAATATTGACGATATCAAACATGCTTAGGCATGCGCCGAATGAATCAAAGGAGTGCAGCTACTGCGCTCCTTTTTTATTTATCGCACTCCTAACTGGCGATGTTATGACGACATACAACCCAATTAATTACGATTTTCACCGCCTGGTGGTGTTTACTATTTTGGCTGGCACTGTTATCGCTATTCTAGGTATCTCGATCACCTTACTCGCTCAGTATCAACAAATTGGCAATTTAATTTTTAGCCAACTCCCCAGCAATCTCGGCAACTATATTCGCTCGCCACTGGCTTATATTTTTAATATGGGGCTGATCCTCACCGGCATCTGCATGTTACTGGCGATGTATGGTTTACAGCAGCTAGCGCTGAATCGATTTAGTTACGCCATCGCACTGGCTGGGTCAGCGGTAGGTATTAGCATCATACTTATGGGGATCTATCCGATTAATTACCTATTTGAACACAGGTTATTTTCGACCGTTTTTTTAATCAGTACCCTAAGCCTCTACTGCATTAGCCTACTGGGTCACATTCATCATAAAAACATCTGCCCAACCCCCTTGGTTATTGTCAGTCTGCTTGGGGTCTGTTGCGCGTCCGTACTGGCGGGCATGCTCAACTGGACTGACTTAAGTTTTGCTCCTTGCCCCCATGGCGAACAAGCCCCCTGTTTACTGACCTACTTGCTGTGGTGCCAAATCCACTTGGTACTCATCTGGTGCATCATACTGGCACTCAGCATCAAAACGCTGGCGAAAAAAAGCTATTACAAGTCAATATCGGCCAAATTGGCGATCACCTATTAGGCACTGGCTATTAAGTCGATTGCAGGATAAATAATATAGTTCGTTAATCTATTGAAGTATCTGACTATAATACCCTCTCCAATCCCGATTTAGATTAATCAGAGTCCGTCATGCGTTTAGCTCAATATATTGCCCTCACCGGTTTATGTTCTCGCCGCGGTGCAACACGGCTTATCCGTGATGGCCAAATTACCATCGATGGCCGTTTAGCTAACCATATCGACAGCGTCACTCTTATCGACACTCCACAAGGCCAAACGGCGCAGCAACAAGTTTGTTATCAAGGCAAGCCTTTGCCAGCGGTGGAGCACAAGCAATATTGGATGCTCAACAAACAGGTTGGTACCGACTGCCGCCTGCTACCCCACGACCCATCTAGCCTATGGCATCTTCTACCCAAGCAGCCACGCCTCTATCCTGTGGGGCGGCTAGATAAAGATTCGCGCGGCTTATTACTGCTGACCAACGATGGTGAATTGACGCAGCGATTAATGCACCCCGACTTTCACCATCGCAAACGTTATCAAGTGCGACTCAATAAAGCGTTCGATGAGCAATTTATCACCCAAATGGCAGCTGGGGTCAGCTATAAAAACCTCACTAGCTTGCCCTGCCAAGTGCGGCGTTTAGATGACACTCAGTTTGAGATAGTGCTTACCCAAGGGTTAAACCGCCAGATACGTCGTATGAGTCAGGCGCTCGGTTATCGGGTTATCGACCTTGAGCGTGTGGCCATTGAGTCTTTATCTCTTGGCGCCTTGCCGCCCGGGCAATTGCGCCCACTAACCAATGATGAATTAACCGCCTTGCAAGCCAGTATTGCATAAGCGGTTGGCCTTAGAATCAAGGGGTGGCATTTTTGAGTTTTGTGTGAGTCGCGTTTGGCAAGCCGAAATGGATTAATTAGGTTTGAGGGTCGTACCTTCATGGTTGTTAATTGCCTGCCGCAGGCTTATGTGAAAGCACTCTTTTACTTCGATGAGTGCAGCATCAATTGACATTTTTGAGCAACAAAGTAATTTAACGTGTGTCCATTTTTATCGAGGTTGTATATGCACAAAGAACCACTAAGTCTGTTGATAGAAGAGGGACACCCTGCATACGAATGGGCTAAAAAACAATCGGACTCTGTTAGCGCTTTTGGTCATATAGGGACGCATATTGATTGCTACGAATCAGAACCAGCAGAAGCCAAATATGAGGTTGAAGCAGAGATTCTAGACTGTACGAATGGAATGCCTTCAACTAGCGATATTGAGCATCTAGATATTTCAAGTAAAGCATTAGTGCTGTTTACTGGGAATATCGAAAAAAATAGTTATGGAACACCCGACTATGGTGCTATGGATACTTCGGTCACAGCTAAAGTGCTTGATGCACTCCTAGAAAAATCCCCAGCATTTATCGTTATTGACAGCTACGGAATAGGCACACACGGTGATGAGCATATCAGGTTTGATAAAAGGTGTGAGTCAAAAGGCTGCTTCGTAATAGAGAATGTGAACTTATCTAAAATCACCGTTAGTACAATTAAAAAATTACAGATCGAGTTTGATAAATCATCACAATCAACGGGTAAAAGATGCGAAGTTATAGCACTTTGCGCCTAAAAATATGTCCCCATCTCAAAACCTCACTTTTTTGCTTTGCGTTGACTACGTGTTTGTGCCGCTGAGCCCTTCTATTTCAGGGATGAAATCGCATGTTTAACAAAAAAGCAGTGTGCCGAAGAAGTACCTGCACGAAGGCATGCAGCAAACCATTGGTTGCCAAGCGGGTTAACGCTACCATCAATAAATAAAACCCATTCAGCTAAACCCTACAAGCCAAAAAATGCCGATACTTTCATTCGAAGGCTAACGCTACTGGGTAACCAACAGCGTCACCTTAAAATAAATCAGCAAACGATTTCAGTTATGCGCCAATTGGGTCGTATTAACATGCAAAAATGGGTTTATTTTAAGGAACGGTAATGCATTCAAGCATGACAAAATTTGCTATCGATGATGGCTCGACTAATGTGAAAATCAGCTGGATTGAAAACGGCGTAGTGCGCAGCGTGACTTCCCCCAACTCTTTTCGTAAAGACTGGAAAAGTGCCGCTTTGCTGAATGACCGCAAGGTCTTTAACTATCAAATCGCCTCGACCAAGTACACCTATGACGCCACATCAGATAAGGCGCTGTCGACTACTCACGTTGCCTTCCAATATGACGACTTAAACCTGCTATCGGTCCACCATGCGCTGCTGCAAACTGGCGTGAAACCGGGCCCAGTAAGCATTCTGGTCACACTGCCCATCACCGAGTACTACAAGGCCGATGACTGCCAGAAAAACGAAGAGAATATCGCCCGCAAGAAAGCTAACTTGATGCGAGAAATCAGCCTCAATAAAGGCGAGTTATTCACTATCGTCGATGTTGAAGTGCTACCTGAGAGCCTACCTGCCGTGCTAACCACTCTGATGGACTCAGGCGTCAATGAGTTTGCCAAATCCTTGGTGATTGATTGCGGCGGCACTACCTTAGATATGGGCGTCATTGTCGGCGAGTTCGACGATGTGTCGGCCGTGTATGGCAATGCCGAAATTGGTGTTTCTATGGTGACCAACGCGGCAAGAAAAGCGCTGTCAGCTGCAGACAGCGATGCCAGCTACTTGGTCGCCAATGAATTGATTAAGCGTCGCCATAACCGTGAATTTGTGGAAGAGGTGATTAACGACATCAGCAAAGTCGATTGGGTATTAGCGCGAATTGAGGACAAAATTGCCGAGCTCGGCGCCGCGGTTGCCTATGAGGCAAAAACCTTTACCCGTAATCCAAACCGGATCTATTTAGTCGGTGGCGGCGCTATGCTGATTGAAAGCGCGATCCGCAATGCCTACCCTTCGCTGGGCGATAAGATTGTGATGGTCAAAGATCCTCAAGAAGCATTATCGAGAGAGATCTGTTGCTACCACGCCGCTGAGCCTGCTGAAGCGGGTTAAAGGACCATTATGCGCATTCGATTCAATGTAGGACTTGAGCCTGAGATCCACGACGCCCACAGCTATGCCATAAAAGCCCTAAGGCGTTGGCAACAGAAGGAAAAAGCGCGTAATGATGAACCAGATATCGTGCAGCAGCGCCGCACCCAGTTTCATCGAGACCTGTATCTGTCAGGATTATTCCTGCATGAATTGGCGCCACAACTGCCATCGATGCTGAGCCAAACCCTGCTACAAGACAAGGTGAACTGTCACACCTTAGCCTGCCAACTTCACTCAGCTGGCCTCGCGTTAGACGCCAGCGAAGATAAGGGGCTATCTGAGCAGCAGTGGCAAAAGTTAACCGCAATGGTTGAGCGCGCAAACGTGCCACAGCCAACAAGCAACGTGGACTTTAGCGCTATTGAGCAGCAACTTGAGCAGTTACAACAGGGGCAAGAACAGTTAAGTCACCAGCTCAGTCAACTACCCGCGGTAGCAGAAACCGCGCAGCCACACGCCGAGTTGGCCACTCAGTTCAGTCAGCTTAAGCAAGGGCAAGAGCAGTTGATGGCACAGATAAAGGCGCTGCGCAGTCAATTAGCGCAAACGCCAGCGACACCCGCTGCCCCCGATGACGCACCGAGTCTCACGACTCAGCTTGAACGTGCCAGCCGAGTGAAATCAAAAGGGCTGTGGTAGGCCGTTTTATCACCCCACCTATGCGTAAAACTATCTATGCGTAAAAAGGGGCTTAAGTGATAACTTAAGCCCCTTTTTTAGTGGCGGCACATATTAACCACGCAGGGTTAATCGCCGGTGATTAATGCACAATTTCCATCTCTTCTAGCAGGTTATCGGCATTATCTAAGTATTTCATGACCCACAGCATATAACGGCTATCGACCTGGATAGAACGGTTGGTGTCAGGATCGTAGCCCCAATCACCAATGATGCTCTCATACACACCATCAAACAGCAGACCCACAAGCTCGGCGCGACCATTTAAGGTTGGCGAGCCAGAGTTGCCGCCAGTGGTGTCTAAGGTCGACAGGAAGTTAACCGGCACTGAGTCGATAGACTTCATATAGAAATCACCATACTGCTTTTGCTTAATTAGCTCTAACTGCTTCTTAGGGGCATCAAATGGTGACACGCCAGTGTCTTTAGCCAAAATGCCTTCGAGACGAGTAAAAGGCACCGCCTGTAAACCATCTTGTGGTGAATAGCCCTTCACATGGCCCACGGTAACACGCAAGCTTGAGTTGGCATCGGCGTAAACTGGCTTACCTAACTGCTTGTTATAAGCGATGATGGCGTCCATATATTGTGGGCGCACCTTCATCAGCTTACCAGCCAGCTGCTTCGATTTTTGCTCTTCAGCCATATCGGTGTCATACATAGCCACCGCAAGCTGAATAAAGGGATCGTTGGAGGCTTTAAAGTCGCTTACCGATTTGTCCATCCAGGCCAAACGCGTGGCTTGGTCGTCCAGTTGCGTGTTGGCGTACATCTTGTCTAACGTCTTGCTGAGCTTGGCGGCATCAAAGTTTTTATCGATACCAAAGGCTTTATCGAGTGCGGCAATATGCTCACTTTCTGGCAGCGCGGCGTAACGTTTAAGCAGGTCAAAGACCACGGCTTTATCGACACTGGCAGCGTAACGTCTGTCGATACGCTCCATGCCTGACTTAAAGCGGGTCATATCACGCTCTTGGTAACCTGGCTCACGTGCCATATCGTCAAGCTGCTTCTCATTGGCTAGGCGATAAAGTTGGCGCGCGGTGGGTAACATAGTGGTGTAACCTAAGTAACCCAAGATGATGTTACGCGCTTGGTGCTCTTGGCTTTGGGCGATCAGGCTGTCGAGCTCGGCAAGGGTCTTACCGTATTTGGCCTTACGCTCGCTATCTTGCGCAATCCACTTCCCGAGTTCGGCCTCACCGGCTTGACGATCGGCCAGCATGGTCGACTTACCGTAAAACTCGATCATTGAGGTGAAGTTTTTCGCGTAGTTGGCCAATCCAGCAATCAAGCTTTCATACTTGATGCGCTCATCGCTGCCCTCTGGCGCAGTCTCTTTGATGATCTCGATAAAGCGCTCACGCAGCATTTTGCCTTCAGGGTATGCCCATTCAAACTGATTTTGGACTTCGTTGGCAGTGCGGTAGCGATTGGTGCGACCCGGATAACCGGCCACCATCACAAAATCACCGTCACTGACGCCTTTGGCCGACACTTTCAAGAAGCTCTTTGGCTCGTAAGGCACGTTGTCTTGGCTAAAATCGGCAGGCTTGCCATCTTTAGCCACATAACCACGGTAAAAAGAGAAATCACCCGTGTGGCGTGGCCACATCCAGTTGTCGATATCGCCGCCATACTTACCCACGCTTGCCGCTGGGTTATAGACTAAGCGTACGTCGCGGATCTCCAATTGCTTAACCAGATAATATTCTAGCCCGCCATGAAAACTGTATACCTGACAGCGATAGCCCCCTTCGGCCTCACACTCGGCCACTAAGGCTTTTTCTTTGGCTTCAATCCCTTGATAGAAGGCGTTCCCCTCTTTCTCCGCCAAGCCCGCTTTAACCTTGTCAGTCACATCGGTCACCGCTTCAGTGACATAGATGCGTGAGCCGGGTGTGGCCGGTAATTCATCGGCAAAGGTTTTGGCTAAAAAGCCATCTTCGAGGAGGTTGTTCTCAGGGGTTGAGTTGTACTGAATTGAGCCATAGGCACAGTGATGGTTAGTCACGACCAGCCCTTTAGGAGAGACAAATGACGCCGTACAACCACCAAGACTTATCACGGCATTCATCGGAAATTCGGTCAGTTTAGAGATTGATTTGGCATCAATCTCAAGCCCTTTGGCTTTTAACTCATCCGCCATCGCGGGCAGCTGATGTGGCTGCCACATGCCCTCATCGGCTTGCGCGCCAAAGGCAGCGGCAAACGCCACTGTCATTAATAGTTTTTTCATTTTTTAAGTCCATTTTATCGTTATAGATATCGAGTGATTCAATTGTTGAGCAATACCCAGACAATAAAAAAGTCGGGCAATTACCCGACTTTATCACAAATGGCTAGTATACAAATAGCTTAGAAAATGACTAAAAAAGTAACGAGGTGTGTCGCTAAATAGGTCGTATAACACCCTTAAAAATAACCCACTTGGGCGGCGTCTAAGACTCATTTACCATGAGTTAAGTTATGCCGCCTTAAAGTGATGCTACAAGGTCACCCATAATTGCGAAGCAATGATCATCACCCCTAGCGCGCCCGCCACATATAAGGCTGGCGTACCGCCCATCACTTGGTAACCTCCCAATGCTAGCTTACGCTGACGCATGGCCATCAAGATGGGTAAAATAATGATCATCATCACCAATGGGATAGCCGCAAAGCCCAGTACTTTGACGAAGCCGTCGGGGTAGAAGATCGCACACAACAAAGGCGGAATAAAAGTTAATAACCAAGTCTGTAAGCGGCCACTCGCATTGCTTTTGGCCCGAGTTAACTCGGCAATAAAATCAAACAGGCTCATGGTGACCCCAAGGAACGAGGTGATCAGCGCCAAGTCGGCAAAGAAGGCGATGCTTTGGCTGACAATCGATGATTGCGCCAAGGCTTGCAGCGCATTGATCAGCTGAGGTAACGAGCCATCAAACCCACTAATTCTATCGCCACCCACGGTACCTAAGGTAACCGTCAGCCAAAATATATAGCAGGCCAGTGGAATGGTTGAGCCAATCAACAATACCTTACGCAGTTTAACGCTGTCGCCATCAAGGTAACCCACTAAAGTGGCAATACAGACGTGGAAACCAAACGAGGTAAACACCACAGGCACCGCCGCCATTAAGTAACCAGAAAAACTGCCCTGCTCGACGCCTTCAATAACGGCTGTTGCCGCCATGCTCGACAACGACACATCGGGCAACAAAAACAACACCACCAGCACTAATAACAGCACCATGGCAGAAAAAAGTACCCGCGAGATCTTATCGATCCAGGCGATCCCCACCGCAATCAGACCACCAAAAAACAGGGTAAACAGCATAATCGCAGTGTGTGAGTCGAGCTGTACGCCGAACAAACCATCGAGCTTAGAGACTAATAAGGAGGAGCCACCGAGCAAATAGACCATGGTCAACGCATAAAGCAGGCTTAAAAATGAGCCCCCTTGAACAAGTTGACCCACTTTACCTAAGGTTTTACCTGTGATGGCATGCACATTGTCACCCACCCCAGAGCGAAGATTAATTTCTAACATCAACAGCGATGTATAAGCCGATACGCCCCAAATCACCACCAATAAAGCCATGGCAGCCACGCTACCTAACGCCGCCGTCGCCAGAGGCAAAGCCAACATTCCCCCACCGATTGCCGTCCCTGCAACAATGGCTATAGAACCAAGCATTTTTGAATTCACAAGATTGTCCTGTTTTTAATTTTTATAAGAGTTGGAAGGTCAGATTTGAACGACAATTGAAAGAGGATTTTTAGCAACATGTAGCACCCACTGTAAGCCTCCCCATCGTCTAGTGCATCTGCACCTTACTGCGATATGGTTGGGCCCCAACAACTTAGCTAACATGATCATTTTTACCAGTATCTATTTAACTAAGCCGCTGAGGCGGTATAAATCGGTAAAAATATCGATAGGCTTTTTTCATCACTACCTTTATACAATTTTAATATGACTGCTAGCGACCATATCAGAGCCTAACCCAGCGCACAAGCCAACTTCAGCAACAAAAGCAAGTTTATACACCTAGGCAACATCCTTTAAACAACTGTAACGCAGCACCATTACAACAATACGACTTTTGGCAAAAAAACTGCCTGCCTGACTTGCCTAATCAACCTGGATCCGTATAATCTGCCGCCACTGCTTTAGGGGAGTAGCTAACGTGACTCGATAATGGGTCATGGGTGAGTATCAACATACTTGGCCTTATGCCATGGTGCTCACAGTAATAGGCATAGCCGATATCGGCTGGCATATTGCCCGGCAAGACCTAAGCACGGTTACCGCTCAAATTTAGGGGGCGGCGGACTGTGCTTGGATTTTTTGCCCCCTAAGGAACCCTCATGGAAGCTCTACTTGCGTCAACCTTCACCGTGGCAATTGCCGAAATTGGTGATAAAACTCAACTGCTAGCATTAATACTAGCCGCCCGCTTTAGAAATAAAACCGCCATCATTTTAGGCATCTTACTCGCGACTCTTGCCAATCACTTTGCTGCCGCGTGGCTGGGCCAATGGGCCATCAACTGGATCAGTCCAGATCTGGCGCGCTATATTGTCGCAGGCTCCTTTTTTGCCATCGCGCTGTGGGTATTAGTGCCCGATAAAGTCGACGCCGAAGAGAGCCGCTTCTATAAGATGGGTCCCTTTATTGCCACCTTTGTGCTGTTTTTCTTAGCCGAGATGGGCGATAAGACTCAGATAGCCACCATCGTACTGTCGGCTAAATATGACGCCCTCGCCTTGGTGGTTGTCGGCACCACGCTCGGCATGATGATTGCCAATGTGCCAGTGGTGATTGCCGGCCACTTTAGCGCCGACAAGCTGCCTATGGTCTGGATCCACCGTGGCTGCGCCGCACTCTTTGCCCTGTTGGGATTAGCCACTTTGCTATTTTAAGCGGTGAGCCAACAACATAATGAAAAAGCCAGTGGTATGGTATACGCCACTGGCTTTTTCATGCACTAAAACTTATAACCCTAAGGCCTGTTGCACTTGCTGACCATAACCACTGTCGGCTTGAGTAAAGTGCTGCACCATACGTTGCTGCACATCATCACTGGCCTGACTTAACGTAGCGGCAATATTGGCTACTAACCGCGCTTGTTCCGCCTCGGAGAAGATGCGATATAAGTTACCGGCCTGAGTATAATCGTCTTGATCATAACGACTATAACGTGCTGCCTCTCCTTCGAGTCGCAGTGGTGGCTCGGCGACTATCTTAGGCTCAGCTAAGCCTGCGGCCCTGCTATTAGGCCCATAGTTAACACTCGCATCGCCGCCAGTTTGACTGCCGCTAAAGGGACATCGAGTTCCTGCCATTGCACCACCACGTTGGTGATGATTGGCTTGCGTGGCATGGGGGCAGTTAACCGGCAACTGGTTATAGTTGGCGCCAATGCGATAACGCTGTGCATCTGCATAGGCAAACAAACGTGCTTGCAGCATCTTATCTGGCGATGCGCCCACACCTGGCACTAAGTTACTTGGAGCCAGTGCTACCTGCTCTACTTCGGCAAAGTAATTTTGAGGTAAACGATTAAGCTCTAATACGCCCACTTCAATAAGTGGGTAGTCACTATGTGGCCACACTTTAGTCAAATCAAACGGGTTAATGTGATAAGTGTTAGCATCGGCTTCAGGCATGATTTGTACATTAACAGTCCAGCGGGGGAAGTTGCCATCATTGATTGCCGCCACCATATCGCGTTGAGATGAATCGGGATCGATCCCCTTTAATATATCGGCTTGCTCAGTTGTGAGGTTGACCACCCCTTGTTGCGATTTAAAGTGGAACTTCACCCAAAAACGCTCGCCTTTAGCATTCCAAAACGAGAAGGTGTGCGAGCCATAACCGTGCATCTGGCGGTAGTTAGCAGGAATACCACGATCAGACATTAATATCGTTACCTGATGCATCGCCTCAGGGTTGAGTGACCAGAAGTCCCACATCGCCTGCGGATCTTTCAAATTGGTTTGTGGGTTGCGCTTTTGCGTGTGAATGAAATCGGGAAACTTAATGCCATCACGCAAGAAGAAGGTCGGTGTATTGTTGCCCACAATGTCATGGTTACCGCGCGTCGTATAAAAGCGCAGCCCAAATCCACGCGGGTCACGCTCAGCATCCGCCGATCCCATCTCACCACCAACGGTGGAGAAACGCATAAAAGTCTCGGTTTGTTTGCCCACACCATTAAAATGGTCGGCAATGGTGAAATCACTTAAATCTTTTGTCAGTGTAAAAGTGCCATACACTCCCGTCCCCTTAGCATGCACGATACGCTCAGGAATGCGTTCACGATTAAAGTGAGCTAACTTCTCGATTAAGTGCCAGTCTTGCAGTAACAGTGGGCCACGTTCACCTGCCGATAATGAGTTTTGGTCGTCTGTAACCGGGGCGCCATTTTGGCTAGTAAGCATGGCTGGTGTGTGAGCTGTCATCGCTTGGTTTATCATCTGTTTACTCCATTAAAATTAATATTATTTTTGCATCACTATCGGCTTTATGGCGCGACAAGTGGCTGCTGTACTATTGTTTGCATGCTGGCGACCATCACTATGAAGTGTGATTAACCCACTGTTCGATAAGATCGAAAATAGTTGTCATAGCTAATGCTCCTATATATTTGCCACTGCAATTACGATGTCGTCATCATAGGTTGACGACCAATTCAAATAAAGCGATTAAAATTGATAGTTGCAATCTGTTTATTGAATTAATAAGGCCGTATTAAGATTAACTAGAGGAGGTAGTCAGATTAAACAGGCTTAATTGAGACTAACTCAGCCTGTTTATCGCCAAGGGGAAAAACTAAAAAATCAGAGGAAAAATAAGCGTAAAATACGTAGCGGTTAAGTTGCTAGCGATAGCCATTTATCTGACTAATACAGGCCGCTACGTTACAGCTAATAAAGAAACAAGATGGGAGATCACTGGCGCTGCACAGGGCTCGGTGGCTTACGATAGAGCTTAACCAGATAATAAGCGTCAATCAGCACAATAAAGAAGTTCACTAAGGCGACGGGGTAAGCCTCAATGGCCACACCGTAGGCGACAAATAAGGCGGCGCCAATGAGATTCCACCAGCGTAGCTTTTTAATGTTCGCCATCATCAATGAGATGGCGACCACCACAGAGGCTAAGTAGCCAACCCATTCCCATATCGTTGCATTATCCATACGCACTCCATTGAGGTAACAGTCAATATCCTTATTATGGACACCATAAGCGTAAAGCGACAGCCATGATCCCTTGTCCTAGCAACACCTAGGCGAAGCTGGTGTAACCCACAACGGAACGACTACGCCTAAGCATAACAAGATCGGGCTAACGTTTAACCACCGCCGCCGTCATGCGTGAAATACAACAGAGTTCACCGGCGCTGTTATGGATCAGAATTTCCCACACCGAACTGCGTTTGCCCAAATGCACTGGCTTAGTGGTCGCGGTGAGAATCCCATTACGAGAGGCCTTAAGGTGGTTGGCATTGATCTCTTGCCCGACGCAGTAATACTGCTCAAAATCGACGGCAAAATTGGCTGCGTAACTGGCGACGGTTTCGGCTAAGGCGACATTGGCCCCGCCGTGCACTATCCCCAGCGGGTTATGAATTGCGGGGGTCGCAGCCATGGTGGCAATCATGTAGTCATCGCCTATCTCAGTAATGCTAATGCCCATAGTCTGCATCAAGGTGCCTTTGCCATGCATGCCGGCATCTAATTTGGCGCAATCTTCTAGGGTAATGGGTCTAAACCAAATGCTCATCTGATATTCCATTTCAATGATAATAAACGCTAGTCTACTGCGTCATTGCTAAAGTTTAAACCGCTAACCGAGCGGCTTATCATGTAAAAACTGCGCTTATCTCAAATACTTTGGCCTATTAAATAATGAACACCAACGGCAAGCCAGTAATCTCTGGGCACAAAAAAAGGCCTTGTCATAAGGCCTTTTTATGTTTGATAAGCTTAAGTGCTTAGCAGACGTCACTCGCAACTCAGTCTAAGTGACTAACCGCTTCTAGCGTCAGCTTAATCATCTCATTAAGGGTTTCTTGACGCTCTTCAGCGGTCAGGTGCAACCCTTGGCGAATATGATCGGTCACTGTCATCATCGCCAGTGCTTTAGCGCCATATTCGGTCGCAACGCCGTATAGACCCGCCGCTTCCATCTCGACACCTAAGATGCCATATTTTTCCATCAAGTCGTAACGTGACTCATCGCTGCTATAAAACAGATCAGACGAATATAAGTTGCCAACATGATAGTTAGCGCCTTGTTTTTTCGCGGCATCGACGGCAAGGCTCAACAAGTTGAAATCGGCAATCATGGCAAAATCTGTATTGGCAAAACGGCTACGATTGACAGCCGAGTCAGTGCTCGCCCCCATCGCCATGACCACATCCATCAGCTTAATATTGTCGCTGATAGCGCCACAAGAGCCGATACGAATGATATTTTCGACACCATATTCGGTGATCAGCTCTTTGGCATAGATAGAGATAGAAGGAATGCCCATGCCTGAGCCCATCACAGAAATTGGCTTGCCTTGATACTCGCCGGTATAACCCAACATGTTGCGTACATCGGTCACAAGCTTAGGGTTTTCGAGAAAGTTATCGGCAATGTATTTCGCACGTAGCGGATCGCCAGGCATTAATACCGTTTTCGCAAAAGCACCTGCTGGTGCGTTAATATGTGGGGTCATTTGTCTCTCCAATCAAAAAATGGCCTGCCGCGCAGCGGCAAGCACTCTGTTTTATTAACCCGCTAGACTATACAGAAGACCGGCAATCGTGCCGCTCATTAGGTTAGCAAGAGCCGCGGCGATAAGCGCCTTCATGCCCATAGCGCTGATATCGTGACGACGCTCAGGGCATAAGGCTGCCAAGCCACCAATCACCATGGCTAGCGAGCCAATGTTAGCGAAACCACATAGGGCAAAGCTGATAATAATTTGGGTTTTAACTGATAGGTCATCGGCTACTTTCAAGAAGTCGATGTAAGCAACAAACTCATTGATCACCATTTTTTGGCCGATAAATGATGCTGCTTGGATCGCCTCGCTCCAAGGCACCCCCATGATCCAGGCTAAAGGCGATAACACATAACCCAAGATAGCTTGCATGGTAAGATCATCATAACCAAACCAGCCGCCCATACCGCCAATCAAGCCATTGAGCAGCGCAATTAATCCAACAAACGCCATCAATAAGGCTGCAACGTTAAGTACCTGTTGCATCCCCATTGCCGCGCCACCAGCAGCGGCATCAAGCACGTTTGCAGGCTTATCTTCCTGGTCATCCATCACTTTTTTGATGTCGTTGATGGGCGTTTCTGTTTCTGGCCACATCAATTTGGCAAACAATAGGCCAGCAGGCGCCGTCATAAAGGCAGCAGTGAGCACATATTTGACATCAACCCCCATTTGGATATAACCAATCATGGTGCCACCAGCGACAGAAGCAAGGCCACCGGTCATCACAGCAAACAGCTCTGAGCGAGTCATACGCTTCACAAATGGACGCACCATAGAAGGCGCTTCAATGGGGCCGACGAAGATATTGGCGGTAGCCGACAACGACTCGGCGCGACTGCTGCCCAGCAGCTTAGATAAACCACCACCAATGAGGCCAATCACCAACTGCATGATGCCGAGATAGTAGAGCACGGCAATCAGTGAGCTGATAAACACCACAATGCAGAGCACATTAATAACGAAGATAAAGCCCACACCGAATTTGGCCAGATCGCCAAACACAAAGGTTAAGCCTTCGTTACCATAGTTAATCACGTGCATCACGCCATTTGAGGCGCTATCGAGTATGCTTTGACCAATAGGGGCGTACATCACAAACGCGCCAAAAGCGACTTGGAACGCTAGCGCACCCAGTACGGTACGAGGGTTAATGGCACGGCGGTGTTCTGAAAATAATACCGCCAAGCCCATTAAGGCGAGCATCCCCAACAAACTGATGAAAACTTCCATACATTTTTTACCAATAATTTTATTATGTGGTAGCAGTGTATCGAGCTATTTCAGTGTGACAAGCACCCTTCACCATAGAAAAAAACATTATCAAAAATAGGCGGCATTGATAACTAAAGACCGCGAAAAATGCGACCTTTCACCAGCAAACTTAAAACAAGCTGAAAACCAAACCAACACAAAGAAAACAAAAAAAGATCAGGTGAAACTCAAAAACAAACAATTACGCAGCAAGCTACGCTACGTTAACGCGGCTCTACGCCTCAGTAATTAGCGTCAAATGACGATCTAAAAACTCCATTTTGGTAAATTTATTACGTTACTTAGCTGCTTTTTAGACCACACACGACTAACATGCTTAACAGAGTAATAAGCAAGGCAGCAATTATCACTGATCAACACAACTCAAAATAGGCGGCGTTCACCTGCAACCAACGCAATAATTCGACCCGATTACGCGACTGGGTCTTACGAAAAATCGATGAAATATGGGCTTTCACTGTGTGTTCGCTGATAAATAGGTGGGTAGCGATCTCTTTATTGCGGGCTCCGCTGGAGACCAGTTCGATGATGGTGCGTTCACGCCCAGTGAGTTGTTGCAAAACGCTAATCGCCTCTTGCTGTAAAGATGGTTGGCCATGTTGAGGAGGAATAAAACGCCGCAATACTTTTGCCAGTAGCCCCTTGTCATACCACAACTGATGTTGCAGTAATTCATGTAGGCCGCTAAGTTGCACTTCTTGGCTATCGTCGCTAAACAGTAGCCCTTGTACGCCTAGTAACAAGGCCGCTTCGGTATTTATCCTGTTACGATTTACCCGATACAATGCCAGCGGCACATAAGGCAGTAAGCGCGGCACGATAAGAGGGATGCCCTGCTTATCGACCGCCGCACCTTGCTGGGCAATAAAATAGAAACTCTGGCATTGCGGATCCGGTTCAAGCTCATCGACCTGACGTGCAATACGTACTCTTAACCCCAGAGACTGTGCCCAAATGGCCAGCTCGCATGGGCTAGATAACTGATGCCAAAAGACTAGCTCGTCAATGTTGCTCATCAAATCCTCCTTGATTTAAATTGCGCCAATTCATACCGAGCAAACAATCATCTATTGCATGCATCGATGAAGTACAGCGGTTAACCACCACAGTTTTCGCTACCGTTTTCGCTACCTTAGTGCAGCCCCGACCTAATGGCTCACTTCGGCTTAACCTGTGGTTTTAAGCTGTTGCAGCAGGCGATTATGCCAAGATGACAACAGTAACACACTGACTATCGCGCCTAATAGCGCCATCGCCATATCTGACTGGGTATCCCACACATAACCCTGAGTTCCAAGGAAGGCTTCGGCGTTTTCACCCGACAAGACCGCCACCCACCATTCGATAAGCTCATAAAATGCCGATAAGGCCAACGCAAAACAGCAGACTAAGAAGCCACACCAAGCCCCGGGCTTTAATACTTGATTACGCAGCAACACTTCTCTGGCCAACAAGGCAGGAATAAACCCTTGGGCAAAATGGCCGACTTTGTCATAATTATTGCGTTCACTTCCCATCAACTCGGCAACCCAGTCGAACAGCGGAACTTCGGCATAAGTGTAATGGCCGCCCACCATTAAAATCACCGCATGGATCAGAATCAAACAGTAAGCCAATGATGTTAATGGGAAGCGCTTACGCGTAAAATACAATACCGGCAGCGCGATCAGTGCTGGCAACACTTCTAAAAACCAGGTAAAGGTATCTTTGGGCTCAATCGCCGACCAGATGAAGACGGCGAAAAAAATCGTGAGCCAGATAATACTTTTATGCAAAATTGGAACTCCTTAGATGATATTGTTTTAATATCGAAATAATGACTTTAGCCATCTAGCCCTCCACACTGATTAAAAATAGTGCTATTTTGAGAGAGCTTTAGCTGTCAACAATCAAATAATTACCAAATATATAGCAACAACCGATAAAGAGGGTACTCAAATCATGGCGAAACACTCGCTAGACAAGGATAAAATTAAGATCCTACTGTTGGAAGGCGTCCATCAATCTGCGGTAGATGTGTTCAAACGCGCCGGCTACAGCAACATTGAATACCATAAGGCATCATTAGGAGAAGAGGAGTTATTGGCCTCGATTAAAGATGCGCATTTCGTCGGTATTCGCTCCCGTACCCAACTGACCGAAACCGTACTGAAGCACGCTGATAAATTAGTCAGCATTGGTTGCTTCTGTATCGGAACCAATCAAGTTGATCTCGCCACGGCCGAAAAACTGGGGATCCCGGTTTTTAACGCGCCTTTCTCTAACACGCGCAGCGTCGCGGAGTTGGTACTGGGTGAGATCATCATGCTATTACGTGGCATTCCACAGCGTAATGCGATTGCCCACCGTGGCGGCTGGCTTAAAAGCGCCGCGGGCAGCTATGAAGCCCGTGGTAAAACCTTAGGCGTTATCGGCTACGGCCACATTGGTACTCAGCTGGGCATTTTGGCCGAGACCTTAGGTATGCGCGTGGTATTCTTCGATATCGAAGATAAATTGCCACTGGGTAATGCACAGCAAATCCACTCACTTGAGCAGCTATTAGCGCTGGCCGATGTAGTGAGCCTGCATGTGCCAGAAACCCCACAGACCAAAGATATGATCGCCGAAGCAGAGCTTGCTTGTATGCGCCAAGGCAGCATATTGATCAACGCCTCGCGCGGCACGGTTGTCGATATTGATGCCCTAGCTCAAGCAATTCGTAGCGAGCGCCTTGCGGGAGCGGCTATCGACGTGTTCCCGGTTGAACCTAAATCGAATGATGATGAGTTTATCAGCCCACTGCGCGGTTTAGACAATGTGTTGTTAACCCCACACGTTGGCGGTAGCACCCAAGAAGCGCAAGAGAATATCGGCATCGAAGTGGCTGGCAAACTGGCCAAGTACTCTGATAACGGTTCAACCATGACCGCAGTTAACTTCCCTGAAGTATCGCTGGCTCAGCACAAAGATGCATCACGTCTGCTGCACATTCACCATAACCGTCCTGGTATCTTAATCAAGATTAACCAAGCTTTTGCAGAAAAAGGCATCAACATCGCCGCCCAATACCTGCAAACCACGGCTGAAATTGGTTACGTGGTAATGGAAGTGAACTCAGATCAAGCCGACGAAGCCCTCGAAGAGATGAAGGCAATTGAAGGCACCATCAGAGCACGCTTACTGCACTGATAGCCTTGAGTAACGCACTTAAATGAATAAAGCCCTATGATCAACATCATGGGGCTTTATTGTTTGCTGTAAGTTTCGCTTAACCACCTTTGCGCCAACGATGATTAACGGTACAATCGTGGCTCTTATTCGTTTATTTCTTGGACTATCTCATGACAGTGTCAACTTCTCAGCCAACCTGGCCTTTAAACGGACAATCCCCAGAGCTGTTTTTTTCGCATCTTAATCACCTAGGCTTAATTGCCGTTACGGGTGAGCAAGGCCGCAGCTTTATCCACGGCCAAGTCACCACAGATATTAGCTCGCTGGGCGCTGAACAATGGCGCTGGGGAGCTCACTGCGATCCAAAAGGTAAGATGCTGGCCAGCTTCAGAACCTTCACCATGGGTGATACCTTGATCATGATGATGCCTCGCGATACCTTGGCATTGGATCTGCCGCAACTGCAAAAATATGCGGTTTTTAGTAAGGCGGAGCTGAGTGATGCTAGTGCAGACTGGCTACTGCTTGGTGTCAGCGGCGAGCAAGCCACTGACTGGTTAAGCCAGCAATTTGGCGCGTTAAATAGCGAACTGACCCCAATCGATAATGGCGTGATTTTACATGATGCAGGCCGTCATATTGTCGTGCTAAAGCAGAGCGTAGCCGACACATTGCTAAGCCAGTTGCCGCAAGCCGTGTATGATGCCAGTGCATGGCAAGCGCTCGAAATCGCCGCGGGTTACCCCAACCTTGGCGCCGCACATCAAGGGCAATTTGTGCCACAAATGTGTAATCTGCAGGCCATCGACGGCATCAGCTTTAATAAAGGCTGTTACATGGGGCAAGAAACCATCGCCCGCATGAAATACCGTGGCGGTAATAAGCGTGCCTTGTATATTGTCAGTGGCACGGTATCTAGCCCATTAACGGCCGATAGCCAGCTTGAAATCGCCCTTGAAGATGCGCTTTATCGCCGCGCCGGCACCATTATTGAGTGGGTACAACGCGGCCAAGAGGTGCTAATGACGGCGGTATTGGCTAACGATACCCAGCTCGATGCCAAGTTACGTATCGCAGGCGATGAAGCCTCACAACTGATCTTGCAAGCACTTCCTTATTCGCTAGAAGAAGCCGAATAATTGCGAATGTCACTCAGTATAAAGATCAAAAAGGCGCATTAAGCGCCTTTTTTGTATCGGTTAAATCCAAGCGCTCTCTGCCGCTGGCCTTAAAGCTCCCACTCTCGCCACTGTGGAGCCATGGGCATTAGCCCATAACACAACATAGTGAATATCAACGCCCAAATGATAAAGCGCCGCCTTAGTGTTAGCTCTGTCACATTCGGTGCAAAAAGTTGGGCGAGAGTAATACGCCTCTACTACAATCCGCGGCCATGATGACAGTGACAGCCCTTGACGACTCACTCTCATTTAACCTCAGTGAGTGGAGTCTGTACATCATGCGTATCAGTGATATTAAGGCCGTTGCCGCAGCACTTAGCTTATGGACAGCATCAGTCTCTGCCGATACGCCGCTATCATTAGCCACCTTGAGTATGCCGCCGCTTGAATACCAAGAGGACGGTGTGGTTAAAGGGATCGCTAGCGACATAGTTAACACAGTCTTTGCCCGCATGGGGATCACCACCGACACCCAGCTCTACCCGTTTGCACGCGCCATGAAAATGGTCGAGCAGCAAAAAGTCGATGCCATTTTTTCTATCGTCAGTACACCGCAACGACAAACCCTGCTGACCTTTAGTGGCGAAAGTCTTATCGACGATGTGACGAGCTTATTTGTGAGGCATGATGCCGACATTGAGTTTAATGGCGACCTCAGCAGCCTCACTCACTACCGTTTTGGCGTACTGCGCGCTGCGCACTATGGCAAACGCTGGCAACAAGCCCTACACAGCGGTGTGATTACCAAGGTCGAGCGGGTGTCCGATCAGCGGCAAAATATCTTAAAACTCACCCATCATCGCATCGATATTATCATCGGGCCGCGGCTGTCGATATTGCATGAGCTTAATGTGTTGGGATTACAGCAGCAGGTGAAGATACTGCCTGTGCCAATAGAGGTGGTACCAACCTATCTCGCCTTTGCCAAAGGCAGAGTGCCATTGGCGATTCAATTGCAATTTACTGAGCAGCTGCGTCAACTCAAACAAGAAGACCAGTACCAGCGGATCATCGATAGCTATATCATAACTGCCCCAGCGCGCTAACCCCATCAGCACCTCGCATCGCCCATTAGATGCGCCATTCAATGCTCGCTCTCAAGCCAATGACTCAATTGACGCCAGAGTAAAAAATCCGTTGTGAAAGCTTCATTCAATGGCACTATAGACGGCCGATGGCATATCAAGGAGCGAACGTGTTAACAGACCCATTATTTTGGCTCGTTGCGATACCCGCCGTATTAATGACCGGCATCTCAAAATCTGGCTTTGCCGGCGGCGCGGGCGGACTGACGGTGCCGTTAATGGCCTTGGTAGTGAGCCCAGTGGCGGCCACGGCGGTGATGCTGCCACTGTTAATCTATATGGATATTTTGAGCGTTCGTTCGTGGTGGGGTAAACATAATGCTCGGCAGCTATCCATTTTACTGCCCGCGGCTATTGTCGGCATTGTCGTTGGCTATCTGCTGTTTGACCATTTAAACGAGCAATACCTGCGCCGTATTTTAGGCGGTATATCGCTGGGGTTTGGGCTGTATGGCTTGCTGCTCAGCGGCCGTTTTGCGCATAAACCGTCTGCCTTTATTGGTCGAATCTGTGGCACCATCGCCGGCTTTACCAGCTTTGTCGCCCACGCTGGCGGGCCACCGTTAAACGCCTATCTGCTGCCGCAGCGCTTAGTGAAAAACCAATACCTCGCCACGGCGGTAATGTTTTTTGCCGTGGTCAATGGGGTCAAGTTAATCCCTTATAGCCTGCTTGGACAAATCAACTTAACGAATTTGTGGGTGTCTATGCTGCTAGCTCCTATTGCTTGGCTAGGGGTGAAATTGGGATTACGCCTGCAACACAAGATCAGTGAACACCTATTTAAACAGATCATTTTAACCTTGATGGTGTTAGTCGGTGTGCGCCTGCTGTGGAGCACCTTGTAGGGCTAACCCACGGTGAACATCAGCATAGGCAAGTTAACGGCCCAACCCACGCATTAACGCAGAGGTTAATCGCCCAATAGATCCCGCAGTTGCTGCTCGGCAAGCTCAACGGCGCTCATTGGCTTATCTTCAGGCTTATCTTTAAGTTGCTCTTTAGGACGATCTTCTGACTTAGTGGGGATGGTCAACTCATCATTTAACAGCGCATCCAGTTGTGCCTGCGCCCGCGCCTTGGCGTTATCACTATCACTCTGGGCTGCACTTTGCTCAGCGGCGCAGGCCGTTATCGGCTTAAAATAATCGCAAAAATTGGCCCGCTCACGATCCGACAACCACTCGGCGCGCTCCTCACTGCACTCGCCTCGGCCGGCATCGCGAAAGAACACGCACATCTTACACACGTGCTGATCGGCATGACACGCCAAACACTCTTCACGCCGCGACATAGGTAGAATCACCGCCGTTAACGGCTGCTTGCATCGCCAACAGATAAATTGCTCAGACATGGTTACACCTTACTCATGCTACAGATTGAAAACATCACCCACTGCCAGCATAGAATCGACGCCGCAGCATTGCAACCTAAGCCTTAGGCTCCTTGCCCTATTCCACTATGCCTGCCGATATGTGATAAAATTAGCGCCTGTTTATTTTTACACTTACACAAAGGCAGCAGCATGAACCCAATTATTGCCATTTTAAAAGAACACAATGTTAGTGACGAAAAGATCAATGAGCTGTTTCAGACCTTGACCGAAAACCCACTCATGGCGATGGGCACCATAGGTCAGCTAGGTATCGCCCCCGAAAAGCTACAGCAGTTGATGGCGCTGGTGATGCAAAATCCCGCCTTGATCAAAGAAGCCGTAGACGAGCTAGGGCTCGACTTCACTAAAGTTGAAGCGGCCAAAGCCCAGCTACAACAATAAGTCATTATCGGTTGCGCTTAACACTCAGCTTAAGCGCCAATGATGCCAAAAGGCTGCCTAGTTAGGCAGCCTTTGTTGTATAAATCAAAGTAACATCACTTGCAGCGCGCTAGCGAAGCAAGCCTATTTATCCTATTACTTAGCCCCGGGCTCGGCAAAACGAGTCATCCAGTCTTGTACTTGGTTGTACCAATAGATGGAGTTATTGGGTTTCATGATCCAGTGATTCTCATCGGGAAAATAGATCATCCGCGACTCAACGCCGCGGGTCTGCAGCGTTCTAAACAACTCGAAACCTTGCCCCACGGGTACGCGGTAATCGAGCTGACCATGGATAACCAAGGTGGGAGTGTTAAAGTTGGCTGCGCCATAATGAGGTGAAATCGCCTTGTATAGTTCTGGGTTATCCCAGTAATTGCCAAAACGAGGACTATGTACCGCAAAATCTGCCGCCAATTGCGAATACATGTTGTACACCGCGGCGTGGATTAACAAGGCCTTAAATGGATGCTCTTGCCCCAAAATAATCGACGTTAAATAACCGCCATAACTGGCGCCACCCGCCACTAACCGCTCATCATCTATCCACGGCTGCTGCTTAAACCACTCGGTTGCCTTGAGCACATCTTCGAGTGATTTGTTTTTCCAATCGGGATTAATACTGTCGGCAAAGTCTTGCCCAAAGCTGCTAGAGCCGTGGAAGTTAGGCCACGCGGTAACATAGCCCCAAGAGGCGAAGGTTTGCGCATTCCAGCGGTAATGAAAGCCATCAGAAATCGCATTATGAGGCCCACCATGAATTAACATCATCAGTGGATATTTTTTACTGCGATCAAACCCAGGTGGGTAATGCACCCACATCTGAATATCTTGATTATCATAGCCTTTATAAGTCACTGACTCATAGGTGCCCATATCGACATCGGCTAAGATGTCATCATTGAAATGATCCAGTCGGGTGCGGTGACCATTTTTAGGGTTGATGCTGACCAACTGCGCCGGAAACAGGAAGCTGTCGTTGGCCGCAACTAAGGTGCCGTCATTGGCAATCGCAGGCTGGCTAAAATTGGTGGCATCGGTAATGGCGTTAACCTTGCCATTGCTGGCATTGATGTAAAAAATGCGCCGCGTCGCCGCATCATCGATGGCAGCATAAAACCCTTTACTGTTTGGCGTCCAGACAAAGCGCGCCACCGAGCGATCCCAGTTCTCGGCTAACACTTTTTCCTTGCGCTGCTTAAGATCCAGCAAGATCAGCTTGGCAGTATCGGCATAAAACCCATTAATAGACTGGCGAGTAAACGCGAGCGTTTTGCCATCTGGGCTGAAGGTTGGATTGGTGTCGGGCGCTTGATTAGTAGCGGTAATATTGTCAGCTTTACCACTGCCAATTTTCGCGAGGAAAATATCGGTTTTAGGATCAACTTGGTTGTCCCAGCCATTGGCGTTAAAGGCTATCCAAGCTTCACTCACGTCAATATCGTAACTCGCCGCGCTTTGTGAGGAGCGTGGTAGTTGCTTATTTAACGGTTGAGTCACCGCCTCGACGCTACCGCCCTTGACGGCTATCCGAAAAACATGTGCCTCGCGGTCTTCATCAATCCAATGATCGAAGCTGGAATAGGGCAGCGCATTCCATTGCTGTGCAGAGACTTTATTCTCTTTATCTGCGGTTAATTGCTCAGCCATCTCTTGCCAGTTTTTACCGGGAAACACTGAGCTAATAAAGTAAAGGTGTTCGCCGACCCATTTAAGGCCATACACTCCCGTCGGCACCTCGGTCAAGCGCTGGGCTTCACCTGGGCCATCGAGTGGCAGCAAGTAGACTTGGCCTGCTTCATCTTTATCACGCTGACTGATGAAGGCGAGCGTGCTGCTGTCAGGCGAAAATACCGGCTCACTCACGCGCAGCCCTTTAGCCGTAATGGCACGCTGACTTTTACCGTCTTGATTAAACAACCACAGCTGAGTTGAGCCCTTATCTTCGGGCACATCGTACTGGGTCACTGGCGCAATAATGTATTGGCCATTTGGTGAAATCGTCGGGTTACCGATGCGGCTCAGTTGCCACAACACATCGACCGACAGGGGTTTGCTGGGCTCAGCAAACGCACTTACCACCGGCATCAAGATGCACAGTAGTAACATGGTGATTTTTTTCACGCATTATCTCCTTCAATTTGTTTTAATTTTATTGCTTGCGATCGATAACAAGATAGCAAAAATCACAAGCTTTTATCATTATGCTTATCACCTTGCATGATCGGGCTTAACGCTTAAGCCAAGCTTAAACGACCAACGTCGCCATTGAGAGGGGATAACGGCAACATGGCAGCCACGAGAACGAGGGCAAGGAAATCGCCAAAAACAATAACGCCCTAGCAAACATGCTAAGGCGTTATGCGATTAGGCGATCAACAACGCGCCGCCCCTGATATAACCTAAGCGGCCTTCCCCCTATGGGCCGACGCTCATCTGTTGATAATTAAAACGACCGTTATCTAGTGGCAGTTGTAACTCCTGCTTGGCAGAGAAATTCAGCTGGTTTAAGTCCACCTGCTTAATCGTGCTGTCATGCATGGTTTTATAAAACAGTAAGCCATTACTTTGATCGATTACCGAAGTCCACTGGGTGGCACTGGGTAAGTCTGGGATATGTGCAGGATCGTTAAACTCGCTACCAATTGGAATATCGAAGTTATTCAAAATATGAAAAGCCTGCGACACCGCGTGCTCGGCGCTGTTTAATCTGGGCACGCTATTAACGTAAAACGCCGCACGCACAAACCGCGATGGTGGAGAGACATCCCCAGGTAACCCCACAAAATTGGAGCCCACCCCAAAAGATTGCGCCGTGACATCATTAATTTTTTGCGCCGGGCTGCTACCAGGATGAAGGTTGATATAATTATTAAGATTAGTCACCTGCCAAGGATAATCGGGCGAGTTCGTCAGCACCTTAGCGATGTTTTTATGAATATTGATTTTGCCGTGATCCATGATTTCAATCACTATGCTATTGCCCTGCTTATCGGATACTCGCCAATGCGCGGTGGGAGATGGGTTGCCTTGCTCATCAAAATAGACGGTCACTATTTTTATATTAGCCAATGCCGCCTCGACCTCGGCCACGGTCTCAAATTGACTCAACATCCAGCGCACAAAATCCATGTCGGTGATGTTGTTTGCTGTCTGCTTGGGATCGAACTTGGCTAGTGAGCCATAATTTGGAAAATAGAATAATCCGGCCGCTAAGCCTTTTTCATTAACTCCTTCAGCGATAAAGCGGTCATCACTGACCGATATGCCCGCAAAGCCATATTGGCTCTGCCAACTTAAGCCCGTTGTTTGATTAGGCATCGTCGAGGTATAAAGGTGATTGCGCGGCGATACAATAAGCTTACTATTGAGATCGCTTTCGCCCCATTCGATGGTGCGAGCCTGTATGTGCTCATTGTTTGCGGTGGATAAGGTGATGCCCGTACACGCCCCCGCCTGATAACTCCATAGGGCGCTTAGCACTAAAGCAACTAATGATTTGTTCATAATGTGATCCCGTCAATTTGTTAAGCCAAAGATAAATTCCCTCAATCAAGCCCCATCGCGAGCCCACCTATGACGATGCCAATAAGCGCCAAAGCCGCTGCTCATGCAGCCTTAGCATAGCCCAAGACAAAAAAAGAGCCACTAGGCTCTTTAATTTACACGTGGTGACTAATGAACTCGGTCAATAAACCCCTTGTGCCTTCATGGCATCAGCCACTTTAACAAAACCAGCAACATTGGCGCCCAGTTCATAGTTAATATGGTCATCTTCACGACCGTAGCGCTCACAGGTATCGTGAATAGCGTACATAATGTCACACAGACGCATTTCGACCTCTTCACGGGTCCAACTCAATCGCAGCGCGTTTTGGCTCATCTCTAAGCCCGAGGTGGCAACCCCTCCCGCATTGGCCGCCTTGCCGGGAGCAAATAACACTTTGGCGTCGTGCAGCAAGGCGATGGCTTCAGCGGTGCTCGGCATATTGGCTCCTTCGGCCACCAGTTGCACACCGTTATCGATTAACAGTTGGGCATGCTCTGCGTTGAGTTCGTTTTGCGTTGCACAAGGCAGTGCGATCTCCGCAGCAAACTTCCATGGGCTGCCGCCAGTGACATATTCTAGCTCCATCTCATGGGCGTAATCTGCCAGCCGACCACGGCGCTGGTTTTTAACGTCCATCAACTTGGCGAGTTTCTCTGGGGTAAAACCATCGGGATCGACAACTACGCCACCGGAGTCAGACGCAGTGATCACCTTAGCCCCCATCTCCATTGCCTTTTCAATGGCGTACTGCGCCACGTTACCCGAGCCCGATACCAACACGGTTTTGCCTTCGAGTGTGGTCCCTTTGACTCTAAGCATGGCTTCGACAAAGTAAAGTAGGCCGTAACCCGTGGCCTCGGGACGGATAAGGCTGCCACCAAAAGACAACCCTTTGCCAGTAAACACACACTCTGCACTATTGGTCAGCTTTTTCATCATGCCGTTCATATAGCCCACTTCACGTGCACCGACGCCAATATCACCAGCGGGGACATCTGTGTCTGCCCCCAAGTAACGATGTAACTCAAGCATTAATGCCTGACAAAAACGCATGACTTCGGCTTCACTCTTGCCTTTGGGGTCAAAGTCGCTACCGCCCTTCCCCCCCCCCATGGGCAATGTAGTGAGGGCGTTTTTGAAGGTTTGCTCAAAAGCCAAAAACTTAAGCACTGACGGAGTGACAGAGGGATGAAAACGCATGCCGCCTTTAAAAGGGCCAATAGCCGAGCTGTGCTGCACCCTATAGGCACGGTTAATCTGTACCTTGCCTTGATCATCGACCCACGCAACCCGAAACTGGATCACCCGCTCGGGCTCAACCAAACGCTCTACAATTCCGGCATCTAAATATTCTGGGTGCGCCGCCAAAAAAGGCCAGATGGAGGTTAACACCTCTGTTACCGCCTGCAAAAACTCAGGTTGATTAGGGTTACGCTCGGCAACGGTTGACAGAAAATGTTCAAGAGTGATGTCAGCGCTCATTTTGGTGCTCCAAGGTACACAAAAAATTAAGATTGCAACGGCTTGGAATACCAACCCAAACCTACAGATTGTAGTGGCTAATATTTATA
Source organism: Shewanella sp. 492 (assembly GCF_059338445.1). Lineage (NCBI taxonomy): Bacteria > Pseudomonadati > Pseudomonadota > Gammaproteobacteria > Alteromonadales > Shewanellaceae > Shewanella > Shewanella sp. 492. The sequence continues at coordinate 3,418,418 of NZ_CM181702.1, forward strand.
ACAGGAATTGATGGTTAATAAATACAACACACTACTTATCCTGCGACTTTCCTCAAAAAAGTCGCACGCTCTGTCGCTTTACTAATAATTCTTCAATTAACTCCTGATAAAAATGATAAATCGCTAATCACCTCTACTTAATTAGCACTTTATTATCGCATCCACTGCATTAATTCGTTCGCGCTAACCACCCCAAATTGTCTTTTGACCAAGTTGCCCGAAGCATCAAACAGCAACAACTCAGCCGGGCCTGCGCGATGTTTGGCGATCAGTTGCTCGCCCTCTGGGGTTCCCGTTCTAGCCAAAAGAAACAATACGTTATCACCAAGATGAGCACGCGCTTCATTCATCTGCTCAGTCTGGCTATTGCTCGATGCAAGATTGGGATCATAGACAAACACCAATGCTGGCTTGCCTGTGCCTATCTGCTCATGGGTCGTCTTAAACCCTTTAGGCATAATAGTTAACAACAGCCAAAGCAGTGCCACGATAGAGGCGATAACCCCAATGACAACCCAAGGCTTACGGCTAGTCGATGGTAAATTCTGTGTATCCATGCTGGTCATGTCCTCTGTAAACGGTCAAATAGATAATTGAGCCATTAAGTGTAATCACACAACCTGAGGTGGAGATTAAAAGTGTGCAGGCCTGGCAACCTCGCCCCCTTAAAAACAATAAAGCCCCGCTACCGTGAAGTTGCGGGGCTTTATACAAAAGATTAGAAACTCAACTAACTCGCTTAACTTACCTTTGCAGGAACAAGAGCTGCTTTACCAAATTGCTGTTCCGCCATCGCTTTAGCCATCTTGGGCGCTTGCCATAGTGAAGGTAACAACACGAATGACACTGGCACAGCGGTGATCACGATAAAGGATTGTAAGGCGGAGATCCCACCTGAGCCCATTGAGATCAATGCGATAGCAACCAGCCCCATTAACAGTCCCCAAAACGCACGCATGGCCCCACTCGGCTCGGTAGAGCCCGTCACTACCACACTAATGGTATAAGTCATCGAATCACCCGTAGTGACGATAAAAGTGGTGGTAAGGATCAAAAACAGTATCGCAGTGACTGATGGCATCGGCAGTTGTGAGGTTATCGCCAGCAAGGCCCCGGGTAAATTGCCGCCCTCAAATGCCGCAGAGATAATACCGGGCTCAGCCAGTTCAAACGCCAGCCCCGAGCCCCCGACAATGCTAAACCAAAAGCAGGTGATCAACGGGGCAATAATCGAGATGGATAAGATCATTTGGCGAATGGTACGCCCACGAGAAATACGCGCAATGAAGATCGCCATCATAGGGCCATAACCAATAAACCAGCCCCAGAAAAACACCGTCCACCAACTAAGCCAGTTGCTATCACCTCGATAAAGCGACATAGGAACAAAGTTATTGACCATTCGCGCCACGCCCTGCATATAGCCATCAATAATAAAGCTGGTAGGGCCAAATAATAGAATGAAAATAATAAGCGCGGCGGCCAGTAAAATATTATAGCGACTCACCAGTTGAATACCGCGGCTAAGACCACTTAACGCCGACAAGGTATACATAGCAATGGCAAACAGCACCACCAAACTTTGAGTGATGAGCGTATCTTGCACACCAAACAGCGCATTAAGGGCGTAACTAATTTGCAAGCCAAGAAAACCAATAGGGCCAATGGTGCCTGCTGCTACCGCAATAATACAAAAGGTGTCGGTTAAGGTGCCAATCCAACCATTAAGGGCTTTATCGCCAAAAATGGGATACAGCAAAGTACGCGGTTGCAGTGGCAAGCCCTTGTCATAATGCAGGTGCATCAAAACGATAGCCCCTAAGCTACCGAGGATCGCCCAAGCCAGGAACCCCCAATGAAGGAAGGATTGCGACAAGGCATTGATCGCCAGTCTGCGCCCTTGCGCTTCACCGTAAAAAGGGGGCGCGGAAACAAAATGAGCGATAGGCTCGGCGGCCGCCCAAAAAACGCCACCACCGGCTAATAGGGTGCATAGCACAATCGACAACCATTTAAAGGTATCCATTTCAGGCGTCGTGCGATTACCCAGCTTAACGTCGCCAGTTCGGGCAAACGCTAAATAGAGACCAATAATAAAGTTAGCCAGCAACAGCACTTGCCAAAAGGGGCCAAACCATTGAGTGACTTTTGAAAAGCCAGTTTGAACGACGCTGGACAGGGTCGGAGTATCGAAAACAGCAAGCAGAACGAAGAGTACAAGAAAGCCGCCACTTAACCAGAGTACAGGGCTGGAGAAGGCGTTTAGCGTAGTTGGTGTATCAGTTCGTTCGGGGGGATGGGCCGCAAGGTAGTTTTCATCTGTTGATTTACGGGCAACAGATTGTGTCAAATTTGACATTAAGAGTTCACTTTTATCATCGTCAGCTATTTAATGAGCCTGTTAAGCGCCACATAGTTTGAGCTGAGCCGGTGTGTTTTCCTCGTCTTTTGCAAAGCCAAGTTAATGACGTTGTAAAGGCTGAGGCTGCAAAAAAGGGCGGTATTCTAACACATTTCAGCGTGAAATAAAACCAAGGTGAGTAATAAGACAACAGCCCAACTCCATGTGCAGCAAGGGTTACAGCCTTGTTAACGGTTAGATGAAATCAAAATGCACAACGCCTTGGCTTTCTCCCAGTTATCGAGCGACTCACTTATTTTAGATACGATGATTTATGTTCGATGAGAGAGAAACCGATTAATTTACAGTAGCTTTTTTATACTAAGGCTATGTATTATAAAGCTCATTTTTATCAGACTGCTAGCTCTTACCTAACGAAAGAATTAAGCAGAGAATGGATGCTATTGATAAATGATTCTAAAAACCAAATCACGGCAAAACGCGCAATCCCCCCAAGCGATTGCTGGCCAACAGCAAGAATACGCGAGTGCACAAAAGACAAGAAACCAACACATTACACGGCCAAGAATTCAGCTTCAGCCAGAAGATGATCTAAGGAACAGAACTTGAATAGCATGGAAAAAGGAACTCTCGTTCGCTGGAACAGTGAAAAAGGCTTCGGGTTTATCAAGCCAGATACAGCCAATGCTCAAGATGTGTTTATTCATATCTCGGCATTAAAGCAGATGGCGAGAAAGCCCGGTGTTGGCGACCAAATCAACTATTTCTCTGAGTTGCAGAGTGACGGCAAGATCAAGGCAATAAAAGCCAATATTGAAGGTGTGGCAATTGTCGCCGCCAGTCCAAACCTCCGCGATAACAAACGTAATGGCCACCACAATGACCAGTACAATAGCCAGCACAAACGTAAATCATCAAGCGGATTGCTGCTCCCGCTTTTAGTCGTACTCGGCCTTGGCATATTTGGCTTTAAAAAATACGAAGAGCTGACCGCAACGCCAGTACTCACCAACCAAGATGTCGAACAGATGCAGTTCAACCCAGTACAGAACTTCCGCTGTGAAGCAGGCAAAACCCATTGCAGCCACATGCGATCCTGTGATGAAGCGATGTTTTACAACAAGTACTGCCCCAATACCCAGATGGACGGCAACAATGATGGCGTCCCCTGCGAAAGGCAATGGTGTAATTAGTGGTGGTTAAAAACCACCCGTATTTTTTTACACAGAAAGCTTTACAGACTCGATGGTAGCAAAGCAATTTGCCTAACCATCATTTGCTAGCAGTCGTAAGCACAGGTCGGTGCTAATTTAGTACTTCTATCTTTACCATGCTCTAATTGACGTTCAGCATCTTGTACTGAAATCTTTTGGAAAAACACTTCCATAATTAGATTTAATCTTGCTTCTGCATTTCCAAATTTATCAATACCACCATACCTTACTGAATCGAAATCAAGTTCAGCCACTTTCCTTCCTTTACTATCAGTAACATCTAAGTTTACGTAACGCATGTAAGTTGCCATGTCCCACCACCAGTTAGCATTGAATTCAAACATCACTTGATCATCGTCTAACTGAGCATTTGGGCTTGCTGTTACCTTAGATACATTGTAACCATTATCGACCATCCAATTAGTAACAATGCTCCTAACTTTTGCGGTTTGATCAGGATCGTTTGTCATCACGATTTCTTTGTCAAAGTTAGGATCCATTTGCTTCAGCGTTGTTAGACCATTGCTTGAACACCCTGTAACAGCAATCAAAACCAAAGCCAGTATTATTTTTCTCATGTGAATGTCTCTTTAGGTTACGAGGGGGTTTACACCACCAAGTATATAATTATTCATCTATTTAGGTAGTTACAATGATAACCTGACTTCAACAATATACAAACGATTAGCTATCCCCATACAGGTATGGTCAAACTGTGTGTCGTGGCCAACTAAAATTGCCCACCACCTTAAAGTTTAACCAGAACAAAGGTTCTAGCTCATTGGGCGTCAACCCACCTTTATACCAATAGAGAGCGAAGCGCCACAACTTTTCATCAAACGAAGTTTGCAATAAGCACATAAAACAAAACCCCGATACGGTTAAAAGTATCGGGGTTTCTTTTTAGGTGTAATTCTTAGCGAACTAAGAACTCAGGCCTATGGAACAGATGTTCTAGCGCAGGAAAAATCGTTTTAGAGCAAGGCTTCTTGCCACGACGTTTAGTTCTCTTAAACGAGTGGCAAGATAACGCCGCTATAGACGATTTTAACCAGCTAGGATCACATCATGCCGCCCATACCGCCCATTCCACCCATGCCGCCCATGTCAGCACCAGCGTCTTGTGGCAATTCGCCAACCATAGCTTCGGTGGTGATCATTAGGCCTGCGATAGATGACGCAAACTGTAGCGCACTACGAGTTACTTTAGTTGGGTCAAGAATACCCATCTCTAGCATGTCACCGTAAGTGTCGTTACCTGCGTTGTAACCGTAGTTACCAGTACCGTTTTTCACGTTGTTAGCCACAACTGACGCTTCTTCACCTGCGTTAGTCGCGATTTGACGTAGTGGCGCTTCCATAGCACGTAGGGCGATAACCACACCGTGTTTTTGGTCTTCGTTAGCCACTTCTACGTCGCCAATCTTGCTAGCAACACGTACTAGTGCAACACCACCACCTGCAACTACGCCTTCTTCAACAGCGGCGCGAGTCGCGTGTAGGGCATCTTCTACGCGGGCTTTTTTCTCTTTCATTTCAACTTCAGTGGCTGCGCCCACTTTGATCACTGCAACACCGCCGGCCAATTTAGCCATGCGCTCTTGTAGTTTCTCTTTGTCGTAGTCAGAAGTTGATTCTTCAGCTTGAACTTTAATTTGTGCTACGCGAGCTTGGATCTGCTCTTGCTCACCGTTACCGTCGATAATGGTGGTGTCATCTTTAGTGATAACAACGCGCTTAGCTGTACCTAGGTCTTCTAGGGTGGCTTTTTCAAGCTCTAGGCCAATCTCTTCAGCAATCACAGTACCGCCAGTTAGGATAGCGATATCTTGTAGCATTGCTTTACGACGGTCGCCAAAGCCTGGTGCTTTAACCGCAGCCACTTTAACGATACCGCGCATGTTGTTTACAACTAGTGTGGCTAGTGCTTCGCCTTCAACATCTTCTGCAACGATAAGCAGAGGCTTACCCGTTTTAGCTAGACCTTCAAGGATAGGTAGCAATTCACGGATGTTAGAGATCTTCTTATCAACCAACAAGATGTATGGGCTTTCTAGCTCTACACTGCCAGTTTCTGGCTTGTTGATGAAGTATGGAGATAGGTAGCCACGGTCGAACTGCATACCTTCAACGACGTCAAGTTCGTTTTCGAGTGCTTGACCTTCTTCAACAGTGATAACGCCTTCTTTACCTACGCGCTCCATCGCTGTTGCGATGATTTCACCGATTGACTCGTCAGAGTTAGCAGAGATGGTACCTACTTGTGCAATCGCTTTAGTGTCGCTGCACTCTTGAGATAGGTTTTTAAGCTCGGCAACGGCAGCGATAACTGCTTTGTCGATACCACGCTTAAGATCCATTGGGTTCATGCCCGCTGCAACGGCTTTTAGGCCTTCAGTGACAATCGCTTGCGCTAGTACTGTTGCAGTGGTGGTACCGTCACCGGCAGCATCGTTGGCTTTAGAAGCAACTTCTTTCACCATTTGTGCGCCCATGTTTTCGAACTTGTCTTCTAGTTCGATCTCTTTTGCTACTGACACACCGTCTTTAGTGATAAGTGGTGAACCGAAGCTCTTATCTAAAACAACGTTACGACCTTTAGGGCCTAGGGTCACTTTAACTGCGTTAGCTAGTACGTTTACGCCGGCTAGCATTTTTACGCGTGCGTCATTACCAAAAAGTACTTCTTTAGCTGCCATGTTAATATCCTTTAATAAAATTTTTGTTTAACTGGGATAGTGAGTAACTTAGTGGATTATTCCACTACAGCCATTAAATCTGCTTCAGATAGGATCAAGACTTCTTCGCCGTCGATCTTCTCTTTTTTCACGCCATAACCTTCGTTGAAAATAACTGTGTCGCCGACTTTTACGTCAAGTGGCTGAACAGTACCGTTTTCAAGAATTCGGCCATTGCCTACTGCAAGTACAACACCGCGAGTTGATTGCTCGGCTGCACTACCTGTTAGTACGATGCCACCGGCGGATTTTGCTTCAACTTCTGAACGCTTAACGATGACACGGTCATGTAATGGACGAATATTCATCTATGGACTCTCCTAATGATTTTCTTGCCCAACAAACGTTGGCGGTTTACAAATAAAGACGACACAAAGTAGTTATGCCGAGTGATGATTGGTTATATGGGGGTAGGTGTGACAAGATCCAAGGGCTTTACAAAAAAAAATCTGATTTTTTTAACTGGGTTTTATTAAAAATCGGTCAATCCTGCTAGAATTGCCCTCCTTCTGTAATCTAGGCAATCCATCGTAATGAGAGACAGACACGGGCTGCTCAGCCAGCCTATCGGTCGTGTACTGCTAAATATGAGCCTCCCGAACCTGATTGGTATCTTAACCATTCTGGGGTTTAGTCTGGTGGACACCTTTTTTATCAGCCAGTTAGGCACAGAAGCCCTAGCGGCGATCAGTTTTACCTTTCCGGTCACCTTAGTCATTTCCAGTATCGCCATCGGCATTGGTGCTGGGGTGTCGACCAATTTAGGCCGCCTAATTGGCAGCGGTAACAGCCATAAAGCCAAGGTGTTTTTGCACGATGCCTTAATGCTTACTTTCTGGTTAATCGCCGCGGTATCCTTAGTGGGCAGCCTGTGTATCGGGCCGCTGTTTACCTTGCTTGGCGCTAATGACTCCAGCCTACCGCTTATTCGCGACTATATGTTTTTGTGGTACTTAGGCGCACCACTGCTAGTGCTATTAATGGTGGGCAATCAAGGACTGCGCGCCACAGGTGATACCAAATCTCCGGCTAAAATAATGGCGCTGGCGGCATTAATCAACCTGATCCTCGATCCGCTGCTGATCTTCGGCCTAGGGCCATTTCCACGCTTAGAAATACAAGGCGCGGCGATTGCGACCTTAGTGTCGTGGATAGTGGCGCTGTCGCTATCGGGCTATCTACTTATCATCAAACGTAATTTGGTTGAATTTGCCGAGTTAAACATAGCTCGCATGCGCCTAAACTGGAAACAACTGGCGCATATTGCTCAGCCAGCGGCGCTGATGAACCTGCTTAACCCGGTCGCCAATGCGCTGATTATGGCGATGCTAGCGCGTATCGACCATAGCGCCGTGGCCGCCTTTGGCGCGGGCACGCGATTAGAGTCGGTACTGTTAATTGCGGTAATGGCACTGTCATCGAGCCTAGTACCGTTTGTGGCGCAAAACTTAGGCGCTGGCCAACGGGAGCGGGCACGTGAAGCGCTACTGTTATCGCTTAAATTTGTGCTGGTGTTTCAAACCTTACTCTATTTACCGCTGCTGTTTTTGGCCACTCCCATTGCGCAGTTGTTTAGCAGCGACCCACAAGTTATTGAATGGCTGACTTTTTATATTATCGCCCTGCCCGCCGCCTATGGCCCGCTGGGAATGGTCATTTTAACCGCCACCACGCTCAATGCCTACCACAGACCGATGAGCTCGCTGTTGCTTAACCTGTGCCGCCTATTTGTGTTGCTGCTACCCTTTGCGGCAGTAGGCTCTTATTTAGGTGGCGTAAAAGGGTTATTGCTGGCATTACCCATTACCAATGCCATCATGGGGATCGCCTGTTATATTTTGGCGCGCCAGATCACCGAACCCGTTAAAAGTCAGGCGAAAAATATTCCCACCCCAAATTAATGCTCAGTCAGCCTACTGGCTAGGAGATACAATGACGACAATCTGCGAGCAATGGTTTATCGAGCACGATTTTAGCGGCGAAGATTTACAAGCACAGCACTATCAAGATTGCCACTTCTATCGCTGCCGCTTTAACCATGCTGATCTTAGCGATTGCCTGCTTGAGCGCTGTCAGTTTGTGGAAAGTGGCGACCTACTTGGCTGTGATTTTAGTTACGCCACCCTGACCAATGCCAATTTTAAACAATGCAACTTAAGCATGAGTCTGTTTAGAGGCAGCCGCTGTTTTGGCGCTGAGTATCGTGACAGTAACCTGCAGGGAGCCGACTTTCATCGCGCCAGTTTTACCAATTACATCACCCAGAAAAGCTACTTCTGCAGTGGCTATATCACGGGCTGCAATCTGGCCTATAGCAATTTTGATGGTGTACTGCTCGAAGAGTGTGAGCTATTTGATAACCGCTGGCGCGGCGCGAATTTAAACGGCGCCTCGATGCGCGGCGCCGATTTGAGCGGTGGTGAGTTTTCTGCCGAGCAATGGGGCAGCTTTGATCTGCGCGGCGCTAATCTTACCCGCGTGGAGCTGGATGGCCTCGACCCCAGAATAGTGCCGCTAGAAGGGGTGATCATCAACCCATGCCAGCAAGAACAGTTGCTTGCGCCCTTTGGCCTGATCGTGACGGCTGATTAACAATGCTATATCCAAGATCATGTTTTAGATCAGAGGCTTGATGGCACCTTTGGTTTTGGCTTCGCGATCGCAGGCACCATTTGAATACACGCTTCTAACGCCGCCTCTAAACAGGTGTCCAAACTGTTCACACACAAGTTGCCGGTCACCGATAGGGTTTTCTCTTTACTAAACGGCACCTCGTTAAAAATGCGACCATTGGGGTAGCGAAACAGAATTGAATTGTGCTTGGGTAACTCTTCTGGCGATCAGTCGTGTCAGACCCGTATTGATGGCGGCTATCACTACGATGCTGGGGATGATACCTCTATTATCGCACGCCTTCTTCGGTTCGATGGCGATCACCATTATCTTTGGTCTTGGCTTTGCGTCTGTGTTAACACTAATCGTATTACCAGTGACCTACACCTTGTTATTTGGCATCGTCTACCCAGAAAATAACGGGAGGTCGCTAACACAAAATTAATCCTAACAACCCTTCCCAGCGCGCCCAGTTCGATAGGAGCTGGGCTTCCTATAACGGCAAGCAAAATTTACGATGACGATACACAACTCACGAGTGTCATTCATTAACCCCACTCCAGCTTCAGAGAGCTATACTTAAAACGTATCGTTACCAAGGCTACTGGAGGATGTTATGTGTAGTGATCGCCCCCTCAAATTTCGCCTAGCACTCACCGCTGTCGTATCTGTGTTCGTATTAGGCTGTGAACGTCCTGTCAGTTTTTCATCTCAGGTTCAACCTATTTTGAACAACGCTTGTATTAGCTGCCACTCAGGCTCAGGTGAAGGCGTAACCCAAACTAAGCTGGCACTAGACAACTATGAATCAGTCATGCAAGGCACAAAGCTTGGCCCTGTTGTCGTGCCTGGAAGTGCCGTATCCAGTTCGCTCTATTTAGTCATTAACCACCTTGTCGATACTAAAATCCAGATGCCACCCCACCATGACAACAAGTTGGCCCAAGGAGAAGGTAGAGCATTAACAACGGAGCAAATTGAGGTTATTAAAAATTGGATAGATCAAGGAGCCAATAACAACTAACTTCAAATCTAGGCCACTGATAACACCTAATACCTATTCGTATCAAGTGGCCTATCTTCGCTCGACAATACTGCACTATCTTCAGCTCTTGCTTTAGGGTAGATTCGGCATGTCCGCGCCAATAAGGAATCATGATGAAATCTGTATTACTCCTGATATTAACCTTAAGCATTAATGTGGCGTGGGGGTGTGAAGGTAGCTTGCAGCACCAACAACAGACACAACAACAGCTTGGGATCATGGTGCAATCGATTGCGAACGCAATAGACTCGCCCTCTTTGACATCGGTTGAAACCCTTGTTCGCTATGGTACAGATTCGCGCTATTATGTGATGATCCGCGGCTGGATAGTACAAGAGCTAACGGGTGTAGAAAGCCAACTGGCGGCGCAGGGTGACAATGCCGATCCTATGCTAGTGAACAAAGCCAAACACTTAAAAATCAGCCTTAGACGTATCGACTTAGAATAGTTAACCTGAGCTCGGGTTAGTTAATCCCCCCAAAAAAGAGAACAACATGAATAACGCTGTTATTGCCGCCCTAATGTCAGCCTTTGTCTGCCCTGGCAGTGGCCACTTTTATTTAAAGCGCTATAACACAGGCACACTGCTGTCCGTTGTGAGCTTATCTGGGCTGGTGTATCTGCTTTACCGCGCCGTTGAGCGGGCACAAGCCATAAGTGATCGCATTTTATCGGGAGAACTACCGCTGGATTTTGGGGTGATTTTTCAAGAGATAAATCAAGCCGGTGCCCATGGTGACGATATAGCTATTACCTTGGCGACCCTCGCCTTTGTCATAAGCTGGTTTATAGGCGTGATTGACGCATATCGCATCGGAAAAAACCTGCCCCAAGCTAAATAAGTCGCTAACGAGCAAGTAATAGCATTCAATCACCAACACTCGTTGGGTGCCCCTCTTTAGATGAGGTGATCACCCAACACATTATGTGAATAGTGGTTTATTTGGTCGCTTCAGTCTTAGAAAAATCATGAGGGGTTGAGATACTCGGCGCATCGCAATCTTTACAGGGCTGGTTATCGGCAAAGTCATAATCGGCGTACGCGGCGGTGGTCTTCGAAAAATCATGCCGACTGGTGCGCTTAAGAGAAAAGCTAACCTTTGCCGGCGAATTTTTAGCAAAGTCATAATCAGGCTTTGCCGCTGTGGTTGCAAATTCGGGGCGCTGCGCTAACGCACAACAAGAGAATAACGACGCCGCAATGACAAGTCCTTTAGCCAGTGGTAATCGCATGACACGCTCCATTTTTGATTAACAAAAAGTAAATGAAGTCAACATGCTACCAGCAAACCCAAAAACAAACAAATAATCAACAAATCAGCAAAATCTGTCCACTTAACCACCGTCACGCCAAGGCGATGAGTATCAAGGTATCCAGACTAACTTGGGCAAGGCGCTCAGATCGAGGCAATTCGCATACGCGGCAATGGCCGACTCGATAGGCGCCGACTCACCCAGCTGTTGCAGGGTAGCGAGCAACACTTTTTGCGCCTCTGATTCACCGTGTACCAGCACCACAGATGGCGACCCCGAAAAGTGGCGATACCAGTTAAGCAGTTCGGCTTGATCCGCATGGGCCGATAAGCCGCCGATGGTATGTAACTTGGCTTTAACGGGCACGGGATTGCCGTGTATCGTCAGGCTATCGGCACCATCGACCAACAAACGCCCTGGCGTACCCATGGCTTGATAACCACAGATGATCACATCACACAGGCTGTTAGCTAAATTATGGGCTAGATGACAGCGAATACGCCCACCATTACACATGCCACTGCCGGCAATAATAATTAAGCCTTCGTGGATCTCATTTAGCTCCATCGACTCCTCGGTGCTGTCGATAAAATCGACATTAGACAACAGGGGATGCTGCCCCGGCGAGAGGCGAGTAAAACGTTTAAAGTCCTCATCCATTAAGTTGTAGTTTTCGACATAGACTCGAGTCGCCTTTATCGCCATCGGGCTGTCTAAGCAGATACGCCAGCGTGATAGATCCCATTCTTTAGCGTACAAATGGAACAGATATAGCAACTCTTGCGCACGCCCCACCGAAAATGCAGGCAGTAAAATATTGCCACGACTACGCCTAATGGTGCTGGCAAATATCGCCTTGAGTTCCTCTAGAGTATCAGGCCAACTCCGGTGTAGGCGATCACCATAGGTGCTTTCCATTAAGACTAAATCGGCGCTGTCGATAAAGCTGGGATCATGCAAAATAGGCATGCCGGCGCGACCTAAATCGCCACTGAATACCAGTTTTTTTTCCTCAGCTGCCTGCCCTACCCACAGCTCGACAATGGCCGAGCCTAAAATATGGCCTGCATCAGCTAAACTGATGCGCACATGGGGTGCCACCTCACAAGGCTCGCCATAATCTAGCGCCACAAATTGCTGCATCACCAAGGCGACATCCTCCTCGGTAAACAAGGGCTCAATGGGATCGAGTTGATTTTTAGCACGGCGTTTATTAATGCGCTCGGCATCGCGAAATTGCAGCATAGCCGCATCTCTTAACATGATGTCACACAGCTCTACCGTGGCCTTGTGGGTAAAGATAGGGCCTTTGAAGCCGGACTTTACTAATAAAGGCAGGCGACCAGAATGGTCAATATGGGCGTGGCTTAATACGACGGCGTGGATCTGGCTGGCATCGAAGGCAAAGGGGTCATGGTTACGCAGCGAATCTTGCTTGCCCCCTTGGATCATACCGCAATCGAGTAACACTTGGCGTCCATCGATGGTGAGTAGGTGGCAAGAGCCGGTTACCTCTTGGGTCGCACCTAAAAACTCTAGTGTCATCTGCATAACAATCCCTTAAATAGCGAGTACTTAGGAAGAAGTGAGGCGGTGACACGCTATGTTGCCGCCCTTATTGATATGCTTAAAGTATAGCTGGCAAGCGGCACAATAATGTATGCAGCATAGTTAAAATAACAGGCTTTGGCATAGCTGGGCCCATACCGGTTTTAAGGAGCAGTCAGCCAAGACAAAGCCCTGAATTGCATATACGGCTCGAACATAAGAGATCGCAAGTGAGTCACTAAGGCTCAAACTGAGTCAACCACTGCTTAAAAAGCAGGTTCAATGCGGTACGTTCTTGGGGAGATAAACCTTGCATCAATTGCTGCTGCAGTGCCACATGGGCCTCTATGGCAATATCGATGAGATTGAGCCCCGCATCGGTAAGCGCCACCGTCACACTGCGGCGATCTTGCTGGCTATGAACTCGGCTGATCAGCCCTTTGCGCTCAAGCTTATCGAGTCGATTTGTCATGGCACCAGAGGTGAGCATCATGGAGTCTAATAATGCCGACGGCGTGAGGCTAAAAGGTGCCCCGCTGCGACGCAAGGTAGCCAGCACATCAAACTCGCCTTGGGTTAAGCCAAAGCCTTTGTGACAGGCGGTTATCTGTGCCTCTAGGTGTTTATATAAGCGCATCATACGCCCTATAATGGCCATGGGCATGGTCTCTAACTGCGGTTTTTCACAGGCCCATTGTGCTACGACTTTGTCGACGCCGTCGGTAACAATATTATTCATCTTTGGCTCCCAAGGTATTGCTTATTATCAGGGTTCGCACGGCAGCAGTGGAGGCAAAATCAGCCGTAACGATAGCGATTGTTGCCAAGATAACCACAAAACTAACTTAACGCAAAGATATTTAACGGTAAGGTACTTTACAAGCGAACCGTTTAGTCGCACACTAATATCTTAACGTAAAGATACTTTAACTGGAGATAATGATGAATGTGCTGCTTGCGATGATCCCAGCGTTTTTCTGGGGCACCACTTATGCGGTTACCCAATTTAGCCTGCCAGATTGGCCGCCGCTATTATTGGGTGCGATACGTGCATTGCCAGCGGGGCTTATCTTACTGGCGATAAAACCTAGCCTACCGCAAAGGCAAGATTGGATTATTTTGTTCAAGCTGGGTCTGATCAATATTGCGCTGTTTTTCAGCTTAATCTTCGTGATGGCACTCACTTTGCCTTCGGCCATTTCAGGGGTGGGCATGGTCAGTGTTCCGGTATTTGCCATGCTGTTTCACTGGGTGGTCAATAAACACCGTCCCAGTAAAATACAGGCCTTGTTTGGCTCAATCTTAATTGGCTTAGCCTGGCTGCTATTTGACCCTAACGCCATTAACTTAAACCCTATCGGCCTTGGGGCTATGCTCGCGGCAATTAGCTGTATTGTGGTGGGGAGCACCATCACTAAGGCGCTGGGCGGACGCATTCATTGGTGGACCATTTTAACCTGGCAACTACTATTGGGCGGCGTAATACTCTCTTTGATCACCGCGGTGCATGCGTTTATGGTGCCCCAAAGCTATGTCTTAGCGCTGAGCCAACTGACCAGCAATAATGTGCTGGGACTCGTTTGGATAGTGTTACTCAATACCGTACTGGGTTACAGCATGTATGTCTGGTTGCTGCAACGCATGAGCGTAGTCGATTTTACCTTTGGCGGCATTGCCAATCCGATAGCGGGGATTGTGGCGGGTATGTTTTTGCTGGGCGAGCGCTTTACCCCGTACCAATATCTATTGATGCTGGGGATGATTGTGGCCTCTTTGATGCCGCAGATCATCTATTTGGTGCGTAGTCGAGTGAAGGCTAAGCCTGATAAAAGTTAAATTTTACCAATATTTAGGTATGTTTTGCGGTTAACAACACTCGTTAAACACGTTAGAATCTGCCTCTTTCGTATGAGTTAAAGGAATAATAATTAATGAAAATCAGTGCACGCAACACACTCTCAGGCAAAATCAAATCGATCGATGTAGGCTCTGTTAACAATGAAGTGGTGATCGAGTTGGCACCGGGTGTTGAGATCACATCTGTGGTCACTAAGCGATCTTGCGAGCAATTGGGCCTAATCGTTGGCGGTGAGGCTTATGCCGTGATCAAGGCGAGCAACGTTATGGTTGCTGTTGACTAACGCTTTAGTCGATCACGCTTCAGTCAGTGATGTTGGTGAATAAACCTTAAGCTTATTCACTAACATCAACCACAGCGGCAGACTCAAGTTATGCCACTGTTTTGACCGTAAGTCGCCAAAGCTCCTGATATAGCAGTACAAATATGCCAGCACCTGCATAGCAGCGCGGGTTAATTGTAACCCAGGACGAAACACACCTCCTCTTCGTTGTCACCCTCATGCCCTTCTGGCATCGCAGGTAAAAACTGACACTGCTGCGCACTAAAGCCCTCTGTTTGCGTGTCTAGCGGGTAAAATCTGTTATTACGTTCATTTTCCATGATGCATACCAATATTGTCATAACTCAATTAGAAGATGCCTAACGCTAATTAAGCATTTGGCAGCACAATAAAACCAACAGGGTGTTTTATTTATCAAACACCTTAAGTCGATTAAAGGCGTGTTCAGTTCGACTGTCAAGCCTATTTATTGGTCATATCAATAGACCGCAAATAATTACCCACCAGCAAAAATCCAACCCAAAATACTGATTAACAACAATATACCGTAAGCATGCTGACATAAAATCGATAAACCACAGCCATAAATCCGGCGTAAAAAAGTCAAAATTAATATCACTTTCTGCTAAATAACATCGACAGCAGGCGCTCAATAAAACAAACAGTCGTTTGAATCGCTGAGTTCATCACCTGCGCATACCCCATAAGACAAGCACTGGTGCAGCACATAATTAAGCGGACCCTTCCCTGCATCCACGCTAACTGCGACACCTTGTCGCACTCTGGCCATTTCCCTTTGTCAGCCTCTATGCCCACTGACACAATGCCGCCACAACGATAAATAACCAGTGAATATCAACATTATATGATCACCTTACGACACTCTTATTTAGCCCTCGCCATTAGCAGTTTGTTGGCAACTCCGGTAGCGGCAAACCAAGCGGCGTTTGAGATTATTGAAGTCAGTGGCCGTCACCTACAAGATGACAGCACCATCTCCCGTGAAGCTAACGTGCCAGTTGCCGACATTAGTAGTTTGTTGAGCAAGCTGCCCGGCGCGGCCGTCAATGGCAACGGGCCATTGACAGGTATTGCCCAGTATCGCGGCCTATTTGGCGATAGGGTCAATACCCAGGTTAACGGCGTCACACTGGCAGGAGCTGGGCCTAACGCCATGGATACCCCTTTGAGCTATGCGAGCCTAGTCAATAGTGAACGGCTGGAGATGAGTCGTGGTATTGCCCCGGTGTCGGCTGGTACCAATACCCTTGGGGGCAGCGTTAAGGTAATTGAATCACAGGCGCGCTTCGATGAGTTCAGCGGTAAAGTCGCCGCCAGATATCAACATAATGGTGAACAAGCGCACCTTGGGGCGAAAACCAACTTCGGCGCTGAGCAGCAGGCGCTACTGCTGTATGGCGATGTTATGCAAGCCAATGCTAATCAACAAACCGGCGCGGGTATCGATATCGCCCCAACCACCTACGATAAGGCGATTGTGGGCGGCCAATATCGCTTTAACCTTAGCGATAAGGGCTTTGACGATGAGTCGATAGCCATCGGCTATCAACATCTCGAAACCACCAATGCCGGAACCCCAGCCTTGCCTATGGATATCGATTTTATCCGCACCGACAGGGTCAAACTGGAAGGGCAACACCTAATCAAGGATTGGCACATCAACTGGCATCTCGCTTACAGCGATGCGCGTCATGGCATGGACAACTTTAGCGAGCGGGTGAAAAATGACACCGCCAGTGCCCGCTATAACAATGCCGACAGCAAAAGTATCGACAGCTCAGTGTCGATGGCCAAAGCCGCTTGGCTATTCGGCCTCGATACGCAATGGAGCCAGCATGACTCGGTGATCACCGATCCCACCAAGCCGATGTTCAAGGTCGATAACTTCAATGGCGTTACCGATAACACCGTCAGCGCCTTTGCCCAGTGGCAGCAAGATATCGAGCAGTGGAACTGGCAACTGGGATTACGAGTCAAGCACTACCAAACCGATGCCGATGCGGTTGATCACTCTATGGCGGCGAATATGCCTGCCATCAAGGTGTTGATGGACAGATACAATGCAGCCGATCGCTCTCACGCGCAAACCGGTGTCGATCTAGTGGTTAATGGCCGCTATCAAGTGGATGAGTCGCTGAGCTGGATTGTTGCAACGGCGCGTAAGCAAGACAGTGCCAGCTATCAACAGCGTTATTTATGGGTGCCGATGCAATCAACAGGTGGACTCGCCGATGGGCGCACCTATGTCGGCCAGATGGATTTATCCTTAGAAACCGCCTATCAATTGGAGCTTGGCGCCGACTATCAAGACAACCGTCTGCAACTGAGTCCAAGGCTATTTTGGCAACGTATCGATGATTATATTCAAGGGGTTAATGCCACCGATAAGGCGGTGATCATGGCCGCGCAGATGATGGGCGACAGCCACCCATTGCAATTTGCCAACGTCGATGCCCAGCTCTACGGTATGGACATTAGCGCCCGCTACCAGCTCAATGACCAGCTTCAACTCGATATGTTAGCCAGCTATGTTAGAGGAGAGCGCCGCGATATCGACGATAACCTGTATCGCATCGCCCCGCCAACCATCACGGTTGGCCTAAACTACCAACGAGGAGCATGGTTGGCTCGCGTTGAGGCGCAAGGAGTAAGCGCGCAACATAAGGTGTCTAGCACCCAGCAGGAGCTGCAAACCTCTGGTTATGGTTTAGTCAACTTATCGCTGGCTTATGATGCCGATCTCTGGCTGGTTAAAGCGGGCGTAAACAACCTGTTTGACACCGAGTACCAAGAACACCTTGGTGGCTATAACCGAGTAGCCAACAGTCAGTTGGCACTGGGTGAACGCATGCCCGGCACAGGGATCAACGCTTGGCTGATAGGTGAGTATCGCTTCTAAGAGGCCAATGCTAGCGACCAGTAATCGCTAGAGCCTGCACTTTTTTACCATCGTTATTATCATTTTAGGGACCATTCCACTGCACTTCCCTTCCCCGACATCGCAAGATGCCGGGGATTTTTTTGCATGAGGACAAATCACCAACTTCAGCCAGCCTTACAAGATGCCGCGCACCAGCGGGGAGAGGATCAGCTGTTCACCGGCTTTTTGAGTAACTTACGTTGCAAGGTACGTCGATGCATGCCTAGCTGTCTCGCCGTCGCCGACACATTGCCCTTGTTGGCCGTGAGCACTTGCTGAATATGTTCCCACTCCACCCGTTTCGTGCTCAAAGGCGCCTCATCGACCCCCTCATCGGTGAGCAATGACGCGCAATTATTGAGTACATTCAGCAAGGTTTGGGTGTCCGTTGGCTTGGCTAAATAGTTATCGGCGCCTAAGCGAATAGCTTCCACTGCGGTAGCGATACTGGCGTACCCCGTTAACAACACCATCACCACATCGGGTAAGGAGCGCCTTAACGGCAAGATTAAGGCCAAACCATTGTCTTCGGCCAATTTCATATCGAGCAAGATATGACTAGGTTTAAACTCACGGGCACACAACAGGGCTTCGGTCGCATCATGAGACTGGCGACATTCAAACTCATGCTTACTCATGCGCCGCGCTAAAATGGCCGCCAAGCTGCGGTCATCTTCGATAATTAATAAGCGTTTCATTGCGCCTCCGGTAGCGGAAGATACACCTGAGCGACAGCCCCGCCATCAAGATGGCTGCCAAAAATCAAGCGGCCACCGAGGCGCTCAAAACTGGCATGACTGAGCAGCAAAGCCACGCCCATCCCTTTGGGTTTATCGATAATCTTATGCCCTAATTGGGTGAGCAACGAGCTGGGGATCCCGGGGCCAAAGTCACGTACCGCCACCACAAGTTCATCACATTGGTATTGCAGTGACAGCGCAACGCGCGCTGGGCCACCTACCTCTTCGCTGGCTCGCGCGCCATTTTCTATTAATGCCAGCAGCGCTGGCAGCAAGCTGGCATCGGCGCGCAGTTGCTCGTCGCCGCGACAATCTAAGGTTGAGATGCTCAGTTCGATACTGGGTAACAGTAAGCGCACTTGTTGTTGTAAGCTTTCAATTAACGTATTGATTGAGATGTAGTTAAATTCACCAGCACGTATCGACTCGGTCGCCAAACGAAGCTCGGCTAGGGTGGTATCACACACATTAAGCGCCGCTTGCATCTCATCAAGTGTCACCTGGCTGCCAGTGGATTCTTCATCTAATTCGTCGACCAACAGCCGCAGACTCGCCAGAGGTGT
The DNA here is from genome assembly GCF_059338445.1 of Shewanella sp. 492. Classification (NCBI taxonomy): domain Bacteria; kingdom Pseudomonadati; phylum Pseudomonadota; class Gammaproteobacteria; order Alteromonadales; family Shewanellaceae; genus Shewanella; species Shewanella sp. 492. The sequence goes on from NZ_CM181702.1 coordinate 3,437,578, forward strand.
GGCGAGCTGGTGCGCCATTTGCGCCGAGGCGGTACCCAGTGCCAGCAGCCGCTCTTGGCGCAGCTGCGCCTCTCGCATATAGGCCAGCTCGGCATCTTGGCGCCGCAAACGTTTAGCCAAAAATGCCACACTGGTAGTGAGTACCAGTGAAGAGATCACAAAATTAAACCACATCCCCAAGTAGTGTGAGCTCATGTCCATACCATGGTGCTGCATCTCCCCCTGAGGCAGAGTGAATAACATGGCGCTATACGCTAAGGTCGATAATAAGGCCAGCGCCCAAGGCGCCCATTTGGGTAATAAGACCGCGGCTATCGCGATGGGGAGCAGCAATAGCGAGATAAAGGCATTGGTCGCACCACCGGAAAAATAGAGCCAAGTGATCCACAGTAAGGTGTCGATAAGTAAAGCGATAAACAGCCCTGCATCACTATTAAACAATTGTTTTCTTAGGTAGAAGGTAAAGCCGAGGTAGAGCCCCTCAATGATCAACGCCAAATTAAGCGCCGGACTGTGCAGCGATAATCCAAAGGTGTCGGCCAAAGCGAAGGTTAAACATAGTTTGAGTACGAGACCCATCAGTCGCAGCAGCGCCAGTTGATCGGCGGCGCGGTATCGTGAACTGGCTAGAGAGGGCACTTGAGTTCCTTAGCTGAGGTGGCCGCTGCGCGGCGACATTGCATCAATCCGTAAGGGCTATTTTAACGCGTTTAGGCCACTTATCGCACCGTTTATCCTCAAAGATGTGAGCTTAACAGCCCCCTTCACGGCCAAAAAACACCTCATATCAGCGAGCCGCATCAAGCGGGCTAGGCATTCACCCGTTAAAGCTAACTTAAGCGGGCTCACTACCGGGTTTAAGCATAGGGCAGTCGGCGCCGAGCACCATTTTGATGGCATTAGGCACTACCTCAAAACGAATGTCAGTGGTGGTGATCGGCTCGCCATCGAGGTTAATTGGCATAGGTGACTTTGCGCGCCAACGGGCCGCCGTGTTTTGAGCATATATTGCATATTGATTATCGTCTTTGGGTTGACGAAACTCATCAATCACCTGTGATAAGGCCTCTAGCGGAAAATCATGCAGGGCGACTAAATCGAGTAAACCATCGTTAATATAGGCATTGGGCGCTAACACCTGCCCGCCGCCCGCCTGACGGCCGTTACACACGGCGCCCAGTAACAACTGCTGTGAAGCGCTCTGACCATCAATAATAAATTCACCTTCATAGGGTTTAAAACTCAGCGCTTGGATCAGCCCAGATAAGGTATAGGCTCCGCCACCGAGAAAGTTTTTTAACGCCGCTGGCGTCGTCGAAGTCACCTGCGCACCAAAACCACCACTGGCGATATTGATCAAATGGGTATCGTTAGCTTTAATCGCATCGATCCAAAAGGCATCGGCGCTTAATGCCAGTTGCAGCGCGGCCTCTGGTTCATCAGGAATGGCGCAGGCGGCGGCAAAATCATTGGCGGTGCCTAAAGGCAAAATCGCCAGTGCTGGACGTGAGGTTTTAGGGTGGGTTAACAGCGCATCGACCACCTCATTGACCGTGCCATCACCACCGGCAGCCACCAATCGCTGGCAATTATCACCAATGGCGTCATCGACTAAGCGTGCCATATCGCCGGCCTCATAAGTCACGCGCACCTCAATATCATGCTGCTTGCGTAAGTTATCTATCGCCAATCGCAATGGCGCTAACTGGGCTTTTTTACCATTTAATAAGATACGGATCTTCACTTTGGCCTCCACCACTTACCTATAAGCACTCATAGTATGATGCCCAATTTAACGAAAAGATAAAACACGCCAGCTAAACATGTACGGTGAAACAAGGTTAATGTTAAACATTTGCTGGGTTGCTACTGACGCGATATTCTCAAGCCTCTATCCGATATTAGGCCCGCCCTGAAATAAGGAGCCACTAATGCAAGTGCTGACACAATTCGATATTAAGCCGCTGAGTTACGCCCTATTATTAGCCTTACTTAGCGGGTGCGCCACCGTCCCAGTTGAATCTAGCGGGCCAGTCGCATCAAGTGAGCCAATTGAACCGAGTGAGCTAAGCCAAAACAAGAATACTGGCCCCAGCTACGATTGCACCAGCCCTTCATTAAGCAGCATCGAGAACCTGATCTGCCACGATGCCACGCTGGCAGCGATGGATAGACAATTGGCCCGCATTTACGCTCAGGCATTAGCTAAAGCGCAAAATCAACACCCTCCGGTGCTCAAAGCCGAGCAACGCGGCTTTATCAAAGGTCGTAATGATTGCTGGAAAGGCACCGATAAAAAACAATGTGTTATCGACAACTACCAGACTCGCATGGTAGAACTACAGGCAAGATATCGCCTAGTTGAGTCTACCGGACCGGTATTTTATCGCTGTGATAATATCCCAGCCAAAGAGGTGGTGATCACCTATTTTGACACCGAGCCCAATAGTTTAATTGCCGAGTTTGGTGACAGCACCTCCTTGATGACGATTCAGCCTAGCGGCAGTGGAACTCGCTACCAAGGCCGTAATGAACAATTTTGGGAGCATCATGGTCAAGCCAGCATCACATGGGGCTACAAAGCCACACCGATGCAGTGCACCCTGATAAAATAATGCGATTAACGAAACAACACCCTAACCCCCATAAGAGGTGAAATGCACACATCTAAAGGTCATAATCGATTGAGGCCAGCTTAACATGGCTGTCACGCTCCCCTTACTCTTGGCCGGTCCGATGCTGCGCCACTGCGATAGTGATAATGTTTGTTTACTGTTTGTGGCCAGCAAGCCCTTATCCGCACTGACGCTGACATTGGCTGAGGTGGAATATCCACTTGGGGCCGACGAGGTTACTCAATTTAAGTTGGGCGAACACGCCTATCAATATGTTATCCACCTCTGCAGACCTGAGCTCAATCCCAGCGAACAGCTGATTGAATATGGGGTTTCCACCCCTGCCGATGGCAACCTATTTGGTGCGGTTGAGCAGCTATATTATCCGCAGCAGCAAGCGCCGCAATTTGTGGTAAAACCTGCAATAGATAAGCTATTACACGGCTCTTGTCGCAACCCCCATCACCATAGTGGTGACAGCTTAGTGGCTGCCGATACTTTGATGGCAGCAGACAACAGCGTGACCTCGCGACCCGCACTGTTAATGCTCAGTGGCGATCAAGTCTACCTCGATGATGTCGCAGGCCCCATGTTATATGCCATCGGCAAGACCATCGAGCTGCTGGGGCTGCGCGATGAGCAGTTCCAGCAAGCTTCGCTGACTGACAGCAAGCACATAAGCTACCAGCCGGCGTCTATGTATCAACGCCACAAAAACATATTGCCGCGCACCGAATATCCTGCGGCGACCGCCATCAGCCGTTGGTATATTAATCACCCCATTTTTACCTCGTCGATCGCCGAAAATCACCTCACCAGCTTGGCCGAAGTGATCGCTATCTATCTGCTGTCTTGGTCACCCGAATTATGGGCGTTAATGGATATTCCTAAGCAGGTTAACGGCTTGTCACCAGCCAATAGCGCTAGATGGCAACGAGAATGGCTTCACCTACTCGAGTTTAAAGCGGGCTTAACCCAAGTCAGGCGCCTGCTGGCACACCTGCCCACTTATATGATCTTCGATGATCATGACATCACCGACGACTGGAACCTCACCGCCAAATGGGAGCAAGCAGCCTATGGCCACCCTTTCTCTAAGCGGATCATCGGCAACGGCTTAATTGGCTACACCCTGTTTCAGGGGATAGGCAATCAACCGGATAAATTTAAAGCCGACATCGTGCCTCAACTGAGTGCATTTTTAGCCTCTCCCACAGAGAGTCAACACGATGAGCTCATCGATACACTACTGCACTTTGACCAATGGCATTACCACCTCAATACCAGCCCTAAACTCATGGTACTCGATACCCGCACCCAACGCTGGCGCAGCGAGTCAAACCTAGCCAAGCCTTCAGGCTTAATGGACTGGGAAGCCCTGATGGAGATGCAGCAGCAACTGGTGGGGCAAGACAAGGTGATTATCGTCTCGGCGGCACCGATCTTCGGGGTTAAATTGATTGAAGCCGTGCAACGCAGCGCCACCTGGATAGGTGCGTCGCTGCTGGTCGATGCCGAAAACTGGATGGCCCACCCAGGCACTGCCAACACCTTGCTGAGCATCTTTTTGCACCGCAAAACACCCGAGCAGTTTGTGATCCTATCGGGCGATGTGCACTACTCTTTTGCCTACGATATTGGCATTCGCTTTCGCTCTATGAGCCCTAATATTTATCAAATCACCTGCAGCGGCATTAAAAATCAGTTTCCTGAGAAGCTATTGCCCCTGTTTGATAAATTCAATGGTTGGTTGTATGGCCACTTTTCACCTTTAAACTGGCTGACAAAACGCAAACGCATGTCGATTCGCGGTAGGCGCCCTAATGGCGTTAATAGCCAACGACTGGTGAATAAAAGCGGCATAGGCTTAGTGACATTTACTGATAATGGCGCACCAGAGCGTATTAGCGTGCTGCATGCCGACATGAGCGAAACCGAATTTAAACCACCAAAGCAGACAAAATAAACGGATTGCAGCGCCGCAGCTAACAGCCCTGTGACCTTATTATCATCCTTTGATAATGGGTTCGCTAAAGGGTAAATCGGCCAATTGAATATCGATATGCCGGCCACTAATAGGATCGCTAAATTGCAGCCGCTGAGCCAGCAACTTTAACGGCTGAGCAAAGTTATCCGCCGCCTTTGGCAATAAAGTGGGATAACATCTGTCATTACAAATGGGCATGCCTAAGCTGTGCATATGCACTCTAAGCTGATGGGTTTTACCCGTAATGGGCGACAGTTCAAATCGGCCCATCCCCTTTTGCACCTCAACCAAGGCCACCTCTGAATGGCTATTGGCCTCTCCATCAGTCACCTGCATCATAAATGATGGCTCACTTTTCACCAGACGATTTTTTACCGTCCAGCGCAAGGGGCTCGCTAACTTACCATCGCTATATTGGCGCGCCAATACTGGGGTTAAGGGCGCTAAGGCTTGGTAGGTTTTAGTGATCGCGCCATCACGAAATAGGCCATGGTAGGCGTCGCGATACTCTGGCTGCTTAATCAATAGCACTATGCCCGCCGTAGCCCTATCGAGCCTGTGAGCTGGGACTAACTGCGGCTCATGGGTAGCGATTCGCAGCCGATTGACTAAACATTCATTGATAAACTGCCCACTGGGATGCAGCGCTAAAAAGTGCGGTTTATGGGCGATGATAATACGTTCATCTTGATACAGTATCGACTCGCTAAAAGGGATGCAGGGCTCTTGGGCCACCTCGCGATAATAATACACACGTTGCTTGGGCCGATAGGCGCTATCGAGTTCGATAGGTTGACCATCTTGCCAATGCACCTTCCCTTGACGCACCCGTGATTGCCATTCTTGGGCCGAAACTTGCGAAAAACGCGCGATTAAAAACGCCACCACAGTGGCGGGCGGCAAAGGATGGTCAGGGAGTACGATATATGAGGCTTGGGATGCGCGAACCATGATGCTGGCCAATAAATCAAAATGGGCGTCATAATAACAAAGATAGCGCCAAGGGGCGCTATCTAAGCTAATTGCAGATTAAATGTTGTGATTGACATGAGATTTAATCAGCTCAAGCACAAAGTCCATGGTTTTGTGACAATCGGGTTGATTAACTAACACTTGCTTGTCGCGGTTATACAGAGGCAGCACCTCTAACCAACGCTGACTCACCCAGCTGGCATCTTCGAGGTGCAGATCTGAGTAGAGTTCAAATAGGGCAGGATTGACCTGATAAAATTGCGCTAATGCGGCACTGATCAGCTCAAATTCGCCTTCAATTGGCTCCTGTTGCCAATTATTACAGCCTAAGGTACGCGCTATCCAGTTGCCATCTTTACGCTGGCTGGCCGATAAGATTTTTACTCTTTGCTGGCCTTCGAGTACAACGCCCAAACAACCGTCATCGAGTAGGTTAAAGTCGATAATCTCACATTGAGTCGCGATGGTGTAACAAGGGGGGATGCTGTCGATTTTTGCCATGCCAAAGGCTAAAGCATAATGCCCTTTAAGTACCTCAGCTATCAGGCTTAATCCAGATGGCCCTGCCACTCGGATCTCGACTCTGCCAGCGGGTAATAACAGTTCATCACGAATGATAAGTGCCATTTCTTGCATTAACATAGCAGCCTCCTCGCCCTTGGTCGATGTTTGCAAAACCGAGCATAATGAAGGCTGCAAACGATTGACTAGGAGCAATAATAATAAAGTGTAGCAGTTGTTGCCATTACTGCTTTATACGTCATTATTGCATTGGCTAGACCATGCCAATCTCACTATTTCTTCCGTTAATGATTAGACCTGACTTGAACAGATTTGGTTTCACGCCCCTTCAAACTAATCATTAAAATGGCTCAATAAACCGCATAATATCACCACTTTTCAAAATCTTATCAAAGTCATCGGCTAACACCTCACTGGCCGCTAAAACCTGTTGCCAATAACGAATTCGCTCATCACTCGGCAGGCGAGCAAAATCATTTCTGTCGGGCAATTTGCCATAGGGCAGTTGACGGATATAGGCCTCACTTGGCACTAAGATCAGCGCATTATGGTAGTTTTGCCGAGCACGGCGCCAGGGCAAAGATTTATCAAACCACCCAGGTAATATCTGGCTGTAAAAATGGGGATACAAGGTGAGTCCCTCACTATCTTCTATCGCCAAATCAAAATGATAATCTGTAATACCGCCATCGTAATAATGCCCTTGTGGCGCGCCCTCTATTTGAGTCACAGGTGCTAACACCCAGGGAATCGATCCTGTAGCCTGCAGCACTTGCGCTAAGTTGTTCGCGGTCAATGCTAGGTGCTCTGTGGGGAGATCGGTTAAGTGTAAAAAGGGCGATTTCGCCGCCGCGTTACCAAATACCATGCGCTGAAAATGCAGCCCTAAGGTCTTGCGACTGACCAGATTACTCAGCGCCGTGGTCGCAAGACCAGCCCCTAGGGCCAATCGACTGGGCAGGCGATTTAAATGCCGCGCCTTACAGGCGATAAAATGGCTTTTAATCATCGGATTATCGACAATATCTTGCCCAGCATTATCGCCTAAAATCGCCTTAATAATGGTTTGTATCTGGCGGGATACCTCAACAGGCGTCGGCTTAACATCATAACGCTGCTCAATATAATGTTGTTCGAGCCGAGCATAGGCCGCGAGCGGGTCGTGCTGTGCCATGCAGGCCAGACGCCACGCCCCTGACGAAGCGCCTAGGGTGTATAGCGGAGTCTGTCTGGCCTTAAAAAATTGCGTGAACAGGGTTTTGTCTAGCCCAGCAATCCCAATCCATTTGGGGCCGCCAGACGCCGCTAGCACACGAGTAAACAGCGCGGGATCAAGCCCATGTTTGGCAATCGTGCGATAGGCACTGGGGCCGGCTAAAAACCGTAATTGAGACAAGTTATTTTCCTTGTTTAATGTCATCAACTCACTCCTTATCCTAAGGAGCCTATGAAGTTGGCTATGATAATAAAATATAGCGGCAGTGGGCAGCCAGCATTTGTCTAAAATGGCCTGTAAATAAGAGATAGAATATAGGCGACTATTAACAGCCCATAAGCTAAGCCTTATGCTAACCACTGGCAAAACAAGAGATTATCGTTACGAGTAAACCCTTTGTGCTAAGGCAACGTATTGCCATGGCATGATAAACCATCAGCGCAGCAACAAAAAAGGAAGCGACCCAAGTGACAGCCAAGCACGAGCCCACAACCTCATTCACCGCCGGCCTAAACAGATGTTGTTTTTAACGCAGCGCGTCAATATGCCCGCCAGAATCACAGGCTTACTGGCGTTACTTAGTCTGTTCACTCTGGGCTGCCAGCCCAGGCAAGATGCCGATGCCGTATGGCAAGATTACAGCAAACGGCTCGAGACCGTGCTCAATCAGCCCTATCCAAGCGCACCATTGAATCCCATGGCCTTACCCAAGACTGCAGCTTATCAAGCAGACACCAAAACCCTCTCTATTTTACAAACACTTAAGCTTAATCACTGCGCGCTTAGCCAACTGATTGCCGAGCGCAATAGCGCTTTAGGTAAAGTGGCACCGGCGAGTCAGCGGCTGATCTACCATATTCGTTTTATCCAACTTGCCCCCAAGTGCATTGATACATTAGACGATGCTGACCTCATCGACACACTGACATTAGGGCTTGAACAAAAACAGCAACAGGCACTCACAGTGTTTAGGCAGATGCTAACGCGCGATATCAGCGTTAAGAAAAGGCTGTTTATCGGTTACGACTCACTGACCCTAAATGAGATGCATAGCGGACGAGTGGAGTTTGAAAGTGCACTGAGCCAGCTCAACAACATCAAAGAGCAGATCATCGCTCACTCGTGGCAACAGATCGAGATAGATAATTTAGAGCAAACACTTGCGATTTTTCATCGCCAACCACTGCTCAACCAATATCTGCGCTCACTTGCATTGAGCGTATCTCAACTAACCGCAATCAATGACTACCTATTTAACTATCAAACGCTCGCCGCCTGCCGCCTTGGCCACGCCAATCGGCAACAAGAGATATTGCAAAACTTGTTTCACAAATATTATCTAGGGCAAACCCAGGCTTATCTATCCCAATTAAACCAACTGCATTACCGCTTAAGTCAGCCGATGCAACGCCTGTTTGATGGCAGTGTTTATCAAGACTACATCGAGCATCATTTCTCCGAACAGCGCCATGCCCTGCCCGCACAACTCAAGCAGCAGATGCGCCGACATGTGCAGTGGTGGCAAGATTTTAGGGCCTCATGCGATATCCCACCGCCCGAGCCACAACAAACGCTATCCCACTAACAGCCAAGCTTGCTAAACTAGCGCTTCAATTAACTTGTTTGCGTAACCGTCATGATAGTAGATAGCCTAAATAACATTGCCCTGTACGCCTCACTGAGCCCAAGATTGGCCAAAGCGCTGCAACACTTAGTCGAGACCGACTTTACTCAAGCCGAGGTGGGTACCTATGAGCTCGATGGCAAAGATCTGTTTGTCATCGTTAATGACTATGAAACTACCCCTAGAGAACAAGAATCTTTTGAGGTGCACCGCCGTTACATCGACGTGCAATATGTGGTCAGTGGTGAAGAGGAGTTTGGCTATCTACCACTGGCGGATCAGACTCCATCAAAACCCTACTTCGACAAACATGATTACGCCCAGTTTGATTATGAGTCCAATAAAGCTAATGCTGCCTTTATCCCCTTAAAAGCGGGGATGTTTGCGCTGTTTTTTCCGCAAGATATTCATATGCCGGGCACGCTAGCCACACCTAAAGCGGTAAGGAAAGTGGTTATAAAAGTCGGTATTTAATCTCGCCACGACAGGCATAAACAGGGGCAAGCATTGCCCGCAGGCATAAAATAAAGCCACAAAAAAGGGCACTGATGATGCGATCCTGTGCCCTTATTATCGAGATCCCACAAGGCTGATTATGAGTCTTCGGGTAAACCTATATGCATATGGCCCGACTTATAGTCTATGGTTAACACAAAGTGTTTCAGTACATCATAGCCCACCAGCCCCTTGATATTCTTACCCTTGATACGAGACCCTCCACTGTTACTACGACCCGAGACCGATGCTGTTTGCCCCTCTCCTGGTACTGTCACTAAGACATTTTCAACTGTGTATGGCCCAAACTTCATCTTAGGCAACCGAAAGCTATCGACCAGAGCAATGCTATTGGCACCACCTGTGACCCCCGACTGAGAACCGTAAAGCTCAAGCCAGTTATTGTCCGTTACTAACATGCGCTTTAAAAATAGTCCGCCTGCATTACCGGTATCGAGGACAAGCCAAGGGTTTTCATCGCCATCACCATTAAGCTCAACTCGAACAATTGGTTGCCCCGTTCCTCTGTCTATCTGCATCGGTATATTTTCGAGTTTAGCTAAATCCACACTGCCTCTTTCGAATAATCTCATCCGGCTATTGGGGTAATCAATCTGAAATATAAACTTATCTAATAGACCCGCACCGAGTAACAACTGCACCTCATGATGGCCAATACGCAGACTCGCTAACTGATCAAACTCGATGGTTGCCCCAAACAAAGTCACAGGGACATTATTATAGAGCTGGCGTTTCTCAGTGCTGAACACCCCTTGAATATTAATCTTGCCACCTTTATCGAATTCAAAACCATGGCGATTAATAAAGCTTGTGTTAATCGCATTGCCTTGAGCGCCACTATCCAAAATGGCGCGACCTTCTATGCCATTAATGCTCACTGGCAAATTGATGTGGCCATTGATAAGTTCAAAATCAACCCATTGGGTGACGGCAAAGGTATTAAAAGAGGCAATCAAACAGAGCATACCAGCGAGTTGTCGAAGCGAGGCGTACATCAATCATCCTTAATTTAGTATAGTTATTAACCAGACAACCTATTCAATAATACTAGATATGTCAATGCTATAACTCATAGAGACTATCCCTCTGCTTAGCTTTGTAAACTCCTAGATTATTCGGGCTTAAACTTCACCACTTTAGCTTCACGCCTAAATTCCCCCCTTAGTGGAGACAGTAGATTTTATTAGCCGCTATCAGAAAATTCAAATAATTCAGTAGACTTATCAATTTTAACATCACACCGGATACAATCAAAAGGTCACCCTTTTTAAAATAAACTGAATTCGTATTTATAACAGGGTGAGAGCATGAATGCTTAAATATCACCCAACGTCTTTAAGCCTGCTGTTAGTACCTGCTCCAGATAATCAGTGCTGCCGTGTGCACGCTTCTGTTTGCGTGGGATACTGATTTTTCGAGTTGTTTCCGCTCGGAGCATATTCAACGCTATCTTCCTTGCTCCGGACAATACCTCCGCCGCATTGCCTCTATATATTTGACATTGGTCTTCCTTCATCGACGCGTCCAATACCCAATGCAGGCTATTTTCAACCGCCCAGTGGCTGCGTACTGCATTGGCAAAACGAGCCTTACTCAGTTTGGCTGAACTGATGTAATAACGGTACTCAAGGGATTCATTGCCGCTTTTCGTTCGACGATAGCTTAACGCAACACCAATACTTTTAAGCCCTTTCCATTCAGGGAAAGCGTCGGCTAAGCTGCCTGCGTCCATTACACAATAGGCTCTAGCTTCGTTACGTCCGTGCTGCTTCTCTAAGCAAAGCACTTCTTCGTCAATCTCGCTGCCAAGCGCCTTACGAACGGCATTATGCAGTGTTTTTTGATTACCTTTTACGGCAAGTAAATAATCTCCACCCCGCTCAATAATTTGTTCGGCGATATCTGTCTGACATCCCATGGCATCTATTGATATCAGACAACCTTTTATATCCAACAGCGCCAGTAATGCGGGAATGGCGGTAATTTCATTCGACTTACTTTCGGTTTTAACTTGCCCAAGCACGACGTTATTTTCTGTTGCGAAGGCATTTACCATGTGGATGGCTGACAGTCTGTTCTCGCGATTATATGAACCACATAGCCGTTTACCATCTATCGCAATAAGCTGACCGTCGGATAACTCAGCAACAGACTTCATCCAGTCGATAAAGCAATACTGAAACTGCTCGCTATCTATTCTCGATATGACTCGAGCAATAGTGTCATGAACAGGTAACCCATTCTTAAAAAGTCCTTTTTTGGCAAACCAGTTAAAGTGGAGATCGCCAAAATCTTCGATATCTTCCCAACCTTGTGCCCCAGCTATTGAGGCACAAACCACGAGGAATAAAATATCAGTAAATAGATGCTCGACTTTGGCTGACTGACGAGGATCTTCTAAGGAACTAAAGAACTGTTGAAATGCACCGGAGTTCATAGGGCTCTCCACAAAAGAGAGTATAAGATCACAGCCAATATGGCCCGTCCAGCTATTTGAGCGAATATCACCCTAATAGCTCAAATTATGTTCGCGATCTCGCCCTGGTATTTATAACGACAAAAATGGTCTGACACAATTCAATTCAGCACTACCAAAAAGAAACCCAATTAAAAAACCTTATTAATAAAAATAAAAATAAAAATAAAAATAAAAATAAAAATCTCAAGCAGACAAATTAAAATCCAAAATCCATATCAAATATAGTGATAACATAAAAATGTAAATATGACCGATATAAAACCCACTTATTTCTCGTCAAACAAATCCAATGTTCATCTAAGCCACAGACTAACTAATAGACTAAAATCAAGTTAAACTAAAAATACAGAAAAATACAAACAACCATTAATGTATCCCTCCACTGCAACCCTTAAATATGTAACCCAAAATATCAATCACTTATAGTATCCATCTGGGGGGGAATGCAGGCACTAAAAGATGCCTCACTAGATCATGTTCTTTAAGCTGCAAATTGGGTTCACGAAGGTAGACTTAAGATCTACGAAAAATGGATCTTAGATATTCAATCATCAACTATCTTGCGTTGAGTCTTAGTTCTCATAAATACACTATGAAATATATCACACGGTGTAACGGCTCGTATTGAACCCGATGATTTTACGGTTATGTTATTAGCACATGGTGAATATTTCAAACGTGACTTATGAATAAATTCAATTTCTGCTCATTGATCTATTTTTTAATGATGGTTATTTCATCAAGTGCAATAGCGAGCGATATAGGATTTAAGACATACAACATATATGGCAAAACCATGGGAAATAATTATCAGATAACCTGGGACTCCGATAACACCACACCAGAACAAGTCTATCTCCTGCGAAAAAAGATAGAGTTACGACTAGAAGAAATTAACGCTTCTATGTCCACGTGGCGACAAGATTCTGAAATATCCAAAATTAATGCCTACTCAGGCAATGATGCAATACAGATATCTCCACCACTAGCTGAAGTACTAGCAAAAGCTATTGCTATCGCAAAAATGACTGACGGTGCGCTTGATATCACCATCGCGCCTCTAGTTGAACTTTGGGGGTTTGGACCATCAAGCCACCCTCGCCAAATACCAAGCGCTAACGAAATAAAGCAAGTGTTGCAATATACAGGCCTGGATAACATCACATTAGCCAGCACAACGCTGACAAAACGCGATCCACGCACTCGACTGGATCTCTCTTCGATAGCTAAAGGTTACGGCGTCGACGAAATAGCAAGACTATTGCGCCAAGAGGGGATTGAGCACTTTTTAGTGGATATCGGCGGTGAGCTGGTGACTAATGGAAAACGTTTCGATGGCCAATTGTGGCAAGTTGCAGTGGATAAGCCTGAATTAAACAGTCGTGATCAGGTTGCCACCCTTTCTATTAGTGATAAAGCCATTGCGACCTCTGGCGACTATCGCAATTTTTTTGAACAAAACAACATTCAATTTTCTCACATTATTAACCCCAAAACAGGTCGTTCTGTGCAACGGCAAGTAATATCGGCCACCGTCATCGCTGACGACTGTGCCACCGCTGATGCACTTGCTACTGCGACGGTTGTCATGGGAGTTAAGCCTGCATTAGCCATGGCAGAAAGGTTCGGGCTTCCCCTGATGTTAATTGAAAATCATGCTGGCGAAATCACATTTCATCACAGTAAAGCGTTCCAAGCATATCTCAACTAAAACTTAATATTTTAAATAAAAACAATGTAGTAGGTGGTAACAATGAAAAAGAAACTATTAGCGACATTAATCTGTTCATCTTTGGTTCTAATGACGGGTTGTAATGACGATACTGTCGAAAAAACAAGCCAAGATGTATTAGATAAATTAGCACAACTAGAAGCAACGAATAGCGAATTAACCACTCAAAATGATCAGCTTAACGATGCCCAAATCAAGCTAGCCAAAGAGAAAGCCGATCTACAATTAGCGATAGGCGAACTCAAAGATAATATGCTACAACCCTATGATTTTTCTACTCAATGCGCAGAGATTGACGTAGCATTCGATTATATAGACCCTAATACTAAAGAAGCCGAACTGGTGCTAAAAGCCAACGTCGGTGTTGCAGGTGATGAATGCCTTTCTTGCCATACCTATGACGGCACTGGTGAGTCAGGGGTCACGCCGCCTCATAGCGACTATGGCGATTGTGCTGGCTGCCACGCGCCACATTCAGCCCCTCCAGCAGACTTAGTAGGCAACCCAACGGATCCCACCTACACACAGCCCATATTTAAACCTGGCGCTATCGATGGCAAAACCGGCGCTTCAGGCCTTTCATATTACACAACTGGTTCCTTCCTAAACGCTAAATGGTTAGAAGATGCGGTGAACACCAAAATACATAATTACCGCTGGACCGAGGCGACAGAAGCGAACACCGGGGCAACCACATTAGCGCAAGCCTGTGTGATGGAAAACCGTGAACATATGAAAGAGATGTACCCGAATGACGGTAAGGCTTATGTAATTGAAACTGCAGATAATTACTTAGGTTCTAAACTCGTTGCTACGGTAAACAAATATGTTGAAAATGGTGTAACCATTGAAACGCCTAATGTGGCGACATTTGGGTGGGGATTGAAAAATATTAATGGCGATTATTTCAGCTCTGTATTTATCGGTAAAAACAACACCTGTTACAACGCCATCATGAATGGTAATGCCCGCTTATCCTACTACCAATATGATGAGACTCAATTTGCCAAAACAGGCTTTGACGAAGATAGCCGTAATCGCGGCGCCCGCTTAATCGTTACAACAGATTATACTCGTACCGGTTTATTTGCTGCCGATTGGGCTACACCTGTTCCGGGTGCCGGTATCGGCGAAACCTTTGATCCAAAAGATATAGATTGGAACCAAGTCGGTGCTTGTAACATTACATTCAAGGTCGAAAAAATCATTCCTCTGGGCTAAAAATTAGCGTTTAGCACTCAAATAAGGGGCTTACTACTGGGTAAGCCCTTTTACCATCTAACCTAAGTCGCGCACCTTTAAACAGCACTTATTTTCAACCGTTATGTGAGTTGCATCCTCGAAATAAACTGAGGGTACATTAGAATTGGCTAAGGATTTCTTATATGGCTTTTATTACATAATGATTAATGAGATAAGCCGGTTAGACTACTTCACTTTAAACGTTTTGGTCGCGTTATGTGACCATAAAAGTGTCACTGTTGCGGCGGTCAGGCTAAACGTATCTCAATCTAAAGTGAGTCGTTCGTTAACTTGTTTGCGCGAAATTTTTGGCGATCCTCTGTTTGTCAGACAACGCTATGGCATGGAGCCAAACCATCTTGCAGAAACCATCTATCCCTTGGCGAAATCAGTAGTCTCACAATATCAAACTCTTGCTCGCACGGCTCAGAATAACCGCTTGTGTAAACGTGAAATTAATATCGCAGTACAGGAACACCTAAGCTCTATGGTGATGGATTGCCTTCATCATAGCCGCGCCGCAACTCAAGCAAACCTGACGTTTAATCTTCACCCTTGGACTGGCGATGTACAACACCAGATTAACCAATCTAAGCTAGATTACTCGATTGCAATTAACCCAACTCATAACGATAAAGTAGAGCTTCATCAAATTGGTCAAATACACAACTTTTACCTAGTCGCTAAGAAAGGTCACCCCATCTTTGAGCACCCTTTAAGCATTGAGATATTATTTTCCCACCCTGTTGCACTATTTTATTACTCCATGAATGGCCCTAAAAACCATAAATTGGAAACCCTCTCGAGCGAATTAAAGCTCCCCTTATCTGTATCAATGAAAACCACAAGCCTTAACCTGTTACTAGAGCATATTGAAAAAACCGAATGCATCGGTTTACTGGCATCATTTATGGTCACGGAGGCAATAGAGAAAAGAGGCACCATAGACTATGTCGATTTAACCGATTTTTGGAAAGATAAAGTCAACCACTCAGCCAAACGTCCTCAATACAATATTTATCTGCAGAGCCAAAAGGATGCAGATCCCGCCTTTACTAATGCATTGGTCGATAACTTGAGAACCCATATTTAATTAAAAGCAAGGACATAATCCTAGCCAGCTATAATCACCTTAACCATATCTAGCAAAGAGATTAATTAAACTTACACATCAAAAACATTAACACTAGCTAATATTTGTTGAGGTATTTTTCTAGCAAGCTAAATAATGACTCTTTATATAAACGTAATAATGAAGTGCTGAAGTTCAAATGGGGGTCTGCAATCACTTCATTAATAGAGTCTTCAACATAAAACATATAAGCCGCAATGTCTCGCCACTCTTGTTGGTTCCCTTTTGCCTTATAACGTTTAAAATGCTTCAGAACGAAAAGAGTATGAAATTCAAGTTGATGATGCTCTAACTCTTCAAATTCTGGATAAGTCCGCCAAACCGCTTGTAAGGCAGATAATTTTGAGCTCTGATCGGGAAGATTCCAGTCAGTTAATAAACGGGAAAAAAAATCACGCCAAGGCAATGCTAATAATTCAGGTTCTGAATCGAACCGCTCATAAACTGCGGTATATTCCTCCATCCAATTTCGGGCAATATAGTACAAAATGGATTCTTTATTAGGAAAAAACTGATAAATCGACGATACGTCTATGCCAGCTTCAATAGCGATTAAATTGGTGTTGAGATGACGTATCCCTTTCTTATTGATAACAGCCAGTGTCGTCGCACATATTTTTTGTACTAGTTTCTTTGAGCGCAATTGTTTGGGCTCTTTTTTGAGCTGGAACGGCTCGGGTATGGGCATCATAAGCTGAGAATTCGACAATGACAGTTCACAAAATAATACCACGTGAACAAAATAGAATGAATAAAACCCGCCGTTGTTATTTTACAGTAATTACTGTAGCTTAAAATATCAGTAATTACTGTAAAAAATGGAGTTTATATGTACATAGGTAGAAAAATCCTAGGAGTAGGCGCGTTGTTAAGCATGGTTAGTGCTTGTAGCTCTTTCCAAGAACAGAGCCCAGCGACACTATTTCATAACGGTACGATTTATACCTCAAATGCTAAGCAAGAGACCGTCGAAGCCATGGTCGTACGCGGAAACGAAATTGTTTTTGTTGGTGAGTACGAAGAGGCGAAAAGGGTTGCCACGGGTAATACGAATACCGTTAACTTAGAAGGGCAGATGATTTTGCCTGGACTGCATGATACACACTTGCACCCACTATTAGCTTTAGAAGCAGAAACATGCGCATTGCCAGAGAAAAATGAATATAAATTGGCACAAGTTATCAGCGATATAAAGAGTTGCTTAAGTAACCTAGGGGATAATGCTCCAGCCGCAGGAGAATGGATAACGGTCACCCAGTTCAATGGTTACGGAGCTGACAAGGCAAGTTATTTAGGTGGTTTTCCAGATATAGCTACAGGTCTAGACAGTATTTCAAATTCACATAAACTGATTTTGATTGGTGCTGATGGACACGCTTACGCCGTTAATCATTACGCCTTAAAAAATGCAGCCGAACTTGACGGCGTTCACTACGCTGTCACCGAAGAAACACTGTCATCGAGCCTGAAAGACTACGCCAATCTTATTCCGTTAAATGAACAAGGCAAACCTGTTGGGCAGTTAAAAAGTCAGGCAGCATGGGACTTATTCGCCTACGAGACCACGACAGCGGCAGAATTTCTGCAACGACAAGATGAAATTAATAATTATTTTGTTGCTAATGGTATTACGTCAGGCATGGAAGCTTGGGCACATCAGCGTGATGTGACGGTTTACAGTGCGATGGCGCAACAAAATACTTTATTACCACGTATTAGCTTGAGTATGGTAGTACAAAAAGGCAGACATAAGGGGGCTGATGGCAAGGTCGATCTTACTAAGGTAATGAGCGATGTAGCCGATGCTAGAGCTAAAGCAAAAGGTTCTAGTCGTCTCAAGGTTGACTCTGTCAAGCTTATGGTTGATGGCGTAATTGAAGCCCCAACACAAACGGCAGCAGTATTTAAACCGTACCTAAATGTAGATATCGCGAAGAACGGTGATACCCATTATTACGATGCAGCCCATGATAAAATTAATCGTGGCTTGCTAGAAATGGAGGCTGATGAAATCAATCGTCTGGTGATGGAGATTGATAAAGCCGGTTATAACGCACATTTTCACGCAATAGGTGATCGTGCGGTAGATATTGCGCTAACAGCAGTTGAAAATGCCCGAGCAGCCAACCCAACATCAACTGCTCCACACAATATTGCACACCTACAGTTAGTCCGTCCTGAAGATGTTGCACGCTTCGGTCAATCTGGCGTATTTGCCACCCCTACACCGGCATGGTTTGCGCCATGGCACTCCTATGATGTTTCTGTCATACCTTACATGGACAAAATCAAGAATACCTATGATTTAGAGGATTTTTATCGCCAAGACAGCGCTTTTATTAATAAGTTTTACCCTGTGGAAAGCATTCGTAAAAACGGTGGCATCATCTCAATTGGTAGTGATGCACCTATCGACTTTAAGGGCCCGCGTCCGTTTACCAATATTATGTACGGTTTGCTTCGTGGAGAATGGATTCCCGATCCGGCAAATGTGCCAGAAGAAATGTTAGGCGAGGATGATTATCGATGGGTCGTCATGAACAAAGAAGAGCGCATGAGTATTCGTGATTTAATTGATGCATACACCATTAATGGCGCCAAGGCATTACAGCAGGATAAATTAGTTGGCTCATTGGAAATTGGAAAGCTTGCTGATTTTATTATTATTAATCAAGATATTATAGCAATGGCAGAATCCATTACCCTTGATGAAAAAGGTAATGAGGATACTGAAACCGCTTATTTAATTTGTGATATTGCCTATGATGAAGAGTTTTGTGGTACAGAAGTGGTTGCCACATATATCGATGGAACAATGGTTTATCACAAAGATTGATAAAAATAACTGAATAACCATGATGAAGGGTGAATCATATTCCCCCTTCATCATGATTCCATTGCTCGTTGACTTAGGCTTAATCCAAGGCTTCTAACTCCTATTGCCCTTTAGCGCGCTATTTTGATACAACCAGCGATACAGGGTCGGCAACACCAGCAGTGTCAGGGCGGTCGAGCTAAATAGGCCGCCAATGATCACTACGGCCAGCGGCTGTTGAATTTCGCTGCCTACGCCGCTAGAGAGCAGAATAGGAATGAGGCCTAACGCGGATGTCAGCGCCGTCATCAGTACCGGACGAAGCCGCCCGACAGTGCCTTCGTACACGCAGGCATAAAGCGGCTCACCCGCTGCGCGGCGCTGATTAATCGCATCCACCAATACCACACCATTAAGCACCGCCACCCCAAACAGGGTAATAAACCCAATCGAGCTTGGCACCGACAGATAAGTGCCGCTTAAGTAAAGCGCCACGATACCGCCGATCAAGGCCAGTGGCACGTTAGCCATAATTAGCCCCACCTGCTTAATAGAGCCAAATGAGAAGTAGAGCAGCAAGGCGATCAACCCAATAGAGATAGGCACCACCAGCATCAACTTTTGCTGCGCGCGCTGCTGGTTTTCATACTGCCCACCCACCACGACGGTGTAGCCTGGTGGCAACTCGGCTTGGGGCACGATGGCATAAATATCATCGACCACAGACCCCATATCGCGTCCCGATACGTTAGCTTGTACCACGACGCGGCGCTGCACATCATCGCGGCGGATATTGGGCGGCGCCATCTCAACCAACACATCGGCCACTTCGCCAAGTCGCACGGTCGCACCATTCGCCCCATTAAGCAGCAGATCCCGCAGCGCATCAGGCGCACTACGGTACTCGGCGGCCAAACGCACATTGATATCATATCTGGCGTTACCATCGATCACCTGCCCAGCACTCGCGCCGCCCACTCCTTGGCTCACTAGGCTCATCACCTCATCGACACTGATGCCATAACGGGCTAACACGTCACGCTTAGGACGCACCACCAACTGCGCCTCACCAGAGACTTGCTCCAGCGACACATCGACCGCGCCGGGGATCTGCATCACCAAATCACTCAGTTGCTGCCCTTTTTGCGACAATACCGCTAAATCTGGGCCGAATAGCTTGATAGCAAGTTGCGCCTTCACCCCAGACAACAACTCATCTACGCGAGTGGCAATAGGCTGTGAGAAGGTAAACAGCAGACCCGGATAGACACTCAACTTTTGCTCCATTAGCCGCTGTAGGGCAAAGCGATCGCTCGCCGATTGCCACTCCTCCAGCGGCTTGAGACCAATATAGATCTCAATATTACTCACAGGCTCAGGGTCGCCGCCGAGCTCCGCCGCGCCAATGCGGCTTAGCGCATATTCCACCTCAGGAAATTGCATTAAGATTTTTTCAAGCTTAGGCGCGACCTCAAGCGAAGTGCCAAGGCTGGCGGTGGGTGCTAAGGTAACGCGCAGATTGATGGTGCCCTCCTCTAATTCGGGCACAAACTCTGTGCCTAGCCTAGGCAGCAGCGCCATGCTTAAGGCAAACATCAGTATAGCGGTTAATCCCACCACTTTAGGGCGCGCCATGGTGACGGTGAGCAGCTTGCGATAGAGGGATTCAATCGGTTTAAGCAACACGCTTTGTCTCAGTTTCACCCCCCGTTTGAACACTCCCGGTTGAAACAAGATTACTGCCAGTGCTGGCACCACAATCAAGGCCACCAACAAGGCCGATATCATCGCTAAGATGATGCTGACCGCCATCGGCTGAAACAGCTTGCCCTCAACCCCTTCTAAGGCAAACAGCGGCGCAAACACCACAATAATAATGGCGGTCGCAAAAAAGATAGGCCGACACACCTCTTTTGCCGCCAACATGACTCTAATGGCAATACCGCTACCCGCGCCTTCACTATCCCGGCCTTTACTAAGATCGTCTTGATTGGCATGGTACGGATCACGCTCACCTCCTGCTCTAGCCTGTGCTTTAGCTAAATGACCTCTATCTGGCTGGGTAAGATGTTTAAAGATGTTTTCCACCATCACCACCGAGCCATCGACCAGCATACCAATCGCCACGGCGAGGCCGCCTAGCGACATTAAATTGGCCGACATGCCAAAGTAAGCCATCACCATCAGCGCCAGACCAATCGACACAGGAATAGACAACAACACCAGCAAGGTAGCGCGCAGATTGACCAGAAACAGCGCTAAAATCACCACAATAAACACGAAGGCCATTAGCAGGGCATCGCGCACTGTGGTGACCGCTTGCGCCACTAAATCTGCCTGATCGTAAAACACCTCAAACGACACGCCATCGGGCAAAGCTTGCTCGATTAGCGCGCGTCGCGAGGCAATATCATCTATGGTCGCCTTGGTATTGGCTCCCATGCGTTTTAACACCACGCCAGCCACCACTTCGCCTAAGTGTTGCGCTTGCCCAGCGTCATCGCGGCGCGTCATGGTGACCGCCCCCACCCGTATTTCACTGCCGTAATCCACTTTGGCAATATCACTTACTCGAACTGGGGTTCCCGCCACTTCGGTCAGGGGGATTTGCGCAATGGCTTTGAGACCCGCATCGCCCGCGGGCAACATACCGTAACCGCGCACCACCAGTTGCTCTTGGCCTTGTGCCATAAACCAGCCACCGGCATTGCGGTTGTTGCTCTCAAGCGCAGCGGTTACCTGTGCCATATCAAGGCCGTAACTGCGCAGTTTGTTGGGCTCTATCTGCACTTGATATTGCCGCACTTCACCGCCAAAGGAGAGCACATCGGTCACCCCAGCCACGGGCATCATCAGCAGCTTCACTAAGTAATCATTCAGGCTTCTCAGCTCATAGGCATCGATGCCAGAACCGGGTTCGGCGCGTAAAATATATTGATAAATTTGCCCTAATCCCGAGGTGTTGGGGCCAATTTCGGGCACTCCGACTCCGCTAGGGATCATCTCTCTGGCCGCTTGCAACTGCTCAAACACTTGCTGGCGAGCAAAATAGATATCCGTGCCTTCATCAAACACCACAGTCACAATAGACAAGCCCGTACGCGACAATGAGCGCACCTCTGTGACCGCAGGCAAGGCGTACATCGCCGACTCGACGGGGTAACTTATTAGCTTTTCCACCTCTTCGGCGGCTAAGCCTTCAGCTGCGGTATTGACCGTCACCTGCACATTGGTCACATCGGGAAAGGCGTCGAGATTGAGCTTAGGCAGTACCACCACACTGGCGACAATGGTCCCTAGCAGGGCCAACACCACCAGCAGACGATTGGCTATCGCCGTATCGATTAATTTTTGTAGCATAGCGAGGATCCCTTAATGATTGTGGATATCAAAGCCCGACTTGGCCTGTTCGGACGCTAAGAAAAAGGCCCCCGAAATCACCACCTGAGTCTCAGGACTTAAGCCACGCACTAAGTTCATGCCCCGTTGACGCTCAACCACCTCAACTTCTCGCGCCTCGAACCCCTCATCAGTGGCGACAAACACTTGCCAGTCACCATCACCGCCCCGGGTCAACGCTGCATCGGGCAGCACCACGCCGGTAACGCTATTGTCGGCCAGATAAATTTCGGCAAATTGCCCGGCATGCAGTACATGACCAGGATTATCGAACGCCACCAAAATTTGCTCGGTGCGCGTGACGCTATTGAGCTCATGGGAGCGGCCGATGATCTGCGCCTCTATGCTATGGGGGCCCACTTTCACCAGCACACTGCTGCCCACCGTCACTTTTTCAGCCTGAGTCGGTGTCACTTGAGCCTCAACCCAGAGGTGTGACTCATCGGTAAGCTGCATCAAGGCGGTGCCGCCAGCAAAAACTTGACCTAACATGGCCACATCTTGCTGTACTCGCCCCGCTATTGGCGCTAACAGTTGGTAGCGGCCAATGGTGTCTGGACGAGATGCAAGCGCCTTAATTTGACCATCCGTCATTTTTAACGCTTCAAGGGTCGCCCGCTTAAGCTCGGCGTCCACCTGCGCCTGCAAGCGACGGCTGGCACTGACGGCGCTTGGGCTCATGCGCTGTACCCGGCTCCACTCAGCGGCGGCATTGATATACTCCGCCTGCGCCTTGGCCACGGCGGCGCCGCCTAGGGTCAAAATGGGCTGCCCTTGCTGCACTTCTTGCCCTGGCACTACATGCCGCTTAAGCACCCGCACCTCAAGTTGTGGCGCCAAGGTGATAGTGCGATTACGGTCCACCACTAAGGTGGCCGTTGCCACCGCCTCTAAACTAAAACTTTGTTTAGAGAGCGATACCACCTTAATGCCGGCAAGCTCTCGCTGGGCGGCGCTAAGCACAATCCCATCGCTATGCTCGGCTTCATCCTCATCATGACCATGGGCGTTATCGGCCTCGCGATGCTCTGGCAGCTCGCTTTGGTGGTCGTGCCCCACTTCGCGGGCGTCATGTGGGCGCTCGAGGTCGCTGGCTGCGCCGTGATCATGGCTGTCACTGGCAAACCCGCTGGCTGACAAGCCTAATAGTGTGGTAATTGATAGTAACTGTGCGGCCTTTATTAGCCTTGCGCTTAGCGTCACGCCTTGGATCGTATTGATTTGCTTATTCATGTTATGTCGTCCTAAATTCACTTAGATGCTTGGGCGTGCGCGGGCAGACTCAACTGCGCAGTTAAATAGTGCTCTAACTGGCCGCTAGCCCCCATCCAATCTAGCCAAGATTGATACAAGGCCGACTCCAATGACAAACCAGCCAGATAACTACTGGCCAGTTGACGCTGGCTCTGCAGGTAATCACTGGTGCTAATGTCACCGGCCTGCCATTGCTGACCTAACGCATCGGCAATACCGGCACTGGAGCTCAGCACCAATTGGCGCCACTGCTGATAACGTTGTTGTAATCGCGCAAAGCTGAGTTGAAATAGCTGCTGCTGTTGGCTAATGACACGCACTTTAGCCAGGTAATTTTGCTCCGCCACAACGACCTCACTGCTGGAAACAGCATGGGTGTCGCGGTAGTTATTGCGCAGGCGCAATGGCACCGACAGGCCCAAAGTAAACTTATTGTCGTCACCTTCGCGTTCGGCGCCAAAGCTGATGGTGGGATCGGCGGCGGTATCGGCCTTCACTTGCTCTGCCGCCCATTTGGCGAGCATCACTTGTTGATATGCCCCCTTGAGTGCTGGCAGCTCGGGCGTGACCTCTGAGCGGATGACATAAGGCGTGTCATCGACGCTGAGCGCAGTAATAAAGTCATTAAAGGCAACTGAGGTGGTGCCCACGAGCATCAACACCTTAGCGTCGGCCGCTATGGCATCTTGCTCTACCATGGCATGCTCTGCGGCGCGGCTCGCCAGTTCAAGCTGAATAAGTTGATGTTCAGCTTGTGACAACAAGCCTGCCTGCAACTGCTGCTTGGCAATAGTGAGTTGCCGCTTAGCCGCATCGAGCTGCTGCAGTTGAAAGTGCAAGATCTTGCTCTGCCGTCTTTGCTCCACAATCGCCAAGAGCAGTTCGGCTAACATCTGACTGCGACTTAGTGCAACGTCAGAGCGCAATATTTCAGCTTGCAACATGGCGGTGCGCGTTGCGGCGCCGCGTTTATCGCCCCAATCTAAGGTTTGGCTTACCCCTATGCCATAGGTCTGATCTACGCCGTCTTCATAGCTGACATCTAACGCGGGGTTATAAACAGCGTTGTCGGCCGCCAACATCATTAACTCAGCCTGCTTAAGCTTGGCTTGCTGCGCCTTGATCTGTGGCAGTTGATTAAATTGTTGTAACAACTCTGGTAACCAAGCCTGAAAAGGGGGTGTACTGCTATTGATTTGCGCCAACGCGGGCGCAAAACTTGGTGCCCCACTGGGCAGAGCATGCACGACTGGGCCACTACAGCTGGCCAAAAGTAGCGCCGCGATAATACTTTTTTGCATCGCAATTCCTAGTATTGAACATTCGATCCAGCCACCGCGCCATATGGCGTCCATCCACGCAAGGTCAAAGCGGGGCAGCTAAATAGGGTGTCAATCTCCATCACATTAAGCGTCACAGCGTTAATGAGTTGAATATGATCCGATAAAACGCCATAGCATAAGCCGCGGCCTTATTGCTAAGACGGCCATGAGCTACAGAAGAATATGGGCTAACAGAATTACACTATGGGGGGGCGGTAAGCGGCTTGTTGCTCGGGTGGGAAGTAATGGTGAGCTAAGTTCTTTGGCGCATCAGACACAGGCAGCGATGGCACAATAATCACTTGCGACAATAGGGTCGCATGACCACCGTGGCACTGGCAATCTAGGCAGAGGTCGAAAGTTTGGGTCTCGGTTTTGCTGATCTGATGTTGATGGTGGGCCGTGGATTGATGCTTGTCTAGCTCAGGTGAATCGAACGCACATTGGCAATCGACACATTGGGATAGGCTGATCACCTGGGCAGTAAACTGCAGATGGGGGTGGTTTTCACTCTCCTCCTGATGATCCCCTAAGTGCAACTGATGCACGCCAAAGTTAGCCACTGCAAACTGCAGCGCCACGATAGCGATCATCATTAATGCGATCTTTTGGATAACGAGGTGGAAGAAACGACTCACAGACACCCTTAAAAAATAAAGCTAAAAAATCAAATGAATAGCTATTTGACAGGCATTGTAATGATTTGTTCAACGCTGACAATACCTCACATAACTAAAGTATTGTCGGCGTCACATTTGCTATGGATAACGCGGTATTAAGCGATTATTTAAAGACGCAGTGCTTGGCGTAATCGGCAGCTTCATTAGCGGTCCAATCGCCTTTGGGCTTATCTTCCATCTGCTTACACCATTTTTCGCTACCCACTTCTGGCGCGCAGCCTGACAATAGTGTCAGAGTAAACAGCGCTAATGTTGCGCACTTAAGGACTGGAGATTTAATGGCTAACATAGGATTTCCTTCAATATTCGCTATAACGCTGTGTTGCGCTCGGGCTTATTTCCAACAGCCAGTGTAGCCTAAATTGTTTATTGGGTTAATGGGCAACTTAATTTGGCTGTTATCCATTCAATAGCCAATGGCTTTTGCTCGAGCGGATACCACGCGACCTCGCCTTGCATAAATGGCCCCATTAGACGCACGGCATTACCAAACCAATCAGGGCCGCCCACTAAAACTAGCGCATCGAACCTAGGTAGTTGAACCTCACCGACACCTGATAATGACTGGCTCTCCCAGCCTTCGAGCAGTACGTCGGCTTCTATATACAAACAGACTTTACCTGACTCGGCTTGGTATTTTTCAATGATGGGGGCGATTAACTGGCAATAATCTTTTGTCGATAACCGACCGCTAGCAAATAAACTGATCACCCCATTGGTGATATCAGCGATTTGACATAACATATTGGGACTCCGCGACGGTGCAAGAATGAGTTGACCATTTTGCCTTATTTGGTCAGTGCAATGATACCTGTCTATATCAAATAATCACCATTAAAGAGCCTGCATGATAAAAATCAGCAATCGAATTGAACTACAAGACCATGAACTTGAGTGGCAATTTATCCGCTCCAGTGGCGCTGGAGGCCAACATCTCAATAAAGTCTCTACCGCTGCCCAGCTTATTTTCGATATTCGCCAATCCTCGCTCCCCGAACTGTATCAGCAACGCTTACTGGCTAAAGCTGATCATCGTATTACCAAAAGCGGCAAAATCATCATTAAGTGTCAAGCTAGCCGCAGCCAAGATGCTAATCGTCAAACCGCACTGGAACAATTTATCAGCTTGGTCGCCAGCGTTGGACATACCGCTAAAAAGCGTATCGCCACCAAGCCCACCAAAGGCAGCCAGAAACGGCGTATCGAGGCCAAAAAACAGCGCGGCGCCACCAAGGCCCTGCGCCAAGAGAAGCCTCGCGATTAAGCGTACGCTTGCCGTTGACGGCGCTTTACCAAGTCACAATGTGATCGCAAATCGCTTCGAGTAGGTAGGGATCGTGGGAGATCACCAACACGCCTAAGTTGCGCTTATTTGCCGTAGCTAATAAGTGCTGCCAAAACTCAGCTTGGGTGATGGTATCCAGATGTGCCGTTACCTCATCACAGATAATAAACTGCGTGGTGGGCACTAATGCCCGGATCAAATTAAAACGTTGTAGCTGACCACCGGATAACTGATTTGGCCGTCTTGTTAACCAAGAGGGCTCCAGACCATAATCCTTAAGCAGTGGCAGGTAATCGTCACATTGCCAGCTCTCATCTAACGCGGTTTTAAGGGTTAATCTGGGATTAAACGCAAACTCCCCCTGCTGGATAAGCCACTGCACCGGATTAGGTTTACCCCGCGCGCGCCTTGGCAATGAGTGCAGCTCAGCTTGCATAGGTATTATCCCCGCAAGCATGCTCGCTAAAGTGGATTTGCCCACACCACTGGGGCCTGATACCCCCACTATTTCGCCGCGCTTAAGCTCGATGTCTGGAAATGTGATTAACTGCTCGCCTCGGCGCACATAGCCTTTATGCAACCGCAACACGTTCTGACTCCCAATGTTCTGGCAGTGCCGTCCAAAAGCGGTGCGTATACTCATCACACGCCCCTGCACGAATATGCGCTGGTGTGGTCATTTCCACGGCGCACCCATCGCGCAGCACTAACACTCTGTCGGCAATAGGCAATAATTGCCTCAAATTATGACTAATCACCATGACGCCCAGTTGTTCATCGCGAGCAAGCATCGCTAAATGTTGATATATCGCCTTTGCCGCTTCGACGTCGAGTCCGCAGCAGGGCTCATCGGCAATCATAATCTCGCTCGATTGCCAGCAAGCCTGCGCCATTAAGGCGCGCTTTGCCATACCGCCAGAGAGCTGGTGCCGATAACGCTCAGTAATATTGCCGCCAAGCTTAAAATAGTGTCGACGCGTCGAGGCACGCTTGCCTAATCGCTGCGATGCATAACGCAATTGTGACCCGATTAATCGCAACGGATCTAACACAGAGGCCGACTGCGCCGCCAATGCGCGCCGAAAGCCTTGCTGACTGGTAACCTTGCCACCTAATTTAAAGCCGGGCGGAACCTGCCCCATCAACGCCTGTGCCAATAAACTTTTACCGCTACCGCTCGCGCCTATCACGCCAAGCACCTCACCTTGTTTGAGCGAAAAGCTTAACGGCGACAATAGAGAGACAGCATCGGATTGAATACTAAGCCCTTCGACAGTTAACATTTAACCACTCCTTCAAGGTGAGTTTGCGGCCCCTGACGTAGACCGAGCAGCAGACGCTGCGCAACATAAGACAAGAGCAGCAAGCAACTGAGTAAGAGTAAACCAGGGCACAGGGCAAACCACCAATGTCCGGTTAACGTATATTGCGATGCCTGAGCTAACAAGGCGCCCATGGATGGAGAGTCAGGATTAAGACCAAAACCTAAAAAGGTCAACGCCGCCATATGGGTAAGCGCATGAGGAAACAGCAGCAAGCCGCCTATCCACCACTGAGGCAAGATATGCGGCAACATGTGACGCCGTAATCTTTGCCAAGGTGAAGTACCAAACTGTTTCGCTAACTGATAATAGGGGGCAGACTGCACCTGTTTCATTTCAAAACGCAGTAATCGCGTGAGTTTAGGCCAGTGACTTAATGCAACCGCCACCACTAAGCCGAACTCTGCACCGCCAAAGGCTAACGATAAGAGAATTAACAGCAAGAGGTGGGGGAGTGACATAAACAGATCCACCAGCAGATCGACCATCCACGCGGCGGAGCGATGTAACATGGCAAGCATCGCCATCATCAACGACAACACACTGCTTAGCAATACCGCAAGCCCGCCCACATACAGGCTCTGCGCCAGCGCCTGTTGACTGCGACTAAACAGATCTCTGCCGAGCCAGTCGGTGCCAAACAGATGTTGTAGTGAAGGCGCTTGATATTTATTGAGTAAATCGAGCTCTGCCCCCTGCCAAGGCCAGAGTAAGGCCAGCCCAACTAACCCACATAGTAAGACAAGCGCAGCCATAAAACTGGGCTGACGCAGTAGATCACGCATCCCCAGCCTCCTGAATAAAGTAGCGTGATAACACAGTGGCAATAAGGTTACCGCTAAAGACCATCAATGCCGAAATTAAGGTGCAGCCCATGAGTAAGTCGGTGTCACTGGCTAAACCTGCCTTCACAATACTGGCGCCTAATCCGGGAAAACTAAACACAGTTTCGGCGATCAGCGAGCCACCAAACAGCTCTGCAAAGGTCGCAAATTGCAACACGATTGCCGGTAATAGACTGTTACGGATCACATGAAAGCGCACCACCTTAAACAGGCTATCCCCATGCGCCAGAGAATACTGCACATAATCAGACTGCAGCACGTCAATCACCTTCTCTCGGGTGTGCAACACTATTGGCGCCATGCTCACCACCGTCAGGGTAGCGACAGGCAATAGCAGATGATGCAACATACTGAGCACAGATTGCTCAGAAAAAGTCATACCAATTGGCGCAGCACAGCACACGGGGGTGAGCTGTAAGGCAATTGAAAATAGGCTGATAAACAGCATGGCTAACCAAAAAGAGGGCATGCATACCATCAACCATGAAAACCGCTGCACCGCCTTATCGAGCCAACTGTCTTGATAAATACCCGCCAGTAACCCCAGCAGATAACCGAGCACCAATGATCCTACCCAGCTAAGACCAATGAGCAGTAGCGATAGGGGTAAATGGGTGGCGATAACGCTTGAAACGGGCTGCTGATAAAGGGTAGAAAAGCCGAGATCGCCTCGCGCTAACCCAGATAACCAATGCAGTAGACGCTGCCCCACACTTTGATCCAGTGACAACTGCTGGGCGAGCAAGGCCTTTTGTGGCTCAGAAATACCAAAGACATTGCCACCTAAATAGGCGTTCAGCGGATCTATCGGTGTCCAACTCAGCAGAAAATAGGCCAGTAACACCACCAAAATCAGCAGTAATACCAGCCGTAAACCAGCGCTTAAGATGGCATAACTATGGGTGGGCATCAGTTGGGACATTGCCAGCGCCAATGCTCGATATTATTGGCTAATGGCCAGCCGTGACCATGGGCCTCAATACCGGGCGAATCCAGATCAAGACAGACATTGGCCGCATAAAGATGTTTAAGATTAACCAGCCAAGTCCAAGGTTTATCTTGGGCAATGAATTGCTGCGCGCTTTGCCAATACGGCAATGAGGCTTGCCACGAAGGGGCATGCTGGG
Organism: Shewanella sp. 492; assembly: GCF_059338445.1. Classification (NCBI taxonomy): domain Bacteria; kingdom Pseudomonadati; phylum Pseudomonadota; class Gammaproteobacteria; order Alteromonadales; family Shewanellaceae; genus Shewanella; species Shewanella sp. 492. The sequence goes on from NZ_CM181702.1 coordinate 3,467,664, forward strand.
CCTCATCTAATGCGTTATCCACTTCAGGATTACTGTAATAGCCTGAATTAAAATAGCCTTGGCCTCGATATTGACTGTGATGCACGCCCCTCACTTCGGTTGCCGAGTGGCTTCCAAAACCAAATAACACCGGCTGTTGATGCATCTGTTTATAGATGGCCTCCCAACTTTTACCGACGGGAGTGATTTGGATGCCTAGCGGTTTGACCATTTGCGCTACCGCCAAGGCTAATTGTTGGCGCACGGTGTCGCCTGCCAAATAATAAAGCGTCATCGACGCCTTAACGCCATCGCGCTGACGTATACCACCTTGTAATTGCCATCCACTTTTATCAAGCAGTGCAATGGCTGCCTCGCGATCAACTTGAGGTTCATGGGCTTGATCAACTGGCCCCCAAGGCAATCCATCGGCAATCGAATAAGCCGGTGTTGCATGGCCCTCTAGCAGTTGTTCAACTAACACCTGACGATCAATGACTAAGTCGATAGCGGTGCGGATCGCCAGATCTGAGCTAACATCATTACCTATGTTATTGCCCTGCTTAGGCAGCATAGGCCAAGCAATGCCGCGGTTATCGACACTGTCGATACGCCATAGCCGATATGTCGGCGGGAGTAACTGCGCATAGCGCGGTGCTATCGCGCTAAGGTCTAACTGACCGACGCGCAGCCGAGAGTAGCGGCTATCTTCATCACTAAAAATGACCACCACTTTTTTAAATTGCAGCTTTTGGCCGTAATAATATGGATTGGGGACCATGATGAGCTGTTGATTGCGATCCCAGCGAACAAACTTAAGCGGCCCAGAGCCAACAGGTGCTAAGCCATATCGCGGACCATAATTTGCTTTAGGCACAATCGCTAAACTGACAAAGTTATCGATAAAAGTGATGTCGGCCTGCTGCAGGTGAAACCTGAGCTCTCCATCTGCTACCACCTCAACCTTCTCTAGATTAGTGAGATCGTGTATTGAGGCAATTTGCTTGGCAATATCGAAGGTAAATTTAATATCTTCAGCCGTAAGCTTTGTGCCATCGCTAAAGTTAACCCCTTTGCGTAGCGAGACTTGCCAGGTTAAGCGATCGGCTGATAAGGTCCACGATGTCGCTAAGTCGCCCACCAGCTCAAGTTGTTTATTGCGCCGCAACAGTGTCGACTGAAACAGCGGCCGGTTATATTTACCCCAGCCTAAGATAGGATCGAACCCCGCGTCGGGCTCGGCCCCTAAGGCGAGTGTCAATACCCTCTCAGTGGCAGCCACTTCCCTATCCGTCGCTGCCACTGAGAGGCAAGCGAAGCAACCACACAACAGCAGCAAGATTAACCGTCTCATAAACATTCAGCCCAAGCGCGTAACACTATTGAAATATTCGTCATACTAGCGGGTGTTTGCCTAAAAATCAGCCTAAAAACAGATCTTTAATACTATCGTTGACTTAGATCAATTTTATATTTTTGCATCCTTTTTATATCTGTAGGATACTCACAGTAATTAAGCTTTATAGAATTTAACTTATGCCTAACGACACGATCCGTTTTACTGTTTCCATGCCAAAATCTCAATTTGAAGAGATTGAAGAAGATCAATTAGAGCGCGGATATCTTTCTCGTTCTGAATATATAAGAGATCTATTTCGCGATAGGCTGGTTGATAAACAGTGGAATAATAGCAAAGAAGATGTCGTGGGCGTGCTCACCCTCGTATTTGATCATCACCAAAGAGGACTAACTGAAAAACTGCTTGAGATACAGCACAATAATTTAATTCATGTTTTATGTAGTACTCATGTTCATATTGACCACCATAACTGCCTAGAAACCATTATTATCAAAGGGCAAGCCAGTGAACTCAATAGCATAGTGAATCGAATCGCTGTGCTTAAAGGCGTCAAGGTGGCACGCTTAAGCCGCACGGGTATCGTTTAACCCGCCTTATATTAAGCCTAAAGTATTACATTTCCCCATTAATACTTTAGCCATCCTAAAATGGCTAAGTATGACTAATACAACCCACCTTTAATGCCCATCGACCAAGCTTAGCCAGTGGTAACCACTATAATTCATCAAGCATATTCAAGCCTAATATCAATCCCTTTTCACCCATTAATAAATGATTCAGCCATTTAATTAAGCGCATTATATTGCCAGCGATATTCACACCGCACGAGTAATACTTTTATAATATTTTTCACACTATCGCCGATATAATTGATCTAGCTCGCAAAATTATCCCCACTCAAACATATAATACACACCGTTAACTTAGGTCACAAAAACATAACCGCGTACCCAAAAGGAATGAGTAATGTATTTGAAAACATGGGGATTAGCTTTAACGTTATTAGCTGTAAACAACGCCGCTTTCGCTGATGATATCGAAAAAATCACCGTTCACGGTGTGCAATATCAAGATGACGGCACCTACCAAAATGTTACCCTGGGTAGCGATGTCACCATTATCAGTAGTGAGATGATCCAAGCCGCTGGGGCGGTCGATATCAACAAGGTCCTCAGCCAGTTTGTACCGGGTTTATTCGCTAACGGCCGAGCGGGTCGCCATACCGATACCGACTATGCATTGCAAGGCAGTCGCCCGCAAGACATCCTCTGGTTACTTGACGGTAATCGACTCAATAATCGGCTTTATGGCTCAACCTATACCGACAGTATTAACCCCATGATGATTGAGCGCATCGAAGTGATTAAGGGGGCCCAAAGCGTGATCCACGGCTCGGAAGCCATTGCGGGGATCATCAATATCATCACCAAAAGCTATCAACATGATGATCGCGGTGAAGTTAGCTTAGTGGCTGATACGCTGCCCAGTTATGATCTATCAGCGTTCGTCAGCAGCGAAATCAATAATCTCCAAATTAGCTTAGCCGCCAGTTCAAGCCAGTCAGAAGGCTATGCACTTTGGCCCGATGAGGAATACTCACCAACGGCGGCCTTAGACAAAGAGCGGGGTTATCGTATGAATAACCTCAATGCAAAAATTAAATGGTCTATCAGCGATGCCCAGCAACTGACTATTTTTGCTCAATATAATGACGGCTTACTCGAACGTCCTTTAGCTTACAACGCTATTTTGAGTGAAAATGATCGCAAACAGACGCTCGCCTATGCCGATTGGCAACTCCAAGTGTCAGACCAATTGCTATTACAAACCAAGTTAAGCTACCAACACTGGGACTCTCACTATAGTGAAATCACCAAAGAGGCTGACGGCAAGGTCGATGTTCCCTACTGGGATCAATATTGGGGCTTTAAAGATTACGGCGCGATCGTCTCCGCTAACTATCACACCCAAGATGGGAGTCAGTGGATTATGGGAGGTCAGTATGAACAATTTGAAGGCGCTGACGAGGTTATGCACTTCACCACGCCAACTGACCGTACCTATGCACTATTTGGCCAATACCAACCTAAGTTAAGCAGCCTGCCCGATACCCAACTATCACTGGGAGCACGAGTCAATAAACTGGTCAATGACGAATCTATCTGGGTTGGCAGTATCGCATTAACTCACGATATAACGTCACAATTACAACTGAAGGCCAATCTTGGCAATGGTTATCGCCAGCCAACCGCTTCAGAACTCTATCAACAGCTGGGTACCTTGGGGAATCCTGACTTAGTAGCAGAAACCAGTGAAAGTATTAATATTGGGGTTAATTATCAAGGTGATATCTCATTAACCGTCGATAGTTTTTGGCGCAATATTGATAACCTCATAGAGCAACGCGCGCTCAGTGACACCCAGTTTACCTACAGCAACCTTAATGGCCGTGTCGAAAGCTATGGGATAGATATTCACTTGGTCAAAGCCTTTTCAGCGAAATGGTTAATGGAACTCAGCGGTGGCTATGCCCATGCCGAGCGCAAAGATAATGGCCAGCAAATTGAACGCGTGCCTAAATACACCGGGTTTGCCAAGCTAAACTACGAGATGAACGATGATGTGACACTCTGGGTGAGCGGCCAATATGTCGGAGAGTTCTTAGATTATGGCCTCACTGCCGGTGACTATATGCTTACCAATATTGGCCTGCAAACCTGGTTATCAGCCAAACAAAACCAGCAATTGCAGCTCACCATTGACAACCTATTTGATAGCGAAGTGCCGCAGAGTATTTTTAAACACGGCCACCGAGCAGAATACCCCATTGAAACCATCGGCGCACCGCGCACATTGCAGCTGCAATATAAATACTTTTTTTAACATAGCGCGGCGCTATATTTAGCCGACGCACCAAATACCTAAGACAGAGAAGCCCATCGTTTCTCTGTCTTATTTCTCTGTCTTATCAGTTAATCACGAGTCATTGCCAGCCTCGTTGTTCGCCTCGACTAAATAAGGGGGAGATAAGGGTTACCCCTCCACAACCAATAGCAGTAACCGCTACTCTTTGTCGCAGCATAGGCGATAATGCTTGATGCAAACATCGGCCTCTACCCAGGCTGATGATGAAATTTAAATTGCGGCGACAAAATAGCGCTAAATTATGCTAACTTGCAGTTATCTATTAAAAATGAGCATCTGCGCGCCGCGCTGCAGCTCACTCCTAAAGGTATGTTGCATGAGTAGTCAGGCGAAAATATTGTTAGTCAATGGCCCTAATCTAAACCTGTTAGGTCGTCGAGAACCCGGCCATTATGGTCATCACACTTTAAGCCAGATTGTCGAACAGTTAACCCAAATGGCCCAAGCGGAAGCGGTGCAACTGCAACATATTCAATCCAATGCCGAACATGAACTGATCGATGCAATTCATGCCAGCGATGCCCAGTTCATTATTATCAATCCGGCGGCTTTTACCCACACCAGTGTCGCGCTTAGAGACGCACTACTGGGAGTGGCTATCCCCTTTATCGAGGTGCACCTGTCGAATGTGCATGCCCGCGAACCGTTTCGACATCACTCCTACTTTTCAGATAAAGCCGTTGGGGTGATCTGTGGCTTAGGTGAAATGGGTTATCAATTTGCACTGCGCTCGGCCATCAGCCGTATCAAAGCAGCTCACTAATGCTCAAGAGACAAGCGTATGGATATTCGTAAAATTAAAAAACTGATCGCCTTGGTGCAAGCCTCTGATATCTCGGAGCTGGAAATTAAAAATGCCGAAGAGTCAATTCGTATTTGCCGCGACCTGAGCTACACCAATACCGTAGCGGCCAAAGCATTTGGCCAAACCGCCGATGACTCTGAAGATATAACCAACCCAGAGTCGACTAAGTCACTCGACTATGCCGAGGAAGATCTGCTGGTGTCCCCTATGGTAGGCACCTTCTATTTATCGCCTTCGCCAGACGCCAAGCCTTTAGTCAAAGTGGGACAAAGGGTCGAGCAAGGTGACGCCGTCTGCATTATTGAGGCAATGAAAATGATGAACCAAATACAAGCCCAACATGCTGGCGTAGTGAAGGCAATTTTATGCAACAGCGGTGACGCCGTTGAGTTTGATCAACCCTTAATGGTTATCGAGTAAGCTCTGCCATGGCAGCATCGCGCCCGTTTAACAAAGTGCTTATAGCCAATCGCGGTGAAATCGCCGTAAGGATCATCCGCGCCTGCCAGCAATTGGGTATCGCCACAGTGAGCGTTCACTCACGCGCCGACAAAGACGCCTTGAATGTCACCCTTGCCGATGAAAGCCTGTGTATTGGCGCCGCACCATCGAGCCAAAGTTATCTAAGCAGCCAAGCAATACTGGTCGCTGCCGCACTCACCCATGCCGATGCTATCCATCCTGGTTATGGCTTCTTATCCGAAAGCGCCATCTTTGCCGAGCAAGTGACCGCCAGTGGCTTTGTGTTTATCGGCCCACGCAGTGACACTATCCGCCTAATGGGGGATAAGGTCAGTGCCATTGCCGCCATGAAAGCGGCAGGATTACCGACGATTCCCGGCTCTGATGGCCTGTTGGGCGATGATGCGTCCGCCAATTTGGCTCTGGCCGACGCTATTGGCTATCCGGTTATGGTCAAAGCCACCGCCGGTGGTGGCGGAAAAGGGATGCGCATCGTTAACGATGCCAGCGCGCTGCTAAGCACCATAGCCTTAACTCAAGGTGAGGCCGAAGCCACGTTTGGCAATGCCGGCGTCTACCTAGAGAAATACTTAAGCCAGCCGCGCCATATCGAGGTGCAAGTCATATGCGATAAGCAGGGCAATGCGCTGTCTTTAGGCGAACGTGACTGCTCGATGCAACGTGCCCAGCAAAAGGTGATAGAGGAAGCGCCGGCATTAGGGTTAACCGATGAGCAGCGCGATATTATCGGTCAACGCTGTATTAAGGCTTGCCAAGCCATAGGCTATGAGGGCGTTGGCACCATAGAGTTTCTTTACCAAGAGGGTGAGTTTTTCTTTATGGAGATGAATACCCGCTTGCAGGTAGAACATACGGTAACAGAGATGGTGACTCATCTCGACTTGGTCGCCGAGCAGCTGCGTATCGCCGCAGATCAGCCTCTTGGCATGCGCCAAGCACAAATACAATGCCATGGTCATGCTATTGAGTGTCGTATTAACGCCGAAGATCCTGTTAACTTTATCCCATCACCCGGCACCATCACAGCACTGACCCTTCCTGGCGGCCTTGGGGTTCGTTGGGACTCGCACCTTTATCAAGGCTATCAAGTGCCACCCTATTACGATGCCATGATAGGTAAGCTCATCACTTGGGGGAGCTCACGCAACTGCGCCGTTGCCCGTATGCGTGTTGCCTTAAATGAACTGGTTATCCAAGGGATTAACACGAATATCCCCTTGCTCAAGCGGATACTGGCCGACGATGGTTTTATCCAAGGCGCGCAGCCCATCGATTATTTAGAGCACTCACTGCTGGCGACTCTGCCGACCAATAAAGCCGACCGCTAGGGGCGATATGTAGCTCTTTTCCCCGACCATATTTACGCCGTTCGATTAAGGTACTGCTCAATATCCACCGTATCGATTTGACTCGGGTCGAGAAATTTATTCGCGTAGTCAAGGTAAACACCACTGGTTAAAAACAGCTCAAATAGGTCTCTGTCGACATGATCATCCAACACCATTTTATGCAAAATATCGATGGCCACACTGAGGGGTTTAGCCTTTTTATAGGGTCTATCGGCGGCCGTTAAGGCTTCAAAAATATCGGCTAACACTAAAATGCGCTCAGGGGTGGATAGCTGCTCAGCCGTCAACTTGCGCGGATAGCCAGTGCCTTTAAGTGTTTCGTGGTGAGTCGAGGCATAGCGCGGCACCCGCGCCAGTTCAGGAGGAAAAGGTAAGTTCTCTAACATCTTAATGGTACTGGTAATGTGCTCATTAATCTTGAAGCGATCTTCAGCAGTTAAGGTACCTCGTGAAATGGCTAAATTGTGTAACTCACCTTGGTTATACAGATGCTCAGGGATCGTCATCTTTATGCCAAATTTTTCATCGAAGTGCACCGGAAAATCGCGGCGAATAATATGCTGCGGTTTATCACTTAATAGTTGCTCAGTTGCAGGCAGAGAGGCTGGCAAGTCGGGATAGTTAAGCTCTTCTATGGGGGACAGCCCCAGCCTGTCGTCGAAATGGCGTACCCAAGTAATTTTGGCCAGTTGCAGTAATCTATCGATATGAGCTTGGTCCATGAATTCGCCCCCTACATTGGCATTGGCGATAAACTCAAAATCTTGGCTGAGTGTTTGCCACTTGCTATCTAATTCTGCCTGCAGGTGCTCTTTGTGCTCAGGTTGCTGCGCTAGCTGTTGGTGGTAACTGATTTGAGCATCACGCCACAATACCTCAAAGCGCATGCGCACCTCGTGAATACGGTTATAGATCACCTCTAACTTACTGCCCTTATCGACAATATGCTCTGGTGTGGTGATCTTGCCGCAATCATGTAACCAAGCCGCTATTCTAAACTCAATGTGCTCATCTTCATTCTTAAACCCAAACGTCTTAAAAGGCGGCAGTGTCGAGGCAGAAGCCTGCTCTGCCAGCATTAACCCAAGTTCAGGTACTCGATTACAATGCCCGGCGGTATAGGGAGATTTATCATCAATAGCCTGCGCGATAAGCTTAATAAATGATTCCATTAAGTGCTTTTGATTATATTCATGCAACTTAATCGACTCAGACATATCCACCATAGAGCTGGCCAACTCATCAATTTCAACAATATAACTATTAACCTTAGTGACCTCACTGTATTGGCGGTTTTTCACTTTGAGGTTTTCAAGTTCTAACTGTTTAATGGGATTGATAATGGGAGAAGCAAAGAGCCATGATAATGGCAGCACTAACAGCATGCATATGCCGGTGATCAGAATAGACTTTTTCACCCGTTCATGACTCGTCGATAGCAACACGGGTTTAGGCACCACGATAGCAAAATATTCCGTTGCTGCGCCGTGGTTATTCATTGGGGTTACATAAACATACTTGTTTTCGCCATTGAGCGAATACTGGGTTAACTGCCGATGTGCGTCTGGATTATTAGCAATATCTATCAAAACCTTATAAGGAACAACCCCCTGAGATAATAAGGGTGAAAGCCGTGGCCCTTCACCGAACCATTTTTGCCGTAACGCGTTTACCTGCTCAGGCGTAATATTTGCCAATGCTAAGTTGATTATACCCAGCAACATCTCTTTACCTGGGTGCACCACAATACTTAAGCCGGTATCAACCCTCGCCGGCGAAAAATCGAGTTGCTCATGAAATTGGATGCCATCAATAAAGAAAAGCTTAGCGGTATAATGCAGTACTATGCTGTTATCTAATGCGGCAAACACCTCCCCTTGGGCTACGGCCTGCAAGACCGCCCGAGTTGAGTCATACTCAACCACCTCAAGTTGAGGAAAATGACGCGTTATAATAGGGATAATTGACCAACCACGGGGAATCGCGACCTTACGCCCTTCGAGTTGACTAATGTGATGAATCACCTTGGATTCGGGACGAGTCACGACGGCAAAAGGTAAGGGCAAAAACGATTGACTAAATAACCCTAAATCATGATTTTCTGGAGTATTTAATACCGAGTGCAATAGATCGAGTTCACCCTGTTTGAATTTTTCAGCAAACTCAGCCCAGCTAAATCCATTAGTGTACTCAATTCGCAGCCCAGTCATTTGTGCCACTAAGTTGAGCATATCTATGCTGTATCCTCGCGGCTCACCCGCAAGTGCAAAATCGATTGGCGGCCAATCAGTTTCATTCGATGCTCTCAATACTGGCGAGCGCGCAATAAAGGCTTTTTGCTCCTCAGAGAGGACTAATGGCGGCGCTGCTGGGAGTTTAAATTCGGCTACAGAAGTTTGGTTAGAGGCGATAAGCTCGCCACTGCCTTGATAAACAAACACCTCTTGTTTTTTGTCTAGCCCATGGCTCTGCCCTTGAAGGACAAGATGATCTTCTAGGCTAGATAACGCAATATCCACCCCTAAGACAGCATCACTCCCCGCTAACTTAATGGAATAACTCACCCCTGGAGCTTGCAAATTTTGAAATAAGTACGGCTCAGTTTTATATACCTGCTTATGGTCGGCGTTGATATACCAAGGGCGATTGGTCGCATCATAATCACTCACATCCCTATGGCTGACTCTAAGGTTAAACTCGGCATCGAAATAAGCGATTTCACGCACGCGCGTGCCATCATCACCAGCTTCAATCTTGATTAAAGCCCAACGATCGGAGTGACCCGCGTTTAACTGTTTGCCAACAATAGGATGCGCATTAAGATTGATAAGCTCGTATAAATTACCGTTTTCTAATCCAATGTAGATAGCACAGATAAAGGACGAGGTTTGCATCACTTGAGAAAATACGTTGAGTGCCTCGGCAGACAAGCCATCGTCTGCCTGCAACGGCGAGAAATTTGACAAGAGCTTAGTCGTATTGACCATCCTGCGGTCTAAATACGCCAAGTGGTCACTGGTGCTACTCGCACTGCTATTGTAGAGTTTAAGCGCCGACTCAGTAGCCAGACGCTCACTAAAATAGTACTGCAATCCAATCGCAATCACGGCAGTAAATAGGGTCGCTAATACAAAAATGCCGACGACGGTTACACGTATAGTAAATCGATAAGGTTTTGTGCCCTGCGCTGCCATGAGCGAATCCTTTTTCTTCGGGGAGGCTAAACGTCGAATGCATTTAGGATAGTATAACAAACCAGTAACAAGTCAATTTGTTATCTGTACTGCGCACATGCAATTTAACCCCGTGCCTCACGAAGAAATACAGCAAAAATAACAGTAATAACTGGGGCTATAGCACATAGCTGTTATCAGCATAAACGCTGATAACTCGGTGACAAACTATAAGTAAAAGTCTGCGCCAGCAGATTGCCGTGGGTATAGGCGAAACATCGACTGACCTCAGTAAGGCATCAGCTCAGGCACACATTCGATGGGGAGGACGAGGAGTCAGGCAGAGCCACCAACCCGAGAGCAGACTCAGGTTGGCACACACCGCAGTCAGGCGCTTTTTATGTCGTTTAACTGCGATTTACTACGGGCAATTTTAATTAAATGATAGATATTAATGCAGGCAACAAAGGCATTCATACCTGCAACCGGCCATGCCGATATGTAAGTGCCGTAGATCACAAACAGCGAACAGCCAGCAAAATTAAGCGTTCTTAGCCAAACAATGTCTTTCATCATTAAGGATATTGCCACCATTAATGATGCAGAATAGCCAATTAATTCAATTGTGTTTGATACTTCCATAAGGCACCTTCTTAAGGCCCTATACCATCCGTAAGCGAACTGGGGGATCCATGCCCCTAAAGCAAGTTAAATTAACGTTATCAATTACTGCAGCTATATTAGCAAAACCATTCGCAATGTGTAATAAAAATACGTTATTTAATGAGGTGGGTCATGTTTTCAGTATATTTTGCCACCAATGATAGAAACATTACACCAACTGACATGAAAGCTGGTTTTATCGGCAATTGCGTGATTGATAACGCTTTTCTTTTTAAGAATCCCTTATATACTGGCTGGTACTAATATCTTGCTGATTTATCCTAGCAAAATGCCTTCCTACAGGAGTATGACTTATGGAATACAACACCTCAGAACTTTGTGACACTTACATTGATATGGTCGATGTCGTCGAACCCATGTTCAGCAACTACGGTGGTTGTAGCTCTTTTGGTGGTTCAATTAGCACCATCAAATGCTTCGAAGACAATGGTTTGATTGCAGAAGTATTGCAGCAAGATGGGGAAGGTAAAGTGCTGCTGGTTGATGGTGGTGGTTCATTACGCCGCGCACTGCTCGATGCTTCAATTGCAGAAATTGCGGTCGCCAATAACTGGGAAGGTATTGTTATTTACGGTTCGGTGCGTGATGTTGATGCGCTGGAAGATCTCGATATCGGCATCCAAGCTATCGCCTCAATACCCGTTGGCGCCGATGGTCATGGTGTGGGCGAGCTCGAAGTGCCGGTTAACTTTGGTGGCGTGACCTTCTTACCAGCCGATCACCTGTATGCTGACAACACGGGGATTATTTTGTCGCCAGAGCCATTAGATATCGATTAACGCTCTTACAGACAAATTCAATGCCCCATTCGCAATGGCGATATACTTAAGATCAGCGCAAGCAAAATAGCCAGTAACCGCACTGATGCTAACAATAAAAAAGGATGATGACCGACTAGGCCATCATCCTTTTTTGATTTAATTATTAATATACTTAGTCACAACCACCATATGGGTTAACGCGATAGGTTAACCCATATAACATGACCATTAACTAATGTAGCTTTGCCCCGCGTAGACCACGAAATGCCGTAAGGCCAACACCCCCAGAATCGTGCTACAAGATACGGTAATTAAAAATGCCTTGCTGTGTCGCCACGCCTTAGGGGCGAAGGTGCTGGCAAGCACGGGCACACCCAGCCCTAAACCGACTACCCCAACCCAAAAAACGCTTGCCCAAGTCCCAGTGGTGATTGCCGCCGTCGCCGCCTGCGCGGCAGGACCGGAAAAGTTAAGCCCGACAAACAGTAGCACTAAACAAAGTGCCTCATTAAACGCCACGGGATACTCGATACGGTGCACCTGCTCGATACAGTCAGACTCTTTCTTACTGAAAAACAGCGTGGCCACCAAGATATTACCAGCCGAACCGACCGAGAGCGCCGAAGCTAAGAACAGCGCTGGTAACACGGCGGTGTTGAGGATCGGATAGCTGATCATCGCCGACAGTAAAAATCCGGTGTAGACCCCGACACCGAGTGCCAGCGCAAAAATCAGCTTATTCAAACTGCCTTCAACCTGACGGCAGACCGACAAGATGCCCGCTAACCAAGGAGCGTAATGCAGCACCTGCTTTTCAAACACTAACGCGGCAAACACAAACACCAAAGGAATGTAAATCAGCAGGGCGATAACCCCCCATGCCATCACAGACGTTAAGTTGTAATTGAGTAAGATATGATAAAATTCAAACGGTTTCGTCAAATCCAGCACCAATAACGCCATGCCCAAACAGATAGCCACTGGCCCTATCACCGCCGCGGCCTTGATCACAGGCAAGCCATCAGTGGGGAGCCCTCGGCTCTGCTTGTACCATTTAAGCCCTATCGCCACCAACATAGAACCTGCCGATAAGCCTGCCATAAACAGGTAGACCGCGATTATCCAGTTCCAGACGACTGGATCATATTGCTCCATGGAGCCCCAAATATTGTTCATGCTTTAATCCCCCCTTTACGGCTAGGAATGCGATAGACCCTTGGCTCTGTGCCAAGATTCACCTTTTGCTGATAATGCGGCTTAGTGTCTAACACCTTGCGAACCTCTGAGTTCAGATCATTGGCATCGCCAAACACTAAGGCTTGGGTTGGGCAAACACTGACACAGGCAGGGTCTTCACCACGAGCAAGGCGCGTCTCCTTACAAAAATCACACTTGTCTGGCACCCGAGTTTCCGGATTAATAAAGCGCACCTTGTAGGGGCAAGCGGCAACACAATAGAGGCAGCCGACACACTTGTTTTCATTTATCGAGACAATGCCATCGGCGTTAACGTAGGCCGCGCCCGTAGGACACACCTTGACGCATGGCGCGTTTTCACACTGCTCACAAGAGACGCGATTGTATTTAAAATGCAGGTGAGGAAAGTTACCGTAAGGCCCCTCGATGCGCACCTGAAGCCGGGTCACCGACTCAGGCACATTATTTTCACTGCGGCAGGCCACATTACAGGCTTGGCAGCCAATGCACTTATTTTCATCGTGCACAAGAACATAACGTTTAGTCATAATGAACTCCGATTACAGCTTGGCAATTTTGACCCCGGTGGTATGCAAATTCATACCTGTAACCGGAGAAGTAACGTGAGGAAGTAGGTTGCCACAATGCACACCTTTACCTGTGGCGCGGGCCAGTTCTTTGTTTTTAGAACCACAACCCATATAGGCAAACACGGTATCGGGACGAATACCCGGCGTGACCAAGGCATGCCCCTCTTCGCTACCGGTCGCGTTATAGATGCGAATCGCGTCACCATTGGCAATGTTCAATAAGCCCGCCGTGATGGGATGGATCCATACCGCATTATCCGACATTAGATTAGCCAGCATAGGGACATTTTGCGTGCCCGCATTGGTGTGCACCGCGACTTTTCCTTGGATGAAAAACAGCTCGTCGGCCTTCTTCATGGTCACTTCGCGGTAGCGGATAACCCCCCTCCCTGGCGCCATTTGCTCCACTTTATCTGAGCTCAATTCAATCTTGCCAGACGGGGTTTTAAAGCTTAGCTGGCTGGCATAAGTGCCATCATCATCGACCGCTTTAGCATTGGGGTAGGTATCGGTAAAGGTCTTGATCATCTCCCGCTCACGCAGCATCAACGGCTTACCATAGCTGACCCAGCCATCACGTTTAATGGTGTTGAGCAGCGCCGCATCTTTATCGACTTGAAACAGCTGCAAGGTTTCCATGTTATCCCAAGGGAAGTACTGCCCTTGCCCGAGTTGATTGGCTAACTCCTTCCAAATCATCCAGCTGGGTTTAGTGTCGCCTATGGTGTCGACCACACGTTGACGCACATAGTAAGCAGGGTTTTTACCCGACTTATCGACAATCTCCTCATCACGCTCAAGGTAGGTCGATTCAGGCAGGAAGATATCGGCATAAGCGGCGCTTTCACTGATATAGATATCGCAGGCGACGATAAAATCGAGCTTTTGCATGGTCTCAACAATGCGTGCTCTGTCTGTCATGGTCTGCATCGGATTGGTACGGCTCATCACCCAGCCATGCAACTGATAAGGCTTGGCCTCTAATGTTGCATCTAAAATCGTTTGGTAGATCCCCCCCGATGACCACAACAAGGCATATTGTTCATCGACCATATCGATACGCTTGGCATCGATTGAGGGCATACCCTCTACCCCAGGTTTCGCTAAGGTCGGCGCCACTTTTTCACCGGCAAACTTATTGTACTTAGAGGCTTTCTTCCCAAAATAAAGCCCCCCTTTACGCTCGATATTACCGATTAACACGTTGGCGGCATAAAGGGCGCGGCGCATCTCAAACTCTTCGGTGGTAAATGAAGAGCGGTGGCCAAAGTCCACCACGGCATGAGGGGCTGCGGCGGCGTATTCGTGAGTGATACGGCGAATATCTTCAGCGGGCACATCACTGACCGATTCGGCCCACTCAGGCGTGTAGGCTTTAACTTCTTGCGCAAACGCGTCGAAACCAGCAACGTACTGGGCGACAAAAGCCTTATCATACAGCTCATCTTCGATAAGGGTGTGGCAAATCGCCAACGCTACCGCAACGTCGGTGCCAGGTTTAATGGCGTACCACTCATCGGCTTTATCGGCCACTATCGAGAAGCGAGGCTCAAACACCACCAGCTTAGCGCCCTTCTCCATTTGTGCATTCATCATGCCCCGCGTTTCAGACATATTGATGCCTTCATACAGGTTATGACCAAAGTTAATGATGTATTTAGAGTTACTTAAATCACGTTTGACTTTGCCACCAAAAATCGCCTTGGCAGCCACCACATAACCGGCCGGACACGTAGAGGCGTGAGTAAAGGTGTTTGGGCTACCGAAAGCCTTAGCCAGATGGAAAAGGTGACCCGAAAGTGAGCCAGATTTAGAGGAAAATGCCACCGATTCGGCGCCGTGCTGGGCTTTTATCTTATTGAGATTTTCGGCAATGATGGCATAAGCTTCATCCCATTCGATTTCGGCCCATTTGCCTTCGCCGCGCTCACCTACCCGCTTGAGCGGTTTAACGATACGTTGCTTGTCGTACAGCTGACTATGGCCTGCGCCGCCACGAGCACAGACTGCGCCACCAAAGGATTTGGCTTTCTTGTTGCCCAATATGGAGACGTTTTTACCATTCACGACTCGCGCCGAAATGGGGCATCTTGTCGAGCACATCTCACAGATACTGGCGACCGATTCTGCACTGCCGCTTAACCCCGTTTGCCCTAGCGCTGCTAATGAGCCCGGCAACGTCGCAAATACGCAACCTGCGGTCCCAGCACCAGCCCCTTTAATAAAGGTACGCCGATCAAGTTTCATGATTTTTCTCCCAATTAACAATGATACCGACAGACCTGAGCTGGTAGCTCATCCCGATTAATTACGTGGGACAACACCATCAAATGTCACTCGGTTTTCACCATTGTTACCAAGGGAGGAGTGGTTGCACATTGTGGTATACCACATATCGATCCACTGACAGGTCAGTTTGTGATCGACTTCATGGTCGATAATTTCACCAACACACAGCACTGATTTTGTATAGTGTGGTAAACCACATATCGAATCGCACTCGTGCAACTCATACATATAAAAGTAATATAAAACAATTAATTACTATGTTTTCTTTTTATCTAAAGCAGATGAGTCACTAACCGTTAAATCTGCACCGCTTGTTGGCACCCTCTACGCTTTAGTACAATTTTAGCCACGCAGCCGCTATGGCCGTCGTCGCGATTTTCTAATGTAAAGCCACCGTTATGCTCTTTTATCACCTCACTGCAGATGGCTAACCCCAAGCCTAATCCTTCGGTTTTGGTGGTAAAGAACGTTGCCATCACGGTGGCGGCATTTTGCGCCAGTCCAGGGCCATTGTCGGTCACTAGCACATCCACTTGATGTTCATGAAATTGCAGCTTAATCATGATGTGGCCCCGCTCAGTCTGATCTGGGCGCTCGGCAATGGCATCGATACTGTTTTTAATCAGGTTAATCAATACTTGCAGCAGACCGACGCGATCGGCGCTAATAAAAAACGGCTCACCGCTGGTCTCTTTGACCACCTCGATATCGCGGCGCATCAACTCTAAACGCAGCAGAGACAGGCTCTCATCCACCAGAGTGAGAATATTCACATCATCCATTACCGCCTCTTTGCGTTTGAGTAGACCCCGGATCCTGTGCACCACTTCCCCTGCACGAGTGGACTGCTTATGAATTTTTTGCAGCAAGTCTATGGTGGCTTCCGCCTCCGTCAATTGCCCGCCTTGCATGCGCATGATGCCGCCCTCGCTATAACTGGTGATGGCGGCAATAGGTTGGTTGATCTCATGGGCCAGCCCCGCGCCAATTTCGCCAATCATCGAGGCGCTTTGCAGCCGCTCTAACGCAATAGCTTGCTGCTTTAACTGCCGCTCGGTGCTGACCAATGACTCACTTTTTTGGTGAAAGCGGTACTCGATCCACAAGTGATATACCGTTGCCACTAAAAAAATGACCACAGCTAAGATGCCCCAATGGCGATTTTCATTGAGCCAAGTTTGCAGGGCGTTTAAACGGCTTTTTTCCTGCGAGATCACATGTAAGTCACCATACAGTTGGATAACGGTTAGCTGACTAATGGGCGACGTCCAGCCCATGAGTTGGCCGCTAACGGCGGCTGGATGATCGGCAGGCAATGCCATTAATGCCTGACTAATTTGTTGGCTAAGATTAATGTCGACACTTTCATTGGCCGCAAACGACCAGTTAGGATAAAGCTTAGTGCTGCACTGGCAGTCATACCCTTCGGGGCGACTCGGGTTAAGCACTCTAAAATCGGCAGGATTTAACAAGCCGCGCGCCACCATATCCTCAAGCGTACACAAGGGGGTAATGGCGGCATCGACATGACCGTCTCTCACTTGATACAGCAAGGGATCGAGCGGAAAGCCAACAAACTTAACTTGGCCAAAATAGTGGTCAGCATCCATGCCCAATTTATGCATTAATCCCGCGGTCGCCTGATAACCGCCTAATGCATGGGGATCGCTGGCTGCAATGATTTTATCTTTTAAATCATACAAGGTGCGGTAATCACTTTCGGCTTTCACCACGATGGCCGAGCCGATAGCCGTGGTGCTACCGTTATGCCGCCGAGAACGCATGGTGGCTAACCAAGACAGCGGATACTGGTTCGACAGATACAGATATTGCCCTGGGTTGGTGATAATAAACTGGATCTGCCCTAGCTCCATAGCAAGATTTAAGGCTTCAAAATTACCCGGAAATACATGAAATTGCGTGCCGGGTACCTGTTGATTTAAATAGGTCATCATGGGCGTCCAGCGCTCCATGGCTTGTTGATGCCCCCAGTTAGCCAACACGCCGACATATAGCTGTTGTGGCTGGGCAACAACACGAGCTGAATAACACAATAAACCACTCAATAAACAACACACAGCCAATGCATGCAGTAGGTGTTTATACACACAATGCTCCTCAATCGATACGCTTAGCACAGCTTACGGTATCGATAACGGATCGCCACGTGATGCGCCTCATGCTTTACCTAAAATAGTTGGCTAAATGGCCGCATCTGCGATATCAATCATAGTCATCGCCGCCAAATAGTTATCAAAGCTCAATAAAGGAACCGCCGTGCCAACATCTCCCTTGAATCCAGTGTATCTTGTCGACGATGATGAGGCGGTCATCGATGCGATCAGCTTTTTAATGGTGGGTTATGGCTATGAGATAACCAGCTTTAACGCTGGCGATGACTTTCTGTCCAGTGTCGATCTGACCCAGCCCGGCTGCGTGATTTTAGATGCCAAAATGCCCTCAATGAGCGGGCCACAGGTGCAGCGTTTATTGCACCAAGCTAAAAGCCCACTGGCAGTGATCTTTCTCACCGGCCATGGTGATGTGCCGATGGCGGTCGATGCTTTTAAAAATGGGGCGTTTGACTTTTTCCAAAAGCCCGTCCAAGGCGCAGCGTTATCCGAGTCTATCGCTAAAGGGTTACACTACAGTGAGCGCCAACATTGGAAGCTTCGCCACCAAAAGCTTATCGACACTTTGTCTGAGCGAGAAACCCAAATTTTCAAATTAGTTATCGCCGGCCACACCAATAAACAGATGGCCAACCAGCTGTGCGTCGCACTGCGAACCATCGAAGTGCACCGAGCAAAAATGATGAGCAAATTGGGGGCCAATAATGTTGCCGAGCTGCTCAAATTGGCGCCGCTCCTCAATAGCCCTAGCGACAACGACTAAGTCCAACGCTCCAAGCCACTAGCCTCACGACAATAAACCATGACACCGCCAATAAACGATGACGCCAAGGTCTACAGCCACTCTGGGGTTTTCTCCTGCATTTATGCACAATTGCCAGCCGCTAGGTTTGTGGGCCACAATAGGCCAATTGAGTCATTAATAATGAGATAGGCCCATGCCAACACTGCTCCCCTTTACCCACCAAATATGCAGCGTCTTCACCCATGTTCGTGAAGGCGAAACCAAGCTGGGACAAGCCTTACATTGCTACGATGGCAACACACCATTAAACACCGCATTAGCCGATGCTAAACAACAAGGCGTGCGATTTGTCATCTTAGGGATAGGTGAAGATATTGGCCCGCGGGCCAACCTTGGTCGTGGCGGTGCGGTTGATGCGTTTGAAGCAACCATGAGCCAATGGTGTAATCTGCAATCAAATCAATTTTTCGACGCTAAGCAGTGCATGGTGCTTGGGCAAGTTAATACTCACGATTTGCAACTGCCCGCGAGCGCAACCACCCAAACATTAAGAGCCCATGTCGAGCGCCTCGATGAACGGGTTATCCATATCGTCAGCAGCATCATTGCCGCCGGATTAGAGCCTATCGTGATTGGTGGCGGCCATAACAACGCCTACGGGCTTTTAATGGCAAGCAAACAAGTGATGAAGCGCCCTATCGCCGCCGTCAACCTCGACCCTCATGCTGACTTTCGCCCCAGAGAAGGCCGCCACAGCGGTAATGGTTTCAGTTACGCCGCAGCCAGTGGTGCGCTGGGTTACTACCATGTACTGGGCATGCATGAGCTCAAAAATAGCCAACAAACCTTAGACCAACTCAGCGCCTTTGGCGGCAAGTGGCATACCCTGCAAGCCATCTGGGTGCGACAAGAGCTGAGCCTCAAACAGGCCATCGATGAGATAGTCACTCAACTTAACGACAGTGGTTCACCGGTGGCGGTTGAGTTAGATATGGATGCCATCATTAATATGCCCAGCAGCGCCTCAACCGCGGCGGGAATTCCGTTACTGGACGCCCTCTATTACGTTAATCAAATAGGGCTGCGCACCAACGCCTGTTACTTGCATTTGGCCGAAGCCGCCCCTAGTTGTCATAGCGCGGGCAGCGATGCGGGACGCAGAGAAACAGGTCAGAGTATTAGCGAACTGATCTATGCCTACATGCAAGGACGTATAGCTAGACAACCCATAGGGTAATTGGCTCAGGGGAATTTGGCTTATCGCTAATATTATGATGTAATGCGGCGTCCAATTTTTCAAACTCTGCGCCAACGCGCATTTTTATTAAATCGGCACATGGATTATTAACCTCGATCACAGAGTCGCAGATGAATGATTCTGCAATGAGCATCATTCACTTACACTCGCCATAACAGTAGCGAAGCACAGGAATACAATAAATGTCAGAGGGCTCACCCAACAATACCCATTTCGGTTATAAGACGGTAGAAGCAGAGAAAAAAGCGGATTTAGTGGCCGATGTTTTTCACTCAGTTGCAGCCAAATACGACATTATGAATGATGTCATGTCCTTTGGTATTCATCGTCTTTGGAAACGTTTAACCATAGAGAGTGCGGGTGCACGTCCGGGTATGAAAGTGTTGGATCTTGCTGGGGGCACGGGCGATCTTACCGCCAAGTTCTCCCACATTGTGGGTAATAAAGGCCAGGTTATCCTTGCCGATATTAACGAGTCAATGCTCAAGGTCGGCCGTGACAAGCTACGTAATCGTGGCGTGGTGGGTAACGTGAACTATGTGCAGGCCAATGCCGAAGCATTACCGTTTCCTGACAACCATTTTGATATTATTACCATCGCTTTTGGCCTACGTAATGTAACCGATAAAGATGCGGCCATCCGTTCTATGCTGCGGGTATTAAAACCAGGTGGAAAACTATTAGTTCTTGAGTTTTCTAAACCTAAACATGATGTTATGCGTAAGATATATGACCTGTATAGCTTTAAAATTTTACCTAAGATGGGCGATTTTATCACTAAAGATGCGGGTAGCTATGAGTACTTAGCCGAGTCAATCCGTATGCACCCAGATCAAGAAACCCTAAAGGCCATGATGATCGACGCCGGTTTCGAACAGGTTGAATACACCAACATGACCGACGGTATTGTGGCGCTGCACAAAGGCTATAAGTTTTAATCTTTCCCCTTTGGCTTCAGCCGACTAGGTAACGCATGAAACGTGATATTGTATTGCTGCTTAGCGCGGCAATTGAAACCGCACTACAGCAAACCGTTAAACAGTCCCCGCAAGCGTATGCCAAACAGCATACGCTGCATGGCAAGGTGCTGTGCATACAGTTGACCCAACTGAGCTGGCCCATTTACCTACTATTTGCCAAAGAGATCCAAGTCTTTAGTCAATATGATGGTGAGATCACCACTCAGGTTGAAGTTGACATCACCACCCTGTATCGCCTCACCGAAGGGGCCAATCTCACCGAGTTGATTAAACAAGATAAGCTCAAACTCGAAGGCGATCTCAATCTATTGCAGAGCTTTAGCCACTTTATGCAACAAGTGGAGTTTGATTTTGCTGAGCCCCTATCAAAATGGATTGGCGATGCGCCCACCCATATGCTGCAACAAGGCGCCAAACAACTCAAACAAGGGTTAGCGGAGGTATTTAATAAGAGCCGCGACCATGTCGGTCAACTCGTTGTCGAAGAGTATCGCCTCAGTCCACACAAAATCGAATTTATCCATTTTAGTGATAGAATCGATGAACTTAAAGACGATACAGACGCCTTAAGTCAAAGGATCGAACGAATCATAACCAGGACTCACAAGACAAAATGACAGTCAAAAGCATTCGGCGCGCATACCAAGTCATTAACATTGCACTCAATTACGGCCTAGATGAGCTTATCCCATCAAAGCTAAAGCCTTGGTATTTTAGACTGCTGCGCGGCAGCTTTTTCTGGTTACGCAACAAACATAAAGACAAGGTCGGTGGTGAACGCCTTAAATTGGCCATGCAAGAGCTGGGACCGGTTTACATTAAGTTTGGCCAGATGCTGTCAACTCGACGCGATCTGCTTAGCGACGAGTGGGCCGAAGAGCTGGCGATGCTGCAAGATCGCGTGCCGCCGTTTGACTCAGCTATCGCTAAAGCCCAAATAGAGACAGAACTGGGCGTTCCCATTGACACCTACTTTGACGATTTTGACGATGTGCCTTTGGCATCGGCGTCGATTTCTCAGGTACACACCGCCAAATTAAAATCCAGCGGCGCCGAAGTGGTACTCAAGGTACTCAGGCCCAATGTGGAAACGCAAGTGCATGCGGATCTTCAATTAATGAGCCAGTGCGCTCAGTTTTTAGAAGCCCTGTTAGGCCAAGGTAATCGCTTACGGCCGGCCGAAGTAGTAGAGGATTATCGCACCACAATTGAAGGCGAATTAAATCTAAAACTTGAAGCACTTAACGCCATAAAGCTACGCAATAACTTTCTCAATTCTGGTTCACTGTATGTGCCCTTTATGTATGAAGAGTTTTGCTTTACCCGCTTAATCGTGATGGAACGCATCTATGGTATTCCGGTATCAGACAAGGCCGCATTAGAAGCCCAAGGCACCAACCTTAAGTTACTGGCCGAACGCGGCGTTGAGCTGTTTTTTACCCAAGTGTTTCGCGATAACTTTTTCCACGCCGATATGCATCCTGGCAATATATTTATCAGCACAGAGCACCCGGAAGATCCTTTCTATATCGGGCTTGACTGCGGCATCATGGGCACCCTGACCGAGCAAGATAAACGTTATTTAGCCGAGAACTTTCTCGCCTTCTTTAACCGCGATTACACCCGGATTGCCCAACTCTATATCGAATCAGGCTGGGTATCAGCCGACACAGATATCGTCGCCTTTGAGCAAGCGATTAAAGTGGTGTGTGAGCCGATGTTTAATAAGCCACTGGATGAGATCTCCTTTGGCCATGTGCTGCTGGAGCTATTTAGAACCGCCCGTCGCTTCGACATGGTGGTACAGCCACAACTAGTACTGCTTGAAAAAACTTTACTGTATATTGAAGGGCTTGGGCGCCAACTCTATCCGCAATTGGATTTATGGAAAACCGCTAAGCCGTTTCTTGAAGGCTGGATGGCCGAGCAGATTGGTCCCATTGGCATGGCGAAAAAAATCAAGAAAGAGTTCCCCTACTGGGCTGATAAATTACCTGAGCTGCCTGAGCTGATTTACGACAACCTAAAAATGGGTAAAAACTTCGTTAACAGCCAAAATTTACTGCTAGAACGCTATTTAAAACAGCAGCAAAAAGTCCATAAAAGTAACTACCTTTTAGTGACATCGGCAATTTTAGTGATCTGCGGCACTATTTTGTTTGCACAAAACGCTACACTATGGGCCTCTTATGGGTCTGTCGGGATCGGTGCCATACTATGGTTATTCGGATGGCGATCTAGACCAAAGAATCGCAAATTTTAGCTAGCACTAAATAACCAAAGGTTCATAATAGAACCCGTCTTACAAAAGCGTTAAATTAAAGAGGAAAGTTACATGGGTGGCATTAGTATTTGGCAACTCCTTATCATTGCTTTAATCGTAGTTTTGCTGTTCGGCACTAAGAAATTACGCTCACTAGGTGGTGACTTAGGTGGCGCAGTGAAAGGCTTCAAGAACGCCATGTCTTCTGAAGAAGAAAAGAAAGCACTCGAAGACAAAGCAACTGCAGAAAAAACCGCTCAGGCTGACGAAAAAAAGACTGAGTCCAAGGACAAAGAACAGGCGTAATTCCTTATGTTCGACGGTATCGGCTTTATGGAGTTACTGTTGATCGGTATTTTGGGGCTAGTGGTTCTTGGCCCTGAAAGACTCCCGGTTGCAGTACGTTCAATTAGTGGCTGGATCCGTGCCATGAAACGCATGGCCAATTCAGTAAAAGATGAGCTTGAGCAAGAGCTTAAAATAGAGCAATTGCATTCAGACTTGAAAAAGGCTGAAAGCCAAGGGCTAAAAAATCTTTCGCCTGAATTACAGGATTCAATCGATCAATTAAAAGAAGCAGCCCAATCTGTTAATCGTCCTTATAAGGTAGAAGAGACACCGAGCAGCACCGACAGTGCTAACAGTGACTCAACCCCGAAGACGACAGGTACAGCCAAAGGCAGCACTTCAACAGATAAATCTGACGGGTAGTCCATGTCGCAACAGCAGCCGTTAATTAGCCACTTGCTTGAGTTACGTAACAAGTTACTTAAAGCCATTGGTAGTGTGCTTTTTGTGTTTATTTGCCTAGTCTACTGGGCAAACGATATTTATCATTATATGGCAACCCCGCTGATGGATGTGCTACCAGACACCAGTAGCATGATCGCAACAGATGTGGCCGCGCCCTTCTTCGCCCCTTTTAAACTAACTTTAGTGTTGGCATTCTTTATCGCCATTCCCTATGTGCTATTTCAGATCTGGTCATTTATTGCCCCAGGCTTGTACAAGCACGAAAAACGGCTAATGGTGCCGCTGCTCACCAGCAGTACATTATTGTTTTATTTAGGCATAGCATTTACCTATTACGTTGTATTCCCAGTGGTATTTGGTTTCTTTACCAGCGTTGCCCCTGAGGGTGTACAAGTCGCTACCGATATCAGTAGCTATCTGAGTTTTGTACTTAAGCTATTTTTTGCCTTTGGTTTAGCATTTGAAATTCCTATTGCGGTGATCTTACTCTGTTGGGCTGGGGTGACCACACCAGAAGAGCTCAAAACCAAACGTCCCTACATTGTGGTGGGTGCCTTTATCATAGGTATGTTACTGACACCACCCGACATTATTTCGCAAACCATGTTAGCGATTCCGATGTTAATATTGTTTGAAGGGGGATTGCTTGCGGCCCGTTTCTACAGTAAAAAGGACACTGAAGAAGACGATGAGCAAACACAAACGGATTAATCTAGCCATAGCCCTTAGTTAATGGCTTACACGAACAGCTATCCAATTCGGGTAGCTGTTCGTTTTTGAGAGACTCGTTTACTTAACACCAATAATAAAAAGGAGTTTTTCATGACCTCTTGCTTTACTAAAGGTTTACGCTGGATAACGCTTTCAAGCCTACTGCTTTCTCTTCACGCCGTTGCCGGTATCGAACAACAGCTCGCTCAATGCGCTGTCAAAACCGATAAACTTGAGCGACTCATGTGTTATGACGCTCTTGCTGCAACAGCGATGAATCGCAATGCACAACAAGTCATCACGGATGTAAGCGCAGCCACTCTCCCTATTGTAGCGCCAGCCCCTCTGGTTGCTTCGTCTACCACGGAATCGGCACAAGCTAAAGAGTCAGCCCAAGAAAACTTTGGTAAAATCGTCAAACAAAAGCAGATAGATGCCATGTGGCTTACGGTCACACAGGTCGATAAAGACCCCTATGGCGCCTTGAGACTGAGCTTCGAAAATGGCCAACAATGGAAGCAGATCGACAGCAGGCGCTTTCGAGTATCTAGCGGCGATAAAGTACAAATTGAACGCGCGGCACTGGGATCCTTTTTGCTTGGCAAAGAGGGCAGCAATACCACTATTAGGGTTAAACGTATTAACTAATGCCAAGTCATATAGATATCGCTGTTAACTTAGTTGGCAGTGCATTAAAAAATGATATCGATAACGTGATACACGCAGCGGCCGCCCAAGGGGTGTCGCCGCTCATTGTCATTGGCAGTAGTCTAGATGAAAGCCAGCAAGCCATTGATTGCGCGCAGTGCTACCCTGAGGCGCTATTTGCTACGGCTGGGGTGCATCCACACCATGCTAGCGAGTGGGACGCTAACAGCTCTGCTCGCTTAGGCCAGCTTGCGCAACATCCGGCCGTCGTGGCCATCGGTGAGTGTGGTTTAGACTATAATCGCGATTTCTCGCCGCGCCCAATGCAACGCAGCGCCTTTGCCCAGCAATTGGCGATGGCAGTTGATCTCAATATGCCAGTATTAATGCATGAACGCGATGCCCACCAAGATTTTGTCACCATCCTTAAAGAGTATCGTCCTCAGCTCAAAGGCGCCTTATTGCACTGCTTTACGGGTGATAGGCACAGCCTAGAACGCTATATTGAACTCGACCTGCATCTTGGTATCACGGGTTGGGTTTGTGATGAACGACGCGGCGCAGAGTTGGCCTCCTTGGTTGGCGATATTCCAGCAGATCGTATCATGGTCGAAACCGACAGCCCTTACCTGCTGCCACGCAGTATGCGCCCCAAACCTAAGTCGAGTAAAAATAAGCCGCAGTATCTGCCCTATATTAGTCAATATATTGCTCAACTTAGAGGCCAAACCGCCAATGAGTTCGCGGCCCAAGCCTACGCTAATAGTTGTGCATTTTTTGCTTTACAGGCGAACTATGAAGCATTTTAGTTCGTTGTTCATCATCTTCATTTTATCCAGCCTCTCAAGTAGCAGCTTCGCCCACCAACTGCTGCCCGTCGAGAATGACGATGTCATCGACCTATCGCCATGCATCTATTACATGCAAGAGGACAATCACACTAAAATCGATGACATCAAAGAGCTAAACTCAACATCCTGGGGGAGAAGAGCTCCACTTTTAAATCAGGCACTCACCAACAAACCTTTTTGGATTAAGTTCAGTTTATACAATGCCACAGGTGAAAAAATCCAGCGTTACTTAACCCTAGGTAATCCGCATTTAGATAAGATTCGTCTGTATCATCAGCCTCACGGCGAGCAGATGCTCCTACTAGAAATGGGTGATGCTTACCCCTTTTCTTTACGCCCTATGGTGCATAACCAGTTTATTTATCCGTTTGATTTGCTCCCCAACCAAGTGCATACCTTTTACCTACGCATCGAGACTCAAGGCAGCGCGAGTATCCCGCTCGCTCTTAAATCCCCCAACGGCATGATCAGAACCACCGAAAGCCAGTCCTTGTATCAGGGGTTACAGCTTGGCGCCTTGCTTGCCATTGGCCTGCTTAGCCTATTTATTGCCGTTATATCACGCTCGCCCAGTTACAGCCTCTATGCGGGTTATGTATTGACAGCGACACTCCTGGTTGCAACGCTGCATGGTCTGCCTGCACGTTATATGTGGCCCGACTGGCCAACGATACAAGAGGAGCTCATCCCGCTA
Source organism: Shewanella sp. 492 (assembly GCF_059338445.1). Taxonomy (NCBI): domain Bacteria; kingdom Pseudomonadati; phylum Pseudomonadota; class Gammaproteobacteria; order Alteromonadales; family Shewanellaceae; genus Shewanella; species Shewanella sp. 492. The sequence goes on from NZ_CM181702.1 coordinate 3,494,294, forward strand.
CTAATCCCTATCGGCCTGACCTTTATTTTGCTTTTTTCAGAAAGAGTGCTGCAACTGAAAAACAATAATTTATTAATGCTAAAGCTATGTCGCTACAGTGCCACTGGCGCAGTGCTACTGACGTTACTGGTGCCCTTTATCAGTTACCCGTTCGCCTTAACACTGGATATTATCGCTGTGCTTACCATAAGCCTGTTACTAATGGTGATAGCCGTTAAGCTCAGTCTGCAAGGCCATAAATTGGCCAAGCTCTACACCTTTGCGTGGTCGGGCACCTTAATCGGATCATTCGTTACTGCCATGATGTATTTAGGATTGGTGAATCTGCCTGTCTTGCCGCAAACGCCAATGATGATAGGGCTTAACTTTGAAATCCTCTTTATGACCGCGATCCTAGCGCTGCGCTACAATGATGAGCGAAAGACTAAGCTCAAAATACAACAACAAGCATTACAACAATCCAAGCGCATTCGCCAAGCTAGGGAAGAAGCCATTCAAATGGAGGCTAATAGCCATGAAAAACTCGAGCAGATGGTACAAGAGCGCACCTTAGAGCTGGAAATTGCCCTACGCGAGCTTAATGAAGCTAATCAAAAGTTGACCGAGCAAAACACCGTCGACAGCCTCACTGGGGTGAAGAATCGCGCCGCATTTGAAAAGCGTTTACAAGCTGAGGGGCGCCTGAGTCGTCGCCAGCAAACGCCGCTCACCATCTTAATGATCGATATCGACCGCTTTAAAGCCATTAACGACACTTATGGCCACCTTGCTGGCGACCAAGCGCTGAAGCAAATAGCCCAAGCGTTAAAGCAAAAATTAAGGCGTCCAAGTGATCTGGTATCACGTTTTGGCGGTGAAGAGTTTGCTATGATACTGCCCAACACCTCTATTGAAGGCGCCGAAAAAGTCGCTGAATCAATAAGAGAAACCGTATTTCAACTGCCACTGAGTTGGGGGCCCAATGCAATTCCGCTGACCATTAGTATTGGTGTTTATGCCGAGGTGATTGTCGATGACCAACAGATCAACACCTTGGTCGAACGAGCCGATAAGGCGCTTTACCATGCTAAAAATAGCGGCCGTAATCGCGTCTGTGTCTATACGGTAGATATCGAACAGTAGAAAATACTTAGCTTTATCGGTGACGACTTGGCACAATCGCCAACTCAAATCCTACAATTCATTTAAGTCTGTAACCCTAAATTAGGAGTCGAATGTGAACATCATTACCAGTGCTTTTCCTCAGCGCAGAATGCGCCGCATGCGTAAACATGATTTTAGTCGCCGTTTAATGGCCGAAAACCAACTTTCGGTTAACGACTTAATCTACCCAATGTTCGTACTCGAGGGCAATAACCGCACCGAAAAAGTAGAATCCATGCCAGGTGTTGAGCGCTACTCCATTGATTTGCTACTTAAAGAAGCTGAAGAACTGGTTAAGCTAGGCATTCCACTTGTGGCGCTGTTCCCTGTGACACCCGCTGAGAAAAAAACCTTAATGGCGGAAGAAGCCTATAACGCCGATGCGCTAGCCCAACGCGCCGTACGTGCACTAAAAGAAGCGTTTCCACAATTGGGTGTGATGACCGACGTTGCCCTCGACCCATTTACCACCCACGGACAAGACGGCATCATAGATGATGAAGGTTATATTCTTAACGATATCACCACCGAGATCTTAGTTAAGCAGGCACTTTCACATGCCGAAGCTGGTGCAGATATCGTTGCGCCATCGGATATGATGGATGGCCGCATTGGCGCTATCCGTAAGGCACTTGAAGAAGCCGGTCACGTTAATACCCAAATCATGGCCTACTCGGCTAAATACTCATCAAACTACTATGGCCCATTCCGTGACGCCGTTGGCTCGGCAGGCAACCTAAAGGGTGGCAACAAACACAGCTACCAGATGGATCCCGCTAACAGTGATGAAGCGCTTCATGAAGTCGCCCTCGATATTCAAGAAGGTGCCGATATGGTGATGGTTAAACCTGGCATGCCATACCTTGATATCGTCACTCGCGTTAAGCGTGAGCTCGCAGTGCCGACCTTCGCTTACCAAGTGAGTGGTGAATATGCCATGCATATGGCAGCCATTGAAAATGGTTGGTTAGCCGAAAAAGCCATCGTGATGGAATCACTACTTTGCTTTAAACGCGCAGGCGCCGATGGCATTTTAACTTATTTCGCTAAACGTGCCGCTCAGTGGCTAAAAGAAGGCGATAACAGCTGATAAGCTCAGTGTCGATAATGTAAAAAGCCAGTTGCTTATACCAACTGGCTTTTTTGTGCCTGCTCGAATTCAGATTATTTTAGTGGATTGATCTATGGCGGGAAATATCGGCTGCAGTGTTAATTGCTCGCCACAGTCAGCCGAGCCTCATCATGTAACTGCTCGACTTTCAAGATGCAGGGTGCCCTGAGAGTGTAATCTTGCTGACGGTACTTGTATGGGGTATCAAACCAATGAATATAGAGACGCACATTACTGTGGGTGTTGAGGCGATTATGGCTATATAAGCCACGATAGCAACGAGTGCTAGGTAGATGGCCTGAGTGATACAGTTTGATGGTACGTTTATCGAGATGAATTTCGCGGTAATCTATTTCATGTTTCGCCAAATATGGAAAATGATACTCGCCGTAATTTAGCTCTCCATTGACCACTTCAATTTGCTGCCCTTGCAGCAAAAGCTGTTGTAACGCCATCGCATCTGAGCGGCTAAAATAGCATAGTGTGATCAAGCCACTGCTAAGAGATAGCACCACAACCCAAGACCCCACTCCGCGGCGTTTAAATAAAGAGATCCCCAACCAAAACAGCACTAGCCCTACAGCCGAAAGGAGCAACGCTAGCTCATAGGTTTGCCACTGCCCCACCTCAAATGCAACGTCGGTGTTAAGCATGAAAATCTCCTGCATAACCTCATCGTCACTATCACATCCAACAACAATTTATACTCATGTGTAGCTGATGATTTCAACAAATATCTCTTCACCTAAGCTTAGACCACCCCGTTGCGACTGCCGCTGCACATGCTATTTTTTTTCTGCGAACCACTCTTAAAATGAATCATTACACGCATAACTACTTCTTATACCAATCAAATACCGCCCCATAAAAAAAAGCCATTACAGGTATCCCTATAATGACTCATTCAGTTATGTCGGCGGTCGTCAGCACCATGTATTTAAATCAAATAATCGACACCCAATGCCATAAACAGGCTTAACCCAGCCCAATTGTTATTTAAAAAGGCTTTAAAACAGGGGGCGCGCTCGCGACCATAAATTAACTTTTGCTGGTACAGACTAAAGCCAACAAAGGTGATGATGCCTAAGCCAAAAACCAAACCACGCTGGGCACTTAAGCCCGCCATAATAAAACAACCAAGGGCGGCTAATTGAAATAAACCAATCATCTGACGATCGAAACGGCCAAATAAAATCGCCGTCGATTTAATACCGACTTTCAAATCATCATCACGATCGACCATGGCATACATGGTGTCGTAGGCAACGGTCCAACACCAATTGGCCGCAAATAACCACCAGGCTTCTGCTGGCACCTCGCCGGTTTGCGCCGCATAGGCCATGGGAATTGACCAACTCCACACAATACCAAGGAACATCTGCGGCATGTTGGTAAAGCGCTTGGTAAAGGGGTAGATGATGGTCAAAATAATCCCTACCACCGACAGTTGCACCACTAATGGATTAAGCATCAGCACTAGCCCAAACGCCAACAAGCCTGATGCCACAAATAGCCACAGCGCTTCTTTTACCGACACCTCACCACTGACTAAAGGTCGTGATTTAGTGCGCTCGACATAAGAGTCGACATGACGATCAGCATAATCATTGATGATGCAGCCACACGCACGCATCACTACCACGCCAATAATAAAAATAATCAGTACTTTAGTATCTGGCATACCACCAGCCGCCAGTACAAGGGCCATTAAACAAGGCCATAGCAGCAACAAGGTACCGATGGGCCGATCCATGCGTGCAAGACGCAAATAGGCGTTAATTTTATCCCGTAAGTTCATCTGATGAGGCTCCCTTAAACACCGCTTGGCCTGTGATCTGAGGTCAATATGGCTGACATTATGACTGACATACGACCACTTTCAAGCCATTTGTACCACCCATGGCTATACCTTTTCTAAGCGAGCAAAGGCAATTTTAAGCCGTTTACGGCCGACATCGTCAAAGTTCACTTCAATAACCGCTTGCTCGCCGTTGCCCTCAAGATCAATAACCTTTCCTTCACCAAACTTAAAATGCACCACCCGTTGACCAATACTAAAACCAGATTCATGGCCAGCAACGGCTCTTACAGGGCGGTTGCGACTCTCGCTAATGGCATTATTAATCCGGTTACTAAACCGATTAGTCGGCGCAGTTACCTGTGCCTTTAAGCGAATTTCTTGCACATATTCACTGGGGATCTCTTTGATAAACCGTGATGGTCTGGCAAAGTTTTCTCGGCCATAGATGCGCCGCGATTCGGCATAGGTAATATAGAGCTGCTTCATGGCGCGGGTCATGCCCACATAACAGAGGCGGCGCTCTTCATCGAGCCTGTCACCCTCATCCATCGCCATTTGGCTAGGGAAAATCCCCTCTTCAACGCCCGCCATAAACACCAGTGGAAACTCAAGCCCTTTGGCCGAATGCAGCGTCATTAATTGCACCGCATCGGTAAAGGCATCGGCTTGGCCTTCGCCCGCTTCGAGCGCCGCATGGGACAAGAAGGCGTTGAGTTCGCCCATATCTTCCAGATCTTCTGGCATCACAAAGGTGCGCGCCGCAGTTACCAACTCATCCAAGTTTTCCACTCGAGCGCGGGCCTTCTCACCCTTTTCGGCTTCATACATGGCTTTGAGGCCAGACGCTTGGATCACATGATCAGTCATACGGTGCAAAGATTGCGACTCGGTATCTTGTTGCAAGTTAACGATAAGATCCATAAAGCCACGCACCGCATTCGCCGCTCGGCCACTGAGCAACTTTTCGTCGAGCACCGACAAGCAGGTCTGCCATAGGGTTAACTCTTGCTGGCGCGCCGTTGAGCGTAAAATATCCAGAGTGCGCCCGCCAATGCCACGAGTGGGCGTGTTAATGACACGTTCAAAAGCGGCATCATCATTTTTGTTACTGATGAGGCGCAGATACCCCATGGCATCTTTAATCTCTTGGCGTTCGAAGAAGCGCAAACCGCCATAAATACGGTAAGCCATGCCTTTATGCAGCAAGGCTTCCTCAAGCACCCGTGATTGGGCGTTAGAGCGATAAAGGATCGCGCAATCGCTTAAATTGCCGCCCATATCTTGCCAGTCCATGATACGGCCCACAATAAAACGCGCCTCATCCATTTCGTTAAAGGCGCAGTAAAGCCCAATTTGCTCACCGGCTTTATCTTCGGTCCACAGCTTTTTACCGAGTCTATCGGGGTTGTTGGCGATCAGCTCGTTCGAGGCGTTCAAAATATTGGCGCTGGAGCGGTAGTTCTGCTCTAGGCGTATGGTTTTCGCGTCGGGAAAATCGTCTAAGAACTTATGCAGATTTTCGACCTGCGCGCCGCGCCAGCCATAAATGGACTGATCATCATCACCAACAATCATCACATTGGCGCTGTTACCCGCCAGCACGCGGATCCACGCATATTGGATAGCGTTGGTATCTTGGAATTCGTCCACAAGAATATTTTTAAAACGCGCTTGATAGTGCTCTAAAATATGCGGTTTATTGAGCCACAGCTCATGAGCTCGCAGCAAGATCTCGGCAAAATCCACCAGCCCAGCGCGGTCGCAAGACTCTTGGTATACCTGATAGATCTTCAGCAGATTTTGCTCGATAGGAAAACCTGTGGTATCGATATGCTTAGGGCGTAAACCTTGATCTTTTTTACCATTGATATAGCCCTGGGCTTGACGCGGAGGGTACTGTTTTTCATCAAGGTTAAGGCTTTTCAAAATACGTTTAATCAAGCGCAACTGATCGTCAGAATCAAGAATTTGGAAGCTTTGAGGCAAGTTAGCGTCTTGATAATGGGTGCGCAGCAAACGATGCGCTAGGCCGTGGAAGGTGCCTATCCACATGCGGCCCATATTACTGCCACTCACCTTCTCTACCCGCTCACGCATCTCGGCGGCGGCTTTGTTGGTAAAGGTGACCGCAAGAATAGAATAGGGGCTCTGCTGCTCATGATGCATCAACCAAGCGATGCGGTGGGTCAATACGCGTGTTTTACCACTGCCCGCGCCCGCTAACACCAACATGCTAGATTGTGGTGCGCTAACGGCTTCGCGCTGCTTATCGTTTAAGCCGTCAAGTAAAGAAGATACGTCCATTCTTGCCTCCAAAAAATCAAGCAGGCAGTATAACAGGAGCCAGCGCCTAGGTCATACGCTGCGTGGCTTTTAACGCACCCTAGTGTGGACATAAAAAAACCGGCGCAATGGCACCGGTTTTGCCGTTCAATGGGCTACTTAATCTTTACTCTCTTCCAACCCCATGCTGTCCATCCAATGCTCAAAGTCCATCATATTGCCCGGCAGCACTATCTTGCTAGCATTCTGGCTTAAACCATCAAACTGCTGCAGATACTGAGCACCAAGCTGCATACGCACCACGTTTTTCCCCCCGGGCGCTGAGATCACCTGGGCGATACGCTCAATCGACTCGGCAGTTGCCTTGGCGATGGCTAAGATCTCTTCTGCTTTACCCTCGGCTTCATTTATGCGGCGCTGCATTTCACCTTCTGAATGGTTAATGGTTTCCGCTTTAATCCCCTCAGAGCGATTAATTTTACTCTGTTTATCACCTTCACTTTTTGCCAACAGGGCACGGCGCTCACGCTCGGCGTTGACCTGCATCTCCATGGCATTCTTCACGGTTTCTGGCGGGGTAATATTTTTGATCTCATAGCGGTGCACCCGAATTCCCCATGTAGCGCCCGCTTGATCTAACACCTCGACCACTTTAGCGCTAATCACATCACGCTCTTCAAAAGTGCGGTCTAAATCTAAGGTACCTATCACTGAACGCGTGGTGGTTTGCGCAAGCTGAATGGCGGCGTAGCGATAATCTGTCACCCCATAACTGGCCTTTACCGGATCGATTACCGAGATATAGATAACCCCATCGACTTCCACATTGACTTCATCGCTAGAGAAACACTCTTGCGGCGGTACATCTATGGTCTCCTCCTTAAGATCATGGACATACGCCACCTTATCGACAAAGGGCACTAAGGCATGAAAGCCGGCATCCAGCGTCGAGTGATACTTACCTAAGCGTTCAACCACACATGCCGACTTTGTCGGCACCAAGCGAATAGATTGAAATAACTTGATCACGAAAATCGCAAAAATTAATCCCCAAATCCCCATGACAATTAAGTCTGTATCGATACCTGCAATCATGAGCGTTCTCCTTTTGCTTGCCCAACTGCTTGGGTCACTTGCTCCATCCCTTCGAAGAAACCTTCCAGTTTCGCCAGCTCGGCGGGCACCACTGAGATATCGGCTTTATTAAGTATTTTGCCAACCTGCACAATAAATTGCTCTTTAAGCTGCATATTCATCGCTTCGTTGCCTCCCTCTAACGCAAGGGCTTGAGACACCTGGGTCATGGCCTCGGCTTTGGCTCTGGCAATAATGGCGATCTCTTGCGCCGTGCCTTGGGCTTCATTGATGCGTTTCTGTTTTTGACCTTCAGAAATATTAATCGCTTCTTGACGCTCACCTTGAGACAGATTAATCATCGCGGCTTTTTCGGCATTGGCTAAGGTTATCTCGGCGCGCTTACGGCGCTCGGCTTCCATCTGTTTTTCGAGGGTGTGGATCACTTTAAAGGAGGGGGTGATATTTTTAATTTCATAACGCAGCACCTTGATCCCCCAAGGATCGGACGCCTTATCTATCTCTCGCACGATTGATTCATTGAGGCTGTCACGCTCAGAAAAAGTCTGACTTAAACTTAACTTACCGATCTCTGAACGCATGGTGGTCTGGGCTAAGTTAACTGCGGCGCGGCGATAATCTTCGATGCCATAACTGGCCAGTTTCCCGTCCATCACCTTGAGATACACCAGCCCATCGACTTCTAGCTGGGTATTATCTTTTGAAATACAGCTTTGCGGTGGTACATCGAGCACTTGTTCGCGGGTGTCATGCTTGTATGCGACTCGATCGAAGAAAGGAATTAGAAAATGAAAGCCGGGTTGCAACACCACCCTAAATTTGCCCAAACGTTCAATCACATTGACTTCACGCATCGGCACGATCAACAGTAATTTGTATAAAATAAAAAAAACAAATAACACCACTAAGGTAAATACAAACATAGATTCCATCCTTTTACATAGCGTATCGCTATTATTCTGATATTGGTTCAACTACCAAGGCGATATTATCACGACATATCACTCTCACTTTTGCGCCGACAGGGATCTCGCTACCATCGCCTAGCGCTGGCCATTCACTCCCCTGAAATACAACTCTCCCGCGGTTCTGTGCCGGGCCAATCACCGTTTTAACTACCGCGGTTTGATTATATAAATCCATCTCCTCATCGGTATTATCAATATGTGAATCACCGCCGACCAACTTTTGTGTGACGTGGCGAAAGCCTAACAGCAACACCATGGAGGCAATAAACCACAAGGTCAGCGCTTGCACTAGCCCTTCTACCCAGCCAATGGCTAACGCTCCGGCCACCACTACACAGGCTGCCCCCAGTAAAATAACAATGCCACCGGGCAATACAATCTCAGCTAACATCAGCACTATGCCAATCATTAGCCATACCATTATCGGATTTGACAACACCATATTTCCCCCTGAAATAAGCGCATTAAATATTGACTATAACAGCTCTTATCACCGCGCGCGACATATTATGTCACGCATCCGGTCTGTAAATCGTGGCCTTAACCACAGAGTCCATAATTATTAGCCTTGCGCATTGTTTAGTGTTTTGGCCGCATCGATAAATCATTTATACTTGCCGCCGCTGTGGGGTTGTGACCATTTAACCTAACCACCACAACTCAAATAATATAACGACTGTTTTAAATTACGTCCGAATAAAAACTCAAAATAAGGTGAAGATTGATGAAAAAGAATTGGCTTGCCCTTGCTCTCTTAGTAGCACAACCCGCTATGGCTGATGAGCTAGTACAGTGGTGGGATCTGAGTGTAACGGCATTGCACGGTAATGACTATGATCTTGCTGCATCGGACAAACAAACAACCGTGACTGTCGAAACCGCAGGCGCTTGGATCTATGGTGATTGGTTTGCATTCCAAGATATCACCTACTTTCACGGCTCAAACCTGTCTGAAGACGACACCACGTATGGTGAAATTTCAACACGTTTAAGTGCAAGTAAGATCAGCGGTCAAGCAATTGGCTTTGGTCCAATAACCGATCTATCTTGGGCATTTATGCTTGAAGAAGGTAAAGGCCCAGTTACCAGTTTCTTGTATGGTATCGGTATGGACCTTAATGTGCCTTACTTTAGTTATTTCAACATTAACACCTACCGTCGTGACGCGATCAGCAGCGGTAACCTAAGCGATGGTTGGCAAGTGACTCCCACCTTTAGAATGGATTTCCCAGTAGGTAACAGCAACATCGTATTCGACGGTTATATCGATTGGGTCTTTTCTGCCGATAACCAAGGTTATGAAGAGAACTTCCACTTTAACCCACAGGTTAAATACGACCTTGGCGCCGCGATCTTCGGCGAACACAAGAAAAACCAACTATTTGTCGGTGTTGAGTATGACTACTGGCAAAATAAATATGGCGTTAAAGGCGTAGATCAAAATACCTATTCAGTGATCGCCAAATATCACTTCTAAGCCTAAGATGAGGTAAGCCTTGTGCGGTTAACCTACCGCTAACGAGCTGACCAAACAGTACATAGCAAAAAGGCGCTACTCAGCGCCTTTTATATACCTGTGAAACCATGAATCGCTAGTAAAAATGCATGCCAGCTATCACGCCACAGCTAATATCAGACGTTATGCCAACAACTTCTTCGCTGTAGCAACCACAATCGACACTGCACTGGTTTCAGTCCTCTTCATAGTGATTTCATCAGGGATCTCTTGCTGAGTGCGGTTAACAATAACACCCGCAATACAGCCTGCTCGCCACCCTTGGCTGGCGCACATGGTAAATAATGTCGCCGACTCCATCTCATAGTTGAGTACGCCCATCGCTTGCCACTCTTTCATTGAGCCCGCAAAACGACTGGTAACGCGGCCACTGACAGTGTCATAACGCTCTTGACCTGGATAGAAAGTATCGGAAGAAGCCGTTATACCTATGTGTGGCTCGATGCCCGCTTCACGCGTAGCTGCAACCAACGCAGTAGTGCATTCGAAATCGGCTACCGCAGGAAACTCCATGGGGGCAAAGTGTAAGCTCGCGCCGTCAAGACGAACCGAAGCTTGGGTAACAATCACATCACCAACATTAACATGGGACTGGATAGCACCAGTAGTACCTACACGTAGGAAGGTATCAACGCCGAGTTGCGCCAACTCTTCTACCGCAATAGAGGTTGATGGGCCACCAATACCCGTTGAACAAATAACGACTGGCTTACCATCGATATAAGCGAGATAACTGGTATATTCACGGTGGCTAGCAAGAAATGTAGGTTGGTCCATTAGCTCAGCAATTCGCTTAACACGCTCAGGATCGCCCGGGACGATGGCAAGTGTTGCACCTTGCAACATCTCTTTGGTCAGGCCTAAATGAAATACATCTGACATTATGAAAACCTCTTTCAGTTTTGATTATAAAATTCTGCTAAATCGGACTTTAACCTAGTATGCAAGCCAGTAAGGTTAACTTGATCACACTTTGCTTGCCAGCAGTAGATGTTTTGCTGTAAGCGATTTACCAAACAACTTACCTTGGAGCAACAGCAAATATAGCAGTTGGCAGCCACCTTTCCAGCATTCTTGCAGATTTAACCACCAGTGATTGAATGGGTTGAAAAACGACAAATACAACAACTAAGCTATTAATTTAAAATAAAAAATGTACCAATAAAAAACAGTACCGATAAATATCAGTCAAGGATGATAGTGCCGCTTGCGGTAATAAGATGGGGAGCAGTGGCTAACGGTAGGAGGCAGTGGCTTGTACATAACAAGGCAAAGTGATTGATTCAGCATACACTACCAAGGACGCTAAAGAACCGTGACGGTTTACTGATTAGGCCAATCAATGCCTTAGTTGCTAATGGTTTGGCGAGCATTAACACGTAAGGCTCGCCACTGTTTCTGTATCGCTAACATTGAGGGATTATCAATCGCAACACCTATAAATAATAGTCTTTTAGCGGGGGGAAACCGTTAAAACACACCGCCGAATAGGTGGTAGTATAGGCGCCAGCGCTGAGCCAATAGAGACGATCGCCAATGGCTAAATCACTGGACAAGCCATAATGGTAATGCTCATACATGATATCGGCACTGTCACAGGTTGGCCCTGCAATCACACACTTATCCAGTTCGCCCTGACGCTCACAATAGATAGGAAATTTTATCGCCTCATCCATGGTTTCAATCAAGCCAGAAAATTTGCCAACATCGGTAAAGACCCAACGCTCTAATGCGGTATGCGACTTCTTACTGATCAACACCACCTCCGACACTAATACCCCTGCATTAGACAACAGAGAGCGGCCGGGCTCTAAGATGATTTCAGGCAAGTTATTGCCAAAATCTTCCTGCAGAAAGTGGGTTATCTGCTCGGCATAAGTTTCCAACGGATTGGTCTTATCGATATAGTTAGCCGGGAAGCCACCACCAAGATTAATCATCTTGAGGATAATACCGTGCTCCTCACTGAGGCGATCGAAGATGCTTTTGACTTTACCAATCGCCGAATCCCATGCGCCAATGTCACGTTGCTGCGACCCCACATGAAACGAGATCCCGTAGGGGTCAAGCCCCAATGCCTTAGCCAGCACGAGCAGATCATAGGCCATCTCATTTTGACAACCAAATTTACGTGATAAAGGCCAGTCGGCGGTATGAGTGCCCTCAGTTAAAATTCGCACATAAACGCGCGCCCCCGGCGCCTCTTCGGCTAACATCCGTAGATCGGCTTCTGAGTCTGAGGCAAACATACGTACACCACGAGCAAAAAACGCCCGCACATCGGCGCGCTTCTTGATGGTATTGCCATAGCTGACTCTATCGCAGCCCACACCAAGCTCAGTGACCATATCGAGCTCGTAAATTGAGGCAATATCAAAATTGGCTCCTTGGTCACGCAGCAGGGTTAACACTTGCGGCGCGGGATTGGCCTTAACGGCATAGTAAATACTGGCGTAGGGAAAGTTATCCACCATCGCCTGATATTGCTTGGCAACAATCTGAGTATCAATGACCACAAATGGTGTGGGCTTATCTTGGGCAAACGATTTAATACGCTCAAATGTCTCAGAGTCATAATAATCATTAACATCAATAGATTGAAATTGGCTCATGGCGCCAGTATCTCCATAGCAGCATAAAATAGTGTGAGTTAATCTGATTAAAAATCATCCGCAGTAAACGCTATTTTACCCGTAATAGCAATGAGTTTTAATGCCAAAAAGATAACTTTTTATGCAGCAAGAGATGGTAATAAATGAGGAGATAAAACTCAGGCTAATAACGCCATGGGCAAACGAGCAGCAGCGCCAAACAGGCCATGATGGCGATATGAGCGGCGCAGCGTTAGTCTTATCCAACGCTGCGCGCAACATCAAGATAACCGAGGCAAGATGTGATGAACTATTTTATCGCAGCCACTAGCGCTTCAGGCGTATCCACCTGAGTCATGGCAACAATCTTGAGCTGTTGCAGATGCATAACCGTGGCAGTGTCTTTATTACCCAGCCATTGCTGCGTGACTTGCCCCTCTCGGTCTAAGGCGATTTGAAAAGGCAGCTCCTGCATTTGTGGTATGGCGACAAACTTGGCGATAAGTGATGGCATGCCACTAATATCGGCGACATAAACTAAGCCTTCTGGTTGCTCCGCCTGTGGTAGCGACTCTAGCGCCGCCTTAATGATGTCACCCCCCTTCATGCCTCGGCTAAACAGCACGATGCGAGTGCTTTGATCTACCACCAAGGTTTGCTCGTGCTGATCTTGTAGCTCCACCGCCTTAAGGTTGTCTCCCACCACAAGAGTCACCGCTTGGGCACTCATCGATGCCAGCAAGGTTAACGCTAATAGCAACGCTTTCATATCACTCCTTAATTAAACTATTTATCAATTTGTCCTCGTTGAACTATAACTTAACCCAATCCCCAACTTAGAAAATGATGCCCATAGCTTGAGCTCAATCACGCATTAAGCCGATTGAGTGATTTAAGCAGATAGTGATTATCAAACTCTTGAAAATTAAGTAACCTTAACGACAATTCGTTGCCTCAGTGTCAGGAACAACTTTATGAATGAGAATGGTTTAGAGCAGGAGCTTGCTCAGCTGCAAAATGTCTACAACATGTTGACCGAATTTTTGGTGAAATACAGTTTTCAGCTCGTTGGCGCACTGCTGGTCTTTCTGCTTGGACTGTGGGTGGCTAACAAGGTGTCTAACTTAGTTGCTAAGCAATTTGAAAAACATCATATCGATATCACCCTCAGCAACTTTGTCTCTAACTTAGTGCGGATCATCATAGTAGTGATGGTGGGGATCATTGCGCTGGGCAAGCTAGGGATCAGTATCACCCCCATGGTCGCGGCCATCGGCGCGGCATCCTTAGGCGCAGGGCTAGCCTTGCAAGGCATGCTCGCCAACTACGCGGCTGGCGTCACGATTATTGTGACTCGCCCTTTTGTGGTCGGCAATACGATTGAAATTAAAGGGGTCAGTGGTGTCGTCAAGAGTATCCATCTTGGCTTAACCCTGCTGACCAATGAAGAGGGTGAGGTGATCAGTATTCCCAACAAACATATTGTCGGCGAAATACTGCATAACTCGTTTGAAAACAAATTGGTTAATAACCACTTTAATATTAACTACAACAGTGACGTAGACCAAGTCATTGCCATCATACGTCAGGTGTTAGAGCGCAGCGAACATGTTAGCCAGCAGGCTGCACCACAAATTGGCATCAATGGTTTTAATAGCATAGGGCTAGAGATCGGTGTGCGTTATTGGGTTCCAACTGCCCATTACCACCAAAAGAAATACCAAGTAAATCTGGCTTTAATTCATGCTCTGCAGCAGGCGGGTATTGAAATACCCTGCCCGATACGCGAGATCCATATAGAAAAGTAACCCAAAAACTAGCATTGCCTGTACGCCAAGAGTTGGCCTTACAGGCCTCGCTGCCATTCATGCCGCAGAGGGATCATCCCCTGTAATGCCTGTTCGACCAGAGCGAGTAACATGGCTTTATCTTTGCCTAATACCCCTTTGAGCACCAAATAGTTTGAGGCATGATCAGAGCGAAAAATGGTTTTGTCTAACTCAAGATGGCTCAACAAGGTATGCATTTCACGCAGTAGCCCCAACTGATCGGGCAGCTCAAAATGCCCGTCAAATCGACTGTCCATTCTCTGCGTCCCCAAAGGTAAGGTCACCACTAAGGTGGACAAATAGTCTGGCTGCGCCACATTCATCAATTTAGCCGAGTTAACCGCATGCTGTTGAGAAAGCGTCACCCCGCCCAAACCATTTAATATCATGACTGACGATTTCATACCGGCGCGACGTATTTTGCTCAATGCCATCAGTGATGATTCGAAGGTTTCGCCTTTTTCAATATGCGCTAACACTTGGTCATCGCCACTTTCACAGCCCACATACAATAGGCTCAACCCCAACGACTTAAGCCGAGCGAGTTGCTCATCGGTCTTATTAGTAAGGTTACGCGGCAGACAATAACTGCTTATCCTAGTGACTTGAGGTAAGTGTTCACGGATCAACAAACAGATCGCCTCTAAACGTTTAAAGGGCAGTGCCATTGCATCACCATCGGCAAGAAAAACCCGTGATACCGCGACACCACTTTGCTTTACTTTAAGGATATCAGCTTCAATCAGCTCGAGTTTTTGCGCCTTAAACTGCTTTTGCGGTGCAGTATACATGTCGCAAAAACTGCACCGGTTCCAACTACAGCCATTGGTCACTTGTAAAATTAATGATTTCCACTCTGACGGTGGTCGAAACACTGGTTCGATATAATGGAGCATCTTACGGCCTCAAAAAACGGGATAAAACGTGAGCAATTTCATAATTACTCAATCTAGTCGCATGATCTTGCACCGACTTTGATCTCGTGCAATTTTTACACAACCAATTCACTTTAGACTGCTCAAATCGACCCATTGGTCGATAGTGACAACCGCCATCAGAAGGGGCTGCACTGGATGAATTAATTGGCTGCATCAGCCTTCATACGTAAAGATAATAACATGCAAATAGCACAACAACTGCAAGACAGGCGAAGGACTAGCCTGCATCATGATGAGCATTGGAACTCTATGAGCGCAGAGCAAAAAATGGCCCTTTATAACCTGCTTCGGTTTGGTTATCGACTGTTGTTTGTTCGCCATTTGCCTTCGGGTCCGTTAGCGATTATCGCGCAGCAGCACCAACTATCGACCATAGATAGCCGCGGTGAAGTTGACGACAATCCAAGGATCCGACTTCGAGACTAAGGCTTATTATTCAATATGCCTTTAGCGCCTGTGGCGTTTATCTCAAAAAAAGGAGCACCATCAAGGTGCTCCTTTTTTATGGCTGGCCATTATGCTGGCGGCTTAGCTTAATAGCATATCGATATGGGGTATACCGTCTTCGAGATACACATCCGAGACAGGGGTGAAGCCCATGCGTTGATAAAAACCACACAGATACTGCTGCGCACCGATTTGGATATTGGTCTGTGGCCATTGCGCTTGAGCAATGGCTATCGCCCTGTGCATTAGTGGCTCTGCAAGCCCGGCTCCACGCGCGCTACTTGCGACCACCACTCGACCAATACTGCTATCGGCATAACTCACGCCCGGCGCTAAAATACGGGCATAAGCCACCAGCGCACCATGTTCATCAACCCCTAACAGATGGCGAGTCTGGGCCAGAGTGTCTTTGCCATCGAGCTCGGGATAAGGGCAATGCTGCTCTACCACAAACACATCGACCCTGAGCTTAATTAGCTCATATAACTGCGTAACATTGAGCTGTGAAAACCCATAATCTTGCCACTGCACCACTGACTCCAACCACTTGATTAAATGATTAGACAGTCTACCCATTATCAACCTAATGGAGCAATCATATTTATCGCGTCATCGACTCGAAGATAGTCGTTACTAAGGCTCAACTTGGTTTTTTTAGGGGGGTTATCATCGCCAACCCCCAGCCACCATTCATCATGCCGCCAAGAGCAAACAACCTAGCAATAGTGATACTTAGCGCTGTTTTGATAAATTCATTATCCAAGTCTGCAAAAATGCCAATAAAACTGCTAACATTGGGCCAATTTTTTTAGCTTAAAGAGATAGATCAAGATGGGAAGAGCATACCAAAATCGCAAAGAATCTATGGCCAAAACGGCTGGGCAAAAAACTAGACTCTACTCTCGCTACGGCAAAGAGCTCTATGTTTGCGCAAAAAATGGTGGTTTCGATCCAGATGGCAACTTAGCACTGCGTCAAATGATCGCTAAGGCTAAAAAAGATCAGGTTCCGGCTCACGTGATAGATCGTGCCATCGAAAAAGCCCGTGGCGGCGGAGGTGAGGACTATGAAACAGCTCGCTATGAAGGCTTCGGCCCGGGTGGTGCCATGGTCATCGTCGACTGTTTAACCGATAACGGCAAACGTACCTTCACCGAGGTGAGACAAGCCTTTGTTAAAAATGACGCCAAGTTAGGCGGCCCTGGCACGGTTGGTCATATGTTTGATCACCAAGCGGTATTTGTCTTTAAAGGTGACGATGAAGAAGCCATTTTAGAGCTGCTGATGATGGCAGATGTGGATGTGAGCGATATTGAAGTCGAAGACGGCATGGTCAGTGTTTTTGCTCCGCATACCGAATTTTTCAAGGCCAAAACCGCCTTAAACGAAGCACTACCCGATATCGAATTTGAAGTGGAAGAGATCACTTTCGTGCCGCAAACCATGACCGAGGTGACCGATCCTGAAGTGATCGCGCAATTCGAGAAGTTTCTAGCGGCGCTAGAAGATTGTGACGACGTGCAAAACGTCTACCACAATGCGGAATTTGCAAACTAACTGGTTGATTGATTAAATAGCGACGGCGGCTTTAATTTGAGCAACTCAATTCAAAGCCGCTTGATTTTTTCACCACCTACAGTAGTTAACCCACAAGCTGTTTTCAGCAAAGACTCATCACTCTTAATGGGTAAATAATCTATCCATATTACCCCTAACTAAATTAATTCTGGTTCATATCTCCCTATTGTTAATGTCTCAGACTTAAGACTGACAACGAAGTGTGTCTATAATGTATCTATATACGTCGTTCACTTCGCCTAGCGGCGTGAATTAACTCTTTTACACTCACTCTACACATGATGAACAGGTGATCTATGAAGTATTCTACATCGTTAATGGCCATCGCACTGACCAGCGTCCTCACCGCTTGTGGCGGCAGCGATAGCAATGACACCCCTGATGCACCCCTGTCAGGCAGCTTCAGTCTAGGGGTATCGGATAATCCTGCCGATGCCCAAATTGTCAATATCGCCTTTAAACAGGTCGTGCTCAAAGGTAATGGGCAGTCACTGTCGTTTGATGTATCAGATAACGGCGACCTCAAAATGGTCGACTTACTTACCGTTCAAGGCCAAGAGATGGCCACATTAGTCAGTGGCCAATCGGTTCCCGTCGGTGAATACCAAATGTGTATTTACATGAAAAACAGTCAAGTCGCCGATACCAATAGCTCCTACGTGAAAACCATGGACGGGACTGACGCAGGGCTAGTCACCAATAGTAATGGTAGTTGCGGTGGCGTAGGTGCCGATGACCCCGATACTGGCCGACTGTTTTTTAATAAGGCTTTTACTATCGCCGCCGGTAATAATCTGTTTGTTGCCGAGTTTAACTTAGCTAAAGGCATACAAGCTCCTCATGGCAATAAGGCATACTGGACACTCAAACCTACCTCGGTGCAACTGGTTAATAATGCCGAGGTGGGCGCCATTAGCGGTCAAATTAGTCTCGATACTGTGACAGCATGTGAAACCGATGCTGGGGGCTCAGAGTTTAGCCAAGCAGTCTATCTATACCCAGCAGAAACTGCACTGACTGACATGGTCGATTTCCGCCCAGATGCCGATATCACGCCACCTCAAGTGGCACCAATTGCCTCCTCACGAGTGCAACCAATACTGGATGACACCGAAACGCTTATCGGTTACCAATATGAGTTTGGCTTTGTCGCTGCAGACACTTACAGCTTGGGTTACACCTGTTTAGCCCAACATGATGATCCAGAATCAAGCAACGACGCAGACGACCCACAAGCTCCTTTCGTAATTCATGCCGATGAACAGAATGTCAGCGTTACCAAGGCTGCGGTAACCGAACGCAATATCCCTATGGATTTTGTCCCAGCCAACTAATTTAAGCGCTCAGCTTTACCCCACAAAAAAGGCACTCATTGAGTGCCTTTTTAATTATCTCCTGCGAGTAAGATTCAGGTGAAGCTTTAAATTAAGTTCTATGAGCAACAATCACGGCGCCACCAATTTTTAGGCAACTTTTCCAGCAACACCTTCAACATTAAGATTGCTAGCACAACGCCAGAGGTATAGACAATAGGCGCTGGCAACAGGCTGTGCTGCTCACCCACTTGCGGCATCACCTCAAAGCCAAAGGTATCGACAAGATAATTTACTATCACCCCAGAGACTAAGGCGACACCGAGTACGCCGCCCAAATAACCATACAAGGCGCGCTTACCCAGCTCTTTAGTGACCACGCCCAAGGTGGCGATATTCGTCGCAGGGCCTGCGAGCATAAACACCAATACCGCGCCGGGTGACACCCCGGCAAGTAATAGTCCTGCAGCAATCGGCGTCGATGCCGTAGCGCAGATATACATAGGCACAGAGATCAGTACCATCACCAGCATGGCAAGCAGGCCATCACCCCATTTCGCCATAAAATCGCCAGGGACATAAGTTTGTACCAAGGCCGCAAAGAACAAGCCAACCAGCAGCCAGATGGTGGTATCACGCACTAAGTCGGTTGCGGCATAATGCAGCCCTTTGCCCATTCTGGCGATCACCGAGGTGCCTTTTAGGTCACTGGCCATATCTTGGGTCGATTCGCAGCAACTGTCAGCTTCAGGGGCTTTGTTTGCCGTGCTGCAACAGCTCGATGCAGACTCGACTTTAACGGTAGCCTTATCACGACAACAGCTGGCGCTGGCAGCGACTGGCTTAAGGCGAGCCACTTGCGTCGTGCCTTGAGGCGACATTGCCATCATGCGCCTACTTTCACCTAATGGGCGCATGACGAGCGACTTATCCCCTTGGCTAGCACCACCGCCACTTTTTACGGGCGTTGCGGCTTTGCTACTGCAACAAGACGCCACCACGACCTCGGCTTTATTACTGCTACAGCAGCTCGCGGTTGCCGCGTCCTTGTCTGACACTGAGGTTGCAGGCGCTACTTGGTCATCATCGCGGCCAACTAACAAGCCTGCCACAATGGCGCTGGCAATAGCGGCAATCGGTCTGACAATCGCCATAAATGGCCCAAGCAAGACATAAGATACGCTGACAGAATCGATACCCGTTTCTGGGGTCGAGACTAAAAATGAGGTGGTCGCCGCTTTTGACGCGCCAGAGCGACGCAGCCCTACTGCGGCAGGGATCACGCCACAAGAACATAAGGGTAAAGGCGCGCCCAGCACCGCCGCCTTAACGGTGGTTTTAAAGCCATGGCCACCGAGCTGCTGTTGCATCCACGCCATGGGCACAAACATCTTTAACATACCCGCCAACACTAATCCCAGTAGCAACCAAGGGGCTGACTCTAAAAACAGATCGATAAAATGACTTAATAACATAACTAGCCCTTACGCTTACAGCTTGCTTTATTTGGGTTATCTTGATGCTGATGAGTATGGTTTTCAGGCTTTACTTCAGCAGAGTTTGATTCTAGCGCTTCTAATATTGAACAATGTTCGGCACTTTCAGGGCCGCCACAACAGGCATCGGACAAGCGCTTAAGCGACACCTGAAAATGATTAAGCTCGGCGATTTTTGCGCTCACCTGAGCTAACTTGATATCCACCATCCCTTTGACATCGGCGCACGCCCAATTGGACTTATCCAAGTCAATCGACAACAGCTCAGCGATTTCCGCCAGCGTGAACCCCACCGCTTTGGCCCGCAAGATAAAACGTAACCGCTCAGCGTCTTGTTCGGTGTACATGCGATAACCCGCTTCGGTTCGCATCGAAGGCGATAACAAACCATGTTTTTCATAAAACCGCAGGGTGTCGGCCTTCACCTCACACTGCTTTGCTAGTTCACCTATTCGATACATGCTTCATCCAAATCGCTTGGGATCATAGTCAATACCCCTGAGTATAAACCTTAGAGTTAAATCTAAGGTCAAGGGTTATTATGCGTATTTACAATCAAGATGCTTGTTCGCTTACGCGTATTGTGAAATCGTGCAGAAAAAAACAGCATGGCACACCATTTTACGATAAAATACGCGCGCCGCGATGGACAGTAACAATAGATTGAGGGACTTTTGGAAAGCAGAGCAAGGCACTAACTAAAGCCTTGTATTGTTTTCCGAAAGATCCTTAAAAATAACTACTGGACCCTGTACCCAAAATGAATAATGCCAGACCTATTCGTCGCGCGCTGTTAAGCGTTTCTGATAAAACCGGAATCCTCGAGTTTGCCAAAGCCTTGCATGCTCAAGGTGTTGAGCTGCTCTCTACTGGCGGCACCGCTGCCCTACTTGCAGACAACGGTGTGCCTGTCATTGAAGTCTCTGACTACACAGGTCATGCAGAGATCATGGACGGGCGCGTAAAAACCTTGCACCCCAAAGTGCACGGCGGCATCTTAGCACGCCGTGGTATCGATGAGCTGGTCATGGAACAAAATGCCATCAAGCCCATCGACTTAGTTGCCGTTAACCTCTACCCCTTTGCCAATACCGTTGCCCAAGAAGGCTGCACCCTAGCCGATGCGGTAGAAAATATCGATATTGGCGGCCCCACCATGGTGCGCTCGACCGCTAAAAACCACAAAGACACCACGATTGTTGTCAACGCGTGCGACTACGACCGCGTGATTGCCGAGATGCAAGTCAATAACGGTAGCACCACGCTTGAAACCCGTTTCGATTTAGCCATCGCCGCATTTGAGCACACCGCGGCCTATGACGGCATGATTGCCAACTACTTCGGTACTATGGTGCCAGCCCACAGCACCGATGAGTGCCACGCTGATTCTAAGTTCCCGCGCACTTACAACACCCAACTGGTGAAGAAACAAGATCTTCGCTATGGCGAGAACAGCCATCAGAGCGCGGCGTTCTATGTGGATCTGAATATCGACGAAGCTTCAGTCGCTAGCGCAGTACAGCTACAAGGTAAGGCGCTGTCCTACAACAATATCGCCGACACCGACGCGGCTCTTGAGTGCGTTAAAGAGTTTGACGAACCCGCCTGCGTTATCGTTAAGCACGCTAACCCATGCGGCGTGGCGATTGGTAGCGATCTGCTCGATGCTTATAACCGCGCGTATCAAACCGACCCAACCTCAGCCTTTGGTGGCATTATCGCCTTTAATGGCGAGCTCGACGCCGCCACCGCGAGCGCGATTGTTGAACGTCAGTTTGTGGAAGTGATCATCGCCCCAAGCGTGAGCCAAGCCGCACGTGAGGTGGTTGCCGCTAAAGCCAATGTGCGCCTGCTAGAGTGCGGCCAGTGGAACACTAAGACCACCAGCCTAGACTACAAGCGTGTCAACGGTGGTTTGCTGCTGCAAGACCGTGACCAAGGCATGGTGAGCCAAGCCGATGTTAAGGTTGTTTCGAAGCGTCAGCCGACCGAAGCGGAAATGAAAGATCTGATGTTCTGCTGGAAAGTGGCTAAGTTTGTTAAATCGAACGCCATTGTCTATGCCAAAAACAGCATGACCATTGGTGTAGGCGCCGGCCAAATGAGCCGCGTCTACAGCGCTAAAGTGGCGGGTATTAAAGCCGCCGACGAAAACCTCGAAGTGGTAGGCTCTGTCATGGCATCGGATGCGTTTTTCCCCTTCCGCGATGGTATTGATGCCGCAGCAGCCGCAGGGATCAGCTGTATCATCCAGCCAGGCGGGTCGATTCGTGATGAAGAGATCATCAACGCTGCCGATGAGCACGGCATGGCGATGGTGTTTACAGGTATGCGTCACTTCCGTCATTAATTTGTTGGCGCGAATTAAGTTAAAAACGACTTAATTCGCGGATTAACCACATTCATTTTTAACGTTTAGCGCAAGCCATTTTCTCTAGGTCAAAGCAAGCAGGCGCACTGTTATAGGTAAGGATATACCCATACACAGGCATGCTTGATACAGAGAGAGGAAATGGCGCAGCTATAAAAGGTAAAGACATGAAAGTATTGATTATTGGTGGCGGCGGACGTGAACATGCATTAGCGTGGAAAGCCGCTCAATCAGCACACGTTGACACCGTCTTCGTTGCACCAGGTAACGCAGGCACGGCTTTAGAGCCTAAACTAGAAAACGTCGCCATTAACGTTGAAGAGATTAGCGCACTAGTCGAGTTTGCTCAGTCCAATAACATTGAGCTCACCATCGTTGGCCCAGAAGTCCCCTTGTCTTTGGGGGTTGTCGATGCCTTTAACGAAGCGGGTTTAGCGATTTTTGGCCCCACGAAAGGCGCAGCGCAGCTCGAATCCTCTAAAGCCTTCACGAAAGATTTCTTAGCCCGCCACAACATTCCAACTGCGGCCTATGCCAACTTTACCGAGATTGAACCCGCCAAAGCGTATGTGGCTAACGTCACCGCCAATACTGGCTACCCAATCGTCATCAAGGCCGATGGTTTAGCGGCAGGTAAAGGGGTGATTATCGCCCAAGACCAAAACGAAGCCGATGCCGCCATTGAAGATATGCTCGCAGGCAATATGTTTGGTGAAGCAGGCTCACGTGTCGTTATCGAAGAGTTTTTAAAGGGGGAAGAAGCCAGCTTTATCGTGATGGTCGATGGGCAAAACATTCTGGCTATGGCCACCAGCCAAGATCATAAGGCCCGTGACAATGGCGATTATGGCCCGAACACTGGCGGTATGGGTGCCTATTCTCCCGCGCCGGTGGTGACCCAAGCGGTGCACGACTGGACCATCGCTAATGTTATCCGTCCAACCGTCGATGGCATGGCCGCTGAAGGCAATGTCTACACAGGTTTCCTTTATGCAGGCCTAATGATCTCACCCGATGGCAGCGCTAAGGTGCTTGAATACAACTGCCGTTTTGGCGATCCAGAAACTCAACCTATCATGATGCGCCTTAAATCAGATTTAGTTGAGCTTTGCTTAGCCGCTACCCGTGGTGAACTAAACCAAGTGACTGCCGAGTTTGATGCGCGCGCCGCCGTTGGCGTAGTCATGGCTGCCGGTGGTTACCCCGATGCGTACCGTAAGCATGATGTCATTGAAGGCTTAAGCCTTGGTGATAATAACGCCAAAGTGTTCCATGCCGGCACTTGTATGCAAGAGGGAAAAGTGGTCACCAATGGGGGGCGCGTGCTATGCGCTACCGCACTGGGCAATACCGTTACCGAGGCACAACGTGCTGCATACGCCTTAGTGGATACCATCCATTGGGACGATGTGTATTTTCGTACCGATATTGCTTATCGCGCCATTGCTCGCGAAAGCTAACCCTAAGCTAGCATAATAAAAAACCGGCCATAGCCGGTTTTTTATTATCCACTCGCTCGCTGATAAACAATTAACAAACGTGAACTAGTTCACACATGAATATTGTTACCAAGTGCACTATATTCACTTGAGCGTTTTCAACTAAATCAGGGAAGCATGATGACATATACAATTGGCGATCTTATCTATAATGGCGAAAGAGCTGGCGTACATCACTGGAACACCCTTGCTGGTACGGCCTTTTATTGGCATCCTGACTGGCTACATATTGCAGAAGACATGACAGGCTTAAGGTCGACCACGCCAGTGGTCGCGAGCGATGATGATGCGGCCACCCAAGCCGATGCCGAGCGCGCCATCATCAAACATTTAAACGAGCAGGAGTAAATCCCTCTCTCACGTGAGCGATAAAAAGGTTAATGGCCCGCGGCGATCGCTTTTTTGGCAATCTTATCGATAAGCTTAGGCGCGAATAGACGCAGCCAACGACCGACTCGCCCGCGCATTGAGGTGATCATCATGCGTCTACGCTGAGCAATGGCAGGTAACATCATCTGCGCACATTGCTCGGCGCTAATAATTTTAGACTCCTGCATTGGGCTACGCCCCAGTGGCGCGCCTTGGCCATCGAGTGCCCGCTTATGGATTTCTGACACCACAAAATCGGGACAAATCACAGTCACCGCCACATTGTCATCGGCTAACTCAATACGCAGTGAGTCAAAAAAGCCCATCACCGCATGCTTAGATGCACTGTAACCACTGCGGGTTGGCACGCCCGTCAAGCCTGCCACAGAAGAGATCACCACCACTTGCCCTTGGCTGGCTTTTAAATGGGGTAACGCACTGTGGGTTAAATAGGCGGGGCCGAGATAATTGACCGTCATCACCTTGGCAAGAATGGTCAAATTCTCTAACTCATCGAAGCGTGACCACATAGTCATGCCCGCATTGTTAACCACAATATCGAGATGACCAAAATGGCTAATGGCACTATCGACGATATGTTGGCAACGGTCGGGTGAGCTAATATCGGCGCTGATCACCAAGGGGGTGTGATGACTCATCTGGGCTAACTCTTGTGCCAGTGAATCAAGCCGGGCTTGATTGCGGGCGGTTAATACTAATTTACACCCCAATGGCGCCATGGCTTTGGCCAATGCACGCCCTATTCCTTCAGAGGCGCCGGTAATGATCACCACTTTATCTGTCAATCCTTGCATCTTTGCTCTCCCTACCCGTTAACCACTTAAGCGACATAGACTTAAGCTCACACAGATAGCAGCAAAGCACAAGCATCACACCTTAACGCCCCTGTGCTGCGGCCTCTTGGATTAGCTGTAATTGTGGGTGCGAGTCGAGATAGGTCTCTAGGCTCTGAGGCCGGCCGATGGCATAACCTTGCGCATAGTTAATGCCGATAGACTCTAGCCTGTCGATGATCGCTTCATTTTCGACAAACTCGGCGACGGTCTCAATGCCCATGACGCGGCACACATCATGAATCGATTTGACGATGGCGTAATCTTTGGCATTCGTGGCTAAGGTTTTGATAAAGCAGCCGTCGATTTTCACATAGTTCACCGGCAGCTCGCGCAGATAACCATAGGAGGCGAATCCGGTACCAAAGTCGTCGAGCGCAAACGCAAAACCTTGTTTACGAAGGCGGTTCAGCATCTCCATCGCCCGATCGCGATTTTGAATCGCGCTGGTTTCGGTGATCTCAAAGCAGATGCAACGGCTCGGTATAGCAAAATGCTGCAGCTGCGCGATGATATAATCGACCATGCCTTCGGCGCCTAAACTGTTGCCCGATAGATTGATAGATAAACAGTGGTCATGCCATAGCGCTTCGTGGGAGGATAACCACAAGAAGGTTTTGCGGATCACCTCTTTATCAACCTCAGTCATCAACTTAAAGCGCTCTGCGGCCTCAATAAACTGCGCTGGCGGCAAGATCCGCCCACAAGGCTCTTGGATCCGCAGCAGGATCTCCATGCGTTTATGTTGGCCGTTGCCATTAATGCCTTTAATCGGCTGATAATAGAGAATTAACTCATTATGTTCGATCGCCTGGGCTATTCTTACCGCCCACTTGGGTGCATTACGCTGGTAGGTTAATTCTTTATCTTTGTTGTCATAAAAATGCACCTGATTACTGCCTTTACGTTTAGCCGCAATGCAGGCAATATCGGCATCTTTGAGCAACTCAAGCGGTAAAATATAGGGCGAGTGTGCCACCGCGACCCCAGCACTTATCCCCACGCGATATTGGCATCCTTGATGCTCCATCACCTGTTTGGCCACATTATCCATAATGCGCTTCACTTGCTGGGCCACCTGCAGAAGGGTGTTATCTTTAAGGGCCAAGCCAAATTCATCGCCGCCCAGTCGCGCCAGTAAGGCATGGCCAGTCAGACTCGATTGTATTGCCTTGGCAACCATCTTAAGCATGACATCGCCTTGGTTATGACCACAGGAATCGTTGATCAACTTAAATTGCTCAAGATCGAAATAGCACATTGCCAGTACCTTGGCATCATCGGCAAAGTTCACTAAGCGTTCTTCAAAGGCGCTACGATTTAATAACGCGGTCACACCATCAAAGTTAGCTCTGCGCCTTAATTGATGTTTCAGCAACTCCTCTTGGGTGATGTCCCTCAGCACAATCACTGTGCCAATCACCTGATTTTGCGGATCGCGCAAAGTGTTAATGCTACGCTCCATAATCTTGCTCTTGTCATTACAAGATTTAACCTTGCTCAGTAAGGGTTGACTCACGCCACTTTGCATTAATTTAAACAAGGTATTACTAATCTGTTTATCCGACTTAAACAGCTGCTCGATGCTCACCCCGACAGCGGCGCTAGACTCACACTGCAGTAAGCGCTCAGCCTGTGGATTAAGATAAATCGCCTTGGCCGACACGTCGGTTAAAATCACCGCCTCGGCAATCGCCTCTAAGGTGGTTTTTGAGCGCTCTTTTTGCTGAAAAATACGGGCCATCAAATGATTGACCTGCTCGGCGATCCCCGTCAACTCCTCGCAGCCATCACCTCGCAGCGGCACATAAGCCTTAGCAGCAGGATCGATACTGGCTAATTCGGTTAACAGGCGCCGAAAAGGGCTCACTAAGCCGATCCTAAGCCATAAAAATCCCACCAAGAATAGTAGACCGCTCAAGCCGATGACACCATAAAGCAACAGGGTCGGTTGTTGAGGAATATCGGTAAATACGCCCTCGGAAAGGGTTATTGATAAATGCAGAGAGTCATCATCAAGTAGGCCGGGCACGTCCAGTTGGTGTGACAGGGTGGCATAGTTTGGTATAAGACCAGTGGCTTTGCCACGCCCAAGTTGCAGGTGACTCAAGCCATCGTTAACTTGATAGCGGTTTAACAGACTAACATCAACCCCTCTCACAAAGACGATAGATAAGCTCGGATCAACCGGAGCCACACTGACAATAAAGCCCTTATCCGCTTGTAAATAAAACCCCGTCTTCGCCTGAGTTAGCTCAAACAATGAGGCGGGTAATATACTGGAGTCGAAATGCGATATCGCAGCCACGCTCGCGGCAAAGGCAGTTGCTTTATCCTGCTCTAAATAAAACAGACTACGATGCTCGGCTAGTCCACTATTAAGCCAAGCTTGCTCAAAACGCTGGCGACTAGCATGATCCAATGCCGAAATGGGTACACCATAAATCTGGGTAAATAATGCTAAACGCTTAAGCTCAGTATCGATAAGTCTGGCGATGTTGTTAAATTCAGCATCGATGGAGGCACGCTTAAGTTGCTCGACACGATTATCAAACCATAAATTAAGAGAAAAAGTGATGGCGATGATGGCGGGTAAGCAAAATCCTACAACAAAAACCACTAATTTTTTGCTAATACGCATCGGTCTACAACCATCCTGTGTTTATTCATCATCGCATCAATACCAATGCGGCAGGCAAAATACCCTATTTAGCCAATGGATTAAATAGCTTTTCGCACTGCCAATCCAAAAGTATTCATAACGACAGTATTGGTATAAAACTGTTGCCTTAAAGCATAGAACTCATCTCAACACACATAGGCAAAGAGTGATGCTGTTTACGCTAACGTATTGATGCTTGCCATCTCTCCAGACTAAGACGGGATAACCAAGCTCAATGAGCCTGTTAAAATTAAAAAAGCCCGTTAAACGGGCTTTTTTAATTAGACTCACCTCAAGTACAGACTACTTATGGTATTGAGGAGACAGTGCATGCACCGACTTGATGAACGAACCCGCATGCTCTGGATCGACATGCTGGTGAATACCATGTCCTAGGTTAAATACATGGCCAGTGCCTTCGCCGTAAGAGGCCAAGATTTGATCCACTTCTTGATGGATACGCTCAGGAGTACCATACAGCACAGAAGGATCCATGTTGCCTTGCAGGGCAACTTTATCACCCACGCGGCGACGTGCATCACCGATATCCACAGTCCAGTCGAGACCTAATGCGTCACAGCCAGTTTCAGCCATCGCTTCTAGCCACAAACCACCGCCCTTGGTGAATAGGGTCACAGGCACTTGACGACCATCAGCATGACGCGTTAGTCCGTCAACAATCTTTTGCATATAGCGCAGTGAGAATTCACGGTAAGCATGATGTGATAATGCGCCGCCCCACGAATCGAAAATCATTAATGACTGAGCACCATTAGCCACTTGCGCATTCAGGTATAAGGTAACTGAATCGGCAAGCTTATCGAGCAGCATATGCAGTGTGGCAGGCTCTTCGTAGGCCATTTTTTTGATTTTTTCGAACGCCTTGCTTGAACCACCTTCAACCATATAAGTCGCTAGGGTCCAAGGCGAACCAGCAAAACCAATCAACGGCACTTCACCTTTAAGCTCACGACGAATCGTGCTTACGGCATTCATCACATAACCCAGTTCATCTTCTGGATCGGGAATGCACAGCTTTTTAATGGCATCTATGGTATCGGTAGGACGTTCGAAACGTGGGCCTTCGCCCGCTTCAAAATAGAGACCAAGCCCCATAGCATCAGGCACAGTCAAAATATCAGAGAACAAGATCGCGGCATCTAAGTCGTAACGACGAAGCGGCTGAAGAGTGACCTCGCAGGCCAAATCTTGGTTCTTGCAAAGAGACATAAAGTCACCAGCTTCGGCGCGGGTCGCTTTATATTCTGGAAGATAACGACCAGCTTGACGCATCATCCAAACAGGAGTTCTATCAACAGGTTGTTTTAGTAAGGCACGTAAATAACGATCATTTTTTAATTCTGCCATGAGGCTCTATTCCTACGCTTATTGATTTCCGCTGGGACAGTAGTTTAGCATTTACGTGAATAAAGTAACCTCCATCAGTACATTTATGTGACAAACGCCGCTTGATTATAATTTTATCGTCTACCTGTTTGTTTTTGCGACAGACTATTAATGGATAATGAGGCAAAGGTTCCTAATTCGTTAGAAAAACGTTGCACCACATCAAAGCCTTTGATATAAAAAGTCTGCGCTAGCAAGAACAATCAAGAAGCTCGTCGCATCGAGCCCGCAATACCTTTACTCGCCCAGCGATAGGATTCTATCGCTGGGCATTTTATTTTCAGCACCACAGTGGCTCACCCATTCGTTTTACATATACAACCAGCAGATTAGACCAGACGTACCTTGGCTCTGTTTACACCAAAAAAGAGTTGATCAAAGCAGTGGTTGTCACCTACATTAGAAGTTACAGGACAATGTGGATGGGGAACGTCATGCTAAAGCAATTGGAAAGAGCCGAACAAAAATGGAGAGGCTCCAACACACTGATTGACCAATGGCTCAATCATCGACGTAAGTTACTGATCCAATATTGCCAAGTTGCGGGATTGCCTCCCTATGAATCTCACGATAAGTCACTTCCTAGCTTTCAATCAGTAAAAGACTTTTGCGATCTTTTAGTCGATTATGTTTCCGAAGGTCACTTTGAGGTTTACGATCGCCTTGTTAGCGCCTGTGACACAAATGGCCAATCCTGCCTAAACCTCACGCAAGAGGTGATGCCGAAGATCAGCGAGACGACCGATGTGGCACTCGACTTTAGTGACAAATACACTGAAGCCGATGATGACCAAATTCTATATCAACTCGACCATGATTTATCATCACTTGGCGATGCCATGGAAACCCGTTTTCAATTAGAAGATCAACTGTTAGAAGTACTGCATCGTAAATCTGCTTAAGGTTGCACTTAAGTGATAGATTACATTTAAACAGCAATTTACTCACATTAAAAAGGCCAGCTAATAAGCTGGCCTTTTTGCTGTTTACCTAATCGAATCGATTCATTTATACCGCAGACTGGAAGATCACTTCGCCCGCTTTTTGAGTATAAGATTCAATTTTGTCGAAGTTCAAGTAGCGATAAGTATCTGATGCTGTCGCATCGAGCTCTTTAGCATAATCTTGATATTCAGTGACGCTTGGTAGACGACCCAGTAATGCCGCCACCGCCGCTAGCTCAGCCGAGGCTAAGTAAACGTTAGCCCCCGTACCTAAACGGTTAGGGAAGTTACGCGTAGAGGTTGAAACCACAGTTGCGCCTTCGGCTACACGTGCCTGGTTACCCATACACAATGAACAGCCAGGGATCTCGATACGCGCACCGACACGACCGAAGATAGCGTAGTAACCTTCTTCAGTGAGCTGGTCTCTGTCCATCTTAGTTGGCGGCGCGATCCATAGACGTGTTGGCAAGGTCGTTGCAAACTTGTCTAGCATCTTACCGGTTGCGCGGAAGTGACCAATGTTAGTCATACAAGAACCAACGAAGACTTCGTCAATCTTAGTATCGGCAACCGATGACAATAGCACTGCGTCATCTGGATCGTTTGGCGCACACAAAATAGGCTCTTTGATCTCATTCAAATCGATTTCGATCACTTCAGCGTATTCAGCGTCGCTGTCGGCTTCCATCAACTCTGGGTTCGCAATCCACTCTTGCATCGCAGTAATACGGCGCTCGATAGTACGACGGTCACCATAGCCTTCGGCGATCATCCACTTTAACATGACGATGTTAGAGTTGAGATATTCGATGATAGGCTCTTTATCTAGCTTGATGGTACACCCTGCAGCACTACGCTCGGCTGAGGCATCAGATAGCTCAAACGCTTGCTCAACTTTCAGCTTTTCAAGGCCTTCAATCTCCAGTACTCGACCAGAGAAAGCATTAATTTTACCTTTCTTCTCAACGGTCAGTAAGCCCATTTCGATAGCTTTGAGCGGAATAGCATGTACCAAGTCACGCAATGTGATACCGGGCTGCATCTCACCTTTAAAGCGTACCAATACAGATTCAGGCATATCCAGCGGCATAACACCTGTCGCGGCAGCAAACGCCACTAGACCGGAACCTGCTGGGAATGAGATACCGATTGGGAAACGCGTATGCGAGTCACCACCCGTACCAACCGTATCAGGCAGTAGCATGCGGTTTAACCACGAATGGATAACCCCGTCACCTGGACGCAGTGACACACCGCCACGGTTCATGATGAAATCAGGTAGCGTGTGATGCGTGTTCACGTCAACTGGCTTTGGATAAGCCGCGGTGTGACAGAAAGACTGCATGGTCAAATCGGCGCTAAAGCCAAGACAAGCCAAATCTTTTAGCTCATCACGGGTCATAGGGCCGGTCGTGTCTTGAGAACCGACAGAGGTCATCTTAGGTTCGCAGTATTGGTTTGGACGCACACCAGCAACACCACACGCCTTACCGACCATCTTCTGCGCTAGGGTGTAACCCTTGCCAGAATCAACCACATCTTGTGGACGAACAAAAATATCTGATGCAGGTAACCCTAGTGTTTCACGTGCACGATCAGTCAGGCCACGGCCGATGATCAATGGAATACGTCCACCAGCACGCACTTCATCTAACAAGACTTCGGTTTTCAGTTTGAATTCTGAAATCACTTCGTCAGTGCCGTGACGCTTAACCACACCTTGATATGGGTAGATATCAATCACATCACCCATGTTCATTTCGTTAACATCAAGCTCGATAGGCAAAGCGCCAGCATCTTCCATGGTGTTAAAGAAAATTGGGGCAATTTTACCGCCTAGACAGAAACCGCCAGCGCGTTTGTTAGGCACATAAGGAATATCATCGCCCATAAACCACAATACTGAGTTAGTAGCTGATTTACGTGAAGAGCCGGTACCGACAACATCACCCACGTACACGAGTGGATGACCTTTCTCTTTAAGGCTTGCGATCTCTTTGATTGGACCCACAACACCTGGCTCATCGGGTACGATACCGTCACGGGCATTTTTTAGCATAGCTAAAGCGTGCAATGGAATATCAGGACGAGACCAGGCATCTGGCGCGGGAGACAAGTCGTCGGTGTTGGTTTCACCGGTCACTTTGAATACGGTCAGGGTCACTTTTTCAGCTAGCTTCGGACGGTTCAAGAACCACTCGGCATTCGCCCAAGACTCAACCACTTGCTTAGCATGAGCGTTACCCGCTTGCATCTTCTCAACGACATCGTGATACGCATCAAACATCAGTAGGGTATTTGATAAGGCTTTCGCCGCTAACGGTGCCTGGGCATCGTTGTCCAGCTGAGCAATCAGTGGCTCAATGTTGTAGCCGCCTTGCATAGTGCCAAGCAGTTCAACAGCGCGCGCTGAAGATAGGATAGGTGAAGTCACCTCACCTTTGGCAAGTGCATCAAGAAAGCCTGCTTTGACGTATGCAGCTTCATCGACACCGGGTGGAATTCGATTTTCTAGCAGGTCAAGAATAAATTCTTGCTCACCCGCTGGCGGATTTTTGACTAATTCGATTAACTCGGCCACTTGATGGGCATCTAGTGGCTTAGGGACTACGCCCTCTGCAGCACGTTCTGCGACGTGTTTACGATATGCTTCTAGCACGGCAACATTCCTCTTTGTTTGGCGTTCTAACAGCGAAACTGCACGTCTTCAATTTTGAAGTAACATTTTGAAGTTAGTTAACAGTCAAGCAGGCTTAACCCGTATTTCCGGCCGCATTATACTACAGCTTTGCAAAAGTATGAATCAGATCACACTCTTAGAAGTGAGAAATTACCGGGATTCTCTAGGGCGCAAGGCAATTTATCTCAGTGATAAAACAAATGAAATTAGACAATAGTTTGAAACAAGCAATAACTAGTTGATAAACATTAATTTTGGTGCTTAACAATAATTTATTATAAACGCACTAAAAAGCGCATTTATGCGCAAAAATATTTTAAAAAACTTCACCTTATCGGTCGTATTTACCCCAGAAATACGCATAATATTCCATCGACAATGCGTAAATAACCATCAGGAATGGCTCAATGACCCACAAAAGAGTAGCTGCGGTGATCTTCGACATGGACGGGGTATTAATCGACTCTGAACCCAGCTGGCAAGCGGCTGAAATCAATGTATTTAGCCAATTAGGGTTGCCAATTTGCCTACAAGATACGCTACAAACCACCGGATTGCGTATCGACCAAGTGGTCGACTATTGGTATCGACGCCACCCTTGGCCAAATTATGATAATCAAGCCACGGCCAACGCCATTGTGCAGCAAGTCGCGGCAGAAATATTGCGCAGCGGTGAGGCCATGTGTGGCGCCATATCGGCACTGCAAGCCTGCCAAGATAAGCAATTAAAAATTGGCTTAGCCACCTCTTCATCATCGCCACTCATCGAAGCCGTACTGCAAAAACTGGATATAGGCCATTATTTTAATGCCATCTGCAGCGCCGAGTCGCTCACCTTTGGTAAACCGCATCCCGAGGTCTATCTTAATTGCGCAGCCGCTTTACAGGTCACACCCCAAGCGTGTATCGCCATTGAGGATTCCTTTAATGGCCTTATCGCCGCCAGAGCGGCCAATATGCATACTGTGGTGGTTCCGGCAAGCCATGAGGCCGAGCACGCTAAGTGGGCTGCAGCGCACCGTAAACTGGATGACTTAACTCAGTTAAATCACTATTTAACCCAGCTCATGTTTACCCAATAGCGCTAATCACCAGTGAATAAACGTAATGCCTGCTGCCGATTCAGCCATGAAGTAAAAAAGCCGACATCCAGTGATGTCGGCTTTTGCTCGTAATCCAATCACTCGGCTTACATAGGTGGTTGCAATCAAGGCCCAGTGAATATGCTTTAATTCAGGGTTACCAATTTTTACCTAAAAATAAAAACACCGATCTTTCACCGTCATCGGCCCAGCCAAAACCAAAGGCCGCCGGGCCTACCGAGGTATCGGTGCCAAAGTACAGACTGCCGCCATAGATTAACTCATTCATATTGATATCATCGCGTGCCAACCACACGTTACCGGCTTCAATACTGACCCCTAAATAGAGGGGGTAATCGGTCATTCCCAGCATATCGCGGCCAAGATCGTATTGGTAAACAAAGGCGCCAAACGCCTTATGTGGGCCAACGAGCGCATTTTTATGATAACCAGATAAATTAAGGAAGCCACCTAACTCTGAAACGTGCACACTAAATTGATCATCATTATCGACCGTTGCAAACGAAGCCATCCCCACCACGGCATGATTATTAAAACTTAAAGCGCCGCGCCAGCTGCCCTCAAATTGAAAAGAAATATCGGATGGATTGGTCGCAATCTCCTGCGGGCTCTCATCTTTACGATAATAGAAATCAAGCGTTATACGATTGCCCGAGGTGGGAAAGTTAATACTGTTAAGATCATCGAAGCCAAACTTAAGGTAAGCCCCATAGGACTGATAATCTAAATCCCCCGGTAAGAATCCATTTTCCAAATAGCCATTCTGCGCAGTCAAGCCTAACTCTACCGCTCCATGATTGACATAATTAAAACCAAGCCCTAGATCGGCAGCATAATTTGTTTGCCCTAAACGCAACACTCGATTGTTTTCTTCGTAAAAATCCCAATCTTTGCGCTGATAAGAGAGTTCGGTGCGGGCAAAAAAACGTTGATCAGAATCGAGCGGCAAATAAAATTCGGTGGAGAGTAGCTTCTCAAACCCGAGACGTAATTCGTTACGCCACTCACCGCCATATTGAGTAAGATCGGTTATGGTGTAAGCCACATCCAATGACACCACTGAATCGAGACTGAAATCATCTTCCCAACTGAAACCGAGCTGAAAATAATTGGGTCCCCAAGATTTAGCTTGAGTGTTGAGCACGAGTATCCTACCAGCATCAGTATCAATAAATTCGGCATTGACTCGCTCAAATTTATCTAATGCATAAATATTTTTAATTCCTTGTTCTAGCGTATTTTTATCAACAACATCCCCTATCTCAACCCCTAAGGTTTCCCGCAATAGTTTGGCACTGACTTTAGAGTTATTTTCAAAGCGCAATTCAACTACAGGTTGCAGCATATTATTGTTCCAACTTAATCGCTGGACATCTTTTTTTGCTTGATAATCAAGGTAGGATGCTTGACTGACAGATAAGGCTTTGAGTCTATCGAGTTGCGCCAATACTGCCGCATCACCTAAGCTATAAGCTTCAGGCATGATAGTGAAATCTGTGGTACTCAACTCACCCACATCTGGGCGTATCAAAATATCTTGCTCAGTCAGCAGCTGCTTTTGACGTTCGGTGCTGGCGTTGGTCAACATGGTCGATAGCTGATTCAAT
This sequence comes from Shewanella sp. 492, assembly GCF_059338445.1. Classification (NCBI taxonomy): domain Bacteria; kingdom Pseudomonadati; phylum Pseudomonadota; class Gammaproteobacteria; order Alteromonadales; family Shewanellaceae; genus Shewanella; species Shewanella sp. 492. The sequence continues at coordinate 3,529,902 of NZ_CM181702.1, forward strand.
ACCGCGACCGTGCTGGCCAACTGATCGCGCTTAACCAAAGAAGAGCCAATATCAACCGCAATCACAATATCGGCCCCCATCGCCTTAACCACATCGACAGGCATATTGTTGGCGATACCGCCATCAACCACCATCTTGCCATTGTATTGCGCCGCTTGCAGTGCACCGGGCACCGTTGCCGAGGCTTGCATCGCATCAACCAGGCTACCGTGATCCATCACCACGGGCAGGCTAGTTTCTAAATCGGTTGCAACCGCACGATACGGGATCGCCAGCTGATCAAAACTACTAAATTGATGAACTAAATCGGTAGAGCGTTGCAGTAATATCGACATGGTTTGGCCGCGGAGCAAACCATTAGGCGTTTTTATCTCTTTGTCGCTGTATCCCACATTAATAGGAATATTAAACCTGTCTCTGTGTTGCTTATCACGGTAACTCAACGCCTCTCGCGGAATAGTATCAGAATAGCCATCACTCCAATTTTCGCCCATCATGATGGCTTCAATCTCGTTAGCACTGTAGCCCAGCGCATACATACCGCCGACATAGGCTCCAATACTGGTACCGGCGATAAAATCAACAGGGATCCGCTGCTCTTCCAGCACTTTAAGCACCGCCACGTGAGCAGCACCTTTGGCACCGCCGCCACTAAGCACTAGGCCCACCTTGGGGCGAACATCGTCAGCAAGGGCACTAACGCCATAAAACAATGTTATAGATAGCAGCAAAAAACGCATCATATGAGGTCTTTATTTAAGTGATTGATACAAAGAAATACAGTCTAGCAAACATCTTAACAAACTAAAAAGTTTGCTTTTTATTCAATCACATTACTGGCCGACATCGGTATGCTGTTGCGCATTGAGATACGCCTCAAACTCTGGCACCGCCATGGGTTTGGCAAAATAGTAGCCTTGAATAATGTAACAACCTCGACTGAAGACCTGCTCAAGCTGCGCCTTAGTCTCAACGCCCTCGGCCACAACCGTTAACTTAAGGTTGCGCGCCAACTCAATAATACTACTAGCAATGGCCTGATCGGCCTCATTATTGGCGATATCGATTAAGAAACAGCGGTCGATTTTTAAGGTGCTAACATCGAAACTACGTAAATAAGCCAGCGATGAGTAACCCGTACCAAAGTCGTCAATGGCCACATCAATGCCTAAAATACGCAAGGCTTGTAGGTGCTCTTTGGCGATATGAAGCTCTTTCATCAACACCCCTTCGGTGATCTCCAACCCTAACATTTGCGCTGGCATCCCAGATGTTTGCAATGCCTGTTCAATTCCTTGAATGAAGTCGGGCTGCCTAAAATGCACCGCAGAAATATTGACTGACAGTTGTAGTGCATCGCCATAACGCTTAGCCCATTGAGCCCCTTGCATACAGGCCTGCTTTAGCACCCAGCGATCGATATCAATAATCAAACCACAAGACTCGGCGACCTTAATAAAGATATCGGGACTAATATACCCCTCCTGCGGATGACGCCAACGCAGCAGTGCCTCCATGCCAACCACTGTATCATCTTTTAACATATCGATTTGCGGTTGGTAGTGCAGCTCAAACTCCTCTCGAGCAATAGCTTTATGCAGGTCCGCCTCAAGCTTAAGATGGTATAAGGATTCTGCATTGCGCTTTGCAGAGTAATATTGGAAATTGCCCCGCCCCACCTCTTTAGCATGGTACATCGCCTGATCGGCATTTTTAATCAAGGTCTCCGCCTGCTTGGCATCATCGGGCCAGAGACTCACGCCGATGCTGGTGGAGATAAAAAACTCACGACCAAAGAGTTCAAACGGCAGCTCAATTTGACGGATTAACGATTCGCATAGATGGTTTATCGCATCTATATCGTTAATGTTACGCAATAAAATCAGGAACTCATCACCACCAAAACGACACAAAATATGCTCATCAGACACACAAGATTGCAGTCGCTTAGCCGCCTCAACCAGAAGAGCATCGCCCATGCTATGACCATAGGAGTCATTCACACTTTTAAAACGATCGAGATCGAGAAAGATCAGCGCCAACGTCTGGTTATTGGCTTCGGCGCGCTGAATACTTTTATCCAATCGGGTGGAAAATAACGAGCGATTGGGCAGCCCAGTCAACACATCATAGTTAGCTAACTGTCGCAGTGACGCCTCTGTCTGCTTGCGCTCTGAGATGTCGGAGAACACGGCCACATAATGGGTAACCCCTCCATCTTCATTGGTCATCGTCGATAAATTTAACCATACCGGGCATATTTTTTCAGCGGGGGTACAGAAACTATGCTCGCCAGTCCAGGTGTGGTCATGCTCAAGTAAAAGACGAATATCATTATTAGCAGCGTCCATATTTGCAGTTGAGCCATGATGGTGCAGCAATTGAGAGAAGGCACAATCAATCAACTCCTCTGCGCTCATCTGTAATATGGTTTGTGCCGCCTTATTTGATACCTTAACCTGTTCATCAGCATCGAGGATCAGTACCCCTTCTGAGGTGTTACTAAAGGCCTGAGCCAGCAACTTAACGTCATCCTCTAAGCGCCGCTGGGTGGTGATGTCAGTATAAATTCCAGCCACTTTCTTAATCGCACCACTAACAGGGTCAAATTCAAGCGGCTTGCCACTGACACGGGTCCAACCCCAAGTGCCATCGAGACGCCAATATCGATAGTCAACATCTAAACGGTCATCTTGTTGAGTAATTAAGCGTTGCCAGGCTTTAACCACTTTTGCGCGATCATCGTCATGAACAGGAAACTCCTTGATGCTGAGTAACAGCTGCTGTTCATGACTGGGGAAATTGCCACCGTGATTCTCCAAATTGAATAAACCATTATCACTGTGCCATTCCCATAATTCAGAGTCGCTGCCACGCAACGACTGCCGTAGACGGTCTTCACTTTCTCGCAGCGCGCGATTGACTCGTTTAAAGGCCGATAATTGCTTTTGCCTCACCATTAAAAAGCAGAATCCAATGGCGATCGCAGTCATAATAATCAAGGCTTTAAACCAGTCACTGGTCCACCAATAGTCTTGCACACTAAAAGAGTAAGAAAATGGCCTTGGTGACCAGATACCATTTTGCTCACTGAGAATATCTAGGGTGTAATGACCTTCGGGTAAGCCCGCAATATTGACCTGGGACTGCCCTTGCAACAACACATAGTTAGCGGGAGATTGGCCATTATCGCGCCGTAGGCGATACTGCAACTGCAAGGGTAAGTCTGTAAGATAATTTAAACTGGTGAGTTGAAAACTGATCATGTGAGCACCGGGCGCAACAACACTGTTGGGCTCAGGTAAAAGTGACCTTTCGGTGGTTTCATCAAAAAATACCGACATCGACTCCAGCATAATGCCATCAGCAGCCAAACGGTTGCTCAATTTGGAGACATCAATAAGTTCAACCCCATCAGGGCTGCCAATATACAAGCCAATTCCAGGCTCATAAAACGAGGCGCCATCGTTAAGCTCTTCGCTCAAAAGCCCATCTTGCTGCTCGATAACCAAGAGTTTTCCACTGGCTAAATCTTGGCGGATCAATGAAGTGTTGCAGCCCAACACCCGATAATCGGCTAGTTGCTCAATAAAATACACCGAGCCGCATTCAAGTTGCCAATCTTGGGTTAACGTATAATGCTGCCCTGTTTTAGGATAATATTCGACCAACCCATTAGGCGAGGTTCCCAGCCACAATACGTCCGAATCCACTTCACTGATATAACTAATATCGACCGCTCGCTCACCATCATCAATCACATCGCTGCGCGAATAGTAGATCCCCCGATTATCAACATAGCCAAAATGATCACCACCGCCCAACCAGAGCTTACCGTCACTGGCACGAAAAATAGCACGCAGGGGGCTTTGATATTGCTTTCCGTCTATATCTTGTAATGAAAAAGCGTACAGAGCTTGGCTACCTTGATCCCAGTAAAATAATCCTGTCGCCGTGACAAACCACCAACGATGGGTCAACAAGGGATCGTGGTACACCAAATAAATAATCTTATTTTCTAGCGACGATTGACCTCCAGTCCACTGCGCAAAACGTAACATCTGGTTATCATCGCGGTTATAGACAAACAAGCCATTGGTGGTGCCTAGCAAGAGGTGCGCCTCATCAAGTGGCTTAATGCTATATACACTATCACTGACCTCCATCGCATCAATGGAGATCAACTGGCTGCGGCGTTGCTCACGGTTGATTTCAATCAAGCCTTGATCTGTGCCTAGCCATAACCACTCTTGCTGAGCAAAAATACTCCACACCATATCATCGACAAGTTGGTAGGGGGGCTTACGCGTATAGCTCTCTATGACAAACTCGGCGGTATCGGCTAGGATAGCCAGCTCACTTCCTGAGCCACCGACCCAGACAAGATCGTTGCTATCAACCGCGATTTCATGCACATAGTTGAGATCGGCTACTAACTTAATCTGATCATCAAACAGCTTAAATAGCGCGGTATCGGGATGCCATTTTGCCAGTTCATCTCGACCCGCAAGCCACAAAAACCCACTTTTATCTTGGTCAATATCTGAGATATGAAATGAAGCCTGACTCATTTTTTCGACCGTTAACGAATCAGGATGCACACGATATAACCCGTTCGTCGACCCCAACCACACTCGCTGCTGGCTGTCTTCAAATAGGGTATTTATCTGCCCCATCGCTTCGGTCCAGGTAAATACTCCCTTTAGCATGCCTAAGCTGTCTCTTAGTTGCAGTTCTCTTTTCTTGGCAAAAATAAATTGGTTGTTAGCACTGGCCGATAACGTTAACCATCTTGAATCCGGATCGTGAGGAAGAGCGTTGACAAAGGTCAATGTCATGGCTTGATAATCAAAACGATACAGCTCTGCAACGTTATTAAGCAGCAGATAATTGCCGTCGCTTAATAAAGATAGACCACGTAAACCACTGCGACGTACATCGCTAAATAATGCGTCGCTACCAAATAGGCTAAACTCATCGGTGACCATATTGTACAGATAGGTGTTGGCATAGGTACTGACCAACAAGTGGGTGTCACTCAACGACTCTGTCAAAGTGATAAATTCGTCTGACAGGCGGATACCATCGATATTCTTATCGATTCTTCGTGCCTTGATATCGCTAATTCGATAAAGACCCTCTTCGGTCGACAGCCAGGTGTAACCATGCTTATCGAAAGTAATGTCATTAACCTTCGCATTTTGTAAACCATCACGGGCACTAAACACCCGCTGCACCAACTGATCACCATAAGCAGGCAATAGCAAGCCAACCCATAGAATAGGCAGTAAAAGTAGACGCAAGAGTAACGTCATATTCATAAAAAATGCAGCTCAGCCAGACGAACGGTGAACCATAATAGAGGTGTTGTTATCGCACTCAACCTTTTGTAAAAGAAATGATAAAAATAAAGGTGGAATTAGATTAACAAAAAAAAAGCGCTCAATGAGCGCTTTTTTTAATAACTTGAGGTTATTTTTTCTTCTTTGCCTTAGGATTAGGCAAATCAGTGATTGAACCTTCGTAGATTTCAGCGGCAAGACCCACTGACTCATGTAGGGTTGGGTGAGCATGGATCGTTAAGGCTAAATCTTCTGCGTCACAACCCATTTCGATTGCAAGACCAATTTCACCCAGTAGTTCGCCACCGTTAACACCCACGATAGCACCACCAATAACGCGATGAGTCTCTTTATCGAAAATCAGCTTAGTCATGCCGTCAGCGCAGTCTGAAGCGATTGCACGTCCACTGGCCGCCCATGGGAAAGTTGCCGTTTCGTAAGCAATGCCTTGCTCTTTAGCTTCTTTCTCGGTAACACCTACCCAAGCCACTTCTGGGTCTGTGTACGCAATTGATGGGATCACTTTTGGATCGAAGTAGTGCTTCATGCCCGCAATCACTTCAGCGGCAACATGGCCTTCATGCACACCTTTGTGAGCCAGCATTGGTTGACCCACGATATCGCCAATAGCGAAGATGTGCGGCACGTTAGTGCGTAGCTGCTTATCTACATTGATGAAACCACGCTCATCGATGTTAACACCCGCTTTATCAGCGTCGATTAACTTACCGTTTGGCGTACGACCAATGGCAACCAATACTGCGTCATAACGCACAGGCTCAGCCGGGGCTTTTTTGCCTTCCATTGACACATAGATACCATCTTCTTTGGCTTCTACTGCGGTCACTTTAGTTTCAAGAATAAGGTTAAACTTCTTCTTAATCTTCTTCGTGTACACGCGCACGATATCTTTATCGGCAGCAGGGATCACTTGGTCGAACATCTCAACCACGTCAATGTCACTACCCAGTGAAGAGTACACAGTACCCATCTCTAAACCGATGATACCGCCGCCCATAACCAGCAGCTTACCAGGAACTTCTTTCAGCTCTAGCGCGTCAGTTGAGTCCCAAATGCGTGGATCTTCATGAGGAATAAACGGTAACTGGATTGGACGAGAACCCGCAGCGATAATGGCTTTTTCAAAGTGGATCACTTTAACACCATCTTCACCGGCCACTTCAAGCGTGTTAGGACCAGTAAACTTACCTAGGCCATTAACGACGTCGACTTTACGCATCTTAGACATGCCGCCAAGACCGCCAGTCAACTGGCTAATGACGCTTTGCTTAAACTCACGTAGTTTATCAAGATCAATCTGTGGCTCGCCAAAGACCACACCGTGATGAGAAATCGCTTTCGCTTCTTCAATCACTTTAGATACATGCAACAGCGCTTTTGACGGGATACAGCCGACGTTTAGACATACACCACCAAGGGTGCTAAAACGCTCAACGATCACAGTCTCTAGCCCTAAGTCGGCAGCACGAAATGCCGCTGAATAGCCCGCAGGACCCGCCCCTAATACCACTACCTGAGTTTTGATTTCGTTACTCATGTTTTCCTCTATTCTTTTTCATTCCGTTGGGAGGAATCCCGGCCCAACGCTGTATGACGCCAGCTTTTGAACGTATGTTCTTGTAAGGTGGCCGCATTTTAACCTTTCAACGAGTTAAACAAAAGGCTACTCAACCTGAGTAGCCTTAATCATTACAAAATAAGTGTGCGTATGTCGGACAGCATACTTGACAGCGTCACACTGAAGCGTGCGGCCATAGCGCCATCGATAACGCGGTGATCATAAGATAAAGACAGCGGCAACATTAACTTAGGCTCGAAATCTTTACCATTCCACTTAGGTTTAATCTCTGACTTAGACACACCAAGAATCGCCACATCAGGGTAATTCACAATCGGTGTAAATGCTGTGCCACCAATACCGCCAAGGCTAGAGATGGTGAAACAGCTGCCCTGCATGTCGGTCGCTTTTAGCTTACCGTCACGGGCCTTGATAGAGATCTCCATCAGCTCGGCAGATAATTCAAGAATGCCTTTCTTATCGACATCACGTACAACCGGCACGACCAAACCGTTAGGCGTATCGACCGCCACACCGATGTGGTAGTACTTCTTCTTGATCAGCGACTCGCCATCAGGGCTCAAGCTAGCGTTGAACACTGGGAACTGTTGCAGTGTCTTAGCAACGGCTTTCATCATAAACACCAATGGGGTGATCTTGATGCCGCTCTTCTGCTTAGCCGCCAGCTCATTTTGCTGCTTACGGAACGCTTCCATCTCAGTGATATCGGCCTCATCAAACTGTGTCACATGCGGGATCGTGACCCAGTTACGGTGAAGGTTTGGACCCGAGATCTTCTGAATACGGCTCAGTGGTACTTCTTCCACTTCACCAAACTTAGCAAAATCAACCTTAGGTGCGGCAATCACATTCAGCCCACCAGCGCCACCCGCAACGGCTGTCGCCGCAGTGGCTTTTGGACGGCTTAGCTCATACTTGATAAACGCCTGAACGTCTTCCTTAAGAATACGTCCTTTACGTCCAGTACCAGTAACTAGGTTTAAGTCGGCACCAAATTCGCGTGCTAAACGGCGCACTGCAGGTGAGGCATGAACCGCGCCTGTCTTAGGCGTGCTACCGGCACTTGGGTGATGCGGTACTGGCGGCTTACTGGCCGCTGGAGCCTGTACAGGCGCAGCAGGAGCAACTGGCGCGGGCGCTGCGGCTGGTGTAGGTGCTGCAGCTGGCGCAGCAGACTGAGTTTCAACCGTAGCAATCACACTACCTTGAGACACTTTATCGCCCACCTTCACCGTTAACGACACCAGTTTACCGGCAAATGGCGCTGGCACTTCCATGGTCGCTTTATCGGTTTCAAGCGTGATAAGGCCTTGGTCGGCTTCAATCATATCGCCGACAGCCACCAACACTTCAATCACATCGACATCAGATGCATCGCCAATATCTGGCACGGCAATCTCTTTCACTTCAACCGTAGTTGTTGCTTGCGCGGCTGCAGGAGCTGGAGCAGCCTCTGCAACGGGTGCAGGCGCAGCGGCTTCACCACCAGCAACTTGCAGCATCAATACTAGCGAGCCTTGAGACACCTTATCACCCACAGCGACTTTCAGTTCAGTCACCACGCCTGCAGCAGGTGCAGGCACCTCCATGGTAGCTTTATCGGTTTCAAGGGTAATAAGCCCTGTATCCACGTCGATACTGTCGCCCACAGCCACTAATACTTCAATCACATCAACATCTGACGCATCACCGATATCAGGCACGGTCACTTCAATGATTTGTGACGCCGATGGCGCTGCAGCAGCTGGTGCGGCTACAGGAGTAGGCTCAGCAACCGGCGCGGCTGGTGCTGGTGCTGGCGTTTCCGCTGCTGGCGCAGGCGCTGCAGTCTCTGCCCCCGCGGCACTCATCATCGCAATCAAGGTGCCTTCTGACACGGTGTCGCCCACGGCCACTTTCAGCTCAGCAAGGGTACCCGCGAAAGGCGCAGGAATATCCATGGTCGCCTTATCGCTTTCTACCGTAATGATCGACTCTTCTGCTTCGATGCTGTCACCGACAGCAACGCAGATCTCGATAACTTGTACTTCATCCCCACCAATATCGGGGACTAACACTTCTTTTAATTCAGCCATTATCTGTCCCCTTACGCGTACTGTGGGTTGATCTTGTCAACGTCGATGCCATATTCAGCAATCGCTTTAGTCAACACATCCACTGGCAATTCATTGCGGTCAACAAGTGACTTAAGTGCAGCGATAACAATAAACTTAGCGTCCACTTCAAAGTGATGACGTAAGTTTTCGCGGCTGTCACTGCGGCCGAAACCGTCAGTACCGAGTACTTTGTAATCGGTTGGCACATACGCGCGCAGTTGCTCGCCGTATATCTTCATATAGTCGGTGGCCACAATCGCAGGAGCATCACTCGATAGCACTTGGCTAATGTAAGCCTGCTTTGGCGTTTCAGTTGGGTGCAGCATGTTGTAACGCTCGGCAGCCTGACCATCGCGAGTTAGCTCGTTAAAGCTAGTGACGCTAAAGACATCTGACGAAATACCGAAATCTTTTGCCAGCGCTTGCGCCGCTTTACGCACTTGCTCAAGGATGGTGCCACAGCCCATAAGCTGTACCTTACCCTTGCCGCTGCCCGAAACAGACTCAAGCTTGTAGATACCTTTAACGATACCTTCTTCGGCGCCTTCAGGCATTTCTGGCTGAACGTAGTTTTCGTTCATTGTGGTCAAGTAGTAGAAGATATCTTCTTGGTTTTCGCCATACATACGACGGATACCATCTTGAACCACAACCGCAATCTCATAACCGTAAGTGGGATCATAAGAGATACAGTTTGGAATTGTGTTGGCTAATACATGGCTGTGACCATCTTGATGCTGCAGACCTTCGCCGTTAAGCGTGGTACGCCCTGAGGTGCCACCGACCATAAAGCCGCGCGCACGCATATCGCCAGCCGCCCATGCCATATCGCCAATACGTTGGAAACCAAACATAGAGTAATAGATATAGAAAGGGATCGTTGGCATGTCGTTAACCGAATAACTAGTTGCCGCCGCGACCCAAGATGACATAGCACCTAGCTCGTTAATCCCTTCTTGCAGTACTTGGCCCGACTTATCTTCGCGGTAGTAAGCCACTTGATCAGAGTCTTGTGGGATATACTTCTGCCCTTCGTGAGCGTAAATACCCACTTGACGGAACAGGCCTTCCATACCAAAAGTACGCGCTTCATCAGGAATAATTGGCACGATCCGCTTACCGATTTTCTTGTCTTTAAGCAGTGCAGTCAGAATACGTACAAACGCCATGGTGCTTGAAATTTCACGGCCGTTAGAACCTTTAAGCACTGAATCAAAAATCTTCAGCGATGGCACTTCTAGATCTTCTGAGAATTTAGAGCGACGCGCAGGCATAGCCCCATGCAGCTCTTCACGACGCGCTTTAAGGTACTTAACCTCTTCAGAATCGGCACCTGGATGATAGAAAGGAATCTCTTCTAATTGGTCATCGCTAATCGGAATATTGAAACGATCGCGGAAGTATTTAAGTGATTCAACCCCCATCTTCTTCACGTTGTGGGCGATGTTTTTACCTTCACCCGCATCACCCATACCATAACCTTTTACGGTTTTGGCTAGGATAACCGTTGGACGACCCTTGGTGTTTTTAGCATGCTGCAGCGCAGCAAAAATCTTAACGGGATCATGACCACCACGGTTTAGACGCCAAATGTCATCATCAGACATGTTAGCCACCATCTCGGCAGTCTCTGGGTATTTACCAAAGAAGTGCTCACGCGTGTACGCGCCGCCTTTGGCTTTACAGTTTTGGTATTCACCATCAACGGTTTCTTCCATCAACTGCAGTAGCTTACCGCTAGTATCACGCGCTAATAGTGGATCCCAGTAACGACCCCAAATCACTTTAACCGCTTCCCAGCCTGCGCCGCGGAACTCGCCTTCAAGCTCTTGGATGATCTTACCGTTACCACGCACAGGGCCATCGAGACGCTGTAAGTTACAGTTAACAATAAACACCAAGTTATCCAACTCTTCACGAGCAGCAAGGCCGATAGCACCTAATGTTTCTGGCTCATCACACTCACCATCACCCAAGAAGCAGTATACGGTTTGCTCAGAGCAATCTTTCAGACCACGGTCGGTAAGATACTTAAGGTAACGGGCTTGGTAAATCGCCTGGATAGGACCAAGACCCATAGAAACTGTAGGGAACTGCCAGTAGTCAGGCATTAACTTAGGGTGTGGGTATGAAGAGAGACCTTTACCATCAACTTCTTGACGGAAGTTGTTCATCTGATCTTCGGTAATACGCCCTTCAAGGAATGAACGCGAGTAGATACCCGGCGCGATATGACCTTGGAAATACACCAAATCGCCGCCATCTTTTTCATTAGGCGCGCGGAAAAAGTGGTTAAAACATACATCGTAAATCGTGGCACTAGAGGCAAAACTGGAAATGTGACCACCTAGCTCAAGATCTTTTTTCGATCCGCGCAGTACCATAGCCAAGGCATTCCAACGTACGATAGCGCGGATACGACGCTCCATCTCTTGGTTGCCTGGCATGTGTGGCTCTTGGCCAGCAGGAATCGTATTTAAATACGCAGTCGTCGCTTTATAAGGTAGATGGGTGCCGTTACGACGCGCCTTATCGATTAGCTTTTCTAACAGATAGTGCGCGCGCTCTGGGCCTTCCTGCTCTAATACAGCTTGCAGTGAATCTACCCACTCTTGAGTCTCTAACGGATCTAAATCTTGTAGCATATGTTCAGACATTTCGCAGTCCTTCCCTATATACATGAATAATATGAATTAAGTGATAAAAAATGTTGCTAAGGACCTTTGCCTAAACACCACTCTTTAAGCGGCGCAGACTACGCTGCAACCGACTGTCTTCTTCCCGCACAGACAACATCACTTCCTCGATATAACTTAAATGTTCATTCGAGGCTTCTCTTGCTGCGTCGGGATCGCGGCGCACGATAGCGGCGAGTAGATCTCGCCGATGCTCATTTGCCATCTTAGAGGCGTCAGCTCTGCGCTTAAGCAACTCTAAGTTTTGCGCCACATTCTTATGCAGCACGGGAGATAAACTTAATACCAAGTGTAGCATCGCCACATTATGTGATGCCTCGGCAACCGCGCGATAAAAACACACGATTGCTTCAGCCTGCTCCTCAATATTAGGAGCGGCTTCTACCGCTTGGATTTTTTGTTTGATGTTTTGCATATCCGCATCGGTACCCCGAAGCGCCGCAAAATAAGCCATCATGCCTTCAGTGGCGTGACGAAACTCGAGTAGGTCGTATTGACTCTCAGAATCGCTGTGCATCAGCTCCACAATAGGATCTGCCAGGCTCTGCCAAAGTTGTTCTTTGACATAAGTGCCACCGCCTTGACGACGGAGCAACAATCCTTTTGCTTCTAACTTTTGAATGGCTTCACGAAGAGAGGGTCGAGAGACTTCAAATTGCAGTGCCAATTCACGCTCTGGCGGTAATTTTTGTCCCGGTTGCAGACTCCCTTCGAGGATCATCTGCTCCAACTGACCCATGATCACGTCAGAGATTTTTGGCTGGTTGATTTTGCTATAAGCCATATGGGCCTCAGCTCCTATTGTAAATTGGTCTTACCAATTTAATTGACTGAGCGCACTTTATCAAATCACATTTCAGATGTCTAGTTCGTGATCTGCTTCATACTGCCTCAGAATTTGTGAGGATAGCGGAAATTTTACGGCAAGGGGTCAGACCATTTACCACTCACAAGGCCGACCTTCATCCCCCTTTACCTTTCGGCGACTATGCCACGACACCAAATATCGTTAACAAAGAAAGGCCCGTGACCAAGAGGATAAAATTACGCTTACTCAACTGTAGCAAAGAGATAGTCGATTGCACGCATATCGGTGTGGTCGATGAAGGCTCGATAGTTTCTGCCGCTAGGGCCACTTCGGTCAGTAGGGTTTTGGCTGGCATTTGCCACTGCAACGCCAAGCGACGCCAGCGACTAAAAGCAGCCGAAAAATGACCGCTCAAAACATAACCAAACGCGATCAGGCGACTCGGTAACCAATCAAGCACAGTCAACGCCGAGCCCACCAGCGGTAAGTGGATTTTTTGGCTAGCGGCCTCATCATAAAAATAACGCACGGTACAATAAAGCACGGCGCCAGCTGGCCCAAAGAAAATCAAATACAGCGCCACAGCGCCATAAAAACGGTAGTTAAGCCAAGCCACAGTCTGGCCGACTTTGGCGCCTAAGTCGGTTTCCGATATCGCATCGAGGCTAACACTGGGATCAAGCGCCTCGGCAAAGTGATAACATGCTTGCGCATCCCCTCGGCAGGCCGCTTGAATATATTGCTTAAAGACTTGCCGCTGCTTGAGATGACTAAAGCATACAATGGCCACCACAGACCATAATAGTAAACTCACCACGCCCCAAAACATCCCTGCAACCAACCAGCTTAATACCAGCACACTCACCGCGGGTAACAGCAGTGCCAGCAGCATCATTGGCTCACTTTTCAGCGATTTAGCTCCAAAGAACGTTTTGCTATATAAAGCCAATAACGTCTCTAGCTGCCAAGCTTGTGGCAACAGCTTTAACCGCTCAATCATAATCGCTATCAATAACGAAAACAGCGCCATCTCAGTCTCCTTACCCTGTCATTAATCGTCTTATTCGGCTTATTCGGCTTACCCGAGTAAACCCTCCTTATACCTAGACCAGTCAAAACTCGCACCAGGGTCGGTTTTACGCCCAGGCGCGATATCACAGTGTCCTACTATTCGCTCGCCATTGAGCATAGGGTAGGCCGCAAACAAGGCTAAGGTTAATTGTTGTAATGTTGCATATTGGGCATCGGTGTAAGCAATATCATCTGTACCCTCTAACTCAATCCCAATGGCAAAATCATTACACCCTTCACGCCCCTGATAACACGACACCCCTGCATGCCAAGCTCTGTCATCACAGCTGACATACTGCACTAATTCCCCATCGCGGCGAATTAAAAAATGGGCCGATACGGTTAATTGGGCCAACTCACAAAAACTGTCGTCGGCGCTCACATCAATACAGCCCTGAAACAGCTGATCAATATAAGGCAAACCGAATTGTCCTGCCGGTAAGCTAATATTATGGATCACCAATAAACTCACCTCACCATGAGGGCGCAGGTTAAAGTGCGGCGATACACATCGCCTTGCGTGGCTAACCCAGCCATCGCCTTGCATTGTTAGTTTACTCATCTTGCCTCGAATGGGGCTAGTTTGCCTCTCACGACTTTTATCTAAGTTGGCTACCGGCTTATGTCGCCATCGCGCATGCTAAACCAAGCTTAAGCCTAATCTATTAACCCAGCTCTATTAACCACAGGGCTGTATTAACCAAGACCTCTATTAACTTAGGGCTATTCACTAAGGACTATTAATTCAGAGCTATTAACACAGAGCTATAAGCGCCGATTAACCGCGCTCAACATAGCAAAAATAAACGCGAAATTCACTTTACCTGCATTTGCCTCACCTCGCTAGTTAAGCCGTCAGCGGTGCGCGGTAAACCCAGTATTAATCACCTCCAGCGCTCCCGTTACCCTGCGCCCGCCGCTAACGAGTCAGTTATTAGCATGATTCTTGATGACAAATCGCTCTTTTAGCGGCCATAAGCACTAAAATTCAATCTACAATTTACACTGCTTTTTCAGATTCGGATTTGATATCATCGAGATACACAACAAGAGTGCTAGCAACGACTATACGAGTAACGAGTACGAGCCACAGGCATAACACCGCTAGGCATTGACGCCACCAGAATGATTCATCAACGGCACAAATGAGCCTAGGCCGACAACCGTCACCCAAGACTGCTGCTCACAGAGGACAGAAACATGTTGGAAAATGATATAAGACTCGCGGTTAAAATCGCCCTCGAAGAAGATTTAGGCTACCAAGCGGACAGTAATTTGAGTGCCCAAGAGAAGCTAAGCGCCGACATTACCGCCCAACTGATCCCCAGCGATCGCTACGCACAGGCAACACTGATCACCCGTGAAGAGGGGGTATTTTGCGGTAAGGCGTGGGCAGAACAGGTCTTTAATCAGCTCGGTAGCGAAGTCGCCCTGCATTGGCATGTCGATGACGGCGATCTACTCGTGCCCAATCAAGTATTGTGTGAACTCTCCGGTCCGGCGCGCGCCATCTTAACCGGTGAGCGCACCGCCATGAACTTTATCCAAACCTTATCGGGCGTGGCCACCCTAACGAAACATTATGTCGATAGGATCGCTGGCACTCACTGTAAACTGCTCGATACCCGCAAAACTATCCCCGGGCTGCGCACCGCGCAAAAATACGCGGTCACCTGTGGTGGCGGACAAAATCATCGTATCGGCTTATACGATGCCTTTTTAATCAAAGAAAATCACATCATGGCCTGTGGCTCAATTGCCAACGCCATCAGCGCCGCCCGCCAACTGGCCAGCGATAAACTGGTCGAAGTTGAGGTCGAAAGCCTCGACGAGTTAACCCAAGCCTTAGACGCCCAAAGCGATATCGTGATGCTAGATAATTTCGACGTCACCATGATGTTACAGGCGGTAGAGCTTAATAACCGCTACCCCGAGGCCCAGCGCGCTAAGCTTGAGGTATCGGGTAACGTCACCTTAGACACCATCGGCGACTTTGCCAGCACAGGTGTCGATTACATCTCTGTCGGGGCGCTCACCAAACACCTCAAAGCACTGGATCTCTCCTTAAGATTAAAAGAGTAGTCCCCTTGCCTCGCTCCTAGGCCAAAAACCTAGGAGCGCTTAAAGCTAAAATCGAGTAGCAAGCAGCTCAAGCCTAGCCCCTACCCCCTAGCCTTAGTACCGTCTAACCCCTAGCCCCTAGCCTTAGTACCGTCTTCCCCTTAGCACCAGTGTACGACTTACGACTGACAACAATTTGACTCACCTTTGCATTTACGCAACAGACCCGCTCATTTAAGCAACACCATTTTTTTGACGTATCTGGCCTAAGTGTCATTTCTTTAGTTAACGACAAAAAAATGTTAGAACTATTTTGACAAAACCATCTCCCTATTAGACAAATTTATCGCTAAATTAGTACTTTGTTGTCATAGGGAGTTCCATTTAGATTAACTTTGTAATAACGTTGACAGCAGGCGAGATGGCCATTTCGGCCAGCTCACCGCCAAGCTAGACTAATTACTCAGTCGAAAGTCGTAATTCGGCTAAGATAACGGCTAGCGGCAGTGGTGTAGTTTGCCGAAACGACATACGATACACCCATGCAGTACAACTTATTAACATGCTAACTTTCACAAGGTGAACGCTGCAACACAGCAGTGATCCCTCAAGTGAACGGCAGTTAATTAGGTGCGCTAGCTACCAACTAGTTATAAATAGTTATAAATAGCTATAAATAGTAAACAATAAGATAAAATTATCGTCCGACGGAGAGCGTAACAATGAAAGGTATCCAATTGAACAAACAAATGAGCAATGCCAAGGGTTTCACCCTAATCGAATTGATGATCGTAGTCGCGATCATCGGTATTCTAGCCGCAGTTGCACTTCCAGCTTACCGCGATTACGTAGCAGCTTCCCATGGTGGTGCTGCAATGAAAGGCGTAAGTGCTTTCACTTCTAAAGCTGTCGCTTGTGTTCAATCAGGTGTAGGCTGTGATTCTATTGCAACTGATGCGACAAATGTTGCTGAACTTTCAGTGGGTGGAGCTTTTGACGAAGCATCAGGAAATACATTAGCCTATACTGATGGTACATGTATTATCACTGCAACAGTAACAGACGAAGGTACTGTCTCATATGTTGCAACCGTTGATTCTGCAGGAGCGGGCTCAACAACAGCCACTCAATGTGCTGATGGCGCAGGCAAAAATGTTACCGCGGGTAGCTAATTGAATAAATACAGAGATAGGCTTAAGAGTCTATCTCTGTATGCTACCTTTTAAGGAACACAACTCATAATATGCCTACTTCAGGACTGCATTTAGGATTATCAACATTATTTATACGTAAGAATCTACTCAATGAAGAGCAGATAACAATAGCCGTTGCTAAATCTCGCCAAGCGAAACAATCTTTGGTATCTTCAATTATCGCAGATAAGCTGATCTCCGCCCGTGAGATTGCCGAGCTCTGTTATGAAGAGTATGGCACGCCGCTACTGGACCTGAATGAATTTGACCTGAGCAGCATCCCCGAAGACTTTCTCAATCGTAAACTCATAGAGAAACACCGCTGCCTGCCGCTGTTTAAACGCGGTAACCGCCTCTATATTGGTACCTCAGATCCCACCAATATTGCCGCCCTTGAGGATTTTCAATTTAGCGCCGGCCTGCACGCCGAAGCCATTTTAGTTGAAGATGACAAACTCACCAAAGCGCTAGAAAAGGTGCTCGAAGAGGATATCTCGGCGCTGGATTTAGACGGCATAGATGCCGACTCACTCTCGGGTATCGAAATTACCGATACCTACAAGCGAAATGATGAGCCGACAGGGGATTCCAGTGACGATGCGCCCATTGTTATCTATATCAATAAAATTTTGACCGATGCCATCCGCAAAGGGGCGTCGGACTTACACTTTGAGCCTTACGAGAAGCGCTACCGCATCCGCTTTCGCGTCGATGGCATATTGCATCAAGTCTCCGAGCCGCCGGTGAATCTCTCGGGGCGTATCTCGGCCCGCCTCAAGGTGATGTCAAAGCTTGATATTGCCGAGCGCCGCGTGCCACAAGATGGCCGCATCAAGATGAAGCTGTCGCGCACTAAATCTATCGATTTTCGGGTTAGCACCCTGCCCACCATCTGGGGCGAAAAAATCGTAATGCGTATCTTAGACTCATCCTCGGCGCAGCTCGGCATCGAAAAGCTCGGCTATGAAGACGATCAGCGCGAGCTGTATGAGCAGATGCTGGCCAAACCCCAAGGGATGATCTTAGTCACCGGCCCTACAGGCTCGGGTAAAACCGTCTCTCTCTATACCGGGCTGAATATTCTCAACACCGAAGAGCGCAATATCTCCACCGCCGAAGATCCGGTCGAAATAAACTTAGAGGGCGTTAATCAGGTTCACATTAACTTAAAAGCAGGCCTCACCTTCGCCTCGGCGCTACGCTCATTTTTACGCCAAGACCCCGACGTGGTGATGGTGGGGGAAATTCGCGATCTCGAAACCGCAGAAATCGCCATCAAGGCGGCGCAAACCGGCCACTTAGTGCTCTCGACCCTGCACACTAACTCGGCGGCCGAAACCTTAACCCGTTTGATCAATATGGGCGTGCCCGGCTATAACATTGCCAGCTCGGTCAACTTGATTATTGCCCAGCGCCTTGCCAGACGCCTATGCACCGAGTGCCGCGAGCCAGAAGAGGTGCCAGAAGATGAGCTGTTAAGGCTCGGCTTTACCCAGATGCAAATCGATGAGGGCTTTACCGTGTATAAGCCTGTGGGCTGCGACCTTTGCTCAGGTGGCTATAAAGGCCGCGTCGGTATTTATGAGGTGATGAAGATGTCAGATGAAATAGCCCGCACCATCATGGAAGGCGGTAATTCGCTGCAAATTGCCAGCCAAGCCAAGGAGCAAGGCATGCGTGACCTGCGCGGTTCTGGCCTGCGTAAAGTGATTGCCGGCGTCACCAGCATTGCCGAAATTAACCGTGTGACCAGCTTCTAGTGCCTATTCTCTAGCGCCTAGAAACTTAATCTAACAAGGATAACCCATGGCCAGCCCATCACTTGCCAAAGCAAAAACTTCATCAAAAAGCAAAAAGAGCAAAACGGCTAAGGCGCAGCCCAAGGTCGTCACCTTCGAGTGGAAAGGCACCAATCGCGATGGCAAAAAAACCGGCGGCGAGCTGCGCGGCACCTCGGCTGCCGAAATTAAAGCCCAGCTAAAGTCCCAAGGGGTGAACCCTAAAGTCGTTAAGAAAAAAGCCGAATCGCTTTTTAAAAGCGACCCTAAGATCACCGCCATGGATATCGCCATGATGACCCGCCAGATTGCCACCATGTTGGCCGCCGGCGTGCCCATTGTGACCACCCTAGAGATGCTCGGCCGCGGCCATGAAAAACCTAAGATGCGTGAACTGCTCGCCACCATAGTCGGCGATGTGCAGTCGGGTATCCCGCTGTCGGACTCACTGAGACCCCACCGCAAATATTTCGACGACCTGTATGTCGACCTTGTGGCCGCCGGTGAGCACTCAGGCTCCCTCGATGCGGTGTTTGACAGAATCGCCACTTACCGCGAAAAAGCCGAGGCGCTAAAATCTAAAATCAAAAAAGCCATGTTTTATCCGGCTGCCGTAGTGATAGTGGCGATTGGTGTTACCGCCTTACTATTACTTTTTGTAGTGCCACAATTTGAAGAGATCTTTAATGGTTTTGGCGCCGAGCTGCCTTCTTTTACTCAGATGATTATTGGCCTATCTCGTTGGCTGCAGACTTCTTGGTACTTTTTTGTTATAGGTATAGTCATATCTGTAATAGCCTTTAAAAGAGCACACCTGACATCACAAAACTTTCGTAATCGCGTCGACCAAGTAATTTTAAAAACACCTGCCATAGGCAATATTTTGCATAAAGCGGCCATGGCGCGTTTTGCCAGAACCTTAGCCACCACCTTCGCCGCCGGCGTGCCATTGATCGATGGCTTAGAGTCGGCCGCCGGCGCATCGGGCAACTATGTCTATCGCAAGGCCCTGCTGAATGTGCGCCAAGAGGTGATGTCAGGCATGCAGATGAACGTTGCCATGCGCACTACCGGCCTATTTCCCGATATGCTGACCCAGATGGTGATGATTGGTGAAGAGTCTGGCGGCCTCGATGAGATGCTTAATAAGGTGGCTAATATCTACGAGATGCAGGTAGATGATGCCGTCGATGGCTTATCTAGCCTTATCGAGCCCGTTATGATGGTAGTGATCGGAACACTTGTTGGTGGCTTGATTGTCGGCATGTATTTGCCCATCTTCCAACTGGGTAATGTGGTTGGCTGATATCATTGACTAAATCATAGGCTGACGACTGAGCATCATAGATGCCATTGGTCGTAACCGTTTAATAGCAAGCAGAAATAGCAAGTAGATAAGTATAATAATGACTCAATTTATCGATTTAATGGCGCAGCACCCTTGGCTGTTTGCCGCCCTCAGTTTTGTCTTTGCCGCCAATATTGGCAGCTTTCTCAATGTGGTGATCCACCGTTTACCGGTGATGATGAAACGTGAGTGGCAGCAGGAATGCAACCACTACCTCAAGGAATACCATCAGCCCTTAATTGCCCCCATCACCGACAAACTCGATGCACCTATCGATGCCTTTCCGGCCAAATACAATTTGATTGTCCCTGGCTCATCTTGCCCTAAGTGCAATGCCGCCATCAAACCTTGGCATAATCTTCCCATAGTAGGTTGGTTAATGCTTAAAGGTCGCTGCGCCAGCTGCAGCATGCCAATTTCGGCCCGCTACCCGATAATTGAAGCGATAACCGGCCTTGCCGTGGCGTATTTAGCCCTGCACTTTGGTCCCACTTGGCAATTTGCCTTGGCAACATTGCTTACCTTCGCCCTGTTGGCATTGACCTTTATCGATCTCGACGAAATGCTACTGCCCGATCAAATCACCTTACCGCTACTCTGGTTAGGTTTACTCATTAACCTCAACGGTACCTTTGCCACTAGCACCGATGCCCTTATTGGCGCCGCGGCGGGTTACATGAGCCTATGGAGCGTCTTTTGGGGCTTTAAATTACTCACAGGCAAGGAAGGCATGGGCTACGGCGATTTTAAGCTGCTAGCCGTTTTTGGTGCCTGGTTAGGTTGGCAGATGCTGCCCTTGATCATATTGTTATCATCGGTAGTCGGTGCTTTAGTGGGCATAGCGATGATCGTCAATAAGAAAATTAACTCGGGTAACCCTATTCCGTTTGGCCCTTATATCGCTATTGCAGGTTGGATTGCCATGCTGTGGGGCGAACAAATAGTCAGCGCCTACTTGGCCACCCTTTAATCACGTACCTTTGTCTTTTACACTTCGTTGAGGGTTTACAGCCATGGCTAATTTTGTTGTCGGATTAACAGGTGGAATAGGCAGTGGCAAGACGACCGTGGCTAACCTGTTTGCCGAGCTAGGTGTCACCTTGGTTGATGCCGATATTGTCAGCCGAGACGTGGTCGCCAAAGGCAGTGAAGGATTAACTAAAATTGTCGAACACTTTGGCGAAACCATCTTACTCGATAATGGCGAACTTAACCGAGCAGCATTAAGACAACGTATTTTTAGTAACGCTGCCGAACGTGAATGGCTTAACGCACTGTTACACCCGCGAATTAGAGCAGAAATGCTAGCCCAATTAAAAAAAGCCAATTCACCCTACGCTATTTTAGTTGTGCCCTTGCTATTTGAGAACGGTTTAGATAGCTTAGTCAATTGCACCTTAGTGGTTGATATTTCGCCGGAACTACAAACCAAGCGAACCGTCGAGCGCGATGCAGTGAGTGCAGAGCAAGTGCAAAATATAATAAACAGTCAGGCCAGTAGAGCCGAAAAACTGTCAAAAGCTGATGATGTCATCGACAATCATGGAACGATATCAGCATTAAAAGGCAAGGTAGCTGTATTACATAATAAATACCTAACACTAGCCGGCCACACTTGATAATGTCATGAATGAATTGATCTATGAACAGCCACTCAACGAGAAGACTCGCAGCTATTTGCGACTCGAATTTCTTGCCAATCAGCTGCAAAGTAATCTAGATCAAGATCATCAACATCGATGTTTTTACCCATTGTTTTCCTTGTGTGCACTCACCGAGCGTTGTGACTATCGCGGTGAAATCATCAAAGATATCGATAAACAGCTGCAACATTTAAAACAGTGGCAAACGCAAAGCGATATAGATAAACAGCAGCTCACAGACTTTATCGACAAATTGCAAGATGCCAGAAAATGTTTAATCCACTGTCAGCGCCCTGGACAAGCACTCAAACAAGACCGCTTTTTATCCGCACTGAGGCAACGATTTGGTATGCCGGGTGCGTGTTGTAACTTTGACCTGCCCCAACTGCATTTTTGGTTAGCAAAACCCTTCGAAACCCGTCAGCAAGAATATCGAGCCTGGATAGCACACTTCGACTGCTTACTGACTCCAATTAAACTACTGCTTGAGTTAACCCGTAAAACCACCCATTACACCACCACCACCGCAGTCGCAGGATTTTATCAAGGCAGTAGCGACCAAGCCCTATCATTGATTAGAGTGAAACTGGACGCCTCGCAAGGGTGCTACCCCACCATTAGCGGTAATCGCAACCGTTACGCTATCCACTTCGTCGGGTTTGAGCAACAAAAACATTCAGACCAAACCATCGACTTTATGTTGGCAACCTGCCGCTAAACTGATTACCATTGGCCTAATGCTAATCGACTGAACAGGATCGATTGGTATATTCAACGAGCGTCAATGGGAGCCTTTATGCCAACTGTAGTAAACTGTCCAACCTGCAAAACCGAGGTAGAATGGACTGCCACATCTAAATTTAAACCCTTCTGCAGCGAACGCTGCAAGTTAATCGATCTAGGCGACTGGGCATCAGAGAAACATGCCATTCCGGTTAAACCAGAATTCGATGCCGACTCCTTAGATGCACTCGGGTATGATGAAGCAGATTTTTTCAAGGACAACTAACCAATGAAACGCGTACATGTCGCCGTAGGTGTTGTCATTAATGCCGCCAACCAAGTATTGCTGGCCAAACGCCCAGACCATCTACATCAGGGCGGAAAATGGGAGTTTCCCGGTGGTAAGGTTGAAAATAACGAAACCACCTCACAAGCACTAATCAGAGAGTTGCAGGAAGAGGTTAACATTACAGTTAGCGATACAACGCCTCTAATGACAATTGCTCACGATTATCCCGACAAACAAGTCCTACTCGACATTCATCTAGTAAAAGCCTTCTCAGGAGAGCCTCGCGGCCTTGAAGGCCAAGCAGTCACATGGGCAGAGTTCAATACATTAACAGAATATGACTTCCCCGCCGCTAATAGCCCTATCATAGAAAAACTTCTCTCTTTATAGTGCCATGTAGTCCAATATCTACAGATATTGGACTTTCTATGCCCTACGTGGATGTAGAGAATGCAGCAGCTATTCACTGCCTATCATATGAATTGCAGCATGCTTTGCACGCGCTACTTAGCGCCCATGTTCGAGTGGTCATTTCAATAGCGGTTAAACGAAAAAATCCCCAACACAAAATGCTGGGGATTTATCGTTACTGTTTTGTCTTCACTTTTCTACAAAGTGAAAACCAAAGTGGTGTCTGTTATGGCCAGCTACGCTAAAGCTTCGCGCTCATATGCACATCGCTTACGCGATATTCGCCCTACTATCACATGGGTTACACCTCACTACGTTCGAACTATTTACTTCCCCATGTTCGAGTGGTTATCTCCAGGCTAAAACGAAAAAAGCCCGTTGCATTAGCAACGGGCTTTATCGTATTAGGCGTCTGGAAATGACCTACTCTCACATGGGGAGACCCCACACTACCATCGGCGCGATTGCGTTTCACTTCTGAGTTCGGGATGGGATCAGGTGGTACCACAATGCTATGGTTTCCAGACAAATTTGGAAATTTAGAAAGCTGCTCTCAATTCTGTATTTCAAGAAGCAAGAGATATTAAAATTGGTCACACTAAATCAAGTGTCGGTATTCTTTCGCTAAGTATTCACTTAGTTAGAAACCCTTTTGGGTTGTATGGTTAAGCCTCACGGGTCATTAGTACAAGTTAGCTCAACGCCTCACAACGCTTACACACCTTGCCTATCAACGTAGTAGTCTCCTACGGCCCTTTAGAGGACTTAAAGTCCTAGGGATGACTCATCTTAGGGCTCGCTTCCCGCTTAGATGCTTTCAGCGGTTATCGATTCCGAACGTAGCTACCGGGCAATGCCATTGGCATGACAACCCGAACACCAGCGGTTCGTCCACTCCGGTCCTCTCGTACTAGGAGCAGCTCCCTTCAATCATCCAACGCCCACGGCAGATAGGGACCGAACTGTCTCACGACGTTCTGAACCCAGCTCGCGTACCACTTTAAATGGCGAACAGCCATACCCTTGGGACCGACTTCAGCCCCAGGATGTGATGAGCCGACATCGAGGTGCCAAACACCGCCGTCGATATGAACTCTTGGGCGGTATCAGCCTGTTATCCCCGGAGTACCTTTTATCCGTTGAGCGATGGCCCTTCCATTCAGAACCACCGGATCACTATGACCTGCTTTCGCACCTGCTCGACGTGTATGTCTCGCAGTTAAGCTGGCTTATGCCATTGCACTAACCGTACGATGTCCGACCGTACTTAGCCAACCTTCGTGCTCCTCCGTTACTCTTTGGGAGGAGACCGCCCCAGTCAAACTACCCACCAGGCACTGTCCTCAACCCCGATTCAGGGGCCAGAGTTAGAACATCAACACTACAAGGGTGGTATTTCAAGGTTGACTCCACAAGAACTGGCGTTCCTGCTTCAAAGTCTCCCACCTATCCTACACATGTAGGGTCAATGTTCAGTGCCAAGCTATAGTAAAGGTTCACGGGGTCTTTCCGTCTAGCCGCGGGTATACGGCATCTTCACCGCAATTTCAACTTCACTGAGTCTCGGCTGGAGACAGCGTGGCCATCATTACGCCATTCGTGCAGGTCGGAACTTACCCGACAAGGAATTTCGCTACCTTAGGACCGTTATAGTTACGGCCGCCGTTTACCGGGGCTTCGATCATGAGCTTCTCCGAAGATAACCCAATCAATTAACCTTCCGGCACCGGGCAGGCGTCACACCGTATACTTCCTCTTGCGAGTTTGCACAGTGCTGTGTTTTTGATAAACAGTTGCAGCCACCTGGTATCTGCGACTCCCGTCAGCTTAGAGAGCAAGTCTCATCACCAACAGGAGCGTACCTTCTCCCGAAGTTACGGTACCATTTTGCCTAGTTCCTTCAGCCGAGTTCTCTCAAGCGCCTTGGTATTCTCTACCCAACCACCTGTGTCGGTTTGGGGTACGATTCCTGCTAACCTGAAGCTTAGAAGATTTTCCTGGAAGCATGGCATCAACTACTTCAGTTCCGTAGAACCTCGTCGTCAACTCTCAGTGTATGTGCACCCGGATTTGCCTAAGTGCACCACCTACAGCCTTAAACGCGGACAACCAACGCCGCGCTAGCCTAGCCTTCTCCGTCTCTCCATCGCAGTTAGCAGAAGTACAGGAATATTAACCTGTTTCCCATCGACTACGCCTTTCGGCCTCGCCTTAGGGGTCGACTCACCCTGCCCTGATTAACATTGGACAGGAACCCTTGGTCTTTCGGCGAGGGGGTTTTTCACCCCCTTTATCGTTACTCATGTCAGCATTCGCACTTCTGATACCTCCAGCGTGGGTTACCCCTTCACCTTCAACGGCTTACAGAACGCTCCTCTACCGCACTAGCGCAAGCGCTAGTACCCATAGCTTCGGTGTATTGCTTAGCCCCGTTAAATCTTCCGCGCAGGCCGACTCGACTAGTGAGCTATTACGCTTTCTTTAAATGATGGCTGCTTCTAAGCCAACATCCTAGCTGTCTAAGCCTTCCCACATCGTTTCCCACTTAGCAATAACTTTGGGACCTTAGCTGATGGTCTGGGTTGTTTCCCTTTTCACGACGGACGTTAGCACCCGCCGTGTGTCTCCCGAGTAGTACTCATTGGTATTCGGAGTTTGCAAAGGGTTGGTAAGTCGGGATGACCCCCTAGCCTTAACAGTGCTCTACCCCCAATGGTATTCGCTCGAGGCGCTACCTAAATAGCTTTCGAGGAGAACCAGATATCTCCCGGTTTGATTGGCCTTTCACCCCCAGCCACAAGTCATCACCGCATTTTTCAACATACGTGTGTTCGGTCCTCCAGTTGATGTTACTCAACCTTCAACCTGCCCATGGCTAGATCACCGGGTTTCGGGTCTACACCTTGCAACTAAACGCGCAGTTAACACTCGGTTTCCCTACGGCTCCGCTATTCGCTTAACCTCGCTACAAAATGTAAGTCGCTGACCCATTATACAAAAGGTACGCAGTCACGGTCTCAAGAACCGCTCCCACTGCTTGTACGTATACGGTTTCAGGTTCTATTTCACTCCCCTCACAGGGGTTCTTTTCGCCTTTCCCTCACGGTACTGGTTCACTATCGGTCAGTCAGGAGTATTTAGCCTTGGAGGATGGTCCCCCCATGTTCAGACAAGATGTCACGTGTCCCGTCCTACTCGTTTTCACGTAAAGTTAGTTTTCATGTACGGGGCTATCACCCTGTGCCGCTGTGCTTTCCAACACATTCCACTAACACCCTCTACGCTTAAGGGCTAATCCCCGTTCGCTCGCCGC
The DNA here is from genome assembly GCF_059338445.1 of Shewanella sp. 492. Lineage (NCBI taxonomy): Bacteria > Pseudomonadati > Pseudomonadota > Gammaproteobacteria > Alteromonadales > Shewanellaceae > Shewanella > Shewanella sp. 492. The sequence goes on from NZ_CM181702.1 coordinate 3,556,274, forward strand.
TACTAGGGGAATCTCGGTTGATTTCTTTTCCTCCGGGTACTTAGATGTTTCAGTTCCCCGGGTTCGCCTCACAACACTATGTATTCATGTTGTGATACATGCTTATGCATGTGGGTTTCCCCATTCGGACATCGTTAGCTCAAATGCTTGTTACTAGCTCGCCAACGCTTTTCGCAAGTTACTACGTCCTTCATCGCCTCTGACTGCCAAGGCATCCACCGTATACGCTTAGTCACTTAACCATACAACCCAAATGAGTTTCACAAGGAAACAAACTTTATCAAGCGGGTAAGCTTGATGTTGTATCGCAACTAATGGTGTTTACTTTCGCCAAAAGAATACTCATGAATCATCATTACAATGACTCGGCACTTGATTTAAGTGTTTGAGAACTCAATTTTAATTTTCGCGTCAATGCTACAAACAATCACGTACAAGTACGTCACTATCCCTTTCACATTAACACTATCAGCTTTCCAAATTTTTAAAGAACAAGCATCGCCGTTAAGACGTGCCACCTGCTCTAACAAGAACAAGTTATCTGTGTGAACACTCAACAAACATTAAGTTAGTCGTATAGGTAAGGAGGTGATCCAGCCCCAGGTTCCCCTAGGGCTACCTTGTTACGACTTCACCCCAGTCATGAACCACACCGTGGTAAACGCCCTCCCCGAAAGGTTAAGCTATCTACTTCTGGTGCAGCCCACTCCCATGGTGTGACGGGCGGTGTGTACAAGGCCCGGGAACGTATTCACCGTGGCATTCTGATCCACGATTACTAGCGATTCCGACTTCATGGAGTCGAGTTGCAGACTCCAATCCGGACTACGACAAGCTTTGTGAGATTAGCTCCACCTCGCGGCTTTGCAACCCTCTGTACTTGCCATTGTAGCACGTGTGTAGCCCTACTCGTAAGGGCCATGATGACTTGACGTCGTCCCCACCTTCCTCCGGTTTATCACCGGCAGTCTCCCTAAAGTTCCCACCATTACGTGCTGGCAAATAAGGATAAGGGTTGCGCTCGTTGCGGGACTTAACCCAACATTTCACAACACGAGCTGACGACAGCCATGCAGCACCTGTCTCAGAGTTCCCGAAGGCACTAAGCTATCTCTAGCGAATTCTCTGGATGTCAAGAGTAGGTAAGGTTCTTCGCGTTGCATCGAATTAAACCACATGCTCCACCGCTTGTGCGGGCCCCCGTCAATTCATTTGAGTTTTAACCTTGCGGCCGTACTCCCCAGGCGGTCTACTTAATGCGTTAGCTTGGGAACCCAGTGTTCAAGACACCAAATTCCGAGTAGACATCGTTTACGGCGTGGACTACCAGGGTATCTAATCCTGTTTGCTCCCCACGCTTTCGTACCTGAGCGTCAGTCTTTGTCCAGGGGGCCGCCTTCGCCACCGGTATTCCTTCAGATCTCTACGCATTTCACCGCTACACCTGAAATTCTACCCCCCTCTACAAGACTCTAGTCTGCCAGTTCGAAATGCAATTCCCAGGTTGAGCCCGGGGCTTTCACATCTCGCTTAACAAACCGCCTGCGTACGCTTTACGCCCAGTAATTCCGATTAACGCTTGGACCCCTCGTATTACCGCGGCTGCTGGCACGAAGTTAGCCGGTCCTTCTTCTGCGAGTAACGTCACACCTAAACGCTATTAACGTTTAAGCTTTCCTCCTCGCTGAAAGTGCTTTACAACCCGAAGGCCTTCTTCACACACGCGGCATGGCTGCATCAGGCTTGCGCCCATTGTGCAATATTCCCCACTGCTGCCTCCCGTAGGAGTCTGGGCCGTGTCTCAGTCCCAGTGTGGCTGATCATCCTCTCAGAACAGCTAGGGATCGTCGCCTTGGTGAGCCATTACCTCACCAACTAGCTAATCCCACCTAGGTACATCCAATCGCAGAAGGCCCGAAGGTCCCCTCTTTTCCCCCGTAGGGCGTATGCGGTATTAGCAGTCGTTTCCAACTGTTATCCCCCTCGACTGGGCAGTTCCCTAGGCATTACTCACCCGTCCGCCGCTCGTCAGCAAAGAAAGCAAGCTTTCTTCCTGTTACCGCTCGACTTGCATGTGTTAGGCCTGCCGCCAGCGTTCAATCTGAGCCATGATCAAACTCTTCAATTAAAGTTTTGTTGAAACCCTAAGGTTTCGGCTCAATGAATTCTGATTCCGTTTCAAAGACTCGTAAGAATCTTAAAAACGTCTGTACATATTGCTATGAACACTCATCGTTACATTGATTTAATTCTTTGATTGCCAACCCGAAGGTTAGGCAATTTCGATTAACTCAACACCTGTGAGTGTCCACACAGATTTCTTGTTTCATCTTGTTAAAGAGCGTTGCTAGCATGAGAGAATCAATCTTTCATTTAGCCGCCGTTGACGCTAGGTCGTTGGCTTAGGGATGCGTATTTTACACTTCCCGTTGTTGGCGTCAAGTGCTTATTTTAAGAAGTTTTCCAAGCGATGTTTTCTTGAACAGAAGTCATCAACCGAAGCCCTTAAAAGCGCTTATCACCTGAGTTAATCTCCGAAGAGTTCAACTCGTTAACACCGCTGCAAGTCCCGTACTACCTAGGTAGTTGGCCTGCTGTGCCGTGTCAGTGGATGCGCATTATAGGCAGTTCTCGGATGGGCGCAAGGGCTTTTTTCACTAAAAAAGCAATTAGTTTTTATACCTCACTTAAGCACATAGACCACACTGGTTATGCACAGACTTATCCACAAAATAACAACCTAACGCATAAACTAATCAAACTTATCACTGCTTCACGACGAAACTATCACAGCGAATAAGGTTCGCTTGGAACAACAAAATTACATAATTCCCCTATGGTCTAAACCTTTACGGGCTAACGAAGGTATTTAAAACAGCAGCAGCTTAAATATAGTTACTTATCGGTGCTGTACGAACATGTACAAAATAAAGTGAAGCCATAACATTCCTTTATAAATAATGCAGCAATGACACTTCGCTAATAGCACTTCACTTTAGGCAGATTTCACAAGCATCGCCCAACTGGACGTGACTCACTTGTCAGTACAGACGTACTTACTGGCATATAAGGCGACTCCAGCCCTTTAATCATTTCTCATTGCTCAAGCTTCCGCCCTACCCAGCATAACTAAACCTTAATTGCACAGTGTTGGCAGTGTCTTAACCAGAGTTCCTTATCTAGTAAGGTATTCTAAAATTTTGCTAACAGATTTGAGCAAATATCTGATGTAGAACACTGATATTTCTGTTCGAAATAGAGTCAGCAGCCACCTGTAATTGTCTTAAGCAATGTAGGTAAGTATAAAAACAATAAAGCCCTAGCCACTTCTTTCCATTCGAGATTTGCTAGGGCTTTTTCGAATCTCTTTCGAAAATAATTAGGTATCTGGAAATGGCAGGCTACGAGTAACCTCTTCGCGTTGACTCACATGGATGTGAGCAATGTCATAAACGCATGGATGTAGTTTCTGATCAAGCTCAGCCAGGTGGCGACCATCACTGATGGCGGAAGTGTCGATATTGAACGACGATAAGGATATAGGAAGTAACGTAACGCATGCAGTTGTTACCGAGGAGCTGCTATCGACCGACCTAGGGGTAGTGATTCATGCTTAGTTCGAGGCGGAGAGTTAAACATCTTACACATCCCCAAACGCAAAAAAGCCACCTTATTCAGGTGGCTTCTCTACTACTCTTTACGAGTAAAATAGGCGTCTGTCATGGTCAGCTTCGAGCTAGCTCTCCGCGTTCAGCTCCAGCATCAAGCTGCGCTTGATAAGCGCAGACGCTTCACCCTACTCTACATGGGTTTGAGCCTCACTACGTTCGGACTATTTACTTCCCCATGTTCGAGTGGTCATTTCAAAAACGGTTAAACGAAAAAATCCCCAACACGAAGTGCTGAGGATTTATCGTTTATTAGGCGTCTGGAAATGACCTACTCTCACATGGGGAGACCCCACACTACCATCGGCGCGATTGCGTTTCACTTCTGAGTTCGGGATGGGATCAGGTGGTACCACAATGCTATGGTTTCCAGACAAATTTTGTTGATACTGTGTATTTAAACTCAATATCTAAATAATGGTGCTGATACCCAGAATCGAACTGGGGACCTCATCCTTACCAAGGATGCGCTCTACCGACTGAGCCATATCAGCACAAAACTCTACGTGAATCAGATGTCTTACATAAAATTGCATCTTTCACTTAACTATTTCATTTTCATATCGAAAACAAATTAGGCGTCTGGAAATGACCTACTCTCACATGGGGAGACCCCACACTACCATCGGCGCGATTGCGTTTCACTTCTGAGTTCGGGATGGGATCAGGTGGTACCACAATGCTATGGTTTCCAGACAAATTTGGAAATTTAGAAAGCTGCTCTCAATTCTGTATTTCAAGAAGCAAGAGATATTAAAATTGGTCACACTAAATCAAGTGTCGGTATTCTTTCGCTAAGTATTCACTTAGTTAGAAACCCTTTTGGGTTGTATGGTTAAGCCTCACGGGTCATTAGTACAAGTTAGCTCAACGCCTCACAACGCTTACACACCTTGCCTATCAACGTAGTAGTCTCCTACGGCCCTTTAGAGGACTTAAAGTCCTAGGGATGACTCATCTTAGGGCTCGCTTCCCGCTTAGATGCTTTCAGCGGTTATCGATTCCGAACGTAGCTACCGGGCAATGCCATTGGCATGACAACCCGAACACCAGCGGTTCGTCCACTCCGGTCCTCTCGTACTAGGAGCAGCTCCCTTCAATCATCCAACGCCCACGGCAGATAGGGACCGAACTGTCTCACGACGTTCTGAACCCAGCTCGCGTACCACTTTAAATGGCGAACAGCCATACCCTTGGGACCGACTTCAGCCCCAGGATGTGATGAGCCGACATCGAGGTGCCAAACACCGCCGTCGATATGAACTCTTGGGCGGTATCAGCCTGTTATCCCCGGAGTACCTTTTATCCGTTGAGCGATGGCCCTTCCATTCAGAACCACCGGATCACTATGACCTGCTTTCGCACCTGCTCGACGTGTATGTCTCGCAGTTAAGCTGGCTTATGCCATTGCACTAACCGTACGATGTCCGACCGTACTTAGCCAACCTTCGTGCTCCTCCGTTACTCTTTGGGAGGAGACCGCCCCAGTCAAACTACCCACCAGGCACTGTCCTCAACCCCGATTCAGGGGCCAGAGTTAGAACATCAACACTACAAGGGTGGTATTTCAAGGTTGACTCCACAAGAACTGGCGTTCCTGCTTCAAAGTCTCCCACCTATCCTACACATGTAGGGTCAATGTTCAGTGCCAAGCTATAGTAAAGGTTCACGGGGTCTTTCCGTCTAGCCGCGGGTATACGGCATCTTCACCGCAATTTCAACTTCACTGAGTCTCGGCTGGAGACAGCGTGGCCATCATTACGCCATTCGTGCAGGTCGGAACTTACCCGACAAGGAATTTCGCTACCTTAGGACCGTTATAGTTACGGCCGCCGTTTACCGGGGCTTCGATCATGAGCTTCTCCGAAGATAACCCAATCAATTAACCTTCCGGCACCGGGCAGGCGTCACACCGTATACTTCCTCTTGCGAGTTTGCACAGTGCTGTGTTTTTGATAAACAGTTGCAGCCACCTGGTATCTGCGACTCCCGTCAGCTTAGAGAGCAAGTCTCATCACCAACAGGAGCGTACCTTCTCCCGAAGTTACGGTACCATTTTGCCTAGTTCCTTCAGCCGAGTTCTCTCAAGCGCCTTGGTATTCTCTACCCAACCACCTGTGTCGGTTTGGGGTACGATTCCTGCTAACCTGAAGCTTAGAAGATTTTCCTGGAAGCATGGCATCAACTACTTCAGTTCCGTAGAACCTCGTCGTCAACTCTCAGTGTATGTGCACCCGGATTTGCCTAAGTGCACCACCTACAGCCTTAAACGCGGACAACCAACGCCGCGCTAGCCTAGCCTTCTCCGTCTCTCCATCGCAGTTAGCAGAAGTACAGGAATATTAACCTGTTTCCCATCGACTACGCCTTTCGGCCTCGCCTTAGGGGTCGACTCACCCTGCCCTGATTAACATTGGACAGGAACCCTTGGTCTTTCGGCGAGGGGGTTTTTCACCCCCTTTATCGTTACTCATGTCAGCATTCGCACTTCTGATACCTCCAGCGTGGGTTACCCCTTCACCTTCAACGGCTTACAGAACGCTCCTCTACCGCACTAGCGCAAGCGCTAGTACCCATAGCTTCGGTGTATTGCTTAGCCCCGTTAAATCTTCCGCGCAGGCCGACTCGACTAGTGAGCTATTACGCTTTCTTTAAATGATGGCTGCTTCTAAGCCAACATCCTAGCTGTCTAAGCCTTCCCACATCGTTTCCCACTTAGCAATAACTTTGGGACCTTAGCTGATGGTCTGGGTTGTTTCCCTTTTCACGACGGACGTTAGCACCCGCCGTGTGTCTCCCGAGTAGTACTCATTGGTATTCGGAGTTTGCAAAGGGTTGGTAAGTCGGGATGACCCCCTAGCCTTAACAGTGCTCTACCCCCAATGGTATTCGCTCGAGGCGCTACCTAAATAGCTTTCGAGGAGAACCAGATATCTCCCGGTTTGATTGGCCTTTCACCCCCAGCCACAAGTCATCACCGCATTTTTCAACATACGTGTGTTCGGTCCTCCAGTTGATGTTACTCAACCTTCAACCTGCCCATGGCTAGATCACCGGGTTTCGGGTCTACACCTTGCAACTAAACGCGCAGTTAACACTCGGTTTCCCTACGGCTCCGCTATTCGCTTAACCTCGCTACAAAATGTAAGTCGCTGACCCATTATACAAAAGGTACGCAGTCACGGTCTCAAGAACCGCTCCCACTGCTTGTACGTATACGGTTTCAGGTTCTATTTCACTCCCCTCACAGGGGTTCTTTTCGCCTTTCCCTCACGGTACTGGTTCACTATCGGTCAGTCAGGAGTATTTAGCCTTGGAGGATGGTCCCCCCATGTTCAGACAAGATGTCACGTGTCCCGTCCTACTCGTTTTCACGTAAAGTTAGTTTTCATGTACGGGGCTATCACCCTGTGCCGCTGTGCTTTCCAACACATTCCACTAACACCCTCTACGCTTAAGGGCTAATCCCCGTTCGCTCGCCGCTACTAGGGGAATCTCGGTTGATTTCTTTTCCTCCGGGTACTTAGATGTTTCAGTTCCCCGGGTTCGCCTCACAACACTATGTATTCATGTTGTGATACATGCTTATGCATGTGGGTTTCCCCATTCGGACATCGTTAGCTCAAATGCTTGTTACTAGCTCGCCAACGCTTTTCGCAAGTTACTACGTCCTTCATCGCCTCTGACTGCCAAGGCATCCACCGTATACGCTTAGTCACTTAACCATACAACCCAAATGAGTTTCACAAGGAAACAAACTTTATCAAGCGGGTAAGCTTGATGTTGTATCGCAACTAATGGTGTTTACTTTCGCCAAAAGAATACTCATGAATCATCATTACAATGACTCGGCACTTGATTTAAGTGTTTGAGAACTCAATTTTAATTTTCGCGTCAATGCTACAAATAATCACGTACAAGTACGTCACTATCCCTTTCACATTAACACTATCAGCTTTCCAAATTTTTAAAGAGCGGGCTTAAAAAAGCCAAAGATAAATTTTGCATTTATCTTTGGCATCTCTATCCATGTGCAAGTAAATGGTGGAGCTATGCGGGATCGAACCGCAGACCTCCTGCGTGCAAGGCAGGCGCTCTCCCAGCTGAGCTATAGCCCCATTTACATGCAGTCAAACAAAAACATACGTTACTTATTGCTAAGTCATTACCAAATCGAGTGATACAAGGCATGTAGAGAGGACGTTTAGCCTGCTAAACGACGAACTACATAACGCAGTAACACGAAGATTTTGGTGGGTCAGAGTGGACTTGAACCACCGACCTCACCCTTATCAGGGGTGCGCTCTAACCAGCTGAGCTACAGACCCATTTATACTTGTTTCTTTGCTTCAATTCAGCGTTGCTTTCGTCGTTCAATCAGTCATGTAGCGAACTACACTCCCTCTTTCTCTCCTCAAGCGCCTTGACTTGAAACAAATTAACGTCGTCTAAATAGACACGTATATTTTTGCTCTTTCTTTCTATCAAGTAATCTGTGTGAACACTCAACAAACATTAAGTTAGTCGTATAGGTAAGGAGGTGATCCAGCCCCAGGTTCCCCTAGGGCTACCTTGTTACGACTTCACCCCAGTCATGAACCACACCGTGGTAAACGCCCTCCCCGAAAGGTTAAGCTATCTACTTCTGGTGCAGCCCACTCCCATGGTGTGACGGGCGGTGTGTACAAGGCCCGGGAACGTATTCACCGTGGCATTCTGATCCACGATTACTAGCGATTCCGACTTCATGGAGTCGAGTTGCAGACTCCAATCCGGACTACGACAAGCTTTGTGAGATTAGCTCCACCTCGCGGCTTTGCAACCCTCTGTACTTGCCATTGTAGCACGTGTGTAGCCCTACTCGTAAGGGCCATGATGACTTGACGTCGTCCCCACCTTCCTCCGGTTTATCACCGGCAGTCTCCCTAAAGTTCCCACCATTACGTGCTGGCAAATAAGGATAAGGGTTGCGCTCGTTGCGGGACTTAACCCAACATTTCACAACACGAGCTGACGACAGCCATGCAGCACCTGTCTCAGAGTTCCCGAAGGCACTAAGCTATCTCTAGCGAATTCTCTGGATGTCAAGAGTAGGTAAGGTTCTTCGCGTTGCATCGAATTAAACCACATGCTCCACCGCTTGTGCGGGCCCCCGTCAATTCATTTGAGTTTTAACCTTGCGGCCGTACTCCCCAGGCGGTCTACTTAATGCGTTAGCTTGGGAACCCAGTGTTCAAGACACCAAATTCCGAGTAGACATCGTTTACGGCGTGGACTACCAGGGTATCTAATCCTGTTTGCTCCCCACGCTTTCGTACCTGAGCGTCAGTCTTTGTCCAGGGGGCCGCCTTCGCCACCGGTATTCCTTCAGATCTCTACGCATTTCACCGCTACACCTGAAATTCTACCCCCCTCTACAAGACTCTAGTCTGCCAGTTCGAAATGCAATTCCCAGGTTGAGCCCGGGGCTTTCACATCTCGCTTAACAAACCGCCTGCGTACGCTTTACGCCCAGTAATTCCGATTAACGCTTGGACCCCTCGTATTACCGCGGCTGCTGGCACGAAGTTAGCCGGTCCTTCTTCTGCGAGTAACGTCACACCTAAACGCTATTAACGTTTAAGCTTTCCTCCTCGCTGAAAGTGCTTTACAACCCGAAGGCCTTCTTCACACACGCGGCATGGCTGCATCAGGCTTGCGCCCATTGTGCAATATTCCCCACTGCTGCCTCCCGTAGGAGTCTGGGCCGTGTCTCAGTCCCAGTGTGGCTGATCATCCTCTCAGAACAGCTAGGGATCGTCGCCTTGGTGAGCCATTACCTCACCAACTAGCTAATCCCACCTAGGTACATCCAATCGCAGAAGGCCCGAAGGTCCCCTCTTTTCCCCCGTAGGGCGTATGCGGTATTAGCAGTCGTTTCCAACTGTTATCCCCCTCGACTGGGCAGTTCCCTAGGCATTACTCACCCGTCCGCCGCTCGTCAGCAAAGAAAGCAAGCTTTCTTCCTGTTACCGCTCGACTTGCATGTGTTAGGCCTGCCGCCAGCGTTCAATCTGAGCCATGATCAAACTCTTCAATTAAAGTTTTGTTGAATCTTGCGATTCGGCTCAATGAATTCTGATTCCGTTTAAAAGACTCGGAAGAATCTTAAAAACGTTTGTACATATTGCTATGAACACTCATCGTTACATTGATTTAATTCTTTGATTGCCAACCCGAAGGTTAGGCAATTTCGATTAACTCAACACCTGTGAGTGTCCACACAGATTACTTGATAAATTGTTAAAGAGCGTTAGCACATCTCGGTAGTTCCAAGTGGCTAGGGCTGCGTATTCTACGCAATCCGTGGTTCGCGTCAAGCAGTTTTTGAAAACTTTTTGATGCGGCACTTTTCAGTGCCTGACCACGCTGTAAGCTAGGTGTTTAACCAAGTTACTTAGTGCTTTACGACTTATCTCTGCGAGCTTCGCCGTGTCAGTGGTTGCGCATTATAGGGGGATATCTGGGGGGTGCAAGTTGTTTTTGAAGAAAAATGGCACTTTTTGCGATCTTTTTAGATAGCCACACAATACACACCACTTACCCCCAACCTTATCCACAGAGTGAAGTTGAGCGAGTAAAAAACACACGATACATTGCACTTCTTTTAGCTATTACTGATTAGCTATTGCTGGCTCGGCCACTTAATAGAACTAACTTATTAGTGGCTCATTGTGCTTACTAGGTTTATAAAGTGATTAATTGCCGATTCTTTATATTGATAGGACTACATAGGGAAGCAATATCGATTTAGACGTTTTATACGTTTATAGAGTTTGGCTAATGCACACTATTGATTAATGCATGCTAAGTGATGCGCTATTGGGCCCCACTTAATGTAAAGCATCATAATCAACGTAAAATACCATTATTCCCACGGCGCAAGTGGAGTAAGATCAAAAAAGCCATCCTCAGGGATGGCTTTTTAATTAGACTGGCAAAATTAGCTTAATTTGCCATGGCACTGTTTATATTTACGACCTGATCCACATGGACAGGGATCGTTACGCCCCACCTTTTCACCTTCGCGCACAACAGGCTGAGTCGCTGCAAGTGCTTGGGCCTCTTCGGCACCAACTAATGCCTCAGCTTCTGCATGTTGATAATCGCGACGGATCTTAGCTTCTTCTTGACGACGACGCTCTTCCATCTCTTCGACATCGGACTGCGCTTGCACTTGTACCTTTGACAACACACTGATCACATCATGCTTTAAGGTATCTAGCATCTGCTGGAACAGCTCAAACGATTCACGCTTGTACTCTTGCTTTGGATTCTTCTGCGCATAACCACGTAAGTGGATACCTTGACGTAGATGATCCATTGCCGCTAGGTGTTCCTTCCACAGGCCATCGAGTGTCTGCAACATGACCGCTTTCTCGAATTGACGTAGCACCTGAGCACCGACCATCTCTTCTTTAGCTTGATAAGCTTTTACCCACGTATCGACGATACGCTCGCGTAACGTTTCTTCGTGTAGATCATCTTCTTTATCTAACCACTCTTGCACAGGCATCTTTAAGCCATACTCTTGCTCAAGACGGGTTTCAAGACCTGGAACATCCCATAACTCTTCTACCGACTGAGGTGGAATGTATTGATCGATAAGTGCATTAACCACATCGCCTTGGATGTTGACGATAGTATCTTGAATACTGTCGGCATCCATCAATTCATTACGCTGTGCGTAAACCACCTGGCGTTGATCGTTGGCCACATCATCGAACTCGAGTAGTTGTTTACGGATATCGAAGTTACGCGCTTCTACTTTACGCTGCGCATTTTCAATCGCACGAGACACCCATGGATGCTCAATCGCTTCGCCTTTCTCCATACCCAATTTCTTCATCATTGAAGAAACACGCTCTGAAGCGAAGATACGCATTAAGCTATCTTCCATCGACAAGTAGAAACGTGAAGAACCGGCGTCGCCCTGACGACCAGAACGACCACGCAACTGATTATCGATACGACGCGATTCATGGCGTTCGGTACCCAGAATATGTAAACCGCCAGCGGCAACTACTTCATCGTGTCTAATTTGCCAATCGGCTTTAATTTTGGCTTTTTGCTCTGGTGTTGGATTATCGAGTGCTTCGATCTCCATATTCCAGTTGCCACCTAACACGATATCGGTACCACGACCTGCCATGTTAGTGGCAATCGTGACGGCACCTTTACGGCCAGCCTGCGCCACAATATCAGCTTCACGTTCATGGAACTTAGCGTTAAGTACTTCGTGTGGGATTTTGGCTTTCTTTAACAAGCTATGCAGCAGCTCAGATTGCTCAATCGAAACGGTACCAACTAATACAGGCTGACCGCGCTCACGGCAATCTATGATGTCTTTGATGATCGCTTCATATTTTTCGGCCGCTGTTAAGTAAACTAAATCGGGATGATCTTTACGCACCATAGGGCGGTTGGTTGGGATCACTACGGTATCGAGACCATAAATATGCTGAAACTCAAACGCCTCGGTATCGGCAGTACCCGTCATACCAGCCAGTTTTTCATACTGACGGAAGAAGTTCTGGAAGGTGATCGATGCCAGCGTTTGGTTTTCATTTTGAATATGCACGCCTTCTTTAGCTTCGACAGCCTGATGCAGACCTTCAGACCAACGACGCCCCGGCATAGTACGACCCGTATGCTCATCGACAATGATCACTTCATTGTCTTGCACGATATAGTCGACATCTTTTTCAAATAATGTGTGTGCACGCAATGCGGCATTCACATGGTGCAATAAAGAAATATTAGCAGCAGAGTAGAGTGAATCACCTTCGGCAAGCATACCGCGCTCGGTAAGCAGTACTTCCACTTTCTCTTGGCCACGCTCGGTCAAATGAACCTGCTTGGCTTTTTCATCGACAGAGTAATCGCCCTCGCCCACTTCCTCTTCGGTATCTTCTTTCTCTTGACGAATAAGATGAGGAATTAGGGTGTTAATCTTTTTATACAGTTCAGAGCTGTCTTCAGCAGCGCCAGAGATGATCAATGGCGTACGCGCTTCGTCGATAAGGATCGAGTCAACTTCATCGATCAATGCATAATGCAGCGGACGCTGTACACGCTCGGCTGGTGAAAACGCCATATTATCGCGCAAGTAATCGAAGCCAAACTCGTTGTTGGTACCGTAGGTAATATCAGCATCGTAAGCCATCTTCTTCTCAACTTGACCTAAGCCGGCAACGTTAATGCCAACAGTCATGCCAAGGAATTCAAAAAGAGGGCGGTTATTTTCGGCATCGCGGCGGGCCAAGTAATCGTTTACTGTGATCACGTGAACCCCTTTGCCCGTAAGTGCGTTCAGATAAGCTGGCAGGGTGGCTGTTAAGGTTTTACCTTCACCAGTGCGCATCTCTGCAATACGGTTACTGTCAAGCACCATACCACCGAGCAATTGCACATCGAAATGACGCATATCGAAAACACGTTTCGAGGCTTCTCGCACGACGGCGAACGCTTCAGGCAACACATCATCGAGTGTCTCTCCTGCAGCTAAGCGCGCCTTAAATTCAGCGGTTTTTGCCTTTAATTCTTCATCCGAGAGCTTCTCGAAATCAGCCTCAAGCGCATTAATTTTAATGACAACCTTACTAAGGGCTTTAAGGGTGCGATCGTTACGACTACCAAATATTTTTGTCAGTAATTTACCAAACATCTGAACCACTTTTATGTTATTGGCTTAGTCTCTATGGAAACTGAAAGCCTATTTTTAATTTAACCTGCCTTGCGGTAGACATATTTTTTAGGATCTATCTGCTGCCCATTTCGCAACACTTCATAATGCACATGGGGACCCGTCGAACGACCCGTACTGCCCATTTGGGCAATACTGTCGCCTTTGGCGACCACATCACCTACAGCTACTGACAAAGACTTATTATGTCCATAGCGAGTACGCAGACCATTACCATGGTCAATTTCGACTAACTCACCATAACCAAACATACTGCCTGACCAGGTTACGACACCGCCAGCGGTTGCCACAACATCGGCCCCCTCTTTACCAGCAAAGTCGATACCTTTATGCATCGTTCTTCTGCCATTAAAAGGGTCATTACGTAAACCGTAGTGGGATGATAACCAACCTTTTTGGATCGGACGTCCCGAGATATAACGCTCATCATCTATATGGAGATTAGATGTCACTGTTTCAAGTAGTGCTAATTGAACATTATTGTTATCTATGCGAGAGACTAGCCTATCCATATCTTGGATAAGCTGATCGAGTTCGATGTTGCTGCCTAGTTCACTCAGGCCGCCGACACCGACTTCTGAAGAGAAATCGAATTGATCTTCGAGTTTGTAATCTTTGGCAACTTGTTGCCCCAGCGCCTCTAAACGAGTCACTTTGGCCTGCATGCGGGCGACATGAGTTACCAGCATCGCCAACTGCGATTCTGTGGCACCTTTTAACTCGATGAGTTGATGCAGCTGTTCTTCTCGAGCAACACGTTCGTTATCAACGTTGTTTTGTTGCTGCACAATTTGTTTAGCGTGATGCTGGTATAGCCCGGTACCTGCTGCAATGAGCAAAATAGGGAGTAATAGCCAACGTTTGCCTGGTTGCCAGCGCGTGGCACCATTTCGACCTTGAATAAAAACTGTTACACTCATAGCCTCATTAAGCCATTTTATTATGTGATGAAATGAAAAAGCCCCCGCAGGATCTAAGCCAGTTACTACATCAACAAGGTCAGTTACCTTCACTTGCTGAAAAAGCAGAACTGTTACTTCACTTGGATCACTATGTGAAACAGGTGATGACAGGTCCTGTCACGGAGCAACTTAAAGTTGCCAATTTCCGTCAAGGTGTTCTTGTTATCGAAACCACAACTGCTGCATGGGCCGCTAGAATTAACTTTCAAAAACCCAAAATGTTACAGCAGTTACAAGCCGAAACGCTCCCCATGCTGTCCGCTATCGAGGTTAAAGTCAACCCAGGCTTGAACTTGTATGAAACAAAATCAAAGCCAGCTCACAACCAGATTAGCGAAACTGCAGCGGCCCATATACAGGCCCTAGCTGATCATACCGAAGGTTCACTAGGCGTAAAACTAAAACGGCTGGCTGCTTTAGCCAGCCGTTCAAGGCAATCTTAATATCGAGTTAGGCGAAGGTGGCGCCGCTTGGCACCGCAAAGCTCACAGGAGCCTCTTCTTCTTTCTCGAAACTCACAAGCTCCCAAGCATCTTGTTCAGCCAGCAGCGCACGCACTAATTGATTGTTAAGTGCATGGCCTGTCTTGTAGGCGCAAAACTCACCCACAATCGCATGACCGGCTACATAGAGATCGCCAAACGCATCGAGTATCTTGTGCTTAACAAACTCATCCTCATAACGCAGACCATCGGGGTTGAGGACGCGATATTCATCAAGCACAACGGCGTTCTCCATACTGCCACCTAATGCTAGGTTGTTCGCCCGCAGATATTCAATATCACGCATAAACCCAAAGGTTCTTGCACGACTAATATCACGAACGAAAGCTGATGAAGAAAAATCCATCACCATATGTTGCTGACTTCTGGCGATTTCAGGGTGATCAAAATCGATAGCAAAATCGACTCTAAAACCTTTATATGGACGTAACTCGGCCCACTTATCACCATCTTCAACACGTATGGGACGCTTGATCCTTAAATATTTCTTTGCTGCTGTCTGTTCTTGTATTCCTACTGATTGCAGCAGGAAAACCCATGGACTGGCACTGCCATCCATGATCGGAATCTCGGGCGCATCGACTTCAATGATAGCGTTGTCGATCCCAAGTCCCGCTAATGCGGCAAACAGATGCTCTATCGTTGAAATACGAACACCATCATCATTGACCAGCGCAGTACACATGGTCGTTTCACGCACTTGATCCGCCTTGGCTGCTATCGCAACGTTCGGGGTTAAGTCGGTACGTACCAAGACGATTCCGGTATTGACTGGTGCGGGCTTGATCGTCAAAGTCACCTTATTACCGGAATGCAATCCGACACCGGTGGTTTTAACCATCTCTTTAACAGTTCTTTGAAAAATCATGTAGTTACCCGTTATATCTCAACCAAAGCAATGTGTTTTTGCACAACAAAACAGCGCGCATAAGCGCAGCAGGTCGGACATGCTAGCATATGTTTGCCATTTCACCAAAATATACTGGTTAAATCAACTCACCAGTTATCTTGATAATAACCGCAATCCACCCTGCTATACACAGCCGATTAATCAGCTTGCTTGCGCAAAAACGCCGGAATATCTAAGTAATCAAGATCGTTTTTAGGCTGAATTGTCGGCTCAACTTTGTGCACCGGCATGACATTACCACCGACCATAGGTTGCATCGCCTCTTCAACAGGTAACTCAACCTTAACCTCGGTGGCAGCCACTTGCTCTTGACGTGGAGCAGGCTTAGACACCAACTGAATGTCAGGCTTTTTCTCGGCGCCAATACCTGTTGCAACAACCGTTACACGTAGCTCATCGCTCATTTCTGGGTCGATAACCGCGCCCACTACCACAGTCGCGTTGTCAGATGCATAAGCCTTAACATGGTTACCCACGGTTTCGAACTCTTCGATGCTCATGTCCATACCGGCGGTGATGTTAACCAATACACCACGCGCACCAGCAAGATCGATATCTTCTAGCAGCGGACTGGCTACAGCAGCTTCGGCCGCTTCTTCTGCACGGTCTTCGCCACTGGCCACGCCAGTCCCCATCATGGCATTACCCATCTCTGACATGACGGTTTTCACATCCGCGAAATCCACGTTGATAAGACCTGGGCGAGTGATAAGCTCGGCAATACCTTGCACCGCACCAAGCAATACGTTGTTTGCGGCGGCGAATGCGTCGAGTAAAGAGGTGCCACGGCCTAATACTTTAAGCAGCTTCTCGTTGGGAATCGTGATCAAAGAGTCAACATGCTTCGCGAGCAGTTCGATACCTTGGTCCGCATAAGCCATGCGCTTTTTACCTTCGAAAGGAAACGGCTTAGTCACCACTGCAACGGTGAGAATGCCCTCTTCACGGGCGATCTCGGCAACCACTGGCGCAGCGCCAGTACCTGTACCACCGCCCATACCTGCTGCAATAAAGATCATATCTGAGCCTTTAATTGCATTGCGGATATTTTCTCTATCTTCTTCTGCCGCTAAACGACCGATTTCAGGGTTTGCCCCGGCGCCGAGCCCTTTAGTGACATCACGACCCAGTTGGATCGTTGTGCCAGCCGCAGACTTACGTAACGCCTGAGCATCTGTATTTGTGGCAACAAACTCAACACCTTCGATGTTGTGCTTGACCATATGTTCGACAGCGTTGCCGCCACCTCCACCGACGCCGATAACTTTAATCACCGCCTCGTCTGAATGACTATCCATGATCTCAAACATGGTATTATCTCCGTTTAGTCTGCGTTATTAAATTAAAACTCGCCCTTAAACCAGCTCTGGACTCGATTCCAAAGACTGGTGACCCCTTGACGCTCTGGGCGCTCAAACTGACGTTCGATCACCCTTCTTGCGCCGTAATGCAACAACCCAACTCCCGTGGAGTAGATGGGTTGGTTTACATATTCAAATAAGCCTTTTACCGCTAATGGCTCAGCTACACGCACTGGCATACCAAAGGTGGCTTCTGCCACATCTACCGCACCTTCAATCGATGCCGTGCCGCCTGTCAATACAATGCCCGCGGCGACTTGATCTTCCATGCCGCAGTCTCGTAATTCTTTACGGACTAATTCAAACAGCTCTTGGTATCTAGGCTCGACCACTTCAGCCAAGGTGTGGCGCGACATAGTACGCGACGGACGCCCACCGACCGATGGCACTTCGATACTGTCTTCACGGCTGACCATGGAACTACGCGCACTGGCATACTGCACCTTTATCTGCTCAGCATGAGACAAAGGCGTACGGAATATTTTGGCAATATCATTAGTCACTTGATTACCTGCCACTGGTACTACGGCACAATGACGTAGCGCGCCATTGGTATAGATAGTGATATCGGTTGTACCGCCGCCCATATCGACCAGACATACACCTAAATCTTTCTCGTCGTCAGTTAATACCGAATCCGCCGAAGCAATGGCAGAAAACACCAGATCATCAACCTTTAACCCGCAACGCTCGACACTCTTAGTGATATTTTTAGCCATGTCGTTAGCACAAGTAACGATATGCACCTTGGCTTCCATACGCATGCCCGACATACCGATAGGGCTCTTAATACCATCTTGCACATCAATCGCATATTCTTGCGGCAACACATGCAAAATACGGCGCTCAGTTGGGATCTTAACCGAACGAGCAGTGTGGATAACGTTATCGACATCTTCTTGAGTGACTTCTTCGTCGTTAATCGAGACCATGCCATTTTCGTTTTGGCATTGGATATGCTTACCCGAAATGCCTAAATAGACCGAGGCCACTTGGCAGTCGGCCATCAACTCGGCCTGATCCAATGCACGTTGAACACTGCGCACCACAGAGTCGAGATCGTTAACACCGCCTTTATCCATGCCGCGAGAAGGATGACTGCCTAAGCCAACGACACTGATCTCTCCATCAGGTAACACCTCGCCAATGATCACTGCGACCTTCGATGTCCCTATGTCCAATCCAACGATCAGATTTCTATCTTGATTCTTGGTCATTACTTAATGGCTCTCATCTTGTGCATTATCCCAACCTACGGCCAACCCGGTATCGTAGCGCAAATCCACTCTGGCGACAGGTTTGCCTTGCGCAACCAATGTGGGGTACACATCGATAAACCGTTGAACCCGTGCCATTTTATCTTCTCGTCCTAAATTTAACTCTATGCCGCTGTCTAAAACACCCAGCCATGCATGTCGAGGACTCAACTCTAAATGGGTTAATTTAAATCCATTTATGGTGAGTAACTCACCGATCTGGCGATAGTGGGTTAACACCGACATCGCCTGATCGTTTGGGCCAACTAAACTCGGTAATTCATCTATTCCAGGTTTCATTGGTGCCTCAAATACTTGCCCTTGCTCATTAACCCAATCGACTTCATTCCAATGGGCAACAGCTTTTTGCTCTACCAGATAGACCTTAAGCTTTGCCGGCCACTCACGTCGCACCGACGCTTGATACACCCAAGGCAAACTTTCTAGTGCCTCTTGTACCTGATTCACGTCAGCCGAAAAAAAACTACGCTGCATCAAATCTTTCAGTGCCGCTTGGATCTCTGCGTCACTGGTAAATTGTCTATCGCCCTTTACCGCCACCGCCTCAATAGGCAAGGCATCGGCATCGTTGAGCACTAGGTTTAACTTCCACGCTCCCATAAGCAGCGCACTGAATACCAGAAACAGAAAGATCAATCCAAGGCACAGATACCAATCGACCTGTAATAGTCGCTCTCGCCCACGTTTAAACCGTTCGTTCCAGGACACGAATTACCGCCCTAACGCACTTGATTTAGGATGAAAAACAACCACACAACTACACGTGTAACTTATTAAATAACCTGGCATTATAACGACCTCAACCATAGCGTCAAAAGCTTCATCCTCGGCCTACCTTAACCTTGGTAAGACCGTCACACTTCCACAGGTTCAAATAACAAATTGGCATCGGCCAATTGGCGGCTAATTGCCCCAATGTTGCCAGCACCTTGAGTCAGTAATAGGTCACCCTCTTGTAACACCCCAGGTAAAATCGTTTCTAATTGCTGTGGATCGGCGACAAAAATAGGGTCAAGTTGCCCACGTTGACGAATTGAGCGACACAAGGCACGACTATCGGCGCCCGGCACTGGTGCTTCACCAGCGCTATATACATCGAGTAACAACAAGCAGTCGACCTGAGCCAGCACATCGACAAAATCATCATACAAATCGCGAGTACGGCTGTAACGATGGGGCTGATACAGCATCACCAGACGCTTATCCGGCCAGCCAGAGCGAGCCGCCCTAATGGTTGCCGCGACTTCACTGGGGTGATGCCCATAGTCATCGACTAACATCACGCTACCCGCTTGAGTGTTAAATTCACCCAACTGCTGAAAACGACGGCCAATACCCTGAAATTCAGCCAAGGCTTTAACAATGGCATCATCTTCAATTTCATCTTCGGTTGCCACGGCAATAGCCGCCAAGGCATTAAGCACATTGTGTTGCCCAGGTAAGTTAACGCTTAAGTCCAGATCGGCCATCGCCTCACGGCGCACGGTAAAGCTACAACGATAACCTTGCTGTACAAAATTGAGCGCCTGCACATCGGCATCTTCGCTAAAGCCGTAAGTCACCACCTTGCGACTGATGCGAGGCAACAACTCTCTTACCACTGGGTCGTCAATACAGGCCACCGCCACCCCGTAAAAAGGCAGATTGTGCAAAAAGTCGATAAAGGTGGCTTTGAGCTTCTCAAAATCACCGCCATAGGTGTCCATGTGATCGGCTTCAATATTGGTGATCACACTCACCATAGGTTGCAGGTGCAGGAAGCTCGCATCACTCTCGTCCGCTTCGGCTATCAAATAACGGCTCTTACCTAAACGTGCATTGGTGCCGGCGCTATTAAGCAAACCGCCAATGACGAAAGTAGGATCGCGCTCAGCCTGACCATAAATACTGGCAATTAAACTGGTGGTGGTGGTTTTACCATGAGTACCGGCAACGGCAATGCCGTGACGATAGCGCATCAATTCGGCCAGCATTTCTGCCCGGCGAACAATGGGAATGCGCAGATCTTTAGCCGCCAAAATTTCAGGATTAGTGGCATCAATCGCGGTGGACACCACTACCACATCGGCGCCTTGCACTTGTGCAGCCTTATGGCCGATATATACAGTGGCGCCTAAACGACGTAAACGAGTGGTCACAGCATTATCGGCGATATCCGATCCACTTAGACGGTAGCCCTCATTGAGCAACACTTCGGCAATACCCCCCATACCCGCACCACCGATGCCAACAAAATAGATCTGTTTAACCCGGCGCATCTCAGGGATAATGCTTCTTAAAGGGGCGTATTTTTCTTCGGTTTTACTCATCTGAATCCTTATTTGCCAGCGCGGTGCACACGGCCGCCACTCGCTCTGTTGCATCTAACACTGCGACACTTCTCGCCAATTCGCCCATCTCTCTCAGGGCGTTGCGATCACTCGCCAGCATCTGCAGTTTACTGATCAATTTGTCACTATCTAATACGGCTTGCGGCAATAAAAAGGCGCCGCCTGCCTCAACTAATACTTGGGCATTTTTGGTTTGATGATCATCTACCGCATGGGGATAAGGCACCAACATACTCGGTAAGCCAACCGCCGCCACTTCTGACACCGTCAGCGCGCCAGCGCGGCACAACACCACATCGGCCCAGCGATACGCAGCTTCCATATCATCAATAAATTCAGCCACTTTGACTATGCCTGACTGGCCACGTTGTAAATAGTCGTTTTCAACACTCGCCAGGTTGCCTTTGCCCACCTGATGCCACACAGTGATCGAATGATGCTGACTCACCTCAGCCACCACTGCCGGCATTAAGTCGTTAAAGACCTTAGCGCCCAAACTGCCGCCCACCACTAACACACGCAAGGCGTCATCGGTGCTGACTGCGCGGCGCTGGCCTAAGTTAATCAGCTCGCGGCGTATGGGGTTACCCACCACTTCGGCGCCACTCTCAAAGGTGTTATCGAAAGCACACAGCACACGGCTGGCGATACGCGACAACAGTTTATTGGTCATGCCGGGAATTGCATTTTGCTCATGCAACACCAGCGGAATACCGCTAAGCCTTGCGGCTATGCCACCAGGACCACTGGCAAAACCGCCCATGCCTAATACCACATCAGGCTTAAATTCGTTAATCACCTCACGGGCTTGCATAATTGAGCGCACAATTTTAAACGGCGCCGCCAACTTACGCAGCACACCATTACCACGCACCCCTTTGATATCGATAAAGTCGATATCAAAGCCATGCTGAGGCACAAGGCGCGCCTCCATCCGCTCTGCGGTGCCCAACCAACGCACCTGCCAGCCTCGTTTGGCTAAATGCTTGGCCACCGCTAACGCCGGGAATACATGCCCTCCCGTGCCGCCAGCCATGATCAAAATACGTTTTTGTAAGACCATTATTTCACCTTGCCTTGTACTGCCTGTATCAGGCTTAATCGCCGTTCATGGTCAATTCTAATTAATATCATCGCGGCCGCGGTCATCACCCAAAGGCTACTGCCGCCATAGCTAATAAAAGGCAGAGTTAACCCTTTTGTCGGCAACATGCCAATGCTAGCCCCCACATTGACCACGGTTTGAAAGCAAAACCAGATGCCAATTGAATAGGCTAAATAGCCTTCAAAAGCCCTATCTCTGAGTAAGCATAAATTGCCCAGCTTAATCGCCCGAAGCGCCACAAATAATAAAGCCGACAACACAAAAATGATGCCAACAAAACCCAACTCTTCCCCAATCACCGCAAAAATAAAGTCGGTATGAGCCTCGGGGAGGTATTCCAACTTTTGAATACTGTTACCCAATCCTTGACCAAACCAGTCGCCACGACCATAAGCCATTAACGATTGCGTCAATTGGTAGCCGCTACCAAAAGGGTCCTGCCAGGGATCCCTAAACGAAGTGACTCGTGCCATCCGATAAGGCTCTAACATCACCAAGACAACAAATGCCACCGCACCGGTTAAGATCAACGCAAAGAAGTCGAGCAATCTCGCCCCGGCTAAAAACAATAACCCGACCGTGCCCACAAACAGCACCACCACAGTACCTAAGTCCGGTTGCAGTAAGATCAAGAAGGCATAAAGCGCAAATACTGCGATCGGTTTATAGAAGCCTTTAGCGTTCTCACGCACCTCTTGATGTCGCCTGACCAAATACCCAGCCATGTAGATCGCAAAGGCAAACTTAGCGAGCTCAGCCACCTGAATGCGCACCGGCCCAACGGCTAACCAGCGTGTGGCACCATTAACCGTGGTACCGATAAGGGGCACCAAGACCAACATAATGCCAACCAACAGCAATAATATCGGACTAAACTGTTGCCAACGGTACATCTCAACTCGCAATACCGCGGCGGCGATAATCACACACCCGCAGATATAGGCGACATGACGCCACACAAAATGAAATGGATTACCGGTTAATGTCTGTGCCTCTGGCATAGAAGCCGACATCACCATAATAAAACCGAAACAAATTAAACCGATAATGGCAAACAGTAACGAGCGATCGTATAGCTGCATGCCCGGCGCATCACGCTGACTAAACAGATTAGGTAGCGACCAATGAAGGCCGCTTCCAAATAGGTTGAGTTGGCGCTCATGGCTACGCATGCCCAGCCTCGGTATCGAGCGCAATGACTTGCGCACGAAAATCGTCGCCACGTTCCATAAAGTTACGATACATGTCGAGGCTAGCGCACGCCGGTGATAGCAGCACTATGTCGCCATCGTTCGCTAAGCGAGCCGCTTGCTCAACCGCTGCGGCCATAGAGTCGACCTTTATTGCGCCGTCAAACAATGCCGCAATATTATCGCCATCTTTGCCTAAGGTGATTAGCTGGCTGACGCCCTGCAGTGCATCTTTAAGCGGCGAAAAGTCTGCGCCTTTACCGTCACCACCTGCGATGAGTAAAATCTCACCGGTATGGCTAGCCAACCCTTGTAATGCCGCCAGGGTAGCGCCCACATTGGTCGCCTTAGAATCATTCACATACATCACGCCATGGCGTTTCGCGACTAACTCACAACGGTGAGCTAACCCGGTAAACTGCTGGGCCACTTGCACCATAGCGGCCTTAGGGATATCGGCGCTATCGGCTAGCGCCATCGCGGCTAACAAGTTAGCGTGGTTGTGGCTGCCGACAAGGGCAAGCTCGCTTACCGCCACATATTCTGTGGTGCCATGCACCAGCATGCCGTGCTCAATGCCCCATTCATCGCCTTCAGGGGCCGATAGGCCAAAGCTTTGCAGGTTCATCGGCTCGCCAGGCATGGTTTGCGCGTCATCGCGATTGACAATCACCAACTTAGCCTGAGCATATAGACTTAACTTGGCCTGACGATACGCCTCTAAATCGGCGTAGCGATCCATATGATCTTCACTGATATTGAGACACGTTGCGCTAATACATTTAAGGCTGTGCGTGGTCTCTAATTGGAAACTAGACAGTTCCAGTACATACAAGTCTGCTTGCTGGTCAAGCAGATCTAATACTGGCACGCCAATATTGCCGCCCAGGGCATAATCAAGCCCGGCACTCGCGGCCATCTCTCCCACCAATGTCGTGACGGTTGACTTGCCGTTTGAGCCAGTGATACCAATCACGCAGGCTGGGCGATCGGCTATCGCACGAGCAAACAGCTCCACATCACCGACCACATCAATCCCCATATCGCTAGCAACCCTAATTTCCGGGGTATCGAGCGGGATGCCTGGACTAATCACAATTTGGCTCGCTTGCACTAAATAGCGACAATCAAATCCACCGGTAAGCAACTCGACCTGCGGGAAATCACAGCTCAGAGCTTCACGGCCAGGCGGATGCTCGCGGCTGTCCATCACCAGTGGCGTGATCCCTTGTTTCGTTAAATAACGCACCACCGACAGCCCTGTGGCTCCCAGTCCTAATACTATGTGCGTATAACTACTCGTCATGAGTGTTTACCTTAACTTTAAGGTTGCTAAGCCTAGCAACACTAAAAACAGTGAAATAATCCAGAAACGAACAATCACCCGTGGTTCTGGCCAGCCTTTTAATTCGTAGTGGTGATGGATGGGTGCCATTCTAAAAATGCGTTGGCCGCGCAGCTTGTATGATCCCACCTGCAAGATGACCGACACGGTTTCCATTACAAATACGCCGCCCATGATCACCAGTAAAATCTCTTGGCGTACTAGCACGGCTATGGTTCCGAGCGCCGCGCCTAATGACAAAGAGCCCACATCGCCCATAAAGACTTGTGCTGGGTAAGTGTTAAACCACAAGAAACCCAAGCCTGCGCCCACAATTGCGGTGCAGACAATCACCAACTCACCTGAACCTGGCAGATAGGGAATGTGTAAATAGCTAGCAAACTGCACGTGCCCTGAAAGATAGGCAATCAGAGCAAACGCCGCCGCCACCATCACCGTTGGCATAATCGCCAAGCCATCGAGACCGTCGGTCAAGTTAACCGCGTTACTTGACCCAACAATGGTGAAGTAAGCCAAGACGATAAAGAGCCCACCCAACTGCGGCATCACATCTTTAAAGAACGGGACCACCAACTGGGTTTCGCCCACAGTTTGCGCCGAAGCGTACAAGTAAAAAGCGATGGCCAGTGCTGCTAATGATTGCAAGATATACTTCCAGCGAGCAATCAAGCCCTTGGTATCTTTACGCACCACCTTACGGTAGTCATCAATAAAACCAATCAGACCAAAAGCCGCCAGTACAAACAACATCACCCACACATAACGGCTGCCCAAATCTCCCCACAGCAGCACACTAATAAACACGCCGGCTAAGATCAGCAATCCCCCCATGGTAGGGGTTCCGCGCTTACTAAAGTGTGATTCAGGGCCATCGTTACGCACCACTTGGCCAATTTGCAATAACTGCAAACGTTCAATCATCTTAGGCCCCCACCACAGGCTAAATAGCATGGCAGTTAACAGACCAAGGATCGCCCTAAATGTCACATAAGAAAAAACGTTAAACCCTGAATAATACTGGGTTAAATACTCAGCCAGATAAACCAG
Source organism: Shewanella sp. 492 (assembly GCF_059338445.1). Classification (NCBI taxonomy): domain Bacteria; kingdom Pseudomonadati; phylum Pseudomonadota; class Gammaproteobacteria; order Alteromonadales; family Shewanellaceae; genus Shewanella; species Shewanella sp. 492. The sequence continues at coordinate 3,581,717 of NZ_CM181702.1, forward strand.
CATTAACACAACTCCTTGCGCTCGAAGGCGGCAATTAGGGCTTCGACCACGCGCTCCATTTTGGCACTGCGAGAGCCTTTGACTAACACAGTCAAATCTCCATCTAACTGGTTAAAATAATTAATTAAATCGACTACTAACTCATCTAAATGGGTAAAGTGTTGCCCCGAAAATGCGTCACTGCTGTTTCGGCTAAGCTCTCCGAGTGAGAACAAGGCATCGATCCCTTGCAACTTGGCCTTTTCACCGAGCTGCCAATGTAAAAGGGACGCATTGTCACCTAATTCGCCTAAATCGCCCAGCACTAAACAGCGATTTCCGTTAATTTCTTGAAGCCAGTCAATTGCCGCCCCTACCGAGGCAGGATTGGCGTTGTAACTGTCATCGACTAACAAAATTCGTCCCAGCTGTGTGGGCAACATACGGCCTTTTACCGGCATCAATTTGTGTAAGCCATCGACAATCTCGTGCAGCGACAGCCCTAAGGCTAAACAACATGCGGTGGCTGCTAAGGCATTACTCACCTGATGGCGCCCCGACAACGGCAAACTCACCGGATAGCACTGCTGCTGATAGTGCAGGTTAAAGCAATAGCGTCCCACTACATCGGCCCGTAAGTCGCAAGCGACGACATCGGCCCGCTTAGCAAGCTCTGGCTCAGCTTCAGTGCTCTCTTGTATCGAAAAGGTCAGCTGTGCAATGCCTGCGACCGCAGCATGCATCACATCGGCAAAAGCGTCATCGGCATTGATCACCGCAACGCCTGCTTTTGCCAGATGGTTGAAAATTTCAGACTTGGCCTTAGCCACACCGTCCAGTGAACCAAAACCCTCTAGGTGCGCCGAGGCGACATTATTAACCAGAGCCACATCCGGTTGCACTAAAGATGAAGTGTAATTAATCTCGCCGATATGATTAGCGCCTAATTCGAACACGCCAAATTCATGTTGCGGCTCTAAACGCAGCAGGGTTAAGGGCACGCCAATCTCATTATTGAAGTTACCCGCGGTGTAAAGTACCTGATGCCGCTGAGACAAAATCGTCGCGACCATCTCTTTAACACTGGTCTTGCCATTAGAGCCGGTCAGCGCCAGCGACTTAGGCGCAACTTGTTGTTTTACAAAGGCACCTATTTGGCCCATCGCCAGCTGACTATTGCCTACGACCAACTGCGGTACGGGTAATGGCAACACACGCTCGACTAACAAAGCCGCGGCTCCGTTATCAACCGCTGTGGCGGCAAAGTCATGGCCGTCGAAACGCTCCCCTTTTAGGGCGACAAATAAGGTCTGCGCATCGACGGCGCGGCTATCGCTAGCCACTTTGCTTACCGTTAAGTCATCACCGACTAATCTGCCACCGAGTTGAGTGGCTAACTGCGTTAAGGTTAAGGGGATCATACGGCTCTCCCAGCAATCGCGGCCGCTAAGGCGCGTTCATCATAATCGATACGGCGCCCAGCTATCTCTTGATAAGCCTCATGGCCTTTACCTGCCAGTAAAATTAGATCGCCCGGGGCTGCATTGGCCACCACTTGCTCAATCGCTTGCTGGCGGTCAACATTTGTCAGCGCCATCTCAGGTTGAGTAAGTCCGGCGATAATATCGGCAATAATAGCTTCGGGGGTTTCGCTACGGGCATTATCACTGGTGACCATTAGACGATCGGCATGCGCCTCGCCAGCTTGTGCCATCAATGGGCGTTTGCCTTTATCCCTATCGCCACCACAGCCAAACAGACACCACAGCTGCCCTTGACAATGGCCTCTAAGCGCCGTTAATGCTTGGGCGAGTGCATCTGGCGTGTGGGCATAATCCACCACTAACGTCACGCCATTTTGGGTCGTAAAACGCTCCATGCGCCCAGCGACAGGTTGTAACCTTGCCACATGCTTAAGCAGCTCTGCCATGGAGTAACCACACAGATACAAAGCTCCTAATGCGGCGACCAAATTGGCCAGGTTAAATATGCCCAATAATGGGCTATCCACTTGGGCTTGTCCCTCTGGCCAAACTAATGTGGCACTGACGCCATTAGCATGTTGCTTTACCTCTGTGGTGTAAATGGCAGCACGAGGATGAGCGTTAACGCTGTAACCGACAAGGGGTTGGCCATGGCTATCATCGAGCCACTGCTCACCAACAGGATCGTCGATATTAAGTAGCCCATGAGACAAGGAGGCAAAACGAAATAACCGCTGCTTTGCAGCGCCATAGGCGTCCATCGTACCGTGATAATCGAGGTGATCACGGCTTAAATTAGTAAATACCGCCACATCAAAGGGCACCGCATCGACACGCCCTTGTACCAGCCCATGACTCGATACTTCCATGGCACACACCTGTGCGCCTTGGCGATTAAACTCATGCAGCTGACGCATCACAGTAATAGGATCGGCAGTGGTATTACCGCTATCGACTAACTGCCCCCAAATCCCATTACCTAGGGTACCCATAACCGCACTGCGACATGCCATGCTCTCACACAACTGGGCAATTAATTGGGTAACCGACGTTTTGCCGTTAGTGCCAGTCACGCCGATGATTTTACAACGCTCGACGCCCAAGTGATAAACTTGCGCCGATAAGGCTGACAACTGACGTGATAGTTGAAAGAAAAAAATCTGTAAGCCACCTTCATGGCTCACTTGCCCATGCAACTCTGGCGAGTCGGTATGCACAATGGCGGCATTCGCACCATTTGCAAAGGCGGTTGCAATATATTGCCGACCATCGACCTGGTGGCCAGGCACGGCAATGAAGACACAGCCAGGCGAAATATCGCGGCTATCTAAACTTAAATGTGTCATCGCTTCTGGGCCCGCATAATGAAACCAGGGCGCCAGTACATCACGCAGTAACATTATTCACCTCTCCTAACATTACCGGCTAATCTCACTTTTTCTGGAGCACTAATAGGCTCAACATTCAACATCTGTAACGCCCCTGACATCACTTTGGCAAACACTGGAGCTGCAATATCACCGCCATAATAACGATCGCCTTTGGGTTCGTTGACCACGACGACAATCGCCAACTTAGGATTATGTACCGGAGCCACACCAGCGAATAACGCCACGTAGTCGTCACCATAGCCACCAGCTACCGCCTTACGTGCTGTGCCCGTTTTACCCGCAACCGGGTAACCATCAATATGGGCTTTCTTGGCGGTGCCACCGGGCTCGGTCACCCCGATCAGCATCTGCATTACGTTTTCGGCCACCTCGGTCGATACCACGCGCTGCCCTTCAGGTGGCTGATTTAATTTAAGAATGGATGAAGGATACAAGATGCCACCACTGCCGAGCATGGCGTACATTCTGGCTATCTGCAGCGGCGTTACTGTTAAGGCATAACCAAAAGAGAGGGTCGCACGTTCAAAATCAGACCAGCGGCGGCGATCATGAATGAGCCCGGCGCTTTCACCCGGAAGGTTAATGCCTGAATAGCTGCCCAGCCCCATCGCTTGGTAATAACCTAATAGCTCTTGCACCGGCATAGAGAGCGCAATTTGGGTCATGCCCACGTTGCTTGAATGCACCAATACATCGGCAAGGCTCATGTCACCGTAGTTACGTCCATCACGCACAATTTTGCCGCCGATGCGAATGCGCCCCGGATGAGTCTTAAAAATCTGATTGGCTTCAATGGTGCCCGCTTCCAATGCCGCCGCGACCACAAACGGCTTAATGGTTGAGCCCGGTTCATAGGCATCAGTAAGGGCACGATTACGCATGCGGTAACTCTGCAAATTTTCGCGAGAGTTAGGGTTGTAAGAGGGTGTATTCGCCATCGCTAGCACTTCACCGGTATGCACATCGAGCACCACAATCGATGCGGACGTGGCTTGGTTAATTTCCGTGGTACGCTTAATCTCGCGGTAGGCTAACTGCTGAATGCGCTGATCGATACTGAGCACTAAATCATTAGAGTTTTCACCCGCTTGCACCATGTCTAACCGTTCAACCACATGACCATCGCGAGACTTACGTACCTGTTGCTTAGTCGGCGTGCCCGTCAGCCAGTCGTTATAGGTATTTTCAATGCCTTCAATACCGATATCATCAATATTGGTCAGCCCCACCAGCTGCGCCGAAATTTCACTGGTTGGATAGTAGCGCCGTGACTCGGCTTTTAGGTACACGCCGGGTAACTTAAGCTGCTTAATGTAATCGGCAACGGCGGGCGTGACTTGGCGCTTAAGGTAGGTAAAGCGTCGCTTAGGGTTTGATTGCACCCGCGCCAGAATCTCGCTTTTAGGTTCGTGCAATACGTCGGCCAACGCTTGCCAGCGACGCATATCGGCAAAACCGTCTTTATCATGCACCACTTTAGGATCGGCATAAACCGCCTTAACCGGCACACTTACGGCAAGCATTTCGCCGTTGCGGTCGGTGATCAAGCCTCGATGTACTTCGCGGCTCGTGGTACGTAACGTGCGCATATCACTCTCGTGACGCAGTCTTTCGGGCTCAATAATCTGAATATACGCCGCGCGTCCCACTAAGCTGGTAAACAACAGACACACAAACGCCACGACGACGTATAGACGCCAGTGGATAAGTTGTGGTTTTTGCTTACGTTTAGCCTGCTTTTTCACGGTATTCTTATCACCACTTCTTCGTTAGGCAAGGGCCTAATCATCTCTAATTCTTTGGTCGCTATACGAGTCACACGGCTGTGCTCAGATTGCGACTGCTCTTCTAACAGCAAATTACGCCACTCAATATCGAGGCGGTCACGCTCTTGCAATAACTCTTCCCACTGACTGGTGTATTTGCGACTGGCATGGCTGGTGTACACCACCAACACGGCATTAGCTAACACGGCCACCGCGAGCAACAGCACCCACTTGTGATGCCATAAATCCAACAACACGATGCGGGTCAAGTTGAGCTGTGTTTTACTCACTAGCGCCCCTTATCTCAAAACGCAACGCGAAGTTAATAATCGAGCCGCTCAGCGATGCGTAATACCGAACTTCGGGCTCTGGCGTTGCGCTCAATCTCTTCTGCTGACGGCTTAATCGCCTTACCTATCGGCTTGAGTAATTTAGTTTTATTGATTTCAGCCTCGGTAATAGGTAAACCGTGAGGCACAGACTCTCCCTGACTGTGGCGGCGAATAAAACGCTTTACCATACGATCTTCTAACGAATGAAAACTGATGACCGATAAGCGCCCTTGTGGTGCAAGCACACTTAAAGCGCCTTCAAGCGCTTGATCTATCTGTTCTAATTCGCTGTTAATGTAGATACGAATCGCTTGAAACACTCGAGTTGCAGGGTGTTTGTTACGCTCTTTACTCTTACTGATACGCGCGATCAAATCCGCTAACTCTTTGGTGCGTAAAAAGGGGGTTTTATCACGATCGGCCGCGATGCAGCGGGCAATATGACGGGCGTTTTTCTCCTCGCCATAGGTTTTAAATACCCAAGCCATATCTTCAATTTCGGCGCGAGCTAGCCATTGTGCTGCGGTTTCGCCTTGTGAGTTATCCATGCGCATATCGAGCGGACCATCGCGCAGAAAGCTAAAGCCACGTTCGGCATCATCAAGTTGCGGAGACGAAACACCAAAATCAAATAAGATGCCGTCTATCTTACCTTTGAGGTTAAGCTCGTTAACATATTGCGCTAACTGACCAAACCCACCATGCACGATAGTAAAACGTTTATCATCAGCAAACTGCTCCGCTGCGGCAATCGCCTGCGGATCGCGATCGATAGCGATGAGGCGACCAGTGGAGCCTAACTGCTTGAGCACTTCTCTAGAGTGCCCACCACGTCCAAAGGTGCCATCAATATAGATGCCATCAGGCTTAATGTTGAGGCCTGCTACTGTTTCGTTTAACAGTACTGATAAGTGCGCAAATTCTTGAGTCATCGCTCTCTTCTATCTATTAGGTTAATCTCTTTATTACAAAGAGAAGTCAGCCAAACGTTCGCTATCCGCAAACGCTTCGCTTTGAATCATTTCATGGCTAAGTTGGATCTGTTGCTGCCATTGCGCTTCATCCCACAGCTCAAATTTATTCAATTGGCCCACCAACATCGCACGCTTGTCTAAGTTGGCGTACTGACGCAGAGGAGGGGGCAATAGCAGGCGCCCATTGGTGTCTAATTCACATTCGTGGGCATAGCCGAGTAACATTCGTTTCAACGAACGCTCTGACTTTTGGGTGTCTGATAACCGCAATAACTTGGCTTCGATCTTCTGCCAAGCTTCTAGCGGATATAGCAGTAAACAGGGGTCGTCAAAATCGACAGTAATGACCAACTGACGATTAAATTCGGCGTGCAACGTCTCCCGGTATCGCTTTGGAATGGCGATCCGTCCTTTAGTATCAAGGTTTATAGCGCTCGCACCACGAAACACGTCAATTCATCCTTGTTAAAATTAATAGATCCACAAATATCCACAATTTCCCACAGATGCTAAGTTTAGAGATACTATGCAAGTATTGTCAAGGAATGAAACTATTTATAAAGCCAGTATTCAAGCGGCTTAGCGGCATGTTTGTAAATATTTAATAACAGGGATAATTCACTACCTAAAAGTAGTATAGAGGGATTGCTATCCCATTGTTACAGTACAAAATATCATCAAAACTACCTGAATAAGCCATAAAGTGGATCGGCCACCCTTATATTGATCGATCAGGTATTGGTTTATAGCGCTCGGGAGCATGTCCGAGAGTCAACAACTCGCTACTAGGCGAGTAGCACAAGCTTTAGGGCTCAATACCCGCGTTAGCCGTTATTTCGACTTATATAGCTAGCCACACGATTGTACTGGCACTGCATTCGTTAGTTGGCAGCTTCTCGTATCCTTACGGCTTGAGCAAACAAGATTGGTAAAAATAATAAAAACAAAATAGACTAAAAATTAACCACACTTAGCCGATATAGGTTAGGACAAGGAAGATAAAGTGAATACTTAGGCCGGGGGAAACAACATGATTAGTTTAGACAGTGTATACGCCATGCTGGCAAGACCTGTGATTCAAGTCTCCAAACGTAAGCGGATCGTTGAGCAAACTGAACATATTGAGGCTATTCATGCCGACAGCCATGAGGCGCCTCAAGCTCAATTGCCGCCGCATTTAGAGCGACGGAAACAAAAAGAGCGACGCGCTAACCCGCGCGGCGATAGGCGCGGCCGTGCACATCGTAAAGCCCAAGAACAGCGCGCTCAAGATGAGGCCCTGTCATCCCCTTTACCCCGTATTGATATCGAAGTATAGGTTTAGCTTAGCGTAACCAGACAAGCCACAATAACTAGTGTTCAGTCACTTGTGCAACCGCCTGCTTCCACCCCAGATATAACGCTTGGCGCGTATCACAACTGATTGACGGACGAAAACACCTATCTACTCCCGCCTTATGCTTTAACTCTGCTGTAGATTGCCAAAACCCTACAGCAAGCCCCGCCAGAAATGCCGCGCCCATGGCGGTCGTTTCAGTCACTGCCGGACGCTGCACTTCAACATTGGTAATATCAGCTTGAAACTGCATCAAGAAATCATTTGCCACCGCGCCGCCATCGACTTTTATCTGCTTTAATTGCACGCCACTATCTTTAAGCATGGCATCGAGTAGATCCTTACTTTGGTAGGCGATAGCCTCAATCGCGGCACGGATAATATGATTACGGTTAGCCCCACGAGACAGGCCCACCAGAGCGCCACGGGCATTGGCATCCCAATAAGGGGCGCCTAATCCCACAAACGCAGGCACCAGATATACGCCATTAGTGTCACTCACTTTTGAGGCGAAATATTCGGTATCTTGGGCATCACGAATAAGCCCTAATTCATCACGCAGCCATTGGATTGTCGCCCCGCCCATAAATACCGAGCCTTCTAAAGCGTAATTCACTTCACATTGGGCACCAATGGCAATAGTGGTCAATAGCCCATGACGAGATTGCACTGCCTGCAGGCCAGTATTCATCAGTAAGAAACAACCTGTGCCATAGGTATTTTTAGCCATACCTTCATCTATACATAACTGACCAAAAAGCGCCGACTGCTGATCGCCCGCCATGCCTGCAACAGGGATCTCACCGCCCTCACCGGCAATACGAGTATTACCATAGATGGCACATGAGGGTTTAACTTCAGGTAACATGGATGCGGGGATATCGAGCTCATCAAGCAACAGTGGATCCCACTGTTGCTTGTGAATATCAAACAACATGGTACGCGAAGCATTAGTGGGATCGGTCACATGGACCTTGCCCTCCGTCAGTTTCCAGACTAACCAAGTATCGATAGTACCAAACAGCAAATCGCCTGCTTGGGCCTTCTCCCTCGCTCCTACAACATTGTCTAAAATCCAGCGGATCTTAGTGGCTGAAAAATAGGGATCGAGCAATAAGCCAGTGGTCTGCTGAATATATTCGGTTAGGCCACGCTGCTTAAGTTCCTCACACAGAGGCTGACTGCGACGGCATTGCCACACAATCGCATTGTAAATGGGCTTACCCGTGGTTTTATCCCACACAACGGTGGTTTCACGCTGATTAGTGATCCCAATTGCAGCGACCTCATCGCCATGAATGCCAGCGCGGGCTAAGGCTTCAATTAAGGTCGAACTTTGTGATGACCAGATCTCCATCGGATCATGTTCAACCCATCCCGCCTTGGGGTATATCTGTGCAAATTCTCGCTGCGAAACGGCAACAATATTGGCATCATGATCAAAAATCATCGCCCGTGAACTGGTCGTGCCCTGATCCAGCGCAATGACATAACGCTTATCCACTATAACAACTCCATACTCTGACTTAATAGATTAACGCGCTTCATCGGCAGAGTTAACATCTGGCACATCATCACAGGCATGAGCCGGCAAATACCAAAACTCGGCAATTTTGCCCTCTTGCACTCTAAAATTACCAATACTGCATTGACTCAGCTCTTCGCCTTCGTGAGTCCAACTGACTCGCTCGACCGTGCTGACATAATGCGATGAATCGATCATCTGTAAAATAGTGGCCTTGGGATGGGTTAAGGTTTCGAAGTAATCTGTCATCGCCGCACCAAACTGACTCTTATTAGCCGTTTCAATATCGACTTGGCTGCCCGTAATGTGCATCCAGCGTACATCATCGGTCACATACTGCATCATCTGCTCGACACTGTGTTGGTTATAGGCGTCAATAAAGCCTTTAACTACTTCTGTTGACTGGGGGTTGGCAATAGCCGACATCGGCAGTAGCGCTATGCTTGCGGCTAGGAGTAAGGGTTTCATTTTGCACCTCTTATATGAATTAAAGTCAAACCAATAACACCATAACGGCCGACGCAGTAATACGGCAACAATCAAGGATAGTGAATAATAGTTTGATATTGAGAAGAATATAATCGCCTAAGATCCATTTTGCGAATAAAAGTTACTCACCACCTCATACCAAAAGCACCATTGCCCCAGGGCGAGATCGCGAACATAATTTGAGCTATTAGGGTGATATTCGCTCAAATAGCTGGACGGGCCATATTGGCTGTGATCTTATACTCTCTTTTGTGGAGAGCCCTATGAACTCCGGTGCATTTCAACAGTTCTTCAGTTCCTTAGAAGATCCTCGTCAGTCAGCCAAAGTCGAGCATCTATTTACTGATATTTTATTCCTCGTGGTTTGTGCCTCAATAGCTGGGGCACAAGGTTGGGAAGATATCGAAGATTTTGGCGATCTCCACTTTAACTGGTTTGCCAAAAAAGGACTTTTTAAGAATGGGTTACCTGTTCATGACACTATTGCTCGAGTCATATCGAGAATAGATAGCGAGCAGTTTCAGTATTGCTTTATCGACTGGATGAAGTCTGTTGCTGAGTTATCCGACGGTCAGCTTATTGCGATAGATGGTAAACGGCTATGTAGTTCATATAATCGCGAGAACAGACTGTCAGCCATCCACATGGTAAATGCCTTCGCAACAGAAAATAACGTCGTGCTTGGGCAAGTTAAAACCGAAAGTAAGTCGAATGAAATTACCGCCATTCCCGCATTACTGGCGCTGTTGGATATAAAAGGTTGTCTGATATCAATAGATGCCATGGGATGTCAGACAGATATCGCCGAACAAATTATTGAGCGGGGTGGAGATTATTTACTTGCCGTAAAAGGTAATCAAAAAACACTGCATAATGCCGTTCGTAAGGCGCTTGGCAGCGAGATTGACGAAGAAGTGCTTTGCTTAGAGAAGCAGCACGGACGTAACGAAGCCAGAGCCTATTGTGTTATGGACGCAGGCAGCTTAGCCGACGCTTTCCCTGAATGGAAAGGGCTTAAAAGTATTGGTGTTGCGTTAAGCTATCGTCGAACGAAAAGCGGCAATGAATCCCTTGAGTACCGTTATTACATCAGTTCGGCCAAACTGAGTAAGGCTCGTTTTGCCAATGCAGTACGCAGCCACTGGGCGGTTGAAAATAGCCTGCATTGGGTATTGGACGCGTCGATGAAGGAAGACCAATGTCAAATATATAGAGGCAATGCGGCGGAGGTATTGTCCGGAGCAAGGAAGATAGCGTTGAATATGCTCCGAGCGGAAACAACTCGAAAAATCAGTATCCCACGCAAACAGAAGCGTGCACACGGCAGCACTGATTATCTGGAGCAGGTACTAACAGCAGGCTTAAAGACGTTGGGTGATATTTAAGCATTCATGCTCTCACCCTGACCATTGCCCCAATAACTTGCATAAAAAAAGGGTCGAAGCATAACGCTTCAACCCTTTTTAAATTCTGTTAGCCCTTAAAAACGATAGCTTGCCTGAACACCGAATAACATAATGTTACCGCTGGTGGTACCGCTAAATGTGCCGCCAAAAGGAGCAGATGTTAGATCAGACGCGATACCTGGGCGCGGCTCCTTGACTGCAGACTCGTCGGCAAAGATATAGGTAACGCCGACATCTAGATCCAACTGCTTGCTCATCTTATAACTGTAACCGGCGCTCACCCAAACACGGTCCATTTCAGGGATCGTAAGGGTACGGTTGTCATCCGACACTGCCGATTTGTCATAAGCGACACCAGCACGCAGTGTCGATAACGCCGACAGGTCATAGGTCGCGCCTAAGGCAAAGCGATAGCTGTCTTGCCAGTTTTCTTGCTTCACCAGTTGTGTTGGCTCAGGTAGCGCTGGGATCACGGCTTCTAGCTTTTCAAATGAACTCCAATCAGTCCAATTGATGCTCGCGTGCACCGCAATATCATTACTTAGCTGGTGAAAAGAGGCGATCTCAGCCGTTGCCGGCAACGACAACTCCATAGAGCCAGCTAGCTGCTTGTTTGGATCGAGTGGGTTGAAGGCAAAACCATTGGCTTCACCTTCAAGGGTTTGATCAACCGCTGAGCGGTAGTTAACACCGATACGATGCGCATCGTTTAACTGCCAAGCGGCACCTAACTGCCAACCCCAGGCGACATCATCGCCTTCCATATACTTAAGACTCGTGCCTTTAGGTACAATAATGCTACCCATTTCTGGGGGTAACGTCACCTCAGCAGAGCTCTTAGCACCGATGCTACCTTCGCCTAAGACTAAACGTACACCAGCACCAACACTGAACTGGTCATTAATACGGTAAGCCACATTTGGGTTAATTTCGATTGTAGTCACTGACGCTTCGTTACCAAACTGGGTGCCGCGGAAACTGTCATCTAACTCGGTCGCCATACCGAAGTTACTACCGATACCTAGGCCTACAAACCACTGGTCATTCAACTGATGCGACAGGTAAAAGTTAGGCACTACCGCGTCATCAGCAATATCTTGTGCAGAAGTGGCATTAATACCATCGGTATAAGTAACTTCGCCATTGATATCGATATTTGGCATAACCAAAATCGCACCCGCGGTCATTTGAGTGCCCGCTAAATAAGTTAGCATGGCTGGATTGCGGTTTTGCACGGCAGCGTTATCCGCCATCGCCGCTTCACCGGCATAGGCGCGGCCTAAACCTGTGGCTGAATATTCTGCAAGCTGAAAGCCTGCTGCTTGAACTTGAGTTAAAGGCGCCGTCATGGCTGCAAGTACCGCTAAAGATAAAATACGCTTATTCATCGTGGCTCTCTTATTGTTATCATCTGACTTAGAGTTATCACTCCAGTCTTTTAGTGAGCCGCAGTCTACTTACGCAGAATATCTTTACAAGCAAAGAAATCATTTTAGTTAATTATGCTAACAACCTCGCTTCAGAGCAGTGAAATACACAGTAAGTCGCTCATAAAACTTGCACGAAACTGGCTAAAAATGTGATCCATGTTCACTTAACCAAGCCTGAAAGCATATAACAAAAAACAAAAAACCTTATTTATCATATAAATATATGCGAAAAATTAATAACACAAGTGTTCACTATTACTCATTAAAAACGGCAGCATAAATCACTACTCTTGCTCGGCTCACATAAAAAAACACAACACAAACACATTAAGTCATTGTAAGTAAAGATAGTTACTTACATTTACACGCGGCCAATATAGCAAAGCCAGCACAACACATTGTTGAACTGGCCCAATTTTGAACAGGTACAGTACAGCTGTACGCTAAAAATTTAAGGTAACATTAAGCTCGCCAAGCGGGACTCTGCGCCTCATAAGCAGCAATAGCCTCGCTGTAGGTTAAGCTAATGCCGATGGCATCCAATCCATTAAGTAGGTTGTGTCTCGCCGATTCGGCAATCGTAAAGGCAAACTCGGCACCTGAAGGCGCAATAACGTGTTGGCGCTGCAGATCAACCGTCACCTGGGCACCTTGCTGTGCGCTGACCTCATCCATCAACTGTTGTACTTGCGCCTCAGTCAAACAGACAGGCAACAGGCCATTGTTGATTGAGTTGCCATAAAAGATATCGGCAAAGCTTGGGGCGATAATCACTTTAAAACCAAAATCGGCTAAGGCCCATGGCGCATGCTCGCGGCTTGAGCCACAACCAAAGTTCTCTTTGGCGAGCAACACTGATGCGCCGGCATAGCGCGCTTGGTTTAAGCCAAATGCAGGGTTAGGTGTATCCCCAGCGTCATCAAGATAACGCCAGTCATGAAACAGATGCACTCCAAAACCGTCACGAGTCACCTTAGATAGAAACTGCTTAGGGATGATTTGATCGGTATCGATATTAGCGCTATCAATCATGGTCGCTAGGCCAGTATGAGTGGTAAATGCTTGCATAATGCTCTCCTAATAGGCTTTGCGAATATCGACGAAATGACCAGCAACCGCAGCAGCGGCAGCCATGGCTGGACTCACCAAATGGGTGCGACTGCCGCGCCCTTGGCGTCCTTCAAAATTACGGTTACTGGTGGAGGCGCAGCGATCGCCCGCTGCTAACCTGTCGTCATTCATCGCCAAACACATAGAGCAACCGGGCAAGCGCCACTCGAAACCTGCATCAATAAAGATTTTATCTAACCCTTCGGCCTCGGCCTGTTCTTTCACTAGGCCTGAGCCTGGCACCACTATGGCGGTAACGCCCGCAGCCACCTTGCGCCCTTTGGCCTGATGTGCCGCTGAGCGCAGATCTTCGATACGCGAATTGGTGCACGAGCCGATAAACACTTTATTAATGGAGACGTCAGTCATGCGGGTCCCCGCTGTAAGCGCTACATACTCAAGGGCTTTTTCGATACTGCTGCGGGAGGTAGGATTGGTTTCATCCAGCGGATTAGGTACCGGCTGATCGATAGCCACCACTTGACCAGGATTGGTGCCCCAAGTCAGTTGCGGTGCGATGTCCGCAGCCTGTAACACCACATGAGCATCAAAAACAGCATCATCATCGCTGCGTAATTCACGCCATGCGGCAACGGCACTCTCCCAATCGGCCCCTTTTGGCGCAAATTCACGCCCTTTGACATAATCGATAGTCGTCGCATCGGGCGCCACCATCCCCGCCTTGGCGCCCATTTCAATCGCCATGTTACACACAGTCATACGGCTTTCCATCGACAGGGCTTCAATCGCCTCACCACAGAACTCAACCACATAACCCGTACCGCCATCCATGCCGATTTTACCGATAATGGCCAGCACGATATCTTTAGCGGTAATGCCATCGGCAACGTGACCACGCACCTCAATCTTCATGGTTTTGGCTTTAAGCTGGCGCAAAGTCTGCGTCGCCATCACATGCTCAACCTCAGAGGTACCAATACCAAATGCCAGTGCGCCAAAAGCGCCATGGGTCGCGGTATGGGAATCACCACACACAATGACAGTGCCGGGCAAGGTGATCCCCAGCTCTGGGCCCATCACATGCACTATGCCTTGGTTTTTATGGTGAATGTCATAAAGACGAATACCAAACTCTTCGCAGTTTTGCGCCAAGGTTTCTACTTGGATGCGAGCCATTGGGCTTAGGGCATCTAAGCTGGCACTCTTGGTGGAGGTATTGTGATCCATGGTGGCAAAGGTTTTTTCAGGGGCGCGCAATTTACGACCCGCCACCTTTAAGCCACTAAACGCTTGAGGTGATGTCACCTCGTGCACCAAATGTCGATCAACATAGATCAGTGGCGCTTCGCCTTGGGGTGCGGCAACAATATGGCTGTCCCATACTTTTTCATAGAGTGTCTTCGCCATTAGTTTGCCTCTCTGACTGCTTGAGCGATGTAGTCGCCCATTTCACGGGTTGATTTGGCATTACCGCGCTTGCTAGCGGGCAATAATTCTGCGGTTAAATAACCGTCGCTAAGCGCCTTAGCCACAGCGACCTCGATAGCCTCTGCGGCCTGTTCTAACTTAAGACTGTGGCGCAATAATAAGGCGGCAGAAAGGATTTGAGCTACGGGATTGGCAATGCCTTGGCCTGCAATATCCGGTGCACTGCCACCAGCGGGTTCATACAAACCAAAGCCATCACTATTAAGGCTGACCGATGATAGCAAGCCCATTGAGCCAGTTAACATGGCGATTTCATCGGAGATAATGTCGCCAAATAGGTTGGAACACAGCATCACGTCAAAATCGAACGGACGACGTAGCAGCTGCATGGTGGCGTTATCGATATAGATATGTTCAAGCTCAACATCGGGAAAATCGGCAGCCACCTCTTCAACCACTTCACGCCATAACACCGAGCAGGCTAACACATTGGCCTTATCGACCGAGGTCACTTTTTTGCGGCGCCCTTGGGCGGCTTGGAAGGCGATTTTGGCAATGCGGCGGATCTCTTTGCGGCTGTAACGCATAGTGTCGAAGGCTTCTTCGTTTTCGCCTTCACCTTGGCGCCCTTTAGGTTTACCAAAGTAAATACCACCAGTGAGCTCTCGTACACATAACACATCAAAACCTTGTGCTGATATGTCGCTGCGCAGCGGCGACATGTGCTCTAAACTTAGGTGTAATTTGGCTGGGCGGATATTACAAAATAGCTCAAAGTGGCCTCTAAGTGGCAGTAACGCGCCGCGCTCGGGTTGCTCATTAGGAGGCAAGTGTTCCCATTTTGGCCCTCCCACAGAGCCAAATAATATGGCATCGGCAGTTTCACACCCCTTGAGTGTCGCCTTAGGTAATGGACAACCGTGATTGTCGATGGCCGCGCCGCCCACATCGTATTCGCTGTATTCGATATCTAAGTTAAACCGCTCTTCAACGGCGCTCAGTACCTTGCGTGCTTCGGCCATAACTTCTGGCCCAATACCATCTCCGGCGAGCACTGCTATTTGATAACTCATTAATCACCCACTCCCTGCTTATTTACTCAATTATGGTCAAAAAGGTCCGCTCATGTTGGCGTTACACACCACCCAATACCGCCCGGCCTTGTTGAATTTTAGTTTTATTCTCAGCGACCTTATCGGCACGCCATGTTAGGTTCATCACATGGATAAGGGCTTGTACAGAGGCCTCAACCACATCGGTTGCCAGCCCCACCCCATGGAAATTCTGCTCATGGTACTTAGCGGTAATGTCGACTTGGCCTAGGGCATCTTGGCCTTCGCCTTTGGCGCTTAATTTATAGCTAGAGATATTGATTTGGCAGTCACTGGCGCGGGTAATGGCGTTGTACGCAGCATCGACCGGACCATTGCCCGTAGCGGCTTCGGTGACCACTTGCTCGCCCACCTCTAACGTCACCGTCGCGGTGGCCTGTCCTTGGGTGGAGTCAGAATGCACCACTAACTGTTGCAATTTATATTGATTTTCATCATCGGCCTGCGCCTCTATAAAGACCAAGGCTTCAAGATCATAATCGAACACTTGGCCTTTTTTGTCCGCCAGCTTTAAGAAAGCCTCATAGAGGGTATCCATATCATAATCGTGCTCGGCATAACCCATCTCTTGCATGCGATGCTTAATCACATGACGGCCTGAACGCGAGGTCATATTTAAATTATTACGATTTAGCCCTATGCTCTCGGGTGTCATGATCTCATAGGTATTTTGCGCCTTAAGCATGCCATCTTGATGGATACCCGAAGAGTGAGTAAACGCATTCGCCCCCACAATCGCCTTATTGGCTTGCACTGGCATATTACAAAGCTGACTGACGAGGTTAGAGGTGCGGTGGATCTCTTTGGCATTAATGCCCGTTTCTAACCCTAATGCCGCTTTTCGAGTGGCTAAGATCATGGCGATCTCCTCTAGCGAGCAGTTGCCGGCACGCTCGCCGATACCATTGACGGTACATTCAATCTGCCTAGCACCATGCTGCACTGCGGTAATTGAGTTAGCCACAGATAGCCCTAAGTCATCGTGGCAATGTACAGAGATCACCGCTTGATCGATATTGGGGACACGGTTGAACAGGGTTTCGATGATGCCGCCAAACTCGCTGGGGATGGTATAACCCACAGTATCAGGAATATTGATGGTCTTAGCGCCCGCCTTAATGGCTTCTTCCACCATTCGGCAAAGATTATCGATTGGCGTACGCCCTGCATCTTCGCAGGAAAACTCGACATCATCGGTAAAACGACGGGCGTATTTGACTGCCGCCACCGCCATCTCAAGCACTTGGTCGAAAGAGCGTTTTAACTTACTTTCTACATGGATGGTCGAGGTAGAGATAAAGGTGTGAATACGAAATTGCTCCGCGACCGATAACGACTGAGCAGCGGCATCAATGTCTTTCTCTAGCGCACGGGCTAAGGCGCAGACTCGACTATTTTTAATCGTGCGGGCAATGGTTTGCACCGAGTCAAAATCTCCTGGAGAAGAGACAGGAAAGCCCACCTCCATCACATCTACACCGAGTCGTTCCAGTGATAGTGCTATCTGTAATTTTTCCTTCACCGTTAAACTGGCCGCCAGCGCTTGCTCACCGTCACGTAAGGTTGTATCAAATATTATCACTCGGTTAGACATCTCGTTTCTCCGTGGAACGACTAGGTTCTATGTTGCGTTTTTATCCAATCCATATACAAAAAAACCCCGCGGTGTTGAGCGCGGGGTTTATGAATGCTGTTGTTATTAAGCGTGCAACACTACATTCTCCGCGCAGGTTCTGCGAGAAGGAGAATAATGAGGTTGAGTAGGGCACGGTTAGTCATCATCTTTTATCTATTCAAAAAAAATAAGTATTTATTCGACATTATCAAGGTAACGCTTAACTTTTTAACGTGTACAGCCTAAATAGTCAACCCCATTCTTTTCACATTTTCGCAAACATTACTACAACAATGCCGATTCATTGTACAGTTATAATCAATCCAGGTCTTAATTCGCTCAATAACGCAGCAGCAAATCACCCGAAAGGAAAAAAGCCAGCAAGCAGACACTTTATCATTCAAGCTGTTAATTTTTATGCAATCGCATATAAAAACTCAGTATAATGCGTTCACTCAAGTATTTTCAGTGGTTTAGTTCCGGAGTTAAACAATGTATTTTCGTCTCATGGTGTTCAGTCTCAGCCTATGGCTGCAGCCCGTTTGGGCAGACACTATGACAGAGCTAGATCAACTCGCGGCCACCGTCTATCAATATCCCAGCGAGGCGCTATCGAACATTACGCCTATAGAACAGCACTTCAATGATAAAAGTGCCCCGCAGTCGTTGAGATTGTCACTGCTTAAATGCCATGCCTTAGTGCAGTTAGGCGACAATGAAGCCGCCATCAACTTAGCACGCATGGGCGATGCCCAAGCAAAATCACTGGATATACCACAAGCCAGCCCCTATTTTTTAAACTGCATGGCAGAAGCTTATATTGATTACGGCGATCTACGCCAAGCCCTCACCTTACTCGATACGGCTATCTATCAATCTCGAGAATTTGAACAGCCTCAATCCTTAGTCAATGGTCTATTGCTGCGTGGACAAATCGATACCCACATTGAAAGTGACAGCAGTGCATTAGAAGACTTTCGTTTGGCACAAGATATCTATCCAGCAGCCTTACGCCAACCCATCCAGTGGATCACCCCACCACAGGCTTACCTGCAATTGGCAAGGGCCAAATTATTTAGAAAAAAGGGACAGCTGAATCTGGCTTTTACAATGGCAAAACAGGCGTTAACTTACCCGCAAACCATAGGTAAAGTTAGGCTTAACACATTACTAACAATTGCTAGAATCGCGCATGAAAATCAAGAGGTAAAGTTTAGGGATGATATGATTTTAGAAGCAAAAATCTTAATGCCTGAACTCGCCACCGCTACCGAACTTGCCGAAAGCTATACTGAGCTCGCCAAGGTGGAGTTTTTAAGAAACAATGACAAGAATGCCATTCAGCTACTCAACATCGCCCTTAACACCTTCGATAAACACAAAAAAATCAACGATAGCTTGCGCGCTAGTCGTTTATTGGCGCAAATTTACTTAACCAAAGGCGACGAGCAACAAGGGTTAGACTTGATGCAACAAGCCATCGCAATAGGCCAACGCACTAATCAATATGATGAATTGGTGTACTGCTATCAATTATTAAGTGAATACTTCGCAGGGATGCGCGACTATCGCCAAGCTTATAACTACCAACTACAGCGCGTCGATAACATTAAAAACAGCTATGAGTTCTTAAAAAATACCCGCCTATTACAAATGAAGGCCCAGCTTGGGCACTATCAAAAACTGGCCCAAGGCCACAAGCCCAAACCTATCGAACTCGACACGCGTATCGATGATAACTATGGCCTGATTGTCATTATCGTGTCGGCACTATTGCTGCCATTACTGATGTTAATATCACGCTTGCGCAAACAACAAAACGCCCCCCAGATGCAAGAGGTGCCATTAACCGCCCATGAAAAGATGCAGGCATTAATTGCCAGCGCTAAACAAATTGGGTATCCAATAACGATTTTATTGATTAATCCAAGCCATCTTGCGCCTCGCGATATGGCCACGCTATTAGATGAGATACGGCAGAAATTGCGCCAACAAGATATTATGCTCGATAAAGCCAGCGACCAACTGCTTATCATGCTGCCCTTTACCTCACTTTCCGGGGCGAAAGAGATAGTCAAACAGTTAAACACCGTCATTGCGTCATTGCCGGGCGGTGACAAAGTTAGGATAGGTATGGCAGAGATGCAATATTACGACACCTTGTTATCACTGACCAAGCGTGCAGGCATCGATCAGCTCAGTCGATACAACGATCAATTAGGGCGCTAACTCCGGGTTACTAACCTTCGGCTAGGTAATCGCTGATCTCATCGAGAAACTCATCGCCAAAACGCTTGAGCTTAGTTTCACCTATGCCATTGACCGCTAACATCTCACCTGGGCTTGTGGGTAACATCGCCGCCATCTCGGCTAATGTCGCATCGTTAAACACCAGGTAGGGTGGCACATCGAGCTCTTCGGCCAAACTGCGACGCAGTAACTTTAGGCGAGCAAACAATTTTCGGTCGTAATTTAACGGCGCCCGACTGTTGCCGCGACGTTTGACATCTGTGGTTAAGGTGATGCGTGGTTCGGCTAATAACAAAGGCAATTCGCCTTTGAGCACCGCCCGCGCTTGAGGGTTGAGCTTAATCGATGAGCCACGGGTGATATCTTGGCTCGCAAAACCTAAATGAATGATCTGCCTGATAATACTAAGCCAAAATTCATGGCTCTTATCTTTACCTATACCCCAGGTTGAGAGTTTATCGTGCCCTCTATCGACCACGCCAGCCGACTTTGAGCCCCGTAGCACTTCGATCAAATGGTTAATACCAAATTTCTGTTGCAGTCTAAAAATGCACGACAATACTTTTTGTGCATCTTCAACCCCATCGTAGCGTTTAGGGGGATCTAAACAGATGTCACAGTTACCACAGGGTTCAGACGCACTCTCATCAAAATAATGCAGTAACACCTGACGTCGACACGTTTGCGCCTCGGCAAACGCGGCCATGGTATTAAGCTTATGAAATTCGACCTGTTGTTGTGGCCCAGGTTCAGCCTGTTCAATTAGATGCCTTACCCGGCCAATATCGGCTGGATCAAACAGCATTAATGCTTCGGCATCGAGGCCGTCACGTCCGGCGCGGCCGGTTTCTTGGTAATAGGCCTCGACACTCTTAGGGATGTCGTAATGCACCACAAAACGCACATTAGACTTGTTGATCCCCATACCAAAGGCCACGGTTGCCACCACAATATCTAACTGATCTTTTAAGAAACGCTCTTGAATATCGCCACGCTCTTCTTGGGTTTTACCCGCATGATAACCATCGGCTTTATAACCTTGCAGACGCAACCGCTCTGCGACTTCATCGACGCGGCGACGACTGCCGCAATAGATAATACCGCTATTACCGTTTTGCGTCTGGATAAATTGCCGAAGCTGATTGGCGGCATTGAGCTTTTCGGCAACGGTATAACGAATATTAGGCCGGTCGAAACTGGTTAATAACACATAGGGACTAATCCCAAGGCGCTGACAAATATCTTGGCGGGTCGCCTGATCCGCCGTGGCGGTCAATGCCATAATAGGCACATGGGCAAACAGTTGCCTAAGACGACCTAATGCCGCGTATTCCGGCCTAAAGTCATGCCCCCATTGAGAAATACAATGCGCCTCATCGATGGCAAATAGCGAAATATGCAAGGCTTGCATACGATCAACAAAACTGTCCATTAACAGCCGCTCTGGCGACACATAGAGCAACTTAAGTTCGCCGCGGTGCATCTGCTGGAAAATCTGTTGCGATGTTTCACGGGATTGCGATGAGTTTAAATAAGCCGCAGCCACGCCCATCTGCTTGAGGCTATCAACCTGATCTTTCATCAAAGAGATCAAGGGAGACACCACCACAGTTAACCCGGGAAAGAGCAACGCTGGCAGTTGATAACACAGACTTTTACCGCCACCCGTTGGCATAATCACCAACGCATCATGACCGAGAAAGACTTGATCGATAACCTCTCTCTGACCCAGCCTAAAGGTGCGATAACCAAATACCGCCTGCAAACTACTGGCGAGCGGATCTGTGTTATGGGGTTCAACTTGGGTTACTGCAGAATCCATTGGGCATCATAGTCATCAATCGGGCCGCCTATTCTAATCAAGCTCATCGCACTTGTCTCGGTTACGCTGACAATTGCGCCATTTTTTATTGCCATCACTCACGCCAGCTTAGCCATGGTGGTGATGTTTTAAGCAAAAGCTTGCTTCAGAGTATTGTTTAGATATAGGTTATTTACCCTACACCAAGCCGATGATTAACGGAGTAATCGCTTAATGACAACCGCAATTCAAGCACAGGTTTTAGCCAGCGTCGCCGAGATATTTGACCAACAAGTACCGTTTCATAATCTGCTCGACCTGCATATTCAGCATTACGATATCCACGGTGTCGAAGTAGTAGTAAAAATGAAGCCTCAATTAATTGGCAATATCCATCAACAAATTTTACATGGCGGCGTAACCGCCACCGTGCTCGACGTGGTGGGTGGGCTGACGGCATTTTCTGGGCTTGTAGCCAGCCGGGATGATTGGAGCCTAGATGCCTTGCAACAACGTCTAACCACCCTTGGCACTATCGATCTACGTGTCGATTACTTACGCCCAGGCAGAGGGGAGATATTTACCGGCACAGGCACGGTGATTCGTGCGGGCAATCGTGTTTCCGTGTGCCGCATGGAACTGCATAACGAGCAGGGCTCTCACATCGCTTTTGGTACTGGCACTTACATGATGGGTTGATCCTAATAAAACCGTGGCGTATTGGCGCCACGCAACTGATGTGAGGATGACCATAATACGTGACTTACGACTAGCTCAGGCCTGCAAATAACCTGCTTGAGTCCAAACCGCTAGCGCCCTACAATGCGTCTCCTTGTTACGACTAGAATCCTACGTTATGGCCGATACTGAATATCGTAAAGGGGTGGTGTTGGCGCTTTGCGCATACTGCCTTTGGGGCTTCGCCCCTTTATATTTCAAACAATTACACAATGTTTCTGCGACAGAAATACTGACCCACCGCGTGATTTGGTCTTTTGTCTTTATGATCATCCTCATGCAATTTATCGGCGGTTTTTCTAAGCTTAGAGCCCTATTTCGACGCCCCAAACAGCTGGGCGTATTGGCCATCACCTCGATATTAATTGCCGGCAACTGGTTACTGTTTATTTGGGCGGTGAATAATGATCACATGCTCGATGCCAGCCTAGGCTACTTTATCAACCCCTTGTTTAATGTATTGCTTGGAATGATATTTCTTGGTGAGCGGTTACGTAAACTGCAATGGTTTGCGGTGAGCCTCGCCTGTACAGGAGTACTGATCCAGCTGATCTCTTTTGGCTCGATCCCACTGGTGTCATTGGCACTGGCATCCTCATTTGGCTTTTATGGTTTACTGCGTAAAAAGGTCAATGTCGATGCAAAAACAGGGTTATTGGTTGAAACCGCGCTATTGCTTCCTGTCGCGGTGATCTATCTATTTTCAACTTTAGATTCGGCCACTGCAAATATATTGACCAACGACATCAATATGAACTTATTGCTTATTGCAGCTGGTGTGATCACCTCGGTGCCACTGCTGTGTTTTGCCGGAGCAGCAACACGTATTCCGTTGTCAATATTAGGTTTCTTCCAATACATTGGCCCCAGTATTATGTTCGTTTTGGCCGTTAGTCTATTTAATGAACCGTTCGATTTAGAAAAAGGCATCACCTTCGCCTTCATCTGGAGTGCATTGGTGATATTTACGCTTGATATGGCGTTAAAGCGTCGACGCAAGCAACAGGGCTAGTAACGGCTCTGCCCGCTCAACACTCAATATCAGCAGATAGCCCTCCGTCGTTGGCAACACCAGCACATGATGACTACCGGTAACGGACAATAGGGCTTTATCGCTATTGGCGATGGTATCTTTTAACTTAAACCAGCCCAATCGATAGCCGGGCAAACCCACGCCATTACTTCTATAACTCAACTGTGGCGCATCAGCGTCATCCAAGCTAACAATGCGTGCCTGCGAAATTAAAAGACTCTCCAAAGGCAATTCAGTGCGATACAAAGGAATGTCGACCGTCATTGATGTGGGGGTGACACGAATATTGGCATCATGGGCCTTAAAGAACACCCAAGATAATAGACCCAATACAGTAATCACCATACCCAGCGCAGCAAATTTAGCGCCTTTGGGTAATGGTTTGATCTTTAGAAGAATTAAAATAAAGCCGATGCCGACCAGTAAAGAGACAAATGTCGCACTCGTTGCAGCATCGAAAGCCGTTAGCTGAAAGACTTGAGTATCCATGTTCAAGCACCCTATTTTTAATGTCATTGAGGTCTCTGTTGAGCCCCACGATATAAGATTGAGTGGTGGCTCATCCTCAAATTGAATAGCCTCACTATGCACTGCACAACATATTATGTCCAAAAGTGCATAACGCCCAACACAAGCAAAAAGACCACGCCTTAACGTGGTCTTCTAAGTGAGCTTTTACTAGAGATCTAACGCGAGAATTTTTGATTTACGTTGGTAGTTATACAACTGCTTTTTCATATCAGGTAATGCATCAACGTCAACGATTTCAAAGCCATGCTCAAGAAACCAGTGGATACTGCGCGTTGTCAGTGCAAACAAGCGAGAATAACCTCGCACCTTGGCTTGCCCAATAATGTTCTTCAGCAGTATGCTACCTCTATCGGCATCACGATAGTCAGGATGCACCACCAAACACGCAAATTCACCGGCATTATCTTCCTCAAACGGATACAGCGCCGCGCAGCCAATCACTAAGCCGTCACGCTCAATCAGCATAAACTGCTCTATCTCCATCTCAAGCTGTTCACGGGAGCGACGCACTAAAATACCGCTTTGCTCCAGTGGACGAATTAAGTCCAGTACGCCACCAATATCGGAGATAGTGGCACGACGTAAACGCTCTGCACTCTCTGTCACGATTTGCGTGCCGATGCCATCGCGTGAAAACAACTCCTGCAACAGTGCACCATCATCGAGATAACTAACAAAGTGGCAACGCGCCACTCCGTTACGACAGGCATCGATACTCGCCTGCAAAAAGGCCCGAGTGGCCACACACCACTCATCGGTTTCACTCTGCTCAGACAAAATGCGCTGTGCATCGGTTGGCATCAGCTCCGCCAGCACTTCGCCATCACTATCTAAAATGCCTTTTTCGGCGCTAAAACCAATCATCTTATCGGCTTTGAGCTTCACGGCAATTTGGGTGGCAACCTCTTCTGCGGTGAGGTTAAAGCTCTCACCCGTCACCGATGCTGCCACAGGGCCTAATAGGACGATGCCATGGTTGTCTAATTGACGCCGCAGGCCCTGAACATCAATCCTTCTCACTTTGCCACTTAGGCAGTAATCGACACCGTTATCGACGCCCAGCGGTTGAGCAATAACAAAATTACCGCTGACCACGTTAATCTGTGCCCCTTGCATCGGGGTATTACTTAAACTCATCGACAGCCGTGCGGTAATATCGAGCTGCAGGCCACCGACCACCTGTTTAATCACTTTAAACGAGTCTTCATCGGTAATACGCACGCCGTTATAGTATTCGGGCATCAACTGCTGTTGCTTTAAGGCGGCATCGATTTGCGGCCGTGCACCATGCACCAACACTATGTTGATCCCAAGGCTATGTAGCAAAGCGATATCATTGATGATGGAGCGAAATTGGTTTTGCGCTAATGCTTCTCCACCCAACATCACCACAAATGTTTTGCCCCTATGTGCATTGACATAAGATGCAGAATGACGAAATCCATCGACTAGTTCAGTAGTGCGCACGTATGACCTCTAAATAACAAGAAATGGGAGCAGCTTTGACCACATGAGAATAACAACCCGATAATATTGCATTTAAATTCACTTTAAAAGCATTTGTTTTCATTTAGTACAATTAGTTCAGTCTGCTGTCATCTAGCAAACCCACGAGTGCACAGCTCAATTAAGCAGTAACAAAATAAGCACTGGAGTTAATCTATCAGTAAGGCGAGGTGAAGCTTAAATAAACGCGATGGCATGACATAGAAGATGAGTACTGCTGGGAGAGGAATTGCGTATGCAGAGAGCGCGCAACAGACTAATCAACCACAGTGGCGAGTCCTACCTGTTGGATGAGGTACCCGTGTAAAAAGGGCAAAAAAAAGCCCCTACAAGTAGGGGCTTTCAAAAAACGTTATCAAGAATTACTTGATTTTCGCTTCTTTATACATAACGTGCTGACGAATAACTGGATCAAATTTCTTGATTTCCATTTTTTCTGGCATGTTACGTTTGTTTTTCTCAGTCGTGTAGAAATGACCAGTTTTAGCGCTAGAAACTAGCTTGATCTTCTCACGGTTACCTTTAGCTTTAGCCATGGTTTATTACACCTTCTCGCCGCGGGCACGAAGTTCTTTAACAACAACTTCGATACCTTTCTTATCGATAATACGCATACCTTTAGTAGATACACGTAGTTGAACGAAACGCTTTTCGTCTTCTAACCAGAAACGGTGGTTCTGTAGGTTAGGTAAAAAACGACGACGAGTCGCGTTCTTAGCGTGCGAACGGTTGTTACCAACCATCGGCTTCTTGCCAGTAACTTGGCATACTCTTGACATGTCAATCTTCTCCAAAAACAATTTAACGCTCGAGCATTAATGTACCTCGAATATGGCCGTCGCCCGAGGCACACAAAGAGGGCGCATTTTATACAGCATCTAAAATCAAAGATCAAGGGATATTCAATCTATCCATCCCCTCTCTGCGAACGACACTATCTCATGATCGCCTATAACCATATGGTCTAACAGCGAAACATCGATAGTTGCTAGCGCGTATTTCAATCGCTCAGTAATTCGCCGATCGGCATGACTTGGTTCCGCAACCCCCGAAGGATGATTGTGGCAAACAATGACGGCCGCGGCTTTTTTCTCAAGCACTAGGCTGACCACTTCACGTGGATAAACCGAGGCTGAATCTATGGTACCACGGAACAATTCAACGAACTGAATCACTCTATGTTGGCTATCGAGTAATAAGATGGCAAACACTTCATAGGCACGATCCCCTAATTGTCTCATTAAATAGTCTCGAGTTAAATCAGGATCTGTTAAAATCTTGCCTCTTTGTAGATTTTCTTTCGAAATTCGCTTACTTATTTCGATTGCAGCCTGCAATTGGGCGTATTTTACCGGTCCAATACCGTTAATCACGCACATTTCA
This sequence comes from Shewanella sp. 492, assembly GCF_059338445.1. Classification (NCBI taxonomy): domain Bacteria; kingdom Pseudomonadati; phylum Pseudomonadota; class Gammaproteobacteria; order Alteromonadales; family Shewanellaceae; genus Shewanella; species Shewanella sp. 492. The sequence continues at coordinate 3,608,297 of NZ_CM181702.1, forward strand.
CTCTGCTTCGCCGACATCAAGGCTCGTAATCCACCAAAATGACCTATCATGGTGCGAGCTAACGACACCGCACTTTGGCCCGGCAAGCCATTTCTAAGCAACACGGCTAATAACTCAGCATCTGACAGTTGCGCCGCGCCTTGATGCAATAACTTTTCTCTTGGGCCCTCACCGCTGGGCCAATCCTTGATGGTCATACAACCTCCATGTTGCAGCGCTAGGCTGGCAATTATGTTTGCCACATTTTTATTTGAGTTATTGAGTATGGCTCAGTTTTTACAAACTTGTTTGCTCTACTTTACTCTGATTGTGGTATGGTTAGCCGGATGCGAAGCAAGGCAAATTAACGCGATTAGTGATCAATATGAGTCTGACAAATAAAAAGATATTACTGGGCATTGGTGGTGGTATTGCTGCCTATAAATCGGCTGATTTAGTGCGCCGACTCAAAGAGCGTGGCGCCGATGTAAGAGTGGTGATGAGCCAGAGTGCTCAAGAATTTATAACTCCGCTGACACTACAGGCCTTATCTGGTCACCCTGTTGCAAGCGATCTGCTTGACCCCGCAGCCGAAGCGGCTATGGGCCATATTGAACTAGCCCGCTGGGCCGATATGGTGCTGATTGCTCCTGCAACCGCCAATCTTATTGCTCGTATCAATGCCGGCATGGCTGATGAGCTGATCACCACCACTTGCTTAGCCACCGAGGCTCCCGTGGTATTGTGCCCCGCGATGAATCAACAGATGTATCGCAATGCTGCAACCCAAGCCAACTTAGACTCGCTACGTGGCAGAGATATCACCATCTGGGGACCCGCTTCGGGCAATCAAGCCTGTGGTGAAGTGGGCCCAGGACGCATGGAAGAACCGCTGGTGATTGCCGAGCGAGTCGAACAGTTTTTTGCCCCTAAAATCTTACAAGGTCTATCGCTATTACTCACGGCAGGACCCACGCGCGAAGCCATCGATCCGGTGCGATATATTTCCAATCATAGCTCAGGCAAGATGGGCTTTGCCCTTGCTAAAGCCGCCATCGAGATGGGTGCTACAGTCACCATAGTGGCAGGGCCAGTCAATATTGAAACCCCACTAAACATCAATCGCATCAACGTAGAGTCGACCCAAGAGATGCTCGACGCCGTTATGCAACAAGTGCATCATAGCGATATATTTATCGGCTGCGCCGCCGTTTGTGACTACCGAGTTGCCGATATTGCCACCGATAAAATCAAAAAATCAGCACACGAGATGGCACTTGCGCTAGTGCGTAATCCTGATATCTTAGCCAGCGTTGCCGCCCACCCACAGCGGCCGTTTACTGTCGGTTTTGCCGCAGAAACCCAAGATGTGGCGCATTATGCAAAAGACAAGCTTAAGCGTAAAAATTTGGATATGATTGCCGCTAACGATGTATCTGATCCCTCACAGGGTTTTAATAGTGATATCAATGCGCTAACCGTCTTCTGGTCTCATGGTCAGTATGAGTTACCCGCAACCGATAAGCTGAGCTTAGCCAGACAGTTACTCACCTTAATTGCACAGCAGATGAAAACAGCATGAAGACACCAATTGAACTAAAAATTTTAGATTCACGTATAGGTTCACAGTTTCCACTGCCCGCTTATGCCACCCCTGGCAGTGCTGGCATGGATCTTCGTGCCATGCTTGACACCACCTTAGTGATTGCACCAGGTGAAACCCAGTTAATCCCAACAGGCATTGCAGTGCACGTTGCTGACCCAAGTCTCGCAGCGGTGATATTACCGCGCTCAGGTTTAGGCCATAAACACGGCATAGTGTTGGGCAACTTAGTCGGCCTTATCGACTCAGATTATCAGGGGCCATTAATGGTCTCCTGCTGGAATCGCAGCAATGAACCTTTCAGCCTAGAAATTGGCGACCGACTGGCACAACTGGTGTTTGTGCCTGTGGTGCAAGCTGAGTTTAAGCTGGTTGATGAGTTTGATAGTTCAGATAGAGGTGAAGGTGGTTTCGGCCACTCAGGCACCCAATAATCTGTCACGCCAAACAAGCATAATTAGAGAGCCATGGGGATTCACTTAATACCATCGGCTCCTGTAGTAATTGAGTAAAGGAAACTTAAATGGCTGCAAGCCCTAAAATCAATCGTCGTGAACACATTCTGCAATGCCTCGCCACCATGTTAGAAACCAGCCCGGGCCAACGTATCACCACGGCTAAACTCGCCGCAGAAGTGGGCGTGTCAGAAGCGGCGCTGTATCGTCACTTTCCCAGTAAAGCCAGAATGTTTGAAGGGCTTATCGACTTTATTGAAGAGTCCTTATTGTCGCGCATCAACCTGATCATGGACGATGAAAAAGACACCATGAAGCGCTGCCAGCTATTACTGCAGCTGCTACTGGTCTTCGCCGAGCGTAACCCTGGCATCTCACGCGTACTCAATGGCGATGCACTGCTTGGAGAAAATGAGCGTCTACGCAGCCGCACCAGCCAAATATTTTCAAAAGTCGAAACCCACTTAAAACAGATTTTACGCGAAAAGACCCTGCGCGAAGGCAAAGGCTTTCAGTTAGACGAAGCCATTTTGGCTAACTTGTTATTAGCCGTTGCTGAAGGCCGTATCGCCCAGTTTGTTCGCAGCGACTTTAAGCAAAAACCCACCACACATTTTGTCGAACAGTGGAACTTTATTCAGCTGCAATTACTACAAAGTTAACCGAGACAAAGCTGATGGCGGTTAGCAACATCCTATGCCGCTGTAGCATGTCTATCACCTAAGCATTTGATGGTTCAATCCGCTTCATCCTTCAGCTCCGAATTAAAAAGCCGATTATCAACATCGGCTTTTTTGCTATTCCCTTACGTTTTCTGGGTATAAATTGGCCGTCATTCAGGGTATTCTCCTTGCCCGCCTATTAGCCTTTAACTAGATAGGCGATCTATAATCATTACTTTGAAGCGGCAAAACATTCATATTATTGATAATTTACCGCAATTGAACTAACCACTATCAATATGGTGGAGGATCCAATGGCATTAAGTGAAGCAGCACAACAGGTGCAAACCGCATTATTAGCGCGGGGGTTAGAGACCCCTATGGTACCTTGTGGACTCAGCGCCAATGAGCGCAAAGAAAAGATAGAACACCATATGCGTGAGATCTTAACCTTAATGTCTCTGGATTTACGTGACGACAGCTTAGTCGACACCCCAAAACGCATTGCCAAGATGTATGTTGACGAGATTTTCTCTGGTCTCGACTATGCTAACTTCCCCAAGATCACTGTTATCGAAAATAAGATGGGGTTTGATGAGATGGTTAAGGTGAAGGATATCAGCCTCACCAGCACCTGCGAGCATCACTTAGTGACCATAGACGGCGTCGCGACCGTGGCCTACCTGCCACGCAAAAACATTATTGGCTTATCGAAAATCAACCGTATCGTACGCTTCTTTGCTCAGCGCCCCCAAGTGCAAGAACGCCTAACCCAACAGGTACTCGTAGCACTGCAAACGCTACTTGAGACCCAAGATGTGGCAGTAAAGATGGACGCGGTGCACTACTGCGTTAAGTCACGTGGTGTAATGGACTCCACCAGCTCGACCACCACTACGGCACTGGGCGGTATTTTTAAATCTAACCCAGCCACCCGCGCCGAATTTCTACATCAATAAAGCTTATCAAACTACTCATGCTGCGGCCTCGGCCGCAACATTTAAGCAATAAAATCTTGACTTCACTAATTGACTATCTTACTTTTCAAAAATTACTGCTCAAATATCATGCAATGCGGGTTATCTATAATTAAGGATTTATACCCTAGTCACGGAAGATATAAATATGAAACACACTCTCACGTTACTTGTTTTCATAATACTAACTAGCTTTATTACTATGTCTAATGCTTACGCAAAGATAACCTATACCACCTGTAATGATTGTGGTATCGCCCAACAAGGGTTAGCCGCAACGCAAATTCCTATGCTTAATAATAATGACAGGGTATTTGTTTTTAATTATATCAACCGAACGGTTAATGAATTCAAAATTATTCAACGTGAAGGAGAAGAACATCCAGATACTAATATTCCGAGAATATTCAATGTATCTGAGCTACAACCTAAAACGGCCGCAACTATAGAGTTAGAAAGAGCCTATGAAAATGCAATAATCCAGCTAGGATCCAACGGGGAAAACCTTTATAACTCTGCAGAAGAGTTACCAGATGACTTTATTATCCCAAGCGCTGCAGATATAGTAATGAACCCCGCAGTGACTGTAACTATTGCTGACTACATCAATCAATATTTAAATAGCCAAACAACGATTAACAGAACCTTATCTCTTCTCGAAATTCAAGCCAGAAACTTAAACCTTTCAATCGGCTCATTTAGTCATATCCTGCCAAGTAGCACTACTTTTTATGTTAAATTTCATGATGGTACATTATCCAGGGTAAATATTTCTTTGGTCAAAATAGGGACTAATTTCGAGGTTAAAATCACTTACGATGGCGTTGCAGTTTTTGCTGATAGGACGCCTATTCCGCAAAGTACACATCAGTTTAAAAACTTAATGCAATCAGCTACCAAGATATATCTGCCATCATTGATCCAGCTTGGGGCGTCCCTCGGTGTCCCCATTAGTTTTTCAGGTAGTCAAACTTGTAAGTCCACCGAAATGGTCTGTGATGATAATATCCGTTGCACTGTAAGCACCGTTTGCAATTAAGATTAATCCATAGAATGCGGTAATGATGAAAAGCAAAATGCAGCAACCTTTTACTAGAGGGTAAAAACAAAAAGCAAAATCTTACATTAAGATTTTGCTTTTTTTAACCGAGAGCTAACATACAGCTTTAACCTGAGCTCTCGAGCGCACTAACTCTTTACGTTATCGCTTAAATCCCGTACTGGGCGCGATAAGCACTCACCGCGGCCAACTCGGTTTCCATACCTGGCTTTTCACTTAAATAATCAACTAAGTCAGCGAGCTTAATAATCGCGATCACCGCGCAACCATAGTCACGTTCCACTTCTTGGATCGCCGACAACTCACCCTTGCCTTTTTCTTGGCGATCGAGCGCAATCAAGACGCCCGCTAAGCTAGCATCATGAGCCTGAATAATATCCATTGACTCACGGATCGCTGTACCTGCTGTGATCACATCATCGACCAACATCACCTTGCCCGTCAGCTCACTGCCCACTAACGACCCACCTTCGCCGTGATCTTTTTTCTCTTTGCGGTTAAAGCAATACGGCATATCGACATCATGATGATCACAAAGTGCTACCGCAGTTGTCGTGGCAATCGGGATGCCTTTGTATGCAGGGCCAAACAGCAGATCATATTCGATGCCAGCATCCATCAGCGCCGATGCATAAAAACGTCCAAGACGCGCTAAATCACGGCCTGTGTTAAAAAGGCCCGCATTAAAAAAGTAAGGGCTAGTGCGGCCTGACTTTAACGTAAATTCGCCAAATCGTAATACCTGACGCTCAAGGGCAAACTCAATAAACTCACGTTGATAGGCTTTCACAATCTCTCCTTAAAAATGTAGGGTAACGTATAATGTGTAAAATTTTACTCAAAAAAAGGACCCCTTCGGGGCCCTAATAACAAACGAATGATTTAGCTCAATGCGGCTTTCTGCACATCGACGATTTCACGAATACCGTGCTTGGCCAGTTCAAGTAGACTGAGCAACTCTTCGTGGCTAAACGGCTCGCCTTCTGCGGTGCCTTGGATCTCAATGATCTTGCCCGTTTCGGTCATTACCACGTTCATGTCGGTTTCAGCGGCGCTATCTTCGATATATTCAAGGTCACAAATTGGCTCACCTTTATAGATGCCCACGCTAACCGCTGCGATAAGGAACTTAAGCGGATTGCTCTTAATGATCCCTTTACCACGAGCCCAGTTCAGCGCGTCAACCAATGCCACACATGCACCAGTGATAGCAGCGGTACGCGTGCCACCATCGGCCTGAATCACGTCACAATCGATAACTATGGTATTCTCGCCAAGTGCTTTCATATCAACCGCAGCACGTAGTGCACGACCAATAAGACGCTGGATCTCCTGCGTACGACCAGATTGCTTACCACGGGCCGCTTCACGATCCATACGGCTATGAGTAGAACGTGGCAACATACCGTATTCAGCCGTTACCCAACCTTGGCCTTGGCCTTTTAGAAAGCGCGGCACGCCTTCGGTGAAGCTAGCTGTACAAAGTACTTTGGTTTCACCAAATTCAACCAAAACAGAACCTTCTGCGTGAGCGGTAAACTGTCGAGTAATAGTTACTGGACGAGATTGAGCGGGCGTTCTGTCACTTGGGCGCATAGGAAATTCCTGTTTTGAAATATGAAAAGCTAAATTGGCTGCATATTATAGGGGCTTGAGACGACGGATGCCATGATATTCACTACCGAAAGCCGAAACAGACAGAGTTTACTTTAACCCATGAGGTCATCGGACTATAATCGAGGCTAACTTTATCGATTTAAACTATTGGAATAACCATGATCCAAAGCATGACAGCCTACGCTCGCATCGAGCACAAAGCACAATGGGGCACCGCCTCTTGGGAGATCCGCTCGGTTAATCAGCGTTATCTAGAAACCTACCTACGCCTACCAGAGCAACTTCGCAGCCTAGAGCCTGTGCTAAGAGACCGTCTGCGCAAACGTTTAAATCGCGGTAAAATCGAAGTTAATCTACGCTATGACCTAGGTGAAAATAAAGACAGCAACCTACAACTCAACCAAGCCTTAGCAGCGCAAATTATTCAAGCCGCTAACTGGGTAAAGCAAGAGGCCGGTCAAGGCGAAATCAACGTCGTCGACGTACTACGTTGGCCAGGAGTGATGTCGGGTAGCGAGCAAGATATGGACGCTATCAGTAAAGAGTTATTAGTTGCATTCGATGATGCCGTTGCGCAGTTTATCGAAGCACGCGGTCGTGAAGGTGATGCCATCAACACCATGCTACAAACTCGCCTTGATCAAATTGTCGAACAAGTCGCTATCGTGCGTGAACACATGCCAAGCGTTATGCAATGGCAGCGCGATAAAATCACCAATCGTTTAAGCGAAATTCAGGGCGAGCTCGATCCCGCTCGTATAGAACAAGAAATGGTACTCCTCGCCCAGAAAATGGACGTCGCCGAAGAGATGGACCGACTCGACGCCCACGTGGCCGAAACGCGTCGCATCCTTAAAAAAGGCGGCGCTCAGGGTCGCAGACTCGACTTCATGATGCAAGAATTCAACCGTGAATCTAACACCCTCGCCTCTAAATCTATCAGTAGCGAGGTCACCGCCGCAGCCGTCGAGCTAAAAGTACTCATCGAGCAGATGCGCGAGCAGATCCAAAACGTGGAATGATGTTTTAGACTGTACCAGCAAGTAAGAAAATCCGTTATAACACAGGTTATTACGGATTTTTTTGTTTTTACAGGTTCGTCATTGTTTGCTATTGTTTGATAAAAAGTGGGACTAAAGTGGTGACTAAATTGATTAGTCACCACTTTAAAATAAGTTAGTCACCAATTTGGACTTAAGCCAATGAATGATAAGCAGATAAAATCTTTTTTAAAAAGCAAAGAGCTGGGGCGTAAAGCTATTGGGGATGGATTGTATATCAGAGTACAAACTGAGGGCGTCGCATATTGGGAGGTCCGATACAGCATTAACGGTAAGCGACGCTCTATGATGTTAGAAGGTGGCATTTATCCGGCCATGCCACTAGTTGAGGCTAGAGCGGAAGCTGCAAAGGTCAAGTTACTAGTCAAACAAGGTGTCGATGTCCTGGCTGAACGAGAGCGTCAACAAGAGGAAACGATTGTTACCGTTAATGATCTATTTGACGATTGGTACCAAACCATTAGTGCTCGCTTGAAACATCCCGAAATTCCAATGCGCATGTACACGAAAGATATTAAGCCGACTATCGGTCAATTGCGGATTGCTGATGTAAATGCACGAGATATCAGAGCTATCATTCATAAAGTCGCTACCAGTAACCGCCCAACGGTTTCCAACAAGACCCTACTGTGCTGTAAACAGCTCTTCAATCATGCCTGTAAGTTAGACCTCATAGCTGGTAATCCTGCTACACCATTTAAACCCATCGATGCTGGTGGAGTCGAAAAGAGCAGAGATAGAGCTCTAAAATTGCCTGAGCTTGTTAGCCTTTTCAAAGTATTAAGAGATAACAGTCAAATCTTTACCAGAGACAACTATCTAGCAGTCGCTCTATTGCTTGCTCTAGGGGTACGTAAAGGAGAACTGATTGCTGCCAAATGGAGTGAGTTTGATTTTGAAAAGCAGCTTTGGCATATGCCAAAAGAGCGAAGTAAAACTGGTGTAGCGATAACTATCCCTCTACCAGCTCCAACTATCGACTGGTTTCAAGAACTTCATGCACGAGCTGGTGGTTCCGAGTTTGTGTTTCCATCACGCCGCACAAGTAAACGTCATGGTCATATCTCCAGCGATACACTTAACCATGCCTTGGCAAAGCTCTTCGGAAAAAAGGTTGATAGTCACAAACAACCCTATGACAACTTACTAGGACAAGCTGGCATCGAGCATTTCACCGTGCATGACTTACGTCGAACCTGTCGCAGTTTGTTAGCTGAATTAAAAGTACTCCCTCATATTGCTGAGCGCTGCCTCAATCACAAACTAAGAGGCATTGAAGGAGTTTACAATCAACATGACTATCTACAGGAGCGTAAAGAGGCATTAAATAAATTAGCCCACCTACTCAGTCCAATAATCGACAATCAAGAAAATGTAATACCTTTTCTTCCAATGAAAAACGCATAAATTTTTATTAAAGGTTGCTAAATGAGTCTTCCAGAAACAGATAAAAAATTCCGAATCAATGACATCAGTAAAATGATCTTGCCTGAAATGGTGCCTGAACAACTTCAACTTTTGGGAATTACGAAGAATGATATTAGTAACGGCTGCTTTGAAGAAGCCAGCCAAAAGGAAGCTCCTGGTCTTGAGAAAATCAAGCTAATTAATGAGCGAGCTAGATCTATAAAAGCTAAAAATAACGATTTATATGCCGAGTTCAGTACTAAGGAGAAGCCTTCCCAGCTCTGCCTTGTGATTGAAAATTCAGATATCTTCATGTATCAAGCCAAACAGTTATTAGGCCTACTACCAAACACACCTAAAAATGAACCAATCTATAAAATCGTGGATCAGCTGATAGAGACAGCTACCATGGTTGGTTATTCCACAGGTAGCAATGACTCTTTCGCTCTCACTGATAGATATACCAACTCTGGTTATAATACTAGCGTGACTAAACCACAAAGCGGTGGCAAGTCGAAAGCGCAAAAATCAGAAAACGTTAAAACCTTAGTCAATGAAATGGCTCGCCATATTTACCAAGATGAAAATTTATGTGCCGCACCCAAAAAAATGCTGGCGGAGGCCATTCAAAAAAGATTGGCTGATTTTTCAATCCAAGGTAATAACAAGGCCATTCCAGCCTTGTTGCAGTTCACTAATCGCACCCCTGAATACAACTCAATCATGAAATGGCTTAAACCAATGAAACAACCAAAAAACGCTATCCCTACCCCAAAACCGAGTTTGGAAAGAATCATCGTTGAGTTAAAAACAGCATTTAAACCCCAGAGAATCAAAAAGCATTTAAATATTTAAATGATTAAAAACATATAATTAACTAATTTTTTAGATACCTCTGCTCAGTAGAGCGACTTTGCTTTACTGAGTAACAAGCCAAAATCACTCCCGAACAAACTTAAACGGGAGTGACCCATGACCACATCAGCTAATACATCAAAAACCACCGCACCGGACCGCATAGTTCGTGAGGCAGAACGTAAAACCATCACTGCTATTTCAAGAACCACTGCATGGTCACTTGAACGTAAAGGGTTATTTCCGAAACGTAGACAACTCTATCCGCAAAGTACCTCTGTAGGTTGGTTACTATCTGAGCTCAATGAATGGGTCGCCTCTCGTCAATCTATCAATTAAGGGTTAGTTAAAATGACCCACATTACAAAAGACTACCTAGCACAGTACTTAGACGAGAATCGACTAGTGAAAAAACCAGAGCTGCAAAGACTTTTGGGGATAAGTCGTTCAACCTTAGGTCGGTGGATCAAGTCTAGACAGTTTCCTCCACCAGTACTAATTCAGAGCGGTCGCTCATTTTGGCGGTTTAAGGATATTGATCAGTGGCTCTCTAACAAGTAACCAATAAAGCAGGTTTAGGCCTGCTTTTTTATCAAGGGCGATGACACACTTTGAATCATGAATAACACACTGCATAACAAGCTAAAAAGCCGTCAACCCCTTACGTACAGCATAATTCAGCCTCAAACCGACAATGTATTACGGCGGATATTAAATAATATATCCCCTGCAAACTAAACAGATGTCAAACAACTAGAAAATGACAATGCCTAAGAATAAATGTAAAACTAAACACCGTAAGCCATTCTTTATAGCCAAGCACAACTCCATCTTGTTTGCCTACAAGAACCATGCTTACAGTATTTTCAAGCCTCAACAGAAATGCTTTAAAAACAGCGTAATCAACACCATTATCTCTGATTACGAAATTATGCTTAGCCATTACAGCCGAGTATTCGTTGTTAGAATCGATCTACATCCAAAGCACTACTCAGCAGATAACCAAGCCATCAAGCGATTCTTAAAACAACTAACAACAACCTTAACCAACCAATACAAAAGCAAAGTTATTTATCATTGCGCCAGAGAGCAAAACACTTCTGATCGCGAACACTACCATCTTGCCCTCATGCTCAGTGCACATAAGATTAAGCACTCAGAACGCTTGCAATCACTCATTAAAGCAATGTGGGAAAAGCACTCTGGCGGTACTGTGGCAAAAGTCGATAATCCATACTGCATTGTATTTAGAGGCAACAAAGCCTCTCTAAAACATGCTATTTACCGTTCAAGCTATTTAGCTAAGGAACACACTAAAGAGCTGAACGGTAAAGCTAAAGGCTTTATAAGCAATAAGCTACAAGCAGCCAAAACCTTTGATCCCACGAATGACTTCATGCTGGTTGATCCCAAGATTACCTTCGCTAAGAAACAACATCAGCAGTCATTTCAAGCAGCTCAGGCTTCTAAAGGTTCTCACTGCACCAAAACACATAAATCTGCAAAATATAGTTGGTTCAACATCCAGTCCCACGCCTTACAACTCGAAGAATGTATAAGCTCAAGGGCAACCAGCTTAAATCACTTAACAAAAAATCATCCAAGAATTTATCAATATAAGGAAACAAAAAATTTACTCTCAGGTTGATTTAACGCCTCTCAATGGTAGTGGATCACTAACACGTAATGGATCTATATCAATGGTTGTTTTTCGCCAGTGCAGCACTCCTTAAACCGGAAAATTTATATACGAATAGTCTCAATAGTGATCCACTTACCGGGCTTCATTTAATAAATCAAAAACAAACTAAAACAACCTCAACCTTGTGCTTCAGGGGGAGAAGTGGATCTCTTGCATGCTTTAACTTTAAGTCGATTGGCAGAAATGCAAAACAAAGCCCATGAACCGAAAAATATCGAACAACAACTAATGAAGTGATCCAAAAAATAAGGAGCGATTATGGCTAAATTTAACTTAGCAAACCTGCCTAAATGCGGGGCTAAAACTAGAAGTGGAAAACCATGTCAACGCTTTGGCAACAAGGTTAATGGGCGATGCAAATTACATGGAGGACGCTCGACAGGTGCAAAAACCAAAGAGGGAAAACTAGCCGTGCGAGTTAATGCACTGCTCAATCACTTTGTTTGGTTCTTTGATAATCGATTTTATATGAAAATCAAGAATACAGACCTTAAAATGGCACTCACTGCTTACTTAAGTTTAATTGAGTTAAGTAGCCTGAAATCAAATCAACTTGATAATAAGGTTATTGACATTGTCAGCCAGTACCGAGTTGAGTTAGAAATGTGCAAGTTCTACATTGTCAAATATGAAGGCTCAGATGCTCTACTTCTTATTCAATCAGCACTTGATCATTACTACAAAGACACAGCAAGCCAACATTTACAATTTCATGTATACACCCCAATTTACCCTACACCTTTTTACAACAGAGAGTTTGGTTCACAGGCAGAGAAAGAAAAAATAATGCAAATACAGGATAATACAACACGTAAAAAAGGATGTTTTTATTCCCCTAGGGTATACCCAAGCCCAGAGCAAAAAGCACTTAAGGAATATTTTAAGGGGCTAAAAGGATGAGACAAAGTTATTTAAACTAAAGTACTAAGATTCGATTTCGGTAGTACCAGGATAAAAAAGGTGTAGCAATGCCACACCTTTTTAAGAAACTTAACTTAAGATTAATTAAATACTTACTGGTTAATCATCGCCCAAGTAAGCATCATTATTGGGGTTATGGGCATCAGCCCAATCATCCATATCTGCGTCATTGTTGGGATTGTTAATATCTGACCAAGTATCTAACTCATCTTGCGACATTTCAGATGTATCTGGCATACAAATCTCCTTATTTTTTGCCATTGTAGTTAGGGTTGTTAGGGTTCAACTGATTACTGCGATTATCCTGCGATTTCTGGTAAGCAGGATTAGTACCTGATGTGCCCTTATTCGAATTGCTTTGGTTAGCCTTGTGATTATTATTAGACATATTTTTTCTCCTAAAAATTAATGTGTTATCGATTACCCAGGGGCTTCAACATCTAAAATCAAAGCCCCTGCAATCGGCGAACATCGAGTTTAAAGTTCAAAAAGGCCCTGCGATCACTTGGCGTACTGGGAACGGTAAGCCTTTTACCACTAGGGGCAGTCAACACGGGATGACGCCCTCGCCGTATGTGCCACACTCCACTCTGTAGCAGTTGATGCACCAAAACATTAATATTTTTATCATTACTGTATTTCTTCATAGAGCAACTCCAAAAGGGCCCGTCACCACACAATCTCAAAGGGGAAAGCGAACTCCTTTATTGGGATTTATTAAGCCGTAGTGGTCGCTGACCCATTGGATTGATAGCGTCTTACAAAAGACTCAGCATTGAAGTCAACATGTGCAATAGCGCTCTCAACGCCCACATCCAATACCGCAGGGCTTTGCACCACTCCTTGGCACGCATCCGAATTTTGATAGAAACGACCTTCAGGATTCAGCATCAGATAGGACTGCCACATATCCTGGTTATCTTCTAGAGAGACTATCTCTGAAAAACCCTTATGCCTTTCAATGTAGGCACAATACTGGGCCGATGAAATAGTTAGTTGATGGGAGTAAACTGGCAGCACCCGTAGAAGCTTCCATTTATCTGGCTGTATTTGCTCTATGGCATGAGACATATCTTCACGCCAGTTAAAAGCGTTGACGACCGTATTGATTTTAACCTTGCCATTACGGTTTAGGGTTCTATACACAGCCACAATCTCAATGACTCGAGACGGTGATAGCCAGGCACTTTTACGATCTACTCGCCCAATACTCTGAGCTAATAAAAAATCTGCAGTATCAAAACTCAAGCCCAGCATATCCAAATGCGGACCAATACGATCCATCATTTTGGCTGATAGAAGATGGCCATTGGTAATAATTGAGGTGCGAAATCCGAGTGACTTAGCCAACAGTAAAGCACTAATAAAGCGCCCACCAAGCATCACAGGTTCTCCACCAGCAAAATTAATTCTGACCGATGTATACCCCAACGCTTTGCGTATTGGATTTTCAGAAAAAAAGTAATCGGCAAGCTTTATAAGCAGAGATTGAATATCTCCAGATGAGTGATGTAACTCCGCTTGCGAATCATTGCTTTCCCAAGTGGCATAACAATATCCGCAGCGGTAATTACAGGTTTCGGTCATATGAAAATTGATGACCATTTCACTTATACTTGTCATTTAGCTAGCTCCGTTTGTTGAGGACAAACGCAGAATCACCTAGTGCAATGCACTAACAAGCCTTTAAATTAAAAAATTACATATTTTTGAATTTATCTAGCAAATCATCAAATTCGACGGCCTCTCTTACCTCTTTTTCTACATGCCGCTTCAATTGATTTACCGCTTCATTGTCAGAACACATCATAGATGCCATCTGAGCAGCCTTATCAAAATCACCTTGTAAATATGCTAACAGCATATTATCGGCGGGCGCCATAGCTGCTGATTGCGCTAATAAGGCATGCAGTAAGTTTAAGTTTTTTCCCAAAGCTAGCTGGGGCAACATGGTAAAAGGATTGGGTAACTTGTCCTTATATAAATCGAAACTGCCAGCCAAAGCACCTGCAAACTTAGAGGCCAATCCATTACTTATGGCTATTCCCATCAGAGAGTTACTTTCTCCAAACATAACCTTTACCGCTTTAGCGCACTCTTGCCGATAAGCATTATCCTCAAAGATACGCTTCACATCCTTAGGATCATGAAACACGGCATTGAGCAGCAGCGCATTAAATAACACTGTCATTTGGCCAGGCGCTAAGTACTTAGCCTTCCGCTGTACTTTTTGTTCGGTTTCAACTTTGATTAGCTTATTTCGGACAAGCGAATCTGCCTTGGTTTTAAGCAACTGACTTTGGCTTGCGACATCGATATCAAATAGCTGACGTATCGCCTCAGGTACGGTTATTCCGCTAGCCATTGCAATATGCCTTCTCTAACAAAGTACTTACCTGAATTCGATGGAACTCTTCCTGCCCAATAGAGAAGCTTGCGATAGCTTTAGCCATATCAAACCAGTTACTTCTTTGGTACTTAGAGGAATAACAACGGTGTGATTGCTGACTATACTGCTGCAATACACCAATACAGTAACCAGCTCGCATAGCTTCAGCCATAGAGGTATGTAAGGCTGCATACGAACCAGGCTGACCTTTACGATCAAAAATCTCTACAACATCGCGACATGCGTTTTGCAAAAACTCAGCATCATTACCATTAAATGGAGCTTCTTTTGCCTGCAACGAAGCACTGACGATTAAGCAGATACAAATCAAGCTAGTAAACATCACCTTCATAACTTTCCCTCGACTGGAGCTGTAGTTGGAATCGTTTTAACTTCAATAGAAACAGAAGAAGGTGTTATAACTTCAGGTTGCCCCTGCGCCTCTGGCACAAATGGGGAAGATATTGATTCAGATACATTTTCAGATGGTCTAACTGATTGCTCATCAGCTTTCTCTGCTGCACTTTTCTTGGACCATAGCTTTGGTAAAGGTGCTGAGGCATAAATGGCTAAAATGATAAGCAGGCTTGAGACATAATTTCCAACTTCCTCATAACTATTAAAAAACTCAATTTCTAATCGTCCTTTATCCATAACTTCCCCCCATACAGCAACGAGTTCTATGAACGAAATAAGCAGAACCATACTTGAAACGGCATATACAAAGCGCCGCAGCTTCTGCCACCAGCTCCACTGCAATTGAGAGCTTCGACGATAAAAACGCCAAATTACGCCAGCCAACAAGATGAACAGACCTAACTCCATAGCATCCAACTCGCTGATGCTATTACTTTCCTCTAAAAATTCGAAAGGAATGGCAACCAAACAAAATACGGTGATAGAACCTAGGCTAAGATAAAGCAAGAAGGTCATAATCCCTGCAGCAAGATGCCCCAGAAGAATATCTAGAGTATTAAAAATCGATTTCATTGTTCATCCTTGATAATACGGAGATGATGGCAAGGAGTGCCATTTCCAAACGGCCAATATCATTGCGTTTTACACTCTACGAATCAAGTGGATCACGCCCAAGTTGATCACTAACTTTAAAAAAGTATATTCAAATGATTGCCAGCGGGTAAGCATTTGCTTCAGTTTGGTAAAGACAGCTTAGCTTTATCGACAGTATTACTACAGCTAGGCTTGTTTTTGCCTCGATAATTACAGCACCCCCAGAATTCACTATAAGGGCCTTTTTTTAGTTTCATATCACTACCACAAGCGCTGCAAAGTGGTGCTATATGACCGCAACCATCATTCAAGCAGACCTTTAAGCCGGTAAAGCGTTTACGTGTCATTGGGCCACCGCAAAGCTCACACCCCTCCTCTTTATGATCACACAAAGGGAAATGGGAGCATGAAAAGAACGATTTGAAGTTGCCAACTCTGGGCTTCAGCGTACCTGTAGTACAGCGCACACAGCTTATGTCTTCAAAAATTTGTTGCACCAAAGATGTGTTGAATTCATCTTGCTCGATGGCATAGTTTTCTTTAAGCAATTCGATCACAAATGGACTCACGTCAGTCATATCAGCAAGCACGTATGCTCGATGTTTTGCCCGAGTTAATGCCACGTAAAATAAGCGACGCTCTTCTGCAAATTCAAATGCCTCAGTCTTAGGTAAAAACGCATCAAGTATTGGGGGAGTGACTTTCATCGACGGGAAACCATGTTTTCCCTTTTGCATCCCCATGATCACCACGTAATCAGCCTCTTTACCTTTTGATGCATGAAAAGACTGGCATTCGATAGTCAGCTTTGGGTATTGCCTGTTTAACTGCTTTAGTTCAACTTTATCGGGTAGTTGAAACCAGAAGCGCGCCAGCAGATACACTACAGGCTGGGCTTTTGACTTAGTGCTAAGTTCATCCTCAACCTTTTCAACACGCTTGTTAATCGCATTCAAAGCCTGTTCAAGTGCATTGGGGCTTGGTTCATCTTGATTGGCAGGCTCTTGTGCGCCTCGTCGTATCAATGACACCGCAGGGTAATCAACCTCTGAATTGGAGCGAATGTCTTTTTTAAGCTGTACAGGGTTCTTGGTCACAAACTGTGTGGCGACGTCACCAATGCTATTGTTAAATCGGAATGTTTCGTCTAAATACGTTTTAGCTGTCGGACCGAAATATTCAGTAAACTGAGTGGTTAAACTAACATCAGCCCCGCTAAAACGATAAATTGCCTGCCAATCATCACCCACGCAAAACAATGATGCTTTGGGTTTGCTCCCAGGTAAGCAAGAGTCCCTTAACGCTTTGACTAGCCGAGCCCTAGGCTCTGAGATATCTTGAAATTCATCCACCATGATATAGCGCCATGGACTAAGAAATTGCCCTTGTTGGATATAGCCTAACGCTTTGCCTATCATGTCTTCAAAATCGATATCGCCAGAGGCTGACAATTGCTGTTGGTAACGACTTAATATGGGCTCCAATAACTCAAATGCCTTACGGGTCTGCTTCGCATCTGCGGCATGGCTAAACACCATTTCTAGTCCGTGACTATCGAGACAAGCTGATTTATACAAGCCAATAAGCTTACTAAATAACTTGGCTAACTCAGTAACGCGACCCAGTTCATTCAGTGTCGCTAATATGGCCTCATCGGGTAGCGGAGACTCTTTGATCTCTAGCGTTTTAATCTGGTCTTCTAGCTGCTTTGTAAGCAGACCTTTTTTATGCTGGTGGTAGAAAAGCTCAAGGCAAACTGTTTCGTGCTCTCTATGCAATTGGCGCTTCCACTCCATCGACTCCAGATATTGCTGGTTATCGATATAAGGGGCTGTACGATCATCTTCATCAATGCCGTAATACTCAATATACACACCGTAGTCAGGTAGGTAGAAGTCGGGTTGATACTGGCGGAAATCAACACTACTTACATCATGCTCATACTTAGCTTCATACTGGTATTCAATACCATTACTGAATAGCCAATTAGCGATGTATAGCTCGCCGAAACTCTTTACTCGCTCCCCTTTTAAGGTGCGAATATCGTTATCAGTTAAGTACTGGAAATACTCACCCTCTGATTCAAAATCAAAAGGGCTTTTTTCAACATAATAGTATTGGCTGAAGTACTCAAACAGCTGTTTACGATAGGCCTCATCCTTAATGAAGGTTTCAAGGGTATCTTGTACCCATTTATCTTTAGCTTTTTCATCCTCAGCCCAAGGAGACAAGCTAGGTGCCTTGCCTTCAACCTTAGCAATAATCCTTAAACCTAAGCTATGGAAGGTGCTAGCTTTGATATCGTCGGAACCAAGCTTCTCTTTAATGCGTTCGTCCATCTCATCAGCAGCTTTTCTGCCATAGGCGAGCAGCAAAATATCATCAACTTGTGCCTGACCACTTTTGATCAAGTAGCCAGCGCGACCCACCATAACGCTGGTCTTTCCTGTACCTGCACCCGCTAATAACAAGTTATTGTTATCATCAATCACGCAGGCTCGTCGCTGCTTATCGGTCAGAGGATTAGACTCAACATGCTCAAAGAAATCGGCAAACTTGATCAGCTGTGCTTGAACATAGTTTTCACGTAGCCTTTCTATATCGCCTTGGCTCCAGCTATGCATCTGCTTTAACTTGGTTAGCGCTGTTTTTATATCCTTGACCAGTGGTGCATTCTCGCACCAGGGAAACCAGCGTTTATACTCACGCTTAACTCTGGCCTGTATCATCTCTAAGCGTGATTGGCGCAGGTACTCCGTAGTAATGGTGCGCTCAACTCGAGCCACCAGCTCACAGATTCGCTGTCCATTTGCATTAGCCCAACGCTGCGTCACTTCATTACCAAAGCGGTAGTCAGCTAAATAGGTTAAATAGGGAAGCTGATAAGCTTTACCAGATACCGTAAAGCCAAGCAGATAACCTAGGGGACTAAAGTTAAAAGTGGGTGGGGTATCCAGTTGCTGCCATGTAAACATCATTTCAGCTGGTGGCACTGTAACTGAGCGATACTTGGCTAAAAACAGGCCTTGTTCACGGTGGAACCTAATGCCTTTCTCGGTCAGCTCTACCGCCTTTAGCTTGCCCAAATAAAGATAGCCAAACCAACTGTGTTTAATATTTTTATCAGACTGCTTTGATGACAATGAGGATTACCCTGTTAATCGATAACTTTAATAATTCAGTCTCTTTAAGGCTGAATTATATAGCAGCTACCAGTTACTTTGGACTATCTATTTAACTTTTTAAATATCAATTGATCATTGTTTAAAATACGGGTCTACTTGCCATTATGTTTTATCTCCTACTGCATCACCTAGCAATCGCTCAATCTCTGCAGCTGTAATTGCTGCTGGTAAAAGCAGGTTTCGACTTAGCTCTCTCTTTCGCTCTAGCAGCTCATTCAACCTTATATCAAAAGATGCTTCGCCATATTTTGGATGTACTGCCATCGGGTAGTGAATATGTACCGTTTTTTGTTGTCCGATTCTATAGATACGATCAGAGCACTGATCCTCAACAGCTGGGTTCCACCAGCGAGATAAATGAATTACATGGTTAGCTTGAGTCAATGTAAGCCCTACCCCCCCCGCTTTAGGTGATAACAACATGACATTAAACTCGCCTTCCGGGGTAAGCTGGAAAACATCAACTAACTGTTTTCGTTTTGCTCCATTTATAGAGCCATTTATTCGAGCAGGTGGATGCTGCATTTGGTAGCGCTGCTGAAGATAAGGTACCAATAAAGCCTGAAGTTTCAATGATTCAATGAATATGAGAACTCGCTCTCCTGCTGCATGAATAGTATCTAAAATATCTATAGTTTCTTTGAGCCTAGCGGAGCTTTCAATATGGCAGTTAGTTAATCCCTCTGCTCCAACTTCAACAGCAAACAAACTCACTTTACGGAGTTGTTGAATCACTTCTAGCACTCGCCCTTTTTCGGTATTAACTTGCGCATTACTGACGACAACCGAGTAATCTTGTGCCTGCTGAGGTGTCATCTCTCTTTTGTAGTGCTTAGTAAACTTCTTAGGCAGCCCTTGTAAATGCTCCTCTTTCATGCGCCGCATCAAAATAGAAGGAGATACTTCATCAACTAATCTAGATTTTAAAGCTTCTGCAGCAGCAATCGGATCATCTGTCTTAACATAATTATCATGGAACTCTGATAGCGCCCCTAAATAACCAGGCTCTACTGCATCAATAATACTCCACAGATCTTTCAACTCATTTTCTACTGGTGTGCCAGTGACGGCTACTGAAAAGTCGCATGACAACGATTTAGCCATTTCAGTCATTCTCGATACAGGATTTTTAATTTTCTGAACTTCATCAAAAGTGACGCATGCCCATTGGATAGGCAGGAAATATAATATCTTATCTCTTAACGTTTCATAGGTAGTCAATACCCAGTCCGCATCTTCAAAAGCACGTTTACGGTCTAATGCAGACATGCCACTAAGTGACTTCATTCCGGGGCCATATGCCTCGAAAACACGGCCTAGACCAGGCTTGTTTAAATGCACAGCCTCTTCATCTTTCCAATTCTTTAACAAGCCTGAAGGAGCAACTATTAACATAGGCTTATTGGGGTAAACATTTTCATTCATTGCTTCTTTTATCCAAGCCATAAAAGCTAGACTTTGCAATGTTTTACCTAACCCCATGTCATCTGCTAGAAGAACCCCATTACTACCTTGCTTCCAATGCTCTTGTAGCCATGACAGACCCACTTTTTGATGTGGATATAAAGATACTGTTTGAAGTAGTTCGGGAAACTCACCATTTAAACTTGCTCTTGGCGTTTTGCAAATCTGATACTCAAGTTCTTCAATATTATCCGTAGTTATAGGAACCAATGTATCGTTGGTTCTACCTTCTCCTTCAAGGCTATTATCTTTATCCAAATCACCGGAGACTGCTTGAGCCACTCTTTGAACTGCAGCTAAAGTTTCAGGGGTTGCAGGGAGCTCTTGATTACCGTGCTGAACGGTAGAATTACCTTTCGCGATTGCGTCTTCTATTTGTTCGCTTAAGCCAACAGCGTCCTCAGGAGTAATTTCAACCACCTGCTCACCAAGAATAAGAGTCAAAATTTCATCATCAGGTACCCAGCTAGTCGAATTTTCCAGCCTATAAGCACAGAGCTTTGGCTCCCAAACTCCCAATTGTTGTATTCGAAGGCTTAAAAACTCTGGAGTTTCGACAAAGAACTGCTCAACCTCCTCTTCACTATATTGTAGCTCGAGTGCTTGAGTTATTTTTCCTGCTGGATTGGCAATAAAAGCAAGTTTATCTTGTATAGTTCCCTTCTGAACATCTCTTACTACGTTCATCGCCTCGACCATACTTGGGGACAATATGACATATTGTCCTTGCCCTAGAGCATAATGAGGAACACAATTTTTCTTACCAGAAAACTGCTTAGAAAAATTTTTTTCATATTGTCTAGGAAGTAGTGGGCTGTAATCGGTAATATCACCATCAAAATCAGTGACAGGCGTAACCAGTACAGGGTGCACTTGACCTTTTGAGTCAATATCTAAAGTAAACCTATTAGCAGAAGATACTGTTATGGTGCTGAGTTGACCATCCACGACAGCATCTGAAGGTAAAAACTGCTGCAGTAATCCCCAAGCCAACATCTTATTGTCAATATCTTCAAAATTACTCTGTTGGAAATCTTCTATATGCTTGATTAAAGAAAATAAAGGTTCATTTATCAGGTAACGCTTAGCCCCCTGATGCAACATTATGCCATCTCGTTTCAAGCCCATCATAGGTCGAGAGCGCGTATCTAACCATATTGAAGTCAATTTAAACGTAGGTATATGTATTGGACCACTACCCGATATTTTTATCTTAAACGGAACAACTGCAGGTAACCCAAGCTGCAATACTTCGGTGGCGTCACATTGAGCAACTACTTCCTCAGCAACATCTATATAGCTATTTTTATCCTCGGCACTATCTTGTTCAAGCCAACTAAGTAGAGGAGCAACTGAGCCTAAACCATGAGATGTATGGCAAACAAAATTCCCCCACTTTTTGGTTGGTATCACGGTACCATCAGACTCTAGATGGAAACGTAATTTACCCTCAATAAGTTGCCAACTTAAATTTGCCATACCCATAATTATACCCGCATGTAATTGTTATATTTAATCTTTATATTTGTGTGATTTGCAATGGAGTCACTTAACTGTCTCTGCCATGTACCATTTTCTGAGTTATAATGACTGTCTTCATGATACGGTAAGTTTACTAACATCTTTCTGTTGTATTCAGTTAGGTAGAATCGAGGCGCGAACTGACTCGTATCTAGCCAATATCTATATTTTCCCGAGTGACTCCACTCTGTAATGATTAAATTACCAATTCTTAATATCAAAGCTGAATGCCTATGATTAACACCAGAACCTCGAACAAAATAACCATAGCTAGTTTCACCTTTTAAAAAGTGGTTCGACATTGATTTAGCATGCGGTCCCAATACTAACCAAGCCTCATCGATTGCCTCTATATCTAGATACGCCTTCCAGAATGCCTTTCTGTATCGCCAGTGCCTATCGGCGGTATCATCTCCATGAGAAACATAGTCAAGTAAAGAAAAAAAGTCTTCTAATGTACTTTCCACCATCCAAGACAAAAATATCTTCTTTGCTTCAATATTCACGTTAACCCACAATGCATTGTTAACTCTCGGGTCCTTGAAAAAGCTAAGCACAAAACCTTTGATGGTTTCCTTAACTTCTTTAAGTGGTTTTTGGTTTTGAAAAGGAAGTAATAACGCTTCTATTAAATGCGAACGATAAGAAGGATATTTCAGCGTCCTTTGCTGAGTAATAGATTCTCGGAGTATTTGACCGATAGTTTGCTTTTGCCACTCACGTGAGGCTAATAATGGCTGGGTTTTGTTTAAAAACTCTAAGTAAGTAAGCTGAGCTAGTCTCCCTGTCGCAAGAGCCCCTGTCAGCCCTGCTCGCTCATACAGTTCATCAAGTGATTCGCCATCATCTAGGTAATTAAGTAAAACTCTGTGCCCATTTTGCTCGAGTAGGTCAAAATCCTCGCATCGTGCCCATATTGTCATTGATTTATGATCGACTGCATAGCGTAATGCGTAGGTTAACGATTGACGTACGGCTTCAAATCCTTTGTTTTGATATGGATAAGTTAGCATTAAGACATAGTAAATAGTCAACCAACCACGTTTGTATTGCCTCCTTGCTAGCTCTTGCGAATAAGGCTGCCAGAACCCACCAATATCCATCAAGCTTTCGCTACCTTTAACTGGAGAAGAGAACAACATCCACGCAAATGTGCGTAAGCTACGCTTACTTAGTTTTGGCCACAGTGAAGGTTCAGTGATAGCGGCTATAGCCTTCCGATATTCACTTTGTAGTTCAAATTCAGATGGCTCTACAGCATCAAATTCCCCAAGGGTAATTAAGGCTCTTTGTGTGGCTATATGGAGTCGACTATGTTCTAGCTCTAGGCGTTTGAGATTAAAAACAATCGGGAGTTGGTTAAGCTTGGCCTTAAGCGACATAATTTATCCCTTAAAACCTTTAATTAATAGCTCCTTCTCTGCATCAGTAAACTCTGGCGGTGTCATTATGAACCTTAAATCTATGCGGCGGTTTGCTTGATCATCAGTAGGCACATGATGACGATGCCCCGATATAGGACGCTCTTCACCATAACCAGACACACTAAAAATAGCTTCATTGTTATCATTATCCATTGACTTCAATAGTTCGGAAGCACTAACTAATTCCATATAAGTTTTAATTGCTCTATTAACGGATAGCTGCCAGTTGAGTTTGCCCGTATCATCACCTCTATAACGAGTATTATCAGTGTGTCCCTCAATGAAGATAGCCTCTAAATAAGCGTGATCTTTTTTTTCACCTTCACAGGAAGAAAGTGATGCCGCTAGATTTATTGCAAAACAAGGTAAAACATCTTCTAAAACATTACGGATGGCTTTTAATTTTATCAAATTATCGTCGTTTAACTGTGCGGATCCTGATGCAAAAGTGATAGCATTTTCCGTTAACCGAAGTACACCATGAGCCTCGTCTACATTAACGATAATGCCATGTTCTTCTTCTAATCTTCGTTGCAATTCTTGAAGCAATTTAGCACGGATATAATCATTACTTTCCATGCGCTTTTTAACAGTATTAAGCCGTTCAATTTCAGTTTCCATCTTTTCCTGAACACGAGCAGTTCTTTGTGCTGCATCTTGGAAATTAAGAATAAATGCCACCAACGTGATGATAAATATGAATACCAATCCGGACATTAAGTCACTCACAGATACAAGGTAACCTGAGCCTTCATCAAGCTCTAGTTCATTATCAATACTCATAAGTCACCCTATGCCGTAGCAGGCCATTCTTCGACAACATCTGCAAGTTCTCTTACTGCACCAGATAACTTCTCCACTATTTGTGCAGCATTACTATCTAACCCCGTTAAGTAACTTGTTGTCGACTCTGCGAAGGTTGCATAACCCTGATTAAGGCTTTCAAGAGTTTTCCCTAATGACTCATCAACGTCCACAAATCGATTATGATAACTTTCCCAGTAGCTTCGTAATTCATCTTGCATCTCTTTTATTTGGGTAACTGCTTGTTGATTAGCTTTAGCTGAATCTGAAAGAGTATTTATCCCGGTATTCAGTGACTCACTACTACCATTTAAATCCTCAGCAAGATCAGCTATCGGCTGTACGACAGAGGCAATACGCTGGTGGACATCAGAAAGAGATACAACAACAAGGCGAATTTCTTCGGCCAAGGCCTTATTATTTGATGTAATGTCAGCGATATCGTTTGTACTATCACGAAGTTTGGCTATAGAAGAATCGAACTCTGTTGCTATTTTCCTCATATTAGCTGCAGACTCTTGTGTGGCTTCTTTTAACATGGTTGTCATTTCACCTACTGATTGCGTGACGCCATTTACCATGCTTGCTACTCCAGAGCTAATTTCCTCTCGCATCTGATTGGAACCTTCAGTGAATGCTTTGCTTAAATCTCCAATCGTATCTTTGGTACTCCGCTGCATATTTTCATGGTTCTCATTCATCGCCTTCATTTGCTCACGTAGATCACCAGATAACGACTGCATGGTAGTCGCAAACGCTTCCATCTCTTTACCTGCTGCACCAGAAATACTTTGGCTAAATTCAGAAATCAGACGTTCAATGGTCTCATCGGCAGCTTTAGATTGGTTTTGATTGAGTTGTTCTAATGCTAATTGAATATTACCAAGCGTTTCGTTTAAAGGTTGCGATACTTGCTCGTTAAGTACTTGCCCCAAACTAACGGCTAAATCAGTCGAAAAACTGTTTAGAGCTTGAGTCTGGCTACGAGACTCTTTTAATATCTCAGTATTTATACGCTCACTACTTACAAACTCTAACCGCTCTTCCAATAAATCATTCCACTGGTTTAACAAGCCCTTCAGCTTATGGCTATTTTTTTTCTCACGCCAAGAGAAAATCATTGAGGTGATCAAACCAGCAATTGAAGTTAAAAAGGCTAGCGAAGCGCCATCTAATAGATGCGAGAGTGCTTCCTTGGCTTCATCTATATCGTTGGAACCAATGCCTGACGAGGCTAAGTAAATACCCGCGACCAGTCCTAAAAAGGTACCTAAAATACCTAAACCTGTTAATTTATTTGGTACTGAATTGAAGTAACGGACATCGAGATGTGGGCGAATAATTGTCTGGTCTGAAAAAAATTGCTGCGGTCTACGAGTATTAACTATGACATCTCTTTCTGTAAGGTGGTGTTCTCCAGGTAAAAGTAAGACTTCATTGAATTCACGCCAAGGATTTCTCATCACTGGAGACTCTGTAATAGTCTCTTCAAGCTCATAAAACTCGGCAGGCATTGCGTCAGCATTTTCTATACGGCTTAAATGATCAATAGCAGGTTGCAGCTGCTTTGTCAGGACACGACATTTTTGCCTAAACTGATGCCAATTAGTTGCAGCAAGGGCAATGATGATCAATATTTGAATGGAAATACCAATTCCTGATGTAAACAGTAAGGCAAACATATTTAGAGTATTATTCATTTTTTCACTCGTTTAATCCTTCCGTGGAGCTGGATAGTACTATTACATTATTTATGGTTATTAGTCACCAACATGACTCGATGCTTTAGCAAATGATCCCAGTGGTTACCAACTCAAACATAGAGTTGGTAACCTCATTACATTGTTTGGTAGAACTTCACCAACTATTATGGACAAATTTCGTTCTGTACTGGTGATAGTCCATCATTGCTTGTCTAATTTCAGGTCATACAGCCCTTAGCCTTGAAACAGTTAATACATCAAAGTTCATTAAAACAGTACAGATAAAAATACAGCACTTTATTTAAAATAATCTTTATTATTAAAAGGCTTAAGCCATCACTTACTTATTGAATAAGCAGTTGAACTTCTACTCGACGATTTCTTGGATCTGAAGGTTCCATTCCTGAGAGGGGTTTAGACTCTCCATACCCAGCGACGATAATTCGCTTTGAAGTATCAACATCTAATGTTCCAATAAGTTCACGTCTGGCCTCTCTTGCTCTAGCTGCTGATAGCGTAAAATTATCATCATACACAGTACAGAACCGTTTATAGTCCGTCACAGGTCTACTTACAGGGATATTATCCGTATAACCTTCAACTAAAATCATAGCCTTAGGATTATCGATTAAGAATCTCACTAATTCACTTTGGATAGCATGTACTGCAGCAGCTGCTTCAGGGTTTAAACATGCACTCCCTCTTTCAAACACACCATCTCGTAGTGTCAGTCTGTTGGTATATTTATCCAAAGCAATTAAATTTGAAGTATCTGTGTTTTTCAACATTTCACCTAATAGCTTGGTCACCTTAAGTACTGGATCGTCTTTTTGTTCAAGTGCCTTAGCTAATTCTTCTTGATAACGAAGATCACTCACACTCTTTTGTAACACTGCAACGACCAGCAGTAGCATGACTACCGCCATAACCCCTGCCATCAGATCAGAAATGGCAATCCATTCACTTGGTTTTTCTTTCATGTCAGCTCATCATGTTAGGTTAATCATGCAACTTCTGAATTAATTCCAGGATCTTTCGTAAAAAGATCAAGCTTTAGATCTTCCAGCGCACCTAGTAATAACTGTTGATTTATCGGTATTTCAGAAATTGGGCTCAATATGGACAGAAGCTGTTGCTGTGAATCTGGGTATTCTTTCAAATATGCTAATAAGGATGATAACTCGGAAACATAACTAACGATCTGATCTGCCCGTTGAACAGACATATCCAGCGTATCACTTAAGATTAACTGGTTAGCTTTTACACTCGCACTATGCTCTGCAGCATCTTGCCTTAATAATTTAACCTCATTAATAAACTCATGTTGTTGCACCAATAATGTATCCAAAGGTTTCAGACTAGAGAGTAAATGACTTTGATGACTACTCAGTAACTGCAATGGTTCTAATGCTGCCGGTAAATTAGCCAAGTTGCCGATGACCTGCTCTAAAGCAGTTTCATTTCTTTTAAGTGACTCGCCTATACTCCGCATTTGTTGCCCAGAGGTTGAAATAGCACTTAACCCTGCTTCAATAGGCTTACCAAGTTTACTTACAATCTCTGTCGACATTGCAATGCTTTCATTAAGCACGTTACTTGATAGCGTAAATTCAACAGCGGCTTTTTTCTGGATATGAAGCGCTTCATCAATCGATGTTTTCACATCTCCCATTGTTTCTTTTACATCTGTTGATAACACACCAAGTGCAGTTGATATTTCAAGTGTAGCTTTGCCCAATTGTGTACTACCGCGCTCAAGAGTTAACGACGCTTCACTGCTCATATCCTTAATAGCAGAAGACAGATCACTACGGACATTATCGAGCACTTCAGTAAATTGACTATTGAATGAATCAATAGCATTCACTAAGTCACTTGCAGCAAGTCCTACTTTATCTGCTCCTTGAGCCATCCTTTGAGCGGCACCAGCCATGTTTTCAATAACTGATTGGCTATTATCAGTAAAAGACTGCATTGCTTCTTTAGTCGCTTGCGTTTCAATGCGTACAGACTCAATTGTTTCTTGTAGACCATTGATACTATTATTTATAGATTTTTGAGTTTGTTGATGAACCTGAGTCAGTCTATTTTTTATATCGTTAAGGCCAGCTCTAAGTGTTTCGCTTGTATGCTTTTGCACTTCAGTCGATTTGTTCACTAGAGTTAAAATACCAGTTTCTATGCATGTGCGCGTCTGGTCATTAGTATTTTTCAATACCTCTTGCAACTGTAAGCTATTATTCTTTGATTCATTCTGTGTTGATAAATGAGCTTGGTTAATACATTGCTCTAATGAATCAAAATTATCACTCAATAGTTGGCTATTTTGACTGTTATTTTGTTTATTTTGCTCAAGCAATTGATCTAACTTGTTGGAAAAAGCGCTAGCCATATTTACAGAGACACTACTTATTTGAGAAAACAATGCGGCTTGCTTTTCATCTTCCATGGCAAGTTGAATACTCTTGCGATGCTCTATCTCATTTTTAACTTTATCAATGACCCAAGTAAGACGTTTCTCATCGAAACGAGCAAATTCACTCCAAATTTTAAGCAGAATAAAACCACTTATTCCCCATGTTGATGTTTTAAATTTAGTGCCGAGACCATTAAGAAGTCCAAGCAGATGCTGCATACTATCTGCAGCACTACTCGCATCTAGCGCATTAGGCTGACTAAGAATATTAGAAGCATGATTAAGTGCCATGCCCAGTCCTAGAAATGTACCGAGTAAACCAATGATTAATAGTAACCCTGGCATGAGTTCGACCAGTTTTTCAGGAGCTGTAGCAACGGCATGCCACAGATCCGTCACGCTACCATGCTCAATATCTAAATCATCAGTCGTATCATTCGGTGTACCTCTATGCCACTTTTTCTCCCAAGATTTAGGTTTAGCGATTAGGTGGGCACTCACAATGGTACAAAGCATCATAAAAAGAATGATGGACAAAAAAAACGCTTGCAGTGGGTCACTAATATCCGGTATTAAAAAGTCTAATATTGCATCTAAATTCATACAGCAACCTTAAGAATAGTATCCATGCGCACTTTTGATTCTTGTTTGAATATATTGGCATAGTCGTTTAAAAGCGATTGCTCATCAGGAGTTAACTCATTGAATGACTTACTATGCTCGGCACAATCTATCAGCAATACACCTATTTTATGACCGTCCTCAAGTAAATAACTACGATCTTCTAATTCAATCTGCTCTTCTGTTTTCTCGAGTAATTGTAGGAACCCCTCTGCAGCTCCAACATAACGTTCAATATCTAATTGTTCTTCAGATAATTTATCAAGTGATAACTTATTTTTAGGTACATTTATCTCTAGTAGCGCTAACTCACTTGCCTCTTCACTAGAAAGTTCATCTTGAATTTTACATGCCAGAGTCAAACGCTGTAATAGCATTTTGTCTTTCGCATAAGCTCTGTTAGCAATATTCCACTCTTCCTCAAGAACCTCTGCATTTTTCGCCCAAGACACAATGAGCTCTTCAAAAACAAAAGGAGCAAGTTTTTTACCATGCTGCCTTGTCAATACACGGTCTAAGCGCTCTGCAGCATTTTTATTTAACTCTGGATTAGCCTTGATGAGATCTGAAGCTATTCTAATTAAAAATAAATCATCAGAGTTCAGATCATCAACAGTCATTGATGTACGAAGCTTTTTATCCGCAATAGTCAGCAATTTTTGTGTTGCACGTAGGCGTAAATAATGTTCGAAATCTGTGGGTTCGGCATCGATTGCTAACGATAATTCCGCTTTTGCAATTTCAAAGTCATTGATTGCAGAAGCTAATTCAAGGTTGTGTCTTTGTTCCTCGGGTATCACCTCGTCCTCTGCAAAACGAAACTCTTGTTGATGTGTTTTAGCTTCTTTCAATTCTTCAGCGTTGAGTACATCATTTTGTTGGTTAGTTGATTCGCTCCGTTCATTTTTATCTGCATCAACCGTTTGGGCCTTGTGCCATCGTTGAGCAAGTTTAATTGACCATTTAATTGCAGCATCTATTTTCTTTGCAATTGGGGATTTTTCAAATGCGGTTAATGCCCCCAAGCCTTTTTCTAACGACAGTAATGCCGTTTTTAACCAATGATGCGACACTGATTGTGCGGCTGAACGTAGTACTCCACGTATTTGTTCAACATAAGGTTTAACGGCCTTCCAGGCTTTTTTTACGCTACCCACAAAAACGTCTGCTTTCTCTGCCATCCAACCGATTGCTTTGCTTGCAACACTTTTAACTGTTTCATATGCAGAACTAGCTGCACTTTTTACTGTGCTAACTGCAGAGCTAACAAAGTTACCCACTGAACTACAAGCATTACTGAACCAACCCATTTTATTTCCCCTTTAAAATTAAACGCTTATTCCATAATTCCGAGTAACCGCCGACTAACCTCGGTATTAGTCACATTATTGGCTGCTTTTGTTATTACATCTTTTCTACTTTTACCCACATTCCTATTTGCAGAACAAACATCTTCTATTGCTGTTTCAAAGTGATGCCACTTAACCCTTGGGTCTTTATCACATTCGACTAATGCACGAGGAAAAGCTGTACGTAAAACAGTTCTTATTTCACGACCTGATAAACCATCAGATGCAACAGCACAACGTTCAATTATCATATCGCGCTCTTCGTCTAACGGGACGCCAGGAACCAGCATTCGCTGCCACAATTGTTTACGTCCTTCTATATCAGGGAGTTTAAACTCAATGTGATAGCGAATCCTGCTGACAAAAGCGCTATCGTAATTTTTAGCAAAATTGGTTGCAAAAATTACGATGCCATCAAAGCGCTCTAATTCCATTAATAATGTTGACCGCATAGCATTAATTTCATTATCGATGCCTTGAGTAACCGAAGAGAGTCGAGCCCCAAGTAATGTATCTGCTTCATCAAAAAAAATGACCGCACCTTCCAACGCTGCCGTTTTAAATGTTGCAGCTATATTTTTGGCCGTCTCTCCAACATATTTACTTTCAAGTTCAGATATACCGATGTGAAAATACTGGCGCTCTAAAGTTCCTGCGAGGGCTTCGGCAGCAAGAGTTTTACCTGTTCCCGGTGGACCATATAAATTGAGGATCATATTACGGCCCATAGGGTCAACCGCTTCAAAACCCCAATCTGTATAGATTGTTTTATGATGACGCATAGCACCAATAGCCTCTTCAAACATTCTGCGCGTCTCTGGTGCAAGAACGACATCCTCCTCTAAACGAATCCGTGGAGTACGTAATTCGTAACTAGATGAGGTATCGCCACTTTTTCTTGGTTGCTCGTCCATTAACTAATTGTTCCCTAATGCTCTTCGGATGACCGATGATATAGTCTTTCCAACTATTCCCGATGAATAATAAACATCTGATTGGTAATGACTTATACAGGATTCGAATGTAAAACAGATTGACGTTTGTAAGTGATTGGAGAGTACAAATCACCAGAAAAGGCTATCCCTAATATATTCATAACGTTCCTTATTATTTTTGTGCTGACCAAACGTTTTAGTTTGACTTGTGAATGGTTAGTACTGCTCACGCTTTTTATCCAATACATAATTAAAGCGCTAGTATCTACTGCTTAAACACACGATGCTTACTGGCCAACTGTCTGTCAGCATTAGTAACGGTATTCAACACTTTTACTAATACCAAAATCACAGGCAATATTAATCTATTGATTTATATGAAACAATGTAATAAATCACACCTCGCAAGGTAAGTTCACTTCTGAAAGCTTTAGCGAATATCGATTTTCTCCCTATACAGGCGCTAAAGCGGAGCAAAATGCTCCTGACATTTTGTGGGTGAGCTTGTTAACCACTATTTGTGCAATATTGACCTGCGCTTCAACTTTAACCTGCGAAGGCGAATAGTTCTTCAACACGAATGCTCCTTGCCTATTCTCTACTCCCGCCTTCCTTGGCGGCCGGATGATACGAGCCTGATTATGTGAAAGAGTGGTTTGTTCTGCGCCACCAGCTAAACTCACACTATAAATTACACCCATTATGCTTTTGCCTTTTTCGCTCTGGGCTTTTTCTTAGCGGCTTTGGCTGCTAATGCAAGCGCTTCCCGTTCGGCTTTAATGCGCTCAAGCAAGGCCTGTGCGCTGTTTTCGCCGCTAATGAGTTCAGGGTTAGCGGCGCGCCAGTCGGCGGTGAGTTCACCTCTGAAGGCTTTAGCGAGTATCGACTGGGTGAGGTTGTTAACTCGTGTTTGCGCTGCATTGACCTGCGCTTCGACTTTATCGGCGAAAGCGAACAGCTCTTCGACACGGCGGACACAAAATCGTCGGGAACGATTTTGGACGACCGTAGGTTGGCCCGAAGGGCAAACTACAGGGAAGTAGTTTGCAATTTCGGTTTGTTCTGCACCACCAGCTAAATTCAAACAATAGATAGCACTCATCATACCTTAGCCTTTTTAGCTCGCGTTTTCTTAGCTGGCTTGAGCTTTTCTCTTTCAGCTTTTATACGCTCAAGCAAGGCCTGTGCGCTGTTTTCGCCGCTAATGAGTTCAGGGTTAGCGGCACGCCAGTCGGCGGTGAGTTCGCCTCTGAAGGCTTTAGCGAGTATCGATTGGGTGAGGTTGTTAACTCGTGTTTGCGCTGCATTGACCTGCGCTTCGACTTTATCGGCGAAGGCGAACAGCTCTTCGACACGGCGGACGATCTCGGTTTGTTCGCTTAACTTAGGTAGCACAAACTCTAAAGAGGCTAGCTCTTTTGAGTTAATATTGTTCACCCCACTTGTTGAACGAGCACCAATTTCTACAACATCTCTTACAACTCGAGAGCATAGAACATTCAAAAGAAAACTCGGTAGCACCAGTTCTTTGTCACAACGAATACGGATTAGGTAACCTGCAAAAAGAAAACCTGCATACTGTTTTTCTACTAAAGCTGGCTTAGCAACAAGTTCAACGCTCCCATTTGATCGGATAACAAGTAAATCACCTTCTTGTAGTGCTAATTTATCTAATTCATTATCAGTAAAATTAGCCGACTTTAAATCAGAAATATCTAACTTACGGTTTCCTATATTTGGAATTCGTATAACTGGTGTTGCCCCACCGTTATAATCACACTTTTTAGACGTACCATACCGGATATCTTGTGCAACTTTACCAACGGTTGCCACCCTAGAGCCCTCTGAAGGTATTAGCTTGCCACTGACGGCGGCGGCGAGGACGGATTGGCGGAATGATTTTAAGATGGCGGGGATGGCATCGAGGCGGGCTTTGGTGCTTTCCACCTGTGCCAGCAGTTCATCAAGCTTGTCGGCTATGACTTTTTGTTCGGCTAGCGGGGCTAAACTAAATGGTATCGTCTTAGCTGTAGCACCAGAAAGCTCTTTAAATGTTGTGCCAGAACCTAGGCTCTCAGCTAAATCACGTATACTTTTTAGGTAATAGAACGCATAAGTAGAATCGACTTGCTCGGTAAATACAAAGTTCTTAAAACCTTGATTGGTACAGATTGGATTTTCAGCAATAACAACATAGCCTATTGGAGCACGGCTACTAAATAGCAACGCTCCTTTAGGCATTAATTTCGCTGAACTTGAATCGTAACCTTCTTGACTTAAATCCCTAGCACCATGAGAAATAGATTTACTGTTGTATTTGCTTAGATCTGCAGGTGTAAGCCAAGCAATCCCGCTACCTGGCATTGCAAAGTTATTTGGGTTCCCAGCTTTAGGGGTCCCACCAGCAACCACATTTGCTATATTGCCAATAGGTTGCTCTAGCCAACCTTCAGGAATCACTTGGCTCATCCTTTCACCCCACCAGCTAATGACGCCACCAAAGCCTCAAGATCCGCCAATGCGCCTTTAAGCTCTGTCATGGCTTCGCCTGCTAGCTCTTCTGGTGTGCCTAAATCAGCAGCATCGACGCTGTTGGCGTCTTTAAGCCATGAGATATCCAGTGAGTCGCCTTTGGTGTCACGAATGTAATCACGGCTAAATACGCGCCATCGGCTGTGTGCTAAGCGTGGGTCTATGCCCTTATTAACTTCAGCGGTTTCAACTTCCACCTCTTCGGCATTGAAGCTATAGTCGCCTTCCATTCGGTCGAAAATTGCTCCTGCATTTTCGACACTTCCGCCATCCATGGCGGTCGCCTTCTTATTCTTGCCAAAATAGCATTCTTCAAATGGGCTTAAGTGTTGCTGACCAAACGGGGTGCGTTTACCAAAGTTAGGCATGTTGGTACGTAGGTCGTACACCCAGGTATTAGTGGTGCAGTTTTCTTCTTGTAGCTTGTCGCCCTCAGAACCTTTAGTGAAGAACAGCACGTTAGTCTTCACGCCTGCGGCGTAGAAGATGCCTGTCGGCAAACGCAAGATAGTGTGCAGGTTACACTTGTGCATTAAGTCGCGACGCACATCAGTACCGACGCCCGCTTCAAATAACACGTTATCTGGCAATACCACAGCGGCGCGGCCACCCGCCTTTAAGTTACGGTAGATGTGCTGCAAGAAGGCTAGCTGCTTGTTGCTGGTGGGATAGGTTAAATCGTCACGAGTAATAGAGGCATCACCACCTTTACTGGTACCAAACGGTGGGTTAGCTAAGATAATATCGGCTTTAGGTAATGCTGCACCCACTTGGCCTAAGGAATTACCTAGATGCACTACGCCTTCATCGTCGCCTTCCATGCCATGCAGTAGGCAGTTCATCAGGGCTAAGCGGCGGGTTGATGGTACTAGCTCAACACCGACAAAGGCGTTGTTCTTTTGAAATGCCACTTGCTTGGCATCGAGGTCAAAGTGGTCATCGGTTTGCGCTTTAATGTAAGTATCGGCGGCAATTAAAAAGCCTGCGGTACCTGCGGCGGGATCTTGAATGACTTCACCTGCTTGCGGGTTAATCACCCGCACCATTGAGTCAATTAATGCACGCGGGGTAAAGTATTGGCCTGCGCCTGATTTGGTCTCGTTGGCGTTCTTTTCTAACAAACCTTCGTACAAATCGCCTAGGCCATCTTTTTGGGCGCTAAACCAGTCAATTGAGTCTAATGACTTAATTAATTGCTTTAAATGACGTGGCTCACGCAAGCGGGTTTGGGCATCGGCATAAATGGCTAAAATTAATGGGTCAGCGTGTAGGGTGTTACCCTCGCTGTCTTTACCTGTCGATAGGGTCAGTAGCATACGCTTATAGTCATCAAGCAGGTTTAGGCCGTCTTTGTCACTTAAATCTGTCCAGCGGCAACCTGTTGGCAGGGTATGTTTATTGAGTAAGCCTGCCTCGGTGTTCTCGTGCACCATTTTAATAAACAGCAATAAGACGAGCTCGGTGACGTAGTCAGAATAGTTAATGCCGTCGTCACGCAATACGTCACACAGATTCCACAGTTTTTGGACGATATCGCTATTATTTGAAGTGCTCATTTGATGTTCTCAATTAATTAAATTCGGCTAATGGTTGCTGCATTAGCTTTATATTTGGATTGTTTATCGATTCAGGGCTATTGATTGCTCACACCGACATAGCGACTGAATTGATTGCTGTCTTGGGTCATTAAGGTAACAAATTTAGGGTGAACGAATAGCTTTTCTTTACCTGATTGTACTTCTTGCAATACGCCAATATCACACAGCTGTTTTAAGTAAACTGAGGCGGTTTGACGTTTAGCTAAGCCATTTTCGACTAAGTTTTGAATGCGACAATAAGGCTGCTCAAAAATCACTTGTACTAGCTCATGGCTATAAATTTTAGGTAACTGCTGACGCACATATTCAGTGGTGTGTTCGATTAGTTCACGGGCAGCGGCGATTTTATGGGTGGTCCATTTAGCCGTTTGCTCGACAGCATTAAGCATGAAGATAATCCAAGGTTGCCATTCTTGCTTGGTGGTCACGTTAAGTAGCAAGCGATAGTAATCTTGCTTGTTAGCGACGATATAACGGCTTAAATACAAGATAGGTGCGCTCAGCAGTTGTTGGTCAATCAGGTAAAGAATATTCAGCACACGCCCTGTACGGCCATTACCATCGATAAAAGGGTGAATCGCTTCAAACTGATAGTGGGCAATGGCCATCTTAATCAGTGGATCTACATCATCTGAATTATGTAGAAAGGCTTCCCAGTTGCTTAGCAAGTCACGAATGACACCTTCGCCAGCTGGTGGGGTATAGATAACTTGACCTGTGGCCTGATTGGTTAAGCTAGTACCTGGCACTTTACGCACATCCATTTGCACCGATTTAATGGTACTGCAAATCTCTAATGCGGTGGTGACACACAATGGCCTGCTAGTGAGCTCGGTAAAGCCTTGGTAAAGGGCGGTGCGATAGCGAAGCGCCTCTTTGGTCATCGGGTCGGCTTGGCTGTCTTCTTGGGCGTACTGAAATAGCTTGTCGGTAGTGGTGACAATGTTTTCAATCTCGCTACTGCCTTGGGCTTCCAGTAATGGTAATAAGTTGATCAGCAAGCCTTGGTTAGGCAATAGCTCACCCGCTTGCTTTAATTCAGCAAGCGCGGCACGGGCAGGAATACAAGCTTTAAGAATGGGTAAGGTTTCAGCCATTTCCCCTAGCTTGCTATCTAGGGGTAAGGGCGGCAAATGGTTATATGCTTGGTCAGCTTGCCATTCCATGTTTAAAAAACCTTCTTTTTTCGACATAAACAAATAGTGCAGTGAGCTTATGTCGATTCAATCGACATGTAAAGCAAACATGTTTATAAAAGCTTACTTTATCGACATGTGTTACGTGTTTTGAGTTGTTATGTCGATTGCATCAACATTACTGGTAACATGTATAGAAAATACGAATATCTATACATATCTCAGTGGCTACCCCCTAAAAATATGCCCTGAAAATTAAGCGCTAACCGACCTGCCAAAGGTATTTGTTCAGCTCGTCGATAATGGTATCGAGCTGATCATCAAGTACATTGTTAAAGCGTTTAGCACCACCTTGATCGGCAAAACGTTGGTTGACAAATGCCTTATCAATCACAGCTTCATGCACTAATTGTTTTGCTAAGCGCTGAAGCCACTTACGTTGGTTAGGGTTCCACTCATGCTCGCTGTATATACGTTGCATCGCTTTGGTGACTCGTTGCTCAAAGGGGATGAGGGCTTCATCAAGCGCTGCCTGACGAATATAACCGATAATACTGGCTGCA
The DNA here is from genome assembly GCF_059338445.1 of Shewanella sp. 492. Lineage (NCBI taxonomy): Bacteria > Pseudomonadati > Pseudomonadota > Gammaproteobacteria > Alteromonadales > Shewanellaceae > Shewanella > Shewanella sp. 492. The sequence continues at coordinate 3,645,247 of NZ_CM181702.1, forward strand.
ATATCTTGGTTGGTATTTTTACGCCATGCGCTTTGCAGATGGGCCTCACTATAACCTGCTGCATCAAGTAAAAGTTTAACTTCTTTAAGTTGTTCTCGGGTTAGGTCTTTAGGGCGATTAACCACCACGGACAAGGCTGCCGATTGGTTAATATTCTGCTTAATAAAATGGTTAAAGCTTTCAAGATAGTCAGCCGGTTTTTCATGTACGCCATAGTTTTGCTGACGACTTATGAATTCATCGCGGCCTTCATAGATAATCGGCATCTTATCGCTACCAACAAGATAACGAACTTCGGCTAACTGATTAAGCAGGCCTTGATGCTGCTTAAAAAACTGCGCAGCCGCTTTAGGGCCAATTTGATGTAAATGCTGGTGGAGCTTATCAGGCGCAACGCCCCATAGACCCTCAAGTTGATCGAGTTTGGCTTTTAACTCTGGCTTATTCTCCGCCTTTTTAACTGCTGTACGCATGACTCGCATGACTTTTTGGCCAAGCTGATTAAGTACATCATCGGCGTGGCTAGTGCCAGCCTGTTCACCTGGAGCATCTAATGCTTGTGTTAACTGGTTATCATCGCTTAATTCTTCCACCAGCTGTTCAAGGGTGATGCTAGGGTCTTTGACGATCGGCTTCATGGTGTTGACGGCTTCGAGCGCACTATAAATATCTACAGGGTCATAAATCTTAAATGCAGTTTTACCAATGTCATCACAACGACGGGTCGCACGGCCCATCATTTGTTCATACAGGATGCGCGATTTAACACGGCGCAAAAACACCAAATGACAAATCTTAGGGACATCGATACCCGTTGATAATAGGTCAACGGTAATGGCGATATTAGGATATCGCTCATTTTTATACTGGCGAATAAGCTGGCTTACTTTGTCACTTTGACCTGTTATTTTAGCCACTGCAGCTTGATTGTAGTCATCACCATATATACCAATGAATGCTGTATCTAACAGACGCTTCACCATGTCAGCATGAACGTCTGTGGCGCAGAAAATTAAGGTTTTTTCATCGCCTAATGGATCTAATTCTTTAGTTAACTCTTGGCAAATAACCTCATTAAATGACTCGGTTATCACCCGCTTATTAAATGATTCAACTTCGAACTTTAACTCATCTTCTAAATCGGCAGTCTCGATTTCACCTGTTTGCGTATTAATAGCACTGATGGTTTCCCCTTTTTCGAACTTGATGCCATTTTTGTTTAATAAGGTTTCATATCGAATGGGTGGTTCATGGTCGATTAGCCAATCATCTGCCACCGCTTCACGGTAGCTATAGGTGTATACGGGCTTACCAAAGATCTCGCTGGTATGCTTAGCCGGAGTTGCGGTTAAGCCAATACGCACTGCATCGAAATAATCGAGCACACGACGGTAACTAGACAGGTATTGGCTAGCGTCTCGTGTTGCCAATTCACCTTCTGTCATTTGCTGGTCAAGCGCATAACCACGGTGGGCTTCGTCAACAATAATACAGTCAAATTCATCAAGTGGCGGCGGTGTGTCAGACATAAAAATGCGCTTTACCATGGCTTGCACGGTAGCGACTTGAATACGGGTTTCGGCTTCACTGGCCATATCGCCTAATTCGGCAATATTGTAGATCGACGACAGCACTTTATTTTGTTCAAGCTTCGCTTCATCAAATGAATCACAAGCCTGCTCGCCCAATGCGGTTCTATCAACGAGAAATAAAATACGTCTAAAACGTTCGGCTTTTAAAAATCGGTACATTAAACCGATAATGGTACGGGTTTTACCTGTGCCCGTTGCCATAGCCAGCAGACATTGGGTTTTATCTTGCGCTAATTCTGACTCAACAGCAGCAATGGCTTTTTGTTGGTAATCGCGTAGGCCAAGGTAATCAAAGCCCTCTTGCTGCAGTAACTTCTCTGCATCTTCACGACTACGTTTTAATTTATCGAGTAAGCCATCAGGCGAATGAAACTGCTGTAGCGCCTTCTTTGCATTGCTGGGTTTACGGACATCTCGAAACCAAGTGCCTGATAACTCTGCCAGTTGCTTATTAAACTCTCGGCCATTAGATGAATAAATAAAGGGGATATGGTAATGACCATCTTCCTCATCAGCCCATGCTACCGTGCGACCTTCTAATTCCCATGCGCCTTGTTGAGGGGAAGTAAGTTTGTATCCTTTAGAGTAACGTTCCGCTTGAGTTATCTTACCCGCGACGTTGGTGTTCTCTTTTTTAGCCTCGACGACTGCCACAGGGGTTAAGCCACAGAATAGTAGATAATCAGCTCGGCCTTGTAGGCCCTTATGCTGGGTAGGCCATTCTGCAATGGCGATATTTTTGCCATTTTTAGGCCGAGTGCCTTTGCGAAAATCTAATCTTTCAGAGTCAGCAATCCATCCTGCATCTCTTAACTGTTGATCGATAAGTACCCGCGTTAGCTCTTCACTGAGCTCAATATGACTGCCTGCTTTGTTCGCTTGCTTGCTAATTTGCTTCTTATTTTTTGTCGCAGCTTGGCTATCAGCTTCAGCAAGTTGTGCTAATTCAGTTTGTAGTGCTTTGATACGTGATTCGAATTGCTGCTTTTGCTCGGCGAGTGCTTGCTCATGTTCAGCCGCTTGCTGAGATAAAGCTCGGGCCTCAGCATCCATTTGTTCAGCAAGCACCACATATTCTTCTTTTTCCCGCGCGATTAACTCAGTTAACTGCTGGCTATCTGCTAGCTGCTGGTGGTTATCATTAAGTTCGCTGCGCAGCTGCTCGATCTGTGTTTGTAAATCTTGTAGCTGCTTACTTGGATCTTCAGGAGAGACAAATGGGCCTGCTTTAAAGGGAGACTTGAGTTCGCCAAAGGCATGATGAAACCAAATAGCTAAGCTTCGAGCCAGCTTTAGCCCTTCTAATGCTTCTTTATGCTGGGTTCTAAACTGATGAGTCGCTTTATTGCCTTCAATTCTTAAAGAATGAAATAGCTGACGAACGACAGGTTCTAGGTTTAACTCTCGGTGAATTTTATAAAGCAGATCCGCTTGCGTCGTTTTATCGTCAAACTCGATACCACACCTAGCGGCGATATCTTGCGCCATTGCTTCACCTAACTGACGCAGCTTAATTAAGGTGGTGTTGGGGTCTGAGGTAAAGGCACGCTCTGCGCTATAGGCTAAATCTAAAAAGATGGGATCGTATGATGACAGAAAACTAAAGTTTGTAGATTTGTTTTCTAAATTTTGACCCAGTGTATTCAATGCCATCATTCCCTCGCAGCGGTATTTTTCTAATCTAATCATAGCTTTTTAAAAATTGATAATCACGATTTAAGTTCAGAATTTGTAGCCCGCTCATTAAGCGGACGAATCGCAAACTCCTAGTTACAGCGTTGAGGCAATTTAGCTACAATACTTTCTTAATCAACAGCTTTAGTTTGTCATAGGGAACACGACATGGATCTCGACTCCATTCCAACGATTGAATCACTTTTAGAGCAAGATGCCATTCACTTTACTGGGAATGCGGAGTGGATTAATCGTTTTATTGATTTAATCACACCTTACGGCGTATTAACGCATTTCATATATGGTTCACCTGCCACAAGGTTTGATTCTCCTTTTAAGACCCTTGACCCGATTGACCTATGCGCCAATACACCACTTATTGATTTAAATACTGATGAAAAGCGGTTTTTAACAACTGAAGAGCTCAATCAATATCAATCAATAAGGAAAATACACAAGCAAGTGAGACCACTTTACACTGTTAATATTGATAAAGATTTTACTGTTATCGCCCACGTTAACAGCAACAGTGGCAACTTTGATAAGCTTATCCATCAAAAAATTAATGTAAATCCGCACCGCCTAATACACAGCCTGAAAGCATTAGCTAGAGCAATTGACCAATCAAATGCCTTTTTTATCTGTAGCACATGTAATCAATTAATTGACGCCGATTTTAAATCCAAAGGCCAGCCGGTCACTTGTGACGATAACGCTTGCAACAATATGGCTAAGCAACATTTCGACGTATCATCTGCAAAAGTAACTAATCAGGCATATAACCAGGATATGCGCATAGACATACTGGAGGATGGAATCACCATTTCAACGGCTATCGTTGGATGGCATGGTCCATATAGCTCCCATCTTGAGTGGGTGACACAACAAAAAATGAGCCTAAACTCCACACCTCGTCAAGTAAAGTCAGCCGCTAAAGCTATTCATGAAAGTGACTCCTACAGAATAAAATGCATATACTGCAAGGAAATGACTAATATTGGCAATATGTTCGATGACGATACCTGCCATTCCTGCGCATCCAGCCAATATGGTATCTTGTATTAATTTATCACTTAGTCCAAACCGCAACACTTGCTCTTTCAAGACAAAAAATGAGTAGTAGAAGCTGACTTCGGCAAAGCTGCTTAACAAAGTAGATGTGGTGACTAAATTGGTGACTAAAATAGAGTTAACCACACCAATAAAAACACAAGATACTGAATTTTAAAGATTTAAATTTCAAGTTCAACATTCAGATCCAAAACGTAGAATAAATACCTCGCTCTTAGCAAAAAGCCTCAATATGAGGCTTTTTTCGTTTTGAGATGCTGTAAAGCCAAAATGTACGTCCTCACATGATAGAAGGTCTTTTGGCGGAGCTGCTCTCTAAAATTAAGATAGACAATATCGACAAGAGTCTCAGCCAGATGATGAAAATGCATCACCCTGTGGCTGCAACCAGACTTTAAAGGTGACGCTTGGCATGATAAAAAATATCTCCAGCGTGAGCGGCGACATTCAGCTAGCGTTCACTCCAAATAGGGTATAATCGATCCTCAGGTGCCAACCCACAGGCAACATAGAAAAATGGAGCAATCATGTCAAAACGGAGTAAATGGCTACAGTTATTAGTGATTCTCATCGCCCTAGCCCTACTTATACCCGGTCTCAGCCTGCCAATGTTAAGCCTAGATGGCCACGCTGATAAATCCCAATTTGCCCAGACCACCATAGAGTTAATGACTCAAGACAGTGAAACACGCGGTTTGCTCGGCTCGGTATCAGCATTCCTCGGTTTTAACCAGCTGGAGGGCCAGGTGGAAATTTATAGCAAGCACCGTAGTATACTGGGGACGGTACAAGACCTGATACAAAGTGGTAACCTGTTGGTCGGGCTCTTGATTGTCACCTTCTCGGTAATTATTCCTACCCTCAAACTACTGGCGCAAGCCGTTCTGCTTTTCACTCAGGGCAGCACGGCGATAATACTTACACGCGTTATCGACGCCATAGGTAAATGGAGCATGGCCGATGTATTTGTGGTCGCCATCATTGTCAGTTATCTCGCCGGTAACGCCAAAGATCAGATGGGCGAATTGATAGTGATGCACGCCCAACTAGAAATCGGCTTCTGGTTTTTCACCGGCTATTGCCTATTTGCTATCGCTTCTAACTTATTGATGAGTAGACCTAAATATACGTCATACTAATGCTGCCCTTTGCTTCTTTCTGTCCCAGCTCATCGAAACAGGAGTGACAGGTTTGAGGAAAAGGGGCTGATGCGCGACCAGCCAAAAGACCTCAACATAACCAATGACATAACAGTAAACACCAGGATAACCTTATCGGTATCCTGGCTTGTCTATTAGGGCTGACGCTTCGGCCTGGTTGGCAAAGAATGCTCCCAGAGAACGAGTCAAAGTAGTGCGGCTCAAGAGGTAATAAGCCCCTTCGCAGAGGCTATATGTTTATTACAAGATGGAACTAAACCGTGAGTCCCCACATATCGAAGGTTTCTTGGCAAAGCTGTTCTCTAAAATCTGGGTGAGCGATGTCGATTAAGGCGCGGGCTCGCTCTCGCAGTGATTTACCTCGCAAATTGGCGATGCCATATTCGGTGACGATGTAATGTACATGAGCCCTGGTGGTGACCACGCCTGCACCAGGTGAGAGTACGGTGCTGATACGTGACACACTTCCATGCGCTGCAGTGCTTGGCAGTGCGATCACCGAGCGGCCGCCTTCTGATAGGCCCGCACCGCGAATAAAGTCCATCTGCCCACCTACGCCAGAATAGATACGCGTGCCTAATGAGTCGGCGCAAATTTGTCCCGAAATATCCACTTGCAGCGCCGAGTTTATTGCCATCACATTGGGATTTTTACGGATAATCGAGGTGTCATTGACCTGCTCAATATCCATAAAGATCACCGATGGGTTGTCGTCAACATAGTCATAGAGTCGCTGGCTACCGAGGGCAAAACCCGTGACCAATTTACCAGGATGCACTTTTTTGCGGCTATTGTTGATCACCCCAAGTTCGACCAGATTAAGCACGCCATCGGAAAATAGCTCAGTGTGCACACCTAAGTCTTGATGTTCGGTTAAGCAGGCAAGCACGGCGTCGGGGATCGCGCCTATACCCATTTGTAAGCAATCACCATCACGCACTAGTTTTGCCACATTTTGACCTATCGCCAAACTGGTGACATCGCTGGCAGCGAGTGGGTGTTGTGGTAAAGGCATACTCTGCTCATACACAGCGGCAAATTTTTGATAATGAATAAATCCATCACCGTGAGTGCGCGGCATCATAGGGTTGATGTGAGCGATGATTTTTTTAGCTACTTGGCAAGCGGCCAAGGTGGCTTCTACCGAGATACCTAAAGAGCAGATACCGTGTTTATCTGGTGGCGACACTTGAATGATAGCGGTGTCGATGGGTTGCTCGCCCGAGCGAAACAGTTTGGGGACTTCCGAGAGGAAAATAGGTACATAGTCGGCATCGCCACGCTGTAACAATTGACGCGTTGGCAGGCCACCAAAAAAACAGCGGTGTCGCAAATGCCCTTTCAGATTGGGTGAGCTAAGCGACTCGGCACATTCGGTATGCAGCTGTAATAGGGTTAAGTCTTGAATCGTTAACGCATGCTGCGCTAGCGCATCGAGTAGCACCTTAGGCGTCGCCCCCATAGAGTGTGTCCACAGGGTTTCACCGCTTTCGATTAAAGACACAGCTTCTAGGGCAGAGTTACAGATAATGGGGGCCATCAATGGTTATCCAATGTTATTAATCTGTAAGCAGTGTAAGGGCTTATGCAACACTTTAATAGTGATTGCGAGGATGAGTTGCACCTTAGTTGATCTTGAGCAACCTGGCCAAATATTGCCGGGAGCCTCAACGGGCATAAACCAAAAGAGCGCATTATTTTGCGCTCTTTTACTTGATTAATCGCTATTGTGCACAGGCTATTGAAAATACTTTTTCAACGTCGCTTGTTGGTTCAATAGGCTTTGATACAAGGTAAACTGATTGGCCGCTCGATCGAGATTATGGGTGTCATGCTGCACATGGAAGTAGCTATCGCCATTGAGATAGTCGGTCAAAAAGCGGACCCCAATCATTAGGCAGATCACTCGCGCGCCCAGCCATAGGCTACGCTTTTCATCCACAGTTAACACATCACCTAGCTCAGCTAAGTAGCCACGGCAGATAGCGGCAAATATCGACTCGCGAACCTCAACCTTATCAAGGTTGGTGGAATCCTCCTCCTCGGGCGAGGTAAAGGTGCGCACCATATCGCCAAAATCATACATTAAATGCCCTTTCATGCAGGTATCTAAGTCTATGATGGCTAAACTGCTCATGTCGCGCTTATCGTAAAGCATGTTATTGATTTTTGTGTCGTTATGGCAGGTTCGCAGCGGTAATGTCTCAGCCAACAGAGCCAATTCATCAAGTAGATGAGTCTGCGCCAGTGCAAAATCAACCCAGTGTTGGCAGTGTACTAATCGACCCACCATGTCTTGGGTGGCGGCCTGGTTAAGCAGCGCTATTCGTCCGGGAAGATGATGAAATTGCGGGATCACATCTTCCAAGTCGGTCGCATCTAGATCACTCAAGGCGCGTGAAAAATGGCCAAAGGCTTTAGCGGCTGACTCAGCCTCTTGCTCATTAGATACCACTTCGATGCTATGACTGTGGGGTAAGTAATTAATCGCGCGCCAAAAACCATTGTCGGCTAAATCAACATATAAGGCGTTATCCATGGTCAATACAGGTGCCACCACACTTAAATGATAATCACCGCACGCCGCTTTCACTTGCAAGTGGCTGGCTATCTTTTTTGCGTTGTTCACCAAGGCTTCTGGCCTCTTGAAGACTTGAGTGTTAATCCGCTGTAAGACTAACTCGCCCTGCGCTGAGCGCACTAAAAATGTGTCATTGATATGACCATTGCCAAGGGGCGACACTTTAGCGCAATCGGTTATGCCAAAGTGGGGCAGCACCTGCTGCCGAATAAGCTCAATCACCCAATAACTCCATTAATTTTTGTTTGACCCAGAGGGCATCTTGCGGATATGTCACGCCCATCCAGGTGTCGGCGCTAATATTAACGTAAACCGGTTTGACGCTGATATTATGGTCTTGCTGATGCTGTGACGGTAGGCAAGTCTGCACCACAGCGGGCAAGTAACATTCACTGCCAGCAAGATGACCACTATCTTTGATGAAGTGAATCAAGGCCTGCTCTAACACCCTAAAAATATCGACCGAAAACCCCCAGCATGTCATCGACACTAGGCTTTGTGGATCGAGCTCAGCTTGGTGCTGACCATTGTGTCCCAGCAGTTTATCACCTTGCCATGCAATATCGAGCCACTCCTGAACACTGCTTAAATAGTCCCCTTGTGTTTGGCAAATCCCCCGATTAACGCCACCATGTTGTGACAAGGTTTCATTGAGGCAATAAGCCACCATTTGCCACCGTTCGCTAGCGTGTTTAAAGCCATCGACCAGCAATTTAAAGGCATTATCACCATAATAATCATCGGCGTTAATCACTATCATAGGGCCATTAACCCAATGCCTGGCGCACCAAAGTGCGTGGGCAGTCCCCCAGGGCTTGCTCCGCCGCTTAGCTTCACCTTGCAAAGGCAAACACTCGGCTGGTAAGTCATCGGTTTGTTGCACACAAAAATGCAGTGCAAAACCGTCTGGCAAGGCGGTTAACCGCTGCTGCAGCGGTTCGATAAGCTCGGCGCGGGTGATAATCACCGCCGCCGAACATCCTGCCTTTATCGCACTCGCCAGCGAGAGCTCAAGCATGGTTTCGCCATGCGGCCCTAGGTTTGCCAGTTGTTTATCGCCGCCGAAACGACTACCTAAACCAGCTGCCATGATCACCAGCGTGACATTATTGAACTCATTATCGGGTGTACTAGAAGAGTGCGTCGCAACCATTGTCTACAACCAACTGGACTAGGGGCGGCGCGCTGGCCACCGACCATTAAAAATGTAACCGACGAGTTTAATCAGTTATGACGATGAACACCAGCGCCAATAGCCGCCATTCCCCCCTATTGTATAAAGCTAGCTGTAATAGATCTCGCCGATTAATCACCCGTTCATAGTGTTGAACATTAGCCTAAAGATAGGGACGAAACGCCGCTTGTTTCGCCAATGCCGCCTGACTGCCTTTGAGACTAAACTGATACCCACACAACTTAAGGCTGCCGCGCATGGCGACATCGTTAAGAATGGCTCGGGTATCGAGCGGCGAAAATCGGGCTAACGTCGATGAGTCAGGCAATAAACTCACCTCCATCGGGCGATATTGAGCACCATTATTAAAGGTTAACTCTTGGCAGCTACTATCCCCTTTACCAGTGGCTAATGACCACAATAATCCTGGCTCGCCGCGCTCACCCAACCAACTGATCATCAGCACATCTTCATCGAGTAGTATGCTAAAACCGTCGGGCATTATTGCCTCTTGATAAGAGGCCGTTTGGTTTATGCTACCTGATGCTTCGGCGCTGTTCTGCTGCACACTCTGGGTAGAGCTAGGTTCATCCGACCACATTAACACTAATGCGCTCACTAACATCAAGCTGCCAGCGCCAAGCAAACTGGCTCGGGGCCGGGCTTTAATCACCTTAATGGCACGCAAAGCACCTTGACCTATCACCTTTATGATACTTGCGAGGGCTTCACTATTATGTGTACTCGCGCTGTGAGTACTAGAGCCGATAGCATGCTCATAAGATTGTTGGTCATTAGCTTGATGCCCCTGATATCGATAGGGGCGCTCATTGGGGTCATCATCAAGCTCAAGGGGCATAACAGCGTCGCGCGCATCGCCAGCAATCACAGGCTCGACACGCCTTACGCGGCGATTCGCCGGTGATAATGGCCCCTGATAGCCGTAACAGCTTGCCGTAAATTGGCTTTTAGCTGGCGCTTGCAGCACCACAAACACGCAGGCTGCCAACTCCAGTAACACACCACAACCAATAACTATGGTATTAGCTTCATTAATCAGGCCAACACTCAACAATATCAGCCCAGGCACAGGCAAAAAAGCCCATATGATGGGCCGACCTTGCAACCGACGCTTAGCACTTAAGCTAGCAAACAATGCCGCAGCCAGCCCAACTAACAATAGCGATACATGGCCGTTTAGTAGCACATAGAAAATCAATACGGCAAAGAATGCGGCGAGATTGATCAGCGCAAAACGCACACTGCTATCCACGCCTTGACGACAAAAAAAGGTATTAAACTGCATAAAAATCCTACTACATTGGCTATCGGTTCACAGGTTCAGCCAAGAGTCTACGCTATCGACTCTGAGCTAGAACTTAAAAACTACCATAAATTACCCACTTTGGCGGACAAACAGTGACACTAATAGGCTAAATCACTAGCCTAATTTTACCGCTAGGCTGTATAATGTCTGGCTACCTAAATCAATCAGCTTTTGGATAGCACGCTCATGACCGCTCGCGGAAACCTGTTTATTATTTCAGCGCCTAGTGGTGCCGGTAAGTCTTCTCTTCTTAGCGCTATTTTGCAGGATAATCCTGCCGATATGAAAGTGTCTGTATCGCATACTACGCGCCAGCCACGTGTGGGGGAAGTCGACGGCCAACATTATCACTTTGTCTCGGTTGATGAATTTAAAGCGCTTATTGAAAAACAAGCTTTTTTTGAGTGGGCTGAAGTGTTTGGTAACTACTACGGCACCTCTCGCGAAGCGATTGAAGTGATGCTCGCCCAAGGGATCGACGTGTTTCTCGATATTGACTGGCAAGGCGCGCAACAGGTGAAACAGATGATGCCAGAGGCCATAGGGGTATTCATCTTACCGCCGTCAAAAGCTGAACTTGAGCGCCGTCTTACTGGCCGAGGTCAAGACAGTAGCGAAGTGATTGCTGGCCGCATGGCACAAGCCACTTCTGAGATTTCACACTATGGTGAATACGACTTCATCATAGTCAATGACGACTTTGAGCAAGCTCAGGTCGATTTAAAAGCAATTATTCGTAGCCAACGCCTTACTCGCGCTGGTCAAATTCATACTCTAAATGATATGCTTAACGATCTGTTGGCAGACTAACTGTCATAATGTATAATTTTGCGTCATTTTTTCACCCATAATCACTGGAGTTTCAACACATGGCTCGCGTAACTGTAGAAGACGCCGTAAACCAAATCGGCAACCGTTTTGATATGATCCTGGTTGCAGCGCGTCGTGCTCGCCAAATCGCCGTGCAGGGTAAAGACCCTATGGTTGAAGAAGAGAACGACAAGCCAACGGTTATCGCCCTGCGCGAAATCGAACTTGGTTTAGTCACCGCTGACACACTTGATGCCGATGAGCGTCAAACTGTGCGCGAACGTGAAGCGGCAGAAATTGCTGCTGTTGCTGCTATCGCTGAAGGCCGCAACGCTATATAAGGAGTGCTGCCACTTGTATCTGTTTGAAGGTCTCAAGGAGTCTGCGTCAGCTTATTTAGAACCGACGCAAGTAGAATTACTCAAGCAGGCCTATCAGGTTGCGCGCGATGCTCATGAAGGGCAAATGCGTACCAGTGGCGAACCTTATATTACCCATCCGGTTGCGGTTGCTCGCATCCTGGCCGATATGCGTCTCGATCATGAGACGCTAATGGCCGCTCTGCTGCACGACACTATCGAAGATACCCCCGTCACCAAAGAAGAGCTGTCCGAACTTTTTGGACCCGCCATTGGTGAGCTGGTTGAGGGCGTCTCTAAGCTAGACAAACTCAAGTTTCGCGATAAAAAAGAAGCCCAAGCAGAAAACTTTCGCAAGATGATGATGGCGATGACCCAAGATATTCGCGTCATCTTAATCAAACTTGCCGACCGCACCCACAATATGCGTACCTTAGGTGCACTGCGTCCCGACAAACGCCGTCGTATCGCCCGTGAAACCTTAGAAATTTACGCGCCGATCGCCAACCGCTTAGGTATCCACAACATTAAGACCGAGCTCGAAGATTTAGGTTTTCAGGCTTACTACCCGATGCGCTATCGCGTACTCAAAGAGGTAGTCAAGGCGGCTCGCGGTAACCGTAAAGAGCTGATCCAGCGCATTGAAGTGGCGATAAAAACCCGCTTAGAAGATGCGGGCATCAAAGGCACGGTAAAGGGGCGAGAAAAAAACCTTTATTCCATCTATAACAAGATGCGTAATAAAGAACTCCAATTTCAAGAAGTCATGGATATCTATGCCTTCCGCATCATAGTCGACACCATAGATACCTGTTATCGAGTGGTGGGCGCGATGCATAGCTTATACAAACCACGTCCTGGGCGGTTTAAAGATTATATTGCCATTCCTAAAGCGAACGGCTACCAATCGCTGCACACCTCGCTGTTTGGCCCCCATGCGGTCCCTGTTGAAGTACAAATTCGTACCGAAGATATGGATCAGATGGCAGACAAAGGGGTCGCGGCTCACTGGCTCTATAAAGGCGCCGGCACGCAACAGCAAGGCACCACCACCCAAGTGCGAGCACGCAAGTGGATGCAAAGCCTATTGGAGCTGCAACAAAGCGCCAGCACCTCCTTTGAATTTGTAGAAAACTTTAAGACTGAACTGTTCCCTGAAGAGATTTATGTCTTCACCCCAGAAGGGCGTATCTTGGAGCTTCCTGTGGGGGCGACGCCGGTGGATTTTGCCTATGAAGTGCATACCGATGTGGGTAACACTTGTGTCGGCGCGCGCGTCAATCGCCAAGCGTATCCCTTGAGTCAGCCATTGATTTCGGGGCAAACCGTCGAAATCATTACCGCTAAAGGTGCCAGACCCAACGCAGCCTGGCTTAACTTTGTCGTCACAGGTAAGGCACGCGCCAAGATAAGACAACTACTCAAGAGTCTCAAGGAAGATGAGGCGGTGGTTTTAGGTAAACGTCTACTCAATCATGCATTAGGTGATGTCAAACTTAAAGACATTGCCCCTGAACAGATTGACAAAGTGGTGCGTGAAACCAAACATAAGAGTCTAGAGTCATTACTCGCCGATATCGGTCTAGGCAATGCCATGAGCATTGTTATTGCACAGCGCCTTAAAGGTGACAGAATAGAGGTGCAAGAACATAAAGAAGCCAATATGATGCCCATTCGCGGCGCCGAAGGGATGCTGGTTTCCTTTGCTAACTGTTGTCGCCCCATTCCTGGCGACGCTGTTATTGCTCATGTTAGCCCAGGTAAAGGGTTGGTGGTGCACATGGAAAGCTGCGCCAATATTCGTGGCTACCAAGGTGAGCCCGATAAATATATCCCCGTGCATTGGGATAACGCCGAAGGGGTTGAATTTCAAGCTAATTTGCGTATCGAAATTGTCAACCATCAAGGCGCACTGGCAAAAATCACCTCTATCGTGGCCGCCGAAGGCTCCAATATTCATAACTTGAGTACCGAAGAGCGCGATGGCAGAGTCTTTTTGATTAACTTACGGATCTCGGTGACCGACCGAGTCCATTTAGCCAATGTGATGCGTCGTATTCGAGTGCTACCCGAAGTATTGCGTACCTCGCGCAATCGTTAAGTTGCGCGGCGCTTAACCTGCATTTATTAACCCCGTCGGCATAACGACAACTATTAATAACGACAAGTAGGAAAAAGTTTATGGCAGAGAAGATTATTATCGCAACCGACAAAGCCCCACAGGCTATCGGTACGTATTCTCAAGCAGTTAAAGTGGGCAGCACAGTGTACCTTTCTGGCCAGATCCCGTTAAATCCTGAAACTATGCAGATGGTCAGTGATGAGTTTGCAGCCCAAGTAGTTCAGGTATTTGATAATTTAACCGCCGTTTGCGCAGCCGCTGGTGGTTCACTACAAGATATCGTTAAACTCAATATCTATATGACCGACCTGAGCAACTTTGCAACCGTCAATGAGATAATGGGGCGCTACTTTGAGCAACCTTATCCTGCCCGCGCCGCCATTGGCGTTAAACAGCTACCGAAAGATTCGCTAGTTGAAATGGACGGAGTGATGGAGCTTTAATTTAGCCATTACCCTTGAGGGCGCCGCGGCGCCCTTTATACTTTTGATCTACAAGTAATCCCTATCGCCATGAGCCCAGAACGCTTCGCCCGCATCAATCAGATGCTAGACAATCGCCAAACCGACCTTACTGTTTGCCTCGATAAAGTCCATAAAACCAATAATATTGCTGCGGTTATTCGCACAGCTGATGCCGTAGGTATCCATCAAATCCATGCCGTGTGGCCTGACATTGAGATGCGAGTATCGGGTAATACTGCTTCGGGCAGTCAGCAATGGGTAAACACCATCAAGCACTATCATATGGATGAAGCTGCGGCCCAATTTGCTCAACAAGGCATGCAGGTGTTAGCGACCAACTTTTCCCCCAGCGCGGTGGATTTTCGCGAGATTGATTACACTAAACCTACGGTAGTGATCATGGGTAACGAGCGCGATGGAGTCAGTGACGCAGGCCTTGCGATTGCCGACCAGCACATCATTATTCCTATGGTGGGCATGGTGCAATCACTCAATGTGTCGGTCGCATCGGCATTAATCATGTACGAGGCTCAGCGTCAACGCGAACACGCTGGCATGTATGGCACGCGCACCTTAGATGATGCTTACTGCCAAACCATGCTATTTGAACAGGGGCACCCTATTTACGCCAAGGCTTGTCGACGCAAAAATATCCCCTACCCACGCATCGATGATCAGGGAAAAATTGTGGCCGATGACACCTGGTGGCAACGGATGCGCGCCCCCGATCCCGACGCAGAGCAATAAAGTCGCCTAGTCATAATGTGACCCCCCTCCTCAGGTTATCCCTACGCCTAAATCTATGACAATTCGTTTATTATTCAAGCAAAACAATTGTCATAGATCACATTTTTCGCCATACTCAACAAGCGCGCACACATAAACAGAACAACTCGATGCGCTTACTTTCACTTACGGATAACTATGGAATTGCAGATGGACTCACACTTTAAATCTCCGGTCGACATGTTGCAGCATTGGGTCGATCTTTATGGCGACAGCACCTACCTAAGACAACCCATCAACGGCCAATACGTCGACTTTAGCTGGCGAGAAGTACAGCAAAAAATGCAGCAAATTGCTGGAGCGCTGCGTCACCTCGGCCTGCAGCCAGGTGAAAAGATTGCCGTCTTATCGAAAAACTGCGCCGAATGGTTTATTACCGATCTGGCATTAATGCATGGCGGCTATATCAGCGTCCCCATTTACCCAACGGCAAACGCCGATACTATTCGCTATGTGCTAGAACACAGCGAAGCCAAAGCTATTTTCATTGGTAAACTCGATTACTGGGCCGATCAAGAAGCTGGCGTCGGTGGTGATATCCTCCGCATGGCGATGCCCTATGACACCATGCCCGCGCAATACCAATGGAACAGTCTACTCAAATTGGGCCAGCCATTAATCGACGCACCGGTTATCACCCCAGATAAGATAATGACCATCATCTACACCTCCGGCTCTACCGGTAAGCCTAAAGGGGCGATACAAACATTCGCCAGTTTTGAATGGACCTGTAAAGCTGTGGTGCGCGATCTTAAAACCGATGTAGAAGACCGACTGCTGTCGTACCTGCCACTGGCACACATTACCGAACGAGTGGCGATGGAAGGCTCCTCATTTTATTCTGGCAGTTGTGTGGCCTTCGTAGAAAGCCTCGACAGTTTTGTCGACGATGTTAAGCGTGCCAGACCCACGGTATTTTTCTCCGTGCCAAGACTTTGGAGCCTATTTCAGAAAAACATTATCGATAAAATTGGCTATAGCAAACTGAATTTTTTACTAAAAATCCCTATTATCAGCAGTATCGTTAAGCGAAAAATTCGCCAAGGATTAGGGCTTGAACACTGTAATCTACTGGGATCGGGTTCGGCGCCAATTCCACCTTCACTGATCACTTGGTATCACAAGATAGGCCTCGATATTTGCGAAGCGTGGGGCATGACTGAAAATAGCGCTTACTCCATCATTAACCACCCTTTCAATGCGAGTAAAATTGGTTCTGTCGGCCGCGCCGTAGAAGGCTGCAGCATAAAACAAGCCGACAATGGTGAGCTGTTAGTTAAAAGCCCAGGCCTAATGAGTGGCTATTATAAACAGCCCGAAACCAGTGCCAGTAGTTTCGATGCCGATGGCTATTTCCACACCGGAGACTTATGCGCTATCGATGCCGAGGGTTATGTGACCATCACCGGGCGAGTTAAGGACAATTTCAAAACCTCTAAAGGCAAATATGTGGCTCCAGTCCCCATTGAGCGTAAGTTGGCCCAAGATCCTCATGTTGAGCTGATCTGCATCATAGGCTCGGGCTTACCGCATCCTATCGCCTTAGTGCAACTGTCTGAGGGTGCTGCCATGCAGCCTAAAGAGGAGATCCGCACTTCTCTCAAAGCCACACTCGACAGTGTGAATCCGCATCTAGAGTCTCACGAAACCGTCGATGCCATAGTGGTCGTCAGTGAGCCTTGGGATATCGACAACGATGTGCTCACGCCGACACTCAAGATCAAACGTCATGTACTTGAGGAGCGATTTAGCGCCAAAGTCGATGGGCTGCGCGGCGGTAAAATCCGCTGGGAAGATGAGCTTTAAGCCCTTAGACAGAAATTAATCGGTGTAACAGCTAAAAGCACGTCTAAGACGTGCTTTTTTACTATTAATTTAACCGCTTATCTTAAATAAAATTTAATCTTGGCAGTGCAAAATTTTAGTTGCCTTCCGAGTGTTAAAGCCTATCCTTGCCGCCTAACGTTTATTGGAGGTAACCATGTTGACTTTATTAGCCATTATCGGTGGTTTTATTATCCTAACCGCAGGGGCAGAAGCCTTGGTACGCGGTGCTAGCTCGGTGGCATTAAAGTTAGGAATTGCACCTTTAATCATAGGATTAACTATTGTTGCATTCGGTACTAGTGCACCTGAACTGGCTGTAAGCCTTAAATCTGCATTAGCTGGCAACCCAGGTATCGCCATTGGTAATGTTATCGGCTCTAACATCGCCAATATTGGCTTGATCTTAGGTATCACTGCCCTTATTCGGCCAATACAGGTACAGACGCAAATGATCAAACGGGATATCCCTATCATGATCGGTGCCAGCCTACTGTTTTGGGGGTTAATTAGCGATGGCGATGTCAGCCTGCTCGATGGTGCACTGCTCACTGCACTGCTGGTGGCCTATTTAGGCTTTAGCTATATCAGCAGTAAAGGGGAAGGAGCCGACGATATTCCAGGTTCGAGATCAGTGCATCCGCTATTAGCGACTCTGCTCATCGCCATAGGCATCAGCATGCTGGTTGGCGGTGGTATGCTGTTTGTCGATGGCGCGGTGACACTGGCGCAGCAATTTGGGGTTAGCGAACTCATCATCGGCCTGACCATAGTCGCGATAGGCACCAGCATGCCAGAACTGGTGACATCGGTGGTTGCGGCCCGTAAAGGCGAAAGCGATATCGCCATCGGTAATGTTGTTGGCTCTAACCTTTTTAATATATTGGGTATTTTAGGTGTTACCGCACTTGTACACCCTATCACCTCAGGTGGCTTACAGGTTATCGATATGAGCGTGATGCTGGCGCTGGCGCTGATCTTACTGCCCGTGGCGTGGACAGGCTTGCGTATTGGCCGCCGCGAAGGCGCTTTACTGCTAGTGGCTTACCTTGCCTACATGGGTTATCTCATTAATAGCGCCATGGGATAAAGCGGCTAAAGGAGCTGCCTTAAACAAGGCAACCAAACCCAATAGCTCAACAAATAGACCTAGGCAAGAGTCCTAGGTCTATTTGCATTTGCCTCACCCCTCTCACGCTTCACCACGCATTCCTTTTCCCTCGGACTGTCACCAGCCCACTGCACGCCAATTTGACTAAGATTGCGTTCAGAGTAAACTCTGATAATATATGTATATATTTACAGTGATTGAGCCAATAGTGGTTTAAATGACTCAATGAATCAAATGGGTATAAAGCGTGGATAGACTCGATCTTATGGCTGTTACAGAGCTAAAAGGCGTTGCGATTAAAATGGCGCAGCGGCTAGAGAAGCTCGGCATAAAAACAGTCCAAGATCTCCTATTTCATCTGCCACTGCGCTACGAAGACCGCACCCAGATATACCCGATTGCCGCGCTTTACCCCGGTAGCTATGGCACCATCGAAGCCGTAATTCAGTCATCGCAAATTATTCAAGGCCGCAAACGTATGCTCACCTGCACCGTACGCGATGACAGCGGCATGATGACCTTACGCTTCTTTAATTTTTCCGTCGCCCAGCGTAACGGTTTAGAAAATGGGGCCACTATTCGCGCCTATGGCGAAGTGCGCCGCGCTAAACATTCGGTAGAGATCATCCACCCTGAATATAAGCTCATTCATGGCGCCAGCGATGCAGGGCTCAGTGAAACACTTACCCCTATCTACCCCACGACCGAAGGGCTAAAGCAAGCCAGCTGGATAAAATTGACCGACCAAGCCTTGTCACTACTCGACAGTGGTGCACTCGCCGAGTTATTACCGCCAGCACTGCGACCTAATCAAATGTCGCTCATCGAGGCCCTCAAATTACTGCATCGGCCACCCACAGGCACCGATCCTTTTACGCTCGAACAAGGCACACACCCGGCGCAGCAGCGCTTGATCCAAGAAGAACTACTGGCCCACAATTTGAGTATGTTACGGCTAAGACAACGTAGTCATCGCGATACGGCCGTATCGCTCGCGGGGAGCGGCCAACTGATCAATCCGTTTTTAACCACACTACCCTTTAGTCCAACTGGAGCCCAGCAACGTGTGGTGGCAGAGATCAAGAGTGATTTACGCCAGCAACATCCAATGATGCGCTTAGTGCAAGGCGATGTGGGATCGGGAAAAACCTTAGTTGCCGCATTGGCAGCGCTACAAGCGATTGAGAGCGGCTATCAAGTCGCCATGATGGCGCCCACCGAACTACTGGCAGAGCAACATGCCAATAACTTTGCCACTTGGTTTGAGCCACTGGGATTAACCGTGGGTTGGTTAGCGGGCAAGCTCAAAGGTAAGGCGCGCAGCCAATCTTTGGACATGATAAAAAGCGGTGAGGCCCATATCGTTATCGGTACCCACGCGATTTTTCAAGACAAGGTCGAATTTAATAACCTAGCCCTGATCATTATTGATGAGCAGCACAGGTTCGGCGTGCACCAGCGACTGGGGCTACGTGAAAAGGGGATCAGTCAGGGCTTTCATCCACATCAATTAATCATGACAGCCACGCCTATCCCGCGCACATTAGCCATGACCGCCTACGCCGATTTAGACACCTCTATTATCGACGAACTACCGCCCGGCAGAACCCCTGTGACCACGGTGGCGGTATCCGATAGCAGGCGAGCCGAAGTGATTGAGCGAGTGCGCCAAGCCGCGCTGCAACATAATCGCCAAGCCTATTGGGTCTGCACCCTAATTGAAGAGTCGGAAGTGTTAGAGTGCCAAGCGGCCGAAGACACCGCAGAGGAACTCAAGCAGCAACTACCAGAGTTGGCGATAGGCCTGGTACATGGGCGGATGAAGCCCGCAGAAAAACAAGCCATTATGGCCGACTTCAAAGCAGGGATAATTCAATTATTGGTTGCCACGACTGTGATTGAAGTGGGCGTCGATGTGCCCAATGCCAGCTTAATGATCATCGAAAATCCCGAACGCTTAGGTCTAGCACAGTTGCATCAGCTCAGGGGACGTGTTGGCCGTGGCGCCATTGCCAGTCACTGTGTCCTCATGTATAAGGCGCCGCTGTCGGCAACTGCGACTAAGCGCTTAGGCGTACTGCGTGACAGTAATGATGGTTTTGTTATCGCGCAGAAAGATCTCGAAATACGCGGGCCGGGTGAGGTCCTAGGCACTAAACAAACTGGTCTTGTCGACATGAAAATCGCCGATCTTATCCGCGATCAAGCCTTGATCCCCAATATCCAAAAACTGGCGCAACACGTGATGCAGCAGGCTCCCGATAATGTCGATGCCATCATCACGCGCTGGCTCGGGAACAGGCAGCAATATGTACAAGCCTAATCAGTGCTATAACTTGGGTTATACCCTCTGTTGAAGTTAAATATTTTTTATTTCAGTCAACTTCACTAGACAAGTCGACTGAATTTTGCAGAATGAAGAGAGGCTGTGTTGGCCGCTCCTACACACGAGCTATTTTTCAAGGAACTCACATGCAAGTCAGTCAAGAAGATAGAATTGCCCCGCAAGAAAAACGTGGTGGTGCCAGCGCGCTAACGATTGCTGTTGTGGTGATTTTGCTGATCGTGGCCGCTGGCGCTTATTATTTCTTTGACAGCAAAGAAACCCAATCTGAGCCAGAGCAACCAACGGCTGTGACCTTGCCCGAAATCGTCCCCGAGCAGCCGTTACCCACCGATGCCAATCTGCCAGAGCCCGAAGCTGAGCCTGAGCCCGTTGTTGAGCCGCCTGTAGCGGAAGTCACAACGCCACAAGTTGAGCCCATCCCCACGCTCGCTGACAGTGATAGTTATGTGACCGCTAAAACACTCGACGTCGCTAACGGCATGAAAATCGACCCTATTTTAGTTGAAAAAGATATCATCAGACACTTTGTGGTGTTCGTCGATAATATCGCCCAAGGGGAGTTAGCCCGCAAAGTCAGTCCACTTAAGGCGCCCAAGAGCCAGTTTACGGTTTCAGATGTGAGTAATAAAACATACCTAAACCCAGATAGTTACCACAGATACGATCTCTACGCCGACTTTATTAGCAATCTTGATGAGCAGCAACTCGTCACCACCTATGAACAGTTAACGCCACTACTTAACCAAGCGTTTGAGGAGCTCGGTTACAGTAATGGCAGCTTTAACGAACGCATGATCGACGCCATCAACGTGATGCTTGCTGCACCCATTATTGAACAAGCGATTGAGCTCAATAGCGTTAGCGTTAACTATAAGTTTGTCGATCCACAGCTAGAATCGTTACCCAATGCACAAAAATTGATGATCCGCATGGGCCCCGAAAACAGCAAAAAAGTCAAAATGGCGTTGCGTAAGCTGAAAAAACAACTGCAAGAGTAGTCACAGCCAACACCTAAAAAAACCGCCTCATTTGGCGGTTTTTTTACTGTAACTAGCACAGCATGTTATCTAGCTGTACGCACCATAATCATCACCATAACAGGGCAACATCGACATAGCGCAAATCGTGCTTTTTCTCTACATATCGGTGTACAATGGCACAATTGATGCGGCGTAAAGCCCATTCCCCTGTTATGGAAAACGCAGCCGTATGCTGCAGATTGAGGCAAAGCAGTGCAGTTAACCTATAGGATCCAGTCGTCAGGTGCTTGGTCACCTCGCTACCAACAGATAGCCGATTGGCAACAATGGCCTCAGTCGCTCGGCGATGAAAATGATCTGGCGAGTACACCCAAACTGTCTCAAATACCTGCGATGCAGCGTCGACGCTTTAGCAAGCTGACCAAAATGCTGCTCGATGCGGCATTTCAATGTGATGCCCCTGATCAATGCCGCACTATTTTCGCTTCGCGTCATGGCGAGCTTAACCGCACCGTCGAACTCCTCGAAGATATTGTGCAAGAACAGCCCATTTCCCCCATGGGCTTTAGCCAATCGGTACATAATACTGCTAGCGGTATCTTTAGTATTTTGACCCATAACCGCGCCCCCTCAACCTCTATCGCCGCCAGCGAAACTACGCTGGAACAAGCTCTTATTGAGGCTTATGGCCAGCTTTGTGAAGATAATAGCGATCTGCTGCTGGTGTTTGGCGATGAGCCAGTCTCTGATGTGTATAAAGAGTTCACCCATGAACCTGAGCTGCCTATCGCTATCGCGCTGCAATTGTCGCTGCCAACGCCTGACTCGCCACCGGCCATGTTACTGCAATTACACACCCAACCCAGCGCCCAACAGTATCTCGATGCGCCACCCTTAAGTTATGGCCAGCTGCTCCATGCTATCGCCTGCAAACACCCCCTATATGGGCGTTTAAACCGCTTCATCTGGCAACTCTCCCATGGCTAGCACAACAGGCACAGGTTTACACTCACTGGCCTATATTCCGCGCTGGTTAGCAGGCGTCAGTTGTTATGTGGCTTTCGGCCTCGGTGGTTTATTGCTCTCTTTGACTGTGATCCCTGTGCTAAGGATATGCTCAAGCAATCCACAGCAACGTGCCGCGCGCGTGCAGCGCACAGTTCATAGGATGTTTGGCGGCTTTGTCACCTTGCTCACTTGGGCTGGGGTAATCAAAGTGACCTGCCAAGATCTGCATCGCCTAAATGGCGCTAAGGGCAAAGTGATTATCGCCAACCATCCCACACTGGTGGATGTGGTGGTGCTTATTAGCCTGATGCCCAATGTGGGCTGTATCGTTAAGCAAAGCTTGTGGCGTAACCCGCTTATACGGGTCGTGCTTTCTAGCGCCGGCTATATCCCTAATCGCGGTGCTGATCTACTCTTAAAAGATTGCCAAGCGATGTTGCGTCAGGGCACTTGCCTAATCATCTTCCCCGAAGGCACCCGTACTCAACAAGGAGCCATCATCAACCCATTTGCGCGCGGGGCGGCCAATATCGCCCTGCGGACAAAAACAGACCTGATCCCAATTGTATTGCGCACCAATGCCGTTGGCCTCACCAAACAGCAGCCTTGGTATGAAATACCTCGCCAAACCATAGGCATGCATGTGGAAGTAGGCGAAACCATTGCCCATATCGGGTATGATGCTGGCCCAGGCGGCGAAGCCAAGATGGCGCGTCAACTGACTCGAGATCTTGAAAACTATTATAAACAACAATTTGATAATAATTATGAGCTTACAAAACGAAATTAAACAACTGATCATTGATTGCCTCGATCTTGAAGACGTCAGCATCGACGATATCGACACCGACGCTCCCCTTTTTGGTGAGGGCTTAGGCTTAGACTCGATAGATGCACTAGAACTGGGCTTAGCGATAAAGAAACAGTTCGATGTAAAAATTGAAGCCAACTCCGAAGCGACCAAGGCACACTTTTTCAGTGTGGCCAGCTTAGCCGACTTTATTGAATCACAGCGCGCGTAGGGGGTTACATGCAAAATCGTCAACAGATCCTCGACATGCTGACAAACATTTTGGTCGAAGAGTTCGAAATTGAAGCACAAGATATTACCCCTGAGGCCTCATTATATGACGAGCTCGATCTCGACAGCATAGATGCGGTCGATTTGGTGATTAAACTGCAACAACTTACGGGCAAGAAGATTAAACCCGATGAGTTTAAAGCGGTGCGCACGGTCGATGATGTCGTATCTGCCATCGAAGGACTCGTTAAGCAGTAATGCGCCTGATAATACAAGTAATTAGCACCCTACTGTTATTGGGCTACCCCATAGCCGTATATTTTGGGCTGCATTACTTGCCACCGGGCGTGATTGCGTTAAGCCTATGCCTGCTGCTGGTGGCGCGCTTAGCCATTCAACAACAGCGCGTCAAGGCGATGGCCCTGCCGCTACTGGCTGGTATAGGCTTGACCGCTGGCAGCTTTATTGCCAAGCGTAACGACTGGCTACTCTACTATCCTGTGGTGATCAATCTAACTATGTTGGGGTTGTTTGCTTATTCGCTTAAACACGGCCCCAGCATGATAGAGCGTCTGGCGAGGTTGAAAGAGCCTAAGTTGCCTGACGCGGCGATCCCCTATTTGGCCAACGTCACCAAACTCTGGTGCGGGCTATTTATTGTTAACGGCGTAGTGGCCTGCTATACCGCTCACTACACCAGCTTAGCAACCTGGACCCTGTACAACGGTCTCATCGCGTATCTGCTTATTGGGCTGCTACTCGGTGGGGAATGGCTATATCGAACACTGTGGTTAACAAAGTCATGACAGAGCTATTAAAAACTTGGCTGTCTCAAGGCCCCTCGAGCCAGCAACTTATCAGCTTCAATCACCACGACATCGTCACGGGTAGCGCATTTACCGCCCAAGTGGCCGCCCTGTATGCTAGCTTAAGTGAGCAACCCGCCAAGCGCTGGTTACTGGCAAGCGACAGTAGCGATCTCTTCGCCATAGGGTTGTGCGCGGGGTTGCTTGCGGGTAAACAATTGATCTTACCTAGCAATACCCAAGCAGGCACCTTGAGTGAACTGACCCACGAGTTTGACGGCATCTTGTCCGACAGTTGCCTGTGTGAAGGAAAGTTGATGTTGACGCTCAAAAAAGAGCACTCTGGCGCCGAATCTCACTGGCCGTCCCTTGCAGATAACGCTGTCGTGGGTGAACTGGTGCTCTTTACCTCAGGCAGCAGCGGCCAACCCAAAGCCATCACCAAGACCCTAGCCCAGCTCGATGCCGAAGTCAGCGTACTGGAACAAACATTTGCGGCGCACCTGCCCCATTGCAGCGTGATATCGACAGTGTCACACCAACATATTTACGGGCTCTTGTTTAAAATTCTCTGGCCACTCGCCGCCAGTCGCCCTTTCCTGAGCGATCTGGTGGAGTACCCAGAAACCTTAACCTATTACACTAGCTTATTTCCTAACTTATGTTTGATCAGTAGCCCGGCGCAACTGTCGCGACTTCCCGAAGCACTCGAGCATCAGCCACAGCTGCATTCGCCCAGCTTAGTCTTTAGCTCTGGCGGGCCGCTCAATTTCCAAGCGGCAGCAGAAATAGCCCACTGCTATGGCAAACCGCCGATTGAGGTGTACGGCAGCACTGAAACCGGTGGCATCGCTTATCGCCGTCAAAGCGCCGACAATCAACCTTGGCGCATTTTTGCCTCACACCAGATTAAGCAAGATGCAATCGATGGCGCGCTGCTGCTCAAATCACCTTATCTGGACAATGGCGACTGGCTAAAATGTGACGATAAAGTCAATCTTGTCAGCGACAGCGAGTTTCACCTGCTGGGTCGACTCGACCGTATCGTCAAAATTGAAGAGAAGCGTATCTGCTTGGTGCAGATGGAGCAGTTACTAGAACGCCACCCCATGGTGTCTCAGGCCATGTTAATGGTATTGGAGCAGCCACGCATGCAGCTTGGCGCGGCCATCGTACTATCGGCTCAGGGGAAAAAGATGCTTAATAATGAAGGTAAGTTGGCGGTGAATAACCAACTCAAAGCCCACCTGTTAACCCAGTTTGAGCGGGTCACTCTGCCCAAGCGCTGGCGCTATCCTGAAGTGCTTGAGCTGACCCCGCAGGGCAAGCGTGATAATCAACGATTAATCGAGTTATTTAGCCATGATTAAGTCCAGTTTACCGCCCATTATCGGTAAGACCACACTCGCCGATGGCGTCGAATGGCACCTCGATATTACGGCAACCCTGCCCTATTTCGACGGCCATTTTCCACAGCAAGCCGTGTTACCCGGGGTGACTCAGTTAGATTGGGCGGTGCAACTCGGCGCGCACGAATTTGGCTATGAAGCACAAGTCGACAGCCTTGAAGTACTAAAATTTCAGCAACTTATATTGCCTAGCAGCCAAGTGTTTCTCAAAATCAGCCTCAATGCCAGCAAACATAAGCTCACCTTTGCCTATTACGATGGCGACAAACGTTTTGGCTCGGGTCGTATCGCCCTGAGCGGCGCTAAACTCGAGGAGAGCGCCTGATGCAATTAGCGTTAGTCATTCCTAATTACAACCATCAACAGGCGATTAAGCAGACCCTTGATCGCTTAGCGCCGCTGGCTCTGCCCTGCTATCTAGTTAATGATGGTAGTAACGATGAGACCCGCTACCTCTTAAGCCAATTAGCCGAGCAATATGATTGGGTTACCCTATTGCATCACCCTTATAATCGGGGCAAGGGAGCCGCGGTCACCACGGGACTCAGGGCGGCTTACGCCGATGGTTTTAGCCACGCCTTGCAAGTCGATGCCGATGGTCAGCATGATTTGGACGATATTCCGGCCTTTATCGAGCACGCCAAAGCCCAACCAGAGGCGGTGATTTCCGGCCAGCCGCAATACGATGACTCTGTGCCTAAAGGCCGTCTCTATGGCCGCTATATCACCCACTTTTGGGTTTGGGTCGAGACCTTAAGTTTTGAGATAAAAGATGCCATGTGTGGCTTTCGCGTCTATCCGCTGACGGCGACAGAGCGACTATTTTTAACCGAGGCGCTAGGCGAGCGCATGGACTTTGACATCGAGATCTTAGTCAAACTCTATTGGCAAGGCACACGTATCGTGCACCTGCCCACCAAGGTGATTTATCCAGAAGATGGTAGCAGCCACTTCCAAGCGGTACGGGATAACCTACGCATCTCAGCCCTGCATACCAAACTGTGTTTCACCATGCTCAAACGCCTACCTAAGCGACTGCAGCGCCAGCCCGAGCCACAACAAGCCAGACACTGGTCGCGCATCAGCGAACGCGGCAGTTATTGGGGCATCAAGCTGCTCGCAAGTAGCTATAAGATTGGCGGCCACTGGTTATGCCGCGCCATTATGTATCCGGTGATCGGCTATTTCTTTCTCACTGGCAGCAGCGCACGAGCCGCCTCTTTGCAATTTTTACAGCAAGTTAAAAGCGTTGAACCCCAACACCCCCAACTCAAGGGCAAGATAGGGTGGCGCCATAGCTTAAAACACTTCATCAGCTTTGGTAATGCCGCCTTAGACCGTATCGATGCCTGGTGCAATCGGCTGCAAATAAGCCAAGTAGACTTCGCGAACCGCGAGCTGCTCAACCAACAAATTGAACAGGGGAAAGGCGCGGTATTGCTGGCCTCACACTTAGGTAACATAGAGCTGTGCCGAGCGATATCCAGCCACCAGCACAAGATTAAAGTCAATGTGATGGTGTTAACCGAGAACGCCGAAAACTTCAATCGGGTACTTAAACAACTCAACCCGGACAGCGCACTAAACCTTATCCAAGTGAGCGAACTGGGCCCCACCACCTCCATGCTGCTGCACGAAAAAGTCGCCCAAGGAGAGTTAGTGGTTATCGCAGGCGATCGCACCTCATCGCGCAGCGAAGGCCGAGTCGTTTACGCCCCCTTTATGGGTAAACCTGCGCCATTTCCTCAGGGGCCCTTTATTTTGGCAGGGTTACTCGACTGCCCCGTATATTTAATGTTTTGCTTGCGAGAGCAGGGCCGCTATCGCGTCTATTTAGAACACTTTAGCGACACCCTTAAAGGGCCACGCGCCGGACGCATGCAACGCCTAGAGCAAGCCATTGGCCGCTACAGCGCAAGGCTTGAATACTACGCACGGCGCGAGCCACTGCAGTGGTTTAACTTTTTCGATTTTTGGCGCAAGGATGACGAGCACCTGCGCGCGGCGAGTGTAACTCGCCCCTCAACCGCTAACAGGACAGATAAATAGATGACGCAACCCGCAGTAAACCTCATTGAGTTCGGCCAACGCTCATTGACGCTAGAAGAGGTGGTGGCCATTGCCAAAGGCGCTCAGGCCAAACTCAACCGCCACCCAGATTACCAAGAGTCGATTCAAAAAGGCGCCCGCTTTATCGACAGCCTACTGGCCGAAGAGGGCGTGGTTTATGGTGTCACCACAGGGTATGGCGACTCCTGCACTGTTGCCGTGGGGCTGGACTTGGTCCATGAGCTGCCGCTGCACTTGTCACGCTTTCATGGCTGCGGACTCGGCGACACTTTCAGTGAAATGCAGGCCCGCGCGGTAATGGCGTGCCGGCTCAACTCGTTGGCACTGGGTAAGTCTGGGGTGAGTTATGAGCTGTTGCAGCGCATCGAAACCTTGCTCAATCTTAATATTATTCCCGTTATCCCCCAAGAAGGTTCGGTCGGCGCCAGTGGCGATCTTACCCCGCTCTCCTATTTAGCGGCGGTATTGGTCGGCGAGCGCGAGGTGTTTTATCAAGGCAAGCGCCAAGCGACAGCCCAGGTGTACGCCCAGCTATCCATCACGCCGCTCACCTTACGCCCCAAAGAAGGGCTCGCGCTGATGAACGGCACCGCGGTAATGACGGCGCTGGCTTGCCTTGCATACGACAGAGCCCAGTATTTAGCCCGCCTGACCAGCCGCATTACCGCCATGGCCTCGTTAACGCTTAAGGGCAACGCGAACCACTTCGATGAGATACTGTTTGCCGCCAAGCCACACCCAGGGCAAAACCAAATTGCCACTTGGATCCGCGCCGATTTGAATCACCATGAACATCCACGCAACTCTGCTCGCTTACAAGATAGATACTCTATCCGCTGTGCGCCTCACATTATTGGCGTATTGCAAGATGCCCTGCCGTTTATGCGCCAGTTTATTGAGACCGAACTCAACAGTGCCAACGACAACCCCATTGTCGACGCCGAAGGTGAGCATATTCTCCATGGCGGCCACTTCTATGGCGGCCATATCGCCTTCGCCATGGACTCGATGAAAAACACAGTGGCGAACCTTGCTGACCTTATCGATCGCCAGATGGCCTTGGTGATGGACCCCAAATTTAACAATGGCTTACCGGCTAACCTGTCGGGGGCCACCGGCCATCGCCGCGCCATTAACCATGGCTTTAAAGCGGTGCAAATTGGCGTGTCAGCCTGGACGGCCGAAGCGCTAAAAAACACCATGCCCGCCAGCGTCTTTTCACGCTCGACCGAGTGTCACAACCAAGATAAAGTCAGCATGGGCACCATTGCCGCACGTGACTGCATGCGGGTATTACAGTTAACCGAACAAGTCGCGGCCGCCGCCTTGCTCGCCATGACTCAAGGCATTCATTTGCGGATAAGCCAACAAGAGTTATGCCAAGCATCCTTGACCCCATCGGTGGCGAAAACCCTGCAACAGGTGAGCGCTGACTTCGACTTTTTAAGCGAAGACCGACCGCTAGAGCAGGTATTACGCCAAACGGTCGATAAAATACAGCAAGGGTTATGGGAAGTGTGCCACTAAGGAATGATGCCGATGAAAGCCATATTGACAACCGAAATGGACATGCTGATCCCCTTCCATGATGTCGACTCCATGGGGATCACTTGGCACGGTAACTACCTGCGCTATTTTGAGGTGATCCGCTGTCAGCTGCTGGATAAAATTGATTATGGCTATCGCAAGATGCAAGAGTCAGGCTATGGTTGGCCCATTGTGGATCTGCAGATCAAATACGTGCAGCCCAGCACCTTCGATCAAAAGGTGAAGCTCACCGCGTCACTGGTCGAGTGGGAAAACCGCATTAAAATCACCTATGAAGTCCGCGACCTCGCCAGCAACAAGCGTTTGACCAAAGGCTATACCATTCAAGCGGCGGTCGACATGCGTGACCAGCAGCTGTGCTTTGTGACCCCAGAGTGTTTTCGCGACAAGATTGCACATCTGCTCGACAGCTGCGGAGACTAGCCATGGCCACCTCAAGCCGCTACCTTTGCGCCCTCTTGCTGGGCTTAATCCTCAGCACACCAAGCTATGCCGAGCAGGTGAGTCCTGCTGCCGATAGCACCTTTATCAGCCTGTTTGCCACGCCAGCGGATAAGCTCGCCCTGCAGCAACTGGCCGAGCAGCTCAGCAGTGGCGACACGGCTCAAGGGCAATTTACTCAATATCGCTACTTAACCGTGCTGCAACGCCCGCTTGTCAGCCATGGCGAATTTGTATTTCAAAGTGACTTAGGTTTGGCTTGGGTGCAGCTGCGCCCGTTTGCCAGCACCTTAGTGCTGAGCCAAAACACCTTGGTGCAGATCGACAGTGACGGTCAGCGTCAGGTCAATCGAGCCGATGACAATCCCCAAGCACAAGCCTTAGCACGCACGATTCCCCTATTGATGAGTGCCTTGCTGCGTGGCGACATAGCGCCGCTCAGCCAGCAATTTAGCCTGCATCTCATCCAAGAGGCCAGTGGCTGGCAACTCGGTTTGATCCCCAAAGATCCCATGCTAGCGCAAGCGCTGCCCAAAATGGTGATGCAGGGGCAAACCCAAATAAAGTCACTCACCTTACTTAATAGCAATGGCGATCGTAGCCTCATTGAGTTTGAGCAGATAAGTGAGCAACCATTATCACCCCAACAACGGGCGCTATTTGGCACCGACAATTTTGGCACCGACAATGATGCCGACAACCGGCCTGACGCGCGCCGATGATCGCCCTTCTCGCACGTCAACTCGACCGTCTATCGGCCAACAGTAAGCTGTGTATGTGGTTGCTGCTACTGGGGACGATGTTCGTCTTAGGCGCAGTGCAGCTGCAACAAGGCGCTAAGCTGCAAAGCGATATTTTGGCCATGCTGCCAACATTACAGCAAGATGCGCTCACACAAGCGGCCATCGACCGGGTTGAGCAGCAACTCAGCGACCGTATCTATATCGGATTAGTGGCTGACACTCAGATTCAAGCTATCAGCGCCGCAAAGCGGCTCATGCAGGCACTGGCGCAACATCCAAACAGTTTTACCGACATCAGCAGCGCTAATAGCGATAGCGCCAACGCGTTTAATCACTTTTACTTTGCCCATAGGTTTAAGCTACTCACCGAGCTGCAGCGTAACTTGCTCAGCCAAGGTCAGCTAGACAAATTAGAGCAGCAAGCACTCGCCCAACTCTACAACGCCTTTGGTTATGCCAATAGTGCGCTGCTGAGCCAAGATCCACTGCTGCTGTATCCCGCTAACCTACAAGCCTTAGCGCCAAGCCAACAACTGCAAAGCGCGCAAGGGATCTTGCTTAGTACCCAACAAGAGGCGTCAGGGAAGACTCGCTACGGGGCCATAGTGATGGCTAAAGGCGTAGGCAGCGTTTTTAATCCTAACGCCCAGCAACAACAGATAACCGCCTTAGATGCCTCCCTCAGCCAGTTAAGCATGACTGGCGACATCGAGGTGCTCAAAGCGGGGGCTCTGTTGCATGCCAGCGCCGCAACAACCCAAGCCAAACAGGAGATCTCAACCTTAGGAGCCGCCTCACTTATCGGGGTAATTGCACTCGTGTGGTTGGCGTTTCGCTCGATTTTCCCATTAGTGATAGCCAGCCTAACGATCGCCACCAGCTTGCTGTTTGCCTGCGTGACCACCTTGAGTGTGTTTGGCGAGCTACACCTACTCACCTTAGTGTTTGGCACCAGCCTGATTGGGATCGCCATCGACTACAGCTTTCATTTTTATTGTGAGCGCCTCAGCCAACAACAGGCGGCAACGCCTGCAGTCAATGCGGTGTTTCCAGCGGCATCTTTGGCCATAATGACCACAGTGCTAGCGTACCTTGGCATTGGTTTAACGCCATTTCCGGGCATGCAACAGGTCGCCATCTTCTGCGCGGCTGGATTAATCGGCGCCTACCTGACATTACTGCTGGCCTATCCCAAATTAGCCAATAGCCCACTTAAACCCAGGCCGAGCACCTTGGCATTGGCTCAGAGTTACTTAACGCGATTAGCCTTGCTGCACCGCCGCCTGCGCAGCAAAGGGGCAGCGCCACTGGCGCTAATGATGTCGCTACTCTGTCTGTGGGGGCTGCTGCAACTGACCACAGATGATGATATTCGTAACCTACAACTGAGCCCGCTTGAGGTCGTGCAGCAGGAGCAGCGCCTGCGTCAGTTGCTCAGTGGCGGCACCGATAATCAATTTATCTTGGTCAGGGCCCAAGGCGCGCAGCCGTTATTACAACAACTCGAGCAACTTGATGAGCCGCTCAAGCAACTGCAGCAGCAAGGCGTGATTGGCAATGCGATTAATTTGGCCAGCTATATTCCTAGCCATCAAAAACAGCAACAGGCGTATCAACTACAAGGCTTTATTTATCAAGATATTGAAACAGTTCTGGGCAGACTAGGGCTCGACCTAGGCTTAGCCCCAAGCCTGCGCCAACAATACCGAGACAGTGCCAGTTTACTGATTGAACCCGACGCCTTTTTGGCGTCACCCGCTGGCATATCGCTCGCCCCGCTCTGGTTAAGCCCAAGCGGTACCGATCCTACGCCGCAATATGGCGCCATCGTATTGCTCGGCGGCATTACCGATCTGGTGGCGCTGCAAGCGAGTATTGCACCGTTCACTCAGGTAGAGCTGGTGGATAAAGTTGCCGATATCTCCAGCGTGATGGCCAAATACCGCGGCCTCACCTTAGCCTTGTTGGCACTGGCGCTGGTGCTGGCCGCGTTGATTTTCTCGCGGCGATTTGGCATCAAGCTGGCGTTATGGATCACCGCGGTGCCTGCATTGGCGGCGTTATTGACCCTAGCAACGCTTGGGCTGCTAGGGTCACCACTGACCTTATTTCATGCCTTGGCACTGATTTTGGTATTCGGGATCGGGGTCGACTACAGCCTATTTTTCGCCGAAACCCAACAGGGTGAAGGGGTGATGATGGCGGTGTTTATGTCGGCCTGCTCCACCTTAATGGCCTTTGGCTTATTGGCATTTAGCCACACGCCAGCAATACACTATTTCGGCTTAACCCTATTATTGGGTATCGCATTCACCTTCGTGCTTGCGCCCCTCATTTACACTTTCACAAGGATAGACAAGTGACCGACTCAACCCATGCTAACGCACCACTCACAGGCCATTATGATGTTGTCATCATAGGTGCAGGCCCTTCGGGAAGCGTCGCAGCCAGCCTACTGCATCAGCAAGGCAAGCGAGTCTTGGTGATTGAAAAGCAGCATTTTCCGCGCTTTTCTATTGGTGAAAGTTTACTGCCTTGTTGTATGCAGGTGTTAGAAGAAGCCAACATGCTAGCGGCGGTTAATCAGGCGGGTTACCAATTTAAAAATGGCGCCGCCTTTAATTGGCAAGGCCGCTCGACCATGTTTGATTTTACCAACAAATTCACCCCAGGTCCCGGCACCACTTATCAAGTCGAGCGCGGCCATTTCGACAAATTATTGGCCGACACTGCCGCTAAGCAAGGGGTTGAGATCCGCTATGGCGACACGGTAACTGCCGTTGACTTATCGGCGACGCCGACGCTCACCATTGTCGATAGCGCCCAACACACCTATAAAATCAGCGCCGAGTACCTGCTCGATGCCAGTGGCTACGGCCGAGTGTTAGCGCGCCTATTACAGTTAGAGCGCCCCTCGAGCTTACCTAGCCGCACCGCCATTTTTACCCATATCGAAGACAATATCGATAAGGTTGAGCTGAGCGATCGCCCATTCAATCGCAATAAAATCTTAATTAGCGTGCATCCTGATAATCGAGATATCTGGTACTGGCTGATCCCCTTTAGTAATGGCCGCTGCTCACTGGGCGTAGTGGCAGAGCCTCACCTATTGGGCGACTTAGAGACCGATGCTAGCAGCATATTGATGCGCTTGGTGAACCAAGAGCCGTACTTAAAACAGCTACTGGCCAAGGCCAAGATTGTCAGAGAATGTGGCCGCCTAGCGGGCTATTCGGCCAACGTCAGCACGCTGGCAACCGACAAGTTTGCTCTATTAGGCAACGCGGGGGAGTTTCTCGACCCGGTGTTTTCCTCTGGGGTCACCATCGCCATGCAATCGGCGTCAATGGCAACGCGCTGCATTGTCAGGCAGCTAGAGGGGGAAAGCGTTGACTGGCAAGCCGAGTATGCCACGCCACTCATGCGCGGCGTCGATACCTTTCGCACCTATGTGCAGGCATGGTATGACGGCCGTTTTCAGGACGTGATTTTTTATGAGTCGCCCAACCCCAAAATCAAACAGATGATTAGCGCGATTTTGGCTGGTTACGCTTGGGATGAAAACAACCCCTTTGTGACAGAGTCTGAGCGGCGACTCAATATGATTGTCGAGCTATGCCAATGACCGCAGTTAAGCGCCTAGGTTTTACGCTAAGCGTATTTATCGTGTTTGCCCTTAGCGGATGTAGCCAACATCTGCAGCGGCAAACCTGTATGCCGCTAGCCAGTGAGGTCAGCTACTGTTTAGCGCCGCTGCTCAATGAGCCACCCCGCAGCCAAAGCCAGCAGGTTAACTTAAGCATCACAGGCAATCGGCACCAATTATTGAGCCAACTCGAACTCAGCCCGCAGCAGCTGACCTTGGTCGGGCTCGCGCCACTGGGGCAAGCGCTATTTACCTTAACCTTCGATGGTCAGCGACTCGACAGCCAACAAAGCCGCATACTCGGCGAGCAGTTTAAAGCCGAATACCTGCTGGGGTTACTGCAACTTATCTATTGGCCCACCGACACGGTTAATCGCCATTTACAAGGCGCGACAATGACTACAGTTAAATGTGATGCGCCGCTGTGCCGCAGGCTTTATGCTAACGATAACGAGGTCAACATTATTGATATTCGCTATAGTCAGCCACAACCATGGCAAGCTCAGGTGGAGCTGGCGGTTATCCCAGCGCAACTAACACTGCACATAACGCCGGTTGAGTAACCTAATGCCACTCTCACAAACCATAAGAACCAACATGATGACAGAGATAGCAATCACCCATTTAGGCTTATGTACCCCACTGGGCCAGACTCAAGAGCAGGTATTACAACGCCTGCTCGATGGTGATACCCAAGGGATGCAGTGGCGGGAAGATCTGATCCCCCAGCAGCGGGTATTAGTCGGCACCATCGCAGAGCCCTTGCCGGCCATCCCAGAGGTTTATCAGCGCTTCGACTGTCGTAACAATCAATTACTCTTGGTGGCCGCCATGCAGATTGAGGCACAAGTGGCACAAGCTAAAGCCCTGTATGGCGCCGATCGCATTGGCATTATTTTAGGCACTAGCACCTCGGGTATCGCCAAAGGCGAAAAGGCACTGGCTTATCGCGCGGCGCACGGAGTACTGCCCGATGATTACCTCTATTCCAAACAAGAACTGGGCAATAGCTGCGACTTTTTACAACACTATTTTGACCTTAAAGGGCCATGCTATACGGTATCGACGGCTTGTTCATCCAGCGCCAAGGTGTTTGCCAGTGCCAAGCGCTTATTGGCCGCTAACCTGTGCGATATGGTGATTGTTGGCGGCGCCGATAGCCTGTGTAAATTGACGTTAAATGGCTTCTATTCGTTAGAATCTATCTCTAAAGGTCACTGCCAACCCTTTAGCGCCAACCGCGACGGCATCAATATTGGCGAAGGGGCGGCGCTGTTTACCCTGATCAGAGGCCGCGCCGATGTGATGCTTGCCGGTGTGGGAGAGTCGAGCGACGCACATCATATGTCGGCGCCTCACCCTGAGGGACTTGGCGCCATCGCCGCTATCGAAATGGCGCTTAACCAAGCCAATATTAGCGCCAAACAGATCGACTATATTAATCTGCACGGCACCGCGACTATCAAAAATGATGCCATGGAAAGCCGAGCATTAACCCAAGTGTTTGCCGATGACTTACCTTGGGTCAGCTCCACTAAACCTTTAACAGGCCACGCCCTTGGCGCAGCGGGTGCCATCGAGGCGGCCTTTTGTTATTTACTCTTATCAGCCAGTAACCCAAGTGGACGCTTACCGCCGCAGTTGGGCGATCAGCAGTGGGACGATAGCAATCCGCCACTGCGCTTTGTCCCCGCTCACAGCGATAATGCCCATGCGCGCACGCTACACTATGTAATGAGTAATTCTTTTGCTTTTGGTGGCAGTAACGCCAGCGTTATTTTTTGCCGCCCCGAGATGTAACCCAATGAACCAGAGCAACACCCACAACCCAAACTACCCATTAGCGTTGCTCGATGTGGCCGATTATCTGCCCCATCGCGCGCCCATGATCTTGATCGACCGGCTGCTTGAGCATCAGCCAGACACCTTGCTAAGCGAAGTATTTATTCAACCTGGCAGTCCCTATTTTGATGACAATACCCAATCGGTGCCCAACTATGTGGGAATAGAATATATGGCGCAAAGCATCGCCGCGCTTGCGGGAATTGAAGCCGCCGCCAAGCAGCAACCTATCCGCGTCGGATTTCTACTGGGCACCCGTAAACTCCAGCTGCACATTAAGGCGTACCAACTGGGGCAGCGTTACCAGATCAGGGTCAGCCGCCTATACCAAGAGGAGAGCGGACTGGCGGTGTTTGACTGCCAAATTCTGCAGCAAGATACCCTTGTGGCGACGGCCAATGTCAATGTATTTCAGCCGCAAGACACACAAGCCTATATCGCTCAAAGCAGCCAAGACAACAGGGAAGATAACTCATGAACAAACGCGTATTAGTCACCGGCTCTAGCCGCGGAATAGGTAAAGCCATCGCCCTCAAACTGGCGGCCAATGGTTTTGATATTGCGCTACATTTTCACCGCAATCAAGATGCCGCTAACGCCACCCAAGCGCAGTTGCAAGCCTTGGGCGCACAGGTCAGTTGCCTGCAATTTGATGTGGCCGATCGCGCTGGCGTCAAGGCGGCCATTGAGGCCGATATCGCGCAGCACGGCGCCTATTATGGCGTGGTGTTAAATGCCGGCATTAATTGCGACACCGCCTTTCCCGCCATGAGCGAGCAAGAGTGGGACAGCGTGGTGCACACCAATCTCGACGGCTTCTATAATGTGATCCATCCCTGCACCATGCCGATGATCCAAACCCGTCAAGGCGGGCGCATTATCACCATGGCGTCTGTATCTGGCATTGCGGGTAATCGCGGCCAGGTCAATTACAGCGCCTCTAAAGCGGGGATTATTGGTGCAACCAAGGCGCTTAGTTTAGAGCTGGCGAAACGTAAAATTACCGTTAACTGTATCGCGCCGGGTCTTATCGAAACCGACATGGTGACCGATATTCCAAGCGATATGGTTAAACAGCTGGTGCCGATGCGCCGCATGGGCACGCCGGCAGAAATCGCTGGGCTGGCGAACTTCTTAATGTCTGAAGACGCCGCCTATATCACCCGTCAGGTTATTTCAGTTAATGGTGGCATGATTTAATGACAAGCTCGACAAGACGCGTAGTGATCACCGGAGTCGGTGGTGTGAGTGCATTGGGCCACGACTGGCCAACCATTGCCAAACGGTTGCAGGCACAACAAAATTGTGTGCAGCGCATGGATGAGTGGGACAAATATGACGGTTTAAATACGCGCCTCGCCGCCCCCGTCAGCGACTTCGATAACCCTGCTCACTATTCACGTAAAAAGATCCGCGCCATGGGACGCGTCGCTATCATGGCGACATGGGCTAGCGAAAAAGCCTTGATCGATGCCAATCTACTGGACGATCCTGTGGTGAGTTCTGGCGCCATGGGCATCGCCTACGGCTCATCGACGGGCAGTACCGATCCACTCATCGCCTTTGGTGACATGCTGAAAACTGGCGATATGTCTGGCGTCACCGCCACCAGTTATATACGCATGATGGCCCATACTACCGCGGTCAATGTGGGGGTGTTTTTTGGTTTAAAAGGCCGAGTGCACACCACCAGCAGTGCCTGTACGTCGGGCAGCCAAGGTATAGGTTATGCTTATGAAGCGATCAAATTTGGTCTGCAAGATCTGATGTTAGCTGGCGGCGCCGAAGAGCTTTGTCCAACCGAAGCTGTGGTGTTTGATACCCTGTTTGCCACCAGCACTCAAAACGATCAGCCCAGCATGACGCCGCGCCCTTTTGATAGCGATCGCGACGGGCTGGTTATCGGTGAAGGTGCCTGTACCTTAGTGCTAGAAGAGCTTGAACACGCTAAGGCACGCGGCGCGAAAATTTACGCCGAACTGGTGGGCTTTGGCACCAATGCCGATGGGTTACATGTGACTCAGCCCAATGCCGACACCATGGAAGTGGCTATCCGCTTGGCATTAAAAGATGCTCAGCTCGCGCCCGCTGCCATAGGCTATGTTAACGCTCACGGCACGGCCACCGATCGCGGTGATATTGCCGAAACCCAAGCAACTGAAGCAGTATTTGGTCAGCAGATGCCTATCTCGTCGCTCAAAAGCTACACTGGCCACACGCTCGGGGCGTGCGGCTCGCTAGAGGCTTGGTTAACGATTGAGATGATGAATGCGGGGTGGTTTGCGCCGACGCTAAACTTGCAGCATGTGGATCCGGCCTGCGGCAAACTCGATTATATTAAAGATGGCGTTCGCCACCTAGAAACAGATTATGTAATGAGTAATAACTTTGCCTTCGGCGGGATCAATACTTCACTGATCTTTAAGCGCTGGCTAGGCTAACGACAGTAATGCCGTAAAGAACAGTGCCGTAATGAAAATGGCGTAACCTAGGTTACGCCATTTTCATATACGGGCAAGGCAGCCACACAGCCTGCGAGCTTATCTGAGCGAATTAAGCGAATTAAGCGACCAGCTGCTTAATCTCTTGCTGCGCCTGCTGTATTCCTTGCTCTGCAGCATCAGGACCCATATTGAGCGCTTCGGCGTAAACGGTATCGACATTTTCAATACCAATAAAGCCTAATACCGTCTTAAGGTAAGGTACCACATGGTCAGTCCCTCCGGCTTTATGCACCCCACCACGGGTGGTGACGAGTATGGCCCGTTTGCCTTGGAGCAAGCCTTGAGGCCCGGTATCGGTATAGGTAAAGGTGATCCCAGCGCGGGCGATCAGATCGATCCAGTTTTTCAGCTGTGTCGGAATGCTAAAGTTGTACATGGGCGCAGCGATGATCAGCGTATCATGTGCCTTAAGCTCGGCAATCAGTTCATCAGACAGTGCAACCGCGTGCTGCTGCTTGTCTGACAGATTGTCAGCACCTCTTAGCGCGAGTGCAATGTCACCGTCAAGCACAGGTAATGTTTGCTCGGTTAAATCACGCACCGTGACCTGAGAGCTCTGTGCCTGCAACTGTTGCAGCAACTCATCAACTAACTTAGCTGACTGAGAATACTCACCTAAAATACTCGACTTTAACACCAATACACTCGCCATAAATCACTCCAACACGGACTAAAGATGGAGCATTATAAATTTCAATTAATCGAAACTAAAGCGCATAAAATGCGACACAACAATCGATAAAATCGAATAATCTAACAGCTTTGCCAGTCCCAGATCAGCGACGCCATATTAAATCAGCAAAAGCTAAACAATATCGCATTGATTTTATTTGATTAATAAATAAACAACGCAATGCGGCATTTTTTTATGCATCTTGTTGTGATCTTGTGATGATCCCCAGCCGTAGATAGCTGATGTTAATCAACTGTTATAGAGGATGGATGCATGAAACGGATATACCCTGCGATACTACTCAGTACAAGCGTCATATTTGGTCTAAGCGCATGTAATGACGATGATGACGATATTATCAAGTTACCTGAGCCCGTACTTGAAACACAGGTTCGCGTGATCCATGCTGGCGTCGATGCTCCCAAGGTGAACGTCAATGCCAACGGCGCCGCGTTACTCACTGACGTCGATTATGCCGTCTCTAGTGGTTTTATTACGGTGCCTGTTAATACCTATGCCATAGGTGTCGATGCCCAATTGGCCGATGGATCAGTGCTTGAGGTATTAACCGCCGAGCTCGATGCCATGGCAGAGATGCAATACACCGCCGTCGCCGTAGGTAAGGTGGCTGACGACACGCTGCAG
This sequence comes from Shewanella sp. 492, assembly GCF_059338445.1. Lineage (NCBI taxonomy): Bacteria > Pseudomonadati > Pseudomonadota > Gammaproteobacteria > Alteromonadales > Shewanellaceae > Shewanella > Shewanella sp. 492. The sequence continues at coordinate 3,684,985 of NZ_CM181702.1, forward strand.
CTCAAGCTTATCGCCAATGCGGTCAGTGACATCGCCACCGATTACGCTCGCGTGCAAGTATTGCATGGTGCATCAGATGTCGGTTTAGTGGATATTTATGTCACCGCACCGGGGGCCGATATCACAACTCAGGCGCCCACCTTGTCGGCCAACTTCCTCGATGCCAGCGATCAACTTGAGATCTTAGCTAGCGATTATCAGATCCGCATCACCGCTTCTGGGCAAAAAACGCCGGTGTTTGATTCGGGCACAGTCCCATTGCAAGCCGGTAATGATTACCTAATCAGCGCCATCCCTAATGCCGCCACGGGTGATTCACCTGTAGCACTACTGGTCGCGTTAGATGATGCACAGGTGGTGCTACAAGACACCATGACGGGCAGTGATGTGCGAGCCATTCATGCAGTAGCTGATGCCCCTGCGGTCGATATCTTTCTCGACGGCGCGGCCACCCCTGCGGTTGATATGCTTAGCTTCAGCGAATTGACCAACTACCTTAATGTGCCTGAGGGCGACCATACCGTTACCGTGGCTGCCGATGCAGACAACAGCGTGGTGGTGATTGATGCCGCGCCAGTGACGCTAACACAAGGGGCTAGCTATAGCGTACTGGCGGTAGGCTCGTTAAGCGGTAGTGATATTGCGCCATTAGTGGTGATGGAAGATCGTCGCCGAGTCGCAACTGAGGCCAAACTCAATATTATTCACGCCTCCTTTTCGGCGGGTAATGTGGATATCTACCTCACTCCAGACAGTGACATTACCGCTGCCACGCCAGCGCTAAGCAATGTGCCATTTAAAGCCACATCTGGCAGTTTGTCCGTGCCTGCTGGCGACTATGTGGTCACAGTAACAGGTACTGGCAGTAAAACGGCGGCCATTGGGCCACTCGATGTTACGCTTGCGGCGGGTAACCTCTACGGCGTAGCCGCGGTAGATGCCGTTGGTGGTGTCGCTCCACTTGGGGTAATTTTGATGGATGACTTTGTGCCAGCGCTTTAGTAACAGCGCCTAAGTGACAGCCATTTAAATTGCCACGCTTTGGGTATAGCAGGTTAAATCAAAGCGTTGCGCTAACCCTAGTATTTCACCGCCGCAATCATGATTGATGAGGTTAATCACCACAGCGCCTAATATAGGCGCTGTTTTTTATCAATATCAAAGTGTCTCTATCTCAACCCCTTTTTGCCTGACTAGATGAGACAAATTAGGGTGTCACTGCCATTTTCTGGTATTCTCTGCATTATTAAAAATGACCTGAATGCATACATAATCATGTCCAAACAAGACTCTTTCTGGTTTAAATCATTACGTTGGATACAAAAGAAGCTGGTTCATACCATAGTGGTCCCCCAGCATCCTTTTGATGACCTTAATCTAGATTCAGATAGACCTCTAGTCTACGTAATGAAGACGAAATCCATCAGCGATATCGCCGCATTGAGCGAGATAACCGCTAAACTCGGCTTACCGAGTCCCTATGAAGCACTCGATGTGTGCGGCGAAAAAGTGTCGCGCGTGGTTTGCCTCGAAGGGGCCAAACCCTTGTTTGGTGAGCGCGAGAGCAACGAGTATTACCTCGACAGCTTCACTCGCCTGTTAAGTGCGCACAAACAACATCCTGAGCTCGACATTCAACTTGTGCCAGTCAGCCTGTACTGGGGGCGTACTCCAGGCAAAGAAGATGACACCATGAAGGCGGCGGTTTTAGAGCGGGAGAACCCGACTTGGCTGCGTAAATGCCTGATGATTTTATTCTTAGGCAGACACAACTTTGTGCAGTTTTCTAATGCGATGTCGCTACGATATATGGCCGATGAACACGGTACAGATAAACGTATAGCGCAAAAACTGGCGCGAGTGGCACGGGTGCATTTTCGTCGTCAACGCAAGGTCATGACTGGGCCTGTCTTGCCTAATCGCCAAAATTTATTCCACTCGCTGCTCAAATCTGAGTCGATGAAAAAAGCGATTCAAGAAGAAGCTCATAGCAAAAAAATCTCCGAAGCCAAAGCCCGTGAAACCGCACTCGAATACCTAGATGAGATCGCGGCGGATTACTCCGACAGCCTAGTGCGTATTGCCGAGCGCTTCCTCACTTGGCTATGGAATAAACTGTATAAAGGCATCAATATCAAAGGCGCCGAGCAAGTTCGTCAGCTACACCATGATGGCCATGAAATTGTCTATGTCCCTTGTCACCGTAGCCATATGGACTACCTGCTGCTCTCTTATATCCTCTATTACCAAGGCATGGTGCCACCGCATATTGCCGCCGGGATTAACCTTAACTTCTGGCCAGCAGGCCCCATGTTCCGCCGTGGCGGCGCCTTCTTTATTCGCCGCAGCTTCCGCGGCAATAAGTTATACACCGCAGTATTTCGTGAATACTTAGACCAGCTGTTTGCCAAAGGCTATTCGGTTGAGTATTTCACCGAAGGTGGACGTTCACGCACAGGCCGCTTGCTGGCGCCCAAAACTGGCATGATCGCCATGACACTTAACAGTGTGCTGCGCGGAGTCGAGCGCCCGGTGACCTTAGTGCCTGTGTATTTGGGTTATGATCATGTGATGGAAGTGGCCACTTACCATAAAGAGCTCAGCGGCAAGAAAAAGAAAAAAGAGTCACTATGGCAGGTGTTTGGTGCCATCCGTAAATTAGGCAATTTCGGTCAAGGTTACGTTAACTTTGGTCAGCCAATCACGCTACACAACTTCCTCAACGAGCAAGTGCCAAACTGGCGTGAAGAGCTGGCCCAAGACCGAGAGCAAAAACCCACTTGGCTCACCCCTGTGGTCAACACTTTGGCTAATCGGGTGATGACACGCATTAACGATGCCGCCGCTGTCAGCTCGGTGACCTTAACCAGTTTAGTGTTACTGGCCTCAGAGCAACATGCACTGGAACGCTCACAGCTGGAAAAACAGCTAGATCTGTATCTGACGTTGCTCAAAAAGCTGCCTTACACCGAGTTTGCCTCGGTCGTTGAAGGCGACGGCGCCAAATTGATAGAACAGGGTCTTGAGCTGAAAAAGTTCAAGCTCGACAGCGACCCACTGGGTGACATCATCTCTATCGATGAGAGCCAAGCGGTCTCCATGACCTATTATCGAAATAATATTATTCATTTAATGGTTATTCCGTCGTTAATCGCCAGTTGCCTAACCCAGCACGATAACTGCACTCGTCAAACGATTATCGATACTGTCGAAGACTTTTATCCTCTGCTACAAGCCGAACTGTTTATGGGGATAGACGATATACCTGAGTATGTGTCTCAGTTATTAGATCTGCTACTTGAACAAGGGCTTATCATTGAAGCCGCTAGCTTTAGCGTCAATCTAGAGCACCTTAATCAGCTACTGCATTTGGCAGGCACCATCAGTGAAACTATGCAGCGCTACGCCATTATCTTCAATATCTTGGCCGCAGCACCTAACATTGAACGCTCGGAACTTGAGAGCGACAGCCATCAGTTAGCTCAGCGCCTTGGCGCATTGCATGGCATTACTGCACCTGAGTTTTATGATAAGAAACTCTACGGTACCCTAAGCGTTAAGCTAAAAGAGTTAGGTTATCTGGCCGGTGATGCTAAGCAAGCCGATGTGCAGCGTATTCGCTCACGGGCGAACCATCTGCTGCGTGCCTCAGTGAAACAAACCATTGTCGACAGTGTCGCTGCGGAGCACCACGCGTAATGGCCAACCATATGAATGCCGCCAAGCATAAAGCCTCTGGCAAATCATTATTGGGTGGCGCAATGATCATCGCAGGTACCGCCGTCGGTGCCGGAATGTTCTCTCTGCCTGTCGTCGGTGCGGGTATGTGGTTTAGTTACTCGCTATTGATGATGTTAGGCGTGTGGTTTTGCATGTTGGTATCAGGGCTATTGCTGCTCGAAACCAATTTACACTTTGAACCCGGCGCCAGTTTTGACACCTTGACCCGCGACACCTTAGGTAACTTTTGGCGTATCGTAAACGGTCTGTCCATCGCCTTTGTGTTGTATATTCTGGCCTATGCTTACATCAGTGGCGGCGGCTCCATCGTCAACCATAGCCTAGCGGGATTAGGAATTGAATTACCCCAAGGCTTAGCCGGACTCATCTTCGCCGTTGGCTTAGCCATCGTGGTGTTTATCAGCACTAAGGCGGTCGATCGCATCACCACCATCATGCTGGGCGGGATGATAATCACCTTCTTTTTGGCCATAGGTAACTTGCTGATCGAAATTGAACCCACTAAGTTATTCCATCCCAATGGTGAGACCCGCTATTTACCCTATATGTTGGCGGCGATCCCGTTTGGTTTAGTCAGCTTTGGTTACCACGGCAATGTGCCAAGCTTAGTGAAGTATTATGGTAAAGATGCCAATACCATAGTGAAAGCCATCACCTTGGGCACCTTAATCGCGTTTATCATCTATGTTTGCTGGCTCATGGCCACCATGGGCAATATCTCGCGTATCGAGTTTATCGATATTATCGCCCAAGGCGGCAATATGGGCGTGTTAGTGGCGGCGCTATCGGATGTGATGGCCAGCAGTTGGCTTAATACCATGCTAACCCTGTTTGCTAACTTGGCGGTAGCCTCGTCGTTTTTAGGGGTGACTTTAGGGCTGTTTGACTACCTTGCGGATCTATTCGGCTTTGAAGAAACTCGCACTGGCCGTTTAAAAACCGCTACCGTCACCTTTGTACCGCCAACCCTACTTGGACTGCTGTTTCCCAATGGCTTTTTAATTGCCATTGGCTTTGCGGCCATCGCCGCCACCGTTTGGGCGGCGATTGTACCAGCCTTAATGGCGTATCGTGCACGGCAGATGTTTCCTGATAGTCAGAGCTTTAAAGTGCCGGGCGGCACTGCAGTGATCGCTATCGTCATTGGTTATGGCGTCCTGACGGCGGCCTGTCATCTGCTTGCCATGGCTGATTTACTGCCCGTATACGGCTCGTAATTCACCTCACTGTTACCCAATAAAAAAAGGCGCTCTATAGAGCGCCTTTTTTGTTTACTGTTGTCATTTACAAGATAAGCAACTAGGTATTAGCCTCATCCTTGCTCAGCGTGCGGCCGTAAATCAGTAAATACAGCGCGGGTAACACAAACAGCGACAGCAACGGTGCGGTGATCATGCCGCCCACCATAGGCGCAGCAATCTTTTGCATCACATCATTACCCGCTCCTGAGCCCCACATGATAGGCAACAGGCCAAAGAAGATAGTCGCGACCGTCATCGCCTTAGGTCGAATACGCATCACTGCCCCCTCGATAAGCGCCGCTTTAAGATCGTCAATGACCACATAGCTGCCGGTCTCTTTACGATGCTTAATGGCATTATTAAGGTAGACCAACATCACCACCCCAAACTCGGCGGCCACACCCGCTAACGCGATCATCCCAACGGCCACCGCTACCGACATATTAAAGTCGAGCAGGTAGAGCAACCAAGTGCTGCCCACCAAGGCGAAGGGCAAGCTGAGCATGATGATAGAAGCCTGCATGGTTGAGCCAAAAGTCATCATCAGCAGAATAAAGATCACTGCCAGCGCCATGGGGATCACCTTTTTCAATTTAGCGTCCACCCGCTGCATATATTCATACTGCCCGGCAAAGCTGTAACTGTAACGCGGCGGCACCACCAACTGTTCATCGAGCGCGGCTTGCGCTTGGGTGATGTACTCACCAATTGAGGTGCCCGCAATATCGACAAATACCCACGAGATCAGGCGACCATTTTCACTCTTTAACATAGGCGCGCCATCGCTAATGCTGATGTCGGCCAAGTTGCGTAGCGGCAGGTAATGCCCTGACTTAGTGATCACCGGAAGCTCTCTAAGCTTGTCGATATTGTCACGTAGCGCGCGAGGATAGCGCAGGTTGATAGGGTAACGCTCGGCGCCCTGCACCGACTCACCTATCTTCATCCCTCCGATGGCATAACGCACCACATCTTGAATATCACTCAGCGACATGCCGTAACGGGAAGCCACATCTAACTTAGGGGTGATATCGATATAACGTCCGCCGCCAACCCGCTCGGCATAAGCCGATTTGGTATGTGGCAACTGACTGAGTATCGCCTCGATATCGGCGCCCACTTGCTGCAACTCATTGACATCGGCGCCAGTGATCTTAATCCCTACCGGGGTTTTTATCCCCGTCGATAACATATCGATACGGGTCTTAATCGGCTGCACCCAGGCGTTGGTTAAACCGGGCACTTTAACGGTTTTTTGCAGCTGATCTATGATGTCGCTTAACTCAATACCCTCGCGCCACTCGGCTCTGGGTTTAAGCATAATGGTGGTCTCTAACATGGTGAGCGGCGCCGGATCGGTCGCGGTTTCGGCGCGCCCCACCTTACCAAACACCCGCTTAACCTCAGGCACGGTTTTAATTAATCTGTCGGTCTGTTGCAGAACTTCGGCCGCTTTACTGGCACTGATCCCCGGTAAGGCGGTGGGCATATACAGCAGATCGCCCTCTTCCAGTTCAGGCATAAACTCGCTGCCCATTTGCGTCACCGGATACCAAGCGCTGCCCAGCGCCACTAATGCCACTAACAAGGTGATTTTAGGAAAGCGCAGTACCAGCGTCAGCGACGGCTTATACAGGGCAATTAATACCCGGCTAATGGGGTTACTGCTCTCTTTAGGAATATTGCCGCGAATAAAGAAGCCCATGAGTACGGGGACTAAAGTTATCGACAGCACGGCCGCAGCCGCCATCGCAAAGGTTTTAGTGTAAGCCAGCGGGCTAAACAACCGTCCCTCTTGCGCCTCTAAAGCAAATACCGGCACAAAGCTTAAGGTAATGATAAGCAGTGAGAAAAATAGCGCCGGCCCCACCTCGACCGAGGCTTGAGCCACGATGTGCCAATGCTCTTTATTATCTGGGCCACGCTGATGCTCCTGCCTAAAGTGCTCCAGATGTTTGTGCATGTTCTCTATCATCACAATGGCCCCATCGACCACGGCACCAATGGCGATGGCGATGCCGCCCAGACTCATGATGTTAGCGTTCACTCCCATCTTATTCATCACGATAAAGGCGATGAGAATAGACAAAGGTAGAGTGATCACCGCCACCAATGTCGAGCGCGCATGCAGCAAAAACAGCAAACAGACCACGCCGACAACTACCATCTCCTCAATCACCTTGTTGAACAAGTTGTCAACCGAGCTTTCAATCAAATGCGATCTGTCGTAAGTGGGCACAATTTCGACGCCTTGGGGCAAACCGGCCTTAAGCTGCTCTAACTTGACTTTAACCGCTTCAATGGTGGCTAAGGCGTTTTCACCGTAGCGCATCACGATAATGCCGCCCACCACTTCGCCTTCACCGTCGAGCTCGGCGATGCCACGGCGCGACGCAGGGCCTTTACGCACCGTCGCCACATCCTTAAGTAACAGAGGCGTTCCCGACGGGCTGGTGATCCCCAGTGGGATTTCACGAAAATCATCTAAGGTTTGTCGGTAACCTTTAGCCCGCACCATATATTCTGCTTCGGCCATCTCAATCACCGAGCCGCCAGCTTCGGTGTTCGATTTCGCGATGGCGTTTTTAATGGTGGCGATATCTAAACGATAGATGGCCAGCTTGTCTGGCTCTACGACGATTTGATAGGTTTGCTCCATACCGCCAACGGTGGCGACTTCTGACACTCCCGCCACACTTTGCAGCTCTAATTTTAAGTACCAGTCTTGCAGACTTTTTAATTGCGACAGGTCTAAACTGCCAGAGCGATCCACTAAGGCGTATTCAAAAATCCAGCCCACCCCCGAGGCGTCAGGCCCCAATGACGGCTGAACGCCAGGCGGTAAGCGACTACTTACTTGGCTTAAATATTCCAATACCCGTGAACGGGCCCAGTAGATGTCGGTGCCATCTTCGAAGATGACATACACATAAGAGTCACCAAAAAACGAATAACCACGCACGGTTTTCGCACCCGGTACCGCGAGCATCGCGGTCGATAAAGGGTAAGTGACCTGCTCCTCGACCAGTTGAGGGGCCTGCCCCGCAAAAGGGGTCTTGATGATCACCTGTACATCCGACAGATCCGGTAAGGCATCTAACGGAGTATTTCTGAGCTCTTGTACGCCCCACACGCCAATCATGATGGTGATGATCAGCACCATCAGCCTTTGCTGAATGGCCAGTTGAATAATTTTGCTTAACATAATGTCCCCTAGTGCTGATGGCCGCTGCTAAGGCGCATTAAACTGCCTTTTAGGCTGGCTTCTGAATCCAGCAAGAACTGCCCCGAGATCACCACGTTTTCCCCTTCGCTTAAGCCGCTGAGGATCTCCGCTTTACCTTGAGACATCATGCCCACAGTGACTTGGCGCGCCACAAAACTGTTGTCGCTCTGCTTAACAATCACCCGGTTTTCATGCCCAGTTTGGATTAAAGCCTCTTGCGGGATCACTAAGGCATTACGATTAGGACCGCCAAAAATGGCAATATTGGCCAGCGTATTGGGGCGCAGTGCCACGTCGCTGCTATTGAGCACGATTCTGACCCGTAAACTGCGGGTCACAGGATCAAGTTCGGGGTAGATATAATCGACTACGCCCTCGATATCTTGTAGTCCCATCGCAGGCACTGACACTTCGGTATGTTGCCCTAAAGCAATCCAACTCTGCTCATTCTCAAACACATCGGCAATCACCCACACCTTAGACAAGTTCGCTAATGACATCACCTCGGTGGCAGGCTGAATATACATACCGTCTCTAACCGACAGCTGTTTCACTATGCCATCGGTTTGTGCATAAAAGGGCACCCGATATTGGGTCTGCTCCGTCTTGGCTAGGCGCTCAATTTGGCCGCGAGTCATGCCTAACAGCTCAAGCCTCAATCCGGCACGGCGCACTAAATCTTGATAGTTTTTACTGTTGCCCGAGCTGCGTAAACTGCCCAGCGCCAACAGATAATCATCTTGCGCGTTGATCAAGTCTGGCGAGTAGATCTCATACAGCAACTGGCCTTTCGTCACCTTATCGCCGACAGACTTAATGGCGAGCTTTTCTATCCAGCCGTTGACCCTAGCGTGAATGTGGCTAATTTCACTCTCGTCATAGCCTATCTGACCAACGGTTCTGACAAACTTCCACATAGTGCCCCGTGTCGCTGGCGCTACTTTTAACGCTAAGGCTTGCTGCATGCCACCGGAGACTTGGATCTCGATTTCAGACTGGCCACCGCCCACTTCAACTTTTTCAAGGTTCATGCCGCAGATAGGACACGTACCCGGCACATCGCTGATGATATGCGCATGCATTGGGCAGACATATTTGATCGAAGGCTCACCAGTTAAAGGAGCGGGTTTGGCTTGGGCTAAGGGATCAAACGCCTCAGCACTGGCAGCTTGATGCGCGGCATGGGCGGTATCGACGGCCTCTTCCTCCTCCTCTTCAACCAGAAACATATTGCACTGCGGACAGCGGCTGCCGGCCTCATGGCTGGTTTCCTCTGGATGCATGGGGCACACATAGGTTTTTTGCTCGGCGCTAGCGGCCTTATCTTTTAATGCCGACTCATGTTGTTGCTCAACCAGAAACATATTGCACTGCGGGCAGCGACTGCCGGCCTCATGGCTGGTTTCCTCTGGATGCATGGGGCACACATAGGTTTTTTGCTCGCCAAGATGTTGATGTTGGATTTGCGCCGCACTATCACTGCCGCTTAACTCCACTTGGGCCGCACTCAATTGCGGCGTTGCTATCAGTAATACACTGACGAAATACGTCAATGGTTTACGCTTATCACTCATATTGAAATAACTCATAATGCCTCAGTCCCACTCAGTAATTAGTGATGTTTATGCGTTGCTGCGCCATGAGCCGCGTTAACTGGCGTGAGGTTCATACCGCATTTAGGGCAGGTATCCCCTTTTTCACCAACCACTTCAGGATGCATTGGACAGTCGTATTTTGCACTCAAAGCAGCATCTTTAACTGGCGTGAGGTTCATTCCACACTTGGGGCAGGTATCACCCTTTTCACCAATGACCTCTGGGTGCATTGGACAGTCGTATTTTACAGTCGCTTTAGCATCATTTTTATGTTTCGGACAGTTATCACACTTGCTGGCATCATGCTGACCATGGTGTGCTGACGCACTTGCCTGATGTTCGCCGTGTGGGCATTTCTTATGTTCAGCAGCACCTTTAACTGGTGTGAGGTTCATACCGCATTTTGGGCAAGTATCACCTTTCTCACCAACAACTTCAGGATGCATAGGGCAATCGTAATGTTGCCCGGCTTGCTCACCATGAGCGTGCTGATGGGCAGATGCCATCGGCGCCGAGATAACAAAAAGAAAAGCAGTGAGCACTAAACTGATAAGGGTTTTCATTGATTGACTCCATCGTAATGGTGGCCGTATTACTAGGCGTTGAGCCTTGTTATAGCCAAATATGGCTTAAGTAATTGACGGCTAAATATAAAATAATCACCGTTAATATCCCGTTACTGCATAAAACGACGGTAGAGAAGGCGCATCACACTGACAAGTCAGCTTATGGTGACATCGCACAATCTATCGCCATGCACATAGCAGGGGTTAACGACTAAAAATATATAAAAGATTAAAGCTAAAAATCAGACCTGACATTGCAGGTAACATCTAGCGTCGGCAATAGCCGACAATGTTACGCAATCGGAGGTTTAAGTTCTGACCCTAACGAGATGGAGTGGAAATGAGGCATTTGAGTAGCCAAGATAGATTCTGAGCCGCGAAAGTCTGGCCAAGACGTGACGCTAAATAGAGTGCCTGTCATCGAAATCACTAAGCAGTGGGTACAATCTCCCTCGCAATATCCATTGCCTTCACAGCAATGCTGAGCCGCGGGAAGCATATTTTGCTCGGCATCGCAGCAGTGAGCTTGACGCACTATTTCGGATGGATGACACACTTCACTATTGCTCATCTGCATCATCATGGATAAATCATGGGCTTGGGCATTGGGCACCATAGAAAAACCATTAGATAGCATTACCTGTCCCAACATGGCGAACAGAGTAAAGATAACTAATGTATGGTGGCGAAATACGTTGCGCATGAACTTTCCTAACAATGAGATAGCGTCAGTCTATCACGAAATTTTTAAACAACCTTGATTGAATTCACAATTTCCTGACAAACATCAGTGATATCTAAAGGTAATAACCTGCCTATTTCAATATGCCTTTCAGCAAGATAAGTTTATCGAGGCCGGCACTAAATTATGCTTATCAATGCCCACCTGTTGCAATAGACCGGCATAACCACCAATAGGTTCCATCCCTGCTCCAGAAATATTTAGCCACCGTCACAGATGAACACCTAGCAAACTATTCACAACAAGAACAACGTTAACGCAAAGACGTGATCAACCTTGCTACATCCTTCAGTTTGCAGTAACTTTAGTTAATACGCATATATATTAATCAAATTACGATATTCTCATTAATGTAAATTAGAGTTAGAGCTAGCTCTCATTTTACAGTTATAAACCCAGATCCACCGTCTGCTTCTGGTTATACTCAGTGTCAGAGATGAAGTAAATATTAGATAAAACAACTATATTTTGGAGATACAGCGATGAACTGGCGTGCACTATTCAAACCAAGCGCGAAATACTCAATACTAGCCCTCATTGTGGTCGGTGTTGTCATCGGTGTTGTGGGTTATTTCGCGACACAGCAAACATTACATGCAACCAGTACAGATGAATTCTGTATGTCTTGCCATAGCAATCATTCACTTAAGGATGAAGTGTTAGCCTCTGCCCATGGTGGTGGTAGCGCAGGGATCACAGTACAGTGTCAAGACTGTCACTTACCTCACGGTCCAGTTGATTACCTGATTAAAAAGATCATCGTGTCTAAAGACCTTTATGGTTTCTTGACTATCGATGGCTTTAACACGCAAGAATGGTTAGACGAAAACCGTAAAGAGCAAGCAGACCTTGCACTTAAATATTTCCGCGCTAACGACAGCGCTAACTGTCAGCATTGTCACACTCGTATTTACGAGAACCAGCCAGAAACCATGAAGAAGATGGCCAAGAGAATGCACGAAAACAACTTCAAGAAAGACGCTGACAAGCGTAAGACTTGTGTTGACTGTCACAAAGGCGTTGCTCACGTTTATCCAAAAGGATAATCATAGATTTTCAGCACCAGCCGGACGATGAAAACCAAAAAAAGCCTCAATAATGAGGCTTTTTTGTTATTTGATGCCAACCCCTCTCTATGGATCGATAGTTATGCCAAGGATAAATGCGGCAAACTCACATATATCCCCTCAAACTCGGCGCAACACTTGTCACCACAATAAAGCGCGACCTGTAAGGTCACCTTCACCTTACGTCCCTTAGCTAAATCACTTAAATCAGCATCTGGCCAGCGCACCTTGGCGACAGGCGTCGCATCAACAGGGGCCAGATAACGAATATCCGCCTTAGCCAGCACTATATCCCCTGCAACCTGACACAGACTTTGATTAAGCCAAACCACTCCCCAACCCGTTAATGTCATCAAGGTATAGATGCTGCCGGCAAACATAGTGTTATGCAGGTTAATGTTGGGAGCTAAGGGTGCCGATACGCTAAAGAGGTCGTCATGATATGACAATGGCGTTATCTGCATAAACTCACTCACCGGAATGGTGTTATGCCAGATCTCAGCCAATTGCGTTAATCGTTCAGCGATCTTAAGGGGCATAGGCTACACCTGCAGATTAAAGGTCACAGGGCCGTCATTAATTAAGCTGACCTGCATATCGGCAGCAAATTCACCCGTTTCGACCGCCATACCTTGCGCTCGACAATAATCCACAAAGGCGTGATACAACTCCTTGGCTTGCTGCGGGGTGCCTGCCCCTGAAAAACTGGGACGCAAACCACGGCCAGTATCGGCAGCTAAAGTAAACTGCGACACCACCAGCAGGCTTCCGCCCACTTGCTGCACATTGAGGTTCATCTTGCCATTATCATCGGCAAAAACGCGGTAGTTCATCACCTTAGCGGCCAACTTTTCCATCTTAGCGATATCATCTTCACGCTCTACACCAAGCAAAATTAATAAGCCTTGATTGATGGCGCCAATGGTCTCTTCTGCCACCTCGACCTTCGCCTGTTTTACCCGCTGAATTAAGGCTATCACAACCCTTGTTCTCCTTATCTACGTCTGTATTACCGCCCTGTCGGCGAAAACCACTTGTCTATGGCTTAGCTCAGCTAAGCAGCACGAGTTGTCGATCTGTTTTATTGATGTTTAATGTAACGGGTCATTTGCGCAACCGCATCGCTGACCGCCTGACGCATCTTGGTATCGATAAGAGTATGATGGCCGCTTTTTACTAGGCGAGAGCGTAATAATGGCGGGCCAAATTGGTTTAAAAAGTCATCCACTAACCGCTGCGGACACACCCAATCCAGCTCACCTTGCAAGATAACGGTGGGGCATTGTAATCGGGCCCCAACCTGTTGCATCAATGGATAAGCCCCAAAATAGTCGTGGCGAGCATAGTGCAACTCGATGCGGGCCAACACCCTGCCTTGCTCAAGATTATCGACACTCATACCTGGGGCGGCGAGCGCCAATTCCCAAGCTAGCCAACGTTGTATCGCCTCATCCCGAATATCACTATCTTGACTATTAAAGTCCTGCTCAAATTGCTGTAAGAGTTGCTCAATATCATCATTGATCCGACGAACAAACTGGCGATATTGGCAGGAAAAAATTTGCGCGACGCCGCGGCGGCCATAAAGCCAGTCGACACCAGCCGCCGATGGAATAAACAGGCCCCACAACACCAGAGCCTGCACCCGCTGCGGATAGATGCAACTGTATAGATACCCTAGCGTTGCCCCAAATGAGCCCCCCAGCAGACACCAGCGCGCCACTCCAGCCCATTGTCTGGCCTTCTCAATGTCGGTTAATAAACTGTGGAGATCATTATTATCTAAGCGGCCATAGGGTTTAGAGCGCCCTGCGGCGCGTTGATCTAACATATAAATACGTAAGCCCTCGACGCCAAACAGAGCAAGCTCATCAACGCAACACCCCGCCCCAGGGCCACCATGCAGATAAAGCACAGGAATGCCGTCGGCATCGCCATATTGGGCTAAGAATAATCGATGACCATCGCCGACATCTAACCAATCTTGGCGGATCAGCGCAAAGGCATCAAACACGCTCATGATTTAGCGGCGTTATCTTTAGACTTACTGCTAGTGTCACTTTCGTCATGGTTGACGGCATCGGCTGCTGGCTCATCGCTATCATCAAGTGATAAAAGGCGTTTATCTAAATATTCAGGCATGGCGGCAGTGATCTCGGCGCCAATCAATACTATGATCCACGACAGATAGACCCACATAAACAGAATAGGGATAGTGGCTAATGCACCATAAATAGCTTCATAGGCCGGAAATTCGGTGAGGTATAATGCAAAGCCTTTTTTGCCCAGTTCAAACAGCAACGCGGCAGCAATTGCGCCTAATAAGGCATGGAAAAACTTCACCTTAGTGTTGGGTACTACCATATAGATGAGTAAAAAGGTCGCCACAGAAAACAGCATGGGTAAGCGCTCGACTAACCAAGGTACCACGTCGCCAAACTCGGTATCATTAAACAGTTGCAGCGAGACCACATAAGAGGTCGCCACTAAACTCGCGCCCATCAGTACAGGGCCTAAGGTCAGCACCATCCAATACATAGACAAGGAGACCGCAAATGGGCGCTGCTGTGTGGTGCGCCAAATACCATTAAGCGATTTATCGATATTAGATATCAGTAAAATCGCGACCACCACCAAGGCGCCAATCCCCACCACAGTGCCTTTGGATGCATTAGCCACAAATTCATTAATATAGGTTTGTACGCTATCGCCTGCCGAGGGGATGAAATTATTGTAAATAAAGGCCTCGATATGCACTCTAATGCCTTTAAACACAGGGAAAGCCGACAGCATCGACATGGTTACCGCCACCATAGGCACCAAAGATAATAGGGTCACGTAAGCCAAATGACCGGCGCGCATGTTGATCTGATCTTCCGCCACACGCTGCTTTAGATGTATCATAAATGCCCAGATACCTAGCATAATGGAACGAAACAGGCTTATGTCGATTCTATTTATCACGGTATTCTCTTGATTCAAGTAGTGTTAACTGCGTAAGCTAGATTACAAGTTTAAAGACACTAGATACAAGTGTAAGGAATAAATTCATGTCTCAACAAGGTTCTGCAGGCAATGTGATTGCCGCTATCGCAAGTTTCTTTTTCCCGGGGTTGGGACAATTAGTGCAAGGACGCATCTTGGCAGCCTTACTCTTTTGCATCATCACCATCGTTGGTTACGCTTTATGGTGGCTGATTGTTCCGGCAATTATAGGCGGTATCGCCCATCTATGGAGCATTATCGACGCGGCCAAATTTAGAGCTGACTAAACTCACACAAGGATACTTCTAGGATGAAAAACAGACTATTTGCAGCCATCATCACCTCGGTGATGCTACTCAGCGGCTGCCAAAGTGCCTATTACGGTGCGATGGAAAAAGTGGGTTACCATAAACGCGACATCATGGTTGACAGAGTAAGCGATGCCAAAGAGTCGCAGCAAGAGGCGCAAGAACAATTTAGCTCGGCATTAGAGGAGATGCAGGCACTGCTCAATCATGATGGCGGCGATCTGCAAAGCGCTTACAACAAGGCCAAAGATGAGTACGAAGCCTCACAAGAGGCCGCCGACGAGGTCAGCAGTCGTATCAATAAAGTAGAAGATGTCGCCGAAGCACTCTTTGATGAGTGGCAAACAGAGATTGGTGAGATAAGTAAAGCCAGCCTACGACGCAATAGCGAGGCTAAACTGCGCGACACCCAGCGCTCATACACCCAACTGATGCGCACCATGCGCCGCGCCGAGGGCAAAATGGCGCCCATTTTAACGGCGATGAAAGACAACATGCTTTATCTCAAGCATAACCTTAATGCCCAAGCCATAGGCGCCATTAAGGGCGAGTTTGCCAGCCTGCAAACCGATATTTCTAGCCTAATTAACGAAATGAATAAATCGATAGCCGAGTCGACCCAGTTTATCGAATCCCTCGAAGGGGCAAATTAACTGCCTATTCAAAAAAGCCCTCACGTCTGAGGGCTTTTTTGTGTCTTCTGTTTTCAGCACACCAACTCAAATACAGTGAACTAATTTAAGCGAACATCAATGCTGCTTTAGCCGTATTACACCTTACTAACAAGGCGATACAGATCATCAAACCGGGCATATAAGGGCTTAATTTCGCGATTCACACCACACTATCGATAGCATAGAAGAACTAAGATCATCCCATCTCCTCTTATAGATACAAGCTATTAGTTGGTATTTCCACAATGACAATAATCGAATCTGTAACCTTAATGTTAGCCTTGGTGTATAGCATCAGTTTGCTCTATTGGAGCGGCAAAAAATGGGGGGCACTGCTGGCGGGAGGCCTACTCATTGGCGCCTTGGCAATCACCCTTTACTGGCCGCTATTATTAGCGCTATTTATCGCCGTCACTGGACTGGCTATCGCCAACCGCTATCACCCTGAGCTGATTAAAGGCACTGTGAGAGCCAACACCCTAAGGGAGGTATGCCAACACCTGCTGGCACTGTCCATGTTGCTGGTGGGTTTACAGTTTGCCGCTAATGCCGCCCTACTAAAAATGGGCATAACGCCTTGGTTAATGCGCCCCGATGTAGGTGATGGATTTTTACCTATCGCGGGGGGGATCGAGCTAAAGGCCATTTTAAGTTTAGGCATTTGGGATCAAAACCACCCTGCTGCAGCTGTGATGCTCACCGTGGTACTACTGACAGGGCTATTGTGTAAGCGAGCATTTTGCGGCTGGGCTTGCCCACTGGGCTTGGCGGGTGAATACCTGTACAAACTCAGAAAACGCGTCATTAAACGTGAATTTCTG
This sequence comes from Shewanella sp. 492, assembly GCF_059338445.1. Classification (NCBI taxonomy): domain Bacteria; kingdom Pseudomonadati; phylum Pseudomonadota; class Gammaproteobacteria; order Alteromonadales; family Shewanellaceae; genus Shewanella; species Shewanella sp. 492. The sequence goes on from NZ_CM181702.1 coordinate 3,701,951, forward strand.
CCACCAGCATGGCTAGACTGGCCACTTCGTATGCTCAAATACCTACTATTGGCCGCCTTACTCTACATTGTGATCGGTATGCCTAGTGCATCGATCCCCCATTACCTCAACGGTAACTACCATAAAGTTGCCGACCTAAAAATGGCGCTATTTTTTATCACCCCAGGACTGGTCACCTTAATTTGCTTCGGGGTTATTTTGGCAATAGTCGCTTGGCGACGCCAAGGCTTCTGTCGCTACATCTGTCCCTATGGTGCACTACTTGGGCTACTGAGTTTTTTAAGCCCATTTAAAATACGCCGTAATACCCAACACTGCCTTATCGAATCTAAAGGGATGAACTGTGACAAATGCACCCGCGCCTGCCCAGCGGCCATCAGCGTGCACACCCAAAAGCATATTCGCTCAGACGAATGCCAAGCCTGTATGCGTTGTGTATCCGCTTGCCCTAAAAAAGAGGCACTGCACTTAAGTACTCGTAATGGCATCACACTATCTGCCCGTGGCTTGACCATCATGTTATTCGTGCTGCTATTTATGCTGCCACTGATCGCCTATGTGAGCGGTTTTTGGGTCAGCCAGACCCCAACTGAAATGCGGATGTACCTGATTCAACATCTTAACGCCATTGGTCATTAACCCCAAGACAGAACGAGTAGGCACTCAATATCGCATAAAAAATCAGCCTCAAAGCGCAGGCTTGAGAGCTGATTTTTATGATAGTAAGACGTTATAACACCGTTTATTCCAACATTTGTAGCGCCCCACTTCGCCACGGTTTGATGATCACCTTAATGTGGTGCTGGTTTGTCATCAATCGTGCAAAGGCAGCCTGAACGCCATCTATGCCCATCTTGCCAGTGAGCATCGCCTTTAACGACTGCGCGCTGTGAGAGCTATGTGCTGCTGCGCTTTTTATCTCTAATAGCATCTCTTGCAGCTTAGCGATAAAGCGGTTAATGCCGGCAGAGATCTGCCCAAGATCGTCATCACTATTGACCGTTAAGCGGCGGGTTAGATCGCCATTACCCATTGCCAGATCCTCCACCATCTCTTTAAGCGCCAAAATAGGACGATAGAGAATTTTTAATATGACAAGGGAAGCCAAAATAGCCATGACTAACACCAACAGTGATAGCATCATGCAGTGCGTCTTCCACCTCCGCATACGCAACCGATTTATCCACCCCAATAAACAGATACCATCGCTTACCATTAAGCAACTCAATCGCTTTAGAAAATGCTAACTTTTCGATACCGTTAAATTGATATACTTGCTGCGAGGCCTGATTGGACAACATCTGCTGCTCAACCTGACCTAGCCCCATTGCCGAGAAATGCTGACCGATGGGATATTCTGTCGCACTCGATGCCATGATTTTACCTGTGCCATCGGTGATAACAGCCACCGCACCTGGAAAGGCGATATTGGCAACGCTTGAATGTAACCTTGAGAGTTCGATACTGCCAAAAATAGCACCGTCACCTAAACCAGTGACAATTGAAACGCCCTGTTCACCGATAAATTTGTCAATATAAACATCGGTAATGTCTAACCCATCGGCACTGCGCCCCTGCTTGTACCAAGGGCGTTGACGCGGATCATAATCTGCGGGGGCTAATCCCATCGGTCCAGCCATGATCGCTACTAGAAGAGTACGCAATGCCGGATTCAAATCCTAAGCAGATATTAGTCAGATGGCAGCCGCTTTGTGCTAACCGAGCAACCGCAGCAAAATCTTGATGAAGCAAGCCGCTTTTATAATTATTGACCACTGAGGTAACCGCTAATACTTGGCTGTCAAACCAAGTGCTGAGTTTACTCGACTCGGCATCCACTAAAGCGATACTTTTCTGATTAACACTGCTAATGGTGAGATCTCTAATATGGGTATATGACAGCCAATTAGACACCAACAGGCTAAGCGCCAGTAATATGACTGATGAGGAGATTAATGTTTTTAAAATTCAACAACTGTGCACTTCCTATAGCTAAAAAATAGTAAAACGTTAACAATAACCAAGTCGGCACAGTGCTTCTTCTGACAGCGCGCCAACCAATTAACTCAACATGGTCACAACAATGAACGCAGTAGCAGATACGGCAGCGGCCAGAGCCGATAGCTGTACAATAGTTCGTAGTATTGCTTAAAATGTCTTTGAAATCATAAAGTAAGCAACTTTAACCTGTCACGTTAAGCGAGTTTACGCCGTATAAAAAGTAACATTAGACGGTGACAGTTACGGGTGGGGCAAGATGAAATAATCAGCTCCGAGTCAATGCGCCGCCAAGTAATTCATGATTGAGAATTAAAAATGCCGACCAGCTGGCTGGTCGGCATGATATTGCTGCATTAACGCTTATTGCGCGGCAGCTTCTTGACCTGCGATACGTCCAAATACGGTAATATCGGTAATGGCGTTACCACCAAGACGGTTCGAACCGTGCGTCATACCAGTTACTTCACCGGCAGCAAACAGTCCTGCAATCGGCTTACCTTGGGTGTCTAACACTCGGGTATGGGTATCTGTCATCAAACCACCCATAGTGTGGTGCACAGAAGGCTTGGCTACTAGCATGTAGAAAGGTGGCTTCATAATCGTTTTCAGGCCACCACGATGATTAAATTCTTTATCATCACCCGCTTTAGCAAACTGATTCACACGGTCAACTTGTGCCATAAGCGCTTTTTCATCGACGCCGAATTTGTCGGCTAACTCTTCGATTGAGTCAGCTTTAAACATCATGCCTTTACGGTTAAGCTCAGCGAATTCATCTTTATGTACGCTAACCACATCGGCAACCTCTTCGATCTCTGCGCCCCACAGTACATAAGCCTGCTGATTAGTTTGCGCTAGGATCGCACGGCTGATAACGTCACGACGCTCTAACTCTTCAACAAAACGATGGCCCTCTTTATTCACCACGATGGCGCCAAAGAAACGAGAATCGGCAATTAAAGAGATCACCCCAGTATCGATATGACAGATAGGATAAGTCTGAATCGACTCCATATTATGGGTTTTAGCATTTAACTTTTCGGCCATAACAATGCCATCGCCCATGATCCCACGCGCATTAGTGGTGCCATAACGACTATCTAGCTCAGGCACATATTTGGTACGCATCGCCACGTTAGCACCGAATCCGCCAGTTGCAATGACCACACCACGCTTGGCGTTGTAGGTTATCTTGTGGCCATTTTTCTCTGCTTCAACACCAATCACACGACCTTGCTGATCTTTAATCAATGCCTTGGCGGTAGTACGGGTATGGATGGGGATCTGCAGCTCATCGGTTTTTGCCATAAACTTGCTGATCCACTCTGCTCCCGTATGATTGCGTGGGATCAGACCACGTTTAACGCTGTGACCGCCGAATTGAAATAACTGATCTGGGTAAAAGTCGACCTTAATATAGTCCCTTAACCACTCGGCAGCAGGCAACGCTTGCTCGGCTAAGATCTGCACCATTTCAGGGTCGCCAAGATAATCGCCCCCTTTAAGCGTATCTTGTACAAATAACTCGATACTGTCTTCAATCCCCATTTTCTTTTGTACCCAGTTGCCTGGCACATTCATCTGGCCCCCCGTGATTAAGCTGTTACCGCCTACAGTTGGCATTTTTTCGATGATAACCACATTGGCACCGGCATTTTTAGCGGTGATTGCCGCGCTAAAACCTGCGCCTCCTGAGCCAATCACTACCACATCAAAATTCTGCTCACTGGCCAGCTGCTCATCTGCTTGGGTATTACCCTTAGCCATACCCGCAACCAAGGTCACGCCAGCAGCAGCAAGAGAGCCTTCAACCGCCTCTTTAAAAGCATTACTCGTGATTGTGGCACCACTGATACCATCTACCTGAGTGCTGTTACTAGCAAGCATGGCATCTTTCATTTCGGTAAATACCGATGCGGCTAATACTTTGTTTTCATTTTGCTTAATGACACTAATATCGACCAACTGACCACCTTTAGTAGCAGTTTGGACCTGGATCTCTCCGTGCTTACCAAAAGCAGCACCTTCACTTTTCACTATAGGTTGACTCTCTTGTGTAGAGCATCCCATGGCCAGAGCTAGAATTGCACTGGCGATAATCGTTCTTTTAATCATTGTTTATTCCTTTTTAACTCAAACCGATACTAGAAAGTAAAACCAAGGGCAACGCCATATTCGATACCGTCATTAGGCACTGAGCCCCAGCTGTCGAAATGAGTAAGATGCAATTTGGTGTAGAAAGAATCGGTAACGCTGGTTTTTAACGTTGTGATGATCTGATGGCCATAACTGTCATAACCCAGCGTGCTCATATGCTCGTCATCACGATCGATTTGGCCTTCATAATTGACAGACAATGAATGTTTTAGTCCCGCAAAAGCAAAAGGGTAACGTGCGTTTATCACGGCTGCGTAACCACTTATGCCATCGAAACTGGCCCCAGTAGGATCAAAGTGTGCTGCAGAATAGTTAACCCCTAAGCCCGCGTTAATGAACAAATCGCCATATTTACGATTAGTCGTGACCCCCAAATAGAAGTTGTCTTCCATTACGGTACGATTACTAACTAAGAAGTTTTGAACCCAAAAGTTGTACTGACTTTCAGCAATCTGCTTATCAAGCACCAGTAATGACTTCACTGTCAGCTTACCGTCTTTGCCCTGTTGAGCATCTTCGATTTCGCCAGGGTTTTCTAACTTCACATAGGCCAGTAAAGTGCCCCAATCCGCCTTGTTGAAATGAGTTAACTTCACAAAAGGCTGATCGTATGCGCCACCATTATCGGATTTAGTATCAGAGGTGTACGCCTTATAGCCCAAATCGACTGATGTAGCCGACATGGCTGGCGCCACGACAAGCGCAGCCAAGGCTATGACAAGTTGCTTTTTCATTTAAACATTCCTTAATTTTAAAATTCCTCGACATGATAAATAAATAAGCAAAATTCTTTGTGAGCTAGCTCGTGTAATAATTTTGAATAGTAAAAAGTGTGTGGATTAGAGAAGTAAAAGCACCAATTTAAAACAGCAAAAAAATAAAAAATTTAATCTAGAAAATTTGACAAATTATATTCGTGAAAATAACGTCAAAATATAAATGAGATATAAATAAAAATAACCCTAAAATATTGATAGCAGAGACTAATGCAAAAAGCATGAGTAGTTATCATCAATAGATTATTCAAACTCATGATGAATAGTGATTAAAACAGAGTAGGTTAACCATTCTATTTACTATTTTATGTAGATGTAAGAGATTTTAAACAAGAGAGCTAATTGAACAGATAAAATACAACTTAAACAACAAAGCGCTGTATTAGCGATGCAACTATTGCCATCACTAAACAGCGAGTTGTTATTAAAGGTTAAGCTGAATGTATGATGAGGCTTGCTCTAAAAAAGTTATCATCGTAACTGGTTGAATAGTGCCAATTAAGCTGTGCCGTTAAACGTTCAACCAACATCAAACCGAGCCCGAAACCACTGGAGTTATGCCGTGACAACGGGTTAACAATATCGATTCTATTACCTCGTTGAGTGATGCTAATACCTTTAGCACCGTGCTCTAAACTGTTACGCACCAAGTTATTTAACACTATGCTCAGCGGCTCTTGAAGCACTAATAATTGGGTGTCATCACAGGATAACTCCACCTCGACCTCGCTGCCTTGAGCAAATTGTTGATCATAAACAATGCTCTGCAACAAGTCGGCTAACTTTACCTGGCTTTTATCCATCGGACTACAATCAGAGCTCATTAACCACAGCAGGGTTTCGGTGATCGATTTCATTTGAGTCGTCGCTTGACTGGCATGCAATGTCGGTCCCGTTAACTGGCCCTGTTGTAAGGTCAAAATATCAAACGAAGACTGACAGATAGCGATGGGCGTGCGGAGTTCATGACTGGCAAAACGCAAAAATGATAGCTCACGTTGCTGCGCCTCTTTAAGCTGTTTAATCGAGCTGTCTAAGGCATCGACAATAGATTGAAGCTCGGCATAACACTGTTTTGGAAATCGAAGTTGTTCCATCTTTTGCCAATCATGCTGCTTTATTGCCCGACTGATCTGATGCACTGGCGAAATGACTCGGCTTTGTAAATACCATGCCAAAATAGCATTCACAGTGAAAGTCATGATAACCAATAAGCAGATGGCGGCCATATTCTTTGGGGCAAACTCTAACTCATGGGTGGCATTATAGTGCAGCCATACATAGCTAGATTTTCCCGCCTCATCTTGATGTAGCATCAAAGCATCGATGAATTTACCATCGGTATGTTGGTGCTTTACGTCATTAGGCTCTTCGGGGGGCACGCCATTATTTATCGCCTTTATCTTGGTTGGTACTGACTCCCAGCTATTAAATACGCTCAGATTTTCGGTGTGAAAGGGACTATTTCCAGCACTAGCGTATTGCACTGCAGCTTGAGCCGCATTTCTCATGGTGATCTCATGCATGCTAAACATGCCGGTACACATCATACACAGCGGGATAAAACTGTTAATTAGTAAAGTGATCGCCAAAAAGCTTAAACCATAAACCTGATAGACACGCTTTAAACTGAGTTTAGGCTTCATCGTCATCGACCTTTAAACATAGGCCTACGCCACGGATAGTATGCAGCAGTTTTTGCTCAAAAGGCTTATCGACAATTTTACGCAGTAGATGAATATGACTTCGAAGACTATCACTATCTGGCAAGCTATCGGGCCAGAGTAATCTCTCAATTTCATCTCGCTCTACTGTTTCAGGACTTCTTCTCGCCAATAGCGCCAGGATCTGCCAGCCTGTACGTGTCAACACTAATCGCTGCCCTTGTCGATGTACGCTATGTCCAGCAAAATCAAATTCAAGATCGCCAATTGTAAGCAAATTCGGCGACGGGCGCCGCTGCGACACCACCTTGAGTCGAGCCACTAATTCAGCCATAGCAAAAGGTTTAACCAAGTAATCATCGGCTCCCACTTCAAAACCAGACAGCCTATCTTGCAGGTTACTGCGCGCTGTCAGCATAATGATGGGAGCAATGATGCACTGCGCTTTCCATTTTTTACAGGCACTAATACCATCACCGTCGGGTAAATTAAGGTCGAGAATAATAGCGTCAAAGTTACGCTTTATTATCGCCTGCTCAGCCTGTGCGAGCGTCTCAGAATAATCCGTTTCGATATCATTCAGTTCTAAATAATGAATAATATTTTTAGCAAGTAGACGGTTATCTTCGACAAGAAGCACTAACATAATTATATAATTTCCAGTTGATGTGCAATGTGTACTAAATTAGCACGATTGCTAGCTGACAGCTTATTCCGCATAGATTCTAGGTGATATTCTACGCCACGAACGGTAATGTGTAATTCTTGTGATATTTCATGATTATGTAAACCTGTAGCGGCCATTTTCAATGCTTTAATCGCGGTTTGATTAAATAACTTATATTGACGGTAGGGATTTATTTGATCATGAAAATGTTCAAATAAATTCATTTGGGCTTGCTTAAGAGTAACCTCTAACCCAGTCAGATTTAGATCCTTATAATCATGTTTAGCAAGTAAAGTGAATCGACCGCTCCAAGCATTCGAAGCAAAGTTTTTCAGCGGCCAGCTGACGACCGTATTAACACCATATCGATTAAAGAGTTTTTTAGCTTTATTTGGCCGTCCACCTTCGTCAAACACATAGCAATAGGGAGACTTTAGACACAGAGCTTCGCCAAAGTTAATGTCTGTTGCGGCGACACGAGCCAGATATTGTTGATGCAGTTGTTGCACCGTCGGTGATGAAGCCAATACGCCAGCAGCACTTTGTAGCGTGCGCCGTGTCAGTAAATTGCCGCGATTATTTTCACGATAGTCTTCATAAGCACTGTTAGCTATGCCTTGGAACCAGAAGCCACCAAAGCCATGTGAGGCTATTGGCCGCTTGATATCATCGAGTACAGTACTGGCAATCGCTGGGGTTGCTTCCGCTTTCGTTATAGGCAGCTGAGTTAAACGTTCCATTTTTACACCACATACGCGCTATCAGAAACCACTACGGCGGCACTTAGCATGCACCGCATTAAACAACTTTGTTACAATTGTTAAACTGATGACGATAAGTCTACGCAATTAATGATATTGGATAAACGCTGATGGTGTGGAACTTCTAACTGCACAACAAAAACATAAATTCCCCCCAAGTTTTGACGTAACTTTGACGTGCTGCGTTTTATACTCATCGTTAGCCACGCTTTAAAAAGCTGACTTTGGCATTCGTCGAAATCTCACGATAAGCATGCGTAAAATGAGTGATATAACCCAAAATTCCCACCGCAAAACACCTTGATTAACTCATTGAACTAACTTTGGATTAGACTAAAAACAATAAATGCTCTAAATCGATCACATAAACAGATCGAATATAATTGAATGTGAAACCATCCATCCCACGCAGAGTCCGAGCAGCTAATGCATGAAGATTTTCTCCTGTAATAAACCCAATCACTCACCGATTTAACCCACCCTATTTTTATTGAAGAGCAGATCGAGCAGACCATACCGATTTCGACCCTGTCTGGTATCAGCCGTATTCCCGAAAGTCACCTAGCCGATGAAGTTCGTAGGTTATATGCCTTGGCATTCGCTATGTGATGCCCTTTGGTATATCACACACCAAAGACGCCTAAGGAAGCGATACTTGGGATGAAAATGGCCTACTTGCCGGCATGATTAACACCATAAAATCTACCGTCCCCGACATGATGGTGGTTCCAGACATCTGCTTCTGTGAATATACCGATCACGGTCATTGCGGCGTGATGCACCACAACGAAGTTGATAATGATGTCACCGTAGAAAATTTAGTTAAACAGTCGATAACCTCAACTAAAGCAGGCGCCGATATGTTAGTCCCGTCAGCGATGATGGATGGTCAAATAAAAGCCATTCGCCAAGAACTCGATGACGCGGGTTTTCAACACGTCGCCATTTTGGCCCATTCGGTAAAATTTGCCTCTGCTTTTTATGGTCCATTTAGAGCCGCTGTAAACTGTGAACTCAGTGGCAATAGGAAAGCCTACCAACTCGATTATGCTAATGGTCGTCAAGCGCTACTTGAAGTCTCATTAGACGAAGCCGAAGGCGCCGACATTCTGATGGTCAAACCAGGAACCCCATACTTAGATGTGATCAGCCGTTTGAGACAGGAAACCCATTTGCCTATAGCGGCATATCAAGTCGGTGGTGAATATGCTGCGATTAAATTTGCCGCACTAGCTGGGGTGATCGATGAGCGAGCCGTGATAACCGAAACCTTTATTTGATTGGCATCATCTAGCTCATGGACTAAAGAACCTATAGAGATAAAAAAGCCCTCAACATTTGCATGTTCAGGGCTTTTAATACTTAAAGCTTAAGGGCTAGCGACTCGTAAGTGCTAGCACAGGCTTAAGAAGCGTCTTTTGAACCACGGTTGTGGCGCTTACGCTCGTTTTCTGTCAAGAAACGCTTACGAACACGGATGCTCTGCGGCGTTACTTCAACTAATTCATCATCATCGATAAATTCAAGCGCCTGCTCAAGGCTTAAGTTGATCGGTGGAGTCAGTACTTGTGCTTCATCGGTACCCGATGCACGCATGTTGGTTAGCTGCTTACCTTTCAAACAGTTCACTGTAAGGTCGTTAGCACGCGCATGAATACCAACGACTTGGCCTTCATATACTTCGGCCGCGTGGCCAATAAACAGGCGACCACGATCTTGTAAACCAAATAGTGCGAAGGTTAACGCCTTACCTGTTGCGTTAGAGATCAGCACGCCGTTAGCGCGTTGACCAATATCGCCACCTTTAAATGGACCATAGTGGTCAAAAGTGTGGTAAATCAGACCGGTACCAGAAGTGGCTGTTAAGAACTCAGTTTGGAAACCGATTAGACCACGGCTTGGAATAACGAAATCGATACGTACACGGCCTTTACCGTCAAGCTGCATATCTTTCATTTCAGCTTTACGGGTACCTAGCTTCTCGATAACGCCGCCTTGATGTTCTTCTTCAACGTCAACGGTTACGGTTTCGAATGGTTCACACATCACGCCATCGATCTCTTTCATGATCACTTCTGGACGCGAAACGGCTAACTCGTAACCTTCACGACGCATGTTTTCAATCAAGATTGACAGGTGAAGCTCACCACGGCCCGATACGCGGAAACGATCTGGGCTTTCAGTTTCTTCAACACGCAGTGCAACGTTATGCACTAATTCCTGCTGTAGACGCTCAAGGATGTTACGTGAAGTCACGTACTTACCTTCTTTACCAGCAAATGGAGAGGTGTTGACTTGGAAAGTCATGGTCAATGTTGGCTCATCAACTGACAGTGGTGGTAGTGCTTCTACAGCGCCTACTGCACAGATAGTGTCAGAGATCTTAAGCTCACCAAGACCAGTGATTGCTACGATGTCACCAGCGTTAGCAATTTCAACTTCGGTACGGTCTAGACCCATGTAACCTAATACTTGGCCGACTTTACCATTGCGTGTCTTACCATCAGCACCAACGACAGTGACTTGTTGGTTAGTCTTAACGCTACCACGCTTGATACGACCTACACCGATAACACCTACATATGAGTTGTAATCAAGTTGCGAGATCTGCATCTGGAAGTCACCTTCCGAGTCAGCATCTGGGAATGATACTTTTTCAACGATAGTTTCAAACAGTGGCGTCATGTCGACACCCTCTTCGTCTGGATCTAAAGTTGCGTAACCGTTTAACGCAGATGCGTAAACGATTGGGAAGTCTAGTTGCTCATCAGTCGCACCTAAGTTGTCGAATAGATCGAATACTTGGTCGATAACCCAATCAGGGCGAGCACCTGGACGGTCAATTTTGTTGATAACAACGATTGGCTTTAAGCCTTGTGCGAATGCTTTTTTGGTGACGAAACGCGTCTGTGGCATTGGGCCATCAACCGCATCAACCAGTAGCAATACACAGTCAACCATCGAAAGAACACGCTCAACTTCACCACCGAAGTCGGCGTGGCCAGGGGTGTCAACGATGTTGATACGGTAATCGTTCCACTTGATGGCAGTATTCTTTGCAAGGATCGTGATGCCACGTTCCTTTTCGATGTCGTTCGAATCCATCACCCGCTCAGCGGCTTCTCCCCGAGACTCCAGGGTTCCAGACTGTGCCAGCAACTTATCAACAAGGGTAGTTTTACCATGGTCAACGTGTGCAATAATGGCGATGTTACGTAAATTCTCTAACACAAATAAACCTCTTACCATCAAAAAAATAGGGTATTACTAACAGCTTCAATAATAGCTATTGCAATAAAAAACGTGCCATTCTACTCTAGACGAGGACTCTCGCACAGGATTATTTTTTAGTCAGCTATGAATAATCATGATCATCACAGTGCGCACCAAGATGGTGAATGCACCATAAAAAGGCAAGGGACGCACCAATATGGTGCAGGCCAGATTACACCACTCCTTCCACTTATTTGCATCCCTTTATTATTCAACAGCTTAAAATATTGGCACGAGTCTCGCTTTATCTTGGTCAGTACCGCGTTAAGCGTAAGTTGAATGTTATAAGAAGGGCATCCCCTCTACCCTACACGGAGATTTAAGAATGTCAGCAGAATCAGTTTTACAACAAATAGCAGAACTTGAAGTCAAATTTGTTGATTTGCGTTTTACCGATACCAAAGGTAAAGAGCAGCACGTTTCTATTCCGCATCACCAAGTTGATGCCGATTTCTTCGAAGACGGCAAGATGTTTGATGGCTCTTCAATCGCAGGTTGGAAAGGCATTAACGAATCAGACATGGTATTGATGCCAGATCCAACCACTTTTGTATTAGATCCTTTTACAGAAGAAACCACTGCACTTATCCGCTGTGACATTCTTGAGCCTGGCACCATGACAGGTTATGACCGCGACCCACGCTCTATTGCCAAGAAAGCAGAAGAGTATCTCGTCTCTACGGGAATCGCCGATACCGTATTGATTGGCCCAGAACCAGAATTCTTCCTATTTGATGATGTAAAATTTGGCACCGACATGTCAGGTTGTTTCGTCAAGCTTGATGCCAAAGAAGCGGCTTGGAACTCTGGTACCCATTATGAAGATGGCAACACAGGTCACCGTCCATTTGTAAAAGGCGGTTATTTCCCAGTAGCACCAGTTGACTCTTCACAAGACCTGCGTAGCGCTATGTGTCTTGTGCTTGAAGAGATGGGCCAAGTCGTTGAAGCACATCACCACGAAGTGGCGACTGCGGGTCAAAACGAAATTGCCACACGTTTCAACACGCTAACAAAAAAGGCCGATGAAATTCAAATCCTTAAGTATGTAGTCCACAACATGGCGCATGCTTATGGCAAAACAGCCACCTTTATGCCTAAGCCAATTGTTGGCGACAACGGTAGCGGTATGCATGTACATCAATCACTAGCTAAAGACGGTGTTAACCTATTTGCTGGTGACAAGTATGGTGGATTGAGTGAAACCGCTTTGTATTATATTGGTGGTATCATCAAGCACGCTCGCGCACTGAATGCTTTCACCAACCCAAGCACTAACTCTTACAAGCGTTTGGTGCCACATTTTGAAGCCCCTGTAATGCTGGCATATTCTGCCCGTAATCGCTCAGCTTCAATCCGTATCCCTGTGGTACCAAGCCCGAAAGCGCGCCGTATCGAAGCACGCTTCCCCGATCCACATGCAAACCCATACTTAGGTTTTGCTGCGCTTCTAATGGCCGGTCTTGACGGTATTCAAAACAAGATCCACCCAGGCGAAGCGATGGATAAAGATCTGTACGATCTACCTGCAGAAGAAGCCGCTGAGATCCCACAAGTGGCAACCTCACTGGAAAATGCACTCGAAAACCTCGATGCTGACCGTGAGTTCCTTACTAAAGGTGGCGTATTTAGTAATGACTTCATCGATTCATATATCGCATTGAAGAAAGGTGAAGCAGAGCGGGTGGCGCGCACGACTCACCCTGTTGAATTCGAGCTTTACTACAGCTTGTAATCTGCGCTGCAGATAATGAAACCGCCTTATCATAGGCGGTTTTTTTTATTTATATTGCTATGGCGCATTCACACAGCCACAAACACAATTAATGCTTAAAAATGCATTCTTCGCAATACACTGAATTAGTCGCCAGACAACATAGGCAGTAGACTTTAATGCCTTCATTCTTATCCATCTTTGCAGGCCACATCCCAACCTAATTAGACTATCAGTCATTAGACTTTAATCTGCTTTAAAATGATTTATCTTTATGGGTAAACTGCTATGATGAGCAGGCCGTTAATTTACAGTAGAATCAATTATGTCTAGCCGCGATCCGTTTGCCAGTTACACTTGGAAGAGCGATATTTTTAGTTGCGAAAGTAACGATATCAGCACCTTTTATACGAGCTTAAAAGAGCAAGTCACTCGATTAGGTTTACTGGAGCGCAAGCTTGGCGACGCGGGACGCTACCCACTGAATCTGTACCAATCTCCGGCACAAAAATCGGGGCAACCCTCACTGTTAATTAGCGCAGGATTTCACGGTGAAGAAGCCGCAGGCCCATGGGGAATGTTACATTTCCTCAATGAACTAGAACCCGAACTATTTCAACGCATCAATCTTAGTCTACTGCCGCTTGTCAATCCGACAGGATTCAAGCGCGGCCATAGATTCAATAAGTTAGGTCAAAATCCTAATCGAGGTTTTTTGGTCGACAATGGTCGTGGCAAAAGTAATGATGACACCTCTATCGAAGGTCAAATACTGCTTGAGCACTCACAATTATTACTGGCGGCCAGTAAAGAAGGTATTTTAACTTGCCACGAAGATGTGTTGCAAAACGATACTTATATCTATTCGTTTGAAGCTAACCAAACACCAGGGCATTTCAGCCGCACACTGCGTGATACCTTAGGTGAATTTTTTCCCATCGCACCTGATAGCCTTATCGATGATTGCCCGGTAAAAGATGGCATTATCTTTAACCATTTTGACCTCTCCTTTGAAGCTTTTTTGGTTCGTTTAGGCGCCAATGTAGGCGTGTGCAGTGAAACACCAGGTAAGCAGAATTTCGATCAACGCGTTTTGGCCAATAGCGCCATGATGCAAGCCTTTATCGAGCAGGTCATTGCGAGACAATAGTCTAGCATCAGCTCAATCTAAATCGATACTATGATGGCGCCAGTAAAGAATAGATATTTCCATTTATTAATTATATATTCATCTATCGGTATTTTTTAAGGATAAATATATGAGTCAATTTCAACAGGTTTCAGTCGATAAACTGGCTAATGTTTACTTCGATGGCAAAGTGATGAGCCGCACCGTCACCTTCAGTGATGGCAGTAAACAAACATTAGGCGTGGTGTTACCCGGCGAATATGAATTCAGTACCGCTGTAGGTGAGATCATGCACGTACTCGATGGCACCCTGTCAGTATTACTTCCCGGCAGCGACACATGGCAAAGCTTTGCTGCGGGCAGCCAATTTCAGCTGGCAGCCGAGGTGAGTTTTACCATGCGCGCCCATGATATTGCTCAATATTGTTGCCAATACCTAGATTAAGCCGCTAATTACGTAGTCGCGCCGAGTGGACAGCCAACACCCTCTCCCGCTAGGCCTATTAGCGCCATACCACCTGTTGAGGTCGGCCGTGAATGGCGGCTGACCTTAATCACAACTCTTGCTCACCACACATCTCGACAGTGCCATGCGGGCAATTTACGCGATGATTTTTATGCAAAAACAGACTAATCTAAGCAAGATACCATCGTATAACAAAGGATCGCTTATGCGCACGCTACTACTTTTGACCTTACTACTTCTAACAGCGTTCGCCCAGGCGACCATTTATAAGTGGGTCGATAAAGACGGCAAGGTTCACTACTCCGACAGTCCGATGGAAAATGCCCAAGCGGTCGAACTTAAAGAAAACACCCAAAATCAAATTAAGTTGCCGCCAGTGGTGGTACGAGAGTCAGGAAGCAAGCAACCTGATCCAGTCGATATGCCAAGCTATCAGATGCGGATCAGTAGTCCATCGGAAGAGGAAACCATTCGCGATAATAACGGTAACATCACCATTATTGGCTCGATAAGCCCCGATCTTGCCAGCAACCATGTGTTAGTGCTGCTAATGGATGGCAAAGTAATAGGCCCAGCGCAAACTACAGCTGTATTTAACCTAGAGAACGTCGATCGCGGTGAACATATTTTTGAAATTAAGGCGTTAGCACAAAACGGCAAACAACTTGCATCTACTCCTCCAAGAACCGTATTTCTTCATCGAGCTAGGGTCAACGCGATACCAAAGCCTAAACCCGCTGGCGGCCAATAAATATTAATTAATTATTTTTTATTGGCTTAGCGCATATTTCAACATTATTCGTCTCGATGAAGCTAGCTTGCACCATGCACCAAATTGGTGCACCATGTTGGTGCGATCTATTTCAGGGAGTCGTAAATGCACACAGACCCTTTGCTCAACAACCTAGTGACTGCGGTCATAGTGATAAATCACGACCTAACACTCTGCTATGCCAACAGTGCAGCGGAGCAACTATTAGGCTTAGGTTGTCACCGACTCACAGAACATAGCCTAGGCGATTGCTATCAGGAGCTGAGTGTCGACACTCAACTGCTGATGAGCGCCATAGAACAGCACCAAGGGCTCACGGTCAATAGTGCTAATATCACCACCTTAGATGGTCACGCGCATATCCTCGACCTCACCCTAACTCCCATCGAAGCTGACAATGGCACCCCTCAAGGCTTGTTAGAGTTGCGTCAGGTGGATCAACAACGACGCATCCACCAGCAGTTAACCTTAGATGCCCAGCAACAAGCCGCGCAGTATCTGGTGCGTAATTTAGCCCATGAGATTAAAAATCCACTCGGTGGTCTACGCGGCGCAGCGCAATTACTCGCTCGCGAGTTAAAAGATGATGAGCAGCGCGAATTTACCGATCTGATTATTGAGCAAGCCGATAGGTTGCGTAACTTGGTCGACCGACTGTTAGGGCCACAAAAACCGACACAGCACAGCCTACATAATATCCATGAAGTGATCCAAAAAGTGCTGAAACTGGTGCAGGTCACCTTACCCAGCACTATCCATTTGATCCAAGATTATGATCCATCTATTCCCGATATCGAAATGGATCAAGAGCAACTACAACAGGCGGTGCTCAATATTGTGCAAAATGCGATACAAGCATTAGAAACTGGCGGCGAGATCCGCATTAAAACGCGCACTCAGCACCAGGTCACCATAGGAACTCTCAGACACAAACTGGTGCTGGCTTTATCTATCATAGACAACGGCCCCGGCATCAAGCCTGAGCTAATGGACACCCTGTTTTATCCTATGGTCACGGGCCGCGAACATGGCTCGGGGCTAGGGCTCTCCATAGCCCATAACTTTGCCAGATTACACGGCGGGCGCATTGATTGTGCATCGGTTCCAGGGCAAACCGAGTTCACCATTTTACTGCCGGTCAAAGGCTAAACTGTGCCCAATCAGTTAGAGACACGCGCGTGACGCCACATAATGAGTATTCAACTTAAGAGAGTAAGCGTATGACAGAAAAAGTGTGGGTTCTCGATGATGACAGCTCCATACGCTGGGTCGTAGAGCGTGCCTTAAAAGGGGCCAAAATTAGCTGTGCGAGCTTTGCTGCGGCCGAATCACTCTGGCAAGCACTAGAGCAGGCACAGCCTCAAGTGATCATTTCAGACATTAGAATGCCGGGCACCGACGGCTTGACGTTGCTGGAGCGTTTACAGCTGCATTACCCGCATATTCCGGTGTTGATCATGACAGCGCACTCCGATCTCGACAGCGCTGTTAGCGCCTACCAGGCTGGCGCATTCGAATACCTGCCCAAACCTTTCGATATCGATGAGGTGATTGGTTTAGTCGAACGCGCGCTCAATCATGCCAAGGAGCAGTCGCCTAAAGCTAAACCAGAGCCAGAAGTAAAGGCGCCAGAAATTATCGGTGAAGCCCCTGCCATGCAGGAGGTGTTTCGCGCCATCGGTCGACTATCGCGCTCCTCGATCAGTGTCTTAATCAATGGTCAGTCGGGCACAGGTAAAGAGCTGGTCGCTGGTGCGTTGCATAAACATAGCCCACGTAAAGACAAACCCTTTATTGCGCTCAATATGGCCGCCATTCCTAAAGAGTTGATTGAATCTGAGCTATTTGGTCATGAAAAGGGAGCTTTTACTGGTGCGGCAAGCGTTCGCCAAGGCCGCTTCGAGCAAGCCGACGGTGGCACCTTATTTCTCGATGAGATTGGCGACATGCCACTGGATGTCCAGACGCGGTTGCTCAGGGTGTTGGCCGATGGTCAATTTTACCGTATTGGTGGCCACTCGCCCGTGCAGGTTGATGTGCGGATCATCGCCGCGACTCACCAAAACTTGGAGGAACAAGTGAGTAAGGGGGAGTTTCGCGAGGATCTATTTCATCGCTTAAACGTGATCCGCGTGCATCTGCCGCCGCTATCACAACGCCGACAAGATATTCCCCAGTTAGCACGCCACTTTTTAGCCACTGCGGCCAAAGAGATCAGTGTAGAACCCAAGGTACTCACCCAAGCGACCGCAGAGCTATTAGCTAGCCTACCTTGGCCAGGTAATGTACGCCAATTAGAAAACACCTGTCGCTGGCTAATGGTGATGGCATCGGGACAAGAGATTTTACCCCAAGACTTACCACCGGAATTATTAATCCCCGTAATCAGTCACCATAGCGCGGCAGGATCTGGGGGCTCATGGCAGCAAGCCTTAACCCAGTGGATAGATAAACGGTTAAGCGCAGGGGATAGCGACTTACTCACCGAGATCCAACCAGCTTTTGAGCGCATCTTACTCGAAACGGCACTCAAACATACCAACGGACACAAACAGGAAGCGGCTAAGCGTTTAGGCTGGGGGAGGAATACATTAACCCGTAAACTAAAAGACTTAGAGATGGACTAGCCCCATATTAGCTACCGCCAAATAATAAAAAGCCCAGCTTAGGCTGGGCTATGTTGTAGCTCTTCGGTAGGCGCATTGCTTACCACAGATGCCGATGACTCAGGTGTCTTATCACACTCACAGGCCTCGACAGGCATTGCCGCTTGCCATAAGGCGCCTACCCATAAATTTTTACTAAATTTCATTATCTTGCTCCATTTTTGCTGACCAGTTCAAAGTAATATGCTGGCATCTATTAGTAAAATGAATATATACCATGCCATGAATGCCAAAAAAGAATGAATATACCAATCAAGACGTTACAGTATTATTTAACCTTAGTTGAAAGCGCGAATTTTACCCGCGCCGCCGAAAAGTGCTTTATCACCCAACCGACGCTCAGTAAAATCATCCAGCGCCTCGAAGACAACCTAGGCCAACAGTTACTGCATCGTAATAATCAAAAAGTTGAACTCACTCAGGCTGGTATACTACTGGAGCGTAGCGCCCGAGAAATCCTCGGTCAGTGGCACAGATTACAGGAAGATTTAACCAATTTAAGTGGGCTAAAATCGGGACATTTACGCTTAGGGGTATGCCCCATGATGAGTAGCCTGCTGATCGGCTTACTGACCGACTTTCGACAGCGTTACCCGGGAATCGAGTTACAAATGTATGAGTACGGCGGTTTTGGTTGCGAACAAGCTCTGCTTAACAACAGCTTAGATATTACTTTTACCGCGCTGCCCACGACACATGAGACCGAGCTCGCTCATCACCCCTTGACACGTTACCCTCTGCTCGCCTGCCTCCCCGAAGGCCATGTGCTGGCAGATAAAGCCGCGATCACTTGGCAAGACTTTGAAGCCTTTCCCTTTATCTTGTATAACGAAGATTTCTCGCTGGCAAAACTGATCAGGCGGCTTAGTACCAAGGCAGGGGTGCAGTTGAATATCGCTTTTCGCAGCGGCCAATGGGATTTTTTAGCCACTATGGTTGAAGCCGATATGGGAGTGGCCATTCTTCCCGAGCCTATCTGCGCTCGCCTCAGCAATAGCCGCTTAGTGTTTAAACCCATAATACCTAATTTGACTTGGGATTTAGCCTTAATTTGGCGTAAAGATCTGCCTCTTACGCCTGCTGCTGCGGCATTGTTACACTTGAGCCAGCAAGCGCAACAAGCAGCACCGTCACCCTCTCAACCAAGCAATATCGACCGTTAAACGATACCGGTTAATAATAAACCGCCCAATGGGCGGCTTATGTAAAGGCAAGACACTGACCTTAAATGGGGTCTTGGTGGATCAGTACTTCCACATCTTCAAACAGCTTACGCACCCTAGCCTCAGCCGCATCGGCAATAGCATGGGCCTCATGCAGACTCAGTTGACCATCGAGCTCTAAATGACACTGCACGAAGGTGGTCTTGCCCGACTCGCGCGTACGTAAGTCATGGAAACCATTAATACGTGGATCTTGCTCTAGGGCTTGTACGATAAGGAGCTTCTTATCGGCATCAAGTTCTCTATCGAGCAGTGACTGCGCCGAGCGATAACCTAGGTCTAACGCTTGGCGACCAATAAATAGCGCGATCAGTATGGCAAATAAGCCATCGGCCCACCACCAGCCAAATTGTGATAATACCAAGGCAAGCAATACCGCCGAGTTGAGGAGTAAATCCGACTTATAATGCAGTGCGTCGGCCTCTACAACGGTACTAGAGGTTGCCGCTACCGCACGTTTTTGCAACATCACCAAGGCAAAAGTTAGCACTATAGCGATAACCGAGACAATGATCCCCATAGTGGCATGATTGACTGGCGTGGGGTTGATGAGGCGATCGCCACCATGAAACAGGAGTAAAAAAGCCGATCCCATAATAAATGCCGACTGTGCTAATGCCGCCAAAGGCTCTGCCTTACCATGACCATAGCGATGATCTTTATCGGCAGGCACAATGGCATAACGTATCGCGATAAAGTTAACGATTGAAGCTAACGCATCAGCAAATGAGTCGGTGAGCGAGGCCAGCATACTGGCAGAACCTGAGTACATCCAGGCTGTAAGCTTGATAATAATAAGGGTGAAAGCTGTTGCCACAGCGGCGCGGCTCGCCAGCTTCACCCAAAAATCGTATTGAGAAGTGTCTTTCATAGGGTCACATTACTACTGAGTAAAGTAGGGGAAGAAACATGACCCATTGTAACTTAGTTAATGCTTAGCGGCGATCTCCTTTACGTCCCATCCCTTTAGCTAGGTTAGCTTTAAATGTCGCCTGCTGTTCTGGCGTAAGCATCTGATAGATATCATGCTGTACTTTTAACTTAGCGATGGCCGCATTTTGACGTTGTTGCTGTTTCGCTTGTACTAACGCGACCGCCTCGCTCTCGTTAAAGCTATCTGCACTCAGCAGATCTAACATTTTCGCCTGACGAACCTGACGCTCTTCGATTGAAGGACGATTTTGCTTCATGGTATCTCTATGTTGCTGCATTATCTGTTTAACTTGGCCACGCTGCTCTTCAGTTAAATCCAAACCACGAAAGAGTTTATGCATACCACCATGATGCGCTCGATATTCGCCGTGCATCTTGTGATGATACGGCGCTGCATCACTAGCTGGAGGTTCGGCAAACGCCGCTGATGACAATAAAGTGGCCGTGGTCATTAGTGCCAATAATCCAGATTTTAGGGTTAACTTATTCATAGTCTGCCTCTTACACGCTATTGCGAGTGAATGATCAATTAAACTCAAACAGAGTTCCAACATCAATAGTGTACGCCCTGCAATGTAATGCTGCTCGACAGCAAGGTAAACCTCTGTAAAGTTATTGCGCTGTTACGCTAAAATAGCCTGCATCAGCCCCTTTACGTAGACTTACATTGGTAGACTGCAATTGACACCCAAACGGGTATACTCAGGCGGTTAGCTGTGTATCAATATTCAACAGAGATTAAGGCGCATATGAATCACATATTGTTAGTTGACGATGATTTAGGTCTAGCCGAACTGCTAGTGCAGTTTTTAGAGCTAGAAGGATTCAGCTTAACCGTGGCAAACGATGGTCAGTCGGGTCTTAACCTCGCGCTGGAGCAAGAGTTTGACTTAATCCTATTAGATGTCATGTTGCCTAAACTCAACGGCTTTGAAGTGCTTAAGGCGCTACGGGCCAAGAAACAAACTCCCGTGTTAATGCTCACCGCCCGCGGTGATGAAATAGACCGAGTGGTCGGGCTCGAAATTGGCGCTGACGACTATTTGCCAAAGCCTTTTAATGACCGCGAACTCGTCGCACGCATCAAGGCGATTATTCGCCGCACCAACCATCAAGCAGATGAACAGCTGCCCGGCATCATTGAATTTGCCGACATTAAACTCGACCCCAGCCGCCAAGAAGTGACATGCCAAGACCAGCTGTTAATCCTCACGGGCACCGAGTTCAGCCTGCTGTATTACATGATCCAACATAATGGCGAGGTGATAACTAAAGAAACACTGAGCGAACAGGTGCTCGGCAAAAAACTGATGCCCTTCGATCGCAGCCTAGATATGCACTTATCTAACTTACGCAAAAAAATCCCCGAGCGTGCCGACGGCCGCCCAAGGATCAAAACCCTGCGTGGCAAAGGGTATATCTGGTTAACTTAAATGAAGCTCAGTAGTCTCCCCAACCGTATTTTTATCAAACTGTTACTCAGCTTTTGGCTGTGTAGCAGTTTAATCATTGCCATTGTTGGCCTGCTGCCATTACTGCAGCAAAATCACGATGAAACTCGCATGACCCCTCGCCTACAAGAGCTACTTGAACGCGTGGCCAATCATATTCAAACTCACCCAGAGGTCATCACCTCCGAGCGTGACCAACGTTGGCATCGCATAAAAGAGATGGGACATAAACCGGTGCGTTTCTACCTGGTGAATGAGCAAGGCCAAGTGGTCAATACCGAGCGAGTCTCTCGCGGCATGCGGCGCTTTATGTTATTGGCAGAAGAGGCCGCACGCCCCATAAGCCATCAATTTAAGAGTGAGATTTTTTTTGGCCCCCATGAGTTTAGTGTCAATGGCAGTAAATTTAGCCTCTATGGCCGAATGGCTGAGGTGCGCCCCCGGCCTTGGTTTATTTTCTTCGCCGATAACATCATCTTCACCCTAGTGCTTGCCATTGTGTTATCGGGCCTATTATGTGGCCTATTAGCGTGGCATCTAGGCAAACCGCTTCGGGCCTTAAAAGAGAGTGCCGAAGCCGTAGCCAAAGGCGAGTTAAGCCATCGCGCCGATAACAGCACCACCGCACGCAAAGATGAAATAGGCCAGCTCGCCGTGGCATTTAATGCCATGGCAGGTTCAATCGAGTCTATGGTCAACTGCCAACAACGACTCATTAGCGACATGTCGCATGAGCTACGCACACCGCTAACGCGCTTACAACTTGCCTTAGCCTTAGCCCGCAAGCGTGGTCAAGATTCGACAGAACTGGAGCGCATTGGCTATGAAGCACAGCAACTCGAGGCCATGATTGCCGAACTGCTGGAGCTGTCGCGGGTTAAGCTCAACCTAGCGGAGAATCGGCACCTACTATCGCTCAATGAAACCTTAGGCCAGGTATTAGATGATGCCGAATTTGAAGCCGAGCAACAAAATAAACGTCTATTGATCGATATCGATGAACAGCTCTGCCTACCTATTACCCCAAGGCCATTAGCGCGCGCAATTGAAAACCTGCTGCGAAATGCCATACGTTACGCTGAAAAACAGGTGAGTATCTGCGCGAGTTTACACTGGGACCATGTATGCATTGAGATTATTGATGATGGCCCAGGGATTGAGTTAGAAAGCGATTTACAGACAGTGTTCGATCCCTTCTATCGACCACAATCGGCCAGAGAGCGCGAATCGGGGGGCTGGGGGTTAGGCATGGCAATCGCTAAGGCAGCCATTGATGCCCATAAAGGAGAGATCAGCGCGAGCAATGTTGCGCCTCACGGCTTAAAAGTCACCATCAAGCTGCCGACCTAGTCGCTTGCTCATGTAGCTGCGCAAGCCAGTCGGTAAATTGTTGTTTAGTGGGGATCCGCTTGTTCGAGTGCCCCATTAGTTGGCTCAATGCGTAGCTAAACTGATAATAGGTCTGTACATCGTCACATGCCTTGGTGCCATCATCGCTGTTGATCATGGTGCCACGAATATAGTTCTTAACCAATTCATAACGATCGAACCCCGGCCGCTCACCAACAGCCAAAATCGTACTTTGATTCCAATGGCAATATTGCTCAAGCAAATCATTAAATCGATGCCGATAAACCTCAGAGGCTTGCTGTAATAACTCTTGATTAGGCATCATTCGCTCTATCACAAAACGCTTTTGAGCTAACACATCATGTAGGCGCTGGCAGTGATGAAACAGATAGCATTCAAAGGGATCGCTATATTGTTGTTGGTCACGCTCGGCCGCGAGCAACCAATCTTGGTATTGAGCACAAGCCACTGCCACCACTAAATCTGCCTCTGTGGTGAAATGGTTATAGATGGTACCCTTGGATATCTGACTCGCAGCAACCAGATGAGAGCGACACAAATCAAAGCTCTGATGCCCCCTAAGGCTGCGCTGTGCAACCTCAACAAGATAATCCTCTCTTTGTTCCCAGCTACTCATAGCGACCCCATCACATTTCGACAAACATAAACATTGCAACTTCACAATCAAACGATAACAGTGTTTATGGCAACTCGATATTGAGTAATACTGATACCACTATGAGCAAAGCCAATACCCCATGTTAAAAATCGAATTACTCGAGAGCTTTATCGCGGTGGCGGAATGCGGCAACTTGTCTAAAGCTGCCGATAAGATCTGCCGCACCCAGTCAACCTTAAGCCTACAGATTAAAAAACTGGAAGAGAGTGTCGGCCAGCCACTATTGCTGCGCGATAACAAAGGAGTCACCCTCACTGAGTCGGGCAATACCTTACTCAACTACGCTTACAAGATGATGCAGCTCAACTCGCAGGCGTTGGATGAGCTTAAAGAGTGCCAAAACCGTGAAATTATTCGCCTTGGGGTGCCGACCGATTATATTAAGCGCTACCTCAGCAGTTGTTTGCTCGAGTTTATTCGCGAATTTACCTGCATAGAACTGGTCATCGATACCGATGTCAGTGGCAACCTGTATAAACGCCTGCAACAAGGGGAGTTTGATCTCATCGTCGCTACACACTGGCAGCCACCCGTTCAAGGCGAGCTGTTATTTGAGCGTCGATTTCATTGGGCCGCCGCTAAAAATGGTAATGCCCATAAACGAGCGACGATTCCGATGGCACTGTACCCCGAAAATTGCCCCATCCGGGCACAGGTTTTTGCCAATCATCAGCTCACCATGCGGCCTATCAATGTATTGTTATCAACGCCCTCGCCACAAGCCTTGTGCATGGCGGTAGAGAACGATCTGACTATCGCGCCTATTGCCGAGTTTCGCATCAACGACAATATGCAGATATTAGATCCACTCGAACACGGCCTACCCGTGTTGCCTGTGTTCAATGAGGCTCTGTACCTCAACCCTGATACGCAAACCGATGCCACGCTGCAACTTATTACCCTAATTAAGGCCAATGTTGAAAACTTGGCAGAGGCATGCGCTCACTAGCAAGCAACCACTATTGGCATCGTTTAGACAAAGAAAAAGCCTCTTAGGCAAGGAAATGACCAAGAGGCTTAATTAACTTTAACATCATTGCTGCTGGAGTCACACTGCGATTTCCCCCTCAGAAAGTCACAGCTTACCAGGAGAATACTCTCTGTGCTGCGACCCAAAATTATTGGGGGGAATAGAGATAGAACAGTGACCCATGTTTCAATGAGTCACTGGGCCAATATTACTCTTGGTGCTTATCAAACTTGAAGGTATGACAGTTGCTGCATAATGGCTTTTTAGCTTTATGCTCGCCATGACACTCTTGGCAAGGTAAGTCTTTGCCATAGTGCAGGTTATTATGGGGATTCTGCCACTTATCCTCTTCACTGCGCGCCGTTTGCTCGGCTAGGTCGTCGATATCGTGACACTGCAAACAAGCTTGATCAGACGGGAACTGCTTAATCCCCTTGTCATGGCACACCTTACAATCTTTACCGATCACCTCTTTATGCCAAGCACGCTGCTCGATCGCTTGAGCAGAGAGACTCACCAAGCCACCTAAGACCAGTGCGAGTACAATATTAAATTTTTTCATTATTGATTCCTCTAATTAACCGATCGACTTAAGCTTGCATCATGGTGCGTGCAGCGGTCATGCCCATTACCATACACTCAGGGATCGAGCAGCTGCCTAAACGGCTCACACCGTGAATACCGCCACACACCTCACCTGCTGCGTATAAGCCAGGAATTGATTGGCCCGTAAAGCTATCTTTGACTTCAGCATTAACATTGACCTGCACACCACCTTGGCAGTAATGCACTTTTGGCCATAGACGAACCACGGTAAATGGCGCCTCGATAAACTTATCTTTGGCTTTGGTCATGTTTTTACCGAACTGCTTATCGTCGCCAGACTTAACGTAACTGTTGTACTCTTCAATCTGTGCTTTAAGCGGTTGCAACGGCACATCGAAATGCTTGGCTAACTCTTCAATGGTGTCGAACTTCCAACCCACGTTGTACTTGATCACCTTCTTAGTATTGGGATGCTGCTTAGAATCCTTATAGCTGGTGATCAAAATTGGCGGCAGTGGATTACCCTTTTCATCGCGACAAGCCAGCTCAGCATCGGCACGGGTCTTACGGTCGGCAATTTCGTTCATAAAACGCTTACCGGTTAGGCGGTTAATCGCCATTGAATGCGGGAAGTTATAAATAGAATAATTCGATACATAACCAAAACCACCTTCATCAGGCGATGCCCAAGGACCAGACTGAATGTGTGCCAGGTGCACAGGGATAGCGCCCAAACGGAACATCTCGTACATCCCTTCACCGGTTGCGCCCGGTGCGTTAGTACAACCCACTTCAGAGGTTAAAGTGGGATCTTGCGCCATACGTAAGTCAACGTTTTGCGCAAAGCCACCTGTGGCCATAATAACGCCTCGCTTAGCACGAATATTCAGCACATCACCGGGTTGGTCTTCACCAAAATGATAGTTCTGGCGCATTTTAACGCCAACCACTTTCCCTTTTTCACCCACTAAAAAGCCTTCAAACTTAGAACGGTTATGAGTTTTAACACCAATGCGCTGACACTCTTTATAAAGCGGTTGGGTAATACCTGCGCCGCAGCTCACCGTGGTCTGATAGGTTCGCGCAACGGAGTGACCACCGAGCTGTTGAAGGTAGGGATGATACTCAGCGCCAGCATCAATCGTCATCTGTAAGGCTTCAACGGCATGAGAGGCCACATGGCGTAACAGCGCTTCATCAGCAATACCACGGCCAGACTTTAACTGGTCGCCGACCATGCGGTCGACCGAATCTTGTACACCCTCTTTTTTCTGCATCGGCGTACCAGGCGCAGCAAAAAGACCACCGTTAATGGCGGAGTTACCACCAAAGTAAGACATCTTCTCAAAGATATGGACATCTTTAGCGCCCTTGCGGGTGGCTTCGATCGCCGCCGCTAAGCCAGCAAAGCCTGAACCTATGATCAGCACTTCAACTTCTTTGTCCCATGTCACACCGTCAGCTTTCTCAGAAACCGCCATTGCAGGCGCTGCCATTGCGACACCCGCCGCGGCACCCAGCCCTTTAATGAAATTACGGCGTCCTAGCAGATCTACATTACTCATCTGTTATCACCCTTATGATTTATTCGACAGCATCATCATAGGGCTGGAATCCGTTCCAAAACGGGAGTTAATCAACAGTTACCTTTAAAACAAGCTAGCAACATTTTAAAAGTGGTAACTGGCTTCAAATTTAATCGAAACCACTACTTTGGCAGTCTTTTGGAATCGATTCCAAATCCGACTATCGGTGGCGACGCAGCAGAAAAGCCAAGCATAATGAGGCGTCATCATTGTCAACAGCCAAGTTAAGCAATCACGGTATGAGAGAACATCTTAGATAAGCATGAATAAAAAATGACTAAGCTCAGCCGTCACGCTCAGTCATTGCAAAACAGGATAAAAGCCAACCTAGGATCCATCTGGCTGGCGGGGCCAGAAAATAATAAGCCCAATACCAAACAGAAGTTGGCATTGGGCTTTGAGCGGCTAACAGCTAATTGAGTTTAGCGCCTTAAGACCTTAAACCTTATGGTTTAGCTCTTAAGACTCAAGACTTAAAACTTAAAACTTAAAACTTAAAACTTAAAACTTAAAAATAGTAACCAAAGTTAATATTAACTCGTTTATCCCAGCTATCGCCCATCTCAGGCAGGCCGACATGGCTGTTATCGCCAGTCGACGCGTACATATTCTTACCCAAAATAAAGTCAATCATGGTGTAAGTCGGGCCCGCAGCAAGGGCGACGCCAGTGACATTTTGATAACTGGTGTCATAGCTGTCGTCATCGACATCTGGGGTGACCATGCCAAAGTCGTTATATAACTTAATGCTGCCCCAATCGGTATCTAACGTCTTGGCGACGTTGACGCTATACGCTTGCGCTTTAGCTGCAATTTCATACTGATAATTATAAGCGGACACCGCAATCTTATTGCTATCAACCGCATCGGCAGCGTCGTATTCATACTGCATCACCTGCAGTTGCAGGTTCCAGCCGTTATAGCTGCTATCCATATGTAACGCGACAGCGTAGCGATCGCCATTATTGCCAGTATTACTGTTATAGATTTGACCGAATTCGACTGAACCACCTAGGCGAGTTTGACCACCAGCATAGGTTATCTCATACATCTGACGTAGATTAAGCTGATTAGTCTCTTGGTTAACATATTCGATGCCATTAACCACACCCGAATACAGATCGGTCGCATAGCGCTGATTGTTGCTGGCGGCATATTCGGCATTTTTAAAGAATGCCATTTCAGTGTTCCACGCGCCGCTAGAATAGGCAGCCTTAACCCCTAAATCATAATCATCTTCGAAACCCAGGTAATATGGCACGCCAAACCAAAAGCTATTTGAAATAAACCCTGGGTTACCAAAAGGCACTTGGGTGACACCCAATTGCAATTGCCATTGTGGATTTACATCATAAAAACCATAGCCGTAACGCAACATATTCCAGCCATCTAAAAAGCGATATTCGCTGGCCAGTCCCCAATCGCCTAACTTGCCGTCAAACTTGATGGCAGCCATATCGAAAGTAAAATCACCCAACTTGTCTTTAGAGGCTTGATCATAATCTTTGTAGGCATAATTGACTCTGACGGTACCAGAGACGTTAATACCATCTTCAGCCCCCGTTGCTTGTACATCTGTGATGACGAGGGAGGTTGGCACTAACAGCGCCAACAGTAATGCTTTGGAAATGTTCATCATTCAACCAACTTGTTTGTGTAGTGATAGTGACATAAGAGGAGTTTTGATTTAACCAGCCTAAGTGATACCCATCCATAAATTACTGAGTTAATGTAATGGGGAAACCACCGAGCCTGAGTCAAATCACCTGTCGCTGTGCTAGCCTAATTCATTAAATTAAAGGCTAAGGTTGAGTGACAACACAAGTTAATGCCGAGTCGTTGGGTCAATATATGCAGTGCTCACTACCTACATTGATGCAATGACTAATCCCATTCAAACAACACATAGCCATTTTATTGGACAATAACTTTAGACCATCTTTAATGCTGCACTCCAGCAGCGCTACAGTATGCCTATGTCAACGGCGAACAGCAAACCAGTCACAAGCTATTAACGGCTAAATTGTGACCAAGATCAACGGTACCCTCACATAATCAAGCCATTGAATTAAAGTCGTTTGATAAATTTTAAGCACAAAAAAAGTGGCCCTTAGGCCACTCAATAAATGGGGGGATACGCAGGAAGCTAACGCAAGCTTGCCGATACCCAGTTCTGGTTAGCGCAACGCAGCGTTGAGCCCTACGGTATTGACGGCCACCATTTGCGGCCATCATTTGCGGCCATCAATAGCGGATCACAGTTTAACCAGCACTCGCCCTGTCACCTGTCCTTTAACAATCTTATCGGCAAATTCTGGCACTTGAGCTAGGCTCACTTGCTGACAAGCCTGCTGATAGAACTGCTCAGGTAAACGTGCAATCACCTCTTGCCACGCGGCTTGGCGTTTCTCAAATGGGCAAGAAACGGAGTCAATACCCAGTAGGCTAACTCCGCGCAAAATAAAGGGCATCACTGTGGTGGGCAGTGCAAATCCGCCCGCAAGACCACAAATGGCCGCGGCGCCGCCATAGTTAATTTGCGCCAATGCTTTCGCTAAAATTTTATCGCCAACGGTATCGACCACACCTGCCCAGCGCTGGGCCTCTAAGGGTTTCGCATCTTGCTGTAACTCGGCGCGATCCATCACCTCTGCCGCGCCCAACTGTTTAAGCATAGGGCCATTTTGTTCAACGCGGCCACTGCAGGCCACCACACGATAACCCGCACTGGCAAGCAAGGTCACCGCAACCGAGCCGACACCACCACTGGCGCCAGTGACGAGCACCTCACCTTGCTCTGGCGTCACTCCGGCGCGTTGCAATGCCTGTACACACAACATGGCGGTAAGCCCGGCGGTGCCTATCATCATGGCTTTGGCGGCATCACATCCTGCTGGCATGGGGACTAACCAGTCGGCATTGACGCGTGCTTTTTGCGCCATACCACCCCAATGATTTTCACCCACGCCCCAACCAGTGAGGATCACCTCATCACCCACTTGGTAGCGTGGATCTGCCGATTCGCTCACCACGCCCGCAAAATCGATGCCCGGTACCATAGGAAACTGGCGGATAATTCTGCCAGTGCCTGTCACCGCCAGGCCATCTTTATAGTTGAGAGAGGAATAGGCGACATCAACTACCACATCGCCAGCCGGAAGCTGATCTTCGCTCAATTGCGTCACGCTGGCGTGCGTCACTTTATCTTGCTGAGTTAACACTAATGCATCAAACATGCTTCTCTCCCAACTGATTTAAATCAGTGATTATTGATGGTACAAGCTCATTGGCGCTTACCTTAATGGTGATAACGCCACACAAGCAAGTGGTGATATTGTCTCAGGTCAGCTTCGTGAGCTGGCGCATTTACATCATATTTAGCTTAGCGCGGTCAGTCACATATTTCGCTCAAATCAGACCATGTAACCAAGCTTACTTCAGCCCTAAGGCCTTTAATTTACGGTACAGCGCATTACGGCTGATCGCCAAACGTTTGGCGCACAAACTCACATTGCCTTGACACTCATGATACAAGGCGGCGACATTGGCATTAATGGTGGCATTGAGGGATTGACCCGCTTTTGACTGGCTCTCTTCAAGCACTGACTCTATCGGCAATAGATGATCGGCCACACGCAGCTGTTGCTGCATATGATCAGGCAGATGATGCCACGCTAATACCTCGTCGCCCTCGGCCAACAAACACGCCACCTGCATCACATTATCTAACTGACGTAAATTACCCGGCCAGGCGTAACATAACAGCCGCGCTAACAGTTCAGCGCATAATGCTTGCGGCGCCACCCGATAACGCTTGTGTAATTTATCGATGATCCGCGCCTTATCTAGGCGATCGCGCAGCGGCGGCAGCTCCACTTGCAGGCCATTGAGTCGATAATATAAATCTTGTCTAAACAAGCCTTTCTCGACCAGAGACGCTAAATCCATATGGGTAGCGGCAATCACTTGAATATCGACTTTGAAGGTGTGATTGCTGCCAACAGGCACCACCTCGCGCTCTTGCAATACCCGCAACAAGCGCGCTTGCGCCGCAAGGGGCATTTCGCCCACTTCATCGAGGAACAAAAAGCCGCCATCGGCTTGACGGATCTTGCCCAAATAACCACTGCGACTGGCACCGGTAAATGCGCCCCCCTGATAACCAAACAGCTCTGATTCCACCAGCTCACTCGGTAAGGCGGCGCAATTGACCGCCACTAATGGGTGCTGGCTACGGCTGCTCTGATGATGCAACTTTTTAATAAACTGCTCTTTACCGACCCCAGTTTCACCGCACACCAATAACGGAATATTACGTTTAACCACCTTGTTGGCCTGCTGCCAAGCGCGCTCCAATTGCGGGTCACGAAAACGCACGCCTATCTGCTGACTCACCAGATGAGAGCGGCTACTGGGCACTAACTCTTGGGTCTTAAGGTGTAAACTTTGATGCTGTAATAACTGTTCGGGGCGATGCCATTGCTGCCCCAAATATTGATGAATATCGTCACCCACCTTGGCGCTCTGCAGCAGTTTGTGGGCCATCGGGTTACAGCCCAATATTTTACCCTCGGCATTAGCGACCACTATACCTTGCCATCCCGAGGTAATAAGCGAAGCTTGCTCAGCTAAGTCAATACGATAGTGGCTACCGGGCAGATGGCATAATAGCGCCGTTTCAATCTGTTGCGCTAAGCTGGCGATCAACAACAGGGTCTGCTGGCTATGGCGTTGTTGTTCGCTGGTGATGTCGATAGCGCCGAGCATCTCCCCCGTGGGCGAAAAAATGGGCGTAGCGGTGCAACTCATAAAGCGATGCTGACGAATAAAGTGCTGATCGCCAATCACAGATACCGCTTGCTTTGAGGTTAGCGCCGTACCAATGGCGTTAGTGCCTCGGTACTGCTCATGCCAATTGACCCCGATATCCAGCGCCACATTGGCCAACTTATTAGAGTATTGTGCTACCCCCCAATGGCGCAGCACATAACCTTCGTTGTCAGACAAAATAAGGCGGCTCTGAGTATGCGCCATGAGCTGATGAAACAAGGGTAAAGCGTGTTGTTCAATCAGGGCGATTAATTTGCGATATAGCTCGTGGCGTTCGGCGAGCGCGTCGCTTTCTAAACGCACGGCTTGTGGCAGCTGGGTTTCTGATAATCCTGCACCTTGGCTGCGTGACCAAGAGTCAGATAACCAAGCCTCTGTCTGTGGAGCAATCGTCATAACAGTGTTCCATTTTGGCACAGCGGCTGTGCACTTATGTCACAGTGCGACGACCCTTCCAGTGCTACCTCTTACTGGAACACGCACATTCAGACATCAAAAATTAGCTTTTCATCATACTGTTACCAAACAATCAACACAACTCCTGCCAGTTTGGCGCGCACCTTGTAACGTGCTCTATGTAATAGACCAAATGCAGTAGGGCACATCAGCAGGTCAGTGACACACAAGCGACAGGCAAGTACCTGCTTAACCCTATTTTATCGAGCGATAAGTCAGTCGCTCACTATACCAACCGCGCACAAGATGGCGGCACGAAATAAGACTCGAATCAATACTCAAATCAATACAAGGAAGCAGCATGATTTATACAAAACCGGGTAGCGCCGACTCACTCGTCACCTTCAAAAGTCAGTACGATAACTTTATCGGTGGTAAATGGGTCGCACCTGTAAGCGGTGAATATTTTACTAACAGCTCGCCAGTTGATGGCCAAGCGTTTTGCCAAGTGCCACGTTCAGATGCGAGAGATATTGAATTAGCGCTCGAAGCTGCCCATGCCGCCAAAGACGCCTGGGGTAAGACCTCGGCGACCGAACGCTCAAACGTATTACTGCGCATCGCCGATCGCGTCGAGCAAAATATCGAATACCTTGCGGTAGCCGAAAGCTGGGAAAACGGTAAGGCGGTGCGCGAAACCCTAAACGCCGATCTGCCGCTGTTTGTTGATCACTTTCGCTACTTTGCTGGCTGTATTCGCGCCCAAGAAGGCAGCGCGGCCGACATTGATAACAACATGGTGGCCTACCACTTTCCTGAGCCATTAGGTGTGGTCGGACAAATTATTCCTTGGAACTTCCCCCTACTGATGGCCGCATGGAAAATCGCCCCCGCACTCGCCGCCGGTAACTGCATCGTCCTTAAGCCTGCAGAGCAGACACCGGCCTCTATCTTAGTGATGCTTGAGCTGATTGAAGATCTGCTTCCCGCAGGTGTACTTAACGTGGTTAACGGTTTTGGTAAAGAAGCGGGCCAAGCACTCGCTACTAGCTCACGCATTGCAAAATTGGCCTTTACCGGTTCGACCCAAATAGGCCACCACATCTTAAAATGCGCCGCCGAATCCTTAATCCCATCGACTGTTGAACTGGGCGGTAAATCCCCTAACATCTTCTTTGCCGATGTGATGGATCATGAAGATGAATACCTAGATAAGGCGATCGAAGGTATGTTACTGGCCTTCTTTAACCAAGGCGAAGTCTGCACCTGTCCATCGCGGGTATTAGTGGCCGAATCGATTTACGATAAGTTTATCGAGCGGGTTATCGCCCGAGCTAAAACCATCAAGCAGGGCAATCCACTCGACACCGACACCCAAGTGGGCGCACAAGCCTCTAAAGAGCAGTTCGATAAAATTCTGAGCTACATCGACATCGGCCGCAACGAAGGCGCCGAAGTGATCATTGGCGGTGAACTTTGCCAGCTCAGCGGTGAGCAGAGCAATGGTTTTTATGTTAATCCAACCATTCTCAAAGGCACCAATAATATGCGCGTGTTCCAAGAGGAGATCTTTGGCCCGGTTATTTCAATGACCACCTTTAAAGATGAGGCTGAGGCGCTGGCTATCGCCAATGATACGCAGTTTGGCTTAGGCGCCGGCGTATGGACCCGCGATATGAATCGCGCCCAACGTATGGGCCGTGGCATACAGGCAGGCCGTGTGTGGATAAACTGCTACCACGCCTACCCAGCCCATGCGGCCTTTGGGGGGTACAAGCAGTCGGGGATCGGTCGTGAAAACCATAAGATGATGCTAGCCCACTATCAAAACACCAAAAACATGTTGGTTAGCTACTCGACCAGCCCATTAGGTTTCTTCTAATCTCACTCAGCCATGGCCAAATCCTCTCATTCTGAGGGTTTGGCCTGGTTGTTATCAAGCCCTACCTACAAACTCACAGCGTCAATCGAGATCTCACCTTCAATAAAAACTAAGATATCACCCCGCGGATTTCCAGATTGGAAACGCTCTATTAGCGGTTTTTCACTGTTAGCCCAAACGCGAACCACGTAAATTATATCCATATTCTTTTTGTGGATACCTATCATGACCCGACTCAATACACTGGCAAGCATAGTTAGCGACCCTCATCTCTCTCCCAAACAAAAGTCGAACTATCTGGCCTTAGAGGCTGAAGCGAGCTTGCCCTATGTCGCGGTGTCCGATGCCGTAACCACGGCCATGCAAGCGGGGATTATTTGCGACATGTTTGAGGGCCACGCCCCCTTTAAACCACGCTATGTGCTGCCCGATTATGCTAAATTTCTGCGCCAAGGCTCCGCCTACTTAGAACTCGCCGCCGCGACAGATTTAGATGAAGCGCTCAACGCGCTGATCATCCTCTATCATCATGTGCCATCGGTCACTAATATGCCTGTGTATCTGGGTCAGCTAGATGAACTACTCATGCCCTACGTTGACGGCGTTGATGAACAAACCTTATATCGCAAGCTGAAAAACGTGTGGATCATGCTCGATCGCACCCTGCCCGACGCCTTTGTGCACGTTAATATCGGCCCAAGCGATAATATCGTTTGCCGCACCCTGCTTAAAATCGATGCCGAGCTTAAACAGGTGGTGCCTAACTTGACCTTTATGTACGACCCGGCCACCACGCCCGATGATCTGCTATTGATGGCAGCTAGCAATATTTGTGAATGTAATAAGCCCCATATAGCCAACTACCCACTGCACGCCAGCGCCTTTGACGCTAAAGGGTTCGGCATTGTCAGCTGTTATAACGCGCTGCCCCTCGCCGGCGGCGCTAATACCTTGGTCAGGATTAATCTAAAGCAACTGGCCCGTCAGGCAAGTTGCATCGACGCCTTCTTTGAACATACTCTGCCAACCTACTGTGCCCTCGCCTATGAGCTCATCGAAGCCCGGGCTACATTCCTCCATCAAGAGTCGCATTTTTTCGACAGCTTCTTGGTAAAAGAGGGGCTTATTGAGCCGTCACGTTTCGCCCCCATGTTTGGCATTTACGGCATGGCCGAGGCGGTGGATATTCTGCTTGGCAATGCGCCCATATCTGAGCAGATGAGCGCCAAACCCAGTAAACATTACGGCCATCACGACGGCGCCAATCAGCTGGGCTACCGGATATCGAAAGCATTAGATAGCATAGTTAAATCGACGCCTGTGACTTACGGTTATAATGACCGCGCCCTACTGCATTCGCAAAGCGGTATCAGCCTCGATGTGGATGTCACCCCTGGCGTGCGTATTCCCTATGGCACCGAGCCCAATCCCGTGGCGCATATTCAAGCGTTAGCGCCGCACCATCAATACTACACCTCAGGGATCAGCGATATTCTCACCATAGATGCTACCGTGAAGCAAAACCCCGAGGCCATGCTGCAACTCTGCAAGGGCGCATTCAACTTAGGCTTTCGTGAGTTTAGCGCCAATGTTGCCTCTAACGACTTAATTCGCGTTACCGGCTACATGATAAAACTCTCCGATATCGCCGCCTTTAAACAGCAAGGCTCACGCACCAATACCACAGGGCTAGGCGCCGAAGCAGCGCAGAATACCGGCATACTCAAGCGTCAGCCGAGAGTGGCCGCCCTTGAACTCACGCCCAGCTACAGTGAGTAAAGAGCGGTGAATAAAGTAGCTGCAAGTAGAGCTAATGTGGATCGATCATCGGTAAGTCCATTGGCCAATGTCAGCCAGATCTTGCCCTTCTCCTGTGTCGACGGGCCGGGCAGTCGGCTGGTGATCTTTTTGCAAGGGTGTAATTACAGCTGTAAAAACTGTCATAACCCCCACACCATCACACCCTGCGATCATTGCGGCGACTGTATTCCCGCCTGCCCACAGGCGGCGCTCGCCTTAGATAGCAGCGGCGTGAAACCACGTATTGTGTGGGATAGCCAACGCTGCAACCAGTGTGATGCGTGTTTGTCCGCTTGCAGTAAACAATCTAACCCGAAAACCCAGCAATACAGTGTCGATCAGTTACTGGCGCAGATCCGCATTAACCTCCCCTTTATCAACGGCATCACGATTAGCGGCGGCGAAGCCAGCTTACAGCTGCCATTTGTTATCGCGTTATTTAAGGCGATAAAAGCCAGCCCGCAACTTAGCCACCTCAGCTGTATGCTCGACACCAACGGCAGCCTAAGCCACACAGGTTGGCACAAACTATTGCCCTATCTCGACGGCGCTATGGTGGATGTAAAAGCCTGGCAGCAAGAGACCCACAACTACATCACCGGGCGCGATAACCACAGGGTATTTCAATCGCTAACCCTATTAGCCCAACATGAAAAGTTGTACGAAGTGCGCCTACTGCATATCCCCGGCATCAGTGATTTCGACCACGAGATAGCTGCCCTGTCCCACTACCTTAACCAGCTACCCGAGTCGGTGCGCATCAAACTCAACGCCTTTCATCATCACGGCGTTACGGGTGAAGCGAAGAACTGGCCAAACTGCCATGAAGCCAATATCCAGCAGCTCGCCACACAGCTGTCGCAGCGAGGCGTGCAGCATTTGGTTTTGCCCAATGTGTATTTGTAAGGTGATTTTTGAGCTTATAACGCCAATCGCCCATCTTTAGTTTTTGAGCGTCAAGCTGACTTTGGTATTTAAAAGGATATTTGAAACCATGACTTTATGGTTTATCAATTGCCTGCAGCATGCCTTTCGTGCAGGTATTTCGGTGGGGCGCTGCAAGTATATCCCTATACGCTCGACGGTGGCATCCATGCCACCAACCCCCACCGCCATACCTACACCGAGTTATGTATCTCTTCGATTTAGCCGTAATTGGTATCCACAGAACTGTTAAAAGCTAAATTATTTTTGGACAAAGTATCTTGGCCTTCGAATCAAGGTGTTGGCTTTTTTTGGCTTGTAGCATTTAGTAGAGTTAGTTTTTATTTATTGATGGTAGCGTTAACCTTCATGGCAACCAATTGCCTGCAGCATGCCTTTCGTGCAGGTATTTCGGTGGGGCGCTGCAAGTATATCCCTATAAGCTCGACGGTGGCATCCATGCCACCAACCCCCACCGCCATACCTACACTGAGTTCTTAATCTCTTCGATTTAGCCGTAATTGATATCCACAGAACTGTTAAAAGCTAAATTATTTTTGGACAAAGTATCTTGGCCTTCGAATCAAGGTGTTGGCTTTTTTTGGCTTGTAGCATTTAGTCGAGTTGGTTTTTATTGATTGATGGTAGCGTTAACCTTCATCATTTTGAATTGCTTGCCGCAGGCCTTTAGTGCAGGTGCTTCTGTGACACGGTGAGTGAAGCCCAGCTTCGCGCTAACGAACGAGAGGCATGGATGCCGAACTGGCTTTTAGACATGGACGTTGTTCAAGTACAATCCATGTCACGGAAGGTCACAGCCGCACCTACACCCGAGTTCTTAATCTCTTCGATTTGACCTTACTAGTGTCACTCGGACAATCAAAAGCTAACTTATTTTTGAACAAAGCTTGTTAGGACTAATGTTCTAATTGGTATGTTTCAGATTAATTTTTTTATGGGTTAACGCCCACTTAAGCGGACAAAAATAGTGGGTTAAAATGTGAAGCAAAGCGGAACCTAACCAACTGTTTTTGTCCGTTTAAAGTGCTTGTTATGTGTTGGGTAGTTTGACAGAGAATTCACTTTCATTATGTACTAATTCTAACGTCATTCTCTTCTCATTAACCACGCTAAGAAAAACATTAATCACGCTTACAAGCTGCAGATAATACAACTCTTTTTTACTTTCTCTGTCTGAAGCAAAGAAGAACCCTACACAAACATGACCATCAGGAAGAAAGGGTGAGAAATGATTACTATGTACAAATTGATTACATAAAACCTTCAAACTAAGTTGCTTTGAACCGCCAGAAAAAAGCTGGTAGTCATTTATGAACTTATTTTGTTTAGGCTTATCTGCTTTAGGATACGTCGTAATTTTCCAGTTAAGACTTATGACGTTATTTGGAAGTAAACCGCTTTCTTTCAATTTACGGATAGCGTAGAAGCCGAGGAAAATGGATTTTTCAACCGAAAATTCAAGCTCGTCATTCCAGTTATTACTTCGATAAAGTTTTTCAAGAGATGTCGCTGATTGTTTCAGCTCAGCTAACCAATACCTTTTCAATCGACTATCAATCATAAAACCTCTTAAACACATAACAGCTTATTGAATAGCAGCTCAACAAACTGCTGTCCAAAATTTAACCTGCAGCAACTATGACACGCTAATACATTGAAATAAAGCGATAAAGTGAACATCGCATCCATAAAAGTTGAATAAGTTCCCCGCAAAACAGAACGAGTTGATGTAGAGGTCTCTACAACAAATTATTAAATCACAACAATTCAACTAATTATAAAATTGCAGGCTGTTTATCGAGCATAAAAAACACGTTTTTCGCTCTGTTTTTAGCGTGCATCGAACATGGCGAACGTTTGTTAGCTTTTGGACTAGCGGCTCACACCAAGTGAAGCTAAATCGAAGAGACAGAATAACCGGTGTAGATACGGCTGAGGGTATCGAAAACAGGGATGTTTTCGTTAAGCGGCCAAGGACGGCGAAAAGCGCCCCGAAGCAGTATCTGCACATTAGCCTGCTGCAAGCAATTAACTCACATTGAAGGTTCGACCTTCAAACACTTTCAATAAATGAAAATACAGCCAGCCGCTACTCAAACAAATGTCATCGTTCTTCATTCCAAGACCAGCACACTTTGGGGCAAAAGTTTCTTAGCTTTTAACTCTGAATTCACACCAAATAAAGTTAAATCGAAGAGACTGAATGACCCAGTGTAGATACGGCTGAGGGCATCGAAAACAGGGACGTTTTCGTTAAGCGGCCAGGACGGCGCACAGCGCCCCGAAGCCGTACCTGCACATAAGGTCGTTCCGTCACATCCCTGTGATCACGACATTCGTATATCCATATGCATCACCGCCGCAGGCAAGTAACAACCATGAAGGTGCGACCTTAAAACACTCTTGCCCAAAAAAGGCACCGCCGAAGTCTACTCGGCTTCATGATCCCATATATTAGGGATGACCTTGCTGGTATACCCAGAAATAAATGGCTTTTTCTGCCCAGAATGGAGGTCATACACATGGCGTTTTACCGCACCGATGTTGCCGCCGTAGACGTGAATGCTGATCGACACACTATCCTTAAGGGCATTTGAAACTTTGTGGATATCGCCAATGCGCGGTGATACGAGATCAACGCCGCCCGTGGGCAAATGATGTGAACCGATTGCACGCAAGCGAGCGGTTGCAGGGTCTAGTTCAAACTCCTCACAGAGCTCGGCGCCGCGCATAACGCCAACCATGCCCCATACGGTATGATCATGCACTGGGGTCGTTTGTCCCGGCGCCCATACAAAACTCACCACAGAAAAACGCTCCAGCGGATCGCAATAGAGCAAATACTGTTGATACCTGTCCATGCTCGGCTGGGCAAACGCTTCGGGCAACCAATCATCATGACGGATAAGTGCTGACAGTAGGTTTTTTCCATCAGCCAAAATACGCACCTCATCGCTGCCGACGTGTTCGATTAAATGGGTAAATGACTGAATAAAATCCCGCAATCTGACACTGTTTTCCATCACGAACTCCCCCCTGATGAGCATGCGAACCAATTAAGCTATCTGGCTGATCACTGTTGAACTATAACGCTTAAAAACAATAGATAACTATAGATATAATCATAACCCTAGCGAGGTCAGCCAGATTAAAAAAAGGAACCCGAGAGTTCCTTTTGTACAAAATCTATATTTAGTCGATAAATTATTAAAATGAAATGTACTACACCGGCTCTTGTTCATCTTTATTAAGATCGATAAGCGCTTGACTATAACTAGTGATTACCCACCTAGCGCCCTTATATATCTGAACATACGTCGTTAACACATTTTCACGCTTTTGAATGATAGTACGACTATCGCCCTCTAGGAAAACGTCCGGTACTTCATTAATGTTCTTGGTGCGTATTGCGCAATTAGTAGAAGTTAACTCTAGAGTGAGTGCTTGGTTTACATCAAAATCAGGGTCAACCTGTAGAATGCTGTCTGTTTGCAAGGTTAACGCATCATCATAGGTTACTTTAAAGACAGTCTTACACTGAGTATTCGCAAACACTGACGAACTGACTAGCAGAGTGAGCAGCGCAGCGATATATTTTTTGTTCATTTACAGTCCTTTGTTTGTTGCATTTATGATTCAGCATCGTTACATAATCGTTTTTTTTTACAAAATAAATCAACCATACAGATTACGATCCTTGATGAAATCAGTCATAAGAACTAGGCTGGATTTTTGGAATTATCTGCTTTAGTGGCAAATAAAAAACCATTAAGCCCAACACTAAAACCCCAACGCCCCCCTTCACTCAAACGCCACTCGACTGCATTCCACTATCTGTTGATAGAGCCAACGCAGCGCGGGATCATTCATGCTCTGACGCTGCCAAACCAGACTGTAGGCGACCTTGCCATAATCGAATGGTAGCGCTTTAGTGACTAACCCTTTGGCCTGAGAAGCGGTATTGGCCCAATGACGCGAGCAGGTAAACAGCAGTTCACTGTGATGACACATTAACGCCGCACTGCCAAAGTCGGGCACCACTACAGGGGTCGCCCGCTGGCGTGACTGCTGAGCTAACTGCATCTCAAAAAAGGGAATATTTAAGTCGGCATCGCTTATTCCCACATGACTAAAATCTAAGTAATCGGCCATGGTAATGGTCTCTTGATGAGCCAATGGATGCGCCGGACTCATTAAACATACCATCTGATCATCAATTAAGGTTTCCCACACCAAGTCTTGCTGGGTGATAGGCGGCTGGCTGCGATCATGGGGCAAGATGATGAAATCCAGTGTTCCCTGCACTAAACCGTCGAAGCCTATTCCCTCCTTGGCGCAGATGGTTAAGCGAATGTTGGGCGCCATCTTCAGCACAGTGGCGGTTAACTTCGCCGCGAGCAGTTCAAAGGTGCTTTCACGCATAGCTAACGAAAAGCAGCCCTCATACAGGGCAGGATTAAACGCCTCTTGGCTGACCATCTGGTTTATATCATTAATGATTTGATGCACACTCGGCCCAAGTCGACGGGCAACAGGCGTGGCAACCAACTTATTACCATTACGGTAAAACAACTCGTCATCTAAGCTATTGCGCAGTTGGCTTAAGGTCTTACTCACCGTTGATGGGCTAAGGCACAGCCGCCGAGCGCTGTCAGTCACACTCAAGGTGTCCAGCATCACGTGCAACGTGATTAAGTGTTTCATGCTAATACGTGAAAGTTTAGCCAGCTCCATATCTATCTCAGCAATTAATGACAGTCCTAGGTAATATAAACCTAAATGCCGACCATGTTGATGACGATGATGAGATTCACGATCCCACTCACAGTGACGTTTTCCACCATCGACTTTTACCGTATAATCGCCGCTCATCAATCCAAAGGTAGGCCAGCATGTTCCATATCGCCCTTTATGAACCCGAAATCGCCCCTAACACAGGCAACATCATTCGCTTATGTGCTAATAATGGCTGCCAACTGCACTTAATTGAGCCACTTGGATTTGATTTAGAAGAGAAAAAGCTGCGCCGCGCGGGTTTAGACTACAGCGACTTAACCCGGGTGACTCGCCACAAAGACTTTGCCCATTTTCTCGAGGCAATGGCAGGTAAGCGCATAATGGCGTGCACCACAAAAGGCAGCCGTCCACACAGCGAACTGAGTTTTGAGAAAGATGACGTGTTGTTGTTTGGCCCTGAGACCCGCGGTTTACCGATGGAGATCATCGAATCCTTACCGACCACACAGCGCCTAAAAATCCCCATGGCAGGCAGCAGTCGCAGCTTAAATCTGTCTAATGCGGTAGCGATCATCAGTTACGAGGCTTGGCGACAAATTGGCTACGAAGGCGCGCTTTAACACTTGAGCGCCTATAAGCAGCGCTAATCGTTAATCATAAAAAAGCCCCAGTAATTTAAGGTTACTGGGGCTGGTTATTTAACAGCAAGGTCTGCACTGCTAGGATGTGGACTTACTGAGTAAATCCAACGGCATCAATTTCAACTTGCTTAACCTCGCCATATTGCGCCGCAACATCGGCAATCTTGCTGGCATTAGCTATCAGCACATATTGCAACTTATCCTGCGGGAAGTAGCGACTGATTAAGCGCTGGCTTTCGGCAATGGTCAGGCCATCAACCTTGGCTTGAAACTCGTTAATATAACTGTCGTCGAAACCGTACAAATACATGTCGGACAACAGGGCTGCCAATTGACCGCTGGTCTCAAATTTAGGCGGAAACTGCCCTTTAACATAGGCTTTGGCCGAGTCTAAGGTGGCCTGATCGATCCCTTTCTCCCATAATCTCGCGTAGGTCTTTAAGGCCAAATCGATGGCATCTTTGGTGGTTTCACTCTTGGTAAAGGTGCTAATTTTAAACACCCCGCCCTGAGAATAAGCGCTAAAACCTGAGCGAGCACCATAGGTTAGGCCGGCGTTAACCCTTAATTCATCATTTAACCATGAGGTAAAGCGACCGCCCAATATGGTATTCACCACTTGTAAGCCAACCAAATCAGGATTATCCCGCGTGACCCCTTT
Source organism: Shewanella sp. 492 (assembly GCF_059338445.1). Lineage (NCBI taxonomy): Bacteria > Pseudomonadati > Pseudomonadota > Gammaproteobacteria > Alteromonadales > Shewanellaceae > Shewanella > Shewanella sp. 492. The sequence continues at coordinate 3,744,627 of NZ_CM181702.1, forward strand.
GCCACCGATCAAGAAGGTAGTTTCAATGGCATCGCCCTTATTCACCAGCAAGACGTTACTCTGGTCTAACGCTGGCTGCCCTTGGGCTAAAGCGGGCATTTGAATCGCTTCACCATTTTGCCAATCGCTAAACAAGCTGGCTAGTTTGGCTTTCATGACTGCTGGGGAAAAGTCTCCCACCACAGTGATGGCGGCGTTGCGTGGTTGGTAATAGCTTTTATGAAACGCTCTAAGCTGAGAGATAGTAAGCTGCTCCAGCGAGGTACGCGTCCCAGAAGTGGGATTACCATAAGGGTGCTGACCAAATATTAGCTTATCGAAATAGCGACCAATCACATTGCGTGGGCTCTCTTTCGCTTGCGCTAACGCGGCCATTTCACGCTGACGCAACTTATCAAACTCTTCGGCATAAAAATCAGGCGTCACCAATAAGTCTCGCACCAATGGCAACATCTTATCGCTATCTTTCGCCATAAAGTCGGCGCCAATATAGGTGCCCTCTTTGCCAGCGCTGGCCCCAATAGACGCCCCGAGGAAATCGACCATCTGTTCAATGTCGGCTTTTGACTGACCATTAGCGCCAAGCAGTAAAGACTGCGCCGTCATCAGCGCCACACCGGAAGTTGTATCGTTAACGGCGCCCGCACGCACCACGGCATTAACGGTAATTAAGGGGACCTCCGTCTGCGGCATTAAATAGACAGTTAAGCCATTGTCGAGTTGATAACGCTCATAAGCGGGCATCTTAAAACTGGCACTGTCAGACACAGGCGTTTGAGTCGTCGTACAACCAGATAAGCCTAGCGTGGCCGCCAGCAGCGCGGTCAGCGCTAATGTCGACAACTTGGCGGGCATTTGGCTAATAAACTGCTTCATTGGTCACTCTCCTCTGTGGCCGCCAATACGGCAACGGTGCGGTTGGCACGACGTAAATAGGTTTGCGCTACACGTTGAATATCATCTGGGGTGACCTTGTTATAGGACCCAGGCGCATTAAATAACTGAGCATAATTGCCAAAATAAAGCTCATAGGTGCCTAGGGTGTTGGCTTTACCATTGATGGTTTCCATCGAACGATAGAAGTCCATCAATTTGATATTTTTAACCTTGTCTAATTCGTGCTGACTAACGCCTTCACGTGCAACGCGGTTAATTTCGCTAATCATGCTTTTTTCGAGTTCCGTGGCGGTGATCCCAGGGTTTGCCACCCCCATAACGTAAAACAAGTTAGGGTCAAAACTCATCGGCATATAGGTTTCGACTTCTATCGCCACTTGTTGCTCTACCAAGCCTTGATAGAGACGCGAGCTATTGCCTGAGGTCAAAATAGAGGACAAGAGATCCAGTGCATAGTAATCGGCGTGGGTCGTGGCGGGCACATGATAGCCCAGCATCACGTTAGGCGTACTGACCGAGGCCTTGTGCACATAGGTGCGGCGCTCGCCTTTTTGCAGCGGCTCCACGGTTTTCACTTCGCGCGGCGGCGCTTGAGCTGGAATTGGCGCAAAGTACTTATTGGCTAAGGCTTTCACTTCATTGAGCTTCACATCGCCCGCAATCACCACCACCGCATTATTAGGTGCATAGTAAGTCTTATGGTATTGCACTAAATCGTCTAGGGTCCAGGCGGCGATATCCGATTCATGGCCTATCACCGACCAACTGTAAGGGTGCGCTCTAAACGCGACACCTTTGAGCTCTTCTTGTATGGTGCGCCAGTTAGAGTTTTCTAGCCCTGTGGTGCGCTCAGAGGTCACCACGCCGCGCTCACTTTCTACCATTTCAGCATTGATATCCAGATGCGCAATGCGATCGGCTTCGAGGTCAAAAATGGTCTCTAGCGCGCTGGCAGGAAACCAGTCGGTATACACAGTGACGTTTTCTGTGGTGTAAGCATTATTGGCTCCCCCCGCGGCTTCCATGGTTCTGTCAAACATCTTAGGACCATATTTTTTTGAGCCGTTAAACATCATATGTTCGAAAAAGTGAGAAATTCCGGTAATGCCGGGGACTTCATTACGCGAGCCGACTTTCCAAAATAGGTACATGTTGGCATTGGGGATAGAAGCATCTTCTAACACCATGATCTTCATGCCATTATCGAGTGTAAAGCTTTGTATATCGTCGACTTGTGTCGCCTGTGCGGCCGTTGCAGTACATAACACTGCTATCGACACCCCCAGCGCGATAATTGTTCGCATCATCAGTGGTTCCCTCTCGTTGCGCAGCTAAAAACATTTAAATGTTACCGAGACACTCAAGATATGAGGATATCGATATTTAGCTGACTATTAAGCGGTGAAACCAGGATTAAGATCAAGTGCCAGAGCGTAAAATCTACATAACTTAATTGTAACGTATTGCTTTTTTGATATTAAAAAATGAGGACGCAAGCCGCGCAATGGCCCTAACAGGCAGCCAAATAGCGCAGCAATAGGCGAGATAAAACCGAGTAAAAAGTTCTTTGCCAGCAGGTAGCATTAGCGCCTGCTGTAACCGCTTAATCCTTAACGGGCACTTTTGGTAAAAAATACCACATCGTTATCAATCACTTCTAGCTGCCACTGCCACTGCTTAGCTATCCACTCAAAGGTGGCAATGCTGTAAAAACGGATATGGGTCAAATCGTTCTTATAGTGCCAGCGGGCAAATTCCTCGGCGCCCAAGACTCGTTTAGTCATGATAGCCAACACCCCATTGGGCTTGAGCAAGGCATCCAATTGCTGCAACAATGCCGCGCTATCGGCAACATGCTCAATCACCTCGGTCATGGTAATAAAGTCATATTGGCGGGCTAACAGCTCAGGATGGTTAAAATAATACAGATCATAATTGGCCATAGTGATGCCAGCATCGTCAGCCATCACACTGATGGTTGGCCCTGGGCCACAACCAAAATCTAACCCTTGCATGGCGGGTGTCAGCCGCGGCAATAGCGGGCTCCACGTGCGGCTTAAAAAACGGCGATAGCCCAAATCGTCACTATTATTTTGATGATTATCGTAAAACGCTTTCTCGTCGGCGGCGCTGAGCAAATACTCGTCGGGCACAGTGACCAGTTGGCACACTGAGCAGATAAAATAGGCGCGCTGCTTATCTTGATGAAATGCAGATAACGACGGGCTCTTACATAAAGGACAACAACTCACGGTATTTCCTATTTCAATGATCCACGTTAAGGGTCATTTGCACACTAGGTATGCGAATTCATCCTAAGGTTGCGGGATTTTACGCGTTTTTGCCGCCGCTTCGGCCGCTTCACGTAAATATTTTTGTTCACGGGTTTCGCGCTGATTAAAGTCGGCTTGCGCTTTAGCCCGTTGCTCTGCTTGCCATTCGCCTGCTTCTTGGCGCTGCAATACCTCTTGCTGACGCTGCTCGGTCTCGCTCGCCGCTTGGCGCGCCTTGGCTAATTGATCTTGCTCGGTTTGTCGCGATAGCGCCTCGGTCGTTGCGGTTTTTTCATTTCGGCTAGGGTCATCTTTGGCCACTACGGCGCCACTGCACAGCAAAGCGCAGCCGATGAATATCGATGTGATGCAATGCGGTTTACGAAACATCATTTTTTCCTCAAATCCTATGTGTGATAAACGATGAGTATCAATACTATGTATCCCAGTGTTCACCAAGCGCCCATTTAGCCAAGGATAAATCACTGACTTGCAGTATGGCATGCTGATATTACCTGCTGCTTGCCCGTGATGATAGCGGCTTATTTTTAGGCGTTGAGTATGCGAGAAGAGAGCAAATGTAAATCGAGTCATGGCAACCAGGCCACTTTATAAAGCAAGGGGTGGGCAATACCGGCAATAAAGCCATGCTCGCCGCTTGCTCTAAGGGGATAAATACAGGGCGCAATAAGAAACCGACAGCCGTGTCAGTCACTGCCTCCCTGCATGGACAATGACTGACACAACTATCTCACCACTTGCACACAAGTGATGGCATCATTAAACATCAGTTCCAATCCTGTTATCGTGACCCAGTGCTAAATTGTTAGCGTAGCCACGGCGATAGATCACACATTTTTAGGTCAATTAGTCATTTTGACCATAACGCGCCCTGACAGCCACTGGCATGGCATTGAGACGTTGCTCAACTAATGCCGCCAATGCATCGCTAAGGGGCGACACATCAACATGAGGCGTTACCGCTTTAATGGCCAACGCCGCCGCTTCTAGGGTCGATAAGCTGTCGTCACGCTTCGCTTTTCGAATAGTGTAATGGGAGGGCGAATCCAGCTCCAGATGCAGCGCTGGGTACTGTTGCAACCAAGGGTTGAGCTGCAATAACTTATAGGCTTTACGCCAGGTGCCATCGAGCAGTAACAGCACAGCATCAGGTGCGATATTCTGCTGAGTCATACTTTGGCTATGCTCAGAGGGATAGAGTAAATATATCGGCTTATCCACACTGTCGAGATAGGCCTTAAGCGCGGCAAAATCACTTGGTGTTTCCCCCACCTCGACACGCAGCGGCTGAAGCACGGCTTTCATTAACTTAACGCTATTTTTAGCATGCTTAACTTCGCTGGGATCTTGCAGCACAATCAGCTCGAGCTCAGTCGACATGGGCCTAATATGGGCGCACAGGCAGGCATTTAGCGGGTATTGGCATTGCTCACACAGGGCTCGACTCACAACAGGCTCTATTTCAGTCATCACACAAACGCTAAGTTTACCAAACCCACGCTCAAAACGCGCCTTTAGCAGGTTCTATAATAAAAAAAGCCTGCGCTTTAGGTCACTCAGCGCAGGCAAAAGGGTTAGGTTATCATTATTCGTTATCTGCCCTTGGCTACTTTTGGCGCCACGGACATAGACACATTAGTGGGCGTGCTGCTCTTGATGGCAATTATCGAACCGACTCATCGCCATCATGCCTAGCAGTAAGATCGACAACCCGCCGGTCACCACAATCACCGCATATGGCGCGCTTAAGTCTGTTTGCTGCACCAGTCCAGCGATGACCGAGGCGCCACTCATCTGAATAAAACCTAACATCGCAGCGGCTGTCCCTGCACGTTCACCAAACGCCGAGAGTGCCATGCTGGTAGCTGGGCCCAGTAATAGGGCAAAACCAATACACAACATCATCATGGGTAACATAAAACCAAACGCCGCAGGCAAGCCGGTTTGTGGGCCAACAAACTGCATCGCCAACTCCAATACCGCAGCAGCTAATAACGCCAATAGCGCCAGGATAACGGTGGGGCGATTACCCAAACGGCTGATCACCGCTGGGGCAGCAAAACAGGCAATGATGTTGACCACGGCATTGAGGGCAAACAGACCACTAAAGGTCAACTCTGATACGCCTAAACGCTCGATAAGCCACACCGGGGCATAGGAGACATAACATAAAATTGAGGCCATCCCCGCCATACAAGCCACCGCATAAAACAGAAAATGGGGTTCGCGTAAAATCGGCTTATAACGAGCCCAACGATACAGTGGTCCTGTGGTGACCGTGTTAGCAGGACGAGTTTCTGGCAGGCGATAGCTCACCAGCACCATCATCAATAAGCCATACAAGGTCATAAATAGAAATGTCGAACGCCAACCAAACTGTAAGGCCAGCAAGCCGCCTAAGGTCGGGGCCAACGCTGGGATCACGCAGATAACACCATTAATATAGCTGTAATAACGCGCTCCTTCTTTGGGAGTGAAGCAATCGCGGATCGCACTAAAGACCACAATAGAGGTTGAACAGGCGGCTAACCCTTGTAGCACTCGAGCCAGTTGCAACCAATGAAACTCCATCGCCACCACAGCCATTAAGCTGCTGGCGATATAAAGCAAAATACCGCCCAGCGCCACAGGGCGACGACCGTAGCGGTCGGCTAACGGGCCAATGAGGATCTGCCCCACGCCCATGGCAAATAAAAACAGCACTAAGGTCGATTGCACCTGACTAGCCGACACGGCGAATTCTGCCGCCATGGTTGGCATAGAAGGCAGGTAGATATCGATGGCCAGTGGGCTAAGCACCACCATCATCATTAAAATAGGTAACAAATTACGACGCATGAGCTTTCTTTAATCTCTGTAAGTTAATCGGAAATATGCAAGCCGAGCATTTTAAGCGAGTGATGTTATGAATAGAAATGGTATAATTTCAAAAGCTAATTTCCTTTAAGGAATATCTTATGAATCTCGACAATTTGGCCCGTATCGATCTTAACTTATTGGTGATGCTGCAAGTCTTGCTCGAAGAGCGCAGTGTTACCCGCGCCGCTAATCGGTTACATGTGAGTCAGTCGGCCTTGAGTAAGAGCTTAAATCGCTTACGAGATGCCTTAGGCGATCCACTGTTTATTCGTACCGCTCACGGTTTAAAACCCACCGCCCATGCGATGCACCTAGGTCAGCAACTGCCCACTATGTTGCAAGGCCTTTATCAACTGACTCAGCCACCCAATTTTGAGCCCGCTAGCAGTAATCGACAATTTTCCTTCGCCATGGTCGAAAGCGCCTACGAAACCCTGATCCCCTATTTTATCGGCCCGCTGCTCAATAATGCGCCCAACTTACGGCTCGACTCCTACCTCTGGCTGGAAAAATCGCTGCCGGCATTGCAACAAGGGCAGATAGATTTTGGCATTACTGGCCGCGACCTTAATCCGCAATCGGATCTGATTATCGACCGCCTCCCCGAAGGTATCGCCTATCAAACCCTGTTTAAAGATCATCAGGTTTGCCTTGTACGCCAAGGACATCCGATTCTCGCACTGGTCAACAGTAACGCCTGGAGCTTGGCCGTCTATCTAGAGATGTCGCATGTGCAGGTGCGCTGTGAGGGCAATGAGTGGTGGGCTCTCGACTACTTTTTAGCTAAAAAAGGCCATCGTCGCCACCTAAGTACCACAGTGCCGGACTTTTATGGTGCCGCCAGCGTTTGTGCCCATAGCGACCTTATTTTTACCCTACCATCGAGCTTTGCCAGTCACGCCCAGAAACTCTATCCCTTGGTGGAATTACCCCTACCTGTGGCATTTTCTCCTTTAGCCTATGTCTTACTTTGGCATGAGCGTAATAATGAGGAGCCGGGACACAAATGGATACGAGAAACCATCTGTAAGAGTGTGGCGCAGGCGTTTAATCAAGCCAATGAGGATAATTCAGCAACGGTTAAGCCTGATTAGTTTATCATCAGTTTTTTAGCGAGCAAGCCAACATACCGATGTGTGGCTGACACTAAGATTAAGCTAATTTAACGTGATCTCTGCCGCCTAAGTAGGCAGAATCAAGCCACAGCAAATTCAGGAGAAACTATGATTTATCATCAATTTCAGCAAACACCTTTGCAACATAGGTTCACTGGAATCAAAGGGTGGTTGGCATTTGCTATCGGTTTAGTGGTGATGACATTGGTCTTGCTAGCGCTGCCCTTTATCATCTTAATCGCGGCGGTGAGCTTGGTGTTGCTCAGCGTATTTGGTCGCTTGTTTTTAAAGCGCCAACTGGCTAAGTTTCGCCAGTATTCGCCAGCACAAGATGAGATGCCTCATCAGGCTCAGCGCCGCCATACCCAAGCGGAATACTTTGAGCAACAGGCGCCATTTACCACGCCGCGCCAAGGCCGCACCTTCGACCACAACCCCAACGAGTAAGCTTGTATTAGCTGAGGCCATTGGCCTCAGCTAGATTATATAGGGCAAGCAAACCCGCTTAAATCGGTTCAGCTAACAACTCTTTCGCCCGCTCTAGCGCCGAGACCTCGGCCTGATTATCCGTTACCGCCAACACATTGTCGATTTGCGCCACCAATGAGCGCCATAACGGCGCGATCACCGCTAGTTCCTGTTCATTAGCACGGGCGCGCGCCATATTAAGCAGTGCCGCCGATCCCACGACATCAATACGCCCTAAAACACCATCGGCTAAGGCGATACTCAGTTCAATCATGGCCGGGACACTGTGGCCATATTTAACCACTTGGCGCAGATAACGCTCGGCCACACTGTAATCGTCACCCAGAGCATTATCGTTGTTGAGCATCTGCTGTGCTCGATTCAACATGGCGTCGAGCTGACCTTGCTCGGCCGCTTCGGCCATCCAATGCTGACTGGCTAATGCGTCGGGCTCACACCCCTCGCCTCGGGCCAACATCAAGGCTAAATGATACTGCGCATGGGGGAAACCTGCGTTAGCAGCAGTCGAAATGTAATGATAGGCTTGGCTATAATCGCCTTGCTGATAATAGAGTACCCCAAGATTGGCCATCGCTTCCGACTGCTCCAGCGCCGCAGCCGCCTGCAGGTAGTGCAAGGCATCGCTATGGCTAACCTCAATATGCTCGCCCCCCACCAAGTAAAAATAACCTAACAAAGCCATGGCATTGGCGACACCCGCTTTGGCAGCGCCGATGATCGCGGTTTCGCCAGCGCTGGCATCTGGCTCGCCGTTATAACCGTGCAGCAAGCTAACCCCATGTTCATACAAGGCCTCGGGGTGGTGAGGCGCCGCTTGGGCAAACCAATAGGCGGCTTGCTTAAAGCTGTCGGTACTGCGTTGATGCTGGACCTTGGGCTCATCATCTTGCTCGGCTAGTGCTTGCTCTTGCTCACGCTGCATCAGCGCGCGAGTTTTTAACGACATGCCCACCAAATACTGGGCCTGATGGTCATTTTCCATGATCGCCCGATAACATAAGTCGCGACCAGCAATCGAATCAAATGGTTCAAATTGATACTCAGGGGCTGGCCGTTGGTGCACTATAGGAAACAGCTCAACCACCAGCTTGAGTAAACGCTCAATTGAGCGCTGCGCCAACTCTTGCAGCGCCTCGGCGGTTAGGTGATATTTTTCTGGATGAGCACCTCGATTACCATCACCACGCAGCCGATGCAGGCTTCGAGTGATGCGCACATTGATCACCCGCTGCCGATTCAAGGTCTCAATATGATCATAGAGGTTAGGGCTATCAAAAATAATCTGCTGCGACTGCGCTAACTGGTCGGTCAATTTGTGAGTAAAGCTGCGGATATGCAGCAAGGCTTGGGTAGGTACATCACGTACGTAGCTCTTGGCGATACGATAATCTTCGCCAAGCACTTGAGAAAATTCGCTCACGAGTTCGATATCGGTCAGCACGGCATACACTCCGTAAAACTTACAAAAAAGGGCCTATCAGGCCCTTATATAAACACTCGCTACACGTGCTCATCGACGCTAGGACGCGACACCATGTATAAGCGAAACAGCGCAACGTTAACAAATAACCCAATAAATGCCACGCTCACCTCGACCACCAACATCAGCGGAAAGCCTACTGCTGAGGCGAGTTGCGACAAGGTGCCACCCAGCAGAGACAAGGGAATATACAGCATTAATACCAGTAACGTTTTAAAGGCGATAGCAGAGCTAAACTTGAAACTGCCTTTAATCGCCTCAAGCGGCGTTAATCGCTCAACCACCACCATGAAGTTAACATAGGCGAGGCGCGCAAATACATAGATGCTCAAGGTCAAGCCGATTAGCCATAAGGGACCAAAGGCGGCAAACAACATCACCGGGGCTAAAATCAGTAATCCTGACATCACACCCGCCAGCAATAATCCCGGCACAAAGTTTAAACTGGTTTTTAAAATCAGGGCATTAGATGGCTCATGGCCATTGGATCTCACTTCCATAAACAGGGTTAACGATGCAATCAACACCGAAAATACCAATAGCAACACCATCATAGCGACCATATGAGACGCACCAAACTGTGGGTTCTCTAAATCGGCACTGTTGATCTCCATTCCCAGCCATAATTGAATACTCACCTGAATAAACAAAATAGGCACGGTTAAAATAGCTAACTGACTAATATGATTGCGAAAGAAGTTATATGCTTCGGTCAAAATCGCTGATAATGACATAGGTCGTTCCAATAGATAATGATAAACCAACTAATTAGGTCGCACAGGATACCGAAATTTCCTATCTAATGCACAACTGATGTCTAAAAATAGCGACGAAATCTTGGCCGACTTAGGCTAATATTAGCGCCACATTAAATTGATTTACCAAAGGATGGTAAGTGATGAAGCTCTTCAAGGTTATACCGTTACTGCTCAGTACCCTCGCTTTCAACGCCCCGGTTCACGCTGGCTGGCTCGATAATTTAAGCAACAAAACCGAACCCCAAGTAACGGCGCCACAGACCCAAAATAACGATCTGGTTGGCACTGTCATGTCGCAGCTCGGGCTCAACCAAAACCAAGCAGAAGGCGGCCTTGGCAGCCTGCTCTCCTTAGCGAAATCCACTTTAGGTAACGACAGTTTTGCGCCGATTGCCGCGGCGATCCCGGGCGCAGATATGTTACTTGGCGCCGCACCTCAAACCGATAGCGGCTCGGGCATGTCAGGCTTATTATCACAGGCTGGCGATCTGGGGGCCTCGCTGCAAGGTGGCGCGCAGGTTTATGATGCCTTTGAAAAGTTAGGTATTTCTAAACAGCTGGCCATGCCGATGGTAGATATTATTAAAGGTTATTTAGACACCAATGCCGGCGCTGGTACCAGCGACCTGCTGCTACAAGGACTGGGTGCAATCCTGTAGCCAGTGACTCCACGCCCACATCCAGCTTTGCTGTTATAGTGAACTCTTGCCTCTTATCGGGCTCTAACCGATATCGAGGCAGTAAAAGAGAATCATGATGATAGCAAAGCTAAAACAGTTGCTCGCTTCTGAGCGCCAAGCGGTATCGCCGCAAGAAAAAGCCAAACATCTTAACCTTGCAGCAGTGAGTTTACTGCTAGAGGTGGTCTATGCCGATGCCACTCTGAGCGACGAAGAGCTACACTTGCTGCCTAGCCTGCTGACCACCACACTGTCGTTAGCGCCGGGCGAGGTTGATGAGCTGATAGCAACGGCGAAGGCGAATCATCAAGATGCCACCTCACTGTATGAGTTCACCGCCGAGATCAACCAGCAGTTCGACTTAGCGGAAAAACAGCAGCTGATCTTAGCCATGTGGAAATTGGCCTATGCCGATGGCCACCTGTGCCGTTATGAAGATCAGATAGTACGCCGCACCGCAGATCTGCTGCACCTCAAACACAGCGAGCTCATCCAGATGCGCAATGCGGCGATAAACCAGCTGCCGCAATAAGCATTGGTAACATGTGCTTGAGATAACCTTGCGGTGACTCGATAACCCCCATTGATTTAATCGCCCTTAGCTTGAATAACCTATGGCTTATTTAAGCTAAGGGCTAACTTACGTGCCAGATGGCTTTTTTGCCACCACAATAGAGGCGCCACCAGTAATACTAAGCCTGTGGCGTACCACATGTTATTGCCCAGTGCCTGCATCATCAGCAAACAAAACAGTATCCCCATCATTGCCAGTGGCAGGTAACGCTTACTCAGCAGTTTAACCGCTGCCATCATAGAAACCAGATAGATAATCACAAATACGCCGTTGGTCCAGGCAATCAGGTGTTCCAGCTCTTGCCCCGAAAGGTAGGTAAGGACAATCACTAGCGCCATGGTCAGCAATACCGCTATCAGTGCGCGCACTGGCACTCTATGGGTATTTAACTGCATAAAATAACGTGGTAATACCCCTTCACAGCTAAAGCTCCAGATCAACCTAGACACACTGGCGGTATACACATTAACGGTCGACAACCCACCGGCAATACCTAGTATGCCAATCACTTGTGCGCCATAGCCTCCCAGTAATTGATCAAATGCTGCTACCATCGCAAGGCCATCAGTGGGCGGCGCAAACAGTAACAATGCCGTACACGCCACATAGACTAAGCCAACCAAGACGGTACCGATAATCATCGCCGCCATCATGTCTTTCTTAGGATCTTTAAAATCATTGGCTAGGTGGGTCATGGCTTCGATACCCAAAAAACTCCAAAACGCGATACCGGCGGCCGCCATCACTAGGCTCATATCGCCACCCGCTTGATGGGCTGCCAATTCAAATTCGCCAAGGTGACTGCCACCGGCGCCAAACATCACCACCACCACGGTCACAATGGCCAGCGTTAGTGCAAACTGCAACTTAGCCGAGACTTGGATCCCCCTAAGGTTCAAGACCAAAAGCAACAAGAGTAACCCCAACTCAGTAAACACTTGCTGCCAGCCAGACAGGGCCACCAATTCATTAACGAACTGAAATGTCATTAACACCGCCGCTGGTGCCCCTAAAGGGATCACCAACAAAAAGATCAAGCCTATGGTGCGCCCAGCGGTGCGGCCAAACGCCTTTTCAATAAAGTAAGCTGGCCCCGCCGCATGAGGAAAGACGCCGGCTAATCGGCCAAAGACCAGCGACACCGGAATAATGGCTAAGGTCAGTAATATCCACGCCAATATAGCGCCCGTGCCCGCGGTATCAATCGTCATCTGCGGTAAAATAAATACCCCGGTACCCAGCAAAGTGGTGGCCATTAAACCTGCCCCCTGCCAACGCCCTATGCTGCCTTGAATATGAGTCATCTTGTTATCTGTAAAGGTGGTTAATGGCCATTAGTATAGACTTGTGTGACGCAACAAACTGTCATAGCATTGCGTCGATGTTCCTATGGCGACCGCCATTTTGACGTCATTTTGCCTTTTGACCGACAAATCGTCGCCGCCGCATAAGAGACACTCGATGGATAAATTTGATAAAGCAATCATCAGCGCATTACGCCAAGATGCACGCCAGAGCGTGTCACATATTGCCGACAAAGTCAGCCTGTCGCGCAGCGCCGTATCTGAACGGATTAAAAAACTGGAACAAAGCGGCATTATTCGCGGTTATCAGGTTCTGCTCAGTGAGTCACAAAAAGAGGGGGTGTCGGCTTATTTTGAGATCCAGCATCAATGCCGTCAGAGTGCCGATGTGGTGCATGTGTTTCAGTCGATACCCGAAGTGGTCACATGCCGCGGGATCACCGGCGACATGGATCTGCTGGTGTATGTGCAGGCCAGTTCGATGAAACGCTTACATGAAATTCGTGAACATATCGATGCCCAAAACAACATCATTAAAATTAAAACCCACGTGGTGATGAGTGAGTGGATAGACAACCGCGCGCAATAAATAGTTGGGGCAACCCCACTAGTCAATCACCGAGTGGCGAGCGACTAATGGGACCGATAAGCCTTATCAGTGATGGCAGCGCATGCAGCTGTCAGTGACTGGCGTAGAGGCATGTACCTTATGACAATCGCTGCACATCATCAAATAGGAATGTGACTGATGATAAGGGCCATCAAGGGTATCGACACTGCCGTGACACTCAATACAGGCACGGTTTTCAACCTCATTGTTAATCGATGGCTCGCCATTTTCATGGCACGTTTCACAATCGCCATTAAGCATATGAGTATCGACCACCGATTGCGCCTGTACCATTAAGGCGAGACACAGCAGTAGCGCTCCTAATCCCAATTTGTACATCGCAGCTCTCCAACGGCTAGGCCACTGTCATTTGACCGGTGTAAAGAATGAAGTTGCGCAGCAATAATACGCCCATCAAACTACACATGGCCGTAACCGCTACATAAGAAAACTTACGCTTAGCCGAGGCTTTCATAAAGAGGTTAAAGGCCAGCGGCAGACTCAAGCCTACAAACACAATTCCTCCCCAGAATACCCAGCCCCAGAAGCCTTCGCCTATCGCCCTAAAGGCGGCTAACTTGCTGGCTCCGCCACTCAATATCAATCCGACAAAGAAGGTAAAAATCAACACCATTTCCACCAAAATAATCGGGATCTCTATATTGTGGATAAAGTGCACCTCTTTGCCATCTGGACTCCCCTTCATCAGCACGCCACCGAGCAGTGTACCTGCCGCACCAGAGGAGAGACCAGAGAACAGAAACAGCAAGGGCAATACCGGATTATTGAGCATGGGATAGGTCGTTAACGCCGACAGTAAGAAGCCGGTATACGCCCCCAGTGCCACCGCCGAAATTGCCAAGATACCGGTAATGCTGGCTTCGGCACTCACCAGCCACTTTAATAGGCGTTGCACACGTGGCCAGCGCTGCTCACAAAACGCGAGCAAGGGTTTTTTAAACACACATGCCAGCCAGGCAAATAGCATGGCTTGATAAAACATCAACACCGCCACCCCAACCGACATCACTGAGGTGGGGTTGTAAAACACCAATATCTTCCAAAAATCAAACGGCTTGGTGAGATCGATCACCAAGATACCCAATCCGGCAAACACACTCAGTGGCGCGATAATACACGCTGCCTGCACGAAAGGAGACCGATAGGCATCATCACCTAAGCGGAACTGTTTTAGCAAAATGGCAAAAAACACCGCGCCGGCAGACACCCCAGCTAAAAACAGGTAAATCGCAATCGGCCAATGCCACACTAGGCCGTCAAAATGGAATGGACTCATAACCTTACCTCGCCGTCTTGTGAGCCAATACGAAACAACTTAGGACGCGTCCCAAGTTCGGTCTTAGTGCGATAGTTAGGCGTATGCTTTAACACCTGCACCACTTGTGAATCGGGGTCTTGCAGATCGCCAAAAGTCAGCGCTTGGGTCGGACAGGCACTAACACAGGCTGGCAATTTGCCCTCTTTTAAGCGCGTCTCCTTACAAAAATCACACTTATCGGCCGCCTTAGTGACAGGGTTGATAAAACGCACTTGATAGGGGCAAGCCGCGATACAGTACTGGCAGCCAACGCATTTCCACGCATCGACACTGACAATGCCCGTCGCCTCATCTTTATACGCGGCGCCTGTGGGGCAGACCTTAACGCAAGGGGTGTCTTCACAGTGTTGGCAAGAGTGACGGGTAAATTTAAAATATTGCTCTGGGTACTCGCCATAGGGGCCTTTACGTTCAATGCGCAGCCGTGTTACCCCTTCGGGAACATCATTAACCTCGCGGCACGCCACACGGCAAGCATCGCAGCCAATGCATTTAGTTTCGTCATGGATTAAGGCATATTTTTTAGTCGCCTGTTGCGCCTCACCTAATGGGCCCTGCGCCAGGGTGTAACCAGAAGCACCCACCACTAAGGCGCAAGCGGATTTCAAAAACAAACGTCTAGAGTTTTTCATCATCACTCTCCTTAGGGGTAACACCATGACACTTGCCACATAAGGCGCTGCGCTCTTCAGTCGCTAGGGTCATCATAGGATCGGAGTCGCTGTGAAGCTGATGGCAGTTGGCACAGCTAACCTTGTTTGAATGCACGGCATGGGTCCAATCGGCTTGATAGAGGACATCGTGATCATGGCATTGCGAGCAACTGTCCACTTGTGTAGTCACTTTACTGCTCGATTCGGCATTGAAACCGATAATCAATGACGGTTGACGAGGATGTTTCCCCTTTTCGCCATGGCAACTCTGGCAGGTTAGTGCCAACGCATCATTACCATGCACACCTGCCATTAAACCGTTACGCTTATGGCACTTAACACATTTATCTTGATTGATTTGCAGACGGTTCACTTCGGCTTTCACTGGCGCAATATTCAGCAATAAGAGAGCTGATATCGACACCGCGCAAAACGCTGTTTTGCTGAATATGGACATAATGAGTCCTCACGAGATGAGAGTGATAATTGAATTAACAACTGAAAAATACGTGCTGAAGCGTTGCCTCAGCACGCTACACGCTATGCAGCCATCGACAACGAGCGGGTTAATAAGGCTTCATCGCAGGGCACATTAGTGTCTAGGTGAAGTACTTTGATGCCCACTTCGGCTAGCGAGTGATCAATAAACGCGTTTCTCTCGGGAGAGTTATGCTCAGGATCGGTAATAACTAACTTAACCGCTGACGATTCTGGGTCCACTAATACATAATCTAAATGGCAGGCTCTTAAATATTCATGTGCCTGCTCATCCTTATTATTATCAATGTCCAAAATACTGTCTAAACAGGTACCATAAAGCACACTGTATTTATTTTTAAATGCACCGCTTAGTTTAGATAGAAAAACTTGAGCCTTAGCACTTACCTTACTTCCTTTAAACTTAAAAGCTTTACCCTCAGATTTGCCCTCAGATTTAAAAAATTTAATACAGGTCATTGCAAATGTAACTAATACAAATGGCACGACCACGAATAAAACAAAATAAACAAAGGCATAACTAAAAACAACTGAAGCATTCATAATTATCTCCAACATTCTAACAGTTATTATTTTTAACGCATGGCCATTATTTATAAACAAGAAAATCTAAACCTTGACCTGGATCACACAAGAAAAACTAACAATACTTATTTCAAGCAATTACAAGCGGTGTCATAATACCATTTTTAAAAATATAGAAAACAGAAATATAAAGCATATATAAGCCAAATATAAGATTTAGATAACTGGATAATAATATACACCAGTGGTGTAACATCAAAAAACATAAAAACCTTAAGCCACGGCCACTGTATAAATAAAAATAAATCAAAACGGCAAGAATTTAAATATGAGAATAACTCAATTTTATAATATGCATAACCCATTAAGTGACACAGGTGTCATTTAGCAAAAATAGTTAATAGATTTAGACAAATAACAAATAAAGTTCCTTATGATGTGGAAAGGAACACTTATGTTTAAGGGGTATATTAAATGAGAGATATAATATTCAGCGACCTGGATCTACTATGTCTAAATATTTTCGTACACCTATACGAAAATCAATCGGCCACCTTTGTATCTCAAAAGCTCAACATACCTGCACCTAAAATAAGCCGCAGTTTAAAACATGCTCGCGAAATATTTGGCAACGAATTATTTATTAGAAAAAGATATGGATTAATCCCAAACGATTACGCCAGCAAAATATATCCTGTCGCCAAAGAAATTGTCGAATGTTCTAAAGCGCTACAGTCATTTAAAAATGAAAGTGTAGAATGTAATAATACACACTTTAATATAGCCATTCCGACACCGCTATATCTAAACTTATCTAAAGGGATCTTAGATAATATTAGAGATGCGGGTAAACAAATTTCGGTTTCATCTAAGTCTTGGAGTACAAAAACACTGGATGAAATTAGCAAAGGCAAAGTGGATATTGGTTTATGTTATAGCAGAAATAATGCTCAACTCAATGAGTTCAGCAATATTAACAGCATCGCACTGTCGCCATTAAATCGACTGCTGCTTATCGCTAACGAGCATCATGATATTTACCATCAAGAGATCACCTTGGAAACCATTGCAAAATACCCTTTTGCTAACCCCAATATCGGTGGTATCAAAAATGCGATTTCGCCATTTCAAGAGTACTGTAATATTAGCGGACTGGCGCTACACAGTGACGTTGAAGCCAAGAATATCAACTTCCTGTTCGATTACCTTAGAAATAGCCAAGCGCTCACCCTGCTGCCATTCAACGAGAAGTCAGAGATCACTGAAAATATTAATGGCTTGCATTCATGTGAGCTGTCTCAGTTTGAAACCAACCGCGTTTATAGCCGCATCGCACCGCCCATGCTGACGCTGGTTTATAATAGTGACGATAATGGTCAACCACTACAATGGATGATCAACAGCATTATCGATACCTATCACCAAAGCAGTAGTCAACCGCATCCCTCTGCAGCGCAGCTTAACTTTGGCCAGCCTCTTGTTGCTGTTGATGGCAGTGCTGATGGAGTTTAGCCACTTTATCTTGCAGATTAGCCAACAGATGAGAGGTGAATAACTTATCGTTACCATGATGAAATTGTAGGTAATAGTGGTAAGGCACAAACCGATTTGAATCACGGCATTCACGATTAAAAAATGTAGACACATTCATCATAGCCAGCTCCGGACGCTGGCGAACAAACTGCGGCGCGAGCGCCGATGCAATCCAACAAATATCATCGCAATGGGCGACATGATCCAGTGCCACATTGAGGCTCGATGTTTTCAAGCTAACCGCCAGATTGACGCCTAACTTTTGCGCCAGATCTTCGAGCCAATGACGCTTGCCGCCAATCAATGAATAATTGATAAACACAAAACGATGAGTAAATAATGTAGGCAGCGACAAGGTTTGACTAAAGATGGGGTGATCTTTTTTAGCGATAATATAACGGTATTTCACCTCACCCAAATCGACACTTTCAATCGATTGATGCAGGTCCGCATTAATCCCCACGCCATAATCAATTTTACCTTGGGCAATAAGGCTAGGCGCATTATCGCTCCACTGCTGCATATTGATGGTGACATTACGCTCTAACAACTGACACACCTCTTGCACCGCCTCGGTAAACAAACCAGCTTGATGCTCTTGCGCTGCGATGGTCAATTCACTCTGCTGGGGCTGCCTATGATGTATGGCAATACTCATCTCATCATAAGCGGCCACTATCGCCTTGGCTAAAGGATAGAGTTTTTCGGCCATGGCGTTAGGCTGCAAACCATATTGCTGGCGTACAAATAGCTCATCTTTCATCCATTCGCGCAGACAGCTCAAGGCACGGCTCACCTTAGGCTGAGTGGTATTCAATTGCTCGGCCACCACAGAACCATTTTGATATTCGAATAAGCCGATGAGGACCCTAAGTGTAAAATAGTCGAGTTTACAAAGTTCCTTTTTAATCATTACCTTAATCCTAGCCCATATCCATATCGGCTAAGATTATCACAGTTAAATTTAGGTTATTGCTCGGCTAAATCAAACATTTGTCGATTACGCATAGTGAAACGCAATTATGCGCACTAGGGCATAAAACCACCAAACAATTGATGATTAAAACGCCAATAACTTTCATCAAACTCACAATCAAAACAATTCAATTACAAAGTTAACGACTTGTATTAATGCGCTATCAATGACGCGATTAACATCACTCGCAAGACGCCTTTTGCGCTAAAGTGTGATATCGCGAGCTAAGCCTTACTCCTAATCCTTAAATCGCGTTACACTAACCTTAATCGAAATCTTAAAAACTTCATCGTGATCAATGGATAAAACAGCCGAGCTCAACTTATTGTGGGGATCGATACTCCTCGAAGAATTAGCACGCCTTGGGGTGCAGCATGTCTGCATGGCGCCGGGTTCTCGCTCTACGCCACTCACCTTAGCGGCGGCAAAGCAGACTAAACTGAAGCAGCATCTGCATTTCGACGAGCGTGGATTAGGTTTTATGGCGCTAGGGTTAGCCAAGGCCAGTCGTGCTCCCGTGGCCATTATTACCACTTCCGGCACGGCTGTGGCTAACCTTTATCCTGCCATCGTTGAAGCTTGGCTCACCCATGTGCCACTGATCGTATTATCGGGCGATAGACCGCCAGAATTACTCGATTGCGGCGCGAATCAAGCCATTATCCAACCCGCTATTTTTGGTCATTACGCTGAGCAAATTAACCTGCCGACGCCAGATCTACAGATCCGCCCAGAGGCGCTGCTGACCACTATCGATAGCGCCATTGCCAACCAGACTCAGCCAGTGCATATCAATTGCATGTATCGCGAGCCGCTGTACCCTGGCACCATGAGCGCCGATTTTACTCACTACCTGAGTACGCTGGGTAATTGGCAGCATACTTCGCAGCCCTTTAGCCAATATGCTAAGGCGCAGCTGCACAGCACGCCCAGTAGCGATGCCTTAGCGCGCTTTGTCCATGGTAAAGGCGTCATTGTGGTGGGCACCTTAGCGCCCCATGAGCAGCCCGAATTAATTATCGAGCTGGCGCACAAGTTGGGCTGGCCGATCCTCACCGATGCCCAATCTCAATTGAGACAACATGGCGCTGCCATAGGCAATATCGACCAACTGCTGCTGCAACCTAAGGCTAAATCACTGTTACAACAGGCTGAAAAAGTACTGGTGTTTGGTGGGCGCCTACTGTCAAAACGCTTAATTAACTACTTAGCCGAACAGAAATGGAAGAACTATTGGCAAGTACTACCCCACCAGCAGCGGTTAGACTCTAGCCATACTGCAAAACAGATTTGGCTTTGCCCGGTAACAGCCTTTAGCCAATTAGCTTGGCCACGCTCGTCACAGGCCAACTGGGCGGTGCAATTAATCGAGTTAAATCAACGCTTGGCTAGCCTATTTGAGCAGCAGATCGATCAAGGGGAATTTGGCGAAGCTCAGGTGGTACGCGCCATTGCGATGCACACCGATAAGCAACTGTTTATTGGTAATAGCTTACCGGTGCGCCTGTACGATATGTTTGCCCCCACCACGGCCACCATGGCAAGTATTTACACTAACCGCGGCGCGTCGGGTATCGACGGTTTATTAGCGACCGCCTGCGGCATTGCGGCCCATAAAAAACAACCGACCACCTTAATTATTGGCGACTTATCGCAACTGCACGACCTTAATTCACTCGCCATTGCCGCCAAACATAACGGCCCACTGGTTATCGTGATCCTCAATAATGATGGCGGCAATATCTTTAATTTATTGCCTGTACCCGACGAAAAGCTGCGCAGCGAATATTACCGCCTTGCCCATGGCTTAGAGTTTGGTTACGCCGCGGCCATGTTTGGCTTAGCCTATAACCAAGTTGACGACATCAACGCCTTTAATGAGGTCTATCAAGAGGCGATTAACCATCAGGGCACTTCGGTGATTGAGGTCAACGTGGCTCAAGATCAAGCCAGCTCGCAGATAGCGCAGCTCGCCTCATGGATCAAGCAAAGCTAATGCTCGCCTCGCGCTGTTATGGCCAGCCCACTAATCCCTGTTTGGTATTGCTACATGGGCTGCTGGGCGATAAACAGGACTGGCAAGACTTGATGCCGCGTCTGAGCCAGCATGTTTACTGTGTCTGTCTCGATCTGCCTAGCCATGGCGATAGCCCGAGTCTAGCGCTGCCGTCGCCGGGCTTTATGCAGGTCGCCAGCTTGATCCGCCGTACACTCACAGCGCTTAATATCGAGACCTTTCACTTGCTAGGTTACTCCCTCGGTGGGCGCATCGCCCTGCATCTGGCACAGCTCATGCCGCAGCAGATCTTAAGTGTCAACTTAGAGTCGTGCCACCCCGGGCTGACCAGTCAGGCGCTACGCGAGCAGCGCTTGCACAGTGATAAACAGTGGCATGAGCGCATGCTACAGATGTCGCTCAACGAGTTTCTTAACTTGTGGTATCGCCAAACCGTCTTTAGCGATCTGAGTGATAGCGCGCGCGCGCAGCTCATTCAACGTCGCAGCCACAATAAGTTGGCGGCGCTGCAACAGATTTACCTGCCGACCTCACTCGGCTTACAGCAAGATCTGTCCTGCTTACCCCATCAACTTGGCGTGCCTTGGCATTATTATGTCGGTGGCCAAGATGATAAATTTGCTGCGTTAGCCACAGCATGGCAACAACGCGCGCCCCTCACTCTGCATCGCTTTGAGCATGGCGGCCACAATATTCACCTAAGTTGCTGTGATGCCTTTTGCACCACCTTAATTGAGCAACTCACCATGACAGACACCTAGGCAGCCCAGTGAGATGGCACCGCACTTGAAATCGCGCCCGTAGCACAATAAGCTGAGCACGCATTTGTTTGCCAATTAAAGCGCCTTTGCCCCCCAAAAGGATCGTACATGACACTGTTAACCCTTAACCTGTATCGCTACCATATTCCACTCGAAACCCTATTACCTGTGGGTAATCAACGTATCGATAGCCGCGAAGGCCTAGTGTTACAGGCCAGCACAGCGCTGGGCTGCGAGGTAGTTGAAATTGCGCCGTTGTCGGGTGTCGATGTCGACGGTCAACCCTTAACGGGCTTTAGCCAAGAGCGACTCGAGCAGGTGATTGACGCGCTCGTCGCCGCCATGCCATCGCTACCGGGCCAACCGCTTGATGCCCTGCTTGACCTTGCCGAGCACACGACCATGGCCTCACTCGCCTATGGTTTAAGCCTGTTACACACCAAGTTGTCGGGGCTACTCCCTAGCCTGTTGGCGCACCGAGCTTTACCTCGCACAGTGCCGCTTATCTACCGTCATCAAGATGAGCCCATAGCCGAGGTTGGCCAGCGAGTCGCTCTACTCGACCGTCAGGTGCATGCGGTTAAGGTGAAGGTGGGGCAAACCTCAATGATGGAGGAGATCCAATTAATTCATCAAATTTTGGCGATCCGCCCCGATCTCAAACTGCGCCTCGATGCCAATCGCAGCTTTAAACTGCAAGATGCCATCGACTTTTTAGCTTGCTTGCCCTTAGATGCCATTGAATATATTGAAGAACCATGCCGCGATCCGAACCACAATCCGCTGTTATTCAATACATTAGGGATCCCTTATGCCCTCGATGAGAGCCTTAACGATCCGCGTTATCAATTTACCATGCAGGCGGGCCTTAGTGCCTTAGTGATTAAGCCTATGTTACTGGGCACCTTAAGCCGCTTACAGACGATCATCGACACCGCCCAGCAGCACGGCGTGCGGGTGATCATCAGTTCCAGTTTAGAGGCGAGCTTAGGCATCAATGCACTGCGCTGCATTAGCCAAGCATGCACTCCAGATGAAGTGCCCGGACTAGACACCCTGCGTGCCTTTAGCTGCGATTTACTCGAGCCCAGTGATAAGGCGCGCTGCCTCAATCTCGACGATTTAACCTTGCTTTACAGCGTATAGGAGCTCAGATGCCCCAAGTACACTCGCCACTGCATCTTGCCGCCAAACACTATCCACAGCAGGTGGCACTCTATTATTGGGCGCAAAACCAGTATCACAGCATCAGTTATCAGGCGCTCAGTCAGGCGGTTTGCGCCTGCGCGCGGCAACTCACCCAGCAAGGAGTAAGGCTTGGCGATCGCCTCGGCTGTATCGATAATAACTCGCTAGAACTGGTTATCTTATATTGGGCTTGCGTCGACGCTGGCGTGATATTTTGTCCCTTATCACCTCGTTTCCCTGCACAGCAAATCGCCAGTTTGAGCATGCAATATGGCCTGCGCCATAGTTGGGCTCAAGCTGCTTATCAGCATCTACTGCCAAGCGCGGGATTAGTCGTGGACTTTAGCGCCCGCGCAGCCACGGCTCCTCAGCCTATCGACCACCAGCGACCCTGCAACGTTATTCTCACCTCAGGCAGCAGTGGCCAGCCTAAGGCGGCGGTGCATTGTTTGGCCAATCATATTGCCAGCGCACAGGGCGCTCGCGAGGTGATCCCAATTGCTCAAGGTGATAACTGGTTACTGTCTTTGCCACTATTTCATATCGGCGGACTCGCCATCGTCAATCGCTGCGTCTTGGCTGGCGCCGCCATCACGCTGCCGACAGCCGAGCTCACCTTAACGGAACAATTGCAGCAACAGCCCCTGACTCACCTGTCACTGGTCGCCACCCAACTGGTGCGGCTGCTACAGCAAGATAAACAGGCGCTACGCCACGTCAAAGCCCTGCTACTGGGGGGCGGCGCTATCGCGCCATCGTTACTACAACAACTGGCGCCGCTAGCCATTAACGCCTACACCAGCTACGGCATGACCGAGATGGCATCGCAAATTACCACCGGGCTCGCCACCAGCAAAGGCAGTAGCGGCAAGTTATTAAATGGGCGCGAGCTAACTATTGTTGACCACAAGATCTTGGTTAAGGGAGACACCCTGTTTTTAGGCTATCTAACCCATGATGGCGGTAACAGTTTATGGCGCCCGCTCGATGAGCAAGGCTGGTTCGATACCCAAGATTTGGGCTATTGGGATAAGGATGGCGATCTGGTGATCAGCGGCCGCGCCGACAACATGTTTGTCTGTGGCGGCGAAAATGTGCAACCCGAAGAGATTGAGGCCGCCCTTAAGCGCCACCCTGCAATCACCGATGCAATTGTATTTCCAATACCAGACAGTGAATTTGGCTTCCTGCCAGCGGCCATTATCAACGGCAGCATTAGCGATGTCGCCCCGCTGGATGATTTTGTGCGCCAGTATATTGCCAGCTTTAAACGCCCGCGCCGTTATTACCCTTGGCCTGATATCACCAGCACCAGTTTAAAGGTGCCACGTAAGCAGCTGATTGAGGCGGCGCTGGCTCAGCAGACTCAGTTTTAACGGCTTCACTTCAGCCTGGCTTTAACGGCCCGACGTTAACAGCCTGGCTTGTCTCCTTTAGCCGGTCACCTTTGCCACACTGAAGTCACACTCTGCTTAAGCGCTGGCCGCCAAGGCTTGTTGCCCCACAGCGCTAGGCGCATAATACGCACTATGTGACAGGGCTAAGCCCAGTAGCGAATGACTGACTCACGCTAAAACGCTATGTCACTTAACTATGTCACTTAACTATGTCACTTAGCTATGACACTAAACCGACACTAAACTGGCTACACTATGACACTAATACGCTCTATCGGTCAGCAGTGGACTAAGTCCACCTTGGCCCATCGCCTCAGTTTAAGTTTGCTGCAATCAGTTAACGTGCAGCAACTGTTTGGTGGCGCCACCTCATTAAAGACGGTCGCCCATACCATATCCGCATTGGTTTTTACCCAAGGCCAACCAGTGTGGTTGCCGCCGATGGAAGATGCCGCAGAGCATGCCTTGTCGCCTGAGTTAACCCTGCACTGCTTGTTCGAAGCCAGCCGTCTGCTGTTTGTCAAAGAGTTAGAGCAGGGCCAACTGAGCCAAGCCGAACACCTGATCCTTACCATCGCCAACCAGTGGAGTGTCGAGCTGCAAAAAAGTCCTGCCAAACAGGCCAACACGCTTAGCGAGCCACGCGATGAGCCCGTTGAGCATCACCTGTTAGGCGCAAGTGAGCTCAGCGATAATGGCAAGCAGCTATGCCACTTATTGCAAACTATTCATACTCAGTTAGAGCTGGCGCGCAGCCAACAGCGTCAGGTGAGCCGCAATATGGGCCGCAACCCCAGCTAAATAAAAAGCCCGCTCTCTTATCGAGAGCGGGCTTGTTCGTCTGACCTTGTATTGCACTCGGCGACGAGCGCGTTAACTCACTCGTGAGCCAACGCGGGCATTATCAATACCTTTATCGCCACAGATGCATAACGATACCCATGCTTAACGATACAAGCGGGTCTCTTTCGGCAGTAGTTGAAAATCTTGTTGTAACTGCACCAAGAAGTCGCTGCCAAGCAAGGCTAAGCCACGATAAAAATCTGTGGTGGCGTACTCATAAGCTAAGGCGAAACAACGCGGTGCCCACGGCAACAGGTGTTGCTGCAGTAACACTTGGGTAAAACGCACCAGTGCATCATTTTCAGGCTCTTGGCTTAGGCGACCAAAGGTTTGATCCAACACCGCAAAAAACAGACCGATATGATCTAAAGGCTGTGGAAAATCCACCTTAACCTCTACCCCGTGAGCACGATAAAACGCCATTAGCGCCATGGTCGATTTGTCGTTGAGCAACTGCTCCTCGCCCAAATAGACCGACCCTTGCGGCACGGCATTAGGCTCACCCGGACCAAAAAATAGCTGGCCATAATCCAGTTTAAGGTCAACCAGTTGTGCTTCGTCACTCGGGTCTGACTGCGCAGCCACCCAGCGCTGTAAATACTCACCTAGCAAGGCTCGCCCTTGGGTATTTTGCGGGCGCTGCGCAAATACCGGCCAGCTAGCAGCGACATCACACTCTGCTAATCCTTGCACCAATTCGGCATCTGGATAACGGATTAAACAATGATGCAAGATGCGCGCTAAGCCTTGATATGCCTCTAAATCGATTGAGGCTAAAGGCGCTTTACTGACAGACTCTACTTTTGAAGACATGATTTACCTTACAAGCTAAGCGGGCTTAAATTGCCCGCCGCTTAAATACCACTTAAAGACTAAAATGTAACGCTTAAACCTCTGATGGATTTAAGATGCTACCTTCACCGCTGCCTGCGGGACGACCGTTAACATTGGCCTTGATGATCAGGTTAGGTGATGTAATTGACGGTGATGGCAGTGGCGCAATATGCCCGTCACCATCGCCATACTTAGCGCGTAAATTATCCATGGTGTCAAAGTCTAGCGCACGCAGCGGGCAAGACTCAACACACACAGGCTTACGGCCATCGGCGATGCGTTCAAAACAGCCATCACACTTAGTCATCACTTTACGCTCACGGTCGATCTGCGGCGCGTCATATGGGCAAGCACGAGCACAGCTTTCACAACCGATACAGATATCTTCAGCCACCAGTACCAGACCGTCTTCACGGCGCTTATGCATGGCACCGGTTGGGCACGCCTTAACGCATACCGGCTCAGAGCAATGGTTACAGCCGATCGACATGTAGTAAGCAAAGACATTTTGCTCGAAACTGCCGTTGTTGCCGACAGTCCAATCGCCGCCGCCGTATTCATAAACACGACGCCAAGTGACCCCATTTAGCGCAGGCAAGCTATTATCTTGTGGATTACTGTTATTACGAATGTTATTGCTTTGACGGTCTTTGCAAGAGACATGACAGGCTTTACAGCCGGTACATTTAGTGCTGTCTACATAAAAACCGTATTGAGTTGATTCAGTCATAATTCACTACTCTCTTAAATCTTTTTAATGGCAACACGGATGGTGTGCTGTGGGTTACCTTTAGCAACAGGGCTCGGCTGATAACGGGTCAGCGAGTTAATTGCACCGCCTTCGTCTAGCGTATGGCCTGTGCTACCGACAGTGTTACCTGGGCTATACCAAGCGCCTTGACCCAGAGCAAATACCCCTGGTGCCACACGTGGAGTCACGCGTACCTTCACGGCAATCGACCCACGCTGGTTGTACATCTCAATCTTATCGCCCGAGCTTAAGCCGTGCAGAGCAGCGTCCATGGGGTTAACCCATACCGCATCTTCTACCGCTTCGCGCAGCCAAGGCACATTGTGATAGCTTGAGTGTGTCCGCCCCTTAGTGTGATAACCCGCTAACTGGATTGGATAATCCACCTTAGTGTCTTCATCTTCATAACCATCCCAAGTCACTGTGTACTGCGGGATAGGCGTGATGACGTCACCTTTGATGCCAGTCGGATTTTGCGCACTGTTCTCTTGAGTCCAGTTAGCCGCGCGCCATGCAAGCTCGGCAGAGTAGATCTCAATTTTGCCACTTGGGGTGCCGAGTGCTTCGCCACCCTTAATGTAACTTTGCAGTGCCACGTGGTTGTCGTTCATGTTTTTACGGAAGAAGCCAATCGCCTGGGCTTCTTTGTAAGTGGCTGGAAACGCTGGGACCACGCCTAAGTTTCTGCTGCTGTCTTTGGTTTTTTGATACAGCTCTTCAAGCCACTCGGCTTCCGTTTTACCCTCGGTAAACTCGGCTTCACAGCCCATGTACTTGGCAATTAACGCTGCCGCTTCGTACATAGATTTACAATCCCACATAGGATCGATAGCCGACTTCATGGCAGTGATATAACCCAAGGCACCTGATGCATAAGAGTCGTTCACCAGATCGTTTGACTCTAACCAGCTGGTATCAGGCAAGATAATATCGGCAAATTTAGCGCCCGGCGTCATCCAACAATCACAGCTAACAATCAGCTCAACACCCGATTCATCACGTAAGATGTCGGCGGTATTATTGATCTCGGCGTGCTGGTTCAGTAGCGAGCTGTCTGAAGCAGAGATAATCACCTTGATGTTAGTGCCAAGTGGAGTATCTAAGTCGTCAGTACCACGAATACCGTGGGTCCGCGCCGTCATGTTTTTGCCGTTGTGAATCGCCTCACTCCACGTAAAGAAGGAGATGCTTTCTTTCACTGGATTTGAGCCCGCAGGAATGCCCGCGCGGTACATGCCGCTCATAAATGGCAACTCACCGTTAGAGGCACCCAAGTTACCCAATTTGCCGGTTAATACCGATAGCATGTAAAGTGCGCGCATGCTCTGCTCACCGTTAGCTTGACGGTTAACCCCAGCGCCAACCACGATATAGGGGCGCTGCGATGCCATTAAGTCATCGGCAATTTGCTTGATTTGCGCTTCCGGAATGCCGGTGATCTTTTCTGCCCATTCCGGCGTTTTCAACGGTTGGCCAGCATAAATGCCTGCACTTAAGATATAGTCACGGTAGTTGTCGTCAGGGTTCATCACCTGGGCGTACTCTTGCTCTTCTTTATCGCTACTGGCGGCAAATATCGCTTGTTGCGCCGCAATCGAAGCGGCGTCATAACCGACGGTAAACTGATTGATAAAGTCGAGTGAATTCGCATCGACCCAACCTGTGCTTATCATCTGGTAAGCAATCGCTTCGGCCAGTGCGGCATCGGTACCGGGACGAATGGGTAACCACTTCGACTCTTTACCTAACATGGAGTCGGTATAACGTGGGTCAATCATCACCACTTTTAAGCCGTTCGATTTTTGCAGGGCTTTTAAGTAATCATACCCTTCGCCCGAACCAGACTGACGGATTTCGCTTGGGTTGTAAGCGATACCTAATAAAAAGTCACTGTTTGACAAGGTCACAGTGGAAGAACCACTGGTACTGCCGGTACCAAAAGTGTGCTTCGCAGCTTCCATCTGCTGCGCCCAAGAGTAGTTACCATAGGCATTTAGGCAGCCACCGTTTAAGTTGAATAAACGGTTAAAACAGGCATTGGAGGCAAAACCATAGTAAGCACCCGAACCGTAACTACGGAAAATGGCTTTGTTACCATGCTCGGCAATCACTGAGGTTAATTTGGTACCAATCGTCTTAGCAGCCTCATCCCAGGTGATAGGCACAAATTTACCTTCACCACGCTTACCTACACGCTTCATTGGGGTTTTTAAACGGTCAACCGCATAGGTACGTTGACGCAGTGAACGGCCACGTGCACAGGCGCGTACTTGATAGATGTCGTCACCATCAGTAATGTCATGATCGGTTTCAACGCGGGTGATCACACCATCGCGACTGAAAACTTTGACTGGGCAGTTTGAACCACAGTTAACCAAGCATGAAGACCAAGTGATTTGCTCATCACCCACTGGTGGCGTTGGCGGAACTACATTGGCATCATCAGAGCTGGAATTACAGCCGGTTACGGTTGCTGCGCAGCCCAGTGCAGCGCTCATTTTTAAGAAACTTCTACGTTCCATAATCTTGTTTTCCTCAAACTTATTAAATAACTGAATCAACTCACTTCAACTTGTAGCTGAAGGTCAACATCAGTTGATGGGCGTTATAGTTGTGGTTCAGGTCACCCAAGGTGATTAAACCTGCAATGCTATCGGGGGTGACCGAAGCGCTGTCGGTATCGAAATAACGTTCGTACTGGTAAGCCAGCTTTAATGCCATTTGTGGCGATAACAGGTATTGCCCATATAAGCTCACACTGTGGTTATAGGAGTAATACTCACCATAGTTGTCGCTGCTATAGCCATTGACGCCTGTATTGCTGTCAGAGTTAGCAAATAGGTAATCGACACCTAAGGTTAATCTGTCTTGCATCAAGCCTGAGTAGGTCGCACCTAGACCCAAGTTGATGAATTCATCCTTAATTTCGGCTTGCCAAACAGAGGCTTGATCGCCACTTTGGTCTGAATCAATCCACTGCTGGCCAGCAAAGGCGTACACGGCGAACGGTTGAGTGACTTGAGCATGCACATTAACGTCATAACCATAATCTTGTGCTTGAGTCAGCCCGATGTCGGTCGCGTTGTAATCATCATTGGCATAGTACGTACTTGCATCGAAGGTTAGCCAGGTGAGCGGTGTGTAACTGGCTCTGGCGTTGACTTCACTGCGCTTACGGTCGGCAAGATGATACTTGCGCATCAGCGACTCACTCTCTTCGCTGGTCAATTCATTGGCTTGATAATCGCTGCCGCCTCGATCGCTATAGCTCACACCAAAGTCAAGGATAAGCTTGTCGATAGCGCGAATGTTTAACTTGCTCCACAACTCGTTATCACGGGTCTCTTCGCGTTCTCCGTAGCTGCGCTCAACCTGCTTATAGTTGTAACCCGCTTGCAGGCGATAGCCGCTAGCAATGCGATAACTGGCATCGGTTTTCAGCGTTTGGCGATCGATATCCATAGGGGTATTTTGCTTAAACGCCCCCGATACTGGGTTGTATTCATACTGGGCAAAATCAAATACCGATGAGCGATTATCACGTTGGCTGTAATCGTAACTGGCGCCCAGACGTAAGCGATTACTCACTCGGGTGGTGGCCGCCAAGTGAGTATTGAGGGTGTCGACTTGGCCATCCCAGTTTTGGATGGGGTTGCCACTCATCTGCACTAAATCTTGATCTTGGATCATACGACCCGTCACCACACGGCCACTAAAGACACTCGATGCCAAGCGGTACTGGCCCGATAACGCCACTTGGTGGGCTTGGTTATCTGGGGTGGCGCTATACACATCGGGGGCATAAGGCAAGCTAAGGTCGCCAAGATTATTGTCGTAACGTGAACCGTGATAGCTCAGCTCTGACAACCAGTTACTGCCATCAAGCACCACGCCAGCACTGAATTTATCTGTGGTTTCATCGACGGCGTTCGCAAAATTGATGGGACTTGGGCTGGTTAAGCTGGCGCTGCGATGCCCGGTTTTCTCTTCATGGTTATAGCGAGCATAACTGCTTAGCCCTAATCCCAATACAGAGGCAAAGTCATACTCAAAGCCGATGCCGCTGCGCTGTCTTTGCAGCTCAAGATCCAGTATTCGAGTCTGCTCGCTTGGGGTCAGCATGCCGTTGTTTTGCCAAAGATTGGTGGCTGCATTGCTGCCATGATTGGTGGTGATCGTTTGATAATCTAGGTCAAATTTATATTGCCCAGGCTTGCCCGCTTGCATCTGGATAAAGCCGTTATCCATACCGAGCTGGTGCGCCTGTATATTGGCGCGGTACCCACTGCCTTGATAGGCCACATCACTGTTAACACCAGCGACAGCGCCATCGGTATCAGTGCCAAGCTGGTTGATTGCATGGTTGTCATCGGCATCGATAACACCCACGCTCACGCCAACGCTACCACTGTGACCTTGAGGTTCTACGCAACGTTTACACTGATAACTGGCTTGGTTGATGGCGCTGGTATTGGCATGTTGAATACCAAAATCGGCCGCAAAGGCGCTAGTACCCGAGCAAAGCAAAGCCAGAGTGATCAGGTTTAATGAAAAAGGGTTAATTGAACGCATAATACTCACTCCAAAGCTTAACGGGCAAAGTTGCTGCCAGCAGGATGGTTAGAACCATGGATCTTGCTGTGACAATTGAGGCAACTTTTACCAGCACTAAATGCATCGAGACCTGCCTGAGAGCTAACGCGACTGGCATGACCATCGTCGGCGTGACATTGCTGGCACAACTGCGGCGCACGAGACTTAAGTAAGTTTTCGTTGACACTGCCATGGGCCGAATGACAGCTTGAGCAGTCCTCCATCACTGGCGCATGTTCCCATAGGAATGGGCCGCGTTTATCGGCATGACACTCGGCACAAGTTTCATTCAGGCTTGGCTTGATTAATGCGCTTTCCGTCATGGAGCCATGGGGGCTGTGACAGTCAATACAGGTCATCTGATCCCATTTCATTGGGTGTGATGAACGCTTATGCATATCGGCTTTGGCGCGGGTATGGCACGAAGTACAGGTATCGTTGACCGTGAGGCGATCTAAGGCTGGGTCTTTAGCACCATGGACATTATGACAATCACTGCACGCGACCTCTTCAAGGTTATGGGTGCTGTTATGCCACGCCATCTGCTTAGGATCGTTATGACAGCCCTGACACACACTGTTTTGGCTAGCAGCAGACAACTTGCTATCGGGACCAAAATGGATCATGGGCTCTTTGCCGCCACGATTATGCTTACCTATGGGGCCGTGACAGGCTTCACATTGCAAACCTGCCATAGGCGATGTGCTGTTGCTCATGTCGCCATGAACACCATCAAAAATGGCCATCACCTTAGTATTTTTTTTATGGCACATCAGGCAAGAATCCGCCCCTTTGGTGGAATACTCTCCAGCAGAAAACTTGTCTACTAATGTTGCTTCAAGCTGTTCACTCGATAAATTATCCCAAGGAGTGGCCTGGACACTTGCGACCAGACTCAATATTGAAATAATCCCAACAGTGAATGCGGTGATTATTTTTTTCATATTTATATGACCCTACCCTAATTAACCATGAGTTAATTTTTATGGTGCTATCGTTATTGCAAAGATAGCCAATATAATTAAAGCCTAGTCGAATATGTGAGTTGTTAAAATTAGCAATTGAAAAACGCTAATAAACTCTAAAAAAGGTTGGTTATGTGATCTACAACACTCTATTATCGAGAATGAATCTTATTAACAGCAGGCGATGAGATAGATAAAAAGAAGGTAATAAACAACAACTTAAATTTAATCGCGTTACATCATGATATTTGAGTTGATATTGAATGGTTAGCTGTAAGTTACAAGCGTTAAGGTGCACTATATATGTGTGTTTGAACCAGATCTAAATTTGACAATAATCCCTCGTATAATTGAACTATTTTAACCCTACACAACACCATTTAATTAAATTAAAAAAACATAAATGAGAATGAATATCATAAGCATGAGCGTTAAAACAGCAAAAATAATATTATTAAGATGATCTCTTATCGAAAAAACAGCCTGCATAATCCAAGCCTAAACAATTAAGCTCTAAATAAAGCGGCAATAATTCATAGCAATACTATTAATAGCCTGTTTTAAATCGGTGGGAGATCTTCACAGCGTGATAGGCAGAGATGACTTAAAGTCGCTACAAGGGCATAGTTTCACCGAGCATAACCAGATAAATCATGGGATGAAGACAAGACACCTGAGCTCAACATTGAGGCATAAAAAAACCTGCCAAGTGGCAGGTTTTTATCACGTCAGGTCTCAGCTTACATTTCCATGCGCGCTTTAAGCTTGTTCATGGCGTTTTTCTCAAGTTGTCTGATACGCTCTGCAGACACTTGATACGTCGCCGCAAGCTCTTGCAACGTGGTTTTTTGGTCGTCTAACCAACGCGCCTGTAGAATATGCTGGCTACGCTCATCAAGGGTTTTGATGGCCGCCAACAGGCGTGTTTGGTTATCGGCTTCTAAATTAGCATTTTCAACCTGTGAGGCTATATCTGAAGAGTGATCTTCAAGATAATGCACAGGTGAATAATCTTGCTCGTCGTCGTTATCGCTGGCAAGATCGAATGCTGGGTCTTGCGCCGCCATACGTGATTCCATTTCGGTCACATCGGCTTTAGATACCCCCAGATTTTCGGCGACCATAGTCACCTCTTCATCGCTAAACCAACCAAGACGCTTTTTGGCTTTGCGTAGATTGAAGAACAATTTACGCTGTGCCTTTGTGGTCGCAACTTTAACGATGCGCCAATTTTTAAGCACATATTCATGGATTTCAGCTTTAATCCAATGCACTGCAAACGAGACAAGACGCACACCCACATCAGGGTCAAAGCGCTTCACCGCTTTCATCAAGCCAATGTTGCCCTCTTGAATTAAGTCTGCTTGTGGCAAACCATATCCAGAGTAGCCTTTGGCCACATGAATAACGAAACGAAGATGAGACATAATCAATTGCTTTGCCGCCTGAAGGTCACCCGTCTCTTGCAGACGCTTGGCTAACTCATACTCCTCCTGTGGCTCTAACATGCTAATGTTATGCGCAGACTGAATATAAGCCTCTAAGCTACCGCTGCTTTGCGGAACCATTAGTGACATTGATTGCGTTTGACTTGTCATTAACGCTCTCCTACCTCTTATCTTGCAAAAATTTAACGCTATAAATGCTTTATGACGCTTGAATACCTATTGCAGGCTGCCGTCTCTGGTCGCTCTGATACACAGTAAGCTTTGACGCAGAGGCAAGCTGACGAACTATTCACTATCTGACAGTATATGTCAATACCACCGCTTAACGTGGGCTAATTTCACCCGGAACTATAGACAGTTCAAGTGAAATTTAGTTCATAAAAGCCACAAGCTCAGCGGGATGTCACTCAAGAAGGTTCGATGGCGCGCAGATGTTGTCTTACCGACAGATAGGAGCCTAACCAGCCTAAGAAGGACGCCAATAAGACCAGTTGGCCTAATTCGGTAAGCGTCAGCGATTGCATCGTTAATGTACTGCCATAAAGCCCTAGTAGTTCAGCTAGAGCGCCATCGAGATACCACACCAACAGATTAATAATGATCCAGGCCAAGATGCCGCCGATGACACCAAACCAGATGCCGGTGTATAAAAAGGGCCGTTGAATAAAACTCTCTGTGGCGCCGACTAATTTCATCACTTCAATTTCGGTGCGCCGATTCATAATGGCCAAACGTATGGTATTGCCTATCACTAATACCACGGCTAAGACTAATAATAGCGCAATAGCCAAGACGGTTCGCTCAAGCAATCTCACCACCGCTTGTAATCGTTCTAGCCACTCAATATCGAGCCGCCCAAAGCTCACTTCAGGCTCTAACTCCAGCTTTTTTAATAAGGCGCGTGCACCATTGGGGCTGGCGTGCTTGATATCTGGGGTTACCGTGACCACAGCTGGCAGCGGATTATCATCCAGATAAGCTATCGCCTCACCAAAACCAGATAACCGCTGAAACTCCTCCAGTGCTTGATCGCGATTAATATAGTTGACCGCACTGACTTCAGAATACGCACCTATACGGGTGATCAAGCTTTGAATAGAGCGCTCGCTGCGTCCTTCATCGATAAAGAGTGAGATCTCGGCGGCGCTGTTCCACGATTGGGTAATGGTCTCGGCATTTTTAACCAGCACTTGTAACGCCGCCGGTAAGCTTAAACTCACCCCCAGTACCGCCATGGTCATTAACGACGAGATAGGATTACGCCACAACTCGCCCATGCTACCCATGGCATGTTGAATATGACGAATAAAAAACATCACGATACGGCCCGTAAAGGGAAGTTTGCTGCGGACTAATTGAGGTTGCTTATCCATATTCGATTGTCCGCTTATCCGTTAAAGGCTTGAGGCCTTGCCAGCTCATCACCACCAATCACCCGCCCCTGTTTCAGGGTTAAGGTGCGGTACTTCATGCGGGCAATAAGACCAAGGTCGTGGGTCGCGATTAACACTGTGGTCCCCGAATCATTAAAGGTCTCGAACAGACGCAAAATGTCCATCGACAGCTTAGGGTCTAAGTTACCGGTGGGCTCATCGGCTAATAACAAGGGCGGCTTATTAACAATCGCACGGGCAATCCCCACACGTTGCTGTTCCCCACCCGACAGCATAATAGGATAGTGACGCTCTTTGCCGTAAAGGCCCACCATATCTAAGGCTGCCAATACCCGCTTTTTAATTTCATGCAGGGCAAAGCCTTCAATCACCAACGGCAAGGCGATGTTGTCAAACACACTGCGATCCATCAATAAGTGATGATTTTGAAAGATCATGCCGATATCACGCCGCAAGTAAGGCACATCTTTAGGCCTAACTTTGGCGATATCGTGGCCATTAATGGCCACTCTACCGCCATTGGCGCGCTCGATCACACTGATCAACTTGAGCAAAGTGCTTTTACCGGCACCCGAGTGTCCGGTTAAAAACGCCATTTCTCCACGTTTTAAATGAAAACTCACATCGGTGAGTGCCTTTTGTCCACCTGGATAAATTTTGCTAACTTGCTCAAATCGAATCATAGTTACCCAATTATTGATGCCGCCAATCCTTGACGGCGATACGTTATCTTATACCAAGCCAATCAACGCGTAATTTATTAATGCAACATTTTTGCAGACATAAATCACTCTCGCTTAGAGACGCGGTGGCGGTTATGACGACTCTTCGCTTTCTTGGCTAAACAGGGCATCGACAAAATCTTTAGCATCGAACGTACGTAAATCGTCGATCTGTTCACCCACACCAATGTGACGGATAGGAATACCAAATTTGTCGGCAATAGCGAAAATAACACCACCTTTTGCTGTGCCATCTAGCTTACTAATGGTAATACCCGTGACACCAACGGCTTCTTTAAACAATTGAGCCTGACTGATCGCATTTTGGCCCGTACTAGCATCTAGGGTCAGCATCACCTCGTGAGGTGCTGATTCATCTAATTTTTTCATCACCCGCACGACTTTTTTCAGCTCATCCATCAGGTGGGCTTTATTTTGCAGTCGACCAGCGGTATCGGCAATCAACACGTCGACATTACGGGCGCGAGCCGCCTGTAAGGCATCAAACAATACCGAGGCACTATCGGCCCCCGTGTGCTGGGCGATAACCGGAATATTATTACGTTGGCCCCACACTTGCAGTTGCTCAACGGCGGCGGCGCGGAAGGTATCGCCCGCTGCTAGCATTACCGATTTGCCCTGTTTCTGATATTGTTTTGCCAACTTACCAATAGTGGTCGTTTTACCCACACCATTAACGCCAACCATTAAGATGACGAACGGCCCATCGGGGTTTTCTGGTACTAAGGGCACGCTCACGGGTTCAAGCGTTTTTTGCATCTCTTCGCGCATCAACTCATACAGGGCTTCGCCATCTTTAAGTTGCTTACGGCTCGCTTGTTCGGTGAGGCTGGAGATTAAGCGCGTCGTGGTCTCAACCCCGACATCGGCGATCAATAGCTGCTCTTCAAGTTCTTCAAACAACTCGTCATCGATCTTTTTGCCTTTGAACAGGCCGACAAACCCACTACCGATATTTTCACTGGTGCGCTTCAAACCACGCTTAAGGCGGGCAAAAAAGCCCTCTTTGGTCGGTTTTTGTTGCGGTTCAGGTTGCTGCTCGGGTCCATCTGCGACGGGAGCGGCTTGCTCGGCCTCAATGCGCGCAGCTTCGATGCCGGCAAGTTCTGCCTGCTCGGCGACTAAACGCGCCTCTTGCTCGGCCTCAATGCGCGCAGCTTCGATACGGGCAAGTTCTGCCTGCTCGGCGACTAAACGCGCCTCTTGCTCGGCCTCAATGCGCGCAGCTTCGATACGGGCAAGTTCTGCCTGCTCGGCAACTAAACGCGCCTGTTGCTCGGCCTCAATGCGCGCAGCTTCGATACGGGCAAGTTCTGCCTGCTCGGCGGCTAAACGCGCCTGTTGCTCGGCCTCAATGCGCGCAGCTTCGATACGGGCAAGTTCTGCCTGCTCGGCGGCTAAACGCGCCTGTTGCTCGGCCAAAATACGCTCAGCTTCGATACGAGCAAGTTCTGCCTGCTCGGCGGCTAATGCCTGTGCAATTTGTTCTGCTTCAATGCGCTCGGCTTCAATACGCGCCTCTTCAGCCTGCTCGGCAGCGATGCGCTCGGCTTCGATGCGAGCGAGTTCAGCCTGCTCTGCAGCAAGGCGATCAGCTTCGATGCGCTCGGCTTCGGGCTGTGTCGCCTCAGCTTCAACTTGAGATGTTACTTCTGCTTCGGGTGCCGCGACATCCTCTTTCGATTTGTCTTTACGGAACCAAGAAAAAAAACCTTTTTTTGCCATGGGTAATACCAGTACTCAACTAACTGATTTAAAATTCGGTATGAAGTCGTTTTGTGCTCGTTATTATAACCAGATAGCGAGTCCAAATACGCAGCAAAGTGCGGCATTTTTAGCTAATGTCGGCGGCTTTTCACCATTTTTAACTGCTTTGCGTTAAAATGGCCACTTCAATTTAGCGTCACAGTCTATCACTTTCTCCGGTGAGGCCAAATCATCGCTAAAGCTATCCGTAAATTGACAGGTATAAGATGGCTAAAAATAAACCCTTAAGTGGGCAAGTACGCATTATTGCAGGCCAATGGCGTTCACGACGTTTACCCATTCACGATCTTGAGGGATTGCGTCCCACGACAGACAGGGTACGAGAAACCTTATTTAACTGGTTATCGGGCGATATTGCAGGTGCTCGGGTACTCGACTGCTTTGGTGGAAGTGGTGCGCTGTGCTTAGAGTCACTATCACGCTACGCTGCCTACGCTAGAGTGTTTGAGTTACAAACGAGTGCCGCAAAGCAACTACAACAAAATTTGCACACTCTCAAATGTGACTGCGCCGAAGTCGTGCAGGGCGATACGCTTGCGCTACTGCAACAAGCGCCGAGCCAAGGGTTTGATATTATTTTTATCGACCCGCCATTTCGCAAAGGGTTAGCCCAACAGACCATTACGCGACTCAGTGAGCACCAATGGCTGAATAATAATGCGCAAATTTATGTCGAAACCGAAAGCGAGTTAAGCGCCCTCACTGTGCCTAGCGACTGGGTACAGCTAAAAGAAAAAAAAGCCGGACAAGTGATCTACCGTCTATACCAGTATCAGCCTGAGGTGAGCGACGCATAATGAAAGCATTGATTTTAGCGGGTAAAGCCATCACTTTGTGCACCTGGTTGCTGATGCTGTATAACCTGCTGATGCCAATAGACGGTGCAATAAGCCAACTGCTATCACTGTTATTATTGCTCACAGTGGTGATGCATTGCGTGCAGCTACTGATTTTTCATCGCCTATTTAGCCCCTTGTTGCCGCTGGGTAAGGTCGACTATGGCGCCGTGTTGCTGTTTGGCGTGTTTAGCTTATTAGACTATCGTCAGCGCGTGCTGACCAAGATGGCTAATCGCTAAAAACCCATAGACGATCAAAAAAGCACCCTAAGGTGCTTTTTTATTGACCCATGAGCGCTAGATCCCTGGGATGCGCCCTTGAAAGCTAATCGGATAATACCCTTGGCTGTCACGTTTACCTAAGAAACTTAGCGCCTGCTTGAGATCTTCAGGTTGTGCGGGCGTCTCTTTTATCTTAGCACTCAGCGTGATCTGCTTATTGTCTTTAAGTAACGCATTACCTGTAAGCCCAAGCGCATTCATGGTCTCATCGGTGGCTAATTGAATATTGCCATCCACACAGCTTAACCCCAGCTCAATATTGCCTAGCGGATATTTGCCAAACTGGTTATTCACCTGCAACTGCTGCACAAACAACTTGCCGTTAAGCTGCTCACACCAAGGTAAGCCTTGTTCCAGCTGCTGCACGATTAAACTAAAGTGACCATCCACTTCGGCTCGAAACGGTAGGCGGGTCTTACCGATAAGAAAAGCGCTTGGCGCTTCAAAACGCAGCCCTTGGGCATTGATCCCAGACATAGCCAAAGACACTTGGCCTTTACCGTTAACCGCCGTCGCTCGGCTGCCAATGGCAAAATCGATATTGGCCTTGCCGGACAACAGTCCCCACGGGCTTAATTGCCATTGCACCGACTCAAGTTGGCGCTGTTGCAACGCCACTAAACTGGCCTTGCCCGACCAAATGGTGCCCGACACCCCGCTGACACTGATCCCTTGAGGCAACGGCGCCAGCTGCAAAGCCACACTGGCCGGAAACAGGGCAAGCATAAAGCCACAATATAAGATCACACCTATAAATATCTTTTTCACTAGACTCACTACAACACCTTAAAACCTTGTTTACTGAGAGAATTGGATGCGGCGCACTTTAATTAAACCTGGGGTATCCGCTTGCGCCAAATCGATGCTGTCCAGTGATAACCCTTGCTGCTGCACCAGATCGCTCAAATAGCTGAGCAAGCTGTTAAATGGCACTTCGTCCATCCATACCTGAATTTTTTGCCCTTGTGGCTGCATACGCGTGATGGCTAAGCCGTAACGTTTGGCGGTCTGAGTCACAGTGGCACTCAAACTGCCCGAATAGCCTTTATCGCCACCAGCACTCTGCAGTGCCACTATCTTATTGGCGGTCTGTTTTACGTAAGTTAACGTGGCTTGTTGAGCTTGCAATGCGCGCTCAGCATCTCGCTCGGCATCACTTATTGGCGTCCAAAGTCCCCAATAGAGCACGCCAAGCACCAAGACCACACCACAGGTGGCAACCAACTGTTGCTCTCGTAAAATTAATCCGTTCCACCACGTCTTAAGGTTATCCATCTTACTTACTCCTTAGAGTTAACGTGCTGGTGACTTCATCTTCACCGCTGTTCATTGCACCAGAATCAACAGTAAATTGCTTGGCGATGAGGCTTTTGAACTCTTCAATTTGCGCATAACTCTTGGCTGATATTTGCATGCGTAACTCATTACGACCACTGTCGAAACGCAAGCTAGTGGGCTTTAATTGCGGCACCTTTGCAAATGCAGTCGATAAGCCGTCGAGCATAGTAAAGAAGACGGTGCCATCGCCCGAACCTTGCAGACTACGTAATTTACTGTCCATCTGTGAGCGAATATTGACCACCCGCGAGCTGCCCACCACTTGCTTGAATATCGCGCTACTTTGCGCTTGTAACTGCTCACGCTCGACGTTCATCTGATGAATGGAGAGCCCTTTATTCACTAAGGCCAACACCAAGGCGATGGCGATCACTATGGCACTATTACGCCACAGCAACAGGTGTTTGCCGTACTCACGTTTAGGGGTGTAAATGCCTGAAAGTAAATTGAGCGGCGCATGTAAAATACCTTTGGCCAGCACTAACATCGGCAGATCCAGCGGCTGGGGCTGTACCTGGGCACCATCGATATTCAGCTCACTATAACCAGCCACCGTGAGCGGGGCGCTCGCCGTGGTGTTGTCAGCCGCTTTGGCGACAAATTGAGGCAGCGTGGCGTTAAACCAAGTGGCATCCAGACAGGCACCATGGCCAGCGCCGGTGCGCAGCAGATAATCGGAACCAAATTGCATGGCCGCCCACTGACACTCCTGCAGTGGCAAGGCTAAACAGTCAGGCACAATTTGGCGCGCTTTAATGCCTGCCTCGCTTAACCAAGATAACCAATTTTGCATCTGTTCATGGGCAACAACCGCAACACTGAGGGACTCGCCATCACGCGGGCCGGTGACAAAATGCAGTTTATCGACATTTTCGGCCAAGTTTTCTTCTAACATAAACGGCAAAGCTTTAATCGCCTGACGCTGGCCTTTCTCTGGTAAGCGCACCGAGGTGAGCGTGATCGCCGAGGCGGGCACTAAGATATCGACCGGACGGTTACCCGCTCGTTCGGTTAGGCTCGACAAGGCATGGGCATCGGGCAGGTCACCCGAAGCGATGATCTCTTGCTCTTGCTCGGACCACACTAGCCAAGTACAGCGCTGATCTTGGCTTCTTCCTAAGCGGATAAATAATCGTTCACTCAATGTCGTTCTCCACAAGTCTCATTAAGTTGCGCAAAATAAACTTGTATTATCTCAATCGCATTCATTATGGGTATTAGGCCTGTTAACCACTGCGGGTTACCGCCCCGCCGGGCCGTTATCGTTGACCACCATATTGGCGCGTCAACACAGCTAACTGATTATTTCCGGCCACTTGCAACACGCTTTCCATACGAAAAGTGGCACTGTCGACTTTGGCGCCAGCTTGCAATAAAAAATATTGGCTCTTTAGGCTAAAACTGGACGCTAAATTCTCTTCACCACGCAAACTGGCGATTGAGCCATTGGCCCAAAAGTCTTCAATAGTGTCGTAGCCATCACTTGGGCGCTGATTAATAATACTTTCTGCTTCGCCAACACTAATTTTATTGTCGAACATGCCTGCCAATAACGCCGCATGCTCAAGCTCAATGGTATTAACATTCAATACCTGTCGATCGTAACCTGGGATAGCGCATACATAAGGTGCCAGCTTAAGGTACACCTCTTGGCTCACCCCGATGACCGCGCGCAGCTCGCTGCGATGACTCATTAAGGTGTTCGCGGCGCGATAAGGCACGGTGCGTGATTCATAATCGGCATCTTCGGCGCCAAATGGGCTGGCGACACTATCCTCGTCAATATAATCTTTCACCGTATGCGCCAAACGCTCGGCGGCAAAATCATCCATGCCCAAGGCCACTAATAACCCTTTAAACTGCTGTGCAGGCAATGGCAATTTGGGTTGACCATTCTCAACCTCTTTAGTCTGCATCGATAACGCATTCACGTTAAAACAGGCCTGCATATCGCTAATACGCCCGGCTATCTCTCCTTGCTCCACTGGCAATACCACGTCCGCTTGCGCCCAATACTGCTGCCTGTGGATCTTACCTTCGTCGGCGTCGTCTAAATCTTGTTGCAGCACCTTTTTGGCTAACTCTTCGGCCGAAAGTGCGTACCAATAAGCCTGATCATATTGGGCTAAATTGATGGTCCGCCGCACCATTATCTGGCTACGGCCATTAATATTGGTGGCGATAATGGCGATCATCGCCACGATCAGCAATACCACGATCAGGGCGACTCCGCGCTGCTTTTGCGCCAGCTTATTCACCCTTACAGCCCTCGGTCCGGGTCGTTGTTATTGTCATCTTCATCGGCATTATTGTCGTTATCATTGGCGCCGCTATCGTTACCCTTATTACTGTCGTTATCGTCAGCATCATTGCTACTGCTGCTGGGCTGCGCGCCTAGCGGCAGTAAAAACTTCCGCTGTATTTTCCCCAGCCCTTCCACTTCAACCGCCATGGCGATGGCCTTGGGCAGAGTCGTGGCCTCAATTTTTCGCTGCCAACTGTCTTCGACAAAGAAGGAGTATTCCACCGATAACACCTTGTCCATCACTAAGCTTTTAGTCGGCTCTGCGCCAAACTCAGGCTCTGGATAGGGAAAATACCAGCGCTCTAACTTATTATCTTGCACCACATAGGCCACCGACTGCAGGCTACCTCTAGGCAATAGGCCGTCGGGGTTGAGCCAACCAATACGATAAAACACTATCGCTTCTGATTCTGAGTCAAATAAGTCGCTGCCCGTTTGTATCACAGTGCTACCCCGCCCACCTTCGAGCAACCTTGGGGTGCGTGCCACCATCTGGCCAAAATCTCGCTCGAGAACGCCAAACCCTTGCTGTAAGGATTTTAACTTAGTGGCAAACTCCTCGGTGGCAATATCATTTTTCATCACGGTATTGAGCACAGAGTTAGCCGCTAAGCCCAACATGGCAAAAATACCTATGGCCACCAGCATCTCTAAC
This sequence comes from Shewanella sp. 492, assembly GCF_059338445.1. Lineage (NCBI taxonomy): Bacteria > Pseudomonadati > Pseudomonadota > Gammaproteobacteria > Alteromonadales > Shewanellaceae > Shewanella > Shewanella sp. 492. The sequence goes on from NZ_CM181702.1 coordinate 3,787,330, forward strand.
AGGGTAAAACCCTGATTGAATTTATGATGCTTTAAGTACATAACTGTTCACCTGGGCTATGGTGCGAGTGTAGCGCTCATCGTCACTGACACTGATGCGGATCAGCCGAAAGTTATCATCGGTGGTTTTAACCACCTCTTTACGCCAATACCAGGTCTTATCGGCCAGTTCGACTTGGCCCTCTTTTTTGCCTAAATCGCTGCCGCCGGCCACTAGCTTGGCCTCGACCATCTGGTTACTGGCGACCCACTGCGCCAGAGTGCGCTCTTCTAAAATGGGCATGTTGGCGATCTGCTCGCCTAGGCTCTTAGTGATCGACACTGCAGCGACGGCAAACACCGCCAAGGCGACAATCACCTCTAGCAATGTCATCCCTTGCTGATTAACTCTCATGCTTATACCCAGCAGTGCCCGCTAAATGACAAGATAGGAATATAGAGCCCAAAGTGGGGCAATCAATTATCGAGTTCATTGTCTCTTCCCAACCTTAATCGCCCTAACACATCGCCCACAACCACAGTTTCTAACTCATTTCCCATGGCATCTTCACTGATAAAGGTCAATTCGAAGGCGCTCATCTCGCCACTGGGAAACAGCATCACCTGCGGCTCTGGATGCTTCTTTTTATCCTCGGCGGACGGCTCGATAAGCGGCTCGTCGAACCATGAGTCTTGCTCTTCATCTTCTTGAGACAGGGGTAAACCATCGAGTATCAGGTCAAGCTGCACCCCCTGTTGCATCTCGCGCGCCGCCAGCAAGCGGTCTTGCTGTAGCGGATGCCACTTACCCTCGTCATAAACCACAAACTCATAACGGTCTTTTTCGATAACGATACCGATAAAATGGCCACTGAGCACAGTTTCATCGAGCACTAACTCGGTTGACGCCATAAATTGCCGCGCCACTCGATCGAGCGCCTGCTGCTGGTCGGTGCCCTGCATGGTTAAGGTCACCGCGGAGGCCGCGAGCCCCATCAGTAACACCACCAGCAACACTTCCATCAGGGTAAACCCGCGTTGGCGCAAGAGGCTCATCACTCTTCGCTCGGCTTATTGGAAATCTTGTAGATTCCAGCTACCGACATCATCTTCAGTCCCCACTTGCCCATCTGGGCCGGCACTGAAGATATCGATTTTGCCTTGTTCACCTGGACTCAATAACAGGTATTCATTACGCCATGGATCTTGTGGTAAGCGTTTAACATACCCCCCTTCACGGTAATTACGTGGCTCTGGTGAAATGGTTGGCTTTTGGATTAAGGCTTCTAACCCCTGCTCGGTCGTGGGATAGATGCTGTTGTCCAAACGGTACATATCTAATGCATTTTCCAGCGCCACAATATCCGACACCGCTTTTTGCAGGTCGGCCTTATCTTTGTTACCCATCAAGTTAGGTACCACCATAGAGGCAAGGATCCCCAAAATTACGATAACCACCATCACTTCTAACAGGGTAAAGCCTTGTTGCTTGTTTCTTACTTGCATTAATAGATCCTCTATAAAAAATGCCTAACAGGAAAAGGTTAGGCTGCCGCGCTAGGGAGATGCTTGAGGCATCAACCACTAATCATGTTGTTAAGTTCTAATATCGGCTGCAGAATCGCCAGTACGATAAACAGCACCACGGCTGCCATGCTGACCACTAATAAGGGTTCAAATACCCCCAAGGCAATATTCACGTTCGACTCGAATTCACGGTCTTGGTTATCGGCAGCGCGCTCGAGCATCTGTTCGAGCTGACCACTTTTTTCGCCTGAGGTGATCATATAGAGCATCATAGGCGGAAAAAGTTTAGTGTTAGCCAGCGCAGCCCCAAGACTGGTCCCCTCGCGCACTCGTGCAGTGGCTTGTTCCACTGCGGCTCTCACTCTGACGTTTATCAACACCTCACTGGCGATGCGCATCGCATCGAGCAGTGGTACTGAGCTGGCCGTTAAAATACTTAAGGTACGCGCAAATCGCGCCGTATTGAGCCCCTTGCTAACACGACCGATCACCGGCATTTTCAGCAGGGCACTATCGAAGGCCATGCGATTGGCTGCACTTTTCAACAGTTGCTTGGCACCAAAGGCTAACATCACAACGACCCCAACAACTAACAGACCGTAATCACGGATAAAGTCAGATGCGGCGATCAAAAATTGCGTAGTCCATGGTAGCTCTTGCCCCATGTGCTCAAACTGCCCCACCACCTGAGGCACGACAGCAGCAAGCAAGATAGCAATGACGCTAATGGCCACCACGGTCAGCACAACAGGATAGATCATCGCTTGGGTCATTTTGCTTTTCAGCTGTTGACGGCGCTCGGTGTAATCGGCCAAGCGGTTAAGCACCACTTCGAGGTGACCTGACTTTTCACCCGATGCCACCATGGCGCGATAAAGATCATCAAAAATATGCGGGAATTCGGCCATGGAGTCGGCCAGACTGTAGCCTTCAACCACCCGTGAGCGCACTGCCATCACCATACTGGCGAGGCGATCCTTTTCACACTGCTGACCAACGGCCTTCAACGCCTCTTCCACAGGTAAACCGGCGGCAACTAAAGTCGCAATTTGGCGAGTGATCAGGGCTAACTCTGCCACCGAAATACCGCGCTTAAAGCTAAAACCTTGGCGTTTGGCCTTGGCTTCCTTGTCGACCACAGGGGTGATCTCCAGTGGCATTAAGCGCAATTCGCGAAGCTGACCTCGGGCATGGCGGGCGGTATCGGCTTCCACCACCCCTTTTTGCTGTTTGCCTTGGGCATTTAACGCCTTGTACTCATATGCGGGCATGGCTTACTCCTCGCGAGTGACGCGCAGCACTTCTTCTAAGGTGGTGATGCCGCTAAGCACTTTACTCATGCCATCGTGACGAATACTGGGTATCGATTGGCGAATATATTTTTCAATCGCCAATTCGCCGCGGCCGCTATGAATAAGCTCACGAATTTTATCATCCACCAGCAGGAGTTCATGGATCCCCGTGCGGCCACGATAACCATTATGGCCACAAGCGGCGCACCCCTTGGCACGATAGATAGTGCGTGGATCGTCGGTGCTAATCCCCAGCAGTTCGCGTTCACGCTGATCGGGCACGTGCTCAATCTTACACTTAGGGCACAAGGTGCGGATCAATCGCTGGGCTAACACCCCAAGCAGACTCGAGGAGACGAGGAAAGGCTCAACGCCCATATCTTGCAAACGCGTGATGGCACCCGAGGCCGTATTCGTGTGCAGCGTGGAGATCACCATGTGACCAGTCAACGAGGCTTGCACGGCAATTTGCGCAGTTTCAAGATCACGGATCTCACCTATCATCACCACATCAGGATCTTGACGTAAAATGGCGCGCAGACCGCGGGCGAAGGTCATATCCACCTTAGTATTCACCTGCGTCTGGCCTATGCCCGCGAGTTCATATTCGATGGGATCTTCGACCGTTAAGATATTGGTGTCGATAGAGTTAATTTCGGTCAAGCCGGCATACAGAGTGGTACTCTTACCCGAACCAGTCGGGCCCGTGACCAAGATAATGCCGTGAGGCTTACGGATAAGCTCATCAAATTGATGCCGGATAGCATCTGTCATGCCGAGCTGTTTAAGGTCAAGGTTGCCAGCGTTTTTATCCAGCAGACGCATCACTACACGCTCACCATGGCTTGATGGCATGGTCGACACTCGCACATCCACCGCACGACCCGCAATACGTAGCGAGATACGCCCATCTTGCGGCACTCGCTTCTCGGCAATGTCTAAACGTGCCATCACCTTAATACGTGATACCAGCAGTGACGAGAGCTTACGATTGGGTTTGAGCACCTCTTTGAGCACACCGTCGACGCGAAAACGCACCACCAGTTGCTTCTCGTAGGTCTCGATATGGATATCGGATGCTTCCTCTTTAATGGCCTCCGATAGCAGGGCATTAATCAACTTAATAATGGGCGCATCATCATCGCCTTCGAGCAGATCTTCGGTTTGTGGCAGCTCTTCGGCAAGAGTAAACAGATCCATCTCGTTGCCAATATCTTCCATCAGCTGCTGCGCCTCTGATGAGTTGGCTTGATAGACCTGAGTTAACTTAGCTTCAAATACATTTGGCGCTAATGTCGACAATGCGAGCTCTTGTCCCGCATACCGGCGCACCTCTAACATCGCCTCAAGCGGCGTGCTCTCGGTATGATACAGGGTTAATCGCTCATCATCGCCTTTGGCTAATAGCAGTTGAAAACGATGCGCAAATGCAAATGGCAGACGCTCGCGGCTGTTGGAGTGAAACACCTCATCGGATTCGGCCTCTGAGACCAACCCAAGTTCACTCGATACTTGGGCTAGCTCATCATGTTGAGCGGCTTGCAGATCACTCATCGGCGGCATCTTGCTGTTTGTTGTCAGAAATCTGTTTAAGTGCAGGATCGGTTTCACGCATCTGCATCTCTAACCCTTTGCGGTCTTTGTAACGTTGCAAGACGTCATTCACCTCTGGTGGCAGGTAATCTTCTTGATTCCACTCTTCCAATACTGGCACATCGCTATTGGGCATTAAGTTAACGCCACGCTGTTGCTGCTCAAGTTGTAAGGCACGGAAGTAGTTATACTTACGCCCTGAAATGCCTTCCATAGTAATGCCGTCACGGATAATGGTCGGCTTAATAAATACCATCAGGTTTTTCTTTTTCTTACCGCTTGATGATGACTTAAACAGGTGACCAATGATGGGGATATCCCCTAGGAAAGGCACCTTCTGTACGCTCTCTTGCACCTCTTCATTGATCAAGCCACCTAGCACGACAATTTGACCCGAATCGGCCATCACAGTGGTGGTTAAACGGCGCGTAGCAAAAGTCACATCGACACCGGTTTTACCGTTAATGCCCGACACTTCCTGCTCGATGGTCAGCTTCACTGTGCTGCCTTCGTTAATTTGTGGCACCACTTTAAGCTTGACCCCCACTTCTTTACGTTCAACCGTTTGGAAGGGATTACTGTTACCGTTACTGGAGTTTTGGCTGCCCGTTAAAATCGGCACTTCATCACCGACGATAAACGATGCTTCTTGGTTATCTAAGGTGGTAATAGATGGCGTCGCCAGTACGTTTGACTTGGTATCACTCGATACCGCTTGGATCAGCGCACCAAAGTCGCCCATAGCCACGCCCCATGCCATACCATTGACCTTGCCTAGTGCTTGGGCGAGTAAGGTGATGTCTCCTTGACTCGCGGGATTCTCTGTACAAGTGCCATTTTCGGTACACACTTTAGTGCCATCTTGCTCTCGTGCTTGCCAGATCCCGGCGCCAATTTCCCCTATGGTGGGGCCCAAATTATTAAACTGGGTACCGCCACCCGCTTCGGTTGCCCATTGAATACCAAAGCCAACATCGTCACCTTCGGCGACTTCAACAATAATAGCTTCCACCAATACTTGAGCGCGGCGAATATCCAGCTGATTAATCACACTCTCAATGGTGCGCATCTGATCGGGTTCGGCGCTGATCACCAAGGCGTTAGTGTCGGTATGGGCCATGATATTAATTTCGTTGCGACGCTTGCTACGCCCACCTTGGGGCTGCGCTCCACCATCTTGTGCGCTGGCAAGTTGCTCGGCAAAACCAGTCAAGACTTCGACTAAGTCTTCCGCCTTGGCATAACGCAAATAACGCACCTTGGTATTGCCAGTGGTGGCTTGCTCGGCATCGAGTTTTCTGATGAGACTCACTACTCGTAGGCGGCTCTTTTCGTCGCCACTGACCAGCACGGCGTTGGTACGCTCATCGGCAACCACTTTAGGAGCTTGGCCTGGCAGCTGTGACTGGTTAGCGGTCGAGCGATAAAGGGTGTCGATAATCCGCACCATCTCACCCGCTGAGGCATATTCTAGTGCCACCACTTGCACTTCGGTATCACCTTGTTTATCGACGCGGCGCACTATCTCGACCAGTTTGTTGACCACGGCGGCGCGGCCAGAGATCATCAATACGTTAGAAGGGTCATAGTTAACAACGTTACCGCCGCCGGCGTTATCGTTAAGCTGGCGCAGCAGGGGCGCTAGTTGTTTCGCTTCCGTGTTATACAGAGCCACAATGCGGGTGACCATTTCGTCGCCTAGGCCTGGCCTAGCGTCGTCGGCTACGCGAATCGCCGAGGTCTTGGCATCTTTATCTTTAATGACTTTGATGATGTTATTGTCCATCTCGACGACAGCATAACCATAGACCTGCAACACATTAAGAAAGAATTGATAATATTGCTCATCATCGAGTAAATCATAACTGCGAACGTTAATTTTGCCGCGCACGGTTGGGTCAACGATGATGGTACGATTCAAGTTTTTACCAACAATATTGATAAATTCTTGAATGTCTGTGCCCTTGAAATTAGCCGCATATTGCTCAGACCATGCGAGCGAAGGCGCCAATAACGACGCCCCCATGACAACACCCGCGATGAGATTGCGGCGAATATTCTTATTATTCATTTAATGACTTCCCCTAAACCCTTTTTTATTGCGGCAAACTAAACATGATCTCAACCAATTGACCTTCTCTTTCTATCATCAAAGAGATCTCGGTCAATTCGGGCAACTGCGCCATCACTTCCAGTGCCTGGCTCATGTCAGTCACATCGTAACCGTTCATTGATTTGACTAAATCGTTAGCTTTCAATCCCGCCTGTTCAAATAACGCCCTATCCTTACCTGGGTTAAGACGATAGCCTTGCAGTTCGCCATCGCGATTGACGGGCGAAATGGCTAAGTAATCGGTCAATTTACTCGGATCGGCTAACAGCTCATCGCGCGACTCCTGTAACTCTTGCGCTACCGCTTGGTTATCGCGCTGATCCACCTGACGCACATTGCGATCTCGTTTCGCTTGCTGTAACTGTTGATTGGCCTCACTTGGCGCATCATATTTGAGCCCATCAAGCATCAGCGTTTCGTAGCGACCACTGTTTGAAATAATAATACGGTCGGCATACACCTCTTTCAGCGAGGCCGAAGTGCCTTTAATCTTGTCACCTAAACTATAGGTATTTTGACTGCCAGCAGACTCTATTACCGCCAAACCTTTTTGTTCAGAGGTTGACGCCACGACACCCGTTAGCTGAATAGATAACGAGGTTTTTGGCGCATCGGTAATTTTCTCTTCGACAGGTGCCACACTGGGCTTATTGGCGTTGGCATCTAATTGACCAAAAAGGGCTAACTTTTCCAAGTTTGAGATATTAATCAAACTAGATGAAGTAGAAATATTCGTCGGCGTGGGTTGCCATGTCAGTGGCGACTGGGAAACTGGCACTAACTTCCATGAGATATGCGCCAAGAGATAGATAGCGATGATCATACCCAGCCAAAACACGGCCGTGCTCAGCGGCTTATGGGGGATATCATTCGCCTTAGATATTACTTTGTCTAATAAATCCATATTATACGGACCCTCGATGCAGGTCTCTGTTCTGATTATGATAATTTATGTTCGTGACTCATGCTAACCTACACAGCATTTGGCAACAAGCCCATAACAGTGGCTAAATTAGCCTATAAAGGCTAATTATGCTAACTTTACGCACCAATAAAGGGTGTGAAGTGAGTCGCTATATTAGCCTATCATCCTGTTTAGGATGAGAGTTATTATCCAGCATGTGAACTCGCCCATCTTTATGCACCACAATCTATTGTTCTACCTAGATGGAGACACTATAACCATGGCATCTGAACCGCAAATTTCAGTCCGACTGGATAAATGGTTATGGGCGGCGCGATTTTACAAGACTCGAGCCATCGCCAAAGAGATGATCAATGGCGGCAAGGTACACTATAATGGCCAACGCACCAAATCGAGCAAAATGGCCGAAGTGGGAGCTATGGTCAGAATTCGTCAGGGCTATGACGAAAAAGAAGTCATTATTAACAAGATATCCGAACAACGCCAACAGGCGGTGATCGCCCAAACCTTATATGAAGAGACGCCTGAGAGTATCGCCAAACGCGAGACTTACGCCGAAGCGAGGCGCTTAAATGTGCTGAATAATCCGGCTCCAGATACCAAACCGGATAAAAAGCAACGCCGTCAACTAATACGCTTTAAAGCAAGCTAACTGTGAGATTGAAATGAGTAAAGATACATTAAACCGCTACCTATTTGACAACGCCGATGTGCGTGGTCAAGTCGTTCAACTAGAGAAGAGTTACCAAGAGGTATTATCTGCTCACGACTACCCGAAAGCGATTCAAACGCTGCTCGGCGAGTTGATGGCGGCGACATCACTGCTCACTGCCACACTCAAGCTCGATGGTGATATTAGCGTGCAAGTACAAGGTAATGGCCCGGTATCACTGGCCGTTGTTAACGGCAATAACCTGCAGCAATTACGCGGCGTCGCACGCTGGGATGGTGACTTAGCCGATGATGCCACTCTCGCCACCTTGATGGGTACAGGCCATATGGTTATCACGCTCACCCCTGCTAATGGCGAGCGTTACCAAGGCGTTGTGGCCTTAGAACGTCCGACCCTGGCCGAATGTTTAGAGCTTTATTTTGACCAGTCAGAACAGCTGCCAACCGCTATCCGCTTATTTGCCGATGGTAAACAAGCCGCGGGCATTTTACTGCAAGTGCTGCCAGGTGATAGTGAAAACAATCAAGATTTTGAACACCTTGAGCAACTAACTAACACAGTTAAAGCCGAAGAGCTGTTTGAACTCGAAGCCACCGAGGTATTACATCGCTTGTATCACCAAGAAGAGGTGCGCCTGTTCGACCCTATCGATGTGACTTTCCGCTGCACCTGCTCGCGCGAACGCAGCGGCCAAGCATTACGCACTATTCCTCGTGAGGAGTTAGACGCTATCTTGGCAGAACAAGGTAAAATAGAGATGGGCTGCGAGTTCTGCAACAGCAACTACAGCTTCGATTCTATCGATATTGAAGCCTTGTTTAGCAATGCACAGCACTCTGACATTCAGCAGTAAACTGACTGTTACCTAACACGATTTTTAATAGGGCGCCGCAAGGCGCCCTTTTTTTTGTCTATTTCGCGATGTTACTCACACATTTATTTACACATAAGCTACAATCGACCGCCTACAACCATAAGTAGCAACAAATTAACAACAAGCAGGCACAGATCGGCACACTCAACCCAACTAAAGAAAGATGGAGACCTTACTGATGGCGGATGGATCTAAGCAAACTCATAAAAACCCCTCAACGGCGCAACTTGTTGAGTTTGCACTGGCACGTGGCGAAGGCGTACTCACGGCCAATGGTGCTTTAGTGGCGAAAACGGGCGAACGCACAGGACGCTCACCTAACGACCGTTTTATTGTTAAAGAAGCCAGTAGTGAAAATGAGATCGACTGGGGCTCGGTGAACAAACCGTTCGCGATGGACGACTTTAACGCCCTTTGGGAACGTGTCAGCCACTATTTGTCAGATAAAGAAACCTTTGTGTCTGAGCTGGAAGTGGGCGCCGATCCTCAGTATTACCAACCGATCAATGTCACCACCGAAACCGCATGGCATCAACTGTTTGCTCGTAACCTGTTTATCGTCCCAGAGCAGTTCAACGCCGCGAACAAACCAGTATGGCAGATCATGAACGCGCCAGGATTCGAATGCGACCCCGAGCGTGATGGCACCCATTCTGATGCGACGGTTATTATCAACTTTGCCGATCGCAAAGTGCTATTAGCCGGACTTAAATATGCCGGTGAAATGAAAAAATCGATGTTCTCGGTGCAAAACTTCCTCTTACCCGCCAAAGGCGTACTGCCGATGCACTGCTCGGCCAATGTCGGCGTCGATGGCGACACCACGCTGTTTTTTGGACTATCAGGTACCGGCAAAACCACCTTATCGGCCGATCCTAAGCGTTTCCTCATCGGCGATGACGAACACGGCTGGGCACCTGGCGGGGTCTTTAATATCGAAGGCGGTTGCTACGCCAAATGTATCGATCTTAGTCAGAAAAATGAGCCAGTCATTTGGGATGCTATCCGTTTTGGTACCGTGCTTGAAAACGTCATGTTAGACGAGCAACGCGTACCCGATTACAACAATACCGAGCTAACCGAAAACAGCCGCGCCGCTTATCCATTGGAGCATATTGCCCAGCGCAAAGTAGACAACTGTGGCGCCGAGCCAGATGCCGTGGTGTTTCTCACCTGTGACGTCTCAGGGGTATTACCGCCAGTGTCTAAGCTGAGCAAAGAGCAAGCCGCTTATCACTTTTTGTCGGGCTATACCGCTAAAGTCGGCTCTACCGAAATGGGCTCGACGTCGGCGATTCAATCCACCTTCTCCACCTGTTTTGGGGCGCCGTTCTTCCCTCGTCCAGCGGGCGTGTATGCCGAGCTGTTGATGAAGCGTATCGAATCATTTGGCAGCCAAGTTTACCTTGTTAATACAGGTTGGACTGGCGGCCCACACGGCGTGGGTAAACGTTTCGACATCCCCACCACACGCGCCATCATTGACGCCATCGTCAGCGGTGAACTAAAAGAGGTCGACACCCAGCATATCGATAAACTCAACCTCGATGTGCCCGTCGCGGTGTCAGGGGTCGACACCCAACTGCTTAATCCCGTTAATACCTGGTCAGATCCGGTGGAATATAACCGTTATGCTCAGCAGTTAGCCGAAGAGTTTGCCGCCAATTTCATAAAATACCATGTCTCGGATGCAATAAAACAAGCGGGCCCTAAAGCCTAAACCCATTGCTCTGATTCAAAAATGGCTCCCCTTGGAGCCATTTTTATGACCTTTTATCGCGGTAAGTCGTGTAATTTATTCACCCTTAGCAATATCGCTCCGCGCATACCATTGGCACCATATCGCGCACATAACCTGCAACATCATGGATTTATCAATCGCGGGGCTAAATATAGCCACCATTTTGAACAATCATCAATTTAACCCCGTTAAAATTGCACTTTTAATAATAAACATCTAATTTGAAGTCAAGTTTGGCTATTTACTCACCAAGCCGAGAAATATTTCACAGCCCGATGACGACTCTAATGCTAGACTCTGCTCCCGCGGTAAAGCTTGGCTGGCTTTACTTACACCCAATCGATTCACCAACATAACGATAAAAACGAGGCCACAGTGGCAAATAAAACTAATCAATTCATGCGTAATATCGGCGTACAGGTCGTGATCGCCATGTTTATCGGCGCGATCGTCGGCTTTTTAATGGGCGAAGACGCGAGCATTTTTGCGCCGTTAGGCACCATCTTTATTCACCTCATCAAAATGTTAGTGATACCTCTAGTCTTAGTTTCCATTATTTCTGGCGCCGCCAGTCTCGGCGACAGCCCGTCGGCAGGTAAAATCGGTGTCGGCACATTTGGCTTCTTTATTCTCACTTCGGGTGCAGCGGTTAGCTTAGCCTTAGTGATGGGAAACCTGTTTAAGCCCGGCCAAGGCGTCGACTTCACCGCTCATAGCAGTGGTAAGCTGATGGCCGTCACCGAAGAGCATGGCGCACTGCCGGGAGTGATGGATACCTTTATAGGCATGATCCCAACCAATGTATTTGAGTCGCTCACTGGCGGCAACATCTTACAAATATTGGTCTTTAGCATCTTCTTCGGCATTGCACTGACGAAGGTCAAGGGCGATGGCGCTAAACCGATTTTGAGCGTGCTTAACACCATAGTCGATGCGTTCGTGTGGATGATTAACTGCGTGATGATCATCGCACCTATCGGGGTATTTGGCCTGATGGCAGATTCGGTCGGCACCTTTGGTTTCGATGCCCTAGAAGTGGTGTTTAAGTTATTTGCGGTATTTGTCGTGGCTATCTTGCTGTTTGGGTTTGTGTTTTTCCCACTACTAGTGCAGCTGTTTTCTCGGGTCAGTGCCAAACAATTTATTAGCGCAATGAAAAAACCTCAGGTGATGGCACTCTCGACCGCGTCATCGATGGCAACGCTGCCGGTCAACATGGAAACCTGTGAGCAAGAGCTTAAGGTCTCTAAGGCGACTGCCTCTTTCGTGCTGCCATTAGGCGCCACGATTAACATGAGTGGTAATGCTATCTATTACGGCCTAGTGGCGATGTTTTTTGCGCAGATGTATGGCATCGACCTGTCGCTGACCGCCTATGCAGCGATTGTCTTCACCTCGACGCTGGGGGCGATTGGTCAAGCCGGTGTGCCGGGGCCTTCGTTCTTAGTGGTTGCCGTATTACTGGCCGCAGGCATTCCTATCGACGGCCTACCACTACTGTTTGCCTTAGATAGAGTATTCGACATGATCAGAACCTCGCTCAACATTACTGGCGATGCCGCTTGTGCGTTAATCATGGACAAATACACCGAAGATAAGACAGCGTAAGCGATAAGCTTACCTAGCTATACATAGGGGCGCCTGCTGTTGCAGCGCCCTTTTTTATGCCGCTGATAGGTACTATCTCATTATCAAACGGTCGAGATCTCGCGTCACGCCGTTAGATGAGGCGATAGGATATCTTTGCCACTACACAGTAAGCCAACACGTATGCACTCACTCGAGTAACCCTGGGGCTTCGGCTCTTGCGAGGCACCACACTTGCAGGTGAATATAGTGAGCGGCAAACAGCTCGGCTATCGATTGCACCGTAGTGCCAGTGGTAACCACATCATCGATCAGGGCGATACGCTGATAATTAATCGGCTCCGTTAACACAAAGGCATCGGCAAGATTACGCCGCCTTTGTTTACCAGTTAAACCTGCTTGCGGACGAGTATCGACCCGGCGCACCAACACGTTATCGAGCAAGGGGATCCCTAGTTGGCGGCTAAGGGTATCGGCAATTAACCATGCCTGATTAAAGCCTCGCTGACGTAAACGGTTTGGATGCAGCGGCACCGCAATCATCGCCTGAGGCAAGCGTATTAATCCCAAGCGTTGTAATTGCTTAATCCGCTCAACCAAGGACAGCACTAACATATCGAGCGCCGCTAATTCGGCGCGGTATTTAATGCCCGCCACCAGATCCCCGAGCCCCTGATGATAACTGGCCGGTGCTATGACCACTAACGGCTGGCTATGCTGACATGCACCGCAATAGCAACTTTGTAGCAATAACGCTCGGCCACAACCTAAGCACGTTGGCGTTTGGTACAAGCTTATCTCTAGGCAGCAGGCGCAGATCCCCCGGTAAGGGGCTGCCACTGTCTGATGGCACATCAAACAGCGATTGGGTAAACTAGTCGCCAATAATTGCTGGCACGTGGCGATGACGCGGCGCAATAGCAGTGGGCGAAGTAATTTTGGTAATAATGAGGGCATATTGTGAGTCAGCAATCCTTGCATATTCAAACTATAGGTCAAGGTACGCCTATCGTCATGCTGCATGGCTGGGGCGTTAACAACGCGGTATTTCAGCCGTTACACCCCATTTTTCAGAATTACTGCGTGCATTATGTCGACCTGCCAGGCTTTGGCGACAGCGCCCCTTTAGCGGGCGACATCGACTCTTGGGTCGATGCCATTGCCGCCCAAGTACCCACGCAAGCCATCTGGGCAGGTTGGTCACTGGGGGGGCTGATTGCCACACGAGCCGCCATACGCTACCCCGCACGGGTCATCGCCTTATTGACCATAGCTTCTTCCCCCTGCTTTATGGCGCGTGACAGTGAAGCTTGGCCCGGCATTGCTCCACAGGTGCTGGCCCAGTTTGCCAGTCAGCTCGAGCAAGACTTAGCTAAGCTAGTCGACCGATTTTTAGCCATCCAAGCCATGGGCAGCGCCACGGCCAAGCAAGATATCAAGCAACTTCGCGACTTAGTCATGGCTAAACCTTTGCCCGATGCGCTTGCCCTCAAACAGGGGCTACAGATGTTGAGCAGCGTCGACTTACGCCAAGCTGTGGCAACATTAGATTTGCCATGGCTGCGAGTGTGGGGGCGCTTAGATGGATTGGTATCGCGTCGAGTGCCCCCCTTACTGCCCAAGGGGTCGCCCCGCATCGAAGATCTGATCTTACCCAAAGCGGCTCATGCACCGTTTTTATCTCATCCAGCGCCCTTTGCTGACGGCGTGCTGAGCTGGCTTGATAACATAAAGTAACAATCTCTTTAACTATTGACGGGAAATGTTTACTATTTAGCCATTACAGCTGGAGTCTATCAAATGTTAGTGGTGACCAACTATCCCCAAGTACCTATCGCGACAACCAATGTTGCCACCGATAGCGCGCGGGTAGAAAACCACCAACGTCCCCCCATAGTCCCCGCACCTCAGCTAGCACGCAGCAATGAAGAGCGCCCGTTTACCCCCCAAAATGAACGTGCTGCCGATCAGACCCATATTCAATCTAAGCTAAATGAAAAAGTGCAGCCCAAGCAGCAAGGTGGCGATGGGCAGCAGCAACATGAAGGTAAACAGCAACAACAGCAACAACGTCCCAATACCGCGGCGCTGTTACGACCATTACTGTTTAAACCGGCACTGGCGCGCAGCGATATTCGCAATGTGCAACTCTCGCATCCCACTGCAGTCACAAAAAGCACTCATCGCCTGACGAATGAGGCGCCGGCGTTTTATCAAAGTGTCTCGGCTCACATTGCCAGCTTTTATCAAACCCAAACACTCCCCCAAAGTGAACCCGGCTTGTCGACTTATATCTAGTTCCTCCTCTCATTCAAGCTAAATAACATCCATAAAAAACCCGCATCTAGCGACACGGGCAAATTTTACTCGAGTCAGTCGCACTGTTATTAGGGCGCTTGCACCGCCGCAGATACAGGTGAGGTGGGGGTAATTGGCTCATGAGTTTGGGGCGGAGTTTGATAAAACTGCTTTTGATAAGCCAAACTGCCCCATAACGCCCAAGAGAGCGCAGCCTGTTTCATCTCATCACTTTGCTCATTATGGACAAGCTTTTTATTTTCAAAATCATAAATATAGCCACTTGGGGCGCGATCGGGTTGCAAGATCACCACATCATCGCCACGCAAATACGCCATATTTTTATCGTATTGCATCAAGGCGCGTCCCGGCCAATTGGGGGCGGCTAAGGTGAGATCTTGGCCCAACATAGGATAACTGGCCGAAACTCCCATAAGTGACAACAAGGTCGGTGCCAGATCAATCTGGCTAACCACTCGACTATCACGCTTAGGCGCAATGCCCTCGCCCACAATCACCGCCGGAATACGAAAATGAGAGATTGGCACTAACGCCCCACCACCCACGCGGCTTTCATGATCGGCGACCACCACAAACAGGGTGTCTTGCCAGTAACTGGACTGCTTGGCCAACTTAAAGAACTCACCAATGGCAAAGTCGGCATATTTAGCGGTATTGTTGCGCGTCTGCTTAGGTTGCTCGTACAGTTCGATGCGGTCATCGGGAAACTCAAATGGTTCGTGATTACTCGAGCTAAACACCAAACTAAAGAACGGCTTGCCCTGCTGGTGAAACTGCTCGAACTCTTGATTAGCCCGATGCATCAAATCTTCATCTGACACGCCCCATGAACCGACAAACATAGGATCGGTATAGTTTTTCTCCTCGACAATATGGCTAAAACCATTACCTAAGAAAAAGCTTTTCATATTATCGAAGTGGCTCTCGCCGCCATAAATAAATTGTGTCTCATAACCATGATATTTCAGGAGATCGGCGATGGTAAAAAAGTCGGTTTGGCTCTTACTCAGCTTAACCACAGAGCGCGCTGGTGTTGGCGTAAAGCCGGTAGTCACAGCCTCAATGCCGCGCACCGAACGCGTTCCGGTGGCATAGAGCCTATCAAAGGCCCAACCCTCTTGAGCTAAGGCATCAATATGGGGAGTTAAGGGTAATCCACCTAAATAGCCCACAAAGCGAGCCCCTAGGCTTTCTTGCAAGATGATCACTAGGTTTTTAGGCTTACCTTGATAACTGGCTTGGTTATACGTCACGCTAGGCAAGGTATCAGAGCTAAAAGCGCTGAGGGGACGGCCACTCTCACGGCGAATGGTATCGATAATGGTTTGCTCGTCGAGTTTACCGTAACTTGCTGATGCCTTGGCCTCATTGGACATTTGATCGATAGCAAATACCAACGAATAGGCGGAGTTAACCACTAAGGAGTTAACTAATGGGTCATCGGCAAAAGCCACCATCGCGGGGTTAAGTGGACGGTGCCCTAAGGTCGAACGTGCCCCTAATAGGGTGATTGCAATAACCAGTACTGCCAGTACCGGACGCCAAAACCAACGCGGATATTGCACATTACGCAATAAGCGGCCACTCAGTTGCCAGCCGCCCCACAAACTGACACTGCTCACTAACAGGCCTAAGAAAATTTCGCCTTTGCGGCTCGTCCACAGCATCGACAACACTTCTTTAGGGTAGATAAGGTATTCAACAAAGAGACGGTTGGGACGCACGCCATACTCTTCAAGAAAAGAGGGGGTAGAAAGCTCAAGAAAAATCAGCAACCACAAACCTAAGGTCAACCAGACTCGTAACAGTGGTTTCCAGCAACGGCCAACAAAATGATCGCCACTCAACAGCGCCGTGCCTAAGGCCGCCACGCCCCACAACCAACACAAGGTGGCAATATCGACTCGCAATCCCTGAATGAGTAGGTGTGACCACCCCTCAACGGCGGCGACCCGTTCGGTCTGCCACAGCCCCAAACCAATGCGGCTTAACGTGGTAATGATTAAGGCAATTAATCCAAAATAGAGAATGGCACGAAACGGCCCAGCAGTTATCGCTTTGTTACTCATAGCGTTCCCAAACAAAATGTCATTAATATTGATGCCCTTCTAACGGAGCACTTATCATCGGCCCAAAGCCGACATGGCAATACTCTGACATAAAAGTAACAAATAGGTTCGACAAATGTTTCGCCAATGTTTTAACAAATCAACGGGCACAAAAAAACCGAGACGTTTAAGCCTCGGTTTTTATGATGAAAGTTTAATGAGAATTACTTTTTCAATTTAGCAAAAGCATCGGCAAACGCATTGCCCATCGCCGCGTTTGCTGGGGCTTGGGACGATTTATGCTGGCTTTTTTGCGGAGATTTACCTTGGCTGCCTTTATGAGCTTTGGTATTGCTCGGGCGGGTGCTCGGCGCCTTGTCGGCGGCTTTTTCATCGAGTCGCATGCTCAAGCTGATCCGTTTACGCTCCACATCCACTTCCATCACTTTCACTTTAACCACATCACCAGCCTTCACCACTGTATGAGGGTCGCTGACAAACTTGTCAGTTAACGATGAAATATGCACTAGGCCATCTTGATGCACACCCACATCAACAAAGGCGCCGAAATTAGTCACATTGGTCACCACGCCTTCTAAGATCATATCTGGTTTAAGATCTTTTACCTGCTCAACCCCCTCTTTAAACACCGCAGTTTTAAACTCACCACGGGGGTCGCGGCCCGGCTTTTCCAGTTCGCTCAAGATATCGTTTAACGTCGGTAAACCAAATTCTGGGGTAATAAAACGGCTAGCATCAATCTGTTTAAGCAGCTCGCTGTTACCCACTAAAGCATCAACCGCCTGTTGCTGAGCCTTAGCGATGGTCTCGACAACGCTATAGGCTTCTGGATGCACGGCGCTGGCATCGAGTGGATTATCGCCACCGGCAATACGTAAAAATCCGGCGGCCTGCTCGAAGGCTTTAGGCCCTAGGCGAGCCACTTTTAACAGCTGCTTACGGCTAGTAAATTGACCATGCTGATCGCGATACTCGACAATGTTACGCGCTAAGGTTTTGTTAAGCCCTGCCACCTGCGCCAATAACGGCATGGAGGCCATATTCAAGTCGACGCCGACGCCGTTAACACAGTCTTCAACAACCGCCTCAAGGGATTGTGACAATTGGCTCTGGCTTACATCGTGCTGATATTGACCGACACCAATCGATTTAGGTTCGATTTTAACCAGCTCAGCCAAAGGATCTTGTAGGCGACGGGCGATAGACACCGCACCACGGATCGACACATCCAGCTCGGGAAACTCTTCGGCGGCTAATTCAGAAGCCGAATAAACAGAGGCGCCCGCTTCACTGACCATAATTTTGGTCAAGGTTGGCATATCGGCTTTGACAGCGGCGATCAGCTCGGCGGCCAGTTTGTCGGTTTCGCGCGACGCAGTACCGTTACCGATAGCGATCAGCTCTACCTTGTGCATTTTAACTAGGTTAGACAGGGTACGAATCGACTTTTCCCACTGGTTTTGTGGGGCATGTGGGAAGATGGTCGAGTGAGCGACCAACTTGCCGGTATTGTTGACGATAGCGACTTTCACCCCGGTGCGCAGACCAGGGTCTAGCCCTAATGTACACTTAGCTCCCGCAGGCGCGGCCATCAATAAGTCGCCTAAATTACGGGCAAACACATTAATCGCTTCGGTTTCGGCCTGCTCACGCAGCTTAGCAATAAACTCCGTTTCCATCTGCAGGACAATTTTAATCCGCCAAGTCGCAGTGACAACCTGTTTGAGCCACTGATCAACGTCGCTGTCGCCGAGTTTAAGGTTAAAGTGATCGCTAATGATCACTTCACAGTAACTGCCTTGTTTCCCATCTGTGTCTGGGTCGGCGTTCATGCTTAGGCTTAATACGCCTTCGTTACGCCCACGTAGCATAGCTAAGGCGCGGTGCGAGGGGATGTGAGTCAGCTTTTCACTGTGCTCGAAATAATCTCTAAACTTGGCGCCCTCTTTCTCCTTACCCTTGACCATGCGGCTCTCAAGTTGTGCCTGCTGGGTCAATTGGCGGCGCACTTTATGCAGTAATTCGGCATCTTCGGCAAAGCGTTCCATCAAGATAAAGCGCGCGCCATCGAGCACGGCTTTGGCATCGCTAAAGCCGGCGTCACTATTAATATATTGGCTTGCTACGGCGTCGATATTGGCCTGACGGTCTTGCAATAGTTGATCAACCAAAGGCTCGATACCCGCTTCGATGGCAATTTGCCCTTTGGTACGACGCTTAGGCTTATAAGGCAGATAGAGATCTTCTAGGCGAGTTTTACTGTCGGCGTTATTAATGGCCGCCAGCAAAGCTGGCGTCAGTTTGCCTTGGGCGTCGATGCTCGACAAAATCACCTTACGGCGATCATTTAGGTCACGTAAATAGCCTAAACGCGTATATAAGGTACGCAACTGGGTATCATCTAAACCACCTGTGACCTCTTTACGGTAGCGCGCCACAAAAGGAACCGTGGCGCCGTCATCCAATAGGGTGATTGTTGCTGTCACTTGCTGCTCACGAACATTGAGTTCTTGAGCGATGGTTTGTGCAATATTTTGCATAGAATATATCGAGCCTAAATTGGTAGATTTCGTGTCGCCAAAGATACCACAGCCGTTGACTAAGTTGTACGGTGTTGGCTCGGCAAAAACCACCAAAGCCTGCGAAAACAGGCTTTGGCTTTACCACAAGCGTGAGCGCTTAATGGCTAAAACTGGCGATAACCTGCACTTTGGGGTTATCGCTGTGGCTCAGGGGTTACTGCGCCTCAAATGGTTGGTATTGGATTTTATTGATATACCAGACTTTATCGCCTTGTGGCGTGCTGACCACCACTTCGTCATCGACCTGCTTACCAATTAGCGCCCGCGCCATTGGCGAGTCGATGGTGATATAGCCCAGCTTAGTGTCGAGCTCATCTTTACCGACAATCCGATAGCGCACCACCTCTCCAGCCTCGTTTTCGAGCTCAACCCAGGCACCAAAAAAGACCTTACCCTCTTGTTGGGGCGAATAGTCGACGATTTTAAGATCTTCCACCCGCTTTACTAGGTAGCGAACTCGGCTATCTATCTGTCTTAATAGTCTTTTGTTGTAAGTGTAATCGGCATTCTCACTACGATCACCTTGCGCAGCCGCCTCCTGCACCTTTTTGGTGATCTCTGGGCGATACTCTTTCCACAGGTATTTAAGCTCTCTATCGAGTGCTTGCCACCCTTCACGGGTGATCAACATAGCTTTCATATCATTACTGGATTTATTCTGCATTTAGCTTAATCACTCAATTTTAGTCGGGATACCACCGTCAATGGCCAGATGATACCTAGCGAGCGACAGAGAACACAAGGGGCTTACGCGGGATATGCTGCCGCCCCTTCAATTTGGTTACAATTTCATAGCGGCGGGTGAGTTAGTAACAATCTATCTAAATATCAGCTAATTATAAGCAACTCTATCTGAATATTCTCAAGCAGATAGCGTGAGCAAATAAAAATCTCGCTAGTCATTTAAACAGCAAAACAGCTATATTAAGCAAGCATATAAGATTAATAATTAATATCAGCGAGTTGAGTAACTGAATGAGTCACTCATACTGCGCCAATAAGGGATACAAGCATGGGACAAGAAACCTCTAAAATTCTCGTCGTCGATGATGATATGAGGCTCAGAGCCTTACTAGAGCGTTACCTGATGGAGCAAGGTTATCAGGTTAGAAGTGCCGCTAATGCCGAGCAGATGGACAGATTACTCGAACGGGAAAACTTCCACCTTTTAGTGCTCGATTTAATGCTGCCCGGTGAAGACGGTTTATCTATCTGCCGTCGCTTGCGCCAGCAAGGTAATACCATCCCCATTGTGATGCTGACCGCCAAAGGCGACGAAGTCGACCGTATTATCGGCCTAGAATTGGGCGCCGACGACTACCTGCCCAAGCCGTTTAATCCGCGTGAACTCTTAGCCCGCATTAAAGCGGTGATGCGCCGTCAGACCCCAGAAGTCCCCGGCGCGCCGACACAACAAGAGGAGGAGATCAACTTTGGTGAATTTACCCTTAATTTAGCCACGCGCGAAATGCATCACGGCGAAGAAGCCATCTCGCTCACCAGTGGTGAATTTGCCGTGCTTAAAGTCTTGGTCAGTCACCCCAGAGAACCCCTATCGCGAGATAAACTGATGAACCTCGCTCGAGGCCGCGATTACTCGGCGCTAGAGCGCTCTATCGATGTGCAAGTGTCACGCCTGCGCCGCCTGATTGAAAAAGATGCCGCTAACCCACGCTATATCCAAACTGTATGGGGACTTGGCTATGTATTTGTACCCGATGGGGCCGCTCGGCGCTAAGCTATGCTCACACCACCACAGATACGACTCACCCAATGATATGGCTAAAACGGCTGCTGCCACGCAGCGCATTTAGCCAAACCGTACTGCTGATTGGCTCCTTGTTGCTGGTCAATCAGCTGGTTTCTTACCTGTCGGTAGCGGTCTATTTTATTCAGCCAACTTACCAACAGATCAACCAACTCATCGCCCGTCAGGTTAAGCTGCTGTTTGTCGATGGTATTGATGTGGGGCGTGAGCACTTAACCATTGTCGATGCCCTCAACGCCAAAGTTCGCGATGATGGCATGCAGATATACAATCCCAAACAAGCACGAGAGGCGGGGATCGACCGCGCCGTCTATTACAGTTTGTTGTCGTCGCAGATGTCGGAGCATTTAGGCGGTAAGGCCGAAGTGCGCATCGCCCAAGGTCAAGAATTTGAGGTGTGGATCCGTCCCCCGCAAGCCCCGTCGGTATGGATAAAAGTGCCGCTAACGGGCTTTAACGAATTTGGCTTATCGCCATTAACCCTGTATTTAATTGTGATTGGCGCGCTGAGTGTCGCCGGCGGTTGGTGGTTTGCCCGCAAGCAAAACAAGCCGTTAAAGCGGCTGCAAAAAGCGGCCATTGCGGTGTCTCGTGGCGACTATCCCGGCCCCTTGCCGCCCAGCGGTTCGACCGAAATTATCGAGGTAACCAACGCCTTTAACCAGATGTCGCGCAGCATGCAGCAGCTTGAGCAAGATCGCGCCCTGTTAATGGCTGGGATCTCACACGATCTGCGCACGCCACTCACCCGTATCCGTCTCGCCACCGAGATGATGGTCGAGCAAGATGAATACCTCAAAGAGGGCATAGTGCACGATATTGAAGATATGGATGCCATCATCAATCAATTTATCGCCTACATCCGTCAAGATCAGCAAAGCAACCGAGAGCCGGGGCAAATTAACGCCCTGCTTGAAGATGTGGCCAATGCCGAGTCGAAACGTGAGGGAGAGATAATCCTAGATCTACAGCCCTGCCCCGATGTCCCCATGCAGGCCGTGGCCATTAAGCGGGTGATTGCCAACTTAGTCGAAAACGCCTTCCGCTACGGTAATGGCTGGGTCAAAATAAGCTCCTGCGCCGAGGCTAAACGGGTCGGTTTTTGCGTAGAAGATAACGGACCGGGAATTCCGCTTGAGCATATCCCCAATCTTTTTCAACCTTTTACCCAAGGAGATAGCGCCAGAGGCAGTGTCGGTTCGGGCTTAGGCTTGGCTATCATCAAGCGCATTGTCGACCGTCATCAAGGGCAGATCCTATTAACCAATCGCCCCGAAGGCGGCCTACATGCCCAGGTGTGGCTACCTTTAGAATAGTAATATCAGTGGTAATAATTAGGTGATGCCTATTACGCTTAAAATATCGCCAATGGGTTAACGGCTATGATAGTGTTTAATTCCGACAACTGGATTTACTCACCCAAATGGATCCATCATGAACAGATACATGATAATGGCGCTTACAGGCGTACTCTGCATTCCCGGCCTAGCACAGGCAGAGGACTCCCCTTGGGCAGCCTCTCTTATCGCAGGGCTTGAGTCTTACCCTGACTCAGAATTTAGCTCTATGTCGCGAGGTGGTGGTATTTCACTGATTTGGGACGATTTACGCTATGACAATACCTACCAACTAAACCAAAACTATGTACGTGCCCGCGCCACCTACTATGTTGAGCGCGACTCCGAGAAATACGATAATGACCGCTATCGTGACTCAATGGATTTACGTGCCAGTTACCAGCGCCCTTTCGCCACCTTTGGCCAAGATGACGCCTATCTTGTTAGCTTACATGGCCGCTATGAAGGCCATTACAATAGCCAACAATTGGAAGAATATGAGCAACTGGCGGTGGTGGGCTTGTCACTTAACCGTCGTTTTAGCGACGTTAATCACTTCGATTTAGGCTTGATTGCCGGGGTCGGTTACAGCGAAGAAGAAAAAGATGATGACTGGCCAAGAGAAGAGATGGGGCGCGGTGAAGAGACCCTTAATCGTACAGGATTTGGCTACTTACTTGAGTGGAGCAATCAATACACTTTTGCCCATTCGGGCGTGCAACTGGGCGTAAAACTCACCCATTTTGATGGTAACTGGCATTATGACGCTGGCCAATTTTACACCATGGACCGCTTTACCGTAGAGGTGGTCACACCGCTAGCTAACGCCAACAACCTATTACATTTTACTAGCCAATATATCAGCCGCGATTACGAGCTCGATCTGTTAGGCTTCGAAGACACCCTCTATCGCGTAGCTGTCGAATACGTGCATTATTTTTAAACGGTAATATCAAGGGGCCATGCCCCTTGATTCACATGCCAGTTGGGCTTACAACGCCGCAAGAACCACTTCAGCCTTGCTCACCTCAAAGCTTTTAGGCGCTTCAATATTCAGCAGTGTTACCACACCATTGTCGATCACCATGGCGTAGCGCTGCGAGCGAATACCACCAAACGCGCCAGTATCCATGGTTAATCCTAGTGCTTGGGTAAAGCTAGCATCCCCATCGGCGAGCAACATCAACTCAGTGGCATTTTGCGCCTCACCCCAAGCTTTCATCACAAAGGCATCATTAACCGCCACACAGACAATAATATCGACCCCTTTGGCCTTAAACTCATCGGCCAATACCACATAACCTGGTAAGTGCGCCTCCGAACAGGTGGGAGTGAACGCCCCTGGCACGGCAAATAACACCACTTTTTTGTTAGCAAATAACTCGGTCACATCGTGATTAACCATGCCATCGTCAGTTATTTGCCCTAACGTGGCTGCAGGTAATGCTTGTCCTAATTCGATCATAAATAGCTCCTTAATTGGTAATACAATAAATGGGAAAAAGACAGCCTAAGACACTATGTGAGCAGCCCCAAACCCGCTAAAAATGCGCTTAACATTAATGAACACGTCGATAAGATCAATAATAATCACCCATTAACGGTAATGCTCTATGGCAATATTAATGATCTTCGACACTTAAAAATCAATCAAACAGTAAGCAAGCTCCTGAGTGAAATCTAAATAATCACTTAAAAGCCACCGCGAACGGTTTAATCGCTTATCTTCACTAACAGCATAACTATATATCTGTTGATGCGACTTATTTTATAAGAACTTAAATGGTAAAGGGGTGCGAGCTTCTCTATGGGTGACAAGGATGAGTGACAAGGATGGGTGACAAGAGCCACAATACTTAAGCATGATAAATTCTTTCTTATTTAACCATTGCGATTTATTATAGGAGGTAAAATAAATCTGAACTGATGGCACGACTCTAACCATAGGGGTGTATACATCCTTACATAGGTAAGCCATGGCTGATCTGCTTATTAATTCCACCTCCACCTTAGTGCTCTGCCTCATCTGTTCATTTTTTTGCTGGCTACTGTACCACGCCAACAGGGGGATACCCGGTGTAGGTTTATGGGCGCTTGGCACCACCATTTTTTCTTTAGCCCTACTGCTTTTTAGCACTCAGCAAAGCACACCTACATGGCTTGGCGTTATCATCACCAATCATCTGTTTTTAATGGCAATGCTATTACAATTGGGCGGTATATTCGCTTTCTTCAAACGCAAATATCAGCGTGTGCCATTATTTTGCGGGATCGCTTTGTTTAGTGTGCTGTATGTCTATTTCACCTACTTGCAACCCAATGTTCAAGTCAGAATAATTATATTCAACATAACCTACATGGTAATTAATGGCTTGATTATCATGACTATTATTCGTTACAAACAAAACCATTACAAGGTTGCTGCATCACTATTTTATGTCGTGATTGGCGCAGGAACAACCCTCATAGCATATCGATTAACGAGCGTATTATGTGTTGAACTACATAACAACAGCAGCTTTAATATTATAATGATACAGCTTATGGACGGCATCCCCTTTTTTATCTGTTTTGCCATGATATTCTGCTTCTTTTTACTCTGTAATGAAAAGCAATATCTATATATTCAAAAATTACAGCGTGAAGCTGTCGATATCGCTGATAAAGAAAAAAAGTTACTGGCCTTTTTAAGTCATGAATTTCGCACCCCATTAAATGCCATTGTAGGTAAAGCACAATTGCTGGCTAAAGAATTAGACGATCCTAAAGCGCGATATGACTGTGAGCTGATCGCCGAAGCAGGCCAGTCACTCTCTATGATTAATCAGCACATACTGCGGCAAGCCGAGGCAGAACATAACTCTATTGCCGATAGCACATCATCACAACTCATCGAACTACGTCTATGGCTACAACGCTTTCTCGACACTTTCAGGCACTTAGCTCAAGCCAAAGGGTTAACCTTAGCTCTGTTCGTCACGGAAAAAGCTCCCCAGCAAGTGATGATAAACAGCGTAGCCCTTCGCCAAGTACTGACTAACCTACTATCAAATGCCATAAAATACAGTGACAGTGGTACGGTGAAGTTGAGCATTGAGCCAGCAAATACGAATGCAAACTATCGTATTAGTATTAGTGATCAAGGCATTGGCATCCCACTTCATGAGCAAGAAAAAGTATTACAGCCATTTGGCCGAGCCTGGCAGAGCCTGCAGCAAGAAGGTTCTGGACTAGGGTTAGCGCTTACGCAGCAGTTACTCCACACTATGGGGACTGAGCTGACCTTTAGCAGCAACACCGATAAAGGTTGCAGCTTCTACTTTTCTTTGCAACTGCCTGCCGTCGAGCAACCTAAACTCACACCACAAGCCACCACGGAAACATCGTTAGCGCCACTACGTATTCTCGTGGTTGAAGATGCCCCCCTCAATCAACAAGTCATATCTGGCATGCTGGATTATTTATCACATGAATGTTCTATGGTGGGTACCTTGGCGCAGGCAACGGAGCGACTGCAAAGCGAGTCATTCGACTTACTGCTGCTCGACCTGAATCTGCCTGACGGTGATGGCCTTTCCTTTTTCAAACAATTGAAAAAAACCAATCCTCTGCTACCCCAGACCTGTATTATTACAGCCGATATTGCACTAGAGACAGAGCTGGTTTGCTTGGCTGCTGGGGTGAAAGCAATACTACATAAACCTGTTGATATTAAAAAATTACAACATGCAATCTTAGAGACAAGCAGGGTTATCCAAGTCTTCAACCGCGAACAGTTTTGGCAATTGGCTCGCTTTATACCTGCCCATTCAATGCTGCAACAGCTTACGCAACTAAATAATGAAACAACAGATATACTCGCTAAGCTCAACAATCCTCTTATTAGGATAAAAACTCCCTTAATTCATCAATTGGCAGGTAAAGCCGCTACACTTGGTATGCCAAAGCTGGCTCATGTATGTAATGCCCTAACTCAGAGTAATACTGACATCACCCACTATTTACCACAGCTCAGGCAGCACCTTAACGAAGCATTAACGGCCCTCAACCAAGAAGTTGCTACCAAACAACAAAATAAAAGATGAAAAATAACAGTATTTTACTAGTAGAAGATGACAATTGGTTACGTGAAGGCTTAAGCCATTTTTTACAGCAGTCAGGCTTTACGGTTATGGCTGTCGCCAATTTATGCTCGGCCCGCAACGTTATCATTCAAAATGAGCCTACCTCAATCGACATCATTTTATGTGACGTCGGCCTGCCTGATGGCTCGGGCTTAAACTTGTTCGAAGAACTACATCAAAACAACAACCCTTCAGGTAAAATTTTTATCTCAGCCAATAGTTCTGAACAAGCTAGAATTCAAGGACTTAAAACCGGAGCTGATGATTATATCTGTAAACCAATCAATCCAGATGAGTTACTGCTGCGAATACAAGCTCTGCAGCGAAGAATGCAGCCCAGAAAAGAACCCTCTTCAGAATTATTATTTCTCAATTATCGCTTAAATTTAGAAAGCCGGGTGCTAAAACAAGATCAATACAGCTGCCAACTCAGCACTAACGAGCATCAACTGCTACTGCAGTTTATCGCTCAACAGGGCAAAATCGTATCACGCTATAAGCTCACTCAAGCTCTTGATATTGATACCTGTGATAAGGAGGGGCGGGCGCTGGACATTTTAGTCTCCCGCTTGCGTAAAAAAATGCAATTAACTATAAAAAACCCTTCCCCAATAGTCACCTATAGAGGAAGGGGGTACATGTTACTCGCTAAAACTTAGCCCGCTAGAAGGTATACTGTAACCCCACTTGCGCGCTATAGGTCAAATAAGGGCGGGTATCATAACGACTCACCCCAGCTTTGACCTGCCATCTATCGGTTAACTTTATCCCAGCAAAAACCTCAACCACCAATACGTTATCACTATCACTTTCTCTATAATGCTCACTGGTGGTGGTAAAGTCATTGTCGCTGGTCAGGTGCAGCACCCCGATCCTCAGCCCCGGGGTAATAAGGTCTTTATAGACCCAAGGCTGTAAAATGACACTACCTTCGACACCTTCACCCGATAAGGGGATCACACTCCCCAAAGCTGATAGTTCGCCTTGTGGCGCGATGTTGCCAAACTGAGTGTTAACACGGCCAAGATCCACCCATGCCAGCTCAAATGAGACGCTAGGCAAAACCTTATAACCCGCATAAGCACGAAAACCAGTGCGCAGCTCATCACTTACCTGTGCGGTACTTGTTGGCCAAGCCCCCTGCATAGCGGCGGTGACATCTGTTGAGCTGACATCAGTGTGCACTGCCATCGCATCTACACCAGTGTAAAGGCCGTTAGCCGACGCCATCGTTGGCAGCAACACCGCTGCCAATACCATACGACGTCGCCACAGCACCATCAAGCTCAGCAAGCCGGTAAACATTCCGCCTACTGCACCACCTGAACTGACAGAGACACCTTCGCTAGGCTCGGGTTCTGTTGGTGGCACTACCGCCTTAGCCACGGCCAATACACCTGGATCGCGGATCACACCGTTTGCGACGCCATCATCGTCATTAGGACCTCCGTCTTCAAGGATTAAGCGCACGCAGCCATGGCCTGCGGTTAATCCTGTCGTCCAGCTGTCTGACGACACACCAGGGCATTGACCCAACGCATCACGAGCGGCACTGTCGATGCGATTTGCCGCATCCACCACAAATTCTTGCCACTGACCATTGATATACTTACGCCATACCGCATCGGGTGGAATACTTGTCGCTGCAGGCAATGGAATGGCCACTGGCACCGCCTCTCCAGGGCTGGCTAAGCCAAGCACATCGAAGTTAAGCACTACGCCATGTTGCACAAAATCACTGTCGAGCAATGTCTCATCGTTCAGTGCAATACCAAATTGCCCTGAACGCCAAGATTGCTCCCCAGTAAGCACGCCCAGCGCCAACTGATACTGATTAGGCACTTCAGCGTACAAGTGCTCTGTGCCTTCAACCTGACATGTTCCCACGCGGTTATCTAGCGGCACATTAGGACAAATAGGTAAACGGTTTGGCATCGCTGCCACATTGTTTTCTGCCGCCGGAATACCTGAGCTAGTAATACCCACACAACTGGCGACCGGACAGTCTACTATCACTCGCAGAGTCAAATCGTACCGACCCTGACGGCCATCGTCTGACTCAGCCGTCACAGTAACATTATAGGAACCCTCTGCCACTACCAAGGGATCAAAGCTGGCACTTGCGCCCGCAGCTTGCAAGGCCAAGTCTGACGATGTCCAATGGTAGCTCACACCCGCTTCACTCAATTCACCGACCGACAATACCACTAGGCCATCAGTCTGGTTAACAACAGAGGTTGCCACGCCATTTTGATGCACCGCTGCTGTCAACGCTAATGCTGGCGGTAATGCCTGCACAGCTAGCTGATGCACTGCTGGCGTACCTAATAGGGCCTGTGTTACGCCCTCATCTTGTAGCGATAGCTGTGCAGTGGTAGCCGCCGCACTGACTTCATAACTGCGCAGTAACTGATGCGCTGCAGTCAATTCAATCCGCTCCATCTCCTCGGTAACACCTGCTGTTAACACAGTGGCGGTGACTGGGTACTCCACAGGCTCATCACTAAGCCACACTTGCACCCTTGTTGTCACACCCTGCTGCACTGGTTGCTGACTAGCCGTAAAGGCAAGGTAAGGAAAGACGTTATAAACCACGGCAATCTGCTCACCAGAGACCGTATCGACAAAGTATAAAGTGTAACGACCCGTGCGCGATGCACTGAATATATAACTACCATCCTCTTGCAGTGTTAGCAGGGCTGTTGCGTCTTCAAACGCCAGCTCAGACTCCACACCCGCGCGCAATACACTCACGCTGCCAAGCGACTTGTCGCCAGCACCACCGTTAAACTTAAAGCGACTAGTACCATTACTGCCCAGTATCGCATCGGTATCTTTTTCAACTGTACTTGAAGGGTGGACGGTGACGACTACATCACAAGATTCTGTAATGGCTGACGTGATCACTTGGCTGCCTGATAATGCGGCTTCACATGAGCCCGACAGGGATACAATATCGTCGCTATCAGCCAACGTCAGTTCGATGCTTGCGGCGCTGCCATAATTCACTTGCTGAGAAGCAGGGCTAATGGTTGCATCACCAGAGACAGAGGCCGTAACCGTCAGCTCTATTTGCTCATATATCGCCTTTAGCATCAGATTTTGCGCAGGCATAGTGGCAGGCATTGCAGGACTCCAACCAGTAAAGGTATAACCTTCACGAATAGGGTCTGCAGGCGCGGTAATAGCTGCACCGAAATCAGCGCTAATAGGCGCTACCTCTGAGCCGCCGGCACTGTCAAAACTTAAGCTGTAGCGGTTAATTGCCCACTGCGCTGTATATGTCGTATTTGCTGCTGGCACTGTTTCTGGCACTTCAGGGCTCCAATCAGCAAAGGTGTAACCTTCACGCGTTGGTGACATTGGTGCAGCGATGTCAGCACCGAAATTAGCGCTAATAGGTGCCACCGCTGAGCCGCCAGCACTATCAAAAGTTAAGCTATAGCTGTTAATCGTCCACTGCGCCGTGTACGTCGCATTCTTTGCTGGTACCGTCGCTGGTAACGCTGGGGTCCAACCAGCAAAGCTGTAACCCGCAAGGGTCGGACTAGTCGGCGCAGTGAGCGCTGTACCAAAATCAGCAATAATTGAGGCAACAGGTGAACCACCAAGACTATTGAAGGACTGTTCATATTGACGAAGTACCGCCGAGAAACCGACAGTACAATCAGCGACGATAGCCCCTGTTGAGTAACGACCAGAATTAAAGGTACCCGCAGGGCAAGTTCCTGTTACCTGCTGAGAGATGGTATATCCCGTTTCTGCAACGACGTCATAATAGGCTTTCTGCCCCGATATAACCTGCACAGCCGAAGTTGGGCTTACGCTTTTCACACCAGAGCTAGTTGCAGTAGCATTAACGGTAAAGCTAGGATTTGAACCATGGCCCTCAATAATAAAGGTGGGCCGAATATTAGTAGTGCTATCCTCACCCGCCCACAAAACATCGTTACAATATAATTGCAGCTGTGGGGTGGATGGCTCGTAAGATTTTGGCGTGTAAGTCACAGCAACAGTACAAGAGTCACCGGCTTCCAATGTCGTGTCATATGAGTCTGTATCGCAAGTGCTGTTAGCTTCGAACGTTAATTCTAAACCTCTCTTTGAAATATTACAGCGGGTTAGTCGCTGACCAGAATCATTGGTGAACTTGAGTAATTTAGTTTGACTACCTTGAGATGCGAATGCAGCCACAAACGTTGCATCTCCAATAATCTGGTACGTCTGTTGTGCAGTGAACCCTTGTTTTGTCAGCGAAAAATTATAGTCAGGCGTTGCATAAGCAAAAGAGCTCATCCCTAAAAGCAACAAGCACCACAACGTGCTGCACCATTGTAAAATTCTATGATTCATATTTCTCTATATCACTATTGATGATTATTTTAGACATCCCCCTTCCTGTAAACCTTCACTTCACTGAGCAATAGTCGACAAAAGGGATACGTTGACCTTAATTTGGGCGGGATTATATTTGATAAGAATGTTAAAAGGTAGATTAATTCACGCTGAATGTAACGCTGTGTAACAAGCCTTACTGACATGTTAATATATTCATTTAACACAGTACTTTACGCCAACCGACTGTTAATTATTGCCAACACAACCCTGATCAGATGCCTCCATCACTGCAGTTAAAGCACACATAACCTGCGCCACAGCAATGTTAACGATATGGGACTCTGAAATAACAAATTTAGCGCGGGCCGGACGCTGAATATTTTTTATAGTATGAGGAGGAGTCGCGGGAACACAGATAGAAATGCCGTTGAACACATCTATCGCGTAAACAAAAGCAAGGATCTTGTCGCTGGAAGCGACTTATGCTTTAAACAACAGATCTAGTAAGATGCTAATTTCCTGGACAATCAACTGCTTTTCATCGCAGCTTTCACATACACATCGAAGCGATTTTTCTTAGTAGCAATAACTGTGCTGGGTTTGACGCCGTCTAAGTCTTCGGCGTAATCAGGGCGTTTAACCACCACGCGTTTGGTGGCTAACGCCATGGCGGGGGCAAGCAAACCATCGGCGTCGAGATCGGCACCGACTAAAGATTGAAACACCCGCATCTCTTTTTTAACTAGTGCAGATTTTTCACGGTGGGGATACATGGGGTCTAGGTAGACCACATCAATTTCAGTACCAGATGTGTTAGCCGCATCGGCTAATGCATTAAGGCTTGAGCCATGAAATAGGCTCATACGCGCTTGCATCCACTGACCTATTTCGCCATCAATATAGGCGCGGCGTAGGCCATCTTCAAGTAGTGCTGCTACCACAGGATGGCGCTCGACCATGATCACCTTGCAGCCTAAGCTTGCCAGCACAAAAGCATCACGCCCAAGGCCTGCGGTACCATCGACAACTGTCGGAGTCACGCCCTGTTTAAGCCCAACGGCTTTGGCAATGGATTGGCCACGGCCGCCGCCAAACTTGCGGCGATGAGCAACTGCACCTGAGACAAAATCCACTGCTATCCCTTTTAATTTTGGCTCATCACGCTTATTGAGCACGAGGCAATCATGTTCAAATACCAACTCAAACAATGAGTCCTTATCAAACACCAGCCCCCAACGCTCACAAATGGCTTCTAGGGTCGGATAATGGCGATTGAAAAACACTCCGATATGAGGGGTTTGATTTGATTCTGACGTCACGATAGCTCTGTTGTTAAGGAAATAGCACTTCATTATGCCAGAGGCTCGGCGCGTTATAAAAGCAAAGATGCCGCTAGGTAATAAATCCATGGAAGCGGCGCAATAGGCAGCGTGCTGATTAGGCCTAAAAAAAGCTAAAAAAAACCAAAAAACGTCTCAAAAGCCTGAATATGCGGATAAACAGCTGATTGTTCACATTGTCGACATCCAGATTCAGGCACACTTTTGCCGCAGTCGCGAACCATAATCACGACGCTAAAAAGACTAAAATGAGATGATATATGATGAAAACCATAAGACTTAAAAAGCTGGGCTACTTAACACTGTTGAGTAGCTTATCTCTGGGCCTCGTCGCCTGCTCCGACGGTGAAGATGGCAAGCCGGGCGAAGACGGTAAGCCGTCTAACAGCGTCAGCACCCAAGCTAACACCTTGTCGATCAGCATCGATAACACCAGTGTGACTGACAACCTACTGAGCATCGATTTTTCAGCAGAGAATGAATACGCTCTGCCGGTGATAAAAATTGCTGCGTTAAAAATCTACGCTAGCCAATTACAACCCCAAGCCGCAGGTGAGCGCTCGCAGTGGCAAACGCTGGCCAGCGAAACCTGCTCTCCAGCTAAAGGATGTGACGGTATACTCATCGATAATCTTGATGGCAGTTACCGCTACACTATGCATGCGCCACTAGTTCAAGGTGAGGCGAGTTTTAATGGCGACTTCACCCAGCGAGTACAACTGAATATTCTTGCCAGCGCGACTGTACCCGCCACCACCACAATTATCGATTTCAACACCAATGGTACCGACATAGAAGACAATCGTAGCATTATAGATGCGGCAAATTGCTTAAACTGCCATGACGCTATTGCAGAGATTAAACATGGCGGTGATAACCTCGAAAGCTGTGCCAGTTGCCATACCAATAACAAGATGTCAGATCCGAGCAAAGTGTGGCCGGTACTGGCCCATACCGCTCACATTGGTGTGACACCACAAGCACTCGGTAGCTGTACTGCTTGTCACAGCAAAACCGTAAGCGAGCAACAGCCACAGGCCACTAACTGGTACCAAGTTCCGACTCGTGAAACCTGCTCAAGCTGTCATGATATGACCAGCAATGCGGTGTACAATCATGATTCTCAACCCGATAACGGCAACTGCTTAACCTGCCACGCTCCTGAGCGCACCTACACAGCACACATGGGCAAACATGAAAAAGCGGTAGCTGAAGATCAGCGTAATATTGTCAATGTCGATCTGCGCGACGCAAAATTGGTGCAACAAGGTGGCCAACACTTTGCTGAAATTAGTTTTGCTTTACTCGACAGACAAGGACAAGAAATCGCGATTACCGACAACAACCCTGCTAATGCCGATTGGATTAAGAATCTGCAGCTATACGTTAATTGGGGCGCGTCAGTCGACTTTACCAGCAGTCGTGGCTACACCATTTATGTTAAAAGTAACAAGAAAGACATTACCCAAGATGGCAGCGGCAATACCCCTGCAGGTGAGCGTGAACGTACGCCGCTATATCGCAGCGAAGGTAATGTTTATAGTTACTTAATGGGGCCTGTTGTTACGCAGGACCAATTCTCTGGTGACTTAATTAATGATTCAGGCTTTATCTCTAATCGCCTTATTTACTGCTTTGACGAGCAACAAAACTTAGTGAGCTGCGATCAAGCTGGGCATACCAAAAATGCCGAAGCCAATAAGCGTTGGTTCTTTAATAAAGACGGTTTAACCGATGCGCCAGAAGCTAAGCGCCCAGCAATTGTTTCAAACAAGACCTGCGGCACCTGCCATGGCTATGATGAGTTTAATGATAACTCACAGCTGGCCTGTCGCGGTTGTCATGCACAAGTCACCGAGATCAACAAAGAGCTGGCCGATACCACTTGTTTCTCGGGTCACGATCATGACGAATTAGGCGAACACCTACGTCCGTTTAAACCACGTGCAATGGCCATCAAAGGTCAGCCTGCCTTCCTCAGCTCTACCGCAGATATCGTCGATCCCTGTTTGGCCTGCCACAATCCAAACACGCCACCGACACAAGCGATCCGTGAAATGCACACTAAACCAAGCGATTGGGATTATATTGAGCAACTCACCGTTAGCCATCCAGATCACAAAGTGTGGATGCACTCACTGCATACCAACCAACGCGTGACACAAGATCGTGCAGATGGTGTGCGTAACGTTGAGTACCCTGCCGACAAGGCAAACTGCTATCGTTGTCACGAAGGCGACACCTTCGGGGTTGATCGCTTGACCGCGGTGGGTCGTCCGCTGGCCCTCGACTTAGACTACAACCCTGACTCGAGAGCCCATCCAGCAACGGATATCAGTGTCGATGCGTACACTTCACCCGTGTCGGCAACCTGCTATGCCTGCCATGCTAAACAGCAAAATAGCGACGGCACCATGGTGATTAACAAGTCAGTACGTGCTCACATGGAACAAAACGGTGGCCGTTTTGGGGTGAGTGCTAACCAACTTCAAGTTGAATCCTGCGCCGTTTGTCACTCAATAGACAATCTAAAACAGGTACACAACTTGTAACGCTCAGTTTTCCCTGCAAGGAAATTAATGCCGTTCAGCGTTACACGCTGGGCGGCATTAACCCATGAAACACAGAGCTTGATCATACTTCAACAGCAAACATTTCCGCGTTAATCCTCACCGCCTTATACTGGCAGCGTGAGCCCCTTGTAGAGAGTTTCCGTGCAATTAACCTCAGAGTTGAGCCTTAACGTTGCTCAGCAACAGTTATATAACCACCGTACGTCCACCTGTATCGATCTTAGCTATGCCGAGACCGCGATACTGCAGCAACTGCTAAGTCAGCAAGGTGAACTGGTGACCAAAGATACCCTTATGCGGATAGGCTGGCCTAATCGCGTGGTCGCACCGTCTTCATTACAACAGTGCATTAGTATGCTGCGCAAAAAACTGGCCGATCAGCCGACTATCGAGCTTAAAACGGTTCCGCGCCATGGTTATCTGTTGCAGTTGCCTCATCAGCCCGCTGTCACTAAGCCTTTTACCCGGCCCACGATGCCTGTGCTGCTGGCAATAGCATTGCTGTGTAGTGCGCTACTCGGTTATCTGTCTTATAGCCAACAACCCCAGGTACATGCCTATCAAGAGCAAGGGTTAGTCAGCTCATTAAGTGGTAGTCAGGGGCTTTTTACCCTATTAACCTCAGTGGCTGACAACGCTATTGATGAGCAGGTGGCCGCACAACGCTTGCACCAGCAACTGCTGGATGAGCCCAGCTCGCCGCCACCATTTGACACCTTTCAAGGTTTTGCCCAGTTAAGTGCCAACCGTGACAGTATCGCAATATGCCCTAACTACCAAGCGGGCCAATGCCCTGGAAAACAGTTGATCAATATTCGTGGCGATGCCGAGCGTGCAGGCCACTTAGCCCTGTCTGATTTTTTGAGCACCAAAATTAGAATGGAGCAAAAAACCTATAACAAGCTGGCGATACCAGAGCTGCAGCAGCACCAAGGTCAACTTAAAGAGCAGATGTATCATGGTGACCTCTATTTTTCGGTACAAGATAACCGCTTGGTGCGCAGCGATATCCGCATCTCTCTAGTCGAGATCTCGGCCGATCAGGGTATTTTTTATTTTGCAGCCTGCATAACCGATGAAGACTGTTATTCCACCCCCATTCGCTATGAGATCCGCGGTCACTTTAGCCGTAGCACCGAAATTTGGCCGCAACGCCGCGTAGAACGTTATGACATCAGTATTAATAATACCGAGCTATCGTCACCCAATACACTGACAGACACGGCGCAACGCATCTATTTAGCCCTGCGAAAACAGCACCTCACTCATAAAGCCCTAAGCTTTTATCGCATCTATCAAGACGACGGCACGGCGATATGGCAACTGCCGCTAGCAGGAGATAACCTCGTTTGGATGCAACGCCATACCTTGCAATTATGATCCCCCTTAGGAGTTGTATATAATGGTGCTTCCATTACTCATCACCAATAAAGATCTCCCATGTTAAGTTATCGCCACGGCTATCACGCTGGAAACTATGCAGATGTACTTAAGCACACCCTGTTGCTGCAAACCCTTAAACTTATGCATAAGAAACATAAACCTATGGTGTATATCGATACCCATGCGGGGGCAGGTGGTTATGCTTTGTCGGATGAATTTGCGCAAAAAACCGGTGAGTACTTAGAGGGTGTGGCTAAACTGTGGGACAAAGATGACCTGCCACCGGCGCTGCAAGATTACATCAACGATGTTAAGCATTTTAACGCCGCCGATGAACTTGAGTTATACCCAGGCTCACCTTCCTTTGTCGATATGAACCTGCGCGAAAACGATCGTATGGTGCTGCATGAACTGCATAGCGCCGACTTTCTGACCCTAGATGAGCAGCTAGGCGCAGACAAAAAAATCAAGGTGATTAAGGGCGATGGCCTACAAGGCTTGATAGCAGCTGTGCCGCCACTGGAACGCCGCGCCGTGGTATTAATCGATCCTAGCTATGAGATGAAAACCGATTATCAAGAGGTGGCCAAAGCGGTAATTCAAGCCCATAAGCGCTTTGCCACCGGGGTGTATATGATCTGGTATCCTGTGGTGAATCGCGCGCAAACCGAGTCGATGTTTGAGTTATTAAAGCAAAGCGGTATTCGTCGTCAGCTGCGTATCGAGCAAGCGATTAAGGCCGACAGTGATGAGTTTGGTATGACCGCAGCTGGATTGTGGGTCATTAACCCACCATGGCAACTCGACGAAATTGCGCAAACCACATTAGATTATCTGGGCCCACTGCTTAATCAAGGTGGCGGCAGCACTCAAGTCACCTGGGAAGTGGGCGAATAAAGCGTTTAAAAAAATGCCTCGCAGGGCGTACCTTGATGATAGATGATCTGCCAGCGGTCGCCCCCATATTTCCACAAAGATGTGCGTAGCGAATAGCGCTTATCCAGCGCATTGATTGGCTTAAAGCTGGCGCGGTATGTCAGCTGCACAATATTTTCACTTAATTGACGGTATTGAATATCGACCACGGTGAACCTAGGGGTATTTTCTTCGGGCAAACGCCGCAATATCTCTGGTTTACCAAAACCGAGTCCCGTGGCGCCAATTTCTATAAATTCGTCGTGGATCAGCCGATCGAGTGTCGAGAT
Source organism: Shewanella sp. 492 (assembly GCF_059338445.1). Lineage (NCBI taxonomy): Bacteria > Pseudomonadati > Pseudomonadota > Gammaproteobacteria > Alteromonadales > Shewanellaceae > Shewanella > Shewanella sp. 492. Next base: position 3,824,671 of record NZ_CM181702.1, read on the forward strand.
ACTGTGACGAACCTCGGGGTTGAGTAGGGCTAATTCTAATTCAATAATCGACTGTTTTAGCATGGCCGTTACCCGAGTTGTTGATAACGCTTGAATAAAATTTTAACCCTTTTGACATAAGCTTGCGTCTCAGGATATGGCGGAATACCTTGATATTGGCTTACCGTCGTTGGCCCTGCATTATAGGCGGCGCAGGCCAAGTCGATATTGCCCTCGAATCGAGCCAGCATCTTGGCTAAATAGCGCGCTCCACCATCGATATTTTGCTCGGGACGATAAGGGTTATCCACTCCCATCTCTTTGGCGGTGGCAGGCATTAACTGCATCAATCCCATGGCACCACTGCGTGACAACGCAAACACGTTAAAGGCTGATTCAGCATGAATAACCGCGCGTATGAGGGCAGGGTCAAGCCCATGTTCGGTGGCGGCACGCCCAATCAACTCATCGTAATCGGCACTAAACAGGGGAATTTTTTGCCAGTCTAACGTGGAGTCGCTCTGACAGGCAAAACAGTCATACAGCAGCACCCTAAAATCGCTACTGCCTGGAGCGTGGTCGGCAAATGCCACTACGCCATTATTCTGCGTGTATTGATACACCTTAATTTTGTCGACGGGCGCATCGATAGCGGCTGGCGCATCATGATTACCGAGAATACCTTGTTTAGAATATGTCGCCTTATAATGTGGCTTTCCAGCAGACTCTTGCGCCCATACCCCCGCACAGCTGGTGAGCAGCAGTAGCACAGCATAACGGCAAAACAGCGGTAAACGAAAAGGCGTACCTGTCATTACAATCCAATATCTTGATCGAGTTTAAGTACCTCAATCATAGCAAATAGCTGCTTCATCTCACGGTTTATTTGACTAAATTCATACTCAAATGTCGCCCCATTAAATATCGAGCCTAATTCGAAGCGATTTTCGTGACTTTCTAGCATGATCAGCAGCTTATTTTCATAAAAAGCGCACTGTATCTTACCTGAAAACAGCTCGGCCAAGGTTTGCAGTCGCTCCATAAAGCTGACCGTCAGCAGATACCGGGCCTCGATTTGGTCGGTAGAAAATACATCGAACTGTTGTTCAAAACGCGGATCTTCAAGCTTCACCCGCGTGAGGGTTTTAAAAGAATTTGACAGGAAGTTAATCAAGCCACCGCGATTTTTAACCACCACAGTATGGCCCTTAAACGCCTTATGACTACTCAGCAGCACCATGACGCCACGAAATACGGTAGCGGTTTCGGTGCGCTTTTTACGCCGAACCCGTTTAGTGAGGGTAAGCTCATTGATGGCAATATCGACCCCCTTATGTGCTCCCTGCACATAATCATCAAATAGGGCATTGTCATGATCGGGCAGCAATTTAGAGCGTTTGAGCAAAGGCAAGCTCATTCTGTGGCTGGGGCTGAAAATAAAATCATCGCCAAAATATTTAAAAATTTTAGGAAAAACTTGCTGTTTTACATCTCGCTTATAACGCTTTATCGGGCGATAACACCACCACAGTAGGCCAGCAAGCGGCAGTAAGAGTAACCACCAAGGCACTTGGATATAGTGACGCGCGCCATACAGCAGTGCGACTAATCCCAACCCCGCAATTATCGCCATGCTGGTGTAAATTCGCAGCCTTAACGCCTTAAGACTGGCGATGCGATGATTTTCGAACTTACGCGTTAATGGCTCAATATGTTGCTGATAATGCGCCTGAAACTGGGCTAATTCCTCTTTGGATGCCACCAAACGCTGTGGCTGGCGCAGCGGTTTTATCGGGGCACCAAAAATAAAGCTAAGCACGTTCACTGCAGTGACCTAGTGGCGAAACCATGAGTGAGACATAATTACAGATAATCGGCCGCATCCACTGGCGCTTTCGATACTTCATCGGCTTCATAAAACGGCATCACCTTAACATTAGCCATAGACGCAATAATGGAGCCGGGGAACACCTCTACCGCCGTATTAAGTTCAGACACTGCGGCATTATAGAAGCGGCGCGCCGCTGAGATATGCTCTTCAACTTCGTTGTAGGTCTGCATGGCTTGCAGCATGGTGATGTCTGACTTGAGTTCTGGGTAGTTTTCGACATTCACCATTAACTGACCCATTTTTTGATTAAGCTGCTCTGCCTGCGCTAGATGTTGTTTAATCGCTTGGGGATCATTATTGTCATAGCCTGCGGTGACTTGGCTTCGCAGTTCGGTGATCTCGGTTAATAGTGACTTCTCATGCTCCATAAACTTTTTAGCGATCTTGAGGATATTGGGCACTAAATTAGCACGCTTCTTCAACTGTACGTCGATCCCTGATAACGCCTCACGCGCGGCATTGCGCTTTTTGATCAGGCTGACATACCAAAGGTAGGTAATAATGACCACTATCCCTAAAGCTAACAGTAAACCTTGCATTACCTCTCCCTTACCATATTTAATGGCCTATTATGTTGTATTGGCACTTATTAACCAGTAGCACCACATCCATGATACTGACCCCATGCAATCGAGTACTGCATAACATACGGCATCACCTTTACCGATTTTACGTCATATTTCCAGTGATTTATCTACAGCCCCAGCAATATCAAACTGATGGTTATTTAAACCATTTACAATAAAGCATATGGAAATAAGCTCTCTATCACCATTCAAACATGCAGTTATCTGCCTTACATCATTAATTTAACCTAAAACCAAAAAAAGTCACACCCAAAGATAAGAGCAAAAAATAAAGTGATTAATAAACAATAACTAAAGATAAAACACTACAAACAAAACAGAGGCATTAAGTGATATTGAGGTTAACGCCTATGGCCCATCTTAGCCTCGAGCATACACCCCCTCCTTCGGTCCAAAGCTATTTAAAAACGACATTAAATTAGCTGATACCGGTTCAGCTTAGGTACAGTATTTGGGCGCTAATATAGTCGTCATTGACCTTACTTGACCTTGTGGGTTAATCACAGCTTTTGTCCCTTACTTTTCCCCAATGTAAGGGATTTTTTTTGCCCAAAATTAATCCACCAGCTTACCCTCTAAGCGGTCGAACATCGCGTAAACAGCCTGCTGCAGTTAGCGGCATCATCATCGTCAGCCACTTATTCAGTCTAGATACAGGATCAAAGCCTTATGCTTTGATTTTCCCAAGACCATCTCCGTTGGCGAGGGGACAATCATCACTTTTTTAGCCCGTATCCCTCCAGAGCGGGCTTTTTTTATCTATACGCCACGTCCCATCGCCTACCGATTTAAGTTTCAGTTAAAACTCTTGCTTCATCATAGAAACATTGCACCACCCAAAATAACAAAACAATAACTTAGGGTACAAAGATGCCCATAATGAAGGAAAGTACATGAGTCTTGAGCAACAAGATGACTTTGGCAGTCGTGCAACAACTGCCGAACAACCGCCGGAACAGAGCGGTTTATTTGTGCGATTTTTAAATATCGTCGAACGCCTTGGTAATTTACTCCCCCACCCCATCACTTTATTTGCTCTATTCTGCCTCGCCGTCATCGTCATTAGTGGTATTGCTGGCTATTTTGAACTCACAGTCACAGATCCCCGCCCAGAAGGTGCCCCAGGACGCAGTGCCGATGGCTTGATCCATGTCGTCAGCTTAATGAATGGCGAAGGTTTGCGAATGATAGTCTCAAATCTGGTGACTAACTTTACTGGCTTTACTCCGCTGGGTACTGTATTGGTGGCCTTGCTTGGGGTGGGCATTGCAGAGCGTTCAGGGCTGCTATCGGCAGCCATGCGTTCACTGGTCATGGGCGCCTCAAAGCGTTTAGTCACCTTAACCATAGTGTTTGCCGGTATCGTCTCAAATACCGCATCCGAGCTGGGTTATGTGGTGCTCATCCCTATGGCAGCCTTGATTTTTCACTCCTTAGGCCGTCACCCTCTGGCTGGGCTGGCCGCGGCATTTGCTGGGGTCTCGGGCGGTTATAGCGCCAACTTATTACTGGGTACGGTCGATCCCTTGTTGTCAGGTATCACCGAGGCCGCAGCGCAGATGATCGATCCTGAGTATTTAGTCGGCCCAGAGGTGAATTGGTATTTCATGTTTGTGTCGACCTTTGTGATCACTGGGTTAGGTGCTCTGGTTACTGAAAAAATTGTCGAGCCTAAGCTAGGTAAATACGATGCTAGCGAAGCCAGTATCGACCTAGGCGCACAAAAAATGGATGGTGTAAGCGCAGTAGAAAAGCGTGGCCTTAAGGCTGCGGCCATCACCACTGTGGTGTTAGGCGCCATCTTAGCCTTGACCATAGTGCCGGAAAACGGGCCACTGCGTCACCCTGAAACAGGCTTAGTGGCAGGGTCACCGTTTCTCAAAGGGATCGTCGCCTTTATCTTTATCTGCTTTGCCATTCCGGGTTTAGTATACGGCAAGGTGGTGGGCACCATGAAGCGCGACAAAGATGTGATTGACGCCATGTCTCACAGCATGAGCACCATGGGCATGTATATTGTGCTGGTGTTTTTTGCCTCGCAATTTGTGGCATTTTTTAAATGGACTAATCTAGGCGCGGTATTGGCAGTTACCGGGGCCGATGCCTTAAATGCCGTTGGCCTTACTGGGCCGCTGGTATTTTTGCTGTTTATTATGATGTGTGGGTTTATCAACCTGATGCTGGGCAGCGCATCGGCGCAGTGGGCGGTGACTGCTCCGATCTTTGTGCCTATGTTGATGTTGGTCGGTTATGCCCCTGAAACCATTCAGGCGGCTTACCGAATAGGCGATTCGGTCACTAACCTTATTACCCCTATGATGAGTTATTTCGGGCTTATCTTGGCGGTTGCCTCCCAGTATAAGAAAAACTTAGGTATAGGCACCTTAGTCGCCACCATGTTGCCTTACTCTATCGTGTTCTTTATCGGGTGGACCTGCTTCTTCTTTATCTGGGTATTTGCCTTAGGCCTACCCGTTGGCCCCGGTGCGGCGACCTACTACACGCCTTAATAACTCAGCCTGCAGACCAACACGCCGGAGCCCATCCGGCGTGTTGTTATCATACGCTCACAAGAGGGTTTTTATCACATCTATCACTGACAACACCCGCTGTGGTAATGCCGACTTTCGTCTGTAACACAAATAGATAGGCTCGCTCACGGGGACAGATAAAGCGTGCACCTTTATTCGCTCAGGCCGCGTGAACGCTTCAACCGCATAGGCTGGCAACACGGTAAAGCCTAAGCCACGACTCACCGGCTCGAGGATCTGGCTTATCTGGTTAGAAAAGCCGCGCGTTGGCAAGGGCTCACTGTACTCAAACTCGGGATAATTGGCACCTAACAACAAACTGGCATGGTGCGCGCCATCGGGATGATCGATAAACCCCAACTGGGTTAAGCTTGCCCAAGTTAACGAGGGCGACTGCGCTGGTGTCACCAGGAGTAATGACTCCTGCCCCACCTTGTGACCGTGCACTTCGCTTAAGGTCGGTTGCCGTGTCATTAAGCCAATATCACTATCGAGTTGGGCAATGGCCTGCTCAACCCCTGAGTTAGAGGTAAAGCGATAATCGAGCACCAGCTGAGGGTGGAGCTGCTGCAAATCGAGCAAGTCTGCATACAGCTTTAACCCCATGCTGCCAGGCGACATCACCCGCACTATGCCCGCAAAGGGAGGGTCTTGGCGCACCGCCTGTTGTAGCTGCTGCAGCGCCTGCAGTATACCGCCCCCCTGTTGGTAGAGGGTTTGCCCTGCGTCGGTCAGTGAAAACTGCTTGCCCTCACGCACTAACAGTGGCGTGCCCAGCTGCTCTTCTAATTTACGCACATGCTGACTGACGCCAGATTGAGTCATGTGCAAGCGCTCGGCGGTGCGGGTGAAATGCCCTAATTCCACCAAGGTGCAAAAACTTCGTAGCCAAATGGGATTTATCATCACAAAATATAATCAAGTTTTCAGATATTGATAACCTTACATGATTTTGCGTAATTTGTAAGCCACGCCCCACTGTCACCTTGCAATAGCGCGTTGTTAGCTGAACACTCGATACAAAAATGCCAACCCCTAAAGATTGGCATTTTGCTATAAAGCATTGATATTAAGCTTGAATACCCGAATGTCTCAATAGGGCGTCAATCTTGGGTTCGCGGCCCATAAAACGCTTAAATAAGGTCATTGGCTCTAAGCTACCGCCCATCTCTAAGATATTTTCTAAGAAGCTACGTCCGGTTGCCGCATTGAAGATCCCCTCCTCCTCGAAACGAGAAAATGCATCGGCCGATAACACTTCAGCCCACTTGTAGCTGTAGTAACCTGCTGCATAGCCTCCCGCAAAAATATGCGCAAAACCGTGTTGAAAACGGTTAAAGTCGGCAGTGGGGACCACGGCCACTTGGCGTCGAACCTCATCGAGTTTGGCTTGAATTTGCGCCCCCACTTGCGGGTCATACTCATGGTGCAAACGAAAATCAAACAGCGAAAACTCCAACTGACGTAACATCATCATGCCCGATTGGAAGTTTTTCGCCGCCAGCATTTTATCAAGCAGCGTCTTAGGCAGTGGTTCACCCGTTTCAAAATGACCTGAAATTTGGGCTAATGCTTCCTCTTCGTAACACCAGTTTTCCATAAATTGACTCGGTAACTCCACCGCATCCCAAGGTACTCCGTTGATCCCTGACACACCGGCCACATCAATTTGAGTCAACATATGGTGAATACCATGGCCAAACTCGTGGAACAGGGTCGTCACTTCATCATGGGTAAACAGCGCAGGCTTACCCGCCACAGGGGCGTTAAAGTTACAGGTTAAAAAGGCCACCGGATGCTGCAAACCATTAGCGGTTTGACGTCGTACACGACAATCATTCATCCAAGCGCCGCCGCGTTTACCTTCTCTGGCATACAGATCTAAGTAAAAGCTGCCCCTGTGCTGGCCTTGGGCATCTTTTATGGTGAAAAAGCGCACATCTTTATGCCAAGTATCAAATTCGGCTTGCTCTTCAACGGTTAAACCAAACAGACGCGAGACGGTATAGAACAGTCCAGACAGCACGCGATCTTCAGGAAAATAGGGACGCAATAGCTCTTGTGAGATCTCATATCTGTGGTTCTTAAGTTTTTCCGCGTAATAGGTGAGATCCCAGGGTTCGAGCTCGCTCACGCCGTATTCCTGCCTGGCAAATTCGGTCAGTTCGGCTAATTCGGCTTCACCTTGGGCTTTAGAGCGTGTTGCCAACTCTTCTAAGAAGTCGATCACCTGTTGTGGCGACTGCGCCATCTTGGTCGCCAGCGACTTTTCGGCATAGCTCTTAAAGCCCAGCAGCTGTGCTAGCTCGTGGCGTAACGCAAGGATCTCATCCATCAGCGGGCCGTTATCAAATTCACCGGCATTCGGGCCTTGATCCGACGCCCGCGTGACAAACGCGGTATAGCACTCTTGGCGCAGTTGACGGTTATCACTGTAGGTCATCACTGGTAGATAAGAGGGATAATCTAAGGTAAATAACCAGCCTTGCTGCCCCTTGGCTTCTGCCATGGCTTGGGCGGCAGCAATTGCCGACTCTGGCAGACCGGCAAGCTCGGCCTCATCGGTGATCAATTTGCTCCACGCCTGCGTCGCGTCGAGCAGCTGATTAGAGAAGCGACTGGTTAGCTCAGATAAACGCTTCACCAATTTGCCATATTGTTGTTTATCTTCATCGCTCAATCCTACGCCTGACAGCTCAAAATCTCGCAGACTATGCTCGATACTGGTTTGCTGCGCCTGACTCAAGCTGGCAAATTCGGCCGATTCTTTAAGTGATTTATACGCCTGATACAGGCCTTGGTGCTGGCCAACATAGGTGCCGTATTCAGACAGCAGCGGCAAGCAAGCATCATGGGCAGCGCGCCATTCGTCGGTGCTTAACACCGCGTTCATATGCGATATTGGCGACCAAATTTGGCTGAGTTCATCATCGACTTGCTCTAACGGCGCCACAAAATTATCCCAAGTATATGGGCCGCCAGAGGCCAATACTTCATCGATTTTGCGACGACACTGTTCAATCCCATGCTCGACGGCAGGCTGAATATGCTCAGGTTTAATATGCGAAAAAAGCGGTAATTCCGCTTTGCTTAGCAAAGGATTGCTCATGTTGTTTCCTCTAAAGATCGACAGATATACACCACTAAATATGGGCGATGGCCACGTGATTCAAGCATTTGATACCAAACCCGCTTAAAAAGGCTCACTATAACGCTCTCTAGCAGCCGATACACATTAATGTTGTGATCTCGCTTAAAAAAGAGTTAGCCCGCAGCACCTAAAAACATAATTGATAAGCCGGTCTCAAATACAACTTATTCTCATTTTCGTTTGATTTCGGTGACGCTATGATCCACTCCATTCTCGTTCTGTTTAGGCTAATGTTTAACATGAATCGCTTGACCACACCCTTGATCACCACAGCGTTGTTGACAATTGGCACGCCGCTATTGGCGGCGGACATGATCCCCTCAGGCAGCGTCGATGATTTACACCTAAACAATATCATCACCTTCGAGCCATCCTCCAATAACGTTATCATCGACTTAGCATGGGACAACCAATATATTTCCCAAGGCCGTAATAATTTGGACGAGGGGGGCATTTACTGGGCAACTGCCGCTTGGCAACAGCACGATATCACCCTATATGGCACGGTTGGGCGCGCCGATAGCATGACTTACATCGAATGGAACCTCGGCCTAGAATACGCCTTACCTCTTGGTGATCGCTTTGATGGCTCACTAGGCTACCAACGCATCCAAGTCTATGGTGATGAAGAATGCACTGATAACGAACTGTTTGCCTCACTTAGCTACACAAATATTGGCTGGCTCACCCCCTCGATTGCCTATACCTACTCTACTGAAGCTGCAGGCTATTTTGTTGAAGCCAACCTTCACAGTGAATGGGCGCTTTCACCACAACTAACTATCACCCCTTATGTCACCCAAGGCTTTGATTTTCAATATGCGACTGAAGCACATAATGGCCGTAACCACTTACAGTTAGGCGTCGAAATCCAATATCAATTCAGCCCACAGCTGACCCTGTCGGGCCATATTAGCCACACCTTAGCCCAGCAAGATATTAAGCGTGAGGTGGGCCCCAATAACGGCGACTTAGATCATACCTTTGCCGGCTTACACCTCAACTGGAGCTTATAACGCGCATTTAAAGCGTGTTGCACCTCGGGCTAATCTCAACTAGCTTTAAAGCTGACATAAAGGCAAGGAACGCCTTTAGCAACCATGAGGGACAAGGAATGCCTAATGTTATCCGCAGCGCCATAATCACCTTGATGATACTCAATGCCATTGACGGCAAAGCCCAAGCAGGCGAACCGTTACAATCACTCCAGCCCGCAACGCCACCAACCAGTAAACCGATAACCTTGCCCGCAGACAGCGCGTTAGACAGTGAAGGTAACCCTATCATGATCCCAGACGAGCACCGCAGTGCGCTACATTATCGCCCTCAGGATCTGCCCGCCACTAAGCAATCTAAATCCCAGCGCCGTGAGACCAGTAAAAAGTCAAAAAAAGATAACCGTCAACGCATCGCACAGAGGCAACAAGTAGCCGATGATCCTAGTTGCCGTTGGCTGCATCAACGTATGAACCAATTAAAAAGCAAATTACGGTCACAATCTAAACCCGAGTTTGGCTTTCATCGGGATGAGCTTAATATCCGTAGAAGCGAATGGGCCTGTATGAAATGCGGCGCTGAAGGCCCCTCAGTGAGCGACTACCAAAAATGCCAATACAAGCGCTAACCTCAGTCCATTAATAGCATCAACCCAAAGCACTTACTCAGCATATGGTCTTTGCATAAAGCCAAAAACGCCACTGGTTTGACAAGCGGTTTGCCCCTACAATGACCGCAATATGCAATCGTTCGAATTTGGAGATAATGATGGCTCAACACTTTGACTATATCTGTTTAGGCGCAGGCAGTGGCGGGATCGCCTCGGCAAACCGCGCTGCTATGCGTGGCGCTAAAGTACTGTTGATAGAAGCAAAAGCTCTTGGTGGCACCTGCGTCAACGTAGGTTGTGTGCCTAAAAAAGTCATGTGGTATGGCGCTCAGGTCGCCGAAGCCATGCACTTATATGCCAAAGATTATGGCTTCGATGTGGCGGTCAATAAATTCGATTGGAACAAACTAGTCGAAAGCCGCGAAGCCTATATCAAGCGCATCCACGGTTCATACGACCGCGGCCTTGAAAACAATGGCGTCACCTTAGTGCGCGGTTATGGGCGTTTCATCAATAACAACACCATCGAAGTCAATGGCGAGCATTACAGTGCCGACCATATCCTTATCGCAACCGGCGGTGCACCGACCATTCCTGATATTCCGGGCGCCCAATATGGTATCGACTCTGATGGCTTCTTCGCCCTCAACGAACAACCTAAACGCGTCGCCGTAGTGGGCGCAGGCTACATTGCCGTAGAAGTGGCTGGCGTGCTGCATGCACTGGGCAGCGAGACCCATCTGTTTGTGCGTAAACACGCACCACTGCGCAACTTTGACCCTATGCTAAGCGAAGCCTTGATGGAAAGCATGGCCAGTAACGGTCCAAGCCTGCACACCCATAGCGTGCCACAATCTGTGGTCAAAAATGCCGACAACAGCCTAACGCTCACCTTAGAAAACGGCGAGCAATATGAGGTCGACACCCTTATTTGGGCTATCGGCCGTAAACCATCGACCGATAAAATAGGCCTAGAGCACACCGACGTCACCCTAAACGATAAGGGCTATGTCGTGGTCGATGCACAGCAAAATACCACAGCGAAAGGCATTTACTGCGTCGGTGATATTATCGAAGGCGGCGTCGAATTAACGCCTGTGGCGGTTAAAGCGGGACGTTTATTATCTGAGCGTCTGTTTAATGGCATGACAGAGGCGAAAATGGATTACAGCTTGATCCCAACCGTGGTCTTTAGCCATCCCGCTATCGGCACCATGGGGCTCACAGAGCCAGAAGCTATCGCCCAGTACGGTGAAGCCAATGTCAAAGTGTACACCTCAAGCTTTACCTCTATGTATACCGCCGTCACCGCTCATCGCCAAGCTTGTAAAATGAAGCTTGTCTGCGCTGGCGACAATGAAAAAGTCGTGGGTATTCACGGCATAGGTTATGGCATGGATGAAATACTGCAAGGATTTGGCGTTGCCATGAAGATGGGGGCCACCAAGGCCGATTTCGACGCAGTGGTTGCCATTCACCCCACTGGCGCCGAGGAATTTGTGACGATGCGCTGATAGCTTCTGGCTAAGCATCGATTAATCCATGAATAGTGGTTAAAAGGTTATGCCCTTAAGGACATAACCTTTTTTATTGCGCCGCGTCCTCGCCGAATTAATCCCATAGCTGGCCAATATTATGCTTAATTGCTGGCGCTTACTGCAGCGTTCAAAAGCCCGCAGCTATTGGCAACCAACATCCACAACAGTGCACCACGCTAGTCAATTTAATGTTCGTCACCCACCCATTAACAACAGCTTAAAACGATCGCTTACGCCTTAGCAAAAACCGCCGTGCTCACAAGCAAAAAACCTTATTGTGACGACAAAAATAATTAGCTTTGCAGCCTGCGCTTTTAGCCCTAATGTCGCGTCCTTATTTTTAAGCAGTAACAGCAAACAATCGAATGATAAACCAAGTGAAAATGCCAATATCAATGCCTTGATATGATTTATGGCTATATTTAATCAACGGCAATAATCCAGCTAACGATTAAATGTGTTACTGTTTAGTTAACATGCCATCATGACCATAGGTTTCACTCTTACCTGCTGATTTAATCTGAAATTTTATGCCTTAGGTAGACTAAGGTCGCTATTAAGGAACATAGTTATGCGCATCGCAATTCTGTCTCGAAACGAAAACCTCTATTCAACTCGTCGCCTAAAAGAAGCTGGTGAAGCTCGTGGCCATGAGGTCGATATTATCGACACCCTGCATTGCTACATGGACATCACCAGCAGTAATCCAACCGTACGCTACATGGGTAAAGTATTGCCTAAGTATGATGCCGTTATTCCACGCATTGGCTCGTCGATCACTTTTTACGGTACGGCGGTGGTGCGTCAATTTGAGATGATGGGCACGTTTTGCGTCAACGAATCGGTGGCCATCAGCCGCTCGCGCGACAAACTGCGCTCACTGCAATTGCTATCGCGTAAAGGCATTGGTTTGCCGCGCACTGGGTTTGCTAGCAAACCCGATAAAATCAAAGATTTGATTAAAAATGTCGGCGGCGCGCCACTGGTCATTAAGCTGCTGGAAGGCACCCAAGGTATTGGCGTGGTATTGGCCGAAACCACTAAGGCGGCCGAAAGTGTCATCGAAGCCTTTATGGGGCTTAAAGCCAACATTTTAGTACAAGAGTTTATTAAAGAAGCGGGCGGCGCTGATATTCGTTGTTTTGTTGTGGGTGATAAAGTCGTGGCCGCCATGAAGCGTCAAGCGGCCGAAGGCGAGTTTCGTTCCAACCTGCACCGCGGTGGTATCGCGCAACTGGTGAAGTTAAGCAAAGAGGAGCGCGCCACAGCACTCAACGCAGCCAAGGCGATGGGGCTTAATCTGTGCGGTGTCGATATTTTGCAATCTAATCATGGTCCAGTGGTCATGGAAGTTAACTCATCACCAGGATTAGAAGGCATCGAACAAGCAACCGAGAAAGATGTTGCTGGGCTGATTTATGCCTTTATCGAAAAAAATGCCAAACCTCATGCCAATAAAACACGTGGTAAAGGCTAATGGATAACTCAGCCTTACACATTGGCGGAGTCGATATTCTCCCAGGCGAGCAGCGTCAACTGCAACTGCCGGTCGCTAGCCTGTACACCGACACCCAAGTGTCGATGCCAGTGCATGTGATGCGGGGCAAAAAGCCTGGGCCTAAGGTGTTTATTAGTGCGGCGGTGCATGGGGATGAACTCAATGGTATTGAGATCATCCGCCGCTTACTGCAGCTGAATATCAAACTCACTAAAGGCACACTCATTTTAGTGCCTATGGTCAATGTGTATGGCGTATTAAACCAGAGCCGTTATATGCCAGACAGGCGCGACCTTAACCGCAGCTTCCCAGGGTCGCAAAAAGGGTCGCTGGCGGGGCGAGTGGCTTACACCTTTATCAACAGCATAGTGCGCCATTGTGATTATGGTATAGACCTACATACTGGCGCGATTCATCGCTCTAATTTACCGCAAATCAGAGCTAATTTAGACGACAGTGAAACATTAGCCTTGGCACAAGCCTTTGGCGTGCCAGTACTGCTCAATGCCAATGTGCGGGACGGCTCCCTGCGCGAAGCAGCGGTGAATAATGGCGCGCGGGTACTATTGTATGAGGCTGGCGAAGCCTTACGCTTTGATGAGTTATCAATTCAAACTGGGGTCAGAGGCATACTCAATGTCTTGTCATCTCTGGGCGTGATGCGTAAACGCCGCTTACGCCAAAAAATAGCGCCCTTTGTGGCCAACCGTAGCGACTGGACACGCGCCGCGGCGAGTGGTTTTGTGTGTGAATTTGCCAAGCTGGGCGCCTATGTTGAACAGGGCGAGGTGTTGGCTGAAATCAACAACCCCATGGGCGAGCTTATCCAGCAAGTAACCTCGAATCGCGCTGGTATTGTCATAGGTAAACAAAATATCCCCCTCGTGTTGGAGGGTGATGCTATGTTCCATATCGCCTATTTTGGCAGTGCTGCCGATGAAGTGGTTGAGCATATTGAGATCATGAACGAACAGATCACCCCTATCACCACTCCCGTGATATGAAGGCTCACCAGAGCGGGGTAATTTTATTTTGTTAGGATAAAAACATGAAAAAAATCATTATTGGCAATCTAGAAATATGCCACCTACCCGATCTCGGTATTAGTGACCTGCAGGTGCGGATCGACACCGGGGCTAAGACATCATCCTTACACGTCGACAACCTAAAACGTGTTAAAGTTGGCGGCCGACCTTATGTCGAATTCGATCTGCATCCCGATGTGTATAATTTGGATCAGACGGTACACTGTAAAGCACCAATGCATGACTCTCGCAGGATAAAATCCTCTAATGGCGAAGTTGAGCAGCGCTGTGTTATCCAGACCACCTTGCAATTGGGTGATCATCAATGGCCTATCGAGCTGACACTAAGCAACCGTCAGGATATGACCTATTTGATGCTGCTTGGCCGCGAAGGGATGGGCGACCGCGTGCTGGTTGACCCAGCACAAAGCTTTTTACTCGATTGCTAGCGGGAACAATCGCTAATCACGTGATTTAGTAACAGATAAACAGCGTCGCTTTTAGCTCATGTCGGTTATCATAGCCGACATGAAACGGCTAGTGCATTGAGTAATATCATCAATGGACTGCAGCCTGTAGTACGCCACGGCGCATCGCCGCATGTTGGCCTGTCACTCGTTTGATTACAAGGATATTTCCATGGCAATGCCTGAACATGAGCCTCTTAATGAAGAGGAAATAAGAGACGACCTATTATCTCGGGTCATCGACATTGTCAGCCACCCAGAAGAACAAGAATCTGCCTCGCTGGCCTTTATCAGTGACTACAGTGACGCCGATTTAGCCAACCTATTCGAGTCCATCACAGACCAATACCGTGCGGTCGTGTGTCGCTACATTCCTGCCGAGCGTGGCTGGGCTATCTTACACCTGCTGCATTATGAAACCGCACGCCATGTGCTCGATATTCTGACCGACGCGCAGATGCAGGAATTGCTTAAGCGCATCACAGAAATTGATGTACTGACCTTCGCCGAAATCTTACCCAGTGACGTGGTCGAAGATTATCTCGAGCAACAAGAGTCTCTCACCATAGAGCAGATGCAACAGGCTCTAAGCTATCAAGATGAGGAAGTGGGACGTTACCTCAATAATGATATTTTACGCTCACGCCCAACAGCTCCAGTTAGAAGAGTGCTAGAGCGCATCGCAAAGTATCCCGAACGAGATTTTGTTGCGGTTTATGCCGTCGATGCCCAAGGCGAATACCAAGGCGCATGCACCATAGAGCAGCTTCACAATGTGGCTCCGAGTACGCCACTGGCTGACATTATTGTGGAAGTGGACCCCATCAACGACGATCAAGATATTACTAAAGCGGCGCAACATCTTAATCCCGTGACTGGCTTTGCGTGGCATCCGGTACAAAAAGAGGGCAAGATCATTGGCGCAATAGCGGTGTCCATTTTGATGCAACGCCTCAAAGAGCGTAGTTTAGAAGTGCTGGCCTCAGAAACGGCGCAAGATGAAGAAGATCTGTTTACTCCGGTCACCGTTGCCGCCAGAATGCGCGCTATCTGGTTAACAACCAACTTATTAACCGCCTTTTTAGCCTCTTGGGTCATTGGCTTATTTGGTGATGCGCTGCAACAAGTGGTGGCACTGGCTATCTTAATGCCTGTGGTTGCCAGTATGGGCGGTATTGCCGGTAGCCAAACCTTGGCAGTGGCGCTACGCGGTATTGCACTTAACCACTTAAAACGTAGCAACTTAAAACTGCTACTCGACAAAGAACTTAAAATTGCCGCCTTTAACGGCGTGTTGCTGGGCGCCTTAATTGGGGTGGTAGTGAGCTTTTGGTTTAACTCGGTGCCGCTGGGTGGCATTATTTTTGTCGCCATTGTGTTTAACAGTTTGGCCGCGGCCTCATCGGGCACGGTGATCCCCTTTGTACTCAAACAGATGAAGATTGATCCTGCCGTTGCGGGCTCGGTGATCTTAACCACAGTGACTGATGTGGTCGGGTTCTTTATCTTCTTAGGCTTAGGCAGCTTATTGCTGCTACCTTAAGCGCCTATAACGTGGGCAATCTCAGTTGCCCACGTTTACCCTCACCAACTTATAAAAGATTAAATAAAATTGAATCTTAAGATAAGTCTTATTGAATTTATTAGAACCTAAGTGCTAGTTATACTGCGGCAATCACACTAGAACTCGATCACCTTGTAGATGAAATCTTTGTTTAGCCAACTCATTGACCAGCCTTCACGGCTGATTTTTATGCTGTGCGCCCTGCTCTGTTTAACTCCGGTTATCTCTTCACCTATCGCCTTAGTGCTGGGCTTTACGTTGGCCAGCCTTGGCTTGGTTCCCAGCCAATGGGATATCGGCGCGTTAACCAAAAAACTGCTGGCTTATTCCATCATCGGCTTAGGTTTTGGTATTGAGCTTGAAACGGCGCTCAGTGCCAGCCTCGACAACCTCGGCTTAATCCTAGGTTCAATTGTATTTACCTTAATCTTGGGCACCCTGCTCACTCGGCTGCTCAAGCTAGACCACAAGCTCGGCCATATGATTGCCGCGGGTACCGCCATCTGTGGCGGCAGCGCCATTGCTGCAGTGTCTCCAGCCATCAAAGCTGACAGCCAGCAAACTGCTCTGGCGCTCGCCACCGTATTTGTACTTAACTCGGTAGCCCTATTTCTGTTTCCCGCCTTAGGGCATCTATTAGAGATGAGCCAATATCACTTTGGTATATGGAGTGCGATTGCGATCCATGACACCTCCTCAGTGGTCGGTGCGGCTTCTGCCTATGGTGATGAAGCATTAGTCACCGCCACCACCATTAAGCTGGCGCGCGCCCTGTGGATAGTGCCACTGGCATTCATTAGCGCCATGGTATTTGGCGGTAACAAGCGCAAGGTATCTGTGCCGCTATTTATTGTGTTTTATTGTGTCGCCATCGCCATCGCCCATTACCTCCCCCAAGGGCAGGCGGCTTATGAAGCCATCTTTATGTTGTCAAAACGGATACTCGTCTTGTGTCTATTTTTGATTGGCGCGGGGATCACTCTACGCAAGATGCGTCAGGCAGGTGCTAAGCCGATGATATTAGGCTTACTGCTTTGGGTCGCGATTGGGCTGGGTTCGTTATTGTATATCATTCATTTTAGTTGAGCCGTTTATCCGCCACACTAAGGCTAAGATCACTACAAATGCGCCAATATCGATAAGGGCGCGAATCAGACCTGTGGTGAGCATCGAGGCCATAACGAAGATGCCACAACAGATTATAATCAGCCACTTTTCCATTTTGCCTCCGCTGGGCGCTATGTTGAAGTGGCCATTATTTATCGGTATCTAGCATTCACCAAATACCTATTCTTACTAACAAATAGCTCAATAAGCTAACCAGCCACACTGCTGGCGATGACGATAGACTGTGACACAAGACGATGCTGACGTTAACGCCCTTAATCGATTCATTAATAGAAGGGCGTCGGGTCGACATCTAAGCTGCTGGGCGAGAGCCCGCGCTCGATATGCACATCATGTTTTAATAGATCCACCATCACCACATCGGTATAGCGTTTATGGGTATTAGAGTAGAAACACTTAAGCACGGGATGCAACGCATCACGATCTTTCGCATCCCACACAATCCCCACGCGACCATCAGACAGTTGCACCAAAGAACCCACAGGATAAATGCCGATACAGCGGATAAACTCATATACTAATGCCTCGTCTAAATGAAACGGGGTTAAGCTGAGTAGGATCTTAAACGCCGCGGCTGGACTCATCGCCTCTTTGTAGCAACGCGTAGCGGTAAGTGCATCAAAAATATCGACAATGCAGCTCATGCGACCATGCAGGCTTATCTGCTGGCCAGCAAGACCATTAGGATAACCTTTGCCATCGAGCTTTTCATGGTGCATCAAACAGACATCACGACTGATCTGGGACAAGCCTTGGGTATCTGCTAGTATCTCTTTGGCAAACACCTGATGTAACTTCATATGCTCAAACTCTGCGGGCGTTAGCCTGCCGGGCTTATGCAAGATGTTGTTGTCGACCTTCACCTTGCCGATATCATGCAAGATACCGCCTACGGCTAACTGTTTAAGCTCGTCACGTTCAAGGGCCAAATACTTACCAAAGGTCACTAATAAAAAGGCCACATTGATAGAGTGCTCCAGCAAATAGGCATCTTTAGAACGCAGCGCTGAAATACATTTAAAGGCATCGGCGTCTAACATGACTGACTCAATCATGTTCTCTGCTAAATCTTCAAACGGCTCAACGGCAACGGCCTTGCCTTCAAAGGTTTCAGACAAGACTTTTTGCACCAGATCTTTTGCCTCTGCCATTAAGCGTTTGGCTTTATCTTGTGACTGTTCTCGACTGATTTTTTTTACGATAGGAGGAGCCGGTGCCAGCGCGACTTTAGGAGGCGTTAGGCCGCAACTCGGGTCCGAACGATTAACATCGACCCAAACATATTTGAGGTTATTTTTAATTAGCTGCTGGATAGCCGCAGTACTTTTAATTTGCCCAGGATGAGCAATATTAACTTGACCTTGCCGCTCTATCGCCGTGACATACATGCCTATAGACAAGCGCCGCACTGCAATTTTTATAATGTCCGCTTTGTTACCCACTGTTTCACCATCTGCGCCAAGCCTCACCACGAGCTCTCTAACCACTTTCAATCTAGTCAGGATCCAGCCCAACAGGGCCAATTCACAACATCAAGCTCTAAGGGCGCCATGTTATGCTGAGCACACTAAAACTACCACTCATTTTTGCGTATTTTAGGTGGCTCAGCGGTGAAATAAATTATGCCAACATAAACAGAATGTTAACTCACCTTACCTCGCAGTTAATACGGTACATTCAATCGCGTCCACTAACCAACGGCGGCGAGCACAATTGACACAAGAGCGTAGCTGATCATCGACCTGCTCATCTTCGTCGTCGGCGATAAAGTGCTGGCACTGAGCCGCAATATGACGAGCCGCTTGATAATTGTCAGCCTCAACGGCTAACTGCCAACGTCCCTGATGTAGACTAAAATACTGTGTCATAGCGGCCCCATTAATAATGCTTCAGTTGTTGTTTTAGGGCGTTGCGCCAAACACCCTCTTGCTGATACACCAACAGGCAAACTTGATGTTCGCGGTACACCGCCTTCACCTTACCTGACAGTTGCAACGGCGTTTTAAAACACAGTGGCTCACCGCTGTCGGTTAGCACACAATCGACGCCTGTTTGTTCAATCGCCTCGGCAACCGACAATTCCACCGTGCCCGCTTCCAGCCCGGGTAGCTTAAATTGCCCCTTGATCCGGCCATCATTACCTTGCAAACGCAGTCCTAATCCTGCCATGGCGCCAATGACACCTTGGCCAGTGCCACCATGCTCACTTAAGTGAATACCTTGTGCATGCGCTAAGGCGTAAGCTTCAGCCTTGGTTTTCACCACCTTCTTAGCCGCCAGCCCAAAGTCGATTAAGGCTTGATGATCGCAAGCAGCTTGTAGATCGAGCAAGGCGATGCCAGGATCGGACGCCGACGCGCATTCTTGCAGTAAATGGTTAACGGCTATCTCCAAGATCTGAGCCTGACACAAAGGCGTTCGCACTTGAAAACACATGGCGCTATTGTGTGACGTGTAGGGAATATCTGGATGCACAAATAGCTGATGGCGAGTCACAAACGCGCAGCGGCTAGGCTGGCCTGCCGATAATTTTAAGGCAATTTCTTCGGCGATCTCACCCGTGCCTTTAGTGCCAATATCATCGGTATCATCGATACAGACTAACCAAGACGCTAACCCCTGTTGACTCTTCATCATTACAGCTCCTCACGGTCTAACAGATCATGGCTTCTCAAACGTTGTAATACTGGCGGTACCAATAACGCCGCCAGTACAGCAAAAAAACCACCAAACACTAAGCTTTTAGCCAGTTGCAATAGCACCACCTCAAGGCTTAGCCCCACTAAAATATCCTCAATCGTTCCCTTACTCGCCCATGCCACAGTAGCCACTAGGGCTAAGATAATGCAGCGCCATTTGAGTGCCAGAACAATCGGCAACAGCAGTAAGCACAGATCCATGGCGGCGGCGGGCAAGGCAAATTTAAGCACGATAAAGGGGCCCCCTTTGCCGACACTCAACATCATCGCCATTAAGCCAGCCAAGATGCCACACACAGTGATCGCCCCTTTTTTACCGACGGCGCCATAGCAAATAAGATAAAAAAAAGTCATCAAAAACATCGAGTGTCCGGTCAAGCCTAACTTGAGTCGCAGCAACCCTTTTAAGGCCACCAAGAGCGTGGCGCAAAAGCCAATAAATAGCGCATCGTGCAGTGTAAAACCTTTATTGTGCATGTAATTTAATCTCATTAATCGGGCCAGTGGGTTGGCTTATGGTGGACACCGAAGCGGCGTAATTTAGCGGCTAAGGCCATCTGTTTAGACAGTTTTAGCAGTTGAATTAATAACGGGTAGAGCACACAGTAAATCAGCTCGCCCCAATGTTTCGGTCGACACAAGGCTTTGGGCGTTATCTTCGCGCCGCGCATCACCTGCATCTGATAAATCTCCTTCACCTCCAAGCCAATTCGCGGCAGCAAACTAAAGCTGGCCGCCATCACAAAGGCCCATTTGTGCGGTAAACACCAACTCAATACCTCGCCAATGCGTTGGGGCGCGCAAGTAATGGATAACCACCAGCCGGGAATCATCGCCAATAATATGCGTACCACCGCCAGCACAGCCTCACCTATCCGCTCGCCCCCATGTAGCAGCAGGTAAAGTGCGCAAGTGATCGCCAATTGAGTCGTAAACAGTAAGCATAATCCTTTAACACCGCCGCCCAAATAGCGCCCTTGGAGTAACAGCACACCATTAAACAGGGCGATAACCGATAAAAACTGATCGGGTACAAAAAAAGCACTGCTCGACAGACACAGGCTTAACAAGATACACAGGGCACACAACTTAGGATTTTTAACGATAAAGTGCTGCGTCATGTCGTTATCTGCCGACGTAACGTGGCCCCTTGCCTTGCTCTGCTTAACCCACACGAGCATACCTTTCATCTTGCTCAGTCAACTCAGCTCCCGTGAGACATTGCAGACGCTTATCGCTAATGTGCCACACCTGATCGATAGGCAATAAGTCCAGCGGTCGATGGCTAGCCAATACGATGGCACAGCCTTGCTCGCTCAGGGTTAAAATTAACTTGGCTACCTGGTAGAAGAAGCCACTATCTAGCCCAGCAAAGGGATCGTCCAGCAGCAAGATTTGTGGCTGCAAACAGGCCAATGACGCAAGCGCCACTAAATGCTGCTGCCCATAAGAGAGTTGGTGTGGCGATTGAGAGGCCAGCGCCGACAAGCCTAATCTAGCGAGCATTTGCGGCGCACGTTCGAGCGGCAACCCATAACGTTTTAAACTAAATTGCATCTCTTCGATGACGCTTGACTCAAATAACTGCCGGCTTGGTCGTTGATGTAATAGCGCCAATTGATGCCCATACACACCTAACTTAGGACGTTGATTTAAAACTGAAATACAGAGATTACCCACATCGGCCTGAATACCGGCTAAACATTTAAGCAAGGTGCTTTTGCCTGTGCCATTGTCACCCGTTAAGGCCACGATTTCACCAGGGTACAAACACAGAGCATCACTTTGAAACAATAACGGCTGGCCGCTAAAACCCACCTTAAAAGGCCCGGCATGGATAACCGGAGCCTGCATCGCAGACGTATTAGGCTTAGTGCGCGCGCCGGCCATACTAAGCAGTGCTGGCTCGGCATCATCCTCCTGATAAGCATGCAATTGCCCAGCATCGAGCAGCCACCTGTGGGTCACGCAACTCGAAAAGGCACGCTTATGATGCTCAACAATCACGATTGCCATACCGGCCTGTTGCAGCTGTGCTAACAGTGCCGTGAGTTCCTGTACCCCTTGATTATCGAGCTGCGCCCACGGCTCATCGAGCAGTAATATATCGGGTTGCAGTACTAACTGCGCCGCAATCATTAAACGGTATCTTTGTCCTAACGACAGGGTCTCTATGGGGGTTTCTAAGCTAATAAACAGCCCGACGTTACGCAGGGCTTGGCTGACTTGGGCATGCATATCTTGCGCTGCCACCCCTAAGTTTTCCAATGCAAATGCCACCTCGGCGCCTAGGGTTTGTCGCAGCAATTGCACATTGGGATCTTGCATCACGACACCTAAGCACAGCGGCGACGCGCAATGGCGATCGCCCACAAAGGGACGTTCCATCACGCCTAAGATCAGTTTTAACAGGGTCGATTTACCTGAGCCAGTATGGCCGTGGATCATCTGGCAATCACCGGCCTTGATAGTAAAATCAAGATTATCAAACAGCGGCTTAGCCGCTGTTTGATAATGAAAACTGATTTGTCGCAATTGAAGTAGCTGCATCAGAACACTCAGTCTATATCTGCCGTCTAGATCTGCCAGTTAATGCCTAAGAACACCTGTCTACCCGCTTGAGGTAACGCCTCACTCTGGTAGTAATGTTCGTCAAGCAAATTACTGGCACGCAGATACACAGATAAGTTATCCCCCATGATGGGTTGAATTAAGTTGAGATCCACCAAGGTATAGTCAGCTAAATCTTGCTCAACCAACACCTTCTGTCCCGCGACCTTTTGCTGCTGTTGAAACACCTGCCCCATTATGTGCTCAATATTAATATTGATACGTGTAGCGAAAGGCAGCTCGTAATCGGCTTGCAGCCTTAATTGATGACGCGGACGATACTCTAAGGTTGCTAGCCCAGGAGCTGCGTCTTTATCTTCGCTATCGAGGAAGCTATAGGCAAAGGTCACGGCTAGCTTATCAATGCTGTGGTTACTCAGTGCCACATCGACGCCGGTGAACTGATAGCGCCCCATGTTTTGGTATACGCCATCCTTATCTTTAGCAATATAGTTGTCGGCATCGGTGTAGAACCCAGCGATATTCAAGTCGGTGTTATACCCCAAACCTTGATCGACACTCAGCTCGATATGCTCGGAAGTTTCCGCTTGCAATGCTTCGTTACCTGAAGATAACGCATACAGATTACGCATTGATGGGAAACGTACTTTACGCGCGAGCCCTAAGTTCACCCGCGTCGCGTCTAATACCTGCCAATAACCGGCCACTTGCGCCGAATAATCGGTTTCATCGTCTTGCACGCGATCTTGTTGATGCAGTGCTGCACCGACGGTTGCACCTAAGTGATCGTGTTGATACTGATACTCGAGCGCCGCAGTGTACATCCATGAAGTATCATCAAAGGTTTCCCCAGAGCCGCCACCTGAGCCATTACCACCGCCCGTGCCTGAGCCACTACCGCCGCCCGTACCTGAGCCACTGCCGCCACCCGAGCCTGAGCCACTGCCGCCACCCGTGCCTGAACCACTGCCGCCACCCGTGCCTGAGCCACTGCCGCCGCCCGTACCTGAGCCACTGGTATCAAAGCTGTCGCTGCTCGACTCCCAGCTTTGGTGCTCGGCTAATACTGCTCCTGTTAGCAGCTGACCATGCTTAAAGTCGGCGATAAATTGCACGTTAGCACCACTCATTGTTGAGCGACCATCTAAACGCTGCTCGATTAGTTGATAGTTGTCATCGACATAGCGATTTTCTAACACGTCAGATTGGTTTTGATAGGCAAAGCCACGTAGGGTATATCTGTCATTAAATTGATGTGCCATGCCCAATTGAACTGTATGCGCCTGGTAATCATCGACCCGCTCAAATTTAGGGTTACGACTCGTGGTGCCATCAACCGCAGGCTTACCCCAGTCACCCTCACTCAAGTTAACGTTCGCCATCAGTTCGGTACGATCCGATAACCAATATGAACCTTGGCCGAACAGGCTATTGACCGTTTTAGCAGAATTTAAGCGCGTATCGCCCTGTTGCAATGCCGTATCAGGTTGATCACCAGACACAGGCCAGCCATCGGTTTGCTGTCTCGATAACGAGAGCAATCCTTGCCACTGTGCCCCTGAACCCGCCATGGTCAGGTCACCGGCAAAAGTATCATTGTCGGCGCCTTCAAGGTGTCCCGACAGTAAGGGGGCGTTATCGCCCTCTTTAGTACGAATGTTGATCACGCCGCCTGCACCGCCCGGGCCATACAACACAGAGGTGGGGCCTACCGATACCGTCACTGAGGCGATTTGACTCGCGGGGATCACACTAGGATCAAATTGACCATCTTCGGCGCCATTTGCTGGCACGCCATTAATGAGATAGATAACATGGCGCGCTTTAAAACCACGAATATCGACACGCGGAGTGCCTTGGCCACCCACGCGCACAAACACACCCGGGGCATTTTTAAGTACTTGATCGAGACTCTGTACGCCTAAGGCTTGGATTTCATCGGCGGTAATACGCCATGTGGTCGTGCTCTGCTGCTGCGCCGTTGGCTTTTCGCCCGTCACCACAATCACTTCTGACACATCTAAAATAGGGGTTCTATTGGCATTATCAGCCAACACCATAGGACTGCTACCCACCGCAAGAGCGACCAACGACAATTTGATTATTTTTTGATTTTTATACATTTTTAATTAACACTCCGAGTAACCTAATCGCATCATTGTTCAATGTTACGATAGTGGTCTCAAGCGCTCTAAAAACAAAAACCAACCCAGATCGACTAATTACGACTTTGTCTGTGCTTTACTCCCCCCTCGGTGGACATTTTGTCCAATAAGAAAATCACTTAAGACAAAAGTACGCAGTTTTTATCTATCAATAAACCAAATATAAATAAACAATATTTGGACAAGTTCACAGCTTAACTCCCTGTAACTTGACAGTCTTTTACCGGCACATTAGGTTGTGGGAAAGATTCTTATTAGCAATACACCATAAGTCTCTACATTGCATATTGGTGGCGATTGTTGCCATCAAACAAAGATACTTATCGATAAAGCTGGAGTATTTATTGAGCGTTTTCTCGCTATCCCAAGCCATAGCATCCTTAACTAGCACACTTGAGCAACTGGAGATCCATCAGTACGGCGAGCCGATCATTCAGCTGTCTGTGTCTGTGGCTCCCTTGCCCTCTATTGCGTGGTTAGCGAGCCAGTCGTGTTATCCCAAAGTGTACTGGCGCGGGCGTGACACCCAACAAGAGGTCGCAGCTGTCGGGGCGTGCAAAGATTTTATGTTTGAAGATGCTGTCGATGACAGCCAGCTGTGTGCCGCCTATCAGCAGCAGCGCGCATTGTCGAGCAATCCAGAGATCCGCTACTACGGTGGTGTGGCGTTCGATCGTAATACCGATTGCTGGCCAGAATATGGCCGGGCACATTTTATCTTGCCTCGTATCGAATTACGCCGCAGCGGTAATGAGTACAAGTTATTAATTAATCTCAATATTGAAATTAATGACATCGAAAGCGAGCGTCAGTTAGCGCTCGATGCACTGCAGCAATTGTCACCGCCAGCGCCCTTATCGGCGCCCAATAAAATCCACCTGCTCAGTCGCAGCGATCGCCCCAATCAGCAGCGCTGGCGTGAGCTGGTCAATCAGGTCACCCAAGATAAATTTATTCAAGATACCCCCAAAGTGGTGCTGTCACGGCTCACTCAACTGGAAGTGAACGAGAAAGTCGATCCCTGGATGCTGCTCGCCAGTTGGCAGGGGCGCAATCAAAACAGTTTTCAATTTGGCTTCCAGTTTAGTCCAGACAGCGCCTATATCTCTTGCACGCCCGAACGCTTATACCGCCGCTGTCAGCGCGAGTTGTTTACCGAAGCATTAGCGGGTACCACCACTCGTGGCCTTAATGAAGAGGAAGATGCACTGCTGGCCAAAGCGCTCATCGATGACAGTAAAAACAGCCATGAAAACCAACTGGTACGCCAACATATTGTCGATGCGCTCACGCCGCTGAGTAACTATGTCGGTGCCGATGAGCTCGCTAAGATATTTAAACTTAGCCATATTCAACATCTACACCGGGCGATCAGAGCCGAGCTCAAACCAGGCGTGAACGATTTTCAGATTTTATTAGCCCTGCACCCCACCCCAGCGGTAGGCGGTTTACCCAGAGAGTCGGCGATTAATTTTATTCGCCAGCGCGAGGGGTACACCCGCGGTTGGTATGCGGGCGCCTGTGGTTACTTCAACAAATATGAGAGTGAGTTTGCGGTGGCCATTCGCAGCGCCTTGATTGAACCAGGCAGAATCAACCTTTTTGCAGGTGCTGGCATTGTGGCTGGCTCGGAGGCCGACGCCGAATGGGGCGAGCTGGAAAACAAACTGGCGACCATACTGTCGATACTCACCGAAGTGTAACAACCCTAACCTCTATCGTATTCAATGCCTGCCGTTATCTAGCGATACTAAGCAGGCTTCCCCCTGTAAGCACAGAATATCTGGCCTGATGCAGCTAAAAACGTCAATTATGCTTGTACATTGGTAGTAATTATCTATAATTTGCCGCCCAAATCGATAGACCCCATTGCTGCTGGTCACTCTGATAACTTAAGGGTTCTTAAGTAGTGTACGTAAGCAAGGTGTCGTCATAAGCGCTAAACTTACGGCGATGCACAATGGATAAGATTCACCTTAGCGGGTTCCCTCACCCCGCATTAACCGACTAAAAAGGCCACAAGATGTTAATGTTATCTCGCGCGCAATTGCAGCGTGCTCTATTACTGTTAGTCAGTTTTCATATACTGATCATTGCAGCCAGTAACTACTTAGTTCAACTTCCTTTTCAACTGTTTGGCTTTCACACCACTTGGGGTGCGTTTAGCTTTCCGTTTGTGTATCTCGCGACCGATTTAACCGTGCGGATTTTCGGCCAGCAGCATGCGCGTCAAATCATCCTTAAAGCCATGTTACCGGCATTGGTGATCTCCTATTTTATTGGGGTATTGTTTCATCAAGGCAGCTTTCAAGGCGCGCAGTCGTTAGCCGAATTCAATAGCTTTGTCTTTCGCATCGCCTTTGCTAGCTTTGCCGCTTATTTGGTGGGGCAGCTCATGGATATTCGCGTATTTGCCAAACTAAGAAGCACAAAATCATGGTGGGTGGCACCAGCGGCATCGACCGTTGTAGGCAATCTTATTGATACTTTAGTGTTTTTTAGTGTAGCTTTTTACGCCTCTAGCGATACTTTCATGGCTACCCACTGGCCCGAAATTGCCACCGTCGATTACGGCTTTAAATTGATGGTTAGTTTAGGTCTGTTCCTGCCAGCCTATGGCGTATTGCTCAAGGTACTGCAAGATCGGATTTTAGCCTCAAAACCACACAACGAACTGGCCTGACCAGTTGTTTTAGGCTATCATCGCGGCACTTTTTTAATCAATTCCAAGTGCCGCTTTGGTGGCATTGTTGTCTGGAGATCTAAAGATGTACACCACGACGATTGCCCGTCATAGCGACCTGAGCGATGACTTATTGCAAACGCTAATCACCCTAGCTCAGCAAATCCCTGAATTTGATGGCCGTTATACTATTGAAGATTATCGCGCCCGCTTAACCAATAAGCCTATGTTGGTTCAACTGATGAGTGTTGAGGGTGAATTAGCAGGCTTTAAAATAGGCTACAGCGAACAGCCAGGCCAATTTTATAGCTGGTTTGGCGGCATACTGCCCGAGTACAGACAGCTAGGGCTGGCCAAAACCTTACTGGCCGATCAAGAGGCTTGGGCAAAAGCACACGGGTTTGAGCGCATAGCGGTTAACACCTACAACCAGTTTACTAGCATGCTGCAGATGCTGATTAAACAAGGTTATAAAGTGGTAGGCCTACAGACAAACAAAGAGCAAGTTGACAATAATAAATTGTTTTTAAACAAGTTATTAAATTGATCGCAATGGCGTTGTTATTTACACGTAAATAACTTGCCAACCCAAATGATAATGACTATCATTTGCATGCGTTCCAAAGCTCAGTTTAATTAGCACTTCATCTCTGCTTAATGATTGGGTTATATGCTTAACATTGCTCACGTACTTTTTCGCCGGAATATTTTTATTCCGGCTTTTTTTTACCTGCAATTAAGCGCTCCCCCATATCACTTTAATGATAAGCCTTATCGGCCTTTATCCTTAGCCATAAAAACGGCAGCTCAAGGGCTGCCGTTTTGGTATTGATAGGGTTTAGCCTCTATTTTTATTGGTCATATTGCTGGAGAAATGTAACCCACCATAAGGCGGATTTAATTGATCATCTTTGGCCTTATGGTATAAACCAATGGTAAACAGGGTTCCCTTACCTAAGATTGAGCTGACCTCGATGGTGCCACCTATCCGTTTAATAATACCGTAGCTGAGTGACAAGCCTAAGCCAGTGCCATCTTTACGTGTGGTATAGAAGGGGTCAAAAATCCGTCCGAGCTGCTCCTCGGGAATGCCTTTGCCCTCATCTTCAATCTCAATTTTAACCCCCACAGGCTCACCGTGTTGCAACCAGTCGTAGGTGCGGATCTTGATGCGTCCACGACCGTCCATTGCATGGGCAGCGTTAACGACCAAATTGATCAACACCTGCAGCAATTGAGGCCGATTCACCTCGATGGGATAGCTAGCGTTAAGCTCTTGGATCAATACCACCTCCTGCTGCTGCACCGAGTGACGCACCAAAATCAGCATCTCTTCGATAATGGGCGTCAGCTGATGCATCTCCAGCGGCGCATTAAATTCACCGGGCCGACTGTACTGCAACAGACTACGAATAATGGTACTGATGCGGCCAACCTGTTGGATCACTATCTCAATCTCTTCTTCAACGTCAGCCGCCTGATCGCCCAGCTCATACTTAAGCAGCTCCATATTACCTAAGATCACCGCCGTCGGATTATTGATCTCATGGGCAATACCGGCTGTTAGCTCGCCGAGTGCGGTTAACTTCTCATTAGTGACCAACTGCTGACGCGTCTCGTTTAACAAGGCCACGTTACGCTGTAGTTCTTCGGTTTTTTCTTGCAGGCTGCGGGTGCGCTCTTCGACTTTCACTTCTAGCTGCTCGGCCGCCGCTTGAATTTGGCTATTACGCCGCTGAAGTAAATCGAGCATGCGATCAAATTGCTCAGCCAGATCCGACAGCTCATTATCTTGCTCGAGCCCGAGTGAACCAATACGTAAATTACGCCCCGACTGCACCGCTTTGACCACGTGATGGATCCGCTCTATCGGCAGTAATAAGCTATAGGCGCCGCGGTATACCAGTAAGCCTGACACCAGTAAGACCAACATTAAGATGGTGCCGAGCTCGATAATATTAAGCAGATAATTATGAATAAAGGGCGATTCGGAAAAGCCGGTGTAGATCATGCCGATACGTTTGCCGCGAATATCGGTCAACGGCGCATAGGCCGAGATAAACCAGTCGTTATAGACAAAGGCCCTATCGACCCAAAGCTGGCCATTAATCAAGACTTTTTGGCGCACCTCTTCAGACACTAAACTGCCTAACGCGCGCCCCTGTTTCTCACTGTTTTGCGGCGAGAAATGCAATGGTACATTGGTACTGATACGGATGTTGTCTAAAAAAATGGTCACGGTACCGATAGAGCGCTCTGGCAGTGTGCCTTTGTCGTACACCAAGTCGCGAATATGGTCGACAATGCGCATATCTCGGTTAAGCAAAATGCCGCCATCGAGATACCAGCCAACAGTGCCATCGTTACCGACAATGGGTAACAGGCTACGACTGAGCATGCCGCGCTTTTCTACCACCTTACTGGGTTTCTGTGAGCGTGGCGTATCAACAAGCGGGATCACCGCTGCCGCGTCAAGCTGTTCGCCCAAGCGCGCTAAACGCTGCGGTGGAAGCACCATCAGCCCAGAAACAGCTGCTGTATTGTTGGTTTTAGGTAGCATCATGCGCAAGTCGGGATCAGCAGCCGCCTCTGCAACACTGATAAGCCGCAAAAAATCGAGATGCAACGCCGCCTTTTGTTGCCCCAGCAAGGCGCTAATGTCATCGGCTAAGATGGGCGCTTTGGGGTCGAGTTGGCGAAAGGCGTTTTGAAACTCCCACGACACCATCACCTGTTTAAGCAGATCTTCTTGCTTAGCCTGCACCGCATCCAAAGTATTGCGCGCCACGGTGAGGTCAGCTTTAACCTTCATAAACAGCTGCTTGCCCGTGTAGCTAATGTTCCAATAGATGGTAATAAACACTAGGCTGACTAGGGTCAATAAAATCGGCAGCAAGGTTAATACTAAAATTCGGTAGCGTACTTTAGCCTGCAGTTGCTGCCAGTTAACACCAAACAGTCGAGGAAAAAACGCCACCTTAGCTCTCCGCCTCGTCTTGGCCTTGGTCAAACCACTCTTTGTATTTACGATCTAGGGTTTTTCTAGAGACGCCTAAATCGCGAGCGGCGGCCGATTTGTTGCCTTGATGCAGATCCACCACAGCAGTAACGTGATGTTTTTCTACTTCTTTTAGGCTCCAGTTCAGCGGATAACCGGCTTCGTTTAACATTTCTGACTTAGGTTGCTGCTTCCAATATTCTGCCGGTGGCTTGCCCAGCAAAATACACCGCTCAATCATGTTACGCAGCTCGCGTATATTTCCTGGCCACTCATGTTGTTGTAATTTCAACATATCCTCATGGCTCCACACCACCTCTTTAACCCCAAGCTCGGCGGCCAGTTGACGAGTAAAGTGGTGGGTCAGCTCGACCACATCTTCTGGGCGCGTGCGTAATGGGGGAATGACGATATCGAGCACATTGAGTCGATAAAACAGATCGCGCCTAAAATTGCCCGCCTCAACCTCGTCGGCGAGTTTACGGTTGGTCGCCGCGAGCACTCGCACATCAATCTTGATCTCTTTTTCACTGCCCACCGGACGGATAGTGCGCTGCTCAAGCACCCGCAATAACGCGGTCTGCATTTTTAGCGGCATCTCACCTATTTCATCTAAGAAGATGGTGCCGCCTGAAGCAAAACTAAATAGCCCTTCACGGTTGCCTTTAGCCCCGGTAAATGAACCTGCAGCATGGCCAAATAGCTCGCTCTCAAGTAGTTCTGGGGCAATGGCGCCACAGTTAACGGGCACAAATGGCCCTTGACGACCACTTAAGAGATGCAGCTGTCTGGCCACCAGCTCTTTGCCTGTACCCGATTCGCCTTCGATTAAGATCACCGCATTGGTCGGTGCAACCCGCTCAATCACGTGCTTCACCTCCATCATGGCATCGCTGCTGCCAATAATGGTTGAGGATTGACCGATAGAGACTTCGCGGCGTAGCATCAGGTTTTCACGCTTAAGCAAGCGACGCTCGATACAGCGGTCTACAGCCTTCATCATCTGCTCTAGATGAAACGGCTTCATAATAAAATCGGAGGCACCGGCGCGCAGTGCTTTTATCGCCACATCCATATCGGCGTAGCCTGTCATAAAGATAATGTCAGAGCGGCGCTCATTATCGTTTAGGGCTTCATCCCATTCGATCCCTGAACGTCCCGGCAGACGGATATCGACAATTAACAGATCAAAGTGACAGCGACTGCGGAGCTGTTCGGCATCTTCAACACTGCCAGCCGTCTCTACTAAGGCGAATTTCTTCGACAGAGCTTTTTTTAAAAAACTGCGCATTCCGGGTTCATCGTCAACGATTAACACAGATACGGCAGACGGTAACGGTTTCATCTCTTTATTTGGCTGGCTCATATTGTCTTCTTTTGGACATTTTGACACACATTAAACAGATTCTAGCATCAAAGCTCAGGGAATTGGTCACCCTGAACCAGAGTTCTATGACTTTGGGACATTATGTCTGCTGAAATTTTATTGACCTTGCGATCTGTCTCACACTTTATAACTGACTTGAGACATGTTTTATTTAAATTCCGCATTGGCACCTTTTTTGCTGACTAATCACTGTTTTGTAAAACAAATATATGCGAGAGCGGCAAATCGCATCTTATCACTATGCCAAGGAGTACCAATGTTAAACCTAAAATCCATTTTCAGTCTGGCGGTTATCGCTAGCGCCTTAACCGTATCACCACTACAAGCACAAGAAGTGATTAAACTGGCGACCACCACCAGCACCGAAAACTCGGGCCTACTGAAAAACTTGCTGCCAAAATTTGAAGCTGAATCAGGTTATAAAGTACAGGTTATCGCTACGGGTACCGGCAAAGCATTAAAACTGGCACGCCAAGGTGATGTCGATGTCGTAATGACTCACGCGCCAGCAGCCGAGGCTAAATTTGTAGAAGAAGGCTATGGCGTTATGCCTCGTGGCATAATGGAAAACGATTTTGTGATCTTGGGCCCTAAAAATGACCCAGCAAAGATCCGCAGCAGTAAGACAGCAGCAGAAGCCTTTGCTAAAATAGCCGAATCTGGTGCAACCTTCGTGTCGCGTGGTGATAACTCTGGCACCAACATGAAAGAGCTTATCGTGTGGAAGGCGGCAAACGTTGAGCCTAACTTCGACGGTTATCGTTCAGTTGGCCAAGGCATGGGCAAAACCCTACTAATGGCGAATGAACTTCAGGCCTACACCTTATCTGACCGCGGCACTTACGTCGCTTATAAGGCCAAGCTTGACCTAGCAATTGATTACGATGGTGGCGCAGCATTAGCCAATCCATATCAAATTGTACTGATTAACCCTGCCAAATATCCCGATCTAAACCATCAGGGAGCTAAGGCGTTAAGTGATTGGTTAATCAGCAAGGATGCACAAAATATGATTAACAGCTACACCGTCAATGGTGAGCAACTATTTAAGGCAACATATAGCGAATGAGTGAAGGCTGGTTAGCCCTTATACAGCAGGCGTTAAGCCTGCTGTTTTCATTGGACCCTGATGTATGGGCCATTGTCAGTGTCTCTTTTTCAGTCTCTTTTGCAGCGCTGGCGTTTACCCTGCTGCCGTCACTGATCTTAGGCTTCCTATTGGCATTTATCCCCTTCCCCGGCCGCTGGTTTGCTACCAATTTAATTCAAACTATTCAATCTATCCCCACCGTGGTTATTGGCTTATTGGTTTACTTATTACTGACTCGCATGGGGCCGCTGGGCGATTTGAGGTGGCTGTTTACCCAACCCGGGATGATCCTTGGACAGATGATGATTTGTGCTCCGGTATTAATCGCCATGAGCCAAGCCGCTTTTACCAGCGTCGATAAACGCGCATGGGAAACCTCTCGCACCTTAGGCGCCTCGTGGCTACGCTCTGTGTGGCAAATTTGCCGAGAATTGAAAGTGCCGTTATTGATGGCCATTGTCGCTGCCTTTAGCCGTATTTTGACCGAAGTGGGTTGTTCTATGATGGTGGGCGGTAACATTGCTGGTGTCACACGTAATATCCCCACCGCTATCGCGCTGGAAACCAGTAAAGGCGATTTTGCCCAAGCCATTGCCTTGGGGCTGGTATTACTCATCCTCTCTTTAATACTCAACTTTACCTTGGGCACGTTAAGAGGCAAAGCCGAGCCGAGGAGCCACTAGTTATGGTTAAAGTAACGGCCAGTAATATCGAAATGCGTTTTGGTAGCCGCCTGCTATATCGTTTCGATAACCTCAGCATTACCCAGCAGCAAACCGTACACCTGCAAGGTGATAACGGTTCGGGTAAAACCACCTTAATGAAACTATTTGCCGGCTTACAAGCCCCGACCAGTGGCAACCTACAGGCCCACGGATTTCCATCATCGCCTTGGTGGCGCCGCAACCCTTTGCTAGGCAAAGCCGTGTATTTACACCAGCACCCTTACCTGTTCGATGGCAACGTTGCCTATAACCTTAATTATGTGCAACCCTTTTGCGAGCTCTCGACTCAAGAGATACAGCAGCGAACACGCACCGCCGTCGAAATGGCACAATTAGGCCCCCTCATGCAACAGCAAGCTGCAAGCCTATCTGGTGGCGAGCGTCAGCGCTTGGCGATTGCACGCGCTTGGGTCATGCGGCCGAAATTATTGATGTTAGATGAACCCACCTCTAACATGGACAAACTGTCACAGCAATTAGTATTGACCATGATAAGTGACCTAAAAACACAGGGAACAGGTATGCTTATCAGTAGTCATCAAAGCTGTTCACTCACCAGCCTGTGTGAACAAAGTTGGCAAATAGAACAGCAACAGATTATTGCTACCGATGCAGCAGCATCGCCCATTGTGGGACTCAACCAACATAAGCAGGAATTACACTATGTCACAGCAAATTGATGCGGTGATCCTTGCCGGCGGCATGGCAAGACGTATGGGCGGTAACGATAAAGGTTTGGTCGAACTCAATGGCCAACCTATGATCAAGCACGCCATTGACAGGATAAAACCTCAAGTTAAGGAGATCCTGATCAACGCAAATCGTAACCAAAATCGGTATGCTGAATTTGGTTTCAAAGTATTAAGCGATGAAGACTCTGGCTATCTTGGCCCCTTGGCAGGCATGATCACCGCACTAGGCCATACCTTGGCCGATTATCTATTAGTGGTGCCTTGCGATTGCCCTTTGTTACCCCAGGATTTAGCGGCAAGAATGCTAGCGGCTATTGACGCTCAGCAGGCCGACATGGCCGTGGCCAGTGACGGCAAACGTGAACAACCCGTGGTGTTACTGATCAAGCCTGAGCTACGCAGTTCGATGAAGGCATTTTTAGATGCTGGCGAGCGTAAAATTGATGTCTGGTACGCTCAACATAACTGTGCGGTTTGCGATTTTTCTGACCAGCCCAATGCCTTTGTCAACGTCAACACGCCAGAACAAAAACAACAGCTTTCTGAGGCAATAGCCCAATCAATTTAGAGGTCTACATGAGCATAGCGTTTAATAATCCCCTGTCGGTGCCCGTTCTCGGATTTTGTGCTTATAGCGGTACAGGCAAAACCACCTTGCTGAAAAAACTGATCCCAGAACTTAATCGTCGTGGGATCCGCCTAGCGGTGATTAAGCATGCTCATCACGATTTTGACGTCGACATTCCCGGTAAAGACAGTTACGAGATGCGTAAAGCCGGTGCACGCCAGATGCTGGTTGCTTCCCATGTACGCTGGGCATTGATGACTGAAGACTTGGTGGCCGATGCGCCAGAGTTACCGCACCTGCTTAAGCAGATTGAACAGGACAAAATAGATATCGTCTTGGTCGAAGGCTTTAAAAAATTGGCCTTACCGAAAATCGAACTGCACCGCGCCGCTCACGGCAAACCCTTTATCCATACTCACGACACTAATATTCAAGCGATCGCCTGTTGCGATGACACCCAGCTGCCATCAGATCTGCAGCGACTGGATATTAATAACGTCGCACAGATCGCCAATTTTGTTATCCAATATGCAAAAAACTGGACACCATCAACCACCCAGGTGCCGCTACAAGCCGCGCCTGAGTGTGGCTGCGAAATGGACAGCAGCAACAGCCTATCTGTCAGACAAGGCGTGGATAATATCCTCTCTTTCGTTAAGCCCGTGACGCAAGTCGAGTCTGTAGCCCTCGATGATTGCAGCAATCGGGTATTGGCCGAAGATGCGATTTCGCCCGTCGATGTGCCGCAGCAGACCAACTCGGCAATGGACGGTTACGCTTTTAAATATAGCGACCCTATGTTGAGCCAATACCAGATTGTTGCCGATGTAATGGCGGGACACAGTTATCAAGGCCGCTTAAATGACGGTGAAGCGGTGCGTATTATGACTGGCGCACCAGTACCAGAGGGCGCTGACACTGTACAGATGAAAGAGTTGGCCGATGATCAAGGTGATAAGGTAAGCTTTAGCGGTAATATCACCTTAGGGCAACACGTACGTCAAGCCGGTGAAGATATCGCCAAGGGTCGCACGGCTCTGGCCGCTGGGCACCGCCTACAAGCGGCCCATCAAGGCATGCTAGCGTCATTAGGTTTTGGCCAGCTGGCAGTGCACCGCAAACCACGAGTGGCAGTTTTTTCTACCGGTGACGAGGTCTGCCAGCCGGGTGAACCATTAAAGCCCAACTGCATTTACGACGCTAACCGCTTCACCATTAAATCTATGCTCAAACAGTTAGGCTGTGAGGTGATAGACCTCGGGATCATTCACGATTCAGAAGCGGCCTTGGTGGAAGCGCTGCAAGGCGCGGCGCAACAAGCCGATGCCGTGATCAGCTCTGGCGGCGTGTCGGTCGGAGATGCAGACTTTATTAAACTCGCCTTAGCCAAAGTAGGCCAAATTAACTTTTGGCGTATCAATATGCGCCCAGGTCGCCCACTGGCCTTTGGTCAAATTGGCGACTGCCTATTCTTTGGGTTACCCGGCAATCCGGTGGCCGTGATGGTCTCTTTCATGCAGTTTGTCCAACCTGCACTGCGCAAGTTAGCTGGCGAGTCAGCTTGGGCTCCCACACTGCTAGCCGCCATCGCCGATTGCCAGCTACGCAGCCGTATCGGACGCACCGAATTTAGCCGCGGCGTGTATCACTTAGGCGTCGATGGCAAGCTGCATGTTAGCAGCACGGGGGCTCAAGGCTCTGGGATGCTCAGCTCTATGGTCAAGGGCAACTGCCTTATCGTCATCGGCGAGCAGGATGAACAACTCGCCCCTGGCGACACTGTGTATATTCAGCCTTTTGCCGACCTGTTATAAGCGGTCATTATTTTAGCCGGGCCAGTGGGTATCCAGCGCACCACTGGCCGTTGTAGGTGATCTTGTATGAGTTTGATTGTTGATACCTTTGGCCGCACCGTCGAGTATTTACGCCTTTCGGTCACGGACAGGTGTGATTTTCGCTGCGTCTACTGCATGAGCGAAGATCCCTGCTTTCTCGATAGAGAGCAGGTGCTTAGCCTCGAAGAGCTGGCCTGGGTTGGCCAAGCCTTTACCGAACTTGGGGTCAAAAAAATTCGCCTCACGGGCGGAGAGCCTTTAGTGAGAAGCGATTGCGATCAATTAGTGAGCCTGCTGGGTAAGTTACCCGGGCTGCAAGAGCTGTCGATGACCACCAATGGCTCAAGGCTGACTAAATTTGCCGACAAGATGCATCAATCTGGCTTAAATAGGCTCAATATCAGCCTCGACACCCTTAAACCTGAACGTTTTACTGAGCTGACGCGCAAGGGAAAACTGGATCGGGTGATCGCGGGCATCGATGCGGCTAAGGCGGCAGGCTTTAAGCGGATCAAGGTCAACGCGGTGATCCTGCGGGGCCAAAATGATGATGAGGTGCTCGACTTAATCGAGTTTTGCCGCGCGCGCGAACTGGATATTGCCTTTATCGAAGAGATGCCTTTGGGCATTATCGACGAACGTAAACAGAGCCGTCATTGCAGCAGTGACGAGGTGAAAGCCATCATAGAGCAGCGTTACCCGCTGATGCTGTCTAACAAACGTACCGGCGGGCCGGCGCGCTATTACACCATGGCAGGCAGTGCCATTCATGTGGGCTTTATCTCACCGCACAGCAATAACTTTTGCCATGAGTGTAACCGCGTCAGGGTGACGGTTGAGGGACGTTTACTGCTGTGTTTAGGCAATGAAAACTCGGTCGACCTTAAGGCGATTGTACGTCAATACCCTGGAGATATAAGCCGGCTAAAGCAGGCGATTATCGCCGCCATTAAGCTCAAACCTAAAGAGCACCATTTTGGCGGCGAGGATGATACGCAAATCCTGCGTTTTATGAATACCACCGGCGGCTAATGACCCGCTTAAGATAATGCCCTAGTGCTTTTTCGATGATAAACTCATTATCTGTATCGATAACAATTGAGTTAAAGCAACGATGGCATTATCTCGTAAAAAGTGGAATAACATCATTATCTTCGCCTCGGTGGCTATGGTGGCAATTCTCACCTTTTTAGATCGTGAGACCCCTTCGCTCCCCGATGACGCTCAGCCGCTATTTGATAAAGCCGCGCCGTTACATCAATTGCAATATGATGATGTGTGGTTGAGCCAAGGTGGATTTTCATGGCAATGTACGCCGCAGATCCTCAATTGCAGTCAATGGGCCGATGCCTGGAGCTCGATTTTAGTCTCACCTATCAACAAACTGATCCCGCCAGAATCGACACCCCATGAACTGGTGATTCAAATTACCAATATTGCTACGCCGCAGGTGTGGGTCATCTATCCCGAGGAGGGCCTGCTGAAATCGCCCGCAGGCAATTGGTATCAAATTCCTCCCAGTTTACGTGGCGCACTGGTGCCCATCATTAACGCTAGCCCAAAATAGAGAATACCATGCCTGAATTACCCGAAGTGGAAGTGACTCGCCAAGGCATTACGCCGCACCTTATCGACCAGCAGGTTACCGCACTCATTGTACGTAACCCGTCGCTGCGTTGGCCCGTGCCTGATATTGCCCAGCAAATTGTGGGGCAGACCATACGCCATATCCGTCGCCGCGCCAAATACCTGCTAATCGACACCGACGCAGGCACCACGATTGTCCACTTAGGCATGTCTGGCAGCTTAAGGATCGTCTCTCGCTCGACCAAGGTTGAAAAACATGATCATATCGACTTAGTCATGGCCAGCGGCAAAATATTACGTTTTAACGACCCAAGGCGTTTCGGCGCTTGGCTATGGTGTGAGCTGCCTGAAGCTGCGCACCCTTTATTGTCTAAACTTGGCCCCGAGCCGCTACAAAGCGAATTTAATGTTGATTATTTAGCGCAAGCCTTGGCGGGTAAGAAAAAGGCGATAAAACTGTGCCTAATGGATAATCATATCGTGGTGGGGGTCGGTAATATTTATGCCAATGAAGCCCTATTTGCCGCCGGTATTCATCCGCAAACCGAAGCAGGGCGAATCGATAACGAACGCCTGACACTGCTGGTAGCCGAGGTGAAACAGATCCTCGCCAATGCCATTAAGCAGGGTGGCACCACACTCAAAGATTTCACCAATGCCGAGGGTAAACCCGGTTATTTCGCCCAAAAATTGCATGTGTATGGTCGCGGCGGTGAGACCTGTACCCAATGCGGTAACCTGTTAAGCGAGATTAAGTTAGGCCAAAGAGCCACGGTCTTTTGTGGTCTGTGCCAGCGCCGTTAAGGACGAAACACAAAAAAGGCTGACACACTGTCAGCCTTTTTATTACCACCAGCAACCTAGATTAAAAACGATACTCATAGGTACCAAACAGGGTCGCATCGGTGTCGTTGTCGGCGGTTTCGAACTTCGACTGTGATACCGTCCCCCCCACACTCATCATGCCTTGCCAAAGGGGGAGACGATAGCTTAATTCAAGCATGAGTAGATCTTCTTTAGGTGGCTGTGGCGCCCATTCACCACCACGGTTGACACCGTCATTGTTAAGCTGGGCGTAACGTACTACCGACGTTAGACCATGACTATTGGCAAATCGACCAATCAACCCGAGTACATACACCTTGGCATCGCTATCATAGGTACTGCCTAATGAGCGGCCATAGTAACGAGAACCACTTTGATAAGTGCTGTGTTCATAAAAGCAGTTAAATGCATTTTGATTTTCACCGCAGGCGACCATGGTATCTGTGTATTCAAAAAACAGCTTATATTGCTGATGGTCAAAATCGAAACGACTATCGACACCAAATAACTTGGCACAATCGGCTAAGTCCCACGGCATCGGGCCACTAGAATCTTCACAGGTACGCTCTAAATAGATGCCCACAGGAATATCAAACCAGGTGTCGGCGTAACGAATATCGAAACCCGCCATTTGGTTGCCGATTTTGCTTTGCAGCGCAGGATCGCAACTTGATTCACCATTGACACAGGTAGTATTACCGGCAATCGCATCCCACAAGGTAGACAAACCACACTCTTGCCCATCACCACAAAACATGGTGGTCCACGACAGGCCCATCTCGAGTTGGCGCAGCGGCCTGATGCTACCTCGCATATTCCATAACAAGGGGTTAGCAACCGCACGCTCCTCTTCGAGCTCACTAATGCCAGTGGTCACGGTCCATGGCCCTATCCAAGAGAGCCAAGGCGTTGCAAATGCCGCGGCGTTATTACGGCTGATCATTACCGAAGGAACGGGGCGAGCATTGTTTGACTTGTGTAGCGCCGAGTCAAACCCAGGTCCCCACCACTGCTCTATCGCGCCTGCAGTGATCATCCAGTTGCCAAGCGCCATGGCAGCATAACTACCATCGAGACGAAATTCCTCTTCATCGAGTGGATCAAGAGTGGCGGTTGCGGCAAGCTTAAAGGCAAAACGCTCGCCCATATATTCATGGCTCGCCTGTAGCTCAGCCTCTTCACGATAATCAGAGCCAAAGTGTTGGAACCTTGCGGCATCAGTGGCTGCCACCGCTTTGATACTGGTATTGCCTCGGTTACCTACTGCGTTATTGTAATAAAAATTAACCCGCGCAAATGCATCCGCCAAGGCTGGGCTTAACTTAGACGGCTCAATGTTATTCAAATCGACGCCGATCCCTGACCACATAAGCGGATAGGTATTAACTGGTACCGTTATCACCCCCGCATCGGCTAGCGCCTGAATATCGGCACGCAGGTAAATATCAGACACATCGACCCAAGGTGCACTATGCGCGACTGAAGCAAATAGCAGGCTAGCCGTAACCACTGCGGCGGTAAAATAAGCTTTGATTTTATTGATGATCATAACGAACGGTTTAATCCTTGAGTTCGAGCGCTTTGCTCACTGCGGGGTGAACAAACTGACTGACATCGCCACCATGCAATGCCACCTCTTTCACTAATGTCGATGAGATGAACGAATTCTCTTCGGCGGGGGTTAAAAACACACTTTCTAAATCGGCACTGAGACGTCGATTCATATTGGCTAGCTGAAATTCATATTCAAAATCGGACACGGCTCGCAAGCCACGCACCAAGACACTGGCCCGCTGCGCTTTGGCAAAATCAACTAATAGCCCACTAAAACCAACCACTTCGACATTATCCAAATGAGCGGTCACTAACTTCACTAGCTCGACACGTTCGGCCAAAGTAAAGCGCGGCTGCTTAGAAGGATTAGCGGCAATACCGATAACTACATGCTTAAATAGCTTGGCGGCCCGCTCTATGAGATCCGCATGGCCATTAGTAATAGGATCAAATGTTCCAGGGTAAATCGCTTTCGTGTGCATATTTGACTCACTTTAGCTCACGTCGTAATGGCGCATAGTGTAACGATTTTATCTGCTAGAATGAACCAATCTTTTTAGCTTAATCGCCGCCAAAACTGCGATCTACTATCAGTGATTATAGCTGCCACAACTATCGGCCAACATTGTTACCTTCATGACCGCCCGATGACAGTAACGTTCTCAATTACCCAGAATAAACTGAGATAGCCCCTGCATATCTCACGCTTAAAACACAGATCAAAAGCGTTATAATTGTTATACTGCTGCAAATTTTATCCTGTCGCAGGCGGTTCGGGAGTGATTATCGCGAACAAGACTGGGCCTCGCTTGACGTAATAAACTGTAGTTGGTTGATTTTTATATGATAAAAAGAGTCTTACTGATAAAACACGATAAGATTGGGGACTTTGTCCTCACTTGGCCGTCTTTGTATCTGCTCAAAACGGCATTGCCTCAAGCCAGCATTGAAGTGTTTGTCTCGCCTGCAGTCAAAGCCTTTGCCCAAGCGTGCCCCTATATTGACCATGTCATCGTCGATAATGGCGACGACGCCGCCATCAGCCAACAATTTACCGAGCGCCAATATAATGCGATTTTGGTTTCATTATCAGAGTTGCGCACCTATAAACTGATCCGCCATTTAGATGTGCCTTACAAGCTGGCTCCTAAGCACGCTTGGTTTCAGTATCTCTATCGTCATAGAGCCAATGTCACCTACCGTAAAGATGAACCCTGCTGGCGCGGCAGCTGCATGCTTGTAGAGCATTTTTTACGTCATCACGGCTACCCTATCCCTGCACTGCCCAAGCAATATTGGGACATGAGTCAACACAGACAGAAATGGCAGCAATATTATGGTCAACAAGGTAATGAGTTATTAATTTTTGCTCATGCTGGCACTGGAGGCTCTTCTGGCGCTTTAGCGCCAGCAGATTTTGCCGCCCTGTTACGTAAGGTAAATCAGCAGACGCAGCGAGATTGCAAGTTTGTTCTAACCTTTAGTGGTGACGAAGAGGTGCTGGCGCAAAGCATTTATGACAACTTACGCCAAGATGACATTAAAGTGGTGATGGCTAAGCCACTGCCCAGCTTGGCCGACTTTGCCGAATCCATTGTCGCGGCGGATATGTTTATCGCGGGCTCAACTGGTCCGTTGCATCTAGCCGGCTTACATGACGTACCCACAGTGGGTTTTTATGCGGGTAGACGCTCAGCACCCAAGATACGCTGGCAAACGTTAACTCAAAGCCACAAACGTTTAGCGTTTACCCCACCGGTAGGCAAGCGAACTGGCCGTAATATGGCGCTGATAGATTTTGATGCCGCGGCCAACGACATCGCGGCTTTTTTAGATACTCATTACGCGGATCAGCAATAAGCAATCGAGCTTCATCATTGCGCTTATCCTTAGGTTTGCTAAAAAATTTGGAAGAATAATATGATAGTAGTGACAGGTGCAGCAGGATTTATTGGTAGTAACTTAGTCAAGGCCCTCAACGACATGGGCCGCAGCGATATTATCGCGGTGGACGATCTGACCGATGGCACAAAAATGTTCAATCTGGCCGATTGTGAAATTGCCGATTATCTCGATAAAGATGATTTTCTTGCCAAAATAACCAGTGGCATGTTCGACAACCAACTCGAAGTTATTTTTCATCAAGGTGCGTGCTCTTCTACCACAGAGTGGGATGGCAAGTTTATGATGACCAATAATTATGAGTATTCTAAGGTGTTAATGCACTTTAGTGCCCAAAATAACTGCCAGTTTATTTATGCCTCATCGGCATCGGTTTATGGCGGCAGTGACAAGTTTATCGAGCAGCGTGAGTTAGAAAAACCACTTAACGTTTATGCCTATTCTAAGTTTTTATTCGACCAATATGTGAGAAGACAAAACGTTAATACCCAAGTCGCTGGCCTACGTTACTTCAACGTTTACGGACCTCGCGAGCAACACAAGGGTGGCATGGCCAGCGTGGCTTTTCATTTTAATAATCAGATTAATGCTAACGGTATTTGCCGTCTGTTCGAAGGCATCGATGGTTACGACAATGGTGAGCAATTACGTGATTTCGTCTATGTTGAAGATGTCGTCAAAGTTAACTTGTGGTTATGGCAAAACCCCAGTATTTCAGGTGTATACAACTGCGGTACCGGCCAAGCCCAGAGCTTTAATGATGTCGCCAACGCCGTTATCGACTATCACGCGAAAGGCCACATTGAGTACATTCCTTTCCCCGATAAGTTAAAAGGTGCCTACCAGAGTTACACCCAAGCCGATTTGACTCAACTGCGGGCGGCGGGCTACACCGACGTATTTAAGACCGTTGAGCAGGCCGTGCCTGAATACTTAAACTGGCTTAAAACACAGCATTTCATTGGCCAATGACCTGCAAGTTCACCGTACCTAATTCTTCAACATGGACACAATGATGAAAAAAGCTATTTTCACTCTTGCTATTGGCGATGAAAATCCGATGTATCGTGCGGCGTTACTGAGCTTCGAACAGTACGCCAAAAAAGTCGGTGCCGATCTCATTGTTTCGAAAGAGCTGCATTACCCGATCACGATTAGCGAACCTAAACATACTGCAAGCCCTGCATGGACAGAAAAGCTCTATATTAAAGAGCTACTTAAAGAATATGATCGGGTTTTGTATGTCGATGCCGATATCATTATCACTCCAGATGCTAACAATATTTTTGAGGTGTACGATGACCTCGAAACCCTGTATCTGTTTAATGAAGGTGAGTTACTCGAACGCCAACCGGTTATTGATAAAATTACCCACATCATGGGTGACCTACCCAATTGGCCTCAGGTTAATCAACGCCCTGTGTACTACAACTTAGGCTGCATGCTGATCTCAAAGCAGTGCCCTTTATTTGAAATTGCACAGTTAGATGATTTACAAAAAATATGTAATCACATTAAGTATTACGAGCAAACCTATGTTAACTATCTTATTCATAGAGATAATTTAAAGCATCAAAGCATTTCTGCCGAATTTAACAGAATGGATGTATTAGGTCTCGATGGTTACAAGCAGGCTAGCTTTATTCATTATGCTGGACGAGGATATACCAACTCATCACTAAAGCGCGAAGTAAGGTTTATCAATGATTTTTGTGAACTGTTCGACCAGCATCTTGATAGCGAAACCCTAGCAGATCTGCAACAAGCAGGATGGCAGCTGTTTATCGATAAAGCGCATAAACGCTATAAATTGCCCAAACCAATTATCAATACGCTAGCTAAAAGCTTCGTCACCATATAACGAATAAGACAGATCATCATGCTGAAATACAAAGTATTTGTGATTAACTTGGCTCGCTCGCCAGAACGTATGGCTCGTATAAGCCAGCAGTTAGCAGACGCCAACGTCCCCTTTGAACGCATCGAAGGAGTCGATGGTAATTTGCTCTCCGATGCCGAAATTGAACAAGTATCACCGGCCGCTTTAGTTAAAAAGCATTATTACAGAGCACTGAATAAGGGCGAAGTCGGCTGCAGTTTAAGCCATAAAAAAGCCTGGCAGCAGATAGTCGATGATCAATTGGATTTCGCTTTTATTTTAGAAGATGATATCGATCTTGAAAGCAACTTTGCCGACGTAGTCGAGCTGATGGCTGGGCTACCTCACGCCAATTGGGACTTTATTAAGCTGTATCCATTGCGCAAAGGAAGTCCCAAAAATATTCGCCAATCGGTCACTTATAAGCAGCACCAGTTTATTAGCTACCACAAGTTTCCTCTCAGCGCGGTAGCGCAGGTGATTAGCCATCAAGGGGCGACAACACTATTGCAGCGTATGCCCTATGTAGTACAACCGGTTGACGGGCATTTAAAGTCTTGGTGGACATTAGGTATCTATCCATTTGGTTTAATTCCTTATTGTGTCTCGGTCGATTTACAAGGACAATCAGATATTAATCCAACGGGTGGGCTAG
Organism: Shewanella sp. 492; assembly: GCF_059338445.1. Lineage (NCBI taxonomy): Bacteria > Pseudomonadati > Pseudomonadota > Gammaproteobacteria > Alteromonadales > Shewanellaceae > Shewanella > Shewanella sp. 492. The sequence goes on from NZ_CM181702.1 coordinate 3,869,451, forward strand.
AAAAATTACCACAACGTCGTCTGCATAAATTGTATTTAAATTGGCAACGTGCCTTTATGCGGCTGGTGTCAACGCCCAAATTAGATAACGCTTTTAGCTTATTTAGTAAGAGCCTGAAGTAAGGATTTATGTGGCAGCTTTAATTAATCACTCAACCTTGCAGGGCGCCAAGCGCCTTTTGTATATGACTCATCTTGCCATTGGTGACTTTGTGTACCAAGGTGTGTGGTTACGCGCTTTAAAAGCAAAATACCCACATTTAATCATAGATATTTGGTTTGATGATTGCCGCACTAAACCCCATGACTGGGCTACTGGACGTAATAAGATTTTAGGGGAGTGGATTGAGGCCATTGGTGACTTTAATGAAACTTACCCCATTGTCAGCAACCTAGATGAACGCCAAGCGGCCATCAAACGAGCCCAAGATAAGCATTACGATGCGATCGTCTTTATTGGTAAAAATAGACCCGAGCAATTTGCCAAAATTGCTCGGCAAATTTCACCCACCGCTACCATAGTGGCATCTAAAAGTGGCAGCCTTATCCGTACGATTAAAGGCTACCAACACTTTAAAAAGCTAGATGCGACCTTTAACTACGATAAGCTTGCCAACAATAGCCAACATGTAACCGATCTTTACCGTCAATGCTTTAAAATAGCCTTGGGAGTGGAAACAAAAGATCTGTTAGATGGCAAAACCCAGCTTAGTATCGATATCAAACCTCAATACCACGACAGCGTAAAGCCGCTTATTGCAGCGTTAACCGATAGCGATCCTAATAAGTTAGTGGTGTTTATCAACCACCTCTCTACCGCAACCAAGAAAGACTACCCTTGGGAGCAAGTCAAAGCCCTACTATTGCAACTCAATCACCAATATAACAATCTGGTTTTTGTGATTAATACTCCGCCGGATCAATTACACGCTGTCAAAGATGTGATCAATCAAGATACGACATTGAAGCCATTACCCATACTCACTTTCACAGCATTGGATAACTTTTTCGAACTACCCGCCTTGATTGGTCTGTGCGATATCGTGATAAGTGTCGACACGGCAACGGCGCATTTAGCCGTTTGTATGGGCAAACCACAAGTGACTATCATGGCGAGCGATTTTAAGCTGTGGCAACCTTTGGGTGATAGCCTAGTTTTAGAGGGCACGGGTAAGGCTAGAACGGTGACGCCAGAGCAAGTTTGCAAGGCATTTACGTGCCAAGTTGAGACTCATTTTAACGGCACTAGCAAGTATCAGCCTCGTTAAGCCCACTAGCGACTAATACAGCAGCAGAGCGTCACTGTGCAAAGTGATGCTCTGCTGCCTCACTGAGCTTAATCGCATGCTAACCATTCTGAATGGCTAGCATGCGACAATAATGATTAAAGCTCCCCCGCTAGAGGGATCATGAGTTTGATTGGTTTGACTCAGACTCCGCATCACACAGGGCCAAATAAGCCTGAGTTATCTCAGCTATTGCCACACGATCAAACATATCAATATGAGTAATATCGGGATAAGCCGTTAATGCGGCGTCCATGGCTTGGCTCAACGCCACAGCATCTCGTCTCGGCACCAGATATTGGGCTAACCCCTGAGTTAAGATCTCATCGGGCCCATGAGGGCAGCGAGTACTCACCACTGGCGTGTTACAAACAAGCCCTTCGAGCAGCACATTACCAAACCCCTCATAATCAGAGCTCAGCACCAGCAATTTGGCTTGCTTTATCCAAGGAAACGGGTTGGCCTGAAAACCGGGGCAGATCACTCGGTCGGCGACGCCATGCTTTTTAGCCAATTTAAGCGCCTTTTTCGGATTATTACATAATAGGACTAACGGCAATGGCTGGCGCATCTTGGCTAAGGCTTTAAATAAAATATCGTGACGTTTCTGCTTAGCCACTCGTCCGACATGAATAAGATAATTGCCTTGAGGAATGTCGCTATTCTCCTCGTCGGCTCGCGCACGGATCTGCGCAATATCAAACGGATTGTAGATGGTACGAATTGAGGCGGGGCTCACGCGCTTTGATTGCACAATTTCACGCTCAATCCCTTCGGACACCGTCACCAAGTGCTGACCATTAAGCGCTTTTTTAGCTCGTAGCATATTAAAATAAGCCAAGGGACCTAGCTTTAATTGCCGGGTTAACTCCTCTTCAATCGAGTTATGGATCACGCAGTAAAGCGGAGTGATGCTGGCCTTGGTAAATAATAAATTGGTCTTATCTAAATTGGATAAAAACAGATCGAATTGACCAAACTGCTCGACAAGCCCCTCTAGCCATTGCTGCACTTGCGCCACAGAGTGACGCAGGCGCCATACACTATCGATCTGTTTCTGCTCTGGCGAGAAACAAAAGTGCACCGGAATATCGTCAGGTAACTCGTAGTCACAATTAGGTGTCAGTACTAGGAGGTGAGGCTCATGGCCTAGTTTTTTAAGCTGAGCTGCAAGGGTTAATACAATTTTTTCTGCTCCGCCCCCCGCTAAACTGTCGATGGCGATGCCGATACGTTTCATTTGCACAAGGGTTGTCCTAATAAGCGGGAAATTTCAGCCATACAAATGTCTAACCCTTTAGCCTCTGCTACTTGCTGCATCTGCTGGGTTAATTGCTTGGCGGTATCCTCTTGCAGTAATCGCATGATCTGCTCACTCATTGACGCAACTTCCGGCTCACAGTCAAGCGCCAAGTGTTTTGCTGTGCACTGCTTAATACGACTGGGCTGATCTTTCGACACCGCCACGGCTAGCGTCGGGACTCTTAATGCAATGGCTTGCAACAAGGTATCCCCCCCACTCAATACCGCCGCCTTAGCGCCATCGAGTAAATTAATAAAATCGTCAGTATTAAGCTGCTTAATGGCGATAACCCCCTCAAACTCGGGTAAGGCTTTGGGGTAATTAGGACCAAACACCATCAAACTTGGCACGCCAGTTTGCTTAAACACCGCCAGCGCCGCCTGCGCAAACAGATCGGCGGCTAACCCACCTTTCAACTTATGCCCACCGGAACCGGCACTGTAGAGCAGATATTGCTTAGGGTTAACCTGATAGTGTTGCTGCAAAACCGCTTGCTCGGCTTGAGTCGGGTTAGCAAAGATTGAACCGGTAAAAATGGGCGGCTCACGTTTAATCAAATTGAGTTTTAACTTATCCAACCAATTAATATCGCCAATGACAAATTCAGGTTGAACGACCCAATGACTGTCGGTCACCAGTGCGCGCTCAATTTTCATGCCTCGGGCACGCTTACGGCGATGCTGGCTGATAAACACCACTTTTGCCCCATGTAAATTGGCGTGTTTAAGCTGGGCTTTGCGACCCGACGCATCAAAAATCACCACATCGGGCTTAAATTGGGTAATCAACTGATTGACGGCGCTGATATGTTTTGTCGGTGTGTCATCGACTAAATGAGCACGATAGGGGCAAGACTGAGCATATGGAGCATGACTATTAAGCACAAATTCAACTTGGGCATTAGGCCAACGTTTACACACCTCATCGGCGACAATTTTTGAGCGCATATACTCTCCAATTCCCTCTTCGGAGGAAACTGGGACAAACAGAAATTTTGGCGCTATCGACATTCACTCTTTCCCTATTGCTTCACCACGTAAGCAACCCTTAAGATATTGGGTACCTATTGACTATTGCTCGCTGTAACTTGCCCAAGTAAGCACAGCGCTGGTCAGTTTACCATTAGTGGCTTAACCGTTGCGAGAGCTGATTAAAGCGAGCAAGCACGCTCTCGACGCTAATCATCTGCATCAGTTGAGCACCTTTTGCACGGGTACCCCAGACCACCTTACCCGATGTTTGTGCCCTGATAGCGTCATCATAAACACTCACCACTAAATCTAAGCAAGTATAGGGGCCTGTGCGCCCAGGATTAGAGTGTGCATACAAACCGATCACTGGAGTGCCTTGAGTGACAGCCATGTGAGCGGGACCGGTGTCAGGCGCAAGTACCATGGAGGCCTGTTTGAGTACGGCCAATAATTGCGTTAAAGAGGTGCGCCCGACTTGATTGTCCAACTCATGCTGGGCAAAGCCTTGAATTGCAATGGCTAAATCTTGCTCTAACGCTGTAGGTCCGCCGCACAATATGACGTGATAACCTTGCGCGACCGCATAATCGGCAACTGCGGCATAACGTTCAGGTAGCCAATTACGCTCGGCTTTACTGGCTGCAGGGCAGATAACTAAGGTATTCTGGCCGCTGGGGATCAAATTCTGCGCAAATTCAGTGTCAGAGGCTGGGACTGGAATATTCCACGATGGCTGCAAATCGGTTACCCCTAAAGCTTTAGCAAACCCCATAAAACCGTCTAACACATGGGGAGTCGCTAACGGCGCAACCCGCTGATTGGTCACCAACCATTGGCCCTCTTTAGCCCTAGCGCAATCGAATCCCAAACGGTATTTTGCGGTAATGGCCAATGAAGCAATCGTTGCCCGCAGCGCCACCTGCATATGCAGCAGCACATCAAAACGCTGCCCAGCTATGGCACGCTTAAGATTAAGATAACTTCGCCAGCCTTGTGACTTATCGAACACCACAAACTGCACCCCAGGTAGATGCTTAAGCAATTGATATTCTACCTTGCCTATCACCCAAGTGATCTCTAGATGAGGATAATGCCGCTGGATCGCCTGTACCATGGCAACGGCATGACAAACATCGCCAATGGCCGATAAACGAAGCAAACATAAAGAGTGGGCGGACTGTAAATTTAAGCTCATAAGATTTCAGGGTTCACTGGGATTAATAGCCGTTAAAGATCCGCAACGAGTTTAATGTAGAATGCTGCTAGGTTCCATGTTTAGCCCCCAAAACCGGGCAAATAGCCTTAAGCGCGCTATTACAGCCCTGTCGCCAAAAGATCCAAAGGCTCGCATTGGTAGGCTCCCCCAGACGGCAAGAGTATGGCGGCGCACCAAACTAGCGTCGCAGTTATTATCTGAAATCGGGCCTAAATATTCTGACAAATACCCACTGATGATGTTGTCTATCAAGCTCACAATTAAACGCACCACCTGACTCGCGGCAACCCAGCGGACAATCGCTTGAGCAAGCCCTAGTAGAAGAATATCAACACTGTGATTCAAGCACTTAAACAGTCGGTGAAACAGTTCTGCTCGACGCTGAAGATCAGTTACAATTAAGCCATTCGCTTAATGCCATCAGAGTTAGCTTGTAATTTTATGCAAATCAAACGTACCGACGCCGGTTATATCGCCTTTTGTGAGCCAGAACTTAAACCCATCACACCCGATTGGTTTACCTTTGACTATTGGCAGGATCTGGGTGACATCACAGGATCTTCAACTGGCCGTTACACCACTTGGTTTGTCGACCCACAACATATTACCCGCCACAAGAATGCTCAGTGGGTGATACGTCACTATTACCGCGGCGGCGTGATGGCTAAATTCAGCCGAGACAGCTACCTTTATACCGGACTCAAGCGCACCCGTGCTATCGCCGAGCTGGCATTACTCGAACAGTTATTTAGCGAAGGCTTTGCGGTACCTAAACCGGTCGCGGCGCAAATTCAGCGTCACGGTATGCATTATCGCGGTGATATCATTATTGAACGCATCGAAGGCGCACAAGACTTAGTGGCTCAGTTATCTCATGCTTCCATGACAGACGCCCAGTGGCAAGCCTTGGGTAAGCTTATCGCCACATTCCACCAGCGCGGGGTTTACCACGCCGATCTTAATGCCAAAAACATCTTAATCGGCAATGACAACTTCACCTTGATTGATTTCGACCGCGGTGAACTGCGCACGCCCTCGCCCAAATGGCAGCAGGCTAATCTAGACCGATTATTACGCTCATTTAACAAAGAGAAAACTAAACTCGCCACGCTGCATTTTAACGACCACAATTGGCAGCAGTTAATGGCTGGCTATTCACAAGCGTAAACTCAGACGATTACGGCGCTATCTGATAAAGATAAATTAACGCAAGCATGCCTCGGTACTCGACAAGTGATGCAGCATTACTGGTCGAGCAAACCACACACCAGTGCAAATTGGGCAGCAAGCGCCCCTTTATTGTCTTCCACCACTTTAAGCCCGGCCTCCCTAGCCAGCAGATACGCCTCTTTGTCATCAAATTTATCCACTAATTGTAGTGACAAGTCCTCGGCAGATTTCACCACAGATAAGGCACCTGCTTCTTGTAGCATGAGCGCAATTTCGGCGAAGTCCCTGAAATTGGGCCCCACGTAAACAGGCAGTCCCATGGCGGCAGGTTCGAGCGGGTTATGGCCACCATTTTCAATAAGCGTGCCCCCGACAAAAGCTTGGTCTGCGGCGCCATAGAAACTGAGTAGTTCTCCCATGGTATCGCCCAGCAACACTTGGGTATCGGTATCTACCTTGTCTGCTTGGCTGCGACGCGCCAGCGTTAATCCCGCAGTGTTAACTCGACTGGCTGCAGCCTCAAACTGCTCAGGGTGCCTTGGCACCATGACCAACAGCGCATGAGGAAAGCGGATCAATACATTTTTATGCGCCGATAAAATGGCGTCAAACTCCCCCGGATGCACGCTGCCTGCAACCCATACCGGCGTCTCTAGGCGCTGCCACTCGCTGCGCAGCTGCCTTGCCTTGGCGATATGCTGCTCACCAATGGTGAGATCGAATTTCAAGCTACCTGTCACCTCAATTTTGCTGGCCGGCACCCCCAAGGCGATAAAACGCTCTGCGGTTGGGCTCGACTGCGCCGCTATCACATCTAAGGTCTGCAACATGGGGCTCACCAGTTTAGGCCGCTGCTGATATTGCTTGGCCGACTTGGCAGATAAACGTGCATTGGCCAACATCAACTTTACGCCACGTTGTTTGGCCTGATGCAGTAAGTTAGGCCACAGCTCGGTTTCCATAATAATGCACTGTTGAGGCTGCACTTGGTTGAGAAAGCGAGCCACACATAGCGGCAGGTCGAAAGGGAGGTAGCAATGTTGTACTCGGTCACCAAACGCCTTAATGACCTCTGCCGACCCTGTTGGACTGGTCGTCGTGACGGTGAGAGTCAGATGCGGATACTGGGTCATTATTTTATTAATCAGCGGGATGGCCGCGAGGGTTTCTCCCATCGATACTGAATGGACTAACAGATCGGTAGCCTGTAAACGACTTAAGCCAAAACGTTCTGCCCAGCGGCCTCGATAAGCGGGACTTTTTATAGCGCGAAACGTCAAATAAAGCAATAACAGGGGTGAAGCTAAATAAAGTAGAGCTGAGTATAAAATCCGGTTCATGAGATAGGCTTGTCAATCGGTTAAGCACAGGAGACCTAATATTAGCATGCTAGGCCGTTATAGGCACTTTCCCCCCAAGGTTAACAGCTTAAAAATAAGGGAGATTATGTGTCACTGATACATACTGTCTCTCAAACTGGTCTGATAAGCCATCGATTGACATTTGCCTAGGGGCTGTTTAAGTTGGCATTTAGAGCCTGAGCTCAACGGGCTTGCACAATAACGACCCCAACCTTAGAGCCTAACGACAACAAAGGCTTTACCTTAAGCATTTTTCTTAATCGACCTAATTTGGGATCTGCATGAAAACCCGCGATAAAATTGTCCATGCCAGCTTAGAACTCTTTAATGAGCACGGCGAAAGAAGCATTACCACTAACCATATTGCCGCGCATTTAGGGATCAGTCCGGGTAACCTCTATTACCACTTTCGCAATAAAGAAGACATTATTCGCTCTATTTTCACCCTCTACCAGCAACACCTTGAATCAGGCTTTCAGCCCTATCAAGACAAAAAAGTGGATGTTGACCTATTAATTGGCTATTTCGATGCCCTATTTTATACCCTGTGGCAGTTCCGCTTTATGTACTCTAACTTAGTGATCATTTTAGGCCGCGATCCCGAGCTCAATAAGCAATATACCCAGGTGCAAGAACAGGTACTTGCACGCGCGAGCAACATTTTAAACCAACTGAAACAAGACGGCGTACTAACCATCGATGATCATGATATCGCCCCGTTGGCCGACACCATTAGAATGGTCGCTTGTTTCTGGATAAGTAATCGCCTCACCCACTCTGAAACCACCATAATCACCAAAACTTCCTTGTATGAGGGTTTACTTAGGGTGTTGATGATTTTTAGAGCTTACGCCAGTGATAATGCTAAGCCCACCTTTATGCGACTCGAGCAACATTATCAGACGCTAGCGCAGAACGAACAACACGCTGATTAAGCACCAAGGAGCAATCACTCATCCCCCCCGCAGCTTTAGTCAACATAAAGCTGCTCCTCACAATGTTGTCTATGTGACATTTCACATTACTTTTTGTTATGCAAAAGTTGTTATTGCACTAGCTAAGTTAATGATGAAAAAAAGAGTGTGGTGCCGAGCCCATTTAAGGTTAGAATTCGGCCAACCTATCGCTTAGCGTGGCTGGTGCTCGCTGTGTTCATGTGTCGATAATACGGCCACCATGGCAGTAAATATCGACAAGTAAACCTAACTTATTGACGTTCGCGTAATGAGCTCAAACAACATCTAAGCCGCGACTCCGGCGACGAAATGGGCCCTTAGTTAGAGGCCATTTCGTTCATTTTGCGTCTAAATAGGCTCGATGAATCAAGCGCAAATGATAACAATAAAATTATCCCCAAGAAGGAGACCTCCTGTGACCAAAACCTCATTCTACGACCAAATTAATCAGCAACTTGTTGAAGTAAAAGCTGAAGGCTTATACAAAAGCGAGCGTGTAATCGCCTCTCCTCAACAGACATCAATCGAAGTAAATGGCAGCGAAGTGATGAATTTCTGTGCCAACAACTATCTCGGCCTTGCCAACCACCCTGAGCTTATCGCCGCGGCGCAGCAAGGATTAAACGATCACGGTTTTGGTATGGCATCGGTGCGCTTTATTTGCGGCACACAAGATATCCACAAGCAACTTGAAGCCAGCCTAAGTGAATTCCTCGGCATGGAAGATACCATTCTTTACTCTTCTTGCTTCGACGCGAACGCCGGCCTGTTCGAAACCCTATTGGGCGCCGAAGACGCGATTGTGTCCGATGCGCTTAACCACGCATCAATTATCGATGGCGTACGCTTGTGTAAAGCCAAGCGTTTTCGCTATGCCAACAATGATATGGCCGATTTAGAAACACAGCTTAAGGCCGCCAAAGCAGCAGGTGCACGCCATATCCTTATCGCCACCGATGGCGTGTTTTCTATGGATGGGGTTATTGCGAACCTCAAGAGTGTGTGCGACCTTGCCGACCAGTATGGCGCACTCGTCATGGTCGATGATTCTCATGCCGTGGGCTTTATTGGCCAAAATGGCCGTGGCACCCACGAATATTGCGATGTGATGGACAGAGTCGACATCATCACTGGTACCTTAGGTAAGGCATTAGGCGGCGCATCGGGCGGATTTACCGCGGGTAAAAAAGAGGTCATCGACTGGTTACGTCAGCGTTCACGCCCATATCTGTTTTCTAACTCTTTAGCGCCAGCCATTGTAACCGCATCGATCCATGTCCTTGAAATGCTCAAATCTGGCCAAGCACTGCGTGAAGCCGTGTGGGAGAACAGCCGTTATTTCCGCGAAAAAATGACTGCTGCCGGCTTTACCTTAGGCGGTGCCGATCACGCCATCATTCCTGTGATGATTGGTGATGCTAAGTTAGCGGGCGATTTTGCCAACCGATTACTCGAAGAGCACATTTACGTCGTTGGCTTCTCATTCCCTGTGGTACCGAAAGGCCAAGCGCGTATTCGCACCCAAATGTCTGCCGCCCACAGCCGTGAGCAGTTAGATCGCGCCATCGATGCCTTTACCCGTATCGGTAAAGAGATGGGCATTATCGGCTAATATAAAACCAAAGGGACTACATTGTGTTGTAGCCCTTATTGAATGACATTTTTTACTGACCGCTAGGGTGAGTCAGTCATAGGGTGGAACATGAAAGCACTAAGCAAATTAAAGCCTGAAGAAGGCATCTGGATGGTCGATGCGCCAAAACCTGAAGTTGGCCATAACGATCTACTGATTAAAATTCGTAAAACTGCCATCTGTGGCACCGACGTACATATTTATAACTGGGACGAATGGTCACAAAATACCATCCCAGTCCCTATGGTAGTGGGTCACGAATATGTAGGTGAAGTGGTTGAGATTGGCCAAGAGGTACGTGGCTTTTCCATTGGCGATAGAGTATCGGGTGAAGGCCATATAACCTGCGGACATTGCCGTAATTGCCGCGCAGGTCGTACTCACTTGTGTCGTAACACTTCAGGTGTTGGGGTTAACCGTGAAGGGGCCTTCGCAGAGTATCTGGTGATCCCAGCTTTTAATGCTTTTAAGATCCCTGATGATATTTCTGATGATTTAGCCTCTATCTTTGATCCCTTTGGTAACGCAGTACATACCGCATTGTCATTCGATCTGGTAGGTGAAGATGTCTTAATCACCGGAGCGGGTCCTATCGGCATTATGGCGGCAGCCGTATGTCGCCATGTCGGTGCGCGTCACGTGGTGATCACCGATGTTAACGAATACCGCCTTGAGTTAGCGAAAAAGATGGGCGCCACTCGCGCCGTTAACGTCGCGACCGAAAAACTCGAAGATGTGATGCACGAACTTGGCATGACCGAAGGTTTCGATGTGGGGCTGGAGATGTCGGGGGTTCCTGCGGCGTTCCACTCAATGCTCGATACCATGAACCATGGCGGTAAAGTTGCTATGCTGGGTATTCCTGGTGGAGAGATGGCAATCGATTGGAGCAAAGTGATCTTTAAAGGATTAATTATCAAAGGCATATACGGTCGTGAAATGTTTGAAACCTGGTACAAGATGGCCAGCCTGATCCAGTCGGGTTTAGATATTTCGCCCATTATTACCCACCACTTCAATGTCGATGATTTCCAAGCGGGCTTTGACGCCATGCGCTCTGGTCAATCTGGTAAAGTGATCCTTAGCTGGGATTAACTCGGTATAATTGAGCTAGTAGGAGGCTGTTCAGCTGCAGCCTCCTATCACACACTCACCAATAATTATTGATTTCTACAGGTTTACTATGTCAGCTTTTAAACACTTAAGCGTTAATCAACTGCTGCAAATGCAACAAGAAAACAGTCCGCTCCAGATAGTCGATATTCGCGACAATGCTAGTTTCGAGGCTGGACACATTGCAGACGCAACCAACCTGACTAACGACAATCTTGCAGCCTATATTGCTGAAGCCGATATGGATCAGCCCTTGGTGGTGGTTTGCTATCATGGCATTAGTAGCCAAAATGCCGCAAACTATTTACACGAACAAGGCTTCGATGACGTATATAGCCTAGATGGCGGCTTTCAAGCGTGGCGCGAAGCGAACTAACCTCAGTGAGAAGATGCTAATGCTAGAAATTGGTCGCTTACCCAACGCACGTGCCGCACAGGCACTTATCGACTATTTAAAAGGTCAAGGTGTAAGCTGCCAACTATCCTACGATGAACAAGATGTTATCGTCTCTGTCGAGCGCGAACAGGACTATGCTCCAGCCCGCGCCGAGTATGAGCAATTTATTCAACATCCCCATGATGATAAATACCTGCAGGCTTCTTGGGATAATGGCAGCCCAGCAACAAAATTAGATTATGGTGCACCTAGCTTACAACTGCTAAGCCAATTTATTTCTGGCGCAGGACCACTCACGCTAGGCATTATTGCCATTTGTGCCGTGATCTATTTAGGCTTTAATATTGGCTTTGCCAATGTGCTATTTGAGCACCTGTCATTCTTTGGCGCCGTCCCCAATAGTGGCTTTGAGCAAGTATGGCGCGTCTTTACTCCCAGCCTGATGCACTTTTCAGCCATGCATATCTTGTTTAATTTACTCTGGTGGTGGTATTTAGGCGGTAAAATCGAAAACAAGCTCGGCGTAGCGCCATTGTTTATCATACTGTTAGTCGCCGGAACCCTACCCAATATTGTGCAGTATTTTATTACTGGCCCTAACTTTGGCGGCCTTTCTGGCGTCGTCTATGCGGTAGTTGGCTACACTTGGGTGATGGGCGTTAAACGCCCTGAAGCTGGCATAGGTCTGCCACCCGCCTATATTGTCTTTATGCTACTCTGGCTAGTACTAGGCTTTACCGATATATTTGGACTCTCGATAGCCAACGGTGCCCATATTGGCGGATTGATTGTTGGAGTTATTCAGGGCTTTATCGACAGTAGAAAACGCACCTAGGCGCTAGCGCCTAGGGCTTAGTGTTAACCGCCTAAGAGGCCAGTTCAATCACCTTCCTCACCAGTTTATTGATACCTATATGTGCTTGGGCAATGTTTTCTGCCAACATATAAGCTGGTGTACTGACTAATTTATTGGCTTCATCAACCACTATCTGCTCCACATTAGTCTCGACATGCTGCCCCCCCATCAAATTAAAGGCATGTGCAGTTTCGGTATCATGCCCAATGGTGCCGCGAGCCTGATGATACAACTTAGGGATCATCACCGGAGAAATACAGATAAAGCCCACTGGTTTTTTTGCTTCGATAAACTCATTAATAAAATGGCTCACCTCTGGTGCGATTTCGCATTCGCTGCCCGCAACAGCAAAGTTACATAGATTCTTGGCGGCGCCAAAACCACCGGGGATCAGTAAGCCATCAAACTCTCCGATAACAAGATCTGTCGTCGCCTTTATCTCACCACGAGCAATACGCGCCGACTCCACCAGCACATTACGTTTATCTTCGACATCTACCTCACCAGTAAGATGATTAACCACATGCATCTGGTCAATATCAGGCGCAAAACACTGGTAACAAGCACCAGCTTGAGTGAGGGATAACAAGGTCAGCACCGCCTCCTGGAGCTCGCTACCATCAAACACCCCCGCGCCACTCAATAACACTGCGAATTTTTTCATTAACAGCTCCTTTTATATACCCAACAGTTTTAACAATAATGAAACAAACAACTTGATCTGTTTATTTTTCGTGCTAAGTTAGTGCATCGACTTTAGCAAGCCGCTGTCAATTCGCCAAGCCAGAGCCGATAAATGGAATGAAAATAAAAGTCCACACATTAGGAAATTTTACTTGGAAGTAATACCTAGTTCACACAAAAAATAAACATCACATAAAATCAATAACTTAAAATCACACCATGTCGTCGCGGTTATAAAGCCTGCTCGTTGATTTTTTTTTAGCTCACAGACTTATCCACAGCCTAGTGAGTAATTTTGCGTGGCCGAAATCGTCCTAATGTGGCATGCTAGCGCCATCATCGAATACCGATAAATGAATAGATATTATGCCTACTATTGCTGAAAACCCACTGATCCTTGTGGATGGTTCTTCTTATCTTTACCGCGCTTATTATGCCCCCCCTCACCTAACGAACTCGAAAGGCGAAGCCACTGGCGCCGTTTATGGCGTAATTAATATGCTGCGTAGCTTACTAAAGCAATACAAGCCGACACAGATGGCTGTGGTATTCGATGCCAAGGGTAAAACGTTCCGTAATGATTTGTATGCAGAATATAAGGCGCATCGCCCAACGATGCCTGATGACCTACGCTCTCAAATTGAACCGCTACACCGTATTGTGCGAGCACTTGGCCTGCCATTAGTCTGTGTGCCTGGCGTCGAAGCCGATGATGTTATTGGCACCATTGCTACTCAAGCGAGTAAAGAGGGGCGTTCGGTACTGATCAGCACTGGCGATAAGGATATGGCGCAGCTAGTCGATAATAATATTACCCTTATCAACACCATGACCAATACCATATTAGGGCCTGAAGAAGTGCTCGAAAAGTTTGGCGTCGGCCCAGAATTGATTGTCGACCTATTAGCACTGCAAGGCGATAAAGCCGATAACATTCCAGGCTTACCTGGTGTGGGTGAAAAAACCGCACTGGCGATGCTTAATGGCGTTGGTAGTATTGAGCAGATCTTAGCTCATCCTGAAAAAATGCCAGAGCTCGGCTTTCGCGGCGCTAAAACCATGCCGGCCAAAATTGCCGAACATGGCGAGATGCTAAGACTCTCATATGAGCTCGCGACCATTAAGTTAGATGTAGAATTAGAGCAAGATTGGCATCAGCTGAATATCGCTCCAGCCGATAATGAAGAGTTGATCAAATGCTATAGCGAAATGGAATTTAAGCGCTGGCTTGCAGAAGTGCTCGATGGTAAGGGCGCAAATAACATAACCAATGACGCTAAGGACGAAGATACCCCTCCTGTACCACAAGATATCGATGCCGATTACGTCACCATCTTAAGTTGGCAACAACTGGACGAGTGGATTGAAAAACTCGCTAGCGCCGAACTCTTTGCCGTCGATACCGAAACCACCAGCCTTAACTATATGCAGGCTAAGTTAGTCGGCTTATCCTTTGCTATTGAAGCGGGTCAGGCTGCGTATCTGCCACTGGCACATGATTACCCCGACGCGCCAGAACAACTGGACATGACGCAAGCCTTAGCCAAATTAACCCCACTACTGGAAGATGCTAGTATCAAAAAGGTTGGCCAAAACCTAAAGTACGATATGAGTATTCTGGCCAACGTGGGGATCACGCTACGCGGCATAGCCTTCGATACCATGCTCGAATCTTACGTGTTTAATTCGGTCGCCTCGAAACACAATATGGACGACTTAGCTCTGAAGTATCTCGGACATAAGACTATCGGTTTCGAAGAGATTGCAGGAAAAGGCGCCAAGCAACTGACCTTCAATCAAATTCCGCTAGAGATAGCTGCGCCTTACGCCGCTGAAGATGCCGATATCACCCTAAGATTACATCAGCATTTGTGGCCAAGATTAGCCAAGGCCCCTGAACTTGCGAGCGTGTTCAGTGATATCGAATTGCCGCTGGTGAGCGTACTATCACAAATTGAACGCCAAGGCGTGCTAATTGACAGCATGTTACTCGGCCAGCAAAGTGAAGAACTCGCACGAAAAATTGATGAGCTAGAACAAAAAGCTTACGACATCGCCGGCGAAACCTTTAATCTCAGCTCAACTAAACAGTTACAAGCCCTGTTTTTTGAGAAGCTCGGCTACCCTGTGATTAAGAAAACCCCCAAAGGCGCACCATCGACAGCCGAAGAAGTGTTAGTCGAACTGGCGCTTGACTACCCTTTACCTAAAATACTGCTAGAGCACAGAAGCTTATCTAAATTAAAGAGTACCTATACCGACAAACTACCTTTGATGGTCGATGCAAATACTGGCAGAGTACACACCAGTTATCATCAGGCCAATGCTGCAACCGGTCGTTTATCGTCGAGTGAGCCTAACCTACAAAATATCCCAATCCGCACCGAAGAGGGTCGCCGCATTCGCCACGCCTTCATCGCGGGTGAAGGACGTAAAATTCTGGCTGCCGATTACTCGCAAATCGAATTACGCATCATGGCACACCTATCGCAAGACTCAGGCCTACTGAGCGCGTTTGCCGAGGGTAAAGATATCCATAGCGCGACTGCTGCTGAAGTCTTTGATGTCGATTTTAGTGAAGTGACAAGCGAACAACGTCGCCGCGCCAAAGCGGTCAACTTTGGCCTCATTTATGGCATGTCCGCCTTTGGGCTAGCGCGTCAGCTCGATATTCCTCGTGCCGAAGCGCAAAAATATATCGATATTTACTTTAAACGCTACCCAGGCGTACTCAAGTACATGGAAGAAACACGCGCCGCGGCAGCCGAACAAGGTTACGTATCGACGCTATTTGGCCGCAGGCTCTACCTACCAGCCATCAAAGATAGAAATGCTATGCGGCGCCAAGCTGCTGAACGCGCCGCAATCAACGCCCCGATGCAAGGCACCGCTGCCGATATCATCAAGAAAGCGATGATTGATGTAGCGCATTGGATTGCAAGCGACACTCAAGGTGAGATCACCATGATCATGCAGGTACACGATGAATTGGTTTTCGAAGTTGATAGTGATAAAGCCGAGAGCTTAAAAGAAAAAGTCTGTCAATTAATGGCCAGTGCAGCCAGTCTTGATGTCGAACTACTGGCCGAGGCGGGTATTGGTGACAACTGGGAACAGGCGCACTAATACAATGCATATCCAGTAGCCAACTGACTAAAGGCGCAATATTTGAATTGATTAAGCCTCACTTAGTGTGAGGCTTTTTATTGCAGCAAAAAGCCACATAGACTATCAACGCGCTCATCTTAAGTCATTGCGGGGCATCTGCACCTGAAAAAGTAATTTATTTTCATTTTGAGTGTTAAAACAGCTAAATTATTATTTTAAAGTGCAAATATGAAACTTTAAGATCAAAAAAATGCTGTTTTTATCGCCTAAAGTTTAGATGTTGCTCACATTATTGTCGTTTTTTATAAAAAACAGTTTCCCAAATAACGGCTAATGCAGTATTATTCTCGGCGTAGGGTACAGAGGTTAAGATGTTCTATCTTTCAGACCTTTTTTAATTCACTTGTTAAGTGGATAGCCGAATTATGGCGCCTCAGCGATTTAATTGCTGGGGCTTTTTTTCGCCTAAAATTTAATTTAGAGCAAATACTTTAAGTTGGTCGAGATTCGCGCTATCATGCAGTTATTGAGAGCCATTGATCATCGATTGATGGAACTTGAGTCTTGTTGAATTTAGCTTCTCCTCAAAAGAGCTAATTTATTCGCCGATGGTTTACACCGTCGGTTTTTTTTGCCTAAAATTCCGCTATACCCCTCTTCTTCATTGCTATCTGCAATGCCCGTTCAACTATGAAACAAAAAAAACGCCTCCTCGAAGGAAGCGTTTTAACAGTACAATAAATACTATTCTTGATCGGCCTCGGCCAATGCTTCAACTAACCAGTCAGGGTGACACCATTCATTCAGTATGCTTAATACCTTAGGTTTACCAGTGCCTTTCAGTGAAGAGAAGGGCTCCACCTTAACCGCATCACCAAAATCAATTAGCGCCTTGCGAACCTCGTTAACGGTTTTCATTCTGGCACTTTGAGCCAACTTGTCGCATTTCGTCAGCAGCGCAAGTACCGGAATATGACTATCAACAGCCCACTCTATCATCTGCATATCGAGATCTTTTAACGGATGACGAATATCCATCAGTACTACTAGGCCACTTAAGCATTCACGTTCTTGTAAATATTGACCTAACGCTTGTTGCCACTTCTTCTTTAACGCCAATGGAACTTGCGCAAAACCATAACCAGGCAGATCCACCAAGCGGCGATGCTCGTCGAGGGCAAATACGTTAATTAATTGCGTACGCCCAGGGGTTTTACTGGTTCGAGCTAAGCTTTTTTGTTCTGTAAGCTGATTTAATGCACTGGACTTTCCGGCATTAGATCGGCCTGCAAATGCAATTTCAACACCCACATCTCCAGGCAAATGTTCATTGAGATGCGCGATATCAGGTGCGCTGATCAAAAACTTTGCCTGCCGAAAATCGATACGAGAATCAGTCACTACCCACTCCAAAATTTGTTCATTCTTTAGTTTAAATATCGAAGAGTTGCTTACATTTGCACAATTTCGTGTAAAATATTACTCCGATCACATAAATCATATTTTATCACGCTTGCAGGTCACTCTCGTAAGCTCAGGACAAAAAATTTAACTAAAAGTTGGAACGCCATGAAAAAGCTAGCTATTGCGCTATCAATTTTAGCCACATTATCGACTCCCGCTATTGCAGCAGGTGATGCTGAAGCGGGAAAAACTAAAGCAATCATTTGTTCTGCCTGTCACGGTGTTGATGGTAACAGCATGATAGACATGTACCCTAAAATTGCAGGGCAACAAGAGACTTACCTGAAGAAACAGCTACATGATTTACGTCAAGCGGCTCACACTGGTGGTAAAGAGGGCCGTAACGAGCCACTAATGAGCCCTATGGCAGCAGGATTAAGCGACCAAGATATCGAAGATCTAGCCGCCTACTATGCTTCATTACCACTCACAGTGACTGAAGTAAAAGATGTACCTGAACTGGGTGAGCAACTTTACAAAGGTGGCGATACCGTCCGTGGAATTACCGCTTGTATCGCTTGTCACGGCCCTAACGGTAAAGGCTCTGAAGCAGCAGGTTTTCCAGCAATTGCAGGACAACACGCTAATTACATCAAAATTCAGCTAACTAAGTTCCACGACTCTACTCGTAACAACGACTTAAATGGCATGATGCAAGATGTCGCTAAGAAATTAACTAGCGAAGATATCGAAGCACTAGCAAAATATGTTGCCAGTATTAAGTAATTATTAAGCTTAATGAAAAAGGTGGTTACGATCACCTTTTTTAACCTCAAAAAGCTGACGCTTACGTCAACTGCGCAAATTCGGGCTTGACATAGATCACAGATTTCGGTTTAATTGTGCCCGTACCGAGGTGAACCCAACTGTTTATCCAAAATTTATCTAATAATATTAAACAGATTTCGGTATGTAACATCGCTTAAGATATAAGAATAAAGTGAAACCATAACAATAATAATATTAAGACCACTCACTAATAAAACAATATAGAGTCGCACTTCGAATTTGAAGTCAGGTCATGTTCGATTTTGGTAAGGATTATTGGTTAGGAAGGCCAATTCGCTAATTAGCACTCTCCTTACTCGTTCAGAAATGCTACAACTGAACTCAAGGTTACACCAACAAGGATGGTTGATTTATCATCAAAGATGATGAGCAATATTGTGATGTGTCATTAAGACCATCTACGGAAACTGTTGTCAGGAAGGCGACAGGCTAATAAGAAAGTGTCTGGAAGACCACAAACGATAAAAACTGCATGGATAGCAGACAAAAAATAAGATGGAATCCGACTGGGAAAGTCGCATAGCAAGTAAGGAAACTTGGAGTCAGAATTGAGTACCTAGGGTACTTTTTTGGAAGGCGACAGTCATACTGTCGCCTTTTTTTATGACAAAATGTACACTAAATGGAATCACCTAGAAGAGTCATTCGTTACCGATGCGAAGATGCCCCCTGTGCCATAACGATAATACTACCCCCTTCTATCAAGATAGAAAACGTTGCATACACCGCTGTAAAACCTGCATGTTACTATTTGCCGATGCCAGTTCTCATTTGCCGCCCAAGGCCGAACTCAATAAATACCAAACGGCAACCCAAAAACATAAAGCCACCCGCCAACTAATATTGAGCCTCGTCGGCCAAATCGAACAAGAGACCACAAGCCCCTTAACCGGACTTAATTTTGGCCGTATCGTTATGCCTGCACTTATCGATGAGTTAGCCATTAATGGCCACCAACTGTATCAATACGACCCTTTTTTCGCACCACAACATAAAGTGCTAAAACAGCAATATGACTTTATCTGTTGTTATAAAGTATTTGAACACTTTCGCTTCCCAAATAGAGAGTGGCGTTTACTCTGTTCATTGCTAAAACCGGGCGGATGGATGGCGATAAATACGCAATTGATCACCGAGTTAACTGGCTTTTCCAAATGGCACCATAAGAATAATTTAACCCACGTCAGTTTTTATCAGCAGGCCACCTTCCAATATCTAGCATACCAAGCTGAATTTAAGCTATTATTCGCGTCAAACGATCTCATTTTGGTGCAAAAACCACCAAAATCTGATATAACACGCGACCCAAGTTCTCTTGTCTAATTTGATTAGATAAGTTCACGATATTTTTTGTAGTTGAGATTATTGCTATGTCCCGTAACAAATCGCGCAAAATCAATGAAAATGCGCCTAAGAAACAGCCACGAACGAAAAAGCAAGACCGTGTAGTTGCCGGCAAAAAGCAAAATTCGGGCAACAAACCGGGCAGCCGTCATGACGAAAAGCAGATCCAGCAAACACAATCGGGAGCGGCGAGAGCCAAAGATCCTCGTCACGGCAGTAAGAAGCCTGTGGCCTTAAATCTACCAACCGTTAAACCGGTAGAGAAAAAGCCTGCGGCTCCTAAAATGAGTGATGAGCAGAAGCTACTTAAATTAGAAGATGATCCGCGTCTAAATTCGCTACTCGACATGCTAGAAGAGGGCAAAACATTAACCGCAGCCGATCAGAGCTGGCTTGAAAAACAGCTGACTGAAATCGAACGTTTAATGGAGCGTCTCGGGATCAATGAAGAAGATGATTTAGAGCACGTAATGAAAACCACAGCAACGTCTGATGATGATTTGCTGGAGAAGTTTGAGTCTGGCGCTGATCTACTAAAAGACTACCAACGTAAAGACTAATGCACTCGCATGAGGACTTAATGGCATCGAATTCGATGCCATTTCTATATCTACTCCCCTAACACAGCTTATTTGGACCTGATTATGACGACTTCACTTATGATTATCGGTGCCTTAATTATTATTGGGCTTGCAGGCTACGCCGCCCACCTACTGATAAAATTAAAGCAGCAGACTCGGCAACAGCAAGCACAACAGGCCGCTCAGCAACAAGCGGTCGAGGCTCGAGAGCAAGAGCTGCTCGGCAATATTCATTATATTGCTGCCGCGATGCTAGAGGAGCGCTGTGAACTGTCTGAGGGAGTCATGCGTATCGGCAAACTATTTGGTATTTTGGGTCAAACAGAACAAGCCACCAGCCGTTACCCAGCCTTGTTCGCCCATTTCGAAGTGATTGAGCAGCACCCGATCATGGAGCAACGTAAAGCACTCAGTAAACAGCAGCGCATGAAACTCGACTTAGTCAGAATGAAATCAGAGGCGGCACTCGAGGCCGATATCAATCAAGAAACACAGCAACTGGTTAAAGATTACGCCCCTATCCAAAAATAGCGGCGTGAGTCGGCGCACAAATTTCACCTCGCACCACAGACATTTGGTCTAAATTCAAGGATATTCATCGGCTACTATTACTTGCAGTGTTAATTTGCAACAGAGATCAATGTTATTAATCTGATAACATTGCATACTTCGCTTGTTGCTAATTTACCACCTTCGGAGGACACGCCTTGAAGCAGCCCACCCAAATTAATTGGGATCAGTCAATGATCGAAAAGTATAATTACAGCGGTCCCCGTTACACCTCTTATCCGACCGCACTCGAGTTTGATGACTCTTTTACTGAAAACGATCTGCTGACTTCAATCAAGAACAGTAAAAGCGATAAGTTGTCGCTTTATCTGCACATCCCTTTTTGCGCTAAGCTTTGCTATTACTGTGGCTGCAACAAGGTGATCACTCGTCATCAGCACAAAGCTGACCAATATATTGAATATTTAGCGGCCGAAATTGTTAAGCGTGCGCCCCTGTTTAAAGACTACCTAGTAACACAAATTCACTGGGGCGGCGGAACTCCCACTTTCCTTAATCCTGAGCAGATCCTTAGACTCTCTTCGCTACTGCGCGAGCATTTTAATATTGCCGATGAAGGTGAGTATTCAATCGAAGTCGATCCTCGGGAAATTGAGCTATCTATGCTCGATACCCTCAAAGAAGCTGGATTTAACCGTATTTCGATTGGCGTGCAAGACTTCAACAAAAAAGTACAGGTCGCGGTTAATCGTGAACAAGATGAACAGTTTATCTTTGACCTTATGGCCAAAGCTAAAGCGATGGGCTTTGTATCGACCAATATCGATTTAATCTATGGTCTGCCACACCAAACACCAGAAACCTTTGCAGAAACCATGCAGCGGGTCTTAGACTTATCGCCCGATCGCCTATCTGTGTTTAACTATGCGCACCTGCCAGCACGCTTTGCTGCGCAGCGTAAAATTAAGGATGAAGATTTAGCCTCTCCGCAGCAAAAGCTAGAGATGCTACATCAGACCATCGAAACCCTCACAGGCGCTGGCTATCAGTATATTGGTATGGACCACTTTGCCAAACCTGACGATGAGCTATCTATCCTGCAAAATGAAGGTCGACTGCATCGTAATTTCCAAGGCTACACGACTCAAGAAGAGTGCGACCTACTGGGTTTAGGCGTGTCATCCATTAGCCAGATTGGCGATTGTTACGCACAAAACCAAAAAGACATTCGTCCTTATTATGAGTCTGTCGACGCCGTAGGCCATGCATTATGGAAAGGCTGTAAGCTTAACCGTGATGATGAGATCCGCCGCGTAGTGATTAAACAGCTCATCTGTCACTTTGATCTGGATATGGCCAAGATTGACCAGCAACTTGGAATTAATTTCGAAGAGTATTTTGCAGAAGATCTTAAGCTGCTACAAACCTTTGTTGACGATAAACTGGTCGATATCACCGACAGAAAGATCACCGTTAGCAATACAGGCCGCCTGCTTATTCGTAACATCTGCATCTGTTTCGATGTTTACTATCGCGATAAGGCACGTCAGCAACAGTTCTCACGTGTGATCTAATCGCTGCAGTTAACCGCTAGCGATAATGACCGTCCATTAAAAAGCCGATGATAATTCATCGGCTTTTTTGTTTATCACGCTCAGGTCATTACGCTTTGGCGGCGTATAACGCTTTGCGTTCGCTGTCAGATAAAAAGGCCATCTCCACGCCATTGCGTTGCAATAACGCTAACTCGGCATCGGTTAAGCCCATTTCAGCCTTCACCACCCGATATTCATGCTCAATATCGATAGCGCTCACACCTGGGTCGTCAGTATTCAGCCCAATCAACACCCCTGCATCCATGAAGGTGCGCAGCGGATGCTGTTGATAATTAGCAACCGTCGATGTGTGCAAGTTACTGGTTGGGCAAGACTCGATACCTATCTTGTGTTTAGCTAGGTATTCCATCAACTTAGGATCATGCACCGCATTAACACCATGGCCAATACGAGTCGCACCTAACTCCAAAATCGCCTGCCACATGCTTTCGGCGCCAGCCGCTTCACCAGCGTGAGCCGTAACGGCAAGGCCCGCATCACGCACCTTATTAAAATGGCTGTTAAACAGTGCACCAGGGAAACCGAGTTCATCCCCAGCCAAGTCCATCGCCACTAAGTGCTGTTTATGGGCCAGCAGCGCGTCGAGCTCCAGCATACAGGCTTGCTGGCCAAATGAGCGCGACATAATACCAATCAAATTAATCTTCACGTCATGCTCTTTTACACCGGCATTGACACCGTCGATCACCGCTTCGACAACCCCTTCGAGCGGTAATTGGTGGTTCATCGCCATGTAATATGGGCTAAAACGCAACTCAGCATAATCTAAGCCTGACACGGCTGCATCAACCACGTTTTCATAAGCTACGCGTTTAACGGCATCAAGATCGGCAAGCACGGCCACCATCCAATCGAGCTTCTTTAAAAACGCGACCAGACTCGACTCTTTACCTTGAATTTGTACAAAAGGCGCTAACCCTTCCAATGTATCGGATGGCAACGCAATGTGATGTTGATGACCAAGCTCCCAAATCGTATTAACCCTGACGTTGCCATCAAGGTGACGATGAAGGTCCACCAACGGAATGGATGTATCAATCATATTTAACCCCTATGTAAACCCCTCAGCCAATATTATTTTTTATCTGGTCTGAAGTTGTCAGCACTATAACACGCATTATTTAATCGACTGTACGACTTAATTCAGCTATCGCACCTTCATAGCGCCACTTGCTAGTTGGCGGATAATGAAGCGTAAGCCACACCGATGACAAGCAACACACAGCCGTGCATAATGTTTCACCTACGACTCACACCGATGAGTTAACAGCACAAATAACAACCATAAATAATAGCTATAAATGGAAGGATTCCCATGTACTCTCGCCTCGCCCCGTGTCTCTTACTTGTTAGTCTCAGCGCCTGCCAATTACAGCCATCGGCTCCAGCAACGTCATCATCAGCGGCAGATCCCATTAGCGTAAGCGCCACTAAAAATGCAACCTCGCAGGAGTTACAATCGGTTATCGATGACGCATGGCAAGTTCGCTTAGACTTTGATCCTGAACTGGCTTACGCATTAGGTGATAGCGCCGCAGCAGGCAAACTGGTTAACTTGTCGCCGCAAGCGTTAGCTTTGCAGGCTCAACGGCAACAAGCCTTGCTCACACGCTTACAGCAACTCGACAGCGCCATGCTTACTAAAGATGAGCAGATCAACGACCAAATTTTGCAGTATCAGCTGCAAAACAGTGTCGACATGTACCGCTATCATGATCACTACCTGCCTATTTCAGCAGAAAGCGGTTTTCATGCTTATATCGCTTCGATAGCCAAAGGACGCTTTACTCAAGCGCAAGATTACCAAGATTACCTAGCTAAATTGCAGGCTCTGCCAAACTACTTTGCCCAGCAAACCTATTGGTTAAAACAGGGATTAGCCGCAGGTATCACTCCGGCAAAAGTCGTGTTAACTGGTTTTGAAGACAGCATCAGCGCGTTTATCATTCCGGCTGAACAAAGTGGCTACTTCAAGCCCTTTACTCAATATCCGGCCCACTTTAGCCCACAACAACAAGCGCAGCTCACAGCCCAAGGGCTCGAGTTGATCCGCAGTTCAGTATTACCCGCCTATCGCGCTTATTTCGACTTTATGACCCAAGAGTATATTCCCGGTGCCCGCAGCAGCATCGCCGCCAGCGACCTGCCCAATGGCAAAGACTTTTATGAAAACCGCGTGCGTTACTATACCACCTTACCCATGACTGCCGATGAAGTGCACCAGCTTGGCCTTAAAGAGGTCAAACGGATCCGCGCAGAGATGCAAACCATCATCGATGATATCGGCTTTGAGGGGGACTTTGACGCTTTTTTGCATTTCCTGCGCACCGATCCGCAGTTTTACCCCCAAACCGCCGAGGAGCTGCTAAAAGAAGCCGCTTATATTGCTAAGCAAGCCGATGCCATATTGCCACGTTATTTTGGCCAATTACCCAGAATGCCTTACGGCATTCAACAGGTGCCTGCCGAAATTGCGCCTAAGTACACCACAGGACGATACTCGGGTTCGAGTCGAGACGACGAGCCCGGTTACTACTGGGTTAACACCTACGCCTTAGACAAGCGCCCCCTATATGAGATGGAAGCTTTAACCTTGCATGAAGCTGTGCCGGGACATCATTTACAGATCTCGCTCAATCAAGAGCTCACATCCTTACCCAATTTCCGCCGTTACAGCTATATTTCAGCCTTTGGCGAGGGGTGGGGATTGTATGCTGAGTTTTTAGGTCTAGAGGCAGGCTTTTATCAAGATCCCTACAGTAACTTTGGCCGCTTAACCTATGAGATGTGGCGCGCGGCGCGTCTGGTGGTCGACACAGGCATGCACGCCAAGGGTTGGTCTCGCCAGCAAGCCCTCGACTTTATGGCCAGCAACACCGCACTGTCGATGCACAATGTCACTACGGAGATCGACCGTTACATCTCATGGCCTGGGCAGGCACTGTCGTACAAGGTAGGGGAACTGACCATAAAACGCTTACGCCATCAGGCCGAGACGGCGCTCGGACAAGACTTCGATATCCGCGCATTTCACGATGCCATTTTAGCCAACGGTTCGGTACCCATGTCGGTACTCGAGGCACAAATAGAGGACTTTATTGCGGCGCAAAAAGGCTAATTGAGAATAGGAGGGTGAGCCTGTTTCTGGCTCACCTTCATGGATTAACTTAAGCAGCACAGGGTTAAATAAAAAAGAAAAAATACACCACTAAGAGAAACGAGACGATGGCACCGATGATCACCGGATAGATCATGTAAGCGTCATTGGCGCGCCTAGCCCGAATACGGCATAAGTTGGTTAAAAATAGGCTGTAGACAAACAACATCACCGAAATAATAGCGCCATAGCTAAAACTGAGCGACTGCATTTTTAACGCCGTAATAATCAACAACACCCAGTCGAGTAGGATTAAATAAAGAAAAAACTTCTGTAACTTATTGGTACCTACACGCTTAAAAGATGTTGTCATGCTTACCTCTAATTTACAGAACGACGTTTAAGTTGCTGCAGTAGCGATAACAGCTGCATATTATCGGCTTCGACCCAACGAGCCCCCCAGAACCGAAGCCGCCCCTTTACTTGGTGAGTGCGAGTGATTTCACATAGCAGCCGCTGCTGCTCAAATTGAATATAGAGTTGCTGCCCGATAGCCAAATTCATGCTCGCCAATAGCCCCACACCACTTAAACTAAAGTCTTTAATACTGGCTGCGCCTAATGACTTAGCAGTCAACCAACCCGGTTCGAATAGGGTGACGGCGACGCCATCGCAAGCCAAGACGAGCGAAGCGCTCGGGTTTGGCCGCAGACTAAAACGCTTATGCTCGCGGCGATTGTCATGCTCAAGTTCATCAGATATCGGTGAGTCGCTGAACCTATCCTTAGGTATATCGTCAAAATGAACTAAATCTTCGTACTTAATCACACTGTCATCCTTTTGTTTACTACTGGTAGCGGACTCTAGGTTGATTAGCCATTGCTTGCTGCTTGGCCTCTTGTACGTCCACTCCCGCTTCCAATACTTCTGCAGGCACCCCAACCATGTCACGGATCAGCTGTTCGGTCGATGAGGTTAAGATCAACACTTCAATACGGCGATTGGCCGCAGCGGCTGGCTCATCGGCAATATAAGGCACCTGATCGGCCATGCCTGTCACTTGAATCACTTGTTGACGTTTAACGCCGCCATATTCAAGCACTCGCCGCGCGAGCAGTGCCCGTTTACTGGATAATTCCCAGTTGGTGAACACTGTGCCTGCATAAGGAGTCGAATCGGTATGGCCAGAGATCACCATGGCATTGGTGATTTGACCCAATATTGGGCCTAACGCTAACAGTAAGTCTTCAAAATAGGGTTGTATCTTGGCGCTGCCACGGGTAAACATAAACTGGTTAATATTATCGTGGATTAAAATCCGTATTCCTTGTGGCACCAAGGTAATAGCAATATTATCAGCCATTTCAGAGCTTTGCACTACACGATTAAGCTCACGGGCTAACATGGTTAACTGAGCTTGGGTTTCGTACTGCCCAGGTACCATGGCATTGAGCTCTGGGCCCAAACCCGCATTAGGCTCACTTTCTCCCACAGGCACATTATTGTACGCCGCAGGCCCCGCGCGCTCGGCGCCAGTGCCTTGGGTGGGGATCACAGCCTGCTGCACCGCCATCGACCCCTCTAAATCGATCATCGATGAGGCATCACTCATGCTAAACGGGTTCATCGGCCCAGTTTCATTCATCTCACCGCGCAGGTATTGGACTATCATGGTGCGCTCACTTTCGTCAGCAATCTGCATGATCCACAGCACCATAAACAAAGCCATCATCGCCAAGGTAAAGTCGGCAAAGGCCACTTTCCAAGCACCACCATGACCGCCGCCGCGTTTACTCCGCTTACGGCGGTTGATGATGACAGGTTCATTTTTCTGGATCATCAGTTTTTCTGCTCCTCCATCCAGCGCTCAAGCTCGATGAATGATGGGCGGCTTTCACTCTGGATCTGTTTACGACCAGCATCGATAGCCATCATAGGGGGCTTACCTTTAACGAAAGCGCTCAAAATGGCGGCAACACACCGCAGTTGAGCAGACTTACGGTCAACCAGATGCTCCAAAGCTTTTGATAAAGGGTCAAAAAAGCAGTAACAGGCAAAAATACCGATAAAGGTACCGACCAAGGCGGCCGCCACTTTCACACCAATCATGGTGATGGGACCATCGATAGCCGACATGGTAATAATAATCCCCAATACGGCGGCCAAAATACCAAAGCCCGGCATCGCCTCGCCCACTTTATGTAAGGCTTCTGATGGGCGTAACCTGTCCTCTTCGATGCGGTGGATCTCCTCTTCGAGCAGGTGCTCAAGATCATGAGGCGATATTTTACCAATCGACTGGATGCGTAGATTATCGATCAGAAATTGCAACACATCGGGATGCTTTAACACGGCGGGGTACATCAAAAATAGCGAACTGGCCTGCGGATTTTCAATGTGTTCGTCTAACACTTTAAGCCCTTGCATCTGAATTTGAGACATTAAGACCCCCATCAAACCAAACAGTTGCGGGTACAACTCAGGGTCTTCCTGCTCTTTGGTAAACAGCTCTTTAATTTGTTCAGCCATCTCGAGCAATACGGGTTTAGGGTTGGCTATCACAATCGCACCTAGACCCGCACCAAAAATAATCAAAATTTCAGCGGGCTGCCATAAGGATCTCAGTGTGCCACCTGCCCATAAATAGCCGCCAAATACAGAGAACAGGATGATCAGTAACCCAATTAATTTACTCATTATGCTTTACTTACTCCGAATAACGATTTATTGCTGCAGGACGCCTTTCAGCTGTGCTACGGCCAATTTATGCAGCTGACAGATGCGGGTCTCGGTTAACCCCAGCGTCGCGGCAATCTCTTTCAAATTGAGCTCATGTTGATAGTAAAGCGACAGGATTAGCTGTTCTCTTTCATTTAATTTTGCCATGGCTTTGATTAGGGTCTTTTTGAGGATAAATTGGTCGACACTATTGCCACCGGCAATGGGGTCATTACCCAGACTCAACATCTCATCTAGACTCTTCATGGTCTCTGCTTGCGAGGCATAAAGGCGCTCACGGTAGGCTTCCTGACTCAAGCCCATCTCGGCAGCCACTTCCAGATCTTTTGGCTCTCGTCCTAGACGACGGCTCAACGTGCGCACCACATCGTTAAGCTCATGGGCCTGCTGCCTCACCGGACGCGGACGCCAATCTTGACGGCGTAACTCATCCAATATCGCGCCACGTATACGCTGACCAGCAAAAGAGATGAAACCATTGTCATACTCACCAGGGTAGCGCCGAGACGACTCCAGCAGTGCCATCATGCCTATCTGCTCCATATCTTCTATGGCCAACATGGCACCACAATGGCTACGTAACTGAGATACGGCGCGTTTTACCAAAGGCAAATACTGGCGCATTAGCTGCGCTTCACTCATGCGCTGCTGTGGCTCATCGTACACTTGTTGATAGGCTAGCTGACCGTCAGTATTCATTATCGACCCTTTACTGGAGCACCATGCGGGTGAAGAGCACTTCGTCGATATCCGACTGAAAATCATTTTCAGACAATACCTTCACTATCATCACTAAGGCTTCTGACTGTAGGCTTTCGAGTTGATCTCGGTTATTTAACTCTTGAAATGATTTACGTGAAAACATCTTCATCAATGAGTTACGGATCACTGGGTCGGCCTCAAGCAACTCGCTTTCGAGTAGCGGATTACGGCTCTTTACCGTCATCTCAAGTAACATGTAATGGGGATACTTATCGCCTGGAATCGACATGATGAACTTTTCCAATGGATAGTATTTCGCCACCTCTGCCGGCTCTTCTTCAGGCTGTAGATAGGGTTTAGTTAACTCAGGACCTTGCCAACCCAACCATAAAGCACCGCCAGTCCATCCAAGGAACACACAGATAATGGCTAAACTTTTAACTACACTCGATTTCGCTAGTGCCATGTAATTACTCCGGCATTACGCCAATAAATTCAATTGATGCTGGTGCAATTGCGCCGGCACCTCTGTTTCCGTCATAGGTTCAAAATCATGCCCACTGAGACTTGGACTCTTCAAACCTGCACTCTGTTGTTGTCGCTGCTGTTCATTGCCACTGCTACTTTGGCCAATATCTAACTCAATTTGACCGCCATGGTCTTGAGCCAAATCATTGCGTAGCCGCTCAAGTCCGGTTAGTAATGCCTCGCGCACCGCTGGATTAGCCGCATGCATTTGAATATGTAGACGATCGCCATCGAGGCGAATATTGAGCTCAACTTTGCCAAGCTCTGGCGGATCGAGGCGTAATTCGGCGTGTTTAATGCGTTGATCAATCTGAAAACGCAGCTGCTCGCGCATCGGAGTTAACATCTCATGCGCCTGCTGAGCAACACTGGCCTGCGGGCTAACCGACACTGGCCCCCATTGGCTCACATTGGCACCCTGTCGACCCGCTTGCTGCGTGGCCTGACTGGCAATATCCATCGCCTCACTATGACGAAGCTCTGCCATCGCTGGCAACAAACTTGGGTCGCTGCGAAGCGTAGTCACGCCAGTTGCAGGGAAAGCACTGGTGTTTGATGCCAAGGCCATGTTGGCAAGTGGCATAAACTCGGCTCCAGGGCCGCCACCTTTGATCAGCGACGCGGGTAATGCCACGCTGCTATTGTCCGCAGCCGTTACTGCACCAACCTGTATAGGGGTGGCTAAGGTACCAGCAGGGATCTTGATTGCCGTTTTCATGGTGTTGCTCAAGGTCGCCAAGGCATTGGCCTGTGCGGCGCTATCGCTGCCTGCTGCGGCGAATCGCATTGCCATATCGCTGCCGCCGTCAGCCATGGCGGTTGAAAATCCCAACTGCGCCGCATAAGGGCTGGCGGTGGTGACGATACTGGCCAATGGTGCACTCTGTGGTGACAGCAATTCAGGGTTAAGCTGGCCACGGTAGCTCATATTAGCGGGGGCCATATTCACAGAAGTCATGCTAGCTGAACTCATCGCGCCCATAGGCATAGGGCCGCCGCTCAACTCATGAGCTAATGCCTGCTCAAGCATCGCTAAAGCGATGTCAGTTTGCTCACCTTGCGCTGCAGTATCGACTAAAGCTGGCGTATCCTTATCGGCAGGCAATAGGGCAAACTGCGGTATCTCCTCCTGATCTGACGTGTTAGCCGAAGACGTGTTAGCCGTAACGCTCGCCGCTTTACCACTGGCCTCGGCCGCAACGGGTCGCGCCATTATAAAATCAGATATCATCAACAGCTCCGCTGCTTAGGGTTAATTGATAGGCCGCAAGTCCCGGTTGTTGCTGTTTAAAGCGCTTCATCTCTTCGCTGAGTTCATCGCGCGCCGCCTCCAATTCACGCAAAACTTGAGCATGGATCTGTCCAAGATCGGCGCGGGCTTGTCGTTGTGCCTCGCTACTTACCGCACCCGCCTTGGTCAACGCCCTGATAAGGGTGGCATTGACCCGAGTGACATTCTCCCAATCAGCTTGATCTGCATACTGACGTAACGCGACGCCAAAACGCTGCCACTGCTCAATTGAGATTGGCCCATCCTTCTCTAACATTGGTAATAACCTCGGTTACAGGCTGGAGCGCTTCGGCGCTGTTCTCAATACTGGCACTGATTAATTGACGGCTGCAGTAGTCATATAAACGATTTAGGCTGGTGGCCACTTCTCCGCCGTTTTCCAAGTCCAGCATGGAGTCGAGCCCATGAACAATATTGAGACACTTATTGATGCTAATACCCTTAGCCTCATAGCGTTTTCGCTCCATGTGCCCTGCGGCGCGCTCTAACTCTTCAAGCAAACCTTCCAGTAGCATACGAACCATATCGTGGGGATTCGCAGCGGCAACGCGGGCATCTAAAGAGGCTTGCTGATACGCATTAAAGGGATCGTGCTCATTTAACATTTATACTATTTTCCTTTTAAAACAAACCACTGGCTGCACTCAGTTGGTTTATGGTCGCTTCCATGGCCGTAAATTGGGCCAAGTAAATTTGGTAACGTTGCTGCATGTGATAATCGTGACGCTCCATGTTCTCGTTGACTCTGTCTATCTGGCCATCGAGGGTATCTTTCTTCAGATCCATCAAGCCTTGAAAGTCGTTAAAGGGTTTCATCACTGTTTCGAGTCTGTCGACATAACTGCCAGCATCGGTAAACATGGCTTCGATAGCCGATGCATCACCCTTTAGCGCGTCGGTCAACTTAGTTTCATCAACTTTCAACTTGCCGTAGCGGTCTAATTCAATGCCGATATCCGATAAACGCATGCCGTTTGGTGCACTGGCAAATATCGAGTCACGCATCTGGCTTTGCAATTGACGAATAGAAGCGTCCCCTTTCAAGACGCCGATTTGTCCCTCTTTTACCGTAGTGGCTACTTCATCTTCATCGTCTTTATCGGTATTGTTATCTTCCTCAATCACCGAACTGCCCATCGAGCGAGTCAACTGATTGATCTGCTGCAACATGGTGTTAAAGGCTTCAACAAAGTCTTTCACTGCATCTTGGGTACCTTCGAAATCTTCTTCGATTTTAACCCAACTACTTTCGCCAACGGCGTGAGTACTGGTTAACTCTAAGCTGACGCCATCGACCACATTTTCGAGGTAGTTGCTGCTACTGGTAATGTCGATACCATTAAGGCTTAGCTTGGCGTCTTGCGCCGCGCGGCGCTCGGTCAGACCGAAATCAACCCCATCAAGCTCAACGGTTAAACTGTTGGCCACGCCTGATTCGGTCGCCGACATCATTAATTCAACTTGGCCGCCCGTACGCACCAAAGAGGCTTGCATTCCAGGGTTATCTGGGTGCTTATTAATCACATCGCGTAATTGCGCCACCGTCATGGGCGCGCCACCATTAACCGTCGCAAAATCAATCTCTAAGCGCTGGGCAGGATCGCTACCTAGCTGAATACTAAACACACCTGAGGCCGGCAATAACTCATCTTCTGAGGCATAACTCTTGGTTAATTGCTGCGCCTGCGCCAACTGCTCGATATGCAGCTCATAATTTCCCTTAGGGGCATCGGCCGTCACTGTTACGCTGGCTTTGTCGTCACTGACGCTCGAGGTCTTGCCTTTGAAGGCTTCAGTGTCAAAACTACTTAATTTAGCCGTTAGCTTGTCCATGCTTTTTTCAAGCAATTTATAGGCATCTAACTTGGCGTTATAGGTGTTAAGGTTGTTCTTATATAGGGCATCTTTTCCCGCACGCTCAACCATAATCAGCTGTTCGGAAAACTGCGCCGCACTCATACCTGAAATCATGAAAAAATCCTCTTATTGATAACCTTAAAGCAAACCTTGTACCAAGATTTATCTAATTGTTTTTAATATATTTTTAAAAGAAGCGAGATCCTATTAGGTGAGGAGGCTTCCGTTGTTACAACACAAAGGGAAGTAATGCTTCCGCGCCAATGCGCTCAGTGGGTAACAACAATCGATGTGGATAGCTCAAATAGGCGACCGAAACGGGCTGGAGCTGAAATAAGCAGGGGGAGAAAAGTCAATTTAAGAGGATAAAAAAAGGGGCCGCAGCCCCTTGATGGTTAAGGTGCTTACAATTAACGTAATAGACCCATAACCAAACCAGTGTTTTGGTTTGCAGAAGACAGGATAGTGGTACCTGCTTGAACTAACATTTGGTTCTTAGTCATGCTTGCAGATTCAGTCGCGAAATCAGCATCCATAATACGACCAGCAGCAGACTTAGTGTTTTCTGTGATGCTAGTTAAGTTAGCCGCAGTGTGACCTAGACGGTTGATGTTAGCACCTAGCTCAGAACGCGCAACACCCACTTCATCGATATAAGTATCAATCGCTGTAATTGCAGCAGTTGCACCAGCAGTCGTTGTTAAATCACCAGCTAGGGCAGTTGGAGCAGTCATGGTGACAGTTAGCGTTTCAGTAGTACCAGCACCAATTTGGAACTGAACACCACCAGTTAGCTTAGCCATTAGGTCGTTACCCGCGTAAGTGGTTTCACCCATAATACGAGTAGATTCAGTAACCAACTCTTGGAATTCTGCATCAAGTGCCGCCATATCTGTAGTCGAGTTCACGCCGTTGGCTGCTTGAGTGGCCAATTCTTTTTGACGGTTAGCGATGTTAGTCAACTCTTCTAGCGCACCGTCACCAGTTTGTAGCATAGAAGTCGCGTCAGAAATGTTACGATTGGCAGTTTCCATGCCACGGATGTTGGCATTCATACGGTTAGCAATCTGTAGACCTGCAGCATCGTCAGATGCGCTGTTGATACGAAGACCAGTAGATAAACGCTCCATAGCGTTAGTCAGTAGATCGTTGCTCTTAGTAACCGCATTTTGTGAAACCAGTGAAGCGTAGTTAGTATGAACTGAAAGCATGTGTATTCTCCAAGAAATTAAAATGTTTCATCGTGATTCACAATAGATAAGACGGCAGTGCAAAAGAAAACTGAAAATAAAAATCTAAAAATTTTTAAATAAATTGATCTAACCTGTCATTCGAGCATCGATCGCCATAGCCGCTGTGGTGGTTATCAACTCCTCCAAAATAAAAAGATGCTAAGAACACGATACAGAAAAAGCATAACGACACGGCAAGAGTTACCTCATTGTCATGAAAAAGCCGACCCTAGGGTCGGCTTAATATTCTCACTCACTCGTTGAAGTCAATGATTCCAGCAGAAATGTGCACAATTTAACCCAATAGCGCAGTCACTTGATCGCGATTGGCATTGCCCTGCGCCATCAATGACGTCAACTGGTAGACAAAGGGTTGCGGCTGCATAAACTTGTCCAGTAGTTGTAACTCCGTCTGTGGTGGAATGGCCGCCATCGATGTCTGCATCTGGCTCAGTAATGCGGCGTGGGTGGCTAAGATCACCTGGATCTGACTATCGATTTTTTGTTGTGTCTTGGTTACTTTAGCTAAGGTCTGCTTTAAGTTGCTGTCGGCCTTTAAACCCCACTCGCGGGGATCTTGCACACTAAAGCGCTCATCCAAGTGGATATTACGCAACTCGCCAGCGGGCAAGCGTTGCCCCTCGCCCATCATCAGCAAGCCTTCTTGTACCTGTTGCCACACAGAGCTGGGTGCCTTAAACAAACATTCGCCATTGATCCGTTCAACATTAAGCCCTAAAGGGGCGAGTGCATTAGCTAACACCTGATTAAGCTGCTGCCGGTCCAAGCCGGCAGCCAAGGTCACATGTAATGAGCGCTGACCAAGCTGCACCAATATGCGCTCGTCACGTTGCTTCGGCACAGTTAAGTCGACCGAGCGCAACACAAAAGCATGCGTGGCTGCAGGTGTTTGCGATAGCAGGTTAAAATGATGATCGAGTAATAGTTGACCGCGATAAAAGGGCCGAATTTGGCTCAGACGTTGCCGCTCTTGCTCGGCTTTAAATAAGGTCTGCTGACCTATCTCACCAGAGCCTGAGCGGATCACGCTGTACAACTGCTGGCGAATGTGGCTCAACAAGCTTGATGCCTGCTGCAGCGCTTGCAGTGCCACCTGAGAGGCACTCACTTGATGCTGCTCTTTGGTGCTACTGGCCCAGCGACCATAAGAAGCCAGTCGGTGCTTAGGTAGGGCCCGAGTGGGTTGCGGCCCCTGCTGTACAGGGGCGACTGGCGCTGTATGGCTACTGCTAACAGTCTGATTCTGTCGTAACACATTGAGCGAATCACCTATCGCATTAACCATCTAACACACGCCTTATAAATGATTGAACAGGGTTAACTGACTCACCTGAACAAAAGTTTGTTGAGTCACTTTGAGGGCCGTGAGTTTAACATTAAATTCAGCGGTAGCGCTGGCATAATCTAGCTCTTGGGTTTCGCCAATCACCTTTTTATTAAACAGCACCATCTCCTCGTGAGAGGTTTTCATCAACGACAGGCTGTTTTGCTTGCCACCCATATCGGTGATCGCGCTGTTAATACTGTCTAAAGTATCATTAAGCGAGGTTTGCATCGCATCGGCAGCTGTTGCAAAAGCGGCATCGTCTGGCGCAAGCGTGGGGTCTTTGAGCACCGCAATATAATCGGCAGTCTGATTTAGAATGTCTTGGCTGGCGTTAGAGAACAGGAATTGCTCGGCCGTCACGTTGGCCGTCATCCATGATGATCCCGAGGTTTGCACCTCACGCTGGCTATTATCACCTTGATAGACATAACGCCCCGCAGCATCTTGGGTAATAGTCTGCTGCTCGGTGCGATTCCCCGAAAACAGATAATTACCGCCATCATCCTTGGCATTGACGTTATCGACCATCGCCTCGAGTAACTCATCTAGCTCTTGAGCATAGGCACTGCGATCTTCCGGCGATAGGGTCGAATTATTAGTGGCCACGCTGATTTCACGCATCCGTTGTTGCAACTCAACCATGCCCGACAGATAAGTCTCTGAGCGGCCTAAGCTGGTGCTCAGCGAATCGATATTTTTAACATACTGCTCCATCGAGGCTAAATCGCGTTCATTAGCCATAACGCGCACCGCACCAATAGGGTCGTCTGAGGGACGCAATATCGACATTCCCGTCGATAACATCTGGTTCAAGCGGGCCAAATCTATGGTGGTATTTTGCAGACTGTGAATATTGTTAGTGTACAAATTTTGCATTGTCACGCGCATTTTCGGCCCCCTTAAAAGCTGCTTAGCATGGTTTGAAACAGCTGATCGGCTGTCGATATCACTTTGGCATTAGCCATATAAGACTGCTGATAAATGATCAAGTTAACCCCCTCTTCATCAGGGTTAACACCACTGGTGCTGGCCCACTGAGACTGCGCATCTTTTTGTAACTCGACACTGGTCTTGGCATTGGCAATGGCTTGACGCGACGCCGAGCCTAACTGACCCACTTTGCTGCTAAAGGATTCGGAGAAACTGGTACTCACACCTAAACTAGTAAAGGCCAAATCTTTGTTTGCTAAGGCCACCAGCGCTTTTAGGTTGCTGTTGTCACCTTGGGTACCATCGGTACCAAAAGCCAACTCTTCCGCGGTAAAGCCATTGGTCACCTGTAGGCTGCCAGCGGGGTTGCCCGGCTGAAAACTAAATAGGTTTTGAGTTGGCGCAGCACCATTTAAGTCGGTACCGCCTGCCAACACAGCATTAAACTCATCGGCCAATTTAACGGCTAATTCATCAAGGTACGCTTGCGAGCTGGCTAATTCATTATCGCGATAATCGAGTAACGCGCCCATGCTGCCGCCGGCCGAGGCTTCAAGGGTAAAATGGCTTTGACCAAAATTGATGTCTACATTACTGACCAACGGATTGGCCGGATCGGGCACAACTGACAATTTAGCCACGGTATTGCCCGACAACAAAGGTTCACCACGTGCTAGCGAGATGTTCACCATGCCTTTGTCATCTTCGATAACACGTATATCGACAATGGCTGCTAGCTCATCGATAGCCGCATCACGGCCATCTTGCAATGCGGCTGGCACAGTACCACTGGCGCTGGCGGCCTTAATGTCTTGGTTAAAACGGGCGATGATCTCCAGCTGGGCATTGACCTCTTTGGCCGATGTACCTAACTGACCTGTCACCTGATCGCGCTGAGATACTAAGCTATCGTTGATGCCGTTAATCATCTGGGTTAAGGCTTTCGCCTCGTTTAACACCCCTTGACGATGTGCAACCAGATTAGGCTGCTCCATCGCCGAGTTGAGCGACGCAAATAGCTGATCTAATCCGGCAGAAATATTATTACCTTCGGCGCCAAAGACTTGCTCAGCTTGACCTAAATAACTGCTGCGCACATTATCGAAGCCCACATTACTGGTGGTCTGCCATAGTTGGGCCACTTCATATTGGTCTGAAATGCGCCTAACGCCATCGATAAACACCCCAGCGCCGCCACCATAAGCACCGCCGCCCACAGAGCTGGTCATGACTTGCTGGCGCGAGTAACCCGCCACCATGGCATTGGCCACATTATTAGAGGTTGCATTGAGCGCCGCCATGCTGGCTAACAGCCCAGATTTACCAATGTTTAACATGCTCATTTATTGTCCTTAGCGTGCGGCGGCACAAAAAGTGCGGGCTGCATAGCTGTGGTTGTCATCTGTTGCGGATCATAGGCGACAGGATCGGCGCTCGACTTAAGCGCGCCAGACAATTGTTTAGTCATCACCTCAGACAAGCCCATGCCTTGCATCTGACTCAAACGGCTAGCCAGTTCGGCATCGTGTAGATCGCGATATAAACCATCATTTTTTGACGACAACGGGCTCTCTTCATCGGCCATCGCATCGGAGGCTGAGCGCATCTGCTTTAATACGGTTTGCAAAAACTGCGCTTCAAACTGCTGGCTCACCACTTTAAGGGCTCCCAGCTCGCCATTGCTTTTAATCAGATCGCCAGCATTTAACTGGTTAAGATAACCGTTATTATTTTCAAGTTTCATTAGATCACCACTAACTCAGCTTCTAGGGCGCCAGCTTCATCGAGCGCCTGCAATATGGCCATCAGATCCATAGGCGCAGCACCTAAACTATTAACCGCCTTAACAATCTCTTCGATAGCAATACCCTCTGGCCAGACAAACATGCGGTTATCACCTTGCTCGACCGACACTTGGCTTTCATTGGTCACGACAGTTTCGCCATTATTGTTGCCAAAATAGCCACCATTAGGCTGGCTAACATTTTGCCCTTCAACTATGGTCACCGTTAGGTTGCCATGACTGACAGCCGCCTTGCGCACCACTACATTGCCCCCCATCACAACCGTGCCTGTGCGGCTGTTAAATACGATGCGCGGGCTGCGACGTCCTTGCTCTATCTGTAACTCTTCGAGCATCGACATAAAGGTCACGCGCTCACGGTTCGATTTAGGCGCTTGCACTAAGACTTTGCCGTGGTTTTCCGCTCTTGCCACATTGGGGCCAAATAGCGCATTAACCGCGCGCTCAATATTGCGCGCAGTCTTAAAGCTGGGGTCTTTGAGGTTAAGGATGATATCGGCGTTATCATTAAAGCTACTGCCAATGGCGGCCTCAAGTAAGGCGCCATTGGGAATACTGCCCACGGTAGGCACATTGACGGTGATCGAGGAGCCATTGCGTCCCGATGCCGAAAAGCCACCGACCACTAAGTTACCTTGGGCCACCGCATAAATTTCGCCATCGACGCCGCGCAGTGGCGTCATCAACAGGGTGCCGCCTTGTAAGCTTTTAGCATCACCCAATGATGACACTGTCACATCTATGGTCTGCCCAGGGCTAGACATAGGCGACACGGTAGCGTGCACCGCAACAGCGGCGACGTTTTTCAATTTAGGGTCGCTATTACCATCTATTTGCACGCCAAACTGCTTGAGCATGTTGACCACAGACTGGCTGGTAAATTTCACCTGCGAACGGTCACCGCTGCCATTGAGGCCCACCACTACACCGTAGCCCACCAGCTGGTTGTCACGAATACCTTGTACATCGACGATATCCATCAAATAGCGCGACTGCTCAGCAGCGTTAAGCTGGGCACAGATAAACACTGACAGTAATAAACACAAACGTAGCATGCTAAAAATCCTTGCCTAAAGAGGGAACCATGGGCTGTTGAAATAACGAGAAGCCCAACCCATTGCATTACTGTCGGCAATCGCCCCTTGGCCACCATAAATAATACGTGCATCGGCGATGCGCTGTGACGAGATAGTATTGTCGTTACCAATATCGTCGGTGCGGATAAGTCCTAATAAGCGCAAGTATTCGTCGCCCTGATTGAGCCTGAGCCACTTTTCGCCGCGGATCAGCAGTGCGCCATTGGGCAATACCTTGGCGACGGTTACTGTGATCGAGCCTGATAGCTGGTTTTGCTGGGTGCTTGACCCAGTACCATTAAAACCACGCCCTAAAGACACATCGCCGTCGGCGCCCAGATTATTGGCGCCAATTGAACCACTGGAGCCCGCGGCTAATCCAAAGGACATATCTTGCGCTTTGCTGGTTTTGGTGTCGGCTTTCTTGCTGGAATAGGTTTTTTCATCTAAGGCAACAGTCAATAGATCCCCTTCGCGAAAGGCACGCTTGTCTTTAAACAACGTCAGCATATAACCGGGACGATACAAGCTGCCATCTTTAGCATCTGGCAAACTATAATCTATCTCTGGTGGTGCCCATTCGGCGCCGCCCGGCTTAGTTAACGGCTCTGGTATATGTGAAATACATCCAGATAAAAACAAGGTCATCAGCAAGTAAAACCAACGCATCATACTTCCTTATAACGACTGGTTGAGGAACTTGAGCATATCGTCAGACGCCGATACCACTTTGGCGTTCATCTCATAGGCTCGCTGAGTCGAGATCATCTCGACCATCTCTTCAACTACGTTAACGTTAGCACCTTCCAAGGCGCCCTGACGCAAACCGCCTAACGCTTGGTCGCCAGCCACCCCTTCAACAGCCACACCCGAAGCCGCAGTTTCGCGGTACAGGTTATCGCCGCGTGCTTGTAGGCCCGCTGGGTTGGTGAAGTTGATCAAGGTAATTTGGCCCAGCTCTTGTGGGTCCGCTTGGCCTGCCATTTGTGCGCTCACCAAACCGTCGGTAGCGATGGAAATTGATAACGCATCTTCTGGGATCACTATGTTAGGCACTAACGGTAGCCCCTGAGAGGTCACCATCATCCCTTCGCTGCTGCGATAAAATTGACCATCACGGGTATAGGCTAATTCACCATTAGGCTCTTCCACTTGGAAGAAGCCGTTACCTTCAATGGCTAAATCCAGTTGTTGATTGGTGGTTTGCATATCACCCGTGGTGAAGATTTTTTGTGTCCCGACCACGCGGGTACCGGCACCGAGTTGCAAACCCGATGGCAGTTCGTTCATGGCATCGACTTGACCACCAGGTTGGCGCTGTACTTGATAAAACAGATCGTTAAACGCCACACGGTCACGTTTAAAGCCTGTGGTATTCACGTTCGCCAAGTTGTTGGCGATAGTGGTCATTTTAGTATCTTGTGCCGTCAGGCCGGTTTTACTTACCCATAAAGCTGATTGCATGCTGAACTATCCTTTACACATTACGCAGTAGACGATTGCCGACTTCGGCCAATTTCTCTGCGCTTTTCATTAATTTCACCTGAACTTCAAACTGACGGCTCAAATCCATTGAGGCGATAAGCTCGCTCACCGCTTGTACGTTACTGGCTTCGAGGAAACCACTATTGACGCGCACTTCATCGTCTTGTGGCAGATCAGCGCCGTCACGGCGATACAAGAGACCATCTGGGCCTTTTTGCATTTGCGCCATATCGCTATTCACCAGCTTTAGTCGCCCAACTTCCTCAATCACTCCGCCTTCAGATGGCAAAATGCTGATGGTGCCATCTTCACCGACAAACAAGTCTTTATGCTCAGGCAATACCAGTGGTCCATCGACGCCCAGCACGGGGCGACCGTCAACGGTCAACTGGCCTTCACCGTCGGCGATCATGGCTCCGGCGCGGGTATAGGCTTCGCCGCCATCGACCATGACACTGAACATGCCTTGGTCATGAATCGCCATGTCCAATTTGCGACCCGTGGGGTTCACCGCGCCGCTCTGCTGGCTAAAGCCGCTGCTTTGGGTCAAGGCTAACACTCGGGTGTCAAAGCTACCTGGTGTGTTAGGGATCGCCATGGCGTTCACTCGCTCCAGATCGGCCTTAAAGCCCGTAGTCTCGGCGTTGGCCAAGTTATTCGCGCGAATGGTTTGTGCTTCCATAATACGCGTAGCACCGCTAACGGCTGTATACAGCATCTTGTCCATGTTGTTAGCCCTTAAATAGCGTTAAGTAAGGCTTGCTGCATGGTCGAGTTAACGTCCAGCACCTTAGCGTTAGACTGGTAGTTACGCTGCGCTGACATCAAGTTAACCATCTCTGCGGTGGTATCGACGTTAGAGCCTTCTAAGTAGCCGCCGGTAACGTTACCCATGGTGCCGGTAGCGGGCGCGCCAAGAATAGCTTGGCCGGCACCGTTTGTGGCAACCCAGGCATTGTTACTGATAGGTTCTAGGCCATTAGGGTTAGCGAAGTTAGCCAGTGCCACTTGGCCCTGTAACTGCTCTTGGCCGTTAGTGTATGTGCCATATAGCAAACCGTTGTCATCGAGACGTACGCCCTTTAGATCACCAGAGGTGTAACCGTCTTGGCTCAGGCTAGAGTTATTGTACGCCGCCGCATATTGGGTGCTCTTATCAAAGCCCACATCGAATGCCATCGCCGTCGCGCCATCTAAGATAGCTGGGTCGTTGATGTTCATGGTCAGGGTATTGCCAGCGGTTAAGATACCGTTTGAATCAAAGGTCATGGTGTGACCGCCAGCAGGTGTCACATCAACACCTTCCATCATGTAGTGCACGCTCCACTCGTTAGAGGCGGTTTTTACATGGTATTGGGTGAGTGCGTGTTCGTTACCTAAAGAGTCATACACACTGACGGTGCTTGATGAGTGGTAGCTGTCCATGTTGGCAGGATCGAAAGGCACTAACGCTGGGTCAATCACATCGACGCGAGCATCAAGGTTTGAGACTAAGCCAACTGTAGTAGTGGCTTTGGCCGCCAAGGCCGCCGTTTGCACTTGCAGATCAGTGGTGTTACCCGTTTGAATTTGACCTGTGGCGCCCGCGGCATAGCCCTGTAAGCGATTACCCACAGGGTCAACGATAAAACCTTGTGAATCCTGATGGAACATACCCGCACGGGCATACATACCGCCGCCATCAACGCCTTTTAGCACGAAGAAACCTTCACCCTGGATCCCCATATCTAACTGGCGTCCGGTGTAAGTTAAGCTGCCACCCTTGGAAAAGTTTTGGCTGGTCGACATGACGCTGACGCCACCGGCTTGGCCGCCGTTATAGATGGCGGCAAATTCACTACGGCCACCACGAAAACCCACGGTAGATGAGTTAGCAATGTTATTACTGATGGTGTTGAGATCTTGTGTCGTGGCCTGTAAGCCGCTTAGCGCTATGTTAAATGACATTCTAATACCCTATTAAAATAAATTTATGAAACTTCAGAAATATTCAGCACTGAAATTGTGCCTAGACCATGGCCCATCTCGGCCATCATCATTCCTGATGCGCTCGCGAAATGAATTTTTTCGATTGGCGCTTTAATGTATGTGGGTGCCATTAACACCGACTCGCCCACGGTGGCGTTGGCTTTAAGCTCATATTTGCCCGCAGGCAAGCCTAAGGCTTCGGGGTCAATGTTAAAGGCGATATCGCCTTTAGATTGCGCGCCCAGCTTAACGGTTTGCACCACTTCGCCTTGCTCGTTGATCACCTCAATCTCTAGGTCTTCGACGCCGTTTTCTAAAAACACTTTGCCTTCAACCGCTTCATTGCCTAGTTCAAGGCCAGAGGCTGGCACCATGGCACTCTTGCCAATCAGCGATGCCGATTGCACTATGCCTAAGTTCTCCATCATCACCATCTGGTTCGACTGGTTTTCGCGCATATACTCTAAGCTCTCTACTTGCGAGAACTGAGCTAACTGCGAGACATATTCGGCACTGTTAATCGGCTTAGTCGGATCCTGGTTTTGGATCTGAGCAATCATCAACGTCATAAATTCATTTTTGAGCGAGGCAGCATCATTGCCTGGCGCTTGCAACACATTAGCGCTCTGCTGCGCTTGGCTGTCCGTAGTACGTCCTACTTCCATTTACTTGTTTCCTAATTGCAGTAAGCCCTGCTGCATAGAGCGGGCACGGTTCATCACTTCAACACTGGTCTCAAACGAACGGCTCGCCGCCATCATGTCGGCCATCTCTTCAACGGTATTAACGTTGGAATACGCCACGTAACCTTGCTCGTTCGCAAACGGATGGTTGGGCTCATAACGCATATCCAGCGGCGCATCGGCTTGCACTATATCGCTAATCTCAACCGAGGCGCTGGCGGCTTTGCCTTCTTGCATCTGGCTATAGATAGTGGCAAATACCGGCTTTAACGCACGGTAAGCTTGCTCTGGCGACTCGGCAGCCGTTCCGGCATTGGCTAAGTTACTGGCCACGGTATTTAAGCGTATGGTTTGGGCATTCATGCCTGCACCCGCTATTTGGTAGATTTCTCCAAATGACATAGGGACTCCTAGCGACCTTCGATAGCCGTTTTTAAGCCGGCAATTTTCATGTTAAGAAATGTCAGGCTGGTCTGATAATCCATCGCATTTTGCGAATATCTCGCCTGCTCTTTGCCAAGCTCAACCGTGTTATTGTCGGCAGAACTTTGATAAGGCACGCGATAACCGATATCGTAGCGATTAGCGTTGCTGGCACCCGATTCAATGCGAGCCATTACCTTACTGAAGTCCAGATCTCGCGCCTTGTAACCAGGGGTTTCGGCGTTCACCA
Organism: Shewanella sp. 492; assembly: GCF_059338445.1. Classification (NCBI taxonomy): domain Bacteria; kingdom Pseudomonadati; phylum Pseudomonadota; class Gammaproteobacteria; order Alteromonadales; family Shewanellaceae; genus Shewanella; species Shewanella sp. 492. The sequence continues at coordinate 3,913,221 of NZ_CM181702.1, forward strand.
AATTACCCGCCAGCACCTTGCTTCTCTCTACCCTAAAGTTCAGTGTTTGGGGGTGAATTCCCAACGCCGTATCGAGGTTGATAGCCATCTCAATTCCTAGTAATGTATGCTCAACAATGTTTATGGCACTGAGTATACAATTAATATGCCAAGTATTTTAAATCAAATTAAACAAACACTTAGATGTTGAGACCTGCCATAGTCGGAAGCCTAACTTCCCTCTTCCTCTTAGGCGGATTCGGTTTACTTCCGCTGCCGGTGTATAGCCAGACAGACACAACTTCCGCCAGCGCACAAATTGAGCAACAGATGCGGCGCTCAATCGAAACACAACTGAGCCGCTGGCAACAGCAACAGGCTATCGATAAGGTGCAACATAAGATGGTGATTCGCGTGCCATCAGGGGCTGATAACCTTGAGCCTTGCCCGCAAAGCATCACCATAGATCCGCCTCAAGGCTTACCCTTCGGCCGAGTGCAACGCAAGCTGAGTTGCCCCTCTCAAGGTTGGTCTTTGTATGTCAGGGCAAAAGTGACGCTGCACGCCTATTTACCTGTCGCCAATAGGAACTTGCAAAGAGATGAGATAGTGACATCTGCCGATCTGCACTGGAAAATGTTACCGCTGAAGGCCTCAGATCAAGATGTGATCACCCAAGAGGCCAACTTGCTTGGCCAACAAGTAACCCGCAAACTGCGTAAAAATAAACCTATTCGCGCCGCCTATCTCGAGGCGCCAAGGCTGATTAATGTCGGCGATGAGGTGATTATCGAGGCCAGCAGTGAGGGGTTTTATGCTAATATGCTCGGCGTCGCCTTGGATGTGGGTAAAGAGGGCGATGCTATTCGGGTTAAAAATAGCAGTTCAGGCAAGGTGATCACCGCCTATGTGGTGGCCAAAGGTCGAGTCCGCACCCAGTTTTAGGCTTATTAGCTTAAAAAATCCCTAAAAAAGTTTTAGCGATGTCACAATCCGGTCGCTCATATAGAGTATCAAGCCGAATTATCGAGTGAGTACAATGGAAATCAATAAAATCAACAGCGCTATTGGAGCTGAGATTGGGGCCAATAAGAGCAATGTAAATGCTCAAGCCACCCCAGCGCCTCAATCAGCCGCTACGTCTGCTCCAGCGCAGCTTTCGATCAGTCAGGATTGGCAGTCGCTTGAACAATCTCAGCAGGCACTACAGCAACTTGACGATGTGGATCATGACAAAATTGCCGCACTGCGTCAGTCGCTGCAAGACGGTAGCTTCTCAGTAGATTTAGATCAGATTGCCGATAAGATGCTTAACCAACATGGATAAACCCCAAGTTGATAAGCGCTTGTTAGTGCAGACGCTGCTACGTGATATTCGCTTAGATGTGGATGACTACAGCCAGCTAAAAAGCATGCTGAAACATCAAAGAGAATTAATGCAGCGCACCGACAACCAAGGGCTATCACTGCATAATACGCGTCAAACGGCACTGTGCGACAAACTAGCACAACGGGCCGCTCAGCGTAGTGAGATCCTGATACAATTGGGGTTTGATGGCGATGCCAATGGCATGAAGCGCTTACTGGCCGCCCTTCCGAATCAGTTGCGTCCACAAATTAAAATTTTGTGGGATAACTTACAGTTGCTAGTGAAAGATAGCCATCAGGCCAATGAAGTGAATGGCCGTCTATTAGCATTGCAGCAAGAAACCCTCACTCGGTTGCTCAATCCTGATAGCCAGCATCAACAGATAGATTACGGCAATCACCTAGCTCGCTAATGTTAAGCTGAAATTGCGTTAGCGAGACACATTGCCCCGCGTATAAAACCCTGCCATATCATCTAAGGTCGCTTGCTCTTGACGCATGCTGTGCTCCAGTAGCGCCTCGTTGGTCTGCTGCTGTAACCACTTTAGTCCTTGCTGCCGCCCCAACTGCTTACGCCATAAATTGTCGACTCGTGCCTGCTCTTGTTGCAGCAAGGTCTGCTGTTGAGCCAGTTTGCTCTTCATCGGCTCTAACGCTTGGGCCATCTGGGTCGCGTTTTGCCATAACAGCGGATGCGCCCCATATTGGCGACCGCTATAATCGCTGATCATCTCACTTAAGGCTTGATGTTGTTGCTGAGCCTGCTGCATACGGCGCAACGCCTCATCACGCTTTAGCCCTAATTGCGCGAGCTTTTTCTCTTCCTGTTGACACAATCTAGACAGTTGTCGCTGACGCTGGCGCATAACCCATCACTTCCATTAATTGCTCTAACTGTTGCAGACTATCGGCGCGGCTGATTTTGGTGTCGGCCGCTTGGCGTAAAAACTTGGCCATCTCGGGATAGGCTTGTACAGCCAAGTCCATCTCGGGATCTTGCCCCGCCTGATAACCGCCTAATGGCAATAATTCACGCACCTCGTTATAGCGACTCAAGAGGTGGCGCATAATATGGCTCTGCTCTAGCTGACTTGGGCTGGCGATCTGAGTGGCTAAACGGCTCACAGATGCATTAACGTCGATGGCGGGAAAATGGCCGCGCTCGGCCAGTTTACGGCTCAGTACAATATGGCCATCGAGGATCGCACGGGCCGAATCCGCCACGGGGTCTTGCTGGTCGTCCCCCTCGGTTAGTACCGTATAGAAGGCGGTTAAGGTGCCTTGTGGGTGCTGACCATTACCGGCCATCTCCACCAAACGAGGCAACTGCGCAAATGCCGAAGGCGGGTAGCCTTTAGTGGCTGGCGGCTCGCCCAAGCTGAGGGCGATTTCTCGCTGCGCCTGAGCGTAGCGAGTTAACGAATCCACCAGCAGTAATACTTGCTTGCCCTGATCGCGAAAACCACAGGCAATGGCATGGGATAAACGCATCGCGCGCAGGCGCATCAAGGGCGTGGTATCGGCGGGTGCGGCAATCACCACCGCGCGGCGCCGGCCAGCTTCGCCAAGAGTCTCTTCAATAAATTCGCGTACTTCGCGGCCACGCTCGCCAATCAATCCCACCACCACCACATCGGCTTCGGTGAAGCGGGTCATCATGCCCAAGAGCACACTCTTACCCACGCCTGAGCCGGCAAACAAGCCTAAGCGTTGGCCACGGCCTATGGGCAATAAACTGTTGATGGCTCTCACACCAACATCCAGCGCTTGTTTTATTGGCTGACGCAACAAGGGGTTATAACTGGTGTCTGATTGTGGCACGCGGGCGATACCGGTTAACTCGCCTAAGGTGTCTAACGGCTGACCTAATCCATCGAGTACCCGTCCGAGCAGCCCTTCACCTATGGTTAGCGTTTGCTGCTCGACCATGGGTAGCACGCGGGCGCCGGGCATCAGCCCTTGGGTGGTTTCAATCGGCATGAGACAGAGCACATCCTTATGAAAGCCCACCACTTCGGCTTCGATAAGCCGGCCATTACGCCCCTCGATTTGGCAGCGATCGCCCATGCCAAGCTGGCAGCCAACGGCCTCCAGCAACAGGCCGTTGACTCGAGTCAACCGTCCATAGACACGGGCAACGGGCACATTAGGCCAGTCCTGCGGTGCTAACTCAGGCTTCAAGTTCCGCCTCATTCAATTTGGCTTCGACCTGCTGCATGCAGGCATCGAGCCGCGTTTCTACCGAGGCATCGGCGTCAGATTTATCGCTGACAATGCGGCAGCTGCCAGCAGAAATACTGGCGTCTGGTACTAGGTTCCAGCCACGGATTTTATCTTCGGCCAGCTCTTTTAACTTGGTCACGGCCGAAGGCTCAAGGTGAATTTTAACGTCACTTTGATCATCGGGCAGTGCGCTTAAGGTCTCTTCCACCAGCTTAAGGATTTGCTGCGGCTGCAGGGTTAATTCACAGCGGATCACCTGTTGTGAGACGCGGCGAACCAGATCTAAAATCAGGCTCTGCTGTTCACTGACCTGTTTGCAATGACCTTCTTCTAGCAAGGCTTTGAGCGCCCCCAGGGGAGCAATTATCTCATTGAGCTGCTCATCGATACTGGCTTTGCCTGCTTGCTGGCCTTCAAGTTTACCTTGCAAAAAACCGGCGGCATGCCCAGCGGTTGTGCCCTCTTGCAAGCCTACTTCATAGCCAGCGTCGCGGCCTTGCTGCATGCCTTCATCGTAGCCTTGCTCGAACGCTTGCTGATAATCTTGCCAGCCAGAGCCTTCACTGCCGGGCTCGCCAGCGCTGGAGAGCGGCGGAAATCGATAGCGTCGTGCTAGCTTGTCATCTAAGCGCCAGCGGGTAGGTTTGTCCGCCATTAGCTCACCACCTGCTCTTCAAATAGCTGTAACTCAATTTCGCCATCTGCCACCATCTGCTTGGCGAGCGTCATAATATCCTTGCGCGCACCGTTGGCGCGGCTTACCGGCACACTCCCCAGGGCATCGACCTGAGTTTCAATCGCCGATGACATACGTTTAGGTAAGGCATCGAGTAGCGCGTCTTTAAGCTCTAAGTCGATCCCTTTTAGGGCTAGGGCTAAGGTTTCACCTGGCACTTGTCCTAATAAGGTCTGCAAAGTATCTGACTTTTGACGCCCCAAAATAATAAAGTCGAACATGTTGTCGGTAACATCGCTGGCCAACTGTTTGTCGAACAGTTTAATCATCTCCATCAACTGCTCACGGTCGCCTTCAAAACGGTTAAGAATATCGGCCACTTGCTTAACGCCTGCCACTTGAGTGTGGCTCTTTTCCATCGCCATCAGCATGCAGCGCTCCACCAGCTGACGCAGTTCATCGACCACGTGGCGGTCGAGATCGCCCAGCTGAGCAATACGAATTAACACCTCGTCTTGGCTGACGCTTGGCAACATTTTTAAAATTTCGGCGGCACTTTCTGGTGGTAGCAAGCCCAGCAACACTGCCTGTAGCTGGCTATGCTCGTGGGCAATTTCTCTGGCAAGCAGTTTAGGTTCCACCCATTCTAAGCGTTTCACCAGCACTTTAATTTCATCGCCATAGATGTTGTCGATCAGACTTTTAGCCACGCGATCACCCAAGGCGATATCGAGGGTTTTTTGTAAATAAGAGCGTGAGGCTCTGGCAATACCCGACTGCTCTTTATAGCGCTCGAAGAAGCGGCTCAATACCGCTTCCGCTTTTTGTTGAGTGATGCTGGAGAGGCGAGCCATTTTGTGGCTCAGGTGCTGGACATCATCACGGTCGAGATGCGCCATCACCATCGCTGCGCCTTCTTCACCCATGCTCAGCAGCAACATGGCCGCTTGCGAATAGTTGTCCATCTTGATGTCGAGATCGTTATTATCATTCACCGTCTTTATTACCTATCCAATGAGCTATTACTTCGGCAACCCGTGCCGGTTCCTTATTTGCCAGCATGCTGAGGTGCTCCATCTTCACCGTTAAGGGTGAACCCGGCTCTGGCAATCCTTGACTACCCAGCCAATCGGCGTCGGCAAGCTGTTTGTCACCACTGGCTTTTGGCGGTAAGGCCGCTGGCGCGGGCTCGCTGATAGCCGCGGTGGGGAGTGCAGCTTGGTTTTCGGCTTCGGTGTTGTCGGCTTTCTTCTGTGAGGTCCGAGTCAAGTGCTTCACCAGTGGACGCAACACGAAGAAGATCAGGCCGATCCCCAACAATCCACCGATCAGATAGCGTAGGTAAGTTTGATAATGCTCAGCCTGCCACCAAGGCATTGGGCTAAATTCGGCCACGGTAATGGGGGCAAAAGCAAACGCATTGATGCTAAAGCTATCGCCTCGCGGAGCTGAAAAGCCGATGGCATCTTTCACCATGTTGCCTAATTTGAGTAGCTGCGCCTCTTCCTGCGCAGCATCGGCGATAGTGGCACTATTGACCAATACCGACACAGAGAGGTTTTCTAACTGCATCTGCTGATAACGGATATGGCGTACTGAGCGGCCAACATCATATTGACGGCTCTCTTCTTGACGCACATTTCGGTTAGTATCTGTGCCTGCATCCTCTTCGTTTGGCTGCGGTGGTTGATTGCTCAAGGCGCCAGGGATGCCTGCCGCAATGGCGGCATTGTTATCGTCTAAACTGGTGCGCTCTTGGGTCATCACGGCTTGTGGATCGAGTGACTCTTTGGTCTCTTCCACTTGGTTAAAATTAACTTTGGCGGTCACTCTGACTTGGAAATTTTCAGCCCCTAGTACAGGCGCCAACATAGATGAAGCGTTGGCGATTAAGCTCTGCTCTAACTCGCGGGTGTATTGCAGTTGGCGGTCGCGCGCCTGAGTAATATCTTGATTATCAGCGATAGCGGCACTTAAAAAGTTACCGTTTTGATCGACCACTTTAACGTTAGCCGGCGTCATACCTGTGACGCTGCCCGCCACTAGGTTCACAATCGACTCTACTTGAGCTTCGTTCAATGTCGAGCCAGAATAGAGTTGCACCATCACCGAAGCCGTGGGGAGTTCGGGCTGCTGACGGATAAACAGGGTACGCTTAGGGATAGCTAAATGCACTCGTGCGGCACGAACCGGCTTGAGTGCCATAATGGTGCGCGATAATTCGCCTTCGAGGCTGTGACGGTATTTCGCCTGCTCCATAAACTGGCTGGTGCCCAGACCTGCGTTGTCGAGCTGATCCATCCCTGATGGCACTTTAGCCTTTACACCACGGGCAGCGAGTAACATCCGCGCCATGCCGAGTTGATCTTCGGCCACCAGCACTAAACCGGTATTGGCTTCGAGTCGATAATTAACACCCTCCGCCTCAAGCACTTCAATAACTTGCGAGGTTTCAACGTTTTCTTGGCTGCCATACAGCGGGCGATACCCTTGACTGGCGGTCCATAGCATAAGCACGATCACGCTCGCCACCACACTGGACAGCAGCGCCAATACCATCACCTGACGGTCACCATTGGTGAACTGACGCCACTTTTGCGCCACACTCGCCAACGGGCTAGTACGGGCATCGGCGTTGATGTCCGGGCTAGATTGAATAACAGAAGTAGACATACAACAATTTCCTTACAAAGGCATCTTCATTACATCGTCGAAGGCTTGCACCAATCGATTACGGATTTGCATCATGGCCGAAAAGGATAGGCTAGCCTTTTGTGACGCGACCATGGCACCTACCAAGTCGTCGCTCTTGCCGCTATCTACCGCTTTCATCATCATTGATGAGTGGTTTTGATCTTGGTTTATCGCCGAGATTTTGTGTTTCATCAACTCGGTAAACGATCCAACAGCCATGCCATTATCGGCAGGATTGGCGCTAATATTGATGGCTCCCTTGGCAATCTCACGATGCACGCTCAGGGTGTCGAGTAGTCCAGTCGAGCTGACGTGCGTCCCATTAACCATAACAATTCCTATTTTTCTTTAGTTGCTTCATGCCGCTTGACCAGCACGTTGTAGTAATTGATCGACGTCGATGCCCGACTCGCGCATTTGTGCCAACTTGTACCTCAGCGCTCGCGTGGTCATCCCTAGTGCATCGGCACTTTGGTTACGATTACCATTGAAACGTTTGAGGATGTCGACGATATATTGAAACTCTGCCTGACGCTTAGACGCCTTGAGGCCATCGCCATTGTCTGTAGGCTCTGGTGACATCAGCAGCTCAACGGCTAAGCCTAACTCTGCCGCTTGTATCGCCTGGCCGCGGCGCATCACTAACGCGCGTTGAATACAGTTTTCTAACTCACGTACATTGCCCGGCCAATCGTGTGCCATTAATAGCTGTTTTGCCGGTTCGCTGAAGTAGCACGGCGCCGCCGACTCAGGGGTGTCGTATAAACATAAAAAATGTTCGGCTAAGGGTAAAATATCGGCCTTGCGTTCACGCAGCGGTGAAATGGTTAGCGGTAACACGTCCAGGCGATAGAAGAGGTCTTCTCTGAAGCTGCCCATCTCAACGGCTTTACGTAAGTCTTTATTGGTCGAGGCGATTAATCTGATATTTAACGGGATCAGCTGATTACCACCCAAGCGTTCGACTTCGCGCTCTTGTAATACTCGCAATAATTTCGCTTGCAACAACAGTGGCATTTCGCCTATTTCATCGAGTAGCAAGGTGCCACCGTTGGCCTGTTCAAATTTACCCGCTTTATCACATACAGCGCCGGTGAAGGCCCCTCTGACGTGACCAAACAGTACCGATTCCAACATGCTCTCAGGAATGGCCGCGCAGTTTATGGCCACAAATGCCTTATTGGCTCGTGATGAGTGGCGATGAATATAATGAGCGAGTGGCTCTTTACCTGTGCCGCTCTCACCACAAAGCAGGACGCTGGCCTCGGTTGCGGCGGCGCGATGCGCTAACATCAATAGCTGGCGGCTTACGGCTGCAGCGACAACTAAACTGGTGTCGGGCTGCTCGAGACGGCGTAACCGGTTTAACAGCGCAAATAGCGACTCGCCAATCACTGGCAGTAATAAGTAATCCTGCGCGCCAGCTTGCATCGCCGCTGCGGCTAATTCACTTTGCTCTGGCGCTAACAGTGCCACCAGATTTGCGGTTTGATACTGGGTGAGTTGCGCAGCCACTTCGGTGGGATCACACTGTGATAAGTTAACCAAGGTTAACCAAGGCTGACTAGTGCTTTGTTGCCATAAACTAAATCCAGCACTAAACAACTGTTGCTGGATTTCATCTGGCAGCTCAATGCCTAGGGTTCTAATACTGAGGGTATTCATATCGATGCTCTCCAATTGGAACCTATCACTTTGAGGTCTGCTTAACTAAACGTATGCTGACTCTGCGATTGGCCTGTCGACCCGCCTCAGATATGTTGCTGCTTTTGGGGTAGCGAATGCCATGACTGCGCACCTGTATCATGGCGCGACTTATCCCCTGCTCAATCAAGCGTGCGACCACTTCGTCACTGCGTTGTCTGCTTAACATCAAGTTCGCCAGTCGATCGCCGTTGCTGTCGGCATGACCATCGACCAAAATTTGGTTAATCTGTTTATCAACCTTAACGTAGGCGGCGATCGCTTTGATGTCGGCCAACTGTGACGCCGTTAAGGTGTCTGAACCTTTGGCAAACAACAATTCACGCTGGCGAACATAAGAAAAAGGCTTGGGTAGCAAATTACGTATGCACTGGCTCATCGCGCGCGCTCCCGCTTGGGTCGATACTGCGCTGGAGTCGATTTGATAGAGCAACTCACCTTGCTCGACGAGCAACATTTGCCACGCATAATTACTTTCTAATGCTTCGAGAAAGAGATCAGCAGAGGCGGTGCTTACTGCGCTTTTCCCCTGACCTTGTAAGGTGGTGTGGGCCAAAATACTGGTCTGAGACTGCCATGCAGAAGGTTCGATACTGGCGGTAATACCTAAATCGTTAAGCGCCAGCCAATCGGCATTGAGTACTAAACGAATCGGCTGGCCTGGCTGAGCGACGAGCGCCATTTCACCAAAACCCATAACCGGGTGGCGTAACTCACAGCCAAAGCGATCACCTTCGAACAGCCACTGAGCTTTTTCAAGCGGCGTCTTATAAACGGTCAGATTAGGATTCGCGATTGCGACTGGGGCCGACAATACCAACAATAAGAGTAAAGAAAAACTAACAAAACCACGCATAAACAACCTCAATGCCTTTTATTCTTATGGCGTGATCGACACTCCTAAAGCTTAATCTTTGGCAATAATTACTCTGGAACACAATTTGTTAAAAACTAGTAACGCGGTCCATCGCAAATTAATCCACGCAAACATCAAATAAGTCACCCAAACGCTTAATAACAAAGTGATAAAGCGATATAAATTAACTCAGATTAATCAACCTATATATTCTGACGATTTTTCACCCAAAAAAAACTAGTAATCAATCAATGAAAATCAATTAGTTGATTCATTAATTAATACCTAGTCCACTGGGAATATAACGACCAATAATTTAGCAAAAAACCTTATCTTTCAAAAAGTAGTAATTAACACTACTTTAGGCGTCTTATCGAGAGCTGCCCGATATAAACGCAAAGTACTTTACTAGTATGACAGATATTATGTCAATTACACACTGATTAAAAAATAGTTCACTATGGGTGATCTTTTAATATTGAAACCGACATACTTGACTGGTATGTTTAGCGCCCAATTAAGAAGGACTGCACTTTAAATATAAAAAGATGACACTTAAAGAGTCAATAAAATAACTATCGACAAAAATTTGGCGCTTATTTAATGATAAAAATAGCTAATTGATAATGAGATGTTTAATAATGATCAATCGGTAAACTTTATCTAACAAACGAATCGAAAGTGATGAGCAAAAATAAAACAAACCCTATATTAGGTTTTATTTTTAAAGTGTGATCCATTGCTCACTTTTTGATTTTGAGCAAACGAATGACATAAATGACATAACAAGGCTAATGTGAGTTATTTTTAGTATTTGTCCTTTTTAAATCAAAACTTTTAAATCAGTACTTAGCGTGAGCAGTTAGGCGAACCTTGCTTTCAATGCGGAGAAAAAATGAAAACAACGACGAAATCTCGCCTACTTAAGGCAGGCTCGGGCCACAAGGTTAGGCCAGTGATGCTCGTACAAGAGAAACTTGCTCGAGCACGCTTACTGCAGCAGTTGGTCCTTAGCCGCAGACCATTACTTGATGCCATCAATGCAGTACTGGCGCCCTTAATCCGTAATGGTCATGGCCCTGCGCATAACGTGACGCTGACAGAGCAAGATAATCCGCAGCAGCCTGAGCATTACCATGCCTGGTTTGTGTGCCGCTATCAACAAACGACCCTAGGTTGGTGGCGCATCGATAGCTGCACTTTAGATCAGCTGGCCAGTTGCTATTACGGTAGCCTAGCCACGCCTCTGAGCTCACCGCTGCGTGAGCCCAGCCAGTCTGAGTTCAGACTAGTGAAAAACTTATTGGTACACACCTTAAATGCACTACCTATGACGGCAATGGACGCTGAGCAGATTGAACTTGAATTGGTGAAACCACCAATGACACTCGATGCGCCAGCAGTCTGGTCTATCGAACTGGGCAAAGAACGTTTCGTACCACCTATGCTGTTTTGCATGACCGAACACTTACTCGGCTTGATGGCTGAGCAGCCTAAGGAGCCTGTCGTCAACAAAGATCTGGCGAAAAAGCTCGAACTTTGGCTACAACAATTACCCATTAAACTGCAGATGACCTTAGGCCAGCACGCCATGCCAGTGCGCTCGCTTAATCAGCTTAACGTTGGCGACATACTGCCAATGAATTTAAACCCTAAGGGCCAGCTTAATGTGGGTAACCGCCCCTTATTCCAGGCTTCTGTGCATAGTCACGAAGGCCAAATGGTCGCCAAATTGACCCAAGATATATTTCAACATGAGGACAGCAACATTGGCTGAACAGGACTTACTATCGAATGACGAGTTTTTACTCGACGATGACATTTTCGCCGAAGATAACTTTTCAACGCCTAAGGCTCAAAATAAACCATTGAAAGATATCTCATTCTTTCAACAGCTTCCTGTGCAGGTCACCCTTGAATTGGCCAGTGCAGAGATGTGTCTTGGTGAGCTGACCCGCATGGGTGAAGGCGACGTGATTGCCTTAGACCGTATGGTGGGTGAGCCCTTAGATATCAGAGTCAACGGTGCACTGCTAGGTAAGGGTGAAGTGGTTGAGGTGGGCGGACGCTACGGTGTACGTCTACTTGAAGTGGAAGATATCGGTTTAGGCGGAGCAAGCGACTAATGCTACTGCGAGCGTTGATACTGTGCCTATGCCTTTTAGCGCCTCAGGCATTTGCCGCTGATGGCCTCACATTACTCACGCTCGATGGGGCTCAAGAGAGCCAAGCCGTCAATATAAAGCTGGAGATCTTAGCGCTGATGACAGCGCTAAGCCTGTTGCCTGCGCTGCTAATGATGATGACCAGCTTTACGCGCATCGTCGTCGTATTGGCCATTTTAAGACAGGCATTAGGCTTACAGCAGAGCCCACCGAATAAGGTGCTTATCGGGATTGCACTGGTGCTAACGATTTTTATCATGCGCCCGGTGGGGGAGCGTATCTATCAAGATGCCTACCTGCCTTATGATCAAGGTCAGCTTGAACTAACCGAAGCGGTCGCTATTGCCAAAGTGCCCTTGAGTCAGTTTATGCTGGCACAAACCCGAGAAACCGACTTAGAGCAGATGCTTAAGATTGCGGGTGAACCTACCAATCTTAAAGCGGCAGATGTGCCCTTTTTTGTGCTAATGCCCGCCTTTGTGCTGAGCGAGCTAAAAACGGCATTTCAAATTGGCTTTTTGTTATTTTTACCCTTTTTAGTGATCGACTTGGTCGTGGCCAGCGTGCTGATGTCTATGGGGATGATGATGTTGTCGCCACTGATCATTTCGCTGCCATTTAAGCTGATGATCTTTGTTTTGGTTGATGGCTGGTCGATGACGGTCAGTACCCTGACCGCGAGTTTTGGGTAACGTCATGGATACCAACCAACTCACGGTTTTATTTGCCGATGCCATGTACCTTGTGGTCGCCATGGTGATGGTGCTCGTGACCCCCGGCCTAGTGCTGGGCTTGTTGATCGCCGTATTCCAAGCGGCAACTCAGGTCAATGAACAAACCTTGAGTTTCTTACCCCGCTTGGTCTTGACCCTGTTAATGGTACTTTTTGCTGGCCATTGGTTAATTCAGAAACTAATGGATTTCTTCGACCAGTTATTTATGAACATTCCCCACATCATAGGCTGACATGCTTTCGCTCACTTCAATCGAGATCAGCACCATGATTGGCAGCTTCTGGTGGCCTTTTTGTCGCCTAATGGGGGCATTTATCGTGATGCCGTTGCTGGGTAATGCCTTCGTACCTGTGACGGTGAGGATTTTACTGGCATTCTGCTTGGCCGCGCTGCTAGGCCCTATGCTGCCCCCCGTGCCTCAGGTGGATGCCGTCTCGGTTGGCGCGCTGTTACTGGCGATTGAACAGTTATTAATTGGCTTTATGCTGGGGTTGTTTCTCAGCATCTTACTGCACGTGATGAGCATGCTGGGCACTATCATGTCACTGCAGATGGGCTTGGCGATGGCCATTATGAATGATCCGGCTAATGGCAACTCTAATCCGATTTTAAGCCAATGGTTTTTGATGTTTGGCACCTTAATCTTCCTAGCCTTAGATGGTCACTTAGTCGCGATTGGCATACTGGTCGACAGCTTTCGTCTGTGGCCAGTTGGCACTGGCATTTTTGATCTGCCGTTAATGGGACTGGTTAATCGCGTTGGCTGGCTATTTTCGGCGTCATTAATGCTGGCGATTCCGGCAGTATTAGCCATGTTGATGGTTAACATTACCTTTGGCGTATTAAGCCGCGCCGCCCCCTCGTTGAATATTTTTTCGCTGGGTTTTCCGATGACCATGCTGATGGGCTTGCTGTGCGTATTACTCTCTTTCAGTGGTATCCCTAGTCGCTACAGCGATGTCTGCCTCGATGCGCTCACCGCTATGTATCAATTTATTGGTGGCAGTGCATGAGTCAGGACGATAAGCACGATAAAACCGAGGAACCCACCCAGCAGAAACTGCGCAAGGCCAGAGAAGAGGGCCAGGTACCGCGATCGAAAGATCTGGCGGCAGCGGCACTGATCATTAGCTGTTCTTTGATGCTCACCAGCAGTGCCGACTGGTTTGCCGAGAAAGTCAAAGAGCTGCTCAAATACAATATGTACCTGACCAAGGCCGATCTTAACCAGCCAGATATGATGACACGCCACTTAGGCGCGAGCCTGATGCATATGCTCGAGCTATTGGGGCCGCTGTTTATTATGGTGGCACTATTGGCTGCCGTGGCTGGCGCCCTGCCCGGTGGCCCCCTATTGAGCTTTAGTAATGCGGGATTTAAATATAGCCGCATCGATCCTGTCTCTGGCATTGGTCGCATCTTCTCGGTGCAATCCTTGGTCGAGCTGCTTAAGTCTGTGCTTAAAATTGTGTTGTTGATCGGCATCATGTTTACGTTTTTAAGTAGTCATTTACAAGAGCTGCTGAACTACAGTCAGCTGCCCATCGACGAGGCGATTAGCCGCGGTATGACCCTGCTATCGGAAGGGATGCTTTATTTAGGTACAGGTCTGCTGGCCATCGCGCTGATTGATGTGCCCTATCAATATTGGCATCACCGTAAAGAGCTGCGCATGTCTCATCAAGATCTTAAAGATGAACATAAGCAGCAGGAAGGTAAGCCCGAAATTAAGGCCAAAATACGTCAATTACAACAACGTATGGCGCGCTCTCGTGCCGATACCGTGATTCCAAAAGCCGATGTGCTCTTGGTTAACCCCACCCATTATGCGGTGGCCTTAAAGTATGACCCCAACTTGGCTGATGCCCCTTACGTTATCACTAAGGGCACCGAAGAGTTAGCCCTGTATATGCGTAAGCTCGCCAAGCAACATAATATCGAAGTGATTGAGATCCCGGCGCTTACCCGCGCTATCTATCATACGACACAGGTCGATCAACAAATTCCGGCAGCGCTATTTACCGCGATTGCCCATGTACTTAGCTATGTAATGCAGATTAAGGCGTCTCGCCAAGGCAAACAACAAAAGCCTGAGCCTTTGCCTCATTTCTTCATTCCTCCACATTTACGACACGATTAAAGGATTGCTTAACCTATGAACTGGCTATCACGCACCTTTTCAGGAAACTATAGCGCTATCGGTATCCCTGTGATGCTGCTGGCGATTCTGGCGATGGTGATTTTGCCGCTGCCACCTTGGTTGCTCGACGTCCTCTTTACCTTCAACATCGTCCTTGCGGTGATGGTGTTGTTGGTGAGTGTGTCGATCCGCCGGCCATTGGAGTTTTCGGTATTCCCAACGCTCCTACTGCTAGCCACCTTGATGCGCTTGACACTGAACGTGGCATCCACCCGAGTGGTGTTAATTGAAGGCCACGAAGGCGGCGATGCTGCAGGTCGAGTCATTCAAGCTTTTGGTGAAGTGGTCATTGGCGGCAACTATGTTGTCGGTGCGGTAATCTTCCTCATCTTAATGATCATCAACTTTGTGGTGATCACTAAAGGTGGCGAACGTATTTCTGAGGTATCTGCGCGCTTTACACTCGATGCCTTGCCCGGTAAACAGATGGCGATTGATGCCGATCTTAATGCAGGCACCCTCACCCATGAACAGGCCCGCATCCGCCGCCAAGATGTCGCCAGAGAAGCCGATTTCTATGGTTCGATGGACGGTGCCTCTAAGTTTGTCCGTGGTGATGCCATTGCCGGCCTGTTGATCCTCGCGATCAACATTATTGGTGGTATCAGTATCGGTATCTTTATGCACGATCTCAGTGCCGCCGATGCCTTTAAAACTTACGCGCTACTCACCATAGGTGACGGCCTAGTTGCCCAGATCCCCTCACTATTGTTAGCCACAGCGGCAGCCATCATAGTGACCCGCGTCTCTGATGCTGAAGAGATGCCGGCGCAGTTAACGCGGCAACTACTGGCTAACCCAAAGACTTTAGCGACTGCGGCAGTGGTGATGTTTATCTTAGGCATTACCCCTGGCATGCCAGCAGCGGTGTTCCTGTCGTTTGCACTGTTACTGGGGTTCGCCTCATGGCGACAAAGCCGTAATGTGACGCCCATTGCCGAGAGTAGCGCTGATGAAACCATTGAGAACACCCTCACTGAGCCCTCGGCACCGAGCTGGGACGCGCTGCCCTACACAGATATTATCGAGGTTCGCCTTGGCTATCGTCTAGTGCATTTAGTGGAAAAGACCAAGGGCGCCGAACTGCAAAAACGCCTCACCGGGATTAGACGCACCTTGTCAGAACAAGCAGGCTTCTTGCTTGCAGAAGTGCGGGTACGAGACAACCTCACTCTTGCCCCTAATGCCTATCAAATCAATTTTATGGGCACTCAGGTGGCCTATGCCGAGTTAGAACCCGATCGTCTTATGGCCATTAAAAGTGGTCCAGTCTATGGCAAAATTGATGGTATCTTAACGGTCGAACCAGCCTATCAAATGGATGCGGTTTGGATAGACACGGATATTAAAGCCAAGGCGTTGAATTTAGGCTACTCGGTGGTCGACAACGCGACCGTTATTGCCACCCATGTGAGCAAACAGCTACGAGAATCGCTGGCCGACTTATTGCAACACGATGATATTATGCATCTGAGCGATCGCCTCAGTAAACAAGCGCCTAAACTGGCAGAATCCTTAACCACGGCGTTAACTCCGGTGCAATTACTGAAAGTATTTCGTTTGCTGTTAAAAGAGCAGGTGCCGTTAAAAGATATTCGCACCATCGCCACCACGTTACTTGAGTGCAGCGAGCAGACCAAAGATCCCGTATTACTGGCCGCCGATGTTCGCTGTGCATTGCGCAACAGCATCTTACAACAGATAGTGGGCACCAGTGCCAAATTGAATGTACTGACCCTAGCGCCGGAATTAGAGCAAACCCTGATGACCGCACTCAACCAGTCGCAGCAACAGGGCAAAGTGGCACTCGACAGTTTTCCGGTAGAACCGAGTTTACTCGCCCAGCTACAACAGCGCATGCCACAACTGCTGAGCGAGACCAAAGAGAAAGGTCACAGCCCTATCTTACTGGTATCGCCACAACTAAGGCCGCTGCTGGCTCGTTATGCACTGGCTTTTGCCAGAGGACTACATGTACTCTCCTATAACGAAGTGCCTGAAACCAAAGAACTGATGATCGCTGGGCAACTCGGTTAACCTAGCCGCTAGCCTTGGTGAGCCCCAAGGCTAGCACGCAAGATTGATCGCCATCATAAGCTTTTCTCTGTTACACTCATGAGCTTATAATGCACCCACTTTTATCTTGCTCACTCAATGACTGTAACCCCTATGACACCGACAACTGGCTCAGTAATACCTCATCCTTACAGCAGTGAGCACACGCTTACCTCCCCCCAATTACAACGTTTTTGGCAACAAATAACCACTGGTGAACTGACGGTCAGCCCAGAGATCACACTGGCTTATATGGCAGTGACTCATCCCAGCCATAAGCGCACCCTAGTGCTCAGTAATGGCCGCGTCGAGTCTTACCTTAAGTACCAAGAAGTGATCTACGATTGCTATCAGCAAGGTTACAATGTTTATGCTCTGGATCACCGAGGACAAGGACTCTCTAGTCGGCTGACATTGAATCCTCATAAGGGACATGTCGAGCATTTTGATGACTATGTTGATGACTTTGAAAAATTTATCGAACAGGTTGTCCTACCCGCACAAGCACAAGAGAGCCCTCTTTTTTTGATGGGGCATTCCATGGGCTGCGCCATCAGTAGCCTGTATGTCGCACGTAATCCTCACACCTTTAGCGCGGCTGCATTTTCTGCGCCCATGTATGGCATACGGTTACCCGCGCCTAAACCGGCGGTCCTCTGGCTTGCCACTTGGTTAGACAAATTCAGACGAGATGGCGAACCCAACTATGTACCTGGCGGGTGCAACTATCGTCAGGTAGCCTTTGAAAAAAATGAGCTTACTCATTGTCGAATACGCTATCAGCGTTACCAACAGCTCTATAACGAGCGCCCCGAATTACAGTTAGGCTCACCTACCAATCGCTGGCTAACCGAGTCAATTAAGGCTGCTGAATACTGCGTTAACAGCGTCAAATACAGTACTGTCCCCACGTTAATTCTGCAAGCAGATGAAGACACCATAGTCGATAACACGGCACAAGACAGGGCAATAGGGGAGAAGGCCCAGCGGGTCATTATCCATGGCGCGCGGCACGAAATACTGTTTGAGAGCGACAGCATCCGCAATCACGCCCTTAACAGCCTATTTGACTTTTTCCAGCAATACGCCTAAACCCCATCACTTTGGGGTAGTCATACCCAATAAGGGCTATCCCAATAAACTAGCGGTAAACATCGCTCACCGCTCTCCATTGGCTTTATCTACATACAGATAAACGCAGTCATAAACCACCTCCCCATCTGCATTGAGCCACCCAGTCATATCTATGCATTAAAAACAGCCCTAAACTTATCGAAATAGTGGTTCGATATTCACCAACTTATCCGCAGATACCGCTTCGAGCAATCACAAGGGCACCCTAACCCGCTTAACAAAAACATTCGACCAACATGGAGTAGGGTATATAGACAGCGAAATAGACAGGGAAAATATGACGTAGTAATAAGCTTATGAACGAGAGCTAGAGTCAACTTGGCGACAGCCAAATGCTAGCGAATGAGAAACAAGGATACTGAACTGGCTTTTATATAGGGATATATTGAGTCGAACTGGCTATTGGCAGAATGCAGACGGCTTTCTACTTATAAAGAGTCAGCCATTAGGGTGGGGTGAGTGTCAAACAATATCGGCAACATAGTTGTTCCAACTGAACGACGAAGGGCATGGATGCATAAATGTCATGTAGACCATGGATGATCGAGAGAGACCGCAGCTTTAGCAACGACTTACGCACTACACTTAGTACCATCGTTATCATTTCTCTGATAAACAAATACGAAAAAGCCCTTAGCATTGCTGCTAAGGGCTTATCGTAATGTTGGCGGAGCGGACGGGACTCGAACCCGCGACCCCCGGCGTGACAGGCCGGTATTCTAACCAACTGAACTACCGCTCCTTTAGACCGAAGTCTAAATTCTTTTATCGTCGCTAACGTGTCATGGTTAGGAGACGTGCTCTATTGAGCTTATTAGGCGTCTGGAAATGACCTACTCTCACATGGGGAGACCCCACACTACCATCGGCGCGATTGCGTTTCACTTCTGAGTTCGGGATGGGATCAGGTGGTACCACAATGCTATGGTTTCCAGACAAATTTGGTAAATTTGAAAAGCTGCTCTCAATCCTGTATTTCAAGAAGCAAGAGAGATTAAAATTGGTCACACTAAATCAAGTGTCGGTATTCTTTCGCTAAGTATTCACTTAGTTAGAAACCCTTTTGGGTTGTATGGTTAAGCCTCACGGGTCATTAGTACAAGTTAGCTCAACGCCTCACAACGCTTACACACCTTGCCTATCAACGTAGTAGTCTCCTACGGCCCTTTAGAGGACTTAAAGTCCTAGGGATGACTCATCTTAGGGCTCGCTTCCCGCTTAGATGCTTTCAGCGGTTATCGATTCCGAACGTAGCTACCGGGCAATGCCATTGGCATGACAACCCGAACACCAGCGGTTCGTCCACTCCGGTCCTCTCGTACTAGGAGCAGCTCCCTTCAATCATCCAACGCCCACGGCAGATAGGGACCGAACTGTCTCACGACGTTCTGAACCCAGCTCGCGTACCACTTTAAATGGCGAACAGCCATACCCTTGGGACCGACTTCAGCCCCAGGATGTGATGAGCCGACATCGAGGTGCCAAACACCGCCGTCGATATGAACTCTTGGGCGGTATCAGCCTGTTATCCCCGGAGTACCTTTTATCCGTTGAGCGATGGCCCTTCCATTCAGAACCACCGGATCACTATGACCTGCTTTCGCACCTGCTCGACGTGTATGTCTCGCAGTTAAGCTGGCTTATGCCATTGCACTAACCGTACGATGTCCGACCGTACTTAGCCAACCTTCGTGCTCCTCCGTTACTCTTTGGGAGGAGACCGCCCCAGTCAAACTACCCACCAGGCACTGTCCTCAACCCCGATTCAGGGGCCAGAGTTAGAACATCAACACTACAAGGGTGGTATTTCAAGGTTGACTCCACAAGAACTGGCGTTCCTGCTTCAAAGTCTCCCACCTATCCTACACATGTAGGGTCAATGTTCAGTGCCAAGCTATAGTAAAGGTTCACGGGGTCTTTCCGTCTAGCCGCGGGTATACGGCATCTTCACCGCAATTTCAACTTCACTGAGTCTCGGCTGGAGACAGCGTGGCCATCATTACGCCATTCGTGCAGGTCGGAACTTACCCGACAAGGAATTTCGCTACCTTAGGACCGTTATAGTTACGGCCGCCGTTTACCGGGGCTTCGATCATGAGCTTCTCCGAAGATAACCCAATCAATTAACCTTCCGGCACCGGGCAGGCGTCACACCGTATACTTCCTCTTGCGAGTTTGCACAGTGCTGTGTTTTTGATAAACAGTTGCAGCCACCTGGTATCTGCGACTCCCGTCAGCTTAGAGAGCAAGTCTCATCACCAACAGGAGCGTACCTTCTCCCGAAGTTACGGTACCATTTTGCCTAGTTCCTTCAGCCGAGTTCTCTCAAGCGCCTTGGTATTCTCTACCCAACCACCTGTGTCGGTTTGGGGTACGATTCCTGCTAACCTGAAGCTTAGAAGATTTTCCTGGAAGCATGGCATCAACTACTTCAGTTCCGTAGAACCTCGTCGTCAACTCTCAGTGTATGTGCACCCGGATTTGCCTAAGTGCACCACCTACAGCCTTAAACGCGGACAACCAACGCCGCGCTAGCCTAGCCTTCTCCGTCTCTCCATCGCAGTTAGCAGAAGTACAGGAATATTAACCTGTTTCCCATCGACTACGCCTTTCGGCCTCGCCTTAGGGGTCGACTCACCCTGCCCTGATTAACATTGGACAGGAACCCTTGGTCTTTCGGCGAGGGGGTTTTTCACCCCCTTTATCGTTACTCATGTCAGCATTCGCACTTCTGATACCTCCAGCGTGGGTTACCCCTTCACCTTCAACGGCTTACAGAACGCTCCTCTACCGCACTAGCGCAAGCGCTAGTACCCATAGCTTCGGTGTATTGCTTAGCCCCGTTAAATCTTCCGCGCAGGCCGACTCGACTAGTGAGCTATTACGCTTTCTTTAAATGATGGCTGCTTCTAAGCCAACATCCTAGCTGTCTAAGCCTTCCCACATCGTTTCCCACTTAGCAATAACTTTGGGACCTTAGCTGATGGTCTGGGTTGTTTCCCTTTTCACGACGGACGTTAGCACCCGCCGTGTGTCTCCCGAGTAGTACTCATTGGTATTCGGAGTTTGCAAAGGGTTGGTAAGTCGGGATGACCCCCTAGCCTTAACAGTGCTCTACCCCCAATGGTATTCGCTCGAGGCGCTACCTAAATAGCTTTCGAGGAGAACCAGATATCTCCCGGTTTGATTGGCCTTTCACCCCCAGCCACAAGTCATCACCGCATTTTTCAACATACGTGTGTTCGGTCCTCCAGTTGATGTTACTCAACCTTCAACCTGCCCATGGCTAGATCACCGGGTTTCGGGTCTACACCTTGCAACTAAACGCGCAGTTAACACTCGGTTTCCCTACGGCTCCGCTATTCGCTTAACCTCGCTACAAAATGTAAGTCGCTGACCCATTATACAAAAGGTACGCAGTCACGGTCTCAAGAACCGCTCCCACTGCTTGTACGTATACGGTTTCAGGTTCTATTTCACTCCCCTCACAGGGGTTCTTTTCGCCTTTCCCTCACGGTACTGGTTCACTATCGGTCAGTCAGGAGTATTTAGCCTTGGAGGATGGTCCCCCCATGTTCAGACAAGATGTCACGTGTCCCGTCCTACTCGTTTTCACGTAAAGTTAGTTTTCATGTACGGGGCTATCACCCTGTGCCGCTGTGCTTTCCAACACATTCCACTAACACCCTCTACGCTTAAGGGCTAATCCCCGTTCGCTCGCCGCTACTAGGGGAATCTCGGTTGATTTCTTTTCCTCCGGGTACTTAGATGTTTCAGTTCCCCGGGTTCGCCTCACAACACTATGTATTCATGTTGTGATACATGCTTATGCATGTGGGTTTCCCCATTCGGACATCGTTAGCTCAAATGCTTGTTACTAGCTCGCCAACGCTTTTCGCAAGTTACTACGTCCTTCATCGCCTCTGACTGCCAAGGCATCCACCGTATACGCTTAGTCACTTAACCATACAACCCAAATGAGTTTCACAAGGAAACAAACTTTATCAAGCGGGTAAGCTTGATGTTGTATCGCAACTAATGGTGTTTACTTTCGCCAAAAGAATACTCATGAATCATCATTACAATGACTCGGCACTTGATTTAAGTGTTTGAGAACTCAATTTTAATTTTCGCGTCAATGTTACAAATAATCACGTACAAGTACGTCACTATCCCTTTCACATTAACACTATCAGCTTTCCAAATTTTTAAAGAACAAGCATCGCCGTTAAGACGTGCCACCTGCTCTAACAAGAACAAGTTATCTGTGTGAACACTCAGCAAATATTGAGTTAGTCGTATAGGTAAGGAGGTGATCCAGCCCCAGGTTCCCCTAGGGCTACCTTGTTACGACTTCACCCCAGTCATGAACCACACCGTGGTAAACGCCCTCCCGAAGGTTAAGCTATCTACTTCTGGTGCAGCCCACTCCCATGGTGTGACGGGCGGTGTGTACAAGGCCCGGGAACGTATTCACCGTGGCATTCTGATCCACGATTACTAGCGATTCCGACTTCATGGAGTCGAGTTGCAGACTCCAATCCGGACTACGACAAGCTTTGTGAGATTAGCTCCACCTCGCGGCTTTGCAACCCTCTGTACTTGCCATTGTAGCACGTGTGTAGCCCTACTCGTAAGGGCCATGATGACTTGACGTCGTCCCCACCTTCCTCCGGTTTATCACCGGCAGTCTCCCTAAAGTTCCCACCATTACGTGCTGGCAAATAAGGATAAGGGTTGCGCTCGTTGCGGGACTTAACCCAACATTTCACAACACGAGCTGACGACAGCCATGCAGCACCTGTCTCAGAGTTCCCGAAGGCACTAAGCTATCTCTAGCGAATTCTCTGGATGTCAAGAGTAGGTAAGGTTCTTCGCGTTGCATCGAATTAAACCACATGCTCCACCGCTTGTGCGGGCCCCCGTCAATTCATTTGAGTTTTAACCTTGCGGCCGTACTCCCCAGGCGGTCTACTTAATGCGTTAGCTTGGGAGCCCAGTGCTCAAGGCACCAAACTCCGAGTAGACATCGTTTACGGCGTGGACTACCAGGGTATCTAATCCTGTTTGCTCCCCACGCTTTCGTACCTGAGCGTCAGTCTTTGTCCAGGGGGCCGCCTTCGCCACCGGTATTCCTTCAGATCTCTACGCATTTCACCGCTACACCTGAAATTCTACCCCCCTCTACAAGACTCTAGTCTGCCAGTTCGAAATGCAATTCCCAGGTTGAGCCCGGGGCTTTCACATCTCGCTTAACAAACCGCCTGCGTACGCTTTACGCCCAGTAATTCCGATTAACGCTTGGACCCCTCGTATTACCGCGGCTGCTGGCACGAAGTTAGCCGGTCCTTCTTCTGCGAGTAACGTCACACCTAAACGCTATTAACGCTTAAGCTTTCCTCCTCGCTGAAAGTGCTTTACAACCCGAAGGCCTTCTTCACACACGCGGCATGGCTGCATCAGGCTTGCGCCCATTGTGCAATATTCCCCACTGCTGCCTCCCGTAGGAGTCTGGGCCGTGTCTCAGTCCCAGTGTGGCTGATCATCCTCTCAGAACAGCTAGGGATCGTCGCCTTGGTGAGCCATTACCTCACCAACTAGCTAATCCCACCTAGGTACATCCAATCGCAGAAGGCCCGAAGGTCCCCTCTTTTCCCCCGTAGGGCGTATGCGGTATTAGCAGTCGTTTCCAACTGTTATCCCCCTCGACTGGGCAGTTCCCTAGGCATTACTCACCCGTCCGCCGCTCGTCAGCAAAGAAAGCAAGCTTTCTTCCTGTTACCGCTCGACTTGCATGTGTTAGGCCTGCCGCCAGCGTTCAATCTGAGCCATGATCAAACTCTTCAATTAAAGTTTTGTTGAATCTTGCGATTCGGCTCAATGAATTCTGATTCCGTTTAAAAGACTCGGAAGAATCTTAAAAACGTTTGTACATATTGCTATGAACACTCATCGTTACATTGATTTAATTCTTTGATTGCCAACCCGAAGGTTAGGCAATTTCGATTAACTCAACACCTGTGAGTGTCCACACAGATTTCTTGTTTCATCTTGTTAAAGAGCGTTGCTAACATCAGAGCAATTAATGCGTTAAGTTAGCTGCCGTTGACGCTAGGTCGTTGGCTTAGGGATGCGTATTCTACACTTCCCACTGTTGGCGTCAAGTGATTTTTAATAAGTTTTTCAACTTGTTCACTTTAAACTCAACTTGCTGAGTCACTGCATTCATGTCGCTTAGCGACGCTGTTTGCCGTGTCATTGGGGCGCATTATAGGGCGTTATCGATTACGCGCAAGGGCTTTTTTAAAGAAAACTATTACTTTTGCACTGTTTGAATGCTTTTTAGCCTGACTAGCTACTTTTTACCCATTATACTGCTAGATTCTCGCTATTTTAGCCGTTTTAAGGACTACCCAATGGCAAATTGTTTACGATCTTATAAGGGTATCAGCCCGCAGTTTGATAACAGCGTCTATATTGACCAAGCTTGTGTATTGGTTGGCGACATGTTTTTAGATACCGATGCTAGTGTTTGGCCTTTAGTGGCAGCTCGTGGCGATGTGAACCACATAAGAATTGGGAAGCGCTCTAATATTCAAGACGGCACTGTATTGCACGTGACCCGTAAATCGGCCGCACGTCCGCAGGGTCATCCGTTGATTATTGGCGATGATGTCACTATTGGCCATAAAGCCATGCTGCATGGTTGTCAGTTGGGGGATCGTATTCTCATTGGTATGGGAGCGATTATTTTAGATGGGGCGATCATTGAAGATGATGTGATCTTGGGAGCGGGCTCTTTGGTTCCTCCGAATAAGACACTTGAGAAGGGCCACCTTTATGTGGGAAGCCCTGCGAAAAAGATCAGAGCCTTGACCCAAGATGAATTGAACTTCTTACCACAATCGGCCGACAACTATGTGCGGTTGAAGAATGAGTATATAGAAGAAGCGCTACAGAACTTACCGACTTAAATTGAATTAATCACTAAACAGCCCTGCTCATCGACCGCTTCCTGGTCGATGAGCTCTTGTGCCTTATCCTCTATATCGAATCGAAATTGTTCAAACAGGTCGATAGCCTGCTGAGGCAGACCCCCTTCCGTGCCTGATAATGTCTGCAGTACCGCTAGGCTAATATAACAGTCGATCGTCATCCCTTGTTGCTGCGCGACAAAATGAATGGCGCTGCGCTCTGCATCCCATTGGCAACTGTCGCTAAATATGACGCTTTGATTCATACCCTACCCTTTACTAACTTGAAAATTACTAAATTACAGATTTTACTGCGCCTAGTGCTAGCTTAATTGCTCGCGCAAGCTAGCGAGTACTGGGGTAACATCAGGCTCGATGCCGCGCCACAATGCAAAGCTCTTGGCAGCTTGGCCGACAAGCATCCCGAGACCATCAATCACTTGCTCGGCACCTTGCTCCCGCGCCCACAGATTAAAGGCAGTAAGCTGCTTGGCATACATCATGTCGTAACAAGCGGTATGAGTACCGATTACCGAGCTTGGTAATGCAGGAGCTTCACCGCTTAGACTCGATGATGTCGAGTTAATCACCAGATCAAAAGGCTGCTCTAGCTCGTCTAGCCCCTTAGCCTGAATATCGCCAAAGGGAGCAAATAGCTTGGCTAAGGCGGTAGCTTTCTCGTGGGTACGGTTATGGATAACTATCGAGTCGATGCCACTATTGAGTAAAGGAAGGATAGAGCCTCTTGCCGCACCACCAGCCCCCACGAGTAATACTTTCTTGCCATTAAGCTTGCCGATATGACGCTGCAGATCGGCAACCAGCCCCATGCCATCGGTATTGTCACCTCTTAATCGACCGCCTTTTAATACGCTTAAGGTGTTCACTGCGCCAGCCAGTTTGGCCTCTTCACTAAGTTCATCGCATAAGGCAAAGGCCTGCTCCTTAAAAGGCACGGTAACATTGGCCCCTTTGCCACCATTAGCAATAAATTGCCGTAAACAAGGCTCAAAGCCATCGATTGGCGCGAGTATCGCTTCATAACTTACTGCTTGCCCTGTGGCTGCGGCAAACGCTTGATGAATCGCGGGCGATTTACTGTGACCTATTGGATTACCCAATACGGCATATCTGTCTGTCATCGATTGACTCAGTTTTTTGACGATGGCATCAGTCTACCCATGCTTTATCTGTGAATCAAAGCCAAAAAACCAAGTGTTACTTATAATAAGCTGCCATTGAAGCGCTAAAGGTGTTAGTTGATCGCTTTGAGCAGATAAGCTAGTGTGCGCGGCATATAACAAGGCTAAGGTAATGGCAGTTTTGGCAATGAAGTGGTTAACAAGGTTAATATCTAAAAAGCAGGATCAACGAGATCCACAGCAGTCGAATGCTTACGATCGTATCGGTGGTGAGAAAGTCATTGCGGCATTAGCAAAACAGTTTTATCTGCAGATGCAAAGTAATCCTGAGACTCAGGCGCTGTTAGCGATGCATCACTCACCTATCGCCGAATCGGAGCAGAAACTATTTGAGTTTTTAAGTGGCTGGCTAGGTGGCCCACCGCTGTTTGAGAAAAAATACGGTCATCCTGCTCTTAGGGCAAGGCATATGTCTTTTGCTATCGATAGTGACATGCGCGATCAATGGTTACTGTGTATGAAACGCGCTATTGAGCTAGAGATTCAGCAGCCACAGCATAGAGAAGCCATCTATCAAGCCATATCGACTCTTGCCGACCATATGCGTAATCGATAAAGATGACGTAATAATCCACAAAAAAGGAGCTGATTAGCTCCTTTTTACAGTGTTACTTAGTGCCTAACCAATCTCTTGGCGCGAGGTAATCGCTATAAAGCAGCGCCTCTGGGCTACCCTCTTCAGGGGTGTAAGCATATTGCCAACGCACTAATGGCGGCATCGACATCAAAATAGACTCGGTACGGCCACCGGTTTGCAGCCCGAATAAGGTGCCTCGGTCATACACTAAATTAAACTCGACATAGCGCCCGCGACGATAGAGCTGGAAGTTACGCTCGCGCTCACCATATTCAGTGTCTTTGCGGCGTTCAACTATAGGCGCATAGGCGTTTAAAAACCCATTACCCACCGCCTGCATAAAGGCAAAGCTGGTATCGAAGCCTTGTTCATTGAGATCATCAAAGAACAAGCCACCCACACCACGGGTTTCGTTGCGATGTGGCAAGAAGAAATAGTCATCACACCATTTCTTGTATTTAGGATAAACATCATCGCCAAAAGGCTCACATAACTCTTTGGCACTTTGATGCCAGCCAATGACATCTTCTTCAAACGGATAATAAGGAGTGAGGTCGAACCCACCACCAAACCACCATACTGGATCGGCGCCCTCTTTTTCGGCAATAAAGAAACGAACATTAGCGTGAGTGGTTGGGATATAAGGATTTTTGGGGTGAATAACCAATGACACGCCCATCGCCTCGAAACTACGGCCCGCCAACTCAGGACGATGCGCCGTGGCCGATGCTGGCATGGCGGCTCCCGTCACATGGGAAAAATTAACCCCGGCCTGTTCGAACACTTGTCCATCGGTCATCACACGACTGGTTCCGCCGCCACCCTCTTCTCGCGTCCAAGAGTCAGCAATAAACTCAGCCTTACCATCGAGGCGCTCTAAACCTTCGCATATCTGCTGTTGCAGACCGAGTAGGAATGCTTTGACCTCACAGGTAGTTGGCTTACTCATATTTAGTCCTTGTTATGGTTTTATCTAATTTCAACGTAAAAGCGGTTTTATCTCAAAATCTTGCCGCTAATGGCATCGATTATCGTCGAAGGCTTTAGCTCACGGCCTAACTCGCCTGTAACCAGCGCATCGATTTTGCCATCAAACTGCAAAATCACCTCTGCTGCCGTCATCGCAGGATCTTGGCCGGTCAAATTGGCGCTGGTCGAAACAATGGGTTTACCCAGAGCTTGGCATAAGGCTTGTACACCGGGATGATTAGAGACCCTTACCGCCAATGAATTAAATTGGCCGCAGAGTAACTGAGATAAGTTAGGTTTAATGGGCATGATAAAGGTGAAGGGCCCAGGCCATTTGTCGAATACTTGTTGCAACCGCTCGGCACTAAGCTGCGATTCGTCAATATAGGGCTTTAGCTGTGAAAAATCGCTAGCCACTAAGATCAGCCCTTTTTGCCAAGGCCTTTGCTTTAATTCAAGCAACTTTTGAATGGCACTGTCATTATCAGGATCGCAACCTAAGCCATATACCGCCTCTGTTGGGTACGCGATGACACCGCCTTGTAAAACAACATCAACTACCGCATGGGGATCTTGCTGCAACATTTAGCCTAACCTTCTCGTCGAACTTATTTAGACGCATTATCATTTTCAATGAGTCGAGATTATACAGAGATGGCTAATACTGACAACGCTGTAAACATAAGCGCCTATAAAGGGCGTTTATATTTACATGCCTTTTGCGGGCATTCCACACGCATACCGGCTGCGCCTTTACGCTCGACCAAGATACCAAACCCACAGTCGGGGCAGGTTTCTGCCACTGGAGGATAATTGACTAAAAATTTGCATTTAGGGTAAGCACTACAGGCGTAAAATGTTTTACCGAAACGACTGGTTCTATGCTCTATGACTCCCTTTTTACAACTAGGACAAGCAATCTGCGCCTGCTCGTCGTCATGATCATGCTTTTCAATATGAGTACACTCGGGATAACGAGTGCAGCCGATAAAAATACCAAAACGACCCGACTTTACCGCGAGCTCCGCACCACAGGCAGGGCACTCTGAGCCTTCAATGACCTGACTCTCTATCGACTCATGATGCACCAACGGCCGAGTGTAATCGCAAGTTGGGTAATTATTACAACCGATAAACCCACCATGCTTACTGTTTTTTATCGACAACTCACAGCCACACTTAGGACAGAGTTCATACTCTTTTTCTAACGCGTGCTCATGCGAGCTAAACAGTTGCTGATCTATTTTAGACATGCTTTCCTCAATGGGCGCCGTTGCTGATACTCAGGTATTTTAATCCCTAGGGTATGATGTTAATCAATTATCATCTGCCACTAAACCTATGGTGATTTAAACTCAAAAAGGAGGCTATCGCCTCCTTAATGTGTTGCCATTGCTGTGTCGATTATGAATGGAACCGACCATCTGGCTGCTCAAAAATCAGATCTTCCATCTGCTCATAAGCAGATTCGTTACCAGGCACATTAAATAATACCATTAAGATAACCCACTTGAGATCTTCTAAAATCAGTACAGGTTCATCCAGTTCCATGACGCGATCGATCACCATCTCACGGGTTTCGACGCTCAATACTTTTATCTGCTCTAAAAACAGCAAAAAGCCTCGACATTCGACATCGAGCTTTTCCATCTCATCTTGAGTATAAATACGAAATGAATGTTGATCATGATTGCACAAATAGGGCTGATCACTTTCTTGCAATGAAGCCAAATGCTCTAACCAAGACAAGGCCTTGATAATTGCAGACTGATGAAAACCAGCGCGGGTTAACTCTTGCGTCAACTCATCCTCGTCGACCAACAGCTCAACCTCACCGTGAACATAGTTTTCAAATAGATACATGAGGATATCAAACATGGCTAGCTCCTCTTAAGTCTTATATAACCACCGGGTACCGCTGAAACCCAACCTTGCAGTTCAAGTTCAAGCATTTGCTCTAGTACTAGCTCTATCGTTTTTCCACTATGTTCGACCACCACATCTAATGGCGTGGCCTCATAACCTACACTAGCTAACAGTGAGGTAAATGGCAAATCAGAAGCATCGTTCCCCCCTATATGGTGGCGACGATGTAACTCTTCAAGGTGGAAACTCGATAAAGGTGTCAGCTCTTCAATAATATCGGCCGCACACTCGACAAGTTTGGCGCCATCACGCAGTAAATCATGACAACCTTGATGATCGCCCGCCAAAATATTCCCCGGCACTGCAAACACTTCTCGTCCCTGCTCTAATGCCAACCTAGCGGTGATCAAGGAACCACTTTTACGCGTGGCTTCAACCACGAGTACACCTAACGACAGGCCGCTAATTATACGGTTACGTTTAGGGAAGTTACCAGCATAAGGTTTCATATCTGGCCAAAACTCACTGATCACGCATCCTTGCTGCACAATCGCCTGATATAACGTCCTATGGCGCTTAGGATAAACCACATCGACCCCAGTCCCCAGCACAGCGACCGTAGGCTTCTTGGCATCAATCGCCGCCTGATGAGCCGCACCATCAATACCGGCAGCCATGCCACTTGTAACGCCAATATGCGCATCGCTTAGCTCGGTTGCCAATTGATAAGCGGTTGAAAGCCCCGTTTGAGATGCAGCGCGACTGCCCACCACTGCAATACTTGGATGCAGTAAAGCGGTCGGTGCTCCTTTAACAAAGAGCAGGGGCGGAGGATCACTGATGTCGAGCAACAAACTGGGATAAAGAGAAGAAGTTTGACAAATAATATGATGATTATCGGCTTTAGCCAGCCAGTTGAGCGCCGCTTCAACACGGGTAAAATCAGGTGCGAACGAGCGATTCAGCAGTTTCTCAGGCAAAGGTAGCGCATGCGGTTCATGCTCTAGCCTATGCCTGAGTTCCTCTACTTCCATGTAGTTTAATAATTGTTTAATCCGAGCGGGTCCAAGCCCAGATACAGCACAAACAACTAGCCAATCGACCAGTTTGTCGTCTATTTATTCACCTTGTAATAACGTGTCCGGTTGCAGCAGCTTATCGTTAACGCGCACCGGTTTTTTATTGAGTAAGATCAACCCAAGACTCACCTTATCAAACACTTTAAACACCATGAGTTTTCCGTGGTAGATATCGGGCATCTTAATTTCATTATCGGCAGAGATACTCGAAAGAAGATCTTCATAAGTGCTGCGATCTTCTGGTTTTACCGGCATGCCATCGCCATCGATCACTATGGCTTGGCCATCTCTGAAAATGGAATATACCTGACCAGGCTCGACACCCCCATTACTGCCTTTATCGATATACACCACATCGAGTTTACCCACTTCTCGCAAACTCCCCTCGGCCGCCAATACCGAAGCAGGCGTTGTCGCAGCCTTAGGCATAAAGTACGCAGACATGAGTGAGTCATCATCAATAGGTAAGATACGATAACCGGCTTTGGTCTCTTGCAGATTACTCAACAAACGGACTTTTGAAATTGGACCAGACTCAATCACACGACCACTGGCGGTCATGATCACCTCTTGGCCTAAGTTATCGCCCGAGTCGGGGGCCACAAATTCACGCCCAGGTGCATACACGCCCAATTTGTCACCCACGGTGAGTTCAGCCTGCACATAAACAATGTCATTGATGATGTGATGCTTAGATTCACTTTCTCCGCCCATCACCATGGGTTGCTGCTCAAACCAACGGCTATCAACCACACGGTTTTGCACTAAATAAGCTTGGATTAAGGACAAATCGATAGCAGGAATCGCACCGTCTTTGGCCATGATGCGCCCCTGTGGACTTTTACGCACATGGGGTTTAACCACTAATCTGGGCTCGCCATCGATAAACACCAACGTCAGCCTGTCGCCAGGATAAATGAGATGAGGATTGGCAATTTGTGGGTTCGACCCCCACAATTTAGGCCAACGCCAAGGATCATTAAGGAAGTGTGCAGAAATGTCCCAAAGGGTATCGCCTTTCTTTACTATGTAAGAGTCAGGATGACCAGACTTCAATGTCAAAGTGTCTGCGAAAACAGACGAACAACTTAATATCATTAAACCGAGTAAAATTAGTCGTTTCATGGGGGTATCCATGCTGTTTGCTCTTTAAATAGAGCTTTTGCTGTTATTGAATGCCACTAAGGATTAAAATTAACCTATTAGCCTGAGTCAGTATAACTAACTGGCTCAAATTTGACAGACTTGTTAAGAGTTTATGTATGAGCTTACTCAAAGTATTACGTTTTCCAGATGAACGCTTACGCACCATTGCGGAGCCAGTGACAGAATTTACCCCCGAGCTGCAAACACAGATCGATGATATGCTCGAAACCATGTATGAAGAAAAGGGCATCGGCCTAGCCGCCACCCAAGTCGACTTTCACAAACAACTTATCGTCATGGATCTACAAGATGATATAGAGCGACCCAAAGTCTTTATTAATTTAGAAATTCTCGAAAAAAGCGGTGAATTTACCAATGAAGAGGGCTGCCTATCGGTACCCGGGGTTTATGCCAAAGTCGATCGCGCCGAGTGTGTAAAAATCAAAGCCCTCGACCGCCATGGTAACGAGTTCACTTTAGAGGCTGATGGGCTTTTTGCTATCTGTTTGCAACATGAACTTGACCATCTCAATGGCAAGTTATTTGTCGATTATCTGTCGCCCCTGAAACGGCAGCGCATTAAACAGAAGCTTGAAAAAGCCGCCCGTCTCGAAGCCAAGCAAGGATAAGTTGCACTTGAAACCACTCAATATCATTTTTGCGGGCACGCCAGACTTTGCTGCCCGCCACCTACAAGCGCTGATCGAATCTGAGCACAATGTCATAGGGGTTTATTCCCAACCTGACAGACCCGCAGGGCGCGGTAAAAAGCTGCAAGCAAGCCCAGTGAAAGCATTGGCACTCGAGCACAATATTCCCGTGTATCAACCCAGTAGTTTGCGCGCCCCAGAGGCACAAGCCGAATTAGCCTCACTGAAAGCCGACATCATGGTGGTGGTCGCCTACGGATTGATTTTGCCGCAAGTGGTACTCGACACACCACGATTGGGTTGTATCAATGTGCACGGCTCAATACTGCCTCGCTGGCGAGGTGCTGCACCTATCCAGCGCGCACTATGGGCGGGCGACGCCGCCACTGGCGTGACCATAATGCAGATGGATATTGGCCTAGATACGGGTGACATGCTGCTTAAAACCCATCTGCCCATCGAAGATAGCGACACCTCGGCGACCCTCTATGAAAAGCTCGCTCAACAAGGGCCAAGTGCACTGATTGAAGCGCTAGCAGGGATAGCTCAAGGCACGCTCACTCCAGAGCCACAAGATGAAGCCCTCGCCAATTACGCTGAAAAACTCAGCAAAGAGGAAGCGCTGCTCGACTGGAGTAAACCTGCCGTACAACTGTGGCGTGAGATCCGAGCCTTTAACCCTTGGCCGGTAAGCCACTTCAATCATATGGATGCCAGCATTAAGGTATGGCAAGCCGCCGTTGGAGAGCATGCAACTGACGCCGTGCCAGGGACCATTTTAGCCGCCGATAAACAAGGTGTTACCTTGGCGACGGGTGACGGCACCTTAGTGCTACAAACCATACAGCTCCCTGGTAAAAAAGCGCTGCCGGTGGCCGAGATCCTAAACTCGCGCGCCGACTGGTTTACTCCAGGCACTCGGCTGCACAATGGCGCAGACAACCTTGAGGCTAACTCGTGATGAATTTACGCGCGTTAGCGGCCAAAGTGATTTTTCAGGTGCTGGAAAAAGGCGTGTCATTGTCAGTCGCTCTGCCCGAGCAACAGCAGAAACTGAGTAGCGCTAAAGACAAAGCCTTATTGGCCGAACTCAGCTATGGCGTGATGCGTCATTTGCCTCAGTTAGACAAACTAGTGAGCGATTGCATGAGCAAGCCGATGAAAGGCAAGCAACGTATCGTCCACCAACTGCTATTAATTGGTTGCTACCAACTGTATTTCACTCGTATTCCAAGTCATGCGGCCATTTCAGAAACCGCCGAAGCCTGTCGACAGCTTAAATTCGATGGTTTAGTCAAAGTGGTTAATGGTGTATTGCGTAACCTACAGCGTAATCAAGCACCACTGCCAACCGATAACGACACCTTGGCCTTTAATACGCCCGCGTGGCTGATCAAACGCCTTAAAGAGGCGTATCCAGACACTTGGCAACAGGTGATAGAGCAGAGCCATCAACGCCCACCTATGTGGCTGCGTAATAACGCGTTATCACAAACGCGCCAGCGCTACCTAGCATTACTCGCCGAGCAAGAGATTGGTGCCACAGCAGGCAACAGCGACAACGCCATTTTACTGGACAGCCCTAAAGATGTGGCTCTACTGCCAGGCTTTAGCGACGGCGCTGCATCGGTACAAGATGGCGCAGCCCAATGGGCGGCCACCTTACTGGCACCGCAGGCCAACGAATTAATACTCGATGCCTGTGCCGCGCCCGGCGGCAAAACCTGCCATCTGCTAGAAACCGAAAATAGCATAGATCTAGTCGCCGTAGACTTTGACGCCAAACGACTCGAACGGGTACAACAAAATCTGGACCGTTTGTCACTGCACGCCAAGGTGATCCACGGTGATGCCGCCAATATTGACTCATGGTGGCAAGGGGAAAAATTTGATCGCATCTTACTCGACGCCCCCTGCTCCGCAACGGGCGTAATACGTCGTCACCCCGATATTAAGTGGCTTAGAAAACAAGCAGATATCGAAGAGTTAGCCATGTTGCAATCACAAATTTTAGATCACTGCTGGCAGTGGCTAAAACCGGGTGGCACATTGCTATACGCAACCTGCTCTATTTTGCCGCAAGAAAATGCCGAGCAGATCAGCGCCTTTTTGGCCAGAACGGCGGACGCCACGCTCGTACCCATTACGCAGCAGACTCATCGCGACGATATCGGCTGGCAAATCACGCCAGGACAAGACAATATGGACGGGTTTTATTACGCACGTCTGCTTAAAGGGTAACGTTAGTTTATGAAAATTATCATATTAGGTGCAGGACAAGTTGGCGGCACATTAGCCGAAAACTTAGTGGGCGAAAATAACGATATCACTATCGTCGATAACGACAGAGAAAGATTGCGTTCCCTACAAGACAAGTACGATCTTCGCGTTGTACTCGGTCATGGTGCTCACCCCAGCGTACTCAAAGACGCCGGGGCCGAAGATGCCGATATGTTAATTGCAGTAACCAATAGCGATGAATGCAACATGGCCGCTTGCCAGATAGCCTATTCGCTTTATGGCACCCCGACGAAAATTGCCCGTATTCGCTCAGAACAATACCTTGCCCTGCGTGACAAACTGTTTATTAACAGTGAAACCAAAAACAGCGAAAACCGCCCACGTGGCGGCTTTATTATCGATGAACTCATCGCGCCAGAGCAGTTAGTCACCTCCTATATTCGCCGCTTGGTCGAATACCCGGGGGCATTGCAGGTACTGGAGTTTGCCGAAGGGCGCCTAAGCTTAGTGGCCGTGCGCGCCTATTACGGTGGGCCATTAGTCGGTAATGCATTGGCGGCATTGCGTGAGCACATGCCAAATATTGATACCCGGGTCGCGGCCATCTTTAGGCAAGGCCGCGCGATTATGCCGCGCGGCACTACGATTATCGAAGCCGACGACGAGGTCTTTTTCGTCGCCGACAGCCGCCATGTGCGCGCGGTGATGAGCGAAATGCAAAAGCTCGACAACAGCTATCGTAATATCATGATCGCGGGCGGGGGTAACATAGGCCTAGGGTTAGCTAAGCAGTTGCAGCGCAATCATTCAGTGAAACTGATTGAACATCGACAAGATCGCGCCGAAGCATTATCGGAAAAGCTAGAAAACACCACGGTATTTTGCGGTGACGCGTCAGACCAAGAACTGCTGCTTGAAGAACATATCGATCAGACCGATGTCTTTATCGCCGTGACCAATGACGATGAAGCCAACATCATGGCAGCACTGCTGGCTAAACGTATGGGCGCGAAAAAGGTGATGGTGCTGATCCAGCGTGAAGCCTATGTGGATATTGTGCAAGAGGCCAATATCGATATCGCTATCTCCCCCCAACAAGCCACTATTTCGGCACTGTTAACTCACATTCGTCAAGGGGATATCTGTAACGTCTACTCCCTTAGACGTGGCGCTGCAGAAGCCATCGAGGCCATTGCCCATGGCGACCCCAGCACTTCAAAGGTGGTGGGTAAACAGATTGGTGAAATCAAACTCCCCCCAGGAACAACCATAGGTGCCATAGTGCGAGACGAAGAGGTCTTGATGGCGCACGATAGAACCGTTATCGAACAGGGCGACCATGTCATCCTCTTCTTAGTTAATAAGAAGTTTATCGGTGAAGTTGAAAAGCTGTTTCAGCCTAGTGCCTTCTTCTTTTAGCCGTTCCTTTAATTCAGTGGCAGCTCAATATGCTTAATATTCGGCCATTACTGTTCATATTAGGCGTTTTCCTGTCGACGCTGACCGCCTTTATGTTTATCCCGCTGCTCTTTGCCCTATTCTATGGTGAAGAAACAGTGGGGGCCTTTATGATCGCCTCTCTAGTTACCGGCACGTGTGCAAGCGCCTCGATGCACCAAGGACACAGAGACAAATTGCGTCTTAATATACGCGATATGTTTCTGCTCACCAGCCTCACCTGGCTGATTGTTAGCTTGTTCGCTGCTATGCCTTTTACCCTGTATCACGGCATTAACTACACCGACGCGTTCTTCGAAACCATGTCGGGGATCACCACCACTGGCTCGACGGTATTATCTAATTTAGACAGCATGGATCACAGCATCCTTATTTGGCGCTCACTGTTGCAGTGGCTCGGCGGCATCGGCTTTATTGTGATGGCGGTAGCCATTTTGCCCTTCCTTAATGTCGGCGGCATGCGGCTATTTAGAACCGAGTCATCAGACTGGGGCGAAAAAGCAGTACCGCGCACACAGAATATGGCCAAGCAACTATTTGGGGTCTACGTGGGGCTGACTGTAGCTTGTGGCGTCGCCTATCACCTTGCCGGCATGACTTGGTTTCAATCCATAAACCATGCCATGACGACTCTTTCAACAGGCGGCTATTCGACCTCTGACAGCTCGATGGCGGCCTTCTCGAACTCGGCACATTGGGTTGGCACCCTGTTTATGACAGCAGGCGGATTACCGCTATTGATGTTTGTGCATTCGCTGTCGCAGCGTTCGGTAAAAATATGGAATGATGATCAAGTTAAAGGCTACCTATTATTTTTGCTGTGCATCTCTTGCAGCCTCGCCTTTTGGCTTTGGCAGGGACATGAGATGATGCCTATCGATGCCTTGCGTCTAGCCAGCTTTAACGTGGTTTCCGTGGTCACCACCACAGGTTATGGGCTCACTGACTATACCGCCTGGGGAGCACTGGCCAACGTTGCCTTTCTGTTTTTAATGTTTGCAGGTAGCTGCTCGGGCTCGACATCGGGCGGGATTAAAATTTTCCGCTTTCAAATTGCCATCGCCATTATGCGCGAGCAACTTAAGCAGCAGTTCCACCCTAACGGTATTTTCAAAGAACGCTACAATGGCCGCGCCATTAGCGAAGATATTGTGCGCTCACTGGTCACCTTTATTCTGCTGTTTATGCTGGTTATTGTGACGCTATCGGTCATACTCGTGATAACAGGGCTCGATCCCACCACTAGTTTTACCGGTGCAGTTACCGCTGTGACCAATGTCGGCCCCGGGCTTGGGCCTATTATCGGCCCTGCGGGGAATTTTTCATCGCTGCCTGATGTGGCTAAATGGGCATTAGCAATCGGCATGTTACTGGGGCGCTTAGAAATTTTGACCGTGGCCGTACTATTCCACCCGCATTTTTGGAAATATTAACCTCTGTCTTAGCCACGAAATTTATGCCACATTTGTCGCTGGGGTGGGGTGAGAAAGCTCCACGCCAATACTCGCGTTAGCTTATTGCCTTGGGTCATCTCTATGGTTTTCACCGTGACGGCGCCGAGCCGTTCCAGCGCGTTATAGCAAGGCTTTACGTTCTCTTTTTTCGACACTAAACTGCTAAACCATAAGCATTGCTGGGCAAAGATTTTGCTCTCATCGATCATATCCAGCAAGAACCGCAACTCTCCCCCTTCACACCAGAGCTCCGCCTTCTGACCACCAAAGTTAAGCTTAGCCGTAGGATTGTTGGCCAGGGTTGCATGTCCTTTGGCGCGGCGATTCGCAGCAAGGTTCGCCAGTTTGCGCTCGCTGCCAGCAGCAGCCTGCGCCAATGAGGCATGAAACGGCGGGTTACACATGGTCACATCGAAACGCTCTTGTGGCTTGATCACGCCATTGAAAATCGCCTTAGGTGTGTTCTGTAGACGTAAGTTGATCTTACCCTGTAGCGACGGATTACGGTCAATAATGGTGTGTACATTGGTTATCGATAGGGGATCGATGTCGCTGGCCACAAAACGCCAGCCATAGGTTTGTACGCCTAAAATAGGATAGATACCATTGGCCCCAGTGCCTATGTCTAACACCTGAATTTTTGCACCTTTAGGTGCCTTAACTTGGGTGGCGCGACCACTGACGCGATGCGTATTCGCGGCACTGTCCTCAGCCAAGAGATCGGCTAAGTGATGCAGGTAATCGACCCGCCCAGGGATAGGAGGGCACAAAAACCCGGCAGGGATGTCCCAATAATCGATACCGTAATGCTGCCGAAGTAAGGCTAAATTCAAGATTTTAACCGCCTGTTCATCGGCGAAATCGATCGACAAGTTACCGTAAGGATTCGGTCGCACAAACGGGCTTAGCTGCTCCGTCTTGGCAATCAAGGTGTTAAAGTCATAACCATTACCATGCACGTTCCGTGGATGAAGCCCCTTGCCACCTTGAGCCTCGCGACCTTGCACCTGATTAGGCTTCTTATGTGATGATGGCGTCTTTTTCACTAACTTAGCCTTATTGGTTGGCTTAATCTGGCTCGATTTCGCCGCTGTTGATTTAGATTTACTGTGGGCGCTTGGAGGGGTGTTCGTCGCGCGCCGAGGTTTATCAGGCTGAGTCATGAAGCAATTACCATTAAAGAGGTGGCCGCGCAGGATCGGCTGCGCGGCCACAGAAAATGCCGGGGGTCAACTAACGGCGGTTAGTCATACAGATATTTGGTAAACAACATATTGACCACCAAAGGCTTACCCACCTCTTGTTGCAAGAGACGATTAACAGCCTCATAGCACTCACGGCGGATCTCTTCTTTGCCCACTAATGATTTCACCTTGTCTTCTGTTTGGGCACCTAATATTTCCAAAATTGCCGCGCGCAGTAAGGGATCATGATGTTGCAACACCACTAGGTCCTCAGGAGCTTGAACCATCAGCTCGACGCTAATTTTTACAAAGCCGAGTTTCTTTCTATTGGAGATGTAATTGGTGACGATATCGGGGGTAAAGCCGTAATAAGCATAAGTATCGACGACATCATCTTTGGCGGCAAAAGCGCCATGGCTCATGCTACAGCTCGCCAACAGTAACAGTAGCAATGCAAACTTTTTCATTTTTGGTGGGTACTCCCTAATTATTTAAGCTCGCCATTGTTAGCTTAAGCGGCTTCATATTGATTCAATTGATACTCAATTATCGCCACCTTGTGCCAATACTTTAATTACCGACATCATAGTAACAGCATGATAAACTGCAGGCGTTTGCGAGTATAGTACCGAGAATTTAATGAGCGTAACGAAATTAAGCTTTCCCTATGGTGAATCTCTTCACTGGTATGAAGCGGATCAGATACCGCAGCTACCACCGTCTCCCCTCAAGGATTGGCTACTCGCCCCAGGTAGTTTAACCCAAAAGCTTAAGTCTCACTGTGGTCAATTTGAAGTAAAGGTCTTGGGTGAAGATATTCTTAGCCCCTTTGCCAATGAGATGCCACAACAAAAACAGGCCTGGATTAGAGAAGTACTATTGTGCCTCGATGGTCTGCCTTGGGTCTTTGCCCGTACGTTAGTGCCCGGCAGCATGCTCGACAATGCTCAGTCAGACTTTTTAACCTTGGGTAATCGCCCCCTTGGCGAACTGCTGTTCAACAGTGGCGAGTTCATCCCAGGCAAAATTGAAGTGGGCCAGTTTAACGCCTGCAGCACCTTAGCCAAGCTTATCGAATCCTTACACCAAAGCAGTGAGCAGACGCTCTGGGGCAGAAGGCGTTATTTTAGCCATAACGAGCAGCAGCTTATCGTCAGCGAAATCTTTTTACCGGCGGCGCAGCGACTTATCGAACAACATCAACTCGAATGACCCTTATTGCTGCTTATGCCAACGAAGACGATGATAACCGAGCAAGAATAACAACGACAGCGTCATCCAGCCCACACTACCACCACCGCCAGAGTCTGAGTTGGTGTCAAGATCACGGGTCGTGGCTACGATAACCGTTTGCGTCGCGCTCGATTGCGTATTGCTGCCATCGGTGACCGTTAATGTCACCAGGTAACGCCCAGCATTGGCGTAGGTGTGAGTTGGCGAAATGTCGCTACTGCTACTGCCATCACCAAAGGTCCACACATAGCTAAACGGCCCGCTCCCTCCCGATGTGGTATTGCTAAACGCGACCCTTAACTCGGTCGCCACATAATCAAAATTAGCACTGGGCAGATTGACCGATTCACTGCGGTATTCAAACCGCACCGTAGCAACGCTAGAATCCGCTTGCTGCTCTATAACCTCCATAGTGAGCCCTAATACTGGTAGCACTACACCTGATTGTGGTTGTAAGGGCGCACTGTAATCACGGCGATCATCGAACAAACTGATAGCCGATAGGTGATTGTCATTAAAATAGCGTGATTGATTAAACATGCTGAAAGTCGCATCGCGGATCTGCACTTGCGTGGCGGCGTTGCCAATTAAGTTTTGATCAGCGTCCACCACACCAATCAAGCCTCTGCCCGGATGATTGCTGACGTTGTTATCGACCTCACTCAAGTTTTCCAACCATAACAATACACCGGGCTCATAATCGCGGCTGGCCAAGCCGGCATCGAGACCGTTATGGCTGCGTAGCTGCACTAAGTAACGGCGCTCACCACCGGGACGATTGTTATCAATTCGCACAAAACCACCGGTTAACTGCATCACTCCGGCAGCTTCTGCGCCATCGAAATAGAGGCGATTATTACCATCAAATAGGCCAATGTCGTCAACCACCAAACCATATCCACCCACCGCCTCATCGGTGCGGTACACAATACTCAGCTGCCTGCCCGTAGTACCAGCGTATCCAGAAACATCAAACGTTAAGTCGACCCAATTATCCACGCCCTCGGCTGCGCCAATATCCGCCGACGTGCCAGTGATAATATTGGTGGCACCATTAACGCCATTACTGGCTCGAGTGTAATTGCCCTTAAGCACCACACCATCGAGCATCACCTGAGCATAATCATAATTGAGTTCAATATCCCAATGCGCCTTCATCTTAAGGGTCAAATTATTGCTTGCTGGAAAATCGATATTCACCGCTGCCGCGGTACTCAGTAAATTGCCTTGATTGGAATAGTATTGATAAGCGCCAGAATAGGGCGCCTTAAAGGCAATATCGACCGAGGGTAATCTCAGGGACAGTTGATTGACTTGGTCATAATTAACTGCCTCGACAAGGCGCACCTCTTGGCCGCCAATAGGGATACGGTCGAGATCGACTTGTAACTCTCTCACCCAATTGCCCCGATATTTACCCTGTAGATAAGAGCGAGCATAGGGACTAAACCCCACAGGTTGGGTACCAGCAAGTTCACCCGACCAGCTGCCGCTAGACATAATCGACCAATCTCCCACTGGCGAACCATCGCCGCGGTTGGTGGTGTCATATTCATCTGGCAAACCCAGTGCATGGCCAAACTCATGCACCACAACGCCAGCGGCGGCATCTATGGGCTGAATAGTGTAGCCAAACACTTTCTTGTTAGTGCCCGCAATAGCGTATCCTGGAACACCGTCTTGATAGACAAAATAACGATGCGACCAAATGGCATCGCGCCCCAGCACACCACCACCCGCCTCTTCACCAATACTGGAATGAAACAGCATCACATGGTCGATATCACCATCGGCTTCATTCACATTACCATCGCCATCGAGATCGTAAGGGTCTTCCACGTCATAGGTGTCGATTTCGGCTTGAGTCATATTAGCTAAGGCTTGCGTCACCGCCTCTTTAACCAGTTCGGGCACGGCTTGATCGTCATCACTGTTATTAGGGTTATTTTCACCATAGTAAGCCGCATTTTGGCTAGCGGTATACCAGCCCTTAACGTTACCCGTAAAAAATAAACTGCCGCCAGAAGCCGCTTGATAATATTGATAAGCACTGATGAGGTTTTGCCCCTGCGGCCCAGCAAAGCCCGAGGTGGAAAACATCAGATCTTGATAATGAGCGCGCGGATAACTGGGATAATACATGCTGGTATCGCCAGCAGATAAGCGATTGTTGTCGTGGGGTAGATCGGGGAAATCAATTAAGATAGCCAGCACCTTAACAGTTTTACTGATATCGGCGTCGGCGCGGGCGGCGGCAAAACTCATGGTGCGAGTGGACGGCAGACTCTTAGCCCGCAATCTTTGCTGGCGCTCAAGGCGGCTCAAGATAATAGCCGTATTCTGCGGGTAGCCCTTAGCTCTGGCGGTAAAGGCCGCAAGCGCATCACGACGCTCGGTGTCGCTGGCATCACTGGCCAGTTCGCCTCGTTTGACCAACCAATAGAGTATACGCTGCTGATTAATCACCCCCGCATCGGCAAATCCACCTGGTTCATCACGCGTTAGGGGGGCGGCGAAAGCACTTGAAACCAGCCAAAGCCCTGACAATAGCAACGCCAATAGCCTTGTTGCAACACATTGATATTTCATCGTTCACCCTCATACGATCCAGTATCAAAACTGCCGTACTCAACACTTACTACACGTCAGCAGATACGTCATATCGATTGGTCTATAGTGTTTATTCTAGTCTGCTAAGCACTAAAAGGATCACTATCACAGTCGAACCACCACAGTCACGCGGCGGCATGAACAAGAGGAATAAATAGACAAAT
This sequence comes from Shewanella sp. 492, assembly GCF_059338445.1. Taxonomy (NCBI): domain Bacteria; kingdom Pseudomonadati; phylum Pseudomonadota; class Gammaproteobacteria; order Alteromonadales; family Shewanellaceae; genus Shewanella; species Shewanella sp. 492. Next base: position 3,955,816 of record NZ_CM181702.1, read on the forward strand.
GAGGGGGGTAAAATAGTCAGAACGATCACGATAGCCTTTAACACAAGGCTTACCACATTTGCTGGTAAGCCTTGATACTACAACTAGTTCGCTTGCCCCGTGTGCGCCATATAGTTGGCGATGCCATCGAGGAACATCTGCACCGAAATCATCACCAGTACCATTCCCATCAGGCGCTCTACGGCTGTTAAGCCTTTGTCACCCAATAGCTTAGTAAACCCTTTATAGAAGAGTAAGATAACGGCACTGGCGCCCCAAGCACCTAACAAGGCGAGCGTCCAATCCATCATACGGGTGCTATCGGTATGGGCTAACAAAATTAAGGCCGCTAATATCGACGGCCCAGCCATAAGTGGAATCGCCATTGGCACGATAAATGGCTCTTCACCCGCTGCCAATCCCACCACGCCACCGGGTTGGGGGAAAATCATTCGAATGGCTATCAAAAATAAGATGATGCCGCCAGCGATGCTGACCGACTCAGAACGCAAGTTAAGGAAGTTCAATATGGCTTCGCCTGCATACAGAAACAGCAGCATGATGATCAGGGCGAAGAGTAGCTCTCTGATCAAGACTCGGCGCCGCTTCTTCGGCTCAATATGACGCAAGATAGAGGCGAAAATTGGCAGATTGCCAAGCGGATCCATAATCAGAAACAACATTACCGCAGCAGAAAATATGTCCATAACTCAAATATTGGTCAAAAATGTAGGCGTTATTGTACAACTTATTCTCAATATTTATCAGTCAATAGCACAACAAATGCCGGTTTTAAACAACATCTTTACCCCATGAGCTGCGACGCTTATCGCCTTGGCAATGTAAATTAAATGATGCTGCGTGCTAATTATTCGATTGGACAGCATAACACTGGTATACTATCTGGCTTTCTAGACTCCCTTGTTAACACTAAATATGTACTATCTCGTCGCCAGTTGTATTGCACTCCTGCTAGGCCCACTGTTCTACCGTTTCTTTACCACGGGAACAGGCCTGCAAAAAGGCTTAGATGGATTTATCTTTGTCTCGCTAGGTGGCTTAGTGTTAATCCATATTTTGCCTGAACTATTAGAGCACGGTGGTTTCTTAGCCATAGTGTTTGTGATCATAGGCTTGTGGGGCCCTACCCTGAGTGAGCGCCTCTTCCATCGCTATTCTGAAGTAACCCATAACCTCACCCTAACGCTGGGGATCACCGGTCTATTACTGCACACGATGACTGATGGTGGCGCCATGGTATTAGCCCAACAAGAGGGCAACTCGGCGCTACTGGCCCTAGGCGTGATACTGCATCGGCTGCCGGTCGGTTTGGCCATATGGTGGTTACTCAAACCCCAAGTCGGCAACCGCTGGGCCATGGCGGTATTGGCTAGCATGATGCTACTCACGGGTATCGGCTACTTCGCCGGTGAACAACTGCTTAATCACCTCAGCCTAGATAACACAGTTTACCTGCAAGCCTTTGTCACCGGCTCAATTTTACATGTGGTACTGCATCAGCCTCATGGCAACAATATCAGTGATAAACAAGGTAAATATGAATACCAGGCCGGCATTGGCAGCCTGCTCGGCATCGCCTTGCTGTTTATTCTGCTCGCCATGGATTCGGGTGGACACGAGCATCATGAGCACAGCCACAGCACAGAACAACTGATGCAATGGTTACTGACCTTAGCGCCAGTGCTTATTCTGGCCTATGTTATCGCCACCGTGCGCTATTTGTTTGGTTTATCGCCACAGCATCCTCAGCTAGGTAAACGCTGGCTGCAACGACTGGCAGGCCCAGAAGCACTAGTGATCACCCTGTTATTGCTGGGGCCAAGCTTGGCAATGATCCAACTGATCGGCTTAACCCTTATCGGCCTATTGCTCACGCTAACCAGAGTACAACTGACCGATCCTCATCAAGGGCTGCCTATCTCAGCATGGCGTTTTGGCTTCGCCCATTTAGTGGATAGAAGCGCGCCGTGGATCATCCTCAGTTTAATTTTGGCCAACCTTATCGGCCATCCATCAGTGCCGCTAGAAAGCCCATTGGTGCAAGTGATGGTGCTAATGGCGCTGTTTTTACCTATGCGTTTTTGTAATCTTGGCGGCGCCGTCTTAGCCTTATCGCTGGCCTACAGTGGCTGGAGTATCGAGGCTGTCATGGTCACACTGCTCGCCGCACCGGTATTTAATCTAGCGCAGCTAAAGCTGATGAACTGGACCCAAAGGTTACTATTAGCCGGGCTCATTATTATCTGCCTGTTGGGCACCCATTGGCTTATCCCACAGTGGAGCACCATTATTGCCCTGCCGCAAAACCTGAATACCGCAGCATTAGCCGTTATTGCCTTCCTGTTTGGCGCCAGCTTACTTAGGTTAGGGCCCCGTAAATTTATGGCGCGCATCACCTTGTGGACACCAAAAGTCCACGATCATCATCACCATGATGATACGGCTCATGCACACACTGATGACGCCATAACCGCAAAACCTGAGCAGCACACTCACAAACATCATCACCATTAGTCAGACGATGATGCCCATTTAGATGGCTTTTATGACGCGACAAAGCTAAATTAAAGCCATCATTTACCCTGTGAGTTTGAGCTAATGTGCATTCTCTTTGTCGCGCTCGACGTACATCCTGACCATCCGGTTATCATCTGTGCTAACCGCGACGAGTTCCATGTGCGCCCCACAGACCCCGCCCACCTCTGGCCGAGTAAGTATCATGTGCTGGCAGGTAAAGATCTCCAAGCAGGAGGCAGTTGGTTAGGCGTCAATCAACAGGGTGATATTGCGGCGCTGACCAATATTCGTGCGCCAGAACAACTGCATGCTGATAGCCGCAGCCGCGGAGAATTAGTGATCAAAGCGTTAAATGACCCAGGCAGCATTACCCATGAGTGGCTGAATGAGCATTATCAGCGCTACAACCCATTCAACCTATTGTTTGGCCGCCACAACCAACTCTATTGTTACCACAGCTTAGATAACAGCCTTAAGCAACTCACACCCGGCTTTCATGCCATCAGTAATGGGGCGTTAGATGATATTTGGCCAAAAATGGCTAAAGGTACCCGCGCCTTAGAGCAACAACTGTCGCAAACGACGCCCCCAGATATCGATGCCCTGCTCACCATCATGACCGACCAAAGCCAAGCTCAAGACAGCGAGCTGCCACAAACTGGCATCGCATTAGAGTGGGAAAGATTACTGTCGTCTATCTATATTAAACACCCAGAATATGGCACGCGCTCGACCTCGATTATCTTGCAAGATAACCAAGGCAATAGCGAGTTTATCGAGGTGCGTTACGATGGCAAGGGGCGCAACCTAGGGCGGCAGCGCTTTACCCTAAGCCCAGAGAAAAGCGCTTAATCGGAGGTATGATCGTGGGTGATCACCCACTTATCATCAATTTTTTCGACTAACAGAGTAAACACACCATTGGGCTGATCTTTCGCCCGCGTCAACTCCCAGCGCCCGACCACTAAGGCCGCATAATTGCTGAGCATTTTGATCTCCTTGATGGTGAATTTTAGCGTGCCTAATGTCGCCTTGTCTGGGTAGTTTTTCTTATAAGCCGCCAATGTCTCTTCCCAGCCATAGCGAAATTTATTACCCGAGACAAACCGCACCTTGTCATTGTGCCAATAACCCTGCATATACGCATCTAAGTCGGCGCGATTCCATGCATCTTGCTGCTCGGTGATCACCTTGGTGATCTCATCGGTTGGCACTGCATGCGCCGGAAAGACCAACAGCAGCACCAGCATTAACCATCCATTTTTAATCATGATGTACTCCAGCGGGAGAAATTAAGGTGTAGTATATAATAAACCACTGTAAGACATTATCGGTTAACTAAAAAAACACCCAACTGCATTATTAAAAGAGCTTAAATTATGCTGCAAACCCTGTGTAAAACACTACTCAAGTTAATGGGCTGGAAAATTGATGGCGCCTTACCGACCACGCCGCAATACCTTGCCATTGTGGCGCCCCACACCAGTAACTGGGACTTTATTATCGGTGTATTGGCCCGTGGTGCTCTGGGACACAACATCCACTTCCTCGGAAAACATCAGCTCTTTATTCCACCTTGGGGCTGGTTGTTCAAGGCCATTGGTGGCACACCAGTGGATCGACGCAAGAGTAACAATCTGGTGGATGCCGTGGCGCAACTGTTTAAGGCCGATGCCCACTTTAAACTGGCCTTAGCACCCGAAGGCACCCGTAGCCCTGTCACGCGCTGGAAAACTGGCTTCTACCATATTGCACTGGCTGCCGATGTCCCTATTGTGACGGTCGCATTGGATTTTTCCCATAAAACCGTAGTGATCCCACCCGCCATAAAAGTCAGTGGTGACATAGCACAAGAGATGGGGGCCATCTTAGATTTCTACCGCACCATCAAAGGACGCCACCCTAAAACCATTCCCAATTACAGCGCGCAAAAATAGCCGCTAGCGGGTTTGCCAAAGCCGGTCGCACTGGTTATAGTGCGGCCACCGCCCATTTTATCTACCTGCTTTTTTTATGACTTTAGATACCTGGTTACTGTACCTGTTTGCCGTCTTATTGATTGCCATTTCACCTGGCACCATGGCGGTACTGTCGATGAGCCATGGTATCCATTTCGGGAAGAGCCGCAGCTTGGCAACGGCGTTAGGCAGTGTCAGTTCGGCGCTGCTGTTGATGTTAGCTTCCGCCGCGGGGCTGGGCGCACTACTCAGTGCCACCGAGCATGGGTTCGCGCTACTGAAATACTGCGGCGCCGCTTATCTGTTGTTTCTTGGCGTTAAGCTCATCATGACCAAAGCCAGCGCCCAAGGGCTGGATCTGCAATATATCAAAGGTAAAGGCTCGCCTAAGCAAATGTTTAAAGAGGCATTTTTAGTGGGGATCAGTAACCCCAAAGATCTGCTCTTCTTCGGCGCACTGTTTCCACAGTTTATCGACATCAGTCAGCCCCAAATCCCCCAACTGGCGATATTGGCGCTCACTTGGGCGGTGATCGATTTTAGCTTTGTGATGATCTACGCCAGCATGGCCAACATGTTGGCTCCCAAACTCAAATCCAGTAACCGACTGCATTGGTTTGACAGAGTCAGTGGTGGCGTGTTTCTTAGCCTCGCCGCTATTTTAGTCACCAGAGAGTGAGCTTGAGAGCTAACTTTCAACCGCTCTCAAGCCGTCCCCTTAACGCTAATGCTCGCCCTTAAGGCTGCGAATATCGCCTCCGGTAGGTGATTGGAACGCTCGCAGATTGAATTGCGGTAGTACAGCATAAATATGATCGAATATATCCGCTTGAATATCTTCATAAATAGCCCAGCGGGTATCGTTAGTGAAAATGTACACCTCTATCGGTAACCCCTCAGTTGTCGGCGCCAATTGACGCACTAACAGTGTCATATCTTGATGCACTTTTGGGTGCTTGTGCATATATTCCAGCAGATAAGCCCTAAAGGTCCCCACATTAGTTAGATTACGGCTGTTGACTGGCATATCGCCATCTTCGACTTGGGCATTAAATTCAGTAATTTCAGCCTCCTTGCGAGCCAGATATGCTTTTAGTAAATTAATTTTACCCAAGCGTTGCTTCTGCTCTTCGCTGAGAAAGGCTATCGAGTCGATATCGATATTCACTGCGCGCTTAATCCGCCGTCCACCCGACTCTTGCATGCCGCGCCAGTTTTTAAAGGCATCAGACACCAACGCATAAGCGGGGATCATGGTGAGTGTGTGGTCCCAATTACGCACCTTAACCGTGGTTAATGACACCTCCTCGACCGCGCCATCGGCGCCATATTTGTCCATCTGGATCCAATCACCCGGGCTCACCATACGGTTAGCGGCAAGTTGGATACCCGCAACAAAGCCTAAAATGGTGTCACGGAACACCAACATCACCAAACCGGTGGCCACACCTAAACCGCTGAGAAAATACACCGGAGACTGCTGCGCCAACACCGAGATTGAGATAATGATGGCTACAAAGAACATGAACAGTTTTAACAGCTGCACAAAGCTCTTAATGGGTAAGCGGCGACTGATAAGGTTTACATCGGCAATCTCATTCAGCGCATCCAGCGCACAATATACCCCGCGCACAAATAAAATGACGATAGCCACATCAAGCAGGCGATCGACCAAACTCCCCAGTAGAGGGTGCCCCACCAATGCCAGTGGCAGCAAGATATTTAAAGCCAACGCCGGCACCAGTAACGCAAATTTTTCCAGCACCTGATGGCGCATAAAAATGTCATCCCAGGTCACTTTGGAACGCTGGATCACTAGGTTCATAGCACGCACGACACCACGCTTAACAATAAGATAGCCAATAAGCGCAATCACTAGGCTGACCAGCAACATGATCCCAGTAGAAACGCCATCGGCGGGGGTATCGATACCAAAGTGTGCCAGCCATTGCGACACCTGTGCGCGTAATTCTTGATCCAAAATATTTATCTCCTGAGGCGAAATCACTCGCGCCACTAAACCATCGACATCGCCATCACAGTGGCCAGTCACTTGCCCATATCAACTTACCTACAAACACATGACAAATCGTTATTTTTACAGCTTTTTTAACCAGATTGCTCGACTGTAATATAAAGCCAAACAACAATCCATTTATCAGCCATAAGAATTGATCCCTCTGACCAAAAACTTACTTTCATCGCTTATCAAATCGATGATACTGGTTAATTACGGCGATTATCACCTCGCTTTACCCCAACGAGCGCTCCCACCTTGCGACAAACATCCAATGTGGGCCGATTGGTATATGAATTATCTTTCAGTTTGTCTATGCTAACCAACTTGGCAACCCTAATGAATCGGTTTAACTCCATGTATAAAGCACTACCCTATTATGCCGCCTTGGCCATGATGCTGATATCGCTATCGACGCTGGCTAGGGATGTGGCGCCAGAACCTGTGGCCATTGTCACCCTTGAAAATGGCGCTAGCGTCAAACTCAACGATGACTTTACCTGGGAATATCTGTTTCTAGACAGCCAACCCACAGCACAAGCCGCAAAAGATACGCCTCTAAGCCCCGCATCGAGTGCGCCAGTGGTCATTGCCGCTGCACAAGGGGAAGGTGCTGTCGCCGTTACCACCACCGCCGCCGAGGTTGCCAATAGCTTAAGCCGTCGCGCCATTGAGCAGTCAGAACTGCTTAAGTCTACGGCTAAAAATGGGGTTAAAATTAGCTACCTGAATAGTCAATGGGACAGTAAGGGACGGCTAGGGCTTAGCTTCGAGCTTAGCAGTACCAGCCCAGAAAGTTATGTGATGATCGAGCTAGAAATAGGCTTATTTGCCGACTCTGGACAGCAACTCAAGAAGGAAACAGTTGAAGTGTGGCAGGCCATTTTCAGAATGCCAGAGACCTACCTTCGCCAAGGCCAAACCCGCAAGAGCGACACGTTTTGGATTGAAGGGGTAGACAAAGCCCAGTGGAGCAAACAGTTACTAACACTCAACATTAAAGAGATGGATTCACGCTAAGCCCGGCTTGTTAACGCTCCCATTAACATCACAGGACTCGTTGTTGATAAGAGCAAAGTGGCGCAATCATCCGTGATTGAGCCACTTTGGTTAGCACTTCACATTAAGATGCGGTACTGCCAGCCATTGACTTCATGGTGTCGGGCATCTTAACCGCCACCATATGACCTCTAGCACAAAGGATCCCACCAGCAGACAGTGAAATATCGACCACCACTTTGCGCGGTTTCACCTCTTTAATCTCGCCCACAAGCACGAGTTCTACCCCCATTGGCGTCGGGGATAAGTAATCGATATTCAGCGCTGCAGTGACAAATCTTGGTGGTTCTGCATCCGAATCCCCCGCCTGTTGCATTGCTCGCTGCGCCGCTGCACTGGCACTGCCGGTACCATGGCAATCGATAAGCGAGGCAATAAGCCCGCCGTAGACAAAGTCTGGGATTGCAGTATGAAACGGCTCGGGCATAAAGTGGGCGACGGTCTCCTCCCCACGCCAGTAGCTCTTAAGCTGATGCCCCTGACTATTATTACGCCCACAGCCATAACAGTGACTTAAATCATCAGGATAGACATCCTGAAACGCGACTCCTTGCTGCATCTACACATCCTCTATCAATTATGGCAAGTTACCACGCTATATCGATTCACCCCCTTGAACAATACCAACTTAAGGCTTAATCCTAACTACCTATTGTCACCAGTTTCGATGCTCACAAGTGCAGATGCAGAAAGTGTATGAAGGGGAATTAGCACGCTTCCAGTTAAACACTCGCCAATAAAAAAGGGCCGTTAGGCCCTTTCTGCGACAACTAAAGCGATACCATTAAAAGCTTGGCATAGTGCCCACTGGCAGGTAAGCATTGAAGCTTGCGGTCAATAGCAAGTCTGTCGCCGCTTCGATATCTGGGCCAAAGAAACGGTCTTTATGGTAGTAAGTGACTAACTCACGCAGTTCCTCCTTGGCTTTGGCTACCGCGACACTGGGCTGCAATGGCGCTCTGAAATCAAGTCCCTGCGCCGCAGCGAGTAACTCCACCGCCAGCACACCACGAGTGTTCTCTGACATATCACGCAGACGACGAGCCGCAAACGTGGCCATCGATACATGATCTTCTTGGTTAGCCGACGTCGGTAAGCTGTCAACAGACGCCGGATGCGCGTAAGTCTTGTTCTCTGAAGCCAACGCCGCAGCGGTCACTTGCGCTATCATAAAGCCAGAGTTTACGCCGCCATTCTCGACGAGGAATGGCGGGAGTTTTGACAGGTTTGAGTCGATCAGCAGCGCAATACGGCGCTCGGCAATCGAGCCAAGCTCGGCAAGCGCAATCGCCAAGTTATCGGCAGCCATTGCCACAGGTTCGGCGTGGAAGTTACCGCCAGAGATGATATCGCCAGTATCTTGGAACACTAATGGGTTATCGGTTACCCCGTTGGCCTCAACCGCTAACACCTCTGCCGAATGACGAATTTGGGTCAAACAGGCACCCAGTACCTGCGGCTGACAACGCAGAGAGTAAGGATCTTGCACCTTCTCACAGTTGACGTGATCGAGACTGATCTCCGACTCATCACCTAATAGATGACGGAAAATTGCTGCCGAATCGATCTGGCCTTTTTGGCCACGCGCCGCATGAATACGAGGATCGAACGGACTACGACTGCCCATTGCCGCTTCGACACTCATGGCACCAATCACCGAGCTAGCGGCAAATAGATCTTCTGCGTTAAACAACCCTTCCAGTGCTAATGCGGTCGACGCCTGTGTTCCATTAAGCAGCGCCAAGCCCTCTTTGGCCGCCAACTCAATGGGTTTAAGACCTGCGATTTCAAGACCTTCAACAGCTGAAATCAGCTCACCACGATAACTCATCTTGCCTTCACCAAGCAGCGGCAGACACATGTGTGACAGTGGCGCTAAATCGCCTGATGCCCCCACAGAACCTTTCTCAGGCACACAGGGGTAAACTTCGGCATTGACCAAGGCGATAAGAAAGTTAATCACCTCAAGTCGGATACCCGAAAAACCACGGCTAAGGGAATTAATTTTGAGCACCATCATCAAGCGCACGGTCGCATCGCGCATAGGTTGGCCGGTACCCGCTGCATGAGACAGCACGATAGAACGCTGCAACAACTGCAGATCATCATTACCTATTTTGGTGTTGGCCAGCAGACCAAAACCTGTGTTGATACCATAGACAGTGCGACCTTCATCGACAACTTGCTGTACCAGACTGGCGCTGGTATTGATATCGGCAATGGCACTCGGGCACAGCTCAAGACTCACTTTACTGCGGCTAATTTCGCGCAGTTGTTCTAGGCTAAGGGTGCCCGGTTTTAATACTAAATGATGCATAAATACGCTCTCTTATTATTGTTATTATTTATTTGCTGTCGTGAGCATGGGCAGATCTAAGCCCTGCTCGGCGGCGCATTGCTTAGCAATATCGTAGCCGGCATCGGCATGACGCATCACCCCTGTTGCAGGGTCATTCCACAATACACGGCCTAAACGCACGGCGGCATCCTCGCTACCATCGGCCACAATCACCACACCCGAGTGCTGACTAAAGCCCATGCCGACACCACCACCATGATGCAAGGAGACCCAAGTGGCGCCACTCGCTGTATTGAGCAATGCATTCATCAAGGGCCAATCTGATACCGCATCGCTGCCATCAAGCATAGATTCGGTTTCACGGTTAGGGCTGGCAACAGAGCCTGAATCTAAGTGATCGCGACCAATCACAATTGGCGCCGATAGCTCACCATTTTTAACCATCTCGTTGAACGCTAACGCTAAACGCGCACGGTCTTTTAATCCCACCCAACAGATACGCGCAGGCAAACCTTGAAACGCAATGCGCTCGCGCGCCATATCCAGCCAGTTATGCAGCTGCGGGTTATCAGGAATAAGCTCTTTGACCTTGGCATCGGTTTTATAGATATCTTCTGGATCACCAGACAGTGCCGCCCAACGGAACGGGCCAATACCTTCACAAAACAGCGGACGCACATAGGCAGGCACGAAACCGGGGAAATCGAATGCGTTCGCTACGCCCTCTTCGAACGCCATCTGACGAATATTATTGCCGTAATCGGTCGTCGCAGCACCTGCCGCTTGCAGCGCTAACATGGCCTTAACTTGTACCGCCATCGATTGCTTAGCCGCCTTAACTACCGCAGCTTCATCTTTTTGACGCATCTTAGCAGCCTGTTCTAGAGTCCAGCCTTGGGGTAGATAGCCATTGAGCGGATCATGGGCAGAGGTTTGATCCGTCACCACATCAGGGGTAATGCCGCGCTCGACCAACTCGGCAAACACATCGGCAGCATTAGCAAGTAAGCCGACTGATACGGGAGTGCCCGCGTTGTTCGCTGCATCGATCATAGCTAACGCTTCATCTAGGTTAGTGGCCTTTTTATCGACGTAGCGGGTACGTAGGCGGAAATCGATACGCGTCTCATCAACCTCACAAGCCAGCACCGAATAGCCCGCCATGGTGCCAGCTAAAGGTTGGGCTCCGCCCATGCCGCCAAGGCCGCCAGTTAAGATCCATTTACCCTTAGCGTCACCGCCAAAGTGCTGCTTAGCCATAGCAACGAAGGTTTCATAGGTGCCCTGCACTATGCCTTGGGAGCCTATATAGATCCAAGACCCCGCGGTCATCTGGCCGTACATAGCCAAACCTTTTTTATCTAGCTCGTTAAAGTGTTCCCAGTTAGCCCAATGCGGTACTAGATTTGAGTTGGCGATGATCACGCGAGGCGCGTTGCTGTGGGTCTTAAATACGCCCACTGGCTTACCAGACTGCACCAACAAGGTTTCATCATCTTCTAGCCTCTGCAGTACTTCGATGATCTTGTCATAACACTCCCAGTCACGCGCCGCTCGGCCAATGCCACCATAGACCACGAGGTCTTCTGGACGTTCGGCCACATCGGGATGCAGGTTGTTCATCAACATGCGCATCGGCGCTTCGGTAAGCCAACTCTTACAGCTTAATGTTGTGCCGTGGGGCGCGATAATGCGACGGCTTGGGTCGTGTCTATTGGTCATGGGTTTTCCTCAATTTGTGTTATCTCATCGCTTAACGCGATTGTTATATTTAATATTTTTGGTATTACGCTCATTTCATCAGGCAGGCGTTAACGGTTAAAGGTCAAATGACCACCTAAACGGAAACGACTACCGGGGTGGATAAGCCGCGCAAAACTCACCACACCTTGGCGTGACCAGGTGCGACGTAAGATCTGCAAGCAGGGCTCACTGCCTTCAATCTGCAATTGTTGTTGCTGTGACGGATTGGCAAGGATCGCCTCGATGGTGTGACGTGCCTCGGTCAAGGGCGCCACAAATGACAGGTACTCATGAGGCGTTTGCAAAGTGTAATCTTGCTCAAGGTAATCAGGCGCCAGTTGCGGATTAACATAGCGCTCCTCAATTTGCAGCGGCAGCGCCTGCTCGCAGTGCACTAACAGTGAGTAAAACACAGGGCTACCCTCTTCGAGCCCCAAGGCTATCGCTGTCTGCGCTTGCGCCTGAATCTGTTTTAGTTCAAGTTGCTGCACGCTATAGCCATGACCGCGGTCTTTGATCTCATCGGCTATATTGCGAATCGCCAGCATCGACGACTGCGACTTTAGCCCAGCCACAAAAGTGCCTAGCCCTTGAGAGCGCTCGAGCACGCCCGATTCAGTGAGCTCTGTTAACGCCCGTCTGGCCGTCATGCGACTACACTCAAACAGCTCGGCTAACTGATTTTCAGACGGCACGCGGCTATGTTGTTGCCACTCACCGGTTTCAACCTTGGTCAGAATGAATTGTTTAATCTCAGCAAACTTAGGCGTAGCCATCTAAGCTCCTTAAGCTTATGGTGATGACCCCATCATCTTGATGCAGACTGTGATAGGGCAATATCACTTTAAAAGTGATTAAATTAACCGCTATAATCCTAGCTTGTATATACAAGCAAGCACAAGCTAGCTCACACAAATTAATGATCGCGACATGTTTAGGTCGCACCTTGAGGGAAATATTATGTCTTGGGATCAGGTTTGGATTGACGTCAACATTGCGACAATGGATCCAGATATTTCAGTGCCTTACGGTGCAATCACCGATGCGGCTCTGGCAGTAAAAGAGGGCAAAATTGCTTGGGTTGGCCCACGCAGTGAATTGCCACAATTTGACGTATTGTCAACCCCAGTTTACAGAGGTAAAGGTGGCTGGCTGACCCCGGGCATTATCGATGCCCACACTCATTTAGTGTTCGCAGGTAATCGTGCCAATGAGTTTGAACTGCGCCTGCAAGGCGCCAGCTACGAAGAGATTGCGCGGGCGGGCGGCGGTATCATCTCGACAGTCAAAGCCTGCCGTGACGCCTCAGAAGCCGAGTTATTTGACCTTGCAAGGCAACGTCTCAATGCCCTAGCTAAAGAGGGAGTGACCACGGTCGAGATAAAATCAGGCTATGGGCTGGATACCGACACCGAACTCAAACTGCTGCGCGTTGCCCGTGAGCTTGGCAAGCATCATCATGTGGATGTAAAAACCACGTTTTTAGGCGCCCATGCGATCCCGCCAGAGTATAAAAATGATAGCGACGCTTATGTGGATCTCGTTATCGACGAGATGCTACCCGCGGTGATAGCTGAAAACCTTGCCGATGCCGTCGATGTGTTTTGCGAAAATATCGCCTTTAACCTAGCGCAAACGGAGCGCGTACTCAGCGCCGCCAAAGCGGCGGGGCTGGATATCAAGCTTCATGCCGAGCAGTTATCTAATTTAGGCGGCTCGGCTATGGCCGCCAAGCTGGGCGCTAAATCGGTGGATCATATCGAATACCTAGACGAAGCGGGCGTAAAGGCCCTCAGTGAAAGCGGTACCTGTGCCACCCTGCTGCCAGGCGCATACTACTTCCTGCGTGAAACCCAGATGCCTCCTATCGACTTGTTGCGCCAATATCAAGTGCCTATGGTGCTCGCCAGCGATTACAACCCCGGCTCATCACCGCTGTGTTCGAGCCTATTGATGCTCAACATGGGTTGCACCCTGTTCCGCTTAACGCCAGAAGAAGCCTTAGCCGGCATGACACGCAACGCCGCCAAGGCGCTGGGTATTGAAGCGAGTGTCGGCGTATTGCGCGCTGGCATGCAAGCCGACTTCTGTCACTGGGATATCACCACCCCAGCCGCACTGGCCTATAGCTATGGGGTTAATGTGTGTAAGGATGTGGTGAAAAAAGGCCGATTAGTGCATCAATAGCCTTGGCTTAGCCTAAGCGATGAGGCTGATGCATCGTTTAGGTTGATTTAGCCGAAAGTAATTCGATACTCGTTTTAGGGTTAGATAACCATGGCCTATTAGTTATCTTAATTGCCTGCCGCAGGTGCAGTATAGGGACATACCAATGTCGTGATCACATGGATGTGAAAGAACGACCTCATGTGCAGATACCGCCTCGACACGGTGGGTGAAGCGCTGCTTCTAGCTCACGAACGAGAGGCATGGATGCCGAACTGGCAGTTAAACAGGGACGTTGTTCAAGACCATCCCTGGGTGCTCTTCCATGGCATCTGATGTGAATGGATTCACAAATGCAGCGATGACCTAGATGTCAAAGAGCGGCCATGCCACCGAAGGCCAAAAGCGTGCTTACACTTAGTCATCAATCTCTTCGATTGGACTCTTTGTTCAGCACACAGCTATTTCGTATACTTAACACCACTTGAATGACTTAATGATTAACTCAACTCATCAATTTTGACTCTTTGGCGAATATGAGTATGTGCTGCCTCTGAAATATCGCACCCTATCGACTTCCGCCCCAAATTTTTTGCAGCGATTAAAGCAGAACCAGAACCAAAAAATGGGTCGGCGATTAACTCATTGGGGAGAGAACTTTGCTTTATCAAAATTTCTATCAGCTCGACAGGCTTTTCAGTCGGGTAGCCCCGATGCACTCTTTTACATTCCAAAACATCGGATATGCCGAGATCGTTTAACTTACGCTTACCCTTCTCAAAAAAAAGAATAAACTCATATTTAGCTCGATAGTGATAGCCCATACCAATCGCGAGCTTATTCCAAACTATTGGTTTCCAGAATTTAAAACCAACTTTCTCAGCTATTGGCTTCACATAAAACATAGTTTCTTGATCGCAAAACAGATAAAAATGAGCGTTTTTCTTTAATACACGATAAATTTCAGTGAACAGCTCCTCAAAGCGTTGATTAGGAAAAATATCAAACCATTGGTTACTCGAACCATTACTGACTTTTAAACGAGTCGTGGTCCCTATTTTCCTATGTTTTTCAAGAGACTCATATGGTGGGTCAGTCACAATAAGATCAACGCTCGCATCGGCGAGCGTTGATAACCAACTTATAGCGTCATCACGAAATAACTGCATTAATACCTGCTAAAAAGTACTACAAGAACGTCCATGCGAGTGTACTGTTGAAACAATGCCTTTGTCTAACCCCCGACAATCAATGCAATAACTTTGATGTCCATCAGGATTTCTTGCCGTTACACGAGCAGGAGTTTTGCCAAATTGAGCAGGATATGGATGAAACACATGCTCCTCCCATTGGCAGCCGAACAGTGCGGGCATGACTTAAATTTTTGACCAGTGTTGAAATCAATTTTAGTCAACATGCCACTATTTAACTTAGATCCACAGCAAGCACATCCCATATAAAACTCCTTTTTATATTGAACTTTTAAATTATTAAATCAACGTGATACAGCGAATCGCATAACGATAAGAAAAACGCAGATTGCATGTATCTATACATAAACCTGTTCACTATTTAGGCTGGCAGTAAGATTGAGACCAAAAAAGAATCAATGGAAATGATTTCTAACGTCGACACTGATTTTTATGAAATTTCTGCTAGTGCTTTTTAACAAACCAACTTTCTCGACCTCAACGCCCCTTGATCTCACGAAACAGAATATAGAATAAAATAAGATAAATTAGTCGGTTATCTATAAACACAAAGGCTCATAACCAATATATCTAGCTTCGCCGATACATTGACATGCACTGATACCCACAATATTTATTTGGCGGCATTAACCCAAAAAGGTTAATCGAAGAGACGTTGGACATACCTGCACATAAGCCCGCTACAGGCGATTAACCTCGATGAAGGAAAGACCCGCATACATCTAAGCCAATATTATTGCAGTCAGGTATGTCTAAAAGTGTTGAGAGTCAGCCCACTCCTTCGCGGCCTATTACCTCACAGCAATCAGACCGCAACTAACAACTGAACAACTGAGTCTGTTAGCCTTTTCCCTGACAACAGCCGCTACCTTGCTGAATCGGCGGACACTTCACTGTGCCGTAAGAGCAGAACACGCAGCAATCACCCGCAAGCGGCTTAAGCAGTTGGTGACAAGCGGTGCACTCATAGAAAAACTGACAGGCATCGGTTGGCATGATTTCTTGTGCATGCTTACCACAGTAAGGGCAGGTTATTTCAGAAACTAACGCTATTGGGCTTGGTATCGGGTTCATCATGCCTCCACTTTTTATAGCGCACATATAGCTCACATCGGTGTCGATAAGGTAAAACCCTATTCGAGTAAACTAAATGGCTTAGTTAAGGTGATTCGAGCTGTGCTGGGTAGGTTTGCCTACCGACTAAGCAGCCTCATTTGCCGCAGCGCTCGAGGCTAACTCATCATTACGATCTTGAATAAAATCTTCCATAAACCAAGCACAGAAGGTGTGGCGACCATCGACATCGGCCTTGCTGTAAATAGAGGAAGCCTGCTGGCGTACGGTTTTCTCTTTGGTTTGCCGCACCTCGGCAATCTCTTTAAAACTTAAGCCTTTTAACAAGAGAAAAGCAACCTGTTGCTCGCTCTTAGTGAACCCCCAGGTCGTAAACTGACTAGAGACTGCCTGGCTATATTCTTGCCGAGCGGAGCGCATCTGGCTGGTCATGTTATCTATCTGCTTATCGGCTTTGGCTAGCCGCTGGGCTAAGGTTTTCACCTGCCGCGAACGGCGCATCAAGTCATGACTTAAATAAACGGTCGCGATGACAGTAAGCAACACTAAAATCCCCTCTTGAGCTATATGCCAAGCAGGGATATCAAGCTGAACGTCGGCGACAATATCAAGCAATTTAAACAGCATGATCAGCACCAACAACACAATAATGACGACATCCTTTTTCATGGGAACTTCTACTCCATCAGCAAGATCAATGACACCTAATAAGTTGATTTGATATCACATCTATTTAGGCTCTATTTCGCTACGAGCTATACAACTTTCAACCTACCAGCAGCATAATGAGGCCTATGATGATAACCAAGCGCCTTATCGATGCAATTTGGGCACCACAAGGAAAAACAAATAAAATCATAAAATTAACTTATGGGGCATATGTACCATAAGCGTTTTTATGATACATCTCCCCCAAGACATCAGTGTACCAAGCCTTAGACTAACAGCACACTTTAAAAGCAAAGAAATCGCGTATGTCTGTTGTAAAGTCTTGTATCAAGATATGTCTGTTAAGCGTGTTAAGTTGCACGAGTATTCTCGGCCATACGGCCACAGGCGACACCCCACCCGAGCGCCCATTGTCCCCTCTGCTCCAGTTAAGCCAAACCAGATTACAAGCGTCACAGCTCAATAGCACAACGCTTAATGATGAGCGCGCACTTGAATTAAGCGCATCTTCTTGGCTAAGCGGCCTACCTAGCATCAGCTTGAGCCATTTGGGCAGCCTAGATAATGGTAACAGTTACGAGCAAGAAGTGTCGCTCAACTTACCCCTTAAATCACCGGGGCAACACGGAAGTGATAAACGCTTAACGCAGCTGAGCCAAGCGATTCAGAGCCAGCAATCAGCCTTACAAAGTTTGTACCTATCGGGATTACTCAGGCAAAGCCTGTGGGCGCATCGCATTGCCTCTGTAAAGCTTAAGCAGTTAGCGCGAAAAACAAACTTACTGCAAAAGTTACACGCCCAGCAAAAACGGCTTACCGATGTGGGCGAGTTACCGCTGGCGAATCTGCTACTGCTTGAGCGCGAGCTGGTTGATATTGAGCTTGAGCAAATTGATATTCAGCAGCAACAAGATGAAGCCCATGCCCTCTATCGCCAACTGACAGGACAAGATGAGGTTCCCACCCAGATAGCCGAAAGCCAGCGCCCACTAGCCAATGGCAATTCAGATTTAGCCCAGCATCCTCTATGGCAACTGCAAACGTTACAACAGCAGCAACAGCTGTTGATCATCAAAAGCCAGCAAGCGGGTGAACAAGACCCTTGGACTGTGTCGCTTACGGCAAAAAACACGTCTGACGCTCAAGTCGATGACCAGCAATTGGGGTTAGGTATTACAGTGCCACTGGGCTTTAGTTCGGCGCTGTCACAAGGTGAGCTATCACAATGGCAGCAAGCACACACAGAGCAAAATCTGGCTCGCGATCGCACCTACCTAGAGTTAACGACCCAAATCGACAAGCTCACCCAGCAGCAAGGTAATTTACACCAGCAACACGCCCTTTTAAGCCGTGGCTTGTCATTAAGCCGCACCATTACCGAAGAGCTCGCCAAAGTAAAAGACCAAGATCAGGTGAGCTACGAGATCTGGCTTCGCCGTTATGTGGACGCTCTCGATACTGAGTCACGCTTAACGCTCAACCAAGTGATGCAACAACAACTTCATTCTCAGCAACTGCAAGCCTTAGGAATTTCATTATGATCGCCAAGTATGGCGCAAGCCTGTTATGTTTATCTGCCTGCCTATCCACCAGCTTGGTACAAGCCGAATCGTTAGCCCTAGCGGCTTTAGGCAACTTAGAACTGAGCTATACCCAACCGCAAAAGGTCGCGAGCTATGAAGGTAGCCCGCTACCGGCACAAGTTGACCGTTTACCGGGTAACGATTACTGGGTGAGCACCCCTGAAAATATCCAACAGGTCACTTTCTTGGTCGGTCAGGGACAGATTGTCACCAAAGGACAAGAGATTGTCAGGTTAACAGGGCCAGAAGTGTTTCATTATCTTGCACAATTTGAGGCCACCAGCAGTCTGTATCAGTTGGCTAAGCAGCGCTATGACCGTAATAAGCCGCTATTAAAAAATGGCAGTATCAGCGCCGAAAAGTGGCGTGAGATCAGCCAAGATTACTTTAGCAGCCACCTCGAATTTGAGCATATGCAACACTTTATGGAGATGGTGCACAGTAAAGATGCCACTACCGAGTCGTTAGTGATCAGCGCCCCCGTGGCCGGTATCGTTAAACTAAACACACTCAACAGTCCCTATATGGCTGACTCACAGCTGTTTTCACTGGTGCCAGCAGACAGCATTCGTGTACAAGTTAATGTACCGATGAGCCAGTCGACGTCACTCTCGGCCATCAATATTAACCAGTGCCATATCGCCATCGATTCGATGTCAGCCATCGCCGACGGTGCATTTGTGGGCGCATGGTCAATGTCGGTACCAACAGAGTGTAACCTGCTGTTAGGCCAACAAATCACTGTGATACCCGAGTATCAAAAAGCGGTATATTTACTGCCGAAAAACAGCGTATTTAGCTGGCAGCAAGAGACCCAAGTGTTTACTCAAACCGCAGAGACACTCACGGCCATCAATATCGATATATTAGGCTCAACCCCACAGCAATACATAGTCGCCAGCGACCAAGACTTGAGCCAAATCCAAGTGTTATCTCAGTCGGTTGCCGCAGTAAAAGGCATAATGCTCGGCCTAGGAGGCGAATAATATGCTGACCTCTGTGATCCGTTTTTCGCTGACTCAGCGCCTGTTTGTGCTGATTGTGGCGCTGATCTTAATGTTAGCCGGTGCTCGCGCCTGGTTTGCCATTCCGCTCGATGCTTTTCCCGATATCTCGCCGACCCAGGTCAAAATAATCCTCAAAGCGCCAGGCATGACGCCTGAGGAGATAGAAGCCCAGATCACCGTGCCCATTGAAACCGAGTTATTGGGTATTCCTAATCAGGCGATCTTACGTTCGACCACCAAATATGCCATCAGCGATATCACCCTAGATTTCACCGAAGGTACCGATATCTACTGGGCACGCCAACAGGTGAGCGAGCGCCTTGCCGCGGTATGGGACAGCTTTCCCGAAGGCGTCTCTGGCGGCGTAGCGCCTATGAGCACCCCGCTGAGCGAGATTTTTATGTTCTCGCTAGAAAATCCGAATCTGTCGCTGATGGAACGCCGACAACTGCTTGAGTGGGAAGTGCGTCCGCTACTGCGCACTGTGGCAGGCGTGGCCGATGTGAATATTCTGGGCGGATATGCTAAAAGCTTTAGCGTCAACCCCAATCCTGTGGCGATGGCAGCAGCAGGAGTCAGCTTTGCCGCCCTGCAGCAGGCGATTATCGATAACAACCATAATGAAGGTGCGGGTAAGCTTACCATAGGCACAGACACCATTATTGTGCGTGCCGAAGGGCGTATCGACGATATCGACGAACTGGCACAACTGGTGATTAAGGCCGACGATGCCAAGGTTTATCGCCTACAGGATTTAGCCGATATTCAGATAGGTCACCTTGCCCGCTATGGCGCAGTGACCAAAGATGGTGAAGAAACGGCAGAAGCGCTGATCATCGCGCTAAAAGACACTAACACCGCCGACGTGGTCAACAATATCAAAGCTAAGCTGGAGCAAATCAGTGCCAGTTTGCCCGAAGGGAGCGAGATCAACACCTTCTATGATCGCGCCAACCTGATCAACACCGCTATCGATACCATTTCTAACGCACTGTTCGAGGCGGTCATTTTAGTGATTGTGTTGCTGGCGCTATTTTTAGGTAATGTGCGCGCCGCGCTTGTCGTGTCGCTATCTTTGCCACTTGCGGCTTTAATGACCTTCTTGATGATGGACTTTTTCAACCTATCAGCCAACCTAATGAGCTTAGGCGGCTTAGTGATCGCCATCGGTATGTTAGTCGACTCCTCTGTGGTGGTGGTCGAAAACATGGTCAACCTTATCGCCACCAAACAGCGTTTACCTCGGCTGCACCTCATCTTTCGTGCCACCAAAGATGTGGCGATCCCAGTGGTGTCAGGAACGGTTATCGTGATGATCGTCTTCTCGCCGCTGCTCACTCTTACGGGGCTTGAAGGTAAACTCTTCACTCCAGTGGCTGTCACAATAGTGTTTGCCATGCTCTCGGCGCTGGTCTTGTCGCTCACAGTGATCCCGGTTATCGCCTCTTACTTAGTTAACGAAAAAGCGGCGCAGGAGCCCAAGGCGATCGAAAAGCTAAAAGCGGCTTATCTTGCCAGCCTTAAGAGCACGATTGTCTACCAAAAGCCCTTTATGATTGTCGCTTTTAGCTTACTCATCATCAGCCTAGGTCTGTTTAGTCTGGTGGGTAAAACCTTTATGCCAACCTTAGATGAGGGTGACATCATCTTACAGTTAGAAAAATCACCGTCGATTTCGCTCGAGGCCTCTATCAATATCGATAAACAGATAGAGCACACCCTGCTAGCCAAGGTGCCCGAGATCAAGCAGATGGTGGCCCGTACTGGTGCCGATGAGATAGGCTTGGACCCTATGGGGCTTAACGAGACCGATGTGTTTTTAGAGCTAGCGCCGCGCAGCGAGTGGCGCTTTGACACCAAAGAGCAACTTATTGATGCTATTCGCAGCGAACTACTCAATTACCCAGGGGTAAACTTTAACTTTACCCAGCCCATTCAGATGCGGGTATCTGAAATGCTGACCGGCAGCATTGGCGATGTGGCAATTAAGGTCTTTGGCAGTGATATCGACACACTTGGCCAGCTAACCGGTCAAATTGAGCAGTTAGTCAGCGCCACCAACGGCAGCATAGATGTCAAAATGTCGATGATTGAGGGCAGCCCCTTTATTAACCTTACCCTAGACAACGAATTGGCTCGTGGGTTTGGCATGAGCACCATGGAGTTTGCGCGCTACCTTAAGAGCCAGCTCGAGGGCGTTATCGTGACCGAAGTGCTGCAAGGTAAAAAACGCACTCCAGTGTTGATGGCCAATAATCAAAGCAGTTTAAGCAGCATTAATGAGTTGCAAAATCAGCTATTGGTGATGCCAGATCATTCGCTTAGACGCCTGACCGATGTGGCGACACTAAGTTACAAAGAGGGGCCCATTTTAATTGAACGCGAGCAAGGCGATCGCTTTTCGGTGATCACCACCAATGTACAAGGTCGCGATATTGTCAGCTTTGTCGAAGAACTGGACGCTAAAATCGCCGAACAAGTTAAACTTCCCAGCGGCTACAGCGTCAACTTTGGTGGTGAGTTTGAAAACCAGCAACGTGCCACCAACAACTTATTACTGGTGATCCCCATTGCAATCGCCTTGATCACCTTAATTTTATTTACCACCTTTGGCTCATTGGCAAAATCGGGCTTGATCCTCGCTAACGTGCCGTTTGCCATGATGGGCGGTATTGTCAGCCTGTATCTGTCGGGTGAATACCTGTCGGTACCCGCCTCGGTTGGCTTTATCGCGCTGCTGGGGGTGGCGGTGCTCAACGGGGTCGTGATGGTCAGTTATTATGAGCAAACCAAACACCAATTTAGCAGTCTGTTAGTGCGAGTAGAGCAAGGCGCAGCGCGGCGCTTACGCCCGATCTTGATGACGGCAACGACCGCTATGTTTGGCTTAATGCCATTAGTGTTTGCCTCTGGGCCCGGCGCTGAAATTCAAAAACCCTTAGCCATAGTGGTGATTGGTGGCTTGCTCACCTCGACGATCACCACCTTATACCTATTACCAATCCTCTATTACTGGCTGGAGAAACGTCAATGAGCCCGAAGCAGATGTTAGTGCTGATCGCCCAAAACGAGATAAAAGACGATATCGTTGATACCTTGATTGAACTCGATTTTTTATCCGGTTTTAGTTTGGGCAATATCTGCGGTTTTAGTCGCGAACACAGCCACTTTAATATTAAGGAGCAGGTGGAAGGCTATCGGGAGTTTTGTAAGTTTGAAATTATGCATCCCTGCGAGCAACAAGAAGCGCTATTGGCGGCTATTACCTTGGTATGCAAACACAATCCATGCCGCTACTGGATAATGCCCATAACGCACACGGGCACCCTGTGCTAAACCAAGCTCGCCGCCCACGTCAGCTTAACAAAGCCTGCGTGGGCGGCGAATCCCCAACTCACTAAACACTATGTGTTGCCAGCTTAGCGTTAACAACGCTTAAGGCTTAGCGCTACCTTGCTTGAGCAATAGCTCGGCCTTAGCCCCTAGGTACACATAAATCCCCAACCCCACCAGCAAACCAACCACAGCAAACATCATCCAGATAGCGGGTTGAACATATTTCATCTCACCCAACGATGCCTTAAACATGGTCAGCAAGGCCTCGATAGAAATAGCAATTAAGATGGTGGAGATAAAACGGGTGATGGTGCGCCGCGTCGAGCTATGACGGAAGATATCTTTGTGCATCAACACCTCCTCTTCCAATATAGTTTTGCCCAAATCAAATACCGCCAGCGCCAAGGTGATAAAGATAATAATGCCAAAGGGTTTAATTGAGCCACTGGGCACTCGCCCGTCAGCTAACAGCGAGGCAATGTCCACCGCAGCCATACTGATCAGCACCATCACCATAATAAACAGTCCCAGCACCAGGGCGCAGTAGACACTTTTAAATAAAGGAGTGGCCTTACGACGAGCGCTATCGCCCATCATAAATTCGATCAATTGAGTCAGATTCACATCGACCACGATATAACCTTGCTCGCCGTTATCCCCAATTCGGTAGGAAGCCGACAAACATAATTTACCACTGGCATTCGACAAGTAGGGATGGGTGATATTCAGCGTCTGTAGTGGTTGCGCCTTTGAAAAATAAGGCCGATGGCTGCGGTTTAAGTTACGCCCCACAGGAATAGCCTGCACGACTCGATTAACAATGGCGACGTTATCACTGATCTGCACTCCATCGGCATCTAAGATATACAGCAACTCGATGAAGGGGTAGCTGTTGGCCATTTCGGCCATAGCCCGCACCCGCATCCCAGGGTCCGACAGCATCACAGGATCGCTAATCCCCACTAAAATCGACTCCAGCAGCTCTTTCACCAACTGCTGATGTTCATGGTATCGCTCTATTACACTCAAATAGCTCATGGCTGCCATAGGTTGCTCCAATAATGACCACAAGCAAGGCCTTTGCAACTATGACGCCAATGACAAAGCGTCGACCATAACCATATGCGATCGTCAGCGCCCCCCCCCAACAGGGGCGCTAGGCAGAGGGCCGCCAATCATCAGACCCAACCAATAAGGCAGCTAATCGCGCCGATACTACTCCTCGAAACGCACCGACTGAGCTCGTGCGCACCAAAATAGAGCATGGTTAATAGATGCAGCCTCGCTGACCACTAAGAGAAAAATGAGCAATTAACGCCGAGCACAGTTCAAAGGTTTGGTCGCTGCGAACTAAGTGGGTCAATGACTTACACTGCAAGCTGATTTTACCTCTTGGACTCGCAGCGCTGGCCAAATAAGCTAGCCAAATTGGGGAAATCAGCTTAGGATCGGGGTAGCTATTGAGGCGATTAATTTTAATGCAATGTGGAGTAAGCCAACATTATGGGTATTAGAGCCATAGTTGTAGATACCGCGGGTACAACAACCGATCTTAACTTTATTAAAGACATCCTTTTCTCTTATTCTGCGAAGGCGCTTCCCGATTTTATTAAAGAAAATCAAAACAATGTGTTAGTTGATAACTGCATTAGCGATGTAAAAGATATCGCCTTAGAACCAGAAGCATCTCTGGATCGTGTCGTCGAAATTTTACAGCAATGGATAGATGAAGACCGTAAAGCAACGCCACTAAAAACCCTGCAAGGCTTAATCTGGAAACAGGGTTACGATAAAGGCGAGTTTAAGGGCCATATATTCCCTGACTTTATCGACGCCATTAAGCAATTTAAAGCCGAAAACCTGCGCGTTTACAGCTTCTCCTCTGCCTCGGTAGATGCACAGAAATTGCTTTTTAGTCATAGTGATGGCGGCGATCTGACCGAATATTTCAATGGCCATTTCGACACTCGTACAGGCCATAAGCTCTTTAAGCAGGCCTATAGCAATATCATCAACACCATCAGCTTAAAACCCAAGCAAGTGCTGTTTATCTCTGACTTGTTAGAGGAGTTAAAAGCCGCCGAACAAGCGGGGCTTCGCACGGTACAGATGGTACGCGACACCACCCAGCGCACTGGTGAGTACCCACAAATCACCAGCTTTGCCGAGCTAAAACTGCAAGACTAAACAGTGATTTTACCCAGCAAAAGGCATCGTTAACGATGCCTTTTTTGATCCACTCACTCCCCCTTGTTGCTGACTAAACATGCTGTTATGCTCAATTAAACGAGCGTTTTAATTTGAGTCCCAATAACAGCAACAGGAAGTAAGCCAAGTGGAACAATTTATCAAACAGTACCCCATTCGCAGTCAAATCAATGTCGCCTGGGGAGAGATGGATGCCCTACAACACGTTAATAATGTCGTTTATTTCCGTTATTTCGAAACCGCTCGAATTAACTTCTTTAATCGCTTTTTTCCGCTCGATGAGATGTATAAATCGGGGGTTGGACCTGTGATCAGCGATAACAGCGCACGCTATAAGCGGCCGGTGACCTTTCCCGACACCTTGCATGTTGGTGTGAGCATTAGCGATATACAAAGCGATAGATTTACCATGCATTACCATATTTACAGCGAGCAACAACAAGCGATTACGACTACTGGATCTTCAGTCGCTGTGATGTTTAATTTTCATAGTCAAACTAAAGCCGAGCTCACCCCTGAGTTACTTGCCGTGTTGCGTGAGCACCAACAAGACGCATAACACAACCACAGGCGCCTCGGTCGCAGCGTTAGTTTCATTTTCACAAACTAAAGCCGAGCTCAAGTTAAGCGAGCCCCTGAGTTACTTGCCGTATTGCGTGAGCACCAACAAGACGCATAACACAACCACAGGCGCCTCGGTCGCAGCGTTAGTTTCATTTTCACAAACTAAAAAAGCCGAGCTCAAGTTAAGCGAGCCCCTGAGTTACTTGCTGTATTGCATGAACATCAACAAGACGCATAACACAACCACAGGCGCCTCGGTCACGATGTTGATTAGGCGCCCCGCGTGTAAATAAGCCGTTTATGTTCATCCAATTTAATCAGTAATTCATGCATTGAGGCTAACAATATGGTGGGTTTATAACGGCTCGTTAAACAGTAATATCAAGCCACCGCCACTTAAGCCACTGTTAATATTAAGTGTGATGCCTAAACCGATATTATCGACCCAAGCCGCCAGTGATGGGGTTTCGATTATCCAGCCAGCCCCCAGCTCATAGTAATAACGCGTGCCCATTGGGTCGACCACATCACCACTTAAGTCAACCCGCTTAACCTGCAACACCAGTTCATTACGACGCGACCATACACTGGGTAATCCATAATGGAACACCAGTGTATTGCTAAAACGACTCACCTCGGGTGACACTGACTGCGCGCCATTATCGGTCAATACTGTGCGGCCATAGGCATAACGAAACGCACTGATAAACTCCCATTTGTGGCCAAATAAGTCACTGGTGTACGTCAATTCAACATTGGGATCGACCATTACCGCGCCATAACGGGTGTTTACTATGACGCCATCCAACTGCGACCGCTGTGCGGCCAAGATAGGATCGCGATACTCTAAACGGTTTTCTAACCACAATAACTGTCCACCCACACCGAATACCACCTGCCAACGAGGCGTGAACCGATATTGCCAGCGGTACTCGGCCGCTAATAGATAACTGGTGTCCTCTAGGGGACTCATTAACGACTTATCATCAATACCCAAAATATCTTCTGTGGCGTTAACATAGGAGAGTCGCACCGCACTCGATACCTGCCAGTCGCGATTAAACTCACTGGGCTGGCTTTCCCAAGGCAGAGAATAGCTGCGCAACTGACTGCGCCGGCGCAATGACTCTGCATCTCCGGCATTAATATCGCCAATTGAGCCTAAATCGATAAACGCATTAGGATCGAAGTCGACAATACCTAAGGTGATCAAATTTGCATCAGTAAGCACAATTGCGCTAGTGACATCGCCTTTGACCTTGGTTTCGACAGCCTGTCGCAATGCATCCTCAACCGCCGATACAGGGAGACTCCATCCGATCAAAACCAAACCGAGCGCCGATAAATAACGCAACATAATGCCCCCAGTTAACCATCGATGAATCAATTGCACCTCGCTAACTCTAACGCCATATAACTTTCTATTGATGAGATATTGCTCTCAGGCTCAAACTTGTCCTTGATGTTATTAACAAGGCGAACTCACACACAAATAAACAGTGTATTTTACTTTTAATACAAAATGTTAAGTATTGATGGCAGCTATTTGAGATACCTTGGTTATCCTGAGTTCAGATTACATAGCCCGATCGCTAAATACAACCAAGGCTCCCATGAAAAGGGATCGCCAAGATTGATAAGCACAACACAGGCATCACAGCACTAAACGTGCTAACGTCAGCAGAGCCTAGATATCAAGGGAATATACATGAGCCAGTCAACCATTTTACATCAGGCCGACAAACAGAGATTTGTGATTTTAATCGATGACCAGCAAGCACTGCTTGAATACCTGATTGAGGGCGATCATATCGATTTTAATCGCACTTACGTACCCGATGCATTGAGAGGGCGAGGACTAGCCGAACGTTTAGTGCGCCATGGGCTAAAGTGGGCCAAGGCACAACAACTAACCATCAGTGCCAGTTGCTGGTATGTACAAAAATTCTTGCGCTAACCTACTGATGATAAATCGCCGTCGTGACCGCATACCCCCAGCGCACTACTTGCTCGCGACGGTCAAGTTAAATCGCTTAATCTCCGGTGCGCAGCGCTAAGGCCTGCTTGACCATATTGGGGATCGGCACGCTCTGATTTGCGCCATAATCATAATGTACTAAGGTGGTTTGCGCCTCTGCGGTCTTTTTCTCCGCCTGCCAACATTGCTGCGTCACCTCAAAGCTACTGTTACCAATACGGCTCACCCACGTTTTGACCTCAACAGGCTGACCAAAGAAGGTGGGCGAGGTATAGGCAATGGTGAACCCTGCCACAATCAAGTTCCACTCATCAAGATTCAGGCTAGGATTAAACAAGCTAAAAATAGGCTCACGCCCCACCTCAAACCAAATGGGGATCACGGTATTGTTGATATGCCCCAAGCCATCGGTTTCATTGAAACGTGGGTTAAGGGTTGCGCTAAAAAATGTCTCAGCCACTGAAGTATCCTTGTAAAGGTACGCTTATTATTGTGCTGCTGACGTTAACTGAGAAGATTGAACGATGCAATATGAACTTTAGGCTTGAGGGCTTGAGGGCTTGAGGGCTTGAGTGCTTGAGTGCTTGAGTAAGATTATCACCTCAACCTTGCATCAAGCCCCTCTTTCGCACAAAGTCTTTAGCTATTTACCGTACATGGCATTAATTTCGGTAGAGTATTTATGATAAATCATCTTACGGCGTAGTTTCATGGTGGGGGTAATAAGCCCTGCTTCCATAGAAAATGCCTCGGGTAACAAAGTGAACTTTTTGATCTGCTCAAACCCTGCCAACTCAACCTGCAAATGCTTTAACCTTTGTTCAAAATGCTCAATCACATGACTATGACGCAACAGTTCAATAGGCGACTCATAATGCACTCCCTTGTCTTTGGCCCAAGCTTCGAGCGAGGCAAATGCCGGCACAATTAAGGCGGTCACATAGTTTTTGGCATCGGCAATAATGGCCACCTGTTCGATATAAGGACAACAGCCCACCTTACCTTCGACACGTTGCGGCGCAATATATTTACCATTTGAGGTTTTCATCAACTCTTTAATGCGATCGGTAATAAACAGATTACCTTGCTCGTCGATATAACCTGCGTCTCCGGTTTTTAACCAACCATCTTCAAAGGTAGCTTCTGTCTCTTGCGGGCGGTTGTAATAGCCACGCATCACAGTAGCGCCGCGAACTAAGATCTCATCATCTTTACCTAACTTGATCTCCACTTCAGGCAGCACCTTACCGTTGGAGCCCGCTAAGCGGTTGGATAAGGTATTACAGGTAACGGTTGCCGTGGTTTCTGTCATGCCGTAGCCACATAAAACCGGAATATCGATGGCATGGAAAAAGCTCGTCACCGTTTTATCCAGCGCAGCACCACCACAAGGCATAAACTTTAAGCGTCCACCCAGTACTTGCTGCAACTTGCTAAACACTAATTTGTGCGCCAGTTTATGCTGTAAACCCAACCACACCGAGCCTTTAGCGCGCCCTTGGCTGACTTCAAACTGACGCTCACCGACTGACATCGCCCACGCAAACAGTTTTTGCCTTGCCGCTGGCGCCTTCGCCACTTTATCTTGCACTGCGCTATAGACTTTTTCGAGGAAACGCGGCACCACACACAGGGTATGGGGCTTCACATCGGCAATGGCTTCTTTGACCATCATAGGGTTTTGCAGGTAAACGTTGTGACCGCCACGGCATAGCACGTAGAAGCTCCAGCCACGCTCAAATACATGACTTAATGGTAAAAAGGCCAGTGACACATCGCCGGGAGTAAAAGGCAAAATGGTGTCATGTTGACGGATAACCGAGGCGATATTGCGATAATCGAGCATCACCCCTTTAGGATCCCCCGTTGTGCCTGAGGTATAGATTAGGGTTAATAGATCATCGAGACTGGTCTGGCTCAGTCGTTGCAATAACTCAACTTCAATCGCGGGATCTACCGCCGGATTAAGCAAGCTATCGAAATGATAATGCGCTGGGTCAATCAGGGTCACATCTGAATCAAACACCACTATATGGGTCAGCGTGGCACAGCGCTTGGTGAGCTCGCAAGCCATCAGGTATTGCGCCGCATCCCCCACAAAAATCAGTTTTGCCTGCGCATCATCTATGATGTAAACCGCTTGTTCTATTGTACTAGTGGGATATATAGGCACCACAACCGTTTTGGCTTTTAAGGCTCCCACATCGGCGCAAGTCCATTGTGGAGAATTTTGTGACAGGATAACGACTCTATCTTGTAGCGCTAAATCGAAACGGATCAGCGCCTTAGCTATAGCATCACTGATATTATCAAATGCAGACCAGCTGATCTGATGCCAAGGTGCTGCACTACCATAGCCCTCGAGCGCAATGGCATCGCCGCGTTTAAGGCTCTGCTCCTGGATCAGGCGTATTGGATGATATTGCTCGAGTGACATAAGTTTTATAACCTTTTTAGCGTACAGGTGTACCTCTTTTAGCGCATTTTACTTTAACCTTGCCTAAAAAATAAGAGCTTTTGCTCCAACACTGTTAATTGGCGCACAAAACGGTAGCAAATGACACATGACTCACCCACTGTGATTATATTATTTTTATTTTATTACAGTAAGTTAGACGTAAAAACCAGACTCATCAGACCTCTTATAGATAACATAATTTAATTGAGCTTCATTCCATAGGCTGGCTGCTATAACGAATCAGTCTGTTGACACAATGTCGTTCTCGCATTAGCCTTTCAGCAGCTTATTAACCTATTGATAAAAAACTGAATTAACATTGTCGCAATATGCGCATTCAAGGGATGAATATCATGCCACAAGCCAACATTATGCACACGGCAAGCGATAAGGAACGTCAGACTCAGTTAGCACTGTGGCTGTTACTGCCGCTGGCTGCCATGCTATTTTCTCTTACCAGCCATGCCGAGACAGAGACCGCGCCCACCAACGACACTTGTTATGTCGACGGTCTGCCAGATAGGCTGCGCTGCGGCTTTGTCACAGTGCCTGAAAATTACGCTCACCCCGAAGGTCGGCAGCTCAACATCCATTACTCGGTACTGCCAGCAATAAAACCGAGC
The DNA here is from genome assembly GCF_059338445.1 of Shewanella sp. 492. Classification (NCBI taxonomy): domain Bacteria; kingdom Pseudomonadati; phylum Pseudomonadota; class Gammaproteobacteria; order Alteromonadales; family Shewanellaceae; genus Shewanella; species Shewanella sp. 492. The sequence continues at coordinate 3,986,286 of NZ_CM181702.1, forward strand.
TTTACTAACGAAGCCTTGCTCGCCATTGCCGGCGGCCCAGGGCAATCGGCAATTGAAAACGCGCCGACGTTCGATCGCATGTTAAGTAAAGTCCGCCAGCAGCGCGATATTCTGCTGATAGACCAAAGAGGTACAGGGCAGTCCAACCTATTACAATGCGAGGGCGAAGGCTTTGAAGGGGCGTTATCACTCAACGAGGATGATTTAGATATTGCGAGCGAAACTCAAAAGTGCCTCGACGGACTCGATGCCGATGTCAGCCAATATGGCAGTGAAATAGCGTTAAAAGATTTCGAAGCAGTTCGAGCCCACTTAGGTTACGACAAACTCCATGTCTATGGCATTTCATACGGTACGCGTATGGCGCAACTGTACATGCGTCATTACCCGCAAGTCTTGGCCACAGTCACATTAGACGGCGTAGTGCCGATGCAGCAAAGTGTGTTGCATATTGGTGATGCGATAGACAGAGCCATCAGCTTACTGATCGATGACTGCAGCAGTAATGCCTTATGCCATGGGCAGTTTGCCGACCTTGAACAGGACTTGCAGCAGGTGAATACGCGCCTCGCCCAAGCCCCAGTGAGTAGCCAAGTTCGCGACCCGTTAACCAACGAGCCGCTCACGCTTGTGATGACCCGCGCTAAGTTTATGGGGGCGCTGCGTATGGCCATGTACACCCCGAATATCAGAGCGCTATTGCCCCACGCGATTCATCAAGCCGCGCAAGATAACTTCCAAGCCATTATGGGCTTATATGCTCTGACGATAGACAGCACAGGCATTGCGACTGGCATGCACTCATCAGTGGTGTGTGGTGAAGATTGGCAGCGCTTTAGCCAAGTCGAGCGCCAGCAAGCCGAGCAAAGCTACTTCACCCGCGAAATGGTCAATGCCTTCGATCTTTACTGCCCGATTTGGAATGTACCCGCTGTTGACGCCGAGTTTTCAGCCCCGATTGCCAGTAATATTCCCACCTTGGTGTTATCGGGACAGTTAGATCCCGCGACGCCTCCGAGCTGGGGCGAGATGGCGATGGCGCAACTGAGCAATGCCAAGCATTTTATCGCCCCCTATGCCACCCACGGAGTAGCCTACCAATCCTGTGGCAACGATCTCATCGCCCAGCTTGTCAGCAGCAACAGCCTTGATGACATATCCGATGAATGCCTAAGCAAAGATGTTAGCCGTAATTTTTACCTCAACGCGAATACTGTCGAAGCGCTCCCTGCAGCCAAACAAGCCCGTTCATCGACATCCCATACTAAGGCACAAGGAGTGCGTCATGATTAAAGTAGCTAATCTTTCTAAGCGTATTGGTGACGTACAGGCGCTTAATGACCTGAGTTTTGAGGCGCTCGATGGCCAAATAACCGGACTGCTCGGCCCCAATGGTGCGGGTAAAACCACCTGTTTGCGTACCGTGTTTGGTTTACTTAAACCCGATAATGGCATCGCCGAAATTGACGGTATCGATGTGGCTAAGTTTCCGGTCAAAGCCAAGCAGCAACTGGGGTTATTTCCCGATCCCTTTGGCCTGTATGAACGCCTTACCCCCAGAGAATACGTGAGCTATTTTGCCGAGCTCAACGGGTTACCGCGTGCACAGGCCAAAGCAGCGGCGGCAAGCGTGCTCAACAAATTACATATGGATGATATTGCCGACCGCAAATGCAAAGGCTTTTCTCAGGGACAACGAATGAAAACCGCCCTAGCCCAGGCCATAGTGCACGAACCTACCAACATCATTCTCGATGAGCCCACCCGAGGCCTAGATGTGATGAGCACGCGAGTACTGCGCGATCTGCTAAAAGACCTTAAAGCGGCCGGCCACTGCGTGTTGTTTTCTAGCCATGTGATGCAAGAGGTCGCCGCTCTGTGCGATAGGGTGATAGTGATGGCACAAGGCAAGGTGGTTGCCATCGGCAGCCCAGAGCAGTTGTGCCAACAAACAGGCAAGGCCTCATTAGAAGATGCCTTTATCGCATTAATTGGCACCGATGAGGGGATTGCAGCATGATCAGCACCATTATAGCCATGGTTCGAAAAGAGCTGATCGATGCCGCCCGCGATAAACGCTCGGTCATGGCCGGCCTCTATTATGCTATCGGCGCGCCGCTGATGATGTGCGGCATGTTTATGCTGCTGATAGGCCAAATAACCAGCCCCGAAGCACTTAATATTACCATCACCCATGGCGAACGCGCCCCCGATCTGGTTAAGTTTCTTGCCAGTAACGATATTAGCCAAGGCGATAAAGCCGAGCGCAAAGAGATAGAGCTGATAATTAGCCAAGATTATGCCAGCAATATGGCCAAAAGCCGCACGGCCGAATTAACCCTTATTGCCGATAATTCCAATGAAAAGTTGCAATCCTCTATTCGGCGCATTGAAAAAAGCTTGCAAGAATACAGCGCCGAAATGGGTAGCCTACGCCTAATAGCCAGGGGGATTGACCCTAAAGTGGTGCAGCCGATAAAAGTGACGGTAGAAGATCAAGCCACCAGCGATTCTAAAGGCGGCATGATCTTAGGTATTGCGATATTTATGATGGTGTATGCGGTATTTATCTCGGGCATGAACCTAGCCATCGACACCAGCGCTGGAGAGCGCGAACGCAACTCGCTGGCGTTGCTGCTGAGCCATCCGGTATCGACGCGTGACATAGTGCTCGCCAAGGTCGCCGCGGTCACCATATTTGCCATGCTGGGATTAGTGTTGACCTTACTCATCTCAAAAATTGCCTACGGCTTTGTACCTTGGCAAGAGCTGGGCTTTAGCGTCAATATCACCCCTGATTTTATTGGGTTAATGCTGGTTATCGGCCTGCCGATCGCACTTATGGCCGCTTCATTGCAGTTATTTGTGTCATTTATGGCAAAGTCATTTAAAGAGGCACAGTCTTACCTAACGATAGTGCTCATAGTGCCCATGATGCTGTCAATGGCGGCCAGTTACAACATAGCGCCAGACACCTTACAGTGGCTACCCGTGTCCGGACAGATGCAGGCACTTATCGCCTTTATTAAAGGCAAAGAGATACCGCTCATGCAGCTGCTACTGTCGAGTGCTACAACCTTAGCCATCACCTTTGCCCTAATGCTGGGCATGGAGCGCTCCCTCAAGAGCGAAAAGATTGTCTTTGGCTTGTAATGCAAAAAGGCTCTCTGATTAAATACAGAGAGCCTCATATTGGCTAACCAGAGTTTAAAAACCTGATGCTAATGATGCCTCATATTTTAAAGGCTTGTACTAATTGTGAAAGTTGGTGTGCCATCTTAGCTAAGTTTTCACTTTCATTTGAAGTGGTATTTGACCCTTCGGCCGTAGCTTCTGCCGCATGACTAATATTAACGATATTGTTATTAATCTCTTCCGATACAGCGCTTTGTTCTTCTGCAGCTGCGGCAATTTGAGCATTCATATCCGTTATCGTTGCAACGGCTGCGGCAATAACTTGCAGCGCTTCACCGGTAGAATTTGCATGATTGACACAGTTATCGGCATCACGACTGCTTTGCATCATCACTTCAACCGCCTCTTTTGCTCCCCCTTGCAGCTTATCAATCATCATTTGAATCTGTTCGGTTGACGCCTGAGTCCGACTCGCTAATGTCCTAACCTCGTCAGCAACTACAGCAAAACCTCGACCTTGCTCTCCAGCACGAGCCGCTTCAATCGCAGCATTAAGTGCCAGTAAGTTGGTTTGATCAGCAATATCCTTAATCACCCCTAAAATCGAGCCGATCTCATTACTGTCAGCCTCTACGGCATTAATCACCTCTGCGGCACGCTTAATTTCATTAGCAAAGCCTTCGATACTCTTGACCGTTTCATTAACCACCACTAAACCGGTTTGAGATTGACGGTCGGTTTGATTCGCCGCATCGGCGGCCTCATTGGCATTTTTAGCCACTTCAACGACTGTCGTTGTCATCTCATTCATAGCCGTCGATACCATGTCGAGTTCGTGACGCTGTGTTTGCACCGACTCGGCGGCATGAGCCGTCACGCTGGCCACTTTATTTGCCGACGAAGTTAATTGAGTAGCGGTGTCGAAAACGCCTTGAATACTGCTTTGAAATTTATCCAACATTAAGTTGAACGAACCCGATACCCGCCCCAACTCATCATTAGCCACGATGGTTATTCGTTGCGTTAAATCTGCATCCTGCTCAATTTGATTAATCGACAACTGCAACGCATTGACCCCCGCCATAATCGAACGCGTCACCAAAAATAATAATAATCCCACCAGCAATACCGACGCAGCGCTTATCAACACCAACTCGCGCTTCATTGATGACATAGCATTAATAGCGCTTTGTTGTATATCTGCACGAGCTTGTTGCTCTGCTTTAGTTAATGCGTTAAAGCTGAGTCGAGCCTTATTCGCAAACGGAGAGGATTGTTGACTATATTCGGTCCACGCTTGTTGCAGCATTTGTGGCGAGCGCACTTGATTACCTAAGGCTGCCATCCGCCTCTTACCATCCTCAAGAAAAGCCTGAGTAGTCACTTTTGATTCTTGACTCAAGCGTAGCAAATCTGCTTTTACCTTGGCATCTGTAATCAAACTTATTGCCATATCAAGATTATCAAAATGGGTATAAATACTCTGAATTCGCTGCTCGAGTAACGTAAAGTTTTTGTCATAATCGTCACCAAGCATGATGCTTCTAGAGAGTCGCGAGCAGTAATTCATATCTCGATTTATAGACAAAATATACTTTTGGCCATTAACGCCAGCCTGATCATATTCAACAAACCTATCCTCAACAATGTCAGTACTGACCAATACTGTCGTAATAATAATGAAGCCAGAGAGACAAAATACCGCCATGGCTGCCATTAACTTATGCCTAATCGTTACCGAAGAAAGAAATTTCATTGCTCACCTTTTTAATTTTTTATCGATGATTGAGCCACACTAATGTCGCTAATACTGGTGCAGGAGAGTAAGCCAGCTGCACATAATTTAATGAGCATAAATCACACAAACGGCTAAAAACATCATAAAAAACTCTAAAAAGGCCCTAGTAAATATGTGTTTATAAGTAAAAATATAAGACTATGAGCAGATCGATCGCGTTAAACGAAAAAGCAAACTCAATATGGCAGATGATAGTGGTGACTCGGTGTTGAGCTGGCGTTTAATCGCTAAGCGGCAATAAAGGCTATCGTAATGCATACACGACAAACGCCTTATGGATGGGGAACATTAGTTAAAAAGAGCGCCTAATATGCGCTCTTTTTACATCGGTAAAAGGTCGACTGATATGGCTTATTTAGCTTTGGGTCTAAATGGCTTAATCACAGCTTCATCACACTCTAAGAAAGGCCCGTCCATCAAATCGATACAATAAGGGATAGCAGGGAATACCGCATCGAGACATTCACGAATCGATTTTGGCTTGCCGGGTAAATTAACTATCAATGAGTCACCGCGCAGGCCAGCGGTTTGACGCGATAAAATGGCGGTGGGCACAAATTTTAATGATTCGGCGCGCATCAGCTCACCAAAACCAGGCATCATGCGATCGCACACAGCTTCGGTGGCTTCTGGCGTCACATCGCGCTTTGCAGGGCCTGTACCGCCAGTCGTGACGATAAGGCTACAATTTTGCTCATCGGCCATCTTAATTAAGGTCGCTTCAATCACATCCTGCTCGTCAGGGATCACCTCGTAAACCGGTTGCCACTCAGAGGTCAGGTATTGGTTTAGCACCTCAATAATGGCCTTACCAGAAATATCTTCATACACGCCCGCACTCGCTCGGTCACTTACGGTCACTATGCCAATTTTTGCTATTGCCATTACACTTTCCTCTTTTAGCGCAGTCGATTGAGAGAATGCTAACCACTCTCGTTTAGCCGCTAAAATAACACATTTTACCTTGAGCTTGGCATCTATCGCACCAAATTGAGACAGCGGATGTAAGCCTCTGTCCCGCTAAGCCTGACATAAGCTTGCTCTGCGCATGCTAAAGAGCAAAAACACACTTAAGGGCATGATACGGTTGGAGTAAATGGAATGACGTAGCCTGATAATAAGCCTGTGACATAAAAATGAACCACCTGCGTAGGACAATACCTATGCACCTTAGCCAACGGTAATGTATTGACCGTCATCATAATAGACAAGGCAATTACGCCCATCAGCTTTGGCTTTATAAACGGCTTCTTCGGCTAATACCAACAGATGAGAAAAGTCGGTCATTTGCGCATTGGCGACCAGTAAGCCAAAACTTCCGGTCACCATTATCCCCATCGGCTTTAGCTGCTGTAGACGTTGGCGCACACTTTCAGCTTTCTCACGAGCCTCTGTCATGCCAGACTCCATCAAAATAATAAACTCTTCACCGCCCATCCGCGCCACCATATCCTCCTTGCGAAAGCTATCTTGCAGCAGCTTAGACACGGCCTGTAATATTTTGTCGCCAACATGGTGACCATTAAAGTCATTAATTTTTTTGAAGTTATCCAAATCTAACATCACCACAGACAGTTCTGTTTGGTGGCGAGCCATACTCGACAGACTCTGAGCTGCCCACTCGGCCAAGAAGTGACGATTGTAGAGACCGGTCAACTGATCGTGCAACGCCATAAACTGTAACTTGTCGCTATGCTGTTTTAATTGCAAATGAGTCGCGACTCGAGCACGGACAATCGCAGGGTGAATAGGCTTGTTAATGTAGTCGACGGCACCTAACGCTAAGCCTTTTTGCTCATTATCATCGGCATCTTTAGCGGTAACAAAAATAACCGGAATATGGGCCGTGTCGGTATCAGCCTTCAACTGCCGACACACCTCATAACCGTCCATATCGGGCATGTCTATCGTTAACAAAATCAAGTCGGGTTGCTGCTTAGCCAAAGCTAAACACTCTTTGCCGCTTGCTGCGGCCCAAATTTGATATTGCCCTTTTAAACATTGCCTCATGATGAGCACATTGGTTTTTACATCATCAACCACCAGCACAACAGAAAGCGCGTCCATACTTTCCCCTAGCTTTCATCAGTCAATTAGATACAACTATTCAAATGGATAGCCTCAATTTAACAGTGTAGCAGATGCACCACCATTCAAAGGGTTGGGTAAAAAGTACAATAAAAACAACAATAAAAAATAATATCGTGCGATAGCAATCACCTTAATATCCATTTAAATGGCACTAGAGACAAGTTGAGATGAGAAACCGTGTAAACTAACATCCTTGTTCACCGCTACCAACAAGATAGCCGTGTGCAATACAAGATGATTGTCGTGATGCAGCAGAGACTCTAGATATACCAGTAACAGGAACAACCCATGCCTAATATCGGCTCGCCGACTGATACCAGCTTTGACGATTTTATCGCACCTAAGTGCGATGATGTGGTCACGATTTTATATCAAGATGATGATATCTTATTGATCAATAAGCCCAGTGGTTTACTGAGCTTGTCAGGCAAACATCCCCTTAACCAAGATTCAGTACACTACCGCTTAGTCCATGGTCAGGCAGGAGTTAGCCCTGCATTTCCTGAGGCCAAATTGCCACATCGATTAGACTTTGGCACATCGGGCATCATGGTTGTGGGGCTGCATGCAGAGTCGACCCGACACCTCAATAAACAGTTTCAAGCGCACACCATTAACAAGCGCTACATGGCACTACTACAAGGTTGGGTTACAGATGATAATGGCCAGATCACCGCGCCAATAGCAAAAGATAGGGATCACTTTCCACGAGTCAAAATTTGCTCCACCACAGGCAAGCCGGCCATCAGTGAATACATTGTCTTACAGCGCCTTGAGCAGCCCTGTCGCACCTTAGTGCAATTTACCCCAGTTACCGGCCGTACGCATCAACTGCGAATACACAGCTTGACCATGGGCCACCCCATTCTTGGGTGCGATCTGTATAACAGCAGCCAAAGTGAACAACTGGCAGAGCGCTTACAATTACACGCCAGTGACCTGTATTTTGAGCATCCAACTCTTGGCGAAACCTACCATGGCCAATGCCCTTGCCCGTTTTAAACCGCTTAATACTCGCAATTACACCGTAAGACCGGCGGCCACGCCGGATGACCATGCCCACTGGAAATTAAACCCACCGAGCCAGCCGCTGACATCCATGACTTCACCGACAAAAAATAACCCTGCGACCTTTTTACTTTGCATATCTTTAGACGATAACTCGTCGGTATCGACGCCACCTAGGGTCACTTCAGCCGTGCGGTAACCTTCGGTTCCGTTCATCAACAATTCCCAGCGATGCAAGTCGGCAACCACTTTATCACGCTGAGCATGCACCAATTGATTCAGCGCCATATTGAGTAACGCCTCATCGAATAACACCTCAATCAGACGCTTAGGTAACCACTGGCTTAAGGTATTGCGCAAGCTTTGTTTCGGGTGCTGCTCGAGTGCCTCAGACAAGCCCTGCGCCGCATCCATGTACGGTAACAGGTTGATAGAGATAGTTTCGCCCGGCTTCCAGTAATTCGATATTTGCAACACCGCGGGCCCTGAAAGCCCCCGGTGGGTAAACAGCAACGCTTCACTAAATTGTGTGCCATCCTGAGCGGTGATGGTACATGGCACAGCGATGCCAGATAATGGCTCAAACTTTTGCTTTTGCTCACTGTGCCAAGTAAAAGGCACCAACCCTGCGCAGGTGGGGAGTACTTTAAGGCCAAACTGTTCGGCCAACTGATAGCCCAATGGCGTCGCGCCCAATTTAGGCATAGACAATCCGCCGGTGGCCACCACTAACGAATCACAACTGTATTCGCCTTTAGAGGTGCGTAATACAAATAGGCCGCTGTCATTTTTGCTCACAGAGATGATGTCGGTGCGCAGCTGGATGCGCGCGCCGGCCCATTCACACTCGGTCAGTAGCATGGTGACTATCTCTTTAGCCGAATCGTTGCAAAATAGCTGACCATGATCGCGCTCATGGTATTCAATACCATGACGTTCAACTAGTTCAATAAAGTCTTGCGAGCGATAGCGAGCCAATGCCGATTTTACAAAATGTGGGTTTCGGCAGATAAAGTTAGCGGGCTCAACCTTTTGATTGGTGAAATTGCAGCGTCCACCGCCACTGATCAGAATTTTACGTCCCGCCTGCTTAGCATTATCGATAACTAAGACATCACGACCTCGATATCCTGCGGTAGCCGCACACATAAGCCCCGCTGCGCCTGCGCCGATAATGATCACATCATGATGTTCCACTTAGATTACCTCTTACTTTGAGTCATGGTTACGCGTTGCATGGAGCAAATGCCAAAAAGGTATGAAACATGTTAGCCCCAATATCACTCTCCTTCACTGCCATCCATGCGCTTCGGAGATAAATACTTATTGCATAAAAAAGGGCGCTATTTTAGCACCCTTTTATTATTTAGTATCACACAGCCTAGGCTTTAATCGCTTTCTGCCGTCTCTGATTTTTTCTCTCTACCCAGCAAAGCTTTTGCAGCTTCGTGAGGAGTGCCACCCTGATACAAGACACGATAGACTTGCTCTGTAATAGGCATTTCAACCCCTAAGCGTTTCGCTAAGGTGTAGACCTCTTTCGTATTGCGGTAGCCTTCAACCACTTGGCCAATCTCAGCTTGCGCTGTATCGACATCTTTACCTTGGCCTAATGCCAAGCCAAAGCGACGATTACGCGACTGGTTATCGGTACAAGTCAACACTAAGTCACCAAGGCCCGCCATCCCCATAAAGGTTGAACCTTGGGCACCTATGGCTTCACCTAGACGCGTGAGCTCAACAAGCCCGCGCGTAATGAGTGCGGTTCGAGCGTTGGCGCCAAAACCGATACCGTCAGACATACCAGCGCTGATGGCGATCACGTTTTTAACCGCACCACCCAACTGCAACCCGATAAAGTCATCATTGGCGTAGACGCGCAAACGACTCGGGCTGTGCAGCAGTTCGACCAGATCGTTAGTAAAGGTGTCATCTGTGCCCGCCACCGAGATGGCTGTAGGCATGCCCGCAGCGAGCTCTTTAGCAAATGTAGGCCCAGACAACACCGCCAGCGGATATTGGTCACCGAGCACTTCGCGTGCGACTTCTTGTAGCAAGCGGCCGGTTTCAGGCTCTAAGCCTTTGGTCGCCCAAACAATACGCGCATCTTGGCGCAGTAAAGGTTTAGCCTGCTTCAACACTTGACCAAATACATGGCTTGGAACAACCACTAGCACATTGTTAGACGCGGCTAATGCCGTGGCTAAATCAGACTCGGGAATGAGTAAATCGGGTAATGCAATACCGGGCAAAAACGCTTCATTAGCGCGATCGCGCTTAAGGTTTTCGATATGCTCAGGGTCATGTCCCCAAAGCAATGTTTTATGACCGTTACTGGCTAAAGAAATAGCAAGGGCGGTGCCATAAGAGCCCGCCCCCAGTACCGTAATATCGGCAGTATTTTTCATGCGTGATTAAGCGTTCGCTTCTTCTGCAGCAGGAGCGGCTTCGGCAGCTGCTTGACGCTGTTGCACGTATTGTGCAAATAGCGCATCAAAGTTAACTGGTGCTAGGTTTAGCTGTGGGAAAGTACCACGAGCCACTAGGCTGCCAACGGTTTCACGCGCGTATGGAAATAGTACGTTAGGACAGTATGCACCTAGAGAGTGAGCCAGTTGCTGCTCTGTTAGGCCGCTGATAGCAAAAATACCCGCTTGCTGTACTTCACATAAGAAAGCTGTTTCTTCACCGTTTTTAGCAGTAACAGTTAGCGAAAGAACCACTTCATAAACGTCGTCAGCCAATTTAGCGCTGCGAGTATCTAGATCTAGCTTAACTTCAGGGCTCCACTCTTTTTGGAAAACAGCTGGGCTATTTGGTGTTTCAAAAGAGATATCTTTAGTGTAAACACGTTGAATGTTGAACTGTGGACCCTGTTGTTCGTTATTTGCTACTTCAGCCATAATTTCCTACCTAATCAATTTATGTGATCTTCCAAACAGAAGAATCATCTTAGGGCTTTTGTTACTCGAGTCCCAATAAGACCTCAGCCACCATCCCGGTTTTAGTTTTGCTTGAAGGATTAACTGGTAATCCTTCAAGCCATTTTTTAAGAGATGACACTCTACTCAAAGTCGCCTTAAAAAAGCAAACACTGAGTGGGTAGAGTTAGCGCTTAGCCTTAGCAACAGGTAAGTTACTTTGTTGCCATTCACTCATACCGCCTTTGAGATTATACACAGATTCAAAACCTGCTTTTACCATCAACTGAGCCGCTTGCGCCGAGGTCATTCCTGCGTTGCATACCATTATAATGGGACTGGCTTTAGCGTTTTCAAGTGCACTTAACTGATTATTTTTAATTTCCGCTAACGGGATGTTAACTGCATCAACAATATGACCTTTTTTGAACTCTTCTTTAGAGCGCACATCGACAATTTTGGCGTTTTGTTTGTTAATTAACAAGGTTGCCTGTTGATGATCAACTGTTTTCACTTTAGAAAGACTAGACTTAAAAACGCTCACTAAAAGCGCAACAAGTAAACCAATCCAAGCAAGGCTAAGCATGGGATTGGCTTTTAAAAATTCGATATATTCTTGCATAATTTACGGCCTACTTCTGTGGCTGGAGGTTCTGTCAGGGCCAAGAGTATAACCGATTGTCGCCGCAGATTGCAGCAAGTTGTTAACCCTTAACGGGCTGACAGATGGTGACAATCGCGCCATCGGTCCAATGTTCGATAACCGCTATCGGAGTAAATCGCTTTTTGATCGCCTGCGTACGTAGTAATATTTAACCAATTTCGAATTGTAATCTTTGTTTCTTAAACTTAAAGGTACCACCATGACGACACGCAAACGCCCTCTGGCACTGCTGATCCTTGATGGCTGGGGTTATCGTGAAGACACCCATAATAATGCGGTATATCACGCCAACACCCCAGTGCTCGACAGACTCAACCAACAGTATCCCAACAGCTTAATTTCAGGCTCAGGCCTCGATGTCGGACTGCCCGATGGTCAAATGGGTAACTCTGAAGTGGGCCATATCAATATCGGCTCCGGCCGTGTGGTTTATCAAGAATTGACCCGTATCGGCAAGGCTATCGAAGACGGTGAGTTTGACACCAACCCAGCCCTCGTCGAAGCCGTAGATAAAGCCATCGCAGCCAATGGTGCTGTGCATATCATGGGGCTATTATCACCTGGTGGCGTGCACAGCCACGAGAATCACATCGAAGCTATGTGTAAGATGGCGGTTAAGCGCGGCGCAAAACATGTTTATTTACATGCTTTTCTCGATGGCCGCGACACCCCACCACGCAGCGCAAAATCGAGCCTTGCCCATTTCAATGAGCTGTTTAACACCTTAGGCACTGGCCGTATAGCCTCTATCATTGGTCGCTACTACGCCATGGACAGAGACAACCGCTGGGATAGAGTGTCTCAGGCTTATGAGTTGATCACTCAAGGTAAAGCACAATACCAGTTTGCAGATGCTGTCGATGCCTTGGCCGCCGCTTATGCGCGTGATGAAAATGATGAGTTTGTCGCCAGTTCGACGATCACCGACGCGCAGGGGCAAGTGGCAACCCTTAACGACGACGATGCATTGATCTTCATGAATTTCCGCGCCGATCGTGCCCGCCAAATTACTCGCAGCTTTATCAATGCTGATTTTGATGGCTTTACCCGCGAGGTCATGCCTAAGGTCAACTTTGTCACCTTGACTGAATACGCCGCCGACATTAAGGCGCCTATCGCTTACCCCTCGGTAGACTTGGTCAATACCTTAGGTGAAGTGTTACAAAACAGCGCTAAAACCCAGTTACGTATATCTGAAACTGAAAAATATGCTCATGTCACCTTCTTCTTCAATGGCGGCAAAGAGGAACCATTTGAAGGTGAAGACCGTATTTTGGTGCAATCACCTAAAGTTGCCACCTATGATCTGCAGCCAGAGATGAACTCTGCCGAGTTAACAGATAAATTGGTCGCAGCCATTGAGTCAACGAAATATGACGTGATTATCTGTAACTACCCTAACGGCGACATGGTAGGCCATACGGGTAACTTTGAAGCCGCCGTTAAGGCCTGTGAGGCGGTAGACGCTTGTATTGGCCGCGTGGTCGAAGCCTTAGCTAAAGTGGATGGCGAGTGTTTAATTACTGCCGACCATGGTAATGCCGAACAGATGACCGACGAGCAAACCGGTCAAGCACATACCGCGCATACCAGCGAGTTAGTGCCATTTATCTATGTGGGCCGCCCGGCAACAATTGCCGACAACGGAAGATTAAGCGATATAGCCCCAACCATGTTAACCTTGATGAATCAAACGGTTCCACCCGAGATGACAGGACGCTCTCTCATCACTCTAACAACCAACTAAGCGAGTAACGATTCATTGCTTAAGCGATACGGTTTTCATAAAGCCAGCATAATTGCTGGCTTTATCATGTTATCTTTTACTGTGCAGGCTTCCGATCTGACGCAGCGTCAATCGCAGCTAGAGGCGATACAAAAGCAGATCAGCAGCCAACAGTCGGCGCTCAAAGATACTAGCTCGCAGCATGAAAAACTGATCAAGCTGCTAAAAAAAGATGAGCAGGCTATCGCTGACGCGGCCAAAAAGGTCAATAACACTAAGGCCTCCTTGGCGACAACCGATAAACAACTCGCAGCGCTAGAATCTCGCCGAGTCACACTCGATAAACTGAAAAAAATTCAACAGCAAACCCTATCAAATCAGTTGGCCAGCGCCTACCTTGCAGGCAATCATGATTACACCAAAATGCTACTTAATCAGCAGAGCCCTGCAACCATAGAGCGCCTGCTGGCTTACTACCAATACCTTAATAAGGCCCGCATCGACTCGATCAATAAGTTGCAGCAAACTATCACCGAATTAGACAGTGTCGAAGCAGAGCAAAAGCAGAAACAAATCCGCCTCAACCAACTGGTGCTCGAACAACAGCAGCAAGCCAAAAATCTAACTCAAGAGCAAGCTCAACGGCAACAAACGCTCAAACAACTGCAGCGTACGCTTAACTCTCATGGTGCCAAACTTGAACAGTTACAAATTGAAGAAGCCAGTTTAAAGCGCGTGGTAGAACAAGCGCTAAAGGCGATGAAAGACAGCCCTGTAATGGAAGGGTTATCACGCCAACATAAGCTCAATTGGCCCACTCAAGGCCGCATTCGTTCAGGCTTTGGTAGCCAACGTTCCGGTGAAGTTAAATGGAAAGGGGTGATCGTCGCCGCTCCTGAAGGGCAATCAGTTAGTGCTATTGCTTCAGGTAAGGTGATCTATGCCGACTGGTTACGAGGCTTTGGTATGGTGATGGTAGTCGACCATGGCAAAGGCTATATGAGCCTATATGGTCACGCCCAGACCTTACTTAAAAACGCCGGTGATGCGGTCGACAAAGGTGAAACCATTGCCCTAGTTGGACGCTCGGGTGGACAAACCGAACCTGGCCTATACTTTGAGGTAAGGCACAAAGGGCAGGCTATCGACCCAGCACTCTATTGTAAGCGCTAGGACAACAGCAACCCTTTTATAGAGGGTTGTTTATGATAAAGTTTATTCGTTACTTTGCCTGCGTTATTTTAGGATTAACACTCGGCTTATCCATCACATTATCAGGCACAGAGCACACTGCGCAGCATCACTCTAAACTTAATTATCCATTACTCATCGATATCATTAGTACCGTAGAAAGCTACTATATCGACAAGATCCCCCAAGAAACTTTAATACAGGCAGCCATTGACGGAGTGTTTAACTCTCTCGACTCTTACTCTAATTTTCTCGATGCAGAAGCCTTCTCAGACATCAGAAATGCCAATAGTGGCGAATATTTTGGCTTTGGTATCGAGATCGCTACCGAGGAGAATCAGGTCACGATTATCAGTCCATTTCCACACTCTCCAGCCGCAGCAGCAGGTATATTACCTGGCGATAAAATTGTTAAAGTCAATGATAAAGCTATCGATCCTAGCCAATTAGATAACGTGCTGCGGCAGATAAAACACCATAGCAAACACAATTTAGCGATTAACTTATCGTTACGTCGGCAAAATTCTGAAAACCTTGTCAACGTTACCCTCAAGCCTTCCCTTATTGACGTAAACTCCGTTAGCGCCACACTACTCACTAATGATATTGGCTATATCAAACTCAGCAGCTTTCAAGATGACTCGACTCGAGATATGGTCAACCAGCTCAACCAGTGGCAAGACCTGCCCATGAAAGGGCTTATTTTAGATGTGCGTAATAACCCCGGAGGCTTACTGGACCAAGCCATAAAAATTGCCGACCTATTTTTAGCAAAAGGGCGCATAGTATCGACTCGAGGACGATTTTTTGATGCCAATAGTGACTACTTCGCCTCGCCGAAAAATATGTTTTCTAAATTGCCAATAGTGGTCCTCATCAACAAAGGATCCGCATCGGCATCAGAGATCTTAGCGGCAGCCCTGCAAGAAAACCAAAGAGCTATTTTAATCGGTGAAAAAAGCTTCGGAAAAGGCACGGTTCAAAGTCTGATCCCTACCCTAATTGATGGCCATGCAATCAAGCTCACTATCGGCCACTACACCACACCAAAAGGTAGGGATATCAACACTATTGGTATTGAACCTGATATAAATATCACTAAAGACGCTATGACTGGAATTAAAAGTATGCCTATAATCGCTGAGCTATCGCCCCATGATGATATCGCTCAAGACAGGCTGATTAATTCGGCTGTCACATGGATAAAAACAAACAGCTAAATACCATGAAATCATAGTGCGCTTATTACTTTTATTGATTGTTACTTTTATTGCTAACTCTGCAAAGGCCGCTCAAGTCGCTATCATCATTGACGATATTGGATATCGTCAAACCGATGAGGCCGTACTGTCTCTCCCTATTGGCGTTACCCTGTCAGTACTGCCTAATACTCCGCTAGGCAAAAAAATTGCCATTGCCGCCCACAATAGAGGTCATGAGATCATGCTGCACATTCCGATGCAGGCACTCAATGGTAAAAAACTCGGCCCGGGGGGATTAACAAATGACATGAATGAGCACACTTTTAAACAGACAATATCCAGTGCTTTTAACAGTATTCCCCACGTAAAAGGGGTTAATAATCATATGGGCAGCTTGCTAACCCAGATGGATAAACCCATGTTATGGCTAATGGAAAGCTTAAAACAACAAGATAATTACTTTGTTGACAGTGTGACAACCCGTTATAGCAAGGCAGCGGATAATGCCAATAAACTCGGTATTCCATTACTAAGAAGACAACTGTTTCTTGACAATGATGTCAGAGAAGAGGCATTAGAAAAACAGTTTCAACAATTAATCCAATTAGCTAATAACCAAGGTAGCGTGGTAGCGATCGCGCACCCTTACCCTGAAACGATTCGCTTTTTGCGACACAATGTAAGTAGACTGCAGCAAGAAGGCATTACTTTAGTTCCAACCTCTACACTGCTTCCTTATCGCCTAGCACAGCAACCTAAGTTGAAATCGACAGCAAGCCCTACACGATTAAGGTAGGTCAACTTAGTCTTTATTCTGCGACTTTATAACTCTAAGATAGGAATTGAAATATCAGTTAATAACCCCTTAAGCTCTTGGCGGTTACTGATAATATCGGCGAGAGTATAACGGTCTAACACCGCAAGATAAGCCTCAACCGCTTCTGCCAATACACCTTTTAATTGGCACGAGGGAGTAAAACGACAATAGGGCTTACTGCAATCTATTGGGGCCAAAGAGTTTTCTAAAATCCTCACCAACTGACCAATATTGATATCTTCAGCAGATTTCCCCAACCTAAAGCCACCACTCTTACCACGAATAGTCTGCAAATAACCCTCTTTACCTAAATGATGCACAATCTTTGATACATGATTAGGGGAGAGATCAAACACCTCTGTAATTTCAGCAATCCTGAACAGCTGCTCCCTTTCAGGAAATAGTGCTAGATACATCAAAGTGCGGATACCAAAATCTGTATAACGAGTTAACTGCATAAATAACCTTCTAGGATTGTGTCGCTGCTTCTAATGAAGTGATAAGCCAAAGGGCCTCTTCGTTTGTGTTGCCGCAGACATCTTCTGTAGCCGCAAACCGAGCACACAGCTCAGGTCGCTCAGACTGACCGAAAATTTGACAAAGATTATCATCATTGAGTTGGATACAACGCACACCAGCAGGCTTACCGTTAGGCATTCCTGGTATTGGGCTGGTTATTGAAGGCGCAATACAACATGCACCACATCCTAAACGACAATTCATACCGCATTATACCTCTATTCACGTTGCATGTTAGCCATAAAGATCACAGTGCGCTGCAGATAACATATCAAATACTAATAATACATTAACGTCCAAACGTCATATTTTTAAGCGGTTAAACGAAAAAAGCCCGTTGCATTAGCAACGGGCTTTATCGTATTAGGCGTCTGGAAATGACCTACTCTCACATGGGGAGACCCCACACTACCATCGGCGCGATTGCGTTTCACTTCTGAGTTCGGGATGGGATCAGGTGGTACCACAATGCTATGGTTTCCAGACAAATTTGGTAAATTTGAAAAGCTGCTCTCAATCCTGTATTTCAAGAAGCAAGAGAGATTAAAATTGGTCACACTAAATCAAGTGTCGGTATTCTTTCGCTAAGTATTCACTTAGTTAGAAACCCTTTTGGGTTGTATGGTTAAGCCTCACGGGTCATTAGTACAAGTTAGCTCAACGCCTCACAACGCTTACACACCTTGCCTATCAACGTAGTAGTCTCCTACGGCCCTTTAGAGGACTTAAAGTCCTAGGGATGACTCATCTTAGGGCTCGCTTCCCGCTTAGATGCTTTCAGCGGTTATCGATTCCGAACGTAGCTACCGGGCAATGCCATTGGCATGACAACCCGAACACCAGCGGTTCGTCCACTCCGGTCCTCTCGTACTAGGAGCAGCTCCCTTCAATCATCCAACGCCCACGGCAGATAGGGACCGAACTGTCTCACGACGTTCTGAACCCAGCTCGCGTACCACTTTAAATGGCGAACAGCCATACCCTTGGGACCGACTTCAGCCCCAGGATGTGATGAGCCGACATCGAGGTGCCAAACACCGCCGTCGATATGAACTCTTGGGCGGTATCAGCCTGTTATCCCCGGAGTACCTTTTATCCGTTGAGCGATGGCCCTTCCATTCAGAACCACCGGATCACTATGACCTGCTTTCGCACCTGCTCGACGTGTATGTCTCGCAGTTAAGCTGGCTTATGCCATTGCACTAACCGTACGATGTCCGACCGTACTTAGCCAACCTTCGTGCTCCTCCGTTACTCTTTGGGAGGAGACCGCCCCAGTCAAACTACCCACCAGGCACTGTCCTCAACCCCGATTCAGGGGCCAGAGTTAGAACATCAACACTACAAGGGTGGTATTTCAAGGTTGACTCCACAAGAACTGGCGTTCCTGCTTCAAAGTCTCCCACCTATCCTACACATGTAGGGTCAATGTTCAGTGCCAAGCTATAGTAAAGGTTCACGGGGTCTTTCCGTCTAGCCGCGGGTATACGGCATCTTCACCGCAATTTCAACTTCACTGAGTCTCGGCTGGAGACAGCGTGGCCATCATTACGCCATTCGTGCAGGTCGGAACTTACCCGACAAGGAATTTCGCTACCTTAGGACCGTTATAGTTACGGCCGCCGTTTACCGGGGCTTCGATCATGAGCTTCTCCGAAGATAACCCAATCAATTAACCTTCCGGCACCGGGCAGGCGTCACACCGTATACTTCCTCTTGCGAGTTTGCACAGTGCTGTGTTTTTGATAAACAGTTGCAGCCACCTGGTATCTGCGACTCCCGTCAGCTTAGAGAGCAAGTCTCATCACCAACAGGAGCGTACCTTCTCCCGAAGTTACGGTACCATTTTGCCTAGTTCCTTCAGCCGAGTTCTCTCAAGCGCCTTGGTATTCTCTACCCAACCACCTGTGTCGGTTTGGGGTACGATTCCTGCTAACCTGAAGCTTAGAAGATTTTCCTGGAAGCATGGCATCAACTACTTCAGTTCCGTAGAACCTCGTCGTCAACTCTCAGTGTATGTGCACCCGGATTTGCCTAAGTGCACCACCTACAGCCTTAAACGCGGACAACCAACGCCGCGCTAGCCTAGCCTTCTCCGTCTCTCCATCGCAGTTAGCAGAAGTACAGGAATATTAACCTGTTTCCCATCGACTACGCCTTTCGGCCTCGCCTTAGGGGTCGACTCACCCTGCCCTGATTAACATTGGACAGGAACCCTTGGTCTTTCGGCGAGGGGGTTTTTCACCCCCTTTATCGTTACTCATGTCAGCATTCGCACTTCTGATACCTCCAGCGTGGGTTACCCCTTCACCTTCAACGGCTTACAGAACGCTCCTCTACCGCACTAGCGCAAGCGCTAGTACCCATAGCTTCGGTGTATTGCTTAGCCCCGTTAAATCTTCCGCGCAGGCCGACTCGACTAGTGAGCTATTACGCTTTCTTTAAATGATGGCTGCTTCTAAGCCAACATCCTAGCTGTCTAAGCCTTCCCACATCGTTTCCCACTTAGCAATAACTTTGGGACCTTAGCTGATGGTCTGGGTTGTTTCCCTTTTCACGACGGACGTTAGCACCCGCCGTGTGTCTCCCGAGTAGTACTCATTGGTATTCGGAGTTTGCAAAGGGTTGGTAAGTCGGGATGACCCCCTAGCCTTAACAGTGCTCTACCCCCAATGGTATTCGCTCGAGGCGCTACCTAAATAGCTTTCGAGGAGAACCAGATATCTCCCGGTTTGATTGGCCTTTCACCCCCAGCCACAAGTCATCACCGCATTTTTCAACATACGTGTGTTCGGTCCTCCAGTTGATGTTACTCAACCTTCAACCTGCCCATGGCTAGATCACCGGGTTTCGGGTCTACACCTTGCAACTAAACGCGCAGTTAACACTCGGTTTCCCTACGGCTCCGCTATTCGCTTAACCTCGCTACAAAATGTAAGTCGCTGACCCATTATACAAAAGGTACGCAGTCACGGTCTCAAGAACCGCTCCCACTGCTTGTACGTATACGGTTTCAGGTTCTATTTCACTCCCCTCACAGGGGTTCTTTTCGCCTTTCCCTCACGGTACTGGTTCACTATCGGTCAGTCAGGAGTATTTAGCCTTGGAGGATGGTCCCCCCATGTTCAGACAAGATGTCACGTGTCCCGTCCTACTCGTTTTCACGTAAAGTTAGTTTTCATGTACGGGGCTATCACCCTGTGCCGCTGTGCTTTCCAACACATTCCACTAACACCCTCTACGCTTAAGGGCTAATCCCCGTTCGCTCGCCGCTACTAGGGGAATCTCGGTTGATTTCTTTTCCTCCGGGTACTTAGATGTTTCAGTTCCCCGGGTTCGCCTCACAACACTATGTATTCATGTTGTGATACATGCTTATGCATGTGGGTTTCCCCATTCGGACATCGTTAGCTCAAATGCTTGTTACTAGCTCGCCAACGCTTTTCGCAAGTTACTACGTCCTTCATCGCCTCTGACTGCCAAGGCATCCACCGTATACGCTTAGTCACTTAACCATACAACCCAAATGAGTTTCACAAACTAATGTTTACAAAACACATCCTATCAAGCGGGTAAGCTTGATGGCTGTATCGCAACTAATGGTGTTTACTTTCGCCAAAAGAATACTCATGAATCATCATTACAATGATTCGGCACTTGATTTAAGTGTTTGAGAACTCAATTTTAATTTTCGCGTCAATGCTACAAACCATAACCACCTACAAAGTAAGCAATCACAGTCCCTTTCACATTAACACTATCAGCTTTCCAAATTTTTAAAGAACAAGCATCGCCGTTAAGACGTGCCACCTGCTCTAACAAGAACAAGTTATCTGTGTGAACACTCAACAAACATTAAGTTAGTCGTATAGGTAAGGAGGTGATCCAGCCCCAGGTTCCCCTAGGGCTACCTTGTTACGACTTCACCCCAGTCATGAACCACACCGTGGTAAACGCCCTCCCGAAGGTTAAGCTATCTACTTCTGGTGCAGCCCACTCCCATGGTGTGACGGGCGGTGTGTACAAGGCCCGGGAACGTATTCACCGTGGCATTCTGATCCACGATTACTAGCGATTCCGACTTCATGGAGTCGAGTTGCAGACTCCAATCCGGACTACGACAAGCTTTGTGAGATTAGCTCCACCTCGCGGCTTTGCAACCCTCTGTACTTGCCATTGTAGCACGTGTGTAGCCCTACTCGTAAGGGCCATGATGACTTGACGTCGTCCCCACCTTCCTCCGGTTTATCACCGGCAGTCTCCCTAAAGTTCCCACCATTACGTGCTGGCAAATAAGGATAAGGGTTGCGCTCGTTGCGGGACTTAACCCAACATTTCACAACACGAGCTGACGACAGCCATGCAGCACCTGTCTCAGAGTTCCCGAAGGCACTAAGCTATCTCTAGCGAATTCTCTGGATGTCAAGAGTAGGTAAGGTTCTTCGCGTTGCATCGAATTAAACCACATGCTCCACCGCTTGTGCGGGCCCCCGTCAATTCATTTGAGTTTTAACCTTGCGGCCGTACTCCCCAGGCGGTCTACTTAATGCGTTAGCTTGGGAACCCAGTGTTCAAGACACCAAATTCCGAGTAGACATCGTTTACGGCGTGGACTACCAGGGTATCTAATCCTGTTTGCTCCCCACGCTTTCGTACCTGAGCGTCAGTCTTTGTCCAGGGGGCCGCCTTCGCCACCGGTATTCCTTCAGATCTCTACGCATTTCACCGCTACACCTGAAATTCTACCCCCCTCTACAAGACTCTAGTCTGCCAGTTCGAAATGCAATTCCCAGGTTGAGCCCGGGGCTTTCACATCTCGCTTAACAAACCGCCTGCGTACGCTTTACGCCCAGTAATTCCGATTAACGCTTGGACCCCTCGTATTACCGCGGCTGCTGGCACGAAGTTAGCCGGTCCTTCTTCTGCGAGTAACGTCACACCTAAACGCTATTAACGCTTAAGCTTTCCTCCTCGCTGAAAGTGCTTTACAACCCGAAGGCCTTCTTCACACACGCGGCATGGCTGCATCAGGCTTGCGCCCATTGTGCAATATTCCCCACTGCTGCCTCCCGTAGGAGTCTGGGCCGTGTCTCAGTCCCAGTGTGGCTGATCATCCTCTCAGAACAGCTAGGGATCGTCGCCTTGGTGAGCCATTACCTCACCAACTAGCTAATCCCACCTAGGTACATCCAATCGCAGAAGGCCCGAAGGTCCCCTCTTTTCCCCCGTAGGGCGTATGCGGTATTAGCAGTCGTTTCCAACTGTTATCCCCCTCGACTGGGCAGTTCCCTAGGCATTACTCACCCGTCCGCCGCTCGTCAGCAAAGAAAGCAAGCTTTCTTCCTGTTACCGCTCGACTTGCATGTGTTAGGCCTGCCGCCAGCGTTCAATCTGAGCCATGATCAAACTCTTCAATTAAAGTTTTGTTGAATCTTGCGATTCGGCTCAATGAATTCTGATTCCGTTTAAAAGACTCGGAAGAATCTTAAAAACGTTTGTACATATTGCTATGAACACTCATCGTTACATTGATTTAATTCTTTGATTGCCAACCCGAAGGTTAGGCAATTTCGATTAACTCAACACCTGTGAGTGTCCACACAGATTTCTTGTTTTATCTTGTTAAAGAGCGTTGCTAGCATGAGAGAATCAATCTTTCATTTAGCCGCCGTTGACGCTAGGTCGTTGGCTTAGGGATGCGTATTCTACACGCCCCGTTGTTGGCGTCAAGTGCTTATTTTAAGAAGTTTTCCAAGCGATGCTTTCTTAAACAGAAGTCATCAATCGAAGCCCTTAAAAGCGCTTATCACCTGAGTTAATCTCCGAAGAGTTCAACTCCTAACACCGCTGCAAGTCCCGTACTACCTAGGTAGTTGGCCTGCTGTGCCGTGTCAGTGGATGCGCATTATAGGCAGTTCTCGGATGGGCGCAAGCGCTTTTTGAAAGAAAGTAACACTTTTACTATTGAGTGAATACTTATCAAACGATACGTATAAAAAAGGGGCTAGTTAGCCCCTTTCTTGTTTGTGTTCGTACACTTGTTGGCGGTTATTGGCCGAAGAATCGCGATTCTTGTGTAGCCTCTACCTTTTCACCATCTAAGATGGTCGTCACTTTAAAGTCGATTTTTATCATGGGGCGCGAAAGCTCAACAGGATCGACCGCAATACTGACTGGCAGAGTTAACACTTCGCCACCATTAATGGTGACCGTTTGCGGGCCATACCATTTGTAATTGGGTAATCCTTCTACGCCCAACTGGTACTCATGCGGCGCTTCGGTCTTATTGAGTATCTTTAATGTGAAGGTGTTTTCAATTAATCCTTGGTTGTTGACTCTAAATAGCTGATTACGATCGCGGATAATATCAACACGAACAGGGGCAATGGTGGCACTGGCATAGACAAAGATAACGATCATGATGGCTAACACCGCACCGTAACCGACCAGCTTTGGTCTTAATACTTTCTCTTTTATCCCATCGAGTTTGTTTTCGGTGGTGTAAGCGATCAAGCCTTTTTGATATCCCATACGCTCCATGGTGTTATCGCAAGCATCAATACATGCTCCGCAGTTAATACATTCATATTGTAAACCGTTACGGATATCGATACCTGTCGGGCACACTTGAACGCATAAGTCACAATCGATGCAATCACCTAAACCTAGCTCTTTAGGGTCAGCTTTACGCGAGCGAGGACCTCGGGCTTCACCCCGTTTAGTGTCATAACCAACGATGTAGGTGTTCTTATCGAACATGGCCGATTGAAAACGAGCGTAGGGACACATGTGGGTACACATGATTTCGCGCATCCAACCAGCATTGCCATAAGTCGCTAAGGTAAAAAGCATGACCCAGAAGTAAACCCCGCCAGATGCGGTGCCACTGAATACCTCGGCATACACTTCTGTGGTGGGAACAAAATAGGAGACAAAGGTCATGGCTGTTAACAAGGACACTAGCAACCAAGCGAGGTGCTTTGCGGTTTTACGCCATACCTTATTAAAGCTCCATGGCATTTGGTCAAGCTTAATGCGCTTGTTACGTGCACCTTCAAGCTTTTCTTCAAACCAAATAAAGATAAAGGTCCATACCGTTTGCGGACAGGTATAGCCACACCAGACTCGACCAAGATAGGTGGTCACAAAAAACAACCCAAAAGCGGCTATCATTAAGAGTGCGGCTAACAGGGTTAAATCTTGCGGCCAAATGGTCAACCCAAAGATGTGAAACTTTTGCTCACCTAGGTTAAACCATACCGCTTGCCTATTACCCCATGGGATCCAAGGTAATATAAGGAAGAACAATATTGCGACCCAACCTAGACGGCGGCGCAGCTGGGTCCAAAACCCTTGTATTGCTCTGACATAAATACGATTGCGGGGATTGAAGCGGTCGGACTTATTTACATCAGGCTGGTGAATTTTGATTCGCTCAACCTTCGAATAGTCCTTTTTATTTGATTCTGCGTTCATATTTAACAGCCTTACAGCTTTAATATTCCATGAAAACTGGCTTATTATACCTTTTCTATCACAAATTGTTCATCATGGTTGGAGAAATAATGAGAGGCTGGATTATTTTAGGCGCAGGTGCAGGGCTACTCTATTACCTTGCAACCGAAACCAATAAGCTCGATGAGCCAATGGCTCAAGCCGATGCGCTTATGCAAAAAGCTGAGCGAAAACTCGACTCAATGACAGGCACGAAAATTATTAAAGTCGATAATCATTTATCTCAGCTAAAGGCAGAGATCGCTAACCGACTCAACAAGGCGGAACAGGCCGCGTTAGAGGGTATTTTCGAATCAGAGCAATCTGTCATGGCCTATAAAGAACAATACTGCGGTGATAACGCCAGTCGTTTTACGATATTAAGCCGCGACAACCAATTATTCATATGCGATAAATTACGATAATTTCCCATTAGCGCCGATATCAATGCCGCGCCCTGCGCACGGTTTTTATATCCATAATTGACCTCTATAACGATTGAGCCTAGCCTTGGGCGATTCGTCTCAATTGACAATACAGACACAAGGTAATCCATATGACAGACCAAGTTTCCGATATTTTTGACCCAAGCCTTTGGGAGCAAGTCAGCGGATTTGCATTTGAAGATATCACGTATCACAGGGCTAAAGAGCAAGGCACGGTACGTATTGCTATCAATCGCCCTGATTGCCTTAACTCATTTCGCCCTAAAACCGTTGATGAACTCTATACCGCCTTAGATCATGCGCGCCAATGGTCTGATGTTGGCTGCGTACTATTAACCGGTAACGGCCCATCGGCTAAAGGGCAGTACTCTTTTTGTGCCGGCGGCGATCAACGCATTCGTGGCAAAGATGGCTACAAATACGAAGGTGCAGAAGAGGGTAAGCCCGATATCGCTCGCATGGGACGGTTGCATATATTAGAAGTGCAACGGCTTATCCGCTTTATGCCCAAAGTGGTGATTGCGGTCGTCCCAGGTTGGGCGGTGGGCGGTGGTCATAGCCTACACGTGGTATGTGACCTCACTCTCGCCTCGAAGGAACACGCCATATTCAAGCAAACGGATCCCGATGTGGGCAGTTTCGATTCAGGTTACGGTAGCGCCTATCTTGCTAAAATGATTGGTCAAAAACGTGCCCGTGAAATTTTCTTCTTAGGTTTTAATTACAGTGCCGATGAAGCGTTCGATATGGGCATGGTCAATCGCTCAGTGCCCCATGCAGAGCTGGAAATCGAAGCATTAAATTGGGGCAAAGAGATCAACTCGAAATCACCCACCGCCATGCGCATGCTTAAATACGGCTTTAACTTGCCCGATGATGGACTCGTCGGCCAACAACTGTTTGCCGGTGAAGCGACTCGCTTAGCCTACGGCACCGATGAAGCCATAGAAGGCAGAGATGCCTTTTTAGAGAAGCGTGAGCAAGATTTTTCTAAATTCCCTTGGCACTATTAACCACGAATAGGCTCACCTACTAAGCAAGCCGCATCACTGCGGCTTGCTTATATTGATAACTCGCATATACCTGCGGTCAATCTAAAAACTCTTTTAGCCCTATCGACATTAACCTCTTTAGAACTCAAATGATAACGAATATCATTTACCTTAATTAAAGAGGAGTTTCATCATGGCTAAGACATTCACTTTTGCAATACTGCACTTTAGCGTTGCCTTTACGATTACTTACCTATTAACGGGTAGCTTAGTTATTGGTGGCGCGGTAGCCCTTATTGAGCCAGCGGTTAACACTGTGGTGTTTTATTTTCATGATAAGGTATGGAAACGAATAGAAAATCGTCGTGCAATGCCATTAGGCCTAAGTAGTTACTGTCCTTCCTAGCATATACTGTACCAAATCACAGTCATGAACCAACCCGCCTCATTGTATGAATAAAAGCAAAAGCCTCCCAAAAGGAGGCTTTTGCTATCGGTTAACCAATCACTATCGTGAATCGATTTTATTACTCAACCGTGACCGACTTTGCCAGGTTACGTGGCTGATCCACATCGGTGCCTTTAATCAGTGCCACATGATATGACAGCAACTGCAACGGAATGGTGTAGATCAGTGGCGCCATAAACTCATCACAATGAGGAATAGGGATCACCTTCATGGTGTCGTCTGACTCAAATTCAGCATCTTTGTCGGCGAACACATACATTAAGCCACCACGAGCACGCACTTCTTCCACGTTTGACTTAAGCTTTTCCAGTAACTCGTTATTAGGTGCCACCACTATCACAGGCATATCGGCATCGATAAGCGCTAGCGGGCCATGCTTAAGCTCACCCGAGGCATAAGCTTCGGCATGAATATAAGAGATCTCTTTTAGCTTTAGCGCCCCTTCCATCGCGATGGGATACTGATCGCCACGACCTAAAAAGAGTGCGTGATGCTTGTCGGCAAAGTCTTCCGCCAGTTCGGCAATGGCATCATCTAAGCCCAGTGCTTGCTCCACTTTGGCAGGCATAGATTGTAGGCTCTGGGTGATTTTTGCCTGCATCTCGTCAGACATCCCATTATGACGACCAATCACGGCCGTTAACATCAGCAATCCGGCTAACTGCACGGTAAAGGCTTTGGTTGACGCAACGCCAATTTCGGCGCCCGCTTTCATCATGTAAGCCATATCTGATTCACGCACCAAAGATGAACCCGGCGCGTTACAGATGGTCATGGTGGCTTTATAACCCATCTCTTTAGCCAAGCGCAGTGCAGCAAGCGTATCGGCCGTTTCACCCGATTGAGAGATAGTCACTAACAAGCTATTGGGGAACAGGTGAGACTTACGGTAACGGAACTCAGAGGCGATTTCGACGTTGCATGACACCCCCGCCCAATCTTCAAGCCAATAACGCGCCGCCATGCCGGCGTGATAACTGGTACCACAGGCGATGATCTGCACGTGTTTAATGTCTTTTAAAAACTCTGCAGCATTGTCGCCAAACGCCGAGTCCAATACCTGACCACCAGCAATACGGCCTTCTAAGGTATGGGCAATCGCACGTGGCTGATCATAGATCTCTTTGAGCATGTAGTGACGGTATTCGCCTTTATCACCCGCATCATGAGTCACTTCAGACTCTTTCACTTCGCGCTCAACAGGATTACCGTCAATATCGAAAATTGAGACTTGGCGTCGAGTCACTTCGGCCACATCGCCTTCTTCTAAGAAAGCAAAAGAGCGGGTCACAGGTAACAGTGCTAGCTGATCGGAGGCAACAAAGTTTTCGCCTAAGCCATAGCCTATCACCAACGGACTACCAGAACGCGCCACGATCATGCGCTCAGAATCACGACGGTCAATCACCACAGTGCCGTAAGCACCTTCTAGCTGTTTTACCGTTGCCTGTACCGCTGCCAATAAGGTGTCGTGCGACTTAAGCTCGTGATGCACCAAGTGACAAATCACCTCGGTATCGGTATCAGAGGTAAATACGTAACCTAAGCCTTTTAGCATTGCACGCAGTTTATTGTGGTTCTCAATAATGCCGTTATGCACCACGGCAATGTCGCCAGATGATTGATGTGGATGGGCATTACGCTCACTTGGCTCACCATGGGTTGCCCAGCGAGTGTGGGCGATACCTGTGCCGCCCGCTAATGGCGTTTGCTCTAACGCACTAGAGAGCTCCTGTACTTTACCCACGCGGCGCGTACTCTTGAGCTCGCCATTGTGGATAACCGCCACACCGGCTGAGTCATAACCGCGGTATTCGAGACGACGTAACCCCTCGACCAAAATTTCTGCAACATCCCGTTGCGCTACTGCGCCAACAATTCCACACATAATGTTTTCCTACACGCTAATCTTAAGGTTTAAAAATAAAAGCTAGTTTGAGTAAGGGGCTAAGATCACTTCAACGCCTTGCTCGGTAATTTTTTTAACCACCGCGGTATCAATGCGGTCGTCTGTCACCAGCACGCTTATCTGTTGCCATGCCAGCTCTAAATTCGGTATTCGTTTGCCAATTTTATCTGAATCAACCATCACGATAACGTCGCGCGAGACTTCGGCCATCACTTTGCTCAGGCCCGTCAATTCATTAAAAGTGGTGGTACCACGCTCGAGATCGATGCCGTCAGCGCCGATAAACAGTTGGTCAAAGTTATATGAACGTAATACCTGTTCGGCAACTTGTCCTTGAAAGGATTCAGAGTGCGGGTCCCAGGTGCCACCGGTCATCAATAATGTCGGTTCGTTTTCCAACTCATGTATGGCATTGGCCAATTGCAGCGCATTGGTCATCACCACTAAGCCACGCTTATCATTAAGCTGCTGCACTAAACCAGAGGTCGTACTGCCACTGTCAATAATGATGCGGTTATGATCTTTAATTAATTTAGCCGCTGCCGCGGCAATGGCTAATTTATTGGGTGCAACCTTGGCACTAAAATGCAAAGTAACTTCATCGGGAATGGCAACCGCGCCACCGTAACGGCGCAGTAAAAGACCAGTTTTTTCTAAAGCGGCTAAATCTTTACGAATGGTAACTTCAGAGGTATCGAAACGTAACGATAACTCATCAACGCTCACTTCACCTTGCTCATTGAGGATGGCGATAATGCTATGTCGACGCTGTTGAGTGTTGCGTTTATTCATAAAAGTGGCTGCTAAGTTTCGTTTCGAAAGCCGATTATAATGAAACGAAACTTTTTTGCCAGACTTGAAGCTTAAAAAATGGCAAATGCCTTAAATAGCAAAAAGCCTCTATCCGATAAGACAGAGGCTTTTATATCATCACTATGAGCTTATGTTAAAATTTAGCTTCTAATGCTAGGCTGAAATGACGCCCTTCACCAACCGTGACATCGGTATTAGTACCGCCAGCTAGGTAGTCGGTATCGAATAGGTTTTTCACATTGAGTCGCACATTCATGTCGCTGCCAAAGATATCCATACTATAAGCCGCGCCCATATCAAAGCGTACGTAGCTATCTTTGCTGATGCTATTGCTGGTATTGGCAAAACGCTCACCCACATAGATAGCACCGAAGTTAAACGCTAGATCATCAGTCATTTCATAACGAGTCCAGACGTTTGCCGACCACTCAGGAGCATCAACAGGAGTCTTACCATTCAAGCTGTCAGCAGCTGGACGAACATACTCGGCATCCAGATACATCATTGAACTGGTTACAAACCACTGTTCACTGACTTGACCCTGCGCTCCCATCTCAAAGCCTCTATGGCGCTGCTCGCCGCTTTGGGTGGTAATGGTTTGCTTATCGACACTAGCGATAACATCAAGCTCTTCGGTTACCGTGACGTTAGAGACTGTGATATCAAATACGGCTCCCGTCAGTAGTAAGCTGCCATCAAATAGCTCCCACTTAGTACCGATTTCGTATTGCTCACCATACTCAGGATTAAGGTTCATCTTATCGTTAACATCTTCGGCATCGTTAACCTGGCCTTGCGGTGTGAAGCTCTTAGAGTAGTTAACATAGATACTGCCATTATCCATTGGCGAGTAGATCACGCCAAATTTTGGCGACACAGCATAACTATTATTACCCGCACCCTCTTTTTTCTGCTCGTCATAACGCACACCCGCCAATACTTGCCAGCTATCGTTAATGCTGATCAAGTCTTGGATATAGAAACCATAGTGTTTGTAATCACTTTCATATTTAGTGTCATCTCTATGGTAATCAAGATCGGGTCTGGCAAGCGGCTGACCCGGCATCACCACCTGGCCTTTAGGTCCAGAGTCTTTCAACTGACCGTAATAGTAATCCAGCATATTGGCGCCGATTAAGAACTGATGCTCAAAACTGCCCGTACTGAATTTACTCGTGATATCAACAAAGCCAGTTTTGTGCTGCCAATCGTCGTATCTATCAAATGGGCTGACTGTGTAGCCGTCTTGGAATGGGTTTTCAGAGCCCTTTACTAAGCTAGGTGACGAGTCTAGGCGCTGACGATTAAACTGCTGGTCGTTATAACCGGCTTTAACTTTCCAATCATCATTGATGTGGTAAGTCAGTTCGGCGCCCAAGTTAGTAATAGTATTGTCGGTAAACGCCCACGGCATATCCCAGATAATGTCACGGCCACCAATCAACTCACCGTCACGGTTTAACCAACCACCACGGTCAATACCGGTTTTATCTTGGGTATGATCATATTTGAGTGACAACAGAAGGTCGTCGGTAATATCAAATTCTAGATTTAGATAACCTAACCAACGGTCACGCTCTTGATTAGTGTCATCCTGATAGTCACGCCAGTATTGTGTATCTTGCTTAACCAACACAGTGCGATAGCGCATAGTTTGAGCTTCGTTTAAGCTACCGCCAGCATCGAGTTGTACGCGGGTAGAGCCGTATTCATCAGTATCGAAACCGACCTCAAACATGGTGTCATAGGTTGGCTTTTTGGTCACCATGTTGATCAATCCACCAGGACCAGACTGACCATATAGCATACTAGATGGACCTTTGAGCACTTCAACCTGCTGCAATGTCTCGATAGGCTGCACATAGTGAGACCACTGTTGCTGGCCATTGATCAAATAACCTGAACCTGAAGACAACTCAAAACCACGAATATTAAACACTTGGCGGTTCCATTTCTCACTACCACCAGTGACACTTGAGTCATTCACCAATACTTCAGAAAGGTTAGTTGCTAACTGCTCATCAGTGACAAAATCAGGGATGACGGCAACAGACTGAGGAGTATCCATTAAATCAATATCGCCACGCATGGCGCCAGAAGCAACACCCACTTTATAATCGTTAAAGGTACGGCCGGTAACCGTAATACGTTCTATGTTAGCATCGGCAGTAGTATTACCCGCTTCATCAGCCGAAACTGACACACTGGCTAATGCAGCTATAACCGCTAAACCTACACTCGAGTATTTAAACGCAGCGCCCTTGATTGACATAACAACCCCATAACTAAAAACGACAACAGAAAAAGTTGCGCTAAATATAAATGAGAATCGTTTTTATTTAAGTTTCTTTACATCTATTTACATTGCAAGGTGAGCCAGTTCAATTTATTGCGCCTTAGCGGTTAAATTTCATGCACTTCAATGAGCTAGCAATAAAAAAGCGACCCAGTAAGGTCGCTTAATTGTGGTATTCAACTCCAAACTTAATACCGTGTTTTACTTCTTTAGCTTAACGGGACGAGTCCAGCCGCTTAAGTGGCGCTGCTTAACACGAGTAATAACGAGCTCATCGGCCGCTACATCACGGGTTATGGTCGAACCCGCGCCCAATGTTGCGCCCTTACCTATGGTAACAGGCGCTACAAGCTGAGTATCACTGCCGACAAACACATTATCTTCAATCACAGTAAGATGTTTATTGGCGCCATCATAGTTACAGGTGATGGTGCCGGCACCGATGTTCACTCCCGCGCCAATCTGCGCATCGCCAATATAAGCTAAATGACCCGCTTTAGAGCCTTCACCTAACACGGCTTTTTTCATCTCAACGAAATTACCAATATGAGCATCACGTTTAAGTTCGGCGCCGGGGCGCAAACGCGCAAAAGGTCCTGCACTGGCTTTTTCGCCAACAATGGCATTTTCAACAATCGAATAAGGTTTGATTTCCGCGTTATCGGCAATGTCGCAATCAATTAAAATCGCGCCTGCGCCAATGGTCACATTATTACCTATGGTCACTTTACCTTGGAATATCACATTCACATCGACCATCACATCCATACCCACGCTAACATCACCGCGAATATCGATACGAGCTGGATCTCTAAGATTTGCCCCTGCTAGCATCAGTTTTTCAGCGGCGCGCGCCTGATAAGCACGTTCAAGTTGGGCTAACTGTACGCGGTTATTAGCGCCTTCCACTTCAATAGCCGACTGCGGTTGGGCTGTGGTAATCGCAACCCCATCGCGATGAGCCATAGCCACGATATCGGTAAGGTAGTATTCACCTTGCGCGTTATTCGATGATAATTGACCCAGCCATTCTTTTAACTGTTTACCTGGCGCTGCCATAATACCGGTATTCACTTCATTAATGGCTAACTGCTCGGCATTAGCATCTTTTTGCTCGACAATACCAACGACTTTACCCGCCTCACGCACGATACGACCATAGCCCGTTGGATTGGGCAGATTAACAGTCAAAATAGCCAAACCATTAGCTTCGCGGGCTGCAAGCAACGCCTGAAGAGTCGATGGCTGAATCAAGGGCACATCACCGTATAAAATCAGCACGGTATCGTCATCATTAATATTGTCGTTGGCTTGCGCCACAGCATGACCGGTACCCAGTTGCTCGGCTTGCAGCACCCAGTTAAGTTGCTGCTCACCTAAACTGGCTTGCAGCTTATCGGCACCATAGCCATACACCAGCTGAATGGTATCGCTACCCACATTATGCGCGGTATCTATCACATGTTGCACCATGCTTTTGTGGGCAATCGGGTGAAGAACTTTAGGAAGATCTGAGCGCATGCGGGTTCCCTTGCCTGCGGCCAAAATCACTACATTCAGTGCCATGGGTTATCCTTGAGCTAATGCTGGTTTAAATAATGAGGTCAATTTTTTGTGGGGGTGATTTTAATGGATTGAGCATGTAAAAGCGAATGACGGGCTCATTAAAACGTCGCTCATTGTTAACAGTTAAAAAGTCACGCTTTTATCCGTGGTTAATATCCATTGGGCTAAATCATCCATAGTGGCAACCTGGCAACCTTCAATCACCGCTAATTCACCAAAGCCACGAGCCTGCATACAGGAGCCACAGAACTTCACCTCACTACCTTGGGCGATAATAATTTCTAGCATCTGCTGAATATTGTAACCCTCATTGGGGTTTTGTTTAGGCAGTACTGCGGTGATGGCATCTGACAATAAGAAGAGCTTTACCTTTGCTGGTGGTGATTCTTGCTCATTGAGCTGTATTGCCAAGCGTAAAGCATTAAATAAGCGTTCTGAACCATAGGGGGCGTCATTAACAATTATAAGCACGTGCAGCATTGGAGCTCTCTTCAACCAGAGATAAATAGCCAAATAGTAACAGTATCAGTGTAATGAAAGATCTGTATCTGTCACGTTATAGCGGTTCCCATCAACTGATTTTAGATACAAAAAAGGCGCCCAGAGGCGCCTTTTATAATCAAACAATAACCTTATCTGGCAATGTTCTTTTTGATGGTTTCTACAACGCGCAATTGAGCGATAGCCTGAGCTAATTCAATCGCTGCAGCGGCATAGTTTAAGTCTGCACCAGCATCAGCCATATGGGCTTCTGCACGACGCTTGGCTTCTACAGCTGCCTGCTCATCAATCTCTTCGGCACGCAATACCACGTCAGCCAATACGGATACCGAAAAAGGTTGTACTTCCAGGATACCACCTGAAAGATAGAACACTTCTTCTTTACCATCTTGCTTGACGATGCGCGCCATGCCAGGTTTGATAGGTGTAAGCAAAGGAGCGTGACCTGGCATAACACCTAAATCACCTTCACTACCAGTTACCTGTAGGTGTGCTACAAGACCTGAAAAGATGCTACTTTCTGCACTTACAATATCAAGTTGTACTGTCATGGCTGCCATCCGTTCTCCTTAAAATACCAAGCCTAGGGCCCGATTATTTTTTGTTAGCTCGCTCGATAACTTCGTCGATAGAACCAGCCATGTAGAACGCTTGCTCTGGAATGTGATCAAACTCACCTTCCAATAGTCCCTTAAAGCCACGGATAGTGTCTTTTAGAGAAACGTACTTACCTGGAGAACCGGTGAATACTTCTGCTACGAAGAATGGCTGAGAAAGATATTTTTCAATCTTACGCGCACGAGATACAGTGGTCTTATCTTCATCAGATAATTCGTCCATACCTAGGATCGCGATGATATCTTTAAGCTCTTTATAGCGTTGTAGTACAGTCTGTACACCACTAGCTACGTCGTAATGCTCTTGGCCAACAACCAATGGATCTAGCTGACGTGAAGTCGAGTCCAATGGGTCAACCGCTGGGTAAATACCTAGCGAAGCAATGTTACGTGACAATACAACAGTCGCATCTAAGTGAGCGAAGGTTGTTGCTGGTGACGGATCCGTCAAGTCATCCGCAGGTACGTATACCGCTTGAACTGAAGTAATAGAACCAGTTCGAGTTGAAGTAATACGCTCCTGAAGAACACCCATCTCTTCAGCCAATGTTGGCTGGTAGCCTACTGCTGATGGCATACGGCCTAGCAGTGCAGATACTTCAGTACCCGCCAAGGTGTAACGATAGATGTTATCGACGAACAATAGTACGTCTTTACCTTCATCACGGAACTTTTCAGCCATAGTCAGACCAGTCAGTGCCACACGTAGACGGTTTCCTGGAGGCTCGTTCATTTGACCATAAACCATGGCCACTTTATCGAGAACACCAGATTCTTCCATCTCGTAGTAGAAGTCGTTACCCTCACGAGTACGCTCACCTACACCAGCGAATACTGACAAACCAGAGTGTGCTTTAGCGATGTTGTTAATCAGTTCCATCATGTTAACTGTTTTACCAACACCCGCACCACCAAACAGACCGACTTTACCACCCTTAGCAAACGGACATACAAGGTCAATAACCTTGATACCTGTTTCTAACAGTTCAGTCGTGCTTGATTGATCTTCGTATGAAGGAGCT
This sequence comes from Shewanella sp. 492, assembly GCF_059338445.1. NCBI lineage: Bacteria > Pseudomonadati > Pseudomonadota > Gammaproteobacteria > Alteromonadales > Shewanellaceae > Shewanella > Shewanella sp. 492. Next base: position 4,021,483 of record NZ_CM181702.1, read on the forward strand.
TCACGGTGAATTTCATAACGCTCTTCTTCACCAATAGGACCCGCTTCATCAATAGGTTGACCTAGTACGTTCATGATACGGCCAAGAGTTTTCACCCCAACCGGAACAGAAATAGGTGAACCTGTATTTACTACCTCAAGACCACGACGCAGACCATCTGAAGTACCCATAGCGATGGTACGAACTACACCACCACCAAGTTGCTGCTGAACTTCCAGCACCAAGCCTTCACTTTTGATCTCTAGAGCGTCATAAACCTGAGGTACGGCATCATGTGGAAACTCAACGTCCACAACCGCGCCAATTACTTGGACAACAGTACCTGTGCTCATGATTAATCCTCTAAAACTTGTATTCGTTACCCAGCCTAAACTGCAGCGGCACCAGAAACAATTTCCGACAGTTCTTGCGTAATCGCAGCCTGACGGGCTTTGTTATAGACCAACTGCAAGTCATCGATAAGCTCACCAGCATTGTCTGTCGCAGCTTTCATAGCAACCATACGGGCTGCTTGCTCAGATGCGATATTTTCGACAACACCTTGATAAACTTGAGATTCAACATAGCGAACCAATAGTTTTTCCAAAATTTCTTTTGGATCTGGCTCGTATAGATAATCCCAATGATGAGAAATCTCATCGCTATCCGACTTAGGCAAAGGTAGCAGCTGTTCGATCACAGGCGTCTGGCTCATGGTATTAACGAACTTGTTAAATACCACATACAGACGATCTAGCTTGCCTTCGTTGTAAGCTTGTAGCATTACGCGTACTGTTCCGATCAGGTCAGCGAGCTTTGGAGCATCGCCTAAACCCGAAGCAGAAGCAGACACTTTACCGCCAAAGCTATTGAAGAATTGTACGCTGCGTGCGCCAATAGGGCAGAATTCAACTTCTGCACCGGCTTCACGTTGCTTCTTCACGTCTGCGATAACCTTTTTGAAAAGGTTAACGTTCAGACCACCACAAAGACCACGGTCGGTTGACACTACAATGTAACCAACACGCTTAGCCTCTCTCACTTCCAAATAAGGATGCTTATATTCGAGAGAACCTTGCGCCACGTGACCGATCACCTTACGCATATTTTCTGCATATGGACGGCTCGCTGCCATGCGTTCCTGCGCTCTGCGCATTTTGCTGGCTGCAACCATTTCCATCGCAGATGTGATCTTCTGAGTGTTTTGAACACTCGCGATCTTGGTTTTAATCTCTTTAGCGCCGGCCATCTTTACTCTCCAATCTGGACCTGAGGTGCCTTAAGACACCTCTGGGTCTTTACCAGGTTTGGGTTTCTACGAACTTGTCGAGGCCAGCCTTCAGACCAGCTTCGATGTCGGCGTTATAATCGCCAGTCTCGTTGATAGTCTTCATTAGGTCAGCATGCTCGCTGTTCATGTAAGAGAGCAAAGAAGCTTCGAAATCACCGATCTTTTTAAGCTCAACAGCCTTTAGGTAACCTTTTTCAGCTGCGAAAATAGACACAGACTGAGCAGCTACGCTCATTGGCGCGTATTGCTTTTGCTTCATTAGTTCGGTAACACGCTCACCATGCTCAAGCTGAGCACGAGTTGCATCGTCAAGATCAGATGCAAACTGAGAGAACGCCGCAAGCTCTCGATACTGTGCAAGTGCAGTACGGATACCGCCAGACAGTTTCTTGATGATCTTAGTCTGCGCCGCACCACCAACACGAGAAACAGAGATACCTGGGTTAACTGCTGGACGTAAGCCCGAGTTAAATAGGTCAGTTTCAAGGAAGATCTGACCATCGGTAATCGAAATTACGTTGGTCGGTACGAATGCAGATACGTCACCCGCTTGAGTTTCAATAATCGGCAGTGCTGTTAAAGAGCCTGTTTTGCCCTTAACTTCGCCTTTAGTGAACTTCTCAACATACTCAACGTTTACACGTGAAGCACGTTCTAGTAGACGTGAGTGAAGATAGAAAACGTCGCCTGGGTATGCTTCACGTCCAGGAGGACGCTTAAGTAGCAATGAGATCTGACGGTAAGCAACTGCTTGCTTAGACAGGTCATCATAGACGATTAGTGAGTCTTCACCGCGATCACGGAAGTATTCACCCATTGAACAGCCAGAATATGGCGCCAAGTATTGTAGTGCAGCAGCTTCAGAAGCGGTTGCAACCACAACAATGGTGTTAGCCAATGCGCCGTGCTCTTCAAGTTTGCGAACTACGTTAGCAATGGTAGAAGCCTTTTGGCCTACTGCTACGTATACACACTTAATGCCAGAGTCTTTTTGATTGATAATGGCATCGATCGCTAGCGCTGTTTTACCAGTCTGACGGTCACCAATTACCAATTCACGTTGTCCACGACCGATAGGGATCATAGAGTCAACGGCTTTATAACCAGTTTGCACTGGCTGATCTACTGACTTACGTTCAATAACACCTGGTGCGATAACTTCAACAGGAGAGAAACCATCGTTGTCGATAGGTCCTTTACCGTCGATTGGTTGACCCAATGTGTTGACTACGCGGCCTAATAGACCACGGCCAACTGGAACTTCCAAGATACGACCAGTTGTTTTAACTTTTTGACCTTCAGCCAAATTGGCATAAGGACCCATAACTACGGCACCGACAGAATCACGTTCTAAGTTCAACGCGATTGCGAAACGGTTACCAGGCAGTTCGATCATTTCACCTTGCATCACATCGGCTAGGCCGTGGATGCGGATGATGCCGTCACTTACTGCAACGATAGTACCTTCGTTGCGAGCTTCACTAACGACTTCGAACTGCTCGATCCGCTGTTTAATCAGATCGCTGATTTCAGTGGAATTCAGTTGCATGCTCAAACTCCCAATTACGACTGCAGCGTATCAGACAGACGGTTTAGTTTACCGCTGACCGAGCCATCAATGACTAGGTCGCCTGCCGTGATAATTACACCAGCGACTAGGCTGGCATCTACGCTACAATTCAGCTTAACTTTGCGTGTGAGACGTTTCTCTAGAGAAGCACCGATTTGCTGTTGTTGCTCTGCGCTAAGCTCAGTGGCAGAAACAACATGTGCTTCAACCTCTTTCGCCCACTCATTGCGGAACCCTTGGAAGAGTTCACATACGGCAGGAAGTACTTCCAAACGACCGTTTTCAGCCATTACCTTTAACAGGTTTTGACCTTGCTCATTGACCTGCTCACCGCACACTTTAATAAAAAGTTCTGCAAGCTGGTTACTGGCTAATGCGCCAGACAGTAGCGGCTTCATCGTCTCGTTTTCACTGACTTGAGCTGCAAAACTAAGCATTTCTGCCCAGCTTTCTACTGTGTCTTTTTCAAGAGCAAAGTCAAACGCTGCCTTTGCGTAAGGACGAGCGATGGTGGTTATTTCAGCCATAACTCAACTCCCTTATCAAATTTCAGCAACTAGTTTATTAACTATGTCACTGTGGGCGGCTTCATCAATCGAACGCTCAAGGATTTTCTCTGCGCCAGCGATGGCTAGAGAGGCGACTTGCTTACGCAGGTCTTCTTTCACGCGATTACGTTCAGCTTCAATTTCTGCTTTACCCTGAGCGATAATTTTTTCACGCTCAGCGTCTGCTTCGGCTTTGGCCTCTTCGACAATCTGAGCTTTACGCTTATTAGCTTGCTCAATGATTTCGTTAGCAGTTGCCTTAGCTTCTTTTAGTTGGTCGGTGGCTTTCGCCTGTGCCAACTCAAGGTCTTTTACAGCACGATCAGCATCAGCTAGACCGTCGGCTATCCTTTTTTGACGCTCTTCGATGGCATTCATCAAAGGGGGCCAAACAAACTTCATGCAGAACCACACGAAGATAATAAAGGCAACCGTCTGACCGATTAGGGTAGCGTTGATATTCACAACAGCCTCCTAGTTAGATTAAAGACAGAAGCGTTGATTAACCTACCACAGCTGCTACCGCAGGTTTTAGCATGCCACCTAGTGGGTTAGTAAACAGCATAAATAGTGCAATACCTACACCGATCATGGTTACCGCATCCAATAGACCAGCAACAATGAACATCTTAACTTGTAGCATAGGAGCCATTTCTGGTTGACGCGCAGCGCCTTCCAAGAACTTGCCACCTAGTAGGCCGAAACCGATAGCGGTACCTAGAGCACCCATACCAATCAGTAGAGCAACAGCGATAGCTGTCATGCCTAATACAGTTTCCATCTCTATCTCCAGTATTCTAAATCTTTAGTTAGTTAGTGATTTAGCTTAAAAAAAATTTCTTCAGCAACCCTTAATGATCTTCATGTGCCATGCTGAGATATACGATCGTCAGCATCATGAAGATAAACGCCTGCAGAGTGATAACTAAAATATGGAAGATTAACCAACCTAGTTGTAATGTCACACCTAGGGCAGATAACGCCATGTTAGCACCATACATCAGCGCAATAAGGATGAAGATCAACTCACCTGCGTACAAGTTACCAAATAGACGCAATGCCAATGAAATAGGCTTAGCGATCAGAGTAACTGACTCTAATAGGAGGTTGACGGGTATCATTGCCTTATGGTTAAAAGGCTGTAATGTCAATTCTTTAACAAAACCTGAAATGCCCTTGACCTTGATGCTGTAATAGATAATCAGCACAAACACACCAATAGCTAAGCTGAAGGTGATATTTAAGTCAGTAGTTGGCACAATTTTCATGTATGGGATACCAGCAGCAGCTGCCAGTGATGGAATCCAGTCAACTGGAATCATATCCATGAAGTTCATCATGAATACCCACATAAAAATAGTTAGCGCCAACGGAGCAATAACAGGATTGCGGCCGTGGAAGGTCTCCTTCACACTAGAGTCGACGAATTCAACGATCATCTCGATAAAGCATTGAAGCTTACCGGGAACACCTGTCGTTGCTTTCTTGCCAACACTGCGGAATAGCCACAAGAATAGAACACCAAGCCCAACCGAAAAGAACAACGAATCAATGTGCCATGTCCAGAAGCCTTCGCCAACCTGTAAGTTGGTAAGGTGGTGCTGGATATAGCCCTGCGGTGTTAACGCTTCACCAGTTGCAGCCATGATTCATCCCACTTAACTTTGCTTGAAGTATAAAGGAGCTGTCCAATGTACGAATAAGGTAGCAACATAACAAACGAAAAGCGGCATAAATACGACTTTAAGATTGATAAACACTAACGAAAACATAGCAATGGTTAACAGCAACTTTACCGCTTCCCCCCAGTAAAAAGTTTTCATAACTTTTCCTGCTGAACTTGCTCCCGTGTGGGAAAAAGCGAGGGTCGCGAATACAAAATTAGGGAGTACAGCAATTGCACCGCCTGCTAACGCAGATAGTCCAAACTGAGCTCCCCACACGGCGAAAAAGACAATCGAAACACCCCCAGCCATCGCCGCCTGCATCATCACCAACTTATAGGCAGACCACCGGCCACGACGTGCTAAAACCTTGCTCAATTCATCTTCTCCGCATTCATACTTTTTGTTTCTATGACCGGACTACAAATATCCGTTCACTGACGAGGTACAAAAAGCTTGCGAAAGTATACCTTTTCGCACATTCAAAGCAAGTTTAAGGTAGGGAAAATCGAGACTTTTCGCGTGATCTACGCCAAAAGTCTAAAAGAGGAAGATTAACAGATGTCACAAAATTACATAATATTGCGTTAACTTGTAATAATTAGCGGATTTTTTCAATAATCCCATCTAATTCAGCCAAGTTTTGATAGTTAATTACCATTTTACCTTTACCCTTTTTATTATGAGTAATAGAAACTTTGGCACCTAACTTTTCAATTAACTGGCTCTCTAAGCGGGCAACATCCTGATCTTTTGCTGGCTTATCGATGATTTCAGGTGGATTTAAGGTTTTATTAACTAAACGTTCAGTTTCTCGAACAGTTAGCTCTTTAGCACTCACTAATCTAGCCAGTGTCGTTTGCTCATCGCCAGAGACGGCAAGTAACGCTCTGGCATGGCCCATATCGATATCACCATACTCAAGCATGCGCTTTACTGGCTCGTTTAGGCCATTCAAGCGTAATAAATTTGATACAGTAGTACGCGACTTTCCTACAGCATCGGCAGTTTGCTGATGGGTGAGGTCAAATTCTTCAATTAAACGATTTAACGCAATCGCTTCTTCCATCGCGTTGAGATCTTCACGCTGAATATTTTCAATTAATGCAATAACAACAGCCGACTCATCAGGCACCTGTTTAATGATACAAGGCACTTTGTCTAAGTTAGCTAATTGAGACGCACGCCAGCGACGTTCACCGGCAATAATTTCATATCCTTGCTCAGAAACGCGGCGCACAACGATGGGCTGAATAATACCTTGATTACGAATCGATTCAGCAAGTTCGTCTAACGCTTCGGGTGACATATCTTTACGAGGCTGATACTTACCCGGTTGCAGCAAGTCTACGGCAATCATCTTTAGCTCTTCATGGCTGTCACTGCTGGTATCTTTAGAAGCCATATTGCTAGCCGCTGCATGGCTAGTGCTTAATAGCGCATCTAACCCTTTGCCTAAGCCACGTTTTTTCGGTGTCATCAATTTTTCCTTAAGCTTGCTCTAACTGAGAATGTTGCTCTGCACGTCTAATAATTTCACCAGCTAGCGCCAAATAAGCCTTAGCCCCCGCGCTAGACTTATCGTAATACATGGCAGGAGCACCAAAACTGGGGGCTTCAGCCAACCTCACATTACGAGGGATCACCGTTCGGTACACTTTATCGCCAAAATGCTGTTTAAGTTGATCGGATACATCGTTAGATAGTCGATTACGCGGATCGTACATGGTGCGTAAGATCCCTTCGATAGACAGCCCAGGATTAACCATAGCAGCTAACTTACTGATGGTATCCATGAGTGCGGTTAAGCCTTCGAGAGCGTAATACTCACACTGCATAGGCACAAGCACTGAATCGGCTGCCGACATGGCGTTGACCGTCAACATGTTGAGCGAAGGCGGGCAGTCGATAAAGATAAAGTCGTAATCATCTTTGATAGGCGCAAGTGCATTTCTAAGGCGAATTTCGCGGGCAAAAAACTCCATCAGCTTAATTTCAGCTGCGGTCACATCGCCATTACCGGCGATCAGATCGTATTTACCCGTTGTGTCGCGATACACTATGTCATCGAAACTTTTTTCTTCAACGAGCAACTCATAGGCGGTATTTTCGACACTGTATTTGTCGACACCGCTACCCATAGTAGCGTTACCTTGAGGATCAAGATCGATAAGCAAAACTTTGCGCTTAGTGGCAGCCAAAGATGCAGCTAAATTCACACAAGTTGTTGTTTTCCCGACACCACCTTTCTGGTTGGCCACGGCTATCACTTTACCCACAATATTATCCTGTCTATCTTGTTAGCTGGTTTAGGGTCAGTTTATTCTGCTATCAAATTGCTTGAACTGATTTAATAATGCAACAGTCATCGACCTCGAGCCTAAGGGTTTTTAACCACTCTGAGCAAATGACGCTGCTCATCGAGACGAGGGACTTTTAATTCAAATACATGAGTAACGCTATAGCCTTCAGGTAGTTGTGCCATTTCGTCATCACTTAATTGGCCTTTTAGCGCGTAAAAACAGCCAGTCTCTTTCGGTAAATGGTGACACCAATGCAGCATATCCTGAATTGAGGCAAATGCGCGGCTTAATACGCCATCAAACTTTTCTTCAGGTTGATAGGCTTCGACACGACTTTCCACCGAGCTTATATTAGCGATAGAAAGCTCAAATTGAACCTGTTTCTGAAAGCGAATTCGCTTACCCAAACTATCAAGCAGTACAAAGGTTTTATCGGGATTCATAATCGCCAGCGGAATACCGGGCAATCCTGGGCCAGTGCCCACATCGATAAAACGCTCTCCAACAAGATGTTTGCTTGCCGCTAAGCTGTCCATGATGTGACGGATCAGCATCTGCTCGGGTTCTCTCACCGACGTTAGATTGTAGGCTTTATTCCATTTAGCCAACATGGCAACAAAGTCGAGCAGCTGTTGTTTTTGCTCTGGCGTTGCCGTCATCTCGATTTCGGCAAGGTAAGTATCTAATTGGGCTGATAACACAGACGTATCCTCGATAAACAATGGGATATTATGAAGCGGACGAGCCTAGATGGGAAGCACCAAGGCTTACCATCTAGACTTATATCAATCAACAGCTTGGTTTTATGCGCTCTTTCTGAGCAAACCACGTTTTTTAAGATGGACCAACAAAATAGAGATCGCGGCAGGTGTGATACCAGAAATACGCGACGCTTGGCCGACAGTTTCAGGTTTATGATCGTTTAATTTGGCGATCACTTCGTTAGATAAACCGGGCACTTCTTGATAATCAAGATCCAACGGCAGACGAGTCTTTTCATGGCGAATCGCTTTATCGATCTCATCTTGTTGGCGTTGAATATAGCCAGAGTATTTCACCTGAATTTGCACTTGTTCTGCAGCACGTTGATCTTCAATGGCTGGGCCAAAACCTTCAATACTCATCAACTTAGGATAATCTAGCTCTGGGCGGCGTAGTAAATCTTCAAAGGTCGCTTCACGCGTAATTGGCGTATTGAGGTGCGGATTTAACGCATCCACCAAAGGTGAATTAGGGTGGATCCACTGGCTGCGTAGACGTTGAAGCTCTAGTTCAATGGCTTCACGTTTAGTATTAAATTTAGCCCAGCGGTTATCGTCAACCAATCCCAGTTCACGACCTTTCTCGGTTAAGCGCAGATCCGCATTGTCTTCACGCAGCAATAAACGGTATTCCGCGCGGCTGGTAAACATGCGGTAGGGTTCTTTAGTACCAAGGGTTGATAGATCATCAACCAAAACACCAAGATAGGCTTCATCACGACGTGGACACCAAGACTCTTTGCCTTGTACCTGTAGTGATGCATTCATGCCAGCAAGTAACCCCTGTGCGCCAGCCTCTTCGTAACCTGTGGTGCCATTAATTTGGCCAGCAAAGAAGAGTCCACTTATCGCTTTAGTTTCGAGTGAGTTTTTGAGATCGCGCGGATCAAAATAATCATATTCGATGGCATAGCCAGGGCGAATAATTTGTGCATTTTCCATACCTTGGATCGAACGAACCAGGTTTAACTGTACATCAAAAGGTAAACTGGTTGAGATACCATTAGGGTAGATCTCGTTAGTATTAAGCCCTTCTGGCTCAATAAAAATCTGGTGTGATGTTTTGTCTGCAAAGCGATTGATCTTATCTTCAATCGATGGGCAATAACGCGGACCAATACCTTCAATGACGCCTGAATACATTGGGCTTCTGTCGAGTCCACCACGAATAATGTCGTGGGTACGCTCGTTAGTATGGGTCACATAGCAAGAGACCTGACGAGGATGATCTTTTACATCGCCGATAAACGACATTACAGGTAATGGATCATCACCTTTTTGCTCACTCATCAAGTCAAAATTAATGGTGTTGGCATCGATACGTGGTGGAGTACCGGTTTTTAAACGTCCTACACGGATAGGCAGTTCTTGTAATCGCTGCGCCAAAGAGATCGATGGCGGATCGCCAGCGCGTCCTCCGCTGTAGTTTTCTAAGCCAATATGAATTTTACCGCTTAGGAAGGTTCCTGCAGTTAACACTACCGCTGGAGCTTCGAATGCTAAGCCCATCTGAGTAACAACCCCTATAACGCGATCGTTTTCAACAATGAGATCATCTACCGCTTGTTGAAATAAGCGCAGGTTAGGTTGATTTTGTAAAATTTGTTGGATCTTAGCTCGGTAAAGAGCTCTGTCAGCTTGGGCTCTGGTGGCTCGAACTGCAGGGCCTTTGCTCGAGTTTAGGGTTCTAAATTGAATCCCCGCATGATCTGTTGCTATGGCCATAGCGCCACCTAAGGCGTCAATTTCTTTAACTAAATGGCCCTTACCAATCCCTCCAATTGCTGGATTACAGGACATTTGTCCCAAGGTATCAATGTTGTGGGTCAACAATAATGTTTTTGACCCCATCCTAGCTGATGCCAATGCAGCTTCGGTTCCGGCATGACCGCCACCAACAACAATTACATCAAACCGTTCATGAAAATGCATCACAGTACCTTAAATAAAACCTGTATCGAAATTGAAAGTAGATTGATATTCGCTACCGACAAACGAACCATCGAGTAGCCGAGCATTTTAGCACCTGGAAGGCATTTGGTGAAAGATCAATTTAGCCCTTTCGATCTCAAGTGGATCTGCTTAATAGATCTTAAGATCTTTATATAGATCCTTTATTATGTTTACTATTAGGATCGCACTTTTCGGTGGATAACTCTAATTCACCTTTAATATCAATAGATAGCGTCATTCTGATCCTGTGATCTGATCGCGATCTAACTGGCTTAAGCTTGGGGATAGATCGCCTACTTATCCACAAGGGGGATCTTTGGTCATCGAGGTCAGTGAATAATACAGAGTTAGATCATGATCAAATAATAGGTTATCCACATATTTATCATTTAAGATCGTAATATGTGGATAAACGTGATCTAATCTGTGGGCTATTACTAGAGTTATACGGATATGGGATCGTTAGAGATGATCTTGCCAAGTGCTTAACCAAGCCTGAGCTGGCTCTTCAGGGATAGGATCGTATTGCACATCGATCTGGATCTTATCCACATAGACTTGTGCTCCGCAATTTTCGATCGCTTCAATTAATTTTTCAGGCCCTTGGCAAAAAGTGTCGTAGCTGGAGTCGCCAATGGCACACAAAGCATATTTGGTTCGACTAAGATCGGGGTTTTTGGCCACTATTTCTTCGTAAAAAGGCTGAATATTGTCAGGTAGATCGCCTGCACCATGGGTTGATGACACGATTAACCATAGGCATTTAGGATCAAGATCGCTCAGTTCTGGGGTTAAATGTACTTGAGTTTGGTGATCTAAAGCCTCTAATTGTGCCGCTAATTCATCAGCAACATACTCGGCACTGCCCAGTGTTGTACCGACAATCAGTTCTATTTTCGCCATTATTTTTCCTATATTGAGTCACAAGATGATTAAGCTTTATGCCGCATTAACCGATTAAAATCGAGTTAATGTCAATCTAAGCCATTATGGCATCATAAGTGAAAAGCCCATTTAGGTCTTGTAGGTAAGCAGCTTATAACGATAAATAAACGCCATACCTCATAATGTGATGGGGTCTCTGCTAGCCAGTTTTAAAGCGGTTTTTGGGCATAGAGCAAATAGTTTACGTCGGGTTGGCGGCAGGTTTTCCATTGGTTAAAAAATGGATTAAAGCGCATTCCTTCCACTTTTATGGTGGTTAATCCGTGGCGCGATATCATGTTATCTATCTCTTGTGGCTTTACAAAATGACGCCAATCATGAGTGCCCTTGGGTAGGTACCCCATGACATACTCAGCCCCGATAATGGCGATAAGATAGGATTTTATCGTGCGATTGAGGGTCGCCATCACCAATAATCCTCCTGGTTTTAACAGCTGACAACACACATCGATTAACTGGCGTTGGTCGTCGACATGTTCAATCACTTCGGTATTTAAAATCACATCATATTGGAGTGGTTTATTCAGTAAATCATCGGCTAAGCAATGTAGATACTCGACTTTGATCGACCAACTTTTAGCATGCCGTTGTGCCAATAACACATTATGGGCGCTGGCATCGATACCGGTTACATCAGCCCCCTGACTGGCTAACGGTTCGCATAGTAGGCCTACACCACAACCAATATCCAAGATCGACAAACCTTCGAAGCAGACGTCTTGAGTTAAATCTCGTTGATAATGACCTGCTATGGCATCTTCTATGGCGGTTAAGCGCGTCTGATTAAAGGCTAATACGTGCTTAAATTTACCTTTAGGATCGCGCCACTCCTGCGCTAGTGCATCAAATTTGGCGATTTCAGCTTGTTGGTCGAGCATCTTGGGTCTATTGCTCAGCTGGCTTTTATCTAACATAAAGATCCATTTCTATTTGCAGGTTATTTGATTATATACGTACAAAACGGTGACGATAGTTCACCTAAATCAGTGCACACATTACTTGTCGGAGCCATCATTAATTTTAGGCTAAAGGAAGGTTAGTCATGGCATCAAGTGACGAATAGTATAGCGCTGCAGATTTATCAATCATTAACAGTGTAGTAAAAGAGGCAAGCGCTGGGCGCCCAGTGGTAGCTGTTTACAGGGGAAAGAGTGGGGTGGTTAAGTCGTTTATTTTAGGGCTATGACTTAATGGCTAAGCATTATTGAGTGTTATTGATAACTAGTTATTGCTCACTCAGAATGAGGCGGCTTTACTTTATTAGTCAGTGTCAAAGTGTGGTTTAAACAACACTGGGTAATTAGCAGGTAAAAGGCGTGCTTTTGTCGGCGGCTTACTGTTCATAAGCTTATATTTAGTAGGCTTATATTAGTTAGTACAGCAGCCAACAACGCGTTAAAGCTGGGTTAACTAATACTTTTAACCTGTGATACCAAAAGCCAAATGGCTAAAGCAAAAAAGATGATCCCCATAAACTTATTTTGATTTTGTCTAAATTTATCATTATTAAGTAATGACTTACCTAATGTACCCACCATTGCGACCAATAATAGATTAAATAGTAATCCCATCACATTGAGTAATAGACCTAAGACTAACATTTGCTGGCCAGAGCTCGTGGCTAGCTGAGTCGAGACAAATTGCGGTAAAAACAATACAAAAAAGATCAACGCTTTAGGATTGAGCAGATTGCTCATCACTGCACGTCGGTACAGTTGTTTAGCAATATTATCTTGTTGCTCAATTTGCGGGGCATCGGCCGCACTGCTGCGAATACAATCCCATCCCATCTTCAATAAGTAGGCGGCACCTAATATACGAAGTAGTTCTAAAGCTAATGGATTAACCGCTATGACTGCAGAAACGCCCAGTGCCGCCAGCAATGTCAAAATAAGCCCCGATGTGGCATTACCAAAGCTGGCATAAACCCCCACCTTTTTACCATAGCTTAGGCTAGAACTGGCGATTAATAGCATGTCAGGGCCAGGGATCAGCAGCAGCGCAATTACAGTGGTTAAATAGAGTGGTAGTAGGTTGAGATCGATCATCAAAAATGGACTGCTTAAGGTTAAAGACTAAAACAAGGCGCGGATTTTACAGCGATCGATTAAAAATGAAAGTGACAAGGGATTTAAATCCATAAATCACTGGCAGGGCAGGTTTACGATGGTACTGTGGCCCGTTAAGTTAAAGCGAGGTTGGCTAGGTGTCTATGTGACGACAAGCTATTTCTCTGATTCTGTGTAGAGAGAAGTGATTGAAGGCAAATACCCCATCATACTTATCCACGGCCTAAGAGTGGCCGAGGAAGTCAGTAAAATAGTGTATGAAAATGAACTATATTCGAGTGTTCATGAGTTTTTAATCGCGATGGATACAGTGTATCCATCGCGATTAAAGCAAAGGCAAGCTGAAGAAATTTTGAATTTATAGGTTGCTATAAAGATGATATAAAATCTAGGCCAACACGCGATTGATTACCGCCAAGTTTTTGTAATAAGTTCAAGCCATATTCATAACGGAGAGATACGATGGCTTTAACATCTTTCACATCTGATAGCTTAAGGCTAGCAGCGGATTCAGGATCATTTTGGTCATCAAGCATAGATCTTAAATGCTGTATTTTTAAAATGTTACCCTCAAAATAATTACCATGGTTTAAAGCATAAAAAGTTTCCCACTCTGGGTTAGAACTTTCATCTTTTGTAAAACGAAAGGTTTTTATTCCTTGACCATAACGTATAAATATATGTTCATTTTGATTTATTTTTTTCTTAAACTTCTTTTTTTTCTCCTTACCATCACTACTGCTTATGGGATCTTCAAAAAGCCTAACTGCTTGAAAAGCAGAATGTTTATTGCCAAGCCTCTCCCCCCAGCGTTTTTGAGCCTGATTTGGAACTAAATCACAAGCAGGACTTAAACAGACCCAGAACTGCAGCTCATCTCTATCACTGAGTTCAAATACAGTTCCTGTATTAATATGAGAGCCATTAATAGGATATGAACAAATGTAAGCATTTAAATGTTTAATTTGGCTGATCTCATCATTTGAATGATCAGGGAAAAAAAGTCGTGTCGCAGCATCTTTATTTCCAGCCTCAGACCTGATTGCAGAATACATACGTTTAGAGAATTCAATCAAAGGCCCTTTAGACGCAGTTGAAAGCTGCTCCCAATGCCTATTTATTGCACCTAAATGCTTAAAGTCATCTTCGTTTTCAGAATTATACATATCAACTAGCCAGCCAGATTGAGCAAGTTGATCATTAATAATATAATTGGCTTGCTCTAATCCTTTTTCATCCAGTTCATGACGAATTTTTGCTAGTAATAACATGATTGGTGGTGGATTATGCGTAATGAGTGCTTCTGTTAATTTGTCATATAGCAACTCAACAGGCTCTTCGTCCGACTTTTTGACAACAGTAATGAAGGCTTTACCTGTGCTAATAAAGTTAATTTTACTGTCAAAAAACCATTGGATATCAGTTGTTTTTTCATTTTCTATAACACCAAGTATATCGTTAAATTTCCATGCAATAACATGTTCAGCATTAATTTTTGCATTGCGAGATATATAGTTAATCTCGTCTTTGAATGGATTGAAAATATGCTCTTTGTTATCAAATTCATATAAATTTGAGTTTAAGTTTAAGAAATTCGCAAGGTGTAGAAAGCTAACTTTTAAGTTTAAGAATCGGCTGGCTTCTTCACTTTCTGGGTTATCTATCCAAGTCTCTATAACCTCAACAGACTCTAAATATTCGTCAGGCAAAGCTGGTGGTCTATATAAGTCCTTTAGTACCTGTTCAAAAACTTTGCTTATGTCATCTTCATGACCTTTGGTATGTATGATAACCAAATTAAAATGATTGTTCTTTACTAAGTGTTCTACTATTTTTCTTGCTCTTTTCCCATCATCATTATCTGGCGAATCATCCAAATGGTAATCAAGAATCAGTAAATCACTTTGATTTAGATGCTCAGGGAAATCAGGTAAGGCGCCAAGTTTTGGCGACTGACCATCATAAACATCAACACTCCATTTATGAGTATCGTGGCACATGTTTAAAATACGTTTCAATCGGTCAATATTTGTGTGTGTTAACTGTTTTGGCTTTAATGCTTCCGGTTTGCCTTGTGTAATTTGCTGTTCAAGGAAACCTAGCAAAGTGGGATACTCATCGTCAATAACCGTTACGTTCCTAACCGGAGCAATAAAAGCTTCTTTTATTAAGTCTTGATAAGTTACTTGTGGTTGAGTTAAAACTTGATCAATCATGTTTCATTCCTTTGAATTCAATCGCGAAGTTTGCACCAGCGAGTAACTTATTTTCTTGTAATGTTTCATATCTTATTTTGTGACCAGAGGCTTGAAGGTTTTGTCTACAAAGATAAAGACCTATCCCACGGCCACCACGTTGTTTTCTGGTAAAAAATAAGGTGAAAAGTTGTTCTAAGTCATCCCTATCTACACCTGGGCCATTATCAGATATAAATACTTCATTACCTTTAACGTCAAAGAGTATTTGCTTCGATGTGTTTTCACCACGCTCAACCCAATATTGTGAGTTGTTTACTAAGTTAATGAATACTGGATATATTCTTGACGGTTGGTCAAACAAATTCATATTTAAAAATGCATTACTCGCTGAAAACTGGATATCTTTATCATTAAAATTTGATTTAAAGAACTTGCTCACATATTGATAAACATCTTCACCAGTTAATGTGCGACTTATTTTTTCACCAGAGAGCTTTAAGGGAGATAAAAAACGCCATTTATCAGATAGAATTTGCTGAGCCTCTAAAGCGTCAATGTTAGCCTGTGTTATGCGAGGATCCGTACTTAATCCAGCAATTGTTTTGAGGCTGCGAGTGACGGTCATGTCTAATCCCTCAATTTCATGCCCTATTACCTCAACAGTTATACCTAGCTGGGCTAGCGCATGCAGACGAGTGATCTCTTCTCGGTACTTTAATGTTTCATTCATGCTATCAATCGCTAAACCTTCTAGATCAATCTCTTCGTTCAGACGATTCAATGCAGTTACATACGGTGATAGCTTTTGTGAATTTTCAACTTCAATTTTTATTTGTTCTTCATCTAACTTATTTAGAACATATTCAAGTGATACCTTTTCGAGTTTTAGATCTTCTAAATCTTCTTTTAAAACTATTTTATATTGGTCACGACAATGTTTTATCAGACTATCAAATTCGGCTTGCTGCTTAGCGAGCATCTCTTTACCTTCGGCGGCATAGCGAGTGATGTTGGCATTTAAACTTGCCAGTTTACTACGATATATTTCTTCGGCTTTTTGAGCATCAGTTTGGCCTTTGCTTTCCTTGATCGCAATATTTACACGAAATGTCAGCTCTTTAATAACATCTTGAGCTTGTATTTCTAGTTTTCGATATTCTCGATAATCTTCTTCTAAACGCCCTAAATTGGGGGGGATAGGGCTTAAGGAAAATCCAGAGGTAACTGTGGCTAAGCCATCAACTTCAGCCTTGAGTGCTTGAATTTCATCACTTGTTTTTAAATCCACCCTACTTAATAGTGATTGTTGTAATCCAACTACCTTTTCAACATGTGCCAATAGCTTATTACTATCTTTCTTGATTGCATTTCGAATGCGCACTCTTTCTTTTGAAATCAGTTTTTTTCTGTCTGCTTCAGCTTTAATCGCTGCTTTTTCCTCCTTTATATTTGCAATTGTTGGTTTTCTTAAATTGGATTTTCCACCAAAATATTTATCAGCGGCTGACGTTAATATATTTTCAACAATTTCCCTTAATAACTTAGATGCCCTATTTTCTATAAAGCCCTCACGCCCCGCTTTATCTTTTAAATTTTGATTGTGTACTCTGGTTATTGCGATACGGCCAAACATTCTTCTGTTTGCCCAAAAATAGCGGCCAGCGCTTTTTGAACGCCTCTCCTCTATTGAAAAGTAGTCACTATCTACTCGTCCATAAGGCATTACTCTTAACCCATCACGATAAACGCGAAAGCCGCCATATTTCTCGGCCTGTTCAAGGAATTTAGAATGCAGTTCCTTTGGTAAAGTTGTGCTACCTATCTGTTGTTCAAATGTGCCAACTCTTAAATGGAAAGGGCCAAATGCTGAATCACGACGGGTTTTATAGGCCACTTTAGGTTTGACTTCGTAGTCTTCAATCCACTCGCCAAAAACCTTGACCCTGCCATTAAAATACCCCTCATCATTAACCGTACCTTCAATAATATGCTCTAAATCTTCAAGATTTCGAATATCAAATTCATTGACGCTATCTAAAATGGGGGATGGTAGTGTTTTATGCCAAGCAATTACTGAATAGCAAAAATCTGTTGCCAATGGCTCGTCGTCTTTCGAGAATGGATCGGTAAAGTTAGATAATGTTTGTTGAAACCTTTCTCTCGCTAGCTGTTCAGGTCCTTCAGCATCAGCAAAGGGAACTTTTGATATTTGAAATTTAATATCATCGTAAACATCAGCAATAAACATTGCTGTCCCCTTGCAAGATAAGTTTTGCCAAACAGACCACTTAGATAGATGCCTTTCACTAAATACATCGTTAATTAATGTATTTACAATTTTCTCTTTTGTAGAACTGACGTTACCATCAGCTTTTTCTTGTATTGAAAATCGGTCCCAAGCATCACTTAGCCGAGCAGCCCTATGTTCATCATCACCATCACCCCACACATTACCCATCATCTTATCGAATAGGTCAGGTAACTCATCGATTAAATCAGTGACCCGTTCAAACTCAGTTACCGGAATTCGAATATCTTGTAAAAGTAAAAATGGGTTTTCAAAGAGACGCCAGTCTATTAATGCTGCTACAAAATTTTCATTTTTCCGCTTAGATACAATCAACATTAGTGGACCTAAGGCTGCGCTAGATAAACGGCCAATACCTTTTTGTCCTTGTTTAGGTCTTAGTGTTAGACCATCGCGATCTTCGTCAGGAATCTCGAAACCATTAGTTTTTGATTCTGTTCCTACGGTAAGCCATTTTGTTTCAAATTCTGTACGGCTCATGCCATGACCATCATCAAGCAAAGCTGCAACGGGGATGTCACCATCGAAAATATGCAGCTCTACATTACGGGCATAGGCATCATAAGCATTTTTCCACAGTTCAGATATTGCAGTAGGGCAATCAGCGATTTGTTCTCGGCCAAGGTGGTCTACTGTGCGGGCACGAGTTTGAAATGATACAGATGAGAGCATGGGGCTTCCCTAACTAAAATTCCTTATTAGTCAGGATAATATGCTTTTTTACTTTACAAATAAATAGCGTAAAAAGGTTAACTTGTGAGCAAAGTATTTATAGTCGATATTAACACTCTTGCTAATTCTACCGGAACAGCATTACCTATTTGCTTGCCTTGTTGAGTAGTTGTACCTACAAAATTAAAGCTATCGGGGAAGGTTTGGAAGCGTGCGGCATGGCGAAGTGTCATACCGTGGTTTTTCCAAGGATGTACAAAACGGCCTTTAGAAGGGTTATTACACCCAGTTGTTATTGTGTTACTTGGGAGATGAATTAACACTCGACCGTAAACATCTTTATGGCCTTTGTAGCCGTTAGAATGGCACTTTAATGTATGTCCTGAATCCATGCGGCTACCGTTCAGTGGGGTGTTTTTAAAGCGAGTAACCATTTCAGGTGTTGGTTGCATATTGATATTGCAAACATCGCCATCTTTAACGGGTTCACCATATTCTAATGATTTCAGAAGCTGCCTTGCATCGTTATCTGTTAGCTTTGTTTTTGGTCTGAAGTAATCTTCAATGTACAGCTCAATTAGGTCATCCGTTAGCTTTTCAAATACCGAAGAAGCGGTTTTCCACTTTGGTGTATTTTTTGATGCTGGCGAAAAATGTGTCGCCGCAGGCGGAAACTCAGGGTTTTCGATGTTTAGATCGTTACGGGTACCAAATATGAAAACACGCTTGCGATTTTGTGGTACGCCATAATCTTTAGCATTGAGGATATCGCAAAAATGAATAATGTAGCCGTGAGCTTTTGCTAAAGCTAAAAGCTTATGTAAGTAGTCTTCGTGGCGTTTCCATAAAAGACCTGCAACGTTTTCTATTAAAAAGGCTTTAGGGCGCAAACCATCGACAAAGTCGAAGTATTTTAATAGCAGCTGATTTCTTGGGTCATCTATGCCCGCATTATTGATGCGATGTGTTGAAAATCCCTGACATGGAGGGCCTCCGAGTAAAAGGTCCAGATCACCAGATTTGAGCTTTAACTCTTTCATTAGCGCTGGAAGGTCTACTTCGTTGATATCGCCATTGATGAGTTTCGTTGGTGCTTTTAGCTTTTTGATTAAGTTAGTGCCATAGGTAATTGAAGCGGCTTTATCTAGCTCTATTGCTGCGACGACATCAATACCACATTGATGTGCGGCTAAGGAGAAGCCACCTGCACCAGAAAAAAGATCAATCGCTTTCATGAATCAAAAATACCAATAGAGTTTTCACAGAGTCGCACACTATACATGTAAAGCTCAGCGCTATAAATATGGATTTATCATATGTTCAATTGGCAGATTTTTTTATAATGTTATGTAAGCTCGAACAAACTTAGCCATTCCCTTATACTGCATCTCATTAAATCGAGACCACTTAAAACTAGGGTTAAGTTTATGCCGAATTGCTGCAATCCTAATAGAGCCAAAATCTTCATCATAGGTCTGCCGAGAACAGGAACCACGAGTGTTAGTGTGGCTTTGTTAGAACAGGGCTTTAAAGTGGCTCATCAGGCGTTTACTAAGCAGGCATTCGAGTTGGCGGATGTGGTGTCTGACGCACCGTGTTTTAGTGATTATCGACAGTTACATGGTTTATATCCACAAGCTAAATTTGTTTATCTTGAGCGGGCTTTAGATGCTTGGGTGCCTTCGATGCAGATGTTACTTAGTCGAATGTTGGTGCACCTTGATGATAAAACGGGGCGGTTTCATCCCATTTTAAAGCGCAGTTTTAATCACAGTTTTGCGATTAATCGGGTGGATGATCCTATGTGTGCGATGCATTTGGTTGATTGTTATCATAATCATAAAAAACAAGTTTTTGATTACTT
This sequence comes from Shewanella sp. 492, assembly GCF_059338445.1. Lineage (NCBI taxonomy): Bacteria > Pseudomonadati > Pseudomonadota > Gammaproteobacteria > Alteromonadales > Shewanellaceae > Shewanella > Shewanella sp. 492. The sequence goes on from NZ_CM181702.1 coordinate 4,041,608, forward strand.
TAGCGAGCAAGCTAACTTTATTAGTATTGATATTAGTGATGCTGACAGTTTGGCAAAGCTTATGACATTTTTATCGGTTGAACCTTTGAACGGCGCGCTATCTTGCGATGTGAAACCATCTTTCCACTCAAATTTGCCTCATTTAAACTTTCCTCATTTAAATAAAGGGCGAAATGTCGCCAGTTGGGATGAATATAAACATCCTAATAAAATCAGTACTAATGCTGTAGGGCCCGATAAACGTAAGTTTTTCAGTTACAAATTGGGTTAACTTATCTTGAACATCACATAACTACAGTGGAATAAACGAGGAGGTGAAGTTTCACGTGGAACTTCAGCGCCCTAGTGGCTATTGACCAAAGGCTTTGAATTGCACTATTAATAGGCAGTAACAACTGAGTCTGTTTTTATACATGGCATCTTACCCACCATGCTCATCAAACCCGCGCTAGCGTAAGCTGTTCTCTAGACTTTGGTTATTTTAGTCACGATTGGCCATGTTAACTCACGCTATCGAGCTCACTTTCGACGTTTTTACACCTTGATGCCGCCATGTTTATCTATAGTTGCTGCGTGTGTTATCGCTCGCAGTGGGTGTTGGTCATAGCCTACTCGGTTTATCTTCATGTTAATTGAGTCATTACTGCCTAAAGGGCTGATTGATTTCGATCTAAATTATTTAGGCTAATACTGGGTTAATTAGATTGGTGCTGATTGGCGTGCATTTGTTAGGTCTAAATATTGGATCGAGTGCTGGGGAAGCAGAGTTATTGCTTGTTGGTTGGTATGCTGAAAAAGCGTGAAAATCTAGTATAAAAAAGCGAGTAGAATGGTTGACATCGACTAATCAGTCGATCTGCGCTGCGATCTGGCTTATTTTTAGCGATATATTTTGAGTATAACTTTTTTACTGAGATCTGAAATTTACTAAGCTAATCAAAATCCACAAAAAACACCGCTGTATTTTTTCTTTAAAAAACAGATCCTTAATGCTTTCCACCTTATGTTGATTAACTTTAGATCCCCCGTGGATTACTTGTTGATATCTCTGTTGATTAAATTGATCTCGATCTGAGTGTTTATGCACCAAAGCGTGACAAGATCTTTAAATGATCGCGGCTTTTTTGTTTGATTTTTAATCTAGTGTAGCGCCAAGGTCACGGCTGAATTGAAGGTAAGCTTGAGCATCAATTTTGGTGTGTTTGAAAACCATTTTGGTGCCCCATGATTTAAATCGCTGCAGGTCTACCTATATAAAGACTTTTTTGTTTATTTTTTAGATAGAGATATTTTATGAATATTCTTTTACTTTTAATCGGTTTTTAGTATGGAAAGTTGTTGTGGTTGATATTGTTAGTTTTATATTTTGGGTTATCTTGATTTTTTAGATGTTATTTTGGTTATTTTGGTTTTATTGCTATTAGACAAGTTGTTTAACATTGTGATGTCTTTCAAAAAAAACGATATATATCAGTTGTTTCATACATTTTTGTTGTATTATGCCGCCTCAACTCAAGGGAAGAGTTAATTAAAATTTATAAAAGGTATTTTTTCCTCAAGTATTTTTTAAATGGCACTTCCTTGGTATTTCATCTTAAAAGGAATTGTCTTGTGAAAAACCCTCTCATTTTTGCATTATTCTGTGCTCCTCTATTTACTGGTTGCGTCTCTACATCTGATAAATCGGCTGCCACGCTTGACCGAGAACAAGCTGTATCTGAACTAACTGTCAAAATGGATAATTTAGGATATGAGCCTGTTACTATTCAACCTGGTGTTGATGAGTTTCTTAATATGGCAGCGGCTGTATTAGAACGTCAACGTAATGTGATTGGTGAGTATAGAAAGCAAACTGAAAACTATAAAGATGTACAAGCTTTTTTATATGCTTACAAAGATGCTACTCCTGAAGAGCTGCAGTTAGCGATTGATCAGTTTGATGCTGGAGCGGCTAGTGAGGATGAAAAAATTGGCCACAAAATTACTGCTTATACCAAGGCTAATGAAAATGTTTACGATCAAAACATTCAGTTAGCTGGAACGTTAACGGTAGAAATCGCTAAATCTGCATACATTTTATCCGAGAATAGTACTGCGGTTGCCAAAGCGACGGCAGCCCATCTTACTGGTTCTGTTTTTAAATCTTTGAGTTTCGACGAAAAGAAAGAAGAAGATCCAAACGACCTTGGTACAGCGTTATTAAAAGCAAAGGACCAGTTAGAATTAGCATTAGAAGCTAATGAAATCATTGATTTAGAGCTTGCAACCATCGATGCTGTTAAACAACTTCAGCAAGAGCAGGAAGCTAAAAGCTAATGATTAAAAGCCTATTTGCCTTTTGTTGGGCAATTGCTTTTAGTTCTTCTGTATATGCTTGGCCTGAATGGGTTACTCATTCAGGCCAACATGATGATTTTATTGTTGGTGTCGGGGTAGGCAGCGATCGTATCTCTGCCAGAGATGCAGCCCTAAGTGAAATAGTGGCACAATTAAGTGTTGATTATAGTGTTGAGCAAACTCAAACATTAACCACTAATAACAGCCATACAGAAAGCAATTTTAAGCAATCTAGTCAAATGAATAGCCTGCCTTTTACTTTAGAAGGTGTTCAGGAGTTAGAGGCCGCGAAATCTCAAAATGAAACGGCTTTACTGCTTGGGATCAAAAAATCCACTCTAGTAGCAAACTTAGAAAATGAGTTGGCTATTTTGTCTCGTTTATCAAGTTCACCGTCACAACCTAGCCAAAAGTTTATTTGGGCGCTTCATTATGGTGAAACGTTCGACATGGCGAATAAACGTTTACGAGTACTTCAGTTACTTGACGGTGAACATACGGCTTTATCTCTTCAACTTGAGTCATTAATGGCTGAGAGGCGCAAAGCGCTCGATGCGGTTTCTTGTCAAGTGATTGCTAGCCATGAATTAGCTGAGATTAAATCTGCGTTGAGCAGTTCACTTCCCCAAAGTGGTAATACTCGGTTGTTAGTGAAAACTAATCTCAAGTGGAAGCAAGCCAATCGCGGTTCACAGCGTTTGGCACAAGCTAATCTGCTGCTCACTATTACCGAAGCTCAATCACCATTTAGAGTATTGCATCAGCGTCATCTTGTTGCTGAAGGTAAGGGGGCTGGCTCTGCAATCGCTAAATCAATGGCACTACAAGGGCTGGAGACACAAGTACAAGCCCCTATTAGTAAATGGATGTTCGATAATTAGGATTTGTTATGAAATTAATAAAACACGTTTCTCTCTCTTTACTCACGCTTGCTATGTTGGCTGGGTGTCAGAGTAAGCCAGCTCAACAGACTCAGATGTCACAAGTCAGTAATCGAGCTTCAAATGCAGAGGTCGCCAAAAGCGCTTACGATTTTAATGATAACGATATCCGTGTGCCGTCTTACTTTGACACTCAAGGTTTAGATCGTTGCAGTTTTGATGTGAATAATGAAAACGATGGTTGCCCTCTGAAAAAGCCTGTCGTACGTATGTATTTTGATGTAGCCAAAGTGAGTGGTGAAGGTGAAGGTGTTAACGCATTAAGAGCATTTGAAGATCAACAGCTGTTAATGATGCTTGAGAATCAGTTTGCGGGGATTAATCGTTTTCGCATTGTGACGCGTGATGATGATGTCGTATCGCAAGAGCAGCAAATATACTTAGATCAACAAGGTGCTAAAGCATTAGCGGAAAAGGTTAGCTCTCAGCAGGTACTTAAGCCTGATTATATTGTTAAATTAGACTCGCTGCGCACGGTAAAAAATGAAGGCAGTATTACCAGTTGGATGGATTACACCTTAGAGCTGACGAGTGCAGTGCTAAATCCTTATACTCGCGAAAAACTATCTCACCCTAATCTAGGTAAAATTCGAGTTAAGTCAGAAGATGTTCGTGAGCGGTCTGAGCTTAAATATGTCATGGCAAGTAACCGCTATGTCAGTGGTTTTAGGTATTTTGATAGTGCCCACGTAAATGCGGTAATTAATGATATGGCATCGCGTGGCATAGATATTCTTCTTACTCGAATGTTGACTGAAATGCCTGCAACGACACAAGTTATGGGGATTAAGGGTAATCAATTAAGTTTAGATCGTGGTCAAAATGCTGGCGTGTTACCTAATGAAACCATGATAGTGTTTAGCTATGAGGCCGGTTTTGTCGAACCTATCGGTGTGGCAAATGTGACACCTTCTGCAAATAGTGCTATCGGTGAGATTATTCGTTGGAAAGACAATGATCTAGCTGACTCTATTAAGAAAACAGCTGAAAAAGGCATTTATCGTCCTAGCGCTGATATGAAAGTGTTTGCCGTGTCTGTAGGCACTCCTCAGGGATTTTTGGAGAAGCGTACATGAGAACAATAGGGTTAAGTTTATTAGCCTTATTATCCACACCATTGGCGGCTGAGGTGAAGGTCTTAGCCGATGCAACAATGCAAACCACGGCATGTGGCTATGGTCGTGGCAGTGTGGCTATATCAAGTGCAAAAAACCAAGCCGCCGCAGAGCTGGCAGCCTTTATTCAAGGCAATAAAAGTTTAACGGTTACTGACAGCTCACAGGTTATGGATGCTTCATTAAATGAGCAATCTGCCAGTCTATATGAGCAACAACGAAGCTATATGCTCGAAGGACTGAGCATGCAAGCCCTTCCTCTGACAATCACCTCTCCCACCCTTAGTGGCAATGATACGTGTGTGACCGTGAGTTTGTCTTTGCAGGATTTAGCACTACAAGAATCTCAAGATTGGGAAGAGGATTCTCACAATGTCAGTGTTACCGTTTCCGGTGAGGGGTGGCCTAAAAATGGCCAAACAGCACGTTATCATGCCGAAATGGATGCCTTACAAAGAGCGGTTTCACAGGTGGTTGGTGTCTGGTTAACTCAGCAACATAGTCAGTCATCACAATTAAACTTGCAGGTGCTCAATGATGATGAAACCACTCAAATGCAAGAGCTTATTGGGCAACAGTTATCTAGCCATAGTGAAGGGCTAGTAAAAGAGTGGCAAACCTTAGATAGTCATCCTATTGCCAATAATGGCCTACAGGTCACTCTGCATGCGGTTGTCGAGAAGTCACCTTTGGTACAACAAGCATCACAACTCTTAGCGGTTATTGGCTCGCCACGGGTTAAAGTGATTGCGCCTGAACCTCTAAAAACTGAGCTAACCCTGTGGCTTGGTGAGCAAGGTATTGAAGTTTCGCCAGTGGCTAGCTTAGTGGTATTAGCCACTTCGGAGTTTGCTGAAATAGGCGCTACCAACCGTTTACACCTCAATGTCAATGTTCAAGATTTAAGCGGCAATATCTATGGCCATTGGCAGAATAATCCTGCGCTATTGGCTTTACCTAGCGGCCAACGAGTAGAGCAAGATTTAATGGCGGTTCATCTGGCTCATGAGCAGCAAACTCAAGCGTTGGCGCAAGCGTTACAAAAAGCCTTTACCCAGGTTGTTGCTCGCGGCGGTTTGGTGAGACAGGTTTGGCTACCCCAATCGAAAATAAAACAACCAGAAAAGCTTCAGGCCCTATTGAGTACCTTAGGTGGTGTATCGGATGTATCCATTGATAAGAAAGGTAGCAATATTGTCGCCAGTCTTCGCTTCAAGGGGCCAACAGGCGAGCTTGCTGACGCAGTACATCAAGCGTTAACCACAACAGGCAGCGGATTATCTGCCATTAGTATCGAAAATGATTTTACTCTTAGATATAGGTAAGGAAACTATTTTGAAATTAAACCTATTTACACTGGCCCTCGCGCTATCTATGCCTGTTATGGCAAGTGATGACTTTGATTTGACCGACATGATGCCTGCCAGACCTGGGGCTGACCTAGCGAACACTGAGCAAGTGGTAATAAAAGGCGATGCTGTTGTTGGTGATAACGCCAATTTAGCTGTAGCTGTAGCGCATCAAGCACTGATTGAAAATGATGAAGATGGCGTGAAAATGATCCAAGTTGGCAGTGGTACCGGGATCTTATCTATCGGCAGCATTAGCTATACCACTTACGATAATATCAATGCGACGTTACTGTCTAAACGTGGGGCTTATAACCAAGCTTATCTCATAGCGAAAAAGCAGTTGGTCGAAAATATGAAAGGGGTAGAGCACCAGTGCAGCAATTTGGTCTCTACCAGTATGGATGTCATAGATACCGGTGCCGATAGTGCAGCTAACACGCAAACGGCGATGATGGAAAATTGTAAGGAGTCGGTTTCTGGCTCACTTGCTGGATTTGTCACTTTTGATGTGTATGACAATGTAGCGGCGAAAAATGTTCGCGTAAGTTTAATATCTACCCCTAAAACCCGCGATCAGGTGCGTACTAAACATGGGGCTGTGGCAGTAACAACGGATCCTAATAGCATTTTTAAGCAAGTGATCACCGATATCCGTGAAGGCGTTTTACCGCCAGTTGGTGCCAAAATACTTACCCACGCCGATACAGGTGAAGTTATTGTTATGGGCTATGGGTCTGCGATTATTCGACAAAATAAAAATAAGACCATAGCCGATAAATTACGCAGCACGGCAAAGTCACAGTCACAAACTCGGGCGCGCTCAGCCTTGCTAGCAACGATGCAAGGGGAGCAGGTTTATTGGCAGGGCAGCTTTGATGAAAAGCAGATGGAAGGCGCTAAACAGTTCCAATATGACGACCCGTCGATGCAAGATCCCCAGCAGGTGAAAGTGCTCGACAATGATCGTGAGACTTTTATTAATCAACTTAAGAGTTCAGATGATTATTCGACGCTAGCCAAAGGTAAGTTACCCGCAGGAGTTAGTGTTAAAAGTTTTAGCAGTACAGATGGATACTGGCAATACAGTGTTGCTGTATATGCTCCGAGCCTTGAAGCAACTGCTAGACAAGCCAACAAAGAGATGCAGTCTGGTGGCACAAGCTTAAATGCGAGTAGCAGTGCTGGGCATAAAATACATGCTGTGGGTGGGGTTAATAACAAGGCCGCTAACCCACAAGCTGCATCAGGTAAGGTGTCGAGTAGCGAGGAACTCTGATGCTGTCTATATTTCTGGCAGCCTCTGTTTTCTCTGGCGCTATTGTCACCGAGTCATCGGGAATCGTCAGAGAAAAGAGTCCCTTTTTTATCAGTGAGGCGAGCGATGGCGGTGCACAGGTTATCGCGCTAAAAGCGCTTTCCAGTGGTGCCGAGCAAGCGGCTTGTCGACGTGCACTGACTTTGCCTAAGCGAGCTGAAATTCGGGCCGAATTAATGACCTTAACCTCGCAAACGATTCCTCCGCCATTAAGTTTTATCGATGCCAGTATTACTAACTATCGACAGACAAAACAAAAAGATGGTTTGTATTGTGTTGGTGATATCAGCGTGGTTGATCCGCAATATAACCAAGCGGGATTAGCGTTAATCACCGCATGGTGGGCGTTAGATAATAGTGATATCGAGCTATTACGCGCAATGTTAAAGGTCGCTTTACAGCATGAACGAACTCAAGCTGACGCAGTCGCATTAATTGCCAGCCAAACAGATTTTGAATCTGGCTTAGCTTATCTCGATAAACATTTAGATGCTGAAAACTTATCATTCAGCGAGGCCAAAATAGCGGTTGCCAAAATCTGGTTAGAAGCTGAAAAGTTTGCTGCGGTTAGCGAGTTAATGGCGACCTGCGAAGCGCCGCTTTGTCAGCAGTTGTTGATTAAGGCTCAAGAGGCGGTGCGGCAAATCAACATTGAGCAAGCTAATGATTTAGAAGACTATTTTTAGTTGGTTCATCTTTTAAAAATAAATTAGATAGAAGCTAAGGGATAACAAGGATACCCGTATGAGTGTTCAAAATATTTTAAAAAGCAACAATGGGGTTATTGACGGTAAGCCGCAAAAGAAGGGCTTCTTTGCTAGGTTAACGTCTGGCTTTGTATTACTCATGGTTGTATTAATGGGCCTTGGTAACTGGGCCGATACTAAACAATTACTTACGGAAGCTTATCAAGCGTTTATCACTCATTTTACCCATCAGGTAGAGAATAATAGAGTCGCTTCATTAGATATTGGTAACTACCTGCAGTTTGCTCAAAAAAGTGTGGGCATGCCGCAGGTAATTAAAGCTTCTAGTTTAGATCCTAGTATTGAGTATCGTTATTATAAAGATCCTAAGTATCTACTGACATTGATGAATAAAGATCAGCGCATCGTCGCGATCGTATTACATAGCCTACAGCATGATAATCCCTTGCTTGGGGATTTTACCCCTCAGGTACCTTTTACTGAAAGCTTACTCAAAACGAATACCATTACAGATATTACGTCTGATTCAAATATATTTTTCTATGATAATCAAAATGTTACTTATTTTTTACAATCTAGAGAGCTAGGCCCACAAGGAATGTTTTTAAACTTGTTGGCTGGCTTTACTGAATATGAACAGGTTCAACCCAATGCATTCTCTATGTTAACCGAACTGGATCAAGCGACATTAGAGGGGAATACCGCAGAGGTTGGTGCTCTGACTCAAAAGTTAGCCGCTTATACCGCTAACTTTTATGCGATTTCTGAATTATCGCCTGAATACATTGCTGATTCACTACTGACTAAGTATGAATTTAATGCTTACTTCTAAGGATATCGTCATGCGTAAACTCATACTGCCAATAATATTGTTTCCCTCTTTGGTGCTGGCTACTGACGCTTCTTTTGAAGAGTTTAAAAAAGGTTGGCAGCAACAAAAGCAAGATTATGTTCAGCAACAACAGCAGGAATATACTGCATTTAGAGAGAAATACTTAGCCGATTATGACCATTTTCGTGGTCAATTACTGCAAAACTGGGCCGTTCCGGTGCAGAGTTCAATAGAGCAAGAGGTTGTTTATAGTGATGATTTACAAAGCCGAATAATTGTTGATGAGCAAGCACAAACATTGACAATCGAACAGTTAAATGAAGAGACCTCTTCTAAGCCAGGACTTGCTGTTACCGACTTGCTTGATGATATCAACACGGCGCCAGTGCTCAAGGTGTTGATCGATAATGATGATGCATTGCAAGAGTTACAGCAAACTCCTACCGTCATTACACCTCAGCCAAAAGTAGTGGCGAGTCAGCCAGTGTTAAAACAACAAATTGTGCTGCAGCATGAGCAACTGCTAAATAGTGTGGATACCGATGAAGCCATCTCGGAATCTGATGCTAAAGTAAAAAAACAACAGCTCGAACAGCAACAGCAACTCAGAGTTGAAAATCTTGAAAAGCAGGTTGAGCAAGTTAATAAACAAGATGTTAAGTATAAAAAAATAAAGTCATATACGATTGCTCTGCCTGAAGATTATCTGTTGAGAAAGGCATCTCCTTATCTAGAATCATTCAATAAACAGGCTGACAAACAGCGGCAAGAGGTCGCACTATTGCTGGCTATTTCTCATGCTGAATCATCGTTTAATCCTGAGGCTAAGTCCCATATTCCCGCTTTTGGGCTTATGCAGATTGTTCCTGGGTCGGCTGGTATGGATGTGGCGAATAAGTTACTGCAAAAGTCGACTGCACCGACAGCAAGTGAGCTTTATCATGCCGATACCAATATCCTTTATGGAGCAGGGTACCTTTCAATATTATCTGAGCGTTATTTAAAAGGTGTTACCGATCCTACAAGCCGTAAATACTGCACCATTGCCGCATATAATACAGGTGCTGGTAACGTGGCAAAGGCCTTTAATGGTGGTAATAATCGTAATATTAATCAGGCATTAGGAAAAATTAATGCAATGTCTAGTGAGCAGGTTTATCAAACCTTGATGCAACGCTTACCTTATGCTGAAACCAAGAAGTACCTTAAGAAAGTTCGTAAGTTAGAAGAGCAGTATCACGCCAAATTACCCACATGGAATGGAAATAGCAAAATATGATGAAAAAATACTTAACCGTAGCCAGCGCTTTGATCTTAGGTGCATGTAGTAGTACTCAAGCACCACAGTCTACGCCGCTAGCAGAGAATGATAGTGTGCCGAGTTGGGTTTTGATGCCGACTCATGCTACTGGATTAGCCTCTGCTAGTTGTGTGCTGTGGAGCGGTAATATGGCAGCTAGTCGCGCGCAAGCCATTGCTAATGCGAGAGCCGATTTGGCAACACAAATTAATACTAAAGCTATGGTGATGGATAAACTGGTTAACCAGCAAACCCAAGAAAATGAAGCCAGTATGACCAGCTCGAGCTTTGCTCAAGTAAGTAAGCAGATTGCTGAGCAAAGCTTAGTGGGGGCATTACCAAAAGAGGTCGCATTTGCCCGCATCGATGATAAAAAACAATTGTGTGTCTTGGTGGTGATGGAAAATACCAAGCCATTATTCGACAAGTTGATCCAAGAGTCGGGTAAGACGTTAAACCCTAATGATGAAGCTGTGCTTTACTCTGAGTTTAAAACCCAAAGAGCGAAGCAAGAATTAGAGGCTGAGTTGTCTACATCTAAAAAGCTATAAATCAATATTAATAAAAAGATGAGCCAATGCTCATCTTTTTATTTAATAACAGCAATTAAATGTTGTTTTGACATTTTAGTCAGTCATTAATCTAGCCCAGCGTAATCCAGCTAGGCATCACTTCCCGATACAGAAAGAGCCGAATATTTTACCCAGTAGGTCATCTGAGGTGAATTTACCCGTGATTTCAGATAAGGCCATTTGGCACATCCGTAGCTCTTCAGCGAGCAGTTCACCCGCTTGATAAACCTCTAACTGCTCTTTACCCAGTAATAAGTGACTACTGGCAAGCTCTAAGGCTTCTAAATGGCGCCTACGGGCGATAAAGCCACCTTCAAGGTTGCTTTGGTAGCCCATAAGAGATTTAAGGTGTGCTTTAAGCTCCTCGACGCCTAAGCCGGTTTTTGCCGATAGACGAAAGACTTTATAACCCTGTTCTTGGGTGGTCTCTAATGGTTCGCCAGTCAGGTCGGCTTTATTACGTATGACGGTGACGCCAAGGTTTTTGGGGAGGCGATCAATAAAGTCTGGCCAAATATCGTGGGGATCGACTGCATTGGTGGTGGTGCCATCGACCATAAATAGCACTTGGTCGGCACTTTCTATTTCGGCCCAGGCTCTCTCGATACCTATTTGCTCTACCGTATCTGTAGTGTCACGTAGCCCTGCGGTGTCGATAATATGCAGCGGCATACCATCAAGGTGAATGTGCTCGCGTAATACGTCACGGGTGGTGCCGGCTATTTCGGTAACGATAGCCGATTCTTTACCGGCTAATGCGTTCAGTAGACTCGATTTGCCTGCGTTCGGGCGACCCGCAATAACGACTTTCATCCCTTCGCGAATAATCGCGCCTTGTTTGGCACTCGATTGCACCGAATCGAGTTTGTCGATAATACGGTTGAGCGAGGCGGCAATTTTGCCGTCAGAGAGAAAGTCGACCTCTTCGTCGGGGAAGTCGATAGCGGCTTCTACGTATAAACGTAAGTTAGTCACCTGATCGACCAGATCATGTACCTGGGTGGAAAATTCACCCTGCATCGAATTGAGGGCGCTTTTGGCGGCTTGTTCGCTGGTGGCGTCAATCAGATCGGCAATGGCTTCGGCTTGAGTCAGATCCAGCTTGTCGTTCATAAACGCTTGCTCGCTGAATTCCCCTGGTTTAGCAATACGTACGCCGCCCACTTCCATGACGCGCTTGATCAGCATATCCAGTACGATTTGGCCGCCATGGCCTTGTAGCTCGAGTACATCTTCGCCGGTAAATGAGTTGGGCCCCTTAAAGAAGAGGGCAATGCCTTGGTCTATCACGTGCCCATTAGCATCTTTAAAGTCACAGTAATCGGCATAGCGGACTTTAGGGATATGCCCTAACACGGCCATTGCCACTTTGCTGGCGTTGTCGCCCGAGATACGTATGATCCCCACGCCGCCGCGTCCGGGAGCGGTTGCCTGTGCCACGATAGTATCTGTTGTCATTACTGTGTTTCCTAAATTGATGGTGAATGGCAAAAATATGCGTTTATATAAAACAAAAAAGCGGTCAATACTTAGTATCCGACCGCTTTTGTTTGTTGGAACTAAAAGGTTATTTTAACCCTTTTTTCTCCAAACCAGCATAGATGATCTTCTGCTGAGTAATCGCAACAATGTTACCGACTAACCAGTAAAGTACAAGACCGGCTGGGAACCATAAGAAGAATACGGTAAATACCACTGGCATCCATTGCATCATCTTCTGTTGCATTGGGTCCATAGTTGGCGCCATTGGCTGCATCTTCTGCATTAAGAACATTGAGATACCCATTAGGATTGGCATCACATAGTAAGGATCTTGTACCGAAAGGTCGGTGATCCATAGCATAAAGGGTGCATGACGCAACTCAACGCTTTCTAACAGTACCCAGTACAAGGCAATGAAAATCGGCATCTGTAGCAAGATAGGCAGACAGCCCCCCATAGGGTTTACTTTCTCTTTCTTGTACAGTTCCATCATCGCCTGACCCATCTTTTGACGGTCATCACCGAAGCGCTCTTTCATCTCAGCTAGCTTAGGCTGCAGGTTACGCATCTTTGCCATTGAGGTGTATTGTGCTTTGGTTAGTGGGTACAGCAGGCCACGAACGGTTAAGGTGATAAGGATAATCGCTAAGCCCCAGTTACCTACAAATGATTGGAAGATCATCAGTAGTTTGTAAATAGGTACTGCCAACCACCATAGGAAACCATAATCGACCACTAGGTTAAGTGATTCAGATATTTCCGATAATGCCGCTTGGTCTTTAGGACCAACATAGAATTGTGCACCAATGGTTTGGCTGCTACCTGGGGCAATATCATACACTGCACCACGGAAACCAATATTGGCTAATCCGCCTGCGCTAATGCTAGAAAAAATCGTGTTTTGGTCGTTTGCTGGTGGAACCCATGCAGAAACGAAGTAGTGCTGTAGCATTGCTGCCCAACCACCTAGGGTTTTCTTGTCTAGGTTTTTGTCAGCCATATCTTCGAAGCTGTATTTCTCGTAACGGGTATCTTGAGTCGAGAATGCAGCACCGCGATACGTTGGCATCATCATGCTACTTTCGCTTTCTTTGATACTGTGCTTGATTTGGCCATACATCTGCACTTGTAGCTGTTCGCTAGAGGTGTTGTTGATACGGTAATCTACATCGATGTTGAATTTGCCACGATGCAACACAAACACTTTGGTGTAAGTCACACCATTGTCGGCCACATAAGTCAGTGGTACTTCGAGTGCGTCTTGGCCATCGGCCATAGTGTATTGCTGTGCTTGGCTTGAATAGTGGGCACGGCCTTTAACGCTGCTATCGATACCGTTACGACCTATTAGGCCGCTTTGCGCGATATAGTAGATGTCGTTAGTTTGCTCGAGCAACACGAAAGGTTCGTCTTTATCGAGTTCAAGTTTATGCGCCACTAATGCCGAATAAACGATATCACCACCGACTGGGTTGATTTTTAATATCAACTGGTCTGTGGTGACAGTAATGAGTTCTTTAGATGCAACGACTGCTTCTGGGAGTGCAGCATCGGCATCAGGAACATCACTACCATGTGTATTTGCGACAGTAGTTGACGCGGCCACTGATGATTCAGTAGCAACGGGTTGCGGGTTTTTGTCTGTTTGCCATTGCTGCCACAGCAAAAAGCTGACAAAAAGCAGACCGATAAGCAATATATTGCGTTGAGATTCCATAGCCTATTTATTACACCTATTTATTTTTTGGAGGGACGGGATCTTCACCGCCCGGATGTAAAGGGTGACATTTTAATACGCGTTTCCCTGCAAACCAACTCCCTTTCACAAATCCATGCAAATGAATGGCTTCAATGGCGTAAGTTGAACATGTGGGGTGAAAACGGCACTTTGGCCCTAGTATAGGGCTGATAAAGATTTGATAGCCACGAATTAACGTAGTGGCTAGCCATTGTAACGGCGACTGAGTTTGCGCCATAACTTCTCTACCAGTTTGTGGAGTGCTGCATTATCCATATCCAGTACGCCATTTCTTACCAAAACGACGATATCAAGCGGGGGTAGATCGTGCTGATGCAAACGAAAATTATCGCGGATGATACGTTTAATTCTGTTGCGTTGATTAGCTCTCTTTACATAACGTTTTGCAACGGTTAATCCAATACGTGGATGTTGCTCTGAGTTAGGTATAGCAAGTAAGGTAATTTCAGCCGAAGAAGCTTTGATAGGATTTGAGAATACAGATTTGAATTGCGCGGGAGTTAACAAACGTAACTCCCGCGTAAAGGTATAGCTGGTCACTTGCATTTCTACTGATTAAGCAGAAAGACGAGCGCGACCTTTTGCACGGCGACGTGCGATAACCTTACGGCCACCTACAGTAGCCATACGAGCGCGGAAGCCGTGAGAACGCTTGCGCTTCAGGTTGCTAGGTTGAAAAGTACGTTTACTCATTATGGCAATCCGTCTTTGTTAGGTGAATAAACCTGACTCCTACAAATTAGAAGTAAGGGCAAAAAAGAGGCCGAATTGTAATCACTTTAGTGATGCCCGTCAACAAGCAAAATCAACAAGTGTACAAAATCTTCCTTTAATACTTCTGCTCGGCTAGGTTATATACACACTCTAGTGTGGATAACTCTGTGAATGAACACTACATCTTGTGGATCTGGTATTCATTTGCCTGAACGAAGGTTGCTAATTATAGATCGATCTGGATCGCTTAATAAAGCTGAGTTTACTGGTTTATATAAATAAATTGATCGGCTGCGATCGATCTGGATCAGTGTCAAAAAGTCAAGTTGATCTTACTGGGGATAAATCCATTTAAAGGATAGCGATCCTTGTGATCTCACTATAGAATACACCCCTTTGTATGATCTTTTGGGGATAAGTAC